>JAYPPR010000001.1:0-146272 GCA_038131595.1 Gammaproteobacteria bacterium
TGCCGACACTGGGCGAGCATTGAGCCAATCTTTGGGTTAGAAGGCGAATAGCTCATACGGCTTGCAATCACGGATTGCATTGCCCCTCACCTTTGCGCACTTAGCCTCTCGCGATCTACCCACATCTTCGATTCAGCGAGTCAATACACTTCCTGTTGTTCCGTCAGGGTTCTTCCTCGTTGTCATCGCTAGCTGTTCCAAAGGTGTTGAGCTTTCCTCTGAATCAGCGAGTCACGTTGGTACAACTATCCGACAGAACACACCTCGTTATGACCCGTTAAGTAACGTTACAAAAATTGAAGGAGTGAATCGTTGAGCGATATACATAGAAAGTTTTGGATCATCTGGCTAGCCGCGCTAATGGCCTCAGTGTCTACTGGGCAGGTATCGGCAGACACTGAAGCGTCCTTTGCTATGGCTGAAGATGCAGTGCTCGTTCCTGATACCGGAACCGTCAACATCAATGAGGCTGATGCGGAAACCATTGCTAATCAGTTGTTGGGCATAGGGCTGAGGCGAGCTCAAGCGATCGTTGAATACCGGGAGACCTACGGTCCTTTTTATTCGGCTGAAGAATTGAAGGTGGTAAAGGGGATCGGCTCGAAGACGGTCGAGCGTAACCGAGAGCGAATCCGGGTGAATTAGTTTACCTGCTAGTTAGTTAAAGCCATTGACCAACCAAAGAGCCGGGATCTGTCCCGGCTCTTTGCGTTGAATCTCCGCTCATAGGCACAGGTACAGACACATGGCGCCAACTCAGGCGGCGGCAGATGATTGGTGGCCGACGATTGATGTCGAGAGTCGTTAGTAGAGTATCGATGAAGGCAAGCCCAGGTGCGCTTGGCCATCTATGACTAACTTTCACATTCATTAGACTTGGCAACTCGACTCAGCGACTACCCGTCAGCTGCAATGGCAGTGATTCGTCACCGGATTGGCTGCGCAGCAAGTGAAGAATGAGTTCTATCGAGTAGCCGGAGCGACTTAAGTCCAGTTGGTACCGTTCTGATCACCTTGGAGGTTTCGTTGGATGGTGAGAACCGGCCATTTTTCTAGGCGTCAATGAGAAACTCCCCTCCGAGCGTTAGAACAAGCAGTCCTGCTCATTTTGGGAGCGCTTGATTCCAGCGTGCAATGACAAGGTTTGCCAATGACTCGGGTTATTTGGCGAGTTATCGTTAAGCTAGCAGTCAGGGGGACCGCTCGTATAGAACCCCGTTCAAGGGGTGGAATTCGAGAACGACAAAACCCCGAGTGACGAACAGCACCAAGGTCAGCGTCAATGAGGGCATTAAGGGTGTCGCATGGAAGAAAGTAGGGTAGTAATCGCGAAAAGGGGCTGGCAGTTTTATGCGCTACGAGATGCTGTCATTGTGGCCGTGGCCCTACTCTGTTGGTGGGGTGCTCAATCGATCGAAGCGCTTGGCATCATTGCGGGCATTGGACTGGGCCTGTCAGCCTATCTACTCCACGAGTGGGCGCACCTTTTGGCAGCGATCAGGCAAAAGGCCTCAGTTGAATTCGCAACACGCTGGTACGCTATTTTCCTATTCAACATGAGAACTGCGGTGATCTCGAAGCGGGCGTTCTTCGACATCTCTTTCGCTGGGTTCTTCGCGACCTTGTTATACCTTCTCTTTTTTCTCTCACTTCCGCCTTCCAATGTCCAAGCTGTTGCCCTGTCGCTTGCCCAATGTTTAGCCGCATTGACGTTGATTTTCGAGGCGCCGATCGCTATCTGGGCAATGATCACGGATCGCGTGCCTGCCGGTGATATCCCGTTCTTTGATCGTTTTTGCTGACTGCATCACTCGCGTTCACTGGACAAGGGTGCAGATCAATGATCACATCTTGGTTCAGTGATTGAAGGAGAACAAATTGATTGTCGTCAACGCAATAATTGAAAGTACGGAAGAGAACATCGCTGGAATGAAGGAAGCGATTGCAGTCATGGAAGAAAAAAGCAGAGCCGAATCGGGCTGCATCGATTACACCTTCGCCGTGGAATTGAATCGTCCATCGGTCCTGCGAATCACAGAGAAGTGGGTCGATCAAGCAGCCCTTCAAGCGCACTTTGGTGAACCGCATATGGCCGATTTCCAGGCGGCGATGGCTGCTCATCCGCCCAAATCGGTCACTGCATCGTTTTATGAAGCCTCAGAAATTGATATGCCGAGATAACCGGTGTCTTGGCGAAGGGAAGTTCGAGCAGGTGGGCATTGCGCAATGGGGGTTTGGCGAACCGGCGTCAAAAAGGCGCGGCCAAAAAGCGCGTCATCAGCGAAGTTGTGCAGTGGCGACACTGTTAAAAGGTAGCTAGAGGTCTTGCTGATGAGTAAAACCGCACCTGCCATAAGACCAATCACGCCTAGGATTGGAGCCCTGATCGAAGGGCTGGATCTGACGCGCCCCCTTGATGATGAGCAATTCGAGTGGTTGCACCGAGCGTGGATGGACCATTTGGTGCTGTTTTTTGAAGGCCCGAGGCTCACATCCTTCGAACACCTGGCGCTCGGGGAGCGGTTTGGGGACCTACACATTCATCCTGCAGCCCCCTTTGTCGGTGACAACCCCGCGCTGATGCGCATTCATACGGACGCTTCTTCAAAGCGGAATAATGGGGAGGGCTGGCACTCTGATGTGTCCGCTGACGAAGAGCCGCCCATGGCCAGCATTCTTCAGATTCACGAAACGCCTAGTTCCGGGGGCGACACCTTGTGGGCCAACATGTATCAAGCGTTTGAAGAGCTATCTGACCCTATGCAGAGAATGCTCGAGGGCCTAGAAGCGGTTCACACCGCCAATTACGATGGGTTCTATGGCGATCATGCGCCCCAGCGCGCTAACCCCGAAGCAACTCATCCGGTGGTTCGAACCCATCCCGTAACGGGTCGACCGGTGCTGTTTGTGAATAGTGGCTTCACCAAGCGAATCAAAGGATTAACGGCCGGTGAGAGTCAAGCGCTGTTGGGCTACCTGTTCGAGCACGTGAAGAATCCTAATTTTCACTGCCGCTTTTCTTGGCAGCCCAATGCGCTCGCAATTTGGGACAACCGGTGCACCCAGCACATGGCAGTTTGGGACTACTTTCCTGAGACCAGGAGCGGCGTGAGGGTGACCGTCAAAGGTGATAAACCCTTTTTTAAGCGATCCTCGTGATCGTTGGTTCTCGACGGGCTGGCGATGATTGACCCATTGTTGCCCATTCGGCTTGAGAGGGGGATGTGTTCCCATCATGACGGGCTGTTGCCATCAAAAATTGGGTACCCATGATGGGGGTCCATTAACATCTGCTGGTACTGGTGTTGAAGCTGCCGTGTCACCGGTCCAACTGCGCCACTACCCACTGGCTTCTGATCTAGCGACACTGCGCCTACCGGGCCGCTCATAGTACCCAGCAGCATGATTTCGTCCGCTTGCTCAATGTCTCTTGGTGTTAAATCCGCTTCGCATGACTCGATCTTTAAGTTGGCGCAGGCCTCGAGCAGGACTTGCCGGGTAACCCCAGGCGGGCAGCACCGCACATGGGGCGTTAGGAATCGCCCATCCTTGACGATAGCTACATGGGAAGCAGGCGCTTCAGCAAGATAACCCTCGGGGTCGTACATCAGTGCAGAGGTGGCGCCCAGTCTTTTTGCCTCGGCCAGCGCTCTCGAAGACGCGTTCTGGTTGTTGTCATGACTCGTTTGGTCGACGGTGTCTGGACCTGGCCTTTTAAATGAAGACGTGACTAAAGCGATGCCCGCCTGCGAATCATAGACTCCACCTCGATACTCGGGCATCACAATGACCTGCGGCTCGCTAGGTTTGCCTTGCCAATCGATGATCGCAGCGAGATCCATACTGGCAGTGACCTGTGTCCCTGGGGTCACGAGGATTCGCACGTGGACACCGTCAGTCATTTGATTGTAGGCAAGCGCCTCTCGCACCGCATTGATGATGACTTCATCGGATGGAATATCGGGAAAGAAATTGATTTCCGCAGAGTGACGAATTTTGTCTAGATGATCTTGGAATCGGAAAATATGTTTGTTGATGAGTCGAGGGGCGCTCCACACTTGCTTGCCGTGTAAAAAACCGGCGTCGAATAAAGGAACAGCGGCTTCGTATTGGCTAACAAACCGGCCATTGATGTAGTGTTTGACATGCTGATTTCTCGGATCAGTCATCATGCCGCGGAGCCTCCGAGCTTGTGGCGAGCTATCTTTTCGTAAACTGGCAAGCAGTAATCAAGGACTGGCTGAAGTGCAGCAGGGACTGCTACTTGCTTTCGCTCATAGGGCTTGAGGCCTGTCGTTTGATACACCGCTTGGTACCATTCATCCGCCCAAGCGCCGTCGTCTGGATGCCTGCCCGCCTTCCATTGGATAGGGGTCTCTGCATCGAAAGGGAGGTGGACCGCCTGACAAAACGCGCTGAGCACTGTCGTAGGATTTTCTAGTACGTCGTTGGCATCAATCACAACGACAGGGTCGGTGGTGATGGCGCTCGCATGATTGAAGATTCGCTCTAGTTGGGGGATGCCAACGAGGAGGGCAGCAGCCTCAATATCAGCCTCATGCTTTGGAACAAGGTCTCGAAAGCCCGCCATCGACGCGATGACCTCTGCAGGATGGCGAATCAAGAAGCAGTTATGAAGATGCCGCATGAAACTGAGGTCCACAGGATCTAGCATGTGGATTGCCATGTGCTTTTGATAGCTGCGATGGCACGAGCCGAGATCGGGGCGGACGACATTGTTAGCGACGACCCGCCAATCCGTTTCGTGAGCGGCAAGCGTCGCTGCATAACCAGGGTCATCGGTCTTTTGGGTAGCGGCCAGCCAATACGCATAAAAGGGCTCGTCCATCACCCGACATCCGAGGGATTCAAAGACGCGCATCATCATCGTGCTTCGGGCTCGCGGCGGGGACCACATGGCGATGGGCAGCAGCGGGGTTGTTAGTTGGTCCTTCAAATCGTGTTGTCCTTATCGGGGGTAGTGAGATGCTGAGCTGCCAGCTGATCTAAACGCTCTGATTCAAAGGTATCCGCCAATCCAATGGCAATGAGGGACTGTCCCGTCTTGTTCATATCGCTTCGGGCGCGAATCGAGTGTCTAGCGCCTACTTTTTGTATCTCGAGTACGCCGTCATCGGTTTCGAGCCATCCTTTTAATCGCCAAATGGTAGAGGGGATCGCCTTCAGAAATGGTTCGACGTCATCAGGAAGGCAGACACTATCGTGTTGCCACATCCAGCGCGCGAAGGTGGCATGACCCGACGTGCGATTAGCGTCAAACAGGTGATCGGCTTCGGGCGATGCAAGGTTTCTATCATTCAGCATCGAGGGTGTGGGGTCGGTGACCCGATGACCAAGCGCGATATCGATAGGCACGTTTGCACTCGTCGTCGGCAGAATCGGTGCTGCTGGATTGACCGAGGCGAGCCACGCTTTTAGACGCTCGCGCTCTGCATCCGAAGCAAGATCTTGTTTGTTTGCGATGATGAGATCGGCTGCCTCGATATGGCGGGTAATGGTTCGTCCAACGTAGGGATCCTTACTCTTGTCGCGGACCGTTTCGCTGTCAACGACGACAAGGACGCCAGAGAGGGATAGCTCGGGATGATGGCCGTACTGGGCGAGGCTATGGACGTCTGCGACGCCGCTCGCCTCCACAAGAATGTGGTCTGGCGTCGGGTCGCGAAGCAGCAGCGTTTCCAGGGCCTCATGAAAGCCGTCGGCCAACGAACAGCAAATGCATCCGTTGGTCAGTTCGACTTTGTCGTGATCGGCAGACGCAATGAGCTCGGCATCGATATTGATGCTCCCGAAGTCATTGATCAAAAGCCCGAGGATCCTGTCTCCAGGTTCGCGCACAAGGCGCTGCAGAAGGGTTGATTTCCCCGCACCGAGATAGCCGCCAATGATCGTGAGTGGAATCACTACACATTGCTTCCGGCGGCAGGGAATAGCTCGCCCGCGAGGAAGGTGCCGAGCACGTCGATATCTTTAATGTGCATCGGGTCAACGCTGAGAGGATCTTCTGCCAGTATCGCGATGTCGGCTTTCTTTCCAGCCTCGAGCGAACCAATTTCGTGGTCGAGATGCAGTTGGTAAGCCGCGTCGATGGTTACGGCTTTGAGTCCCTGAAGGGGACTAATCTTCTCTTCCTCTCCAAGTGTGCGGCCTGATGGAGTCATTCGATTCACGGCGCACCACATGGTATGTAGCGAGCCAAGAGGGGTTACTCCTGCATCGCTATGGACAGAAAAGGGCACGCCTGCTCTCACAGCGGATGCGCAAGGTTCGAGTTGATGCGCTCGCTCTGGGCCCACTGTGATCTCGTAATGTTGATCGCCCCAGTACCACAAGTGATTGGAGAAGAAGTTCGCGCACAGTCCAAGGTTGGCCATCTTACGCAGCTGGGCTTGGGTGGTTAGCTGCGCATGGGTAATGGTGTGACGATGATCAAACCATGGGAACGCTCGGAGTAATTGATCGATGGTATCGATGGCCAAGTCTTGAGTCGCATTGCCGTTGCAATGCATGTGAATGTTGATGCCCCGTGCATGAAATGGCTGCAGCATCGATTGGAGTTGTTCTGGAACCACCAGCAGCTGCCCGTGATCTGAGCCTTGGAAATAGCCAGGCGGGTTCAAGAGCGCACTAAATCCCTGAATGGATCCGTCCAAAATGAATTTCACCCCTGGGAATCGAAGCTTTTCATGCTCGTCTTTGCGGATGTCCATAAGGCGTTCGGCTGCTGCCTCACAGTCTGCTTGACTGCCAGGAATGGCGCCGATGTTGTACTGGGCAACACGAAGCGGATAGTGCTCACCCCTAGTGACCGACTGCCAGGGCGCTAGGAACTTGTCCGACAACAACGATAACCCGCCCAAGTCCGTGCAAGTGGTAATACCGCAATTGGTGGCTTGTTTTCCAAACTCGACCATCGCTGCTTCAGTGTTGTTCACTCGCTGAACAGCGCCGTAACCGGATCGACAGAGCGACATCGCCGGTGGCTCTCGGAGCTCACCATCTAGCTCGCCGTCAGCGTCGCGGCCTAGCCCTTCGACCTGAATGTCTTTGGTGACCTGGTGCGCCGCTAACATGGCACTGTTGACCGTCGCGAGATGGCCAGACGCGTGGTAAATAAAGATGGGTCGCGTTGTGGATACCTGATCCAGGTGGTGCCGACTCAACCTGGGTTGATCTCCAAAATAAATCGGATCAAAGCCAACCGCCACGAGCGGTTGGTCAGGGTCTTCTATGACACCTTCCTCTTCGCGCAATGCCTCAATCAACGCGTCATAACTTTTGATGCCCCGGGCTAGACTGCCATCACCCCGATAACGATCGTAGTAGCCCATAAAAGGAAGCAATAACATGCCCCCAGCCATGACATGGGCATGCGCCTCAACAAATCCTGGAACAAAGACCTGGTCAGCGAACGTTCGGTCGAGCGTGTATTCCCCCCAACCGGTTAACTCCTCGAGCGGACCGACACCCAAAATGATTCCGTCTTTGATCGCGATGTGAGTCGCGTAAGGGTTGCCGGGGTTCATCGTAACGATGCGCTTGGCTTCAAGGATTGTGACCATAGTGACCATCTCAAGGGGGCGAAACACATTGCTAGCGACTTCTTGGGCTAGCGACTTCTTGGGCTAGCGACTTCTTCTTGGGGCTAGCGAACTTGAGCTTATCACCATCAGCTAAATTGAGGCCATCTCACCAGCCATGTCACTAGCCATGTCACCTGCCATTTCGCCCGCTATGTCCCTTTCACCAGCTATGTTCCCATCGACCAGCTATGACAGGGCGGGGCGGAAGCGCAGGAAGGTAGCCTAGAGAAATCATTATCTGGTTATCTCTTCGCCAAGTATTAGCGAAAAGAGCAAAAAACGGTTCGTCTTGGGCAGCGTTAAAAACCTTTCTCAAGTAAAATCAATGACATGGCGTCACGCGTGAACTGGCATGCATCTTGGATTGCTGTCTACGTTAATGACCATGGGTTAGGTGAGTATCTCGTTCCGCTAGGACTGGTCTCGGGAGGGTCTACTGGGCATCTAGTGCATCAGGCAGGCATCTCGTGAATCAGGTGCTTTGAACCGCCAGCAGTCGGTGGGCCTGGTGAAACGTAGCTTGGTAATGGATGGTTTGCCGAGATCGAGCTCAGTCAACTCAGTCAAAATGGCCCAGCAAAAAGGCAGCTCGGAACATGAGGGGGGCTCAGAGGAACTTTGGGTTCAAAACTCCCTCTAACAGGCCTCTTTAGATTTCGGCGCAGTCATAGAGATAAATGGTGAAGAGCCGTGTGAAGAGCAAGTTTAAGAGCAGTAGTAGTGGAGAGCAGTAGTGGAGAGCAGCAGTGGACAGCTATCGTTAAGCGCAGTGTTTAAGAGAGTTGGTGAAGAGAGGCGACGAAGCGAAATGGTGAGAAGGTAATTGGGCTGACCCACTTAAACCTTAGACCAGCGACCAGCGACCAGCGACCAGCGATTGATGGTCACCGACCCAAATTAAAAAACGTTAGATATAGCTCCGCTGCGACTCGAGCAAAACAAGCCGATGATTTAAGGCGTATGTTGGAAGGATTCGTCCCAATTGACTCGAAACTATGGCAGAATCGCCGCCGCCGTGAGCCCCCAAGATTTATGTTCAGAGGATTTATGTTCAGAGAATTTATTGTCAGGGCATTCATGTTCAAGGCATGCATGTTCAGGGCTTCATGAGCGAACAATCACCACCCTGGAATGACGTCGCGTGTGATTGAGCGGCTTTTGCGACACCGCAATGAGGAAGTGAAATGAAAAAAACCTATCTGCTAGCCGGACTCTTCACGGTCTGCCTCGGACTTTGGATGGGTTCTGGTTTGCTTGGCGGCTCCACGATCGCCGAGGAATCAAGCATTGCCGAGCGTAACTTGGACAGCTCGGGCCAAGCCGGGCTGGATGCAACCCGTGTTCGAACCACGGCTAAAACGGCGACCTATAAAACACGGACGGTTCAGATCTCCGGAAAAACCAGTCATAAAAGAGAGGTCTTGGTTCAAACACAACTGGATGGTTTGATTGAGGCAAGGCCCGTAGAGCGCGGCGACTTTGTGGAGGCTGGCGACCTGCTTTGTCAAATTTCGACTGAGGACAGGCAAGCGCGATTGGTTGAGGCGCAAGCACAGGTCGAGCAGTCGAAGCTGCTCTACACGAGTAACCAGAAACTGTCCAAACAAGGATTGCTCTCAGATGCCCGGCTGTCAGAAAGCAGAGCGCAACTCAAGTTGGCTGAAGCCAATCTGCTCAAACGACAACTTGAATCGGAACGGTTACAACTGACTGCGCCCTTCAGCGGCTTTGTAGAGACGGTGCACGCCGAGGTAGGTCAGTTTGTGACGCCGGGCATGGCGTGCGCAACGTTGGTCGAACTCAACCCATTGCTTGTCCGAGGCGACTTATCGGAATCGAAAGTTCGGGGCGTCGAAGTCGGTCGAGCCGCCATGATCTCCGTCGATGGGTTTGAACCGCTATCGGGTCGAGTCTCGTTTGTTTCTCACGTAGCAAAAATGGGCACCAAGACGTTTGAGATCGAAATCCAAGTGAATAATGACAGCTACCAGCTATCGAGCGGCCTGTCGGCCGATATCGAAATCTCACTCGACCAAATGTTGGCGCATAGAGTGTCGCCTGGACTGCTCATATTAAATGACGAGGGCCGGCCAGGCCTTCGCTCCGTGGTTCAAGATAGGGTCGTCTTTAATTCGATTGACATTATTGGTGAGGACGACATTGGGATTTGGGTTGCAGGATTACCCAACGAAGTCGAGCTCATTACGGTCGGACAGCACGCTGTGAGCGATGGCGAACGCGTTGTGTCAGTGTCTGAAGCCAGTTTAGCGCGACCGATCAACGAGCAAGGCTAGAAACGCATCATGACTTTTCTTGAGCGCGCGATTCACCGCAGCAGAACCACCCTCCTGATCATGGCAATGGTCATTATCGCTGGGGTTGCCGCAATGCGATCCATCACGGTGGAGGGCGACCCGAGCATCGCCGTCCCGTATTTCGGGGTCGTGGTCTTCAGTGAGGGTATCTCTCCAGAAGATGCGGAGCGATTGCTGGTGATGCCGCTCGAATTCGAAGTCAGAAACCTCGAGGGCGTGAAAGAAATATCCAGCTACGCCAGTGAGAATCCGGCCGTCTTGGGGTTGAATTCGAGGCCGATCAAGATATCGACCAGGCGCTGATTGATCTCCGTGAAGCCGTTAACCGAGCGCGATCAAAATTACCTAGTTCCGCCGAGGAGCCCGTCATTGAGGAGGAGAGTACCGCCGACTTTCCGGTCCTAATGGTTGGGTTCGCCTCCGAGATGATGTCAGAGCGCTCGCTGTACTATCTAACGACTGACATGAAAAGGAAGATAGAAGCCCTGCCCTCGGTGCTCAACACGCAAATGTTTGGTGCGCGTGAGGAAGTGCTTGAGGTGACGCTGAATCCCAAGGCGCTCGAGCACTATGGCGTGTCCCCTGAATCGCTCATGGGCCTACTCTCTCGGAACAACCGATTGATACCAGCAGGGAATCTAGATAACGGTAACGGGCGGTTTTCCATCAAAGTTCCCAGTGTTATTGAGAACGCGAGTGACCTCTATGATCTCCCGCTGATTAGCGCGGACGAGGCCGTCGTCACACTGAGTGACGTAGCCGATATTCAGCGGACCTTTAAGACGCGCTCCGGTTATTCGCGCATGAACGGCCGCCGAGCCATCACTTTGCAGATTACTAAGCGGACCGACGCCAATGTGATCGATACGGTTGCCGAGGTTAAGCAACTGATCAATGACTCAAAATCGACGTTTCCTCAGGGCGTTGACGTGCTTTATAGCGTTGATCAATCGATCTTCGCGCAGCAGCAAGTGGATGAGCTGCAGGGGAATATCGGAACGGCGCTCTGTCTGGTCATGATCGTAGTGGTTGCCGCACTCGGATTGCGATCTGGCCTAATCGTTGGTCTAGGGATTCCCGTCAGCTTGCTGTTTGCCATTACTATTTTGTATGTCATCGGGTTTACCTATAACTTCATGGTGATGTTTGGCTTGCTGCTAGGGCTCGGCATGTTGATCGACGGCGCCATCGTTGTCACTGAAGAGGCCGATCGACGAATGCTAGCCGGTTCGCCGAGGCAAGCGGCCTACTCGGGTGCGGCAATGCGCATGTTTTGGCCCGTAACCGCCTCGGTCGCCACCACCTTAGCGGCCTTCCTTCCGCTTATGTTTTGGCCGGGCATGGTTGGCAAGTTTATGCGGTATCTGCCGGTTACGGTCTTCGCGGTTCTCTGTGGCAGCCTGCTCTATTCCCTCTTTTTCGCGCCAGCGCTTGGCGCTGTGATGGGGCGCGTCGGCAGTGAGCAGGGCGAATTCATGAAGAAGTTGAACGCGTTAAAGACGGGTCGTCGCTGGCAAATGAAAGGGGCTTTAGGCCTTTATGTGAGCGTGGTTGCATCAGCCGCCAGAAACCCGGTGAGCACCATCGTCCTAACACTGACTTTCTTAGTGGGCACTTTTTATGCGTATGGCCAGCACGGCCGAGGAGTGATTTTTTTCTCCTCATCTGAACCCCAGTTCATGCAAATACGCGTCAATGCGATTGGCAACTATTCAGCGGATGAAACGAATCGTTTGTTCCAAGACGTAGAGCGGGCCGTCATGGATGTGAGGGGCGTCGCCAGCATGAGTGCGTGGAATTTCCCCTCTTCAGGTTCTGACCAAATCGGCAACATCTTTATGGAGCTCTTGCCTGAAAATGAGCGCTCGATGACCGCCGACGACATGATTAAAGACATCCGAGAAGATGTGGATCGTTTTGCCGGTGTGTCAGTTGAAATCATGAAAATGGAGCAAGGGCCGGGGCAAGGTAAGCCCATAAAAATCCAAATTGCGTCGTATGATCGCGATCAATTAGCGCCAACCACTAAGCTGATCTCTGATTATCTTGAAACACTGGACGGCGCGGTGGACGTTGAAAATTCTCTCCCCAAGCCGTCGCTCGAATGGCGGTTGGTCGTTGATCGAGCCAAAGCTGCGCTTGCCGGGGCTGATGTTTCGGCAGTAGGCCTAGCCGTCCAGATGCTGACCAACGGAGTGAAAGTGGGCGAGTACCGGCCAGATCGCGCCGATGACGCCGTTGACATTCGAGTGAAGTATCCAGAGGACGAGCGACGATTGATGGCCCTCGAGCAAATTCGGGTGGCAACGGGCAGCGGAATGGCGCCCATCACCAGTTTTGTTGAAGTGCGTCCTGCGCAGGCGGTCGGGACCATTCAAAGAACGCAATTACAACCAACAGAAGTGATTAGGGCCAATGTCTCAGAAGGGGTGCTGCCCGACGATGTTGTTAAAAATGTGCAGGCTTGGCTTGAAACCCAAACGCTACACCCAGCAGTTACCGTGTCATTCCGAGGGAACAATGAGGAGCAAGAGGAGTCCCAAGGGTTCACATTGGCAGCGTTCGGCCTGGCGCTGCTTTTTATGTTCGTGCTGTTAGTCACACAGTTTAATAGCTTCTATCAATCCGGTTTGATTCTGTTTTCGGTGGTACTGTCGACAACCGGCGTATTCATCGGGTTATTGGTCACCGGCAATCCGTTTAGCTCGCTTTTGTCGGGCATCGGTATTGTTGCGCTGGCTGGAATTGTGGTGAATAACAACATTGTTCTGATCGATACCTTCAACCAACTTAAGCGAGAGCAGCCAGGTGCCGAGATTGTGTCATTAGTCGTGCAAGCGGGCACCATTCGCCTTCGGCCGGTGATGCTGACGACGCTGACCACGGTGTTTGGATTAATGCCGCTAGCCATGAATTTCAGCGTTGATCTGATTGCGCGAGATGTCACCTATGGCGGTGCATTGTCCAGTCTCTGGGTGCCCCTCTCGCAAGCCATTGTATGGGGGCTCAGCTTTGCATCCGTACTCACGCTGATCGTGACCCCGGCCATGCTGACCCTGCCGGATTCGATGAAACGCCGTTTGCTCAGTCTAAGAGGGTTGTTACCGTCGAAGACCGCTGATCTAACCTAACTGCCTTCTATGTCGCGGCTGGACTTGATCAAGCCCACCAAGGGCCTGTTGGTTATCAATTCCGTGTTATCTGATCAATTCCCTTTCGTCGGGTAAAAAACAAACAAGCTTGACTGTATTTTAGCCATGACCCAAAGTGTGGCCCCGGGAGAGGTACAAACTAACCATGAGGGGAACCATGAGACAGGAAAATCAAGGAAGACGTCGTGCTTCGTTGGGTTTAGCGAGCCTATTGCTTGCTGGCGGAGCGGCATTCAGTCTGCCGACACTCGCTGCTGAAGGGGCTGACGTGATTGAGGAAGTCATCGTCACCGCACGTAAAAAAGATGAGTCAATTCAAGACGTGCCAGGGGCGGTTAGCGCCATCACTGGCCAGTTGAAAGAGCAGAGTGTCCGAAGAATTGAAGACATCCAGGCGTTTGCGCCGAACTTGTTCATTAATAGAACGCCCGGTATCGCCAGCGGCGCTGCGATCACCATTCGAGGGGTTGCATCACTTGAAAGCGACAAGAGCTTCGATCCAGCGATTGGCGTCGTAATGGATGGCATGTTCCTAGGCACATCCAGCGGCGTACTGCTCGACAACTTCGACATTGAGCGAATCGAGGTGCTTCGCGGGCCACAGGGAACCCTGTTTGGTAAGAACACCACGGGCGGGATCCTGAACGTGATCCGAACGCCTGTTTCGATGTCAGAATTTGGCGCTGATCTCAGTTTCACCGGTGGTCAATACGGGCGCCAGGATGTCAAAGCGGTCGTCCAGGTACCCATTATCGAAAACACACTGGGACTCAAGCTGTTCGGTGCTTCGATCCAGCATGATGGCCACGTCTACAACACGACGCTGCAACGCGATGTCGGTGGGGACGATAAAACCAACTATGGTTTCGCGGCGAAATGGGCGCCAACCGATAGCTTTGACCTGAAGGTTCACTATGAAATCATGCAGGATCAGAGCGAGCAGGGTGCTTATACCAACCGTAACTCGCTGACGGCAAACCCGCAGAGCGACCTCGCGTGCTTGCTGAACGTGATCCAGCTTGATCTCGCCAACGGTTGCCAAGAAGCGGCTAATGACGGTCCTGACACCACAGAGTCTGACGGGTCTAACTTCAGTGATAACGACTATAAGTCGACGATCATCACCGCGAATTTCGATTCAGAAGACTTTCTGTACACCTACATCTATACCAACCGGGATATGGATGAGCAGAACATGCAGGACTTTGACGGCGCGCCCGTTCATATGCTTCGCATGAATTTCTTCAACGACTGGGAGCAGACGAGCCACGAATTCAGAGTAACGTCGCAATTCTCAGACACCTTCCAGTTCATCGCTGGCTTCTATGATTGGGAGACCAACTTTGATCAACGATGGGACGTGTTCGATCTCTTCTATCAGTTATCAAGATTGGGTAATCCAGACTGGGCGCCGGGTCGTCAGGGTGTGCCAGGCTATGATGATGTTTTCCCCTGGGAAGATGATGTGGCCGGTAACAACGGCCAAAGCCAGTTGACGACGTCGACAGCGCTCTTCTTCTCAGCCGATTGGTATGTCACTGATCAATTGACGCTCACGGCCGGTTTCCGCTGGACAGAAGAAGAAAAAGACTTTATCGGTGGTGCATCTGCGCCTGGTTACTATCCGCTCCGCGGCGAGCCTTGGCCTGGCATCTTCAATCCGTATGAAGCGAAGCAGAAGTGGACGGAAACCACACCGAAGTTCGATGTGCGGTATCAGATCAATGATGATGTCATGCTCTATGGCTCATACAGTGAAGGCTTTAAGAGTGGTGGGTTCTTTGCTCGGCAAGCGAACTACCTGATCGATCCTTCTTATGACCCAGAGTATGTGAAGAACTATGAGTTCGGTTGGAAGACCACCATGCTGGATGGCCGAATGATCTTCAATGGCGCACTGTTCCGGTCTGACTACGATGACAAGCAAGAATCGATTCTGATTCCGGTGAGCACGGCTAACGTGGCGACGGTTGTCCGAAACGCCTCATCACTCGAGATGAATGGCCTTGAGCTTGAAGCCATGATTCGGTTCAACGAGGCGTGGGACATGATGGTGACCTACGGGTATCTGTCAGCTGAGTACGCGGATTACTTCGCTGATCTGACGGGAAGCGGCGAGATCACGGACAACTCAGGATTGGTTCCACGAAATATCCCAGAGAATACGCTTGGGGTAACGACTTCTTACACGATGCAAATGGGTGAGGGTGACTTGAAGGCGAGACTGTCATATCGCTATCGCGATGACATGGAAACCAACTCGTCAAACTTCCCCCAAGGGACGCTTGACAGTATTACTAACCTGAATGCGACGCTTGCTTACTCATGGAGTAACTATCAAGCGACACTGTGGGGTCGTAACCTGACGGATGAGCGTGAGCAGCGTTGGGGCACCATTGGTGCTATCACCACGCGTGGTTGGTGGAATGAGCCAGCAACCTACGGCTTTACGATCTCAGCATCGTTCTAAGCGAGCGCTCAATCGGTCGTCCCATTAGGGGGTGGCCAACAAACTAAAAAGCCCTCTTCGGAGGGCTTTTTTTGTTGCCTAATTGGAGCTTCCAAACGCCAACAGAAAGTGGAAGTGCGTGTCTGTAATTCATGGGCTAGGCCCGTGTGAGTAAAACCGGTAGGTCGTCCTTGGGTTTGGCAATGGGCATGAGCTGGTAGGGGATGGTGTAGTTTTCCGGCACGGTCCACCGGTATTTCAGCAAGAGTTGGTGCAGGATAGCCTTCACTTGGAGGGTGGCGAAGTGTTGGCCCACGCACATATGCGCGCCCCCACCGAAAGGAATCCACTGGTAAGGGTGCCGCTTCTCGCCACTCTCCGAGTCAAAGCGCCTAGGATTAAAAGTATCTGGCTCAGCCCAATACTCTTTCATGAAATGGGTGTGCGCAGGCGACACGGACACAAACGATCCCTTTTTGAAGTCAACCCCCATAATGTGGGCATCCTTGAGGACACGCCTTGGCATGGTCGGTAGTGGCGGCACCATTCGAAGTGTTTCTTTGATGACCCAGTCGAAGGTCTCGAGTTCTGCGATTTCATCAAAGTCGAGATTAGGGTGACCAATCGCTCGGGAGATCTCGCGTAACTCATCCTGCCAGTCAGGATATTTAGCAAGCAGGTAAATCATGCTGGTTAATGTGCTGGTCGTTGTATCGTGGGCTGCCATCATTAAGAAAATCATATGGTCAATGATTTCTTGATCAGTGAATTTCTCGCCTTCGTCGCTTTCTGCATGACAAAATTGGCTGAAGAAATCAGGCGTGTTTGTCGCTCGCTTTTCGGGAAGGATGTTTCGAAACGCATCCACCAGAAATGCGCGACCTTTAACCCCCCGCCACATCTGAAAAGGCGGTATCGGATAGCGAATAGGCGCCATGGATGCTTCCACTGCATCAATGAAGGCCTGGTTCATTTTGTCGGCGGTATCGTTCGGTTCAACGCCCATGAATACACGGGTAGCAAGTTCGAGCGTGAGTGATTTGATCGCTTGAAATACTAAGAATGAAGGGGCCTCTTCTCGCTCCTCAGTCAGCCAGCCGCTCAAACCTTGGTCCACCACTGGGTTCATGGTCTCAAGGTATGCGACCAGCTTAGGCTTCTTAAATGCTTGCGACATGATCCGGCGTTGGTAGAGGTGATCCGCACCGTCCATTGCCATGACGGACCCTGGGAAAATACGCTTGAGTACGAATTCCCAGCCTTCCTCACTTGAAAAAAGACCATCACGATTTTGATAAACCACCTGGTTCCATTCTGGGCCAAAGAGTTGAGTCAGCTCGAAGCCGAGAAATCCACTGCGCACCACCGCGCCATACTGCTCGTACCGATCTTGCATGGCCTTCTGAATATTTTGACGCTGTTTGAAGTTGAAGCTCATCCGGTCAAAAAATGAAGGTTCCGCGACGCTAAAGGTCGGGGGTTCAGATACGGGTTGATCAAACTCGGCAGCAGGTTGTTGCATATTGGTTTGCTCTAATATTTTAGATTCAGGGGCGGGACAGGATAGGTATCGGTAAGGATACGCTGCAAGCGCAAATTAAGGTTAGTCGTTAGTTAAGGCTTCGCTTCTTAAATTCCCCAGCCTCTCGGTCAACCCCTCGACCCGCTCGTTCGGGTAGCAAATAACAAAGGGTCCTTTGCGTGCGATTGGCGAGACGGTAACTGAATCGTCCATGTCCCTGACGTGACGCGTTCCCCCCTTCAAGCCCAGTGCTATTCGGTCCAAAGGGGGCTAGCACTTCAGACTACATTGCAATCCTGGGTGGTGACCAGTTAGCCCACCTGGTTGGTTAGGTTAAGCGCGCTAAAAGTGGGTTTGATGCTATGCAGGGCAACAAAACTTTGCGGTCTCTACGCCCGCAGTCTTTAGGAATGAAGCGCAGAGGCGGTAAAGATTAAGCCAAGGAGCGAATCCAAGCAGAGGATAACGAGGATTATTCGCAGACCACGAGATCGCTGAGAAGTCGTCGATTCCCCACATAGCCACTTTGAGACGATGCTTGGTCTAAGCGGCCGCGGGTAACGCCTCAAGTACCTCTCGATAACGTTCGGGGGGTGTAATTCCGAGTTCCTCCCTCACTGCCTCAAGGGGCTGCCCAAGTCGAGATTCCCAGTCTTCTGCAGGCAACCAGCTTGCGCGCTTGCCTGCTCGATAGGCTTGCCACATAGCCGAACGAACGCTTCCGCCGATCGCTCGGCTCAGTTTGAACATGCCTGCGAGCGCAATAAAAGCAATGCCGCGATTGTTGGTTTGGGCGTAGGTAAACGCGAGGAGACAGGCCTCACCAAACGTATCTCGCCCATAGCCGGTGAGTACGTGCCATAAATCGTGTTGGTCGCGCATGCGGTTGGCAAAGCGCTCAAAGTCGGCATCAGCAAAATCAAGGTCACGCTCACTTGCTTCGATCAGCCCACCAGCCGAGATCGCCTCGCGCTCAACGAATTGCAAGTATGCGCGCCCAAGCGAACCCTCGGGCAGAGCGCTGAGTGCCTGCCGGTCGTCGAGGAGGGCAACCAGGTCTCGCTCTTCAGTGAGGATTGCCTGCCCGGTTGGCATTGATTTGAACCGTTTAAATGCGTTCAAGACGGAACGCCCAGTGAGCGCCCGTAAAATAACGAAAACTTCTTCAGTTTTCTCAGGATCCTGAAGCAGGCGACGTAGTGCGCTAATGGCCACTAGGGGTTGAATTCGATGGTCTTGCATAACTAATCATCCGATCTGTGCCGCCTAGCTCAAGGGTGACCGCAGTGACGGTATCGCAGAGCGACGGCTCTATCTTTTGTTTCTTGGTTGGGTTCGGCGCCAGATTATAGAGGCGCTCCCAAAAGGGGAGTGTACCTTATCTTCAATTGGTGCAGATCCCGCGAGAGCAAGGGCGAACCCTCCTCGATTCTGATTCGAGGGCATAAAAAAGCCCGCACAAAGCGGGCTTTCTTATGAAATGGCTCCCCGACCTGGGCTCGAACCAGGGACCCAATGATTAACAGTCATTTGCTCTACCAACTGAGCTATCGGGGATCATTGGAGGCCGGGATTCTACGGTGGGTATTGGGCTGCGTCAATGATCTGTGCGTAAACTCGTGCATAATAATCAGCCCGTTATGGCAGTAAGTCCATGAAGTCCGAAGTCTTTGAGCTCAATACTAAATTCGCGCCCGCAGGTGACCAACCTGTGGCGATTGAGCAGTTGGTTGATGGCCTCGAATCAGGGCTCGCGTCTCAAATGCTGCTCGGGGTCACTGGTTCGGGCAAAACCTTTACGATCGCGAATGTTATCTCACAGCTGCAGCGTCCAACGTTAATCATGGCGCCCAACAAGACCCTGGCAGCGCAGCTTTATGGCGAATTCAAGGGGTTCTTCCCCAAAAACGCAGTCGAGTACTTCGTGTCTTACTACGACTATTACCAGCCGGAAGCTTATGTGCCGTCCTCTGATACTTATATAGAGAAAGATGCAGCCATCAACGACCACATCGAGCAGATGCGGCTCTCTGCCACCAAAGCCCTGCTTGAGCGGCGGGATGCATTGGTTGTTGCTTCAGTGTCCAGTATCTATGGCCTAGGTGACCCAGAGGCTTACCTCAACATGGTGCTTCATCTGGACCGAGGAGATCGTGTGGACCAGCGCTGGGTCCTGCGGCGGCTTGCGGAGCTCCAGTACACCAGAAACGAAATGGAACTGCGGCGCGCCACCTATCGCGTGAAAGGCGATGTCATCGATATCTTCCCTGCGGAGTCAGACAAGGAAGCGATTCGTGTCGAGCTCTTTGATGATGAAATTGAGCAGATCACGCTGTTTGACCCGTTAACCGGCCACGCGATTCGAAAGGTGCCTCGAATCACCATCTTCCCGAAGAGTCATTACGTGACGCCTCGAGAGACGCTTGATAAGTCTATCGATCAGATCCAAGCAGAGTTACAAGCTCGACTCTCAGTGCTCAATGAGAACAACAAGCTGGTTGAGGCTCAAAGGCTCGATCAGCGGACCCGGTACGACCTAGAGATGATGCGCGAGCTCGGCTACTGCAATGGCATCGAGAACTACTCCAGATTTTTGTCCGGTCGTGGGCCGGGCGAGCCACCGCCGACGCTGTACGATTATCTGCCGCCAGACGCGCTTTTAATCATTGACGAATCTCACGTTGGGATCCCTCAAATCGGCGCCATGTTCAAAGGTGACCGCTCGCGCAAACAAACCTTGGTTGAGTTCGGGTTCCGCTTGCCATCTGCCCTGGATAATCGACCGCTTCGTTTCGAGGAGTGGGAGGAGCGGGCGCCCCAAGCCATTTACGTATCAGCGACGCCCGGGCCATACGAGTTAGACCGGGTGGGTCAAGTCGTCGAGCAGGTAGTTAGACCGACTGGGCTGATCGATCCAGAGTTAGAGGTCCGATCAGCCAAGACTCAAGTCGACGATGTGTTGGGCGAGATTAAATCAAGGGTCGATGATGGCGACCGGGTGCTGATTACAACCCTCACTAAACGGATGGCCGAGGACCTCACAGATTACTTGGATGAGAACGGCGTTCGGGTTCGCTATTTGCACTCCGATATTGATACCGTCGAGCGCGTTGAGATCATTCGTGATTTACGGCTTGGAGCATTTGATGTGTTAGTCGGCATCAACCTGCTGAGAGAAGGCTTGGATATGCCCGAAGTCTCGTTGGTGGCCATCTTTGACGCAGATAAGGAAGGGTACCTTCGATCAGAACGAAGTTTGATTCAGACCATCGGTCGCGCTGCTCGGAACGTGAAAGGGAAAGCGATTCTTTATGCGGATCGAATCACCGATTCAATGCAACGCGCGATGGACGAAACGGAGCGACGCAGAGCTAAGCAGGTGGCCTTTAACGAGGCCCATGGCATTAAGCCAGAAACTGTTCGCACGGCCGTCCCCGACATCATGGAAGGCGCAAGGGACCCAAGTGGCAAAGGCGCGAAGTCAAAACGCGCTCGCGATGCCGCCGCTAAGAAGAAAGGTGAGGTGCCAGTGCTGGATGCATTGCTGTCGCCAGATCAGGTCGAGCAACAAATCGTCGCGCTGGAAAAAGAGATGTTTGCACTCGCGAAGGACTTAGAGTTTGAGGCGGCGGCGGCCGTGCGAGACAAGATCGAGCATCTAAGGGACCACTTCGTTCGAATCTAGGCAGGCCAACCTTCATTTGCTATATTAGCGCGCCTCGAGAGGGGGGCTGCTTGGTTGAGGGCACCCAATCGAACAAAACGTTAGTCAACAGGACGTACTATAGGAACGTAGCTCAGTTGGTTAGAGCATCGGCTCGACAAGCCGAGGGTCGTCGGTTCGAATCCGACCGTTCCTACCACTTCTTATCTAAATCCGCCGCCTTTAGCGGAGACTCTTAATGACACATGGCCTTTGGTAGGGGTCATCACTGGAAAGGAGAAGACAATGCCCACCATCACTTTGCCCGATGGCACGCAAAAAGCATTTGAACAACCGGTAACGGTTGCCGAGGTCGCAGCATCGATTGGGGCGGGGCTCGCCTCTGCCGCGCTTGCCGGAAGAGTCAACGATGCGTTGGTCGATACCAGCTTTGCTATCCAAGACGACAGCGATTTGTCGATTATCACGGCGAGGGATGAGGAGGGCGTTGATGTCCTTCGGCACTCCTGTGCGCATCTAATGGCCCAAGCAGTCCAACAGCTATTTCCAGGCGCGCAAGTCACCATCGGTCCAACGATTGAAGATGGGTTCTATTACGACTTTGCTTACGAGCGTCCGTTCACGCCGGAAGACCTAGAAAAAATCGAGAAAAAGATGCTCGAGCTCGCCAAAGCGGCGCAGCCAGTAACCCGCTCAGAAATGTCGCGCGACGAAGCGGTGGCGTTGTTTAAAGAAAAAGGCGAGGACTACAAAGTGCAGATCCTGGAAAGCATCCCAGGCGATGAAGTCCTTTCTTTTTACCAGCAGGGTGAATTCATCGACCTTTGTCGAGGCCCTCACATTCCCGACACGGGGAAACTCAAAGCGTTCAAGCTCACCAAGGTCGCAGGCGCCTACTGGCGAGGAGACTCGAACAACGAGATGCTGCAGCGCATCTATGGCACCGCCTGGGGAGATAAAAAGGCACTTAAGGATTATCTCTTTCGAATCGAGGAAGCAGAGAAGCGCGATCACAGAAAGCTGGGTAAACGGTTAGATCTTTTCCACGTTCAAGACATTGCGCCAGGCATGGTCTTTTGGCACCCAAGAGGCTGGCAAATTTGGCAGGTGCTAGAGCAGTACATCCGCGATGTTCAGAATGCCAACGGTTACCAAGAGATTAAAACGCCGCAGGTGGTAGACATGAGCTTGTGGCAAAAGTCGGGGCATGCCGACAAATTTTCAGATGACATGTTCTCGCTGAGTTCCGATAGTCGTGAGTACGCGATCAAGCCCATGAACTGCCCTTGCCACGTGCAGGTGTTCAATCAAGGATTGAAGAGTTACCGAGACCTGCCGATTCGGCTGGCTGAGTTTGGCTCCTGCCATCGCAATGAGCCGTCAGGAACGCTGCAAGGCATCATGCGGGTTCGGGGTTTTGTGCAGGATGATGCGCATATTTTTTGCCGGGATGATCAGATCCATGAAGAGGTGCTGGATTTCATCACGGTAATCACGCGCGTCTATCAGGATTTCGGCTTTGACGACATCATCATCAAATTGTCGACTCGACCAGAGAAGCGGGTCGGTAGCGATGAGGTCTGGGATCGGGCAGAGCAGGCGCTCGCTAATGCCCTTGACGATAAAGCGCTCGAGTGGGAGGAGTTGCCCGGTGAGGGGGCTTTCTACGGGCCAAAGATCGAGTTCTCTTTAAAGGACTGTTTAGGGCGTGTTTGGCAGTGCGGCACTATTCAGGTCGATTTCTCTACGCCGGATCGTCTGGATGCCCAGTATGTTGCGGAAGATGGCTCAAGGCAGATCCCGGTGATGTTGCATCGGGCGATGCTTGGCTCGTTCGAGCGATTTATAGGTATTTTGATCGAGCACTACGCGGGCGAGTTCCCGACTTGGCTTGCACCCGTGCAGGCGATGGTGCTCAACATTACCGACAGTCAATCGGCGTATGTGCACGAAGTCACCGACGCGCTTAAAGCAGCAGGGATTCGCGTTGAAAACGACACGCGTAACGAAAAAGTCGGGTTTAAAGTACGCGAGCACACGCTACAGAAGATTCCTTACTTGTTGGTGGTCGGCGATCGCGAGCGTGATTCGGGATCGGTAGCGGTTCGCGCCCGAAACGGTGAGGACCTCGGTTCGATGCCTATTTCAGCGTTTGTTGACCTTGTGCGAAAAGATGAAGAAAAAAAGGGACGAATCGCCTGATTTTGCTATAATGCGCGGCTCGTTGACCCTAGGAGAGTGAAGAATTAAGAAGGATGGTTCAAAGAAGGCGCGTATTAACGACGCCATCGAAGCAACAACGGTGCGCCTGATTGGTGCCTCTGGAGAACAGGTTGGGATCGTTTCGATAGAGGAAGCACGTCAAGCGGCACTGGAAGCCAAACTAGACTTAGTTGAGATCGCTCCAGATGCGGACCCTGTGGTCTGCAAGGTCCTCGATTACGGGAAGATGGTATTCGAGGCCAAAAAAGGCAAAGCGGCTGCCAAGAAAAAGCAGCGACGCATGCAGGTCAAAGAGATGAAGTTCCGACCAGGAACGGATGAAGGAGACTATCAGGTAAAACTACGCAACCTGACTCGTTTCCTAAGTGATGGTGACAAAGCCAAAGTGACGCTCCGCTTTCGCGGAAGGGAGATGGCCCACCAAGAGCTCGGTATCGAATTGCTTAAGCGCATCGAAGCCGATCTTGCGGAATTGGGGACCGTTGAACAATTTCCAAAGATGGAAGGCCGTCAGCTGATTATGGTTTTGGCTCCTAACACGAAGAAGAAAGGCGGTAGTCAAGCAGCTAAAGACGAACCCGAAGCGGTTGCTGAAGCAGAAGCTTGATTTCGGAGCGCGCTCCGAGACGAGATAGGTCCTAAGACCCCGTCGCCGTAAAAAAAGGCCCACGCCGGCTGGCACCGATGTGGGACTACTAAACATTGAATTGCGGAGTAGCAAAGATGCCAAAGTTGAAATCCAACAGTGGTGCGGCCAAGCGTTTTAAAAAACGTGGCAGCGGATACAAGCACCGACAGTCCTTCAGGAATCACATCCTGACCAAAAAACCGACCAAGCGTAAGCGTCACTTGCGCGGCATGAAGACCATCGCCGCAGCCGACACCCCGCTCATTAAGCGGATGTTAGGCGACTAAGCGTCGGATCAATTGCGCTCCATCCAGCGGAGCGAACAACACTATTTCTGAGGGATGAATCATGCCAAGAGTTAAGCGTGGAGTGACGGCGCACCGTCGCCATAAGAAAGTTTTAAAGGCAGCCAAAGGGTATTACGGCGCAAGAAGCCGGGTATTTAGAGTTGCCAAGCAGGCAGTCACCAAAGCCGGTCAATATGCCTACCGCGATCGCAAGGTTAAAAAGCGAATGTTCAGAGGGCTCTGGATCCAGCGCATTAACGCTGCGGCTAGGGAGCACGGCTTGTCCTATAGCCGTCTGATCAATGGGCTTAAGAAGTCCAACATCGACATTGACCGCCGTGTGCTCGCAGAGCTCGCACTCAACGAAGAAGCGGCATTCGCCGCACTGGCAGAGAAAGCGAAAGAAGCGTTAGCTGCGGCGTAATGCCTCAATGCACCCTTGTGCATATTGACGGAGGCAAACCATGTCGGACATAGAATCACTTCGGACCAGCGCGCTTGCTTCGGTAGAGGCAGCTGCCTCGACGACCGAGCTCGAGGAGCTCAGGGTGCAGCTGCTGGGGAAGAAAGGCGCGGTCACTGGCCTTTTGAAAGGGTTAGGCGCGCTCAGTCCGGAAGAACGTCCAGCGGCTGGCGCCGAGATCAATCAATTAAAAGAAGTCATTGGCGAAGCCCTTTCGCAGCGTAAAGATGCTTTAGGGGCGGCTGAAGCGCTGGCGCGAACAAAAGCGAGTGCAATTGATGTCACGTTGCCTGGCCGCGCGGTCCAGCGAGGCGCCATGCACCCAGTCTCTCGTGTGTTGCGGCGTATCGAGGGGTTCTTCACAAGCGTTGGCTATGAAGTGGTAGAGGGTCCAGAGATTGAGGACGATTATCACAACTTTGAAGCGCTCAATATCCCTCAGCACCATCCAGCGCGTGCCATGCACGACACTTTTTACTTCTCTGACTCATTGCTGCTTAGAACCCACACTTCGCCGGTGCAGGTTCGTACCATGGAGTCACGTGAGCCCCCCATCCGAGTGATTTGCCCAGGCAAGACCTATCGAGTCGATCCTCCTGACCCGTCCCATTTGCCCATGTTTCACCAGGTCGAAGGACTGTTCATTGACGAGCAGTGCAGTTTTGCTGACTTAAAGGGCACGATCATCGAGTTTTTGCGGGTCTTTTTTGAGCGAGACGATTTGCAAGTTCGCTTCAGACCGTCTTATTTCCCATTTACGGAGCCCTCTGCTGAAGTCGATGTGCAATGCGTTCACTGTTTGGGCGATGGTTGTCGAGTTTGCTCGCATACGGGGTGGCTCGAGGTCATGGGTTCGGGCATGGTTCATCCGAGTGTTCTCGAGATGTCCGGCATCGATTCCGAGCGATTCACCGGGTTTGCCTTCGGCATGGGACCCGAGCGGCTCGCGATGCTGCGCTATGGCGTGACTGACATGCGTCAGTTTATCGACAATGACCTGCGATTCTTGGAGCAGTTTCAATGAAGTTCAGTGAAGCTTGGTTGCGAGAATGGGTGAGTCCTGACGTCAGCACTGACGAGTTGGTGGCGCAAATCACCATGGCCGGCCTTGAGGTCGATGCGGTAACGCCTGTGGCAGACGAATTTAGCCAGGTGGTTGTGGGCGAGATCCTGAGCACCGACGCCCACCCTAATGCAGATCGCTTAAAGGTTTGCACGGTGAGCGCAGGGGAGGAGCAATTCCAAGTGGTGTGCGGCGCACCCAATGCGAAGGCAGGCATGAAAGTGCCTTTTGCTCTGGTCGGCGCGAAGCTCGCGGACTTCGACATCAAGAAGGCGAAGCTGCGGGGAGTGGAATCGTTCGGCATGCTTTGCTCAGAGCGCGAGCTTGGGTTGAGTGACGATCACGAAGGATTGATGGAGCTCCCTCACGACGCGCCGGTTGGCGTAGCCGTGCGAGACTATCTTGGGCTCGATGATTGCACGATCGAAGTGGACCTCACGCCAAATCGAAGTGATTGCCTCGGCGTCATCGGTATTGCGAGAGAAACAGGGCTGCTGAACGACCTAGATCTAACCCCGCCAGAGATGGCGCCGGTTGAACCCACAATCTCCGATACGTTTCCTGTTACGTTGACGGCCCGAGAGGCCTGCCCCCGGTTTGTCGGCCGAGTCATCAAAGGCATCGACATCACGGCTGAAAGTCCCCTCTGGCTGCGAGAAAAATTACGTCGTTCAGGCCTACGATCCATTGACCCAGTGGTAGATATCACTAACTACGTCATGCTCGAGCTGAATCAGCCCATGCATGCCTATGATCTTGGCGCATTGACGACGGGCATCGAGGTTCGCCTGGCCGAGGCGGGCGAGCAATTAACGCTGTTGAATCAGGCGGAAGTCACGCTGAATGATTCGACGCTACTTATTACCGATGCGAGCGGCCCCATCGGCATGGCCGGCGTCATGGGCGGGCTGTCGACAGCTGTGAAACCTTCCACTCGCGATGTTTTCTTTGAAGCAGCCTTTTTTGCGCCAGAAGCCATCGCGGGTAGAGCCAGGCAGTACGGTTTGCACACCGATGCCGGTCATCGCTTCGAGCGGGGCGTCGACTTTGAGGGTCAATCTCGCGCCATCGAGCGGGCAACTCGTTTGCTCATCGATATTGCTGGCGGTGACGCCGGCCCACTCATTGACACGGTGGAGGCAGAACATTTGCCAGCGCGCGCTGAGGTCCTTCTGCGGGCGTCGCGCGTTACCAAAGTGCTGGGCATGAATATCGAGCCTGCTGTCATCGAAAATAGTCTTTTCCGCCTGGGCTTCGGCTTTGAGCCGCAGTCTGGTGACGAGGTGGCGTGGCTAGTGCAGGCACCTTCGCATCGATTTGATATTAATATCGAGGCCGATCTCATCGAGGAGATCTCGCGCATCGTTGGTTACGACGAACTGCCGGTGACCAGACCCATCGCTGAGCTCTCGATGCTCGAAGCCTCCGAGGCGAAGCGGTCGAGCTACCATCTTATTGATCAAATGATTGCGCGCGGCTTCTCTGAAGCGATCAACTACAGTTTTGTCGACGCATCCATGCAGGCAGCGTTTACGCCTAATGTGATTCCGGCCATGCTGAAAAACCCGCTCTCGTCAGAGATGGACGCCATGCGAACGTCCCTGCTTCCCGGGCTTTTGCGATCAGCGACGTTCAATCACAACCGGCAACAACTGGATGTGCGACTTTTTGAATTGGGTCGAGTGTTTCAGTCAGTCTGAAGAAGGCGAGCCCACCATGGCTGCGCTCCAGCAGACGAACAAGATTGCCGCAGTCTTGACTGGCGATAGACTCGAAGAGAGCTGGGCCAATGAGAAAACCGCCGTCGACTTTTTTGATTTAAAAGGGGATCTCGAAGCCGTATTCGGCGGCGAGCACTTAGAATGCACTGCGGCAGTGGTGCCAGGGTTTGAAGAGGGCCAGACGGCCTCTGTCCTATTCCGTGGAGAGGCGGTTGGCGTCATCGGCAAGATCGACGCCAGTGTTCAATCTGCATTTGGCCTGAAAGCGCCTTGTTATGCCTTTGAGTTAGTGGCGGCGCCCATGCTGGGGCAGTCGGTGCCAGTAGTGAATGAGATTTCTAAGTTCCCAGAGATTCGCCGCGATATCGCGCTCTTAGTCGATCGAGAGGTCACCGCAGCAGAACTTAGGCAGACGGTTCATGAAGCGGGTGGTGAGGCGCTCACCAAGGTTCGAATTTTTGACGTGTATCAGGGCAAAGGGATTGATAATCAAAGAAAAAGTGTCGGCTTAGGCTTGACCTTCCAAGAGCCATCGCGCACTCTAAAAGACGAAGAGGTTGCCGAAGCGATGGCAAACGTCGTCACCAAGCTCGAGCAAACCTACCAAGCCCAGCTGAGATAGATCCCAAATGACCGCATTGACGAAAGCAGAAATGGCAGAGCAATTGTTTGAGGATTTAGGCCTCAACAAGCGCGAAGCCAAAGAAATCGTCGAGGCGTTCTTTGAGGAAATTCGACAATCGCTCGAGAATAATGAGCAGGTCAAGCTTTCTGGGTTTGGGAATTTCGATTTGCGTGACAAGCGGTCTAGGCCGGGTAGGAACCCCAAAACAGGCCAAGACATTCCCATATCTGCCCGGCGGGTCGTGACCTTTAAGCCAGGGCAAAAACTCAAGGCTCGGGTCGAGACCTATGCAGGACACGCAGACAGCGAGTGAGTTGCCGCCCATTCCGGGCAAACGATACTTTACGATTGGTGAGGTGAGCGAGTTGTGCTTGGTTAAAGCGCACGTGCTTCGGTATTGGGAGCAGGAATTCCCCCAGCTGTCACCTGTTAAGCGCCGCGGCAATCGCCGCTACTATCAGCGTCAGGACGTGCTGATGATTCGTCAGATTCGAGAGCTCCTCTACGAGCAGGGCTTCACCATTACGGGGGCAAGGGCCAGACTCTCGGGCGAGGTGCAAAAAGAAGATCGAACCCAATCCAAGCAATTGATCCGGCAAATGATCAATGAATTAGAAGGGCTCCTGGAAGACTTGAAATAGCATTAGCTCCAAACCAGGGTAAGTTGGTTCGGACACGCAAGCGTTGGCTCAAGCACTCCAACTAGATTGCTAGATCAATTTATTCTGAGCAGCGATCTGATCCCAACAATTTTTTTTACCTATATCTACTTCGCCTAACCTCACTCGAAGGTTGCTAACGGTTGCGGCTTGTTTGCTAAAAAGTGGTTGATGGAACGCAATTTGCCAGCCGCCAACCTTAAGTCTTCGCCGATTAATCAACACTCAATTAAATCTCTTGGCTTGCCTGTCGATGCGCTCCGGCAAAGCTTGAACTCGGATTGACGAGTCACGGGCCCAGGCGATATTCGCCCGACATCAAAGCAATGATGAAGACGATACGCGTAGCCGAATCGCGGTGTTGTTGCTAGAATGCGCGATCTCGGGGCGTAGCGCAGTCTGGTAGCGCACCACACTGGGGGTGTGGTGGTCGTAGGTTCAAATCCTGCCGTCCCGACCATTTTTCTTATCAGTGATCAAGTAACATTCCGTCAGACATATGATGGTATTTGTTTGATTATCCGCATCGCTGCCGGCGGTCAAGCTCTGTTTGAATTAGTTCTCTTTTGCAGGGCTGATCATTCAGTCTTTTTGGTTGGCCTCTCCCTTGCCGAAGATTACTAGGGATTCACGCTATCAAAGCCATCCTCACTCAAATTGGCGTATCCTACGCGCGCTTAACAAAAGGTTGGCAGAACTCACGTTCTTCAAAACGCGCTTGATCAAACGACTATTCCACCCTGAGACGCCATTCAACCCGGCTAAAACGCCCTTTTTCTATGGCTGGGTGATATGGCTCTTGTCGACCCTCGGGTTCCTCATGAGTGTGCCCGGGCAGACCATGGGCATGGCCGTTTTCACAGACCCGTTCATTGAGGCCTTTGGACTTACTCGCACCGAGCTCTCTCTGGCCTACCTGTTTGGAACGGTTTCGTCGTCGTTCTTTCTGACAACGGCCGGGCGATGGTTTGACCGGTTTGGCGGCCGCCTCATGGTGACGGCGTCAAGCATTGCGCTGGGCGCGATGGTGGTGTTCATCAGCGTCACCGACCAATTGGCGCACTTGTTGGGCACCGGCTTTGCGCCGTTTGCATTGATTTTCATCGGCTATTTTGGGGTGCGATTTTTCGGGCAGGGCGTGCTGACCAGTTGCTCACGAAACGTACTGATGCCCTGGTTTGTTCGTCGTCGCGGGCTGGTGGCGGGTGTTCGAGGGGTCTTCGTTTCTATCGGTTTCTCGCTCGCGCCGTTATTGCTTGCTTGGTTGATCGCTATATTTGGTTGGCGTGAGGCGCTCTGGGTGCTTGCCGCCATTGTCGGTTTAATTTTCCCAGTACTGACTTATCTTTTTTTGCGTGACTCACCTGCCAGTGTTGGGCTTGTCGCCGATGGCGATGGCTCGGACGCCAACGCTACGCCGCAGGAGGCGCCGAGTAAAACGCTGCAAGAGGCTAGGCGGTCGCCTATCTTATGGCTGTATACAAGCTCGCTCGCCATTCATGCACTCTTTGGCACCGCGCTGACCTTCCATGTGGTGTCGATATTTTCCGAGGCCGGTCGCGATGCAAGTGAAGCGTTTGGTTACTTTTTGCCCGCCGCGGTGTTCTCCACCACCGTCAATCTGCTGGCAAGCAGTGTCGTGGACCGATACCCGCTGAAACCCTTCCTGCTCTTTATGTTGATGGCCTTTACCTTGGGAGCAGTTGGCCTCCTGAATCTAGAGCGCACCTGGGGTTTTGGATGCTCGCCGCAGGCTTTGGTGCCGGCGGCGGATTGTGGGGCGTTATTTCGAATCTTGCGTTTATCCGCTTTTTTGGCCCCAATCATTTGGGTGAGGTGAGTGGCTTTAATACCTCGGTAACGGTTTTTGCAAGCGCAATAGGTCCGGCCGCATTTAGCCTGGCGCTGGATATCTTTGGCGCTTACCACGCGGCGGTTTACGCTTGCATTGTTGTACTAATTATCCTTCTTGTTGCCGCGGTGTGGCTCGATCAGGCTGAGCCCGCGAACCTTGCTCGCCCTGCTGGAGAAGCTTGAGTTAACCCTCCACACCCTGTCGTTTATTTCATCGGTCGCCATTTCTCCCTAAGGCCATCTAATACTCTCAGTCCACTGCTACTTGCTTACACCTGCAGTCCTCACGCATGAATTTCTTCAATTTGTGGAAATAGGCCCGGAATTTGCTCCCAATAGTGTAGGGAAAAGAGGAGGGAAAAGAAGATTAGGTAGTAGCCGCTCAAGGCTCTCGGTAGAGGGTTGAGTGGCGCGAGACAAGGTAAGGCGTAGCGTGGAAAGTTTAGGTCCCGAAAATCAGTACCAGAGCCGCGCATTTAGCATTTGTAACGGTTTAAGTGCATCAGACAAGGAGGTCGATGAATGAATCAGTTGTTGAAGAGTCCATGGCAACCCCATCAAGCAGAAAAAGAACCTGGCAATACCAATCCTTCCCATTTCCTTACGTTGGCTGTGGCAGGCGCTGCGGCCCATTAAAGGAGCGAAATCTTGCACCAAAATTGGCGACCACGACCGATTTTGGGGCGACGCTTTGAACACCACAACCATCTCATCGTCGGGGCAGTCCCGCATTTTGATCAGCACCGATCTCGATGGCTCACTCTTGGGTCATGAACAATACGACATGACCGGGATCAGTGTGCAAATCCAAGCGTTGTCACAAACGAGCATCCCTGTTGTATTCAATTCGAGTAAAACGATTCGCGAGTGTGTGCACTTGCAAGAAGCACTCTCGCTCGATGCGCCTTTTATTGCGGAGAATGGTGCCGCGATTGTATTCCGGGAAGATGACGAACGATTCGATTTTTCCAAACATTCGAGCGAGCAACTCGCAAGCGGGAAGCGCATCATCACCCTTGGAACCGAACTCAGTCATCTCTTGGCGTTCAAGTATGCCTACTGCCCAGAGGCGATCGATATCGTCTCAGGAGACAGTGAGGCGCTGATTCGCATTACCGGACTAGACGAAGCATCGCTTGAAGACGCGAGGGATCGACAATACTCGCTGCCCATGGTGCTTGACTCTGCGCAATACGCATCGCTGGAAACGAAAGCATTTGACTTCGGTTACCGTTTCGAAGTGGGCGGGCGATTTAAAACCCTCCAAGGCAGGCACGATAAAGCGACGGCGCTTGAACTTGTCGCAGCCGCTTTTAAGAGGGCAGCCGACGGCTCGGTGAAGTTGATCGGTCTCGGTGACGCGCCCAATGACCAGCGAATGTTAGAAGCGTGCGATGTGGCCGTTGTCGTTCGAAGAGAAGGATGCCACCACCTCATGCCTCAAGCGGAAAAGGTGATTAAAACCGATTCGGAAGCGCCACGCGGCTGGATTGCTGGCGTCGAGGCAGCGCTCGCGACATTGAACCGAGCGAGCCCGCTGGTTGACGCTCCTGCGCTGCATGAAAAGTTCCAGGCCCTTCGTGAAAAAGGGAACTGGTCAGTCGATGAGGTTAGTAGCAGCGCGCCCACTCCACCTATTTTGGATACCAAAGAACATGGCAGATAGCTTTCAGCATGGGGCGGTGACAACGCTTCACAACATCACTCACCGATCGGTAGAGGAGATTGAACTCGAATTGGAGGCTTTCTCTGCGGCGAGACCCATGGCGCTCATATTGCCCTCTCTTTACAGTGAGCTTGAGCAGCCGGCGCTTCACCACATCGTTGATGAATTAAAGAAGGTTAAGTATCTCGATACCATTACGATTGGCCTGGACCGCGCGACAGAGACGCAATACCGACACGCGCTGTCGTTTTTTGGGCAATTGCCGCAAAAGGTGAATGTCCTCTGGAACGACGGGCCAAGGCTATCGGCAATCCATGAGCAATTGAAAGCCGCGGGTGTGGCCCCCACAGAACTCGGTAAAGGACGGAACGTCTGGTACTGCATGGGTTACACGCTGGCTAACCCGGACATAGAAGCGGTGGCGCTCCACGATTGCGACATCAAAACCTACGACCGGAGTATGCTCGCCAAGCTGATCTATCCAGTCGCGAACCCAAGCTTTCGGTTTCAGTTCAGCAAAGGGTTTTACGCGAGGGTTGGTAGTAGCGGTCTAGGGGGCAGGGTTTCCCGGCTATTGGTAACGCCGCTGGTAAGAGCGTTAAAGCACAGTCTTGACCCGCAGCATCATGAATATCTGAATTTCCTCGATAGCTTCAGATATCCGCTTGCAGGCGAATTCTCGATGCGCCGTGACGCAATGAAAGGGCTCCGAATCCCGAGCGACTGGGGCCTTGAAGTCGGTGTGTTGGTTGAGATGCTCCGTAACTATTCGACGCGCAGAATTTGTCAGGTAGAGATTGCCGACATTTACGATCACAAACATCAGCAGGTGTCCAAAGATAACGATCAGGGCGGCCTGTCGCGGATGTCGATCGATATTTCCAAAGCGCTGTTTAGAAAGCTGGCGACCGATGGTGTGACCTTCAGTCAGGAAGGATTTCGGACGATCAAAGCGACGTATCTTCGAGTTGCTCTCGACCTAATCGACAGTTACCGATGCGACGCTGAAATGAATGGCCTGCGGCTCGATCTCCATTCTGAGGAGCAGATCGTAGAGCTCTTTGCGGAGAACCTCATTAAAGCAGGTGACTCATTCTTGACGAGGCCGCTGGATCAGCCTTTTGTCCCCCATTGGACGCGGGTCATGAGCGCGGTGCCAGACATCCTCCATCAGCTTCAAGAGGCAGTCGCCCTTGATCAGCGCGATCACGGGGCGGCACGTGCAGCTTGACCCGTTATCTGAATTAACAGAGCGGGTTGTTGAGCATTTAGAGCGAATCTACCCTGATGAGAATACCCACGCGTTAGCGAAGCGATTCGTGAGCGCCATGGACTATGGCGGGAAAATTCACAGCGCGCTGGCCCACACCAACTTATGGACCGAGCGAGATGCCGTCGTCATCTGCTACGGCAACAGCTGCACTGCACCGAATGAGGCGCCCCTTGCGACGCTAGCAAGGGTGCTTCATGAGAGAACAGAAGGCTTGTTCTCGATGGTGCATTTGCTGCCGTTTTTCCCCTACAGCTCTGATGACGGCTTCTCGGTCATCAATTACCGACAAGTCAATGAAAGTCTGGGAGGGTGGGAAGATATCACGCGTTTTTCCAAACAGTACCGGCTGATGGGTGACTTGGTGATGAATCATTGCTCTGCGAGGAGTCAATGGTTTTTGCAATACGCGGACAATCAACCCCCTGGCGCGGGCTATTTTATTGAAATGGACGACACCATGGACGTGTCGCAGGTGGTGAGACCTAGATCATCGCCGCTTGCCAAACCGGTTCGGACTCCAGCCGGAGAGAAATTCGTGTGGTGCACCTTCAGCCACGATCAGGTCGACCTTAATTACGCGAATCCAGAAACATTGCTGGAGATGGTGGGGATTATTGCCTTCTACCTGGACCAAGGCATATCCATTTTTCGTTTGGACGCAGTTGCCTACATTTGGAAGGTGATTGGCACGAGCTGCGTTAACCTTCCAGAGACTCATGAAATCATTCGCTTGTTGCGAACCTTGGTGGCAAGGCGGGCGCCAGAGGCGATTTTGATCACAGAGACGAACCTACCAAACCGGGAGAACCTCTCTTACTTCGGAAATGCGAACGAGGCGCATTGGATTTATAACTTTACGTTGCCACCGCTCGTGCTCCATGCGCTCACATTCGGGCGAGCCACTTATTTGAATCAATGGATGATGAGTATGCCGCCTGCTCAAGACGGCACGGCTTATCTCAACTTCGTGACGTCCCACGATGGTATTGGGCTGCGTCCGGCTGAGGGCATTCTGCCGGAAGCAGAGCTTGAAGCACTGGTGACAACGATGAAGACCCGCGGAGGGCTCATTTCAAGTCGAGAGTTGGATGGGCGGCTCGTGCCCTATGAACTGAACATCAGTCTTTATTCAGCGTGCGCCGATGAGAGTGGGTGTCGATCGTTACAGCGCAAAAAGTTTCTGTTGGCCCACGCCATTATGTTTGGGCTTGAGGGCGTACCGGCAGTGTATTTTCCCAGTCTCTTCTCTACGGAGAACGCCACACACCGCGTTGAGGCAACCGCTCACAATCGTGCCATCAATCGGCCGGCGTGGACCGAAGAGGGAGTCAATGCGCATCTAGAGGCAGAGTCAGAAGCGGCTCAGTTCTTAGACGATTTGAAGTCGCTGATGGCGATTAGGCGAAGGCAGCCTGCCTTTCACCCGAATGCGACTCAGTTCACGCTGCACTTGGGGGACCCTGTGTTTGCTTTTTGGCGGCAAAGCAGGAACCGAGAGCAGAGTATTTTCTGCCTTCACAACTTATCGGGGAGTCCGATCGACGTGCCCCAGAATAGTCTCAACCTGATCGATGGTGAGCGCTGGATTGACTTGCTCAGCGGCGAGTCCATTGATGGTTATTCGAAATCTTTAGTACTCGCACCCTATCAGAGCTGCTGGATCACGAATTGGAACCCTCCGCCGAGCAAACATAAGATGACCGGGCTCAGCGCACTAGACTGGTGGGTGATTGGGGTCTACCTCACGGGTTTGATCGGATTTGGGTGGTGGTTATCTCGGTCGCAAGAGAGCGCAGAGGACTATTTTCTTGGGGGCGAGGGCTCGTGGACCTTGGTCCATCGCACTATCGATACTGGCAACTCAATGCTCAACCAACAGTATTTTAGGCGCCCCGGCCTTTGTAGCTTTTGTAGCGGGGGGCGGCTTGATCTGGTTGCAGTACGAGCTTGCAGTTCCTTTGGCCATGATTGTGCTCATCACACTGGTGTTTCCAGCGTTGTACCGAGCCGGCGGATTCTCTATTTATGAGTTCCTCGAGCGTCGGTTCGACCGAGCAACGCGGGTCTGGCTAAGCGGTATCTTTCAGGTCGCACGAGTGCTCGCTGCAGCGGTGACGATCTACGGGGTTGCATCGATTATCGCGCTGATCACTGGATTGACGTTTTTCCAATCGGTCCTCATTTTCGGCCTGGTGACGGTGGTTTACGATTATTTTGGTGGAATCAATGGCGTCATTTTCTCAGACGTCCTCCAAATGACGGTTCTGGTCACTGTGCTCATTTGGGTCTTTGCCACGATGTGGGGTGGGGATGCCAATCCTTTTGAGGCGCTGGCCAGCTCGGAGCCCGAGCGCGTGGTCATCATCGATTTCGCAAGCCACGGCTTAGGAGACGGCAAGGATTTTGCGTTTTGGCCCATGCTCTTTGGTGGGCTATTCCTGTATGTGGCGTACTACGGCCTAGACCAGAGTCAGGCGCAGCGGCTGTTGACTGCATCAAACGAGGAGGTAGGTAAAAAGGCGCTGTTTTTGAATGGTGTACTGCGTTTGCCTCTCGTTTGTCTCTATTGCGCCATCGGGGTGGGGCTTGCTCACTACGCCGCAATGGACGCGAGCTTCCTATCGAGGCTGCCAGAGGGCGCGAGCGGACCCGATTTTAATATGGCGTTACCTCGCTACATGATCGACACGTTTGCGGCGGGTTGGCTCGGCCTTGCGATGGTGGCTTTGCTGGCAGCTGCAATGTCCTCATTAGATTCGGTGCTGAATGCGCTGAGTGCGACGACGGTCAGTGACTTCCTGATGCCAAGTCGTTGGGGTAAACGCCAAGCCGGTAGCCGATGGATCGGGATCGCCAAACTGACGACGCTCGCCTGGGGGTTGATCGCGATGGTGCTCGCATTTTGGGTGGATGACATTTCCTCCTCGATCCTCGTTGCGATCAACAAAATCGGATCCTTGTTCAACGGGCCGATATTGGGCGTGTTCGCTTGCGCATTGTTGACCACCAGCGTCACCGGTATGGCGGTGCGTGCAGGACTCGTTGCTGGGTTTGTAGCCAACGTCTACGCCTGGATCTATCTGCCGGAGGTGTCGTGGCTGTGGTGGAACGTGCTGGGCGCGATCGTTTGTTTTACGACCGCAATCATTGGGTCGGCAGTTGCATCTAGCCGTAGCGTGAATAGTGTCAACGCGTATTCGATGAGCCAGACACCTCCCATTGCGGCGACTGGGTTGTCCGCCGCGCTCTTTGCCTACTTCACGCTAATGCTGCTGTTGTTCTACTTGATGTGATTGAAGAATCCATTGGCGCAACCACTGGGTCCTTGATTTGCAAGCCTGCAAGCTGCCTAGCGGACTCCCTGTCCGTGTGTCGACGCCGGACGCCAATCCAGTTGGCCTGAGTAGGCCCCTCGCGGCAAAAGTCGATCGGACAACTTCAAAGAGCGCTTAGCCGATAAGCACCGCCGTACTTTCTCTGCAATGTTTTTTCTGTAGCGCTTCTTAAGAGGCACTGACAGGGATTAGAACGGAAGGCGATGGGAAAACGAGTCAGTCCAAAATCATCGAGGACAGGACCGGGCTCGCTTATTTCAGTTCAATGGCGCACAGCCGCTTGCAGCACTAAAGCGGGTCACAAATCGGCTGCTTGCTTCAAGCAGGTGCATGGCATGCGTGTTCCGTCAAAGAAATCGGCATCAGTTAGCCCGTTATAGAGAGCGAAAGTTGATTCAGTGCGTGGTTGTAGAGGGGAAATAAAGTTGGCCCAGAAAGTGCTGAAATAGAGGCAGATCGAGGTTTGAGTTTGAATCGTTTGCTGAGCCTTCGGGTCTTGAGAAGGGGAGGTGATTGTCAACGAGTTTGGGCAGTACCGACCAGAAACGAATCAAACAAAGGTTAAAGGGGGCTTAACAAGCAATGGAAATCATCAATGCATACTCCCCCACGACACTTATTCCCGAGCCTGAATGTGGCGCGATCGCTGCGGTTTCTTTCACTCATTGGGCTAGCACTCATAGCTCAGATCACTGTTGCTGACGACTTAACGTCATTTCGTAACGCAAACTGGGATTTGAGCGATACCTCCCGTCATGGATCGTTGCAGATCGCATCACTTCAACAGCAGATCGAGGCGCTAGAGCGGGCAGAGCATTCCTACACGCCAACGTTAATGCCCTTGCTACTAGACTTAGGGGACGCTGCGCTTCAGTCGGAGCGTTACGAACTGGCTGAAGAAGCGTTTAGACGGCATCAGCACCTTGTTCATCGAGATGACGGAGTGCGTTCGCTCGACCAGAGCGCGTCGATTAGTGGGTTGATCAAGTTATATCGGGCGACGGGCAACATTCGCGCTTACGGCGCGGAAGTAAAATTTCTGGCTCAGCTCTTTGAGTTCGCCGGCGATCATTCGTCGCCAAGTCGATCGCTAGCCGATCTTGACCTAGCGGTCTGGGAAACCAGTTTCGGGTCACTCAGTGAGGCCAAAGATCGATATCGACAAATCATTGGGCGGACCAAATCCGGAAACGATAGTGCCAGTCTCCAAATCGCCTCGATTGGAGCGCTAGGGCTTGGATTTGTCGCTTATTTGGAAGATCGGAATCCGCTCGACAGCATGGCCGCTGCCCTTAAGGAAGTGGGCCAGTCTGCAAGAGGGGTCGAGCAACTCGACATCGCGCAATTGGAGCAAGATTTAGCCCTGTTCGTCGGTAGTCGGACAAGCACCTCTCAGGTCTCGGGCGGTGGCGGGAGCGCCGAGCCAGCGTGGCTGGGCGCAGATTCCAGGAGAGCGACGGAGCTCGTGCTCTATCCTGTGAAATCGAGAATCAGTTTTCGGGATGACATCGAACTGTTATATCCGCGCCCGCCCGAGGGTAGTGCTCAGGGGCTGGCAGGATACCCGCTCCCAATGTGCCGAGCAGCGCTCGCGGATTTAGTGACCGGCGCCCGTCATCGGCACAGAAACTGGAAATTCGATGTTGAGGTTCAAGTGGCTACCGACGGGAGTGCAGAGTCAGTCAACATCCTCAATAGCAATGGGCCTATCGCGGTGAAACGTTGGGTCAAGGCTCTTGCTAAAGAGGCGCAGTATCGGCCTGCCTTGAACGATCTTGGTGAACCGGTTCCAGCGACCTATCGGTTCACCCAAGCGTTTGACGGAACCCATCAGACTCAACCCCCGTTGGCTTCGAGTTGGAACCGAGCCAAATTGTCACGCACGTGTTCCATGCTCCGTGGATGAAAGCGTCCGCCAGGTTCACGGCTTGAACGCGCTTTCGGCTCGAACACCGTTTCAGCTCCAATGCTCCTCTGGGTGAAACGCGCCTGACCTAAGCCGTGTGATAGGGTCCTTTGGCCTATGCACCTAGACGTGCGTCGAGCGATTGAACTCGGCCCTGGAAACGCGTACAAATAGCAATGCTTACTATCCAGTAATAAAGGAATTGCTATGAAGGCTGCCGTATTTCAAGAAGCGCATAAACCGCTCACCATTGAGGATGTAGATATCATCGACCCTAGGGCGGGCGAGGTATTGGTCCGTACGTCCTGCTCGGGTGTATGTCACTCCGATTTGCATTTTGTGGATGGAGCCTGGCAGTTGCCAACGAGCTGTGTCCTCGGGCACGAGGCGGCTGGTGTGGTTGAAGCGATTGGTGAGGGTGTCACCTACGTTAAACCGGGCGATCGAGTGATTATGAGTTTTCGTCCATTCTGTGGCACTTGCTACTACTGTTTGAGCGGTCGACCAAACCTTTGTAACGATCCCTCGCACAGTGCAGCTCAGGCCCAACGTCTCACCTGGAAAGGGCAACCCATTCTGCAATTTGCCTCGGTCGGCTCCTTTGCCGAGATGATGGTGACTTCAGAAAACGGCATCGTCAAAATTCCAGACGAAATGCCCATGGCCGAGGCTGCGCTGATTGGTTGCGGAGTGATGACGGGCGTCGGTGCTGCGCTATACACCGCTGAAGTCCCCGGCGGCTCCACCGTTGCCGTGATCGGGTGTGGTGGGATTGGACTCAATATCATTCAGGGCTGCCGCATTGCTGGCGCAGCCAAAATCATCGCGATAGACATCGTCGACTCTAAACTCGACATGGCCTCGCGTTTTGGAGCGACCCACACAATCAATTCCCAGACCGATAATCTTGATGAGGCCATCATGGAGATTACGGGTGGCCAAGGGGTTGAGTACTCGTTTGAAGCGATTGGCGTTCCCGCGGCCGCGACCCAGGCGTTTAATATCTTGCGGCCTGGCGGCACTTGTACGGTCGTTGGCATGCACCCCCTTGGGTCAGAGATTTCATTCCCAGGTCCTGCTTTCTTGCAGGAGAAGAAAATTCTCGGCTGCATGTACGGATCGACTCGATTCCGAGAGCATATGCCGAAATTAATCGACCTGTTCCTGCAGGACCGTTTGGATCTCACCAGCCTCGTCTCACGCAGGCTAAAGCTAGAAGACGTGAATGAAGCTTTCCGTTCGATGAAAGCCGGAGAGGTTGCGCGCTCGGTGCTTGAGTTCTCCTAACGGGAGCGGTGAGTCGGGCCATGCGCTCACACTCATACGGAGTAACGCGACTCCAAAAAAAGGGCACCGGTGGTGCCCTTTTTTGTCTGATGCTCCGCGTGATGGCTGCTACACTCAATGGATGAAGGCGTTATTACATTCCTCAGGCTCTGTCGTTATATCGCTAGCGCTGCTCTTGGCGCCGGCCGCCTACGGGCGTCCTGCTATCGTCGAATGCGTATCTGAGACAGGCGACACGTCCGCAAAGTTTTGGGAAGACATGGCTTACTCTGCTCGCGGGCAGGCGGATCCGGAGCGAGTCGAGCAATACGAGCGTAATGCTGCGTTTTGCGCTGGGGCTGCCTTTGGTAGAAAAGCGGTATTCGTCTTTGGGTCAGGGCTCGCTGGCGATGGCCAACCAAAGGATCGCGCAGATCTCACCTACTACACGCTATGCGGTGCGGTAGAAGTTGAAGAGGCAGCGTCAGTGAAATCCAAGCAAGACGAGATCACTGCGGCTTACTACGACCAAACGACCCGTAGAATGCGTTACTTTGTGATTGACTTATCAGAGGGGTTAGGCGGTTTCGGCGAACGACGAGACTTTCAATGCAGCGAGAAAAAGATAGAGCGGTCGGGCCAGCTGTTTTGATCCATCAGTCAGCTGCGATTTGATCCGACTCGGGAAGCACCCTCGGGTTCACCGTAAATTTAGATGAACAACAATTAGATGAACAAAAATTAGATGAACAAAGGAATGAACCAATGACAGCACTAGTAGAGCGAGAAGATCGGGACGGGGTTGCCTACCTATTTCTTAACCGGCCAGACAAATTAAACGCGCTCAATGTGGCGTTATTTGAAGAACTTGAGTCTCACGTGTCGTCGATTCGTGAGGAGATAGATGCGGTTGGATGCGTGGTGCTCACCGGTCGTGGCAAGTGTTTTTCGGCCGGGCATGACTTAAAAGATATTGGGGCAGGGGAGAAGCTTCCTCGACCGAACTATCAAGCCCATGTGATTAGTGCGCTGTCTGGATTGCCTCAACCCGTCATCTCTGCAGTGCATAGTCATTGCTACACCGGTGCGTTGGAATTGGCACTTGCCGGTGACCTGATTCTTGCGTCAGAGGACGCCAAGTTTGCAGATACCCACGCGAAATGGGCGCTCACCCCGGTATGGGGGATGAGTCAGCGCCTACCGAGGCGTGTGGGGAGGACCAAGGCCATGGAGATGATGCTGACCGCTCGAACGGTGGGTGCCGAGGAGGCTGCAGCGCTGGAATTGGCGAATCAGGTCCTGCCTGCAGAGAACTTCATCGAGCATGTTCATCACTTCTGTCAGGAAATGCTCTCATTGTCTTGGTTCACACTCCGCGCCAACAAACGACTGATGCAAGACACGGACGGAATGGGTCTTGATGCGGGATTGGCGCACGAGATCTTCAAGAGTGAGGGTCGAGGGCCTGACATGGCGGAGAGAATAGGCGGCTTTGGCAAGAAGTAGTCACCCTTATTGCGCTAGTTCCTGATCAGGATCTACGTCACTCCTAGGCTCAAGGACGCTGCTAGGTGATCTAAGCAGGCTCGGAAACTCAGTGCTGGCGCAAAGCACCATCGATCGAAGAGTCAAACAGTCAGTGCAGTCAGTAAAAAAAGAGGGTGGGCCCGATTTCTATCGGTGACCCTGCGCGGTCACTCGCTCCTGATGAGTCGCCCAGGGTAACAACCAGTCGCCATATCGTGCCTGCGTGTGACTTGTCCATTAATCAGGCAAGCGACATAACCATTTGCGCCTTGCATCAGCCGCTTCCCTCCAGCCGGTAGGTCCTGGCGAATGTGCAAATCGCCGAGGGCGAGCCGTTCGAAGTCGATGACGTTGATATCTGCTTTTTTGCCTACCTCGATATGACCCCGATCGTTGAAGCCAAAGAGTTGCGCATTTCGGCGGGTGGCTCTGTGGATCACCTGTCCAAGCGGGATCGTCTCGCCCCGGGATCGATCACGTGCCCAGTACGTCAGCTGATAGGTAGGATTGACGGCATCAAAAATGAGCGAAACATGCGCGCCAGCGTCAGATAAACCTGTGACGGTTGCACTGTCCATTTGCATCTCACGCACCGCGTCAAGGGAGTAATCGGTGTAGTTGGTGAAGAACATAATGGCCATGCTGAGCCCGTCCTTGACCAAAAAATCATACAGGAAGGACTCGGGAACCTCGCTTGCCTGCCGTGCGAGGTGAGCAAAGCTTTCATCCTGCGTCGGTTCATAGGTGCTCTGAGAATTGAGTTCAAAAATCTGCGCATAATTCATTTCTGCATGGGCAATGCCGAATTCCATTGAGCCCATGGGTACGCCTGATGGATCGTTACTTTCTTCTAAGATGGCGCGTTTTACATCGGGATTGCGCAGTGCTCTCTTTTTGGCGTCGATATCCATGTGCGCCATCGCCCGGTAGGTTGGTCGAAGCATAAAGGGATGGTAGGTCTCAAGACTAAATACCAACCCTGTGGGACGGCTTCCGACTTGGGGAAAAATAGCAGCACCCTTAGCATTGTGCGCTTTGACTTGGTGAATAGCCTCGCGCCACTTATCGGACCAATCGTCGACCTGAAAGAGGGTAAAAGTGGCAGGGCGCTGACTCAGTTGGCTGACTTTCGCAATCAAACCGATCTCATCTTCGAGGCTCGAGTGTTCTTTGAATCCCTCTCTACCCTCGCCCAGCGTACTTGATGGGATGATCTGGAAGACACCTTTACCGCTTTGCCGTAACGCCTCGGCAATCGCCATCACCTCGTCATCGTTCGCGAAGGTGCCAGGCACGGGCTCACCCTGGATGGAGCGATGACCCAAAATTCGTGAGGTGGAGAATCCAACCGCTCCAGCATCGAGCGCCGATCGAACAAGCGCAGTCATTGCTTTAAGGTCGTCCTCGGTCGCCGCGAGATTATCACGGCCTCTCTCACCCATGACAAAGTTGCGTACGGCGCCATGGGCAACGAGTGATGAGATGTTAATTGCGTATTCCCGATTGGCGAGTAGATTCAAATAATCATCGTAAGATGACCACTCGCCCCAGGGCATGCCCTCATGCAGGGCTGTGCCGGGAATGTCCTCAACGCCCTCCATCAAATCAATCAGGTCTTGCGCGCCGTTTGTCTGAACAGGGGCGAAGCCCACCCCGCAGTTACCCATGACAATCGTGCCGACACCGTGGCTTGCTGATGGGTCCATCTCCTGATCCCAGGTCACTTGCCCGTCATAGTGAGTGTGTATATCGATCCAGGCTGGGGTGACGATGGCGCCATCAGCATCAATGGTTTCCTTCGCTTGTTCGGACAAATGACCAAGGGCGGTGATGACGCCATCTTTGATGCCAATGTCTTGAACGGTAGGTTCCGCGTGCTCGCCGTCGTAGACGGTGCCGCCCTTGATGAGGGTATCGAACGCCATACTGAATCTCCTTAATCTCGGTGAGTGTAGCGCCATCATTAGGATGGGGAAATGGCTGATGCCTCCTAGCTGATGCCTCCCAGTGGGATATCCTCGCAACGATCTTGGTCAATATCTTGGGCAATGAAGAGAGGAATTGATCTTGCGCAATAGATAAACGGATTACCCCGGTTCGCGAGGCGTTGGTTTGAAGGGCTCGCCAATAGACATTGCCAAAAAGCATCGCACGTTTATAACGACCCTTTTAAGGAAGTGGCCAGGGGCACCGCTACAACCTCCGTCCGAAAAGGTGGATTGACCTCAGGCGAGCTTCGCGAAGTGCGTTTTACCCAGCAGATGACGAGTGTGCCCTCAGCACACTCGTCTGCAAACAGGTCTATCGTCTCACCGCTTGCTTCGATAACCTTCAAGCAATGCCTGCTCGAGGAGATCTTGCCCGGTAGGCCAATCAATGCATCGCAGCGGCATCGCGTCGTCGCCCAGTTGCGTTACTCTGGGTTAGCGTGCTGAACTGAGGCCAGAATGTTTTCTAGTCAAGGGATACAGCCAAAGCAGCTAATCAAGGGGAAGGGGTAAAGCAATGAATATGAGCACAGATGCGGCGACCATTGATGAGCGGCCACTCAGTGAGATTGATGTCAGCGACGCTCAGCTTTATCGGGAAGATAGCTGGGAGCCTTTGTTTCGACGACTCCGGCGCGATGCTCCAGTGCATTTCCATGAATCGAGCGCCAACGGTCCGTATTGGTCGGTCAGTTCCCACGAGCACATCAAAGCAGTTGATACACAGCATGAGGTTTTTTCTTCAGCTGATGGCATTTCTATTGCCGAAACGCCGCCTGAAGACGAGCTAAAAGATACAGACGTTGTCATTGAAAACTTTATCGCCATGGACCCGCCTGGCCATGATCAGCAGCGAGCGACTGTTGCGCCATCTGTCGCCCCGAGCAACTTGGCGAATTTTCAACCGCTGATCAGAGAGCGCGTGGAAGATATTCTCGACAACTTGCCGGTGGGTGAAACGTTTGATTGGGTCGATGCGGTGAGTGTTGAATTGACGGCGCGGATGCTGGCGACCCTCTTTGATTTTCCCTACGCCGATAGGCGAAAACTCATCCATTGGTCGGACATCACAACCTCTACGCCTGAGCTCACGGGAGAGGAATTGGTCGACCAACAACAGCGCAAAGACGACCTGATGGAATGCGCACAGGTGTTCATGCAGCTTTGGCATGAGCGGGCTGCTGCGGCGCCAAAATTCGACCTCATTTCTATGCTCGCGCACGGGAAAGACACCAAGGACATGATTCAGCAGCCCATGCTGTTCCTTGGCAACATCCTGCTGCTTATCGTGGGAGGCAACGACACGACCCGCAATAGCATTTCAGGCGGCGTGCAAGCCCTCAATCAGTTCCCAGATGAGTACCGAAAGCTCGAGGCTAACCCCGGAGTGATCCCAAACATGGTGTCAGAGATGATTCGCTGGCAAACGCCCGTGATCCACATGCGACGAAGGGCGTTGCAAGACGTCGAATTGGGCGGGAAAACCATTCGTGCGGGTGACAAGGTGGTGATGTGGTATCTCTCGGGTAATCGCGATGAGTCGATGTATCACGAACCTGAGAAGCTCATTGTTGATCGCCGAAATGCACGCACCCATGTTGCCTTTGGTTATGGGGTGCACCGCTGCATGGGTAATCGACTGGCCGAAATGCAATTGCGAGTGCTGTGGGAAGAAATTCAGAAACGGTTTCGGAAAATTGAGGTGGTTGGCGAAGTCGAGCGCAACGCCAATAATTTCATCAGGGGCATCAATACGTTACCGGTTCAATTGCACCCCAGGTAAGGTTCGATTAACGGCAGTGGCTCCAATTAAGTCAGGGGTCTAATTGACGCGATGGTTTATTAGCTCCAGTGGATTCCCGCGTAAAAGCCTCGGCGAATGCGAGCCAACTTGCTTCTCGCCATCTCCGGGAGGTGGCGTCATTACTTCCGAAGTGCCCGCCCTCTGTTTCGATGTCCAGGATGATGTGAGGCGCATTGATAGCGGTCGCTCGAATCCTCGCGGCCCACTTGATCATACTGTTCGCGCGCGTGCGCCTATCCCCTAAGTGGCCGGCGAGATAGGTGGCTGGGTAGTGCTGTCGCGAGATCTGCTCGTAAGGCGACCAGGATCGAATCGTGCGGTAATCGTCTGGCAGCCTTGGATCACCAAATTCGTGATGGTTGGTTGCGCTGAGTGGGCCGTTTCTCGCAGTGAGTGCAGGCAACGGATCAAGAAATGGGCGGTCAAGAATCAGCGCTTGGAACAGGCCAGGCGATTGATTGGCAGCCGCAGCGAGTATGGCGGCGCCCGCCGATTGGCCAAAACCAATTATGCGCTTCCCGTCGATGCGTGGATCGCTCGCCAGCCACTTCGTTGCGGTGATTAGGTCTTGAATCGACTGTGGCTTATTCTGGCCTCTTCCTGCGTCGTGCCATTGCCCTCCTAGCGCTCGCCCGCCTCGAACATGAATGTGTGCGATGGCAAATCCAAGGCTCAGAACCACTTCATTAAAAGGAGAGTAAGCAGTGGATAATGTATTGCCATAACTCCCATAGGCGGTGACCCAAAGCGGGTAGGGGGGGCGTGCGGCCGACTGGTTTGCAGTCTTGGGTAACGTCAAGGTGACGGGAACGGACGGATGATCTCCGTATTCTGCTGCGATTCCCACCGTAGATTGCGCGATACGCGGGGTCCCCTCTTTTACAACACGGCCGAGCATAGGTTGGCTCGAGTCACGGTAGTACAGCGGCATTTCTGGCCTGCTTGGCGTGCTGGCGTAGAGTTTGAACGTACCGTTGGGAAGTAGTTGACCAAACCGGAGCGCTACGGCGGATCCTTCTGACCAAGGCGCAGGTAATCTAACGTCGATGGGTATTTCAGGCGCCGTATGGGAAATGGCGATGAGCCGAGCCGTCGCTCCGCGCCTTACTAGAATGAGAGTTTCTCGCTCCAGGACCTCAAAATCTTCGAGCGATTCGTCTTCCTCGAGCTGAACCCCCTTGGGTAGTTCCACCTCACAACCTTCGGGCGCGCGGGGTAATAGGGTGAATTGGTCTCGTGCTTCCGGCCCCGACCGAAGCCGACTAACGAACAATTGTGTTTTGTCGACCTGCAATCTATAGCGAGTGTTGTTCTGCCTCGCTAAACAGCGATAAGGGGTGGGTGACGGATCACTCGCCGCAGCCAGCCAAATCTCACTCGTGCCTCGGCCCTCGCTGTTGATGATGAGGTCGTCGCCTTGCTCGCCGGCAGCGATGGATAGCGTCAAGGTAGGGTCTTGCTCACTAAAAACGATTTGGGCTAACGGATTGGTTTCACCAACCGTAATGGATTTAACGGCACTGGGTCTAAGCGATGTTGGATCGATCGCGACAAAAAAGAGGTGAGAATCACTGCCCCAGACTATGTCAGGGCCAATCTGATCAATGGAGGCGAATGTGAGTATCTCTCCAGAGATTGAGTTCAGCACTCTGAGTCTAGATGTCCCGTGACCGGATACGTCCTCCACCAATGCAATCCACTCTTGTGACGGACTGGTGACCCAGTTCACCAGCCGATAAAAGGATTCACCCGTCGCTAGCGCGTTTACGTCAAGTAATGGTTTCGGCTGCTTATCGCTTCCCGCAATCTCTCTGGTGTAGGTTGGGTGCTTTGCCCCGCTTTCATAAGAGAGCCCGTAGCTCACGTGGCCGGCTGGAGGCTCGCCGTCCACGGCCAAATCAGACTGAGCTGAGATCGCCTGACGCTTGTCAGCGTTGTCGTAGGCCTCAGCTAACTGGTCGTATATCGCCGAAATCCGCGGTTGCTGCTGGTCCTGCCACGCATTGAGTGCGTTTTGCTCCCTCCGTAGCGGGAACGCCACGGTTGTCGATGAGTATTCGGTATGGTCAAGGTAGGCGTACTCGTCTGGAATTGCATCCCTATGATAAATGGTCCAGTGGTCACGAGCGGGCCAAATAGGAGTGTCAGACGGCGCGGTCGGCGCCTGCGAGTCGCATCCCGTCATCGATAGGCAAATGACTAGCGAAATGGTCAGGATAGGTGTGACGCGACCGCATTTAGTCCCCTGCGCCCCTGCCAGTCGGGCGTCAGAAGATGGGCGAGTCGATCAGCGAGCGGGGGAGTCAAAGACAGAGGCCTTGCTTTTGAAGATCAGTGCAGCAGAGTGTACCTAATGCGAGGTGGTAATGATGGAAACCAATCGCAATGGATGGAGCGATTTGAACGGCAACAAAAGACCAGCATTCACAATGGCTGAAGAATCCAGACTGTCGAAATGAGGTCCCTCCGGTCGAGCAACCTCACTGAAAACTGGGAGTCCGGCTATGCGGATGCGGGTTGGTCACAGTCGCGTGATGCTGCTGACGGGTTGCCCATACTGGATTCCGCTCGTTCTCATAGGGGCGCCACTGGCACTGAACGGTAGCGTGCCGCCTTACGGTAAAATCTAACGTGAAGGAAAGGGTGACCGTCTAGGCGGCATTGCTCAGTGTTTCAGGTGGGAGAACAAACCAGAATGATGAAGCGATTATTCATGCAATGGGCGCTAGTACGTTTAGCGGAGCGATTGGCGAGGAATCTTGTTGATCTGGCCCGACGCTTTAGGTCAGCACAGCGCCTGTGGCCAAAAGAACGCCTGTGGCCAAAAGAACGCCTGTGGCCAAAAGAACGCCTGTGGCCAAAAGAACGCCTGCGGCTAGAAGAACCTCCACAGCGAACAGGGCGCCCGTGGCGGATCGACGAGACAGTACCGGTTCGGCATGTCGTGCTGTGGTGTCTATGTGGCTCCATGGCCATCGGTCAGGTCAGCGCGGAAGACGTCGCTTGGCCCGAGCACGGGTTGAACAGCGCTGAGACCCGCTACAGCCCGCTCCAAGATATCAACCGTGACACGGTAGCGGACTTAGGATTGGCTTGGTCACACACGATGGGAACTCGGAGAGGACTCGAAGCCTCGCCGATCATGGTCGATCGGACGCTTTATGTCAGCAGTGCGTGGAGCCAGGTTCACGCGTTCGACGCGGTGACCGGTGAGCTGAAGTGGAGTTACAACCCCGAGGTGCCCAAAGCTTGGGGTGCCAATGCTTGCTGCGATGTGGTGAATCGCGGGGTTGCCGTGGCCGGGGATTCGGTTCTAGTGGGTACGCTTGACGGATATTTGGTGTCGTTACGGCGACAGGACGGCACGGTCAATTGGCGAGTGCTCACGATCGACCCCAATAGACCGTACACCATTACCGGCGCGCCGAGGGTGATTGGCGACTTGGTGGTGATCGGGAATGGTGGTGCCGAGTACGGCGTTCGCGGCTATGTGACCGCCTACGATATTGAAACCGGTGAGGAGGCCTGGCGTTTCTACACGGTGCCCGGTGATCCCGATCAACCAGTCGAGCACGAGGCTCTTGCGATTGCACAGCCAACGTGGATGGGCCGCGAATACCTCGTTTCCGGAGGTGGCGGCACTGTCTGGGACTCGATGGCGTATGACGCCGATCTAGGACTGCTCTACATCGGTGTGGGCAATGGCGCCCCTTGGAATCGAGAGGTCAGGAGCCCAGGTGGTGGGGATAATCTTTTCCTATCAAGCATTGTTGCCCTTGAGGCCGAGACCGGCGAATACCGGTGGCATTATCAAACGACGCCTGGCGATACCTGGGATTACACCGCGACCCAGCACATGATATTGGCGGAGCTAGAAATCGATGGGGTCGAGCGACCCGTCATCATGCAGGCGCCCAAGAATGGCTTCTTCTACGTACTGGATCGAACCGATGGCACGCTACTTTCGGCAGAGCCTTACGTTGCCATCAATTGGGCGACACACGTCGATCCTGAGACAGGTCGGCCGGTTGAGACGCCCGATGCGCGATACACGGAACAACTAGAGCTGATTCGCCCTGCACCATTTGGCGGGCATAACTGGCATCCCATGGCTTATCACCCAGAAGATGGCTTGGTATACATCCCTGCCATGCGCAATTTGTCGGCCTACGCCTCAGGCGCAGACAATTTTAACTACCTGCCAGGGCCTCACTGGAATACGGGCCAAAATGATGCCGCTGCGGCAGATAGTCCCCTAGGCAGTATGGACCCTATCGCGCTTGCGCCACTCGTTGATGAGCTGATGCAGGGCGTGTTGGTGGCTTGGGATCCAGTCGAGCAACAGCCCAGATGGAGTCAGCCTTTACCCACGATGTGGAACGGCGGGGTGCTAGCGACCTCCGGGGGCTTAGTTTTTCAGGGGAACGGATCTGGAGCGCTGGTGGCTTACGCATCCGATACGGGCGACTCTTTATGGTCGTTTCAGGCTCCAACCGGGATCGTTGCGCCGCCCGTGACCTACAAAATTGATGGACAGCAGTATGTTGCGGTGTTGGCCGGATGGGGTGGCGCGGTTGGACTGGTGCTGGCACAGCAGCAGGCAAAGTTCGGGCAACAAGGGACGCTGATGGTGTTCAAGCTGGGTGGCGATGCTGAGCTCGCCCCGGTCGCGATTCCGCGTGCGAAGACCTTTGCGCTACAACCGCGAACCGCCAATGAGTCTGAGGAGGCGTTGGGCGCTGCGCTCTATAACCAGCACTGTATGCGCTGCCATGGGATCGGTGCTGTCAGCCAAGGACTGGTACCGGATTTGAGGTATATGAGCCAAGCCACCCACGACATTTTCGGCGCAATTGTGTACGACGGAGTGCTTGAGGGTGCCGGCATGATTGGGTTCAGTGATGTCATGTCGGAGGGTGAGGTCAGCGCTGTGCACGCCTATCTGATCAAAACAGCGATCGATGCCGCTGACGGAAGTGAGGATGAACCCGCGCCGCCAACCGGGATTCGAGCCACCTTATTGTCATGGCTCGGGCAATTGCTCGATCGTGTTCTGTAGCGCCTTTGTCAATCTTGATCGAGTGCAACTCACTGGATGAGACCACAATAGTCTTGATGGGATAGTCAGCGCTTGGTTGCGGCCGAGTGCTGGTTGCAAAAAGTGATAAAGCGGTTTTTTAAAGCAAGTTGATGAAGCTGCCTCACGAACGGTGTTTTTGATGAGTTGTTGTGAGCAGGCCTTGTGAATGGGCTTTGTAAAACAGGTTTATTTTAGATATTGGGAACTGGTTAACCGGCTAATTGAATAAGAGATGATGTGAGGCGCTGTGGGTGAGTGCTATTTTTAGGGAGCCATCATTCAAATTTCACTGAGCAGCTGAGTACGGATAGCCATTGATAAAAAACTCAGTGTGAAGTGCTCGGTATAAAGTGCTTTGTCTGAAAAGCTTTATTGGCTAGCTTGGTATGAAAGCTTTTTATGGAGAGCTTTTTATGAAAAGCTTTACGAGAAGCGTTTTGTTCGACTCGCTTTTCGTGACGAGCCTGAAAAGCCCGCTTAGGCAACCCCCGTTCAGTCTCGCGATCGGACCACATAGTGAGCCCCCATTGTTCCTGATCTCCCGACCTGTTAAACCTTGCAGTGAGGAGAGGAGGAAAGAGAGGAGTTCGCCATGTATCCCGGAAATTACGCCAAGCAGCATCCTGACCGACCCGCCGTGATTATGGCGCAATCGGGAGAAGTCCTAACTTACGCAGCCCTCGAGGCTCGCGCTAATCAGCTCTCGCATTTACTTAGGTCCCAGTCGCTGGCTGCCTACGACCATTACTCCATTTTCATGGAAAACAACCTTGAGTATATGGAAACGTGTGCCGCTGGAGAGCGGACGGGCCTTTATTACACCTGCATCAACTCCTATCTCACGGCACCCGAGCTCGCCTACATCCTTCAAAATTCTGAGTCAAAGGTGCTGATTACATCGAAGGCAAAGTTAGACATTGCCCTTGAGGCGGTTGCCGATTGCCCCATGGTGCAACTGGTATTAGTCGTCGGGGCGTCCAGCGATGATCTGCCTGCTGGCGGTCAGTTCGCATCCTATGAGGATGCCATCGCTAGTCACCCCTCACACGCCATCGAAGATGAAGTGCTGGGTACCTCGATGTTGTACTCATCCGGGACGACAGGTCGGCCCAAGGGAATCATCCGGCCGCTCCCGCCGCAAGCGCCAGCAGAACCTTTGCCGCTCTATAGTTTTCTGCTGAATTTGTGGCAGTACCGCGAAGATATGATTTATCTGTCGCCAGCACCGCTGTACCACTCTGCACCCCAGGCGGCTGTCAATTTAACGCTTCGTATGGGCGGCACCGTCGTCATCATGGAACGCTTTGATGCGGAGCAGTACCTCTCGCTGATCGGTCAATACCAGGTTACACACTCGCAATTGGTGCCAACGATGTTCTCTCGAATGTTAAAGCTCCCTGAGACCGTTCGCGAACAATATGACCTGTCGACCCTTGAGATAGCGATCCACGCTGCAGCGCCTTGCCCGGTACTCGTCAAGCAACAAATGATTGAATGGTGGGGCCCGATTATTCATGAATACTACGGTGCTACTGAGGGGTTAGGATTTGCAGCTTGCAACTCGGAAGAGTGGCTCTCGCACCCGGGCACAGTGGGCAAAGTAGTGCTCGGCGAGCTATCGGTTCTAGATGACGACATGCAGCCGCTACCGCTTGGAGAACCGGGAACCCTATGGTTTAAGTCTGCAACCGAGTTTCAGTATCACCGCGATGAGGAAAAGACGCGAGAAGCAACTAGCAGCGATGGATCTATGACAACGGTCGGCGATGTGGGTTACGTGGATGCCGACGGGTTCCTCTATCTGACTGACCGTAAGACGTTCATGATTATCTCAGGCGGCGTGAACATCTACCCGCAGGAGACTGAGGACCTGCTTATTTCACATCCCAAAGTGGCGGACGCTGCCGTGTTTGGAGTGCCCAATCAAGACCTAGGCGAAGAAGTCAAAGCGGTGGTGCAACCCATTGCTGGCGTAGCAGGTGATGATTCGCTCACGGAGGAATTGCTTCAGTACCTGTCGGAGCGCGTATCGCGACAGAAGCTGCCTCGCTCAATTGACTACCGTGATGAACTTCCTCGATTACCAACGGGCAAGCTCTATAAGCGCCTATTGCGCGATGAATACTGGGGTGAGGGGACCTCTCGAATCGTGTAATGGCGACTAGCGTCTCCCCGTATCGTTCAAGCGCCGATCAATCCGGCAAGGAATTGAACGGGCGGGGCTAGGTTGGTTAAAACCTGGCCGCTAGCCGATCCTTGCGAGCAGGTGCTCTCGCACTTATGGCCCGTTCACCTTGCCGTCTATCAGTTCGCAATCTTGCGATTGGCAGTGTTGGGTTAGCGGAACTGGCCGCGTCTATCCTGGGCCTTTCGCTAGATGATTCCGCCGATGGCCGGATTTGTACCGGTCGTGATTTCGTTCGCGCGCTCTAGGATGCGCTCGTTGAAATCCGTGTGCGTCAAAATATACAGCTGCCGATTTCTGATGGCTTGAAACACAATGTCGGCGACTTGAGAGGGCGCCATTCCCTCCTCGAGCATGGCTTGGAACATGGCTCGACCGGCTTCCTGCTCGGGCGTCAGCGCAACCGGCGCGTCCATCAGGGTGTCTGGACGGTTTCGATCACTCGACATGATGTTGGTGTTAATTAAACCTGGGCACAGCACCGAACACCCGATCTGGTCTGCTCCTTCATTACCGAGATCTCGATACAACTGCTCAGTCAAGGCGACGACGCCATGCTTGGTCACCGAGTAGGGCGCGTTGGTCACTCCGCCGAGCAATCCAGCCACTGATGCGGTATTCACGATATGGCAGGCATCACCTTGGTCAAGCATTTGGGGAACGAAGACTCGGAGGCCGTGAATGACGCTATAAAGATTTACGCCAATGGTCCAAGTCCAATCGTTCACTGAGCCCCGCCATGCGTTCCCAGCACCGCCTACTCCCGCATTGTTGAACAAGAGATGGACCGCGCCAAAGGTGTCGATGGCACGCGCTTTTAAATGTTCGAGTGCTTCGAGTTGAGCGACATCCGTTTGCACGGTGAGCACATCATTGTGACCCGCCTGTTTGAACTCGGCCGCTGTCTTCTCAAGTGCAGCTTCTTCAATATCCGCCATCACGACATGCATGCCCTCAGCTAAGCAGCGTTCAGCGAGCGCCCGGCCGATGCCGCTGGCTGACCCGGTAATGACCGCTACCTTTCCTTCGAATTGATCCATGTCTTGCCCCCTGCTACGTCAATCATTCTGAATACCCATGCAGCATATCGTGATTCTCGCGAGCGGGCGATGCTGCTGGTAGTGGCGAGATCAGGCTCGCCTAGCTCGATGCCTTGAGGACGCACGGAATCGAGGCAGGCGCTCAAGGATGAGATGGCCTCCTGCGCAGACTTAAAACCGTCAGTCTTGATTGGAATAGCGGCCTTGGAGGTATACTTCCGCTTCAGTAGTCTTCAGCGAAGAAATGAGAGGTCGACATGCAAGTGGATTCGAGATCAGATGCGGACGTGCTGGAAGAGGCTAAAGGTTGCCCGATTCATCAGTTAAATCCGATGCATCCAGCATTGCTCAAACAGCCCTGGGGCATGAATAGCAGGCTTCGGCAGGAAGCCCCCATTTTTCAGGACCCTGGCTCAGGTATTTTTTTCGTGTCGCGCTACGAGGACGTGGTCAAAATGGCGATGGACCACAAGACCTTCTCGAGCGTCATGTTGAACCCAACACGAGCCCTTTCTGCTACTTCAGATGAAGAGATCAAGGAAGTACTGGCGTCGGGCTACCCCAACGTCCCAACCATGTTGACGCAAGATCCGCCGTTGCAGCGTCGATATCGAAAATTTGTCGATAACGCCTTCTCACCGGCCAGCCTCAAAGCCCTCGAACCCTTTATCGAGGCAACCGCCCACGACCTAATCGATGCTTTCATTGACCGGGGCGAGTGCGAGTTCCTGTCGGAGTTCGGCGTGCCGCTTCCTCTTCGTGTCATCGTCAATCAGCTGGGGGCACCCGTCGAGGACTTGCATTTGTTTAGGCGGTGGACTGAAGCTGCGATTCGCAATTTGTCGGGTCAGCTCGACCGAGACGGCCTGTTACAGGCAGCGCGTGAAACCGTTGAATTCCAGCATTATTTCGTTGAGCGAATCGAAGAGCGCCGCAAAGCGCCTCAGGACGATATTCTTTCTAAAGTCGTTAATGCGAGCCTAGATGACGAGCAGCCACTTAGTCATGCGGAAGCGTTGTCGATGCTTCAGCAAATCCTGGTTGCAGGGAACGAGACGACCTCGTCGTCCTTTACCGAAGGCATATTGCTGCTCATTGAGAATCCGGATCAGTACGCGTTACTCAAAAATGATCCCTCACCACAGATGATCTCTAATTTGGTCGAGGAGGTACTGCGCATTTCCAGTCCTTCATCGAACATGTTTCGGCGCGCAACTGAGGAAGTCGAGTGGCACGGGGTCACTATTCCCAAAGATGCGATCTTGTTTGCTCGGTTTGCCTCTGCGAATCAAGACGGTGATCAGTTCCCCGAGCCCGAAAAGTTTGACTTAACAAGACCAAATCTCAAGGAACAAGTGGCGTTTGGTAAAGGGGTGCATCACTGTCTGGGTGCCGCGCTGTCGAGGCGAGAAATGAACATTGGCTTCAAAATCATTCTTGAGCGGATGGAGAATTTCCGTTTGGCGGATGGCGCGCCTGAGCCTGAGTTTGCAGCAAATGCGCTGCTCCATGGGCTGACTCGTCTGGATATCGCCTTTGATAAGGTATAGCGCCAGTAAGCATTTTTTCTTCTGGCCGCGACCGGTGGCTCGATTGATTCTGTCGTTTATGGTGTTAGTCTCAACTGGTGCTGCTCAAGGGGAGAGTCGAGTCATGTGCCAAGAAGCATTTGCTAAAACTATCGCTGTACAACAAATTGAATACTTGCGTCGTGCCTACGCCCGCGCGACGGACCAGATTGGTCTAGGGGATGAGGCGTCTGTCGAAGCCGGTCGCGCGGTATACCGAACCATATTTGCCAAGGATGCGACCTTCGCAGTCACAGGCCCTGAAACGTCTCCGCTATCGGCAGATGGTCCTGATGGATGGGTTGACGTTGTGCTTGGTGCGCTAGGACCAATGGGGCCGACCCAACACCTGATCGGTACCCAATTGGTCGATATCGAATCCATCACCTTTGACAGTGATTGCCAGGTGACGGACGGTCGAGCCAGCATGGAAAGCTACGTCCAAGCCTGGCATGACACGACAGACGAGCAGGTGTGGCTCTTTATCGGAACCTATCTTGATGAAGTCGTTTTCACGCCCGGTGTTGGCTGGCAAATCAAACATATGGAACTGCGGCGAGTAACGGGCGAGATGCGTCCCATGGCAGCGGCGGCCTCCTAATCGGTCCAACCTTCAGAGGGCTGACTTCAGCTAGTGCATGATCCGGTGCGCCTAAATTAGGGTTCGTCGGACTTCGTATCGGACGGAGGTTCCTCTCTTTCACGCCAACTCTGATAGTGAGCCAGTTCCTGCTGGAAGTGTTTTGCTACCCACGCAAGGATCGCGAAGTCATCGATCATTCCAAGGCTCAGGATGAAGTCCGGCACCGCATCAAACGGCATGAGGAAGTAAAGTAGCGCGGCGAGCGCGACCACAACCGTGTTGGGGGAAATGTCTCGGTAGCGGCCTTTGACGAAATCTCTCACGAGATCGATCAGGAGGACAAGGGTTCCTCTGTACTGATCTGCCGACCGCGTGGCTTGCTTGGCTTTTTTTCGGCCGACTCGCTTGAGCACCTGCTCCAGTTGTTTGGGGTTATCAAGCAGTCTCTGCGCTCTGCGTTTCAGTTTCGTGAGCCGTTTTGGCTCTCCCGTCGGTCGTTCAGGTTCTGGCGAGTCGGGCGAGGGAGGGGGAAGCGAGGCCGACCCTCGTTATCAGTCACGATGCGTGCTGCGACGACTGCGCTGCCGCCTCATGATGAGCGCTAAAGTATTCGCGCATATCCCAATTGGGCCACCGGCGCTGCGTTAGTTTGAGCGTACGATCCGTCCAGAATCGGTCGCCCGGTAGGGGAATGCCGAGGCTGGCAAGCTGTACTGGGCTCGCGTGATTCATGATTTGATCCCAGGGGCGATTCGCGGCTTGCTGCCAAACGTGATAGCTCACCATGTCGTTGCCTGCTGCTTTGTATCCTGCGGTCATGGTGTATCGGTGCCCACCTTCCGCCGTCAGATTGGTGCCTCGATGAAACGTATCGATGCTGTGCGCGAGCAAACTGCCCGATGGCGCCGCGGCCGAGCGCTCACACGCTTTCAGCGCGGCTTGGGATTCAAGTGGCGCAGTAATGGCGTCCTTGCCCAGAATGCGGCGACTGTCTGCTTTCTCGACATAATGCAGGGCGCCCAAATCATCAGTGACATCAGTGATGTAGATGATGAAGTCGACGGAGCGCATAGCAGCCTCGTCGCTCGGCACGGTCAACGTGTGATTGCCGAAATCGCAGTGGTGCACCTGATCGTAATCCGCCTCGCCCGTAAATTTTGCCCAACTGTGTGACTGGTAGAGGTGAACCTCTGGAACACCGAGCAGATCTTTGGCGAGTGCGATGAGCGCGGGGTGGAGCGATAGCAGGTTCATCTCCGGACCTGCATCAAACGGTAGCGGCTCGGTATGCAGGAACTGCTTGCCGTGGAATGCCCCGATCTGACCCTCGCCCTTAAAATCAACGGCGTGACTCGATTGAGGTCGAAACTGCTCGTACAGTCGCTCGTAGTCCAGTGCAATAGGGGCGATCTCATCCTTGGTGAAAAAGTCCGGTATTAGAAGAAACCCGGTAGTTTTCCACGCTTCGATGTGACTTTGGTTGTGGCGATGGCTCATGACAACAAATGGTGTGTAAAACGGCAGTTTAAATGGACTCAATCGGAGTGGTCCAGGGCGGACAAGGGCCTCGCAATTGACTGGGCAAGCGAAAACAGGATGGGATATAGTCGATCGAGACGCAGCCGAATGGCGATGGACTCCATGGGCGCTGCGTAGCCAGCGAACGCAGGACGCGAAGGGGGACTCGCAATGAGCACAGTGGCACTCGAGAAAAATCCAACGTTTTGGTACTACGGCTCGGCGTCAATCGCCTATGGCATTAAAAATAACGCGTTCAGTTATTTGCTTTTGATTTATGCCAATCAGGTCCTTGGGTTACCGGGTTACAAGGCGTCCATTGCGCTGGCTATTGCGATGCTGTGGGACGCGGTCTCTGACCTTTTTTTGGGGCACTGGTCGGACAAAACCCACTCCCGATTAGGCCGGCGGCATCCGTTTATGTACGCCGCGTTTTTCTTGCTGCCAATCACCTTCTACGGGCTATTTAACCCGGTCGTCACGCTGTCATCCGAAGATCAGACGTTTATATACGTCCTGGTGTTTGCACTTTTGATTCGTACAGGGACAACGCTTTTTGAGGTGCCCTCAACCGCACTCCTGCCAGATTTGGAGCAGGATTACGACCGGCGAAACAAATGGCTGGCGTTACGTCATGCATTTGGCTGGACCGGCGGTAATGGCATTCACATGATTAACTTCGCGTTTTGGGTGGGCGCATACGGAGTCGCGGTCCAGGCGGGCTATAGTATCTATGGACTAGTGGGGGCACTCGTCATCGCTGCAGCGATCTTGGTTTCTGCGGCAGGCACCCAAAAAGTCGCAGCGGCAATGCCGCCACCCGATGAGCCGTTCAGGCTGAGGGAGATTCGGCGTGAAATCATGCAAATTTTTCAGTCGCTCTCTAACAAGAATTTCGCGGCGCTGTTTTTCTACGGGCTCACGGTTGGAATTGCCGGAGGCTTAGGGACAGCGCTTTACTTATACAACACCACTTATTTCTTTGGTTTCACGGGTGCACAGATCAGCGTGACCGCGATAGGGGTGTTGATATCCCCGCTGATCGCATATTGGGCAGCGCCATATTTTGGTCAGCGTTACGGGAAGAAAAAAGCGGCGATTGGCGCCATTTTGGTCAACATCGCGCTGTATCCCATGCCTTACATCCTGCTCTTGATGGACTACTGGCCGCCACTAGGAAGCTGGGCGTCGCTCTACATTTATAGCCTCTTCATCGTCGTCGAGGTGGTCTGCGGCATCATCGGCGGTGTGCTGCTCGATTCGATGATGGCCGATGTGGTTGAGGACAGTGAGCTTAAGACTAACCGACGTTCAGAGGGCCTCTTTTACGCTGCGCGAGGGTTCGCGGCTAAAGCCATTTCGGCTGGCGGTATTGTGGGTGCTGGCACGATCGTCTCTCTTGTCGGGCTTGACGGGGTGACGTCCGTTGATGATGTTACGCGAGAAATTCGCACCGACCTGGCCTCCCTCTTTTTGCCGTTGTACTGCGGCTTGTACATTGTGGGGCTCGTGATCGTGAGCCGGTACCGGATTACTCGCGATGACCATGAGGAACACCTCGCTGCGCTCGCCGAGCGCAAGGTGAATTAGAAGCTAGCGGGAGGAATAGCCGTTGAATTCAGAGATTAAACAAGCGGTCAGTGAGGCCATGCAGTCGTTTATCGACAAGGACATTCTCTCGTGTGTGAGTTATTGCCTAATCGATGATGGCGAGATCGTAGCCGAGGATTTTTTGGGGTACCAATCAAAAGAGCAGGACTCACCACTCGGTGAAGACAGTATCTACCGCATTTTCTCCAACACGAAGATTGTGACCTCTGTTGCCCTGATGAAACTCTGGGAGCAAGGCGCTTTTCAATTGGATGACCCGCTTGAAGCGTATTTGCCCGAGTTCGCAGCGATGACCGTTTTGGACGCAGACGCGGCCGGCCCGGAAGATGTTCGGCCGGTTAAGGCGTCGATGACGATTCGGCAAGTCTTGAGCCATTCGGCGGGGCTGTCCTATGGGTTTATTGAGCCAGAGTCTGTGATCGATAAAGCGTATGTCGCAGCTGGCATCAATCCAGGACCAACCAATCAGGGCAACTTAGCCTCGTTTTGTGAGCAGGTCGCAGCGTTGCCCCTCGCCTATGAGCCGGGCACCTTTTGGCGGTACTCCGTTGCGACCGATGTGTGCGCGCGGCTCGTGGAGGTGCTCTCGGGGCAGACATTTGGTGAATACCTGCGCGCGCAAATTTTTGAGCCATTGGGCATGAAGGACACGGGCTTTTACGTGCCAGCTTCTGAGCAACATCGGCTAATCAGTCTTTATGCGCCCAATAATCCGTTCGATCCAATGGCGTCGGGACTATCCCTCGCTGAATCAGCAGATGGCAGCGTCTATTGTCAGCAGCCAACCTTTGAAAGCGGAGGGGGCGGGCTCGTGTCAACGCTCCGGGATTACACGCAATTCGTGCAGATGCTGACTCATCAAGGTTCCTGGAAGGGCGAGCAAATCCTTGAATCCGACACGCTCGCGTTGATGCGGACCAATCAGCTGGCGGATGGCGTGGGGGTTAACTTTCCATTTTGGGAAATGCCCGGCACAGTATTCGGCTTGGGCTTTGCGCTCAGGTCAACGCTAGTTGAGGGTGAGTCAGATTTGAGGTTGGGCGAATATCACTGGGGTGGAATGGCTGGAACCCATAGCTTCATGTCGCCAGATGGGCGGTTCGCTGGCCTTTGCTTTACGCAGAGAATGCCGGGTTTCTGGCATCCCTTTAGCCATGTCTTCAAATCTATGGCTTACGATTGGGCAGATGGTCTCCGCGACCGCGAGGCTGAATCCAGCGCCTGATGTTTTGCAATGCAAAACGGTTGTTGCTGTCAGTTGCTTTGGTGGTATCAAACCAGGCAGTCAGCGAAGGGAACCAAATGGGAGACGATATGGAAGATAGGGTGGTATCTACTCCGTCTGGCCAACTGCAAGGTCATGTTTCTGCGAAGAACGCTTCTATCCGGGTCTTCCGAGGTGTGCCGTACGCGAAACCGCCCGTCGGTGAGGCGCGCTTTTCGCCGCCTCAGCCTATCGCTCCATGGGAGGGCGTTCGAGACGCAACGCGTGACCCTTTGCCATGTTGGCAAGCACACTCAGAGGATGCGTTTGTCTGGTCGCGAGGGGTCTTTGATCGGAGTGAGGACTGTCTCTACTTAACCGTGTGGGCAGAAGAAGACATTGATGAGCCTAGACCCGTGATGGTGTGGCTGCACGGTGGCGCGCACACCGGTGGGTGGGGTCATCATCCCATCTTCGATGGTACGGCGCTGGCAGAGGCCGGTGTGATTGTCGTGACGGTCAATTATCGGTTGGGACCATGGGGCTTTTTGGCTGCGCCCATGCTGAGTGAGGCAGCCCCCCGAAAAGGATCGGGAAATTATGGTCTGCTTGACGCGGTGGAGGCGCTGCATTGGGTCCAGACCCATATTGGGTCCTTTGGTGGTGACCCCGAGAACGTGACGCTCTTCGGGCAGTCAGCAGGCAGTCAAAGTGTTTGCGCGTTAATGAGCTCTCCCTACGCGCAAGGGCTCTTCCATAAGGCTATCGGTCAGAGCGCCGCCTGTATGGGTGATTTTTCAGTGGATGGTGCAGGGCTTGAGACCGGGCAGCGCCTACTGAACGAGCTTGGCGTTACGCAATTGGCCGATCTAAAACAGCTCGATAATCATCAGGTGCTAGACGGCGTCGACAGACTCCCGTTGGGCCGAGCGGTCACGCATTGTCGTCGATGGGGACGTGTTACCCGAGCCACCAAGACACCGTTTCGAGAATGGCACGGCCATGAAAATTCCACTGATGGTGGGTTCATTGGCGAATGAGGGAATTGGTCTTATCCCCTTGAATGAAGCATTGGATGAGATGGGGTTCGAGAAGTTCCTGTCCTCACGATTTGCAAACCTAGAGGCGGGTCGCGAAGCGTTGCTCGAAGCCTACGCCGAAGAGCTGCGAGTCTCTTACGGTCATGCGCAGCACGCGATGGTTACCGATTTGTTTATGGCACATAGCATGCGCGAGTGGGCGTCAATGAATGCCCGTCATATTACGAATACCTATGTCTATTACATGAGCCATGTGCCCCCAGCGTGTCGAATTTATCGACCGGATTCGCCGGAACTCGACCTGCCAGGTGGCCCGAGGAGCGCAGGTGCCTATCATTCTGGAGAACTCGCATTCGTATTTGGCACTATGGATCGGGTGGGTTGTGGCTGGAATGATAAAGATGCCGCTTTGTCGAAGCGCATGATTCGTTATTGGACGCAGTTTGCTAAGACAGGCAACCCCAATGGCGAAGGCAATCCCGAGTGGCAGCCATGGGGCGAATCGGGGTTGCCGCTTGAACTGGGCGATAACCTCAGCATGAACGAGACAGCGCTTGGTGCGAAACTCAGTGCGCTTAACGGCGCGCTGTAGCGCGCTTTACAGTCTCGCTCAGTGTCTCCCGCCATCGCGCAGCTGATACTCAGCGCCCATGGCTGTATGAGACAGTTTTATAGGACCATCTTATAGGAAAGCTGTAGTGATTGAGTTTAGTGACAGGTTCTAGTCAAGGGCTGCACTAGAACACGGTAATCGTCGGCCGCAGTCAGTACTCAGTGCTCGTTAATTCCGTAATGCTGGGCAGTCTGATCAAGCGCTGTTCGCAAACGACTCACGAGCGTATCGATCTCTTCATCACTAATCGTGAGCGGTGGCGCAGAAATAATGCGGTCACCCACCGCTCGGACCATCAGGCCGCCATCGATGGCTTGATTTCGACAGTAGAGCGATCCTTCCGAGTCAGGTGCTAGACGCTCTCTTGATGAACGGTCTCTCACGAGCTCAAGCCCCATGAGCATGCCCGTGGTTTTGAGGTCCCCGACGATAGGATGATCTCGTAGCGAGTCGACCGCGCTCGCCCATTTGAGCTGTCGATCGGTTTTGACACGCGCTACGATGCCGCTCTCTTGGTAAATCGAGACAGTCGCGACGCCTGCCGCGCAGGCGACGGGATGGCCCGAGTAGGTGAAGCCGTGGGCGAACTCTCCCCCAGACGTGGTGATGACTTCAGCGATGGCATCGCTCACGCCAACGCCACCGAGCGGTTGATAACCGTTGGTGACCGCCTTTGCGAACGTAATCAGATCAGGGGTGTAGTCGAACGTTTCACAGCCCCACAGATTGCCTGTGCGACCAAACCCGCAGATCACCTCATCGCTGATGAGGAGCACGCCTCGCTCTTTACAAATTTGCGCAATCAGCGGCCAGTAGTTGGCCGGTGGGATGATCACTCCGCCTGCACCTTGAATGGGCTCAGCGATAAACGCTGCGACTCGATCAGCGCCTAGACTGTCAATTTTATGCGCCAGCGCCTCGGCAGCGCGCTTGCCGAGCGCTTCACTTGAAAGTGGCTGGTCGGCATCGAAATCATAGGGTTGTTCAATGTGCTCGACGTAAGGCAGCGCACTCATTTGCTTATGCATGCCATCCATTCCGCCAAGACTGGCTGCAGCGATGGTGCTGCCGTGGTAGGCGTTTTTTCGGCTAATAAAGATTTTCTTGTCGGGCTGCCCTAGTAGGTCGAAATACCGATGCACCAGGCGAATATTCGTGTCGTTGGCTTCCGATCCTGAATTGGTGAAGAAGACGTGGTTAAAGCCTTCTGGCAACAGGTCAGTCATTCGCTCCGCGAGTTCGATGGTTGCATCGGTACTGCAATTGAAAAAGCTGTTGTAGAACGGGAGCGCGTTCAGTTGCTGGGTAATGGCGTCGATGATGGTCTGCTGGCTATAGCCCAAATTGGTGCACCAAAGTCCTGACATCCCATCCAGTAATTCGCGCCCCTCGCTGTCAATGATATGGACGCCCTCACCCCGAACATAGGTTCTGCCCGGGGCCTTTTTGTACTGCGCGAAATCGGTGAACGGGTGAAGAAGATGGGCGGTATCGCTGGCGAGTAAGTCCGCGGTGAGGCGAGTGGTAGGCTTCATAGGGACCTCTGTCTCTAATGTTTGGGGGTAGTTGCTGGAAGTTTAAAGTTTGCAGAGTCTGCTCCGCAACCAGGCCTCAAAGACAAGACTCAGCCCCGCTAAGCCATCAAAATGAGCCCATAAAGCAATTAGGTTTTTGATCAGTTTTTAGTCATCCAAGACACTGTCTGGTTGGATGAAATAGTAAGGTTCCAGGGTCCACTACCTGGTTCTCGACGGTTCCGAAGTCAAGCGAGCATTGCGATAAGGTCTTGATTTCTATTGACACTTCACGGTTCTGGCGCATACTGAAGCGAGTAAGGAACAATTTATGAACCTCAAATCGCGCGCTTTGTTAGTACGCCCTACAAAACGCCAATCAGTTCGGGGGGAGTGATTACCACTCGATACCCATGAACAAACAAGCCGCAATCGCCGCAGTGATCGCCCTCACCAGTATTCTGGGGGCATGCGAAGCGCCGCAACCTGTCGATCTCATCCTTACTGACGCCCGCGTGTACACAGCAGATCGGCGCGATTCATTGCCTTCAACCCTCGTCATTGATAACGGCAGGATTCTCGCCGTTGGAGACGCGTCCCTACTGGAACGCTTTGAGGGACCAACACGGGCGCTCAGTGGGCGTCTTGTGCTCCCTGGCTTTCATGATGCGCATACCCACCTGATCTATGGTGGACGTCAGCTCATGCAGTGTGACCTCTCGGGGCTTGTCAGCATTGCGGCCATTCAATCGAAACTAGCGGATTGCGATTCAGCGCTTGACCCTGAAGATTGGCTTCTTGGGGGCGGCTGGAATCTATCGCTCTTTCCGGATGCGAACCCCAATCGATCTATGCTCGACGCGATTAATCCCGATCGTGCTACCGTCTTGGTCGGCGAGGATGGCCACTCGACTTGGGCCTCTTCAAGAGCGCTCGCGCTAGCAGGGATTACTGCGGAAACGCCAAACCCGCCCGATGGTGTCATTGAACGAGATCCAAGCGGTAGTCCCTCCGGCACGCTCCGTGAAACGGCACAAAATTTAGTTCACGCCTATGCCCCCGCCATGCTCGTCGACGATGTGCTAATTGGCGCAGAACGCGCCATTCAGATGGCACATCAATTCGGAATTACTTCTGCCATCGATGCGGCAACCACCACAGAAGACATCAAGATTTACGAACAGCTGAAAGCGTCCGGCGCGCTCACGTTGAGGATGGTGCTCGCCATAACCATGAATGATCCGGGCCTTGGGATAGGGTCTCGTACCGACATCGATGTGAGTAAACGCGGCAATGTTGAAGCGCTACGCACAGATGCCGCAAAAATATTTGTCGATGGGGTGCTAGAGGGAGAAACGGCTGCACTGATTGAACCTTACGATAGCCACGCCGGCGGGCATGGGCATTTACATCTAGATGACGACGAACTCTTCGCACTGGTGGCTTCGCTGCATGGTGAATCGGTCCAGGTGATGTTCCATGCCATCGGTGATCTCGGCGTGCGAAAAGCGCTGGACGCGGTGGAATTCGCCATTGCCGAGCATGGTCAAAATGACGCTCGGCATCATATTTCGCACCTCCAATTGGTGGATCCTGCCGACCGAGCAAGGTTTGAGGCATTGAATGTAACCGCCAACATGCAGTCGCTGTGGGCCATGCCAGACACTTACATCACCGACATTAACCTTCCAGTGGTTGGCGAGCACCGAGTGAATGCGATGTACCCATTTGGTTCCCTTGCCAGGGCAGGCGCGCGCTTAGCCGCCGGCAGCGATTGGTCGGTGTCGAGCATGAACCCTTTTCTAGCGATAGAGACGGCGGTCACTCGCCAGGACGCCATGGGTCAAATCGAGGGCGCATTGAATCCAGCGGAAGCAATCTCTTTGGCAGAGGCGGTTCGCGCGCACACGGCCCACGGCGCCTACCTGATGCACCAAGATACGGAATTGGGCGAACTGTCGATCGGGATGCTGGCTGATTTGATTGTGGTCGATCAGGATATTTTCGCGATTCCTTCCCAAGATATTTCGGAAACAAAGGTTCTGCTGACTTTGGTTGGGGGTGAAGTGGTCTTCGAGCGAGAAGAGGCTGGCACGAATGGCTGAGGCTTCCTTATCAAACACTCGGGAGCAGTGGTTTCAATGGTCGAAGTACCTGATCTATGCATTGCTCTTTGCCAATATCTTCGCGTTTTTTGCTGAGGAATGGGCCGCGGCGGAACACATGCTGATGGGCGACTGGACACTTGGGCTCTTCATCGAGACGTTTCCGGCGACCATCGATACGGTGGCCTGGGTGGCGTTACTGCTGATGTTTGAATTGGAAACCTGGCACTTGAATCCGCAGACCATGACGGTGGTTGTCAAACGAACCCTGTTGATTGCACGAGTGCTCTGTTACGGATTGATCCTATCGGCCTTTGCTGGGTATACGGAGAAACTGCTCGAGATCAATAGCGCACCAGCGATTGGCGCAGCTGAGTTTTGTGGCGACGTCAATCCAGACTTCAAATTGCGACGTGGCCTGGACGACTTTGAGGGGGTCGGTGAAGAGATCTGCAGTAATGACGGGGTGCTGAGACAACACGACGAGCAGCGTTGGGTGGCAACCATCGAAGACTACGAGCGGTTCAAGGGGCTTGCATGGATAGACGTATTGAATGCTGCTGCCTGGCTAGTGATCGTCGCTATGCTCGAGTTTGAAATACGCACGGGGTTGAAAGCCCGTGCTTCTCGACAGAGTGTTAATGCGCTGAATGCGGTTAAAGGCTTGCTCTATCTTGGGTTGGTGGGTTTTGCGATTTATTGGGGCATTGATGGAAAGCCCATTGATTTCTGGGACGCATTTTTGTGGATCGTCGCGTTTGTCTATATCGAGCGCAATCTGTTCATACCCTGGGAGGATGCTGCGTTGTCAGTGGCGCCCTCGAGCGCCCCGCAAAGTTAGCAAGAGAGTGACCGACGAAACAATTAAACGACAAGATCAGTGAGCAATAAGAAAACCCCAGAGCTGAATGAAGCGTGCTTACTTATCAACAGCGCTTTTCTCACAGGAAGTGCTCATCACAGAAAAGGAGACCTATCGTGGACAGGCCGGCGCATCTAGAAAAGCGCTTAGAACTATTGATTACCGATGCCAACGGGGTGCCCCGTGGTAAGACCATTGATAGCGAGTCTTTTGAAGAGGACAACCCGCCAAGGTTAGCCGAAGCGGTCCTGTTCCAATGCATCCATGGCAGTTATGCAGAGGCCACCATGGATGATTACAACCCCAAAGATGAAGATTTCATTTTGTCGCCGGATTGGAGTACCTACCGGCGAACCGCCTGGAAAGACGATAGCGTTGGGCAAGTCATCTGCGAAGCGCTCGATAAAGAGGGCGAGCCTTTGCCCTACGATACTCGCAATGTACTGCGCCGCGTGCTGAAGGCCTATGAGGCTCGAGGGCTGACTCCTATCATCGCGCCGGAAATAGAATTTTATCTCTTGACCGCGCCCAAGCGGGGCGATCAAGCCCTTGAGCCCGGATCGGGCGTCGACGGCCGTGATGAATTCGGTGGTGAGGCATTTAGTTTCGACGCGCTCGATCGTTACGCGCCCTTTCGTCACTTTCCTTCAAGAGGCCGCAGAGGCAGCGGAGCTCAGCATTAGTGCCATCCTTCATGAGGTGGGCGCGGGCCAGATGGAGATCAACGTGGACCATGGGCCAGCGCTCGAGGTTGCCGATCAATTGGTGTTAATGAAGCGACTCGTCAAAGGGTGTGCGGTTGAACATGGCTATTTGGCGAGTTTTATGGCGAAAACGTCGCTGAAGTCTCCTGGGTCAGGGTTGCATCTCCACTGCAGTATGCAAGATTCGGAAGGCGTCAATCTGTTCGCCCTCGAGGATGACAAAGCCCCTGCGCAATTGCGTCACTTTATTGGGGGCTTACAAAAATACCTGCCCCAAGGGTTTGCCTTTCTTGCGCCTAATATCAACAGCTATAAGCGGTTTGCCGGAGATCTTTGCATGCCGCTCAATGTGGAGTGGGGGTACGACAACCGCACCACGGGACTCCGTGTACCCTATGGTCTTGCCGAAGACGGTCGCGTTGAAATGCGCGTCACTGGCGCAGACGCCAATCCCTATTTGGCAGTTTCCCTGATGTTGGCGGCGGGTCTTTTAGGGATGGATGAGGCGCTTGAACCCACGATGGCTCAGGAAGAGGACTGTTGGGAGAACGATAGTGATCTGCCCGCTAATCTCGAACTTGCCTTAGTGAATTTAGAGGAGGCGAGTGCGCTGGCATCATTGATGGGGGAGGAAATCCTTCGAGTCTTTACCTCGATCAAACAGGATGAACTCGAGGACTATCACATGCGATTGTCCTCCTGGGAGATCCATTATCTAGGCAGCATGTTGTAGGTCGCTTGTGGCTCGTCTTGCGGGTGGCCGCTCTCATATTGGGTTTCAGAATTCTTGGTATTACGACTCGGCGGCTCACCGTACGCCGTCGCCAAGGCTCGAGGACTCGATCACCGTCGATGTGTGTGTGATTGGCGGCGGTTACACGGGCCTTTCGGCAGCGATTGAATTAGCCCGAGCAGGTGCCAACGTGGTGCTGCTTGAGCGTCATGAAGTGGGGAGCGGCGCATCCGGTCGAAATGGCGGCGTGTTGGGCATGGGTCAACGACTCGACCAAGACGATTTGGAAGAGATGGTGGGCATCGATTGGGCGCGTCATCTCTGGCAGTTATCCATTGATGCGAATGACTTAGTACGAGCCAGGGTCAACGAATTTTCTATCGACTGCGACCTAAAAGATGGCGAGCTAACAGTCGCCCATAAAGCCCGCCACGAGCGTTCGCTTTGGGATTACGCGGAGCACCTTCAGCGTGTCTACGACTACGATGATATTGAGGTGGTTCAAAGAGACGATGTCCATGCGCAGTTAGGGGCTAGCAGCTACTTTGGTGGCACGCTTGATCATCGTGCCGGCCACTTACACCCACTCAGTCTTGCAAGAGGACTTGCCCGGGCGGCTGAATCTTTAGGTGTCCACATCTTCGAGCACAGCGAGGTGTCCGCGATCGAGAAAGTAGCGAACGAGCACATCGTGCGAACCGCGCTATAGGGGAAGTGAGGTGCAGCGATGTTGTGGTCGCATGTAACGGTTATTTAAACGGTTTGTTACCGAGTGCTGACCGATTCCAAATGCCGATCAATAATTTCATGGTGGCTACGGCTCCTCTCGACGCGGCGGTTGCGAAGCGCATCAATCGAGACGATGTTGCCGTGGTCGATACGCGGTTTGTGGTGAACTACTTTCATCTTTCCCGAGATCATCGCCTGATCTTCGGTGGCGGTGAAAACTATACGCCTTTTTTTCCACAGTCCATCGAGCGTGTTGTTCGACCCAGGCTTGAGGCGGTGTATCCTGAATTGAAGGGTGTTGGCATCGAGTACGAGTGGGGTGGCACGCTGTCTGTGACGATGAACAGAATGCCGAAGTTTGGCAGAGCCAGTGATGGGATCTATTATGCCGAAGGGTACTCCGGGCATGGAGTTGCCATGGCAAACCTTGGAGGCGCCTTGATCGCCGAGGCGATTCTGGGCAAGCCAGAACGATTTGACCAGATGGCGCAGCTGAAGCAACGGGCGTTTCCCGGTGGGCGCTGGCTAAGATGGCCTGGGCTCATTGCGGGCATGCTGTTTTACTCAATGCTTGACCGGATTTAACCGCAGTTGCCGTCCCTTAAATGAAGCGAGGACCAGCATTATGACGAGTCGTGGATTAACGAATCGCACCCACCCAAGACGTGATTTGCTTGGTTCAGGGAAACCGCAACAGACCTTTAGCGGCACCGATACCTTTCTTCGCAGGAAAGCCACGCGAGAGGTTGCAGGGGCAGATGTGGTGGTGTCTGGTTTGCCGTTTGATCTCGCCACGACGTTTCGCCCCGGCGCCCGATTTGGGCCCCAGGCCATTCGAGCGGCAAGTGTTCAGTTGGCAGAATTGCTGCCCAATGCCTATCCCTTCAATTTCAACCCTTTTGATGAGCTTGCAGTTGCTGATTGGGGCGATGTGGAATTTGTGTCGGGTTACCCCGACCAAGCGGTCGCCGTCATTGAGGCTCACGCGAAGCAGTTGCTTGCGCAAGATGTCACCATGCTGACATTCGGTGGTGATCACTTTGTGACTTATCCTTTGCTGAAAGCCCATGCCGAGAAATTTGGCAAGCTTTCTCTGGTCCATTTCGATGCCCACGTCGATACCTGGCCTGATGATGGTAAGCGACTTGATCACGGGTCCATGTTTCTCCGTGCGTTGAACGAAGGACTAATTGATCCCGGTACTTCAGTCCAGATTGGTATCCGGTCCTTTAGCGAAAGTGATTATGGTTTCAACGTATTGTCAGCGCCTTGGATTCACGAAAATGGGGTGAGGGCCGCAATTCTGGAAATCAGACGGGTGTTAGGACGGCGCAAGGCCTACCTGACATTTGATATTGACTGCCTTGACCCTGCTTTTGCGCCCGGCACTGGCACGCCTGTGGCGGGTGGGCTGTCATCAGCTGAGGCGCTCACCATCGTTCGGGCGTTAGGCCAACTAGAGCTCGTGGGAATGGATATCGTTGAAGTCGCGCCTGCCTACGATCACGCCGAGATTACTGCGATCGCGGCGGCCACCTTGGGGCACGATATGCTCTGTTTGCTTGCGCAGAAAAAACGCTTTGAGGCGAGGCAGGCCCGCACTAGCCTGGCTTGAGGCCAGTTACCGTGTACTCGTGACGCCGCCCGGCCTCACTGATCACAGATCCTCACGCGATTTATCGCCACGGCGCACAAACCAAATCACTGCATAGACAAAAGGCGTGTCGAACAGCGCAATCACAATTTTGAGCCCGTAGCCCAGTAGGGTGAGTTGGATGAGTGCCTCGAACGGAATCACTCCAAAAAAAGCGATGCCATAAAAGATAACCGTGTCGATGCCTTGGCTCACCACGGTTGAGCCGTTGTTGCGCAGCCAAAGCTTGGCTTCTCCCGTTCGCGCTTTAATGTAGTGAAACGCCCAAACATCAAACGTCTGACTGACGAGATAGCTTAAGAGTGAGGCGATGGTCACTCTGCCAGCAAATGTCATGACCTCCTCAAATGCCGCTTGCCCCTCAAACAAGGGGCTTGGGGTCCATGCGACGCTAAGTTGACTCGTTAGCAAAACCAGCGGGTAGCAAAGCGCGGTGCCGAGGACCGCCCGCTGCGCGGCTTTAGGGCCGGCAAGTTCAGAGATGACATCGGTGATCAAAAAGGTGCTGCTGTAGATCAGGATCGAGACAGTAATCGCTAGCGCGGGCAACCCTGGGATAGAAAGCTCACCTAGTTTTCCGGCGATAAAAATGGAGGTCACAACACTTCCGGCGAGAATAGGTCCGAGGATCTGATGGCCCAAATAGCGGGCGCTGCCGCACAAGACGGCAGTGAGGCCAACGGTTGCCAGTAATGCAAGAAGAGGAAACAGCATGGCTTACTGTTTCTCGCCATCGTTATAGGACGGCAGATCGAGCCCATAGCGCTCGGCTAACGCTGCGACAAAGGGTTTGTGCCTTTTGATTTCCTCTAGGCTAAGGCCCTGGAGTTCATAAGGGAGCACGAGCCAGTCATCCGTTTGATCAATGACAAAATCTGGTTTTAGGCTCACCCTCCTTTGTGACGGTTTCTCGTAGAGGCACGCAATTCGAACGGCTTCAGGAAAATTTTTGCGCAGCCGAGATTTCAGATGGTCGAGCACTGCGAGCATATTACGACCGGTGGCGAAAACGTCATCCACAATGAGTAACCTGTCGTCGGCGCTCAGTGTGTCCAGCAAATACTGGGTCCCGTGAACCTGAATGTCAGGGGTCGCTGAGTGCAATTGCCGAGCGTAATCCGGCGCACCTTGGTAGGAGGTTCGAATGGCGATGTGGTCGGATACAACGCCTAGCGTTTGCAGGCACTCTTGTACATAAATGCCCACTGCCGAACCACCTCGCCACAAGCCCACGATAAAGCTCGGCCGAAACCCGGACGCATAAATGTTGGCTCCGAGCCTGAAGCTTTGATCGATGACCTCCTGCTCGGTGAGAAATGATCGAGTTGGACCCATGGTATGCTCGCCGACTGAGAAAGAAGCATAACGCAGCATGGTTGAAAAGCGCTATTTGGATGCAGAGAAATTGCTCGAAGACAGTTGGCATCTTGGCGCGATGGTGTTGGCGAGCGGATTTAAACCAGACTTTATCGTCGCGATTTGGCGAGGTGGTGTGCCGATTGGCATCGGGTTGCAAGAGTTTCTCAAAACGTTCGGGGTGACGTCAGATCACATTGCGATTCGGACGTCCTCTTACGAAGGTATCGATCAACAGTCAGCCGTTCGCGTGTATGGGCTTAGTTATCTCGTCAGTCGCGTCACCGATGATGCTTCCCTCCTGATTGTGGATGATGTCTTTGATACCGGGCGAAGTGTGGCAGCCGTGATCGAGGAATTGAGGCGAAGAGCGAGAAAGAATACGCCTACCGATATCCGTATCGCCGTGCCTTACCACAAGCCTGCGAGAAATGAGACGGACCGTCAGCCTGACTACGTGCTCTATGAAACCAGTGAATGGTTAAAGTATCCCCACTCATTAGAGGGGCTTTCTCGCGATGAAATCAATCAGCATCGGCCCAACTTAGGCCGTATCATTGATGAAGCGCGGCAGGAACAGTGATCATCCATAGGAGACAGCTATGACGATTCCAGCAATTGGGCCCCACGTAGTTCTGGATCAGCCCGGTTTTATCCACGAGACCGCTCGGTTGCACGGGAAGGTCTATATAGGGCCGGAAGCCTCGATCTGGACCTATGCGGTCACACGATCGGAGCTGTATGAAATACGGATTGGCGCCCGCAGCAATATTCAAGATTTCGTGATGATCCATGAGGGCAACGGCACAGGAACGTTCGTGGGAGAAGATTGCTCGATTACGCACCACGTCACCCTCCACGGTTGCACCATCGAGGACGGCTGTCTGATCGGGATCAACGCGACCATCATGGACGGCGCGAAAATTGGGCGAGGGTCGATTGTCGCCGGCAATGCGATCGTGAGAGAAAATGATCACTTCCCACCGAACGCCGTGATCGCGGGCGTGCCAGCTAAGCAAGTTGCTGAGCGAGATAACTATGCTGCCAATGTTGAAAACGCTCGATTTTATCAGCGTCTGTCTAATCAGTACTTGAAAGGGATTGACCGTTTGCCCAGCGAGTAAAGGGATACATGGGTAAGACAATGGGTGAGCATGTGTTCAATGCTGGTGCGCAGTGCGATTGCTAAAATAGGTGTCCCGGCCTTTGGCATGGCGCCGAGATAACGCTGAATCGAAGTGCTGTAGAGGGCACGAACACCCTGGTCACGACAACGGAGAAAGATGCCATGATCGTTCCAGTTATCCTGTGCGGCGGCTCGGGTACAAGGCTTTGGCCCTTGTCTAGGAGGGCTTACCCCAAGCAACTGCTTAACCTGGTAGGTGATCAAAGTCTTCTGCAACAGACAGTGACTCGACTAGAGGGCATCCCAGACATTGCCCCCCCGCTTTTGATCAGTAACGAAGAGCATCGCTTTTTGGTCGCTGAGCAGATGCGAGAAATCGGCGTGGAGCCGCAGCGCATTATTCTTGAGCCAGTTGGAAGGAATACGGCGCCTGCTGTCTGCTTAGCGCTCGAATGGGCGGCTGAGCATGCCACTGAGGCCACGTTACTGATCCTCCCCTCCGATCATGTCATCGAAGATCTTGCGGCATTTCAGCATGCAGTGGCAGCGGCAGTGGCGCTGGCAAACCAGGATTATTTGGTGACCTTCGGTATCGCGCCAACGTCTCCAGAGACCGGGTATGGTTACGTCGAACGGGGTAACCCGATTGAATCGCTCGGATTTGAGTTGCAGCGGTTCGTTGAAAAGCCGTCCTCTCAGCTCGCGGCCGAGTATATCGCGAGTGGTCAGTTTAGTTGGAACGGCGGTATGTTCGCGTTCAAGCGGCAAGTGGCCTGCGACGCTTTCAATGAATGGGCAAAACCGATTGCTGACGCCGTCAAGCAAGCCTGGTCAGGGCGCACCGAGGATCTCAATTTCTCGCGGCCGGATAGTGAAGAGTTCGCCCAGTGCCCCAGCGACTCGATCGACTATGCGGTGATGGAGCATGTGAAGCGCGCTGCGATTGTTCCAATGGACGCGGGTTGGAGTGACCTGGGCTCGTGGTCGTCTGTTTGGGATATTGGTGATAAATCAGATGCAGGCAATGTGTTTAGTGGTGACGTCATTGCTGAAAATACTGAGCACACACTGATCAAGGCTGAACATCGTTTGGTTGGTGTAGCTGGTGTGTCTGGGCTAACGATTGTCGAGACCGCGGATTCGGTACTAGTGGCAGATCGAGAGGCATCGCAATCCATTAAAACCCTAGTTGCGAAACTTGAGGAATCTGGCAGGGAAGAGTCTGTCACTCATCGGCGCATATATCGCCCTTGGGGCTGGTACGAATCGGTGGATCAAGGCGATCGTCATCAGGTTAAGCGGATTTTGGTCAACCCGGGTAGCCGTTTATCGTTACAAAAACACGAGCATCGGGCCGAGCACTGGATCGTCGTTAAGGGAAAAGCGCGTGTAACAAGGGGCGATGAAGTGTTGGATTTGCTGGAGAATCAGTCGACCTACATCCCACAAGGATGTGTCCATCGACTGGAAAATCTAGAATCGACGCCTTTAGAAATCATCGAGGTGCAATCGGGAAGTTACCTTGGCGAGGACGATATCACCCGACTAGACGATGAGTATGGAAGGACCTAAGGCACCGACTTGTCTTTAGACGCTGAGCTGAAGCTTTTTACCTTTGACACCAATCTCCCAGACCGAACACTAACCCCGGTGACAAAAGTGACAAAAGTGACAAAAGTGACAAAAGTGACAAAAGTGACAAAAGTGACAAAAGTGACGAAATGAGAGAAACAGCTAAGACAAGAGACAAGAAGCTAAAGAGCAAGAGCTAGGCTAAAGAGCAAGAGCTAAGAGCTAAGAGCTAAGAGCTAAGAGCTAAGAAGAGATAAGAGCTAAGAGATAAGAGATAAGAGATAAGAGATAAGAGATAAGAGATAAGAGATAAGAGATAAGGGGTCAGTAGCGAGAGACAAGTCACAGCCATTCAGTGGTTGACGGGCAGCGCGAATAAAAGAAGAGGTTGGAGCAGCCCAGCCCAGCTAATCGAAGACCGGGGCCTGTCACTTGGGTAAGTTAATCTTTGATTGTGGGTCCCTTTTCGATGCTCTGTTGAGCAAAAGGTGGAAGCCGAATTCCTTGTGATCTTCCGCCGCCGCACTTTCTCTGATCAATATGAGAGAATTAATACAGCGGAACGGTTTGCTGAGCTTTGAGACCCAAGCTGCTTGAACAAAGCCCGCACTGCAGCCTAAAAGAATTGCGGTCCCAAAGAAAAGGCAGTCAGTCATTCGCGTCAGCGGGCGAGGATACGAATGGTCAAGCGCTCGTATTATTTATGTCAAGCTGCGAATGCTGAGCCTATGAGCCTGTCGGGTTCACGAGCCAGGGTTCCAGTTAAACCATTAATCAAAGTGTAGAAGTAGATAAAAGAGAGCGAGTCCTTTGGATATTCGAAAGTGTTTATTTCCTGCAGCGGGGTATGGAACCCGCTTTTTACCAGCCACCAAGGCAATGCCGAAAGAGATGCTGCCGATTGTGGCTAAGCCGCTTATTCAGTACGGCGTCGAGGAAGCGCTTGAAGCCGGGCTCCACCAGATGGCGATGGTGACGGGCCGCGGTAAGCGCGCGCTGGAGGATCACTTCGATATTAGCTATGAACTCGAGGATCAGATCGAGGGCTCAACAAAGGAAGCGCTGCTGGCAGGGATTCGCTCAATCATCCGTCGCGCAACGTTTTCCTACACACGCCAGATTGAAATGAAAGGGCTTGGCCACGCGATTTTGACGGGAGAATCACTGATAGGGGCCGAGCCATTTGCGGTGATCCTAGCCGATGACCTCTGCTTGAACGATGATCAAGGCGTCCTTGCTCAGATGGTTGAACTGTATCGCAAAGAGCAGTGCAGCATCGTTGCTGTGGAAGAAGTGCCAGAAAATGAAACCGACAAATACGGGATTGTGTCGGGGCAGGCGCTCAGTGATCAGGTCGTTCAAGTCGAGTCGATGGTCGAGAAGCCAGATCCAGCCGACGCACCTACCAATCTCGCCGTTATTGGTCGATACATTTTGACCCCAGATATTTTCGATATCTTGCGCGATCTACCGCCTGGTCGAAATAACGAAATCCAACTGACGGATGCGCTGAACCAGCAAGCCCAAGCGGGCCGCGTGTTGGCTTACCGGTTTAAAGGCCAGCGTTTCGATTGCGGTAGTATCGAAGGGTTTGTCGCGGCAACCCAGCAGGTGTACCAAAGCGAATTCCAATCCAGCTAGTGAGCGGCATTCAGTCCGTTCACTGCAGGGACCGATGGAGATAATGCTTTAGGCGCTGCCAGGCATCAGCCGCTGGAGCAAGTCGCCGATCAGGGTCGCGGTCCACATGCAACCAAAACCCATGATTAACATCGTCATAGATGTGCACGTCATTCTCGATGCCGGCTTGCCTCATGGCGCCCACGAATGCGTTGACATCAGACACGCTGGGGCCTCGATCTAGCCCAGCAAAGGTGCCGTAGACTTCGTGCGTAATCGCGCGCAGAGAATCCGGGTCTGTGACAAGGCGTCCGTAAAAGATAGCGGTCCCTTCGTGAGTTTCTCCGCCTAGGGCGTACGACAACGCAACGCCGCCGCCGAAACACCAGCCAACGGTCGCGATCTTTTCTGCACCCGATCGGCCCTTTAAGGCCAACACCGCAGCATTGAGATTGTCGATGATCAACTCGGGGTCGGATTGCGTCTCTCGAACGAGGGCAAGGTTCTCGCTGCGGGATTGGCCAATTCTGCCTTGATAGAGGTCAGCCGCAAGCGCAGCGTAGCCCTCTGCTGCAAAAGCATCCGCTGTCTCGCGAATGCGTTGGCTCAAACCATTCCACTCGTGGATTAGAATCACGCCCCCCTTAATGTTGCCCTCAGGAAGACTGAGATAGCCGGATGTTTTTGGGCTGCCAGGAAAGTAGGCGATCGCCTCTCCCTTTAGCGGGGGCGCCTTGCCAATGATTGCGGCGGGAACGTCTGGCGGGTGGCTCATCTCTTCTTGAGGCGCCTCTTCCGTCGCGGCTTGAAGTGGCGACCCATAAACAAGTGCCAGAACCAGGGCGCTCAACATTATCAGTGTGCTGTGAGTTAAGTCGTCTGAATGGTGATTGCTGTACCTAGGTAGGGGATTGCGCATCGTTTATCGCTCCTAAAGATGGTTTTCGCGTAAGGGGCGGTGAGGGATGAAAAAAGGAAATGAACTATTCCGATTGACGTCAATTAATCTACCTATTTCTCCAGATAGCATCCTTCCTTAGTTCGCGCACTGCATCAATCGAAATGAGCATAATGACAAACAGCACGATTCCTGAAATGTCGCCAATAAGGTAACCAAGCACTCGGCCAAGCTCTTTGTGCGGTCCTTCGTAGCCCATCATCATCAACTGCAAAAGAATCGTATTGAGCGCAGCGGCCAAAATGCCCGCAAGCACCAGTCGTCCCCAGACTGCCCGATCGTGCGTGACCACGTGGAAAGGATTCAGCCTTGCCATCCGAAGTATTTCGAACGCAAAGTAAGCGCTGAAAGTCCCCGCGATGACCGGAATCCAGAGGTTAGGGGTCCAGTGGCCCCAAATTGATACATGGATAGCATGGGCGATGATTAGTGGGTTTATCGCTTGATGCCGAAAGAGCCAAACGGCAAAGATTCTGACGCCGTGTGGTAGGAAAAGAAGTGCGTTGAATGATGTATTCGGACTGCCGAATATACCATCGAGGAAACTTACGCCAGGGTACGTCACAAAAAAAGAGCCCAGATACCAGGCGGTGATAAGGAGGGTCCGCCTTACAAAGTCTGGGCCAGTGCCGATCAGTGCGCTAACAAGTGGCACGTGAAGGCTTGTTGCTTGTGTTTAGTCTAGGCGTTTTCTAGGCAGAGTCGGTACAGCCCGGTCTTGCGGCCCTCGGCAGGTTGAAGAATCTTTTGGTCAAGGAGTGATTTCAGTGCCCGGTGGTAGGTGGGTGCGGATAAATCCCTACAGTAAACGCTGCCACGCAATTTTCTACTGGTGACAAGACCGTCTTCACCCTCCGCGAATTCAGACATGGCATTGAGAATGAGCCGCTCATGCTCAGACATGTCAGCTAGGCCAAAGTCCTTTCTCCATGCTGAGGATGACTGCTTTTAGCTGAGCCAGTTTTTTGAGATTTTGTAATTCCATGTCTCTTGCTCCTTACCTTCGGGTAAGTGTATCAGAAAAATATTCTTAAAGTGAATAGTTTTTTTGGTTGAGTTTCTGCCTTGCTGGACGCTACGAGAGCGAGCGCTTTTTTGGATGGGTGGGCGCTCTTCCTCTGCAAAGTCCGGGGTTATTTGTAGGCGAATTGGCGTTTTAAGCCATCAAGCTAGGGCGCCGTCGCTAGCGCAAATCAAAGGCTTCTGTCGATATATCTGAGCATCCTCATTAGCCTAGCGGCCAATCAATTTGGTAGTTAAGTAACACTGGTCAGCAATGACGTTCAGCAGGAACAAGGGGGCTCGCAAGCTTTGCTTCATTCGGCCAGAGCAGCCTCGGTCAGTGTTCGGTATGAAGGTTAAACGCTTGTGGCTTGCTTCGAGCCTCCGACGTTTTCCTTGCGCGCTCGATAGGTAAGTAGCTATAAACGTTAGCGCTTTCGACAACGGGAGATTAAAAATCTAGCCAGAATTGGGGTGGTATTTGGTCCACGTAGCATGGATAGGGCGCTTATTGATGGAGCCGGTGTCAAAAATTCAACTGGATGCTGATGAGGCAACCCGCATGCCTGCCATCAGTGCCATGAGCACAACGAGGAGTCCCACCATATCTCCTGCGATATAGATGAGCAGGAAGGGCAAGAGGTTGTCACTGCTCAACGTGTTGTAATACAAAATAGACGCAAGTAATCCATTGAAAACCGAAAAAAATAGGCCCACCAAAAATAAATTCCGCCAATGAGGAGCGACTGCAGCTTCATCTGCGGTTGAGGGTGATGCGTAGAGGTCGTAGCCACAAATACGAAACAGCTCAAAGGCGAAGTAGGCGGACACTGAGCCAACGAGTGCCTGGGCAATAGCGAGGCTAGTCGAGCCATAATGGCCGTAAACCCAGATGGTTAGTAAGGCTCCGAAGAACAAAGGCAGAATGGCCCTCGCCCCAAAATACCAGGTCGACAGAAGCCGCAATCCGGCCGGCAAAAATATGAGTAACGCATAGGGCGTGTCGGGGAAGATGAGCCGATGTCCCCATGCCAGCGGCAAATGAGAGATGACATAGAGCGCTAGGTAAAGGGCGGGGATCCAAAGCCAATAGTGGTACCGATCGAAGATGGTTTTAGCCATGTTTCACACTCTTGGGTCGAACGTTCCGGCGACTGTCGACCAATGTTGCCATGCGACAACAGTAATTGTCATACCAAGCAAAGTAAAGCATAGCCCTCTAAATCGTCGAACTTTGGCAGATCGAAAGTGCCCCCGATCTCCAGCTCTGCGGGCACCAAAGTCGGCAGGCGTCAAAGTGAATCAGAGCCGTTGCATCGCTTGTGAACCGCCGCAGCCGATGAAGAGACGTCTGTTATCTCACCCGCACCACCGATTTTCCGAAATTGACGCCTGCGAAGAGGTTCGCAAAAGCGACTCCGCAGTTCTCAACGCCTTCATACTCCTCGGCTACTGACTTTAATTGACCTTGCGAAATCCACGATAGCAGCTGCTGCCGCGCTTCGGGGTAACGCTCAACCTGGAGGTGGGTCATAAACCCTTCGAGCTTCGCCGAATGGGTGACGAGTTGAAAGAGATTGCTCGGCCCCTGGGGTGCAAGTCGAGCGTAATCCGCCACAGCGCCGCAAAAGGGGATTCGCGCGCCGTCATTGATGTGCTCGAGGATGACCTCCAAGAGCGGGCCTCCGACATTGTCAAAGTAAACATCGATGCCCTCCGGGCAGGCAGATTCTATGTCTGCGTGAAGGGTCTCGCTCCGGTGACTGATAAAGCCGTCATAGCCAAGCTCGGCAACGAGGCGTTCTCCTTTTGCCGGACTGCTCGTCACGCCAATCACTCGTTTTGCACCCATGATCTTAGCGATTTGGCCTGCGACATAACCAACCGCGCCACCAGCGGCGGAGATGACAACCGTGTCTTGCGCCGTGGGTTGACCAATGTCTTTCAAGCCAAAGTAGGCGGACATTCCCGTGTCACCCAAAATGCCTAGGTGGTAGTGCAAGGGGACATCGCTCTCCTCGAGGACAATCAAGAAATCGTCTTTCGCGACGGAATACGCCTCCCAGGCAAGACGGCCCATCACGAGTTGCCCTTTTTCGAGCGTCGGATGTTGGCTATCAATGACGCGGCCGACCGTGAGGCCCATGACCGGCGCTCCGATGGCCATCGCAGGCAACACATCATCGCCGGCGTCTTCATCCATCCAATTCCGAAAGCCAGCATCTAACGATACATAGTGGTTCTCGATCAGTGCTTCGCCAGACGCAATCGGCGCGACGGGCTGTGTTCTGACCTCAAAGTCCTCGGCGATCGGTGCGCCATTGGGGCGTCTTGCGAGTAGTACTTGCGTGTTATCCATGGTGTTCTCGTGCCGTTATTGGGAGTGAAACTAGCATGGCGTCAGCTTGGCGCCAAACCAAGTTGGTCATCCCTATAAACCTGTGCTGGCGAGCAGAGGCTTCTTCTCTGGACATCCAAGCGATTGAAAAAGCAGGCCGTGTGGCCAGAGTCTCAGCAGGCAAGGTTGACGGCTGCGCCGGTCAGACGAGTGGGAAGCAGCCTGAATGATTGACGCTAAGGTTGAAAAACACCCGCATCAGCCGAGGAAGGGCAGGGAAGCGCTCTTGTGATTCAAGCCAGAGCCCTGGAATAGGTCCTGAGTAAAAAATGAGCACTGAGAAAAACTGTGCTAAAAGTGTAAAAAAGTGACTCCTATCTATTGACTGGTGAGATTTTGCTTGACGATCCCGGGCGAATAGAGGAATGCTTCAGCGGGGGGGAGAGAAGATGAAACTCAATCGGAAAACGTTGTTTTTTTACGGATTGGTCGATCTGCCTATCTCTATGTCGCTCTTTCCCGTAGCGGTATTTATTCCTAAGTTTTATGCGTCCGATATGGCGGTTCCACTGTCGGTCGTCGGTGCGATCCTGTTTTTTGTACGTTGGACCGATGTCGTCACCGATCCGCTCATGGGTTACATCTCTGATCACACCAGAAGTCGCTTCGGACGGCGCAAACTTTGGATCGCACTTTCCACGCCGATCATGATGGTCGCGGTCTATAACCTCTTCTTACCCGATACCAGCGGGGCGCTCGGCGAGTTCTATCAGATCTTTGTGGATGAGGACAAAGTGAACTGGCTGCACCTTGGTGTATGGAGTTTTGTTCTGTCGGTGGCGATCACCATGATGCTAATCCCCTACTACGCCTGGGGCGCTGAACTATCGACAGATTACAACGAGCGCAGCATGGTGACAGGCAGCCGAGCGGTCTTCAATGCGCTTGGCTCGCTCTCTGCCCAATTGGTGCCTTCAGTCGCCAAGTTGGTATTTATGATTGGCGGTTCTGCAGTGGTTCTTCAGTTGGTCGGTGTCACCATGTTGGTGCTGATGCCGATCTGCGTCATTTTGACCCTCAGCATGGTCCAGGAGGTGAGTTATCAGCCAACCCAGCGGGTGAAAATGATGGATGGCTTGAAGCTCATGTGGGGCAACGGGCCTTTTAAACGGTTGGTCATGGCCTTCATGATTGGGTCGATCGGACTCAATATCACAACGCCGCTCTACATATTCTTTATCGCTTATATCCTTGGCGCAGAAGATATGGCGATCTTTATGCTGTGCTTCTTCTATTTGGCCAATATTCTCGCGGTTCCTTTCTGGGTGAAACTCTCTAAGGCGATCGGTAAGCACCGCGCGTATTTGCTGTCGTTTATGATTTTGAGTTGCGCGCACCCGTTCTACCTGTTGCTGGGTCAAGGCGATTTTTGGTGGATGCTGCCGATGACATTGGCAACGGGCTTCGCTGCTGGCGGCTTCTCGCAAACCCTGCCGAATTCAATGAAGGCTGATGTCATCGATCTAGATGAGCTCCAGTCCGGCGAGAATAGGGCAGCGCTTTTCTTCTCGGCCTGGTCTTTTGCACAAAAAGCGGCTGCGTCGTTCGGCATTCTGATTGCGACCGTTGGTCTCGATTTGGTTGGGTTCCAAGCGCAGGCGGGTGCAATGAACACTGAAGAGCACTTGCTCGGTCTGCGTTTCCTCTTTTCGACCTTTCCCTCAGTGTTCTTCATCATTGGAGCGATGATTGTTTGGAATTACCCCATTACCGAGGAAAGGCACGCCGAAATAAGAGCAGAGCTAGGCAAGACGAAAGCACCGGAAGGGGTTGGTGCTGCGAGTCAGTAGTGTGTGCCTCGCTCAGTAACTTAAAGCAGCAGCCTTGAGATTGAGACACAAAATAAAGAGGGAATGACCCATGGGATCACTGCAAATTGGAGTACCGCTTGATCCCGCCGAGTTGGCGGACCGGCATGCCATCACAGAACTACTCCACTATCACTCTCGAGCGCTGGATCGTTGCGACGCTGAGTTAATGAAAGCGGTGTACTGGAGCGATGCTGAGGTGGATTACGGCGGCTTCAAAGGTAAAGCCCATGATTTTGCGCCGCTGGTCATGCAATCACTCGGCGCTCAATATCAGCTCACTCAGCATCGCATCACTAACACGGTTATGGCACGCGTGAATACGGACCAGATACATACAGAGTCTTACTGTTTCGCCAAACATCTCGCGGCCGATGGGGCTGAGGAAATGCTGTATACCGGGCGCTATCTGGATCAGTTCAGCAAGCGGGATGGCGCTTGGAAGTTTCAACATCGGTGTGTGGTGATGGATTGGAGTCGCCGGTTATCAGTGACTGATGAGCGTGACCAAGGCTCGTTTGCTGCGCTGACTAAAGGCAACAATACCGAGAGTGACCCATCGTTTGATCACTTAGGGGGTTTAGACTAAGCGCTAAACCTCATTTGCAGGGCGGACGCTTTGGCTGCGATAACGAGATCATCATCCTGTTTGCGCCTGAATAAAAGACGCCTGAGTGGAAGGGATGAGGTCAAAGCAAGCGACTGGCAGCGTGAAAATCTGCGAAATAGGTTGCCCGCATCAAATCGATTGGTCAGTCAATAATCAGAGAGATGACTACGCGCTTAAGCACAGGGGGAAACAATGGACACGATGCAAGAACTGCTGGCAAAGCAGGCGATATACGAATTGTCTTGTCGATACATGCGGGGCCTTGATCGTTTGCATCGGCCCTCGCTTGAATCTGTGTTTGCCCGTGATGCTTACTGCGAATACGGGTTTATTAACGGAGCACCGTCGGAATTTATCGACTACGCATTGAATGCGCTCCAGTCCCATATTGCGAATCATCACATGATTGGCAATGCACTCATTGAGTTTGAGGGTGAGGAAGCATTCGGAGAGATTTATTTCCATGCCTATCACAAAGTAGAGGGTGACGAGGCGCCCCTCGATCTCATTATCGCTGGCCGATACATTGACCGATATGTCATGGAGGACGGCGTCTGGAAAATCGCTTATCGGAGTGAGCGAAACGACTGGAGTCGAACGCAACCAACGGCCGACCCTTACTTTGCCAGCGCGCCTACTTCACTGACGGGGAGCCGACTAGACGACGTCGTTTTCCAAAAAAGTAACAGAGGCTGGCCGAAAACCTAACTTTCAATCGCTGAATAGCGGCCGAACAGGAGTATCAACAACATGGTTGACCAATTCGCAGATCCATCCAAAGACGCGCCAGCGGGGACAGAGGAAGGCGGCTGCTTATGCGGTGAGATTCGTTACGAGTTTCCGCGGGACGCTATGATTTCAGCACACCATTGTCATTGTGTGGATTGTCAGAAATCTACGGGCAGCGGCAAAGCGACCATTTTGTTTGTTCCGGCAGATCAATTGCTCATCAAAGGTGAGCCAAAAACGTATACCGTGGTGGGTTCGGCTGGCAGTCACGTAACCCGCGGTTTCTGCGCTCATTGTGGATCCCCGGTTTTGAGCTACGTTGCCGAGCAGCCAGCGCTGAAGTTTATTAAGGCGGGCAGTCTTGATGACAGTAGTTGGGTGGAGATCACGTCGAGCTATTGGGAAACCTCGGCTAAAGGCTGGTCACCGGTGGATTCAGCGCTCCCTGCGTTTAGCGGTAATCCTGAGTAACGGGATTACCTGAACGGATATTGGGTTTAAACCGGAGACCGTAAGTCAGCTCGGTTAAATCCCCAATCTGCCCGTATTCATCAATCAACGCAGTATCTGGCTCGTGCGTGTCGCGCTCGTTTCGCTGCTAATTGGCGGCGTTAGGCTGCTTCATCAGCCAATAAAGCATCCAAGTAATCACCGCTTTCAAGTTCGAGCTTGGACAGCGCATTCAACTCATCTTGATGCTCAGGGAAAGCAGGAATGAGATTCGGCCATGCTGCCGAGCCTTGTTTCTCAGCATCTGCTTGAATGGCGAGTTGCTCCCAGGGTGTGTATGCAGAGAATGCCTCATAGTATACGGCGATCGTGTCAGGCAATAACGCTGACACCAGCTCTTCATGCTCTTCTGGAACAGGCAGAATCGCCTCGATTCGGTCAGCGATTTCATCTTCACGCCCTGCGCATGCGAGTAAGCCATCGGCGTGTTCGGGGATGGCTTCAGCCCAACCTCGGTATCTGGCTGCGGCACTCCGCTCCAAGCGCGCTAAAAATCCCGGGTAAGCACTCGCTGGAACTTGAGACAACAGCGGGCGGAGCAGTTCTCCGAATTGGGGAATGGTGATGTTGGGCATGGTGTGGTTTCCTGCGTTGAGCCGAGGCCCCAGTCAATGTTTCGTTATCGCTATTGTTACCGCGTTTATCGATAACCGCTTGGCACGCTGCTGAGTAGCGCGAGTGTCTTTACTGCCTTTGCAGCCTCTCTCGAAGCCCACTGAGAATAGCATGGAGCGTAAAAGGATCAAGAATCTAGCACGTAAATTCGAACGAGCCCTTCACCTAAGCGAGGCCTCATGTAGAAGCCCAATAGTGAAAGGCAAAGTGGTTAAGGTCAGCGCAGGAACAGCAGGGTTGATTTTTCATCGACATAGATTAAGGTGTCAGAGGGCTTGCTGGAGAGCTTGCCCGGATTGAGGGGTATTGAACTTACGAAAGTTGCTTTCATTTGGATCAGCCCTGATATCGGATTGCGCACGTCGTCTCTTGAAAAAGGACATACCCGTGCGATCTCTAGGGAAGGGCGAGAGCGTCCAAGAAGAAATGGGGGTTTTAACATGCGGAAGATGGGATCGATCGGCTTAGCCGCCGGTTTTACGATAGGCGCAATCGCCAGTGCGATGAGCTTGCCTGCGATTGCAGCAAGTGAGCGCAGCGCGGTACTGGAAGAGGTCGTGGTTACGGCGCGTAAGCAGGAGGAATCGGCACAAGACGTTCCAATCGCGATTACTGCGCTCACACAGGAATTAGAAAATTCCTCAATCAGAAACCTACAAGACCTAAATGGATACTCGCCAAACCTAGTGTTTGAGAGCAACGGCTCTCGTGGTGGTGGCGGCGCGAACATTAATATTCGCGGCATCAGCCCAACGCGATCGGACGATAACTCGTTTGATGCGCCTGTGGCGGTTGTTATCGACGGAATTTATCTCGGTACGCTTGCGGGCCAGGTGCTAGAAAACTTTGACCTAGAGCGTGTTGAGATTTTGCGTGGTCCTCAGGGCACACTGTTCGGTAAGAATACGGTCGGTGGTGTTGTTAATGTGATTAGAAGCCGCCCGACCGGCGAATTTGGCGGCAAATTCAAGCTGACGGGTGGCGAAGACGGTCAGGCGGAAGCCCGTTTGGTCGTTAATACTGCGATCACCGACAACGTGGCGCTGAAAGTATTCGGCACCAAGATCGAATATGACGGTTTTATGACAAACGTCACGACCGGTAATGGCGTTGCTGCAAAAGACTACAGCAATGTGGGTGCAACGCTCCTTTTGAAGGTGGCGACAATTTCGAGGCGCTGCTCACCGTTGAAGGGTTCAACGATGAAGGAACGCTCGATGCCTTCCACACGAACTACAATACGCCTCCCGGCGTCATTCCCGCGCCACCTGCTGGTTCGGCAGAAAATGACTTCAGCGGCGGCTTTTTGACATGTGCGATTTTCGGTACCTGCCGTAATTCACTTGATCGTCCCAGCGTTTCAGAGAACGATAAGGACAACAACTATAGTCTCGATACTGAAGCGGCGACGCTCAACATGACTTACGACATCAACGAGAACCTAACGCTCGTATCGGTCTCTGGTCATCGACAGGTGAATGAGTATCGAATCTATGATTTCGATGCTTCTGCAGCACCCATGATCACCATTGAACGCTTTAACGACTATGAGCAAACCAGCCAGGAATTGCGTTTAGACGGAGCATTTGAGAAGGCGAAGTTCACTGCCGGCGTGTACTACTTCAATAACGAGTTCACTCAAGATTGGATCACGGGTGATGCGTTCTGGGGCATTCTCTTCGGCGGCTTGCTCAGAGATCCAGCGTTAGGTGGGCCGGGTGTGTCAGGACTCACGCTCTGTCAGGCCGGTGCGTTCGCGCCAGTATTCTGTGATTCCGAGCTGACCGACAATGATATTGGCGGAAACATCACGCAGATTCTCTATGAAACACAGGAAACGACGTCCATCGCGGCATTTGCTCAAATGGACTACAACCTGACAGACGATCTGACATTGACCGCTGGTCTCCGCTGGACGCGTGAGGAGAAGGACTTCGTCGCTGGCCAGGCTTACCTCTCTAATGAGGCGAGACAGCGAGCCCGAAACTTCCCAGATTATGCCGTTTTGTCGCAAGAGTGGACTGAGCTTTCGCCAAAAATTGGTTTGACCTATCAGGTCAATGATGACGCAATCGCGTTTATCAGCTACGCAGAAGGCTTTCACTCAGGTGGTTTCTTCGGTGTTAACCAGAACATCCGAGACTTTGAGCGTGATCAGTACGATCCTGAGTATGCCGGTAACTGGGAAATTGGCTACAAGAGTCAATTGCTCGACAACCGCATGCGGTTCAACGTGACTTACTTCCGCAATGACTTCGAAGACAAGCAAGAGTCATTCGTTGCACTCGACCCCGACACCAAGACCGTAGCCTCGGTATTCGATAACGCGGCAAGCGTGATCTATCAAGGGATCGAAGTTGAAGTGCAATATGTCTTCAATGAGTACCTCCGCGGATTCTTGAACTACGGACGTTTGGATGCGGATTACGATGAGTTCGAGACAGACATCAATCCGAACGATGCGGAAACCATCATCGAAGATGCAAGCTTCTTGAATCCTCGAAACGCGCCTGAGTTTACGCTTGGTGTGGGTGGCACATTGTCGGTTCCCATGGGTGACGGTGACCTTGAAACCTTCTTCAAGTACACGCGTATTGCCGAGGTCGATGCCAACCTGCTGAACTTGGAGCAATCAAAGATCGCAGAGCGTGATGACGTGTCAGCATCGATTGGGTACTACACCGAGAAGTGGGCACTGGTTGCCTTCGGTAAGAACCTGACCGATGAGCGTTACGAAGTATTCTTCCCGATCGCCACACTGTTTGCGGCAGGTTCTGTGAACCGGCCACGAACCATGGGCGTGGAACTGACTTACCAGTTCTAAGTGGTTAATGCTTAAGAAAAACCCAGCTCCGGCTGGGTTTTTTTTTGGTGACGAGAGGTTAGCGTTTCACGTTCGTCGCGCGGGTGTCTTCGATGGGCTGCATTGCGCAAGGAGCAGCTGCAGATTGAGATGGGGTTGCGATGGGCCGCAGTGTTGCCGGAGATCGTGCGATCGGAAGTAGAAGGTAGGCGATTGCTCCGCGAATACGCGCATTGCCTCAGTCACCGGGACGAGTAAGGAAGTCCTACCAGGCTCCAGGCCGATGCCGGATCGCTAACTTAACGGCAGGGGCACGTCATGTTCGGAGCAACCCAAAGTGCTTGGCCCGTATATTGGAAAGCGGAAAGCGGAAAGCGGAAAGCGGAAAGCGGAAAACGGAAACCGTTAGACAGAGACACAATCTGGGCATCAAAGCGCTGTTATCCCCCCGGCTGTGCGCAGCACTCGAAGGTCTGCAGCGAACCGGACGGTCGAGCCGAGTTGTGGATCGGAGCTTGATTTCCAGCGGTTTCATTAAGGAGGAGAGCCTTAGCGTGCCTCAAAAGTGAGCCGTATTCGGTTGAAAGGCAGAAACCCTCGCACATGGATACAATAGGCGCGAGTAATGATCGTTGCGCCGCCCAGTGAGGGCCTAGTGCCACAATCGATAACTAACTGAATTAACTAGTTTTTATCGAGTTTTGGCCAAGGACCCGACTAACGTTCAGACAAGCGCAATGCTGTAAGGCCAACGGCTCCAAGTAGCCCTGCACCGAAAAGAACATTCGATGAAGCATTCAACGCTCGATCAGCCCTTGGGGCTGTGTCCAATAAGACTGATGGCACTCGCTCTGTCGGGCTGGCTCCTAACTGCGATGCCGATCAGCGCCGCCCAATTCGGTGCTTGTGATGCGGAAACGAGCCTGCAATCGGATCAGGAATCTTTCGAGGTCGGCTCGATCAACATTCGACGCCTGAATGTGTTTTCAGAGGAGCAAGCCGTCAGCTGGCCCTACAGACTTGCCAATGACGTTCATGTAGTAACCAGCGATACGCTCATCAGGCGTCAATTGCTGTTTCAGCCGGGAGATGTGGTTGATCATCACCGCTTGTTGGAATCTGAAAGGTGGCTCAGGCGTAACGAGTATCTCAGCAGTGCCTCGATTAGAGTGGATGAAAACACCGAGGCGGCCTGTAACAGGCCGCTTGACCTTATCGTGACCACTCAAGATCAATGGTCGCTGACGCCGCATCTTTCGCTGGCGAGTGGCGGAGGCGACACGAGGCTTGGGCTTGGCGTGACCGAAAAAAACCTGTTGGGGCAGGGAGTCGCGGTCAGGGTTCGGCGGGTTGAAAATATCGATAGGGATTCGAACCAATTCGGCGTGAGCTCTAGGCATCTCTTTGGGTCACGATACACTGGTCGAGTCTGGTGGTCAGACAGCGATGATGGCGAAACCCTTCAAGCCTCATTGGGAAAGCCATTTTATTCACTGGATACTGCTCAGTCCTGGCAAGTCGAGGTCCAGGATCGAAGCTGGAAACAAGGGCAGTTCGCTGGCGGTGAAAGACTGAGCGAGCGGTTGGTTGCCTCGAAGTCTCTATCGATGGTGGCTGGGCATCTGGTGAACGCGACATCTACTCGTGCTTTTCGATGGTTTTGGGGCGCGCGAATCTCGCGGGAGGCAAATTCGATGGACGTCGCGCTGGGTGAGCCATCGCCTCTGGGTGCAGAGCGCCGGCAGGCGATTGCGTTTGTTGGCTTTCAGTCCGTGGAAGACCGATTTTTGAGCACAAGCGATGTGGATTTGGCTGGAATGCCCGAGGACATCAGGCTTGGAGCCAATATCTGGGGGTACGGTGGCTATTCAAAGGGTAAAGGCGCGATTGGCAACCGTCCATGGTGGAAAGTAGGTGCATCGCTTGCCCCAGTGGGTAATGAGCGCGATTTGCTAGAGCTGTCGTTTGCCAGCGAGGGCTTCAAAGGGGTAGATCAATCACCGTCTGAATGGGATGCCTCAATGGCGCTTCGTTGGCTGAAAAAACAGGGCAATGGGGTTGCGTTTCAATTGAAGGGTGAAGTGGGCCGGTCCGTGCAACCGTTTACTGGTCGCGAGCGGTATCTTGGCACGATGAGTGGGCTTCGAGGCTTCAGGGAGCGATTGGTCGCAGGCGCAACGAGCACCAAGCTAACGGTCGAGCGGAGGAAGGTATTCGCAAGCGAATGGTTCAATGTCGCAAGATTAGGCTGGAGCCTATACGCGGATGCAGGCAGAGTCTGGGATAGCAGCACGCCTAACGACTTGGCGGGCACTTGGTTGACCAATGTCGGTATTGGGCTGAGAGTGATCCCCACACGGGCAGAGAAGGGTAAAGTGCTGCACGTCGATTTTGCGGTCCCGCTCAATCATAGAGATCATCCTGATGTGGATCGCTTTGAAGTGAGCGTTGCGATTCGTGACGGTCTGTAGTGGCTGAGCGAGGGGTTTTCCATGAGGTCTTTTTTCGCTCGCCCACAGTTAATAACCACCGATCAACAAAAATAGAGAGGCCATTAGGTGTGAGTGATCAAACGGATAGTCGTGATGAGATCGGCCAGGGCAGCCAGCCTGGTTCTGCTTTTTTTGATCATTTCGACGCGATGCCTTTCCATCAGTACCTTGGGTTGAAGGTTCAATCTGCAGAGAAGAATAGGGCGACGCTGAGACTGCACCGGAATGAGGAAACACCCACGGGAATTGGAGGGAGTGTTAATGGCGGCGTGTTAGCGACCATGGTGGACATGGCTGCAGTCGCAGCGGTCTTCACAGATGTGCCAGAGAACGCGATGCCAGCAGGAACGGCGGATCTTCAGATTACCTATTTAAGGCAAGCCTCGGGGGACTACTTGGACGCGGTCGCTGAAGTCGTCAAGCGCGGGCGCCAGTTGTGCACCATTCAAGTGGCGATCGTGAATCCAGAGGGTGTGACCTGTTGTATGGGCCGAGTGTTGTATGCGCTGAGGCCGATCTGAATCCAATCCTCAGCGCGCGACCGCTCCGTTGATAGGTGCGAAGGATAGCAGCGTGATGTGTCGGCTTTGATATTGATCACTTGAAGCGACTATGAGCCACCCAGTAGCGAGATGGATGATTCGCGGCATACTGCGTATTTAGAGCCGTGTGAGACCGCGTCAATTGCAGGAGCCCACGGGCCAGAAATAAAAGGAGAGGTTGAAAAGATGACTGACGAGAAAGCGATTAGAGAGACTATCCAGATCTATTTTGACGCCATGTTTGAATCAGACGCGAGCAAAGTGTTTGAGGCGTTCCACGAAAACGCGAAGATCACGGGGTATATTGCTGAGAGGCTAACCGAAATGAGCGTCTCAGACTTTGCAACGTTTGTGGCTGCTCAATCCTCTGCTAAGGCTGCCGGAGAAACGCCTTTCTTAGAAGAGGTCTCATTGACCGTCGCGGGTAACACCGCCGTCGCGTTGGTCAGAGATGATTACATCGGCAACCGTTTTCTCGACACGCTCTCGTTTGTAAAGTGTGACAGGGGATGGGTCATCTACAATAAGCTATTCCATATCGAGGGCAGTGCGGCCTAGTACGTTGCTAGGCCAGTACTGATTCGCTGGAACACCTACTGCGTTTCAGGATATTAGGCCTATTCGACCGATAGGTTGCTCGTCGAATGGTGGCTGCTCCCCCATCTTTGAGGGATTAGCGGCGATCACCCATCCATCCCAATCATAGCGTGTCCAAGATTTGGGCGATGTCTGCTTCCGTCGTGTTCGGGTTGACGATGCAAAAGCGCAACGCGGGTTTGCCTTCAAAGCGCGTGGCGACGACAAACCCCTCACCAGAGGCCAGGAGTTTCTCGCTCCATGCATCATAGTCTGCCCGGACCAGCCGGTTCTCTCGAAGACGACGATGGATAAATTCGGACCGGCGAGCAGTCGGCAATTCGGGTGATCCTCAATGAGCCGTGCGGCTGCGTGTGTCGTGCTGATCGTGGTCTCAACGGCGTCGCTGTAGGCTTTCGTCCCGTGCGTTGCAAGGCTGAACCAAAAGGGTAGGCCTCGAGCCCTGCGGGATAAGTGATGGGCGTAATCAGAGGGATTCCACTCGCCGTCATAGAGCACCTCCAAGTATTCACCATGCTGCCTGTGGGCGGCTCGCGCGTGCTCTGGATTTCGGTATAACAGTGCGCAGCAGTCAAAGGGGGCAAACAACCACTTATGAGGATCGACAATGAAGCTATCAGCCCGCTCAATGCCGTTAAAGGAGGGCCGGGCAGAGGGCGCGGCTAGGCCTGCACCCCCATAAGCACCATCCACGTGCATCCACCAGTCATTGGCGCTGCAGACATCAGCGATCCCTTCGAGATCATCGATGATGCCGAGGTTCGTCGTACCGCTTGTCCCGACGACCGCAAAGATCCGAGCTAGGTCCTCGCTGTCCAGTTGCGCTACAAACGACGTGAGATCCTCGCCCGTTAGCCGCGGTCCACCGGGAACCGGCATGACGTCGACATCCATGACGTAACCCGCTTGCGCGATGGAGGCGTGGGCGCCGGATGAGGTCAGGATCGCGCCGCGGCCCTGATGCCCTGTTCGGTGCCGGAAGGCGCTTCGAGCAGCGACAAGCGCGCTTAAGTTTCCTGCGGTACCTCCGCTGACAAATACGCCTCCGCTCGATTCGGGGAAGCCAGCTAAGTCTGAGAGCCAGCGCAGTGCCTCGTTCTCAGCGAAGATGGCGCCTGCGGCTTCCATCCAAGAGTTGGCGCAGAAACTCGATGAACCCACCACCAGATCGAATAGGATGGACGCTTCGGTGGGCGCTGCGGGGATAAAAGAGAGATACCTCGGGTGGTCACCCGAAATACAAGCCGGGGCAAGCACCTCCTCAAAGACCTTTAGCGCACGCTCACCGCCAATGCCTTCGGCGGTGATGGTCTGTCCGGCGCGTTCCCTGAGCGTTGCCGCGTCAATGGGGCCATCAAGTGGTGGAGGGTCCATTCGAATGCGTTCGAGCGCATAGCGAATATTGGCTTGGGCAATTGCCTCAGCCTGCTCGTCAAAGGTATGCATGAGTGGCCAACCTCGTTTGAGAAGTGGTCGTCATTATATGAGGTGCTGCGCTTACAACGAAGCGAAGAATGCCTCCATGAGGACTTGCACGTGTTCAGAGCGCCGCAGTTGCGGTAACCCATTCCTTGATCTAAAGGCTGTATCGGATAGATAGAAAACTGGTGAGAGCGAGGCCAATGGTGCTCCGTCAGGGTAACTAGACAAGCCGAAGCGGCTCGCGTAGCGTCAAAATTTCGGGAATAACAACACGAGGAAGCGTGATGGAGCTACGCGATAAGGTTGTCGTGATTACCGGTGGCAGTGGCGGGATTGGTCGCGCAATGGCCGCCGCTTTTTTGGCGGAGGGAGCGAGGGAAGTCACGCTCGCAGATTTAAATCCTGAGCAGGTGCACGCGGCTGCTGCAGAACTCGACTGTCAGGCCGCGGTGTGCGATGTCACCGATGAAGCTGCCATGACTCGATTGGTCGAAGATGTCATCGAGCGGTCAGGGCGAATCGACCTTTTTTGCTCTAACGCTGGTGCAGGTGGTGAGGGGGTTCTGACCGATGCCACGAATGACGTATGGCAAAAGCAGTGGGATCTCCACGTGATGAGTCATGTCTACGCGGCAAGAGCGGTGCTTCCCTCCATGATAGAACGCGGTGAGGGATATCTGCTCAATACCGCCTCCGCGGCGGGACTACTCGCTGCACTGGGATCGGGCCCTTACTCGGTGACCAAAGCCGCCGCGGTTAAGCTCGCTGAATTTCTGTCGATTACCCATGGCGATGAAGGCATTAAGGTGTCGGTGCTCTGCCCTCAAGGAGTGAACACAGCCATGGCACCCAAATCGCTCGGTGATGGTCAGACAGACGGCATTATCGAGCCTGAGCAATTGGCGCAAACAGTGGTTGAAACGCTCAGGGAGGAGCGCTTTTATGTGCTACCTCATCCAGAGGTCGAGGAGTACGTGCGCCGCAAGGGTGACAATGTGGATCGATGGCTGCATGGCATGCGACGCCTAAGGCGGGCAACCCTTGAAGGTGACTCCGCCTAGTTTGACGCCTTTGGGTGCCCCTGATTAGGAGGCGGTTGAGTCGGGTTCTGCCGGTAAGTCCCGCAGCGGGCGCGTATTTCGCATTAAGTAAAGCGGCAAATTAATGATGGGCAGAAGCCACTCGTAGTGCATCGGCGTAATCCGTTGCGCGAGGTCCATCAGCACCGCATCTAGGCCAACGAAGATCCTTCTTTTCTTCTTTTTAACGCCAGACAGAATGATTTCTGCGGCCCGGCTTGGATGCATCCCTTTTGCCCTGAACATTTCTGCCATTTGGTCTCTATCAAAATCGGGACCGAGCCTTGAGGCATCATCTTCATTAAACCTTGAGTTAGCGACGATATTGGTACCCACGTGACCAGGGTGCACGCAATGAACTTGTATGGGGGAATCTTTAAATTCTTTTGCGAGACTTTCGGTGAAGCCGCGAACCCCGAACTTAGTCGCATGGTAGACCGACTGCCCGGCAACGGCGATCATGCCAAAAATGGAGGAGGTATTTACAAGCACGGCTTCGGGTCGATCCTTTAAATAGGGTAGGAATGCGCGTGAAGATTTCACAACCCCATTGAGATTGATGTTCATGACCCAATCCCAATCGGTTTCAGACATACCTTCAAACGTTGAACCTACCGTGACACCCGCATTATTGAATACGAGATCAACGCTACCGTGATGGGCAATCACCGCCTCGGGTAACTGCTCGATTTGGTCCATGTCACCCATGTCCACCACATGCGATGACACAGCAACATTGTATTGCTTCACCATTGCGGCGGTGGCTGAGAGCGTCTCCTCGTTGATATCTGTAATCGCCACATTTGCACCTGCCTTGGCGAGCAGAACGGCGAGGTACCGCCCCATGCCTGATCCTGCGCCCGTGATAACGGCCGTCTTCCCTGAGAAATCTTTCATCGTCTTTGCCTCCGCTCATCGCAGTAAAAACCATCTTATCCTTCCGTGACAAGCCCTGGTCTAGGGTGGCTGGACTGGCTAGGAGACCCCGGTCTGACCATCGCCGGCGTTGTTTGGCATGTGGGATGATTAGCCTGGTTGTAAAGGTCATGGAATTCGGCCTTGACGCCTTGCCGGTGACCTATTCATGATCGAACCGCAGATAGCAGATAGCAGATAGCAGATAGCAGATAGCAGATAGCAGATAGCAGATAGCAGATAGCAGATAGCAGATAGCAGATAGCAGATAGCAGATAGCAGATAGCAGCTAGTGGCGCTTCAAGCCAAGCGGAGATACCTGGACTATGAGGCTTGGCTGAAGTCTAAAGTGTCGAGACGTTGGACTTCAGATAGCAAGCGAGTGCTGTAGACGTTAGAAGCCTTTCTAGACACACAAGTAAGAGAGAATCCATGACATCGATCGCGAACCCAAATCAAGCGGAATATTGGAATGGTGATGCAGGCTCAGCTTGGGTGAAACACCAGGAGCGATTGGATGCCGTGCTGGCGCCCTTCACAGAGGCGTCGCTGCTGGCGATGGGTGAAATCAAGGGACTGCGGGTATTGGACGTTGGCTGTGGCTGCGGTGAATCGACCGAAATGCTGGCTGAGCGCCAAGCGGACGTGACTGGGCTTGATATCTCGGCACCGATGATCGCTCGCGCAACCGAGCGAAGCGCAAAAAGCGGCGCGGTTCAATTTGTCTGTGGTGACGCCGCAACCTTTCAAGACAATGCCGGGTTCGACAGGATGTATTCTCGCTTTGGCTGTATGTTTTTTGAGAATCCGGTCGCCTCGTTTGAGCATTTGAGGCAGTTATTGCGCAACGGTGGCTCGGCGCAGTTGATGTGTTGGCAGTCGCCCCGGGACAACCCTTGGATGGCCATTGCCGGGCGCGCGATTGCACCCTTTCTTCCCGATCAACCTCCGCGCGACCCGAGAGCGCCAGGTCCCTTTGCTTTTGCTGATCAAGACTACGTGACTGGCATACTAGCGCAGGCCGGGTTCACGGAGATTCACTTCGAGTCGGTGCAGCGGTCCGTTCTAATGGCGCCTTCCGTTGAGGAGGCCATCGCGTTTCAAATGGACATTGGACCGGCTGCCCGTTCATTGCGGTCGATGGATGAATCAACAAGAGCTGAAGCCTTGGCTGCGATTCATGGCGCGCTTGCGCCCTATCTGACTGATGCTGGTGTGGAAATGCGTGGTGCCGTTTGGTTAATCCGAGCCAGCTAGCTGACACGCATTGCTCGCTCGCAAAGCGAGGGCTCGGTCAGCCATTTGGAGATGAGACGCAGAGCGATCTGAAGTCGCCTGAACTCGGGCCAGCACGTACCGAGAGTGTGTAAGAGATCAAGTTTTAACAATAAGACATCGACAGTCATCACAGGGAGAAGCGTCACTATGAAGTTAGAGCAAACCATTGCCATTGTTACCGGTTCCTCCTCTGGAGTGGGTGCGGCCACTGCGAAGCAAATCGCTGCAGCAGGAGGGAAGGTCGTCATCAATTATGCAAGCAAAGATCAGGCCGCGAAGGAAGTGGCTGAAGAATGCCGCGCGCTTGGCGGAGAAGCGGTTGTTTGCAAAGGGGATGTCAGTGATGACGCGGCCTGCCAGCAATTAGTTCAGACTGCTGTCGAACACTTTGGCGGCTTGAATTGCCTCATCAATAATGCAGGGACCACGAAATTTAACGCGCATGAGCACTTGGCAGGCTTAACCGATGATGACTTCTATCGGATTTATGGGGTGAACGTGGTCGGTCCTTATCAAATGGTCAGAGCAGCAGAGTCGGCACTGCGCGCCGCCAAAGAGTCGGTAGTCGTCAACGTTGCCTCGATTGCCGGTGTCCGAGGGGTGGGTTCCTCAATCGCTTATGCGGCTTCTAAAGGCGCATTGATCACGATGACGCAGTCCCTTGCCCGGGTCATGGGGCCGGAAGTGCGTGTGAACGCCGTTTGCCCAGGGTTTATTGAGGGCGATTGGCTCGCAGAGGGAATGGGGCAAGCAGTCTATGACCGCTCGCTGGCGAGTCTTCGAGAGCGAACACCCCTTCAAACGGTCTGTACGCCTGAGACGGTGGCAGATTCTATTGTGGGCTTCATCACGGCACACGGTGTGGTGACTGGCCAGCATCTCGTGCTCGATGGCGGGCACTTGCTTCTGTAAACCAGAATCAGAATGGGTAAATATTAACGCTTGCTAGCCTCGAGGAAGGTAACGGCGAGAGGTCCGATGGGAGAGACGTGGGAGAGCGCGTTTTTTCTCTAAACCGTCTCGTCGACATTCTGTCCCAGGCGCTGCCAGTCTCGATCGTTTTCGAGCATGACGGAGACCGATTGAGCACCCCTTGAAGCATGGGCAGTCATCGATGACTCAGTACCTCTGCCTCGCACGACCTGATAGGTCTCACTCGCGGTGGCGGCATTGCGTGAAGACGAGGCGAGTAGATTGAGATTAGCGTTGACAGCAGGCATGACCCTGCCGTTTTCCTGGCGTGTGTCGATCGCGCCCTGCATCGAGGCGGCGTCCGCTTTGGGCATTCCGCGGTCCATAGTCGGCGTCGCGGTGGAGACAGGATATGGGCTGCTCGCTACATTCATAAGTAAAGCTTACCCCAAAATGGGGTTAAACATTGCCTCTCTACGAGCCTAATCAAATCATCAGTGAGCTAGTGCGGGTTCCTCTAGGCCCAACAGCGCGAGACTCTCGCTCCACAGCGCTTCTTGCGCCTCAACATTTAGTGCGATGCTCGCAGCGCTGACCTCCTTGCCTTGGTCAAAATATCGGCCTGTGATGGATTGATACGCTGGGTCGCTCGCGAGCATGATGGAGGTTTCTGCACCGCGCTCTGCGGAGATAAAGACGAGCCCGATGAGCATTCTCACTATCCAGGGTAAATCTCGAACAATATCTGTCCGAACGCCGCCTGGGTGCAGCGCGTTGGAGGTAACAGGCGTCTCTTCAAGACGTCTTGCCAATGCGAAAGCAAAGAGCACATTGGCCAGTTTTGATTGCGCGTAAGCCGTTTGCGCGTTGTACCCCTTCGTGGTTCTGAAACTTGTCGGGTTGATTTTTCCTTTCTTGTGCAGCATTGACGAGACGGTGATCACGCGTGCCGAAGGCGCGGAGAGCAGCTGAGGAAGAAGACCCAAGGTGAGTTTCATATGTGCCAAATGGTTCACGCCGATTTGTAATTCGAAACCGTCCTCGGTGGTTTGAGCCTTGGTGGGAAAACAGCCCGCATTGTTGATCAATACATCGATCGGCTCTCCCTCTCGTTGGACGTTCTCGATCAGTGCCTCAACGCTCGCAAGAGAGCCAAGGTCAACGGCCAGATTTCGTGCAGGAGTGACGGCCTCTGCATTGATAGATTGCAGGGCAGCTTCGGTTTTATCGCTGGCTCTGCCTGCGATAAGCACGGTGGCACCTTTTGCTGCCAGCTGCTTTGCCGTCACGAGACCAATGCCGCTGTTACCTCCCGTGATAATGACGCGTTGACCGGTTAATGCTTGACGATTGATGTCAGGTTCCATTGGCAGCCTCGATGCGTGATGCGTTGACGATGAGCGGACAATAGCACTATGTTGCGGGTGAGTTCGAACGATGGAGAGTTTCGCGGATGCCCAAGTTGACGAGTGATGAACAAACGGAGCTTTTAGATTGCCCTGGGGTGTTGATGCGCATTGCGGTGGTCAACGCTGATGGCGCGCCATCGGTTACCCCCATTTGGTTCCTACATCAGGATAACGCCATTTTGTTTACGCCTCGCCTAAAGTCAGCTTGGTACAGGCGCATCCAGGCCGATCCGCGAGTGGCGTTATGCATCGATGAAGATCGTTTGCCTTATCGGAAGGTGTTGGTGGAAGGAGTTTCAGAATTGGTGCATCCGCCAGGAGAGGATGATCAGTGGCGAGCTCAGTACTTAGCCATGGCGGCCAAATATGTCGGTGATCAAGGCGCAGCACGGTATGTAGAAAATACGATTAATGAACCGCGCGCACTCCTTAAGGTTGCACTCGCCGCGGCGAAGGTCTCCTCTTGGAGGATGCCGGTAGAAGGCGAGCCTGCCATGGGCATTTGGGCGAACCGCTACTACCAGCCTGAAACGCAATTTTAATCCCGCATAGAGTAACGCAGAGATCAGACGCATGAATGATTGTTTAACTAAATATCGCCAGACGCAGACAGCCTCACAGATTAGAGTCAAGGCTAAAGCTAGCCAATGCGCGTTTTTTTTGGCCGGATGTCTGGCCATGCTTTCCTCTGAAGCCTGGGCGCACGGAAAGGCGTCGTCGGCAGAGGTTAGCGAGCGAATGATCGTGTTTCCTGATATTGCAGGCGGTAAAACGCTCGTCACGGATTTGCACATGCACTCCGTCTTCTCAGATGGTCATGTGTGGCCAAGGACTCGCGTGGAGGAAGCGCTTCGCGACGGTTTGGACGCGATCGCCATTACGGAACACCTCGAATGGCAGCCACATCTTGCCGATATTCCGCACACTGACCGGAATCGTGCCCATGCCATCGCTGACGCTGCAGCCAAAGGCCAGGATCTAATGGTGATTAAGGGCTCAGAGATCACGCGTGATTGGCCGGTTGGACATATCAACGCCATCTTCATTACCGATGCAAATCCTCTGCTTGGCGTTACGTCGTTTTCAGACCCCGCGGATACTCGTGCCGTTTATGAGGCGGCGTCCCAGTACCCGGCAGCTTCTGTTTTCGAAACAGCAAACGAGCAAGGCGCATTTTTATTTTGGAATCATCCGGATTGGGTGAGTCAGCGCCCTAATGGGGTGGCCGTACCCTCAGATTTTCATACTCAGATGATTGATCGAGGGTGGCTGCATGGCATCGAAATCGCTAATGGTGAGGGGTACTCAGAAGAGGCTTTTTCATTTGCGTTGGCAAACGGCCTCACCATGATTGGGGTATCAGATGTCCACGATTTGATCGATTGGGACTATATGCCGCACCTTGGTGGTCATCGGCCTGTGACGCTGGTGCTCGCTGACTCCGCCTCGCCCCGCGCGATGAGAGAGGCGCTGTTCGCGGGTCACACGGTGGTTTACTACAAAGATTGGCTGATGGGCAGGAGCGATCAGCTCGAGAGGCTCATGCCGGTGCTGATCGAAGTGAAGGATGCTCGCTACCCGAAATCGGTTGACGTGGTTCAACTGACGTTAGCGAATCACAGCGATTTACCGCTAACACTTGAGCTAGCAAGCGACATGAGTTTTTTAAACGCAGCTGATTGGATCACGATCCCCGCCCAGGATGAGATAGTGGTTGGCCTTAAAACGGGCAAGCGAATGAGGCGCGTGGATGTAGACATTCGCGTCAGGAATGCGCTGGTTGCGCCAAGGACGCCTTTTGAGATGACGCTATCGGTCAGTCCAAAGCGAAATTAACCCCAAAGACGCCCATAAGGGAGAAGCATGGGCACTCTTTTCTGGTAGTCCCGATAGCTGGGCTTATCCTCGATCAGCTTCTTTTCGATCATCGGAATACTGATCAGGGTAAACAGTAAGATCATGACAGCGGGTCCGGCGAGCACCCAAACATCCAGATGCTGGACGGACGCGATACCAAAGCAACCGATAGATACCCAAACCCCAATCTCACCTAAATAGTTAGGGTGACGGCACCATCGCCAGACGGATGCTTCAATGTGTTGGCTCCTATCGGTTCTATTTCTTCTGAAGGCGTGCAGCGCAGCATCTGCGCGTGACTCAATCCAGATGCTAAATGCACCAACGAGCAGTGCCAGCGCGTCGAGCCAGTTGAGCGGTGCATCGGGTTGTTCAGCGATCCGAATCATGCCAATACAACCGATGAACACGAGTATCGTTGGGAAAAGATGGATGCCAAGCAGCGAAACTAGCCAGTACGCCCCGCCCGTATTTTCTTGAAGGCGCCTGTATCGCCAATCTTCTTCCGAGAGGTCATCCCAGGTCTTACTCCAGTTGTAAGTAAGGCGTGCGCCCCAAGCCATAACGACCAAGCCGCACAGTAGAAGCCGGGTTGAGTAAGCATCGGGCACGAGGCAAAGAGCAATCCATATCGCCATGGGCGCGACGCTCCAGTAAGCGTCATAGAAACTGGAATTGTTGTAGATAAAGCTGAAACCGAATATCACCAGGGTGGCTGCAATATCCGCGATTAGGAGGCGCTCCCAGACGGCCTCTGCCTCGATTCCAAACCAGTCTGAGCCAAAATAGGCGATGCAAGCCACGATCAGCGAAACAAGATAAGCCATGACCACAATTTGGTAAGCGCGATTCATTGGCGTTCTCCCCTTGTTGAATGAATTGTTGAATGAATTGTTGAATGAATTGTTGAATGAATTGTTGAATGAATCAGATGATGTCGTTCGAATTGCTGCCGCAAAGGGGCAAGTAGGGGCTACGCTTCGAGCGATATTCTACGCCAAAGATCGTTCTGGCAAGGAAGGAATAATTGAGCGCTTGATTCACGAGTTTCAACGAAAGCCTTTGTGGAGGCGCACACCTTCCCTTATTCGTTCTGTCGCCACGCTGTCTTTCGGAGTTGCTTGACCCTTATTGAGTGACGATGGTTTAGTCATAGCTAAGGGCGTGGCGGGTTAAGAAAACGCCAGTCCTCAAAGTGAGCCTACAGTTTGCCGCCAGACATGGATTCATCAAATGGATGAGTCATTACGCAATCTATGAACAACTGAGTATCTTGGTAATTGGTGCGGCAAGTAGTCGCGAGGAGGGGAGAGATGGATCGGTTTGCGGGTATTTTTCAATACGCTTATTTCGTTGAGGACCTAGAGCAGTCAGCGGAGCATTTCGCTAAAACGGTGGGAGCTGGCCCTTTTTTCATCGCTCCTCATCACAAGACCGACCGTTTCGAATATCGAGGCAAGCCCGTGGAGGCCGACGTTTCCTATGCGTTTGCCTATGCAGGGCATTGCCAAATCCAGCTGATTCAACAGCATGATCATCAGCCATCGATCTATCGCGACATGTTTAATGAGGGCGAATTCGGACTGCACCATATTGCGAGGCTTGAAGCGGATTACGAGGGTGCCAAGTCGGTATTGGACCAACAGGGATTTGAGAAAGCGTGTGAGCTGTATGCCGATGGTGTGTGGGCTTGCTATTACGACACGCGCTCGAGTGTTCATTGTTTTACTGAAATTCACTCAATCACCGATCGAATTTTGACGACCTTTGATCGCTGGCGGGAAGCTCATGAGGCTTGGGATCCCTCTAAGCCCGCTGTGATGTAAACGGTTGGCAATTAATTGCCGCGAGTCTCATTGGAACACCCCAATTAAACACCGCTCGAACGTGACAAGCAGTGAAACGAGGTTTAAAGCGGCAGAGAGCAGTAGCAGTGGGAAGCGGTAAGAAGAGATAGTTGTAAGAGTCTATAGAAGTAAAAGCGGTAAAAGCGGTAAAAGCGGTAAAAGCGGTAAAAGCGGTAAAAGCGGTAAAAGCGGTAAAAGCATCAAAAACGGTAGTAGCAGCGAAAAAATCGTGTGAAGGTTGCGAGCAAAGCCTTAGGCAGTGAGCACGTTAGAATGTCGTGGGGAAGAGTCTGGCTAACTTCTGGCTAATGGTGAACACTCAGTTAACGACAGTCAGCGGTCATGGAAGCCCGCCTAAAAGAATGCGATTTAGGCTGGATAGCCATAGAGAGGGTGGCTGACGCTAGCGCAAATTCAAAAGGCACAAGGATTTGGCTAGCAACTTCGGCGTCAAGATTTGAAAGGACCTGTATAAGCTCCTGTATAAATTAAGGAAGGACGATGGATCATGTAACTGTTCAGGGCACCGATGAGGACATCAAAGCGGCGCTGCTCGACGTCAATTTGCCCAATCTCTTGTTGTCGATGTATTGCATCACTGGGGATCGAACTTGGATCGCAGAAGATCAAGCGCCAGCGCCCGTTTTGGCGCCCGAAGGCAGTTTGTTTCCTGACGATACGGGAGGCTACAGCGAAGCGCAGGCAGATGCGATTCGAGCATCAGCGGCAAAGGTACTAATCGCCCTTCGCGACGGCGAACGAACGCCAGGGCCGGTCCCAAATCCAGAGCAGTTCCGCGAACTCCTCGAGTATGGCATGGGTGAAGAGGTTACGAGTGGCTATGCCAATATGCTGCTTGAGGAGACGGGGCTAATAGACCGAGATCAGAATTGGCTTCCGGTGATGAGCCGAGCGGATGCGGCGAAGCGTGCAGACTTCGAGGTGCTCATTATTGGCGCCGGGATGTCTGGATTAGGAATGGCAGCGAAGCTGAAGAGAGCTGGCATTTCGTTCACGATTATTGAGCGAAACGATCAGGTTGGTGGCACCTGGTACGAAAACCGCTACCCCGATTGCGGTGTTGACACCCCGAATCATTTCTATTCGTACTCTTTCCATCGCAACCCTGATTGGTCAGGCTACTTTTCGAAGCGCGATGAGCTGTTTGCTTACTTTGATCGGTGCGCCGATGAGTTTGGCGTCCGCGATCAGATTCTGTTTGAGACGGAAGTGACGCGCCTTCAATACGATGAGATCAATCAGTCGTGGCAAGTGCACCTCAAGCGAGGCGATGGCGAGACTGAGGTGAGAACAGCTAACGCTGTGGTCTCGGCCGTAGGTCAGTTAAACCAACCTTCGATGCCGGACATTCCTGGTTTGGAGGACTTCGAGGGTGATCAATGGCACTCCGCCAGATGGCAGACCAAGGATTTAGCGGGACTGAAAGTCGGGGTGATCGGCACAGGATGTAGTTGCGTCCAGTTGCTACCCAAAACGGCCGATCAGGCCGAGCATACGCGTGTGTATCAGCGTACGCCTCACTGGGTGGCGCCGTCCCGGGACTACTATCGAGCGGTGGAGCCCGGGCTGATTTGGGCCTTGAAGCACATTCCTTTCTACGCGGAGTTCCATCGTGCGCGGATGATTCTAGTCTTCGCAGACCGCTCTTGGCCGGCTGTGGTGGGAGATCCAGCGTGGGAGGATCAATCGCTATCGATGAATGAAGCCAACCATGGCATGCGCGAAGCACTTACGGAATTTATGCGAGAAAGCCTCGGCCCGAAGCAAGACTATCTCGAGCACTGCGTGCCGAACTTCCCAGTATGGGGTAAGCGACTGATTGTCGATAACGGGTGGTATGAGACGCTCGCTCGTGAGGATGTCTCGCTCGAAACGGACGGCATCGAGCGCGTGACGGCGACAGGGATTCAAACCTCAACCGGAGAACATCACGAGTTGGACGTCATCATTCATGCGACTGGATTCAAGGCCAATCACTTTTTGATGCCTATGGAAGTCATCGGTCGCGGTGGGCAAACCCTGGGTTCCGCTTGGGGTAACGCGCCAAGCGCGTACAAGGGCTCCCATATGCCTGGGTTTCCTAATTTATTTTGTTTGTATGGCCCTAACACCAATATCGTTCACGGCGGCAGCATCATTTATCAAATCGAATGCCAGATTCACTATGTCATGCAGTGTTTGGCCCTAATGCTTGAGAAGTCTTTGGACGCGCTGGATGTCAGAGCTGAGGCCAATGCCAGTTACAATGAAGACGTGCAGGCTCGATCCGCCAATCTGGCATGGGGGCATCCCAACGTGCAGAGCTGGTACAAAAACAGTGATGGCCAAGTGATCAACAACTCTCCTTTTAGCCTGCAAGAGTTTTGGGAAGTGACCCACGACATCACTCCGGAGGATTTCGAGCTGCTTCATGCGGGCAGTAACGCGGCCACCGATTAGCGTAAGGGCCAGTACCCAGCAAGCACTAGCTGAGTTGGGTGAGCGCCGGCAGGGTCGTTGCGATGAGAGCGGTTGCAGCGAGCCGGTTGAACCATCGTTGGCGTGCTCCTTTTTTTAGGTATTGCGAGATCCAGCTGCCGCCATAGGCCCAAAGCATGGCCGAACCAGTGGTCACCAGAAAGAAGACCATGAGAATCAGCCCTACGACCTCGTCGTTCTGGGCTTGATCGCCGGCGTAGGCGGTAATCGCGCTGACGATCACAACGACGCCCTTGGGATTGATCCATTGAAAGGCAGCAGCCTCAATAAACCGCATCGGCCTACCCCGTGATTCTTGCTCACTCGGCTCCATGTTCCAGAATTGATAGGCGAGATAACCAATAACGAGCAGGCCACCGAGTTGCAGCGCTCGCATCACCTGAGGAATCTCGCCCAACACCCAGCCAAGACCCAGGCAGGCGAGCAGTACGATAAGCAGGAAGCCAACGATGACGCCAAATACATGGGGGAGGGTGCGCTTAAAGCCAAAGTTGGCGCCCGATGCCGATAGCAATAAATTATTGGGGCCAGGCGTGAATGCAGCCACCGCAGCAAAGGTAAAGAAAGAAAGGAGTGTCGTTGAATCCACGACGAATGACCCGAAGAATGACCGGAGCGAGAGTATAGCGGAGATGAGCCACGCGCCAATGACAGATCCGCGTAACCGGGTGCCAACTAGCGATGCCCGGCGCTTAGACCCCGCGTTAGGAACGCTTGGCACGGGTCTTCTAGTCAACGGGCAGCCAGTGAATGAGCAGCCAGGCAAAGATTGAGCTTACCTTACGCGGTTGGCGACTGAATGCTCTCTGAAGGGCGACAAGTAAAGATCAACAAAGCAGTAACCAACGCGTGTTGGCAACAGATAAATAAACGTCAACATAGAAAAACAGGTGATGGGGTCGTGCGTGAGGAGGCTGTGTGTGGAAAGACCTGGCCCTATCAACTTATCAATCGCAATGGTAACCAGAGGATGGAGAGCAAATGATGAATAAAAAGGTTCCGCTGGCGATGCAAGACATTGCCACAAATAAATTGAACCTCCTTTGTCTGGCCAAAGTTTGGTTGGGCGCTTGTCTCCTTGGAGTGGCTAGCTTCGCTGCTGCTGGCTCACCGCATGTTGATCAGATGCGTCTTGAGACGGGCGCGCCGGCCAAGGTCATCGATACCGGTGGGCGCACCTGGGTGGTCATGGTGCATGGTTGGAGTGGGGTACTGGACGAAGTCGGGGACTTGTATGCGAGGCAGGCTTCGCAACTGGCGGATCGAGGAATTTCGTCTATCCGCATGCAGATCCAAGGAGAGGGTGATGCCTTGCAGCAAGGCAAACCCATGGATTCCACCTTCGCAAGTCGGGTCGCTGATAGCTTGGCGGGCTATCGCTGGGTGAGACAGCATCAGCCGGAGGCGGTGATTGGGCTGCTTGGCTTCAGTTATGGCGGTCCGACCGTCATGCGCCTCACAACCCTGCCAGAGGTGAATGCCGTGAGCATGGTGCTGTGGTCCAGCGCGGTTAATCCGATGGACATTCTTCGGGGCGATGCTCGAGCCAGCGGAATCAAAGCTGCCCTTGAAAATGGCGTCGGGACTTGGAATGCCTGGATGCCGATCGAGGTGACGCGGCGGCATGTGCTGGGCATGTTGGGAGAACCCATCCTGTCAGAGTTTGGTGGTTACACGGGTGCGCTACTGACGCTTCGAGGCTCGGAGGATTATTTGCCACAGGCGGACCAGGCGATTCTTGATGCGAGTGCCGCGTCGATGGGTACCTCGATTGTTATTCAGGGCGCAGACCATATCTTCAACGTTGTTGCCCCTGATCAATCGTTGGCCGATCAGCAATACGCGATTCGCGTCCTCGATGCGACTACGGATTGGTTTGCGGAGACGCTTAATCCGCCGGATTAATGTCGGCGAGGAGTGCTTGCAGGTGCAGTAAGGGAGCATCGAGGGCCGCGTCAATCGCTCAGCCAAAGAGGGGGTGAGTTCCAGATAGCGCTTCAGCACCTTTCAGAGGAAAAATTCTCACGAGAAAGCGGTCATGAAAATAACAGCCGTTTGGTCGCGATCGCAGCCGCACTCAGCGAACGAACCATGACCCAAGAGAGGCTGAGACAGTTGTAAAAGATGATTTCCGCTACAATCGTTGGCGCGTAAGGAAGGCATTAAGACAGTCACAAGAGGCCAGACAAGCTCGTGAATCAACTCGATCAACTCAAAATGATGACGGATGTGGTCGCAGATACCGGCGACATTGGTGCGATAAAACAGTTTGCCCCGATGGATGCAACCACCAACCCTTCATTGATCCTCAGTGCCATGGAATTACCTGATTTTGCTGGTCTAGTCAGTCAAGTTCGGAAGGATGTTCCCAAAGCATTGGACAGTCAGGGCCAAAAGCGCTGGGCCACACGAGCGCTCGCCATCGGCATTGGGGCGTCTATTCTTGAAATGATTCCTGGTCGGGTTTCGACTGAAGTGGATGCAAGACTGTCGTTTGACCAACAGGGCACGGTGGATGAGGCGAAGCGACTCATTGAGGGATACGCGCAATTAGGGATCAGCAGCGACCGGATACTCATCAAAATCGCCAGTACCTGGGAAGGCATACAGGCAGCAGCAGCGCTCGAACGAGCAGGGATTCAATGTAATTTGACGTTGCTCTTTGGCCGCGGTCAGGCCATGGCCTGTGCCGATGCGGGTGTGTTTCTTATTTCCCCCTTTGTCGGACGAATTCTGGACTGGCACCAGGCGAAGACCGGCCAAACGTACTCGGGGCTTGATGACCCTGGAGTGCAATCGGTCCACTGGATCTACAATTATTACAAAGCCAATGGGTTCAACACGGTGGTGATGGGCGCAAGTTTCCGGAATAAGGGTGAAATCGAGGCGCTTGCCGGGTGCGATCGCCTGACCATCAGTCCTGGATTGCTCGCAGAACTCACCGATGATGAATCTGCGCTCCCGCGGCAATTGGATCCAAACGCTGCAGAGAGTGAGTCCAGTACGCTACTTGATGAGTCGACGTTTCGGTGGCTCCAAAATAGCGATGCAATGGCGACAGAAAAGTTGGCCGAGGGGATCCGTAAATTCGCTGCTGATCAGGAAACGCTTGAGGCTCGCTTGACGCTGTAAACAGAGTGGCACGAGATCACCGCGCACCTGTCATGCAGCGTTGATCAATCCGCAATCAAAGATTCGTAATGAGAGCTCCGTAATAAAAGGGTTGTTCGTCCAACTCTAGAGAAAGCTCGAGGAAGCTCTAGCCAGCGGCAACGTTAGGCAAGTCGGCCCGCCTTCTCCTTTTCTACTGATGTCCTCGCCGTTATAGGTGGTTACGCTGACCCCATGCTGCTCGAGCAGGGCTTTGGTCTTTGGCAACCCAGAGAGCATCAGCGCCCGTCTTGGGCCCGTCGCAAGCACGTTGCAACCCATGTTGAGGTATTCATCGTCATCGACGGAAATTTGCTCGATGCCGTGCCGGCTGAGCCAAGCAGAAAAGCTTGCAGGGATCAGCGGCGCGTAAACGAGCGCCAAGTCCCTATCCAATGGCGAGATCATGCTCATCAAGTGGAATACATCCTCGGGATGGCTAGGGGGTGGGAGGGGGACGCGATGAATTTCGACAGCGGCTCCCAGTATCGACTGAAGTTGGTCAACGCCTGCATCATTGGTGCGCGGCCCAATGCCGACTGCAAAGGTGTAATCGTCCAAACGAATAAGATCGCCGCCCTCGATGGTTCCAGGTGGCGCTATTTCCCCAATGAGCGGCAGTCCGTAGCGCTCGAGTGCTGCGGCGTTGCAAAGGGGTTCGCCCCGACGAGTAGCTCTTCCCATGTGACAGGCGACAAGGCCTTTAGGCGTTACGATGAGCGAGTCCCGGGTGTAAAGACTATCCAAAGTGAGTGCTTCCCCCTCGGGCAGCTGAATCACCTCGGCTCCGGCGTCTTTCAAGCATTGCACAAAAAAGGCATGCTCGGTCTCGGCAGCGCTCAGTTCAGGGGGGCTATGAAAGCGGAGCGCTTCCCACTCGCTGGCGATTGCCTCGGCGTCCCGATAAGCTGCTTTAGGGCCGCGGACGGCGACGCGGGTCAAAGAACCATACTCGTTCAATCGAAGTCTCCTTGAGAGTCGGTCTAATAGTAACGAGGACGCGTCAATTTTGCAGTGAGTCGGGCGCGTATCACCGGAGGGGGTAGCCAATGATTAAGCAAGTGGTTTTATTGAAGAAGAGAGACGATCTCACCGTCTCAGCGTTTCGCGAATATTACGAAAATCACCATCGATTGATTGGTGAAAAGTATCTAAATCCGTATGTCACGCGCTACGTTCGCCGATACCTCGAAACGCCGCCTGGGATGGACGAGGCAGCCATGCCGTATCACGTGGTCACCGAAATGTGGTTTGCCAATACTGAGGATCGGGATGCTTGTTACAAGGGGTTGTCCGCGCCGGATGCGCAGCGCGAGATCCTAGCGGACGAGGCCAAGATGTTTGCGCCCGGCGGTAAATTCTCCACCCTGCTTCTCGAGGTGGACTCTAATGTTGAATCCAACGCTGTGTAGATCGACGTGTAATTCGCCGCGTAAGCCGATGCGTAAATCAATCAGTCAATCGACAGGTAAACAAAAACCAAGGAGCCAGCTGAAATGACCCGACAGCGGTACGTCACTGAATTTGGAATGGGCACGGATGTCCACGGCTCGGACATGACGAAAGCGGCTTGCCGGGCGGTTTCGGATGCCATTCGCCACTCGAGTTTGAATTTTTTCAAGGCGCTGGGGCGGACCCCGCACGATATGGAAATCGATGTGCTGATTGGCGCCCCAGACCCAGAGGCGGTGGATACGAGCGAAGTTGCTAAACAACTGCCCTATGGAACCGTTCGCGTTGAGGTGACAAAAGGCGGGCTCGCAATTTCGCCTGATGAAGGATCGGATGCCATTGTGATCGCGAACGCGGGAGTGAAGGTCTATCTCGCTGACGCGTAATTCGTCTTTGGTCGATACGTGAGTTGGTGATCATTCGGCAGCGCGGTCTGAAGACCTACCCACTTCCCTTGGCCGTCGTACTGCACTTCGATGTTGAGCTTGTTCGCGGCGATAATCGTTCGTCGTTCTATGGTTTCAGGGTCTGTCGAGGTGCTCATCTCTACGGGAACAAAGTCACCTGACTGAGCATTCATGAGCAGTGCTCGTTCACTCAAATCGGTCCGCCAATAGGCAAAGCTAGACAGGCATGAGTCCTCATTGGGGAGGTCTTTTGCTCGCCGTTGACAGTGAGTGAGGGTTCGCCGCTCTGGCTACGCAGGGTTGTGGTTTGCTCGCCTTTCTTTGTGTTGGTCGTCGCCTCCAGTTCAACCAGGCAGCCATCTCTCCACTTCTCGCGACTGGAGTGCTCGTATTTGAACGCGTTGAAAAAAAGGATTTTCAATGCGAAAGACGCGCGGCTCGTGACAATTTCTTCACCAGTCTCGCTGGTCGAGCGCACAAATTGATGCTCCCCGATCAATCGATCATCGAAGAACACGTCAAAGGTGTAGATCTCATCGCCACTCGCATTGCCGTGGCTAAGGGTCAGCGCTGTGAAAATCGCGAGAAGGGGTCGCCTCACGCGCGCCTTGGGCTTGTGGCCTCGCGTGAGTCCAGAAGTTTTCGGTTTCGCCTGCGCCGGCTGATGCGTCCATCCTGATCTGGAGCGCTGCGTAGCGCGAATGACGCGAGTGAAAAGGTTGTGGAAAGCAAAAGGCGCCATGGCAGTCAATTTTTTCAGCGTCGTTAAAAGCGGTTACGCGAGACGGGCGCCGTGAGATCACTGTGGCCAATGCTTACTCGGTCGGGACACCGGCAGCAGGTCATAGGTCATGAGCAGCGTGGATTCATCGCATTCTTTGCCTTTTGTCTCGGCCTCGAAACAATTTTTCGTTACACTCCTTGGCGCGAAAGAACAGTAAAAAAACGGTAGGACGAACCATGCAAAAAATAGGGGTGTTGGGCGCTGGAACCATGGGCGCTGGTATTGCGCAAGCATTTGCCATGGCTGGAAAGGACGTAGTGCTGCGCGATATTTCAGAGGCATTAGTCGACAAGGGTATTGCTGGCATTCAAGCGAACCTCGATCGGTTTGTGTCGCGAAATCAACTCGCGGCAGAAGAGGCGGATGCCGCCAAGCACCGGCTGACGGGCGCAGTCGACATTGCAGCGTTTGCAGACTGCGATTTAATCGTAGAAGCGATTGTTGAGGTCATGGAAGTTAAGAAAACGGTCTTTGCGGAACTGGATGAAGCCGTCCAGCCCGAAGCGATTTTGGTGTCGAATACCTCCTCGTTATCCATTACCGAGATTGCAAGCGCAACGAATCGCCCCGATAAAGTGCTCGGCATGCACTTCTTTAACCCCGCGCCTGTCATGAAGTTGGTTGAAGTGATTCGCGGGATTGCGACTTCTCAGGAAACGGTCGACCGTGTGCTGGAAGTGACCCGCGACATCGATAAGCAGCCGGTGGAAGTGGCGGAAGCGCCAGGGTTCGTCGTGAATCGAATTTTGGTGCCGATGATGAACGAAGCAGTCGGCATATTGGCGGAGGGGCTGGCAGCGCCGCAAGATATCGATCAGGCAATGAAGTTAGGGGCAGCGCACCCAATGGGACCGCTCGCACTAGCGGATATGATTGGCTTAGACGTGTTGCTAAATGTGATGGATGTCTTGCACGAGGAATTCGGTGATTCCAAGTACCGAACGCACCCTTTGCTGCGTAAGTACGTCCGGGCGGGTTGGTACGGCCGCAAGACAGGTAAAGGGTTCTACGACTACAGCTAGTGGTCGCCCGTAGCAGTACTTAGCCCCTAAGCCAGCGCGCGGGGGTTATTGATGGGGCCATCCGCTATGGACTCCAAGCTTTTGAAGAGTGCTGTGGGCCGTCCTTTGGCGCTCGGCTAGCGAGGTAGCGTCGGTTATCTGGCCGAGCCTATCAGTGCGAAATCGGGAGCGCGCGTGCCCTTTTTTACAAACCCTCTTTTTATCGCTGAGCTCGCCTCTCAGGCTATCGCCGTGCTGGCCAACCAGCCTGTCCCTTTGCACCGATAGGAGGCTAGAATCAGGGAAAGGGGAGAGGGGAAGAATCTGTGATTACGACGCCAATCAAGGGTAAAGCGTTTGGGGCCACCATCACCGGTGTAACGCTCGAAACACTGACGGATGCCGAGTTTGCAGAGATTCACTCGGCGCTGCTGGAATTTGGGTTTTTAGTGTTCCCAGGCCAGTTCTTGTCGGACGAGGGCAATATCGCCTTAGGCAGTCGTTTCGGGGAGTTAGAATTCGGGGCCTTGCCGCTCGCGAATCAAGTCAGGCATCGCGATGGCACGCTGGGTGAGATGGCGGCGATCGACTCTGAGTGGATGAAAATCAATCGCGGCAATGAGGCGTGGCATACCGATTCGACTTATCGACCGATTAGCAGCAAAGTCGCGATGTTATCGGCCGTGAAATTGCCTTCCTCAGGCGGCCAGACAGAATTTGCCGACATGCGAGCAGGGTATGCGACGCTCCCTGAATCGATGAAAGAGACGATCGCTGGCTATGCTGCCTATCATTCCACGGTCTTCTCGCAAGCGAATGACCTAGGGCACTTTCCTGAGATCAAACCAGATTCGATTTATCACGGAGAGGCCTATTTGCGACCACTGGTAAAAACGCATCCTGAAACCGGTGTCAAAAACCTGCTGATCGGTCGTCACGCGTTTGGCATTCCCGGATTATCGCGTGATGAGAGTCGATCGTTACTCGATCACTTGATGGCTCACGTCCTGGGCGATGAATCCAGAGTCTATTCCCACGAATGGACGGAGGGAGATACCCTCATTTGGGACAACCGAGCCCTCCTGCATCGCGCTCGTGCCTACGATTACCGCGAACCTAGAGTGTTAATTGGTACGCGAGTACAAGGCGACGTGCCATCAGAACTGGCCTATTACCCCGAGGACCCTGCCGCAGAAGCCGGCCGTCAGGCATTAACCGAAGAGTTAAGCTGGCTTAGACAGCGAAGTGCGGCCTAGATCGATCCCTGGACTCGGGCTAGGCATCAAGCACGAAACGAGGGTCGCTTGCTGAGAAGTAGGTTAATCGGCTCGCGGCTAATGCTCGCCCTGCGATAAGCGATACAAGAGGATGCCCTGCAGTGACGTGTAAACCGTCTGGCTGAGGTGCTGCTGGTCGCTATTGAGTTTGTCTTTAATCCAGCCGAGCCAAACATGGTTGAGGTGGCGAGTAACGCCGGTGAACGGCTCTTCGCCGCGAATGGCAAGCGCCACAATCTCAAGCCATAGTTGGATGTACGGCTTGAAGTCTTTGCTTGTACCAAAAGCAACCATCCGATCCAGCAGCGTGCGGTCGTCTAAAGGAAAGTCGCCAATGTGCTGATCGAGTCTTGCGGCAATTTGCTCGGAGATATATTCGAGAACCTCCTTGATTAAGGCTTCTTTATTGCCGAAGTAATAAATAAGCATGCGGTCACTGGTACCTGCCAAGGCGCCGAGTCCACGAAGCCCTGTGTGACCAAGGCCGTTCTGTAAAAAAGCATCGGCCAGGTGCTCGATGATAATTTCGCGCTTGGTCGGTGATTGCGTCATGCCGGCAGTCTATCAGCTCGCGACTGAACCACTCTAGCGTCGTTTCCTACGTCTCCAGCGAGTGCTCAAGTCATATAGCCGTTGAGAGGTTCATCGCCGCCTATGGTTGACTGGTTGAACCAATTCGTTGGTAAGGCTCTGGAGCGATACATTGAATAAAGTGATCTGATCTCGCTCACTCCTGGTGACAAGTTGTTGGGCTCGGCCATACGGAGCACCCACATGTTGTAAAGGCTCATGGAGCAATACATTGAATAAAGTGATCCGATCTCGTTCACTCCCGGTGACCAGTCGCTGGGCTAGGGCATGGAGAGAATCGGTACGTTGTTAAGGTTCATGGAGCGATGTATTGAACAGATTGAGCTGATCTAGATCACTTCCAGCAAGGGTTCACCGAGCGTTGCGCCGGAAAGAAGCGACACGGGGAAGCGCTTGCAAGAACTGAGATAAAACAAGTGGTCACCATCTCTAGTGGTCCCTGCTTGCAAGTTCTAACCATTGAATCGTTCAGTGGATGGGGTGTTATGCTGAGGATAAACAAGGGCGATAAAAGGAGCGACTAGCTGATGGCCAATATGAAAATTTATGGAGTCCCGTTTTCTCAACCCGTTCGAGCGGTGTTGTGGCTGCTCTTGATGAAGCGTCAATCCTTTGAACTGGTCATGGTGAACCCTGGGAGCTCAGGTGAGAATGGCAGTCGTCATCCAGACTATTTGAAGATGAACCCTGCCGGGACAATCCCCTGTTTGCTGGAGCCAGATACTGGATTTTCAGTGGGTGAGTCGCACGCCATCATGACCTACCTGGCAGACAAGTATGGCTGGTCTGATGTGTATCCTGAGTCGTTGCAAGCGCGAGCCAAGATGAATGCTTACTTGCACTATCACCACCGCAACGTGCGCGAGGCCTCAACGGGGTTGATCGCCCCCAAAATCCGAAAAGATCTCAACATCCCGGAAGTCATGCAGCAAGCGTCACATCGCAATTTGGGCGGCGCGCTCAAAGCGCTTGAAACGCTTTACTTAGATGATCAGCCCTATCTCTTCGGCGATGCGGTGAGCATTTGTGACCTCAGCGCTTATGTCGAAATCGGGCAATTGCAGTCTAGATTTACCAATACTTATGACTTCTCGGAGCTCCCCAATGTGAGCGCCTGGCTGGAACGTATGCAGCAGCTCCCGTTTCATGATGAGGTTCACGTTTGCCTCACCGAAATGGGTGACATCAGTCAGGAGGCGCCGTCAATGGATGTGATTCGCAACGCGAACATCAGCGGGCTGAAAGCATTAAAAGCCGCGCTCGAATCAATCGGCGCGTAATCGGATTAAGGCCTCTGCGCTTCGTTTGTGGTCAATGCCGCGCGGGCGCTAAGCGATTCTGTTAGCTGCGTGGCCCCATCTGGAGGCGATCCAACCGCCGATCTAGGGAGTGGTTTGATCTGCCTGGAGGAACTGCTCGATGGCTCTCACCGCGGCAATCAGCGTACCCTCGAGCGCCAAGGCGTCGGCACTATCATCATTGCCGTGCATCGCGACGACTAAATCCAGCGCTGGATTGATGTAAATGTGCTGCCCAAAAATGCCGATCGCGGAGAATACATCGTCTCCCCAGAGCCACCAGAGATATCCGTATCCGTCGTATCCACGAGACGGCTCGGCGCTCTCCTTCATAAATGCATGATCAACCGTTGGGGATCCTGTCCCCAAGTACTGAGACTTGGCGAAAAGACCAAGCCTGCCATAGTCGCGCAGCGTGGCTGAGATGCAGCAGCCGCCGAGCTCACCGCCATAGGGTTCTCCCAGTAGCCAGGTGGCGTCATCAGCCATGCCGAACGGGTGCCAAATGGTCCGTTCGAGGTAGGTTGTCGCGTTATTGCCAATCGCGGCGCGCAATATTTCTCCCGCTAGATTGGTCTCAGCAGTGTTGTAATTGAATCGTTCGCCAGGCGCAGCGCTCCGCTCTAGTCCGCTGAGGTAATTGAGCAGGGTTAATCCATTCGCGCCCCCGCTTTTGCGACGTCTGATTCGGGATCGTCGTAGTCTTCATTCCACTTGATTCCTGACGCCATTTGGAGCACTTGACCCACGGTAACGTTTTCATAAGCGGAGCCGGTAAACCGGGGCAGGTAGCGCGTTACGGGGTCTTCGACGCTATCGATGAAGCCATCACGAATCGCTGCACCGATGAGCATCGAGGTGACCGACTTCGTTACCGAAAACGAGATCCAGCGCGTGTCAGGGCCATGGCCTTGAGCATAGTGCTCAAGAAGGATTCGATTACCCTGCAACACCAAAAAGCCACGCACTCGACGGTCCTCGAGCAATTGATCAATGGTTTGCTCCCTTTGGTCCACTTGGTAGGCAAGCTGACCAAGAGGAAGAGGGCCGTCGACGAGCGGTCGAGGATCAGTCGAAGCGGTAATGGTTCGTGTAGGAAAGAGTTGATCGATCGCCCCGAACGCTACTTCTCGCTGCTCGCTCGGTAAGAAAAGCAGTCCTTTTTCTGGGGTAGTCGACGCGACCTGAACTTGGAGATTTTCTAGCACCTGATCTCGCTCGTCATCCGCCAGCGTATTGATGGATAGGACGAGCAACCAAAAAAAAGACAGTAATTGTTTGTAAAAAGTCACGCTGCATCCTCCATCAAGATGAATCCCTTTGCCGCAATCCTTAAATCCCAATTGTCTGTAGTGCGGCGCGAGTTGAAACTACCATCCAAGCTTAGACTCCGGACAAAAGCAAAAACAGGAAAAACCAAGCGGAGAAATGCCCAGCGCAACATACGCTGTCGTTAATAGTCAGCAAGTTAAATAGTCAGCAAGGTAGGAGTTGCAGCACTGGCCGTGATGGCGCAGGGTGAGGAATAGTGGCTGTCCGATGACGGGAAGGATGATCCCCTAGGTCGCAGCGGTTTTGAACGAATGGTTCGATAGGAGGAAATTCGATGGCTGACTGGTTTGATGCGTACCCCTACTTAAAATTTGAGCGTCGAGCGCACGGTGTGCTGCTGATCACGATCTCAAGGCCCGAGTCGATGAATGCAACCAACGCTGAACTGCATAAGGCCCTCTCGAGAATCTGGCGCGATATCGATGATGATGACGAAACACGTGTCGTAGTCATTACTGGGGAAGGTAAGGCTTTTTCCGCTGGTGGTGATCTCGAGTGGGTCGGTTCTATGGTCCAGAATTATCAGGGCATGAAGGCGGCGTTTAAGGAGGCAGGTGACCTAGTCTACGGCATGATGCGATGCGAAAAGATCATCATCTCCGCAATCAACGGGGTTGCGGTTGGTGCAGGGCTCGCTGTGGCGTTGATGGCGGATATCAGTTTGATGGCTGAGGAAGCCCGGATTACCGATGGGCACACGCGCCTTGGCGTCGCCGCAGGCGATCACGCCAATATCATTTGGCCGCTGCTCTGCGGGCTTGCCAAAGCCAAGTATTACCTGATCACGGCCGATTTCATTGATGGTCGAACGGCTGATCGAATCGGCCTTGTGAGTGAAGCCGTCCCCGCTGAGGAGCTTATGGATCGAGCATTTGCCGTCGCAGAAAAGATTGCCCGTGGGCCCCAAGACGCAGCGCGGTTGACCAAGCGCTCGCTTAATCTCTGGGTGACCCAAGCAGCGCCGGCATTCGATGCCAGCCTTGGGTTTGAGATGCTGAATTTCATGGGTCCCGATGCGAAAGAGGGGGTTGCAGCCTTGCGCGAAAAGCGGGCTCCAGACTTTGATGATCCTGCGACTTAACGCGGGGAGCACTTGCTCGATATTGGGGGATCTTCGGATGAGCACGTCCGGTGCTGATTATCATGTCGCGGGATGGGGTAGAAAAACGCCCCATGGTATTTTCGGTAAGCATCGCTAAACTCAAGGAAGTACTCACGAACATACTCACGACCGGGGTCGGCTTATGAAAGTTGATATCCGTTACTGCGCGCAGTGAAACTATCGTCCCGAGGCAGACCGTGTGTCCGCAGAGATTGCAGCAATACCGGGTATTGATCTCACCCTCCACGCTGAAGGCAAAGGCATATTCGACGTTGAAGTCGATGGCGCTTTGATCTTCTCCAAATATCAAGTCGGCCGCTTTCCAGAGGAAGGAGAGATTGCCCAACTCATTCGGTCTTAGGACAGGTCGTTGCTACTCGATTTAGACCAAGGTCGACTCGTCGTCTTTCTAGTAGGGCTGAGCCTGATCGCGCTGATCGAGGCTAAATTTTCCCACCGCGCACATTCCGGTTATTTCACCTGGCGATGGCTGATGCATTTAGGGATTGCTGGTTTCAATACCCTCGTGATGCGAGCGCTGGTGTTTGTCCCGTTGCTGCTCTGGCTGGTTCATTGCCAGGAGCAGGGATGGGGGCTGGCAAGGTGGCTTGGGCTGTCTGGCTGGGAGGAGTTCGTCATTTCGTTAGTGGTTCTCGATGCGCTCGATTACTGGTGGCATCGCTGGAATCATCGAGTGCCGTTACTTTGGCGATTCCACAAGGCGCACCACGCCGACAATGAAATCGATGTGAGTACGGCGCTGCGTTTTCACCCTGGGGAACTCCTGATATCTGGTGGCATGAAGGCCATTTGGATTGTGCTGTGGGGACCTTCAGCGGTGGCCTGGTTTGTATTCGAAGCGGCGGTGAGCTTATCGGCGCAGTGGCATCACGCGAATATCGATTTGCCTGACACGGTGGAATCGAAGCTCAAACACTTCATCGTGACGCCTCGTTACCACGCCATGCACCACATGGTCGATCGCAGCCATGGTGATGCTTATTTCTCGACGGTGTTCAGTATCTGGGATGTTATCTGGAAGACTACGGGCACCTATCAAACCCGTGATGAGATGCGGGATGTAGCGTTGGGCCTTCCGGATGGGCGCGAAACAGGTCAATCCGTGCTCGAGTGGATCATGGAGCCTGTGCGAAAGCGCAATCTAGCGCTTTCTCGACCGAAACCCAGCGAATCAGAGTGATTGGATGGCATTCTCAAAAGGGAGCGCTATGATGAAGGAAAGAAGAGGACGGAAGACATGAAAAGAAATGACCAAACAGGACAGCGTTTTAGTGTGAAAGGATTGGTGCAGCTCGTGAGCATTACGATGGCGCTAGCGGGGCTATCCATGGGGCTTAAGGCCGCTGAGCATGGGGGCCAGGCCGCGAAAAGTAAGGCACCACAAGAGCATGGCGGTAAGGCGGCGAAGCCAAAGCACCAAGAGCACGGCGGCGAAGCTGCGAAGGCCAAAGGGCAAGAGCATGGTGGCAAAGCCGCTAAGCCCAAGGGCCAAGAGCACGGCGGCAAAGCGGCTAAGCCCAAGGGACAAGAGCATGGCGGAAAGGCTGCCAAGCCCAAAGGACAAGAGCACGGTGGCCAGGCCGCTAAGCCCAAGCGTCAGGAACATGGCGGCAAGGCTGCGCCCAAGCGCCAAGCATCATAAGTTGGTAGCCAAGAGTTAGGGAGTTCCCAACTTTGAATTGGCGAGGTCGATACATCCCTCGGGTGCTTGGAGTGTTGCTGGTCTGGATAGGCGGGGTGGTCTCAGCAGAGACCAACGAACCCTTGATGTTTTATGCAGAAGACATCAAAGCCGCGATGCAGGTTCATCTAGAGAAGACGCTGGATGAAGACGGAGTATTTCACCTTGTGGATGATGTCACGGGCGAGGCGCTCAAGCTGACGTTCATGCAGGTGCATGATCCCGTTCGACAGATGGATGGTGATGTGTATTTCGCGTGCACGGATTTCCACCCAATCGGCGAGGTGGATCGAGTTTACGACATCGACTTTTGGTTGAGGCCGGTAAATGGTGAGCTAACGGTGTTTCGTACCAAGGTTCATAAAGAGCCCCGCCAGTCGCTGTTCGGTTGGTACAAACATCCAAGATATACCTTTGTTGGCGACGATATCGAATATCTGTACGAATCGGATTGATCGGGCTGGTCGCTAAGCTCCAATACCCTAAGTACATCGGATAACAGGATCAGTCCGCTTGACGTAGTTGGTTTGTGCCTTCACTAGATTGTTTCAAACAAAAGAGATTAAACTTAAGTTACACAGAAGAAGTGATTCAAAAGAAGTGATGGATAGAAACAGGGGTGAATCAACAATGCCGATAAGTGTACTAGGGTTCTATGCAGCACTGGTGCTGTGGGGCGTCCTTATCGCTCGCGGATTGAGCCGTCCTAAAGAGTGGTCACTAGTTGCCGCAATCGGGCTGGTGCTCTTACTCTTTTTGAACGTGCGTTACCTCATCGAGGGCGCGCCTGCGGGTATTGCGTTCTTTGTGAGCCTCTATGACGTGTTCGACAATTTGGGGTTGGCAATGGGCGAAACTCCTGCCGCCATGGCCGCTTGTGCAGGCAATGCCTGCTCGCTTTGGGGCGACACTTACACCCTGCATCAAAGTTGGGGAGTGGCTTTTTTCGATCGGTTTGTGTCAGCGCCTGCACTAAGAACCAATGCGCTCTATATCCATCTCGCGTGTAACTCCGTGGCTTTTATTTTGATGCATGTGCAGCTCCTTTGGTCTGACAGAGCAGCGCGCGTCATATCGCACGCCTGGCTCGGGCGGCTAACAATGATTTTCCTGACGATTGGGACCGTCGCTGCGCTCTATCTTGCTAGTGAGCATGACGCCGTGAAGGAATATGGCGGGATTTGGGCGGAATGGGGCTTTTACTCGATGTCGCTCTGTGTGTTTGGCGCCGCCATGATGGGTTGGCGCATGGCGAGACGAGGCGATTGGGCCATGCATCGGGTGTGGATGATTCGCTTCGCCGGCGCAATGTACGGCGCCTTTTGGCTATTTCGTGCGCTGCTGGTGGTAACGGGGCCGTTGTTTCGGGAGTGGGAGACCGCATCCCTCCTGATTTCTATTTGGGCATCGGCCCCCCTTGGGCTACTGATTGCTGAGGGCTTGCGCCGCAGGTGGGAAAGCCGGTCATCGAAGGCAAGCGCGGTCAGCCTTTCATCCTGATCTCGCACGCGTGACTGCGAGTTGCTTGGGGGGTCACGTCGCCCGCTCCGAGGCGAGCGCCCTGCGATGGGCGGGCTGGACAGAATAGAAATAGAGAATGAGCAGTATGAGTAAAGATCACGCCAGAGCCATGACCGTTTCTGGGTTGATGCGTCAGGCAGCGAGGTACAACGCGAACAGGATTGCCGTGATCGAGGGCGCTCGATCACTGACCTTCAGTGAGGCCTTTGATCGAGGGGTGCGACTCGCCAATGGGTTACTGGCCAAGGGATTCGCGCCCGGTGATCGTATCGCGGTTCTCGAGGACAACAGCCTTGAATCACAGGATATGTTTCTTGGGGCAGCGCTAGCAGGATTGGTTCGAGTACCGCTTTATGCCCGCAATGCGATGCCAAGTCACGTCCACATGGTGTCGCACACGGGCTGTAAAGGCATGGTGGTGAGCAGTCAGTACGAGAGCGAGGGACGGTCGCTCATTGATCAAGTCAGTGGAATGGATTTGTTCCTATGCCGAGATGGTGACTATGAATCCTGGCTCTCCGCTCAATCCTCTGTTGACCCCGAGATTTCGGTAGCCGAGTCCGATTGGTTCATTATCAGGCACACCGGCGGCACAACCGGTAAGCCCAAAGGGGTGGCGTATAGCCACCGCACTTGGCTCGATGCAGGTCGGGATTGGTTTTATAACTTTCCCCCTATGGACCCAGACGATGTTTGTCTGCATGTAGGGCCCATTTCTCATGGTAGCGGCTACCTCTATACCCCAACCTGGCTTGCTGGCTGCGCGAATCACTTGATGTCTGAATTTGATCCAGAGGCGGTGCTTCGAGCGATGGCAGATGGTCGGGGCAGCTTCATGTTCATGGTGCCATCCATGCTGAACCAAGTCGTTCGGCATCCATTGGCCAAAACCCTGACCTATCCAGCGCTCAAAGTGATTCAAATTGGTGGCGCTCCCATTGCGGATGAAACCGCGCTCATGGGAAGGGAAGTGTTCGGCGATGTGCTTTATCAGGGCTTTGGGCAAACAGAGGCAGTGCCGGTGTGCATGATGGGCCCCAGCGAATGGTTTTCTTCTGTTGAGGGGTCTGAGCCGCTTCGTTCGGCGGGTCGAGTCCTCCCTTATGCTTATTTGGAGATCCGCGACCAAGATCAGCCAGAGCGCGAACTGCCGCTTGGTGATGAGGGTGAGATTGCCATTCGATGCGATGGGCAGATGCTGGGCTTTTGGGACAACGATGATGCCACGGCTGAGCGGATGACGGGTGACGGGTTTGTACTGACCGGAGACATTGGGCGGATCGATAGCAATGGCTACCTTTACGTGCTCGATCGCAAGGACGACATGATCATATCGGGCGGTTTCAATATTTGGCCCGCTGAACTTGAGAACGTCATTTTGGATTATCCAGGGGTAGAAGAAGTCGCCGTATTTGCAGTGCCCAGCGAGCAATGGGGCGAATCCCCGGTTGCGGTGTGCGTGGTGGCGGATCCCTCTCAGTTCGAAGCCGAAGCCATCATCGAGCAATGTAAAACAAGGCTCGGCTCCTACAAAAAGCCCAGCCAAGTGATCTTCCAGGAGGCACCGCTGCCCAAAAGCCCGGTAGGCAAAGTGCAGCGCAAGGTGTTGCGCGAGCAGTTCTGGGGCAATGGCGGGCGTCGCGTCGCGGGCAGTTAGCAGGAGCGACCGTAATGGCTCATATATTGGTTGCGGTTATCCGCCATTGACATCGCTCGCTAATCTGGCACAAATAGAACTAAGGAAATGGACAGTCATCGATCCAAAGGAGGGGGCACCATGGGACTTAATTTAGCGGCAATGGAAAAAATCACGGCCGATGTGCAAATGAACGACCTGAAGTGGGTCGAGGTAGGTGAAGGATCCTACTTTAAGGTGCTTACGGTACATGAGCCCACAAATACTGTAGCGTTCAGCTACAAAATGGATGCCGGCGCGCCAGACTTCCCAAGTCACTTCCACATCTGTCGGGCTATGGCTTGGACGATTCGCGGGTGGTATGGGTATCGCGAGTCAGAAAACCCGGTTGAAAGCCGGATTCATACGGGGATGTTTTCTTATGAGGCGGCTGGGTCATTTCATACCCCCTACAGCGATTGTCCAGAGGGTTTTGAAACTGTTGGTATTTTTGAGGGCGATACGGAAGTGCTCCTGCAAAACCATGCAGAGCCCGATCCAAACTCTGAGCGAATCGGTGATCTGCTGGTGGGTGACTTTATCGAGTGGTCCAGCCCGGCAACGCATATTGTCCATAAAGATGGCACCATCACTGGAAGCCCGACGTTCAAATACGACTTCACGGGTGGAGTGAACGCTTTCAAGGTGTAGTGGTAACGCACCCGGTCATGAAAGGCGCCTTTCTCTTTTTAGGTAACTAATCTGAATTGACAACATGGCAATCCAATCAGTGATCATCAATCTGGCTGCGCTAATCACCTGCTTGGTATCGGTTACGTCTTATGCGCTAGCCACCAAAGAGCGCGATGATCAACCCATCGCTCAACCTGAGCTTACGGTAGTTCAAGGCGGCCTCGTCGTTGATGGAACAGGTGCCCCGGCTTTCGAGGGTGATGTATGGATAAGAGGTCGCTTGATTGAGAAAGTCACTCAGGGCGACAGAGAGCCAGTGCCTTTTGACGCGAGAGTCATCGACGCGCATGGTCGTGTAGTTGCGCCTGGATTTGTCGACCCGCACAGTCATGGTGACCCGCTTATTACCCCCGCATTTGAGAACTTTCTGGCACAGGGCGTGACGACCATCACGCTCGGCCAGGATGGCAGTAGTCCAGTGGTCGTAGGATTCCCAGCACTGTATGAGCAATACGAGGAGCTAGGGCTTGGCGTGAACATCGCTATGTTTGTCGGTCACGGTAGTTTACGTGCCGCAACCTCGATTGACAAAATCCAGATCCAAGTCCTGCTGAGATTGAGGAGATCGCTGCGCTGCTTGATACGGCGCTGGACCATACCTTTGGCATGAGCAGTGGTCTTGAGTACCACCCAGGGCTCTGGGCGAGCGAGCCCGAATTGATCAGGCTTGCGAAGGTGGTGGGTAACCGCAATCGAGTCATCATGAGCCACCTCAGAAGCGAGGATGATGAGGACCTAGACGCTGCAATTGAAGAACTCGTTCGGCAAGGTCAGTTTGCGAAGGTTCATGTCGCGCATATCAAGTCGGTCTACGGAAAGGATGCCGGTCGAGGGCAGCAAATTATTTCGAACCTAGCAGCGGCGCGCGCGTCGGGAGTCGATATTACGGCGGATTTTTACCCCTACAATGCAAGCTACACGAGTGTGTCTTTAGTATTTCCGGTATGGGCAAAAACGGTTCCGGACTTTGAGCAAACTAAAGGTCTGAGGCGTGCCGAATTACTTGATCACTTGAGGTGGCGCGTTAATGCCAGAAACGGGCCAGGGCCATGTTGCTGGCAAACGAACCCTATACAGGGCTCACACTAGAGGCGGTTGCTCAACAATTGGGTAAACCTTTTGAAGAAGTTTTGATGGATGACTTAGGCCCAGGCGGCGGTTCAGCTGCCTACTTCGTCATGAATGACGCGCTGCAAACCTCGTTGCTCCAGGGAGAAATGATTATGGTGGGGTCTGACGGCAGTCCTTCGGGTTTTCACCCGCGTGGGCATGGAACAGTAGCTCGCATAATCCAGCGATTTGTTTATGCGAATCAGACACTTAGCCTAGAGCAAGCCATAAAAAAAATGACCTCAATGCCTGCAGAAGTCTTGGGCCTAAACAATCGGGGTTCTATCGCGTCCGGAAAAATAGCGGATATTGTTGTCTTCGATCCTCATCGAGTTAAGGAGACAGCGACCTATGCTGAACCTCATCAGTTGGCAGAGGGATTTGATTGGGTGCTTTTAGGTGGCGAAATCGCGAGGAAAAATGGGGTAACGCTCCCTGAGCGAAGAGGGCGAGTCCTTCGGCCCAATTGGTAACCGTTTTGTCAGGTTCTGACTGACGCGCTGCTGCTAGATGTAAAGCCGCGTAGTGTGCTTGAGTCGAATCAAGGCTGATATTGCGCAAGTTTTTTTGTCTGGGCGTCCGTTTCGATTTGTTATTTGCCGACGAAAAAAAGGAGTTACTCAAGGTTGGATGGGGTAAGACTTCGTACTGATCCTCCAGATGCTGGCTCCTACGTCGTCGGCGACGAGTAAGGCGCCTGTGGAGTCCTCGATAACTCCGACTGGTCTTCCTCTGGCTTCGCCTTTCTCGCTTAAAAAACCTTTGAGCAGTGGTTTGACCGTGCCTTTGACTTCACCATATTGCGAGACTTCGACGGCAATGACCTGATAGCCACTCCATGGGTTGCGATTCCAAGAGCCGCGTTGCGTGATTATGGCGTGTTGAGCCAGGCCAGGAATAGAAGGCGATGCATAAAAAGGTGAGGCCCAAGGAGGCAGTGTGGGCGCCGAGTGCATAGTTGGGAACTTGCCTTGGTGCCACTACTCTATCTCGCCGTTCAGACTCTTCGGTTTTTTGTAAGTTCGGTGGTCCCGCGGGTGCCTTACCGTACTTCGTGTATTGAGTTATCTGGCTGACCCAGTCGCGCGGTACTCTTGGGTCCTCGAAGTTGCCCCAGTAGTGAGTGGGCCAGCCGAAATCATCTCCAGCATTGACCTGAGCAAGGTAGTCAGGCACGAGATCATTACCCAGCTGATCTCGCTCGTTGACGACTGTCCAGAGAGTGTCCGTGGACGTATGCCAGGCCATGCCCACTGGATTGCGCAGCCCTTTAGCAAAAGGAGTGAGCTCGCGGGTATTTAGATCAAGTCGCCAAATGCCTGCTCGCCCAGTTTCGGCCTCTACTCCAAGTTCCCCGATGTTGCTGTTTGAACCAACAGCCACAAAGAGGGCTTCGCCGTTTGGGTGGGCGAGCAAGTTCTTGGTCCAATGACTATTAGGGGCTGCAGCGGGTAGTCTCGTAATTAGTTCGCCACGCTTGGTAATACTGGTATCACCGTTGGCGTAAGGGTAGGCAAGAATGGCGTCCGTATTCGCCACAAACAGCGTTTGACCAATAAGGGCCATACCAAATGGTGATTTGAGCCCTGTGATGAACGGAACTTGCAGATCTGCAATGCCGTCTTGATCGGTATCTCTCAAAAGCGTAATGCGATCCGCAGAGGGGTAACCCGAGCCCGTAAAGCGCATGATTCTTTTTGCGACCCAGGCGAGCACATTGCTGCGGCGGGACGACATTTGAGGTGCATCGGTTTCTGCAACGAGAATATCCCCATTGGGCAGAGCATGCAGCCAGCGAGGGTGGTCAAGACCTTGTGCGAAGGCTTGCACATCGTATCCTTCAGTGGGAGTAGGCCTCTCACCAGGTTTCCAACCTACAGCCTTCGACAGCTTCATGACAGGGAGCGTTTGCGGTTTGGGCGGTTTGAGTAGTGGAGCAGGTCCCCAGCCGTAAGCCATGTCGGGGTCGCCCGGCTCAACGGTTTGGCATCCAAGTAATGCGAACGATAGGGTGCTGACGGCAAGCACGTAGCGAAACATAGTGCGAGTACAGCCGGTGGGCGCTCGGAAGACCCGTTTCATAAATGACAATTTGAGACCGCTCGTTTTGTCTCTGATTAGATCGTGGCTCATTTTATGTTTTACGACGAACGCCAGGAAGCGATTGATGAGGGGATGAGTAAATCAGCCTTGTCTCGTGAACTGAGACAATCGCCGAGGGCTTCCTCACAAAAAATTACGGGCAAGGCCGCCTTGCGCACAGACAAATGGTCTTTGATCGGCAGCATCGACCAAACATGGGAAGGTGGACTTAGCATCGCCGTTAGCTCTGGGCCTCGGCAGGTGTAGGGTGTGAGGGAGGCCCGCAAACAGGATGATCTTCTTCTTTGAAGTGGATTAAGGAAGCGCGCTTGTTGCCAGTTGCGTAGTTAGAGTGAAAGCTGGTTTGTAGAAAGGTTATGGTCGACTAATCGATTTCAGCTTTGCAGTCACGCTATGATGCTCGGTAAATTGGCTGGATGGAAAACTATGAAAGTGATCGTTGCAGGGTATATCGATTTTGAGCACCCGAATGAGGTATCTGAAATATTGATATCGGCGAGACCCCACATTGAGGGAGCGTTGGAGGAAGAAGGTTGTATTGCCTATTCTTGGACAGAATGCCATCTCACACCTGGTCGCGTCTTTGTGTATGAAGAATGGACATCATCTGAGACGCTGTCCGCCCACCTAGCAAGTCATTGGTACCGAGACATGGGCGGCCACCTTGCATCGTTTGCCCGCAAGCCTCGAACGAATGTCATTAAGAAATATCGCGTGGATTTAGAGGAACCAGTCTACGATGATACAGGAGTGGCAAGGGGGCATTTTCTCACCACCGATTAAACGGTCCCGTTTTACTAACATACTGAAGATGAGCGCCAGCCAAATACGAGTAGTTAAAGGCAATGGTTGATAGATACAGTATTTGAAATTTGAGTTGTAGCCATCAATTAGCCTGCAGGCACATCTTAAATGAGGAGAGGCAGTGCCGAGGCGCTTAAACAACACACAGGACGGCATGGTGCGAGGAAGAGAAATTTAATAGGGAGATAATAGTGACGCGCAGTGCAGTAGAGACCATACAAACTTTTTGGCGTATCCAGGACGCTGGAGACTATACCGCCATGGTGGAACTTTTCGACAAAGACGCGATGTTAGTCGACCCATTCTTCGGCAACTTTCAAGGGCGAGAGGCTATCGCTGGGTTTATGGCCAAGATGAATGTTGAGATGAAGAAGCGTGAGACTCACTTTGAGGTAGTAGAAATCGATGGTGGTGGTGAGGTTGCATGGGCCCAATGGGTTGCCGTGACCCCACGAGGCCGCGTCGAGGGCTGTGGGCTCTACCGAGTGCGCAATGGGTTGATGACCTACTACAAGGATTATATGAATTCACCGGAAACAGGCGGGTCCCCCTGAGAGTGCGTTACGCCAGATAAACCTCAAAAAGACTAAGTGGCCGAAAGATACGAGAAAGGAATTTTGAGACCGAAGCGAATCATCTGATGATTGGGAACATAATTCTGAAATATGTCCCGAGCATGGGAGCGTTTTTCCTCGTTCCGGTTCTCGCTAGCTGTTCCTTTATTCTAGACCGCGCGGAATTTAATCCCAACCAGACGGGAATTGCTTCCTGCCAATTCACGTCGGGAGCTCACCCTCAGATGGTTACCCACGATAGAAATCCCTACGGGGAATCGGTTAGGACCCGCACGGGTCAGACGCAACTGATGACTGAGTGTCTCGAACGTCTCGATGCGATAGCGGATGCAGCAGAGGACAAGACCGACTCTGATGAAACTGAGTGAGAGACTACTTGGCCTAACCCTGGAGTCTTTGGTTTTTACTCCGTAGAATGGCCCGGTTAAAAGATTCCTAATGGAGACAACAAGGGCCTCCACGAGTTTCAGGAGAGGATAGCTGGTCTTTGACAGAGGAATTAGTGTTGGTTTACAGGTAATAAAAAGTCATAACCTCATCCAGAATACTCCTTCCAACTTTCTTGATGAGACATTAAGGTCATATCTGCAACCCTAGACGAGGCAAACCGACATGATGATTCCTAAGGTCCCTGAGGAGTTTACGGCAGACTGGCTAAATCAGGCCTTGGCCTCGAGATTGGGCGATGCGGAAGTGCAAAATGTGACGGTCAAAGCATCCGAAGTGCCTGGTCAGACGGCTGAGATAGCGTTTCTGGATATTACATATAGTGACCCTAACTGCGGGTTAGCGACTAGCGTCGTGGCTAAGTACACGAGCCAAAACCCGCAGGTGATTGCGGACATCATTAGCAACTACGATCAGTATCGCCGTGAAACGTCTTTCTATAGTGAATTCCCAGACGTGGGCATCGCTACGCCAGACTGTTTGTATGTAGATTATGATCAATCAAGACAAGAGTTTGTAATACTTCTTGCGAATCTATCACCTGCTGAATCACCCTCTTGGGCGGTAACCGACTCCCAAGTGGCGATGGCTGTGGGCGCACTGCCCGGGCTACACGCTAAGTGGTGGAGAGATCCTGTACTTCGCCAGAAGGATTGGATCGTACAGTTCGATAACAAAGAGTTTTTTGGAGCGGCGATGGGCGCCGCACATATGGTGGCCCCGATCATCAAGGACCTATATGGCGAAGTTGAACCGACTCAGCGCGCGATGGCATTAATGGCAGAAAAACTTGATGCTATGCTCGCATGGACTGCAACCAGACCGTTCACTTTTGTTCACGGTGACTTTCACGCCAAGCAAATGTTCTTTCCAACGGATGAAGGGGGAGAATTTGCGGTCATTGATTGGCAATTCCCTTTTGTCGCGCCCGGTGCTTGGGATGTTTCCCGCATTATTGGACTCGGGCTAACAGATGAGCAGCGTCAGTTGTAAATGGAAAGCATTGTGGCTGGGTATCACGTGGCGCTCACTGACCGTGGCGTCACCGACTACAGCAGAGACGAGCTCGATATTGACATAAGCTATGGACTCGCTGTTAGTCAGATGATCATGGTAATTGCCTCTGCGCAGACGGATGTTACCTTGATTCAGAAGGAGTGCTCTGACCTAGGGGTGGATTGGCAAGACATGATGCTGTATCGAACTCAGAACGCGATGCTTGAATGGAAAACTTTAGAGTTGCTTGAGAGCATTTAATTGAGGGTTGGCCCTAGCTGCCCTGGCAAAAAGCGGACGGCAAAGAGACCATTAGCTTGCAAATCAAAACGGCGCCAGCAGGCGCCGTTTTTATTGAGCCCTGGCTAGCTTCTGATTTCGAGCGCAGTTGCAGAGGTTCGTCCGCGCTCGCTTGATAGGCTGAAGCTGAGTTGCTGACCGTCTTTCAGACCGTCGAGACCAGAGCTGTGTACTGCAGTAATGTGAACAAAGATGTCTTTGTCGCCTGAGTCAGGGCAGATGAAGCCGTAACCTTTTTTCTCATCAAACCACTTGACTGTTCCGTTTTGCTTTTCATTACTCATTGCGTATCTCCAATTGATTTAGTTTAAGTGTTCAACCTGCCACCAAGGCGGTGGCCCCTAACGGCAACAAACAGAAGGCAGAGTTCGGGCAGGCGTAACACAATGGGAGACCCAGGACATCACGGAAAGGCGCGAGCAGCAAAGTACGTTCGATCGTTGATCATCGAGTGATTGAATCGAGGCGCATTAGATAGGAAGGACGCCAAGGTTGCAAGTCAAAGTTTCGGAGACCGCTAAAGAGTAACAAGTGTCCAGCTCGCGGTTTGACAGGAAAGGGGATGAATCTTCGATCGTGGGTTTGAATTATCGCCCAGCAGCGGACGCTGGAGTCGTTCACGTGTTGCGGCTTTACTAGGACTAGATGCTGCTAAGCATTTGGACGCGGGCCCTTACCAGCGAGTACTGAGGCCGACCGCGATGTGCGAGCCCACCTCGATCATCTTTTGCCAAGCTACCAAAAAGGGCCTTCCTTCAGTATCTGCATGGGAACGAGCCTCTTCCCGATGCACGAGCTCATCGTGCCGGCAGTCGTAGAGCAACTGCATGATTTCATTCGAAGGGTCGGCAGTGGGTTCTTTGCCGAGTGAGATCAGTTGCGATAAGTAGTGCTGGTCAACGAAGGTTTCTACCGCGTCCACCGTGGCAAACACTGCATTGCGACCCAAAAGGGCAGGCAAGAGTCCTGCCAAATACCCGGCCACTCTCCACAGTGGTAATAGTTTGGTCAGGTCCTTGGGCTCAAGTAGGGCCTCCATGCGCTCAAGGTGCGTAGTTTCTGTCTCAAGGTGCTGGCTGGCGAATTCAATAACGACGGGGTCCCGGGTAACCCTAAGGATGGCTCGATAAAGATAAACCGCGCCGTACTCCCCCGCGTGATCTGTTCTGAGTGCTGCGGTTAGCCAGTCAGCTCGTTTGAGGGCTGCTGGAGCATCCGTTTTTAGAGGAATGGACGTCATGCCGACGTGCATATAAGGTTTTCCAGTAAATTTAGATTTTGTACGCAAAGTGCTGACCATCAGGTCAGCTCCAGTTGAGGCGAGTCCGTTAACATGGGATTGGTTCTCAGATGGAGCGCTTCACCGTGTTGGGCGACCGACCCGTTTAAGAGCTTCGGCCGCGTCAAAGAGGTCTCAAACACACAGGTTGACGGCTGGCTCTGATATTCAACTGGGCGGCTGATTGAGGCTCCTGTTGATTCGAGTTCGCTGATGCTCTAACTCGGGCGAGACTATTGCTCGCTCACAGGATGATCGCTTTTGCGCTGCAAGCGTTTTCTTCCCTCTCGTTCAAGTTTCAAGCTGCGAAGAATAAAACCCAAGAAGGCTTCCGTCTTTCTCCTTCTTATCTTGCGTTTGATCAATCGTTTCATGTGCGGCGTCGCATCATAGGTGCCCTCGCGCTGTCCATGGCCTTGGTGTATGGCTAGCTTTGGGATGTCCACGACGTCCATGGGTGCGGTAAGGGTGAGGCTGGTAGTCGTTGGTAGCCGGCAGACATCATCATCGCAGGCTTGGAATTGCACGTGGATAGTAAGGTCGATGTTGTCCTGATCTAGCGGGCGAACCTCACTGGCTAATTCGCCCGTGGCATAAAAGGGGATGATGAATTCGGCGCGGCCATGCCAAACCTGCAAATCAACACCGACCGACGGCAACTGAAGCAACTCGGTCTCGGGCGTAACGATCGGCAGGGTGATAAGGCCAGTTGGCCTTTCGTCACGGTGATAGTCAAAGGAACATGCCCTCGGGCGCGGGTTCCCCATAAACGTGAAGACCATGGGGATATCGAGCCTAATCACTAAGTGTCGGATCATGCCCTGACGAATACGTCCATTTCCGCCTCGCACGCGTGCGGTAATATCGACCGAGTCGACTGAAGTACTCGTGACAGGTGCATTATCGTCTCGGCCAATATGACCGAGCGCCGCATCCAACAGGGTCTCCGGACTGTCACGCTTTTTTATACGAGTCATGGAAAAACCGGCCGGTCACTTTTCCATCAGCGTCACAAACAAACGCACCAGGGTAGGGAATGCCAAAGAGCATGGCGTCTCCCGGCTTAATCTGGTCATTCAAGATCCCGTAGCGACGAATCACCTCTGAATCAATGTCAGAGAGGAGTGGGAAGGGGATAGACTGTCCCTCGGCGAAGGCTCGAAGCGCGGGTTGGTCGTCATAGGAAATGGCGTAGAGTTTAACGCCTGCTGCCTCGAAGGCAGGGTACGCATCTCGCAGCTCACCGAGCTGCGTCCAGCAGGGAGGTCACCAAACCGCAGAGCGGAAAATACAATCACTGCCGGTGCTTGACCTCGGTCCTCGTGGAAACTGATTAAACGCCCGAAGGCATCAGGTAACTGAAAATCGGGCAGTCGTGATCCCAGAGAAGGCCCGAGCGTTCGGTCAGTCGGCATGCTGGCTCTGGCAGGATGGCCGAGTGGGACTGGGGCATCAAACCCATGCTCATCGCGTTCAACGACCATCCTACGTTCCTAAGCCTTTGTCAGTGGACAGAATCGCACCTGGAGGTGGACTGATTTCAAGCGCGATGTCTTACGTCGGTTAAACGCCGTTTGCTCGGCAAAGAGGAAGCCGAAAGTACCGTGCGCTTAGTACTGGTATCGGGTTAATCTTTCAGCTCACCAAACCAAATAGGACGCGCGACTATGGCCCATGTCGATCCACTATCGCGAAGTGAACTCGCTGAATTTGAGCCACTATTTCAAATGGTAGAAGGGTCCATGGGATTTGTGCCCAACAGTTTTCTAACTATGGCGCGCTGGCCTGAGTTGCTTTCGGCTTTTTCTGCATATGCCGGTACCGTGATGGGCCCAGGCGTGATCGAACCAGAACTGAAGCAGCTCATTGCCTTCGTGGTGAGCCAATCCGCGGGATGTCGATATTGCCAAGCACACACGTCGCACGTGGCAGAAAAACGGGGCGCTACCGCCGATAAGATTCAGGCTGCGTTTGAGTTTGAGACAAGCGATCTCTTTTCAGAGCGAGAGCGCTCGGCGCTCCGAATTGCGTTACACGCGGGTATGGTGCCAAACGCCGCCGATAGTGAGCACTTTAAAGCGGCGAGCGAACACTTTGATGAGCGAGAACTCGTTGAGATTGTTGCTGTGATCTCGCTCTTTGGTGCGCTGAACCGTTGGAACGACACGCTGGCAACGTCGCTTGAGGCGTCGCCCATTGCTTTTGCAGAGAGCATGTTGGCGGGCGCGGGATGGAGTATTGGAAAGCACAGCGCATAGTGGGTTCCACAACTAGTGATAAGTCGCTGGAGCTCGTCTTCGAAGGGAGCTGCGCTTTGGATAGAAAGGAATAAGCGTTTAGGCGCAGACAGCCGATGCCTAGCATCGGATACAACCTGTCAGGTGTCAGGATCGTATATCAACTGCGTGATGTCAGATGAAGCATGCGGGGTCTCAACACTAGGGTTTTAGAATCGAAAGGCGAGTGACTTGCCAAGCGATTTGAATCGAGCGATAAACGTTTTTTTGAGCGAGTCTAATCATGGATCAGCCGACGCAAACGACAGAGCAGGTTTGGCCCGAGCGCCCGCTTGAGGACTACCTTGCTGAATTGCGAGAAACCGGATTCACCGTGTTGGATAACCTGGTGGACGAAGAAGCGCTCGCTCGCATCGTAGCTGCAACCGATGCCCGAATACCTAAGCTTGACCCTCCGCCACCCGAATTTGATGGCCGGTTCGGCGTGCCAGACGGGATCTCCTGGAGCCAAGACATCTGCCATGCGGTCACCCATCCTGCAGCACTCTGGGTGATGCGCACGTACCTTCAAACCGATGGGATCCGCTTTTGTCACCAGCCAGCGATGACGGTGCTGAGGCCAGCAAAAGACTTACTGGGTGAGTTCCCTGAGGAGGGATGGCACGCGGATTATCCTTATCATCCCGATGTGTATCCTGATGACCGCTGGCGTGATGAAACGGTCTACGGTGTTCAATTTAACTTGTGCATTGATGACTTCACGCTGGAAAACGGCGCGACCCAATATGTGCCCGGCTCGCACCTTGCGTGCCGCTGGCCGCCCAGGGCCTTTAACGAGAGCGGCACCAGGATGGGCGTTGCGCCGCATGATGAAGTAGTGCAAATGGTGGCAAGGGCCGGGGCTGCGCTGATCTATGACTCAAGGACATGGCACCGAGCGTGCCCTGAACTGAACGCCAGCGGTAAGGATCGTCGAGCTATTTTGAATGCGGTTTGTCCGGACTGGGTGCGCTCGATGGTTGATAAAACCGCAGGCACAGAGCGCTATCGAGCAAGCGGAATGGCAGACCAACTACCCGCGAGCGTGAGCAGCGAGATAGAAAGGCTCTGCCATGATTCGCCGTTGCCCGCCCCGAACGATGCGCCGGTCATTACAGAAAAGGTCTACAACGGCCCGAGAAAAATTCAGATCTAGTCGTTTTGATGAAAGTGGTTGAGAGTGAGATTGCAGTTGGGCTGCGGGTAATGCTTTGAGTGGGGCTCTAAGTGGTGAGAAGAAAGGTAGGATTTGGTGACGGCGCGGGTGCGCTGATCGATGGGTTCAGGCACCTTTCTCATCCAGCGCTGCGGGCTTGGGTGATCTGGCCGATACTCATTAATCTTGCTGTCTTCGCAGGGCTTGCATGGCTGCTGACAGGCTGGTTAACGGGCAGTATTCAAGGCGTCATGGACGGTTTGCCCGAGTGGCTCAATTTTCTCCGTTGGATCATGTGGGTGCTCGCAGTGCTGATGATGGCACTCGTTTTTGGCGTGAGCTTTACCACATTGACCCTGCTGATTGGGGCGCCCTTTTATGTGGTGCTCACCCGCCGGGCAATGATGCTAGTCAGTGTTGAACCGTTTCCTCCTGCAGACACTGGCATCACAGCCCTGGTTCAAGAAACGGTCAGCGCTGTGCTTCGAGAGCTCAGCAAGATCCGGCGATTTATTCCTTGGGTGCTTCTGGCATTGGTCGTTAGCGTTATCCCCGTCATCAATGTACTGGCGCCGATCGTATGGCTCCTCGTGAATAGCTGGATTTTTGCATTCCAGTTTGTCGACTACCCTATCGATGCGAGGCAGCGACCGATCACCGAGACTCGAGAGTGGCTTGCTGAACATCGAGCGGCAGCCTTTGGTGTGGGCGCAGGCGTTGCCTTATGCGCAAGCGTGCCGTTTTTGAATGTTGTGGCGTTTCCCGCTGCGATTATCGGCGCATGCCAGTTAGTGGAGTCCAGCCGTTCGGGCTAACCATCGCTCACCCCACCAGCGGTTGCCGAAAGTTGAGGGCCTCTGCCGAAAAGCTTACTTCTGGCAACTGTTGCAACACACAGTTGCCATAAGAGGAAATCTTTTGTCTCTTGGTCACTGAGCTTTCGGCCATAGCGCAGAGGGAGCGGCAAGCTTGAGGCAAGCGCATCGTGATTGGACCGAGGGTTTTGAAGCTAGGGTGTTGAATACGCGTTGGCGTCTTACGCTTGTGCGTCGCGAGCAAAGTCTCGGGCAAGTAGAGGCAGATCCAGTAACGAACTGCAAATTTGTCCCTCATCGGTTCATTGGTCCATCGGTACCCCAGTACAGGCAGCGTTAGCAGTTGGTAAGCAGTGCTTAGCGACCTGACTGATAGTCATCTCTGCAGGCGACGATGGTCTGAATAAACAGCTGGACGAGAGGTGTCTCGGCGGCCTCCGCTTTGCAAGGCAAGCGCTTCGCCAGCTCGCGGCAGGAAACCCTGGCACTTCCGCCAGCAACCCCGCTTTGATCTCCGGTTCAAACACTGCTCTTGGTCCGCCAAGGATATAGTCGAAGTGCAAGCGCCACGCGTTTGAGCAGCGCATAATTTTCTGAGACGAGTCGCGGCCGAGGCCTTGATTCGTCAGCGTCCGACTCGACCGCCCCTTGAAGGGGAGGGGAGGCATATGGATAGCCTAAAAAATCTGGGTCTTTGACTTGCAAAATCGGATGGTCGGGACGAGCAACGTTGATGGTGGGTTCCTGGATGAGGTCCACCGCGATGAGCCCCCTCTCTTTTATGTCTTGCCTATCCGCAGCAAATGGCCCCGCGATCACATCCAGGTCACCTGCTTCGAGTCTAGCCATCAGGACATCGGCATGCTCGGTTAGCACAGAGAACCTTACGTTTCCTGTTTGTTTCCGCAGTTCAATGAGCGTCTGGGGTATGAGCACTTGCTCAATAATCGGCCCCACACCGATGCGTAATTCTCCCGCATCCCGATCAACGAGCCGACGCACCTGCCGTTCGACGCTGGACACTTGTGCCTTGATAGCGGCGCTCTGCTCGATGAGGTAGTTGGCGATCGGGGTCGGCGTTAACCCTCGCGCACTGCGATGGAACAGCGAGGTGTCCAGTTGCTGCTCAAGACGCGCCAATCGCTTGCTCAATGTGGGTTGCGAGATGTGCAATGACTCGGCGGCTTGGGTGATGCTGCCGGTTTGGCAGATAGATTCCACCATGTGGAGATCGGAAACATCGAGCATGCGTGGCCCTAATCGAAGTATTCCAAAATTTTACAATAGATCCCAAAACGATTCATTTTATTTGTAGCTTATACCAGCCTAGGATCATGGTCAGGTCATTTCATAAGGGGGGTAGGCATGGGCGATCAGCCGATGATCGAAGTCTGGGGTGCTGGAACGATGCGGACCCTGCGCCCGCTATGGGTGTTAGAGGAGTTGGGGCTTGCCTATCACCTAGCGCCCATAGGCCCGAGGACTGGCGAAACCCAAACGCTGGAATACACCGAGCTAAACCCCAAACAAAAGATCCCCTTCCTGAAAGATGGGTCCGTCAAATTGTCTGAAAGTGTGGCCATGAGTCGATACCTCATCGAGCGCTATGGGCATGAGGAAAGTCTCTCGATTCCCGCGACTATCGAGGCAAGGGCCAAAGAAGATGAGTGGGTCTGCTATGTCTATGGTGAGCTTGATGAGACAAGCCTGTATGTCATGCGCCGGCATCGAGATCTACACGCCATTTATGGAGCCTCTGAGAATGCGGTGGATTCAGCAAAGACCTATGCCGAAAAGCATCTTGCAGTCGTTGATGGGTTTGTTGCAGACAATGAATTCCTGCTCGAGAACCGGTTTGGGCTTGCCGACATCCTTCTGGTCTCGTGTCTTGATTGGGCAAAAGCGTACGGGTTTGATTTATCGCCCAACCTCAAGCGCTATCGGGACCGACTCATTGCGAGACCCGCGTACCAGCGAGCGCACGCGAGGAACTATGGCAATCGATAAACCAGGAATGTTGAAAGCGGGAGCATTTAAAAGGAGGCAAGGATGGGCGCGTTAAGCGGTATCAAAGTGGTGGATTTAACGAGCATGGTGTCGGGACCTGTGGCGGCGACGATATTGGCCGATCAAGGAGCTGAAGTTGTCAAAGTTGAGCCGCTCCATGGCGAGCAGATGCGCTACCTTGGCCCTTCCGATCAAGGGACGCCGCCGACTTTTTTCTCCTGTAACCGAGGCAAACAATCCATTGCCGTGGACCTGAAATCAGAAGCTGGCCGAACGATTCTGTGGCGGTTGATTGAGCAAGCCGATGTGTTGATCCAGAACTTCAGGCCCGGCGCGATGGCTCGTATGGGGTTTAGCGACGAAGACATTCGGTCGAAAAACCCGCGCATTGTTTATGTGTCCATCAGTGGGTTTGGTGAAGCGGGACCCTATGCCGATCAGCGGGTTTATGATCCTGTGATTCAAGCGCTGTCTGGCGCGACAGACATTCAGGCGGATCGATTGACCGGGAAGCCCACCATGTTTCGCGTCATCATTGCGGACAAAGTCGCATCACTCACGGCGTCTCAGGCGATTTCCAGTGCGCTCTATCATCGGGAGCGAACCGGAGAGGGGCAAGACATCAAGTTATCCATGCTCGATGCCATGTTGTCTTTTTTCTGGCCCGAAGCGATGGCAGGGCTCACCTACGCGGATAACGAGTGGGACCCGTCATCGAAAGGGGCGGCGATGGATCTTGTGTTCGAAGCGAGTGACGGCTACATCACGGCTGGCGCGATTTCGGATAAAGAGTGGGTCGGTATGTGCCGATCGCTTAATCGCGAGGATTTGATTGACGATGAGCGGTTCGCCACTGCACGCGGGCGTGGGCTGAACGGGGATGAGCGAAAGCGGATCACCGGGGAGGAGATTGCGAAGTGGCCGCGCGAAGAAATCTTGGCCCGAATGCGGGAAAACGGAGTACCCAGCGCGCCCTTATTGAAGCGCTCTGAATTGCTCGATAACGATCAGATTCAAGCCGGTGGATCGGTTGTTCGTAGCGATTACGCAGCATTTGGCGAAGTGCGTCAGGCCGCGCCAGCGGCAAGGTTTAGCGCGAGTCCGAGTGAAATCAGTGGGCCAGCGCCACGCCTGGGTGAGCACTCGGTCGACATACTGCAGGCACTGGGCTACTCAGAAGAAGAATGCAGTCAACTAGTCCAGCAAAACATTATCAAGGCGTGAGCGTTGGGCTTAACGTGAAAGGAGATGAATGATGAAACCAGTTTGTTTAATTATGGGAGCTGGCGCCGGGATTGGCGGCACCGTCGGTAAAAAGTTTGCAAGTGAGGGCTACCACGCCGTGCTCTGCCGGCGGAGTGATGAAGCAGGCCTTGAGACGTTAGTCTCAGACATCAAGGCAGCCGGCGGTGAGGCAAGCGGATTTTTGCTCAACGCCGTGGATGAAGGGGCCATTGAAAAGCGGATCCGGCAGGTCGAGGAGGAGATTGGTCCGATAGAAGTGGTGCTGTTTAACCTTGGTGCGCAGATTGGTAATCGCTCACTCGAGGAAGTGACCTACAAGCAGTTTGAGCTAGGTTGGCGCATGGCAACCTTTGGACTATTCCGCATGGCCAAGGAGCTGTTTCCTAGAATGGAAGCGAGGGGGGGAGGAACCTTTCTCGTGACATCGGCGACGGCGGCTGTTCGAGGCAATGCCGGGCAGCATTCCCACGCGGCAGCCATGGGTGGTAGACGGATGCTGTGTCAGTCTCTTAATGCTGAATACGCGGAAAAAGGGATTCATGTGGTGCACATTTTAGTGGACGGGGCAGTGGATGCGCCGGACACGCTTGGGAAAATGCTGGGTGAAGAGGCCTTTCAGAAGTTGCGTGAAACCCGAGGGATGGATCATGATGGATTGATGCTGCCGGAGAAAATGGCAGAGACTTATTATCACTTGGCCATGCAGCACCGCTCGGCATGGACGCACGAACTAGACTTGCGCTCGTTCTCAGATCTGGCCTGGTTTAACCATCGCTAGCAAGGGTTAGCGCTACAAAAGGAGTCGCCGACATGGGTCAAGAAGCGAAATATTCGATTTGCAGTATCTGCGATATCGGTTGTCAGCTGCGCACCGAGACGATCAATGGGGAAGTAAAGCGGGTCAACGCTCACGACAACCCTATGCTCGCTAAAAACATCTGCTTGAAGGGAGTTGCCGCTCCGAGTATCCACAACCATCCAGACCGTCTGAAAACGCCGCTGAAGCGAGTGGGCGAGCGCGGTGAAGATCGGTGGGAGGAAATCTCCTATGAGCAGGCAATGGATGAGATCGCCGAAAAGCTAAAGTTCATCGTTGCGCAATATGGGCCGGAGAGTTTTGCTGTGTCGACCTCGGGCTGGAACACCCAGGTCACCTACGGTGCGGACCGCCGGTTCATGAACTTGCTCGGCTCACCGAATTGGACGAGCGGGGTATCCCTTTGCGCTGGCAACACGGCGGCGGTTAACAAGCTGACCTATGGTTGGTTCCCCATGGGTGACTTTGGCAACACCAACTGCATCGTGCTCTTTGGCCACAACCCGAAAAAGCATTCTTGGACGCCTATCTATAACCAGGTGGAGGCCGCCCGCGCGCGGGGGGCAAAAGTGATTGTCCTTGACCCTCGCGTATCTGAGCAGGCAGCGGTGGCTGATCTGCATTTGCGGCTTCGGGCGGGTACCGATGCCGCGATGTGCCTCGGTTGGTTAAAAGTGATCTTTGATGAAGAACTCTACGATAAGGACTTCGTGCGCGATTGGTGCATTGGCTTTGATGAGCTCAAAGCGCGGGTCGACGAATACCCGCTTGAACGCGTGGAAGAGATCACAGGGGTTGATCGTGAACTGATCGCAGAAGCTGCTCGCACTTACGCAAATGCGGATGGCGCCATCATCCCTGGACGCCCATCACCGATATGCAAATTTCATCGACCTCAGCGATTCGTTTGCATTCCATCCTGCGCGCTGTGACGGGCAACCTCGATGTGGTCGGCGGTGAGACCCTGGGGGGGTTCAATGCGGCCTACGTGCCTGAAAGTGAAATTGCGCTTCACGAGGAACTATCGTCAGAGCAAAAAGCCAAGCAGTTAGGGTTTGATGACCATCCGGTTTACACCTACCGAGTGGCAGAGATGTTGAAGGAGCCAACGGAGAAGGTGTGGGGTTACCCTTACGCAGACATTGTGATGGGTTGTCACATGGCAAACCCGTCTAATCTGTTCCGTGCGATGGCAACCGAGCAGCCTTATCCAGTAAAAGCCTTTTTCGTGCTGGGCAATAATGCACTCATGAGTTACCCCAATCAGCACCAAGTATTGAAAGGCATGATGAACCAAGAGTTGATCGTCGCCCATGAGATTTTCATGACGCCAACGGCGATGCTTGCTGATTACGTATTGCCCGGCGACGTGTTCAGCGAGCGCAATCACATCGCGGATAGTTGAGCTGGTCAACGCGACTTTCACTGTCGCAAAAGTCAGTGGAGCCGGCCGAAGGCATTAGTAGCAGCTATGAGTTTTGGAAGGATTTAGCCAAGCGATTCGATTTTGGTAATCGTTTTCCTTGGGAAACCATCGAGGACGTGTTGGATTATCGATTGTCGCGATCAGGTCGGACTTTCGCTGACTTTGAAGCAACCGGGTTTATGGAAATGCAGACGCCGGAATTTCGGAAGTATCGGAAAACTGGGTTTGCGACGCCATCGGGAAAGGTTGAGCTAGCGTCTTCGGTACTCCGAGATCTTGGTTTTGATCCAGTGCCGTATTATCGTGAAGGTCCCGCGCTCACCAAAGACTACCCGTACGCCGTTTTCTCCGGCGTTCGCGAGGATCCGTTCTTCCAAACCGGTCAGCGGAATATCCCGGAATTGCGCAAGCGTTGCCCGCTTCCCAGCATTTTCATTCACCCAACCGATGCCGCCGCTGAGGGGCTTGAAAGTGGGGATTGGGTTGAGCTTCAAACCGCTTATGGCAAGGTCACGGCGGAACTTTCCGTGCAAGACAGCATGAAAGAAGGGCACCTGCGAGTACCCCACGGCTGGTGGTATCCAGAGCTTCGAGGCAAGGCGGAACTGGGTGGCGCGTTCATCTCAAGTGATGCGGTGCTGTGCTCTGATGACGATGAATTCTTGGACCACGAGCAGGGCATCCCGCACTTCAAGGGCTATCCTGGCCGCCTGGTGAAGGTTGAAAAGCCTGTCGAACTCGAGGCTTCATGACCAAACGAACGGCGCACCAGCATCGCATGATGGAGTTGAAGGCAAGAATTATGGCTGTCGTGGCTAATAGACTTTTCACGTTTAAGCAGACGGGTCTCGATGGTCTGATCAAGCGCAGCTTTCTGCCCAAGACCGAGCGCAAAAGAAGCCAACAAGGCAATAAGCAAAGTTGAGTCGCTCGCCTTCAAACGAAGCCGCGGTCCATCGACCGTAGCTCAAGCTTGTTCGCTGAGCAGATTATCTTTTTATCTAAAGCGCGGGCGCGCAGATGAATTGATTCGGTGAGTTAGAGCCCCTTTTCTTTGATTGCTGTGGATCTATTTACCGTTGCGGTGAGCTAACCCTTAAGCATTGCCAGGAAGATTTCTCAGCCTGGACTTCGGCTATTTGATCATTCGGTCCAGCGGTAAGTCGCGATGCTTTTGGCTGGGATACGAGCGTTTAGATACTGATTGGAAAATTCCACATTAAATGTTTGGTGCTTGCTGGTTGAGTTGGCAACGATAAGTACGTAAGTCCCGTCGGGGTTTAGAAAAGCGACATTGGTCACGGTCTGGATGGATCCATAATTGGAGTGAATTCGGACGGCGCCAGGGCGAACGAATCTCGAAAACTGTCCCATTAGCCAGAATTCTGGTGTCTTGTATGACTCTGAGGAGCTACCGTCTTCTTGGATGAGCATGGTAGGAGCCACTCTCCCCACTCGGTTGTAAGGGCCTTGGTTAGCCTCGGCTGGATTTTGCGTGATCATCGTGACCCAAGCGTTATAGGTTGTGGCTCCGTTCCGTAAATGCTGAATAACCGTTTCAAATCCGCGTCGGTTTTTGTCTCCATTTAGTCCCCAGACCGAGCCCTCCGTAAACATGACGGGGATGTCCGGGTGCAGGGATTGGAGGGCCGCCATCTGCTTACTCAGCCCACCATAGTGGTGGAAAGCGATTCCATCTAACATGTGCGACTGGTCGTTGGCTTTTAGATCTTTTATGAGCAAGTCCGCCTCTCTCCAATGATCGAAGTTATGGTCGAGCGCCCATAGCTTGACGTCGAGAGGTTTCCCGTACCGACCATCTACGCTGCGGAAATTCTTGTGCACTTCGACCAGCAAGTCTCGTTCTAGCTCCCAGGAGATGACCATCCCTGGATAGTCGGCAGGCTCAAATAGACGCTCGTTTTGGAGGGTGATGGCGTAAATGGGAATTCCTTCGGCCGCGTAAGCCTCCACGAACTGACGCAGATAGGCAGCGTAATCATCCAACATACTTCGTTTGATCGGACCACCTTGGACCATCGACTTTTTCGCGCGCATCCAATCGGGCGGGCTCCATGGCGAGGCAAATATTTTGATTGGATTTTCTGTCGCCTCGCCGACCTCGATAGCCATTTTTACCGTGTCGATGATGCCAAGGCTGAGAGGACGGTCGATGCTGAAGGGGGCGTTTGGTGAATCTTTTAGGCTGAACCAACCTTTCTCGTAGAGTGGTACAGGGCTCGCTTTCGTTCCATCAGAAAAGTCGGATGTGCCGATCTCGATGCGAAAAAGATTCATGCCAATGCCTTCATCAGGCGAGATCAATGATTCCAATAATGCTCGCTGCTGCGATCGAGTTTTGTTCTTTCGGATGGCATAGATCGAGGTGTGTTCGAGTGATGACCCAATGCCCAATATGGTTTGGTAAGTAATCGAGGGGGCAATCAAGATCGTTTCTGTCGCCGTTCCCATGCTTTTCCGGCTCTTCCACTCAAGGGGGGGCTGTTTGGTTAAACGGTAGCGGATATCAGTTTCAGGCCAAGGATTGGTGTACCACTTGTCACTCATGGGGTGGAGTTCAGATGATATCCAGCTCTCGATTGTGCCGTTGGATGGGTAGAGCAGATGAAGCATCGACAGTGTCTTTAGCAGGGTCCTCTGAACTGGCAGCAGCGAGTGCGAAGGATTGCAAAAAGAGGAGTTGGGCGAAGATTGCGATAGCAATGAGCGTAATAAAGTGCCAAATCAGAATACCCGCCTCAGGAGGACGAGACAGTGTCAAATGAGGGCGTTTCACTTCGGCAACTCTCTGCGTCACTTGTCTAGACGTGTATCGACCTCCAAAATTTTAAGATGTGGTGTCTTTAAAGCAACAAAAAATCGATGGATGAGTTGGCGCGACTTTCAGCGAAGCTCACGGGAGTAAGTGCAATGAGTAACCGTTATTTGGTGCTGGTGTTGACGGAGCCTACAGAGGGTAACGAAGCGCGCTTCAACGAGTATTACGAGCACACCCATCTGGATGAGGTGATTGAGTCCACGGGCTGGAAATCGGCTCAGCGATTCAAGCTCGCAAGCGAGGTGGGCGAGGCCTGCCCACTGCCTTACTTGGCGGCATACGAAGCTGAGGGTGAGTCCGCCCAGGCGGTGATTGACCGGCTCAACGAAACACGGTCAGAGCGTGAGCAAAGTGATGCGCTCAATAAAAAGACCGGCCGAGTTTGGGTGTTTGAGGAGATCGGCCCTCGCCACGAAGGTTAGGCGTCGAGGACGTGCAGGAGTGCCAAACAACCCAGACTGACGAGTCGCCGACCTAGGAGGTTTGCGGCTCGGTATCGCGAGATTAGATGGCCTCGAGTCTTGCTCGAACGAACTTGTGCCAGGGCGTCCCGAACCAGGGGTCTCGATCATCTAAGTCGGTCAGCTCATTGGGCGACACGCCAAACTGTTCATTCTCGCCTTTAGCATTGGGGTAGATGAGCCCTAGGCCATTTGGAAGCGCAATGCTGCCTTCTTGGAGTCGATCATCGAGTTCCACTAGCACTTCAGCTTTACCGCGCTTAGTCACGAGGTTGGCTCGTCCGGCCTCTTCGATGCCTAGCTTTGCTGCATCACTCGGGTGAACAAAGAGAGAGGCTGGGTTGTTACTTTTCATCCAGTCTGGGTCTCGCACCACCGTGTTCGCAGTGTAGAGGCGTCGCTCACCGGCAGACAGCACGAGTGGGAATTCATCGGTTCGCTTGGGGAGTTTGAATTGTTTGAGATAGTCGATTTCATCGCTCATCTCGCCCATCAGTAAATTGATTTTGCCGTCGGCACGGCGCCACTGACTCGCGTCACCCACTGCTTGCTTCAAAATGATGAGGCCAGAGGGGCTGTTCAATATGGAATTGAACAAGTCGTTGCCGAGCGCAGGGCCTTCGCCGACGTGCCCAGCCGCGCGGAGCGCCTCGGGCTCGGTCACGGCCAGCCTGGAGCAAAAGCCCCACAGTCCAGCGGCAGCAGCAGCGCCGTCCGGAAGACTTGGCCCCAAGGTTCGGTAGAGCACGTAAGGCAAGTACTGGGCAATTTTGGGATTACCTCGCATCGCTTCCTGCATGGCGGCGGAGTAAGCGTCGAGTCCATCGCGGGCAGCTTCGGCCAACGCATCCAGCTCGCCCTCAATAAATACGCCGAGTGCCTCTACTAACCGGGCATGCATCTCAGGTTCGGCCAGCGTCCCTGGCTTGGGCTCGATCATGGGTTTGCGTAGGTGAAAGAAGTTCTCGGGGAATTCGGCCGGGAAGAATGTGGCCTCATACTTCTCGTACTGGGAGCTGGCGGGCAAGATGTAGTCGGCCAGCATGGCGGTCTCGGTCATTGCGACATCGATCACCACCATAAAGTCTAAGGCCTCAAACGCTTCCCTAAACTTTTGAGAATCCGCTAACGAGTGCGCTGGGTTGGAGCTCTCGATCAGCATTGCTCTAAACCGATCGGGATGATCCGATAGAATCTCTTCGGGAATCGAGTTGCAGGGCATCAGCCCATTGATGATGCGGGCACCCGTAACAGGAGTTGTTTTGTACCCTTGCTCGTATCCGCCTTCATCAATGCCGCTCGCGCCAGTGCCGCCGCCACCTCCAGCGCTTGCAAGGCCTGTCGTGAGGTGCATGCCGCCTTCAGTGCCAAAGGCACCGGGGATAAGGAAAATCAGCATGTTGAGATAAGTGCAAAGCGTGGAGTAGGGCGCCATTTCGATTCCGAGGTCTTCGTAGACCCCAATCTTGTCGGTCGAGGCCAGCGCTTCTGCCGTTTGAACAATGAGCGTCATCTCGATTCCGGAGAATTCGGCATAGGCTTCGACGTCTGCCTCTTTCAGTTGGTTGAGAATGCGCTCGTAACCGGTGGTATGGGCGTAAATCCAATCGAAATTAGCCAGGTCGTTTTGGACCATATAGCCAAGGATAGCCATGATGCACCAGACGTCGGTACCGGGTTTGACCGGCAAGTGAATATCCGCGAGCTCGGCGGTTTCGCTGAGTCTTGGGTCGAGGACGATGAGTGTTCGATCTGCTGCTTTGGAGATATCGCGCATCACGACGCGTGCGCGCTGCATGCCGTTGGATTGCCACGGATTTTTTCCAACGATCACAGCGACATCGCAATGCTCGAAGTCTCCATGCCAACCACCACCTAAGACGCGTTGGGCAGTCCAGGCTTTGCCCGTTTTTTCCTGGGCGAGCGCGTTCGATTGGTACTTCATGCCGAGCGCGCGACGAACCGAGTGACTGTAGGCTCCGCCAAGGTGATTACCCTGACCGCCCCCCCCGTAGTACATGATTTTATCGCCACCGTGTTCGTTCTTGACGCTTTGAGAGCCCGGCTGCCACCTCCGCTGATTGCCGTGTCCCAATCGATGGCCTCAAATGAGCCATCTTTCGACGGCGCAGTGGGGTGGTCAGTCGATCTTTCCCGTTCTGATAGAAGTTGATGCGTGCAGCCTTGTTGCAGGTATAGCCTTTTGAAACAGGGTGGGCCTTGTCGCCCCTCACTTTAACGATTTGGGTGCCCGTGTCATCGAGCTGGACCAGTACTCCGCAATTGGCATAACAGAGATTGCAAGCAGTGGGGTGAAATTGAGTATCGGTCATCGGTCTGCCTATTCTTCTTTCGATTGATTGTGAGCTTCTGCGCGAAGTCCGTCTGGTTCGGTGGTTATCCTCTGTTTTTGTTCTGGCTTGGCTCGTGCCAGAACCAAACTCGTTTTTTTCGGCACTGCCCTCACTTCATTAGCGCCTCTCGCGCACGAAACGCTCAAATCGCATTTCTTAGGGAGATAACAGCCATCGCTTTGGGTTAAGGCGACTGGCTCATACGCGTTTCATCCCCGCGTACACTTGGGGTGAAATGTATGGTTCATATTCGGTGCACGCTACTGTGCTCTAGCTTTATCTGGCAGCACCGATCGAAACTTACCCCGACTTAGATGCGACCTGCCGGCGTTGTTGGTCGGCCCACTCACATTTCACCAAGGTCACAGCCGCGACGTTCCAAAATGGGCCGCAATTCGCGGTACGCAGCTGGGGTCAAACTGAGCGGGATCCGAGGGTAAAGATGATGAATGATGTGGTATTGCATGCCTGCCGAGAAGAGGTTACCGAGCTTCGATTTAAATGCCCGCGTATCAAGATAGCGGCCTTGCAGCTCTGCAGGATGATGCGGTGCCCAGGATAGGTAGTAACGTAAATGAACGCCGGCAATGATTTTTGGTATCCACCAAATGAGCGCCGCCTCGATGGCGCGACCGCCCAAGCCAGGGTGAACATAATGGCGAGGTAGACCAGTTGGTATACCAGCTGGTGTATGACTAATCTCGATTCGCCAATCCGTTCGAGACACTCCCATAGGCGGCGCCTTCCTCAGAACCAGGCTGGAGATTCCTGATGTGCTGGGCGAGGAATGCCCAACCGTCTTTGCATGAATCTTGTAGTCAGGGTCGAGCTGGGATCGTTGCAGTGACGGTGATGCTCCATGTGGGTCGCTCGAAGCACGTAGGACGACACGATGGGCAGTGGCGAGACGTGGCCCAGCATTTCGTTTAGCCAGTGGAGCTTGGTGCCTTTGCGCCCAATGATGCCGTGTTACCTCATGGGAAGGCAGGTAAGCCATTACAGCATCAGGTTGAGCGTCGCAATTGGGAAAGGAGCCAAAGCGGCATCAAACCCGTCAGCACGATGGGAACAGCGAGAAGAAAACGACAATTGCCGATACCCCATACCACGGCACCCCAGGGCACGATCCGCCGCATGTATTTGTCAGCAATTTGGCGCTCGAGAATATCGAGTTCTCATCAGTGAGTGCATCGAGATCTCGGTTGGCTACTTGATCCATATCCAGCTCCTTTGAAGTGCGCAATGAGCGAGGGCTAAGGCGATGACTGCTCCAGCAGCCCATGCCGTAGGGCCCGATGCCATTAATTCGGCAGCAATAAGCGTTTGGGTCGCGAGTGGCCAAAGAAAGCCCATGGCCCAGGCCCAGGGTGACAACAAGAATTTAAGGATGTGTTCCATTAGCTGATCCTCTCTTGGCCGCAAAGTTCGGTTGCAATATTCAGCAGATCCCAAGCGAAAACTGAAGTCGGCGCTAAAGCCTACGAATGCAGCAGTGCTTACGGTTTGTTAGCAAACACCAGAAGAGTTTACCTCGCATGAATACGAAAAATAATGAATAGTTTTAGGATCTCTCCTAAATTGCGA
>JAYPPR010000002.1:0-19703 GCA_038131595.1 Gammaproteobacteria bacterium
GGTTTGCCGTGTTGCAATAAAGAATGTGCATGAACACGCGCAGCGCAAATGGCTCGCCGAAAGGACCTATCTCCCGTTTAGTAAGTACCGCCGAGGCTTGGCGCACGATCGTGCGCGCTTAAGTGGTGGGCCCAGAAGGACTCGAACCTTCGACCAATGGATTATGAGTCCACTGCTCTAACCAACTGAGCTATAGGCCCGTGGGTGCATTTTAGCTCTAAGCTTGCGAATAAGCATCCGTTTGATCGATAAAGCATGGCCCACTATAGTCAAGTCTCGGCGGCCTATAGGGTTCTCGCCGACAGACTTGATCGAATGAGACAGGTACTGAAGTCTTATCATGGATGTGCAGACTGGCAACTCGCAGCGGTGCTTTAGAATAGCCTGCGATGATGGAGTCAGTGGCACGATGCTTCGCGATGCGCGCTCTCGTTCAACAAGTAGTTTTGCCGAAAACGAGCTTGGAGAGCGGCTATGATTTTATGTCTAGATGTGGGCAATACTCAGGTATTCGGGGGCGTCTTTGCTGGGGATCGCCTGATTTCTCAGTTTCGCCGAACGTCCCAACTTCGTAGCAGCTCCGATGAATTGGGTGTTTTTTTCCGAGGAGTCCTTCGGGAAAACGACATTGACCCAGGCTTAATCCAAGAAATCGTCATCTGCAGTGTGGTCCCTGACCTTAACTATTCGCTTCGGGCATGCGCACAAAAATACTTCTCGATTGATCCCTTAATGCTACGGCCAGGCGTAAAAACGGGGCTCAATATTGCTTACCAGGATCCTAAAGAGGTTGGTGCTGACCGAATTGCTGACGCGGTGGGTGCCATCAAGCTCTTCCCCGGAAGGAATCTGATCGTTGCTGATTTTGGTACGGCAACGACAGTTTGTGCAGTAGCAAAAGATAAAACTTTCCTTGGGGGGAATATCCTGCCTGGTGTGCGACTAGCGATGGAAGCCCTAGAGATGCGCACAGCGCAGTTGCCCTCGGTTGAAATCGTGCCGATGAAGACCGCCTTCGGCAGGACGACCATCGAAAGCATTCAGTCAGGCCTATATTGGTCCAATGTGGGCATGATTCGAGAGCTGGTCCAGCGCATTACCGATCAGGTTTTCGCTGACGAGCCCCCACTGGTGATTGGTACTGGCGGGTTCGTTCACCTCTTTGATCAGGAAAAGATATTCGATCACATGGTGGGTGATCTCATATTGACCGGATTGCTGGAAATCCTCGCGCTGAACCAAAAAGACTGACGGGAGGGTGGTCGGCGTGTTGATGATAGGCTGCATGGCGAGACCAGGTCTAAGCGTAAGAACGAGGTTGATGTAATGGCCACAGAAAAAACATCGCGGTTGCTCAAAAATCTCACTATTTGGACAGGTGACGAGCCCGGGCATAGCACGCAATACGATGCGATCCGGATGCTAGCTGATGGCACGTTAGCACTGACCCAATCTGACGATGTGCATGCGACGGATGAGGTCCGGGATTGTCAGGGATTAGTCGCGGTGCCAGGGTTGATCGATGCGCATGTTCATTTAGGTTTGGATCCCTCGGTGACCGATCCGTTTGCGCATGGCCGGGTACCAGAGGACCAGCAGCTGGCGGCGATGCGGAAGCGAACGAGCGATATGTTGCGCGCTGGTGTGACCACCGCCCGAGATTTAGGCGGCGGCGCTTGGCTTGAGCTCAAGGTGCGTGACGAGATTGCAGCTGGAGAGCATGTGGGTACGAGGCTGCTTTGCGCAGGCCAACCGCTAACGAGCCCGGGGGGGCATTGCCACTTTTGGGGAGGTGAGGCAGGCACGCTGGAAGAGGCCCTCGCTGTGCTGGATCGCCAGCATGCAAAAGGAGTCGATCTCATAAAGATCATGGCGACCGGGGGCAGCATTACGCCAAATAGCCGCCCTGGCGACGCGCAATTTGATCAACACATCATGAGTCATGTTGTGAGTCATGCTCGAAACTTAGGGTACGAAATAGCAGCCCATTGCCATGGCGTGGATGGAATTGGTCATGCCGCGCATGCGGGTGTGACCACGATTGAGCATTGTTCATGGGTGGGACCGAATGGATGGGGCAAGGATTACGAGCCGGCAATCGCGGAGGTGATAGCATCAAAAGGCATTTGGGTGTCACCGACGGTAAATCTCAATTGGCGGCGCCACCTCAGCAATCCGCCTGGCCTTGAGGCGATTCAATCTCGGTTCCGCAAGATGAAATCAGCAGGCTGTCAATTCATTGCATCCACTGACGCAGGGATTCCCAATGTCTTCCATGCGGATTTTGCGAAGACGCTGCCAGTATTTTCCGCCATCGCAGAACTCACGCCCAGTGAGACCCTGATGGCTGCTACGGTCCACGCGTCTAAGGCGCTTGGAGTTTCTGATCGAATCGGTAGGTTGGCCACAGGCCTCATTGCTGATGTTGTTTTGGTTGAACAGGACCCGCTCCTTTCGCTCGAAGGCTTGGCGGCTCCTGTAGAAGTATTCCAGGAAGGACGGCCAGTGCTGGGCACGCTCTCTTAAGACCTAGGCCTCTCAGGCTTAAGCGGTCTGTCAAAGGAATAAAAAGTGAATCGTTTACGCTTTTTTCGCCGATACATTGTTTTGCTGGTTGGTTTGGCAGTGACCCTTATCGGAGGGATTGCGACGTGGCAGTTCGTGGGGAGCAAAGGGGCCCTTCCCGCGCATGAGAGGCCACTGGTGACAGTTACCGAGATAAGTGCCGAAGCGACTGGCTCGCTGGAGAAGGACAGGCAAACCGCTGCGTCACCTGAGGCGCAGAAAAAATCCGCGCCGGCACCGAGCGTCGAGGGGTTTTTGGCCGCATTTGAATTAAATGCTGGGCAAGGTCCACTTGATGCGGATTACTTCAGTCGCATGATCGCGGCCGATCAACCCTACGATGGTGATCGGTACCTTGAACCGAGTGAGCTTGGTGTTGCCCGAGAGGTCATAGACCGACTGAGGGCAGTGGAGGCGCATGTTGGTCATGGCCGCTTCAACACCCTAGGATTTGAAAGGGTCTTTAAGGTCGCGTCCGACCTACCCAGCGCTCGCTTTTCTGTTCCCCAGATTCGTTTTATGAGGGCGCTGTTTGGTCGCTCGAATACATTCTTTGACTACCGTGGTGCGCGAGTATCGGAGGATTTTCTCGCCCACCACAATCCCGAGGATTTGGTTCACTACCCTGAAGATGGTGACTATCTGATCGACGGAGAGCCCTCCCGCCGCTTTGATGCACTCAAGCAAAAGCTCGGGAATTCGCTCACATTGATGTCGGGTTATCGTGGGCATCCCAAGCAGATGCTGCTCTATTTGGACAAGGTAGTTGCGTCTGACGGGAATCTGTCCCTTGCTTCAAGGAATCGTGCGCCCGCCGGTTATTCCTACCACTTTTCAGGTGATTTCGATATTGGGGACAGGCGACTCGGGGACGCGAATTTCTCTCGACAATTCCTTAAATCGCCGGTTTACCAAGCGACCCTTCAATCTGATGAATGGGCCCAGCGATACCCGCATCATAATGTGTTGGGTGTGCGCTTTGAGCCATGGCATATCATTGGCCAGTAGGCCAATGTTGGGCTGAAGTTTCTGAAACCTCTCCTCAAGCAGCCAGTGACAGAAAGGCGATGCATGCAGCAATTTTTGGTGTACCGGCATGGGGTATCGGGCGCGGGGGTGGGTCGAAACGGTCAGGCTAGAGAGTCGAGCACCACCGATACCTCGCAGCCGGTAGCGTGTAAAATACTCGCGATTCTTGAGAGGAGCGTTGGATGCACACCGGTCAAAAAATAAATGTGGTATTCGGTATTTGCTTGATACCGATCTTGCTGCTCAGTCCACTGGCCTATAAGGCTGGCGCCATTGATTTGATGGCATCACTAGGTGGAGTGATGCTCGCAGTCGCTGGGGGCGCGCTTAACTTGGTTGCGATGCTCGGGTTAGTTGCCTTCTTCGCCATCAAAAAGATTCCTTTTAGTAAGGCAGCATTGGCTGTCACCGCGCTTTGTTCGATTGTTCCCATCGTTGCGCTCGCGCCGCACATGTCAAAGGCGCAAGCGGTTCCGCCTATTCATGACATTACGACGAACCCGATCGATCCACCGGAGTTTCACGAGGTGGTGAAGCGGAGGATCTATGCTGCCAACGATTTAGCGTTTGGCGACGCTGACCATACGGCGGAGGATATGGAGGCGCTTCACGCAGAGTTCTATCCCTTACCTTGAGACCAAAGTCGTATCAATGTCGCCTGTCGAGGCGATTGATCGATCGCGCGCGGTGCTCGAGGAGATGGGGCTTGAGGTCATTAATGTGAGTGAATCGCTAGGCGTTGTTGAGGCAACAGACACGACCTTTTGGTTCGGTTTCAAAGACGACGTGGTCGTCCGAGTTCGATCTGAAGCCGACCGATCCATCATCGATGTCCGTTCGGTCTCGCGAGTGGGTCAAAGTGATTTGGGGGTTAATGCGGAGCGAATCAAAGGGTTTCTTGATCGCTTCTAGAATGGCGCCAAACGCTGGGCCGGACTAAGCCGTGACCGCAGATTCTGCTGAAGCGCGGCCCAGCGATTGCTGGTTATCGATGAGTGGCTGGGCAGGCGTTTGCTTGGCGCCGCTTAGAGATCCAGCAAGGAACGAATAATGGTGTTGACCTGTTGAGGGTTGGCCTGGCCGGATGTTTCCTTCATCACCTGGCCCACAAAAAACCCCATGAGCTTTCCTTTCCCGGCTTTGAGGTCATCGGCTTGCTTAGGATTAGCATCGATAATCCTTTGAATAAGCGGTTCCAGTGCGCCCACATCAGAGACTTGCTCGAGACCCTCGCGAGAGACGTAGTCCTTGACCGAGACGTCGAGGCCAGTCCACATCGCTTGAAACACCTCTTTGGCAATTTTGCCGGAGATTGTTCCAGCCTCTATGAGTTTGATGAGATCGATCAATTGTTCAGGAGTGATGGGGCAAGACGCGATGCTTTCCTCCGTCTCGTTGAGTTTTCCCAAGAGATCACCTTTGACCCAGTTGGCTGCCATCTTGGGGTCGTCAACACCGTTTGCGACCGTATCAAAGAACTGGGCTAAAGGACGTTCGCCCGAGAGCAAACGGGCATCAGCGTTTGATAGACCCAGCGAGGATTGATACCGAGCCAAGCGTTCGTCCGGTAGCTCAGGCATGCCGTCGGCCACGGATTGGATGAACGCCTCGCTGAGTTCCACTGGAAGCAAATCCGGCTCTGGGAAGTAGCGGTAGTCCGTCGACGTTTCCTTGCTGCGCATTTGCCTGGTTTCGCGTTTGTCAGGATCAAAAAGGCGAGTGTCCTGGATCAGTGAGGCGCCAGACTCGAGCGCCTCGACCTGCCGCTCAATCTCGTACTCGATTGCTTGCTCGAGGAATCTGAACGAGTTGAGATTTTTGATTTCGCTTCGCGTCCCAAGCTCAATAGCGTTGTCGCGTCTAACAGATATGTTGGCATCAAAGCGCAACGACCCCTCAGCCATGTTCCCATCACAAACATCGAGATACGTGACGAGCTGATGGATTTTGCGAGCGTAAGCGACTGCTTCCTCGGCCGATTTCATATCGGGCTCGGAGACAATTTCAAGCAGTGGTGTACCCGCACGATTAAGGTCAATGGCGGTCGCGTTATCGACCGCATCGTGGATGGATTTGCCCGCGTCTTCCTCGAGGTGAGCGCGGGTGATTCGAATGACCTTTTCGGTGCCATCGACCTCGATAGTGACCGCTCCAGCTAACACGATGGGCGCATCCATTTGAGTGATTTGATAGCCCTTAGGTAGATCTGGGTAAAAGTAATTTTTTCGATCGAAGCGAGACACGCGATTAATCTCGGCGCCAACGCCAAGCCCGAACTGGACCGCTTTTTCGAAGACGGCTTGATTAGCGACTGGCAGTACGCCGGGCAGCCCCATGTCGACAAAGCTGGCTTGGCTGTTGGCTGCGGCACCAAATTGTGTGGCGCTGCCGGAGAAGATTTTGGATTGAGTATTGAGCTGTGCGTGGATCTCAAGCCCGATGTCTACTTGCCAGCCAGTGGGAATCGTCATGATGGTTCGCTCGGCGTGCGTATGTGCCAATCGGACACTTGTTGATACTGATGCACACACTGCAGCAGTGTGCTCTCGTCAAGGTGAGGCCCAATCAATTGAAGGCCGATGGGTAAGCCTTCAGCCTGACCAGCGGGGAAGCTAATTGCCGGTAGGCCCGCAAGATTGGCGGAAATGGTAAAGATATCTTGCAAATACATAGAGACAGGGTCGCTGATATTTTCCCCGAGCTGAAACGCTGTGGAGGGTGTGGTCGGTAAAAGAATCATATCTACGTCTTCAAATGCAGAGATGAAATCCGACTGAATCAAGCGCCTGACTTGTTGCGCTTTGTTGTAGTAGGCATCGTAGTAGCCCGCGCTCAGCGCAAACGTTCCTACTAATATGCGGCGCTTGACCTCGTCTCCAAACCCTTCCTCGCGCGAGCGAAGATACAAGTCCTGTAGGTCGCGAGGATCCTCGCATCGGTGACCAAAGCGGACCCCATCGTATCTAGCCAAATTGGCTGAGCACTCCGCCGGCGCGATCACATAGTAGGCGCCAACACTATGCGTGTGATGAGGCAGTGCTACTTCACGAAAAGTAGCCCCTAGGGACGCTAGCGCTGATTGGCAAGTCTGGTAGGCCTCTACAATGGGGGTGACACACCGTCCAGGAGCGAGGGTACAACACCGATTGTGCGTCCCTTTATCGACTGCTCAATGAGTTGTCGGTAGGGGGGGACGGGCTCTGGGAGAGAGGTTGAATCTTGATGGTCGCTGCCTGCCATCACTTCAAGCAAAGAAGCGGCATCCGCGGCGGAGCGAGTCATTGGTCCTGCTTGATCCAAGCTGGACGCAAAAGCGATCATGCCCCAACGAGAGATTCGGCCGTATGTCGGTTTCAGTCCGGTTAATCCGCAGAATGCTGCGGGCTGACGAATAGAACCACCTGTATCCGTTCCAGTCGCGGCTGTGCACAGCCCTGCGGCTACCGCGGCAGCCGATCCACCTGAGGATCCGCCAGGGACCCGTGTCGTGTCCCATGGATTTTTGACGGGACCAAAATAGCTATTTTCGTTGGATGATCCCATCGCGAATTCATCCAGGTTGCATTTTCCGAGCCTAACGGCGCCCGCCTGCTTCAAATTTAACGAGACTGTTGAGTCGAAGGGAGAGCGATAATTGGCGAGCATTTTGGAAGCAGCGGTTGTTAATCCACTCGTTGTGCAAAACAGGTCTTTCTCTGCGATCGGTATGCCAAGCAGAGGCGCTTGATCACCCGCGCGAAGCCTTCGATCCGCTTCGGCAGCAGATTCCAGTGCCAATTCATGCTCAACGGAGATAAAGGCATTGAGGTCAGACCGAGCGTCAATGCGATTGAGAAAATATGTGGTTAGCTCAGTTGCCGATAGCTCTCGGCTAGCAAGGATCTGGCTTAAATCATCGATGGAGGCACTTTCTAACTTCATTCGATGACCTTAGGCACGAGAAAGCAGTTCCCTTCCACCGCCGGGGCGTTGATCGAGATCATCTTGGATCGGTCGACGTCTGTCACCGCATCGGATCGTAACGGCTGGCTGATAGATAAAGGGTGCGCCATTGGCTCGACATCGTCAGTAGCGACGTCTTGTAGGCTTGCCACCAAGTCCAGGACGTCATTCATTGCCTGTTTTAGGCTGGGTTTCTGCTCGTCCGGGAGACTGAGCTGGGCAAGCTGAGCGACGCGGTCGAGTGTTTGATCGTCGATGGGCTGCGTCACCAAACGCTCCTCCGGAAAAAGGGCGACATCCTAATGTTTCTCCTACATGGCTGCAATGTGAGAAAGCCGCATTACAAGAACTTTGCGACGAATCTGCAGGGAATACTGCAGTTGTCTTCATAAAAAATCCATTTAGAACAGTATGTTAACCAGGTTTCGCTTGTCACTGGTTTGGGCTTGGTGCTAGAGTTGCAGCTTCGCTCGGCGCCCGCGCCGCAGTCGAATTCGCAGTTGTTCATACTGATGAGCAATAGCGCCTTAGGCGCGCTTTATTGACGATTAATGCTCGGTTAAAACTTCATGTTTAAACGGATTCGAGGTTTATTTTCCAACGACCTGTCGATCGATCTTGGAACAGCCAACACGCTGATATATGTACGGGAGGGGGGCATTATCTTGGATGAACCCTCTGTCGTTGCGATAAGGCAGCACAATAATCAGAAATCAGTAGCGGCAGTCGGCGTAGATGCGAAACGGATGCTGGGTAGAACACCGGGCAATATTACAGCCATCCGACCGCTCAAAGACGGCGTGATTGCAGATTTTCAGGTAACGGAAAAGATGCTGCAGCACTTCATCAAGAAAGTGCATAAAAACAGTTTTATTAGGCCTAGTCCCCGCGTGCTCGTTTGCGTGCCTTGTCAGGCGACAGAAGTCGAACGCCGAGCAATCCGCGAATCGGTGATTAGCGCTGGTGCAAGAGATGTCAGACTCATCGAAGAGCCGATGGCTGCGGCCATAGGCGCAGGATTACCGGTTCATGAAGCGGTAGGCACCATGGTGATCGATATCGGTGGGGGAACGACCGAGATCGCTGTTATTTCCTTAAATGGCGTTGTGTACTCCCAGTCGGTGCGAGTTGGTGGTGATCGGTTTGATGACGCGATTATTGCTTACGTAAGGCGAACGCAAGGTAGTTTGATTGGCGACACAACTGCAGAACGAATTAAGCAGGAAATTGGCGCAGCGTTTCCGAGTGATGTGGTAAAAGAAATTGATGTCCGTGGTCGAAATTTGGCGGAGGGCATTCCACGAAGCTTCACGTTAAACAGCAATGAAATTCTCGAGGCTTTGCAGGAGCCACTGCATATCATTGTTCAGTCGGTGAAAGGGGCGCTCGAGCAGACACCCCCAGAACTCGCGGCCGATATTGCCGAATCAGGCATTGTGCTTACCGGCGGCGGTTCTCTCCTTCAAGGGCTGGACCAATTGCTGGCCAACGAGACAGGGCTGCCCGTTATTGTTGCCGAGGACCCGCTAACCTGTGTTGCTCGAGGCGGTGGTAAAGCACTCGAGATGATGGACAACATGGGACTCAGTGATCTGTTATCGACGTAGTATTTGTTTTTGTGCGAGCCTGAGTAGCAAAAGTCGCTCAGGAATCAAATGAGAGCGTAGACCCCGTTGAATACCCTATTTACTCGCACAACCCCATCTCCATCCCTAGCGATTGTGTTGATACTGACTTGCGCGCTCACACTGTGGATTGACAGCTCGAGTGATTACTTGCGCGGTTTCCGCCAGGCGACTTCTCCTTGGATTGAACCTGTTATCGGGATGGCTCATTTGCCCTTACGCCTGTCATCTGGCGTAAGCGATACCTTCCAGACGATTGTGGACCGAGGCGAGCGGGTAGACGCACTGGAAGCAGAGAACTTCGAGCTCAGAGCGCTGGCCTCACGAATGGCGGGATTGGTAGCTGAGAATGCTCGTCTGCGCGCATTGCTCGGTTCAAGCTCACAAATTGAGAGTGACGCCCTGATCGCGGAAGTGCTCTCGCTCGAACAACGGTCAGATCGTCACCGCCTCATTCTCGATAAAGGCGAGCGGGATGGCGTTCGCGTGGGCCAAGCGGTCATTGATTCCACGGGATTGCTGGGCCAAGTCACTGAAGTCATGCCAGGGCTGTCGAAAGTGATGCTGGTTACCGATCCCTCCCATGCCGTCCCCATGCTGAACGAGCGGACGGGGCAGCAGGTCATAGCAGAGGGCACCGGAGATCGGCAGCAACTTAGCGTGCGTTTTATCAGCGTCTCCGCCGACATCCGCTTGGGGGATTCTCTTGTGACCTCTGGGCTTGGCCGTCGATTCCCTCGAGGTTACCCCGTTGGCCAGATTTCCAACATAAAGATGATTCCTGGAGAATCCTTTCAGTCGGTTGATATGTCGATTTCGTCTAAGCCCCATGCCATTGACCATGTGTTGTTACTGTCTTTGGTGGAACCACTCGTCCAAGAAGATGCGGTGACAAAGGCGGCAGAGGCGCCAAAAACGTCCGAAACATCCGAAGAGGCAGGCGTGCTATGAGGGTGTGGACAGCCATTCTGACGACCTGTTTTTTTTCCCTTATCTTATTGGTGCTCCCAGCGTTTCAGGGGTTGCCCGCCTACTTGTATTTTTTTCAACCTGAGTGGCTAGCGCTGACATTGAGTTATTGGGTCCTCGCAGCGCCAGAGAGAGTCGGTTTGATGACTGCTTTCTTGTTGGGTTTTGCCGCTGATTTGGCCACAGGTTCTCCCTTGGGAGAGCATGGCTTGGTCTACTTGATGCTCGTACTGTTTTTTTCGGCGACCTATCATCAGGTGCGAGTGCTACCCGATCTGGCAGCAGGCAATTATCGTTGCTTTTGCCATGTTGATTGGTTTGATCCTCCAATATTTGTTCTTGTCATTGACGTCAGGCTCGCTGGCGAGCGTAATGATTTTTTTGAAGGCTTTCGCAAGTGCGCTAATGTGGCCTTGGGTATTTTTGCTGTTACGAATGATCAGGCGCCGAGTCCGTTAATTCCGCCTTGAATCTACGATGTTGGGTTCATGGGTGATGAGAGGTGTGTGTCAGTGGGTCAGCTACAGGGTGGGCAGCCGCGTTTAGGATCGGCTCATCTCATTCGAGGATTCATTAGGAAGCGCCAGATGCACCAAGGCTCTGCTCAATCATTCGATGAGGCTAGGTGGAATAGCTGATTTTCTGGGTAGGTTTGCTGAACAACCAATCAAATGGTGAAGCTCGACAATTTTCTCCGGGTGAGTTGCACCGAGCGAGTTGCCCCTAACGAGTGGATAGTGAGTGGACTAGTCCTCAATGCCGGAGAGCGAGGTGCCGTCTTTAGGATGAGTTGCGAGGAGCGGACGCTTTCTAGATTGGCGTATACGGCGCCACACCGCCGGTGTGAGTGGGTTGCGCTCGCCTTAACGCGTTGACGGGAAGTGACGCTGGCAGCTCGCAGATTGAGTCGTTAGGTCTGGAGCGATAGGCCGAGCGGTTCGCAGTGCGCAATCTCACACGGATCGGCTGCAGTTATGAACGGGAGCAAGGAATGGATCAGCGCAAAGGAGACGAAAGGAGGCAGAGCGTGGAAGCGAGGACAGAGACTAATTTGATTCTGGCTTCCGCTTCGCCCCGGCGAGCCGAATTGCTTCGCCAACTGGGCCTTCGCTTCCAAGTCCAGCCCGCCGATATCGATGAGACGATAGGTAAGAATGAGAGCCCAGACGATTACGTTCGTAGATTAGCGGTAGAGAAAGCGGAGGCGATTAGCCTCGTGTCGGAAGGCGTCGTTCTTGGCGCAGATACAGTGGTCGTGCACCGGAATCAGATATTAGGCAAGCCCCACAATCCGCAAGGCGCCAGAGAAATGCTTCGCGCGTTATCGGGTTCTTGGCATGAGGTTTATACTGGAACTGCGCTAGTCACCGATGCCACACGATCGTCGGTCACTCGTACAAAAGTGAAGTTCAAGGCAATATCTGATCGAGAGGTTGAGCGGTATCTAGAGACGGAAGAACCCTTCGATAAAGCGGGAGCCTACGGTATTCAGGGAATAGGCTCGCTCTTTGTTGAGCGCATCGAGGGGAGTTATAGCAATGTAATGGGATTACCGCTCTACGAGACGGAAGCACTCTTTCTGGAATCGGGGGAGAGTGTGTGGACGTGGCGCAGGTAAATGCAAACAGATGCAGACAGATGTAACTAGATGCAGATAGATGATGAACAGAATGAATAAGTGGGAAACAGGATAGTTGGGTACAGCATTGAATAGAGAAATTTGGATAGCGCAATCCCAAGACGACACTCAAGTGGCGCTGGTTGAAGAAGGCAAGGTGCTCGAAGTGTTTGTTGAGCACCAAGCGGTCCAGATGTTGCGTGGCAACATCTATGTAGGGAAGGTGTCCCGGGTTGTTCCCGCGCTGCAGAGTGCGTTCGTTGACATTGGTTTGGAAAAAATGGCGTTTCTTCACGTTACAGAGGTGGTGTCAGAGAATGGCCATGGAGATGAGCAAAGTCACCAGCCGATACAAAAGCTTCTGCGCGAAGGGCAGTCCGTGATGGTACAGGTGACGAGAGAAGGAGTGGGCCAAAAGGGTCCCAGAGCGACAATGAATATTACGCTTGCCTCACGCTATCTGGTTCTGATGCCGAGGCAAGAGCAGTTTAGCCTGTCAAAGAAAATTTCTGATGAGCAAGAAAGCGAGCGCTTACGCGATTTGCTGCCTGAAGTGTCTGGATCATCAGGACTTGGTTTGATCGCTCGCACAGTAGCCGAAGGCAAGACCCAAGAGGTTCTAGAACAGGAGTTTGATGCGCTAGTCGAGCAATGGGACGAGATCGAAAGCGCGTATCTTCAGGATCGGACGCCGCGTAAAATTCATGAAGATCTCCCTGTCGCGCTTCGAACGCTACGGGACTTGCTAGACCATCGGGTAGGCGTAATAAGGGTTGACGATTCAAAGGTCCGCTCTGACGTTGCTGCCTTTATCGACCAATTCGGAGCAGATTTTCGTGGAGAGCTTCGTGAGGTTGAAAGTTCAATTGGTAGCGAACTTGAATCCAATCTCGCTGTCGAAACTGTGCATGATAAGCGAGTGAATCTGCCCTCTGGGGGCTACATTGTCATAGAAAAAACAGAGGCCATGACCACGGTCGATGTGAATTCCGGCGGTAATCTTGGTCAGAAGAATCTCTCTGCAACAGCATTACAGACCAACCTTGAGGCAACGGTTGCGATATCACGGCACTTGAGACTCCGAAATATCGGAGGATTAATAGTGGTTGATTTCATTGATATGGCCGGTGATCAGGATGAGGCCAAAATAGCCTCCAAAATGCAGGAGTTGTGCGCATCCGACCGATTACACTGCCAAGTCTCAGATATGTTGCCCTTCGGGCTGCTAGCGATCTCGAGGTCAAGGGTAGGCCTACCATTAGACGTCGCCATGGACGTGGCAGAGGATTGAGCGACAAATTAAGTGAGCCCATCCAAATGAGGGCCTCGCTGCTTGGAATTAACTCGGAGAGAGTCTGATTGTGACGCTCGAACGATTGCTCAGCTGGGTGCGTCTCTGGATTATTATCCTTTTAGTCGGCTTTGCACTGCTGATAACCGGGCTCCGTTTTGCCGCCAATCTCGCTACAGGTTACCGAGACGAGTTGCAGCAAACGCTCAGTCAATCGGTGGGCGTTCGCCTCGAGTTTCAGGCCATCACTGCTCGCATGAGTCAGTTAGACCCAGAAGTTCAAGTCCAAGACCTGCTTTTCTTCGATGAGAGCCCACAGGAAGTGGATGCGTTGATTCGTTCGCTGTCCGTTCGCGTGGACTTGCTTCGTTCAATCCTCGAGCAAAGACTCGTGATCAGGTCACTGACAATCTCCGGTCTGGAGTTGATTCTTAAGCAGCTGCCAAGTGGGCAATGGACGTTTGCGGAGAAGCTGCTAGAGCCTGCCGAGCGGTCAGTGCTGAACTTCGCTCGAATTGAAGAATTAGCCCTGACTAACTTTGCCATTCGACTAGAGCAATCGCAGCAGGATTGGCTGGTCACTGCGATGAATCCGTCAGGTCTCTTCTTGGGCTTGCAGGGCGGCCAACGGGTTGCCAAAGGAACCTTGAATCTGATGCTCGATCAAGGGCGAGCTGGTCAATCCTTTGAACTTCAGAATCTCCGTTTTTCAGCCACTTTCGATGACGCGCCGGGTCGGTTTTTGAGTTCGAATTTCACTGCTTATGCTGAATTAAATGGCCTGCCATCTACGCTAATTTCAAAGGATATCCCCGTGGTTGGTGGCCTAGACGATTTATCTGCATCCGTGTGGGTGAAAAGCCAGGCGGGTACCGGATCTTTCAAAGGAAAACTAATTGCTGATTCCGCTCGACCTCAAGCGGTCACTGACGATGCTCCGAGCGACATTGTTGCGGCGCTCTCGGCCGTCGTTGCAGTGGATGGCGGGTTTGATCTGAGCGCCGCTGAACTCGATCTCACTGCGCAAGTCGAAACATTAATGCTCGGTGGGCGTCGGTTCGAGCCTGAGCCTGTTGCCGCTGCCCTCAATTGGCGTGGTGACGTGCCTCTGGTAGCGGGCAAGCTAAGCAGCGTAGCGCTTACGGAAGGGACCCTCGACGGGTTGATTGAAATTGGTGCGATACCTCCCGCACAACGAGAAAAGCTGCTCGCGTTGAGTCCCTCCGCTTCGATCGATGACATCATGATAACGGCATCGATCAATGCTCCCGCTGAGACGCTTCGGATTCAGGCTGACGTGATTGATGCCTCGATGAGGACTGACGGTACCTTGCCGGCTTTCTCAAGCTTAAGTGGATTTCTAGATGTTGGACTGAGGGAGGGAACTGTTGGGCTCAGTGCTCGTAATTTTGGTCTGCACTTTCCGAACTTGTACCCGGAGCCTTGGCGGCTCGACCAAGTTCGAGGCCAACTCGCCTATCGGTCAGAAGAAGGGCAGTGGCAGATTTCCAGTGGCCTATTGGAGGCCGATGTTCACTCCCTTCAAGCCAAAGGGAAATTGCTGATCAATATGACGCCAGACTTCGCATCACGAAATTGGGGGCTTGTGATTGGCGCTACGGATTTTGTCGCTCGCGATAGTCTGCCCTTTATCCCTATGACCGTGCCGGCAGTGGTCACGACTTGGCTTGAAGGGGCGATTGTCTCCGGCGGCGCTGGAGAAACTGGAATCCTGGTACATGGTTCGCTCGATCGAAGACAGCCTAAAAACGAGAAGATATATAGCGTCGCGACCCAGGCAGAAGGTCTAGCGCTAAGTTTTGATGAACGTTGGCCTAACCTTTCTGAAGTGACAGGTCCGGTCGCCATCGACAACCGAGGCGTAGTCGCTAAAGAGCTAGGAGGTCGATTGTTTGGCGCACGTCTGTCTCACGGTTCGGTACGTACGTCTAACCCCTCATGGATGGAGGCAGCTGATCATATTCAGATTGATGCAAGTTTTAAGGGCGTCGTAAAGGATCTTTTAGATGTCTTAAATACCAAGCCGATTGCAGATGCGGTCAATGATTTTGCCGACGAGTGGGATGGGGCGGGTGAAGTGATCGGCGAGTTAGCATTAAAAGTTCCGCTGGACGGGAGCGGTTCATCGATCGCGGTTCGAACGAAAGGTACAATCGAAGACGCAACCTTGCACATGCGAGACTTTGACCTCGCGCTCTCCGATCTCACCAGTGACTTTCAATATTCCTCGGATACTGGTTTGACTGCGTCAAATGCACAATTTCGTATGCTCGGAGAGTCTGTGAGCGCAACCATTTCCTCGGAGGCGGCCGGTGCTGGCGGTGTAATGTCGGTGGATATGAAAGGAATGGCGAACCTTTCTGCCTTGCAAGGATGGCTGAATTTGTCAGTGCTTGACTTCGTGGAGGGCAGCGCTGATTTCCAGGCAATGATCCAGATTCCTTACGGCGGCAAAGTGAATCGACCGAGTATTGAGGTGTCTTCGCTATTAGAGGGTGTAACGATATCGATGCCGCCTCCGCTGTCAAAAATCAGCGCCGACAGTAAGCGTGACTTTAGATTGACGCAGCTATTTGACATATCTGGATCAGAACTCAGCTTTGAGGTCACGGATGGTCTTTCTGGGATGCTTAAGCTGGCGGACGGTCAAGTGATCGGTGGCCTCGTAAGGCTAGGTGACACTCGACCGCAAGTGGGCGCTTTTGATGCTCTGAGGGTCGAGGGAGAGACCGATTACGTGGGGGCGGAGGAGTGGATTGAATTCATTGAGGCATTCGAGGCAGTCAGCGCGGAGGATGCTGCGGCTTTTCGCGACCGCCTTGATTACGTGGCCATTAATGTGGGCACCTTGGAAATCTTTGGTCTTGAATTTTCAGATTCTAGTCTTCGTGTGACGGCAGACGTCGACCACTGGGTGTTTGATGTGATCGATGATGAACTCAAGGGGCAAATTCGACTGAGCGATGATCCCTCCACTCCAGTGGAAGCCTTGATTGATTATCTGTCTCTCACCTCTGATGACGAGGGTGATCCGTTGCTGGGCGTTCAAAGTGAGGACCTCGTCCCGATTCATGTGGACGTGCGCTCCCTGGTACTGGATGAAGAGGACTACGGTCAGTGGATGTTTGATGTTAGTCCCCGTGAATCCACGGTGTTGATTGATAATTTAGTAGCCAATGTGAAAGGAATGGAGATTGCTGGAAGCGCCCCCTTACACTGGGACCCGGCTTCCGATGTGCCGGTTACAACATTTGAAGGGTCCATTGATATCGCAGATGTGAAGTCCTCATTGGAGGCGTGGGGCTTTGCTGCTGGTCTTGAAGGCACTGATTTCTCCTTTAAGGGGGCATTTGAGTGGCCTGGCTCGCCCTTGAATATCGACGAAAATGAACTGACTGGGTCACTTGCGTTCACAGGAGGGAAAGGGCGGATTGTTCAAGCGGATGCCTCCTCTGGTGCCCTAAAGTTGTTAGGGATATTCGACTTTGCGGAGATCGCCCAAAGACTCAGTCTGGATCTCGCCAGCGTGCTTGGCGATGGCCATGCCTTTAACACCATGCAAGGGAGTTTCTCGATGACACCTGGTCTTATAAAGACCAACGAACCGATCGTTATGTCTGGTCCTGGAAGCCAGCTCACATTTGCTGGCGATCTTTCCCTTCCAAGCGAGGCCATCGATTACGACTTAGTGGTGACACTACCGCTCAATAAAAATCTACCTTGGTATGCCGCTTACAGCGCGATTGCGACGGGCCCGCTGGTTGGAGCGGGGGTACTTATCGCTCAGCAGGTGTTCAAGGATCAAATAGATGAGCTTACAAGTTTGAAGTACGAAATTAACGGATCACTTGAGGAACCATCCGTCGAACTGGTGTCGGTCTTTGACGCTTCGCTACGCGACATGAATGAACCTGCGCCAGTAGAAACGAACGGCGGCTCAAATGAGGGACAGGCGGGTGACTGAAGCCGGTGCGGCCCAAGCTGTCTCTAACTGTCGCGTTACCGTCGTGCAGATGACAAGCAGCCATAATGTGACAACCAGTCTTAATCAGCTTGATGCACTGGTTCGCGAGGTCGAGCCCAGTTCGGTTGACGCCATTTTTCTTCCAGAAAACTTCGCTGCGCTGGCGTCGAGCGATGTGGTTTCCATCGGGCAATCCGAGTCCACTTATTTTTCGAGGTCTGAGGGTAACAGTCCTTATCAGTCAGAGATTTTGCCCATGATCTGCGCATTGGCACGCGCAAAAAGGACCTGGGTGTTTGCAGGAACAATGCCGTTGGCCGTTCGCCCAGATAAAACCTCCATTGAAGATGGCCGTGTCAGAGCCGCTTCATTGGTCGTCGACCCAGCAGGCAATATCGTGGCGCGGTACGACAAAATACATCTCTTCGACGTGGAAGTGAGTGATACAACAAAGGTGTACCGTGAATCTTCAACCTTTGAACCAGGGGATCAGCCTGCGGTCGTGACAACGCCATTTGCTACTGTTGGTCTGAGTGTTTGTTACGACCTTCGGTTTCCTAAACACTATCTTGATTTAACCAAGCTCGGCGCGACTGTCATCGCAGTGCCTTCAGCATTTACACGACCCACAGGAGCCGCTCACTTCGAAGCGCTCATGAGAGCGAGAGCAATCGAAAATGCCACGTTTGTGATCGCGGCCTGTCAAAGTGGAGACCATGATAGTGGGAGGCAGACCTATGGACATTCGATGGTGGTCAGCCCATGGGGGGAGGTCATCGATCACCTGGAAAACGAGCCAGGACTTTTGACCCTCGAGCTAGATTTCACTGAGCTCGAAACGATTAGGCGTCAAATTCCTGCTTGGCGTTTGCAGTGAGGTGTTGATCGGCGAGCGTTTTGAGATAAGAGAACACCGCTTTTGATGCGGCAGAGGGGCTAACTGGGCGCTGTGATGGTATGGACAGGTTGGATTCCTCGTCAGATCCAGACTCTGCTTGTGTCATCGACAGTTCTCTCTGAGCTTTCCTGACAAGGAGCATGAGGTGCTGGCGATCAACGTCGGGAAAGTGATGAGAAATTTCTGCAACCACTTCAGTATCTGATTCTATGAGTCTGGTTCGATAGTGCTCGAGCTTGGCGATTAAGGTTTGATGCAAAGGAGACGAGCTATCAAAACGCTGTACAACGGCCCTCACATCAGATAATTCAAGTTTTCTGAGTTGTCGGCTGATATACCCTAGCTGGCGTTTGCGCGCATTTCCTTTGGTGATTTTTTGATAGGTCGTAACCGCATCGATGATGTTGGGATAGGGAATCAGCGCTAACTGGCTACTTTTTAATGCACATAAACGCTCAGCGAGTTTGGAAATTTCAGCAGCGTCCCTTTTTTCTTGGGATTTGCTAGGTGCCTCTGGCTCAAAGTCTGTCATAGGCAAAGTTTACGCGTAAAAGTAGGTGGCTAGACCAAGGAATGATAAAAATCCCACGACATCGGTGATGGTTGTAAGGACCACCATTCCCGCAACTGCAGGATCGATTCGCAGCGCGGTAAGGATTTTAGGAAGGAGCGAGCCACTCAAGGCTGCGATCGTGATGTTGAGTACCATTGCAAACGCGATAATGATCGCGAGAGTGATATCGTCAAAGAAGGCAAACGTCACGCCACTCACGATTAACGCCCAACCCATCCCATTGATCACACCCAGCGCGATCTCTCGGCGAATCAGCCAGCCTGAGTTACTCCCCTGTATCGCGCCTTGAGCTATGCCTCTGATGACTAGCGTCAATGTTTGACTACCTGCAACTCCTCCCATGCTAGCGACAATCGGCATGAGAACGGCTAGTGCGACGACTTTCTCAATGGTCTCCTCAAACAGATTAATGACTGAGGATGCTAAAAAGGCGGTTAGCAGGTTTGCTCCTAACCAAATCGCTCGGCTCTTGAAGCTCTGAAGAATCGGAGCAAAGGTATCGTCATCTTCGCTTAAGCCCGCTCTGCCGAGAATTGAGTGGTCGGCCTCGTCGACGATGACATCGACGACGTCATCTATCGTGATGCGGCCAATGAGGTAGCCCTCCTCATCGACAACTGCGACCGAGATAAGGTCATATCGTTTGAATACGTCTGCAACCTCTGATCGAGGTAGCGTTGCTGGGACACCAGCAAACCGCTGATCCATCAGTTGCTCGACTGGATCCGTTGGGCTGGATATCAAGATGGTATTGATCGATAGACTGCCTATAAAACGTCCATCTTGATCGACAACAAAGAGTTGATCTGTGCCTGGTGGGAGCTCTTTATGTCGTCTTAAGTAGCGAAGAACGACATCGATAGTGATGTCTTTTCTGATCGATACCAGACTAGTGTCCATGAGGCCACCAGCCGAGTCCGCAGGATAGATCAGAATCTTTTCTATTCTTTTGCGGTTTGCCTCATCGAGTGTTTCGAGAATTTCGTCGCTAACGTCGTCTGGCAACTGCTGGATGATGTCAGCAAGATCATCAGCGTCAGGAACTCTCTCAATGATTTGAGCGATTTCGTCGGGACGATGATCGATTAGAAGGTCGCCAACGATATCTTGGTCAACGAATGCAATCACGTCGCCTTTTAAGGCTTCATCAAAACTATTCCAAAGCGCTCGACGCGTTGGGGGAGGTGAGTGTGTCAGGATGTCGGCG
>JAYPPR010000003.1:0-263005 GCA_038131595.1 Gammaproteobacteria bacterium
ATGGAAGACGTAGTAATTGTTGATGCCGCTCGCTCAGCGGTAGGTAGAAAAAACGGCACATTGGGGCTGGTGCACCCATCCGATACGCTCGGACCGGTCATGATGGAGCTCCTCGAGCGCAATGGAGTCTCTCCCGACACGGTGGATCAGATCATCGGTGGCTGTATCAACAAACTGGCCGCACAGGGCATGAACATCACTCGAACGGCCTGGCTCTCTCACGGCGGTGCAGAAGGCACGCCTTGTATCACTATCGATTCTCAGTGTGGTTCATCTCAAGAGGCGGTGCATTTAGCAACGAGTCAATTGCGCGCTGGAATGGCGGACGTCGTCATGGCTTGTGGCGTTGAAAACATGTCCCGTTTGCCGATTGGTTCTGACTCGGTTGGCCTTGCACCAGAAATGGGTAAGCCCGTGTCCCGCTCCTACTTTGAGCAATACGAGTTCACCAGCCAGTTCGAAGGTGCGGAGCGAATGGCTGAGAAGTATCAGCTGACCAGGGGCGACACAGATGCGTTTGGCCTTGAGTCACAAGAGCGTGCCAGACGGGCGATTGATGCAGGTCATTTTGAATCCCAGATTATTCCTTTAGAGGTGCCTGTATTTGGGCCGGATGGTAAGCGCACCGATGACAGTGTGATGTTCAAAACGGATGAAGTTCCGAGAGAGACGAGTCTTGAGGCACTTGGTGAATTGAAGCCAGTGGCTAGAAAAGATGGCGTTCACACTGCTGGAACCTCATCACAAATTGCAGATGGTGCAGCGGCAGTGTTGCTGATGACGGCCTCAAAAGCTGCCGAGCTAGGTCTTAAGCCGATGGCGAGGGTGCTTGATGCGCAGCTGGTAGGGTGCGACCCGGTTCTTATGCTCGAAGGCCCAATCCCTGCGACCGAGAAAATGTTGGATAAGACTGGACTTTCGATTAACGATATTGACGTTTTCGAGGTGAACGAGGCATTCGCATCTGTTGTTTTGTCTTGGGCGAAAACGGTTGGTGCAGACATGGACAAAGTGAACCCCAACGGCGGCGCCATCTCGCTCGGTCATCCATTGGGTGCGACCGGCTGTTTTCTGACCACGAAAGCAGTGCACGAACTGCAGCGAACGGGAGAGGAGTACGGCCTTATTGCGATGTGCTGCGGCGGTGGTCTTGGCACTGGAACGATCATTCAGCGTATCGACTAGCCGTAGCAACCTTCTGAAAAGGGTTGGCGAGGCTAACGACTGACCGTCTGCGGCCCGCTAACCTTTTTTATCCTCCTTAAGCGCCTAGAGCGGTACCGGCTCCACGACGAAGCTTGGGCGATCGGCTGCGATCTTCACTCGAACCTCACCGTTCTGGCCGTTTTCGTATAGATCGACGACCTCTTCTGCCAGCATACGCGCCGGCATCATTGGTCTAGATTTGAAGTCAGGTGGCACGATGGCAGTGTCCACCACGCCAGGGCAGATAGCGTTGATGCGGACCTGTGAACCCGCGTTTGCAGCAGCGACGGCTCGCGTGAGTCCAATGACGGCGTGTTTCGTTGCGGTATAAAGCGGATCTACGGGGACGAACCCCAGCCCTGCAATGGACGCGGTAACAGTGATGCAGCCTCCGCGTTCTTGCATAGTCGGCAAAAAGGTTTGGAGGCCGTTGAATACTCCATCAAGATTGACACCCATGATTTTGCGGTACGCGTCGAGCGGCACGGTTTCAATCGGTTGGTAAGGCTCACCAGGAGCGGACGTCATAATGCCGGCATTGAGGTGGGCAAAATCAGGCGCTCCAAGCTCTGCCTTGCATCTCGATGCCGCAGACTGAACGCTTTGAGGGCTTGCGACATCGCACTCGACACCTATGCCGCCAATCGATCGGGCCACTGTCTCCGCTTTGTCTCGATCAATGTCGCAGACGGCAACGAGGAATTGATGCTCCGCGAGCAGGCGGCACACCTCCTCGCCGATACCCGATGCACCCCCTGTGACTAGGGCAACCTTCTGCTCCATTTTTCGGCTCCTTAGGCTCAATCAGTTTGTCAGTTAAAAACCCTATCAGACTAAAGCGGAACTGTAACCGGCTCCCTTGACCGCCTTGTGCCTACAAAATAAGCACGGCTGAGTAGGCGACTGGCTTGCACAAGGGAGGCATAGTGTGGCCAGATGAGGGTCTTTCAATGACTCGATCGACAACGTTGCCAATGCGATGACCTTTCAGTTTGATCAAGACACGCGTATCGAAGCGATTGGTGATGGACGCTACCGAGGCGTCATGACCGATGGCTGGAACATTGGCGACAATCCTAATGGCGGCTTTTTGCTCTCCATCATTTCTGCGGCCTTCTCGGAAGAGGTGAGCCATCCAGATCCCATTTCTTTTACCACGCACTATCTGAGGCCAGGGCTCTCCGGCCAACCTTTCGAAGTGGACGTTGAAGTGTTGCGGGTCGGGCGGTCGTTGACGACGGCACGCGCGACGCTCATTCAAGACGGTTCCGTAAGGCTCGTATCCATGGCTGCATACTCAGATCTCATGCAATCAGCGGGTGTCGATGCGGACATCTCCATTGCCCCGATCGAGATACCGCCGCCCGAGGAATGCGTCTCTCGTACGGGAGACATACAGGGCATCGATATCCCGATGATGAGTAAGTTAGATGTGCGCCTCAACCCGAACCAGATGAATTCGGGACTGCATCAAGCGCCCAAATTATCGGGATGGATTCGGCACAAGGATCATCGGCCAGTGGATGTTCGCTCGCTCCTTCTCTTTAGTGACACGTTCCCCCCGTCGACCTTTGTCAAACTCGGTAACGTTGGTTGGGTTCCTACGATTGAGCTCACTGTTCATGTTCGACGGCGCCCGGCCGATGGTTGGGTGCTTGCCGAATTCCAAACCAGTGATTTGAATGAAGGCAGGATGATCGAAACGGGTTGCCTATGGGATAGCACTGGTCAGCTGATTGCCCAATCAAGACAGGTTGGATTGGTGATGAGTCGCGACGGGTGAGTCTTTGCTTGCCCAACATTCAGTGGTCCTACCCACCAATGCTTCAGGGTGACACTCAAGCCTTTAGATCTCTCTGCTGGGTATTCTTGTAACTGCTCTTTAGCACGCATCATTCATAACCAGAGTCGCACTCAGGTGGTTTGCCTTTGTTGCTGATCACCAGCGCTTCATGCCGATCCTGATTAACGCCTCAGGCCTTTAGCCTTTCATTACGAACTCAAGGTTTTCTGCCCCTTGGTTTCTGCTCGCTGGTGAGGATATTGACCAAGAGTTAGTGAGACCGAACTGTCAGGTTGATGGGTCACAGCGCGAGTGGCGGATGATCCATCGGCGAGCGATGAATACCCATGGTCAATAACAAGTGGTTTTGTCGATCGTTCTCATTGAAATAATGCGCTATACAAATCGTTCGCATTAGAGAGAATGCTTGCGAGGGAAATCGCAGGGCACAGGCAACAGGGTCTGACGCTGCTGCTCAAATGAACCATGGAGGATAGGGATGAGACCTAAAATAGAATGGCTGCACCGCAGCATGGTCATGGCTGGGTTACTCGCTTTGACAAACACAGGTGTCACGATGGCGGATGGGCACGGCCATGCGGCGATGAAACCAGCGTCGCAAATGGCACCAACGACCGTTAAAACCAATCAATTTTGGTGGCCGGATCAGCTCGATTTGTCACCTCTGCGTGACCAAGATGCTCGATCAAATCCACTCGGGGCATCTTTTGACTATGCTGAAGCGTTTGCCGCGCTGGATTTGGATGCGGTCAAGGAAGACATTGACGCTGTGTTAACCGATTCGCAGGATTGGTGGCCAGCGGACTGGGGTAATTATGGGCCTTTCTTCATTCGCATGACTTGGCATAGTGCCGGCACATACCGAACGCTTGACGGCCGCGGTGGGGGAGACGGCGGTCAAATGCGATTCGACCCCCTGAATAGCTGGCCAGACAACGGTAACCTCGACAAGGCGAAACGTTTGCTTTGGCCGATTAAGCAAAAGTATGGCGCAAGCCTCTCGTGGGGCGACCTGATGATCCTCGCTGGCAATGTCGCGCTTGAAAACATGGGTTTCGAAACCTTCGGTTTCGCGGGTGGTCGATCTGATGATTGGGAGCCGGACGTCGTTTACTGGGGACCGGAGGTCGAAATGCTCGCGAGCGACCGACAAACCAAGGACGGTCAACTCCAGCGGCCCTTAGGCGCCACTCATATGGGCCTCATTTACGTAAACCCTGAAGGTCCTATGGGTAAACCTGATCCTCTTGGCTCTGCAAAAAATATCCGCGTTGCGTTTGGTCGAATGGCCATGAACGACGAAGAAACCGTCGCGCTTGTCGCGGGAGGGCACACCTTCGGGAAGATGCACGGCGCCCATAAAGGTGGTCAGTGCGTAGGCGTTGAACCAGGCGCCGGAGAAATCGAGCAGCAGGGACTGGGATGGAAAAACTCGTGCGGGAAAGGCCACTCAGAGGATACAGTAACGAGTGGGCTTGAGGGAGCTTGGACACAGGCTCCAACCCAGTGGACCACGTTGTACCTACAGAATCTTCTGAACTTAGAGTGGGAGTTGTCGCAGTCGCCAGCAGGCGCTGTTCAGTGGATCCCAACGGATAAGTCTATGCATACGGTAGTCCCTGATGCGCACGTCGAGGGCAAGTTCAATCCGCCTGTAATGACCACAGCGGACATGGCACTCAAGTTTGATCCGGCTTATCGGGCGATCGCCACACGCTTTCTGGAAAATCCTGACGAATACCAGCTGGCTTTCGCTAAAGCGTGGTTCAAATTGACCCACCGAGATATGGGGCCAAGGGCTAGATATCTTGGAGACGATGTCCCCAATGAAGTACAGATTTGGCAGGATCCAATCCCCACTCCTGACTACAAGTTGGTTGGGGCGCGAGATATTAAGAAGCTCAAGCAGGCAATTAGCGAGAGTGGACTTGGAATTGCCGACATGGTGAAGGTCGCATGGGCCTCGGCGTCATCCTATCGACACAGCGATATGCGTGGCGGTGCCAATGGCGCTCGTTTAGCTCTGGCGCCTCAGAATGGGTGGTCTGTTAATGATCCCGAGGGTTTGTCAGAGGCACTAGAAGTGTTGTCGGGCATACAGAGCGACTTCAACGCAAAAGCTCGTCGCGGGGTGCAGGTTTCACTCGCGGACACCATTGTTCTGGCGGGCGTAGTCGGCCTTGAAATGGCAGCAGAAGCGGCTGGGATAGATGTTGAGGTGCCCTTTACGCCAGGTCGAGGAGATGCACTTCAAACTCAGACGGATATCGAATCGTTTGGGCTGCTCGAGCCATCAGCCGACGCTTTTCGGAACTACTACGACGCAGAGCGAAGCTATCGTTCGCCCACAGAGATGCTCGTCGATCGCGCTGATCAACTGAATCTCACCGTACCTGAAATGACGGCACTGCTAGGTGGGCTTCGGGTGCTGGGCGCTAATACGGGGGATGTTACTCATGGCGTCCTCACTGATCGGCCGGGAGTACTCAGCAATGACTTTTTCGTTAACCTGCTCGATATGGGAACCGTGTGGTCGCCTTCAGGCGACGCGCTATATCAAGGTCGGGATCGACAGTCCGGTGAAGTGAAGTACACCGCGACGCCAGTCGACCTAATTTTCGGTTCGAACTCGGAACTCCGCGCAGTGGCTGAAGCCTATGCCTATGACGATGCCCAGGACCGATTCATTGGCGACTTCATTGCCGCGTGGGATAAGGTGATGACGCTCGACCGTTTTGATCTTTGATCAGTACGGTTTAGGAAAAAACCCAGCTTCGGCTGGGTTTTTTTGTAATGGAGGCCATCAAGGAAGCGGGTGCATTCGGCGAAGCCATGGTGGTTTATGGCCTGAGCGCCTCGTCTGTCAGGTCTTTTTGTTCACGCTTGATGTACTGATCCTGTTTTTTGCGGGTGATGCAGTCCGCCCCGTTGTCTCAGTCGTTGCCGATCATTCTAGATCGACTTTGAATGGGTAGTGATTCGAGTGAACGGGGCAGACAATGTGGGCGGTAATTAAACGTAGGATCAGGCTCAGCGAATCGAATGGACTTGGCCCCATCAAGGAGCACCTTGAAGCCCCACCAGAGTTCTCTGCGAGCAAGTGGAGCCCCCAGGCAATGATGGACGCCTGAGCCGAAGGCGACGTGGGCACCCGGTTTTGATCGGTCTAAATTGATCTCGTTGGGGCATTCAAACTGGCTCGCATCCCGATTGGCGGCACCGTAGCGGACCCCGATAAGAGCGCCCTCCGGAATCGATACGCCTGCAATTTCAGTGTCCTGGGTGGCCCGTCTCAGCAGCATTTGCACCGGCGACTCGAGTCTCAGAACTTCCTCTACGAAGGGTTTAAGTAAAGAGGGGTCAGCCTTAAGGCGATCCCAAATCTCGGGTTGCTCGATGAGCAGCTTCACGCCGGCAGAGAGTGCGTTTGTGGTGGTCTCGCTGCCACCGACAAAGGTGTCTGCCATCATCTCAGCATGCAGTTCCTCGTCGGTGAGCGTTCGACCCCATTCGGGGATTTCACGATTGACGAGTTCAGATAGCAGTGTGTCATTTGGCGAAACTCGTAGCCGCTCGAAGATCGGCTGGAAGTAATGTTGCGCTTCTATCTCTCGATCCACCGCGTCTAATTCTTCTTCCTCAGTGAGCATCATGCTGATGCGTTTGAAGAAGGCATCGGTCCAGGCCTTAATTTTCCAGAGATCGGCTAGATCGGCTCCCATTTGCTTGACGATAATCGTGAGTGGGAGCGGAACTGACATGGCTGAAACCCAGTCGCACTCTCCAGTTTCAGCGATTCTTGCGAAAAGGTCCTCGGCGGTACTTTGAACAAACGGTTCCAGATCATTGATCTTCGCAGGCCTAAACGCCTCGTTGAACATTGCACGCATTTGTTTGTGGTTGGGTTCGTCGCGCGCAATCAACGTTCGAGAAGGGACCCATCCTTTTTCTTGGAATCGCTCGTTGACCTTTTGCTGTCTCGGGGTCAGTGTTTTGGCACCTCGGCTTGCGTTTCCGGAGAACAATTCGTGGTTCGCCAAGATGTGGCGAACATCCTGGAAGCGGCTGACGTGGTATATCCCTGTCATGGGGTCTTGGTATACGGGAGCGCCGTCATGGAGCGCCTGGTAGTGCTCGTAGGGGCACGCTTGAACTTCAGGGTCAAAAAAGTTGACGGAAACAGACATCGATAGAGGCTCATGCATAGAAAGATCGGGTAAGTGTTGCTGATTTGGCAACTAGGGTCTAGTTCCTAATAGATGATTCCATTGGGTTACAAGAAGCGCAGAGATAGGCTTAGCATCGGACCGCGTTCCTTCCTACATTGCAGATCTGAGCCTAAAGCGTGTTGCGAGTGGGGAGTCTCGAATCTCAGAGTACGCACAGCCTTCGCCAGCGCGATATTGCCAGGGAAACAGCCTCGGGCCGTGGACTAACCGACTGGAAAAAGATTCGGGCTGGACGGTGCTGGCTCATCAGGTTCAAAGGGTTCAAGCCCTAAAGCGTTGACTGTTGAACGATTCGTCATCTACTCGCGAATTGGGTCGGTACCGTCCCAGTCCCTCGCAGCATCCGCAATCATCGCAAATCGCGCCTCGACAGCAGGCAAGCGAGTAACAATTTCTAGCATGCAGCCGAGCGTCTCTCTGGTATCGAAATAGCCGAATGTCACCGGGCCAGAGTGGCCAATGTTGACTGCCTCACACCCTTTTGATTCCAGAAGATGTTGATCCGCAGCAAAGTCATCAGTCCATGCGCAAAAGTGATGAAAGGTGGGGGGTGATCCTTGGGGTACCATATCCCGATAGGCAGAGGGTCCCGGGCCAGGTTCAATGAGTTCAATCTGGATGGTTCCTGCCTGCGCCAGTGCTACTCGCATCGAGAGGTCGGCAGGCGCTCCTCGGTAGGTGACTTGATCAAAAGTACCGGGTCGATAGTCTTTGATAAAAAACGGGCCAATGCCGAAATTGTTGCTCCACTGGTGGCATGCGGCCTCAAGGTTCTCAACAACGAACGCACTCTGAAAGTACTCGCGGGTAAGAGGGTGAGATGTCATGTGTTCGTCCTTTTGTCGATGAATCGGGGCCTGCTGGGGCACACAACCTGATTCGGTTGCGCTAAGTATGGCTGTTCCCAAGCGCTATATCGAACAGCAGTCTTTAATCAAAAGCTTTGAATTAACAGCCTGCTATGAGTAGCTCTTTATCAATGGCTCTGTATGAATAGCCCTGTATCAATAGCCCTATATCAATAGCGCTGTATTAACAATGCTGCATGAACTTCTTCGGGTGCGAAGCTTTGGATTTGCTGCCGGCTTTTTTTAAACCGTAGAGCGTGCCGCGCTTTACTCTCCTCAATCAAGTGAACATGACAGTCACGATAAGCCAATGCCAACGAAGGATGTAGTCTTCGAGCACCGAACTAAGGGTGCGTCAGCCCAGCAGATTCGGGTAGGATTCTAAGAAGGCCACTGAAGCAATGAATCTTTGAGGTTCCATGCCGACCTATCAAAACCCGATTGATGACGATGAGAAACTCACGCTAGCAGAAACGGACAAACCGCTTGCGGAGACGTTGAACCCTGCTTTTCGCTATGCGTTGTTCTCGCAGATTGCCAAGGGCGGCAAGTCAACCATTCAGTCCTGTATGGATCTCTATCTGGGGCGAAAGGTATGCCACAAAAGCCTGAGGCGAGAATTTGTCAGCGACGACATCGAGCAACGCCGACTCTTACGTGAGGCCAGAATCATCGCTCGTCTCCAGCACCCAAATATCGTCCCAACCTATGATCTAGGCAGGACACGAGACGGCGGGTATTTCTTTACGATGAAATTGCTAGAAGGCTACACGCTACGAGAGTTGCTCGACTATCGAGAGCGCTATGACCTGACACAGATGATTAATGTCATCGAGCAAATTGCCAATGCCCTTGCGTTTGCGCATCAAAAAGGGGTGCTCCATCGGGACATCAAGCCTGAGAACATTCTGGTGGGGCGGTTTGGCGAAATCGTTTTGCTCGACTGGGGGCTGGCGAAGGTTTGGGATCATCGAGCCGCTGAGGTAGGAGACTCCGCGTCACCCTCGGGTCATGAATCTGGTTCGGCCAACGATGGCAAACCTGTGTCGCATATGACTCAGCACGGGCCGGTGCAGGGCACGATCAGTTACATGTCCCCTGAGCAATTGGATAAAGAGGACTCGATCGATGATCGCTCGGATGTGTATAGCCTGGGCGCTGTGCTGTACGAGATTCTCTGTGGACAGACGGTGTTTGATGGCGAGCGCATGGATATCTTGGCCGAGAAGGTGCGTTCGGAGCCGCCGGTTGCACCGTCCACTAAAACGAGTGCGAAACTCCCAAAAATGCTTGAGGATCTGACGATGCAATGTCTGCAAAAAGATCCGGATCGCCGAGTTGGCTCGATGAATGATGTGTTGCGGGTCTTGAGCGAAAATTGGCTAATGAGCTGACATGCCCTTCGCCACAATGACGCTGATGTTATCTGGTCCGCCTTGTCTTAATGCGGCATGAATCAATTGCTCGCAGATTTCGACTAACGAAATATCTTGAAAGAGAATCTCGCTCATTTCTCGGTGAGTCACCACATTGTGTAAGCCGTCAGTGGCGAGCAGGGCACGATACTCGCCGCTCTCGGGTATCGGGATTTGGCGAGTGCCCACATTCACCTCAAAAGGCCCGCCAATACTTCGAGTCAAAAGGTGCTTGTCTTCTGGTTGCGGCCTGATGCCTTGCCGCTTCTTCTGGGCAAATAGCGTGTGATCATCGCTGACGCACTGAAGCGATTCTATCGAGGTGCCTAAATAAATGCGTGAGTCGCCCAGCCAAGCGCAATTAAAGACTGCATCCCGCCAGTGCAAGCAGGCGAGGGTGGAACGCATACCGTCAGCGCCGGGATGATCTTGGGACAGTTGATAAATGTGGCGGTTAACGGCCTGGACCAGCGCGGTGAGTGTCGGGTCATCCCGATGAAGGCTTCCGGACTGAACATCTCTCGTCACGAAATCGATTGCCTTTTGACTAGCCAAGTGGCCGAACCCATGACCGCCCAGGCCGTCGGCAATGGCGAGGAAGCCTCGGCGCTCGTCGAACCAAAAAGCGTCCTCGTTGCGAGCCCGCAAATGGCCTTGATGCGTCATTCCAGCAGCTTGCATGGCTTGTTCTGTGACCAGGCTGATTTAGGCCGTGATTTGTCCGCTCCGAACAAGCTTGCCGGGTAATGCGCCGGTGGGCTGGCCCTGCAAAAACGTGATCTCGCCAGCAACAATTGTCGCCTCAAGGCCCTCTGCGTTTTGCAAAAAGCGCTTTCCTCCGGCGGGTAGATCGTGAACGATGTGCGGCGTCTTCAATTGCAAACGATCGATATCAATCACATTGACGTCTGCTTTTTTGCCAACGCCCAGCATGCCTCGATCGGTTAGGGAGTACAGTGAGGCCGGCTGCTGAGTGAGTAAGTGGATTGCCTTAGCCAGCTCAACTTTTGACTCTTTCTTAACCCATTTAGTCAGTACGTATATGTTGGCGCTGGTATCGCAGATTGAACCCACATGGGCGCCACCGTCTCCGAGTGCGGAGACCGTGAAGGGATGCTGTAACAATCGCGGGATATCGGCATTGTAGTTAGCAGCAGGAATGTAGATGAGATTCTTACCGTCGTTCTCTAAGAAAAAGTCATACAACCAACTGGCTGGCTGCTCACCTGCGGCCTCAGCTCGCGCTGCAACGGATTGGTCGGCATCTGGCAGATACTCGATGGGATCTTCCATGGGGTACATCTTGTCGAAGCGATCGTTGAAGATTCGAACAAAAATGTGAGGGTTGATGTTGTCCTCGCTCAAGATCGCGGCTTTGGTTTCAGGGTCTTTCAATCGCTCGAGCCGGGTCTCCCACGGTAGATCATCGAGCGCCATGTAGCTCGGCCTTCGATAAAAGGGGTTCATGGACGAGGGAATTCCCATCATCATGCCAACGGGTCTCGAGAGTACCTGGCCTCTAATATCAAGCCCTTCTGACTGCGCAGATTCAACCATGGACAACTGTTCTTCCCAGAGGTCTGGCTCGTTGTCTAAGTGCAGTAACGTGAAGGTTCCTTTGGCCCCGGTTTTTTCACTGACTTCCTTCAAGATAGAGAACTCATCTTGAGGATCTTCCCAGTCTGAGATCAGTTGGAAGACATGACCTTTCTGGCCAGAGAGGCTTTCACCGAGTGACTTAAGTTCTCGAGTGGCCGCCTTATAAGTGGGGACAAGATTGCCGTCTGCGCTTCGATGAACGAGTGTTCTGGATGTTGAAAAACCTACCGCTCCAGCTTCTACGCCCTCCTTAAGAAGGACTTTCATGGCCTCGATATCGGCTTCAGTGGCAGGCTCCCGATTGACTGCGCGATCACCCATAACAAACACGCGCAACGGGCCGTGAGGTAAGAGCGCCGCAACATCGATATCCCTGGGTCTTTTGTCGAGGCTGTCCAAATACTCGGGAAAGCTCTCCCAGTCCCAGGGCAACCCTTCGCTCATTGCGGTCTCGGGAATTTCTTCGACACCCTCCATGAGCTTGATCAAGACATCGTGATCCTCTTGCCGACAAGGGGCGAAGCCAACGCCGCAATTGCCCATGACAACAGTGGTTGTGCCGAGGTTGGAAGAAGGGGCTAGATGGTTATCCCAGGTCGCTTGACCGTCATAATGCGTGTGGACGTCAACAAACCCGGGAGTGACGATCTTGCCTTCGGCATCAATGGTTCGCTCTGCGCTTGCAGTCATGGACGATTCAATGGCGGCGATTTTTCCGTCTAGGATGGCGATATCTGCTTGATAGGGTGCGTTGCCTGTGCCGTCGTAAATCTGGCCGTTCTTGATGACAATATCGTAGTGCTTCATCTAAAGCCCCTCCGTTAAGTTCTTCGACCCATCAGCCCCCATTATGACGAGAAAGCGGTCGGTTTGTGTGGCTAGTATTTCACGCTTCGCTGCGGTCTGTCGATCACCGCATTGGGTCATGATTGGCGGGATATTAGGCCGGCGATGTCATATCGCCGCACCACGATATCAAGAGAATCTTTCAGGAGGCGCTAAGCAGAGAGCTAGCCGCCCGCTCGAGGATCAGGGTAGGTGTCCAGGATGTCTGAGCCGATGGCATTTTTGAGTGGGGTGAGCCACGGGTCAAATGCCTTCCATGTGTCTAGACTGCTAGTAAAGATGGGTTGCCGAACTTGTTCAGAGCTCGGCGTGCGAACGCTCCGCTCGCTTTCGAAAAACTGCAGACAGGCAGGTTCGAAGTCTAGTCCGCAATACGCGAGCATGCGTTTTACTTCATCCTCAAGGGAGAAAACCACTGACTCGTGGTGGACACGCAAGACTCGGCCAGGTAGCACGTTATCCCAGTGCGCCATCAGTTCGATGTAATCACGATAGTAGCGACCAATGTTGGTCAGACCGTAGGTAAACTCCTGCCCGCTAGAGAAAAGCTGCTTGAAACCGCTAAAGCAGCAAGCTAGCGGATGCCTCCTCGCGTCGATGATCTTCGCATTTGGAAGGATGAGATGAATTAGCCCGATGTGCCGAAAGTTGTTGGGCATCTTGTCAATGAAAAAAGGTGCTCCGGATCGATGCACGCTAGTCTCTTCTAAGTAGCGCTCGCCGAGTGCCAAGCAGGCCTCCTTATCGAGCGTTTCTAAACAGTGTGGGTAGACCGGGTCTTCTTGTATACGACGCCTACCATCTAGCTCGAACGCGTAGCTCGCGATATTGGGGAGTTCCTGGGTCCCTTCGACCTGGGAATGAGAGGACAAAATCTGCTCGAGTAGGGTCGATCCAGCGCGAGGTAGCCCAACGATAAAGATGGGGTCTGGCGCCTGGCAACCGAACCCTTTTTTAGTCGAAAAAAGGGTTTCAGTACAAGCCGTTGTTTGCAGTCGCATGCGCTGGCTCAAGAGTGCGCCATCGAACTGTAACGCCTCTAATTTTTTATCATTGCCTCTCTCGTAAGCATCAAATGCCGCCTCGTATTGACCATCGTCCTCCAAATGTTTGCCCAGGGCGAACAGCAGGTGGACCTGATCGATTTCGCTGGTCGATGGCGTGCTAGCGTGATGAGCCATTCGGTCGACTTCGTCGGGCGTAAAGCGATAGGTCTTAAGGTTGGCAAGGCTCCAATACGCGTCACCAAAGTCTGGGCGCTCGGTTGCCGCCCGTCGATAAGCGTCAATGGCATCTTGAGCTTTGCCGATGGTTTTCAGCGCGTGTCCGCGCAATAAATGAACCAGCGATGGATCGCTTACCTGGTCTTGCACCGAATCGTAGATTTCGATGGCTTCATCAAATCTACCGAGGGCAACACATTGATTCGCATAAGCGGTCTGGTACTGAACGTTGTCAGGGTCAAGGCTCAATAGGAATTCCGCTTGATCGAATGCTGCTTGGTATTTTTGGCGCTTGTACAGCACCGTCATGTAGTCAAAACGAGCCAATCGATTATCAGGTTCGAACTGGATGGCGTGCGACAGGAGCACTTCAGCGTCATCAAGCACCTCGGTGAGGACGCCAAGATAGGCGAGTAACCGCATGCCCTCGACATGCCTCGGGTGCTGTTTTAGAAATTGGCGGCAGAGCCGCTCGGCCAGAAATAGCTTTTTCTCCTGGATCAGGGATCGAACTTGGAGCAAAGGCTTTGGTAGTGATGACAAGCGGTTGATCTGGTCCTCGGCTTCAGATCGAATGCGGGGCTGGTCCAGCTGCGCTCCGAGAGCCGCAAGCGCCTTCCAGCTGGGGAGTAACGCATCATTGAGTGTGACTGCCCGCCTAAAGCTTGTTAGTGCCTCGGATGGCTGATTGATTGCCATCTCACTGAACCCTTTCTCTTGGCTCGCGGCCGCGTCCCTAGGATCGATGCGAAGTATCTCACTTAAATGCGTGAGCGCTTTGTCTGGTTGGCCAGCCTGGCGATGGATAACGGCGAGATAGTAGTTAGCGTCTCGATGACTGGCATCGAGCTTCAGAATATCACTGAGGAGTTTGGCTGCGATCGCCGGTTTGGATGCTGCGAGGGCCTTTTGTGCCTCCGCTAATGTTGTTTGGATGTCATCCGACATCACTCACCCTGAATCCGCTTGGATGCAGCGAATCGCTGCATCCAAGGGATGACCTGTTAACTATTGTTATTGTAGGTCGTAGGAGACTCTTAGGCCAATCGTTCTTGGACGATTGGTGGTCACTCTCTCAAAGAAGTCCTGTCGGTTGATGTGGAGCTGTGCTCGTTCGTCCGTCAGGTTGCTCCCGAAAAGTTCAACCCCCCAACCATTGTCTAAGCTCGCAACGCCGATGGATCCATCGAGAATGCCATAGCTATCTTGCATGGTGTTGGGCTCATCGACCGTGTCAACGATGGAGTTGAGCGCTTCGCCCGCATACTTGTAGCCTAACTGCCAATGCGCGCTCATGTCGGTGTTCAATTCCCACTCGTATCGAGCTCGAACGCTGAATTGAGTTTCTGGCGTGAGTGGCAGCATGCTGCCTGCATCCGCGACAACAATGTCGAAGGCAGGGTCAACATAGACAAGCTCAGTGTCGTTAAACGATGCAGCCGCGAAGACGGTGAGGTTGTCATTCACCGCCCATGCCATATCCATTTCTAATCCGGTGATTTCAGCATCACCACCATTATCAACGATGGTCAAGATCGAGATGTTCTGTGAGTCAAACTGCGATACTTGGATGTCCTCCCAATCAATTCGGTAGAGAGCACCATTTAATCGGAGTGAGCCGTCGAGCAGCGTGGTCTTAACGCCGAGTTCAACGTTTTCAAGCGCATCTGACTCAAAGATGTATGGCAAGCAATAGCCAGGGAAGCCCGTTAGTGCATTGCTGTTAACAGCGACATCATTGCCGCAATTGGTGCCATCATCTCGCACGTTTTGTGCGTCTGCGTCGTACACTCCTCGCGCTGCCGCCGCCCGGTTAAAGCCGGGTGGTCGGTATCCTTCTGACCAAGTTGCGAACACCAGGGTGTCTGAGTCTTCAGGCTGCCACGAGGCGGTGAATCGCATGATGGTGTCGGTGATGTTCAGCGGTTCGATCTCGTCGATCTGCACGCCGTAGTCTCGGCCGCCAGTCCGGGCAGGATAAATGTCATTGGTCGGATCGTTATCATCAACGAATAGTGGCCGGTTGCCATAACGCCATGCACCGTATCCAGTAAAGCCGTAGTCCAAATCGTAATAACGTGCGCCAATGGCTAGGGTCAGTGCATCCGTTACGGCGAATGAGATCTCACCAAACAGCGCGATTTGCTCTTCAGTTCGGGTGTTATCGTTTCGGAACTGCGTTGAATCCGTCACCCGGTCACGTCCGTTAGCTTCAGCGTTGTCGAAGCGACTGTTCGTTCGGATATCGATGGGATTAAAGCCCGCATCAATGGGCGCTTGATAATTGAAGTCACCAATATGAAGAATTTCGAAATCTTCGAAAAATACGCCGCCCTGCAAGTTGAGTGGTCCATCCCAATTCGTGGCGACCCGCAGCTCGTGTGTCCATCGCTCGTTCTCGTTCTCGATTCGAGCAGCATTGGCTGGCGAGCCACACTCGATTACGCCAGGATCACCGCCAATGGTGGGATCGTAGGTATAAAAGGTGGAGGGATCGTAATCGGTGTTGTAGCCAGTCCCGAGGCCATTGTAGAAGCCGCCGACCAGATACTCGCATTGGTACCCTGAGATGAAGGCACCAATGTTGGTGTAACCGGTGTAGTCGATATTTGCCGTAACGTCGCGATCGAGGAAGGCACCGGTATAGATGATGTCAAGGTCGCCGACAGAGCCTTCGAGCGTCCAGGCCGTCTGGTTGAAATCATCATCCAGGAAGTCGTCGGAATATCGAGACACCTGCAAGTCATCGAGCAGTGGGTCGTAATCGAATACGCCCTCGGTTGCGAGTGATTGCGCCGTATGCTGAACGAGTAGTCCCCAGTTGTCAGACAGGACGTACTTCACACCGAGCCGCATACCCGCGTAATGGGCATCGTTGAAATCGTCTTCAACCAAGCCTGCATTGTTAGCAACCGTTTTGATGACAGGAACCGTCAGGCCGCCAGCTCCGACCACCGTACCGTTGGCAAACACCGTGCCCTCAGCATAGGTGACCGAATCGCCTGGGAAGGTTGGGTTAATGCTGTTGTCGGCCTGGAATTCCCCAGCGACGTTATCGATGAAGCCACCCTGGCGGTCGTTATAGAGCGCGACCCGCACGGCCATTTTGCCGTCAATGATGGGCAGGTTCAGCATGACTTCGGCTGAGTTGCTGTCTTCACCACCCGAGGTGCTAGACCAGCTGCCATTAAAAGAAGCATCGAACTGGTCGAGTACTGGCTTTGCGGTAATGAGTCGAACCGTTCCCGCCATTGAGCTCGCCCCGTACAGGGTGCCCTGAGGTCCTGGAAGCACCTCAATTCGCTCCATATCGCTGATATACACATCAAGGTTTCGGCCGCCCGCGGTGACCGGCTGCTCATCAAGGTACAAGGCGACGTTGGGCGCGGACCCTTGAGACTCGGCAACGGTAATGTTGATCGCGTCAACCGCAGCCCCTCGGATGTAGATCTCGTTCTGACCAGGACCTCGACCGCCCGCGTTAACATTCGGGAGATACTGCACGTAGTCAGCAAATTCTTGGATGTTTTGATCCTCTAGTTCTTTAGATCCGATGGCCTGGATCGTCACTGGAGCATCCTGTAGGGGAACCGCTCGCTTCGTTGCGGTAACAACGATTTCTTCTAGCTCAGCGGAGGCGTGTGGGGCGGTGGTAGCCGCGATGGCAGAAAGCACTGCAAGGTGCAACTTCTTTCTTTGAAACATGGTCAGTCCTGTTTGGAAGAGCGCATAGTGTACATAAATTTAGATATCAATTCATTATCGGACCTCAGTTTCAATAGAAGAGTATATAAAACAATAACTTACGAATATTAAGGGGCCCCGGTGGAGCTTGATCAATTAGATTTCAAATTAATTCGTGTGGACCAACGATCAACAGCTGAGCTAGCGCTTGGTAAAAATTATGAGTACTAGAGCTCAGTGATCGAGACTCCATGGGGTAATGCCCGTGTGTTCGAGGTCTTTGGTCCAGTGTTAAGCGTGATCCACATCCCGGGAGCGGTGAACATAAAGACTCGTCAATGCGCATGAACGACGTGGGTTTAGAGCGGTGGTTTGTGGCGGTGTTCTTGTGACGGTTTGCTGATGGGCTCGATTGACAAGATATGCCGAGATTCTTTGAGATAAGAAAAACGGTCTAACCCATCCCGAGGCACCGTCACTAATCAGTCAATCAGTCGGTAGACGCGTCGCTCCGAAGTAATTGACGCTCTCGGACAAGCCCGAGAATAAGGCTCACGCTCATTAGAATGATGATGATGGTAAAGGGGAAGGCGGTCGCGAGCGCCAGGGCTTGGACGGAGTTCAGGCCACCCCCTAAAAGCAGCGAGACACCGATCATCCCCAGCGTGCAGCACCAGAAAACGCGCTGAGCAACAGGCGTTCGTGTCTTACCCCCAGCGGCCATGGTGTCTACGACCAACGACCCTGAATCCATTGAAGTAACAAAGAAAATGATGACCAACACTAAACCAATGAGCGAAGTCACCTCGGATAATGGCAATTGCTCCAGGAAAATAAACAGCGTCAGCTCGGGCTGAAAATTCCTTACGCTGTCAGCAACAGCAGTGGCACCATTCATAAAATAGTTCGTCATCGCGGTCTGACCGAATATCGTCATCCAGGTCAAGAAAATGAACGACGGTGCGATTAAGGCGCCGAGAATGAACTCGCGCACAGTTCTGCCCGTTGAAATCCTCGCAATAAAGAGCCCAACGAAAGGCGAGAATGCGATCCACCAGGCCCAATAGAAGGTCGTCCAGTCGTGCATGTAGTAAAAGTCAGTTCTTCCTGACCAAGTACTTAAAGTGGGTAGAAGGGACAAATAGGCCCAGCCTGATGTCAGGATATTGCCCAAGGTGGTCAGGATGGGGGTCGTCAGGAGAACGAATAAACCAAGACCCGCTGCGGTGAGCATATTGGCCTCGCTCAGGAGCTTGATGCCGCCATCCAGTCCACGTAGCACAGAAAAAAGCGCGAGTGCGGTAATCACTGCGATTAGCACAATCTGGATCAAGCTCGAATCAGGCAAACCCGATAAATAGCGAATACCACCGGACGCTTGTTCGGCGCCGTACCCGAGAGAGGTGGCAAGACCAAAAAGAGTCGCGAAGATGGCTAGGATATCCACGATGTGACCAGGCCAGCCCCAAATACGCTCTCCGAATATTGGGTAAAGCGCCGACCGCATGAGGAGCGGCAGTGACTTGTTGTAGCAAAAAAATGACAGCGACAGGCCGACGACGGCGTAAACCGCCCAAGGGTGAAAGGCCCAGTGATAGAGCGTCGCAGCCATGGCAACGGATTGCGTTTCCTCGATACCCAAGCCCTCCATGTCAAAAGGGAGTCTCAAGGCGTGGTTCATCGGTTCCAGCACACCGTAAAACATAATCCCGATGCCGATACCCGCTGCAAATAGCATGGCCACCCAGCTAGCGAGATTATATTTTGCCTTGGCGCTCGGTCCTCCAATGCGAATACTTCCCAGTGGCGATAAAGCTAACGCAAGGCAGAACAGCAAGAAGAAATTCATGCTGTAGATGAAGAACCAATCTAAGGTGGTGGTCAGCCATATCCTGAGTGAGCCAAAGCTCTCAGCGGCCACTTGAGGGAAGAGGAGCGTCAAGATTACAAAGATAACAGTGACGCTGCCGCTCAGTATGAAAACGGGGTTGTGAATGTCGAGGCCGAACGCCTCGATATTGTCTTGGCCTACCTCATATTCGGAGGTGTACGCGTCTTCGGTTCCTTGGCCTTCTTGTTCATCCGTGTTGGAGGACAAATTAATCGCCTGTTGTGACTGCAAGACGACCCTAACATGGAGCAATCCTGCCTGTCACACGGCGGGTGCTAGCGGTCGTAGTCGAAAAAGTGGCGCGTTCGAGCGGTGCGGCTATTTCCGCCGGGTTTAATGCAGAAAAGAGATTGGGGGGCACCCTCACTTCGGCATGCTGAAACGCATGGCCCGGAGTGCTCAAGTGAGTATGTTGGGCAAATCCGTCCCAGACGCCTCTGACGTTACTGACCCCGGTAGCTTGGCGCGCGTTTAGCGAGAAAGGCACTGATGCCCTCTTGCCCATCTTCGCTCATCGCGCAGCTGGCGATCTCCCTTGTCTCAAGTTCCATTTGAGTCTCAAGACTGGTGTGCGAACTTTCGTTCAGCAGTCGCTTCACTGCGCCAAACGCGCGAGTCGGTCCTGCGGTCATCATTGAGACGAGTGCCGAGATGGCTTCGTTAAGCTGATCTTCAGGCACCACCTGGTTAACGAGCCCCCACGATTCTGCTTCTGCAGCGCTCAACACCCGATTGGTCAGCATGAGCTCCCTTGCTCTTCGATCCCCAATTCTCCTGGGTAAAAAGTAGGTGGAACTCCCATCGGGAGATAACCCTGCTTTGGTATAGGCTGAGGTAAATTTCGCGGAATCGACCGCAACCACCAGATCAGCCGATGCGCAAAGACTGAGCCCGGCACCGGCAGCTGTTCCTTGTACCGCGCAGACGATGGGTGCATCAAGCCGGGTCAGCCGGCTGATCGCGACATGGAGGTCACCGGCCATGGTGCGTATCAATCGGCCCACGTCGCTCCCCGATGCTGCAAATTCGCCAATGTCCCCTCCTGCGCAAAATAGTTTGCCCGTAGACTGCAAGAGCACGCATCGAAGGTCATTCACCTCCGCGAGATAGGTCGCTGCTGCGCTGAGCTCCTTTGCCATCAACGGGTTCATGGCGTTAGCTTGCTCTGGCCGATTGAGTGTCAGTGTGGCAAGGCCCTCGTTAACGGAAAGCGTAATTGTTTGATAATCCATTGACGTCTACCTCCAGGGGACAATGCGTGAGGGTAGCATGGGCACGTGAAAAAGGGGCAGCGAGCGTGTCGTCGACCAATCAGCTAGCATTTGGCCCTCTCGTCCAGATACCCACCTGGTGAGCACTTGTCTAAGCCCGCAGTAGGTTAGATCAATCGTTCACTCTTCGTCGTTCCGAACCCAGCCAGTGGTTTTTGATTCTCAGAGCGGGACCTAGAGCTAGGCCTAGGGGAGGGATCTCCGGAGCAGTTGCTCAGGCATATGGATTTGGACATAGGTGCTCGGACCATCGCTGGCCAATCATCATCGTTGGAATACGAAACGGAGGGTTTTTCATTGGTATCGGACACGCTAGGATGAACCGAGGGCGGCGCGGGCCCAAGGAGCTTCTGAGTCGATGAAATTGCGGCGATTAGTGGCTCAGCGGTTGGTAGATAGACGATCACTTGAAAGCGTGCGCTTTCAACACTGGCCGCGCCTCAAGGCTTTTGAGCCTCAAGGTTAGATTCGAAGTGCCGTTTTAGCGGCCCTAGCTAGTTCAATGATGGGCTCAATGATGGGTAGCAGAGGATGACCATTCACTACGGAGAAGATGACAATGTCTGAAGCAATCGCAGAAGTGCTAACGCTAGGTCCAAGACCAGATGCAGAGGGAACCCCAATTGGTGAGCTGGACCTCATGCGACCTGATCTGTTTCACGACGATTACCATGTGCCTGTGTTCAAGCGTCTTCGTGATGAAGCGCCGGTTATTGCGCAGGAAGTCGAGGATTTGGGACGGGTTTGGCATGTCACTCGGTTCGAGGACATCATGGCAGTGGATACGAATCATGATGATTTCTCCTCTGAAGGGTCGATCGTCGCGACGGATCAGGAGGAGGATTTCCCGCTGCCCATGTTTATCGCCATGGACCCGCCAAAGCACGACCAGCAGCGCCGCGAAGTGAGTGGTGTGGTTGCGCCGCGTAATCTTGCCAGTATGGAACAGTTGATCCGTGGGCGTTGCAAAGACATTTTGTCGAGCCTTCCTAGGGGCGAGACGTTCAATTGGGTCGATTTGGTGTCCATTGAACTAACGACCCAAATGTTGGCAACCCTATTTGATTTTCCGTTCGAAGATCGCCGTAAGCTCACGCGGTGGAGTGACGTTGCTACCGCCGATGAGCAGAGCGGAATTGTCGAAAGTGAAGATGCGCGTCGAGCTGAACTCGTGGAATGTCTGACTTACTTCACTGAACTATGGAATCAGCGCGTCAATGCGCCGCCGTCTAACGACCTGATATCGATGCTCGCGCATGGCGAGTCCACTAAGAACATGGATCCCATGGAGTATTTAGGGAATTTAATCTTGCTGATTGTGGGCGGCAACGACACGACCCGGAACTCTATTTCAGGGGGGGTTCGATTCCTCAACGAGCATCCCGCCGAATTCGAGAAGCTCAAAGCCAACCCGGGCCTGATTCCCAATATGGTGCCCGAAATCATTCGCTACCAAACGCCGCTCGCTTACATGCGGCGAACCACGACGAAACCGGTGACCATTGGCGGTCAGTCTATTCCAGCAGGAGAGCGAATTCTCATGTGGTACGCCTCGGGAAACCTCGATGAGCGTGCGATTGATAACCCAGAGGCATTTTTGATCGACCGAGCAAGGTCCAGGCAACACCTCAGTTTCGGGTTCGGGATTCATCGATGTATGGGCAACCGGCTCGCTGAGATGCAGTTGCGCATTTTATGGGAGGAGATCTTGGATCAATTCGCGCATATCGAGTTGGTCGGTCAGCCAGAGTATGTCAATTCGAATTTCGTAAAAGGATACAGCTCATTGCCTGTGGTGGTTCACGCCAGGTAACGCTGGAAGTTGCGTGTCCAGTGCAATAGCGTCTGAAACAGTGGCAAGTCTCTGGGCTGAACCGTCCATTGCGCCCTCGGCAGGGGAGAGCCCACAAGGCCTTCCGAGTGATGGCGACGTTGTCATCATAGGCGGGGGCTTCTCCGGTCTTTGGACCGCTTACTATCTCGCTAAAGCAGCGCCATCTCGCGCCATTACCATCATCGAGGCCGAGCACATTGGTTTCGGGGCCAGTGGGCGCAACGGTGGCTGGTGCATGGGTTGGGCGGAAGGTATCGACGCACTATTGCACCGGGCTGAAACCAGGCCGATTGGACTTCGCTGGGCGAAAGCAATGCACGCGACCTTAAGTGAGATTGAACAGGTCGTCGTGTCAGAGGGCATTGACTGCGATTTTGACCGTGGCGGCACCATTACAGCGGCGACCAACCCCGCGCAGTATCGAAGGCTGCAAGCATCAACTCAGCAAATGCTGGCGTGGGGCTTTGATCCAGATGACTTCGTGTGGTTATCGCCTGATGAGGCTGCGCGCCGGGTGCAAATAAGGGATTGCCTGGGTGCTCAGTTCACGCCTCATTGTGCCGCAATCCATCCGGGCAAGTTGGTCAGGGGGTTGGCATCGGTGCTTCGTGCTTTGGGCGTTCAGATCGTTGAGGGAACCCGAGTGCTTGACGTGGGCGCGAATGCTATCGAAACCGACCGCGGCGCCGTTCGTTTTCAGACGCTGATTAGGGCGACCGAGGCCTACACCCAATCAATGAAGGGGCATCAAGACCTCGTGTTACCCGTGGTTTCTGCCATGGTGGCCACACAGCCATTATCAAACCACGCGCTGGATTCAATTGGTCTCAGTGATCGAGCCACGTTCTGTGACGGACGGCGTGTCACGGTTTACGGCCAACGAACCAATGACAATCGAATTGCCTTTGGCGCTCGTGCTCGATATCTCGGAAGTCAGTCGATACCGGCACAGTTCCCGTGGACTGACCCGATCTTTTCCGAGGTCGAACAGGCGCTGTTCTCGCTGCTGCCTCAATTACAGAATCAAGAGATCAGTCATCGATGGGGTGGGGTGCTCGGGATATCGCCGCGTTGGCATCTTGAGGTTGCTTTTGATGAGCGCACGCAAAAGGGCCATCTAGGCGGCTACGTTGGAGAGGGCGTTGGCGCTTCGAATTTCGCTGCGCGCTGCTTGGTCGAGAAAATGTTAACGAGGACATCGGAATGGAGCGATGCGCCCTTTATGGTGGAGCGTGCTAAACGATGGGTGCCAGAGCCCATCCGCTCCGTAGGCGTTGCGATTGCGCGTGGCGCTGCTGAACGAGCCGATCGAACCGAGGCCAGTGGCCGATCGTCGCGCTTTTGGGGACCGTTGTTTGACGCCCTGACCTAAGGTAGGGGCTCGGGCGTCACGGCCTTTATTACTCAAAGGTAGGTTCGTCCCACCAAGGGAAGAACTCGGGTAGATCCTTTGAGACCTTGCCAGGAAAAGACGGCGCTCGCTTTTGAAGAAAGGACTCCACGCCTTCAAAGGCATCGGCAGAACGGCCTCGATGGTAAACCCCGCGAGAGTCTATTTTGTGCGCCTCCATCGGATGGTCAGCACCGAGCATCTTCCAAAGCATGTGTCTGATCAGCGTGACTGAGACGGCAGAGGTCATTTCCGAGAATTCCATCGCTAAGGCCTTGGCTGCGGGCAGCAGCTCGTCTTCAGCATGGACACTCCTTACAAAGCCTCGATCGAGTGCTTCGCTCGCTTCGAAGACGCGCCCCGAGAATGTCCATTCAAGCGCAGTTTGGATGCCGACGATCCTCGGAAGGAACCAGCTTGAGCACGCCTCGGGGACAATAGCGCGCCGGGAGAACACAAATCCATATCGTGCTTTTTCAGACGCTAAGCGAATGTCCATGGCGCATTGCATTGTGGCGCCAACGCCAACAGCAGGGCCGTTACAGGCCGAGATGAGGGGTTTTTTCGATTCAAATAAGCGCAACGTCAGCAATCCGCCGCCATCACGCTGAAGTCCGCTTTGCTTCCCTGGGGCATCGTTGTTAAACGTATCTTTGCCTGCCGAGAGGTCAGCACCCGCACAGAACCCCCTTCCTGCACCCGTAAAGATAATCGCTCGCACCTCATCATCAGCGTCTGCAGCGTCCATGGCCTCGATGATCTCCTGCATCATCTGGCCTGTGAAGGCGTTCAATTTGTCTGGCCTGTTGAGTGTGATGGTTAAGATGGGGCCATCTTTCTCGTAGAGTATCTGTTCAAAATTCATTGTTCATCCTCCTTGATGGTAATTAAACACTTGATGGACTGAAGCGGTTAGCAGTGCGCCGCTAGTTCATGAAATAGCGCCCGTTGCGCATGGCTGCCGCCGATCGAAGGTAAGGCATCAAAGCTGCCCTTGAGTAATGTCGCTGCTCGCTCTTTGTCCCCTTCCCCTAGCGCTTGCAGGGCCAGGGCTAAATCTTGGCCAACAGTCTCACAAATGGCGCCCTGTTCGATAGTCTCAGCAGACCATGCTTTAACACTCTGAAGTCCTCGCGTCAGGGACTCGTTATCACCGATTCTTGCAGCAATCATGATGTAGTGGAGGGTGATAAAAATAAGCTCTTGGTCTGTGATTCGGTGCTGATACGCGGCTAGCGCATCCCAACGACTCGTCATATCAAGCCCGCGCATTTCCAGTCGATGAAGCAGGCTTGAGGCATTGCACACATCCAAATAGAAGTCGTCCTTGAGTGGCGCCACTAGACACTCATCATAGAGTTCAAGGGCAGCCTCCGCATTGCCGCTATCGACCAACATGAGGGCTTTGTGCCAGTGGAGATGATTGGTGAAGTTATTGGTATTCATCCAGTGCGGTAAGCAGGCGTCCAGCCACGATAGCCCCTCATCCCAACGAGCCTGCATGTGCAGCGCGTGAGTGACTGAGTGCGCGGCCCACATATCCATCGGGTCTGCAGCCACTGCAGCGCGGCCATGCGTCTCCGCTTCATGGTAGTGCCCGGTTTCTTCAAATCCAAAACTAAGCATGCCCTCAACAAAGCTGCGCCACGATTGATCGCCGGGCCAGGCGTTAAGCGATGTCTCGCTAGCGATGCGCATGCTCTCAGCATCCCCTCGATAAAAGTGGAGGTGATTGGCCGCTTTGAGCGCGATTAAATCCGTTGGATAACGTGCCAGTAGTTCGCTGAGTATCTGCGTAACGGTCTGCAGGTCGTCTCCAAACCAGGCCTGGATCGCGGTTAAGTGCCGGCGTTCACGATCATTTAATTCGAGACTGGACAGCTCAGTGATGGTTTGCTGAATGACGGGTTTAAATCTGGGGTCGCTCGCCATTTTTAGTTGATAGCATTTGAAAATTAGCCCGGTCGCAAATCGAGGATCGGCTGTAAGTACTGGCTGCAAACAATCCATCGTGTCAGTGGCATAGCGTAAGTAACGGTCAATGACACCGCTGAACTGATGGACTGATTCCTCGCTGGCGCAAGAGTGCGCTAGGCCTAATTCATCCGTTACTTGCACGTCACGCCTCCCGTTGGCGGTTGAAAGACTGTCCGAAAGATTGAGGTCGCTCTTTTAAATACGACCGCTCTTGCTCCGTCGTTGATCGATTGAGTAGCGCATTGCGGTGTGGGAATCGACCAAAGCGCTCGACGATTAAAGCGTGGTCCTGAAATGAGCGCAAGAAGCGAGTGAGCACCGGTTGCCACGCGTCACTCGCGCTATTTCGCAGCGTCTCGATGCGGCTGACCGCTTGGTTCTGAAGCAATAAGTCTTCAGCATGGTGGTAGGGTGTCAGCGAAAAAATCGTTTCAATCGGGGTTAGTTCACTCGATTCGGGTTTGGATAGCAGATGGCGGCAGGCGGCCTCTGCCTCAGACGCATAGGAGAAAGCATCGGATGTCCCTCGAAAGACGTGCCGAGGAAATTGATCCAGTGCGATGATGATCGCGAGCAAATCGAGTGCAGAGGGCGCTTCATGCTGGTTGTTCAGTGTTCGGACGAGTTCTGCTGCCTCAGAGATGACCGGGGTATAGCGGTCTTGAATGATGGTATCGAGCGCGCTTCCGCCCCTGAACCAAAAGCGATGTCGCTCAGTGGCGGCTTTGGGGTCATGACGACTGTCCTGAAACCAAAATGCGAGGACATCCTCAGTTGGAAAATCCATCGGCGATTTCACCTTCCGGAAGTTCAAGATACCGTCTCAAATAATTAACGAGCAGGTAGAGTGGAATGGTGTCGAGCAACGCCACGAGCACTTTGAACAGATAATTGCTGACCATCAGCGAGAACAAGAGCCCAAGGGTCATGGCTCCGGCCAAGAATTGCGCGCCAAATGTGACAGCCACGACCATGACCGAATCGACGCCCTGACTGACAATCGTGCTGGCGTTATTGCGAAGCCAGAGATGTTTGCCTTTTGTGAGTCGTTTCCAGAAGTGAAACAAGGCGACGTCACAGTATTGTGCGGCAAGGTAGGCCATCATCGAGGCAAATACGGCGCCGCTGGTTGTCGCATAGAGCAATGAAAAGAGTTCGATTTGCCCCATCGCTTCATCGCCATTAGGAAGCGGTACTGGTTCTGCAAGAGACAAAAATTGCCAGGGTGCTGGCGACGTGGCGACAGGCATGGCCTGGCCAAGCCAGATAAAGCCAAGGATGAAAAAGTTGAGTCCTAGGCCAACGGTGACGAGATAATTGGCGCGTTTTTTTCCCATAGAGTTCACTGATGAGGTCGGTGCACAAAAAAGTGAGAGGATAGGGTAAGACCCCTACCGCCAATGCCCAGGGCCCCAGTTGAACAAAGCGGGTAATGCCCAGAATATTCAGCATCGTCATCGCACAGAGGAAAACACCTGCAAGTGCTAAGAAGACCCGCTCTCTTCTCGCGAGGATCGTATTCGTCATTGAGCGCTCCTGCTTAGGATTCTTTTTGGCCAAGATTGGCGTGAATGACTGCCCCGTTGATCACTGGGTTCTCGGCACAAAACACGATGGTATCCGCAATTTCTGACGGCTCAATCAAGCGCCCGAAAGTTGAAAGGCCGCCGATGGCTTGTAGTGTTTCCTCCGATTCACCAACGTGCGCTCTCAGCATCTCGGTGTTGGTAAATCCAGGGCAAATACACGCGGTGTGGATTCCGGTACCCGCCAGGTCCTGACAAGAAGCACGCATCATCCCTACCATCGCGTGCTTGCTGGTGACATAGCTAAACGAATTCGCCACCGCTTTCTCGGAGAGCGTGGAGCCGATGTACAAAATCGCGCTGCCTGCGCTCATGAGTGGTATGAGTGCTTGGTTGAGCCGCTGGGGCGCGATGACATTGATGTTCAACACATCGGCAAGTGCCTCGCTCTCAGCGGATTGCAGGGTATCGTTGATCAATTTCGCAGCATTATGGATTAAGACATCGACCTGACCCTCGAGTTGAGGTAATAGCGTTTCGGCTAACGCCTCTGAGGCAGTATCCAACGAGAGATCGATGGCGATGTCGATAACGCCGGTTACGCCGCTCGGGCTTCGTGACAGGTTAAAAACGCGCGCGCCACTGGCGACAAATTTCTCCGCGGTCGCACGACCTATGCCTTTGCTGGCACCAGAAATCACGATGTTTTTCATATGGCTTGCCACTCCGCAATGCCCCATTGGCCTGGACTTGAGGCGACTTTGACTCTGAGTCTGGAAACGCCGAAGCCTTCGAAGGCCGGAAGCGCTCTGATCTTTTCTAAGAAATATCTCGAAAATTCCTCAACCGTCGTATTGGCAATCGGGAGCGTCAAGACATCTCGAGGCAGAAATGGAATCCGCTCGCCGTTAAACAGCGCGATGACGTAGTCTCCCTCGCGCTCGATGGCCAGATGGGGTGATTGTTCTGGAAGAAGGACTTTCTCATCGATTTCATCGCACAGCGCGCGAATGGCGCGTTTGACGATACTGTAATCAAACATGAGGCCAGCCTCTGAGAGTTCTGCAGTCATCTCGCAGGCGACTTGAAAGTTGTGGCCGTGCAAATCCTCTCGGTCGGTGGCATTGAAAATCGTGAAGTGCGCAGCAGAGAAGTTGAGTGCCTCTTTGGCAACTTCAATCGTGGCATAGCGTGTAGACAAACTTGAGCCCCCCTTTTCGTCAATCGAGTGTAACGCACCCTTTTGATGGCGGCGAGTATGGGGCTTTAGGGGCAACGCGAGTCATTCAATCGGTCACTTCGTTAGTCGATCAGGTGACAGGGTCTAGGCCATTAGTTGGTAGGGAGGTGGTAGGGAAGTGGTAGGGTTGGATCAATTTTGAGAGACTCGATCACTGATGGTGCTCAGATTCGAAAGCATCCCTTTTGCGTTGAATTGGGAAGCTAGAGCAAAGTGGAGGAAGATAGGTGTCCTGCTCTTTCACGACTGCGAGCGTCCACGGAGCAGAACACGAGTAGTAAGCATTAGCCGCTTTGACTGGCAGAAGAGAAGGCATGCGGCGTAGCGCGGCATACCAACTATTAGGGTGATTCGGTTTATTCAGGAGGAAATATGGCGTTGTCAAAACTTAGTCGGTCGGTGGCTGGAAAGGTCGTTATTGTGACGGGAGCGGCCAGTGGCATGGGGCGCGCAACGGCGCGGTTGTTCGCCGATGAGGGGGCAAGCGTGGCGCTGATCGATGTCAACGAGGAACCGCTCCAGGCTGTTCTCGGTGAGATCCGTGATGCCGGATATAACGCCGAGGCTTGGACGCTTGACTTGCTTGACCGTGCGGCCATTGGTCCGACGGTCGATGCCATCGCTGCTCACTTTGGGAGCATCGATATTTTGATCAACAATGCTGGGATCTCTATTCCCGCACCGCTCGACGCGGACCACTATGAGGATGCCTGGGATAAGGTGTTAGGGGTGCTGATTACCGCGCAAACACTGCTTTGCCGCGCTGTCTTGCCGTACATGCGTGAGGGCGGCTGGGGGCGTATTGTTAACATCGCCTCGACGGAGGGACTCGGCGCAACAAAATACGGCAGTCCCTATACCGCTGCTAAGACAGGGGTGATCGGCCTGACGCGGTCGCTAGCGGTTGAGCTTGGTCGAGAAAATATTACGGTGAACTGCGTATGCCCCGGGCCAATCAACACCGGCATGACCTCGGCGATTCCTGATCAAGACAAAGTCATTTTCGCCAAGCGACGCACGGCGCTGGGTCGCTACGGAGATCCTGAAGAGGTTGCTCACGCAACGTTCAGCTTAACGCTCCCTGCCATGCAGTATGTGACGGGGGTGACGCTGCCTGCAGATGGAGGGCTGACCATCAAGAACGCCTAGCGCTCGCTTCAACGCGCTGTAGCGAGGGCGATATGCAACGGCTAGTCGGGTGATCTTGATGTAATACCAGCGATTTGTTCGAGTCTCACACATCCGTCGCCAGCGGTGCCGGGACGGATATGGTCCTTGCTCTTAAATACTCACCAAAGGATTTTGCCTGGCCGTCGATGCGATTATTGGAGGAGACCCCCTCGCCCAAGATGTCGTGGATGTAAAAATTCAACGAGCGGATGTTAGGCAACTCGTAACGGTCAATGTTGAACTGAGCGATGTCCGGGCAGAGCGCTTTCAGCTTTTCGACGGTTAAGAACTCGTGGAGAAAAGCGTACGCTTCATCGCTCCTTGCCCAAACGCCGCAGTTGGCTGCCCCGCCTTTATCACCCGACCGCGTGCCAAAGAGTCGCCCAAATGGAATGTCGACTAAGGGTCCCTCAGGAACGCTCGCAAGCTGTACGGGCATGCTTTGGTAATGAATCTCCGGTAATCCCAGACGTTGGGTCGGCAATACGTCGATGGTTTCTCCATCAAAGTGGAGGGTCTCGCTGATCCGCTGGCTATCGATCAGCGTCGGCCAGTAAACGATGCTGGCGCCGCCACCGCCGATGGTATTTCCCCTTCCTGTGTTGCCCGGAATCGTCGCGAGCGAGAGCTCGGTAATCTTCGCATGAAATAGTCGCCCGACCTTTTTGGGGTCGGTTGAACTGCAAATGATGCGCAGCGAGGCATGAGCCTCTTCATTGGAGTTGCCATCCGGGTTGTCGCTGCGAATCAGCTGAACGTCCACAGCCGCAAATTGTTCACGGCCGCCGAGGTTGTGAAAGATTTGCTCGAGGTAGCGCTCGGCTTTTACTTCGATATCAAGTCCGGTGAGGAGTATCTCCACCCCATTCCGGTAAAGTCCTTTGGTGTTGATGCAAACTTTGTGGGTGGGTGGCGGCGAACTGCCTCGGCACCCAGTGACACGCACGCGATCAGGTCCCTCTTGGGTGAGTGTTAGGGTGTCAAAGTGTGCGATCACATCCGGATTCAAATAGGACGGGCTGCCGATCTCGTAAAGCAACTGCGCGGTAATGGTTCCTACCGAGACGAGCCCACCTGTCCCGGGGTGTTTGGTCACGGTAAAGCTGCCATCGCGCTCTATTTCGGCGATGGGGTAGCCCATGTTGAGGAAGCTCGGGATCTCCTCAATAAAACTATAATTGCCGCCCGTACACTGAGCGCCGCATTCAATGATGTGCCCCGCGGTCAAGGCACCAGCGAGCGCATCATAATCGCTCCGCTGCCAGTCAAACTTCCACGCCGCAGGGCCAATGACCACCGCGGCATCGGTGACGCGAGGGCAGATGACAATGTCTGCGCCACGATCCAGCGCCTCTTTGATGGCCCAGGCGCCAAAGTAGGTGTTGGCCGTAACGACTTCATTGTCCGATTCCGCAAGTCGGGTTCCTTTGTCGAGATTAATGAAGGGTTCACCATCGGCTTGATAGTCAGCCAGGTGCGGAATTAAGTCATCGCCGTCAATATAGGCGACTCGGGCGCGGAGACCCTGGGCTTCAAGGATTCGCTCGACCTCGGCTGCCATTCCTGCGGGGTTAAGGCCGCCAGCGTTGGTGACGATTTTGATGCCTTTCTCAAGACAAAGCCCCACAACATCTTCTACTTGCTTGAGAAAAGTCCCCACGTAACCCATATGCGCGCCGCGCTGCTCACGCTGGTCATAAAGAATCTTCATTGTGAGTTCTGCGAGGTAATCGCCAGTGAGCACATCGATCGGTCCACCGGTAACCATCTCCCTTGCAGCGTCCAGGCGATCACCGTAATAACCGCTACAGTTTGCTATTCGAATCGTATCTCCCATGACTACCCCCTCGTTTTGTGCCCGAGTGTCGACGCACTCAATGAATACGGCTGATGCACGGCTTTTCGTGCCGGCTAAGTTTTTATCGGCTTAAGCACTGATGTCGCGCGCTTTGACTTTGGCGCCGACGAGCCCCGGCAATCGGGTGCCTAGTGCCTTACAGTGTAGTGCTCGGTAGTTCAGACTCAATCCTCCACCCAACTTGGTGAGCGCTTCTCTCGGAAAGCGGCCATGCCCTCGGCTGCCTCATCAGATTGAAACGTGGCTACGCTCCAGGTCGAGGCCTCATCGAAAGCAGCATCGGCCTCCCAAGTTGGGACACGGTTCACAAGTGCTTTGCATGCTTGCACAGCCATCGGGCCGCCGAGATTGATCATCTCGAGTTCCTCTTCGACCGCCGCTTTCAATTCACTAGCAGACACTGCTCGGTGCGCGAGACCCATCGTAACGGCTTGATCGCCAGTAAACCGCTCGCCCGTAATAAAGAGTTTCATTGCGTGATGGCGACCAAGTTTAGGCATACAGACCACACTAATCACCGCCGGAATGACGCCAATACGAACTTCCGAGAAGCTGAACAGGGCATCGGCATCTGTGATGACAATGTCGGCCGCGCCAATGAGACCCAGCCCGCCGGCAAATGCAGCACCATTCACGGCTGCGATCACGGGTTTAGGGCTTGCCAGGATCGCTTTTAGGACGTCGGCATAGGGGACGCTTTCTTCACCAGATATTGATGAACCCGGCGGACTTTTGAGATCAGCGCCTGCACAGAAGGCGGGTCCATTGCCTGTGAGCACGATAGCCCGAACGTTCGCATCTTCATTGGCTTGCTTGAGGTGAGCGTATAGCTCATTCACTAACTGAGCAGACAGTGCGTTTCGATTGTCTGGTCGATTCAATGTAATCCAGGCGGCGCCGTGATGCAGATCGTAAATGGTCGCAGTCATCCAACCTTCCTTTGAGCGTCATAGGTGGGATGATTGTTGTCCAAGCTGACCTGATCGGCAAGTCGGTATCGTCAGTGATAAGTAGCGTTTGCTGGGGGTCGATTTGAGGCGTAACGGTCAGTGAAAAGTCGTTGCGTTGAGATGGTGCTACCGTTCAAGCCGGCAGCAGCACACTCAAATTGCTGGCAAAATGCCCTAGTTCAGGCGCGGTTTTTTCTGACGCTTAGCCCAAAATTTATGCTTGATAGTACTGGCTTAAATCTCGTGCTCGATTGGTCACTTTAGTTTGGTAGGGGTTGGTCATAGTGACATGCAAATCGGTGAATAGATGGAGAACGCAAGAGTAAGGGGCGCGACGGCACAAGGTCCAAAGACGTGAGGACCCAAAGACATCACTGTGATGACGGCGCAAACGATTCTCTCATCGAGATTCCCCGGTTGCTCAAGAGATGTTTCGCGCTAGCCCTGGAAAATCTGTCTGGCGGTAGGTATCAAGGGTTGCGGCCAGCGTAGAATGGATAATGCGAGGCGCAATAAATGACGGCAACAAACAGGAACGTAATGAACTGGCGCGACTCGCGGACAAGAACAGAACGCAGACTTGTAATGCGGATTTGCAATGTGGATTTGGATAGCTGGGCCGAGCCTCGGTGTTTATGACTGGATGAATAGGAAGACAACGCATGCCACGCTGGAATAATTGGTCGGGAAGACTTGAGGATCATCCCAAGGCTGTTCGGTTCATCAGGACCGAAGAAGATGCCGCAGCATCGGTGATCGCCGCCCGCGACGGACAGCGGTCGCTGCGGGTTGCAGGCGCGGGCCATAGTCACGCGCCATTGGTCATAGGTGCTGATGAAATTTTAGATATCAGCGCGATGGCAGGCGTGCTGAGCGTTGACGAATCTCGAAAACAGGTCTGGGTTGGAGCAGGCACACCAATCTACATGCTGGGGCCAGTCCTCAACCAGCACGGGCTTGCGCTTCATAACCAAGGGGATATCGACCGACAGTTCATTTCAGGGGCGACCGCGACGGGCACTCACGGGACAGGACGGTCACTCATGAATTTATCGTCGGCGGTCACAGCGCTTCGCTTGATCGACGGCGAAGGTAATCTGCGTCAATTGGAGCAGTCCGAGCTGGGTGACGATTTCTCTGCTTATCCTGTCCACTTGGGCGCGTTAGGTCTTGTGACTGCGATTCAGCTACAAGCGCGCGATAGGTTCGTGCTTGAAGAGCAGACATGGGAGGTCGAGGGTGTTGAATTGGCTGAGTCGCTGGATGAGTGGGTGGCCGAGAACGACCGATTGGAGTTCTTCTGGTATCCATCGACCGACCAGGCACAGATTAAAACCATGAAGGAGTCGAGTGAGCCGCCCGTTTATCCGTTAGCCAGCGAGGGCAGTCGGCGGGCATTAAGTTTCGAGGTGTTGCCCAATGATCGACCGCACCGGCATACCGAAATGGAGTTCTCGGTATCGGCGTCAGATGGCTTGGCTTGCTTTCTTGAGGTTCGCCAATTGCTGCAAAAGGACTTTCCTGACGTGGTCTGGCCGGTAGAGTATCGGTTGCTCCGCGAAGATCCGATTTGGATGTCTAACGCATTCGAAAGAGACACCGTCACCATCTCAGTTCATCAGGATGTCAAGCTGGATGAGTCAGAGTATTACGCTGCCTGTGAGCGTATTTTTCGTTCATTCGGCGGGCGACCCCATTGGGGTAAGGTCAATTACTTCGATGGCCAGGATTTCGAACAGGCTTACCCAAAATGGGCAGATTGGTGGGCGGCTCGCGATCGACTGGACCCAGACGGTGTCTTTTTGAACGAGTATCTTCGCTCGATTCGGCCTTAGTTAATTGCGACGCCAATCAGCGAGGACGTCATGTGGGTCGTTTTTGTCACTCAAATCCCTCGCCGCCTCAACGTCTGCTGCAAGCTCTACCACGTAGCCGTTTGGGTCCCTGAAGTAGACGGAGTGAATAAAGCCGTGATCACTAACGCCGCGATGCTCGATGCCCTGACGAGCGGCAAGATCCAGCATGGGCGTTAAACTTGCCTGAGGCACTTTCAACGCAATGTGGAGATCAAAATCATGTTGATCTACGAATTCGAAAGGCTGTTCAGGTGCTTCAAAAAAAGCGATTGAGCTGCCGTCTGGCAGTCCGAAGAAGAGGTGCAACACGGAGGTTTTCCTACCGGTCTGCGTTTCCGAAATAACGAACGCATCGGTTAGGGGTAGACCCAAAAAATCCTCGTAAAAAGATCGAGTGGCCTCCGAGTCTTGGCATCGGTAGGCCGCATGATGCAATCGCTCGATCATTCAGCGCTAGCCTTGGCTCTCGCCGCTTTGAAGTCGGGTTCTCGCTTCTCAAGAAATGCGTTAATGGCCTCATGATGCTCCGCACTCTCGTAGCATTGGTTGAGCGCCACCATTTCCCGCGCCTGCACCGATGAGAGGTCTGCCTCCGCCATGTTGTCTGTGATGAGCTGCTTGACCATCGTCAACGCTCGCTGAGGATTTGCGCCCATTGCGGCTGCCATGTCGATGGCCGTATCGACAAGGCTCGCCTCATCGGTCATTTCATCGATCAGCCTCGTCTCTAGAGCCTGCTCAGCTGAGAGTGTTTCGCCGGTCAGCATTATTCTGCTTGCCTGGCCAAGCCCCATTCGTGCGACTAACAGGCGAGAACTCGCAAGTTCGGGAACCAACCCCATTTTGATAAACCTCGCGCTCAGTTTCGCGGCGGAGCTCGCGATAATGTAATCGCAAGGCAGAATCTGGGTAAGCCCAACGCCGATAGCGGCACCGTTGACTGCAGCAACAATAGGTTTGGATTCGCGAATCAGCTCAACCCAATTCCGTGTAGGACGGGCTCCTCCGGCTTCCTTGTCACCTTCAGCCTGCGCTTTGAACAAGTCGCGAATATCTGCGCCTGCGCAAAAGCCCCGTCCGGCGCCTGTGAGAACCATCGCTGTTACATCATCCGAGTGGTTCGCTTGGTTAATCGCATCTCCGAGCTCAGCACCCATCTGATAGGTCCATGCGTTTAATCGATCGGGGCGGTTCAGGGTAATGAGCAGGACCTCGCCTCGCAGCTCGGTGGTGATCGTCTCGTAGGTCATGGTGTTCTCCTTGGCGCGTCCGCGGGTTGATCGGTTGTGTTAGCGAAGGGGCGTAACCCCTTGCAAGTAACATGACTGCAATCTATCGCTAGTCGCGAGGGGCGGCAAGCGGTCCTCGTTTCACAGGACATGATACTGACGGTTGAGTTGCCAAGGCTCGAATGCTTGATTTATCACTTGCCTTAGATCTCGCGCGTATAAGAGGTGGCGAAGAGCATGGATAAGCAATTGGCATCGGTGTCTGAAACCCGCTTTGTAAAACGATCAGCAAGACCTCTAGCCCAGTAGCCGAATGAGCAAGCAAGTCCCATTAGAATAACGATTAATCCTTCCAAGCCACTGCATCACGATTCAATTCCAGTGCGTCCCGCGAAGCTATTTGAAGAGTGAAGTGGGGGAGTAAGTAGAAGGCGAAGTGAGAGGGTGCTGGCGTCGTTGTGCACGTGACAGGTTCTCAATCGTTGGGCAAAACGCTCACCAACCGTGGCGCAAGTAATGGTTATAGACAGCCGGGCCGGTTACGGCGTCAACCGGTTGGGTGTAGAACAATCCGTCACCATGCACCACCATCGATCAATGGTTTCCTGGCTCGTGTCTCGAGAGGAGATGAACGCCACATGATCATTGGGGTTATCGGGATCAAGGCGAATGAACCAGAGCGGTTTTGCTGAATCAATGAGCATGGAGTAGCGGACGTCCATGATGTCATTGGGGCGTTCGGGCGTCACACCAACGTAGCCTTGGGAAAACCATTTGAAGCGCTCGAAATCCGACCATTGTCTACTCGAGGGGTCAATTCGCGTGGCCAACTCTTGCTCATCAACCTTAGGAACTGATTCACCAGGGAAGTATCGCGTGCGGGTTCCCATCCGGAGTCCATCGACAAAATAGCGGCCATTCCACTCGTAGACCGTTTTCCATAACAAAAGCGAGGCGAAGCCCGGTTTGGCACTGATGTCTGTGATTTGATGGCCTCGAGCAATTGCGAGGGCGAGGCCCGCATCTTCCGCTCTTTCCCGCTGCACCGTGCCAAAGCCCACATAGCCGACCATCCAAAGGAGGGCCACAAGATGGTAGCCACGATGTGCGAAAAGTATCGCCAGCACCGAGAATAAGAGTAGTGGAAGGGTATAGAGCGGATCAATGATCGACATGACGTTCCATGCGATTCGAGTATCTGCAAATGGGAAATAGAGCTGGGTGCCGTAGGTCGTGGTCGCGTCGAGGATCCCATGACTGAAATAGCCAGCGAGACAAATCCAGTATCGCTCGATAAATGTCTTAAAACTTGACTTGAATAACCACAGTGTAGCGGTGGCGACGATGAGGGCGCCGATAGGAGCAAAGGCAATGGAATGCGTGAACTGACGGTGGTATTCCAGAAATAGAAGGGGATCGGTACCGGACCTGATCAGTACGTCAAGGTCCGGCGCCATGCCCGCTAAGGCGCCGAGCAATAGCGTATCCCTCGCAGCAGACTTGGGCCTTGCTGTTCGGGCGCAAACCGCGCCAACGATGCCTTGTGAAATAGGGTCCATAGATCAGTCGCCGCGTTGCAATGAGAAAGGAGTACCCTTAGGGTGCGCAATCATACCTCATAGGGGATCAACCGGTGCTGACCGTGCTCACCGACTTCAAGAGTCCTTACGCCTTTGTGGCCAACGAGCTGATTTGGTCACTTGAGGCGCGCTATAACATCGAGATCGATTGGCTGCCGCTGTCGCTGAACATTGCTAGTTTTGCGGGTTCAGCGACAAAGTCTGATAAGAAAACTTCAACGCCAAGCGGTAATCGCTCGGATCGGCAATGGGCAGTGATTCGTTACGCCTATATGGATGCCAGGCGATACGCTGAGAATCAGGGGTTAACGCTCATGGGGCCAAAGCAAGTGTGGAACTCCGACTTGGCCTGTGTGGGCTTACTTTGGGCAAAGCGCCAAGCGAGGCACCCGGGGTCAGCTGAAGGACTTTATGGATTTATGCTTCGAGCGATTCTTTAAGCGCCAATTTGAAGTAGATTCGCTCGATGCCGTTTCGGGCCTGCTGAAGCAAGCAGGGCTTAGCATTGATGGATTTGCGGAATTTGCTGCCAGCGATGGTATGGCTGAGCATCTCGAATTGCAGGAGCGTTTACTGGACAAAGGATGTTTCGGGGTGCCCACCTTCTTGGTCGATAATGAGGTCTATTTTGGTCGCGAGCACCTTGCGCGGGTTTGTTGGCACCTAGAGGGTGCCAAGGGAGACCCGCCGCTCAAAGCCTATCCATGGCTCGGTGAGGAGGGATCATGGAAGATCACCTAGCAGCAGGTATCGTTCACCTCGCTGTCGATCCTGCCGACGTGGAATCGCTGATGGCTATTCGGGCGTCTTCTATCTGGGCAAGCGAGCACTCGCTCCCGTTAAAAATTTGGCCGTTTCAACGCGAGCTCGGTAATCCGGCTGCTGATGTGCCTCTTGGTGACACCGCGATGGAGCGATTGAAGGCTCGCCGAGCATTAGCCCGGGCGAACTACCGACAGATGGAAGAGAAGAGAGCACGCGAGTATCTCGGTTTGCCTCCTGCTTTTGTCGTTGAGGCTGAAGCAGGAGCGCGAATGGCGGCGTGGCTATTCAATGAAAGCGCTGTACGCGAATCAATGGCTGGGATCTGGCCCGAGTTTGAGAAGCTGCTTGTGGACGATGGTCGCAGCCCCACTGCTGGAGGCGGTGTTGAGGAGTGGTCCGAGGAGCAACGGGAGATCAATCAGCTGCTTGTTGATCGCGGAATCTACACGACGCCTTCGTTCCTTTTGGATGATCATCGGTTTGTCGGAATAGGGCATTTGCCGCTCATTCGGGCTTGTTTCTTGGGCGAAGCGCTGAGGGATTAGCCATCATCCATGATGGTGAGTTCACTCGTGAAATCGCGAAAACGATCAACGAGCCAGCGCAAATGCGTGTCATGCATAGGGGTACGAAAGTAAGCACCGTTTTTGCCGGTGGAAGACTACAGTGTGTGCGGAGAAGGCCAGTTTCGGTCGGGGCAATAGAGTGGTGGACGGATCATCACTGGGGTCGTGCTGACAAGGAAAATAATGGATAAAGAAATCTGGAGAGCGAGGTATCAGCAGGGCTTGAACCCCGGACATCCAAGAAGTTGTCCTGCTGTATCAGAGGGACTCAGTGTCCAGGATGCCTACGCTTTACTGTTAGCGCTGCCTAGCGATGACAACGCACTTCTCGGATTCAAAGGGGCATTGACCAATGCGGCTAGTCAAGCCTCGTTCGGTTTGCAGACGCCGGCTCTTGGATTATTGCTTGCATCGATGGAATTGGGTGAGGTCATCATTGATTCGTCATGGTTTAGCCGCGGTGCTATCGAAACGGAAATCGGGTTTACACTCCGAGAGTCGATGACTCATTCGCCCAAAGTCGAAGATCTCTCTCGACTGATTGCCGAGTGTTTCCTCATGGTTGAATTGATCGATACTCATTTTGAATCCGCACCAACGGCTGCCGATTTGGTGATGAATAACTCGGCAGCAAAACACTACCTTAAGGGACCCCAGATCCCACTTTCTGCCGTTAAGGCTGCCTCGCTCCAATTCCTCAAAGACGATGAGTCGCTCCTGAGCGAGGCAGAAGAAGACTGGTTGTCGCCACACATGGAAACGCTCTCTTGGATGATTGATCAAGCGTTATCGCTGGGGTTTTCGTTGACCGCTGACCATGTCTGGATGACTGGAGCCATGGGTCCCATTCACCCCCTGAAACCGGGGCGTTATCAGTACACGCTTGGCGGTGAGTCAAGCTTGACCTTTTCTGTGACGTGAGGTTTTCTACCTAGCATCTGCTCAAGTAACTGGCAGGACGATTGAGCAGTCACTTGCTCGGTAGCGATTCAATTCACTTGATCTGATCATGTGCGTTTAGTCACTGGCCGTCGTAAGCGGCCGTCATTGGGATTGCTTGGGCGGATTGGTTCTTGCTGGGGTTGGGAGGACAAACCGCTGCAAGATAAGCCCGTCAACCAAGGAAGGGCGCGTGACATCCCTTAGTAGGGAAGACACAGGATAAAAGGGAAAGTAAGGGAACGAAACACTATGAATTTTGATATTCCAGAAGACCTACAGAACTACTTATCGGTACTCGATGATTTCATCGAGGCTGAAATCAAACCGCTCGAGAATGAGAACGACAACATTCGTTTTTTTGACCATCGCAGAGAAGACGCAAGAACCGATTGGGATCGTGGTGGTTTGCCCAATGAAGAGTGGGAGGCGTTACTCGGCGAGGCCCGTCGACGCGCGGACAAGGCGGGTCACTATCGTTACCCGATTCCTGAGGAGTATGGCGGCCAGAATGGTTCCAATTTGGGCATGGCGGTTATCCGTGAGCATTTCGCCACAAAAGGGCTAGGGTTGCACAACGATTTGCAGAATGAGCACTCGATCGTGGCCAATAACGTCGGGTTGCTATTGATGTTGGCGTACGGGACCGAGGCGCAAAAAGAAGAGTGGATTCCGTTGCTGCTCGAAGGGAAGCGAGGATTTGCCTTTGGTATTACAGAGCCCGATCACGGCTCGGACGCGACGCACATGGAAACCCATGCTGTGCGGGACGGCGATGGCTGGCGAATCAATGGTGCAAAGACTTGGAACACCGGGATCCATAAGGCGCCTTACGACATGATTTTGGCGCGAACGAGCGGTAAGCCGGGTGATGGCGATGGCATTACTGCTTTCTTAACGCCAACCAATGCCGAGGGGTTCAAAGTTGAGGAAATGCTTTGGACCTTCAATATGCCAACCGATCATGGCCGCATTTCGCTGAGCGATGTTTATGTGGATGACAGCGCCATCTTTGGCGGAGAGGGGCGAGGCTTACAAGTGGTTCAACATTTCTTCAACGAAAATCGAATCAGGCAGGCAGCGAGCAGCCTGGGTGCAGCTCAATTCTGTATCAATGAGTCGGTTGAGTACGCCAAGATGCGCAAGCCTTTCGGTAAACCGCTCGCCACGAACCAAGGCATCCAGTTCCCATTGGCGGAATTGCAAACTCGGTGTGAAATGCTCCGTGCGCTTATTCATAAAACGGCATGGATGATGGACACCTACGGGAACTTCTCGGTCTCAGACAAGGTCTCGATGTGTAATTACCAGGCCAATCGATTGTGTTGCGAAGCGGCTGATCAGGCAATGCAAGTTCACGGCGGTCTCGGATATTCGCGTCACAAGCCGTTTGAACATATCTATCGGCATCATCGTCGATATCGCATTACCGAGGGCGCCGAAGAAATCCAGATCCGGCGTGTGGCAGGCTACATGTTTGGCTTTATGAGCCAGCAGGCACCCAAAGGCGTGAAGGCTGATTAAATGACGGCAGAATTCACGGGGCAGTTAGCGGAGGTACTGATCCGCGAAGTGCCCGGACTTACGGAAGTCCACTCAGTCGAGCGGTTGTCCGGCGGTGCGAGCCAGGAAACCTATCGGTTGAGCGTTGTGCTGGATGGACAGGAGACGCTGCTCGCACTACGACGGGCGCCTGGTGGAGAGTTCGTCGACCCCAGTCCTGCGCACCCAGGATTATCCGTCGAAGCGAGTCTCATGCGCGCGGCGGGAGACGCTGGTGTGCCTGAGCCAACCGTCTACTACATCTTTCAACGCGACGACAATCTTGGCGATGGATTCGTCATGTCATGGGTGGGCGGCGAAGCACTGGGTGCGAAAATTGTTCGTTCACCAGAATTTGAGAGCATTCGACCCCAACTGGCGTTTGAGTGCGGGCGAATCCTTGCGGCAATCCATGAGATCGATCTCGATCGCTATGGCTTGCGAGACCAACTGGCTGAGATGCCACCTGCCGTCTTTCTTGATCAGATGCTCGAGCGTTATGATCTGCTCGATTCCCCGCAACCCATGGTCGACTATGCCGCTGAATGGCTGAGAGATCATCTGCCCAATCCCAGCAAACTCACCCTCGTACATAACGATTTTCGTAACGGTAACTTCTTGCTGGAACCTTCTGGTATCTCCGCTGTTTTGGATTGGGAAGTGGCTCACATCGGCGATCCTATGCGAGATCTCGGTTGGATCTGTACCAATTCGTGGACGTTTGGCGGAGATCAGCCAGTCGGCGGGTTTGGATCAATGGAAGACCTGTTTGCAGGGTACGAGTCGGTCACTGGTGTACCTGTGGATCCAGATCATGTTCGATTTTGGCAGGTCTTCGGCTCGTTTTGGTGGGCGATAGGTTGCCTTGGGATGGCGGAGCACTATCGGACAGGGCCTGATAAGACCGTTGAACGGCCGGCCATCGGGCGACGAACGAGTGAGTGCCAGGTCGATTGTGTGAATTTATTGATTCCGGGTCCGTTCACGCTGTTGGAAGCAGAACCTGACGATCTCGCGGATATGCCTACCGTTCCTGAACTCGTCCAAAGTGTTCGAGACTTCCTGCGCGATGATGTGATGAATGAGACGGCGGGCCGAACGCAGTTCCTCGCGAGAGTTGGGGGTAATTCATTAGATATTGTCCTCCGCGACTTAAAAGTCGGAGCAGCCCACCGCCGCGAAGAACAAGCGCGCTTGTCGTCACTGCTCAATCAGTCTGGGTCGCTCGAGCAGTTGCGTCGCGATTTGTCGCGTCGAATACGAGAGCGAGCGATTCCGCTCGATTCAAGTGAACTCAAAGCGCATCTTCGGCAGACCGTGACCAATCAAGTCGCCATCGACCAACCCAAGTATTCTGGCCTCAAGCAGGCGCTCGCGTATCTTGTTGAAAGTTAGACCAATTCAATAGCCCTGCACGAAGTCTCATCGAAGGATGCACTCGCAGGATGGTCGACCGATGTCGGATGTGCCTGGAAGTCGTTGATCAAGGTGCCTTGGGCCTGCTTTGAAGGTTCCATCGGCTCGATGATCCATGGTTTGAGATAATCCGGCAGAGATTGGGCGCAGCTGCGATAAGCGTCCGCTGCAGAAGCAATGTCAGAGCGATCAATCGGCCGTGTTGAGCGTAAGGCAAGAAGTATCCAAGATCATGCGATGATGCGAACATTGGTTTGATGATTGCGAGCGTTGGTGTTGATAAGCGCCGCAAGCAATCGACACGGGGCGGATAAAGCAGGCTGTGCACCGTCCTTTGCGTGAGAGGCCCGATCGAGGAGGAAGGGATGGAGAAGTTTTCTTTAGCGGGTAAAACCGTGTTAATCACCGGAGCGTCCTCTGGGTTTGGCCACCACTTTGCGGGAGTGGTCGCTGAAGCGGGAGCGAACGTTGTTTTAGGTGCAAGGCGGATCGATAAGATTGAGGCCAGAGTGCAAGAATTGGTCGCAAAGGGTGCCAGGGTGCTGGGCGTGCCGCTCGATGTGAACGACCCCGACTCGGCGGCGGCTTTTCTCCGTGCAGCTGAGGCCGAGTTCGGAACAATTGATGTACTGATCAATAACGCCGGCGTTGAGGCAGGCGCCAAGACCTACACGATGATTGACGAAGAGGATTGGGACTATGTACTCAATACTAACCTTAAGTCTGTGTGGCGACTGAGTAAGTACTACACCGAGTGGGCAGCAAAGCAGGGGGTCTCAGGGAATATTATTAACGTTGCTTCGATCACGGCTTATCGGACGATCAAGGGGCAGTTCCCCTACGCGGTCTCCAAAGCAGCACTCGTGAAGGCCACGGAAATTATGGCGCTAGAGGGCGCGAGGCATGGGGTTCGTGTCAACGCGTTGGCGCCGGGGTATATCCTGACAGATGTGTCTCGCGTTTTACTCGAGAGTGAGCGTTCGGAGACCTTCGTGAAGGGCATCCCTATGCGTCGCTATGGTGAATTTGATGACCTTGATGGACCGCTTCTGTTACTGGCTTCGGATGCGTCCTCTTACATGACAGGGTCGACGATCGTTGTGGATGGAGGGCATATCTGCTCGGAGTTGTGATGCGCCAAAGCGCTGTCTCTTCAGGTATGGAATGCTGTTAACCAAGCCAACTCGGTCACAAGGGAAGTCACAAGTGGTGGATAACTCCTAACCGCAACGAGTCCATGTGGAGGAACAACTCCATCATCGAATTCAGGTAGACTGGCGCGCGGAAAAACCATCAAAGCCTCCAAAAGGTTGGGGTCGTTCGTTCAGGTAGGAAGTATCGTCGGGGTCTAACCCTTGCTGGGTGGCTGAGTCGCTTCGAGCTGAAATTGGGCGCCTAAATTAATAAAGGAAAAACGTGGGAGAAGATATCTCACCATTACTGGCCGACTTGATTGATTTGGGTATTGTCCTGGTCGGCTTCGCACTGTTGATGGGAGGCGGCGATGCGCTGGTACGAGGCGCGATCGCGCTTGCTGCGAGGCTGAAGATTTCTCCACTTCTGATCGGTATGACGGTCGTTGCAATGGGGACTTCCGCGCCAGAATTGATGGTTTCTATTTTGTCAGCGCTATCAGATCACGCAGATATAGCGATCGGGAACGTCATTGGCAGTAACATCGCTAATGTGCTGTTGGTCCTCGGCGTGCCTATTTTGATTTACCCGATGCAAACGGCTCAACCCGGGGTTCAGAGACAAACGACCATCATGATGGCGATGTCCCTCGGATTTGTTGGTCTCTTGTTTTTGGGAACGATCGGGCGCATCGAAGGCTTGGTGTTGCTAGTCGCTTTAGCAGTGTTTCTTTATACCTGCGCTCGAGGAGATGTTCAGCTGACCGCGCTCGAAGAGGTGCAGGAGCAACTGGGTGAGGCGACCGCGCAACAACTGCCATATTGGCAAATCGTGCTGTGGCTATTGTTAGGGCTGGCGCTATTGCCGTTAGGCGCAGACTTTGTCGTGAAATCAGGCTCTAGTCTCGCGTTGTCTTGGGGTATTAGTGAGGCAGTCATCGGTCTTACCATCGTTGCGCTCGGTACCTCATTGCCTGAGTTAGCGACTACGGTTGCGGCTGCGTTTAGGAAAAGTATCGATGTCGCACTCGGAAATGTGATTGGCAGCAATATCTTCAATATGCTGGCCATTGTTGGAATCACGGGCGTCATTGTTGACCTCGACATTGCCGAGGCATTTCTTCAGTTCGACGTGTGGGTCATGCTGGTATCGTCATTGCTCTTAACAGTGCTCGTCTGGCGTAAGCAAGTATTAGGGCTAAAGATGGGGGTGGCGCTGCTCGCAGGCTACGGCATGTACCTTTACTACCTTATCGCGACGGCCTAAAGCCGAGGGCGCCCAATCATGGTCAAGTTTTCCTCCACGACAGCCATTGCGATCGTTATCGCCAATATGATTGGCACCGGCGTGTTTACGAGTCTTGGCTTTCAGCTGATGGATGTTCAATCTGGCAGCGCCATTTTGCTGCTTTGGGTCATCGGGGGCATCGCTGCTCTTTGCGGAGCGCTGACTTACGCAGAACTCGGCTCTCAGTTGCCAAGATCCGGTGGTGAGTACAACTTCTTGGGGCGCTTGTATCATCCCGCGATGGGGTTTGTTTCTGGCTGGATTTCTATCACCATCGGATTTGCTGCCCCAATTGCGCTCGCCGCGATGACCTTTGCTGCCTACCTTGGGTCGGCCTTCGAGGGATTATCAAGAGAGATGCTCGCAGTGGGTCTGATTCTCTCGCTCACGGTTTTGCATGGTGTGACGCGGTCGCTAAGCGGCGGTACTCAGGTTGTGTTCACTGCTTTGAAAGTGGCGTTAGTAGTGGGGTTTTCGGTAGCAGCGCTGACGGTCGGCGAGACCCGTTCTATTGATTTCTCTTTTGGTGAGGCAGAGATCGCTTATCTCGGCAGCGGCGCGTTCGCAGTGTCACTCATTTATGTGAACTATGCCTACACAGGTTGGAATGCAGCGACCTATCTGATCGATGAGGTGGACGAGCCCGCGAGGAATCTGCCCAAAATTCTTATTGCCGGGACGGGCCTCGTGATGCTGAGCTATGTCCTACTCAACTACGTCTTTTTGAGCGTTGCCCCCATCGAAGCGATGCAAGGGAAAATTGAAATCGGCATGATCGCTGCCGATTACGCGTTTGGTGAAGCGGGTGGGCGAGCGATGGGGATTACGTTGTCACTGCTGCTGATATCCACTGTGTCGGCAATGCTGATGGCAGGGCCGAGAGTGCTTCAAGTTATTGGTCAGGACTTTCATCTATTCCGGTGGTTAGCCAAAACAAACCGAGACGGTATCCCCATGACTGCGATCTGGGCGGTTGCACTGCTCAGTGTGGCGCTGGTGCTGTCGTCAAGCTTTGAATCGGTACTCGTTTTTTCAGGCTTTATCCTCGCGCTGAACACTTTCTTCGCGGTTGGAGGCATTTTTGTCTTGCGAGCTCGGCAAAAACGGGACGGAACGCCACTCGATGGTTACCGAACCTGGGGGTATCCCCTGACGCCGCTGCTTTATCTTGCGCTCACGGGTTGGACCCTGGTGTTCATTTTCATCGAGCGCCCTGTCGAAGCGCTCGCAGCTGTATTGATGATTGCAGCGGGATTGGGTCTTTATTGGTTCTCTGAGCGAAAAGGCGGGGTCAGTTAGCCCTTAGTCTTCCCATCTCGAATGGCGGGTAATTCGACAAAGTTGCCCGGTCGACGCTCAGACCGAGCGAGCATCGCCTCTTGGATCTCTTCTTTCTGAAAATGAGAGGCATTCCAGATAGCCACATAGTCCAGTCCATCCTGTGTGGTGTGGTCTCTTGCGTAGTTAATCATTCGTTTACAACCGTAGACGGCTAGTGGCGCTTTACTCGCTATTTCAGCAGCGATGGACATGACGCCTTCAATCAATGCCTCGTGAGAGTCAAAGACCTGGTTAACGAGGCCCATCTCTTTGGCTTCGATAGCGCTTACTGCTCGCCCGGTATAGGCCATTTCTCTGACATAGCCCTCTGGGATCAGTTTGACCAATCGGGGAAAGGTTCCAACATCCGCAGTGAGTCCAATGTTGGTCTCGAAAATCGTGAAGTAGGCATCGGCGCTGGCGTACCGGATATCACAAGCGGTCACTAGATCGACGCCCCCGCCGATACACCCGCCCTGAATCGCGACCAGAACTGGGATACGACAGGCCTCCAGAATGGTAAAGGAATCCTGCATATGACGGGCGTGATCGTAAAACGCGCTGGGCGCTTGTCGAGCACGCATTGATTCATCGGACGAATTTGACGATGGAGCGGATGCAAATGCTGTGGTGTCCAGTCCTGACGAGAAGTGGGGGCCTGTGGAACTGATCACAATCACTCTTGCTAACGAGCCTTCGTCAATCTCTCTGACAATCTTCGGTAGCTCTGCCCAGAAGGCGGGGTTCATACTGTTTCGCTTGTCTGGGCGATTTAACGTGATGTGCGCAATCTGGTTATCGATTCCGACATCAAAGCAGGAGTAGGTCATGGTTCAGTATTTCCAAGCATCAATGGTCAATACAGTATGTTCGAAAGCCCTTGGCGCATTCAACGCGTTCAACGAGAGCCTTCAGCGCGCAGCCATTGAGAGCCTTCAGCGCAGCCATTGAGAGCCTTCAGCGCATTCATCGAGAGCTTCTGCCCAATCAATAAGAGCCTTCAGCCCAATCAATAAGAGCCTTCAGCCCAATCAATAAGAGCCTTCAGCCCAATCAATAAGAGCGCACCCATCGAAAGCCAGTCATGAGTTGTCGCTCGGAGCCTCGATAACCAAAGACCTCTTCGTAGGATTCATTGAGTGAGTTTTCAACATTGGCAAACCACTCCCAACGCTCGCTCAGCGTATAGCGCAGGCCCAATGAAACCAGGGTGTAGCCCGGAAGTGAGACAAGTGCTTGGTAGGGCGGCGTTGGTGGAAAGTGGAGGTCTGATATGTCGCTGGACCGTTTGACAGTGACCGCAAATTGCCAGTTCTTGAGCGAAGCGTTTAGACCAACAAAGCCCGTGTGCTTAGGCCGCCTAAGTTCCAATTCTCCGGACGGTGAGGTGGATCGTGTGTATTGGTAGCTCCATCGCCAGTTGAGTAGGTCGGTCATTTGGTAGCCGCCTTCAAACTCAACGCCCTCGCGTTCGCTGATGCCATCTTCATTCACTGCAGTAAAGGCGCCGAGTGCTGGTGAAAAGCTAAAACCGTTGATTTCGTTGTTGAGCTCCGAGGCGTAGACGTGAAGGCTGAATCTAAATGCGGATTCAGCATCGCCCACATGGAGTCCAATGTCCCAGCTTTCACTGGACTCTGGATCGAGGTCAGGGTTGCCAAGGAAGCTGGTGTAGTAGCCGAAACGCTCGATAAAACTAGGGTTTTTGATGCCTTTGCCAAGTGCGGCGGAGAGCGAAAAGGGCCAGGCGACGGGTGCGATGCGAGTCTGCCACTGGAAGCTGGACGCATTGCCGAAGTCTGAGTTGTCATCATTCCTAACGCTTAACGTACTCGTCAGGCTAGACAGCGTAAAAAGATATTCAAGGCTGATACCAGTCTGTTCGGTACGGCGGGATTGATTCGGGTCTCCAAAAAAATCTGGCGCGGCCGAGAAGGCGTAGCGCTCAATTTCTCTCTCTAATGCTGCAGATATGCCGTGTCGACTGCTTTGCCACTGACCTAGCCACTCGAGTTTCCGTTTACTGCCTTTACTTCGATTGGCGCCATAAGTCTGATCTTGTGTGTGATTGATTGATTGAGATCCCTGGTAGGTGAGCGATTGGGCAAATTGATCGTTGACTTGATGTCGTAGCGCCAATGAGCCTAACCAGCCCTCACTGTCGGTATGGTTATCGCCATCAGTGGGCAGGCCCGTCGATGAAAAATCGATGGCATCGAAGTCAACCTTGCTTCGGGTGTGCCTCATTTGTGCATCGATTCTCAGTGCACCACGCAAATCTGATCGGATGCCGAGCGTTGCGGTACGTTGAGACGAACCATCTTGTTCGCTGCCGATTCGAGCGATGTTCTGTTTTGGAGAGGACGAGTGGTTGAACCCGAGATCAAGCTGGTGATTGTTCCAGCGATTGCCCCACTCGATACCGACTCGATTTGCATCGCGATTGCCGAGGGCCGTGGTGAGGGCAGTGCGAGGCTTGTTGCTTGAACGCGAACGGGTCGTGATGTGAATGGCACCCGCCAGCGCATCACTGCCCCACAGCGCGCTTTGAGGGCCACGGGTGATCTCAATACGCTCGATTTGATCGATAGGAAACTGGGCAAAATTGAATTCGCTCCCCTGGGTGACGTCGTTGGCTTCGACGCCGTCGATCAGCACCAGGACATGATTCGCTTCAGCGCCGCGCATTCTCACTTGCGTTAACGTGCCATTGGGGCCCTGCCGGCTGACACTAATGCCTGGGTAGCCCAGCAGCAGGTCAGCGAGGGTTTGCGCACCTTGATTGCGAATAGTCTCTTGATCGATCACCGTGACGGCCGCGCCTATCTGATTTAGGGAGAGGGGAAGCCTCGATGCAGTGACGGTTATCGTGTCTGTCACGCGATCCTCGGCGATGGTTGTACTGCCTGTGAAAATGAGAAGTGCGAGGAGTGCAGCTTGGATCCGAGGGGTGCTCGGTGATTGCTTTCCTGAGTTGTTTTTATCACCACGGGGCCTAACAAGCGCCGGCTCGATGTAAGCGGTTTTGATGACGTGTTGATTGTCTGTGATGAGCAATGTGCGCTCGATCATGGCGGGCCCCTTATTCAAGTGTAGATTCGACTACGCGTGATTAGGGAGGGATCGAGCAGCGCTGCGCTAGTTCCCGCCTCCGCCCGCCGCAGAGTCAGTCTCCTTTGTCATAGGCCGGTCTCCGGGCTTACAAGGCGAGATTCGCTGACCGGATCGCCTTCCCATACTGACCGTTGTCGGTCGTTACAGTGGCACATCTATCCGGTATCTTGCTTACCGTTGCGGGGGCAGCATCGGTCTTTCACCGATTTCCCGTTTCATCCCACACTGCATTGATTGGGTCATCAAATGGCTCGGTCTGCGAGCCTCGCGACGATCAATAAGTGGAACACCTGCGACGAATGTCACGATACCTTGGCGTGCGGTGATGTCAATGAAAACAGTCTTCACTCACCAAAATCACTCGCAAAGGCGCGAAGATCGACCATGAGATATTGACGGTGCGCATAATAACTCCGATGTAAAGCAGCGCTTCAAGGTGAGCCGCTTACAAAAGTTGAGTCTCGAGACGCTCTACCAGCTGTGCTGTTTCCAGTGATCGAGCCCTCAACCGTCATCGATTTAGGCGCCACCACGAAGACAGTGCCCCTGGCGCAATGCGCTCAGTCGACAGGCTAACTGGCGAGCAGTGTTTCACAATCCGTCCCATCGGGAGTGAACTGTGTTAGCAGGGCTCGCTTGGCGTCAGAAAGCATTAACTAGGGCAATGTCTACGACTTAGTCAAATCCCGTACGCACTCCTCTTGGGCCCGATAACGCCTACAATAGGGGTCCTAGTAGGCAGGCATAGGAGCGCCACCCATGTTGAGACTCAGCTTGTTGTGGGGCTTTGCACTGATGTTGATGCCGGCGTTGCTCATACAAGGCTGGTGGGTTAGGAAGCGAGCCATCCGAATGGGCCCTGCGGATGGACCGAGTCGCGGCTTCGCGGCGGAAGAGAAGAATCAAAGCAGAAAGAGAGATGGTGCGACCGTATCGAGCGAGACGACCAATCAGCCGCTCAAGCTATTGGGCCTTGGAGATAGTGTCATCGCGGGTGTCGGGCTTGCCTCCACCGAATTAACGGTAACTGCGCGGCTGGCCGACCGATTAAACCAGCACCTCGGAAGGGCCATTGACTGGCGCATCCTAGGGGAAGATGGCGCCAAAATTAGCGATACGCAGCGCTTGCTGGCAGCAACAGAATCTGGGTCGTTTGACTGGATTGTGGTCTCTGTGGGCGTCAACGATGTGACTGGGCTAACGTCTTTGGTTCGGTGGCAGCAGGGGTTACTGGGACTCATTAGCGAGATTAGGTCGAGAAGTAGTCATGCTACCGTTGTGTTTCTTCAGCTACCGCCCATGGGACGGTTCGAGATGATCCCGCAGCCGCTTCGAGCAGTGCTCGGCATTCGGGCGGCGATGCTGCGACAAGTATTGACCTGGATTGTTGAGGCTCACCGCGGCGTTTGGATGATCGATCCGAGTCGCCTGTTTGATCCCGCTTATATGGCCGAGGATGGCTATCATCCCAACGAAACAGCGGTTGACTGGATGGCGAGCGAGATCTGCGAGACCGTCAATGTCACTGAAAGCGCAAGTTGAGGGATGATAGATCCCGCTTTATGCTGGGCGAGAATTGGCGAGGAGGGTTCAATTTTGCTGCTTGCCCCGCCAAGCGAATGTGGGGAAGTTGGTTGCGATTGGACTAACGGATAAGAGAAAAGGTAAGGAACAAAGCATATGGAAAGCAGGCTGATTGAGTACGATGACGATGGAACAGTTTTAGAGGGTTATTTTGTAACGCCTGATGCTGCTCCGCGCCCGCTGGTGCTCGTAGCTCATGATTGGACGGGTCGAAGACAATATGCCCAAGACAAAGCGAACGAGATGGCTGAGCGGGGCTATGCTGCCTTTGCGCTCGACATGTATGGCAAGGGTGTGTTTGGACGGGACGGTGACGTTGAATACAACACTAGCCTAATGAGTCCGCTGGCCGGCGATCGAGCCAAATTACGGAAGCGAATACGAGCAGCGCTCGGAGCCGGACGTGCCCAACCGGAGGTTGATGCATCCAAAGTGGCCGCGATCGGATACTGTTTTGGTGGCATGTGTGTGCTTGAATTGGCTCGAGACGGGGCTGATGTACAAGGTGTCGTCAGTGTTCACGGTATTTTTAGTCCAGGGGATGTGGACAACGCATCAATCACCGCGAAGGTGCTTTGCCTACATGGTCACGACGATCCAATGGTTCCACCCGAGCAAGTGGTGGCGTTTGAGCAAGAAATGACCGAAGCCGATGTCGATTGGCAGATGCATGTTTATGGTCAAACGACTCACGCGTTCACCAATCCGGGTGCAAACAATCCAGACTTTGGCACTGTGTTCTCAGAGCGGGCCAATCGTCGTGCTGACAAAGCCACCACCGACTTCTTTAACGAACTATTTTGAGTAAGGCAGCCGGCGAGGCCTCTCTGCTGGCTGAATGCTCACGCCGCTTAGCGCTAAAAAGGTTAGGGGAGAGCGCAGCCGAGTGCTCGCGCTCCTATAACTTTGGCGGAGTGCCCTGCCCCAACGGATCAACGCGAAAGCTAACCAAGCGCTCTCCACTAAATTGGAAGTAGGCATCGACTGACTCACCACTCAGTACTTGAGGCAGCCAATACTGATCGTCCTCCCACATTTTTTCATACGGAATGTCTTGAACATCAACCCAAATCGGTTTTGCCTCTGCGGTTTCGTGCGGTTCTCCGTCAAATTGGTCAGTCACAAAGACGTAGACCAAAATATTGAGATCCTCAACATCACTGAAGAATAGTCGGGCGGCAAGTTGTGGCTCAAAGGCCGTCAAGCCCACTTCCTCCCAGAGTTCTCGGAGTGCACCCGCTGCAGGCGTCTCGCCCACTTCAATCTTGCCACCAGGACCGTTGATTTTTCCTTGACCTAGCCCGGTCTTCTTCTCAATAAGCAGCAGCGCGTCGTCCCGACGCACGAAAATGAGCGTCGTTCTTAAATCTGGTTGCCAGCTAATCCAGTCAGTGAGAGAGGGTGCGATTGGATTCATGGTTTCACTCGTTTCATGCGCAAAGTGTAGGCCCGTCGAAGGATGATAAGTGCGACTGGTGGTGCACGCCACTCCACTGGCACTCATCACGGGTGATCGGCATGAGGAGTTAGGTTACTCGTTGATCATGAATCACGGTCGCGCGGATCAAGCGTGTGAGCCTTTGGATCATGGCAATCGTAATGCGAATCATTCTTAATCAATTGATTTCATTGATAAAAAAAGTTCTCTATTGCCCTTGAAATTGTGGGTAAGAGCGCCTATGTATAAAAACAAGGAAGAATGTTACTGCCCAAACGCTGCTTAGTTTGGTGGCCGTAGTTGGAGTCCCGGTTAAAGGGCTGGGCTTGAAACCGGTCTCAAAAAGCAGTTTTGAAAGCAGCATTTTAAACGGGGTGAGCGAGGTTAAAGGGAGATAGTTCGCATGGAGTTAATGGTTAGGGATCGTTTCTTGCCGGCGTTGGCATCAGACTCGTTATCCCAATACATGGACGCGGTGCACCAGATACCCAAATTGGATCGAGCAGATGAGGAAGCACTGTTTGCTCGGTTCTTTGATCACGATGACCTGGACGCAGCGCGTACGCTTGTTATGGCGCATCTGCGGTATGTCGTTTACGAGGCCCGTCGATTTTCCGGCTACGGGATTCCCCTCGAAGATTTGATCCAGCAGGGCAATATCGGCCTTATGCACTCGGTCAAACGGTTCGAGCCAAGCCGTGGACTACGATTGCTCACTTTTGCGGTGCATTGGATCCGCGCCGAGATGACGGACTATGTTCTGAAAAATTGGCGGCTAATGAAAGTCGCCACGACTAAAGCCCAGAAGAAGTTGTTTTTTAATCTAAGAAAAATGACCAACTCCCTGGAGAGCTTGCCGGAGCAAGCCGTCGCTGACGTAGCAGAGGCACTCAATGTGGATGCGTCAGATGTCCGCGAGATGGCGCTTCGGATGAGAGGGGCAGATACGCCTTTTGATGCGCAGTCAGAAGATGATTTGACCGCCCCTGAGCGATTACTAGCATTAGAGGGAGCAGATCCCGCTGAGGTGGTTGCAGCGACAGAATGGGAGGATCATCAAGCCGAGCGGCTCAAGATTGCTTTTGAAGGGTTAGATGCCCGCAGCCAGGAGATTATTCGCGCGAGGTGGATGAGCGATGACAAATCCAGTTTGGCCACGCTTGCTGAGTCATTCGGCGTCTCTATCGAGCGAGTCAGACAGATTGAGCAAGCTGCTCTTAAGAAATTAAAGCAACTGGCTAGCGAGGAATAGGGCTTTTTCTGTGAGCAATTAGGTCCTTTCGCTCGGCGCGGGAGATCGTTAAGGTGGGAGTGCGAGATAGAAAAGGAGCGCTCCATGACCGACACGCTAATTGCGTCTGATTTGTCTGAATTCAACGGGCAGCAAGTGGTCGATGACCTGAACCGACTGCTGAGGCTTCGCACGACCCCCATCGGTATGAAGATGTTTCGAACGGCCGCTGAAATGGAGGCAATCCCGAAAATCAGGCGACCCAAACAGGTTCACACCACTGATCAGATCGTGGGCCAGGCAAGCCGCAACGGCTGGACAGTGGGCATCACCATGGATGACTTGGTCGGTGCTCAATGTGGGACGGTCATTGGCCTGCACCCAAGGGACGACGAATGGCTGTCAGGGGATCGGATGGCTGGCGTTTGGTACGAAAACCAGGAGGAAGCCGCAAAGCACCAAGCCAGCATGGACGTGCTAGCTCATGGGCAGTTCGAAGCGATGGCCGTATCGCCTCTCGCTGCCGGGCGCCTTAACCCGCCTGATATCTGTCTCATCTACGCGACGCCTGCTCAAATGATTTTGTTCATCAACGGGCTACAGTGGACAGGATTTAAAAAAATGGAGTGGGGCTGTGTGGGCGAGTCCTCCTGTGCCGATTCATGGGGGCGCGCGCTGAAGACGGGTGAACCCAGCTTGTCTATCCCGTGTTTTGCAGAACGACGGTACGGTGGTGTCATGGAGGACGAGCTCTTGATGGCGATTCCACCAGCCTATTTGCCGAAAGTCATCGCTGGCCTCGAAGCGCTATCGCGAAACGGACTGCGCTATCCCATTCCCGCTTACGGCGTGATGAATGATGTCCGAGCTGGAATGGGTGTCAGTTACAGCTGAGCAAATGAGAGGACAGCTCTAATGGATCGGCGAGATCTAGCCTGTTGGAATTGTGGTGAGTTAGCCGTCAATGAGCCTTTGCCCCTATCTCGTCACGCGGCCTGCCAGCACTGTTTTGAAATGCTTCATTGCTGCGTGATGTGTCGCCACTTTGACCCATCGAGCCGACCCACTTGTCAGCACGACCTAGCAGACCCTCCTCGCGAGAGCGACAGCGCGAATTTTTGTGACTATCTATCGCCGCATTTTGGGCGAGATCGTTCGAGCAGACGACAGGGCAACGGCGCGGCGGCATCGCTGGCTCAACTGTTTGGTGATGACGCGTGCGAGGATCTGGGTGGCGAGAAACATGAAGTAGAGCGGCCGAGCGACGCCGAGCGCCAGCTCAAAGACCTCTTCGGAGAGGATTAGCGAAGTCGTCAACAAATAGGCGTAGGGCCTTTAGTCGCCTCGCCGTACCTCGCTAAATCACGCCTGCCTCTCGCCATTGCTCGATTTGCGCAGACTCAAAACCCAAGGATTCAAGGATGCCGTCCGTGTCTGAGCCGAGATTGGGTGAGGGGCTCCGGATGCTGGGCCCATCCGCGTCTGTGATGTAGCCGCTGGTCACAACAGTAATTTGCTCGCCATCCTTATCGATGGTTTGCACAACTTGTCGATGCTCGAGCTGAGGTTCTTCGAGCATTGCTGGAAGGTCTCTGACTTCCGCGACAGGGATGCCTTTCGCGGCGAGCGTATCAAGCCAATAGGATGTGGGTTTCAGCGATAACTGGTTCACACAAAATGCTTTCACAACGTCGGCGTTGGCCTTCCGGTCATCAGGTGTGACATAGCGGGCATCGAACAGTTGATCAGATTGGCCAAATGCGTCGAACAAGGCTTCGACCTGATTTTGTCTGAGCGCTGTAATTTGAATAAACCCGTCTTTCGTGGGGAACACATCAGCTGTGGGCTGCCCTGTTGGTGAGGCGTTGCCTTGTAACGGATTGAGCTGGCCTTGGTTTTTGAAATTGCTGATTTGAGCGGCCTGGAGTAAGAGCGCTGTGTCCATCATGGCGAGATCAATCTGCTGCCCCTGCCCAGTCTTCGCTTTGCGGTGTAATGCACTCGCGATGGCGAAAGCAGCGTGCATCGCCGTAGACATATCTACCGGCATGAAGCCCGTGCGGGTTGGTCCAGTCTCGGGGTGGCCATTTTGGGACATCATGCCTGAGGCCGCTTGAATGGCGCCGTCGTAGGCGGCCTCGCCGGCTTTGGGACCAGTTTGTCCGTATCCGCTGATCGAGCAGTAAATTAGATCTGGTTTGATCGCACGTAGCGCCTCGAACCCGAAGCCCATTTTATCCATCGTTCCTGCTTTGAAATTTTCGACCACGACATCGGCAGTTGCTACTAGGGCTTTGACGATAGTGTCGGCTTCGGGAGATTTTAGGTTGAGTGTAAGGCTCTGCTTGTTGAGATTCATCGTCAGAAAGGAGGGCGAGGCGCCGCTCGCCGAGTCTGCGTTCATCAGGCCACGGGTTTGGTCCCCGGTTCCGGGCTGCTCGACCTTGATGACTTCGGCGCCAAGAAGAGCAAGCTGCATAACGGCGAACGGACCTGCGAAGACTTGGGTGAAATCAATGATTCGAACGTCCTCGAAAGCCTGGCTCATGATGCGTCCTCCCAGTACTTGTCCTTCAAGAGGCGTTTATAGAGTTTGCCGGTTGGGTGCCTAGGGAGCGCCTCGAGAAAATCGATGGAACGAGGGCACTTGATGTGTGAAATCTGATCCCGCGCATAGGCTATGAGTTCTGCTTCGAGCGAGGCATCGGCGAGCGCCATATCAACGGGCTGAACCACAGCCTTAACCTCTTCGCCAAATTCGCTGTTTGGCACACCAAAGACGGCCACGTCCGTGACCTTTGGGTGCGTGATTAGTACGTTTTCAGCTTCCTGTGGATAGATGTTCACGCCACCAGAGATGATCATGAATGACTTACGATCGGTTAAATATAAATAACCTTCCTCGTCCAGATGACCAATATCCCCGAGCGTTGACCAACCCTCTTTACTGTAAGAACCCTTCGTTTTCTCATCATCGTTTAAGTAAACGAACTGTCCACCGCCCTCGAAGTAGACGCCGCCCGTCTCTCCTTGCGGTACTTCCTCGCCGTCATCATCAAGAATATGTAGCGTGCAACCAGGGCTTGCACGTCCCACAGAACCGGGATGAGCAAGCCAATCGTCTGAGTTAATGAACGTAGAGCCGTTCCCTTCAGTGCCGGCATAGTATTCAAAGATGATCGGTCCCCACCAATCAATCATCTGCCGTTTGATGGAAACAGGGCAGGGGGCGGCCGCATGGACTGCGCATCGATGGTGTGTCCCCAATAGTTTGATCTTTTCGTCCTCAGGAAGTTTTAGCATCCGTACGAACATCGTGGGCACCCACTGACTGTGAGTGATCTCGTACCGATCGATGTAGTCAAGGGCAAGCGCCTCATTGAATTGTTCCATCACCACGAGTTTTCCGCCGAATCTTAAGACGTTCATGGTGAAGCCAAGAGGCGCTGCGTGATAAAGCGGCGCCGGGGACAGGTAAATGGTGGACTCGTCGAACTGATAGCGTTCTTCAGCCGCCGTGAAATAAGGAATAGGATCGCCAAAGGCCTCAGGCGGTAACGGCTTTTTGACTCCCTTGGGTCGGCCCGTTGTTCCTGAACTGTAAAGAAGGCTTTGGCCGCAGGTTTCATCGGGAATCCGCGTTGTGGGTAGTTCGCTTAACGCATCGAGGAGCGAACCAGCCTTTGCTGATTGGCCATCTAACATGTAACACGCCGGCTCGTTGACAAGATTAGGGGCAAGCGCCTCGAACTGTTCGGTGAGATGAGCGGACGTGATCAGTATTTTTGCGCCTGAATCATTAACGATGTACTCGACTTCAGCAGGCTGAAGTCGGTAACTGATTGCGGTGAAATAAAGGCCTGCACGAAATGCACCCCAGCAGATGGGAAGAAAATACAGGTGGTTTTCAAGACATAAGGCAATCCCATCGCCCTGCTTTAATCCGTGGTGGCGGCAGAGACGAGCGAACTGATTCGAGAATGCCTCCACCTCTCCATAGGTCAGTTGAGACTGACTACCAGCCATGGTGATTGCGATTCGATCAGGGTCATATGCGCCGGGGAACATACGGGGTCTCCTTCGAGCGAGCGATTGGATTTGATAGGGACGACGCTTTTAGGTCGACTGTAAGTCGGGCAGGGCTGCTTGGTCGCAGGACTGCCCGTTAAGTACTAGGTCTCAATGCCCTTTACAAAGGCCGGGCGTGACTCAAGGCGGCTGATGTACGCTTTCAAATCAGCGTAATCGTCAGGCACGCACCCGAGTCGATTGGACATGAAAACCGCGTGACCGAGCATGATGTCCGCACCTGAGAAGTCGCCGGCCAAATAGTCGACCGCTCCTAGCCGTTCGTTCACCGGTGCCAGCGCACGAGTCAGTAGTTTTTGGGCTTGACCAAGCGCCTCTGCGTTTTGTCTCTCGGGAGGCAGTAAAACCGTTTGCACCACGATGGTGTTCACGGGAGGCATGACCATTCCTTCGCAGTAGTGCAGCCACTGCAGGTAGGCAGGATAGTTCGGATGATCGGGTTTAGGCTTTAATGCGCCGTCACTGTGGCGTTCGATCAAATACTCGACAATCGCCCCAGACTCCCAAAGCATGATATCTCCATCTTCAAGGACTGGAATCCTGCCCAGCGGGTGTCGCGCGCGATGCGCATCGGATTTGAGGTCCTCGGGGTGAAAACGCATGCCATTTAACGTGTAGTCAAGTCCGAGTTCTTCAAGTAGCCAAACGATACGTCCAGCCCGTGAATTGGGTGCGTGATGCAGAGTGAGCATGTGGTTCTCCTGATCGTTGCGATGCCGTTTAATCCTCGAGTGTATCAGCTACCGTTGATCCAACAACCGTTGTTTCGCTCGTTGCCCCGCCCTCTGCTCACAGCTCTTTGCCCACTGCCTTCACTCAAGAGAGAGTATGTTCTGTTCTCGACCTGCTCAGTTGAGCAAGGGGTTTAGGATTGGGGATCAGGTGTTGTGGAGCAAATTTGGCCAAGTGCCCTATCAAGCCTCCTCGCAAGAGCCTAGGCAAGGCCCGAGTCTGTCGCATGGCAGGCCCAGCCTCGCGCGGGGTTCAGGGGCGCGCTACCTCTAAATGCGGATCGCCCCGATTGGTGGCGTCGGCGGTGACCAAACGAGGAGAATGGTCTAGAAGGGCCGGTCTGCTTCGTAACGAGTTGGCGCCGATGACAAAGACATGCGCCAATCTGGGGCAGATTGATCGACTTGTCGCGAATTGGTGCACCCAGACCTCGATGTGAGCGCTAGCGGGAGCGAAAGAAAAGAATTCCTACTCGTTGCTTACCGAATTCAAGCGATTACCCATGAGAAAAGTCTGCGCTGCGCACTTTCGGACCGGCCAAACACCGTCACTTAACGCAAAAAGCGTACGGTTGATCAAAGTTGGCCTGCAGATTGCTTTTACGAGTGCGAGGTCACAGCACAGTTAGTTCGCCGTGCTTTGTCCGCCTTGATAAAGCACGGGGAATACCCCAGAAAACGGAGAGATAATCATGAATAGCTTGAAGCGAATGATGGCAGTGTTAGCAGTGGTCGGCGCCGGGTTCACCGCGTCCAACGCCAATGCGGAGGTGTCATATAACGTAGGATTTGCCAGTGAGTATTACTACAGGGGAATACTCCAGAAGTCGTCCAGCGGTAGCGCAGGCATGGACTATGAGCAGGGTGGCCTTTACCTGGGTACTTGGGCGGCCGATGTGGGTGATGGTCTTGAGATCGACCTATATGGCGGCTACGGAATTGAAACAGATGCTGGCTTCAGCGCGAGCGTGGGCTTCACGGGCTATTACTACACAGGCGACTTCGACGACACGTACGAGGAAATTAACCTCGGTGTAGGGTACGGCATGGTGAGTCTTGGCTACTCGGTGGGCGAGTGGGATGGATTCGGCGAGCCAGCAGACTACAGCTTTCTCGAAGCGACCGTAGAAACTGAAGTGGGTGTTTACGCCACATTTGGCAGTTTCGGTAAGGACTTCGACGGTGACTATGTCGAACTTGGATACGGCACGACCGTCTCAGATATCGATTTGGGCGTGGCCTTCATCTTTTCCGATGACTTAGGTGACCAGGCAGGCGGTGAAGGCGAAGCGCTTGTATTTTCGATCGGTAAGAGTTTCTGATCGGCACTCACAGAATGGAATTCAAGCCGGGCAATGCCCGGCTTTTTTTTGTCCGCCGGTTAACAACAGATGCCTAGGCGATGGCTCACCGGGCTAAAAGCGATCGATGCGAGCAGAGCGCGGCAAGTGTCAATCGTGCCGTCTGCTCATCAATTGAGCGGCGGGCGCCCGCTCGTGGAGCAGTGGGCTCACGGTCACGTCGATCGGCATTCGCCCTCAAACTAAGCCTGGGCTTAACTTTTGTGGCGCTTAGGTCAGTAGGGTCAGGCGGTATGAGCCTTAGGAAGGAAGCGAACCCCGAAAGTGACCCAGCCGACGTGCAGGCTGATGGTATGCCTAGGCCGAGGAATTCGCTCGATAAGCGGCCAGCCAACTGCGCCAACCGAAGGCGATCATCACGATATACAGTCCAAACAGGAGAGCGGTGAAATACAGGCCGCGGTCGATGAAGAGCGCGATGGAGATCGCGTCGATGATGAGCCAATAGAGCCAGTTTTCGAGTACTCGCTGGGCAACCATCCAGGTCGCGAATAGGCTAGCCGTTGTCGTAAATGCATCGACTAATGGCCAGGCCGCGTCTGTCAATGTCAGCGCGGTGCCCAGCAGTGCCGTACCGAGGGCGATTGCCACGATTGCAATGGCATGGTTTCGATAAGACCAGCGGATGACCGGTGCCAGCGCCTCCAACTGGACGGCGCGCCAGCGAAGAAACCCATAACCGGCCATTCCCAGATAGAACACCTGAAGCATCGATTCAGCGTAGAGCTTTACGTCGATAAAAATGACTAAGTAGAGGCTGGTGGATACTGCAGCCGCCGCCCAGCACCAAATATTTCGCTGGATCGCGAGCGCCAGGTAGATCACTGCAAAGATCACGGCGACTATCTCGAGTATCGACGTCGACTGAGCCGCAGCTTGAACGGCAGAAACTAAATCACCCATTTTGATCTGATCGGTCGCCGTTCAACACTTTGATAGAAAACACACTATCGTCATGAATCGCCATGTGGTCGCCCATTGCCCTGGCGAGTAGTCCCATGACGGTCTCGTATTCGCCGTATAGCTGAGTGCTCAGTGCATTAGTGACCACTTGAACGGCAGGCTCCTGATTCAACAAAAGGATAAACGCGTCAATCTGTGGGATGTAATCCTGATGCAGGGGATACAGACTGATATCAACGCTTACTTGCATATCATCATTGCCCTGCCAATTGTGCGGTCAACGTCATGCCCCATACTCTTGGCTCTCCAAATTGGAAGTAAGGCTCGGTTGCATAGTCTTTTCGTGGGTCGTTGCCGAAGCTGCCGAAGCCGCGGGTGTAAATGGTTTCATCCGTTAAATTTCTACCCCAAATTGAAAGGTCAAATGCATCAAAGTGAAGGGTGCTGCTTACATTGACGACGAGATAATCTGAACTCCGCACGTTATGGCGATCGGAGAAGTAAAAATCATCCTTGCCCTCTATACCAATTTGAACATCGAAGCGCTCAGCCGAGTAATTTAAGGACCCCTGCGCAGTGTAGCGAGGAGCGTGTGCCTGCTCTCGACCGCTGTAATCCTCACCAAACTCGTTGATAAAGCGATCAAATTCGGTATCCAGTAAGCCCAACGCAAATCGCCCTTGCCAGCGCTCGCTGACCAAAAATCTGGCTTCGATTTCAAGGCCCTGGTTGACGCCTTCGGCGGCATTGCCAAGATAATCGACGAATTCAGTGCTCCCGTCCTCACGCGGCGTCACTCTGGAACTCTTAATTTGTTGGTCGGTTCGGTCCGCTCGAAAGAGTGCCGCTTTGAGCTGCAATCGGTCATCGACGAGCTTGGCGCGAAGGCCACTCTCGACCTCGATCAGTGATTCGGGATCGAAACGACGAAGCGAAGCGGGCAGCGTGCCGTCGGTATTGAAGCCCCCAGACTTTACGCCTCGGCTAATGCTGAGATAGGCCATGGTTTCCGCTGCCAAGTCCCACTGCAAGGCGAGGCGTCCGGACCACAGACTGTCTTCTGGACGAAACTGCACGGATTCGGAATCCGAAAATGACTGACTGCGTCGTTCGAGTCTTGCGCCCGCAACAAACTGAACGCTTGCACTGATGGGCAGGCTAATCTCTCCGAAGAGGCTGCGGGTCTGATAGTCATAGCGGGAGGTGTAGGGGCCGGGTAGAAAAGTATAGGTTCGCGTCAGCGCCACACTCTGATTCGCAAGATGAATACCGCCTGTCCAGGATAAGCGGTCGCGACTCACCTCTGTGGAGGATGACAGCGACAGTGTAAGGCTGCTCCGGTCCCGGTCTCTGGCATATTCATCGGTGGATGAGTAGCTAAACGGGTGAATCTCCGGGTAGGCCCAATCCTCGTCATAGCCATAGAGTAATTCAGAAGATACGTGACTTAGTTGCGCTTCAAGCTCGAGCGAACCGAGTGGCTGTTGCCAGGTGGCGCCATGGGCAACCATCTTGTGTTGATCGCGACCAGGCTCATCCGAGAGCGTGGAGCGCAGGTTGTCGAGACTGAATGCATCGTACCCATTGTCAAAGTCCGCAGCGCGGGTCACCCAGCTTAGCGTGCCCGACGGCGTTTCATGGCGGACTTTAACGATGAGGGACTGCTCATCAGTGCCATTGGTATCCTCGCGATTCAAAAAAGTGTTGTCATAGTAGCCGTCAGTCTGCCTTGAGTCGGCAGCGAGTCTTACCGCGGTTCGATCACTGAGTGGATAGTTGAGCACGAGTGAACCAGTGCGCCGTCCGTAGCTGCCATACCCGAGTGCTAGATCCGCTGATGGATCGGGCATCGGGTCGTTGGATTTGATGTATACGAGTCCAGCGAGGCCGCTCGCTCCGTAACGAGTCCCCTGTGGTCCTCGCAATACTTCGAGCTGGTCGAGATCGAGCAACCCAGCAACATCGGCCGCACCTGTGAAGTCTATGCCATCGATGAGTACCCCCACTGAAGGATTTTGCGGGCTCGCAAACTGGCTACGCTCACCGATGCCTCGGATTTGGAAAAAGCGGGCTCGGTTGGTGCCGGCGGCAAAGTTGACGTTGGGCAGAAAGCCCAAGGCCTCTTCAAGGTGCTCGGCTTGTTTGGATTTGAGATCGTCTGCGCCGACCACTGTGACGCTGGTCGTCGAGCTCAATTCATCTTGCTCTCGGAGATCGCCAATCACCACGATTTCCGGCAGGGGTTCAGACCCTGACGCACCGGCAGCGAAAAGGGTGCTGACAAAAACAAGCAGAAAGATCGTGACGACGTTGATTTGCATGGTTAGGTTCCCGAGTTAGCTAGAGCGTTTGATCCGGGAACTGGCAGAAGAGACCTTTTCCTACGCCGGCATGATCCGGATCAGGTTCTGGGGTTCGCAGCAATGCGTCTCAGGTCTTAGGACCACCCCCAAGGTGGAAGCGAGTATACACGAATTCAGATTGGGTCATCGCTGGGGGGATGACCGATAAGGCGGGTTGTCGTCAGCACGTGATCGAATTCAATGATTAAAGATGATTGTTGTGTCGAGATCTGGCGTAGCCGCTAATCAAATCGCCCTAAGCTAACAAACCGAACACTAGCCACGAGTTGAAAGGTCCATCCCGAGCCCAAGGCCGCGAGTCGATTGATCAGCTCGCGAGATCGAGATACTTGAGGCCTGTGGCGCAGTTGAACAAAACGGTTGAAGCGCCTGGCTCCATGAGACCCTCAGTCAAGGATCGTTTCAGCGCTGCAGCGGTTGCCGCGCCTTCGGGGCACATTAGGAAGCCGGTTTTGGTGGCTATGTCATGCTGTGCTGCACGGATTGCATCATCCGACACAGAGAGCGCATATCCGCCGCTTTCACGCACCGCGTCGAGTACCAAAAAGTCGCCGAGTGCTTTTGGGACCCGGATGCCAGCGGCTACCGTTTCGGCGTTCTCCCATACATCGGCCCGTCTGTCTCCCCGCTCAAATGCTCGAACGAGCGGTGCGCAGCCTTCAGCTTGCACACAAATCATTTTGGGCAGATCTCCGCTGAGCCAACCCATTGCCTTTAATTCCTTAAACGCTTTCCACATCCCGATGAGTCCGGTGCCACCCCCTGTGGGGTAAAAAATGTAGTCGGGTAGCTGCCAGTCGAACTGTTCAGCCAATTCAAGGCCCATCGTTTTCTTTCCCTCTATTCGATAGGGCTCTCGGAGTGTCGAGGTATTGAACCAACCCTCTGCGTCGCATCTTGCTTGAACTTCTGCGCCGCACTCGTGAATCAATCCGTCGTGCAAGTGAACTTCTGCGCCGTATCGACGCATTTCTTCAACGTTGATGGGCGGGGTATCTCTCGGGCAGTAGCACAAAATCTCTAGCCCGGCCTGGGCGCCATAGGCGGCTAGGGCCGCCCCCGCATTGCCATTGGTTGGAATGGCCATCTTTTGAATACCAAGTTGCTTGGCCATGTTGACTGCGAGGCTCACCCCCCTGGCCTTGAAGGACCCGGTCGGTAGAAGGCCCTCGTCTTTGATCCAAACTTTGCAGGGAGGCCCTTCCGATGAGGTTATCGCATCAATAGGCAGCGGAATCAGCGGCGTGCAGACTTCCCCGAGCGAAACAATTTGTTCTAACGGCCCAAGCGGCAATAGCTTGGAATAGCGCCAAAAACCCGGTAATCCAGAGGATAGCGTTCCCGGTTCAAGCGCGTCTCTCAGCGCATTGAGATTGTATCGAACGAGTAAAGGATATCCTGCGTTAGATACGTTGTAAGCCTGGTTGGCAGGATACTGCTCGCCGGTCTCGCTACATTCCAGATGGGAAACAAACGCACTAAACGCTTCAGACATACTGGTAATCCTTCATCTGTAAGGGTGGTTGGCAGCGCGCGCAGGCTGCGTTGGGCGAATTGTCTCAAGTGCCATTATGACAACGACGGCGACCGGTAATAGTAAGGGCTCATTTCCTCGAGCGCTTTCGCAAATTGGAGCAGCCGCAAATCTTGTCCCCAGGGCGCTACGATTTGCAAACCAACGGGTAGCCCATCAACGCTAAACGTAAAGGGTAATGACAGCGCCGGTGTGCCCATGAGAGAAACCACGTAACAGGATTTCATCCAGCTAATATAGTGCTCCATCGTTACGTCATTAATCGCTGTGACCCACTCTGTTTCAATATCGAAAGGGAGCACTTGAGCGACCGGCAGGACCAAGAAATCAAAATGCTCGAAAAAACTAGCGCAGCGTACCCCTAGCGCTGATCGCAATGACAATGCTTCTCTGATGTCTTCAGCGCTCAACTGTTCCGCTTGAGCGGCATTCCATTTCACCGTGTCTTTGTACTGGTCAGGATAGGCGGCTATCCCCTCTTTGTGTCTAGCATGAAAGCTAATAGATCGAAGCGCTTCAAAGGCTTTGTCGGCACCTTCAAAGTTAATGCATGTGGATGTGACCTGGCAGCCTGCTTCAAGCAGCATGGCTTCTGCTGATTTGGTGGCGCTAATGACCTCGGGTTGGAACGGGAATTGACCGTCAAAGTCCGGGCTAAAGGCGACGCGGATCTGCTTTGTATCAAGCGATGTTAGAGGAAAAAATTGGTCGCCTGGCTCGTTAATGCTAATGGGTGAGCGCGCATCAGGGCCTGCGATAGCCGAAAGTAATAGCGCGCAGTCATCGACCGTTCTTGCCATGGGTCCAACGACGGAAAGATCATTCCATGGCGAGTCTGTCGGTAGACTTGACACCCTGCCTGGTGAAGGGCGCAGCCCAACGACGTGACAAAAACTTGCTGGATTGCGCAGAGACCCCCCAAGATCGCTTCCGTCACAGAGCGGTAGCATTCTTGCGGCTAGCGCCGCCGCAGCGCCCCCCGAGCTCCCGCCACTGGTTTTGGTTGGGTCAAAAGGGTTTCGTGTCGCGCCAAACAAGGTATTGAAAGTTTGTGACCCAGCACCCCACTCAGGAGTATTCGTTTTCCCTAGTGTGATGACATCAGCATTTCGAAGCCGGCGTACTAACGCTGAGTCTTCGCTAGGAATAAAGTCTTTAAATCTTGGCGAACCAAAGGTGGTACGCATACCTTTGGTTAGCGTCAGGTCTTTATGAGCCATGGGTAACCCTGCGAGCGGCCCGAGGGGTTCGCGGTCGGTTCTTTTTCGATCGATAACAAACGCTTGTTCCAGCGCTGCTTCCGCATCCAGCGTAATCACGGCGTTGATATCAGGATTTGCTTGCTCAATCTGCCTAAGGTGCGCCTCTAGGAGTTCGGTCGCAGTTGTTTGGCCGCGATCGAAGCGTGCTTTCTGTTGGCACGCTGTGAGCTGGCAGAGTTCTGTGCTGGTCATAGTCAATGGTTGGCACGAAGGTCCCCAACTATACCTTGGGAATGCGACGTTGAGGATGGGGTTGCAGTAAGGGGTGCGTGGGTGCACTGTGGCGAGCAGTAAAATAGGTGATCAATATGTCGTTTCACGAATTAAATGGACCGCTCGACGGTGTTCGGGTCCTCGATTTATCAGCCGTTGTTTCGGGTCCACTGACGGCCCGGTTGCTTGGTGACTTTGGCGCGGATGTGATCAAGGTTGAACGTCTCGAGGGCGATATTCAAAGGAATGTGGGGTCCAAGCGGCAGGGTTTCTCGGGCTCGTTTCACATGCTGAATCGAGGCAAACGCAGTCTCGCGATCGATTTATCGAAGCCAGAGTCGAAGCAAGTCGTGCAACGCATCGCTGCCGACGTGGATGTGGTGATCCAAAATTTCCGACCAGGCGTGGTCCAGCGCCTTGGTATCGATTATGAATCGCTGTCCGCAGTGAACCCGCGGTTGCTCTATTTATCGATTAGTGGATTTGGTCAGGTCGGGCCCAGGGCGCGAGATCGAGCCTACGACCCGATCATTCAAGCATTCTCGGGGATGGCCAATGTGCAGGGATTAAAACGAGGTCAGGGCCCTGAGCAAGTCAATCAATTGATCTTAGATAAGCTAACGGCCTATACCGGTGTCCAAGCGCTATGCGCTGCGCTATACCACCGCGAGCGCAGCGGGGAGGGGCAGCACATTGAGTTATCCATGCTGGATACAGCGATTGCTTTCCTCTGGCCTGACGCTGGTGCAGACGATATTTTGCTCGGCGATGACATCGAACATGCGCCCGCGATCGGTGCCGCCGGGATGTTGGTACCACTCGCGGATGGTTGGGCCGCCCTGATGACATTGTCAGATCATGAATTTCAAGGATTGTGTACCGCGCTCGGGCTTCGTTCTTTAAGCCAGGACGAGCGGTTTAATACGCTGAAGGCACGGCAACTCAATCGAGAGACCTATCTCGAGGCGCTGGGAGCATCGATCGCCTCAGCCACCGAGGGGTTGTCGGTTTCCCAATTCATTCAGACTTTGACTGAGCATGAGGTACCGGTGAGCGCAGTTCACGTACTGGGCGAACTCCATGGCGATGAACAAGTGAATGCTCAAGACATGTTTTATGAAAGGCACCATCCGGTTGCTGGCAAGCTGCGGGAGGTTCGGTCAGCCGCCCAATTTTCTAAAACGCAGCCCGCGCCCCCTCGCTTTGCACCAACGATTGGCGAGCATACAGAGCGGATCCTTGCCGAATTCGGAATGGTTGAAGTGATCGATGACTTGGCGAAGTCAGGTGCCATCAGTGTGCCGTTGCCAGCAATGGACGAGTCGTGAGCTGAGAACCGCCTGCCGCGCTCGGCAGCGCGCACCCAAGGCGTGAATTATCGTCCTCTTCCGATTTGTCTCGCTGATTGTGCGGTCGCTCGTTTAACCGTGCAGGGCTCAAACAGCGCTGAGCTACAAAAAAGGCAACAGCGCTCGGCAGTTAAAGTTCGGCGATGAGCGCTTCAGTAAATGCGATCGTGCCGCCGCTGCCGCCAAGATCAGGCGTTTTGACGGTTCCTGACTGAAGGGTGGAAATAATGGCCTGGCGAATTCGGGCACTCTCATTGTTTAGGCCTAAGTGGTCAAGCATCATGGCTGCCGCCAGAAGCAATGCGGTGGGGTTGGCTTTGTCCTGACCTGCGATGTCCGGAGCACTGCCATGGACGGCTTCGAAGATGGCGTGCTCGGACCCAAGATTTGCCCCTGGGGCGAGTCCCAAGCCGCCAATCAGTCCTGAGCACAGATCACTGAGAATATCGCCGAATAAGTTCGTGGTTACTAGCACATCGAATCGCTCAGGATTCATCACTAATTGCATGGCGCAGTTGTCGACGATCATTTCCTCGAACTCAATGGTTGCGTAGTCCTTGGCAACCGCTCGACCAACGGATAGGAAGAGACCCGATGTGCTCTTCATGATGTTCGCTTTATGAACGAGGGTGACCTTTTTTCGACCCAATTTCCGAGCAGTGTCGAAAGCATGTCTGATAACGCGTTCAGAGCCAGAACGGGTAATGACGCTTTTCAATTCCGCAGTTTCACCATCTTCAGACACCGAGTGACCAATCCCTGAATACAATCCCTCAAGGTTCTCGCGAACAACGATGATGTCGATGCCGCCGAATCTTGCCTTTGTTCCTGGCAGTGACAAGACAGGCCTCACATTCGCGAAGAGATTGAAGTGTTGTCTTAGCGAAACGTTAACTGAACTGAAGCCTCGGCCGATGGGGGTGGTGATCGGTCCTTTTAGCGTGGCGTCAGAACGCTCGATCTGAGCAAGCGTTTCTTCGGGAATAAGGTCTAGTCCTTCCGCAAGCGCAGCCCCACCTGCGATGGCCTCGTTGATTTCAAGCGGGATGTTCATTGCGGAAAAGACGGCTCGAACTGAGGATACGATCTCAGGGCCTATGCCATCTCCTGGGATCAACGTGATAGAGGGCATGACGGTCTCCTAGGAAAGGGCGGAGTCTACGGTGGGCTTGATCCGCTGGCAATGCATTTCGCGATCAAGTGTGTTCTGGTTACGCTGTAACGGGCTCTAGGCTTTTCGCGTTTTGAGTGACCGCCCATCGTCCCGCATGGCCCCAGTGTCTTCGAACCCGAAAGGGTTCAACCAAACTAAAAAGATCACCGTTTCCTCCGGTGAGTGTTCGATGAATACCTGCTGCCTTCGCGACGTCCGCATTGGCTGCAAGGTGACGCGCTTCGCCATGAAGCGGAACGACTAATTTCGGCTGGACCGTCGCGTAAAGGTCAGCGAGCTCTGTTTGATTAGGATGACCAGAGGCGTGCAGGTTCATGTCCGGAAATTGCTCCGCTTGGTAAACCGTCGCGCCCTTTGCTGTGATTTGATTAACCAATCGCTCGATCGGTTCCTCGTTACCTGGAATGGTCTTCGAAGAAAAGATGAAGACATCGTCGGCATGGATTTCGAAGTCAGGATGTCTATCTGAGGCCAGCTTTGAGAGCATTGCGCCGGGTTCACCCTGGCTTCCGGTGGCAACAAAGAGCGCATGGCGAGGAGGGAAATGGGCTAGCTCGTGACTGCTGATCAAAGGAAAGTCAGACCCTAGGTAACCGCATTGCTTGGCGATACGTGTCATCCTCTCTAGCGCTCGCCCGGTGAGTGCGAGGTGACGCTCTGTTCGCTTTGCAACTCGCCCAATGGACTGAATCCGCGCGATATTGCTGGCAAAACAGCTCACAATGACCCGGCCCTCGCAGCGCCGAATCAGTCGCTCTAAACCCATTTGCACAAGCTGCTCGGATTTTGAGTGGCCTGGCGAAAGTGCATTGGTTGAATCGCATAGAACCACGTCGATAGGCGGCAGATTAGGCGTGCTGAATTGGTCTCGCTCAAATGGCGGTCCTACTACAGGATTATCATCGATCTTCCAATCTGCGGTGTGTAGCAAATTTCCAACTGCTGTTTCGATGAGCAGCGCTTGGGTTTCCGGAATCGAATGGGTGATCGGTAGGGGAGTGATAGTAAAGGGCCCTAGCGTCATTGCGCACTGGGACTTCAGGATGACCAGATCAGGGTCAATGGAAACGTAACGAAATTTTTCTCGAATCACGCCCGCGGTGAATGGCGTTGCGTAAAGGGTAGGTGAACCCAATCGCTCGTAGAGATAAGGCAGGGCGCCAATGTGATCCTCGTGGGCGTGGGTCAAGACAATACCAGTGAGCGAGTCACCTAAATCCATTGCGAATGTGGGATCAGGTAGCTCCACCCTAGTCGGATTCAGATCGGCGTTGAATGTGATGCCGCAGTCAACCATCAGCCAGTGATGATTGTGCCCAAAGAGGTTTAAGTTCATCCCAATTTCACCGCAGCCGCCAAGGGGCAGGAACCAAAAATCACGATCAGTGGGCGAGTTCACGGTCTAATTCCCTGATGGCGGTTGGCATGCAGGGCAGGCATATAATCGGCGTCCTGCAGCCGTCATGTGGTCGATGACTGATTCGCAGCTTCGGCAAAGCTCACCCTGGCGATCAAACACCCAGAAGCGAGCGGACTCAAACGCTATACCACCCTTCATATCGCGCTTGGCGTCTTGCACCGTTCGAGTAATGCCCCCATGACGGCTGCTCCTGATTGATAGTTTGAGGGTCGACCGCGCAAGCTTTACTCGCTCACGGTTGGTTAAATCAACCAGCTTGCGCTCAGGGTGTAGTCTCGCATCAAACAAAATTTCTGAACGCAGGTAGTTGCCAATGCCGGCGATGAAGTGTTGATCTAACAGGAGGGTGTGTAGCCTTTTTGCGCGAAATCGCGGCTGTTTCATGTGATCAATCAGAAATGTTTCAGAAAGATTCGGGTCAAGAACGTCAGGCCCTAATTTGGATAAAAAAGGATGTTGATGGAGCCGATCGGTCTTCCACAGTTCGATGCTGCTCGCGCTGTAAAGACGTGCGGTTACCCCAAGGCTCCTTATTTCAACGCGAAGCTGACGGTGAGTGAAGGGGTCGTTCTCAGATTGTCCGATGTACCAAAGGCCGTATAGCTGGTTGTGACTATAAAGGGTTAGCCCGTTAGAGAAGTCGATGAGCAATGCTTTGCCGTGGGACCTTACTCGAGAGATGGATTTTCCGCGCACCGTGCGGGCTTTCCTGGCGATGGGTGGATAGTGAAACTGAATGGTGTCGGGCGTTCTGCCGCCCAGCGCCTCGTTTAGCCTACCGGCAACCCGGTGAATTTCTGGTCCCTCTGGCACAGCGACAGCCCGATACTTGAATAGGGATGCTTACGCAAAAAGGCGCCAGGTTGGCCAATGGTTTGGGGGCCTAGCCACGTGTTCTTTGCTCACATACCAAGAAGCTCAGCATCAGCCAAAAGTGGTTCTAGTAGGTTAATCGATGCCTGGTCGACCATCGCTCCATCCACTGCGACAGCGCCGTGGCCTTGCTTGAGAGCCTCCTCAAACGCTGTTTTCTGTTTACGCGCTTGATCAACTTGTGTCTGTGATGGTGTGAAGTGTTCGGCAATGGTCTCTGCTTGTCCTGGGTGTATCGCCCACTTGCCGTTCATACCCATGAGGCGTGCGACACGGCAGTCCCGTTTCAAGCCATCCGCATCTTTGAAGGCGGCGAAGGGGCCGTCGATGGCCGCGATGTTGGCAGCTCGCGCAGCCATAATCAGTCGGTATCTGGGGTAATGCCACAGGTCTGCATCGTAGCCAGATTGATCGCCAATCACCGTGGTTTGTATGCCCTGAGCCGCTGCGAAGTCGCCCATTCCAAAAATTAACGCCTCCAGTCTTGGGCTTGCGAGTGCGATGGCATGAGCATTGATCATGCCATCGGCGTCCTCAATGAGTGCCTCGATGTTAGACGGTGCCATCGGGTCATCGTCTACGCTGAGTTGATCAAGGAGAGTGGAAACAAAGTGAATCTGTGACGTAGATGCAGTTTTTGGCAAAACCAGTGATTCGACCGCTTGGCCTTGGTCGCTCCGTTTCTGGGTGATGGCTAGTACATCGTTCAGACAATGAGGCGTCTCTACACCATTAATGCGGACTGAGACCGAGGATGCTTTCCAGGGGAGGGCGAGCGCAGCGAGCGTAACGTCTCGGGCCCTCTGTTTTTGATCAGGGGCTACCGCGTCCTCCCAATCAATCACAATCTGGTCGATCTCAATTTGTCTTGCTTTTTCCAGCATGTCCTCGCGACTGCCGGGTACCGACAAACAACATCTTCGCAGACGGTGGTTACGCATAGTGTGATTCCCCGCTATCAATCAGACCTTAGTCAACTAGAGCTTACTCGATCTGGAATTAGACCGCTTTCGATTGCTCGCTTATCGAGTAATGCAATCGAACAGGGCCAAAACCAACCTTAATTTAAGGCTGCCACGTATGTATAACTCGTTCATATCACTGGTGCGAGTGTGTACACTGGCGCCTTGCTTTTCTCCAATCGACGAGGGCGTCCATGAATCAATACGTCACCCAGGGCGGGATCAAAATAGCGCGCGAGCTCCATCAATTCATCGAGCAAGAGGTGCTGCCGGGGCTCGAATTAGATGCCGATCAGTATTGGGCAAATCTTGAGACCTTGCTCAACGAATTTGGCCCTCGCAATAAGGCACTGCTTGCCAAGCGAGATTCAATGCAGCTCGAAATCGATAACTATCACCGGGCATCCGAGGGCAAGGCGATTGTACCCGGGGACTATGAGCAGTTTCTGCGTCGAATCCATTACTTAGAAGAGGACGTCGATCACTTTGAGATTGAAACAAGCGGCGTTGATCCCGAAATTGCAATAACTGCGGGGCCTCAGTTAGTGGTGCCTATTATGAACGCCCGTTTTGCGTTGAACGCGGCGAATGCTAGGTGGGGCTCTCTTTTCGATGCGCTGTATGGAACGGATCTCATTCCTGAAGGAGCAGGCACGGAGAAGGGGTCAGCCTATAACCCTCAGCGAGGGGACCTCGTCATCGAGAAAGCAAGCGCAATGCTCGATGAGATGGTGCCGCTAGCTTCCGCGTCTCATTCCGAGGTTGTTCAGTATGCCGTGGACGAATCGGGCCTTATTGCAACGCTCTCATCTGGCGAGACAGATAGGCTCCGCCAACCTGAACAGTACGTGGGATTTAAGGGTGATCGTGCAGCACCAGATTCGCTGCTGCTAAAAAATAATGGGCTCCACATCGAACTGCAGGTCGACCCAAATCATCACGTCGGTGCAGCCCATCCAGCCTCTGTCAAAGACGTCATCATGGAATCCGCGTTGACAACGATTCAGGACTGTGAGGATTCGGTGGCGGCAGTAGACGCGGAAGACAAGACGCTGGTTTACAGAAACTGGCTCGGGCTGATGAGGGGCGACCTCAAGGAAAGTTTCGAGAAAGACGGTCGCGTGCTGACAAGAGAAATGGCGCCAGATCGTGTGTACACAGATCGTGCCGGGCAGGAGTTGACGCTCCCTGGCCGCAGTATTTTGCTCATTAGGAATGTAGGCCATCTGATGACCAGCGACGCGGTACTCTGGGGCGGTGGCGAAGAGGCACCCGAGGGTATTCTGGACGGGTACTTCACTAGCACCATTGCCATGTATGACCTCCTGGGCAAAACCACTCGAAAAAATTCGCGGACTGGTAGCGTCTACATTGTGAAGCCAAAGATGCACGGGTCCGAAGAGGTTGCCTTCGCTAATGAGCTGTTCGGTGCAATTGAGGCGCGTCTCGGCCTGACTCCGCTGACGCTTAAAATGGGAATCATGGATGAAGAGCGCCGCACCACGATTAACTTGAGGCGTTGCATATACCAGGCAAGACAGCGAGTGATCTTCATCAACACCGGGTTTCTTGATCGAACAGGCGACGAAATTCATACGAGTATGTTGGCTGGCCCAGTGGTGAGAAAGGCGGCGATGAAGCAGCAGGATTGGATCAATGCCTACGAGGATTGGAATGTTGACCAAGGTCTAGCGTCAGGGTTTAAGGGCAAAGCACAGATCGGGAAGGGTATGTGGGCCATGCCGGATGAAATGGCGCAAATGATGACGGCAAAAATCGTGCACCCCATGTCGGGGGCGAGTTGCGCGTGGGTTCCATCTCCTACCGCGGCAACGTTGCACGCGGTCCACTATCACCAGGTGAGCGTGGCAGAACAGCAGTCCTTGATTCTAGGCAAGCAGAGAGCGTCGATAGACGCGCTGCTTAAAATTCCACTTTTGGCTGGCGAGAACCTATCGTCGGATGAAATCAACGAGGAACTTGAAAATAACGCTCAGGGCATCCTCGGCTACGTGGTGCGATGGATTGATCAAGGAATCGGCTGCTCGAAAGTGCCTGACATCCACGATGTTGGGTTGATGGAGGACAGGGCAACCCTTCGCATCTCATCGCAACACATCGCTAACTGGCTGCACCACGGCCTTTGCAGCGAAGCAGAGGTTCGCGGAGTGCTCGAAAAAATGGCCGCCGTGGTTGATGCCCAGAACGCCGGAGACGAACTCTACGAGCCCATGGCTGGAAATTTTGAGCAGAGTATTGCCTTTCAGGCTGCCTGTGATTTGGTGTTCAGAGGAACCGAGCAACCCAATGGCTATACAGAGCCCGTCTTGCATGCAAGACGGCGTGAGGCCAAAGCGCTGAAGCGAGCGAGTGGTCCCTAAGATCAAACCGCTGCTCTTCGTGGACTTCGGAATGAGGGATAAGTTGGCGGTGGCGGCACGCCTCCTGGTCGCTTCTACGACTGACTGACGAGTCCCACCGCGCGAGCCGGGTGCTCGAGGCCAACGATGGTTCGCTAACTCAGCCATTCGAGGTTGAACGGATAAGTGCCAAGGCTCCGAAACAGTTCGGCCCATGGTGATCGAACCACCGAGCGTTCCTCTCCAGCGTTTATCGTGCTCGTCTTGATGTCCAATCAGTATCTAGACTGAACCAATCAAGCTCAATGCATTCATTGATGATTGCTCAGCAGCACAATTGTTCTTCTCTTCTTCTCTTCTCTTCTCTTCTTATTAGGGTGGTGTGCGGCAACCCCTTAAGTGGCAGCGGCGACTCGATGTCTAATCGATTTGGCTGACGCAGAACGCGTCAACTGACGAGAAAGATTGCCGCCGGCAAAAAGACGGCAATACTCGCCGCCTAGGCGTCACGATTTTGACGAATTTGGGATTTTTTCGAATGTTCAGATAAATTAATTCAATAAAAACAGATAGATAGAGCATTTTTGAGCGCTGGCACGGCTTGTGCTTCCTAGGGTACCGACAGGTCTAACTCGTTGGATACCGAAGGAATCGATATGTCAGAACCAACACGCTCTACCCGCGAAAACCGAGCAAGTGCGCGCGCCACAATCTGTGACTCGCCAGCATTGAGCAATCGTGTGCCGGCTTCACCCGCCTCAAGCTTTAGGGCGCCGCCACCAACTGCTCGTAGTATGCAAGCAGGGTCCCTCCAACTGCCTAATGCTAGACGATGGCGGCGGGTCCTTGGCTCGGTTGTGATGATTGGCTCAATGATCTGGGGTGTCTCAAACGCATCCGAGCGCAATGAGATACCTGAAGCGGCGGGTTCATCATTTCTCAGTGCTTCGCATGATGGGTCTGTGAGCGATAGAGCGGGAGTCACCAAGTCATCGAATAACGCGACTCAATCTTTGGCGCGTTTTTTGTGGGAAGGTGATCATGAGGCGCCAACTGGTGGAACCGCTCGCTATCTGTGGGAAGAGTCATCTCAACTGTCTCGATATCTGTGGGACGAGCCCGCTCAGGTCACCCGATATTTATGGGATGAGCCTGTTTCTGTTGCTGCTTTTTTGTGGGGCGAGTTCGCCGAGCGAAATGCAGCGACTACCGATGAAGTGATTGACCCAGTAATGACTGGGCCGCTCGATCAGGCAACAGCCAGCGACCCACTAGCGGCGACTGAAAAACGCAGCCCGCTTTCATCTGAGGTGCCTTTCGCCGTTAGCGTTCGAGCGGCAGATCGGGTGAACGCAATGGCGCTCCATGAACAAGGATTAACTGGCGCCGGCGTTGGTGTCGCTATCATCGACACAGGAATGTGGAATTATCCAAGTCTAACGCAAGATAGTCAGGGCCAATCACGGGTCAAAGTCGTCTACGACGCGACGAGTAACGACATCCTATCTGTGGCCAGTGATATTCAAGGTCACGGTTCCCACATCGCTGCGGTGCTCGCTTCCTCGCGAGTTCACGAGCTGGCTGACCCAGACACTGGCAAAGCAATTAGACGGTTTGAGGGTATCGCGCCGGATGTGGATCTGGTCATCGTTAAAGCGTTCGACGATCAAAGTCGCGCTGATTATCTAGATGTTGTTCGAGCCATCGATTTCGTCATCCAGAATCGAGACGAGTACAACATTCGAGTATTGAATCTTGCCTTTCAAGGGCGCGCGATGACGCATTATTGGGATGACCCCATCAATCAAGCGGTTATGGCCGCCTGGGATGCGGGTATTGCCGTTGTGGTGTCTGCCGGGAATTCGGGCCCAGAGCCTATGACCCTTGGCGCGCCAGCAAATGTCCCGTACGTCATCACGGTGGGCGCAATGACAGATGCTTACACGCCGGGTGACATGGCGGATGACTATGTCGCTCCCTTTTCTTCTTTCGGGCCAACCCTTGAGGGGTTCGCCAAACCGGAAATAGTGGCGCCTGGAGGACATTTGCTCGGATTGGTTCCTGATGGATCAACGCTCAGCAAGACGAGGGCTTCGTTACGGCAAAAAGACAGCGATTATTTGATTTCAGGTACTTCCCAAGCAGCAGCGGTTGTCTCAGGACTGGCAGCGCTTGCTATCCAAGCCGAGCCAGAACTCAGTCCCGATGATTTGAAGTGTCGACTCCTGCAAACAACTCAAGGCCGCGTTCACGGACCTGCGGCAGCTCAGGGCTTTGGTTTGGTAGACGGGCCTTCATTGATTGCGAGCAGCGCGACATCGTGCGCTAACCAGGGCCTCGATTTGAAAGCTGATTTGGCAGGGCGCGTACATTACCTCGGGCCCAATCGGTCTATCGTAGAGGCGAGCCAAAACACTTCGCCAGAGGACACTGATCAAGAACAAAGCCTTGCATTAGCTGCTTCCCCAGTAACCGCCATTCAATCCTCGATGATTAGAAATGATCGTTATGTGGACGTTCAGTTATTGAGAGAACAAGGATTTGAATGGCAGCAGGATCAGCTAATGGCGTTGGGTTATTGGACTGAGCAGGTCAAGGGAAGCGCGCCCGCAGTCTTTGCGACTGACGTGCCGCTTGAGAGCAAGGTGCTCGGTAGCATTCAAGGTCGACTGCTTCCCGTCAACGAATTCTCGGGCACGCAACTGGATCCCGTACATTCAGCCGGATTCATCTGGAACCTGGCAGCGAATCGGCAGGATTCATCTGGAACCTGGCATCACCTGAATCGGCAGGGTTTATCTGGAACCTAGCATCACCAGAATCGGCAGGCTTTATCTGGAACTTGGCATCGCCAGAATCGGCAGGATTCATCTGGAACTTGGCATCACCAGAATCGGCAGGATTCATCTGGAATCTGCATCACCTGAATCGGCAGGGTTTATCTGGAACCTGGCATCACCCGAATCGGCAGGCTTTATCTGGAACTTGGCATCACCAGAATCGGCAGGCTTTATCTGGAACTTGGCAACCTGAATGGCATCTGGAACCTGGCATCACCTGAATCGGCAGGCTTTATCTGGAACCTGGCATCACCCGAATCGGCAGGCTTTATCTGGAACCTGGCATCACCTGAATCGGCAGGCTTTATCTGGAACCTGGCATCACCTGAATCGGCAGGCTTTATTTGGCATCTGAATGGCAGGCTTTATCTGGAATGGCATCACCTGAATGGAGGCTTTATCTGGAACCTGGCATCACCTGAATCGGCAGGCTTTATCTGGAACCTGGCATCACCTGAATCGGCAGGCTTTATCTGGAACCTGGCATCACCTGAATCAGCAGGCTTTATCTGGAACCTGGCATCGCCTGAATCGGCAGGCTTTATCTGGAACCTGGCATCACCCGAATCGGCAGGCTTTATCTGGAACCTGGCATCGCCAGAATCGGCAGGCTTCATCTGGAACCTGGCATCGCCTGAATCGGCAGGCTTTATCTGGAACCTGGCATCACCAGAATCGGCAGGCTTTATCTGGAACCTGGCATCACCTGAATCGGCAGGCTTTATCTGGAACCTGGCATCGCCTGAATCGGCAGGCTTTATCTGGAACCTAGCATCACCCGAATCGGCAGGATTTATCTGGAACCTGGCATCGCCAGAATCGGCGGGAATCTGGAACCTAGCATCGCCCGAATCGGCGGGATTCATTTGGAATCTTTAGCAGCAAGCGACCCCCTCCACTTGCCCAAAATTGAATCGCTTCAAGTAGGGATGCAGATGTTTTAAGGTGGGGACGAACCACCAGTGGTCTAGTCCTTGGATTCAACAACACACGCTTTTTCAAGCTGCGGTGTTCGTAGCACCTTCTTAACAGGCCTGGGTTCCCTCGTAAGCTTGGCCGTGGGCTTTGTGCTGTTGGTTTCAGCTGAGCGAACACTGGCCATTGATGCCTTTCTCTCGCAGCGCTCAGTCGTTTTTAGTCATTTGGCAACTGAGGATGGGCTGTCACAAAACGGCGTCACGGCCTTTGCCCAGGATGCGAACGGCTTGATCTGGATTGGGACCCAAGAGGGGCTCAACCTGTTCGATGGTTATGAGTTCAGGTCGTTTTACCATGACATTAACGATCCCACCTCTTTGTCCCATGACCAGATTTGGACGCTTCTGGTGGACCGATCCGGAACGCTTTGGGTAGGCACCGATGAGGGTCTTGATCGATTTGACCCCCTGACCCAGACGTTCTCGCCTTTTGAGGGGTTGCTGCCGGCTACCCAGGGAATCAGCAGAAATTTAACCGTCTATGCACTCGCAGAGACCGGCGACGGCAGTATTTGGGTTGGCACTAACCTCGGTATGGCACGTATCGGCACTGATTCAGCGATCGAATGGTACTTCTTTGATTTAACGCGACAAGATTCGATAGGCGGAGGCAGTGTTCGCGCAATCTACGCTGACGAGGCGGACACGCTTTGGGTCGGAACTGAGCTAGGCGGGCTATCGGTTTTTGATACAAAAGGACGGCTTCGTGCGCGTCACCAGCATGATCCGTTGAACCCTCAATCTATCTCGGAAAATCACGTTCGCAGTATTACGTCAGACAGGGATGGCAGAATATGGGTGGGCACGAACAGCCAAGGACTGAGTATTTTTGATCCCAGAGATGGTCGGTGGCGGCACGAACAAGCTGATCGAGGGAGTGATAGTGGTTTTACTGGTGACCGAATTCGAACCCTGTTACGGGACCAGCAAGGGAATATTTGGGTCGGATTTGATGGTGGTTTAGCACTTTGGCAACAAGCCACGGGCCGGTTCCAAACCTTTGCTCCGGATTTGTCCAATCCTCGGAGCCTGCGCGACGAAACCATACTGGAATTGTTTCAAGATACAGGGGGAGTCGTCTGGGTCGGAACGTTTAACGGGATTAGTCACTTCAACGCCAATGTTGAAAAATTCCCCTTGTTAAAAGTTGAGGCTCAGACTGCTCAAGGTCTCACCCAGCCCTCTATCTCCTCTTTTGCAGAGGATGCAAGCGGTAATCTCTGGGTGGGTACGTTTGAGGGCCTTGGGCTCTGGCGTCCGGATGACAAGGGAGCTGACTTTGTCGCGCCACAGGACATCGGCTTGAGCGGCCGCAGGGTGATGGCGCTTGGCGCTTTTGAGGATGAGGTCTGGGCAGGCACCATGGTTGGCGGGCTCAATGTCATCCGAAATGGTCAAGTCAAAAGCATCTATCGGTACCGGGCGGACTTACCCGATTCCATCTCAGCGAATGCGGTGAGTAAGATTTATGAGGACGGTGCGGGACGACGCTGGGTGACAACTTATGGCGCGGGCGTGAACCTGTATTTGGGGGAGGGTAAGTTTCAGCGATTCCCAGATATGACGAGGCCAGACGCTGCGTTCTCGGACCTAAGAACGCTGGATATCGTGGAGATTGAGCCGAATCGGCTCTGGATCGCCACCGACGGTGGCGGCATAACTGTTCTTGATGCGATCACCGGGAGAACAGATGCGCTTCGGCATGATCCTCTTGAGCCAAATTCCCTGTCGAGTGACAACATCGTGACGCTGCTGAGGGATGATCAGGGGGTTTGGGTTGGAACGAGAGATCGAGGCCTTGATTATTACGACTTCGCTAGTGGGCAGTTTAAGAATTTTTCGAAGTCAAAAGGGCTCGCCAGTGATGCTGTGTTCGGGCTACTGCAGGATTCAAAAGGCAGAATATGGATCAGTGGCGGGAAGGGACTGTCAGCACTCGATCCGGAGACAGAATTGATTGTTGCGTTTGACGCCTCGCACGGATTGCAAAATACCGACTTTAACAGCGGTGCATTTTTAGCGCTCGAGGAGGGTTTGTTTGTATTTGGGGGGAATAGTGGATTTAACGTTTTTGACCCCATAGCGATACAAACTAAAAATAGCTACCTACCCCCAATCGTCCTGACACAGATCAGTAAGTTCAACCGCCCCACACATTACACAGAGTCCATCGCAAGAATGGACCGGCTAGTACTCGAACACGGCGACTCGGTTGTGGGGTTCGAATTTTCGGCAACGGATTTCACCCAACCGGAAAAAAATCAGTTTCGTTACCGAATGGTTGGCTTCGATGATGATTGGGTCGATGCCCTAGGGGATCGGCAGGCGACCTACACCAATCTCGATGCAGGAGACTATCGGTTCGAAGTCATGGGATCGAATAATGACGGCGTTTGGAACCCAGAGGCCCGTGCCCTGAATATCCGTATCAACCCGCCATTATGGCAGACGTGGTGGGCTTACTCGCTTTACGTCGCTGCTTTCTGTTTGGCACTTTTTCTGCTGCTACAAAACAACACCCGTCGTCAACGATTCGCAGCCGAGAAACGGTATAGCGAGCGCTTGCAGCTTTATGTTGAGTCACTTGAGCAAGCAACCGATTGCATTTTGATCGCTGACGGATCCGGAAAGGTCTTGTTCGCGAATCATGCGATTCGCGGATTATTCGGGCTGGCTGCGGATGTGGCTGTAGGGCGCTCTATTATGTCTGTGGTCTTCACGAGTGAGCGTCAAGCGCAGATCGCGCAAAAGGCAATCGATGCAGGGGAGCGCTTTGTCGATGAGATCGATCAAGCGGATGCCCATCAGGGTCCCGCGATAGAGGTCACTATGGCGCGAGTCAATGACTCGATGCTTAGCGAGGCTGCAACCGTTGCCATCGCGCGCGACATCACCCGGAGAAAAGCCACCGAGGCGGAGTTGGAAGACTATCGCCGAAACCTTGAGTCACTTGTTGAAGAGCGGTCTAGGGCGCTTCAGCGAGAGATGAATGAGCACAAACAGGCACGAGGAGATTTGGCTGAATCTCTGAGAGAAAAAGAACTGTTACTTAAAGAGGTGCATCACCGGGTTAAAAATAATATGCAAGTCATTTCAAGCTTGCTCTCCCTACAATCTTACAAGGAGCAAGACCAGGGCCTTGGAACACTGCTCAATGAGAGCCAGCAGCGGATAAAGTCCATGGCCTTGATCCATGAGGGACTGTATCGATCGGATAACTTGCTGGATATCCAATTTGAAAGCTACGTCCGTAATTTGGCCACCGACCTGTGTCGGTTTTATTCGGTGGAGGACATTGATATTCAGCTGGTTGTGGAAGTGCAGGATGTGCGTTTAGGGCTAGATTCAGCGGTACCTTGCGGACTGATCATCAACGAGTTGGTGACTAACTGTTTAAAGCACGGGTTCGTAGGGCAGCAAGGAGTGGGTCAGGTTAGAATTACTTTCCGTGAAGATGGCCGTATGGCGAGCCTTGAGGTCGCCGATACTGGGCAAGGGCTTCCCGATGATTTTTCAGCGCAGGAGTCGGGCTCTATGGGCATGGAAATCGTCTCGATTTTGACTGAGCAATTAGATGGCACACTGAAATACCGAAACGAAGGAGGAGCGGTGTTCACGATTTCATTCCCCAGAGAGTCAGGCGAATGACGGCCCCGCGGATATTTGTTGTTGAGGATCAGGCGCTCGTTGCCAGAGACATCCAGACGCGCCTGATTTCAATGGGCTATGACGTCCTGGGCACAGCTTCTCGCGCTAGTGATGCTGTCAGTCAAGTGCTGGAATTAATGCCTGATCTTGTGCTGATGGATATCAATCTGAAAGGGGAGATGGATGGAATTGAGGCTGCCGCGAGAATCACAAAGCAGCTTGATGTCCCCATTATTTACTGTACGGCTTACTCGAATGAGGCGACCCTAGCGCGCGCGAAGATCACAGCGCCTTATGGCTATGTGCTAAAGCCGTTTGACAATCGCGAGCTCGAGATCAACATCGAGATTAGTCTCCACAAGCACCAAATGGAGCAAGAGATAAAGCTGGGTGGGGAGCGTCTTGCGGCGACACTCGCGAGTGTTCCCGATGGGATATTTTCAGTAAACACCGAGGGCGAGGTGCTTTTTGCGAACCAAGCGGCTTGCGAACTGGTGCGTCAACCCATTGGCGACGTGCTTGGCGTCCAGCTCAAGAACATTATCGAATTCAAAGTGCTTGAAACGGGTACCGAGGCGCTTGATTTTGCTCGATTCAAGTTCGATCAAACCGTGAATGATTTCCCGCCGTTAAGGCAGCAAGTGGTACGAGATGGCCAACCCATCGTTCCAGTTGAAGTCAGTATGCGCTGGTTTGATTCATCGATTGAGCCGCGCGTTACCCTGATACTTCGCGACATTACTCGTCAGCTTGAGCAAGAGGATGCGGTCCTGCGAAGTGCTTACTTTGACAGTTTGACTTTGCTGCCTAACCGGACGCTGTTTTTGGATCGTGTGGAAAGTCGATTGGCGAACGCAGGTTACATTGACGAGGAGCTGATTGGGATCGCGTATCTCAGGATTGCTGAAATCAGCGAAGTCAGGCAAGGATATGGATCGAGCGCGGGTGACGAGGTGATCAACGAGATGGTCAGCCGTTGGCAGCCTTTACTCCTGCGTGGCGAGACTTTGGCTCATTTTGGCGGAGGTGAGTTTGGTTTGCTCATGAGCGGCCATCGAGACTTGGCTAAAGCACAATCGCCTGAGCCCGCGTCGACCCTCGCCCGCGATCAAGCAAAAATGTTGGCGTTACTTGAAGCGCTAATCGAACGAGCAAAAGAGGACATACAAATTGATCTCGGCCACCAGTTGAACCTAAGCGCGAGGGTGGGTGTTTCGGTCAACCATCGAGAGAGCGAATCCGCAGAGCAGCTCCTTCGTAATGCCGAATCTGCGCAGGCTAGGGCCTCAGAATCAGTTCCCTGCGTTTTGTTTGACCAGGAGATGCATTCAACCGCTAGTCATGAGCTCGCGTTGAGAAATGCCGTTCATCAAGCGATTCAGACGCGGTCGATTGAACCCTTTCTTCAACCCATTGTGCGACTTGACTCTAAACAGATCGTGGGCTTCGAGGCCCTTGCAAGATGGCACAACGATGGGCAGGAGGTGAACTCTCCCGGGACGTTTATTCCCGCCGCCGAGCGCTCCGGCCTGATTGGGTCGCTCGGTAATTTAATGCTCTACGATATTGGTGCGATCTGCGAGCGTTACGCTTGGCTTAAAGAGTATGGCCTTAGCATCGCTGTCAACATTGCCGCTTCGCAGTTCGATGATCGATTAATAGCAACCCTCTCAACGCTCGCAGCTGAGTACCCTGCGATTGAGTCAGTGCTATCGCTTGAGATCACAGAGGGGACCGCGATGTCCGGCTCGGAATCCACGCTGAACTTGATTCGAGAGCTGAGAAATTTAGGATTCAGAGTGAGTGTTGATGACTTCGGTACAGGCTATTCATCGCTCAGCTATCTGAAGCAGTTTCCACTCGACACGTTGAAGATCGATCGATCGTTTATCACGGGTTTGCAGCCTGAAACCGATGGGTACGTCATCGTAAAAGCGATTATTGATCTCGCCAAGGCGCTTGGCCTGCCCACAGTTGCCGAGGGTATTGAGACAGAGCAGGAGATGGAATTATTGCGAGCGCTCGGATGCGACTTCGGTCAGGGTTTTTACTTTCAGGCAGCCACCCGCGTCGAAGAAATAGACCACTGCTACAAAAACGGCTTACCGCTAGGCCGAGCATTCACTGCTTAGCGGAAACGACTGCTCGGCTCGGATGCATACGTCCACAGTGAAGTGGGCGCTGACACCAGACGTGTCGCCTCTCCCCAGTTTCCGTTTTTGATCTTTGCTCACATCCAGTAAAACAGTGCTTTGCACATGAAACTATTTTCTGGGTCGCTCTAGGGAAGTAGCGCTCCACCATCGACATCGATGACAACTCCGGTCATGTAGGTGTTGCTCATGCAAAGCAGAATCGCCTCGGCGACCTCTTCGGGCTGCCCCACGCGACCCAAGGGGAAATTGGCGCCGATTGCGTCCAGGGTGGCGGCCTTTTTCTCCCCAAAGTGATCGAACATTGGGGTGTCAATAATGCCTGGTGCGACGCCGTTGATCCGAATCGGCGCGAGTTCGGGCGTTAGGGCCCGTACAAAGCCTTCGACGGCGCATCCCGTGCAACTGACCGAGATCATGCCCGGATTACACTTTCTTGCTGGCGTTCCAGAGACAAGCGTGATGGAGGCATCTTCTACTAGGTGTGGGACGCCTTGCCGAACGACATGGGTGTAGCCCCAAAACTTATCGAAAGCAGCGCGAAACTGCTCATCGGTTTGTGACATGAAAGGCCCGTTAGTCCGAGTCGCCCCGGTGGCGGCGCCAACGAGGTGATGAATAGGGCCAGCCTCGTTAAACAATGCGCTAAGTCCCTCGGGGTCGTGGGTGTCGACTTGCCTAAATTGAATATCAGGGTAGCTCGCCTGGCAGGCTTCGATTTTGTCGAGCGAGCGCCCAGCGGCAAATACTGTTGCGCCACGCTGCGCGGACGATATTGCTGTTGCCAGACCAATACCCGATGTGCCCCCAATTACAACTACATTCATGCCGTCCATTATCAATCAGATCTCCAAGCTTATGTTGCTTCTGTTTACTTACCGTTACCAAGACTCTACCAGTAGATTCTGCCTCGAACCATGACCTCATTATTCGTAGGACCCTGCGACTTGTGAAATGGCAGAAATCGCGTGTTAGAGTGCGCTGGCAAGGAACGGGAGGCATCGGTGGATTCACCCAATTGGATGACGGGCGCGATGGCGTCTGACGAGAAAGCTGCGCAAGTCGAGGTTGATGGTGCGCAGATCGCTTATAGCGTCTGGGGGGACACGTCGAACCCCGGAATGATCCTGATTCATGGGAGTAACGCGCATCGTCACTGGTGGCAATGGGTTGCACCCTACCTCGCTAGGCGTTTTCGAGTAGCGGCAATTGATTTGTCAGGACACGGTGATAGTGATTGGCGAGAAGCGTATTCGGGCGAGACGTTTGCCAAGGAGGTCATGGCCGTTTGCAGGGATGCAGAACCTTGGAGAAAAACCTGTCGTGGTGGCGCACAGTTTTGGCGGATTTGTTGGTCTTGAGACGGCTCATCATTACGGGGACCAACTTCGAGGCGTGGTATTCGCCGATTTTACAGTGGCGCCCCGAGCGCAATATGTAGAGTGGGGTAATCAACGCGCCGAGCGTGGAGGCCCCGCAAGACCCACCAGGATTTATGAGGATCGTGACGTTGCCCTCGGGCGGTATCGACTGATACCCGAACAGCCCAATCGATATCCTGAAGTATTGGCATTCCTTGCTGAGAAATCGCTGCGGGCGGTGGACGGCGGTTGGACGTGGAAATTTGATCCAACATTGTTTGATGATCTTGAGATGGGTATCGATCAAACGGATAAGTTTGAGGCCCTTCGTTGCCCGTCCGCTTTGATATTGGGTGAGCACTCGACTGATGAGGGCGCATACTTTGCCGACCATATGATTCGGGTTGCACCTTATGCTTTGCCCAGCATTACGCTCTATGAAACGCACCACCATTTTATGCTGGAGGAGCCGATTGCCACGGTTAGCGCGATCGAAGCCCTGGTGGCACCGTGGCTTTAGTGAGGACGATAGGATCGTTGGCTAGGCGCAACGATCTCCTCTAGAGGTGTCTGATGCAAAATAAAATTAACCATCCGTTTGCACATCCTTTTGCTCGAAGGAATAAGTCGAATCGGCCCACCTTGTTGTTTGCGCTGGTAGCGATGCTAACGGCAGGCGCCAGCAAAATAGCGCAGGCAGCGGATGTGGTGATTGAGACCAATCGAGGCGTGATTGAGGTCGTGCTGGACGCTGAGCGTGCGCCACTGACGGTTGCTAACTTTTTGGCTTATGTAGCCGCCGATGGGTACAAGGATGCGCTGTTTCATCGGGTGATTCCAGGATTTATGGTGCAGACCGGGGGTTATCGAGGCGATTTAACGCTGTTGCCTGAATCCGATGAGCTGAGGAATGAAGCAGACAATGGATTGACTAATCAGCGAGGCACACTGGCCATGGCCAGGATGGATGCCATTGACAGTGCGACACGTCAGTTCTTCATCAACGTCGCTGACAACCCACACCTTGATCATCAGCAGGCAAGTTGCACGCGGCGACAGGAAGAAGAGCGAGTGGCGGCCGCAGAGCGAGGACTCCTAAAGCCGAGAACTTGCGCGAGCTTTGGATACGCGGTCTTTGGTCGCGTCGTCGCTGGAATGGAGGTCGTTGATGATATTGCTGATCAAGACACTGATATCCAGGGGGATTTCTTGGATTTTCCCGTCGAACCGATTCTCATTAAGCAAATAGTGATCAAGTAGAGGTCTACTTATGGCGATGCTACCCAATGGGCAACTGCGCTTCGCGCACGGTTTACTATGGACAGCCCTTCTCGCGCTCGGCATGCAAAGTGACCCGCTCTTCGCGCAGACATCAGAAGAATCAAAGTCGGACACCAAAGATGGTCTAGTGGTGCTCGTTGCGGTAGATCAGCTTCGGCGAGACCGGTTGGCCGAGGTGGCAGGTGGAGCGCTCAGCCAGTTGCTTGCCGAGGGGAGAGTATTCGATCGGGCGGTGCTCGGTCATGGAGTGTCCACGACCTGTCCTGGACACGCCGTGATGTTGACGGGTCTGCACCCCAATCGACATGGGCTTCCAAGCAATACGTTTTTTGACAGGGAGGCGGGTAAGGTTCGGTACTGTCTTGAGGATGACGATCCAGAGACGTTAGTGCTCGGAGGAACAGACAGACGCAGCCCAAGGAATATGACCGCGACTACGTTTGGAGACTGGCTGAAGCGTGAGCGACCAAGCAGTAAGGTGTTTAGCGTTGCGGCAAAAGACCGAGCGGCCATTGCGATGGGTGGCCAGCAGCCTGATGGGGTTTACTGGTTCGATCGATCTCAAGGGCGATTTACTACGAGCGGCTATTACTCGAAAACCCTCCCGAGTTACGTGAAGGCATTTAATGGGAGTGAGCCCACGGAGGATGGCTTTATGGCCAGTCTGCCAATGGAGTGGACCCATCCGACGGGTCGATTGCGCCCAGATGATTACGAGGGAGAGGACCCTAGGCTCAACCGAATAAGCGGTCATCCTGTCATCAGTGCCGATGCCGCAACGTCAGCGGCATCTCTGTATCCATCTCCCTATATGGATTCGGTGACCGTGGATCTTGCGATGCGAGTGCTCGAGGCAGAAAGGCTGGGCAGCCGGGATGCGCTGGATGTTCTCGCGGTCGGTCTGTCTGCGACCGACACGATTGGGCACTTGTATGGTCCTAGGAGCGCCGAGGCAGAAGATGGCCTGAGACGGCTCGACGCCGATTTAAACCGACTACTTGAAGCGCTGATGAGCAGCGTTCCTCGAAACAAGCTGTGGATTGTTTTGACTGCTGATCACGGAGTGGCTGAGCTGCCTGAATGGCGTCATGAGCAGCGTTCGCTCAAGTGTCCGGAGCCGAGCGGTCGTATCAGCTACCTGGATCTGGGCGGAGCTATCTTCTGGGGGATTTATAAACACTTTAGTTGGCCGTTTGGAGATCCGAGAGACTGGGTCAGTCTTGACGGCGGACATCTCGTGGTCAATCGAGAGAAAGCGCGAGCAGAGGGGGTTGATCCGAGCGACGTCATCGGTGCGCTCGAGGCAGCCCTTGAATCGCTCGACTATGTTGTAGAGGCATGGCGGGCAGACGAGCTGCTTGACGCCAAAGACGAGGCAGGCCGACTGATGGCCAAAAGTTACGTTCCTGGCCGAACGGGCGATTTATTGCTTCAGCTGGCGGAGGACTGTTTGATTGACGAGCTAGGGACAACTCACGGATCGCTGTACGCCTATGATCGGGATGTTCCTCTTGTGATTGCAGGCCCAGGCGTAATGTCAGGCGTCGACAGTCAGCCAGCCGAAACGGTAGACATCGGGCCAACCCTCGCTGATTTGTTGGGCGTAACGCCTCCGCCCGCTTTGGATGGCGAGATTTTGAGGTTGCACGGAGATCGCTGATCTGGCGATTCGATCCGTCATTAGCGGCGCCCGCCTACTCTCGCCCATACCTGCTCTTGCCCATAAAGGAAGAGGCTCAAGTCACCATCCTGTTGATGGATCGTTCGGTGACAGTTCGCTTTAGGCCAGCTCTTCCAACTTTTTTCCGTGCTTTATCTCAAGCGTTTTGATGAGCGCTTTTTGGCAAAAGCTTTTTGCCGAAAGTTTTTTAGTGAATGTTTTTTGATAAAAGCCTGCGACCGAAGCTGTCGAACAAAGCCGCTCATCAAAGCCGTTCAACAAAGCGTCGAAATGTAGTGTCTGACGAACAATAAATAGCTCACGTTTTGAATGTCTGCATGGAGCGTTTGTTGGAAAGGCTCATCGTTATTTGCCTGCCAGCGAATGGCTTGATTCAGAGCCTTGTTGCTCAGTTCTTGCGGGGGCGAGGCTAGCCCTTGAGAGTTTCAAATCATTGATTCGCCGCGGCACGCGAGAACTTTCCTCTTTCAGCACATTGACCCAGGGAACCATTTATGGCGAGATCGAGGGTTATTGGTCGGCATTGTGACGAATACGCATGGCTAGACCGACCCTTTGATTAAAAAGGAGACTGTCACATGAAAATTGAATCGCTGACACCGCATCTCGGTGCAAAAGTTTGGGGCATCGATTTGAGTGAGCCGATGAGCGATGAAACCTTTAGTCAGATTCAGGCACTGATGAGGGATTGGTCGGTGCTAGTCTTCCCTGAACAAGATTTAAGCCAGGAGGATCACAAGCGATTTGGGGCTAGATTCGGAACCTTGCACACGCATCCCATGCATCATATTCGAGCAGATATCGACCCTCATATTTTGAAGGTCAAAACCACCAAAGATTCCGCATACACGGCAGGTGACGGTTGGCACACCGATGTCACGTGCGATGATCACCCACCTAAGGTCTCGCTTTTGTATATGAAAGAAGTCCCTGAGTGTGGCGGGGGCGACACGCTCTATGCCGATATGTATCTCGCATATGAATTACTGTCAGAGCCGATGAAGCAATTTCTGAGCGGGCTTGAGGCCCTCCATGATGGCGGGTTGCCTTACGTCGGTGCCTATAAATCGACGCCACCTGAGGGTGGGTATCCAGTGAGTACGCACCCGGTTGTTGCGATGCACCCCGAGACGGGGCGGCCGGTGCTCTATGTTAATAGTGGCTTCACGTCTAGGATCAAAGGACTGTCAGCCTTTGAAAGTCGCAGTGTGCTCGACATGCTGTTTCGTCATATCGACTCGACGCCGAGACTAACCGCTCGAGTGAGCTGGGAACCCGGCATGCTGACGCTCTGGGATAACCGCTGCACTCAGCATCATGCTGTGTGGGATTATTATCCGCACTCACGTTACGGCGAGCGTGTGTCCGTCATTGCCGAGGATCGGCCCGCAGCGTACAGCGATGCTTCGATACATTAGCGCCCTGGCTTGATTCAACCTGCCTATCGGTCTTGCTATTTAAGACGGCTATCTAAGACGGCTTGTGTGAGAATGGCGCTTAAGGATTAATCGCCAGGGTGCCCTCTCGAACGATTTGCGCTCGAGCGCCGGCGTGCTAGCGCGGCTAGATCTTCCAGTCTCAGTCAATCTTATAAACCTCTGCAGCAGTACCGTAGAACAGCCTTGCTTGATCCGCCTTCGGGCGCGATGCGGCGATCTTTTTGAGCCCGTTGTAAAGCACTGGATAGGAAATCGAGTATTTGTCTACTGGAAAATTGCTTTCCATCATGCAGCGATCTACGCCAAAACAGTCGATCATGTGCTCGTAATACGGCTGTTGAGCCGCGACAAACTCATCGCTAGTGGCTGGTTGGTCCCGCTCGCTCCAGCCAAACCCGTTGTCCGGCATAGCCATTCCGCCTAACTTCGCGACCACGTTCGGGCATTGCTCGGCGATCGCTGCGACATCCGCTTGCCATTCGGTAAAGCGCGCCTCTCTTGTGTCGGCATAAGGTCCAACGCCAAGAGGCGTACCGAAATGATCGAGGATCATAACCGTGTCTGGGCATGCCTTCGCCAAAGCTAAGAAGTCCTGATTTTGATAATGGTAGTGCCAAGTGTCATAGGTTAAGCCCAGGTCTCCCAGCAGCCTGACGCCCGCTCGAAAATCAGAGTTTGCGTAGAGCCCCTCCGGGGCTGAACCGGCAATGAAGAGCGCCTCCGGATGCGTCGCCCTGGCACCCGCGTGCCTGATTCCTCTAAATAACCCGCGTCCTAATTCGGTGTGCTGAGAAAGCAGGGACCGTAGCTTGTCCGCTGGAAGCCTCAGGTCTACTCGACTGACAATGGCAGCGATTTGGGCCTGGTCTGGACAAGCTTCAGCACGCTCAGCTTCGCCAGCAACAAATGCTGTTTCGCCAAGGGGCGCCTCCTCGATCGGCCCTGTCTTTCGATATTCAGCGTGGCACTCTACGAAAACCGTCTTTTTGATGCGGTGTCCGCTTTCAGTGTCTGACCAGAGGTCCTCGAGAAGATAGTCTGCACCCTGGCGACGCCACAGATGGTGGTGGGGATCGATGATAGGTAGCTCTGGTGCAATGATGGCTTCTTCGACTTGAGAGAGCCACTCCGTGGTTCCGGCCTTAGGGTGGGGCATGAAATCCTCGCGATGGTTGAGTGCAATGTTTCTGCGATAGTGTGGTTAAATCGAGTCGTTGGCAAGGCGGAGGGCAAGTGGCTTTCCATTCGCGCTCGCGGCAGTCGCGGTGAGGAAGGTTATGAACGAAGCCCCATAAGCGGTTGACTGCTTTCTCTAAGCGAAGCAAAACGAAATGGGAATGGGGTTGATCGACAAGCATGGGCGAGGACAGGAATCGGCCGATCTCGAGCCGGAGGTAAGGGGTTCAGGCCCTGGCAGCAGAGCCTCGGCTCGTCAGGGAATCAATTGTTAAATGTTTATTGAGGGAGAGAGTTTTGAAAGGGCAAGTGCATTATGAGGTGAGTGGTCAGTCGGCCATCCTGAGTATCGATAACGCGCCGGTGAATCCATTATCTAGTGGGGTTCGGCAGGGGTTGTTTGATGGGGTAGCGAAAGCGCTTGAGGACGAGAAGGTAACGTCCATCATTCTAACGGGCTTAAACCGAGCGTTTATTGCCGGCGCGGATATCAGTGAATTCGGCGCAGCTGCAACCGAGGGTGCCAGCCTTGATGCTGTCCTGCAGAAAATGGAAGGGAGTACCAAGCCTGTGATTGCAGCGATCAACGGAACCGCATTTGGGGGCGGGCTTGAGGTTGCACTTTGCTGTGATTATCGAGTGGCTGCCTCATCTGCACCCCTTGGGTTGCCAGAAGTTAAATTGGGATTGCTTCCTGGCGCAGGGGGGACGCAAAGACTTCCCCGTCTAATAGGCGCTCCCAAAGCGCTCCCTATGATTATTTCAGGAGACCCGGTAGATGCGTCAACGGCACTCACCCTGGGACTGGTCGATGAAGTGACCGATGGTGCTGTTGTGGAGGCCGCGATTGCATTCGCCGAGGATTTGTTAGCAAAGGGTAATCCCACAAGGAAGATAAGAGACCTAGACCACCACGTTGCTTCAGATCGAGCCGATACTGCCTGGCTGACCGATGTCCGAGGACAAATCGATCGGACGCATCGTGGTCAGTTCGCGCCTGAGCAAATTGTGAAATGCGTTGAAGCGGCGGTTATGAGCGACGATTTCGACGCAGGGATGGGTGTTGAAAAAGCGTGCTTTGCCGAGTGTTTGAATCACCCGCAGCGGGAAGCACTCATTCACATCTTTTTCGCAGAGCGCGCCGCAAACAAGATTCCTGGACTTGCCGGTGATGTGCCGCTCATGGATATCAAAGAGGCGGCGGTGGTTGGCGCTGGCACCATGGGCGGAGGCATCGCTATGTGTTTTGCCAATGCTGGGATCCCAGTCAAAGTTTACGACAACAGCCCAGAGGGCTTGGAGCGCGGCGTGAGCGTGATCCGCTCCAACTACGCCCGAACCGTATCGAAGGGGCGACTCAGCCAGAGCGACATGGACGATCGCATGGCGAAGATTGAGCCCGTTTCAACCATGGAGGCTTTTCAAAATGCCGACGTAGTGGTGGAAGCGGTCTATGAAAACCTGGATCTTAAGAAACAGATATTCGAGACCTTGGACGGCATTATGAAACCAGGCGCGCTCCTTGCGACCAATACATCAGGACTGGATGTGGATGCGATAGCGGCCAGCACCTCTCGACCCGAATCTGTTTGTGGTATGCATTTTTTCAGTCCAGCCAATGTGATGCGTTTACTTGAAGTTGTTCGAGGTGAGGCGTCTTCTCCAGAAACCCTAGCCACCGCCATGGCCATGGGTAAACGCATGGGTAAAGTCAGCGTCATGGCTGGCAACTGCCCAGGATTCATTGGTAATCGAATGTTGGGGGGGTATACCCGACAGGCAAATTTGATGATTCTGGAGGGCGCAGCGCCAGAGCAAATCGACCGCGTCATGTACGAATTCGGTTTGGCCATGGGTCCTTTTGCGATGGCGGATATGGTTGGGCTCGATCTAGGATGGCGTGCTCGCAAGATGCGAGGAGGCTCTAATGAGATCACGGCAAGAATACCTGACGCTTTGTGCGAGCTTGATCGTTACGGGCAAAAAAATGGTAAGGGGTACTACCGATACGAAGAGGGCAGCCGGACACCGATACCTGACCCCATTACCAGTGAGGTGATTGAAAAAGTAGCCACTGATCTAGGGTATGAGCGAAAAACATTCTCGGATGAGGAAATCTTGAAACGCTGTGTCTATCCCCTGATCAATATCGGCGCGCAATTGCTCGATGAAGGTCATGCCTTACGGGCTGGTGACATCGATACGGTGTATGTGAACGGCTACGGCTTTCCAACATACGTGGGTGGACCCATGTGGTATGCCGACGTGGTTGGTCTCGATCAGGTGCTGGCAGATATGGAGCGCTTTTACGCTGAAACGGGAGACGAGGCATGGAAGCCCGCCAAGTTGCTTACGAACTTGGTGAAAGAGGGTAAAACACTCGCTTCTCTCGGGTAGCTTTGCACTGCCTTTATCGGTAGATTGATGCGCTACGGTTCTGCCTTGGTGATCAAGGGGGTATCGACATGGATGAATTCAAGGGTCGCTGGCAGGCCCTGCAATCAGAGGATGCTGGGTCACGACTTGTCGGCGGTGCGCTCGCTCGCTCTGTCGCTGAGTGCTTTATGGCAGGGTACCAAATCGCGCTCGATCGTACGTTCCACTTGAGAGACGCTCGTTGGGGAGCCCTCGCGGTGAGCGAGGGGTTCGACGGTCATCCGCCGGTCACGATGGATGGAGAATCAGCGCTCGCAGGTAGCAAAACTTGGGTGCCGGGAGCGCCCTATGTCGATACTGTCATAATTCGAGTGGGCCGAGGCCAAGACTCGATCTTCGCCCAAATCGATCTGCCGTGTGGTGGTGTTAGGACCGCGCTTAGGGAAAAAGATGGTTTCCTTGATGATCTAGACATCGGGATGATTCACCTTGATCGGGTCCCGCAAGGCTCGTACCGGGTGATTGACGCGTTCCCTGTCCGTCTATTTCCTTTAATGGAGGCGACTAGTTTCTTCGCCGTCTTGATGACTGTTGCTGACCAAACGGGCGCCTCGATTCATTCGGCGTTGGTGGACGAGTCGCATGAGATGGCGCAAATCTCCGCGACTGAACTGAACGTTGAAGATGCCAAGCAGTTTGTTGAGCGTACGCAAGACTGGCTCAGGTCCAATCCAACTTGGGCTGAGCGTTCCCTGGCTGGCTGGGCGACTGATCAAAAACTCGTCTCGATGTACGCGGGACTCGCGAACCACTGATCGCCCGTTTTCAGCCGGCGCCCTAGGACCAGCGGTGCCCGTGATATGTGGCTCGATGACCGAAGGAGGTGTTGGTCTCGGTTCCTATCGATTGGAGGCTAGTTTTTTTCGAAGCACGGTCATGGTTTTAGCGGCTTGCTTATCCCCCTGGCGTGTCGCCACCGCGATGCCTTGGGAATATATTTCATCGGCCTCTGCGATATCCCCCAGAGACTGAAGCACCTGCGCTAGTTTTAAATACGCAGCGGAGTACTCCGGATCAAAACCTACGCATGCGGTTAAATGCGCTTTAGCCTGCTCCTTTGCCGCCTGATCAGGCATCGCTGCGTAGGCAGTGCCCAGCCCGTAACGTACGAGGGCTCCATCTTTGCCTTGGGCGAGCATTGCCTCTAAGTTTTCAATTTGCGTCATCGATTAAAACGCCCTCTGTTTTGATTTTGCCTTCTGCGTGGATCAATGGCTCAGTGCGAGCGTTAAGCGGTCCATTCAGGTTGACCAGTAACAAGATAACAAACTTCTGTACTGAGGCCTGCAATAAGAGGCGTCATCGAGCTTGAATAGTTTAAGATCAGATCTCACCGCGAGAGCGCACCCGTCAGTTCAGAAGCCAAGGCTTTCCTATTCATCCTCAGAGAAAAACTATGAGCGAACACGCGCAATCGATCAGCCTAACGCCCATTCGGGATGAGATGATTGAAACCATTCTTTCGTTGAACAACGCCAATACTCCCCATGTTAACGCCTTGGATAGGGATCGGTTGGAGGCGCTGATCGCCATGTCTGATGTCGACTTGGCTGCCATTGACGATAGCGACGCGGTTCAAGGCTTTGCGCTCGTTTTTATGCCAGGGCGAAACTACGATAGTTTGAATTATCGATGGTTCGAGTCTCGCTTCGAGCAGTTCTTATATTTGGATCGCATCGTCGTTCTCCCAAATGCCCGACGAATGGGCGTTGGCCGCTCGTTGTATGACGTGGTGTTTCAGGCAGCCAAAACAGCTCGTGCCGAGCGGGTTTGCTGCGAGGTGAATTTAGAACCGCCCAATCCAGGTTCGATCCGCTTCCATGAACAGTTGGGCTTCCAAGGAATTGGTGAGCAATCCACGGAAGAAGGTCAGAAGCGGGTATTGCTGATGGAAAAGCGAATCCAGAGTGAGTTACCTAAATGAGCCAAAGCTATCACGGTTGGATTGTGGTTGCCGTGGTGACGGTGCTTGGGTTGCTTTACGCGTGGTTCAGATCGCCTGAACCTCCCGCCACACCGCCTCAGCAATTGGAAAAGATCGCGCCTAAGCCGACCACGCGGACGAGCGTTGCAGCCTCTATGGAGCGTTGCACTCGCCAGGGAGACACCGTAGAGATGTCGGGGTCAGTTAGGAATACTGGGACGACGCGAGTGTCTCGCGTGGTTGTAGAAACACTATGGAAAGATGAGTTTGGGCTGGTGGTGGAGCGGGGCAGCGTGTTCGCGGTAGGAGAGGATGCGCCTTTGGCGCCGGGTATGAGCCGAGCCTTTACCGATACTACCCGCCATCGGCGGGTGACTCGCTGTAATGTCGAGGTTGCTGACTATTGGGCGGACGAGCCCAGGTCATGAGCGCGTTGACAGAGGAAGAACAGTTAGCCTATCAGGCCGACGGGTTTGTCATCAGACGTAATCAGTTCACTCATTCCTTGATGGCTCGCGTCAACCGAGCGCTGGATATCGCAGAGAAGGAATTGCTGGCGGCTGCTAGCATTGATGGAAGAGCGTATGCCATGGATGGTCGGCCCTTCGTTGATATTGGCCACCGGACCTTGCAATTTGAATTTGGCGAAGCATGGACAGAGGCGAGGCAATTGCGGGTAGTCGAGCCCATCGCCGATTGCACGCCACTCCTCGACTGGCTGGTCAGGACGCCTCAAATGACAGGGCCAATTCAATCAATCTTGTCGTGCGATCGATTGTCGCTGTGGACAGACAAACTCAATTTCAAGGCGGCAGGCGGCACAGGATTTGAGTGGCACCAGGATGCACCTTACTGGACGCCAGTCTCAGATTCGGTCGCGGAAATGCCTAATGTCATGGTTGCGCTTGATCAGGCTTCGGAAGCTTCTGGCTGCCTTCGGGGAATTCGCGGTAGCCATTTAGGGGGCGCTTACCCAGGTAAGCAAGATGGCTCGCCACTCGCAGGCTTTTACACAGATCCTGCATGTTTCGACCTGACAGCGGCAGTGAATTTTGAGGTCAATGCGGGCGATTTGATTATTTTTGATCCTTTCTTGGTCCATGGCTCGACGGATAACAATACAAGTAACCGTCGACGAGCTTTGATTGTTACTTATCAGCCTGCCGACCAACCGTCTCTCAAGTCGGGACGTGTCGTTAATCTTTAGAGCGGTAGGCTAACCGCATCATTGAGGCGTCTGGATTCGAGGAACCGTCGTAAGACGATCCATGACCGATTCAGTGCCGACTCTGCGACTGATCCTTGGGGATCAACTTAACGCCAACCACTCATGGTTTAGGGTAGTAGACGAGAGCGTTGTTTACCTTCTCGCTGAATTGCACGAAGAAGCCAGTTACGCCCCGCACCATATTCAAAAGCTGCAGGCCTTCTTTCTTGCGATGCACCAGTTCAGTGCCAAGCTAAGACAAGCGGGGCATACGGTCATTCACTTAACGCTGGACGACACGGCGGAGTGTTCCTCCCTCGCTGAGCTAATCGACCAGGTGATGAATGAGCATCAACTGGTTCGTTTCGAATACCAATCCCCTGACGAATATCGACTTCGATCTCAACTAGAAACGCTGTGCAAAACCCGGGGGTGGGAAGGTGGCAGTGTCTCAACCGAGCACTTTCTCTTAAGTGAGGAAGAGGCGTTGTCTTACTTTGCAGAGGACAAACAGCATCGAATGGAGCACTTTTACCGCTTCATGCGAAAGAAATTCGATGTGCTGATGGATAACGGCAAGCCCGTCGGGGACCGCTGGAATTTCGACCAGGAAAACCGAAAGCGGTTGCCGAAAAAATGGACGCCGCCAGGTGCATTGCTCTATGCCCATGACGTGACTGAGGTTAATGAAAGAATCAAGCGGCATGGAATCGCTGGATGGGGCGAAGGCAGTCAACCACTGACCTGGCCGATCACGGTGGAGGAGAGTGAACAGCTTGCAAGGGACTTCATCGCACGGCTTTTACCTCAATTCGGTCGGTACCAGGATGCGCTAACCGATAGAGATTGGGCGCTTTATCACGCGCGCTTGTCGTTTTCATTGAACAGCAAGTTGTTGTCACCTAAATGGGTGATTGATCAGGTGGTCAAGGCGTATGTAGATGCACCCGATCAACAAAGCCTCGCTTCCATCGAAGGCTTTGTTCGGCAAATCATGGGTTGGCGCGAATACGTTCGTGGAATTTACCTTTCTAGGATGCCGGACTACGCGACAACCAACGGTTTGGATAACAAAGCGGCGCTACCAGACTTTTATTGGACGGGCGACACCAATATGCGGTGCGTGGCGCACGCAATCCAGCAAACGAAAAAACACGCCTACGCTCACCATATCCAGCGGTTAATGGTAACGGGCAATCTTGCGCTGCTTCTTGGCGTGCATCCTGATGAGGTGGACAGGTGGTACCTTGGCGTATACATCGATGCGATTGAGTGGGTAGAAATGCCAAATACGCGAGGGATGAGCCAATACGCCGACGGAGGGTTTCTAGCCAGTAAGCCTTATGTGAGCTCAGGCAAGTACATTCAGCGAATGAGCGACTACTGCCAAGGTTGCGCCTACGATGTCGATCAGCGACACACAGACAATGCCTGCCCATTCAACAGCCTGTACTGGGCCTTTCTTCATCGACATCGGGATCAATTGGGCAGTAATCAAAGAATGCGAATGATGTACGCGAATCTCGATCGAATCCCCGCGGTCGAACTGGATAACACGTTAGCGCGGGCCGATGCGATTCGACAGGCGCCCGATGCGTTTTAGCATCGCTCACCGAACAGACTGAGACCGAAGTTCGGAGGGATTGAGACGCCCCTTGAATCGGATGATGGATAAGCCACCGTTACGATTATTCTGCTAGCGGCGGGGAGTATCCTCTCGCAACCCACTGATGCGCCCCCCCTGATTCCGCCAGTAATGACTGTGCGCGTTTAACCCGTCTCGGCCCGGGCCTCGAACCCACGACGCGTCAATCACTGTTAAGCAACGTGGTTAGAGAAGAATATATGAGATGGCGTTAGTATCCCGCGACATTGTTGGCTGGCGCTGTGGATCAATTGCCTCCGATGGGACAATAGTGATGTGCCTTGCCACCATAGAAAGACCTATACTCCCTGTGAGCATTGATTAGTAAGAGAAAAGTGGGAGAAGAGATGGAACGACGGCGAGCAGGCAGTATGGAGGAGCTGGCGCAAATACAGGGCCGGATGTTTGATGCTGAGGGGGTGTTAGCCAGTATCAAGAGTTACGAGCCTAGGCCCAGTGATGTCGTCATTTCTCCTTATGGGAAGTCGGGCACCACCTGGACGCAGCAGATATTCCACACATTAAGGACGCGAGGTGATATGGATTTTGATGACATATCTCGGGTCGTGCCGTGGATCGAGATGGGTAGGCGAGTGAATATTGATCTGAACGCGGAGCAACGAGCCAACCCGCGGGGGTTTAAGAGCCACCTCGAATTTGATCAGTTACCGAAGGGGGCAAGATACATCAATGTTATTCGGAACCCGCTCGATGCTGCCTACTCGGCGTTTAAATTCATGGAGGGCTGGTTTCTTGAGGTAGGCGCTGTTGATCCTGAAACCTTCGTCCTAGCCGGCACCAAAGACGCGCGATATTTCAAGCATTTTGCCAGCTGGTGGCCGCGCCGCGAGGATGAAAATGTATTGCTGCTTTGCTTCGAACACATGAAGGCAGATCACGAGGGAACGATTCGACAAATCGCGGAGTTTGCGGGTATTGCCCTGGATGATGAATTGCTCGCAATCACGCTTGAACACAGCTCCCTTGCCTTTATGCAAGCGCATAAGGATCGGTTTGATGACGCCATGCTGCGGGCGCGATCAGAAGAGGAGGTGCTTCCTCCTGGCAGTGACAGCGCAAAGGTGCGCGCAGGGCAAGTGGGTGAGTTCGAATTTAGTGAGGATGTGAAGCGTCGATTCGAAAGCCTTTGGACGGAGCACTTGCTGCCAGTGACCGGGTACCAGACCTACGACGATCTCATCGCTGACCTCAAGCCATAGCCCTTCGTCTCAATCAAAAGCATCTAGCGTGGGCGCCGTGGTGTCGATGGAGTGGGCCGTGCGCCCATCCGGTGCTCGAGCGTCCATCAAGCGACTCATGGACCTGGATTACGAGTCCGTCAGGTCGCAAGTTGAACGCGATTCCTTCCTGTTTGTTTCGCTTGATAAGCGGCGGCATCGGCGCGCTGCCGGAGAGAGGACAGGGCTTCATTAGCGTGGCTAAGCGCCACACCAAGGCTTGCCGATACCTTTGGGCCTTGCTCAAATTGCAGCGCTGCGATCTGCTCACGAATGGCTTCTGCTAAGCGAAGTGCGGCGGGCTCGTCCAAGCCTCGTGCTATGACCTCAAACTCCTCACCGCCTGTGCGTGAAATAAGGTCTACCTTGTTTTGAAACACGCTGATCGCCTGGGCAATGTCGATTAACACTTGGTCTCCAAACCCGTGGCCGTAGACATCGTTGATGTGTTTGAAGTGGTCAAGATCAATCGCAATCACAGCCACACCGCTGTTGCCCTGACCACCCGATTTTAAAAATTCAGCGAGTCGGCGCATGTGGTAGCTTCGGTTAAACAGCCTTGTCAGAGGATCCAGATTAGCGAGTCTGTTGGTATGTCGAACAAATTGAAAGACGACGAACGCCAAGAGTACCTCGCCAGAAAAAGTGAGCGCGTCCCCAACCACCCAGTAATCGGGCGATGCGCTCGGGAAGAAGAGATTCGCTGCGTCTAACAAATTGCCTACCTGGAGCGCAAACAGCGCGAGCAACAGCGTTGATCTCGCAGCCAGGGTGACTTTCACCAAGGTGGCGCCAATGAACATCAGAAAGACTGACAGAAATGATGCTGTCTCGAATAAAACGGACAGTCCTCCCGGAGGAACGTGAATAGGATGCTCGCTCACTAGGTGGTACAGCAAATAGCCTGAGGTCGCTACATTGAAAAAAATGAGCACCAACGCACGATCTGGCCGTGCCAGTTTGATCTGCAAAGAAGGACTTGATGCCTCGGCGTTCAAAAGAAAGAGGGCCTCCGCGGCTCGTATTGTGAGAAAATAACAGGACGCGGGCGCTTGCCCGAATCGATGCACTACGTTCGTAAGATGGTAGCAAACTCAGATTGTGAGCCCAAATGCGAGATTGGCGTGCTGAAGTGCTCTGCGGTCGCATCTTTTTTGCGTGCGGTTAATTGGTCTAGCTAAGTGCGGTCGACGAAAGAAGATGAAAGAAGACTAAAGAAGACCAAAGAAGAAGGTGCAACTTGTCAAAATCGTGTGGAGAGATTGGTAGCCATGGCGCAAGAAACTGAGCTCGACGAGGCCTATCGCACGGCCGAGTACTATATCGAGGACGACCCGCCCATTCGATTTGAGATTGATCAACCGCACCAGGGATTGGCGTTGTTATTGATGAGCTTTGATGTCGAGCAAGCGGTTTGGATAACGGCCTACAATCCAGGCAGTCAGCCTCACAGTGAAGACGATAATTTGACCAACCAAATGCAGCTGCTGGAGCGTATAGAAACCATGCGGTTGAACTATTTCGTTGGGCACAGCTGCGACGCGGCGGGAGACTGGTTTGAGCCAGGCTATTTAGTGCTCGGAATGGACGAAACGGTGGGGATTGAACTAGGTCGTGAGTTTGGGCAGCACGCGGTGGTGTTCATCCTGCCAGGCGGCGAGCCTAAACTTCGGCGGATAACCAACTGAGATAGGGCGGCGGGGCCAAAGATTTGGGGTTAGGCCCCAATGGTAGGGCCCAACGTGAGGTCCAAAGAGGAATCGCAGCAATAAGGGTTAGATGACTAGGCGGGTGCTAGGTCGCCGTGGACCGACGAAAGCGCGTTTTAGGCGCAAACTCGAGGGCTAGTCTTTAAACCTTAAAATCGCATCAAACAAGCCTTGTTATGGATAGGTACGGATAGGCTGGATAGGTGCATGGATAGGTGCGTAGGTGCATGGAGGTCACAGGAGGGGGGAGTGAACATTAACCAGACTATTGATGGATTGAGTGAGCATGATTAGACGAATTGGCCTGCCGATCGCGATCATTGTTGTTGGTTTTGGACTCGCTGCAGCACTCCTTAAAACAGGACCATCCATTACGCCTCAATCCCCGGTCGCCAAACCGCCGCTCGTGCGGGCGTTGACGGTTCAGCCTGCTGATTTCGAGTTTGAGGCAACCGCGAGGGGCACAGTCATGCCGCGCAGCGAGACGGACCTTATCGCTGAAGTCTCGGGTCGAGTTGTTGAGCTATCGCAGTCGTTAGTGACTGGCGGATTCTTTAAAGAAGACGACGTGCTGCTTCGAATCGATCCGCTTGACTATGAAATTGCGCTAGAGCAGGCGAGCGCCCAAGTGCAGCGAGCCGTAAGTGAGCTCGCGACTGCACGAAAAAATTACGAACGGCAGCGCAACTTATCGAAACGTCAGTCCACCAGCGAATCTCTCGAGGACGATGCGCGAAACAGGCTGCAGATTGCTGAGGCCGCGCAGCGAGAGGCGAAAGCGCGACTCGCAATAGCTGAGCGCGACCTTGAGCGCACGGTGGTCAAGGCGCCATATGACGGGCGCGTGCGCACCGAACAAGTGGACCTTGGGCAATTCCTGAATCGGGGCTCTCGATTGGCGAAGCTTTATGCCATTGATGCGGCTGAAGTCAGGCTGCCAATCAAGGACGATGAACTCGCTTTTCTTAACATCTCGCTCCGTGATGGCAGTGCTTGGCAAAAGCGTCCGAGCGTCTCGCTATCTGCCGAATTTGCGGGTGCCGTCCATCGCTGGAGCGGGGAAATTGTGCGGACAGAGGGGGAGCTCGACCCCAAGACGCGCATGATTCAGCTTGTCGCCAGCGTCGCTGACCCTTATCGGGAGGGGACAACTCCCTTGCCAGTGGGGCTCTTTGTTGATGCCGTTATCACAGGGGGTGTGCAACCTAATATTGTGAGATTGCCAAGAGTGGCCATGGTGTCGCCCAGCGAAGTCTACATTGTTGACTCATCTGACCGCCTCGTCCGTCGTACGGTCACTGTTTTGCGATCCCAGGGAGATTTCGTTTACATCAACGACGGACTGCTTGCAGGCGATAGGGTCTGTCTTTCAAGACTCGCCACGGCGATGCCGGGTATGAAAGTTCGGGTAGAGAATACTGAGGAGGTGAGTTGATGCCTCGGCTCATTGCCTGGTTCGCAACGAATCACATCGCAGCAAATCTCTTACTGATACTCATTGTATTAGCGGGGTTGTCGGCCGTACTCACCATGCCTCAGAAGTCCTTTCCGGACATTGATGTGCCTATCATTTCCGTCAGTATTCCCTACTTGGGCGCTGCGCCTGAAGAGGTTGAGCAGGGCGTTTGTATTCGAGTTGAAGAAGAGCTCGATGGTGTGGAGGGGGTGAAGGAAATCCGTTCCGTGGCCAATGAAAGTCTCTGTTCGGTGACGGTTGAGCTGTTTGAGGATGCGGATGAATCGCGAGCACTTGATGATGTTAAAAATCGGATTGACGCATTAGATACGCTGCCCGAGGAAACAGAGCAGCCCATCATCAACCTCGCGACGAGTATTAGGCCGGTGATCGATCTTGCGATCACGGGTCCTGATGACGAGCGAACACTCAAGGTCTTAGGCCAGCGTGTGCGGGATGAAATTGCCGCATTACCGGGGATCACTCAGGTGTCACTCGTCAATACGCGTCCCTATGAAATTTCTATCGAAGTATCTGAATCGGATTTACAGCGCTTTGGCTTGACGTTCTCGCAGGTGGCAGAGGCGGTTCGCGCGCGAGCCATTGACCTTCCTGGCGGCGCTATCAAGACCGAGGATGGTGAAATTCTGCTGAGAACCAAAGGGCAAGTGTATTGGGGCGAAGAATATGAACGGTTGGTCCTACTATCCCGCCCCGACGGGAGTCTCGTCTATCTGAGTGATGTTGCGAGGGTGGTTGATGGCTTCGAGGATACGGATCAATCGCTTCGGTTCGACGGTCAGCCAGCCGCCATAATCCGCGTTTCTAGAATCGGTAGCGAAGATATTCTCGCGATTACGGGCGCGGTGATGGCCTACCTTGATACGTCGGCCCAGGCCCTTCCTGAGGGCGTCAAGCTCACGGTCTGGAATGACAACTCGCGACTCCTAGAGGACCGTCTGGCAACTTTGCTAGATAGCGCTCGTCAGGGTTTTTTGATGGTACTGCTTCTCCTTGCTCTGTTCTTAAGGCCAGTGTTGGCCTTTTGGGTGAGTGTGGGTGTGCCTGTCGCTTTCATGGGAGCGCTCTATCTGACCAACTATGTTGGTCTCTCCATCGATGGCATCTCTTTATTTGGGTTTATCCTAGTGCTCGGCATTATGGTGGATGATGCCATTGTCGTTGGTGAGAGTGTGCACTCCCGCCAGAGGGAAGGGGGCACTCCACTCATAGGATCCATCGAGGGGACTCAGCGAATTACTATTCCTGTGATCTTTGGTGTACTGACCACCATTTGTACGTTCCTGCCCATGCTCCAAGGCGTTGGCTCGTCGGGTCAAATTGGTGCGGTCATCGCCACCGTGGTGATCTGCTGTTTGATCTTCTCACTCATTGAGTCCCAATTGATCTTGCCGGCGCATCTGGGCAACAAACAGACTAAGACAGCGAAAGGCGAGGTTTATCTGCTGCTGGTGCCGTTGATGGTCATCGTGCTTTTGCAATTCTCATGGAGTACGTCCAGTTTTGTTGGCCTCGCGATCGCGCTGATGACGGTTGTCTATGCATTAGACCGGTTGGGTCTAACGGATGACCCGGCTAAGCGACTCATTGCGGCTCAATCCCGCTTTTCGGCGAGCGTTGAGGCGCTGATCGATGGTCCATTCAGGCGCATTGTTCAGCGGGCGACCCAGGCAAGATACACAACCCTCGCGATGGCGTTCGCGTTCTTTCTATCTGGGGTCGCCGTCTTCGGCAGTGGCCGTTTGCCGTTTTCGTTCTTTCCACCCCTTGCAGCAGACCAGGTCATTGCGCAGTTGACGATGCCGCTTGGAACGTCGTCAGAGATAACAGAGCAGGCGGTTCGCCACCTGGAACGCACAGGCGAAGCCATTCGCGATGAACTGAACGAGCAATATGGAGCGGCGCCACCTGTGACCCATATCCTGGCGTCAGTTGGGGGAAGTCAGGGCGGCGGCTTAGGTCCGCCGGGCAGCGGCGGCGGTGGTGCGAGTGGCGGGCATATGGGAGAGGTGACACTCCAGCTCACACCGAGTCAATCGAGAACCATCAGCACCAAGGAGGTGGCTGCTCTTTGGCGGGAGCGTTCCGGATCGATTGCTGGCGCGGTGGAGCTGAAGTTCAATAGTTCCCTATTCTCTGTAGGTAACGCGATTGATATTCAACTCGCAGGCAATGATGTGGATGAATTGCGCGAGGTGGCTGCCGGGTTGCGTGCGGAACTAGCGCGTTATCCAGGCGTGATAGACATCACTGACTCCTTTCGATCAGGCAAACAAGAGCTCAAGCTGAAAATGACGCCAGAGGGTGAGGCGCTTGGACTATCGCTCGGCGCGCTTGCTCAGCAGGTGCGGCAGGCGTTTTATGGTGAAGAAGCGCAGCGCATTCAGCGCGGACGAGACGACGTAAGAGTGATGGTTCGATATACCGAAGCCGAGCGAGAGTCGCTAGCCAGTCTTGATGATATGCGAGTCAGGACGAGAGAGGGATCTGAAGTGCCTTTTCGGACGGTCGCGAATGCGTCGCTAGGACAAGGCTATTCCAGTATCAAGCGAGCGGACCGCAAGCGAGTGGTGAATGTGACTGCCGACGTTGATCGAACGCAAATTACCGCCGATGAGGTAGTGGGGGATCTGTCACGATCTTATTTCCCGGTTATTCGGGCGGAGCACCCGCGCGTCAGTTTGAGTCTTGAGGGCGAGCAGCGGCAAAGTGGAGAGTATCTAGTCAGCTTGGTGTTTCCCTTCTTGATTGCGCTTTTTGCGATTTATGCCTTGTTAGCCATTCCCGCTCAGGTCCTATGTGAAACCCTTTATTATCATGAGTGTGATTCCGTTCGCTTTTATTGGCGCCATTTGGGGACACCAAATCATGAAGTTGGCGGGGCTTGTGAGTGGACTCGCCATGATGTCAATTCTCGGCATGATCGCCGCGGCTGGCGTGGTGGTGAACAGTTCACTTATTTTGGTTTACGCCATCAATCAGCGTAGGGATGCGGGTAGCACGATGGCCGATGCAGTGGTGGATGCAGCGACGTCTCGATGCCGACCGATTGTGCTGACGTCGATGACCACGTTCGTCGGCCTCATGCCCCTCATGTTTAACACCAGCGTGCAAGCTCAGTTTCTGGTCCCTATGGCCGTGTCCCTCTCTTTTGGGGTGTTGTTCGCCACTGTGATTACACTCCTTGTTGTCCCGTCGATTTATCTCTTCTTTGAGGACCTGTTTGCTCTGCGGGATCGAATGGCAGGGGATAGTAGAAAAGCGTCGATACAAAACGCGATGTGAGGTCAGTATGCCTATCCATCCATTTACACCACCCAAGGGCAGGCTCGACACCCTGGATATCACGTCGAGCCAGCTTCGGAATGTGCTCGGTGATCCGGAGACCCGCCGTGTTGCTATCTACGTTTCAGAGCGGTGCAGTCTCGGGGGTGACCGCTATCCGCTCTTTGTCGATCTCGCTGCTTTCACAAATTCCAGTCTGGGTCATTTGGGCTGGAAAGCATTTGCAGAAACCCTACCGCAGCGAATAGATCGGCTCGAGGAAGCGGGCTTGCTTGGCCCTGCAATCTGGGTTTTTCCTGAAACCTTTACTTCGCTGGGTGGCAACCAGTTCGTTGACTCGGACGCGATGGGGCACTGGGCCACTTGGCTTCATACTGATCTGGTGTCCGCGATCGAAGCAGGATATCCGGTAAGGCAAACAGCTTCCGCCCGAGCCCTATTTGGTAAGTCGAGTGGAGGGTTTGGCGCCCTTCATCAGGCACTCAATCACGGCGAGCATTGGGGGGCCGTTGCGTGTCACTCGGGTGATATGGGATTTGAGCTGGGTTATGCCGGTGATCTGGCCCACGCACTTTTGTACCTAGAGCAGCAAGGTAGTGATGTTTCTGGTGCTTTGAAAAGAATCAGGTCAAAGAAAAGGCTGGGCGGTAGTGACTTTCAGTTCTTGATGATCGCCGCGCTCTCTGCCTCCTACGATCCCGATCTCGATGAAGTGGACGGCGTATCGCTACCCGTTGATCGTTACTCTGGCGAGCGGATTCCTCAGCGTTGGAAGCGGTGGTTAGCGTTTGATCCGCTTGTCCAACTGGAACGACAAGACGCAGCGGAAAAACTACGCGCGCTCAAAGGGCTGTTTTTGGATTGCGGTCGACGCGATCAATATCACTTGCTGTACGGGGCTCGGCGATTCGCTGACCGATGCAGTGTGCTCAATATCCCCATCGAGTTCCAGGAATTCGACGATACCCACTCTGGGATTGATTATCGTTTAGATGAATCGCTGCCTTACCTGTACGCGTCAATCACTGCGGATTGAAATACTCGTAAAGCGGCATTGAGCGCGCGGTCCAAAGCATCGGTTCCCGATCACTGCGCCATTGGCGCTGTACCAATGGCGCTGTTCTACCGGACTAGACAGCATCCAGTAGCTGGATGGACGGTCTTCCCGCCATGTGAGGACCCATGGCAGCGCCAAGACGCTTGAAGTATTCAGACTGGTTGTGGACATCGATCGCTGCTTGGTCCGCATATTGTTCAAGCACGACATAAGTGGTTTCGCTATCACGAGATCGATGCAACGCGTAAAAGTGATTGCCGGGTTCGTTCGCGCGAACAAGTTCTGCAAGTTCAGTAAATATCGCTTCAAATTCAGCATTAGATCCAGGTTTGATTTCCAGCGTTGCAACAATTCCGATGGCCATGGTTGATTTCCTAAAGAGTTGAGACTCGATTCTGGCATGTCGCGTGTCGGGGTCAACTATTTGTCTCTTTTTCGTTGCGCGCATGGATGAAGAGGACTACATTCCGGGGTCGAAAAGGAGTGAAGCCGGTGATGAATTTTCCAACCAGTAAGATGGTGCACTTGGGTGATGCGACGTTAGAGGTTTTCGAGGCCGGGAAGCGAGGCCGCCCTATTGTGCTATGCCATGGCTGGCCGGAGCACGCGTTTAGCTATCGACACCAGATTCCTGCGCTGGTCGATGCTGGATACCATTGCATTGTTCCTAATCAGCGAGGATATGGAGCCTCATCAAGACCTGCCGCTGTTGCTGAATACGACATTCATGCGCTAACGGGAGACCTCATCGCCCTGCTTGATGCTTTCGATTACGAAGATGCGATTTTTGTTGGTCATGATTGGGGCGCCATCGTCGTTTGGAATCTCGCACTGCTTCACCCCAGTCGGGTGAAGGCCATTGCCAATCTGTCTGTGCCCTTCAGAGCGCGAGAGAAGTCCGATCCCGTCGCTTTTTGGGAGGAGCAGTTGGGGGACGATTTCTATATTGTTCACTTCAACCGAAAACCCGGTGTCGCAGAGGCGCTAATGGAGGCTGACGTTGAAGGGTTTCTGACCAAAATGTATCGCACCGAGCAGTGGCTTGATGCTCAGTCCAGCATGACGATGAAGTTTTGGGAGCCAACCGACGGGGTGGGTTTGCCAGGAAGGCCCATGCTAACTGCTGATGAGATGGCAGTGTTTGTCGAAGCATTTGAGCGAGGCGGTTTGGTTTCACCTTGCCACTGGTATCGTAACTTCACGCGTAATTGGGAGCGAACGAGCGGTGTTCCCCAGGCAATTTCACAGCCAACATTGATGATCTATGGAGAGTATGATTCCGTCCCTCAAGTTGATATGACGCGATTTGTGCCTCAGGCCGAGATTCACGTATTAGCCTGCGGACATTGGATCCAGCAGGAGCGACCGGCAGAGACCAACCAGTTGCTGCTCGCCTGGCTTGGCGCACTAGATTGAGTTCGAAAATCTCATAGACGGCGCTCATGAGATAGAGAGACGCTTAGTCATCAAGACATCCCGCAAAAGAAGGAGCGGCTAGCGATGCCAAAAGCCAGTGAAATTAAGCGAGGGCAGATTGTTGAGATTGACGCTGCGCCGCACCTTGTAAAGCACGTAGAGGCCAAGAGCCCATCAGCGCGTGGCGCGGCCACGCTGTATAAAATCAGGTTTGAAAACCTCATCTCGGGACAAAAGCGGGAGACGTCCAGTAAAGGTGACGAAATATTTGCTGAGATCGATTGTCAGCGACGAGCCGTGCAGTTGTCTTACAAAGACGATGAGTTCGCTTACTTTATGGACGTTGAAGATTATAGTCAGCACGCACTTGAGCAAGCGGCGCTGGTTGATGAGATGAACTATATGATCGACGGTACCGATGGGATTACTTTGCTGGTTGTTGAGGATCGTGCGGTAGCGATCGAGCTGCCCCAGTCCGTGAACTTGGTTATCACTGAAACAGCGCCAGGGCTCAAGGGTGCTAGCGCGAGCGCTCGAACCAAACCGGCACTGCTAGAGACTGGATTCACCGTCCAGGTTCCGGAATACATGGAGCCAGGGGAGCGGGTGAAGGTGAACACCGCCACGGGTAAATTTATGTCGCGCGCGTAAAGGCCGGTGGCAGGGGAGTCGGACGTCCCCGAACTGACGCGCGCACTGTAGCCCATCCTTTTGCGCGAGGTGAATAAACCCTGCCACTCCACCACGTGCCCAGGGTGGTAGCGCTCAGTCGCTGAATCATTGAGCGCAATGAAGGCCCAGGTAGATCCACCTCGCACTGGACGACAGGTGACAACCAAGGCGTTCAGGTGCTTGAGAGTGATCTAAGTGGCAGTGAACTGGCCTGGCCTGCGCTCGGCGACCGCTCGGACCCCCTCTTTATGATCGTTGGTCTTTTGAAGAATGGCTTGTTCTCGACCCTCGATATCGGTGGCAGCCTGAACGGCATCGGCAAGGTCTCCTCGGACTTGCTCTCTCACTGATACAACGGCTAACGGTGCGTTTTCTGCTATCTCAGCGGCCAAATCAATAGCGGCCTCGCGAATATTGTCGCGGTCGGTGAAGACATCGCCGAGCCCCCATTCCATCGCTGTTTCGCCGGTAATCCTTCGGCCCGTGAAAAAGAGCAAATTAGCTTTCTGATGGCCAATGATTCGGGCGAGGGTGTGGGTAAGACCGAATCCTGGTGTGAACCCCAATTTGACAAAGTTGGCGGTGAGTCTTGTATCTGGGCAAAGGACCCGGAAGTCGGCCATGACGGCGAGCCCGAACCCACCGCCTACTGCAGCCCCCTGTACGGCAGCGATGACAGGCGTTTTACTCCTGAACAAGCGAACGGCCTCTACATAAAGAGGGTTTCGACCCTCTTCATTCCTCGAAATGGGGCCGTTTTGTCGCTCGCTGGACGCAAAATTGGCGCCAGCGCAGAAGTGTTTTCCTTCAGAGCACAATACGATGGCCCGCGCGTTGACGTCGGCATCAATATCAACAAAGGCGTCAGCAAGGTCCCGGATCAAGTCCTGGTCAAAAAAGTTATTGGGCCCGCGCTTGATTTCGCAGATCGCGACGTGGTTATCGAGAAGAGTGACGGATACGTCTCCATATTGAGATTTCATCAAACGTGTTCCTTTTGTTGGAGTGGGGTTGGGTGAGCCCGGACCGGCAATGATTGAATGCTTGAGTCTCGAGCATGCCAAAAAAAAAGGGTGGAAGACCACCCTTTTTATCGTGCGGAGTGCGCCGTTACTCGAACGGACGAGGCGTGGGCTGAATGCCTTTTGGCCACTTGTCGAAGTTTTCTCTGACGGCTTCACCAATATCGGCGACACTGAAGGGTCCTTCGGTGTTGTCTTTTTGGCAAATCACCTGGGATTGCCAAGAAAGCAACTGGACGGTATTGCCAGACGCTAAGAAGGTTCGACCCGTGACATCCTTTGCATCATCAGAGCCCAGCCATACGACGAGCGGTGAGACTTTGTCAGGCGACAATAGCTCGGCCATATTTTGACCTTGCGGGAAAATATCCTCCGTCAAACGAGACCAGGCGGCTGGGGCCAGCACGTTGACGCGGATACCGTATTTCATGCCTTCCTGGAACAAGCAGCGTGCGAACCCTGCAATTCCGGCTTTAGCTGCGCCGTAGTTAGTCTGACCAAAATTCCCTAACAGGCCAGATGTGGAGGAAGTCACAACAATGCTGCCACCTGATTCTTGATTCATCATCTGGTTGTAGGCCGCCCGAACGGTGAGATAAGTTCCTCGCAAATGAACGTCGAGCACAATGTCCCACATTTCATTTGTCATGTTCTTGAATGCTTTGTCACGGAGGATCCCAGCGTTGGCAATGAGGAAATCTAGTTTTCCAAAATGCTCCACCGCGGTTTGAACCATTTTGTTGGCATCTTCTTCTTTCGCAACGTTGCCGTAGTCAGCGACTGCCTGACCGCCCATGGCTTTGATCTTTTCAACGACTTGGTCTGCCATGCTATTGCCACCGCCAGATCCGTCCCTTGCGCCTCCGAGATCGTTAACGACGACGGCGGCGCCCTCTTGCGCTAGCAATAGTGCGTGTGTCTCACCCAGACCGCCCCCAGCGCCAGTAACCAGCGCGACCTTTCCCTCTAGTAATCCCATGTTTTTCCTCCGGAATGCTCTAGCACGTCTTTATCAAACAGGGCGCAAGTTAAGCATATTGATGTAACCAAGACCAGTAAGACCAAGGGAGCGGAGGTGCTGGCAAGCTTTCTTTGCGCAGTGCTCGCAGAGGAATGTAGGCGCTACTATAGGTATCAAGTACAGGTATCAACCACCGGTATCAAACACAGGCGCCCGTGGGACCTAATGGTCTGGCGCGCGACTGGGTGAAGCGCTCCGTCCAATACTCACTTCCGCCTTGTTAGAGGGTTGGTTGAGGTTAATCAAATCGATAGGTATGAAGCGCTTTACCCCAGGAGTGAAAACCAGCTTTGCGAGCAAATTCTCGATAGTCGCGCCACCGATCACCATAGTGTACCAAGACTAGCTTTTGCTTCAGTTTAGCGGGGAGGGTGGCCAGTTCTTCGATGCCGGTGTGGACGCCACCGGTAAAGAGTTGGCAATCATGAAAAATCGCACTTAACGAGTGCTTGCTATCGAACTCCTCGAGTAACTCCGGATCGAATTGGGTGTCACTTGTGAAAAGAACATGATCATCAATGAGGACGCCACAACTCCAGACCGAGTCCTGCCAAGATTCTGCAGAGTCCGGAAAGTGTCTGGTGCGAAACATCTTCACCGAAATGCTGCCCACCTCGGTTTGGTATACATCCCGTGTATATCCCCTGACTTTTCTTGGTCGCTGCACTGTCCATAGGTCGGTAAACCTGAGACGTCGACCCTCAGACCACTCTGATCCTCCTTTGAGCGATTCGTTCCAGAGTTGGGTTTCATACTGTTTGGTGATGATCATGTTCGCCTTCCGACGGGCAACATATCGGTTGAACAACTGTACTTCCTCTAGTCCCCCGATATGGTCGGCATGACTATGGGTGATCAGGAAATGATCGATGTCGCTAACGCCGACCCCGTTATCGTGAAGCACTTTCGAAGACGTGGTCCCCATATCGATTAGGAAGTGGTCTTCACCCTTCACAACCAGCAGATTGGTCTGGTTGAGGGACTTTGCAAACGCTGAGCCGCAGCCCAAAAAAGTCAACGTAAGGCTGCCATCGTTACTGAGACGGATAGGAGAGATTCGGCCTCGACTAACTTTCAATCCCTTCTCTCCCTGTTACTCCAAACATGCCAACCCCAGCAGCAGTAGGGGTGCCCCGCCTGCGCGCTGACGTTGACCATGAATTAACCATCGTTCTGAATGTCGCGCGTAGTCGTCGTATCGTCTGTGTCCACTACCTGTTCCGCACTCATCGAATCTAAGAACGATAGCAGCTCTCTCGCCGAGGAAGCAGGGCTTTCCTCCATGGGAAGGTGACCCGTTTCCTCGTAGACGACGACAGTGGCCTGCGGGAATGCCTCGACTAAGGGTTGAATCAAGTCGGGCGGCGTCCAGGTGTCATCGCTGCCCCACTGGATCAGGACTGGCCCCGCGAAGGTGGGGGGCGGTGTTATTTGACGGGTGCGACTGGCCATTCGCTTGAATAAGGCGGCTCTGCTGCCCTCGCGGAGGGACAAATCAATATAGCGCTGCACGATTCCGTCGGTCACCATTTCCTTATTCCCGTATGCTGACCTCGCCGCGCGCTCGGCAAGGAGTGCAGGGTCGACGTAGCGTCCAACTAGGCTAGCGCCTGGTAAGCGGAGTATTGACAAAGGGCTTCCAGTTCGCTGACTGGGCTTTTTTTGTGCGTTCGCCGACGAATCGTTATCGACACCAGAGGCGTCTTTTGTGATGTTTTGCTCCACGGCCTCCGGCCCAGTCCCTCGTGGTCGCCAAGGAACAACGCTACCGATCAGCACGAGCCCGAGCAGTTGGTCTGAGGAATCCTTCGCGAAGGCCATGGCAATACCACCGCCCATCGAATGCCCGGCAAGAACGAAGCGTTCAATTGCGAGGTGGTCCGCAACGGCTCTGATCGCTGCGATGTCGCTGTCGATATCGTAACGATCGGTTGCAGTCGCTCCGGTTAATCCATGTCCGGGCAGGTCGAGCGAGATAACGCGGTAGCGGTTTGATAGCGCTTCGGCCCACGCTTCGAAGCTGTGGAGAGACCCATTTGCTCCATGAATTAAAACAATCGGAATCGCATCGTTCGGGCCTTGGTCGCGGAAGTGGATACGATCGTTCGCATCAGTTCGTAGGAATTGGGATTGCGCATTAGCGTATTGGGCATCAACGACTTCGGTGGGTAGATCTCTTTCAAACAGGAGTAACCCTGCGAATGCAATGCCAACGGCTATGATTGAGCCAATCATCGGTGTGACGGGTCCATTATTGGGTGACTCGAGCGGATAACCATCGGATTGTCACTTTTCAAACTCCCACTGGCTGCGGACGAAGGGGTTTGGAAAAATCAACGAGTCAGTTAGACTCGGGTCCCCCGAATATGAAGTCCAGTCTGCCACGATGATCGCCCATAACAAAAGCTTTCAACAAAGCGATGACGAACTGCGGGTTCAGCACCTGGTACTCGACGCGATCAACCGCACACAATCTGACGATTTCGATCGTTTCTTTGACTTGTTCACGCCCGAGGCGACCTGGATGCTTCCCTCGCAAGTCACTGATGTGGGCCTTAAAGAGGCGAAGCAGTTCTATCGGTTTACAAGAAAATTCCGCTTTGAGCAGCAAGTGAATATCGATGAGGTACGTGTTTTCGCGGAGGTGGCGTTTGCTCGCTTGACGTTTGATGGCTATCTCGTGCCAAAAGCGGACCCCACTTCCGGATCAATACGATCCGTCAGCCGGCACTTGTGGATGATGCGTAAAGATGTTGCCGAAGGATGGCGTCTCGATCGGGTCATTTGGAATACGCCCAAACCAGCGGAGCAGCCGAGACGAGGCTAACCCAACTCGACTATCGATCCCCGATTCCCGACTTCCGGCTGTTGACTCTATCTATCTCAGCTAACGTTTCGCTATGGATCATCGATGGGAAGGCGAGCGTTTATGCCAAGGCACTTCGATTCGTTGCCTATTGCATTGCATCCCCAAAGTGCCTCCCCTATGGTGCTGTTAGAAAAGTGTTGCTGTTAGAAAAGTGGTGCTGTTAGAAAAGTGGTGCTGTTAGAAAAGTGGTGCTGTTAGAAAAGTGGTGGTTTTAGAAAAAGCGAGTGGCGGGGAGAACCATGAAATATGACTTCGCAGTGGGTCAGACCAATCCTGAGACCTTTCCAGTAGAGGCGTTCAAACAAGCTGCTTTGAGCGCGATCGAATCAGAGCACGACAGCTTCAATCAGTATCCTGGTGGTAAAGGGCACGCAGGACTTCGTGCGCTGATGGCAAGAAGGGAAAGTGAGCGCGAAGGCGTTCAAGTTGACCCGGAAATGATGGCGCTCACGAACGGTTCTATGCAGGGGGTAACGCTGGTAGGTCAGGCGCTCATGGATGCGCCGGGGGATCAGGTGATCACCGAGCAATTCACGTATAGCGGCACGATCAATGCGTATAAGGGCATCGGACTGCAAATGATTGGTATGCCTGTCGATGAAGAGGGGATGCGCATGGATGCGCTCGAGGAGCATTTAAGGTCGATGTCCCAGCGACCCAAATTTATCTACGCGCTCACGGCCTACCAGAATCCTACAGGCGTGAATCTTTCCATTGAGCGGCGTCGTCGTTTAATCGAGCTCGCTGCTGAATATGAGATCCCGGTGGTCGAAGACAATTGCTATGGGGACGTACATTTTGATGGCGACAAGCCTCCGGCACTGTACGCGCTGAGTGATGATCCGCACCACATCTACCTTTGTTCGCTCTCAAAGATTTTTGCGCCTGGCGTGAGGCTTGGTTACATCCTGGCGAGGCGTCCCTATTTTGAGCAAATCGTGAGCAAACGATTTGACGCCGGTAGCAACACGTTTGCCGCAGCGGTGATGGCGCAGTTTTATGAGCAAGACCTATGGCGGCATTGCGAGGATGCGAATCAAGCACTGAAGAAAAAGCGTGATCTATTGGTGGCGGCACTAGGCGATTGCCTTGAGGATCAGTGTGTTTGGTCCCACCCCACAGGCGGGTTGTTTTTGTGGCTTAGACTCCCCGAGGATACGGACCTTGATCGGCTTCGGGCAGAGGCCAGTGAGCGCGGTTTTAATTATGCCGAAGGCAAAGACTTTAACGTCACAGGAGAGCGAGTGCCGTATATACGGCTTGCCTTTGGTCATGTTCCCGATGAACTGATCACCGAGGGCATTCCTGTGTTGGCTCAAAGCATTGCGAAAGCACGTTCGAGCAATGCCGCGAGGGGGTTCACGACGCTGTTTGATCAGTAGCTTTCACCCAAAGGTTGACCGAGATGAATCGTTAATGCCAGAGCGAAAGGGCGTTGACGTTGCGATGCTAGGTATCTGAAGTCGCTCCACAAAACCTTCATTTTGAATGGAATCTGAAGGGATTCATCGTATACTCGGGGAAGAGTTTCCTGGTACAGGTGTGGCTTGATTATCAGATCGAAAGCGCAATTGTCATCGGAAAGTCATCTCGCCAGTAATGCGACTGAAGGCGGAGTGGCGGAACCCACTATCGCGTTGCCCGATGCAGCGTTTTTATTGCACGGCGAGCTATCCCAGGCTGGGTTTGATTTAGTCCTCGATTTGGCCGACGGTCGGCAACATATTGTCCATGACTACTTTAGCTTTTCTCCTCAACCGACACTCGTAGCCGACACGGGTGCGGCGCTTACTCCGACTTTAGTCAGAAGTTTTTTGCCAAGATCCTTCGGTCAGGACCTCCTGTTCGCTGGCCCCGCTAATGCCACCGGCGCGCTTGTGGAAATTGGTCGTGTCACGATGCTGGTGGGTGACGTTACGGTTCGGCGGCTTGATGGGTCAGAAGCTAAGCTTGCTCGGGGCGACATCATCTACCAAGGCGATGTGGTGATCACTTCGACCGGCAGTTTTGTTAAAGCTGAAATGCTCGACGGCACACGCTTTCAGCTAGGACAAAACGGTGAAGCAGCCTTTGACGATTTTGAATTTGACGAGGCGCAGGGAACCGGGGAATTTACAGCGTCGGTGCGAATTGGCGGGTTTTACTATAAGAGCGGCAAGATCGGCGAGCTCGATTCAACCCAGTCCACGGTGCACACAACCATTCGCACACCAACATCGATTATTGGTGTGCGAGGGTCTGAATTAGAGGGACTCGTTGATGCCACCGGCGCGACAACCATCGTTCATCGCTCTGGCATTTTGGATATTAGTGATGTCAACGGGAACGGTGCGGTCACGTTATTGGAGCCCGGCAACACGTCAACCATTGTGTTTAATGCTGCGCCCGTTTTTTGAGAATCCACCTCCGCAACTTCAGCAAGCCCTTAGCGACGCTTTACCGCCGTCCGATTCCGAAACTGAAAGTGGCGATGAAGAAGATGTCAGTGATGGAATGGATGAGGGAGATTCGGAGGACAACGACTCAGCGGATAATCAAGCTGTCCAGAACAATGAGGAGGAAGCCGCTTCAGAGACAGGATCAGAGGATGACGCACCGGCTGACTCAGAGGAATGAGGATTCGGAACAAGATGAGGATTCGGAACAAGGTGAGGAGGGAACTGCTTCAGAGGAGGCAGAAGACCAAATCGAGGCCAGCGAAAATACAGGCACCTGATTCCGTAGAGGTTGATAACCAACCCTCGGTTAGCGGCAGTGCCAGTGAGACGAGCACTTCAAATGATGTTTTAGAGGCAATAGAAACTGAACTCAGCTCGAGTCAATCAGGTCAAGGAAGCGTATCCACTCTTAGCGTAGACGAGGCTGCGCAAGAGGATACGATTGAGACCTTGAGCACGTCCTCGCCGAGTTCGGAATTGCAGTTGGTGGAGTCACAATCAGAAGTGCAATCCCTTGAGCCTAGAATCGGATGATAGCGATGGTCTGGACACGCTATCTGTGTATCGAGTAGTCAAACGGTGACGACGCTCGAGATCGAGGAGACGCAGATACCTGTCGAGGAGACTCAAGAAGAGCCACCGCCGCTCCAGCCCGAGCCGGTGATCCCACCGGACAATCCGCCGGTAGCGGAAGATGATGACTTGGCGATCTCCGAGGCGACATCGGTTGATGTAACGGATCTCGTGCTAGCCAATGATGACGATCCAGATGCTAATCAGACGCTGACCATTATCTCGGCCGTGAGCGACCGCGATGGTGCAGTATCCGTCAGTGAGGGGCGATTAACGTTTACGCCTGACGAATCGCTGCTTACCCCATTGGCAGGAGGCGAGACAGCGACTGAAACCATCACCTATACCGTGACTTCTGGCGATCTTTCAGCAACGGCGACCATCACGATTCGTTATGAAGGCGTGAACGACGCCCCGAGCATCGCGCCTGCTGAAATCAGCGTTGCCCAAGATGATGAAATTGGGGTGATTACCGCTGATGACTTGTTGGCCCAGAGTCTCGACCCGGACGATAGTGATGTATTGGTTGTTGAGAATCTATCGCTGGCATCTGGAGACGAGGCTGGCATCTCGATCAATGAGGAAGGCGCTCTCGTCATTGATCCTAGCGCTTACTCATCGTTGGCTGAGGGCGAATCGGCCAGCGCCAATTACCGTTTTGATGTGGTCGAATTCGACGATGAGGGGAATGAGCTAAGTCGAACCAGCACGACTGCGACCATCAATATTTTGGGCGCGAATGACGCGGCAAGTTGTTGGTGCTGTAACCAGTGAGGCGGGTGAGGATGATGCGACATACGTGCTGGATTTGTTGACTGCCAGTACGGATCCGGACGCCAGTAACCAACTCGTCGTTGACAATATCTCGCTACGCTCAGGAGATCCGGCCGGTATTCTGATTAATGACGATGGTACGTTGACTGTCGACCCGACGGCCTACGACGCGCTTTCCAGTGACGAGAAAAGCGTCATCGAGTATGGATATGAGGTCATCGAGCGGGATGCTTCGGGCAACGAACTGAGTCGAACGCAGAGTTCGGCGACAATCACGATTGTCGGAGCCAACGACGTTGCTATCGTCGGTAGTGTGACTCTTACAGTGTCGGAGGACGATGATGTCGTCGTCATCGATTTATTGTCAGAGAGCTCGGATGCCGATTCAGGTGACACCCTTACTGTAGCCAACATCCTTTTAGTAAACGGAGATGATCAAGGGGTGTTGGTCAACCCCAATGGCACGCTGCAGTTGAGTCCGACTGCCTACGCCGAGCTGGCAGCTGGCGAGACCGTGACGATTGAGTATCAGTACGATGTGGTCGAGCGGGATCCATCCGGGCAAGAACTTGGCAGGGAGACAACCAGTGCCGTGCTAACCCTGAATGGGGAGAATGATGAAGCGGTAACAGGCGATATAACGTTCACTGTAAGTGAGGACGATACGTCTCTCGTGATTGAGCCGAGTGACCTGTTGGCAGCAAGCAGCGATGTTGATGCCACCGATCAATTAAGTATCGAAAATCTGAGCTTAAGCGCTGGAGATGAGGCTGGCATCTTGGTTGGACAGGATGGTTCGCTTTCAGTCGATCCAAATGCGTACACCGCGTTGGCGGCAGGAGAGTCCAGCAGCGTTCTGTACCAGTACGACGTGGTCGAAAGAGACGCTCTTGGTACGGAATTGGGCCGAAATTCGGTGACGGCAACGATAACCATAACAGGAGCCAACGATGCAGCTGTGGTGGGTGATACTGCTGTCGTTGTCAATGAGGACGCAGAGACCCTGCTGATCAGCCCAGAAGACCTATTGGCGTCCAGTCTTGATGTCGATCAGTCAAATGAATTACAGGTGGAGAATATACAATTTGCTGACGGTGACGCCTCGGGCATCACGCTGGCGGCTGACCAAAGTGTGACCGTCGATCCCAATGCCTACGGCTACCTAGCTGCCGGCGAATCCTCCATTGTTCAGGTGTCCTTTGATGTGGTCGAGCGTGATCAGAACGGTACTGAGCTTAGTCGCACGCCAGCCACTGCCTCGATCACGATCGAAGGCGCCAATGACGCCGCCATCGTTGAGCCCGTGCAATTCGAGGCGAATGAGGACGCTGCCCTCCAAACGCTAAATTTATTGGATGCTAGTAGCGATGTTGATCAGTCGAACTTGCTGGTGGTGGAGAATGTGATCCTAAGCGCCGGTGATGACGCTGGGCTGACGATTAACGCTGACGGTACGCTAACCGTCGACCCCGAGGCGTACACGAGTCTTCCTGTTGGCGCTTCGATCGAGGTGGTGTATGCGTTCGACGTCGTTGAGCTAAGCACGGCTGGGGAAGAGCTCAGTCGCACGGCTACGACGGCCACCATTGCTATCAGCGGCGAAAATGACCCAGCCGTCTTCACGCTCGAGATTAGCGACGGCCAAGTCACCCAAGGAGCGGCTTTCGATAGCGTCGCGAGAGGGTCGATTGCAGTGCTAGACCCCGATCAAGGGCAGTCTGTGATTGTCTCCGCAGAGGCGGCTTATGGTGAGGTAACGATAGTCGATGGCCAATTTGAGTATGTGGTTGACCCCACGCTGAATCTAACTGAGACGACGATTGATACCATCGTTTTTACGTCGGTCGATGGTAGTCAAACGCCTGCTGCAATTTTTATCTACACTGAAAACTCGCCCGCCCTGCTCAATATCGTAGTGGACGCGCAAGGCCAGGAGATTTCCGCTGGAGGGGGTACGGTTACCGGCAGCTATACCCTCCAAGATGCTGAGGGCGCGATCTTGCTCGACCCGCAAACCCAATACGGATCGTTTAGCCAAACCATCACTGGACCTCCCGATACAGACGGTGTGACTAGCGCCACCTGGACCTATGTAATTGATGCTAACAATCCCTCTGTACTCGGTCTTGATGCAGGGGAATCGTTGGTAGAGGTGGTTGTTTTTCGTACAGATGACGCGCGAGACATCAATGGAGATCTTGTTGTACTCGATATTGAAAGTGAGACTGATGGCGATGACGTGTTTTCTCGAGCTGACGACGTTATTGAGGGCGAGCAACGATTGGAGTTCGTTATCCAGGGGCAAAACGACCCGCCAGTGATTGGTTGGTCGACGCTAGTAACAGATCAGAATAATCCGATCAGTTTGGGCGTGGACGAGGGATTGCTTATTTATGTCGTTGATCCCGATAATGCGGACGGTTCGATTACTGATGCTGTCACGATATTAGGGACCTCGGCCGGTACGCCTGTGGACGGTGCTCCGCTAGCAGCGCCCGGCGTATCCGTCGCTGGGCGATACGGGACTCTAACGATATCAGCTGACGGAGCGCTTCAGTATGTGGCTGATCCAACGGCTCAGGCACTTGCCCTCGAAAATGCGCTCTTTGTTGATGATGAAGTATTTTCGGTGTCGGTCAGTGATGGTTCTGAGACTGTGCAAGCTGAGCTTGTCATCGAGATCAGAAATCCCCCTCCCCAATTGGTGTCAACGCCGCTTCAGTATTTGACCGTTTCAGGGGATCTGAATCTTTCGGTGACGTTTGAAGATCTTGACGCCTTCACTGTTCAAGTGCTCGATCGTCAAACGCTCGGGGGACTACCGAATGGCCTCACGTCTACCTTGACGACTGATGGGCAGACGTTTGTTGGAACCAACCTTAGCTCCGCGACTATCACCCTCACCAATGGGGAAGTCAGCCTGAGTAGCACCAATGGTGATTGGTTGCTCGGTGTCTCTGCCGATGATGGAGACAATGTTCCGGTGATCGAGCAGTTTGTACTGGCTATCCGCAGCCCAGAAATCTTGTATAGCAACCTAGAAGTGTATGAATTCTTTGCTGGAGAGAAAGAGCTGGTCGCTGGCTATGCTGCGACGAGCTTGCTCGACATATCACTTTGGGAACCAGAGGAAGGAGATCGCTTTGTCAGCCTGACGGCTGAATCCGGCTCGATAAGCGTGGCGCTCTATGGGAATGAGGGTGTCACTGTCACTCTAGATAGTCCGAATACCGTGATTTTCCCAAATAACGCCGCGCAAGACGTGGTGACGCTGACGGGAACCCTAACTGATCTTCAGGTCATTGGCGCTCAATCTGGCGACGTATTAGTGGCAAACGCAGATATCGTCATTGGCTCGACTCCTGATTTGCCAAGTGGTAGTAGTGTTGAGAACCCTTTCGAGCTTCAAGTGGGAGCCACCTTCTCGGTGAACTCGTCTGGAGAAGGAACGCAAGCAGGATTTACGAATGCCAGTGATGGGGTTGTGGGTGTCACCCAGGCCGCGCCCGTCAGTTTTGATGTGCTTGCCGTTCTGTCGAGCGGCTACTTAGAGGTCGTGACAGATGATCAGCCTGCGGCGCCTGTTCTGGTAAGCGGTTCTCTGACGAACGATGGTCGAATCTATTTGTCTGGCCAGGCGGCGCTTGGGCCAGATCAACCCGTGCTTTTACAAGTGTCGACTACCGCGAGTCAGTCTGGTCTTTTCTCTCAATCGACATCCGGCGAGACGATGGTCTCGAGTGGTGCGGGCTTACGAGTGGATGGTTTAGACAATGAGGGGACCCTTCGCCTGGTTGCCTCGCTGGATGATGGAACAGACACGGGGTCACTTGCGGACGATCAGTTTTCTATCGCCACTGTTACGGTGAGTGGCAACTACTTGGAGCAAGGGCGCTTAATCTCACAAGCTAGCAATCCCCCAGCTGATCAAGCGGCGAGTCATGAGGCCCTAGCAGCGCCGAACCGAGTTGATGTCGATCGCTTCGAGCTCGGTCCGGAAGGGCGCATTCAGGTTGATCATGACCTCAGTTTCATTAACGCGAATCAGACACTCGATTGGCGGCAGGGCGATATCGTAGTCGCACCCAGCAGCACGCTCACGGTATCGGGTGGCGAGGTGATTCTGGGTGAGGATTCGTCAGTTTCTGGCTATGGGCAATTGAACTTTGGTTCGCAAACGTCGGTGTCGTCGGAAACGATATTAATTTCGATCGACGGGTCGCTGAACACGAATCAATTTCAAGGTGAGGTCAATTTTGATGGCGCGGTGACCCTGTCCTCGCTGGCTGGATCAAGTCAATTGGCAACGCTAACGGTCAGTCCGGGAGACGAATTGACCTTCGCCGGGGATGATCAGGTCAATGTCCTAGTCACCAATCACGGCGAAATCGAATTCTCGGGTCGAGGCAACCAGGTTTCTCAAACCTTAACCAATGCCTTAGGTGGAGTGTTTGAGCTGCGCCTTGATGCGACGCAAGCGCTCTCGAGTGTGGTAGCTCCTGTCAGTGAGGTTTTCTTTGATGGCGTGATTAGCAATGAGGGTTTGCTCGTTTTCGAAACGAGTCAAATGGCCTCATCACCCAGTAACCCCAGCGCTTTGATCGATCCGCTAATGATGACCTTCGGTCAAAGTAGCGGTTCAAACGCGGCTAATTCAGCCGAGCTTGTTAATGCAGGGCGCTGGATCATCCAAGAGGATTTCGGAGGAAGTGAGGCAGGATTTTGGTTTGGCAATACCGACGTTGTGACAGTAACGGTTAATGCCAACGTGACGAATAGCGGGGTCATCGAGCTAATCGATGGCCAAGTGATCGTGAATGGCAGCGTATCCAATTCCGGTACGATCGAAGTCCAGGCGCCAAGAAGTGACGATGGGGCAGAGGTCGCACAAGGGGGATTCGACAATCCACGAGGCGGGCAACTATCCATTACAGGTGACTTAACGCTCAGTCCAACGAGCGTACTTTCCCTGTCGGTAGGGGTTTCGGCCAGCCAACTTTTTTTAATGGGGCTTTCTGTTGATGGCCTCATTCAGACGGATGGCACAACGAATACGGCGAAAGATTTAGGAGGGCTCGCGCTCGATTTCTTCCCTGCGACCGCCGATGATCCGATCTCACCCAGTGAATTAGTGAGCTGGTCGTCAATGTATGAGCGCTTTGGGGGGCAGAGCGACTTCGAGTGGGTCCTTAGCACCAATGTTGAATCTGGTAGCGAGTGGTCGGCTGTTTCTTCGAACTTGCCGGCCGGATACGAATTGAGTCTGCGATCCGATGCTGGGACTGCGGCCGGTACATCAACCACGAGTGTGGTTGTAAGCGACGGGTTTGAGGTCAGGCTCGATGGTAATCAAACGGCCACGCCTACTACGACTGACGACGTGCTTGTGCTTGTCGATACCACCGTTGGCGACGGAGAGGTCTTAAGCCTTCGCTCCTTCTCATTGGAGGGGCAGGCAGGCTCGGTGTCACTAACTCCAGTGACCCTGTCGGTTGCGTCTGGGGGCTCGCTGGTTACCACGCATCAATCTGGCGTGTTTCATGGTCAGCAGCTCATCCTTGAGGCTTCAGTGGGCTCGAGCGCGCTGTTGGACATAGGCGCTGATCTTGTTGTGGCGGGTTCGCTAATCCTCCAAGAGGGGGCCATGCTTCAAGGCAGTGGTTCGGTTCGATTGGCGCCCTCTGGAGAGATGAGTGTCGATGCAGCGACGATCGATGTCGACGTCGTGAATGCGGGTGAATTGGTGTTGACCAGCACAACGGCCTCGAGCGCGGGATTCATTGACAACACAGGGTGGATCGTTTGGCTGCCCGGCGCTACTGACGCGGCCGTGCATGTGGGGATTGATAATCATGGCGTAATTGAGCTTCGGTCAACCTCCGGTGAGTCGAATCGGTTTGTGTTGTCAGGAGAGAGTATCTCGGGTTTAGGGATGCTGGGGATGGCAGCCACACAAGCTCACCTTGATAACCCAACGCTATCAACCGAAGTTGAACTGGTGATTGACAATGGTGTGTTGGACGGCGCCGAGATGACACTCCAATTGTTTGCTCCCCTAAGTGGTACCACGATTTCCACGCTGTCCTCCGGAGCAGGCGGCTCGAGTACATTGAACCTCAGCGATCAGACGGTTTTCAGAGCGGTTGAGATTGATGGATTTGGACAGGCTTACGGCGGTGTCGCGGTTTTACGAGTCGAGGGTGACTGGGTATTCGAGCTGGATGGAATGGTTGAGCTTCAGTTTCCTGAAGAGGGTGGAGCAGTGCCTGTGCTTGATGCGAGCACAGCCGTAAGTGTTCAACTCGTTGCTTCTTCCACCGAGCCGGTGGAATTCATCAACCATGGAACGATGCTTGTCCACGATCTTCGAGTGGCGACGGACGTCGTGCTGGCAAATGTTGGCGACGAGGCTGGGATTAACGTTGATCAGGGGCGGCTGGCATTGTCTGGCGCCAGTTTGATCGAAGGTGATTTTTACAATGTTGACTACGGGCAAGTGTTTTTGGAGGGAGAGGTTAAGGTCTCGGGACAACTAGTCACTGACTTCACGAGTGTGATTCATCTCGGCGCCAGTGTTTCGATGCTGGACGCCGCGGGGTATGCAGGCACCCTTAACCAGTCGAGTTCGCTCACGGCTCCTAGCGCAAGTGCCTCGATTACCTTTGCTCAAGACGTGCTGTTACATGGTGAGTTGATGATCTACGACCTTGTCGGCAATGCGGTTGTGACGCTTACCGTAGGCGACACCACCACAAGTGGGCAGCTCGAAAATGAGGGACACATCGTCGCTGGCGTAATGATGCCGCAGCAAACTGGTGGAGGCGAAAACGCCGCGGTTATCGAGGCTCAGCTCGGAGGATCAGGGGATTTAACGGTCCTTGGTGCCTTAACGCTCGATGGCCAGGGTTCGGTGACGCATCAGGTAACAGGTTTGGTCACGCTCGGTCAGTACGAAGACGCTGTTCTCGGGAGCTCCACGACAGCAGCTACCCTGACGCTCGGGGCAGGGGATCAATTATTGGTTGGCGAAGGGGGGCGACTGGTTACCGACGCCGCTAATGTGCAGACCCTGCAACTCGTCGCCTCCGATAGTCAGCTTGTGATTGAAGGGTCTTTGGATGTTGGTGGAGCCGACGATGGCATCTTGAATCTTGAGGGTTCTGGTGAACTCGTGCTGGATGCAACGGGTGAGCTTTTTATGGACGCAAACCTGGTGAGTGGCAATAGCGACCAATTGCTTACATCGAGTGGCGGCACGAGTGAGTTTTCTGTGCTGTTATCGGGCGGTAGATTGGTGATGAATCTAGCGTCTTCTCCTGCCGTTCAAAGTAGTGTGACCTTAATCGCTGCGCCACTCATTTTGGGGGCATTTTCATCTGTTGATGGACTAGTGATCGACGCTGGAACGGGGTTAGTCGCAGATATTGAATTGCTGACGGAAACCTCATCAGGGCTCGATGAGATCAACATTGTTGCCGTAGACCCATCAATGGTTGCCGTGGGCGTCGCCGATACCGCCGATAGGTTTGATTTTTTGACCAGCACCAACATCACGCACTTTGTAGGAGATACCAGTGCGACGAATACGGACGATCTAATCCAGAATATTGGATTAGGACAGACAGCCTATGGCGAGGTTGGTGACGATACCTTCACGCTGGCGTCGATGGAGTTCAGACGTATCGACGGCGGCGCGGGTATCGACACAGTAGTGATGCCTGCGGGAGGTGTCCTCGATGGGGAGGGCTTCATTACCTTCGATTTTAGGATGACGACTGACGGTCAGGGGTTTTGGGGAATGCGCCTCGATCGCATCGAGGTGATCGATCTGAACGATGGCGACGAGTCGACCAAGCATCGAATTCACCTAGATGCCGAGGCGATCGCTGGTCTCAATGATGGCGGCAATGAGCTGATTGATGGCCAGTCCGGCATCGTGGTTCGTGGTCAATTGGGGGATCAAATTGATTTGTATGGGGACTTTACTTTTATTGAGGATACTTTCCTGTCGGTATCCCGGTTAGGGGTCTCCACAGTGTCTCCCGGCAGCCCGGCAGAGGTCGAGCAGACGGTAGAGCGTTTTACACATCTGGCTCATAACGGTCAGTCCATCATGGTAGATGGCTCGATTTATGTGGTGGTCCATGAAGCGGATGGGGGCAGGAGCCAGTTTGGTACATCGGCAAGCGAGGCAGTCACGGGAACAGATCAGGCAGAAACGCTGCATGGCCGAGATGGAGACGATGTGATCGATGGTCTGCTTGGGAGTGATCAGATTGACGGTGGCCGGGGCAGCGATCAGATCGTGTTCGATGTCGCTGACACTGCCGTCAATGGTGGATTAGGAATCGACACGTTGCTGGTCAGTGGCTCGATTGATCTTTCAAATATCGACGGGGTAGACACTGCCGCTAATCTTCAGAATTTCGAAGTGATTTCTATGGCTGGCAATGAGACTGCTGATGTCCTCAACTTGGATGTTGCCGATGTCATTGATTGGGTAGAAGACAACAGCCTTGAGGTCCTCGGAGCTGGCAATGGCCATCGCATGCTGGTGATTAGAGGAGATGCGGAAGACCAGTTGAGTCTTGATGGCATTGATATCAATGCACTATCAGCGATCGAGAGCGATATCGATTTGTTCGGTGATGGGTCCTTGTTCTCGCTGTTTAGAGATGAGCTACTTGGCATTGATATCTATGTCGATCAGGCATTGCTAAGTGGAGACGAGACCGCTTTGACCAGTGATTCGCTCACTCCCTTAAGTCGCTCCACAGTAGGCTTACTAGACGACATGATGCCGCTCTCTTCTGATTCTTCGGATGGTTGGATGTAAGGAAGGGGTAGCCAAACGCTCATTTCAGAGAGCGAGAGGGGCCCCTTTTGGCCAAGGAGTATCAGGTTGCGGGAATCTCGTCTGATCCAGCGTCGAGTTGCGACTCAAGCCAGCGGTCTTTGGTCCGCCAGCGCTCGTTGAGAAATGCCTCGGCGCTCATCGTTTGATCGAGCGAATGGGTCGAAACATCCACGCGAATGACGCTTGTTGCGCCGCCAAGACATCGCCAGAAGTGGCTACCTCCGTCGTAATAGATAGACAGGTCGATGATGGGTGTGCCTTCCGGGAAAATTTGGCAAGCGGCAGCAAAGCCGCCGACTCGAGGGCGCAGCAAATGATCGAAAGGACTGTTTTGGTCTGACCGTTTCTTCGGCGTAAAGCGCGTGCCCTCGGCAAAAATGAGCAGTGCGTGACGGGCGGCTACGCCCTGTTCAGCCGCTTGGGAAACTGCGTTGAGATCGAGCGCTCTATCCTGGGGAGATCCTGTCCGGCGCAGCCTTGGGAAGCCGAGCAGCAGGCAGATCCATCCGATCACAGGAACCCACACAAGGGATCGCTTAACCAGAAAACTCAGTCTCGGTCCTCTTGCAGAAATGATTTCCTGAACAATGGGAATATCAAACCAGGACTGATGGTTAACAATGACGATCGGACTAGGGTGAGATGGGACCTCGCCCTTTACCTCGAGTTGGATGCCGACCACCCGCAACATCCAGAAACTGTCGATCCGCACCGCAGACCGATAAATCCATCCAATCCATGGCTCAAGCGCCCGTTCTCGACCGAGCGGCTTAAGTACCAATAAAGCAGGGAGTGTCAGGATGAGCAGACTAAGCCACACTAAAAGATTACTGATCACCCATATAGCCGATAGTGTGCTCAGTGCATGCTGTCCTATGAGTGTTAGCGCATGGCGTTTCATGATGACCCCAATGATTCGCTAGCGAGCCAGTTGAGCTGCTCTGACAGCGTTGATCGGCGCGTGACCGGATGATCGAGCGCTCGTTCCCAGGCGCTTATATCGGCAAATATCGCAAGACTTTGCTTGGCTCGCGTGACTGCGGTGTACAAAAGTTCTCGGGTTAATAGTTGGTCGGCCTGCTCAGACTCGCGAGATGGCAGGAGCAAGGTCACCGCATCAAACTCTGATCCCTGGGACTTGTGGATACTCATTGCAAATGAGGTTTCATGTTGGGGCAGCGCCGACGTGGGAACTGTTCGAACTGAGTCCTTGATCCCGAAATATCACAACAAAGCGTTCTGCAGTGTCAGTATCGCCGTCTGCGTCATAATGACGAGTGCTGACGCAAATACCAAGGTCCCCGTTGGCCAGGCGCAAAGGGTGGTCATTCTCCGTGATCAGAATGGGACGGCCGTGGTAATGCAATTGTCCAAAGGGCTTGCGCCCTAGTTGCTCGAGCCAGTGCTCCATCATCTGATTGATTTGGGAGACGCCCATCGGGCCTGCATGATACGGCGTTAAGATTCGCTGCATCTCAAAGCCTGCTAACAGTCTCACTGCGGCGGCGTCATCGAGCGGACGTGTTAACTCCTCGAGGTAGCCTTCAAAGCGATGTTGGAGGGCTACTTCATTGAAGGCCTCGATAGGTCTGACCCAAGACACGCGATCCTGATCACGGGGTGCCTCGTCCTCAGCCATCATTTGGCTAGCAAGGTGAGCAATGTCACTGCCAGCCCCGAAGCGAAAAGACTCCGTTAGCCTAATGGAGCGAATGATAGGGCTGCCTTCTTGCGTGAGCGTTTGCGAGAACTGTAGGAGCTCACTGAATGGGCTGCCAACCTCGATTGCCGGCAGCTGCGCTTGATCGCCTACTAAAATGAGTCGAGCGCCAGGGGCAAGGGCGCGAATGATCAGATAAAACATCGACAGATCAATCATCGATGCTTCGTCGATAAATAGGTAGTCGGCGGGCAGAGGGTGCTGCTCGTCGTACTTGGATCGCGCTTGACCCCGTCGCAAATCAAGCAGTTGATGAAGAGTCTGAGCAGTTAGGCGCTCGCTATCCCCATCGGGTTCCGATTGAAGCGTTTCCCTGAGCCGAGCAGCTGCCTTTCCGGTGGGTGCTGCCAAAAGGATTTGTGCATCTTTATGAGTCGCTTGAATGAGAGACACGGCAGACCGAATGAGCGTGGTTTTTCCGGTGCCTGGGCCGCCTGTGATCAGGGTGTGAGGACAATTCACGCAGGCCAAAATGGCTTCGCGTTGCTCGTCCGATAGCGAGTCAGGCAGGGTGGAGTACTCGTCTTGTGAAGGTGTAGGTGCGAGCGGTCCCATCATTTCTGCCCGACTGATTAGGCGCGCTGCGATGCCTCGCTCGGCATTAAAGAATCGCCTGAAGTAGAGTTTTTGCTCGTGGTAGACCAGTGGTTCTGAGACGTCCTCGGGACTCAGGTTGATACTGCGCAGCGCTTTGTCTTGCAAGTCATCCACAATCTCGATGAAGGCGTGCCCGTCTTCGTGAGCACGAAGCAGACGAGCAACAAGGGGTGACCATGCCACTTGTTGGTCGACTCGACGCGCTAGAAACTCCGTTAGGGCAGTTTCAAGAAAAGGATGAATGCTACTGGGCATAAGAGATCTTTTTTGACACGTCGACAATGGCGGCCGGATCAGGTCGACAGAAGAATACGCCAGTGTTCGATTGGTGAGACATACCACGGAGAAACAAGTAGAGAACACCACCGAATCGCTCACGAAAGGATTCGCCTGGATGGCGCAGTGCCAAGTACTTTTCAAGCGCTATCGCGTAGATCGCGTACTGCAAATCATAGTCGTGGTCCTTCATTGCGCGCTCTAATCGAGAGGGCGCGTAGGGTTCAAGCCCCATGCCTAGATGGTTACTTTTGTAATCGACAATGTAGTAACGCTCATCATGTTTGAACACAAGATCGATACTTCCCGTCATAAATGCGGCTAGCTTTGGGCTTCGCATGCCGTCTAGTCTCGTTCGATCGAGAAAAGGCAGCGTGTTGAGGGTGTCGACTTGGCTCACAGGGAAATGAAACTCTAACTCGTCGAGCCTTGTCTCTCGTGTAATGTTTTGAAGACAGAATCCGTTATCAAGTAATGGGGCGCGCATGATGTTATGAAGCCAATCCCGTAGTAACGCCTTTTCTCGCGTTGCTGAGATTTGAAAGATCTGCTCAAACTGCTCGACGACCCGAAGCTGATCATTGATTGGGCGGGTGAAATCAAGATGTTCTAACAACGCGTGAACGTGGATACCAAACGTTGTCCCTTTGGGTAGCCCATCGGCGAGAAAGTGGGCCATATCATCGCTAGCAGGCGAATCGATACTGATGACCTTCTTACTAGGCTCGTCCGTCAACCCTGATGCATGAGCGGGTAAGTGCGTTGTTAGGTGACGTGAGAGACCGGTGTAGCTTAAAACCCTTGGTCCATTGTCGCTGATCCTCGGGATGACCCTTTTAGTGATAGGGGGTGGATCGGAGGTGATTTGATGGTGATACGGCCCTTTTCTTTCGGGGTGGATCGCAAACAAGTGACTCGGGAGGTGCCCAAGGGCCTCGATTAAGTTGTCTTGCTCAGACAGTCCGAGGAGCTTAAAAATTGGGGGACGATGCTCGGACTTGGCTGCTGTCTTTGCTTCCGTCGCATAAGAAGGCAACCCAAGAATCATGAGTGACTTAGCGCGAGTCAATGCAACGTACAGGAGCCGCATCTCCTCTTCCTCAGCTTGTCGATCCAGTGCAGCAATAAGATCGCTGGACGACTCGAGTACGATTTCTGCGCTCGACGCAGACGAATCGGGAGTCTCGATGATGCCTCCGCGCGAGCGCTTGGTAGGTTTGCTACTAAAATTGGCAAAAGGCAGGCAAACCGCCTCAAATTCAAGCCCTTTCGCAGCATGAATGGTCATGATTTGAATCAGGTCTTCATCGCTCTCAAGGCGCTGGATGGTCTCGTCGGCGTGCAACGATTCATCGGATGCGTAGTCGCCGGCCAGCCAATTGATCAGTTGCTGCTTGGAGGCAAGCGTATGTTGACGTCTTCCCAGGCACTCGGCGAGGTGTCTTAAGTCAGTTAAAACTCTTGCGCCCCCGTCAAGCGCTAGCCAGACACTCGCTAGCTTTTGATCGGCGATCAGTTGATGTATCGCAGCGTCGACTCCGATCTTCTCCCAAGTTTCTCGCCATTGACTGAACTGCTCGTAGTAGCGCTGTTGCTTCTTCTCTGAATGTCGGATGTCGAGCAGTTCTGCATAGTCAAACTGAAAGAGACGCGTTGCGATAGCGCTCATCATCGTTCGAAAATGCCTGGGGCGTAGGATGGCGCTCAGTATCAATACGAGATCCTGGGCAACGGGTGTGTCCATGACGCTCTGCCTAGATCGATAGACGCTTCTCAATCCCAACTCAGCCAGGCTGTCTTGCATGAGCTGCGCTTCGCTTCGATTACGAACCAGAATAGCGAGCTGATGGGCGCCAAGTGGCTTTGAGTCTGATGGAGAGTCAGCGTTCGCAAGCTCAATTCGATCAGGACCCTGAAAGAGCCCTGCGATGGCTTTCGCTGCTGTGGCCGCTAAGCGCTCGTTGGATGTTCGCTGGTCGCTTGCCTGACTTGAATCAATAACAAATCGGCACGGTGCGATCGGGCGCTCTCTCTGCAAAACAGGGTTGCTCGGAGCCTTCTCACTGGGCAATGAAGGAAAAAAGCTGATCGACTCATCCTGAGAAAACGACTTGTTTGCGCCGAACAGGTGATTGACCGCTTCCACGATGGAAACACTTGACCGCCAATTGGTATCGAGTCGGTGCTGTTCCTGGCTCTGATGAGCGGCTCTCAGATAGGTATTGATGTCAGCGCCGCGAAATCGATAAATGGCTTGCTTGGGATCGCCGATAAGCACTAGGTTACGCGAGTCTGGTTGCGATGCGATGGTCTTGAATAGGGTGTACTGCTGATCGTCGGTGTCCTGAAACTCGTCGATGAGCATGACTGGATACTGCTTGGCGAGGTCGCGGGCTAGCTGTCTATCGTCCCGAAGGCTCTCTACCACGCTAGGAATGAGATCATCGACGCCCAGTCTTCCCTCTCGAAAAGTTAGTTTTTTGCGTTCTGAGCGGAATGCGTTCCATACCCGCGCCACGTGCCCGGCTTTGTAAAAAGGGATCTGCTGACGTAACTCGTGAACGTCATCAAACAAAGCGAAGATGGGGTGCTCGGGTGGTTGCCCGCCTTTCTTAGTGACGGCTGTAAGGGCGGATCTTCGCCAGATGTCCCACCGCTCATCGGATGGCAAAAGCGCCGCGCCCTCGGCAAGTTGGGTCATCAAATGGCGCTGCTTATAGGCCTTACGGTTTTGCATAAGATCACTCGTTTCGATGAGTGAGCAAAGGTCTTGGTCAATCCAAGTGGCTTTGATCTCCTGCATCAGTGCAGACAGTCGCTCTGGAAGTTCCGTGACGGGGGGAGTAGGGAACACAGTGAGCTTACTTCGAGAAAGCAGGGCCGCAAGTGATTGACGCATGGCCTCTGGGTTTTTCCAGATTGTTAAGGCAATTTCTTGTTCTAAGGGCGGTAGTGACAGCACGTGAAGACGGAAGAGGTCTTCGGCAATGCGTACAAGGTCCGCAGATTGGTCGGTTTCAATCGCGAGATTGGGAGGAACGCCGATGGCGATATTGTGGCTCGCAAGTACTTGGCTGCAGAAGCCATGAATCGTGTAAACCGAGGCTTCATTGAGCGTGAGGGAAGCGCGACGAATTCGGTTGAGATCAAGACGCAGATTGGCAGAGGCGTCGATACACGATTGGATCATTGGATCACGGGATTCCGATTGCTCGAAGGCAAGCGCCGCGTCACGCAAGAGTTCGCTCAAGCGATGATTCAGTTCCTGAGTTGCGGCCTGGGTAAAAGTAACAACCAGTATTTCTCTAATGTCGTAGGCGCGCCCATCGCGAGAAGCCTGCCCGATAAGCAGCCGGAGTATGATCTGCATCAGCGTGTAGGTTTTGCCGGTGCCTGCGCTGGCTTCGATCAGATGCTGGCCAGCTTTGAACGGGAAATCGATCATTTGGCATCCCACCGGTCGAGGAGTGGCTTGAAGAAGGGTTCAAGCTGTTCGGCAATCTGGGGAATCTGATCGAGGTCTCCGTCAAGCCTCACCCAGTAAGGGTCAGTTTGCTCCTCAAACGCTGCAACATTCGCCCATTTCGTGCGCGCTTGGGCTAATGCGCCTTCTCGGCCTTCACCCTTATGCCGCGCTCTCAGATAAGACCAGGCCGATTCGATGGGGAAGAAGATTGGGGCGGTGGATGAGCTTTGGTACAAGCTAACGAGTGAAGCGAGTGCATTGTGAGCGTCACGCTGACCCATCGCAGCGAGCGTCTTGGTCTCGATACCGCTGGCGGTGGCCCCTACTAATGACGCTTGCCGGGGCTGCCCCGCAGCGTTCAGGAGCAAATGGGCGATCCATGGCCGCATCGTCTGTTTAATCGACCAGCGTCCTGCTCGAGCATAAAGATGATCCTTTTCACCGATGTTGGGGCAGATCATCGACACGGTAACCCGGTCGACCTTGTACTCAATGGGGAAGGGTTTGCGCGATTGCGCGAGTAGTGTATCTGTCATTTGCTGGGCAGTGCTTAGTAAGTTGCTCAGTTGCCGTTCGCCCCATTCCCCCTCGATGGCCATCCCTTGTTTGATGAGTAGTTTGGTCAGAGTGCTAAGCTCGACGCCATCGAGTAGTGCCTCGAGGGATCGATCAATGACTTGGAAGCGATCTAGCGCATCAAGGTCAAACGGCTCGCTCTCAGGGTGAATGTGGTCGTAAATTTGCAAAGAAGCATCTAACTGGTCGTCAAAAAAGTACTTGGCGCTGTGCTGCGCAAATTGAATCAGTGACTCGCCGGAGATGGTTGCCGTTTCTCTAGTCTGTATCGGATCAGCCTCTGCGTGATGCGCTAACGGCTCGTTAAACCAGTCAGATCGATACGTCACGAGTTCACCCGATCGATATCGGTCCGAAAATGGCTGAAGCGGGTGCTCCACCGCGGTCAGCGCCCAACCATAGCTCGACAGAAAATGAGTCAGTTCGCTGATGACGAGACTTGGAGGAAACCGACTGTTATCTCGAACATCTCGGCCGAGATAGGACAGGTATAGCGAGTCCTTGGCAGCATTGACCGCTTGTAAGAAGAGATAGCGGTCGTCATCGGGCATTGATCGATCGCCCAGTCGTCGTGGCGTCTGCTCCAACAGATCAAATGAGGGGCGTTTTCGAATCCTTGGAAAGGCGTCGTGGTCCAAGCCGAGGATCATGACATGGCGAAAGGGGATGCCGCTTAGCGGCGCCAGTGCGGCAAACGTGATGCCGTTTTGCTGGCTGTGCATTAAACCCCGAGATTCCTCGAGTTTTTCTTTAAACCAAGCGGATATCCAATCTTGAGCAATGGCGTCATCAAAAGCCGCCTCTGTTAAAAGCCGGGCCCATTGGTCTATGGTTTGCTGGATGGTTTGCTGCGCGAGGGTATCAGGGGCTTCAATATCGAACCACTCGTCCAACAGGCGATACAATCGGTCAACCCACTCGCTTGTGCTCGCGGGAACTGAAAATTGCGCTCTGATTCGCTTGATGCCTGCAACGAAACTAAGCAGCTTTTCAAAGGTCTCTGTCTCATGGCTCGGGATGTTGATGGCCGCACAATCGCTGATTAGCTCGCCTTCTGCTCCCGAGAGATAACCTGCGATCATTCGGTCCAAACCGAACGACCAGGTAAATTGGTCGGTCGCAGGAAGGTTCCACAACGAAGCTTTGGATTGGCCATCCCATTCGAATTGAACCGAAGACTCCTCTAGCCATCGCTCGATGAGCGTGACATCGGCTGGTGCTAGATTAAAGCGGCGCTGGACCGAGGGGTTGTGCAGAACAGCTAACACCTCACTTAAGGCTAATCTGGAACTTGGGAGCCGAAGCAGTTGCAAGAATATTGGGATGATCGATGAATGAGCAGTAGAGGCTTGGTCGACAATCGTAAAGGGGAGTTTGTCGCCGAATACCGCTTCAATATGAGGCACGTAGTCGTCAATGTTAGGTGCCAAGACAATGGTTTGGTCGAGCGTATTTGGATCGCGCTCAATACGCTGATACAGGGCATCGAGTAGCACTTCGCACTCTCTGAGTCGACTGTGGCAGATGTTGAGTTGCACCGAATCATCGACGTTGCGATGCGTATCGGAGGGTGATTCAAGCTGGGGAATAGCATCGACTAGGGATCGTTTGAGCCAACTGAGTGTGGTGTCAGCGGTGGGCCGATCAAACATCTCAATCGTGGCGTCAGAGCCGCCTAACGTCAGTCGCTCGTGGAACTCCTGTCCCAAGCGACCCCAGGCTGTCAGCAGCGGATGCCCTGCATCGAGATATAAAAGGTCCGGGTCGACTCCTTGATTCAGCGCATCCAGCTTCTGTCGTTCTTGCTCTCTCATGGAGAGAAGGTCGCCCCAATATTGCTCACACGGGTTGAGAAAGTAGAGTGCCACTGGGACGAGTCGACTCATGGCTTCAAACACTTCGAGTTGCATTGGGGCGAGTGTGCTTAATCCAAACAGGCTAATGCGTGACGGCAGCGGGTCATCGGTTGAGTGGTTGATTAGTGATTGCAGCAAGCGTTGGTGAAGGATCGCTCGGTGATTGCCGGCAAGCAGTGGGTCACGCTCAGCCAGTGTGCGCCAGAGTTTGGCTTGCCAATCCGCATCCGCGTGATCAACAGGCTGCTCTCCATTCTGCCAAGCAAGGATCCACTCTGGTCGATAAAGCAAGTAATTTTCGAAGACTGAGCCAATCTGCTGGGCAAGACTATATTGGGTGCTTTGTGACTTTGGTGCATTCGCAAGGTAGTCCCGAATGATGGGGCTCTCGATAGTATCAAGCACCTTAAAGGTCCTTACCGCGAGCGCGTCTCGGTCAAGCGGTTCCGAGAAGTTATCTGCGGTTTGAGACTGATAGAGGTCCCATAGGAAATGGGCGGGCAACGTTAGATTGAGGTTTGCAGCAATACCTAGACGTTCCGCAATGCCCCGTTTTAACCACTGTCCTACTCCAAGGCTCTGAACAAGGATGGTTTCTGGTTCGAAGCCATCAATGGGAGAGCGAATATCTTCACACAGGCGCGTCGCGAGCGAATTTAGATCATTTGATTGAACGAGCGTTAGCATGTCGTTATTCGCGTTTTATTGTTAGCTGCCTTTGGAAGCATCAGTATAGCTTTCAGGGCCAGCGCTCAGTAGGCCCCTAGACAGAGGTCTCTGCGATCCAGGGCGAAAGGCTAGGCTCGGGCGACGGTAGCCGGCCCAGGACCAGGCGTGCAACTAATATTGCGGTACACTACAGACACCTAGATGCTTAGCGATGGTTGGCACAATGGCTATGCACTATGGCTATCGCGAAAAAAGCTGTCGCAATAAAAAGCTATTGCCATAAAAAGCTATCGCCATAAAAGCGCGAATCACGGAGGAAGCGCACTGCTCGCCGCCTAGTGACCGGTACGCGCCACGGTCGATGGAAATCCACCACCCACATGCATTGTTGAGGGCATTTTATGAATATGAATTCGGCCATAGTTCACCCTTACGATATTGAATTGGAGCACCTCAATGTCGCGGATCCCGCGATCTTTGAGGCGGGGCAGGAAGAAGCCTATTTCAGGCGATTAAGGGATGAGGCGCCGCTGCATTATTGCCAAGAGAGTGCCTTTGGGCCTTATTGGTCAGTGACGCGGTATGCGGACATTATGGCGGTGGATACCGATCATGCGCGTTTTTCCTCAGCAGGGGGGATTACCATTGGCGGTGCGGGGGGTACCCCGATGCCCCCCAAGACAGAATCAGAGCAACAAGGCCCGGAGTCCCGTCCACAATTCGATGGTTTTGGTATGTTCATTGCCATGGATCCGCCAAAGCATGACGTGCAGCGAGCGACAGTCGCCAGTGTCGTTGCGCCAAGGAATCTAGCAGTGCTCGAAGGGCTTATTCGTGAACGCGCGGGCTCGATTTTAGACAGTCTCCCTTTGGATGAATCGTTTGATTGGGTGGATCGTGTGTCTGTCGAGCTGACAACCCAGATGTTGGCGACGCTGTTTGATTTTCCATTTGAGGATCGCCGTAAACTGACAAGGTGGAGCGATGTCGCTACGACCCCGCCTGGTATGGGATTAACGGAAACTCAGGAACAGCGCCGTGCAGAATTAATTGAGTGCCTCGAATATTTCACTAAGTTGTGGGAGGAGCGCCAGCAATCAGCACCCGCTAATGATCTGATCTCGATGCTCGCTCATGGAGAGTCCACCAAGCACATGGCGCCCATGGAATTCCTGGGTAATTTGCTGCTGCTGATTGTCGGTGGCAATGACACGACCCGAAACTCGATTTCTGGTGGTGTGCTAGCCATGAATGAGTATCCCGGGGAACTCGACAAGGTAAAAGCCGCGCCGCAACTGATTCCTAATATGGTGTCAGAGATCATCCGTTGGCAAACGCCACTCGCCCACATGCGGCGAACAGCGACTGAGTCAGTAGAAATGCATGGGCAGCAGATTGCGGCTGGCGACAAGGTCGTGATGTGGTACGTCTCAGGAAATCGTGACCCACGGGTGATTGAGCAGGCCCACCAGTTCAAAATTGATCGACCTAGAGCGAGACAACATCTCGCGTTTGGGTATGGTATTCACCGGTGCATGGGTAACCGCCTCGCAGAGATGCAACTGCGTGTGCTGTGGGAGGAAATGTTGAAGCGGTTCGAGTTTGTTGAGGTCGTAGCAACCCCAGAGCGTTCCTACTCCACGTTTATCCGTGGCTTCAAACGGCTTGAAGTTAGATTACACCCTCGCTAGCCACTGAACCGAAGAGCCAATGCAAGAGGAAGGGTCGAAGAAGGTCATGGTGCTGGCGAGTAGCTTGACACGCGAGGTCCCATGATCGCTCCAATCATTACTCCTTGGGTCAGCCTCGCCCAACTCGATTCCGTTGCTGAGGGTGTCTTTGATGAGGCGATTCGACAGGATGAGGCGAGGGCCTTCCTGAAAGATCCTAGCCATATCATGATGTTAGCCATGGAAGACGAACTGGTGGTCGGCATGGCAAGTGGTGTGGTGATTCGGCATCCGGATAAATTGCGAGAACTCTGGATTAATGAAGTGGGAGTGGCGGATCGTGCACGAGGCAACGGACTTGCTCAACGATTGATGCAGGGTTTGTTTGATTGGTCCGTTGGGCGAGACATTCGCACAGCCTGGCTCCTTATGGATCCAGATAATGAGGCGGCGGCCAGGAGTTATGCGAAGGTGGAACCCGCCGCGCGTTCAGCGCCCGCCCTTATGCTGGAGTGGTCGTTATAGCGAGAGGCGGTAGGCAAGCATAGGGTCTTGCAATGCGATGAACAAAAGGTCCTCTAGCGCGCGAGACAAAAGAGCGATGCAGGCGCGTCATGAAAACGAGCCGGATGGGCAGAATGGACAGCGTGGACAGCGTGGACAGGAGCAGATGTGGATGCAGTTAATTAAGCAGCTTTGGCGCAAGATCAATCAGGGGCGCAAAACCGATCAGGGGCACATGAGCGGCTCGCAAACCGCTAGCGCACCATTCATGGGTTTATTCGTGCTCGCCTTTTGTTTTGCAATGCCAGTTTCCGCCGATCTCTCGCAGGTTGAATCACGAATTGCTGAAATCGCAAAACAACAAAAGGATCCCGCGGTTGCCCTGCTAGAGGAAGTGGTGAATATCAATAGCGGTACGATGAATCTTGCCGGAGTCAAAGCGGTGGGCAAGGTGTTTCAGCGGGAGCTGGACGCACTTGGGTTTGACACGGTGTGGCACGATATGAGCGCCGTGAATCGATCGGGCCATCTGTTCGCAACCATTGGATCGGGCAACGTCTGTCAATTATTGATCGGACACCTAGATACCGTTTTCGAACCATCAAGCGCCTTTCAGCAGTTTCGTCGCACAGGCGATGAGGCAATCGGCCCCGGAGTGAACGACATGAAGGGGGGCGATGTGGTCATGGTCTATGCACTGAAAGCGCTGAAAGAGGCTGGGGTGCTCGATCAGGGCAAGTACATCGTGGCGCTTATCGGTGATGAGGAAAAGTCGGGATCACCAAAGTCGATCTCACGTCATCATTTAATAGAGGCAGCAAAGCAGTGCGACATTGCTCTTGGTTTTGAAATTGCGACGAGTCTTGATGCTGCAACCATCGCCAGACGAGGATCCAGCGGTTGGATGCTGAAGGTTGAGGGACAACAGGCGCATTCATCACTCATTTTTAGTGAAGCTGTTGGTAGTGGTGCGATTTTTGAGGCCGCGAGAATCTTGGCGGCTTTTCACGAAACCCTCGTCGGCGAGCCCTATCTCAGTTTCAATCCTGGCGTCATTCTCGGAGGTACGGCCGTTCAATATGATCCGTCGCAAAACAAAGGTGATACCTTCGGCAAAACCAATGTCGTTGCGGGCCAAGTCGTGGTCCATGGCGGGCTTCGGACCCTCTCGAAGGAGCAAGAGCAATCCGCTCGGCAGCGGATGAGTGCCATTGTAGCGAGTCATTCCCTGCCTAAAACCAAAGCAACGATCACGTTTACGGACGGATATCCGCCTATGGCGCCCACCCCAGGTAACGAAGCGTTACTCCAAGTCTTGAGTGAAGTCAGCGAGGACTTGGGGTACGGACCAGTCAATGCTTTTGATCCTGGCAAGCGCGGCGCTGCCGATGTGTCTTTCGTGGCGGATTACGTCGATGCCATTGACGGCATTGGCGCCGAAGGGACAGGCGCTCACTCGACAGAGGAGCGGATCGATTTATCGACGCTGCCGATGCTAATCGAACGCGCCGCCGTCTTGATGTACCGGTTGTCGAGAAAAGATAGTCTGCGCTGATGTTTCCCCTGCTCGCCGGGGGAGCTTAAGCCGTTTATTCGTGCATGGCGCCAAGAGAAGCTTGCTTTAGACGCTAAACGTTACCCTAGACGCGCCAATCCAAGAATCCACGTAACGACCCTTCCAACCGCCATTCATTTCTATGCGCGATGGGGATTGGATCGAGCTGCTTAGCGCAGGTAGACGGGGAAAGGGCCCTAGAACGAGCCAGATCCAAAAATCGTCTGATGCAAAGTGGACGTCTGACGACCCTTCGTGCTATTCCCCAAGCGCCTCCAGCGCTTGAAGCACAAAAGGACTCGGCTCGACCGCAGCGTAGGATGCCCGCAAGGGAGATACCGTAATAAAGCCCGCTTGCAGGGCAGCCCTATCCTCGCTGGGTGTTGCTTCGCTGCTGGGTGCATCACCCGCTAACGCGTAGTTCGCCCGCCACTCCCCACTCGCCGTTTGGGTATAGCCACGACCAATGATGGAAGTTGGGGACAGCGAGGTAGTTAAAACCCCTTTGGGACGATCGATGGAAGGATAATTGACGTTGATCAACATTGCTTTGTCTTCTAGCGGTAGATCGCGCAATTGCTTCGCGAGGAAGGCAGCAGCCTTGGGCATGGCTTTTAGCGTGGACGGGAATGCTTCGCCCGCCTCTTTGAAGTCGATGGAGGCTGATATCGCGATGGCCGGTATACCGAGTCGTACCGCAGTGGTTGCCGCGCCCACCGTGCCCGAAATCATGACATCGGCACCCACGTTCTGGCCGAAATTGATACCCGAGATCACCAAGTCTGGTGGTTGATCAGCCATTAACTGACCGAGACCGAAGCGAACTGCGTCTGCTGGGCGCCCCTCAACACTCCACACGTTAAGCCCGTGATCCGTAACGGTGATGCCATCCGGTGAAATACTCGCTGAGCTACCGCTTTGGTTTTCGGCGGGCGCCACCATAAACACTTCGTGACCTTGATCGAGCAGCGCTTGACGCATCGCCCTGATCCCCGGCGACAAATAACCATCATCATTGGTCAACAGGATCGTCAGCGCGTTTTCCGAGGCGAAAGCCGGAGCAATGGATGCGAGGGAGATAAAAAAGGCAGTTATCAGTCGGTATCGACGGGTCAAGGATTTGTCAGTCATTCGCTTGTCTCGATGAAGGGGTCGTCGCATGATGATAGCAATAACAAAAGGGGATGAGCATGAACGAATACCAAACGCTGGATATCGCAAACGATAGGGGAGTGTGTCATGTGACCATTAGCAATCCTCCGGTCAACGTGATGACCACCGCGCTGTATCAGGACTTGGTTGCGGTGACAGAGGAGCTCGCATCCGATGATTCGATCAAAGTGGTCGTGTTTCAAAGTGCGGATCCTGATTTTTTTATCGCCCACTTTGACGTGAGTTTGATTCTGACTTTCCCGGCAGAGGGCGAGGCGGAGCGTGCGGAAAAACTGTCGCCCTTTCACCAAATGTGTGAGCGGGTACGAACCATGCCAAAAGCGACGATTGTGAAAATGGCCGGGCGTGCCGGCGGTGGTGGCAATGAATTCGCTGCCTCTTGCGATATGCGTTTTGGAGTGCAGGGGAAAACGATCATTAATCAAATGGAGGTGCCGCTTGGCATCTTGCCAGGGGGGTCTGGAACGCAGCGGTTACCGCGATTAGTGGGCCGTGGACGGGCCATGGAGATTTGTCTCGCGGGTGACGACATTGATGCTGAAACCTGCGAGCGGTGGGGCTATTTGAATCGGATCTTTGATTGTGCGGAATCCATGAGCGATCACGTTGACGCGCTTGCCAGACGCATCGCGGGCTGGCCGAGCGAAGCGATCGCGCTTTGTAAGGCATCGATTAACAACGCGGAATTACCTATCGAAGAGGGGCTCCTGGAAGAGGCCTACTTATTTCAGCAAACGCTTCGCACAGAGGGTGCACAGCGCAATATGCGCCGTGCGCTTGAAGTGGGTTTGCAAACCCGTGAAGGTGAGTCGCGGATGGGTCAACTAGCGCTCGACTTTATCGAAGCTACTGATTGAGCATCCCGTCATGCGGTTTGAAACAGGTGTCGAATTAGTGGATTTGCTCCTCAATCGGGCGAGCAGTGTGAGTGACGCGTTTGATGTCGCGGACGGCACCGGCACGTTGCATCTGAGGCACTGGAAGGGTCCCGTCTCGGCGCCCAGGGTGCTCTTGCTCCACGGGGGATCTGGGTCTTGGCTCCACTGGATCCGTAATGTGGAAGCCTTATCAAAGCGCTATGATATTTGGACGTTGGATTTGCCAGCGCTTGGCTGGTCTTCCGATCAAGAACGGCCCTACGATGTCGAGCTTGCTATTCGCAGGATTGAAAACGTCCTAGGTGAGGATGCAAAGCTTCGAGAGGTTCATCTCGTTGCCTTTTCGTGGGGTTGTGTTGCAGCGACGCTCCTCGCGGCTCGCCACCCTGACTGGGTGCGATCGGTTTGTTTGATAGGGCCAGCGTCCCTAGGCGTTCGGCCGAGGCCTGCGGAGCGTGTGAGACTGATCCGAAGGACCAAAGCGATGACCCGCCAGGCAGTCTTGGACGCACAACGTCATAATCTCAGGCAACTGATGATCTCTCGGGATGATCGAATTGATCAATGCGCGTTGCACGTGCATGAGATCAACCACCAACTCGCACGCTTTGATAGTGCGCAGTACTATGCGAGCGCGCTTGTCATTGACCACATTGGCGCACTGCATTGCCCGCTAACGGTGCTGTACGGGGATGCCGATGCTCCCGCGTTACCTGATATTCCGGGTATTGGTGATGACATGATTGCTCGCAATCCTGGCACACGGTTTAAAGTGATCAGTGATTGTGGGCACTGGCTCCAGTACGAGCAGCCTGACCTGTTTCATCATGAACTTGGCGAGCACCTTAGCTCGTTTTAACGCGGCTAGTTCACCGATTTTGAGATTTGCTGCAAGGCAAGAAGGGTAGCGATTAGTAATCCAAATCCGAGTGTTCGAATGTAAAGCCTCCAGGTTGCATCAAAAGACGATGTCGGCTACCCGGCGCATTTGGATCCATCGACTCATAACCCGCATCCCCGCTCCAGAGCGCGATCCGCGTGCCGTCTTCGTCTGTTGTAATGTGTGTCTCGTAGATTCTGACAGTTTGCTCGGTCAGTGTTTTCATGAGGGATGAAAGCGGGGCATGTCGACTTAATTGATAGAGCGTCACCCAAGTCGGCGGTGCTAGATCGATCTCGCCCGCTGCGTGGCGCTCGAGTGCTTGCGAGGGTGACATCCAAGCGTGTCCCTGTATTTCTTCCCCATCCACCTCAATACTTGTTTCGTTGGGCAACTGGCTCGCGAAAAAATACGTTGAATAACGCTTTGGCGTTCCAGGCGGTGGCGTCCAGTGCGCAAAATAGGCAAATGCGTCGGGGTCGACTGAAAGCTTTGTTTCTTCGAGTGTTTCGCGCGCCGCCGCGTGATACGCGGCCCCCAATTCGCTATCCGTGCCTTCGTGATCCTCCGGGTCGATTCGTCCGCCAGGGAATACCCACATGCCGCCAAAGCTCACCTTAGACGTGCGGTGAAGCATTAACGTCTCGATCCCAGTCTCGGATTCTCGTAACAGAACAACGGTCGCTGCGGGTATGGCGGGGGTTGAGGCACTGTCTCCGTGGGGGTTATCGCCGTAAATGTCGTTTCGGTGTTTGTCGTTCACGAGAATCGTTCTCCATACTCTAGGGCTAATAACGCGGTGATCGTCGATGCATAACCCCGTCATCCGTCAGCGCATATTCGGTCAGGGTTTGCTCATCATGATTCATTCGCCAGGACAGTAACTTCTGCGTGTATTCGAGCATCACTGCTTGATAATCGGGATGTCCTGAGACATCCCGCATTTCATAGGGGTCCTCTGCAAGATCAAAGAGTAACGGCGGTAAGCTCGTAAAGTGTACGTACTTAAAGCGGTCTCCCCTGACGACGTTTAATGAACACTGATGCAAGGTCAGATTAAGTGCTTGTTCCAAATCGGTGCCGCTGGCCACGTCTCTAAAGTCATATTCCCAATGCGCTTCATTTCGCCAGTTCGCTGAAGAAGCCTTGTCGTGCAGTAGACCGAGCAGCGACTTGCCATCGCACTGGACGGGGGCAGTTAAGCCTACCGCCTCGAGGAGGGTGGGCATGATGTCGACGTGCTCGGTGAAAGCGCCGACTCGGTTTGGGCGGCTATCTTGTTCAAGGGATGCGGGTAGACGAACGATTAGCGGCACGTGATAGGAGTCGTCGAAATAACCCAATTTGCCGAGTAAATGGTGATGCCCCAGTTGCTCACCATGGTCCGAGGTAAAAATAACTAAGGTGTTGTCCCACTGACGGCCTTGTTTTAGCTCGTTAAACAGTCGGCCCAATTGGGTATCGACCTCGCTCATAAGACCGAAGTAGCTAGCGCGCAGTCTGGCCATTTTTTGGTCGTTTGGAGCGCGATAGTGCGATTTCTTGAGCATTGCTGCTAAAAACGGATGTTGATTCGCCTCTATCTCAAGTGATGGGGCTCGATTAAAACCGCCTAGCAATCTTGGATCATAGAGTTCGTTGTAGGGGAAGGGGGCCACCCAAGGGGGGTGTGGCCGTAACAGCGAAAGATGGACGCACCAAGGGTCTGACTGGGGCATCACATACTCAAGCACCTTATCCACCATGAAGGTTGTATCGTGGTGTTCCTTGGGGATTGCAAGCGGAGCCGCAAAGCGTCCGCCTGCCTCGAATTCTGGAACGTCTTGCTTTTCGGTATAAAGCCGCCAGTTGGGCTCTGGGATGGCATAGCCTTTTTCCTGTAGCCAGGCGGCCCATGCGTCCGGGAAAGTGCCCATCTCGACGATCGGTTCGATGCCAGGCAAAAGCCCCTCGTAGGTCCTCAGTCTTGGATCGGTGGCGTCAACGAATCGAGGGTCGAGTGCCGTGTCGGTGTAGCCGAATAGACTGGGCGTGTAGCCAATGCTTCGAAGCTGGAGCGCCCAGTTATCAAATCGGTGATCTAGCGGTGTTCCATTGGTGCCTGAGCGATGGTTTTGTAAATACATCCCCGTGTGCAAACTTGCTCTTGATGGGCCGCAGGGCACAGCATTGGCAAAGTGGCGTTCAAACAGCGTGCCTTCGGCCGCGAGCGCATCGAGGTTTGGCGTTTGTACTCGGTGGCCTAACAGGGATAGGCAGTCTCCCCGCCACTGATCGGCAGTAATGAAGAGAATGTTGGGGCGTTGACTAGACACGTCACCAGTATGCCACACCCGCCTGCGTTCCTGCGTGACTGACGACGAAGCGATTAGGCAGCTCAGCTTTCTTATTTTGTCTCTGAACGATTAGAGACGCACCCGTTTCACTTGGATTCTGGAAAGCGATCGTTCTGCCTCTCGAGGACAAGCCATAGTCATCGAGTGCGGTCTTGATCAGCGACAGCGAAGCGTTCTTTTTAGAGGAATGATTACTAAATAGAGCGGTCACTACATTGCTATAGCCGCTGGCTGAGAAATTCAGGCCATTCGTGAACGTTCGTTCAATCAATGGACGGTGCAAGTTGAGCCAACGCCTTGCTGAGGGTGGATCCAGATGATTCTTGATCAGGAGGCCGTCCGGGAGAAGCAATGAAAGCGTACGTTCAGTCCAAACCGACTCGTTTTTCGCTGGGTGGACTGGGTCCCCTGGTGCATCGGAATAGAGATCATCGATTACAACATTGAATCTTTCTTGGTTGTGATCGACAAACGCCAAGGCATCCCGGTGAACGAGCCGTGTGCGGGGATGGTTGACACCAAAATAGTCCTTAGCAATACCAAGATGCGTAGCATCAATGTCTACGCCTGTAAGCTCGACGTTTGGCAAGAGAAATCGTAACTGGTTGAGACTGGCGCCGCCTCCCACACCCAGCATGAGGATATGATCTGTTGGCGTCGCTCGAAGAAGGACCGGCAAGCTTAAGAGATCCCAGACGGCGCCGCCAAAAACGTGGGACTTGTTCCACTGTGAGTGAAAAGCGCCGTTGGTATAGAGTCGAAGTGAGGCACCAGCTTGTCGGACCTCGTAGTGCTTTCCGGCCTTATTGACTTCAAACAGGACAGTCATTGGTCGGGGGTTAATCGTTCCATGATGCGCTGGATACTGGGCTGCTCTGCCCGGCCTTGGCTCAGATTGCGGGCTAGTCTTTTGCCCAGTTCGACTCCCCATTGGTCGAAGGCATTGATATTGAAGAGCGCCGCGAGCGTGAAGACCTTGTGCTCATAGAGGGCAATGAGCTGGCCAAGGGATGCTGCATCGTATCGACTAAATATCAGGGCTGACGAGGGGCGATTGCCTGGGTAATGCCGGTGTTGGTCCGATGAGTGATCACCAAACGCCAGCGCACTCATCTGTGCGACTAGATTCTGATTGAGGAGTCGCTGCTGTTCGCTCAGATCCGTCTCGACCTCAGTGAATCCAATGAAGTCCACGGGGATCAGCAGGCGCCCTTGGTGGAGCAGCTGGAAAAACGCGTGTTGTGCGTTGGTTCCTGGTTGACCCCAAATCACGGTCCCGGTTTGGTAGGTCAACGGCTCTCCCTCTCTACTAGCAGACTTGCCAAGACTTTCCATCTCAAGCTGCTGCAAAAAAGAAGGTAGTAGCGACAATCGTTGGCTATAGGGGATGATGGCCGCCGTCTCAGCGCCAAGCATTGTCCCGTACCAAAAGGCGAGCAGGGCCATGATGACTGGAATGTTCCTTTCGGGCGGGCTGTCTGCAAAATGGCGATCGATGCGTTCAGCGCCTGCTAGTAGGCGCTCGAAACGGTCGTAGCCGAGATGAAGACTGATGGCTAAGCCAACGCTCGACCATAATGAATATCGTCCACCGATATCCTCGCTGAACCCAAATGTTGCGTCCTCGGGTATACCAAACTGAGAGGACTTGTCGACCGCCACCGTAACCGCCGCAAAGTGAGCGTCGATGTTAGCCTCAGGGTCGAGCTTAGACTTGAGCCAGGTCCTCGCTCTTGATGCGTTGTCCAGCGTTTCAAGGGTTGTAAACGTTTTGCTTACGATAATGAAAAGCGTTGTTTCTGGGTCGCATTTAGCCAACGTTCTCGCGAGATCTGCGCCATCGATATTGGCGACGAAGTGCATGGAAAACTGGGCCGCCGGATCGTCCTGTAGCGCATCGCAAAGAAGGCGCGGGCCAAAGTCAGACCCGCCGATGCCGATATTCACGATGTGCTCAAATGGTCGGCCGCTCGAGCCGTGACGCTCTCCCTTGCGGATCGATTCGCTGAATCGCTTGAGGGCTTGCTGAGTGGGGTCGTTGCTGACGAATGTTTTTTTTCGGATGCGGGTGTGCCCAACGGCTCGTTGCTCTGTCAGGTTGATGGCCTGACCCTCAAACATCCCCTGCCTGAGGCTGTTAAAGGGTGAGTCGTCCAGCGCCTGAACGAGCGCTTTAAAAATTGAGGGGCTTATTTGATGGTGGTTGAAGTTGAATGTCAGGTCGCCTAGTTGCACCTCACTCATCGCGATCCACTCGTCACTTGCAACTGCCTCCGCCACCGAGGGTCGTGAACGGGACAATGATTCGAGCGTGGACCAGTCGCGTTGGCGCATGATGAGATCCGCTTAGAGATGGGGTTTAAGTATAACCGAGCCTCGCTCGCCAGTTGATGTTTGTCACTCTGCGGTGGCTATCGTATCGGGAGGATGCGTACAATTTGCGCGGTTGCAAGTGCACTTGCCCAGAGATTGGTCGCACAAAGTAGAACGATCCAGATAACGAATGATAGCAGGGTGCGTTAATCTGAGCGCAGGAAATCGACTTGGGTACCTCAGTTCTAGCGAGTGATAGCGTTCAGAGGGAGGCTTTTAAGACGCTAGCCTCGCGTCAGGCAGGACGCTTGTGGGGGTTCTGCGCAGATGGGGAGGCGATCAAGTCAATCAGTCACTGAAGGTGACGGTAGCGATTAGCTTCGGATAGCCGAATCACTCCTCAAGAGGCGCATAAGTAAAGGGGCGGTGAAAAGGGTGGTGAAAAGCGTATTAAAAATAGCGGTGAAAGGGCGGTAAGAAGAGCGGCGAAAAAACGGCTGGCAATTGAGTGGCAATCTTTTGGAGTGACAGAAGCATCGGCCGGCCTGATTGACCTGGACCTGATCAGCGCCTGCTTGGGCGTGGCGTGTTTGATGGCCGATAGGGTAGAGGCGATGGTTGGGCAGTGCGATCACTCGGCGGACACAGTGTGAAACGGTATGAATAAATGGATAGTTGGCCTGGTAGTGCTGGGCGCTTTACTGATGGCATGGGCGCTTGGGCTTCAAGACCTTTTGACCCTCAGCAACGTGAAAACCCAACAGGTAGTGCTGGGCGATTGGGTCTCTAGCGAGCCGGTGCTCAGCGCAATCGCGTTTTCATTAGTGTATGTCCTGATGACGACCTTTAGCGTGCCGGGTGCCGCGCTAATGACGCTTTTAGCCGGCGCATTATTCGGGTGGGTTGCGGGTGTAGTGCTGGTGTTGCTCAGCGCTAGTATTGGCGCGCTGCTTGCGATGTTGATGGCTCGCTACGTCCTGCGAGATTGGGTTGCTAGCCGTTATCGAAAGGCAATGGCGAGTGTTAATGCACAGATGGAAAAACAAGGTGCGTTTTACTTATTCACCTTGCGCCTAGTCCCGCTCTTCCCGTTTTTTCTCGTTAATTTACTCATGGGCCTCACGACCATGGCTTGGTCGCGCTATTTCTGGGTGTCCGCGCTCGGTATGGCGCCGGGAACGATGGTGTATGTCAATGCGGGTGCGGAACTGAGTGCGATTGACTCGCTAGATGGGGTGCTGGCGCCCGATGTGTTGTTAGCCTTTGTGCTTTTGGCAGCGCTGCCGTGGTTAGCAAAGAGTGGTCTCGCAAGGTGGTCGAGGTTTAAGCGGTATCGTGGCTTTCAGCGGCCCAAGCATTATGACTATGACCTGATTGTCATTGGGGCGGGGTCAGGCGGTTTGGTAGCCGCGCTCATCGCAAGCACTTTAAAAGCTCGGGTTGCGTTGGTGGAGGCTGGTGATATGGGCGGCGATTGCCTAAACACTGGCTGCGTCCCGAGCAAAGCGTTGTTGGCAAGGGCAGGAGTGGCCCAAAAAGCAAGAGATGCATCAGGGTTTGGTGTATCAACGGGCCCGGTTTCAGTCGACTTCGAAGCGGTGATGAGCCAGGTTGAAGCCGCTATCGCGACTATTGCGCCCAACGATTCAGTTGAGCGTTACACGGCGCTTGGTGTCGATGTGATTAAAGGATGGGCTCAGCTCCCATCGCCTTTCGAGGTGCAGGTCAATGACCAGACGTTTTCATCACGCTCGATCATCATGGCGAGCGGCGCGTCTCCCATCGTGCCTGATGTGGCCGGCGCTATCACGGTGCCCGTGCTGACATCGGACAGTATCTGGTCACTTCAAGCGTTGCCCAAAAGACTCCTGGTGGTCGGTGGCGGCGCCATCGGTTGCGAAATGGCTCAAGCTTTTCAGCGGTTGGGTAGCCAGGTTGTCTTGGTAGAGGCAATGTCTCGGTTAGTCGCGAGGGAAGAGCCGGAGGTGAGCGATCGATTGGAGGCAAGCCTCGCTAAAGAAGGCATCGAGATTTTCTGTAATGCGCGCTTCAATGGGCAGCGGCCCAAGGGGCAGATGGAAATACTAACGAGTGGCCATGAGAGCGATGGTCACCTCGTTGAAGTCGATGCCGTGCTCTTCGCATTAGGTCGAACACCAACGCTAGATTCGAGAACCCAGGAGACGTTGCGATTCTCCCTTGGTCGAGGAGGGAGTCTCCAAGTCAATGAATCGCTACAAACCGACTACCCAAACATTTATGGCGTTGGGGATGTAACTGGACAGATCCAATTGACGCACGCGGCATCCCACATGGCTTGGACTGCTGCGGTCAACGCGCTGTTTGGTGATGTCTATGCGCTGAAAGTCGATTTCTCTGTTATGCCGAGCTGTATTTACACTACGCCAGAAGTGGCTCGCGTAGGCGCGACTAAAGAGGGTCTTGCAGAAGAGGGCCGAGCGTTTGAAGTCACTCGGTTCGAGTTGAGCGACCTAGACCGCGCGATCGCTGAAAACAACACGAGTGGATTCGTGCAAGTGCTGACCGAGCCTGGCTCTGATCGATTGTTGGGTGCCACGATTGTTGCGCCGCATGCGGGCGAGATGCTATCTGAGTTCGTGCTCGCGATGCGGTGGGGCCTAGGACTGAACAAGATTTTGTCGACTGTACATGCCTATCCCACATGGTCAGAGGCCAACAAACGCGTGGCGGGTGTTTGGCGCCAAAAATCGAAGCCAGAGTGGGCGCTCAATATCCTACAGCGGTATTTTGCTTGGCGCCGAGGAAAGGCCCAGTAAATAGTAGGTTATCGGATAGAGATCTAGTGATTAGAGCGTAAATCGATCGAGAGATAGTGGATAAGTGGATAAGTGGATAAGTGGGTAATTAGAACGTGGTTGAGGTTAGCTGGCAGGATCAGCCAGAGGTTGCAAAACAACGAGATACAATTGAGCGAAAGGATTGTTCAGCCAATTCCAGCGCCTATCCCTTACCCACCGCCGGCGAAGCCGCTAATAGCCTTCATCCAATGAGAGGAGTGGGAAAGCCGACAGCACATCGCTGTCCGTAACCACAGGGGCGTTTTCCACCAGCGCTGGTGTTAAGTCACTTAAGCGTGGCGTGCCGCAAAGCGCCATAGTCTCAACGATTTCGGCGCGCAGGATGCGAAGGCATGCGGTCAGTGCTTCAACGCCACCCGCGGCCAGCGCCCAGGCTTCGAGGCGACCAAGTCCCACCATGTTTGCACCCATGGCAATGGCCTTAACGATGTCACTGCCTCGATAAAATCCCCCGTCAACGATCAGGGGAACGGGGATGTCGATCTCCCTGACAACGTCCTCAAGCACGTCAAGCGCGCCAGGCCCGTGGTCGAGCTGCCTGCCGCCATGGTTGGACAAATAAATGGCGTCCATCCCAATGTCCAGCGCACGCCTAACATCGTCGACACGACTGAGTCCTTTCAAAAAGATCGGGATCGTCGATTTTTGCTTGATTCGTTCAATATCCTTCCAGGAGAGCTTGGCCTGGAACGTAAAATCCCCGTGGCCGGCTGCTTGGGAGGTTGGAATAACCCGTTTTGCGATATCGCGTTCACGGCGGCTGACAACAGCGGTATCTACCGTTAGGCACAGCCCCAGATAACCGCTGGCAGTGACGCGAGCCAACACCTCGTCGACCCATGCGTCATCACCGCGAACATACAATTGGTAAAATTTAGGGTTGTTTGCTGCCGCGGCGATATCCTCAATGCTTGGTGAGCAAACAGAACTTGCCATGCTGGCAATCCCGGCGTTTTCAGCTGCGATCGCAGCACTGGCACCACCCCCCGCATCGAACACTTGCAGCGAACCGATCGGGGCGAGCATGACCGGCATGGCGAGCGTCGCGCCGAAGAATTCTGTGGTGCAATCGATACTGGAGACATCGTTTAATACGAAGGGCCGCAACGCGCGCCCGTCAATGGCGTGTCGGTTTCGCTTTAGCGTCGTCTCGGTTTCCGTGCCGCCGATGAGGTAGTCCCAATCGGTTTGATTGAGGTTCAGCCGAGCGGCCTTCACGATCTCGTGAAGTGTTCGAAATCGGTCTTTTTTCATCGATGGCACCTTATTTTGTCCAAACCGGCTATGGCGCATAAAGCCGCTTCCGCCTAATTTGGCTTGACTCGGAAAAGCGCTTCTGTAGAGTTAACCAAACCAAAACGACCTAGCGCAAGGAGTTGCTATGAGCTCAGAGATCGAGCAAGCAGAAGCCGAAGATCAATCCACGGTACGCAATCTGGCGTTGATGATGGCCGGCTTTGGTGGACTAACGGTCATCCTCATTATTATCGCCCAGATGGTTGTCTAGCACACGACAGGAATCAACCACTCCTTGGCCAATCTCTCGGTCATTCCCCGATCCATCCGGCTCATCACACTGGTGTGCTGTCTTGGGCCTGCAGAGGCGAGTGAACCAAACTCCCGCGACGCTAATGCCAACCCAGATAGCGCTAGCGCGCAGAGACTGACTGACGCGCAAGCGCTCAGCGAGATGCGCGCGGTAGTCGAGCAAGTGGAATACCCAGCACTTATTTCGATTGACGAGACCGGACAGCCCAGAGCCCGAACGGTTGATGCCTTTACACCGGACGATAACTGGGTAGTTTGGGTGGCAACCAAGCCAAACACTCGAAAAGTGGCTCAGATACGCGAGCGCCCAGCGGTGACGCTCTATTATTTCGATGTCGCGAACCGCAACTACGTGACAGTGATGGGTACGGCTGAACTAGTCGGTGATGACCAAGTCAAAAGTCGGATGCGAAGGGATAGCGACCACGCTGGACTGTATCCTGACTTCCCCCACGACTACCTTTTGATCAAGATCACGCCTTCTATCATCGAAGGGCTCATTCCCAGTTACAGAGGCGATCCATCCAACTGGGCGCCCTTCAGGGTGGACTTAACCGACGGGTGAATCGGACCGCTCAATTTTGATGATGGAACCGTTATCCGAATCAGTGAGTAGGTAAAGAGCGCCCTGATCATCCTCTACAATCGCTCTGATCCGCGCTTCAAATTCAGAAAACAAGGATTCCTCCAGCGTCGCTCCAAACTCGTCAGTGGTAACCCGCTTCACGTCCTGATCCACCAACGTGCTGATGAAGAGTTGACCTTGCCACTTTGGGAACTGTTCTCCCTGGTAAATCAGTAAATGTGACGGGCCGATACTGGGTGTGAAGTAAAGGGCGGGGTCTGTGATGCCTTCATACGAGGTGAGCGGGCTGATTTTTGCGCCTGAATAGTTGATGCCAAAGCTCGTGGCCGGCCATCCGTAGTTTGCGCCTGGAGAAACGCGGTTTAGCTCATCGCCGCCACGGGGCCCATGCTCATGCATCCAAATGGTCCCAGTGTTTGGATCGACGGCAAGGCCCTGGGGGTTTCTGTGCCCAAGACTGTAGAGATAAGGGAACCCCTGTTCAGCCATGGGGTTGTTGGCTGCCGGCTTGCCCTCATCAGTCATGCGCAAGACTTTTCCTAACTGGCTCGCTGGATCCTGAGGGGCCTCGCGGTACTCAAAGCCGTCTCCGGTGGTTAGAAGTAATGTGCCATCCTCGAGCCACGCAAGTTTGCCGCCGTAATGCGCTGGGGTATCTTTGTCTGGAGAGACTCGGAATATGCGCGTCATATCGATTAGTTGATTGTCGTTGAGCGTGCCCGAATAGATGGCTGTGCCATTTGCATCAGGCGTTCCGTCTGCGAGTGCAAGATAGACCCGTTTATTCTCTGTGAATTGAGGGTGCAGGCTAAGATCAAAATATCCCCCCTGGCTTGCGACATAGGTGGCGGGGCCGCCAGAGACGGGTGTCGTCGCGCCCGTGTTGAGATCCATCAGTAAAAGGTCGCCCGCTCGGGTGGCGATCAACCCGCTGCTCGGTGCGACTTGCACCATGGACCAAGGGTAGTTGAGTCCAGTCGCCAGAGTGGTCGCTTGATAGTCGGCTCGGACGGTTTCGATCGCACCGAGACAGGTGATGAGTAAAGTAAGAATAATGCGCACAGCGGCCTCCTTATTAGCGGTGCAAGTATACCGACTAGGATAACAATCTGCCTCTGCATCCTGGTGTTGATCCCCCTTAGAGCCATAGTGGCTTGGTGTAGGGGGCAAAGTTCGTTGGTAATTCACTTTGATTTTTCTATACTGCGTTGCGTTGCCAAGGATCAAACAAGGACAGGAAATGAAAACCATAGGCGCATTCGTGGTTGCAGCCATCGGCGGATACTTAATTGCAGCCGTCATGGTGTCCTGGGTCAATATGCAATCGATTGTTGATTTGGGCTTCGAGATAACCGTCGCTCAACGGCTCGACACCATCACTCACGATGTGATGTCGCTCGGCATGACCTATTTGCCGCTCATGACCATTGCACTGCTGATTGGGTTCCTCGTTGCCGCAGGAATTATTCGTCTGAAACCCTCACTTGCGTTTATTGGCTATATCCTTGCCGGTTTCGCCGCCGTAGTGGCGCTGCACGTCATCATGAAAGCGGTACTTGGACTAACGGGCATCGCAGCAGTGCGTGGGCCACTAGGGTTAGTATCGCAGGGGTTGGCAGGCGCATTCGCGGGATGGATCTTTTTCAGAATCAAACTGGGCGCACCTATCGCCGCAAGGGATGATAACGCCCAATAAACGCGGGGCCGTCATAGCAGACTTTAAACGAAACACGTCTCGTTGCTATCGATCCCGTCCGACTTCGTCGCAGCGCCAGGCGAGGGAGCTGACGCCCGGCCCTGCTTTATTTGATCTCGTCAATGGATGAGATAATCGCTCCGACGATGCCGTATTCGATGGCCTCTTCCGCACTCATCCAATAATCTCGATCCGTATCCTGCTCGACTCGCTCAATCGGTTGCCCTGTTTCGTTTGCGATAATTTGGTTAATCCGTTGTTTCGTTTTTAGGATTTCTTCCATTTGAATCTTGATGTCGGTGGCATCGCCTCTTGAACCACCTGACGGCTGATGCACGAGATAACGAGTATTGGGTAGCGAATAGCGATTTTCTTTTTTCGCCGCCAAATAGATGTTGGTGGCGGCGCTGGCGACCCATCCTGTGCCCACGACGCGCACAGTGGGCCTAATAAACTTAATCATGTCGTAGATCACGTCCCCAGATTCCACGTGACCGCCGGGCGAGCTGATGTAAATCGTAATCGGATCATCATTGTCTTCCGAAAGCGCTAGGAGTTGCTGGGCAACGCTCTTCGCCAGCTTCTCGTTGATGCCCCCAAAGATCGAAATCGATCGTGACTTAAAGAGCTTCTCCTCCATAAGTCCGTTGGGTCGTGCTTGCGCTTCTTCTTTTGAGTCAGACATGAGGTCCTCGATTAAATGTTGGAGACAATCAATCCGGTCGCTGGCTTGTCAGGATGCCCGGGAAAGGCCATGACTTGCCACGGTTTGTTAATAGGGGCGAAGCATACCAAGTGGTTGCCCAACTCGCCACGGCTCACATGGAATTGGGCACGCCACCGGCTATTGCCAACTGGCCTTTAGGGACGTGATAGCATGCTTGCTACGCCAACAAATGATTGTACGAGGAGAGAGAGTGTGTCGCTCAAGTTAGGTCTTCAATTAGGGTATTGGGGTGCCGGGCCAGACCCGCGGGTCGTTGGACTAGCGCAGGAAGCGGAAAAGTTGGGTTTTGATGCAGTTTTCACTGCGGAGGCTTGGGGGTCAGACGTCTTTACCCCGCTCGCTTGGATTGGCGCACATACCGAAAGAATCCGCTTAGGCACAGGAGTGGCTCAACTCTCCGCTAGAACCCCCACTGCGACAGCGATGGCGGCCCTCACCTTAGATCATTTGTCCAAGGGACGCGTGATTCTTGGGCTCGGGGTTTCGGGACCTCAGGTGGTAGAAGGTTGGTACGGCGGGCCGTTCGCGAAGCCATTATCCAGAACACGAGAGTACGTCGATATTATTCGTCAGGTGCTCGCTCGCGAGGCGCCGGTATCCAACCCCGGACCGCATTATCCTTTGCCATACACTGGGGAGGGCGCATGGGGGCTTGGCAAATCGTTGAAGCCCATCACTCATCCGCTACGGGCTGACCTGCCGATTTTTCTAGGTGCCGAGGGGCCAAAGAACGTCACCATGACAGCAGAAATCGCGGATGGATGGTTGCCGCTTTATTACTCTCCCTACCGCCAAGAGGTTTATGCGGATCAAATCAGCCAGCGACCGCCGCACTTTGAAATCATGCAAGGACTGACGATCAAAGTGACCGACGATATTGAAGCTGGACTGCAGTCCGTGAAAGAAGGACTCGCGCTGTATGTCGGCGGGATGGGAGCCGAAAGCCGCAATTTCCATAATGAATTGATGGCCAGAATGGGCTTTGAGGCTGAGGCGAAGGAAATTCAATCGCTCTTCTTGTCTGGGCGCAAGGACGAGGCCGTTGCCGCGGTGCCGACTCAATTTGCAGACGAGATTTCTCTCGTCGGCCCTATTGAGCGCATTAAGGAGCGACTCGAGGCCTGGAAGTCATCGCCAGTAACCTCACTGCTGATTAGTACACGTGATGTGAACCAGTTACGTCAGGTCGCAGAGTTGGTGCTTGGCTAGATCGCGCTTCGGCCCATGACGCTACCGCTTGGATTGAGGCGAGCGACGCATGAGGATGGGGGCACCATCACGCGCGCGTCGGGTGGCTGGCCCGCGTGCATGACCCAGAGGCCGTGGCGACAGTGGCTCGCCTCAGACGCGCACTTCGTCTACCTCCTCGAGCAAGACCGGCTGGAAGGTTGCCTCGCGATGACCCCAAGCGAGTCGTTCATGTCGGGTCGCCAGGCCGTTGAATTGCTAGTTTGGTATATCACCGCTGCGTCTCGTGACCAGCGATGGGGCAGGAAACTGCTGGTTCACGGTATTTCAGGGGCGCGAAGATTGGCAGGTGATGACCTAGTTTGCTGGATCCACGAGGCCGATAAAGCCAGCAGTGCAGAATTGCTCCGGCATGGTTTCAAGTGTCAGATGCAACGTGAGACATTCATTGGTCAAGATCTGAGACGCGAAGAAGGGTGGCTGCTCGATATATCGGGTTATTTTTGAGTAACGGCCCGCTTAGGTTGAGACTCGGCCCGATTAAATCGATTGATAGATTTTGACTTCGTTGAATGTTTTTTGTTCATCGAGATCTGGCCAGGTCGTCGCTGTTTCATGGCCGATCAGCGCGTAGTTAGGGTGAGCGAAATTTTTGATCCGTGAATCTGCGAGGAGAATACGGGTTGCATGGTTAGGCAGTAGATCAAGTAGCGGTAGATTGTCTCGATCGTAGAGCACGTCAGCGGCTACTAATAGGTCGGCAACCCCGTCGATGTGTCGAAGGTCCTCGCATATTTCTAATTCAACATCATTGATCTCAGCGTTTACTTGACACGCGAGTCTCGCGTCATCGTCGAGATCACAGCAGATCACTCGAGACGCACCTGCGATTTTTGCAGCAATACCCACGACGCCCGAGCCAGCGCCGAAGTCAACGATGGCTCGATCGCGAACGAGATCAGGTTCTGTTAGCAGAAGGCGAGCAAGCACCTGACCGCTTGCCCAGCAGAATGCCCAGTAGGCCGGCTGGTTCAGTACGGCCAGCATCTCATCGTGCGCAAGCGGCCCTTGCGGCAAGTCACTCTGTAATAGGGCAAGCTCGATGCTCGGACAAAGCGGCAGCGCTGCCTGCTCAAGGTGGCAACTAGGCAGGGTCGCTTTAAGGCGAGCGTCGAGTGCAGCGCGGATTGATGAATGCTGATTAGCCATAACGCCCGATTTTGACAGGTCAGCAGGATGAAGGGGATAGGCCCCTCTAGTTTGAAGAGAGGATGCCCACTTGCCTCTCTCGTGCTGGCTTGCTATTCGCTCGCCCATGGCGTTTAGTGAGAAAAATAGCTTGAGGCCTCTTAACAGCGTCGTCGTTGCGCAGCGGATATATAGGCTTCAAGACCATTACCAGCGTGCTCAACCAGGAGGGATAGGATATGGCCATTGATTTCACATTCAGCCAAGACGTTGAAGATGCTCGTTTGATGATGCGACAGTTTCTTCACGAGACGGTCAAGCCGGCTTTTGCCGCAATGAGCGAGAACAAAGAAGCAACCCGTGATGACTGGTCTAAATTAGTGAAGTCATTGCGGCAGCAGGCGAAAGCCGAAGGTTATTGGCTGCCACATATGCCGCAAGAGGTGGGCGGTATGGGGCTTGGGGTGACCGCACTTGCCGCTGTGTCAGCGGAAGCTGCCAAGGTGCCCATGGGGCCCTATATCATCAACGCCCAAGCGCCGGATGAGGGGAATATGCATACCCTTTATCACTTCGCGACCGACTATCAGCGAGAACATTTCTTGAAACCTTTGCTTGAGGGGACTGCGCGGTCGTGCTTTTCGATGACTGAGCCTGAGGTGGCAGGTTCAGATCCCACATTGATTCAAACGACGGCCGTTGAAGATGGCGATGAGTGGGTCATTAACGGACACAAATGGTTTACCTCTGGAGCTCAAGGCGCCGATTTCGCCATTGTGATCGCGAGAACAGACCCTGATGCGGATATCCCTCAAGCAAGAAACAGTGCGTTCATCGTCCCAACCAATAGTCCTGGATTTGAGATCGTAAGGGACGTGGAAACCATGGGGGGGCGGCACAATCACCCAGAGGTTAAATACAATGGCGTCCGTGTCCCTAAGACGCATCTGCTTGGCGAGCGTGGCGGGGGTCACAAGCTCGGACAAGTTCGATTGGGACCAGCGCGACTCGCTCATTGCATGCGTTGGATTGGTCAGATCGAAATGGCGCTCGAGATGTTGATTAAACGAGCCCAGTCACGGTTTTCTCATGGCAGCTACCTGTCAGAAAAGCAAAGCATTCAATGGATGATGTCTGATTCGGCGATGGAACTTTACGCGGCGAAGCTCATGGTGCTGCACGCAGCGTACAAAATTGAACACAAGATGGAGTTCAAACAAGAGGTGTCCATGGCCAAACATCACGTGGCGAATACGCTTTGGCGAGTGGTCGACAGAGCGATGCAAGTTCATGGGGCCCTTGGGTATTCGACCGATACGCCGCTCGCGGGAATGATGCAGCAAGCGAGATGGGCAAGGCTTGCTGATGGCGCCGATGAGGTTCACCAAATGCGAATCGCCGAACTGCTGATGCGGACTTTCAATGAAGACGGCAGCATCAACCAAGCGGTGGGGGGGTTGCCGCTTTGAAGCTGGTTTTCATCTACTTCGCGCTCAGCATCCTTGCCCTTTGGAGTCCGCTAGCCCTCAGCGATCAGCGAGTCACGCCCAGCGAGTTACAGGGCCTTGCCGAGCAGGTATCGGCAACGCGGATCGAAAATGACATCCGTAGGTTGGCCGGATTTGGAACTCGCCACACCTTGTCTGAAACCGAATCGGATACAAGAGGCATTGGCGCTGCTCGTCGATGGATCAACGCGTCTTTTGAGACCATTTCACGTGAGTGCGGCGACTGCCTTCGTGTTTTAACGCAATCCAGAGTGATTAGCGGAGAGCGAAGAATTCCCGAGCCGACTGAGGTCGTCAACGTGATCGCGATTTTGCCGGCGCGTGTGCCAACGGACCGGTACGTGGTGATGTCCGGTGACATTGACTCAAGGGCATCAGACCCATTGGACGGCGTGAGTGATGCGCCAGGAGCCAATGATAATGCTTCGGGAATGGCTGGAGCCATCGAGGCTGCGCGGGTGCTAAGTCAATATCGATTTGATGCCAATATCGTATTTGCCGGCTTGTCTGGCGAGGAGCAGGGGCTGTTCGGCGGACAAATAATGGCAGAGACAGCAAGAGATGAGGGCTGGTTCATTCAGGCTGTGCTCAATAACGACATGATTGGCAATATTCGTGGCCAAAATGGCGTGATCAACAATCGGTCAGTCAGAGTGTTTTCGGAGGCCACTCGACCCATTGAGACGCCAGAGGCTCGGCGCTGGAGACGATTTTTCGGAGGGGAAAACGATGGACCTTCTCGAAATCTCGCACGTTATATCGCCCATCTTGGAGAGACCCATTTACCCAACTTAGATGTGATGATGATCTATCGTTTGGATCGATTCGGACGGGGTGGTCACCATCGCCCCTTCAATGAGGTTGGGTTTCCGGCTGTGCGTATCATGGAGACTAATGAGCACTACCATCGCCAGCATCAGGATTTACGGGTTGAAAATGGCATCCGCTACGGCGACACCGTAGATTGGGTAGATTTTGACTACGCGCGGTCAGTGACTGGGCTGAACGTGATCACGCTGGCCGCATTGGCGACGGCGCCAGAGCCGCCCAGATCCGTGTCGCTGAGTGGTCAAGTGTCACCTGATACGACGCTCAAATGGGAGCGAGTGCCAGGTGCGGTGGGGTATGAGATTCACTGGCGTCTGACAACAGACGCGCACTGGCGCTGGTCCGTTCGAGTCGGCGATGTGACGGCCCACACGCTCAAGGATGTCGTCATTGATAATTATCTCTTCGGAGTGTCTAGCATTGCCGAAGACGGCATGGCCTCTCCGGTCGTTTTTCCTGGGCCGATTGGAAGCGTTCGTTATGACCAGTAACAGTAGAGACAACGCGCAGGGGCAGCCGATTGATGAAGTTGGAGAATCCATAGGCCTGCTCGAGGGGATCAGAACAACCCGAGCCATTCGCAGACTGAAACCAGACCCAGTGCCCATCGAACTCGTGAAGAAGGTCTGCGAGGCCGGCACCTTTGCGCCAAGTGGTGGCAATCGCCAACCCTGGATGTTCGTGGCCGTCACCGATCCAGAAAAACGTGCGCAAATCGCCACGCTCTATCGTGAGGTGTTCGACGCCTATATTGCGCCTGCGGTCGAGGCCGCACGAGACCCTGGTTACCCCGAAGCAAAACGGAAAAACATGCGAGCCGCGATGTACTTGGCTGCGCATCTCCATGAAGCGCCCGTACACTTATTTGTTGCGGGCTGGACCCGCAGAGGTGCTCCTCAAAGTCAGGCGCTTTTTCCTGCCATTCAGAATGTGCTGCTCGCTTGTCGAGCGGTGGGTCTCGGCGCTTCGCTGACCACCGCACATCGTGGTCATGGTGAAGCGATTGACCAACTCATCGGGCTTGACCCGATTAAGACCCCCAGCATTGCACTGATTCCTATTGGTTGGCCTCGGGGACGATATGGAAAGCCCACGAGGCGGAGTATCGACACCTGTTTTTTTGTTGATTCCGCGACGCCAGTCAGTGAGTGATCGGCTAGACGCGTGAAGCGCGGCTTCGGGCTGGCGTTACACGGTTAACTCGCCTTTCAAGGCGTCGGCGATTGCTTTCTTGGCGAGTTGAATACCGTTTTCGATCTGCCCTATGGTGAAAAATGTATTGGCCCCGCTCGATAGGCCTGCCTGAATGCTTTCGCCAATTTTGAAATCCTCATCAAACACTCGTCGGACCACATCGTAGTTGGCTTGCCAGTGTTGTTCTGCTTTTGGAGTCTCCGGGGCCTCGGGAATGAGCATATGGCACTGAAAGATGCTGCGACTTGGAGAGACCGGCGTGATGGTGTGGATATACACGTGGTCGGTCATGACCTGAATGAAGTTGCAGGGAAAGAGGTAATTCTGGGTCATAAAGTGCTGTCGGTAGGAACGGCTGTCGGCGGGTAACTCTCGAAGTCGCTCGATGCTCGCAACCGGTACTGCATGTCGCACGTGGGGGTATTGGTCGATATAAACGCCCTTTGTATCAAGGTAAGCACTGCATGCCGTATCTCGGTGGGCTGAACAGAAATGGTACTGCTCCTGAAAGCCCTCAAGCGCGATGTGCCAATTCATTGCGCGTTCCAATGTCCAAGAGCGGTATAGGACGTGATTTTCCAGCGATAGTGTTTCCAGTTGCGGCGCCATGGGCGCAAGCCAAGCGTCGATGTCCAGCTCGTTAACCTCGCTAGATCGACTCAAAGGGGAGGGTCTGACCCAAATGAGCCCGTAACGTTCGAACGCGGGAAGCCGAATAAGCCCATATTCGTCTTTGTTGATGGCGCCAAAATTGTCTGCTTGCCGAATGCCTCGCAAGCGACCCCCCGTGTCGTAGGTCCAACCATGGTAAGGGCAAGAAAATGTTTTGGCTTGGCCGCAAGGGCGGTCCTCGAGCCGCGCGCCTCGATGCCGGCAAACATTGATAAAGGCCTGAACCTCGCCTGCCTGATTACGAGTCACTAAGATGGGAACGCCTGTGGAATCATGAGTAACGAACGACCCAGGATCGCTTAACGATGACGCATGGGCGACGATGATCGGAAAATTGCGAAAAAGCACGCGAATTTCCTCATCAAGCACGCGCTCACTCGTGTAATCGGTCGTCGGTGCTCTCAAGATTTCAGGTTCGCGCTGAGTCTTGTCCTCATTCACATAGTCGAGGATGGTCTCGATGATCGCTTGCTCTTCGGCGTGGTTACTCATGTCTCGTTCATTGATCCTGGGCTCTACTGAGTCGCCCTTTCGCTCATCCAGTACATGACTAGTCGTTAATCTCTTCCGGCCGCCTTACGGCCTAGCTGGAGCGCTTGTGCGGTTCTCGGCGAGATGCCGGCATCTCCGCCGACTGTGGCAAATCGGAATCCTTGCTTGGTTCTAGCCTCGATGTCAGCGGGCGAGGTTGTGATGCCACACGGGATATTGTGTTCAAGACAGCTGGCAAGGATCGTCTGAATCGCTTGCTCGACATCTGGGTGAGAGCGAGGTAGCCCTAAGTCAGCCGATAAGTCGCTCGGCCCAACAAAAATTGCACCAACCCCAGGCGTAGTCATGATCTCCTCAAGTTGATCGATCGCTTCTTGCGTTTCAATCTGAATGACTGCTAGGAGTTCTCCCTTGGGATCAAGCGGCCAAACGTCAGCCTTTGCGAGATATTCACCATAAGCAGTCCCCCAATACCAGACGGCGTTGCCCGGCGCTCTGCCCCTTACACCCTGCGGGCCAGCGTCTGTCTCTCCAGCCGCTTTCGGGTACCGCATGCTGGCTATGGCATTGAGTGCTTCTTCGCGCGAATTAATCATAGGAAACATCACGCCATACACCCCAAGGTCGAGTACCTGTTTGACGAGATATTGGTTCATTTCACGGCCGTTGGTTGGCAGTCGCACAATTGGCGTTGTCTGCATTGCGAGACTGCCAGAACTGGCGATAGCCGACTTATCCGTCATTCCCAGCAAAAAGCGCTGCAGGGATTCCGCGTCGTAGGGACCGTGCTCCATATCGATCAGTACAAAGTCGATCGGTGCGCGCGCAAGCGATCTCGCATTCGACATGGATCGATCACCTGAGAAGATCCCGAAAGCGGCCTCGCCCTTTTCAAGGGTTGCAATGGTTTGATTGAGTCGATCAGCGGACGCCGTGCCTGCCAGCAAATAAAGGCCAATGAGCAGCGCCATCCGGCTGATTGCGTAAAGCGTTTGCATGACAAGTTCTCCTTTTTATGGGCCAAAAGCGATATGGCGCCTAAACATCAATGAGTGGGTATTGCTAACTACATGGTTGCAAGTCGTATGAGTAAGGGCGAAATCACATAGGAACAATGGTGTTCCGAACGCTACCGATTCCCTCGATAGTAACCTCCAGCACATCGCCCACCTGCATCTTTCGTCTCGCGCCTTCTTTGAACAGCACCGTGCCGGTGTAAATCAAATCACCGGGTTCCAGGGTGATAAAACGACTCACATAGGCGATGAGTTCTGGCACATCCTGGATCAGTTCGTTCGTATTCCCGTCTTGGACAATGTCGCCATTGAGCCGCGTCGTCAGCCGTCTGTTGTTGTAATCAAGGCCGGTGACAATCTCTTGGCCAAGGCACGCCCAGGTATCCGATCCCTTGGAGATTAGACGCGAGGGCTCCCCTCGACCTTGTCGTTCGCCGTACCAGGTATTTTCTGAAAAGTCGTTGCCCACGGCGTATCCGAACACGTAGTCGAGGGCGTCTTCTTCACTGACATGCCGAGCCGTTTTGCCAATCACCACAACGAGTTCTCCCTCGTAATTCAAGTTGCCAGCCTCAGGCGGGAGCATGACACCCGCACCACTCGGGTTAAGAGAGGAGGGGAATTTGGCGAACCACCTTGGATGTGGGTTCTCAGGCAATGAAAGATTCGGCCGCTTTGTGTTGACAGCGGTTCCCAAGATTTTTGAAACATCGCGAGGGGCAAGAGGAAGCAAGAGCTTCACCGCGTCATAATCGTAAGTCACGCCTGTTCGTTCTGGCGCATTGAAATAAAGCCCTGATAATTGATGGATTTTGTCTCCAACGACCTCGCCGTATGAAGTAGTACCGTTCACTTCAAAGCGTACAAACCTCGCGGCTTCTGCATTCAGTGACAGCGCGGCTAATGCTGTGATAACGCAACTGATGAGTGCTAATTTCATGATTCGTCCCCCGGTTATGGAATCAGGCTTAGGGTTTAGGAAGGATTAGGTTCGAGAGTTGATCGTAATTCTTGGGAAGTGATTTGTCTCCCGATGCGACTCCATTCAATGACATGATCCAAGCCAGTAGCGCCGCCGTGTGTCTCGGCTTTAACGTGCCCGGTCGATCTTGCGGCATGGTCGATTGGATGGGATCGAGTAGATATTTTGCCTGTTGGCCTTGAACGGCTCTATAGAGGGAACCCTCAAAATAGCTTTGATCGTGACACTGGGAGCAATAGCGCTCAGCGACTCTCTTGCCGAGCGCTGCCTGTTCCGCCGTAAACACTGCTTCCTCACCTTTTGCGAAGGCGGTAAAGCCGCCGAGCGTAACGATGAGTCCAAGAATGAGCAACGCTTGGATCACAGATCATCCTCGGGCAAACGGAGCGCGACTAACTCACCGATGGCGCCAGGTCCAGCAACCGCGGCAATGATGTATTGCTTGCCTTTGTGCGCGTAGGTCATTGGCGCAGTGTTTGTCGTCGCTGGTAGCGGGATCACTCCCACTTCCTCCCCAGTGAGTTTATCGACCGCATGCAGGAACGGATCGCCTCTTCTTCCCTCGCCGTAAAGCAACAAGGATTTAGTGACCAGTATCGTTGCGTGGGATCGTTTACCGGTTCTCGGCAGATCAACTCCAGCGAGCGCCGGGTGATTCTTCACCTTATCTGGCGTATCCCCGTTGGGAATATTCCAAATGATGTCGCCCTTGTTCAAATCATAAGCCACGATACTGCCGTAGGGGGGCTTGAAGAGTTCGAGCCCTTGAGGCCCACGAATGCCGCCGGGACCCAGCGACACATAGCCGGCGTTACTGTTTTTTTCCTCACCAGGTACCAGTGATATGACACTGTGCCCGCGCTCGGTCGCCACAAAAAATAAGCCAAGCTCTGGATCCGTTGCCGACCCGCCTGGAATATTTGCACCTCCGTTGGCACCTGGCATCACGAAGGCACCCTTTGTGCCGTCTGGGTCTTTAGCCAGCGATGGCGGGGTAAAAAGCGGACCCATCCGGTATTCGCTCGCGAGCTCGATTGCTTCAGCCCTAAGCTCCGGAGTGAAGTCGATCAGATCATCCTGGGTCGTCCCTTGAAGTTCAAAGGGTGGCAGATGGGTGACAAAAGGTTGGGTTTTGCTGAGAACTTCGCCAGGGACATCGCTCGCTGCAACCTCGCGTTCCTCAATTGGCCAAATAGGTTCTCCAGTGGCGCGATTAAATGCGTAAAGCCAACCCTGCTTGGTTGACTCCACAACAGCAGGGATGGTTTTGCCGTCGACCTCGACATCGAGCAGTTTGGGAGCGTTCGGATTGTCAAAGTTCCAGACGTCGTGGTGAACCATCTGGAAGTGCCAGACCCGTTGACCTGTTTTCGCATCCAACGCGATGAGGCTGGTACCAAATAGGTTGCCGCCAGGGCGGTCGCCGCCGTAATAGTCATTGGTTGGCGTATCCGTTGGGATATAGACCAAGCCCAGGTCAGAATCCGCCGATAGTGGCGCCCACGCCGAGATGTTACCCGTGTAGCGATAGGCATCTGTCTCCCAGGTGTCATTCCCAAACTCACCTTCTTGCGGGAGGACATTGAACCGCCAAAGCAGGCGGCCAGTTTTCGCATCGTACCCGCGTACGTGCCCGGGAATATTTTCTTTTTTGCTTGGGTAGTAACCGCGGTCATGGGAGTTACCGACGACGATGACATCATTCACGACGATGGGCGGAGAGGAGCTGGTGATGTCGCCAGACGCCAGCACGCCAGTGTCCGCTTCAACAGGGTAATCGCCCAGTCCTAAATGAAGGTCAACAACCCCATTGATGCCAAACGAACTAATGGGCATCCCTGTGTCAGGGTCGAGGGCGACCATGTAGTAGCCGGGAGTGATGAGATAAAGAACGTCTTTGTCATCGACTCTGGCGTACGCAAGCCCTTTGCCGTAGTTCTTGCGCGTAGAGGCTTGCCACCGGGGATTCTCCGGCATGCGCCACATCCATAATGTTTCGCCCGTTTCCGGCTCGATGGCGACGACTGTCCGCCTCTGACCCGCCACCGTATAGAGTCGTCCTTTGATGTAAAGTGGAGTCGCGCGATAGATGTAGTCGGGACTCGGTCCGAAATTGTCGCTTTTCCACCGCCAGGCAATCTCTAGATCGCCAAAATTGCTTCGGTCGATCAGATCGAGAGGTGAATAGCGCGAGCTCCTCTCATCGCCCCCCCAATACCGCCATTCTCCTTGCTCTGTACCCTCTGGCGCACCTTGGCTGATCCAGGGATAAAGTAAACACGCAATCAAAAACAGTCGGACGAATGGTTGTGCCATAAATGAGCCACCGCAGTTAAGAAAAGACAGGTTTTCGAGTGTACATGTTTTATGGGTTGGTCACATGCGCCCAACTTAGCCTACGCTGAAGGCACGGAATGTTAGCCAATGGGTTCGCTAGGACTTGGCTAAGGGGTCTCCTGGGCGCTGAAGGAGAGGTTGCCAATGTGAGCGGTCAAGGAACGGATAGATGAGGTTTAAAAGGCTATTCCACAGGGAGACGAACACTCGGTGAGCAGGCGGTAAGAGCCCAGTAGGCATCCCTGCCTGCTGGGTGGTTCGTTAGTGCTCGTTTGATTAGACGCTAAGCGATCAGCGATTGATAGCGAAAGTGTTCACCATCATAGGTGCGTGCCAAGCTGCCTCGAGTCATCAGACAATGGATGTGCGCCACCGCCTCTCCGACGGCCATGAACAGGGCATGGTGCTCGAGCTTGCGATCAAAAAGCGCCGGTACGAGATCGATCGCAGTTGACGGGGTCTGACAACCGTCGAGAACGATTTGCATTCTGTGCTCATGATGGTCAGTCAGTTCTTGCAGGCGATACTGAACGCCATAGAAAGGTTCGTTGTGGGCAGGCAGAATGAGCGTGTCATCAGGGATCCGGGCGGCAAATTTTTCGTGCGACGCCAACCAGTCCGAAAGCGGATCGGCTAACGGCTCGGTAGGATGGACCGACACGTTGGATGTGATGACCGGCAGTATTTGATCCCCAGAGATGAGCAATCGGGCTTTTTCGGAGTACAGGCAGACGTGCTCCGGCGAGTGGCCAGAACCAATAATGACTTCCCAGTCGTGCTCGCCGATGGTTAATTGCTGGCCATCGCGCAGTCGCTCGTACGAGGATGGAATTGGGTGGTCCTCCGGTTCCGGCGCGAATTGGCTTCTCATCTCGCTCATTGCATCCATCATCGACTGCGTGATGCCGCTTTTTAAGAAAAAGTCAGAGGTATGCCATGACCCTTTGTCTTGCATCGAATAGTGCATGACCCGCGCTTGGTAGTACTCGCCGTAACTCATCGCCAGTGGGGCTCGGTGCTCAGTGGATAGAAACCCGGCTTGCCCAGTGTGATCAGGATGCATGTGCGTGCAAAGGATTCGCTCAACGGGCTTGCCCTTCAGGTGAGTATCGGCAATTTGCTGCCACAGTGATCGGGTTTCTGGTCCGCGAATACCGGTATCAATGATGGTCCAACCCGTACCGCTTTCAAGAAGGTAAAGGTTGATGTGATTAAGGCTCATAGGGAGCGGCATGCGAAGCCAATAGACGGCTGGTGCAACCTCGATCAGTTCGCCAGGCTCGGGCGTTTTGCCAAAAGGGTAGGTAATCATCGCGCTCTAGGAAAATCTACGAACCGCGATAGTACATGAATTCGGCATGATGCGCCGAACTGAAGACTTCGCTTAAGTCGCGAGCCAGTACCCTCGCTCTGAGTGCTTGATGTAACCCGCCGTTGGCGTGGGAAAATGTGTCCCGATGATGAGCACGTCGGTGTCTGAATACGTGTTCATCAAGTGCTCTCTGGTTTGCGTCGAGGCGGTTTGGTCGAAATCAGCATTGCTAGCCCAATCTAAGTGCTCGATCTGGCAAGGATGATGAATGCAATCACCCGTGATTAACGCTTCTTGGCCCTGTGATTCGATATGGATACTGACATGGCCTGGCGTGTGCCCAGGGGTTGGCTCCAAGCGAACCTCAGGGCAAATCTGGTGGGTGAGATCTACCAGGTCGGCAAGGCCATGCTCGAAGATCGGGCGGACAGAGTCGTCCATGATGTTGTCGGCATCATTGGGATCGGCCTCGCGGTCCCAATATTCAAATTCCTCTTTGGCGATGAGATAACGAGCATTGGGAAAGGTAGGTATCCATTGGCCATCCACTAGCATCGTGTTCCAACCGACATGATCGACGTGAAGATGCGTGCAGAGTACGGTATCGATGGTTTCTCTCGGGTAGCCCGCCTTCTCCAGGTCCTCCAAGAAGGGAAGCTGGAGATGGCTCCAGGTAGGAATCGATCGAGATTTGTCGTTGCCAATACAGGTGTCAACGATGATGCGTTGACTGGGCGTGTCAACAACGAGGGCATGAACGCTCATGATGAGCTTTCCCTCCGCAGTCGCAAAATGCGGCACCATCCATTCCATATCCTCGATGGCCGAGGGCGTTGCCTGAGGCAGAATGAAACGGGTGCCCCCGGTGATTTCCATTTCGATGACTCGAGTGATCGTCACGTCGCCTACTTGCCAGATATTCATTGATGGCTTCTCCTGCCTATTTGATCGTTGAGCATGATGCTTGGTGTCGGCTCTGCGAGCCCAACTAAAGACTCAGGACTCGTTACCTTAAAAAAGACTGAGCGCTGTTGACTGTACCCGCATTCATTCCGCCGCTGTTGATGGCCCGTAGCCTTCTCCTGATCGGGGCGGGTTAGACTGCGGCCCTCGGCCTGAAATATCGAGTCGTATCAAAAAATACCCTGATCGATCGGGTAAGTTCAATGAATAATCAATCCGTGCCGCTTGGTGCGAGATTTGCGCTCTGCTGTTGCTTCAACAGTTCCGTCCTCGCGAGGCTGCACACGGCTCCGCAGTAGGCCTCGGGTCGTTGGCTAAAGTACAGATGCCGGAGTTCGGGGATTTGGGGTGTGGTCTCGTAGGCGCTTACACCGACCGGTTGACCACAGTGATCACACGTGCGTTTGCTCGGCATGATAAGTCTCCGTCCGTGCCGCTAGTCCCACGATGTGGGGTGTTTGATGATTGTCGTTCTGTGAGCCCCTTCACATAAAAAGCGACATAAAGAGCCAAATAAAAGGTCACACAAAAAGCTATACAAAAAGCTATCTGAGAAGCTGTACCAAAGACTCCGCAGAAAGCGATAAAGAGCGCTATACAGAAATGGAGTGGACCAAATCGGTCGCCTCAGCCAAGGATTCAGTGCGCTCTTTCCAATTGGTACCAGTCGTGCTCACGCGGAGTGTCGTTACTCCAACCGCAGCGTAGGCTCGGATCCGCTCGATCACCATCTCGCGAGTGCCAATGAGGTTGGTCTTAAGCACCATTTCATCGGGCACGGCGCGAATAGCTTCTTCTTTCTTGCCATCGACCCACAGGGACTGAACTTTCTTTGCCTCGGCTTCATACCCTGCACGACTAAACGCGTCGTTGTAAAAGTTCGTTTGCGCTGAGCCCATTCCCCCTAGGGTAAATGCCATCGCAGGACGTCTAGCTTCGATTAACCGTTCTACATCCTCGCTAATTTCGAGGCTGCCACCCACTTGAATATCTAAATCCGAAAGCGATCGGCCAGATTTTTCCAGTCCTCGCTGAAGCGGCGCCATAAATACATCAGCATGCTCTGGTACGAAGGACGTACCGATCCAACCGTCTGCGAGCTCGCCAGTCAGTTCCATCGCCTTTGGTCCGAGCGTGGCAAGGTAAATGGGAAGGTCCGGCGCGGGCGGCTGCGACAAACGAATGGGTTTACCCTCGCCGCCAGGCCTTGGTAGCACATAGTGCTCGCCATCATAAGCGACTCGTTCGCTGCGTAGCCCCATTTGGATGATTTCAACGCACTCGCGAAGCCGAGAGAGGGGTTTTGCAAAGGATGCGCCATGAAGGCCCTCTACGACCTGAGGGCCGCTGACTCCGAGGCCTAGAACGAATCGGTTATTCGACACCGTTCGAAGGCTTTGGGCCGTCATAGCGATCATCGGCGGCACGCGGGAGCTAATTTGTATGATTCCGGTGCCTAGCTTGATGTGCTGGGTCTTCGCAGCGATATAGGCGAGTGGAACAACAGCATCCATACCCCACGCTTCAGCCGACCAGACATAGTCCACGCCCATGCTGTCGGCCGCCATGGTGTATTGCACCAATTCTTGCCAGTCCTCACCGTTGTAATAGGCGCTACCAATACCAATGCCTACTTTCATCCCGCGTCCCCTTAAAAAAATATCAACCTAAAAAAATGCACCATGCCAGAAGACAGGGGGCTCCGTCTACTTCGAGTCGTCGAGGCATGCTTCGAGTTGCTCTAAGTGCTGACGGTCCGTTAGATTGGCAGCCGTGCGGAGGAGATTGTGATGCCCGAACAGTTACCCCAGGCCATTGAGGCAGTGATCATTGAGGCTCGTCAATTTTTAGTCGATGAAATTGATAGCAGGCGCGCATCTATTCACGAGAGCGATGTTGACGTGGAATCTTCGCGACAACTTCATCGGGAAGTGAGAGAGGCATCCAAACGTGCTGGGTTTTTTCAAAAAACCCAACCGGCAGAGTTCGGCGGAAATCCTGCGAGTTGTCTTGAGCTCACAGTCCTTCGCGAGCTTTGGGCAAAGGCGAATACGCCGCTCACAAGATCTATTTTTGGTCCAGGGCCTGGATTGCTTCACGAGGCAGAGGGACTCCTCAAAACCCACTATCTTGATCCAGTGATAGCGGGTGATAAGCGCGGGGCTTTTGGATTTACCGAACCCGATGATGCACCGAGGCCGACCTGGGCAGTACTCCATGATGGGAAGCTCACCATCTATGGTCAGAAATCGTACGTCACCGGCGGTGCAACCGCTGACTTTCTCTCGATTTTGGTCAATGTTGAAGATCCAGCCGGCGCCAAATTGGGAACTGCCATGGTGGTCGTCGACCGGGATGCCGATGGCGTCGTGATCGATCGGACCTTTTCATCGATGGAAGGTGGCGGCCATGCAGCTTTTCGGTTTGAGGGCGCGGAGGTCCCTTCATGGCAATTGGTTGGAAAGCTTGGCGAGGGCATGCCGCGCGCGCTCGCGAATATCCAGAATGTCAGGCTGATGGTTGCGGCTGAGGCTTGTGGTATTTGTTTGTGGACGCTGGAATATCTCGCCGAGCAGCTACAACTGCCGCATCGAAGTGGAGAGTCGCTATCAGCGAGAGAGGGGGTGAGATTGCGTTATGCGGATCTTCGGATTGAGACCTACGCTGCGCGCAGCATGCTGTATCGGGTCGCGCGGCTAGTGGACTCAGGCGAGAACGCTGTGAATGAAGTGATCAGCGCAAAGGTATTTTGCACGGAACTCGTTGGTCGGGTGGTGGATACCGCTGTCCAGTTAGTGGGCGGTAGTGCGCTCGTCACTGGGCATCCGCTTGAGCATCTGTACCGAAAGGTTCGTTCAATGCGACTCATCGAAGGGGCAAACGATTTATTGCGGTTAAATTTAACCAAGGGATTTTTTGATCTAGGGAAGGGGAGTCTATAACCATGAGTCAGGACCAAAACAAAGAACAAAATATGCGTCGTGTGGCGCTGACCTCGCTGGCTGGCACCAGCATCGAGTGGTATGACTTTTTCCTCTACGGAACTGCAGCTGCGGTCATTTTTCCAAAGGCGTTTTTCCCTCAGGATCTACCGCCGATGGTGCTGCTTATTATTTCCTTTAGTACATTTGCTGTCGGATTTATTGCGCGTCCGCTCGGAGGACTGATTTTTGGACACTTCGGAGACCGGGTAGGCCGTAAGCGCACCCTGGTGGTTGCATTGATGATGATGGGTGCAGCAACCACTTTGATTGGCTTGCTCCCGACCTACGCGGCAATCGGGGTCGCTGCGCCGCTAATTTTAGTACTGCTTCGGTTTGTGCAAGGGCTTGCCATTGGAGGACAGTGGGGCGGCGCGATGCTTTTGGTCACCGAGAGTGCACCAGCTGATCAGCGAGGATGGTACGGGGCTTATGCGCAAGCAGGAGCACCCGTCGGCGTTATCTTGGCCAATCTCGCCTTCATTGGGGTCAGTAGCTCGATGAGCGAGGAGGCGTTCATGGACTGGGGGTGGCGATTGCCGTTTATTGCGAGCATCGTTCTCATTGGCATCTCCATGTACGTGCAGCTCCGTCTGGAAGACACCGAGGCGTTCAAAGCGTTGCAGGAATCCCAAGATGGCGAAGCGAGTGATCAGCCCATTGCTTCGTCGCCCGTGGTTGAAGCCATTCGCAAATACCCCAAGCGGATTATGCTCGCTGCTGGAGCCTTTTTGTCTGTGCAGGTGACCTTCTATATTTTGATCGCGTTCATCATTGCGTACGGTGTCACTGCACCTGAGCTCGCTTTATCCAGAGACACGATGCTAACTGCGGTTCTCATCGCCGCAGCGATTATGGTGCCGTCCCAGTTTTATTTCTCGGGGCTCTCGGATCGCGTCGGTCGCAAACAGATTTATCGGTGGGGTGCGATTTTGACTGGGCTTTGGGGGTTTGCGTTGTTCCCATTGATCAACACGGGTGAACCGCTGATGATCGTCATCGCTGTGACACTAGGGCTTACGTTTTTGGGCATGCAGTATGGTCCCCAGGCCGCGTACTTCACCGAGCTCTTTACTACCGAGGTTCGTTACTCGGGTGCATCGCTCGGTTACCAGATCGGCGCTATTTTGGGCGGAGCGTTAGCGCCGACTATCGCGGTGCTACTCTGGAACGAGCTCGGTATTTTTTATGTGTCCGTTTACATACTCATAGCCGCAATTCTGACGCTACTGTCGCTGTCGGCTCTGGAGGAAACGAAAGGGCGTACACTCTAGCGGCCTGAATTCACAGGAAGAGAGCGCCCCTGGCCCGGGGCCGATTTGCCCGGTGGTTAAGTGAACTTGATCAAAGCACAGCATTGCTGATTCGCGAAAAGAGTGATGAGCACGCGACGCTTGTGGTCAGTGGCAATCCCAGATGGTTGTTTTCACGAAGGCGGGCCCAGCAACCTTAGGGCCGATAACCGAATCGTGATGGGCCGGGCTGCAAAGCTTCCGCTGCGAGATTCGCCCACTGGCACAAGGTCTCTCTGGTTCGAGCTGGTTCGATGATGTCCTCGATTTCGAAAAATTCAGCCGATCGGAAGGGAGAGCGCACCTTGTTCAGACGAGCTTTGATATCGGCCAGCAATCGTTCGGGGTTGTCGGATTCAGCGAGTTCGGCCTTGTACGCCACTTCAATGCCCCCCTCAATGGGTAGTGAGCCCCAATCGCCAGACGGCCAAGCAAATCGGTAATGGTGATGTCCGGGTTGGGTATTCGCTGCGCCCGCGACGCCAAAGGCTTTGCGGATGATCACGCTGCAGAAAGGAACCGTGGTCTGGCCTAGGGCCGCGAGTGCTGTAGAACCCACTCGAATCGTGCCACTCTCTTCTGACTGTTTGCCAATCAAGAAGCCAGGGCAATCCACTAGGTGGATAAGTGGCAGATGAAAAGTCGAGGCAAGATCGCAAAATCGCACGAGTTTCTTGCAGCTATCTGCCGTCCAGGCGCCGCCGTAAATCATTGGGTCTTCCGCGAAGATGGCGACGGGCAGGCCGTCCAAGCGAGCAAGCCCTGTGATAACGGACTTACCCCACTTTTTACCGATCTCAAAAAATGAGTCGGTATCGACGACTGTCTCGATCACCCGCCGCATTTTGTACACTTTTCGCGGATCACGAGGAACGATGTCATTCAGTTCTGGGGATTGGCGGTCCGTTGGATCCACGCAGTCAACGCGAGGCGGTAACTCGTCGACGTTGCTAGGCAGGTAACTGAGAAATTGCTTGGCTCGCCTGAACGCTTCCGCCTCGCTCTCCACTTCGTCATCGATTGACCCGTTCCGCGTGTGAATCTCGCTGGATCCAAGCTCCTCTTTGGATACATCACCGAGACTCGCCCAGTCGACGAGTGCAGGACCTGCAATCATCATTTGTGCCGAATGTTTGACGATGACCGAGTAATGCGAAGTGGTGACCCTGGCAGCGCCGATGCCGGCAACGCTGCCCAGAGCCAGCGAGACTGATGGCGCAACACTCAAGTGCTGAACAATCGTTTCCCAACCTGCAACGCGAGGGATATAGGTTCTACCTGCCATCTCTATGGTTTTGACCGAGCCGCCGCCGCCCATGCCGTCGACCAACCGGATATGCGGTCGCCTTAATTCGAGCGCAAGCCCTTCGGCGTGAAGCCGTTTGCCCGCTATAGAAGCATCGGCCGAGCCGCCTCTCACCGTGAAGTCATCGCCAGACAGGATGACGGAGCGACCATCAAGCTTGGCTGAACCGAATACAAAGTTTGATGGTGTGACTTGTTCTAGCTCGCCCTGGTCATTGTACTGACCCACCCCAGCAAGTTTTCCAATCTCATGGAAGGAGTGGTCATCGGCGATCTCATCGATGCGCTCGCGGATGGTCAGCTTGCCAAATTCGTGCTGTCTGGCGACTTTCTCCTCACCTCCCATGGCCTCAGCAAGGGAGGTTCGAAGGCGCAATTCGTCAAGCTCGTCATTCCAGGTCATGAGTGATCCTTTGCTATTCGTGAACGCGTGTTGAAAACCAGAATAACGAGGGTGTATGGCCAGATCAACGCGGGCTGGTTACCATCTCCGCAGCGAGAAGGAGGGGACATGGATCAAAAAGAGTACCGGCAAGCTCGATTTGCAGCGCCACCTGGAGCCTGTAGCGTCATTTTAGTGCGACATGGTGAATCAAGAGCGGCAAGGCCTGGTGAACCCTTTCCCCTGGTCGATGGCCAAGGAGACCCGGAGCTCGCACCAAATGGTCGCGCCCAGGCAACTCGAGTCGGCGAACGGCTGAAAGCGTCGCCGATCACGGCAATTTACGCCACAAAACTGCAGCGAACGCAGGAGACGGCAGCACCGCTGGCGGAACATCTCGGTTTGTCCATCCAAATCAATCCGGATTTACATGAGGTCCACCTCGGAGAATGGGAAGGGGGCATCCTTCGAATTAAGGCTGCGGAAGGCGACCCGATCTACGAGAGAATGCACCAAGAGGGCCGGTGGGATGTGATCCCTGGCGCGGAGGCAACCGAGGTATTTCGCACTAGACTGCTAAGAGGCATAGACACCATTGCGAGAGCGCACCCCAACGAGATGGTCGCAGTATTTGTCCATGGCGGGGTGATCGGCCAATTATTAGAGGCTGCGACTGGTGCTCGAGGATTTGCGTTTAGTGGCGCCGATAATGGCTCGATTAGTCAGGTTGTTGTCACAGGGGAGCAACTCATCGTGCGGGGCTTCAACGATGCGACCCATTTGATCGGTCTAGCAGACGCCGGCGGCTCTCAGTTGCCAACCTGATCATTCAACTTTCTAGCGTCACCCGCTCGGTTGGGCGAGCTATCCCGTTCATTTACAGGATCGAGTCTGTTGCCCTTAGACCGTTTTTGGTGGCGCCAAGGCGACAACGTTTGATTGGACTGAGCGTATAATTCACGAATAGCTCACTGGACTTCGCCAGATGGTGGAATCTCTCCAACAATTGAAAGCAACCTTCGATGATCAGGGCTTTGTGGTCGTGCCTGGTCTGTTACCCCAAGCGCTGCGGGAGCAGCTGCTCGGCATTGCGGCAGAGCACCTAGCCATGAAGTTGGCCCCGGTGGAATATGAGGTTGATGTTCACTATCCCGGGTCTCCATTAGATGACACCTCAGAGGGCGCCGAAACCGCCAGGCGGCTATTGCAAACCTACTCGAGACACAGTGCCTTTCGCGAGTGGGGTACGGCAGATCAGATCAAAGCGATTTTGAGTGAGCTCTTTGGCCACGGTGAGGTGCTGCTGTCCCAGTGTCACCACAATTGCGTGATGACTAAGCAGCCGGGTTTTTCCAGCGTGACACGATGGCACCAAGACATTCGCTACTGGCACTTTGACCGGCAAGACTTAATTAGCGTTTGGTCTGCGCTTGGGGACGAATCCAAAAGAAATGGCTGCCTGCGGGTGTTGCCAGGAAGCCATCGGTGGACCTTGGATCCTGGGCAATTTGATGCTGCGCGATTCCTCCGCTCTGACCTAGACAGTAATAAAGCCCTGCTAAAAACGGCGCAGGCGGTGCCGCTGAACCCCGGAGACGTGTTGTTTTTCCATGCGCGCTTGTTTCACGCGGCGAGCAGGAATACGTCGTCCGAAACCAAATACTCATTGGTCTACACCTATCACGAGGCAAGCAACGCGCCCATTGAGTCAACCCGATCGGCACAATTCCCGAGCATTCCGTTCTAGTTGACGGGTGTTAGTAGTCAATGGGCTTGCAATCGATAGCTTGTTATCGACAGGTTTGCCGCCGCACGCTGACCTCAACGTCGCTTATCTCAAGTGCAATGAGGGCCTTGCGCTCTCCAAGCTATCAGTGATGAGCTCCCGAATAGACCACTCATCGAGGGCTTCCGCGGGATAATCGCATTGGCTTACGGCAGAGCTTGTGGCTTTAAGTTGAAAGAGCACTGAAAGTAAAAGAAGTCCGTAAGGTTAAAAGAGTGAAGCCCCCCCCCTCAATGATGGGGCGTGGCCTTGAATCCTCTGTTCCGTGATTATCCCCTTAGCTTTGCGTTGGGATAGCGTCTCTAAAACAGTCGATCAGCGTCATGAGGGCGTCTGCCCTTGAGTGGCCTCTTCGCCATGCAAAACCAATGTCCCTGTGAAATCGGTCGAGTGGCAGCGCTTCTGTTTTAATGGGTGTTCCATTGAGGATACCTGCGTCCAATGCCATTTGCGGCAATATGGTCACCCCTACATCGTTTTGAACCATCTGCACGAGCATTTGCAGGCTGTTTGCGCCAAAGGTGTGGATCTTTTTATGGCTCTTTAGTCGGCAACCTGCGAGCGCGTGGTCTCTTAGACAATGACCGTCATCCAACAAGAGAAGGCTCTCGTCGGGTAAGTCGTCAAAGTTGATCAAGCCATCTTCGACAATCGATGAGCCCTCACAAAAGGCAAGGTGGAGTGGCTCGCGGTAAATGGTGATGGTTTCAAGAGAGCCTGCATCGTAGGGTAGCGCTATGAGTGCCAGGTCTAATTGGTTCGCCAGCAGCTCTGCAACTAATCCTGCCGTCGTGTCTTCGCGCAGGTAGAGCTGAAGGGATGGAAAGGCTTCTCTTAGCGTTGCAGCGTAATGCCCCATGACGTAGGGCGCGATGGTATGGATACCGCCGATCTTGATGGGAAGCGACAGAGGATTATGAAAAGCCTGAGCTTCTTCCATCAAGTCTTCGACTTGCATGATGATGTAGCGACTCCGGTCAGCGATCCTGAGCCCGAGCTCGGTGAAGGCAACGCTTTTGTTCGTCCGTTCGACAAGTTGAACATCCAAAAAGCGCTCGAGTTCCCTGATTCCAGAGCTCAGGGTTGATTGGGTGACATTGAGTGCCTGCGCGGCTCTGCCAAAGTGGAGGTGGTCATGTAAGGCGACGAGATACTGCAGTTGTCTGACGGGTGGTAAAAACACGGCAAGCACTCCAAGACGATGGCGTAAGTGTACCGCGAACGGGCTATGCAGTTGCAGAGCCTTGTAACCAACGATGCTAAGTAATGCTTGCAATTCTCCGGCAGGCGGCGATGAACCTATGTCATCGATGCCTACGGCAAGATGCTCACTTGCATGGGGATAATTCGCTTCGTTCGAATTGGAGATTCGATCTGTAACCCGAGACCAACTTTTCTCCTTGAGTGCCACCTGGCGCTCAGCATCGCACCGAGCCTCGGGCGTTGAAGCCTTCATTGCCAAGCATTCTTCAACCGATCATGATTGAGGCATCGGAACGGTCAATGGGTTAACGAGATGAATGGAGCCGAGTCTTTAATACGGTCTTTGGTGAATGCGGGCGTAACGACTTGTTTTGCCAATCCTGGGACGTCTGAAATGCATTTGGTACAGGCGATGGATGCCGTTCCAGAGATGCGCGGCGTCCTCTGTTTGTTTGAGGGCGTTTGTACTGGAGCCGCTGACGGCTATGCTCGCATTGCTGGGAAGCCCGCAATAACGGTGCTTCATCTCGGCCCTGGTTTGGGTAACGGTATAGCGAATTTACATAACGCCCGGCGTGCCGCAACGCCGATTATCAATCTTGTTGGCAACCATGCAACGTATCATGTGCCCCACGATGCACCGTTAACATCCGACATCGAAACGCTGGCGAAAAACGTGTCGACTTGGATTAAGTCGGATTCAACCGCAGGTTCGCTTGCGGCGGATGGAATGATGGCGCTAGCCAAAACTCAGTCGCCATCGCACGGGTCCGATGGAGCGACTGCGACGCTCATTATCCCCGCCGAAGCTTGTTGGGGGGAGGCGCCTGATATCGCAACTGTCGTCCAGCCTGAGCCCCCTGCGGTGGTCGAGGCGGAGCGCATACAATCGGTGGCTAAAGCGCTCGGGCCTGCATCCATGTTGCTATTGGATAAAGGGGCGCTAACGGTTGAATCTCGGATGCTTGCAGCGCAAGTGGCACACAAAATGGGCTGTCGGGTCAGCATGTCCACCTTCCCAGCTCGAGTAGACTCGGGGCCCGGCCATCCTGTCGTCGAGCGGCTTCCTTACTTCCCCGAGGACGTGTTGAGAGCAATGGATGGGGTCGAACATTTGGTGTTAGTGGGTGCCGAGCAACCGGTTAGTTTCTTTGCCTACCCCAATCAGGACAGTGTACTTGTGCCAGAGAACTGCACGGTCGATCGTCTTGTTAGTGCCCATGAAAATGTGAGCCAAGCGTTAAAAGATTTGTGCGATGCAGTCGATGGGACATCAACCCAGCCCATGACCTATACCAAGGAGTCGCTCCCGGTCCTTAATGGGAAACTGTCGGTGCGCGCGGTGGCCAATGTCGTCGCACAACATATGCCCGAGAATAGTATTCTTTGTGGCGACTCTGGTGGAGGCGCTGCAGTGCTCGGGCCCGCACAAGTGTCGAAGGCGCACACATGGCTGAATCTGACTGGAGGATCTATCGGGCAAGGTGGGCCTGCCGCTGTGGGCGCAGCCATTGCGGCACCTGATCGTCAGGTATTCGCTTTGCTCGGTGATGGCGCCTCGATGTATACAAACCAAGCGCTTTGGACGCAGGCCCGAGAGGGGTTGAACGTCATCACGGTGATTTTTAACAATCAGATTTACGGAATTTTAGAGACCGAGTACTTGCGCCTTGGCGTGAATGCGGTGGGTGAACATGCGGCACAACTATTCAATCTCGCATCGCCAGCCATTGATTTTGTGAAGCTTGCCGAGAGTATGGGCGTTCCCGGTTCGAGGGCCGATACGGTTGAGACGTTCGAAGCGGCGCTATTAGCCGCCCTCGAGCGAGGAGGGCCGAGCCTGATCGAGGCGATGGTTTGATTCACTATGCGGCACTCGAGCTATAGGATTCGGGACTATCATCATCGAGATCGGCTGCGCTGGCCGATCAATCCGAAGGCGATGATTCACCTTTCGGAGTAAGGACCGATAACCAATCGCGTTTGGACCTTGCAACGGGTGCTAGATGGTGATTGATTGAGCATAAAACGTCGTTTGCTGTAGAGAATAAGCGCGGCAGCACGTGAGCTGCTTTTTGACGCTTGGAATCTGTTTTATTTTGAGCGCCTCTGATATGCTCGCGCGAGCCTGCTCGTTTAGGCTTCAACGCTTGACCTGTCCCCAGAAAGCAGCGGGAAGGCGGGGGGTAGCGGGAGGCGCGAAAGCAGTATCGGTAGTAGCAGTCTGGTCTATACGGCTCGACTAGATACGCGCCAAGGCCTGTATGCGATTAACCGGTAGGTATTTTAAAACGCGTCCGAACGGCAGTTGTGGGCGTGATAAAAGAGAGATCCAAAGGGGCGTAGCGAGCGGTATGCGACGTTTGAGGAGGATTTAAAGGCCATGGAGGCCAAGGACTAGAGGGGTAAGATGTCAGTCGTCGAGAAAGAAATAGAAGCTCCTGCATCAAGTTCATCATCCAGCGCTGTGGTCGTTCGCTTCGCGGGCGACTCCGGGGATGGGATGCAGCTCACCGGTAGTAACTTCACAGAGGCCACCGCCCTGCATGGCAATGACCTTGCCACTTTTCCTGATTTCCCTGCAGAGATCAGAGCGCCTGCTGGGGCTACATTTGGGGTTTCAGCATTCCAAATTTACTTCGGTGCTGACGAAGTCACCACAGCTGGGGATGACGTCGACGTCCTCGTCGCCATGAATCCAGCTGCATTGATCACCAACTTGAAAGATCTGCTGCCTGGCGGTCTGATTATCGCGGACGCCGATGCATTTACCGACAAGAATCTCGTAAGGGCAGGTTACAAAGAAAACCCGCTCGAGGATGGAAGTCTGGATGGCTATCGGTTGATCTCGATTGACATTACGAAGCAAGTGATTGCCTCGGTTGAGCCCTACGGGCTGTCTCACAAGTTTGCGGTTCGTTGTAAGAATATGTGGACGCTCGGACTCGTCATGTGGCTATTTGATAGAGACCGAACGATCACCATTGATAACTTAAAGGCCAAATTTAAGTCGCGGCCAGAAATCGCGGATGCTAACGTCGCTGCGCTGAATGCAGGGCACAGCTACGGTGAAACGGCTGAACTGCCGACCGGAGTTGAGGTTTACCGCATTCCCCGTGCTGAGGTTGAGCCTGGGCTCTACCGAAACACGACCGGAACCGAGGCCTTGGCGTTTGGACTAATCGCGGGTGGCCTTCTGGCAGAAGTGCCTTTGACATTCGCGTCCTACCCGATCACGCCTGCATCATCACTGCTTCATTCGCTGGCGCAGTACAAGGAATTTGATGTCGTGACTTTCCAAGCCGAAGACGAAATAGCAGCGGTTTGCGCAGCCATTGGCGCCTCGTTTGGTGGCACGCTTGGGGTGACATCAAGCTCGGGGCCAGGTATTGCGCTGAAAGGAGAGGCGATCGCACTCGCTTGCGCAACTGAACTGCCACTCATTGTGGTTAACACTCAGCGGGGCGGCCCTTCAACTGGAATGCCAACGAAAACCGAACAATCTGATTTGAATCAGGCGCTCTTCGGTAGGCACGCTGATACGCCGATGCCTGTGATTTCTACCGCAACGCCAGGGGATTGTTTTGAGGTCGCCATCGAGGCGGTCAGGTTAGCGACGAAGTTTTCAACACCGGTCATGCTGCTCAGCGATGGTTACCTCGCAAATGCCGCTGAGCCTTGGAAAGTGCCTGACCTAGAGCAATTTGAGAAGTTCCCCGTGAAGTTTGAGACGAACCCTGATGGGTTTGAACCCGCCAATCGGGATCCAGAGACCTTAGCCCGTGTGTGGGCAAAGCCAGGCACGAAAGGGCTCGAGCACCGCATCGGCGGTATCGAGCGAGATTTTGTGACCGGTGACATCTCCTACGATCCGGACAACCACCAGAAGATGACCGATGTTCGTAAGGCGAAGGTTGAAGGCATTAGCCAGCACATTCCTAAGCAATCTGTGTCGCAGGGAAATGAATCAGGAAAGCTTGCGGTCGTCGGTTGGGGTTCGACCTATGGCGCTATTCGGCAAGCAGTCAAACGTTGTCGAGCAGAAGGGTATGACGTGAGCCATATTCACATTCGCTATCTCAACCCCATGCCCAGCAACTTGGAATCACTGCTCAAAGGGTTCGATCAAATCCTGGTCCCTGAGATGAATACAGGCCAACTGGTGGACGTCCTGCGAGCCAAGTTCCTGGTAGACGCAAAAGGTCTAAACAAAGTGTCAGGACAGCCCTTCAAGATCCGCGAAATCACGGACGGTATAAAAGCGCTGATGGGAGAGCAAGCATGAACGCGCCAGAAAAACTAACGATTAAGGACTTCAGCACGGACCAAGAGGTACGTTGGTGCCCAGGATGTGGTGATTACGCAATTCTGAAAACCGTTCAGAAGTTAATGCCTGAGCTTGATCAACCGAAAGAAAACACGGTGTTCGTATCGGGAATTGGATGCTCATCACGCTTCCCGTATTACATGGAAACCTATGGCTTTCACACTATTCACGGACGCGCACCAAGTATTGCGACAGGCGTGAAGCTCTCCAACCCCGACCTAGACGTTTGGGTTATAACTGGCGATGGTGACGCGCTTAGTATTGGTGGCAATCACACGATGCATGCCCTGCGCCGCAACGTCGATTTGCAGATCCTGTTGTTTAACAACCAGATCTATGGGCTGACAAAAGGGCAGTACTCGCCGACCTCAAAGGTTGGAACCAAGTCACCCTCTACGCCAGATGGCTCGGTCGATATGCCGCTCAATCCGTGTAGTTTCGCCCTCGGTGCGGGCGCACGATTCGTGGCGAGAAGTATTGACACTGAAGCAAAGCATCTAACGACCGTACTAAAACGGGCACACGCGCACGAAGGGGCCTCATTTGTTGAGATCTACCAGAATTGCCCGGTATATAACGATGGCATTTTTGAGCTCATCAAGGAAAAGAAAACGGCAGGTGAGACGCGACTGGTACTAGAGCATGGGCAGCCAATGATATTTGGCACAGAGCGTGACAAAGGGATCAAACTTAACGCGTCTACCTTGGCGCTAGAAGTGGTAACCCTTGGAGAAGATGGTGTCACGGAAGAGGACTTGGTTGTTCATGATGAGACCAATCGCATGCTGGCTCAGCTATTAACCCAGTTGCGTGCACCAGAGTTCCCCGAGCCCGTTGGCGTCATTTACTGCAACCCAGAAACTGCTTACGAAGACTCAGTTTATGAGCAGATCAAGACGGTGCGTGAAAAGAAGGGCCTTGCGGATTTCACGAACGCCTTAAAATCCGGCCATACCTGGACGGTCAGCTAATCGAGCGATACTGCCAGCGCTCTTTTGCGGCGCTGCGCGCAAAAACCCCAAGCTTAGCTTGGGGTTTTTTTTGTCTGCCGGTGGAGTGATCCTGTGATATATAGGACTCATCACCTACTGTGAGCGAACATGAGAGTGACCGTGTTATGACCGATTTCAAACCTGAAGATAATGTCGGAACGATTCCCGTTCAGGAAAAGCACCAATTTGACACATCGCGACTTGCGGAGTTCTTAGGCGATTCAATACCGGACTTTGCAGGTGACCTCTCCGTTGAGGAGTTTGCTGGAGGGCAGAGTAACCCGACCTACTTGTTAACTAGTGGTCAACAGAAATATGTGCTCCGCCGGAAGCCGCCCGGTGAGTTGTTGAAATCCGCGCATGCAGTCGACCGAGAGTATCGTGTGCTCACGGCGCTGGCGGATACAGATGTCCCTACTGCGAAAACGTACGCGCTGTGCACTGACGACTCAGTCATTGGCAGTTGGTTTTATGTGATGGAATATCTGGAGGGTCGAGTGATTTGGGATTCGACCCACGGCCCTTACTCGCCGACTGAGCGGGGTGCTTTTTGGGATGCGGCCAATAAAGCGGTTGCGAGTCTTCATCAGGTCGATTTTAAGTCCGTTGGATTAGAGGGATTCGGGAAAGAAAGTGACTACATCGCGAGGCAGCTCAGTCGATGGGGCGGCCAATACGAATACACGAAAACGGTCGATAACCCCTTTATGGATCAATTGCTGGAATATTTGCCTGCCAATATTCCAGCCACCGATGACTGCTCGGTTGTTCATGGCGACTTACAGATTGCCAACATGATGATGCACGCCTCCGAAGCAGAGGTTATTGGAATTCTGGATTGGGAACTTTCAACGTTGGGCTGTCCTCTGGCTGACTTTGCTTACCTGTGCAGACCCTATCGTGATGCGCTCAGAGGAATTGATCTTGCGCCGCTGGGTATTCCTTCAGAGGAGGCGTTTGTTGAGGCGTATTGTGAGCGAACAGGGCGCTCTGCTATTCCCAACTGGGACTACTACCTTGCCTTTAATATGTTCAAGATGGCGGCCATCCTGCAAGGGATCGCTCGGCGGGTACTAGACGGCACGGCCGCGAGTAATCACGCTGAGGAAGCAGGCGCTGGTGCCTTCAATATGGCTAAGTTAGCTTGGGCACAGATCGACAAAAGCGTTGATTTATCGGACCTTGATGCGCTGAGAGGCTAGACGGTTCTGGTTCGAACCGGTGTGGCCAAAGGTGATCATAATCAAGGGCAGAACAGGCCGGTTCTTCTGCGCGAGCGCGTCTAAATCGATATAGTTTTAGGGTGAACGGAATCCCGGATGCTGTGGCCTATTCAATACCGGCCAGGAATCGATTGATGGCCTTTCGCAAGCGCGCGGGTTGTTCCTCCCATATGACGTGGCTTGCGCCTCTTATCATCTCAAACTGACCGTTATGCAGTCGTTTGGCGTATCGCTGCCCTGTGGCCGGGGTGGCCTCATCGTGCTCACCGCAAACAATTAGGGTGGGAATCTTGACGTTCTTTAGGTGTGGCGTCCGGTCATGATCTTTCAGTGTACCCGTCGCCACAAATTCACTTGGGCCCCACATGTGCTCGTAGATGGCGGCACCTCTTGGGTTATCTCGCGAGAACATGGCGTCAAGTTTCTTGTCATTTCTCAGCACGTGTTTACGGTAGTAGCGGCGCATCACCGCTTGATAAACCGATGCGTCTGTCGCACCAATGTCATGGCAATAGCGAATGACCTTTTGGTCTTCCTTGCTCATCGCTCTGATTAGTTGCTTTGCGTCGCGTTGCCAATCGATCGCTGAGAGCATTGGAGATTGGAGCACTAAGCTTTGTAGACCCGATTCCGGGTGCCTCAGGCCATATTCCAGCGCGAGGGTTGCGCCCCACGAGCCTCCCATGAGATGAAAGCGGTCGAGGCCCCACGTGGCGATCAATGTGTGTAGTTCCTTAACAAAGGTGGCAACGGTTCTGCGCCGTTTTGGTAGATCGCCACTTTTTCCAGATCCCATTTGTGTGTACGCATACACCTGTCGACCCTCGGCGAGGTCGAAGAGACGACTTTTTGGGTTGTGAGTACCCCCAGGGCCGCCATGTAACCAAACAATGGGTGGCTTTTCGGAACGAGCACCTCGAACGGTGTAGTGCGTCTTTCCTAAGGCATGTTCAATGAATGCCACGACTTAAGCGCCCGTTGGAAGCAGTGTTTGCGAGAGGTGTGCCCAGTAGCTTGCCCCAATGGGAAGGACATCGTCGTTAAAATCGTACCCCGGGTTATGGATCATGCAGGAGCCTTCGCCGCGACCATTGCCGATCCAAATATAGCTGCCTGGTTTCTGCTGAAGCATGTAGGCAAAGTCCTCTGATCCCATTGACGGAGTGGGGTTGGTATTCACGTTCGATCTGCCCACTGTTAGCGCCGCAGCCTCGATGGCGTCCTCAGTCTCTTTTATTGCATTGACCGTGGGTGGGTAGCGCCTTTCGTAGTGAACATTAGCAAGGGCTCCAAATGAGGCAGCAATCTGAGACGAAAGTTGTTCTATTCCCTCCTCGAGCTGCTGCTGGATTTTGGTCGAAAAACATCGAGTACAGCCTCTTATGACCGCTTGATCGGGAATGACGTTGTAAGCTTCTCCGGCATGGATCTGGGTGATGCTCAGCACACTGGGTTCAAGCGGATTAATTTGCCGTGACACCATCGTCTGCAACGCATTAACGATTTGGCTAGCGACAATAATTGGGTCCACGGTTTGCTGTGGGATAGCTGCATGTCCCCCTCGACCAACGACCTCTATCTCAAAAATATCGAAAGCAGCCATAATGGGACCATCTTTGATGGCAAACGCTCCAACCTCGATGCCAGGGATATTGTGCATGCCGTAGACACTTTCGCAGGGGAACTGGTCAAACAGCCCGGCTTCAACCATTGCGCGCGCGCCGCCCTCGTTCTCTTCTGCTGGCTGAAAAATGAAATGAATGGTTCCGGAGAACTGCCCATGGTTCGCTAGATACTCGGCAGCACCGAGAAGCATAATGGTGTGGCCATCATGTCCGCAGGCGTGCATGACACCGGGTGTTGTTGATACATGGTCAAAGTCGTTGGCCTCGACAATGGGCAAGGCATCGAGGTCAGCGCGAAGCCCGATAGCCCGGTTGCCTCCGCCGCGGCTCAGCGTACCAACCACGCCCGTCCCAGCGATGCCAGTAGTTACCTGAAGGCCAAATTTACGGAGCTGATCTGCAACGAAAGCCGATGTTCGGTGCTCCTCAAACGCCAATTCAGGGTGCCTGTGGAGGTCGCGACGCCACTCCGTGAGTTTCGAGTGCGCCTCGGCAATTTCTGGCATCACGTTCATTGATTTAGTCTCCTGTTGCTGACGTCATCCTACCATCTAGTGGGGATCGGGTAACTCGATCTTAAGCGCCGCTGCTCGGCGCACGAACCGTGGCGAATGGGCGAGGGCTGCAACCAACGCTTTCCACGGCTCATCGCCTGACGACATGATCTGACACTCGCGATAGAGCTGTAATATATAGTCCATATTGCTCCCGCTTGGTCCTGCGGCTAGAAGGATGGTCTGAACCAGTTGGTCGATGCTCGGTTCGCCCAGATCCCAAGGGTTACCGGGTAACGCGATATACGTCACTGCCTCAAAGATCGCCTCACCCACTTCTACAGAAATGGGAATAAGGGAGTATCCGTTTTGCTCGCGGACATCAAGTTTTTCGAACACTCGATCCTGATCCGAGGGGGCTATCTCAAATAGTTTGCCTACGACGAAACGCTGAGGTGAGGTCCGAAGGCTTGCAACCGCTCCGGGGCGATGTACCGTTCCTCGGTGATCGGTAGATGCTTGATTGATAACCCTTGAATAACCACGAAGGGTTCCGATCATCGTTCTAATAGGAACAAAATCCTGCCGCCAAAGGATGGAGCCGTAGCCGAATAAGTAAGAGGTCGTCACATCGGCAGACTATCAGGTTTGTAGCCAGCGCGTGACCAGAAGGTGGTCAGTTGCGCTCGCTTGTCGTCACATCTGTTCGAAGCACGTTTCTCAAGCAGGATGAGTACAATAGTCGAGATGCCCAGCAGCCAGACACTCGGTTTTGATTGTGCGAGAGGCATTCGGAAAAAAAGAGATCAATATGACAAGACTTCGATATGGCCTACTTGGTGCAGGAATGATGGGCCAAGAACATATGAGAAATCTTCGCTTGCTAGAGGAGGTTGAGCTGGTAGCGTTTATGGATACCGACGAATCGATGGCCAATCGCGCGCAATTGATCGAGCCACGGGCAGAGCGGGTTAATCACATGGATGATTTGCTGGCGCAGGATCTGGACGCGCTCGTCGTCGCTACACCAAATTTTCAGCACGCGGACCAGTTATTAGCGTTAGCCGAGCAACCTAATCTTGCGATCTTGTGTGAAAAGCCGATTTGCACCCAGATAGGTGACGTGAAACGCCTGGCTGAAACGTTCGAGGGTCGCTCGGCTCCCTTGTGGGTGGGTATGGAGTATCGGTTTATGCCGGCGATGCAAGCATTTCTAGGCAAGTGTGCCGGCGTCGGAGACAAGCATTTACTGTCCATTCGCGAGCACCGTTATCCCTTTTTAAAAAAGGTCAACGACTGGAATCGATTTAATCGATTTTCAGGGGGGACCTTTGTCGAAAAGTGCTGTCATTTCTTTGATCTGATGCGATTGATTCTAGATCAGGATCCCGTGCGGGTCTTTGCGACGGGTGGGCAGGCGTGCAATCACTTAGATGAGCACTACCCGCAGGGGACGCCGGATATCTTGGACCATGGCTTAGTCATCGTAGAGTTTGATGGGGGCGCTCGGGCGACGCTAGATCTCTGCATGTTTGCAGAAGGGGCGAAGTTTGAACAGGACATCAGTTTGACGGGTGATGAGGCGCGTCTGGATGTTCATATTCCGGGCCCTCATCCTCGTCAGTCGGAATCGCCAGCTCAAATCAATTTATATCCAAGACGTTCCACGGCCGTGCACGAAATTATCGAGCTCCCGAGTGAAATTAAGGCGGCTGGGGCGCATCAAGGAGCGACTTACTATGCTCATCAGGCATTTGCTCGAACGGTTAAGTCCGGTGCGCCCGTCGAGGTGACACTTCGTGATGGCCTCTTGGCGGTTCTGATGGGGATGGCTGCCCAGGCATCCATTCAGAAAGGCCAGGCGATCGCTATCGATGCTGTGAATCTTGAAGTTCACGACTCGTAACAGTAGCGCCGATAGCGCTAACGTAGTGGAGCGAGTAAAGGGACAAATGCTTTTGCCCGGCTAGGCGGCAGTGGCGGTCGTGTCGATGAGAAAGGTCGGATCCCAGTCGCCATCGAAATGCTGGGTGTTCTTCCAGGTCCTCGGCAGCGTGCTGAGATCCCTAGTCCCTTTAAAGGTCACTTGATCATCGGCGAGAGAGAACACATCAATGGTTTGAGACGCTAGGTCCAGAATCAGAAAGCCTGGCCAGCGGTTGCCAGCAAGCGTTCCCGCATTAATGAGAACAGCGGTTTCGAAGGGAATGACGGACTGAAAGTGGACGTGGCCGTTGATAATCCACGAAAAGCGGCCCTGATCAATGATGTCATCTAGCCTGCTTGATCGCTCTACAGGCATTCTTTCAGTGCCTGGCCAAATTTTGGCGAGGTCCTGGTCTCCCATCCCATGGCATAACAGAACGTCCTGCTGCCCGACCGTTATCGTTCGCGTTTTTGGTAAAGACTCAAGGTAGTCGAGTGTCTTGCTGTTTAAGTCGGATCGGTGATGAGCATTGGTGACGTGTCGACTTCGATCCGTTAACAGCCACCGGTCATGGTTGCCCGCAACGGTAGTGACATTGTGATCCATGAGGATCTCCACCGTCTCATCCAGATCACCTACCCCATCCGACAGATCTCCGGTGCAGGCGATTTGATTGATACCCTGATCGTACAGGTAATCTAGTGTCAGAGTGAGGCGGTGATGTTCGGCATGGACATCGCCAATAATCCCGAGTTTAAGAGGGGCAGGCATAAAAATTACCAGAGCGAATCAAGAGTAGATACGACATCTAATAACAGGCAGTTTAATCGCACTGCTCGCAGGCCAACACGCCAGATCTATGGTCTCAGTTACCCAGTCGGTAGCGAAGCTTTACGACTAACGTGTCAACTAGCGCTTGCTTCCAGGCTTCGCTGAATTGATCGCCAAAGCCCCGGGCGATATTGCTAGGAACGTTAGAGCCCCGCGTGTAAACCACGAAAAGGTCAGACAGTGGAGCAAGCTCCCATCGATACCGTGCCTGAAAGGACATGCGCGAGATGGTGAAGTCTCGATCACTATCTGCGTTTTGCACAGGCGCCAGTGATTGGCCTGTTCCCGGGAGTACGAATCGGTCGTGCTCGAATGCCTTGATACCGACCCACTGCAAGCTGATGCGCGCTTGCTGACGGGCCGATAGAAAATAAGAAAACTCGAAATTGGGACGCCAGGTCTCGGCTTGAAATCGCGTGAAGTTTTGGTCGCCTGAGTGGAGCAACCATCCGGTCCGGGTCTCGTGTCTGAGTGATAGATTGAATGCGATACGGTCAGAGGGCTGATAGTTCAATCGCGTGGTGTAGCGTCTTAGCATGCCACCAATGTCTTCTTGTTCAAGTTGAACGTTCGTCGAAACGCTGAGTGGCTGTGCTGGGTTGCTGCTCCATCTCAGACCGAACTGGAATCGATCGTCGAGTAGATAACTGCCGTTCCCTCCGCTGTTTTTGTCCTCAAAGCGCTCGGGGAAGAAGTCGAGGTCAATTTCAAGTTCATTGTTGGACAAGTAGCGCCACTCTCGAGATAAGGAATATCCCTCGCGGACGACCTCACCCGCTGTGTTCTCGTAGCGCCTTATCCGGAGGTTATCGACTCGTTCCTTTAGTCCAGCGCGGTTTGAATCTCTTCGGTCAAAGCTGTAACTAAAGCCTTGAAAGTCGTTTCTTCGGAGGAAGCCAAAATCATTGATATCGAGGGTGTCATCAAAGTGATCGACCGTGACTTTATGTTGCAGGCCGCGCTTTGGGCGGTAGGTTAAATCAGCAAATACGCCATCACCACGAGTGCCCTCTATGTCGGAATGGAGCGTCTGAACATCAAGCGTCATCCGCCCATTGTTACTCAAGAAGTGAGCGTCGATGCCTGCTGTTCGCGCGGTTTCGACGGGGTGGTCGACCTCAGTGACCAGCGCGCCTAGCGCGCGGCGTCCGGATCCCTCGGATTGTTCAAACAGTACCCGAGCTGCGATGAAATCGCGGCCCACTTGCTCGAACTGTCGGGTGTTGCCGTCTACTGTGCCTGTCAGCTTCGTGTCGTCCTCTATCGCTGTTAACACACCGTATCGTAGGGCGCCGTTCTGTCCGGTTACCTTTGCTGCGCCTAGAAGTTCGCTGGGTTGGTTTGATTCAATGCTGCTGAACTCGACACCGTCAAGATTCAGGGGCTTTGGCGGTGCTCCGATTCTACGTGTGTTGATGAGCGTAGTAGGGGAGCCGCCTCCGCCACCAGGACCCCATCGTGGATTCGCGCGCGGTGACGTAGAAAAGATCTCCTGTCCTTCTAAAAAGAATGGTCTTTTTTCTGAGAAAAATGTCTCGTAGCTAGTTAGGTTCACCACCACTTCATCAGATTCAACGTTACCAAAGTCGGGAGCGATGGAGCTGGTAATCTGAAACGCGGTGGTTGGCCGCCAGAAGAAGTCAAAGCCGGCTTTTGCGGTGGATTCCCCAGCATATTCATCGAGCGTTGCAGAAGCATAAGGGTAGAAAGTGAACTGTTGCTTCGGGTTGACGCCCTTAATGGACACCCGAGGCAACACCGATAAAAAGGTGCTTTGGGTTCTGGGAAGCGCGGGGGAACCCCAATCCATTCCTGCATCAGCAACCGCCCGCTGGAAGTAAAGACCAATGGTACGTTCGCCGGTTGGTCGGTAGGGAAGGGTCATCATGGTCCATGGCAAAAAGAACTCGGCGGTCCAGTAGGTATCCCCTCGGGCGGTGGCGCCTTGCCATGGGCCGTCCCAGTTATTGGAGTACTGCCTTTCCGGCAAAATCGTGCCGTCCTGCATCGTGCCACCGAGGTTGATGGCAAACCAATACGCGTAAAGACCTTCGCCTGAGGCGTCTATGGATACGGATATTCTGTCGCGTTGAAGATAATCATCACGGCTGCTGAGGCGCTCCACAAATGCGCTCTTTGCTTGCTCCATACGAGCACCGACGTACATTCCCCGCTCGGTGTACAACACGAACATCTCGGTTTTTTCAGGGGCGGGTTCGAGGGTGTCCGGCGAGATCACGCTGAAGTCTTGATACACTTGCGCGGTCATCCACTCTGATTCGGTAAGTTCCCCATCGATGATGATATCGATGTCATCCTCTGATGCATAAACGGGGTCTGGCCAGCGGAGTTCGGCATTGGCGTGCTGGCCAACGATGAGTAAGGCAAGGACTGCAATCCAGCGCGAATGAGACCTGGTTAGAGAAGCAAGTGACTTTAGGTGGTTGATCCCCTCAACCAATCTGTAAGGGATCAATCTGTGAGAGACCAATCTGCGAGATATTCGACGCGCGTTTGGTCTACCATTCGGCGCTGACTGTGAGGGATTTTCGTTTGCCTTGCTGTGTCCTCTGCCAAGCGAAGAAGGAGCGTCTTCGCAAGCTATCATCCAAGTAGTCTTCGATGATCGGTCAGCGTTGTGTGCAAGGTCAGCGGGCATGGTGGCGCGATGATACAGCAAGCGTTTTGGAGTCGCTACGGTCATAAAGCATTTAAAATGAGAAAAAATTATCGTCGACAATGGTGTGCGTGGGCATGAGCAAGGGCCGCAATGAACGCACTTGAACACGCCGGTTTGCTGGCAATCAACAGTGTCGAGTTCCCCGGCTCGATGCGATCAAGGCAAGCGCTTTTTTGCCAAAGACACCAACTTATGGTGGATATCTACGATGGAGACGCGAGCGCAGATGGGTTGGTGACGCTTTTCTTCTATGGCGGAAACTGGCAGAGCGGTCATCGGTCTCAGTATCGGTTTGTAGGGGAGGCACTGGCTCGATTGGGCGTTACAGCGGTAGTCGCTGATTATAGGAAGTGGCCAGTCGCGCGATTTGCTGACACCTATCAAGACGCAAACGAGGCGCTTGATTGGGTCCTGACTGAATACCCCGGACGTGAGATCGTTTTGGCCGGGCATTCAGCGGGAGCTCACCTAGCGGGTTTATTGGCCATAAACCGGTCTCTCGGGGGTGGGTCCCCCATTAAAGGGTTCATCGGTTTAGCTGGTCCTTACTATTTTTACCCTTTCTCTGAATCCATGCACTGGCATTACTTCGGGCCAGCCTGGCAATACCCTTCGTCACAACCTGTCTGGCAGCTGCACTCAGACGTGCCCAGTATGCTGCTACTTCATGGTGCCAATGACCATCGAGTCAGGCGGGGCCAATCAAAAGCCTTGTATGAGCGAGTGTTGGGTCTTGGAGGCTTGGCTATTCGACGGGTCTATGAGAATCTTGGGCATGCAGAGCTGATCCTCGAGTGTGTCAGGTGGCGAAGACCTCACTCCTTTGTTATCGAAGATATTGCTCGTTACTTAAACGCTTTAACCACGCATTCGGTGGCTGAAATGGAGAGAGAACTATGGCGCTAACGCCCTCGACGACCGACGAACTTTTAGTAGAACAGCACGACCGCGTAGCGCTCATCACGCTGAACCGGCCAGATCGATTCAATGCGATCAGCCGAGACATGTTAGATGAGCTTTCGAAAAAGGTGGTTGAAGCTAATAAAGATCCCGATATCCGCTGCATTGTCCTGACCGGTGCTGGGAAAGGGTTTTGCTCTGGCCTCGATTTAATTGGTGTGAGTGAAGGCGGCATTGGTAGTGGCGATTCAAAGGGTACAAATCGCCCAGCACGGCAATTGTTCGACTTAAGAGATGCGCCCATTAACGTGATGTGGAATATCGATACCCCCATGATCTGCGCTTTGAACGGGCCAGCAGCGGGGTATGGGATGGATCTCACGTTGCTTTGCGATATGCGCATTGCTTCGACCACAGCAAAGATGGCTGCGGTCACTGCGAAACGTAATGTAGTTCCCGAAAGCGGCGGAACTTGGCTACTGCCAAGATTGATTGGCTGGGGTAAGGCGGCTGAACTGTACTACCGAGCGAGAACAGTGGATGCCAAGGAGTGCCTTGAAATGGGGCTTATCAACGAGATTGTTGAGCCAGACGCGCTGATGCCCACAGCAATGCAATGGGCAAAGGAGATCGCCGACAACGCGCCCCTTGCGGTTCAGACAACGAAACGAATGATGCGTATGGGGCTTGAAGAGTCCTACGATACGGCAGTAGACCACCTCATGGTGCATCTCGCTGGCATGTTCCAAAGTGAGGATTTCAAAGAGGGCGTCCAGGCGTTCGTTGAGAAACGAAAACCTGAATTCACCGGCCGATAGAGCGACGGCCCATTGGTTCGCACGATCTCGATTCCAACGAGTGGGCGCGGGCTTATCGATATCTCCGAGCGGGTCGAGTCGATTGTTATGCAAGCGAGTCGGCCTACAGGCCTCTGCACTGTTTTTGTTCGGCACACGTCCGCTAGCCTGCTCATTCAGGAAAACGCAGATCCTGCAGTGCTGGCTGACCTCGAACACTGGCTGGCTAAGTGGGTGGTTGATGGCGACCCTGTGTTTACTCATAGGGCCGAGGGTCCTGATGACATGGCTGCGCACATTCGCTCGGCGCTGACTCAGACCTCAATTAGCGTGCCCTACGTCAATCACCAGCTGATGCTAGGTACTTGGCAAGGGATTTATTTGTGGGAGCACCGTTACGCCCCGCATACCCGCGAACTCGCAATTCACGTCGCCGAGTAAAATCTTTAGTCCATCTGGTTGGCGAGTTGCCAAACGAGCCAAAAAATACCAAGGGGTAAAACGCTCTCGGCGGATCGCCAATTAAAGCCCTTTGACTAAAACTCGGGGATTAAAGTCCGTGGATTGCGATCTGGGGGATTCGCCGCGACCTGACTCCCCCATGAGCGTTACTCTACGCGGATTTTGCTGTGTCGGAGCCGTAAGGCGGTCCCATCTTCTTGGCCAGATTGGAGATCAATCGACTCTGTGAGTAGATCGACTTGGCGTGGCTGAAGTTTCTAAACCCATCGACACCATGATAAGCGCCCATGCCGCTTGGTCCGACGCCGCCGAAAGGCAGATTTTCCTGGGCAACGTGCATGATCACGTCATTGAGGGTGACGCCTCCAGAGACCGTGTCGTCCAGTACTTGCCTAGTCTCATCGCTATCTGATCCGAAGTAATACAACCCGAGTGGTCGGTCGTGCTCGTTCACGTAATCAATGGTCTCGTCGATGTGATCGTAAGTCTTGACCGGTAAAAGTGGACCGAAAATTTCTTCCTGCATGATTTTCATGTCCTCGCTGGGGTTCAAAATGAGCGTAGGTGGGATGCGATGGTGTTCTTGTTGGCTGAAATCCTCATCGCTCGGGTTAATCGTAATAACATCCGCTCCCTTAGCGGCTGCGTCCTCCAAGTAATCATTCAATCGATCGTAATGCCGCTCGTTGATGACCGACGTGTAATCAGGGTTATCCTTGATCTCAGGGAACATCTCTCCAACAGCCGTTTGTGCTTCTTCAACAAAACGACTCAATTGCTCCTCGGGGACCATGGCGTAATCCGGCGCAAGACAGATTTGACCTGCATTCATCGTCTTACCAGCCATTACATTTCTCGCGGTCATCGCTAAATCCGCTGATCGTCCAACGATTACTGGCGACTTTCCGCCGAGTTCGAGAGTAACCGGGACAAGATTTTCAGCAGCGGCCCGCATCACGTGGCGAGCGACGGAGGTAGCTCCTGTGAACAATAGATGATCGAACGCTAAGCCTGAAAACGCGCTGCCAACATCAGGGCCTCCGGTGAATACTGCGAGCTCATCGGGATCAAACGCGGCTTCCAGCGTGGATTTCATCAACGCCGATGTGATTGGCGTGTACTCCGAGGGCTTAATCATGGTGCGATTCCCTGCGGCAAATATGCCCGCGAGTGGCGCAAAGGTCAGCTGAACGGGAAAATTCCAGGGGCTAATGCAGCCCACGACACCGAGGGGCTGAAACTCGATGCGGCAGCGACCACCCAAGAGCCCCATGGGAAAGCTTGCCTTTCTCTTTTCTGGCTTCATCCAAGTGGGGACGTTTTTAATAGCATCCTTGAGCGGTGTAATCGCGCCTTGAATATCCGTTAGCTTGGAGGCATCGAGACTTCTGTTGCCAAAGTCCTCGCTCATCGCATCGCAAAAGGCGTCGCCATTCTGCTCGAGCACATTGACGGCTCGCCGAAGTCGATCAATTCGAAGCGCCGCGGAAACAGCGCCTCCTTTGATTTGGGCTTGGCGCTGCTGATGGAGGATGTCTTGCATCGTTTCGACGGTCGAGTTTTCGCTCATGGTGCGTTGTCCTGGTCTTAATACTGCGTAATTTTGCAGTATAGGCGGCCTTGAGCCAGCTGCAAACGCCGTCTCATGTTAGAGGTAGCGTCTTTTGTGAAAAGTAGCGTCTTTTGTTAGCAGACGAGTGCGAAAGGGGGTCATACCAGCCTCATCCCAATCGGAAAAGGCTCGTCACTGGGAAAAGACATGCCACCGGGAAAAGGCCAGTCAATGCGAAAAGACTGAGAAAAGGCAAAGCCGCTGAAAAAGGTTCGCGTGATGCTGGCACTATCGCGCTAGGTGGCTAACAACACGATCAATACGCGTTATCGAAAGATTTGGCTGCGCCCAATGATCAAGCCGAGAGAGTGCCTTGAATGCTTCAGGCGGCGTGAGTCACGGTTAATCGATAGACCAAGGCGGGCCATTTTTTTCCATGGAGTGAGATGTCCTCATCGCGGATACCAATGAACTGAGCCCCGGACTTAATGGCTACTCTTTGACTTTTATCGTTGGTCGCCAGCATCTTGATCTCTAACTGATCGATGCGATCTGATTGTCGTGCTGCGTCGATGACGGCGGATCGCTTCGCTAGCAAAACCCCTCCCCTCAGATGAGGATCGAATCCAATAGCCTAAATTCCAGACCCCGTCTTCGCCAAGCGCACTTCCTCTATTTGTCACTGCGCAAGAGCCGATGAGATCGCCGGATAGCTGCTCGAAGGCTAGGAAATGGAACCCCAAGCCTTGCGCGGCGTCATATTCAGCCCCCGAGTCCACTTAACTGCATCTGACAGCGCGTATTCCGGGGTGCACCAGCTGAGGAAGCGCGACAAGGTTTCCACTGAGCCATTGATCGTATGAAATAGTGCAGGTGCATCTGCCTGGTTCGGAAGTCGAAGAATAAGCCTCTGCGTTCTTATCGAAGTGATCATGGGTTCTAGTGTCCGATGAAAAATCCCCATGTGGGGACAATGGCGATCGTAGATAGTTTTGGTAAACTTGGCCGCTTTCTGGCGGGGGTGTAAACGTTGGGCAAAAACTTATATCAAAAGGTTTGGGACAGTCACGTAGTGGGTAGTCTCGCTAATGGGCAGTACCAAGTATTTATGGCGCTGCATCTCATTCATGAAGTGACCAGTCCTCAAGCGTTCGGAATGCTAAAAGATAAAGGCCTGAAGGTCGCCTATCCAGGGCGAACATTTGCGACTGTCGATCACATTATTCCAACCGATACCCAGGCACGACCACTCGCGGACGATATGGCGGAGCGAATGTTGCAGGTGCTTGAGTCATCAACCGCTGAACATGGCATCGAGTTTTTCGCGCCAGAGACGGGCTCACAGGGCATTGTGCATGTGGTGGGTCCAGAGCTTGGATTGACCCAGCCTGGGATGACGATTTGTTGTGGTGACAGCCACACCGCGACGCACGGAGCCTTCGGCTGCATTGCACTGGGTATTGGGACATCGCAGGTCCGTGACGTGTTGGCAAGTCAAACGCTAGCCATGGATCCGTTGAAAGTGAGAAAGATTAATGTCAACGGTGCACTGAAAAAGGGAGTCACAGCAAAGGACGTCATATTGCACGTTATTCGTGTTTTGGGGGTCAACGGTGGTGTCGGGTACGCGTACGAATACGCCGGCAGCACCATCACGAATATGACCATGGAAGAGCGAATGACCGTTTGTAACATGAGTATCGAAGGGGGGGCTCGCTGCGGATATATCAACCCTGATCAAACCACCTTTGATTACTTGAGTGGTAAAGAGCGTGTTCCCACTGGCGCTGAATTTGATGCCATGAAAGCCAGGTGGGCTAGCTTCGCGTCGGACGAAGATGCCCATTACGATGATGTGGTTGACTTTGATGCATCAGACATTGAGCCCACAGTCACTTGGGGTGTTACCCCAGCACAGGCAATTGGCGTCGGGGAGAGAATCCCAACCGCAGATACCGGTTCCGAGCTTGATCAAGAACTGGTTACCAGCGCGCTCGACTATATGAAGCTTCGTGCAGATGCACCGATTAAAGGGACGCCTATTCAAGTTGCTTTCATAGGGAGTTGCACTAACGGACGCCTTAGTGACTTTGAGGCGGTAGCGGAGGTGATAAAAGGACATCAGGTTGCGTCCCACGTTCGAGCCATTGCTGTTCCTGGCTCTGAAAAAGTGGATGCCGCAGCCAGAGCGCTTGGGTTGCACGAGGTGTTCGAAGCGGCTGGTTTCGAATGGAGAAAGCCGGGCTGTTCGATGTGTCTTGCTATGAACCCTGATAAGTTGGTTGGAGACGAAGTGTGTGCGTCAAGCTCTAACCGAAACTTTATGGGAAGGCAGGGGTCGAGCACGGGTCGGACGATCTTGATGAGCCCGATCATGGTTGCAGCGGCTGCGGTGGAAGGCGCTGTCGCAGATGCTCGAGAGATATTTGAATTGGAGGCAGTATGAGCGAACTGAGCAAGATTGCTGGTCGAGGCGTCTATGTAGCCGGCAACGACATTGATACAGATCGCATTATCCCGGCGCGGTTTCTCAAGTGCGTGACGTTTGATGAATTAGGACCTTCGCTTTTTTTCGACGAGCGGTTTGACGCCAATGGCGAATCGAAGGATCACCCCTTAGACGCCACTCAGCACGAGGGTGCTTCGATTCTGATCTCGGATGCCAATTTTGGTTGTGGCTCCAGTCGCGAGCATGCCCCGCAGGCGATTCAGAAGTTTGGTATCAACGTGGTTATCGCTGAAAGCTTTGCAGAAATTTTCCACGGCAATTGCACGACGTTAGGCATACCCTGCTTGCAAATGGCTGCCGAACCTCGATCGGAACTCGCGAGGTTGATCGAGTCCGAGCCTGGCGAGGAACTGATGGTCGATTTAGAAGCCCTCCAAGTGGTGTATCTAAACCAATCTTTCCCGTTCTCTATGAAGCCGAGTGCGCGAGAGGCCTTCTTGGCAGGAACCTTTGACCCATTAGATGAGTTGTTGGCTAGTCGAGAGGCTATCTCGGCTGTGGATGCCCGGTTAAGCGCATGACCGATCGAGACGTCACGCCGATAGAGATCTACGACACCTCCTTGCGTGACGGCAACCAGGGCGAGGGAGTCAACCTCAGTCTTGCCGATAAACTTGAGATCGCAGGCGTGCTCGATCGGCTCGGCGTTCCGTTCACCGAGGGCGGCTGGCCGGGATCCAATCCCAAAGATAGTGAATTTTTCTCAGCGGCGAGAGGTGAGGGGTATAGCACTATCAAAATTTCGGCGTTTGGCTCAACCCATCGTGCGGACTGCCTCCCTGAGGATGATCACTTCTTAAAACAGCTAGTTGATGCTCGCGCCGACGTGAGCTGTATTTTTGGTAAAAGTTGGTTGCTCCACGTCGACCAAGCATTGCGGGTGTCTGCAGCTCGCAATCTCGAAATGATCGCTGGCTCTATCCAATACCTGCGAGCCGAAACCGATAAACCGGTGTTCTACGATGCCGAGCACTTTTTTGATGGGTTCGTTTCGGATGAGGGATACGCGCTGGACACGCTTAGAGCCGCCCATGAGGCTGGCGCAGACCGTCTGATATTGTGCGACACCAATGGCGGAATGCTGCCAAGTCAGATTACCGACGCTGTTAGTCGTGTTGCCGCCCACTTGCCTGACGCAGTCCTCGGTATACATGTTCATAACGATGGTGGACTAGCCGTCGCTAATTCGCTAGCAGCCGTTGAGGCAGGGGTGACCCAGGTCCAAGGAACCATGAACGGGATCGGTGAACGTTGCGGCAATGTTGATTTGACGGCTGTGATTGCGAACCTCGAGCTTAAATATGGTCGCCAGTGTTTGCCTTCAGGCAACCTCGCACACCTCACGTGGGTGTCGAGACGAGTCTGGGAATTGCTCGGTTATGACGGCCCGCTCGGACAGCCTTTTGTTGGGCCTTCTGCCTTCTCTCATAAGGGCGGTGTGCATGTCTCGGCTGTGTTGCGCAATCCAGAAACCTACGAGCACGTGTCGCCAGACAGCATCGGTAATGCCAGGAAAGTATTGATTAGTGAGTTGGCCGGGGGCTCCAACGTCCGGGCTAAACTTGCCAACCGATATGCCGATCTTGAGGATCCTGCGCGCACTAAAGCCATCCTTGAAGAAATTCAGGATAAGGAGCACGCCGGCTACAGCTTTGAGAAGGCGGATGGCAGTTTCGATCTGATTGTGCGTCGCCATTTGGGGCAGTTTCAGCCGCTGTTCGAGCCCCAGTTTTATCGCATCTATTCGCCGGGTAATGAAAATGCGGCTGATCAAAATGACCTTGATATTGCTGGAGCAATTGAGGCGTCGGTCAAGTTACGCATTGGAGATCAGGTTGAGTTGAGGGCCGCTGAGGGTAGCGGTCCCGTGGACGCGTTAAACCTCGCATTGCGAGAGGCGCTCACGCCTCACTTCCCCGAGGCAAGCGAGCTCAGGCTAACGGACTACGTTGTCAAGGTGGTTAATTCAACTGAAGAGACGGCCGCTCGCGTGCGGGTGTTGCTCGAGCATTCTTTTGAAGGCGAAACCTTCGGCACGGTGGGCGTCAATGTCGATGTCATTAAGGCGAGCTGGAATGCTTTGGTTGAAGCTTATCACTACGCATTGATTCGGAGTGCGGAGTTTAAACACGAGCAATCTTCCCTTAGTAAGCAATAGTGTGCCCGCAGTACCCTCTCAATGAGTAGAGATCCGAGTATTACGATGATGAGTGTTAGCTCGATCCACAGCGTCTCGCGAATGTTCATCGTAATTGGCGGTGAAAGGTGAGTTCGGACGTCACTTGGGAGCAGCGGTGGCATCCTCTTTTGCGTCGTTGGGTAACCATCACGAGTCACCGGGGAGGCCGTCCCTGGGTTGGTCAAAACGCCGAGCCCGAGCATAGGGAGGGAGCCGCCTTTGATGCGGAGTGCTACCTGTGTCCAGGTAATGTCCGAGTCAGTGGACTTCAAAATCCTGATTATTCGAGCATCTATTGCTTTGATAATGATCATCCGGCGCTAGGCAAGGCCCCTCCAGCTTCAGAATCTCCGCACCCTCTTTATCGATCGATGGAAGCGTCCGGGCAGTGCCGCGTCATGTGCTATCACCCGCACCACAGTCGTCGATTGAGTGAACTTGAGCTACATGAAATGGAGCAAGTCGTGCTCAGCTGGGCCCGTCAGACCAAAGAATTAACGGCCGCTGGGTGGGAACAGGTGTTTATTTTCGAAAATAACGGATCAGTCGTTGGGGTCTCTAACCCGCATCCTCATTGCCAAATTTATGCGTTCCCTTTTGCGGTAGATGCGATACAGCGGGAAATAGAAGCGGCCAAGGCTCATTATGAGGAAGTAAAACGATCGCTCTTTGACGAGATCATAGAGGCCGAGCGCTTGGATGGCCGGCGGATGTTGCTCGATGAGCACGACTGGACGGTGTTCGTGCCCTATTTTGCTCAGTTTCCGTTCGAGATGATGCTGGTGCCGCACCGTTTTATGGCGACGCTTGCGGAGGCGACAGATGCGGAACTTAAGGGGACTAGCCTTTGCGCTTAAGGTTTCTCTTCAGCGGCTTGACCGGGTGCTGGGCCAAGCTCAGAGTTATATCCTCTCAGTTCACCAAGCTCCAAGTACATGGCAGCAAGCACAAGCGCCCGGCGTGTATTCAACTTACGTGCATATTCAGCCCTTCTTGCGCGCGCCCTCCCTGCAAAAATTTTTGGCAGGAATCGAGACGGCGGCGGGTCAGTTCCTAAATGATGCAGCCCCCGAGGAGCATGCCGATGCGCTGCGGCGTGTCGTACTAGCCTGACAAGTGCGACGCCGAACCGATTTTCTTTGGAGGCTGTTTCCTATATGGTCCAGAGTCGTCGCTTCTAGATGACAACGGCTTTACTCAGGCGTAAACAGTCGCAAATAATCGCAAAAGCCATCCATCAATAGTGATTGTTGTGGCGTAGGCGGCAGACAAGGACACGAGATAACCAAAAGGCAGAGGATAGAAACGATGAAGGTAGATACTCACCTAACCCAAGATTGGAAGAAAATTCCTGAGCACATTCAACGCGTTGAGGCCGAGGGCTATGATGGCGTTGGCACTGCCGAAATGAACCACGATCCATTTTTCCCGTTACTGATTGGTGCTGAGCATAGTGAGCGGGTTGAACTTCGGACCGGAATTGCGGTTGCGTTTGCCAGGTCGCCTATGACCATGGCGAATCAAGCCCATGATTTGAACGCCTATTCAAAGGGGCGATTTACACTTGGACTCGGTTCCCAAATTCGCGCCCACATTACCAAACGATTCTCAATGCCATGGGGCGCACCGGCCGCACAGATGCGCGAACTCGTTTTGGCGATGCGAGCAATCTGGGCCAATTGGTATGACGGCGAGCCTCTCCGGTTTGAAGGAAAGTATTACCAGCACACGCTAATGACGCCCGCATTTACGCCGGAAGACACCGCTTATGGGGCACCCAAGGTGGTGCTTGCTGCAGTGGGACCCATCATGACCGAAGTCGCTGCGGAGGTTGGAGATGGCTTAATTATCCATCCGTTCTCAAACGAGAAGTATATCCGCGAAGTGACGCTGCCCGCGGTAGAGAGAGGGCTGGCAAAGGCTGGCAAGCAGCGGAAGGATTTTGAAATCAGCTACACCCCTTTTGTTGTGTCTGGTAAGGATGAACAAACCTTTGATGCTGAGAAAGCGACTGCGAAAGCGAGGATCTCGTTTTACGGTTCGACACCTGCCTACAAACAGGTGCTTGGTGTGCATGGTTGGGGCGATCTTCAGGTCGAGCTGAACGCGATGTCAAAGCAGGGACAGTGGAAAGAGATGGCAGACCTCATTACAGATGACATTCTTGATGTGATGGGCGTTGTTGGTGAGCCAGATCAGGTCGTTAAGGAAATGTTAGCTCGCTATGGCGATTTCACAGATCGGACAAGTGGCGCGTTTTCTTTTGTTGACACTGAGCAGCGCGTGAACATGGTGTCGGCGTTAAGAGCAGGCTGACATGACAACCACTCCGTCGTTGCCAAGAAGCATTATTCCTTCTGCCACGCAGCTTCGCATTCTGGACCAGCGGCGGCTGCCCGCGGAAACGACTTATCTGGACTGCACCACAACTGATAGCGTGATCGATGCGATTAAGACGCTGGCTGTTCGAGGTGCGCCAGCCATCGGGCTTGCGGCAGCCTATGGATTGCTGCTTGGTCGGACGGCGGGTCAGGGTCCGGATGAAACCCTGTCTCAGTTTGAGGCTGCGGCGAGCGCTTTGATTGCGGCAAGGCCAACGGCCGTTAACCTTGCCTGGGCGGTGGAGCATATGATGGCGTGTGTCCGGCACGAGCATCGAAATGCCTTTCCAGAGGGGTGGGCCGATCGCCTAAAGGCGGAGGCTGATCAACTGTTTGACGCTGACCGCCAAGCCTGTTTGACGATGGGTAAGATTGGCGCCGAGCTTATTCCTCACGGCGGCAGGGTCTTGACGCACTGTAATGCTGGTTCGCTTGCGGTGTCTGAATTTGGAACGGCATTGGCGCCGATTTACGCGGCTCACGCTGGCGGAAACCCCGTCCACGTGTTTGTCGATGAGACGAGGCCATTGCTACAAGGCTCGAGATTAACCGCGTTTGAACTCATGGCCCACGAGGTGCCTTGCACATTGATCACCGACAACATGGCGGCACATGTGATGGCGACGCACCAAGTGGACTTGGTCATTGTCGGCGCCGACAGAGTGGCCGCCAATGGTGATGCGGCCAACAAAATAGGAACGCTAGGTGTCGCCGTATTGGCAAAGCATTTCAAGATTCCATTTTATGTGGTGTGTCCTTACTCGACCGTGGATCTTAGAACCTCGCGAGGAGCAGATATCGAGATAGAAGAAAGAGCACCCTCAGAGGTTCGAGAGGTGTATGGCGTCCAAGTGGCACCGCGAGACGTTAACGTATTTAATCCGGCGTTTGACGTTACTCCAGCTGAGCTTATCTCGGGGATCATCACAGAGCGGGGGCTGATATCAGGAAACCTCTCGGAGGGACTTGCCCAGCAAAATGAGGGATATCAGTGACAGAGCGAGAGGGCGTCATTAAATACTCGCTCGATTTCACGGATGGAGTCTTGGGTGAGCCCGCGTCACTTGATGTCCTTAAACGCGTGGCGCTCGATTTTTAAAGACACAGGACTTCTCGGTGAAGATCCAGATCGCTACGGGGGCTACGGCTTCGGTAATTTGAGTGTTCGGACAGACCGAGGGTTCCTCATTACCGGATCCCAAACAGGGAATCTCAGTACGACTTCTAGTTCACATTACGCGGAAGTTGTTGCTTGGTCGCTTGAAGACAATGCAGTGTCTGCCATGGGGCCCATTCGACCTTCATCAGAAGCGCTAACCCACGCCGCGATCTATGACGCATTTGAATCGATCCGTTATGTATTTCATGTTCATTCGCCGGATATCTGGAGGCAGTCACAGTGGCTCGGCCTACCCTCAACATCGGCGGATATCGCATACGGGACGGTAGACATGGCGCTGGCGTTGAAGAAGCTAGCCGGCGCATCGGGTCCAGAGGGCATCATGACGATGTTAGGGCACGAAGATGGTGTCATGTCCTGGGGTGCGAGCGCAGAGACAGCTGGCACCCACATGGTATGTGCGCTCGCTCGAGCAAAGTCGTCGCCGGCCGCGGAATTTGAACACTAGGGCGCTGATCGTGCCGCTTATCCTCTCGCAACAGCCGTTGCCAGGAATGGCACCAACGCATTCTGTTACATGGCGGGGAGTGGTTTCCGACCGAGCAACCGACAACAGCGTTTGGTCCGACCTGTGGAGGCTTGAAACCAAGCAAAGGCCAAGAAATGAAAAGACAAAGAAAAGGGGCGAGTTAACAGCGGTCTAAAGGTCGTATTTAAGAAACAGCGCTAGGATGCTATGGTCTGCATGAAATCTCGATAACGTAAGGTGAGGCGGGGATCGTTATGCTTGAGAACAAAGGGTTGCTGATTGCTATCGGTGTGACGCTGCTTGTCGCAATCGGCCTGGGGGTGGCTGTCCTTAATGAAGAGCCAGAGCCTGCGCCTACCGTGGTAACCGAGATAGCTATTCCTGAGCCTCCCGAGCCAGAGCCAGACCCGCTGCCCGAACCAGAACCTGAGCCAGAACCCGAGCCAGAGCCCGAGCCAGAGGTGATTGAGGCACCTGAAGCGGTTGTTGAGCCGTCAGAGCCTGCCTTTATCCTCCCACTGCTCGATGCGAGCGATGCGCTGGTCCGAGACGCGCTGGTGAGTCTAAGCCGGCACGAAGGTTTGCATCGTTGGCTAGCAGTTGACGATCTCATTCGAAAGTTTGTCGGTTTTACCCAAGGAGTGTCAGAGGGGCGCGTCATACGCGCTGCTGTCCAGGTCTTGGCACCACGAACAGGCTTTTCGGCAATCCGAGTGGGTGACAACGCGTTTATTTTGAACCCGGCCAGTTATGCGAGATACGACACGTTTACTTGGATTATTGACTCGGTAGATGCAGAGGCGCTGGCAGACTTTTATGTACTGATCACCCCACTACTGGATCAAGCCTATAAGGAACTGGGGATGCCAGACCCGGATTTCGATCGAGTTGTCTTCGCCGCTATCGGGTTACTGCTTGAGACGCCGGTGGTCGAAGGTGAGATTGGGCTCGAGCGACCGGTGGTGATGTATGAATTTGCGGATGACAGTCTTGAGTCCTTACAGCCCGCGCAGAAGCAACTCGTGAGAATGGGGCCTGCGAATACCAAGAGAATCAAAAGCAAGCTATCAGAGGTGGCCAGGGCACTGAGAAGTGCTCGAAACAATCCTTAGACTCTCTAATGGCTAAGCCCCTCGCTAACATTCGCGTGCTTGATCTGAGCATCGTCCGAGCCGGGCCGGTTGCGGTAAGACTGCTGGCGGATTGGGGTGCCGATGTTATCCGCATAGAACAGCCAAGGTCCGATGACTCGGGAGGCGTGACCGGGTCGATGCAATCTTCAGATGCACAAAACCTGCATCGAAATAAACGTGGGCTCACGCTGGATCTAAAGCATCCAAAGGGCTATGCCGTACTCGAGCGGCTAGTTCGAACTGCCGACGTGCTGGTTGAAAACTTCAAAACCGATGTCAAGCACCGCCTCAAGATTGACTACGAATCCCTTTCTAAACTGAACCCTCGTTTAATCGTCGGGAGTATTAGTGGATTTGGTCAAGAGGGCCCGTACGCCAGTCGCCCAGGGTTCGATCAGATCATTCAAGGGATGAGTGGGCTTATGAGTCTCACTGGTTCTCCAGATGGGGAACCTATGCGCGCGGGTATTGCGGTGAGTGATACCTCTGCGGGTATGTTCCTGGGACAAGGGATATTGCTGGCCTTATTAGAGCGGCAACAAACGGGTCGAGGGCAATGGGTCCATACGAGCTTGCTCGAGGCGATGCTCAGCAAGCTCGATTTTCAGGGTTCAAGATACACAATGGACGGAGATAGTCCGGGTAGGGAAGGCAATCATCATCCAACAGCTGCGCCTATGGGCGTCTTTAGAGCGTCTGATGGATTTGTCAATTTGGCAGCGACCTCGGGAAGAATGTGGCGGGCATTTTGTAAGAAGTTATCGCTCGATGCGCTCTTAGAGGATCCCCGGTTTGAAACCAATCAGCAGCGGGTAAAGCATCGTGAGGCACTGATTGAGTTGATTGAAAGCAAGACTGCGCAGAAAACACAAGCGTCGCTGATTACAGAGTTAAACGCGATAGGGTGCCCGTGTGGGACCTATATACACAGTTGCCGAAGCCTTTGATGACCCTCAGGCTCGAGCGCTTCAAATGCGACTGCCCACTGATCACTCGGAAAGAGGGCAGGTCGACCTTGTTCGTTCGCCCATTAATCTTTCAAATCACCCCAACGCCCATGATCAGGCGCGTGCGGTACCCTACCGCGGGCAGCACACCTTTGAGATCTTGCAGGCGGCGGGATTAAGTGAAACAGAGCTCAAGTCGTTGAAAGATGAAGGCGTCATTTAACGAGTTGGCCTAGGCTGCGCACAAGGTGGATTTGGCATGAAGCAAATTAAGCTAACGACCGAGAAAATGTTGCTTGAGACAAACGGCCCAGTGAGTTGGATTACGTTTAATCAGCCTGAAAAGCGAAATGCCATTTCGCTAGCGATGTGGGAAGGGCTAGCTGAGGCTCTCGCATTGTCTATGGAGGACGAGTCGATCAAGGTGATTGTTCTCAAAGGAGCGGGCGGTCAAGCATTCGTGTCCGGCGCCGACATATCGGAATTCGATCAGAAGCGTAATTCGGCTGAGGCTAAAGCGGCGTATGCGCAAATTGCTGGGCAAGCGTCTCGATACTTGCGTCAATCCGATAAGCCGGTGATTGCGTTGATCGAGGGTTACTGCATCGGCGGCGGGCTCGCAACGGCGCTCCAGGCAGATGTCCGCTTTGCTACACCTGGCTCGACGTTTGGCATTCCCGCCGCACGATTGGGGCTTGGATACGAGTACGAGGGGTTGCGGCTTCTAACACAGATCGTAGGCCCCTCTCGAGCAAGAGACATCATGATGTCAGCGCGGCTGTTTAAAGCGGATGAGGCGCTCGCGATGGGACTCGTTAATTTTGTCGAGTCTGAAGGGGATATCTATGAAGCGGTCGCGGCTTACGCAGAGCGCATCGCTTCCAATGCGCCACTGACTATTCGCGCTGCTCGTGCTGCGATCAGTGATGTCATGCTCGAGGCCTCAAAGCGAGATAGGTCTGGTGTGCAGGCGCTCATCGATGCTTGTTTTGATAGTGAGGACTACCGAGAGGGTCGCCGGGCCTTTGCTGAAAAACGGCCGCCTCAGTTTAGAGGCAAATAGCGGAAGCGGCGAACAAAATTGAAACTCGCACGCTCGCATGGTTTCTCCTTTTCGCTGGAGATATAACGCTAGGGATATAAAAACTAGGGTAGAGATAAAGGAAGTGTGATGGGTCTCGGTTAGCGCTCCCTCATCGCATTGGCGGTGGCTCGTTTTACCGGCTTCAGCAAATAGTCTAGCACTGTCTTTTCGCCGGTGATGATGTCCACCGAGGCAACCATCCCAGTCATGATCGGCAGAGGCGCGAGCTCGGTGCCGAGATAGTTCTTTTCCGTACGTACCCTGATCTCAAAAAAGTGCTCGCCGGTTTCGTCGACAATGGTGTCGGCGCCAATGCGTTCAAGTCTGGCCTCAAGGCCGCCATAGATGGCGAAATCATAGGCAGTGAGTTTTACCATAGCCTTCTGCCCTGGGCGGATGAAGGCGATATCAACAGGTCTAACCTTTGCATTCACTAGGAGCGTGTCATTGGTTGGCACAATCTCAATGAGGTCCATGCCAGGCTGTATGACTGCTCCCTCTGTCGTGACGAGGATTCGGTTAACGACGCCATCCACGGGCGATCGAACTTCGGTTCGATCCACGCGATCTTGCAAAGCAACTTTGGAGTAAGTCAGCCTTGATAATTCTGCTCGGACTAATGTGAGTTCCTCCTGAGCTGAGCTTTTAAACTGCTGTTGCCTCTCCAGGATTTTCTCCTCGGCTTCCTGAATCATTGATTCAGCACTCGGAGCCTTTAGCTGTGCTGTTTCGAGTCGGCCGCTCGCTTCATTGACCGCCATCCGCAGACGGAGCAGCTCAACTTGGGAGACCGCGCCTTTCGCGACGAGTGGCTCGGTTATCTCCAGTTCCTGCTCCGCAAGAGCGGCGTTCTCGGCGAGTTTTTGCAATTCGCGGTTTAATTCCTCTCTCGCTTGAATGTGTTGCTGGCGTTGCTCGCGCAAGATGGCAATCGCACTCGCTAACTCAGTTTTGCGTGATTCGAAAAGGCGTAATTCCTCTTGGAACAGTATCGCTTGGTCAATGGTTAGATTTTCTGGAGATTTGAGTCCTTGTTCCGATATTTCTGCTTCGAGACGCAGGGCTCGGTAGTTCAGTGCGTCGATTGACGCTTCATTCTCTTTGAACGACGAATTGAAGCGGGTGTCGTCGATACGTAGCAGCGGCGCGCCTTTTTTGACTTGATCACCAACGTTGACGTTGATTTCTCGGAGAATGCCTCCCTCCAGATTTTGAATCGTTTGGATTTGACTGGAAGGGATAACGCGGCCTGTGGCTCGTGTTACTTCGTCGAGGGTCGCGTAGTTTGCCCATAGCAGCGCGATAGAAACGAACAGCGCAATACTCCAGAGTAACCAATGCGCCAGCGGGTTGCCTTTGCTATCGGTCTCAAGCCCTGTCCGGTTAAGTTCGTTGAGGAATCGGTTCATGATCGCTGCTGATTGGTTTGCGAGAGACGACTAAGGACGTGATCTTTGGGGCCGTCCATGATGATCTGCCCCTCTCTCAGCACGACCAAACGATCCACTAACGCGAGCAATTGGCTTCTGTGGGTCATTAGAATCAGCGTTTTGTCTGTGAGATAGCGCGAAAGCGAGCTAATGAGCGCCTGCTCAGCTTGTCCATCGAGCGCGTTGCTGGGCTCATCAAGTAAGACTAGCTTGGCGCCGCCCGCGATCGCGCGAGCGATTGCAATGGCTTGTTTCTGCCCCCCTGATAGTTTTCTTCCCTGCTCACCAACTTGCAGATCAAATCCTTCAGGGTGGGCATCTAGCTGGCGTTTAATGCCGGCGATCGAGGCTGCGTTGAGCACTGCCTCGTCTGGCAGACTGGGTTTACCCAAGCGGATGTTCTCGCTCACGCTGCCGCTGATGAGTGGCGCGTCTTGTGTTAGATAACTCATTTGTGGTCTGAGATCGATCGGGTCTATTTGGCGTATGTCCGTGCCACCAATCAGCACGCTTCCTTGGTCAGGTGTGTAAAAGCGGCAAATGAGCTGCGCGAGCGTGCTCTTACCGGATCCTGTCGGACCGATGATGCCAACGCGCTCGCCAGCCTCAATGTTGAGGTTGATGCCTGAGAGTGCCTTAAAGGGCTGCCCTTCGTAGGTGAAGTGAACGTCAACAAATCGCACCGAGGGAGAAAGCTGAGGGCGGTGGAGTGGCGCACTTTCTAGGTCTCTCTCCTGCGGCAGATGCATGAGATGATCAACCGAATCAAAAGCCGCCATGGCCTGTTGCGCGCGCGTGATCAGGCTCGCCAGTTGCGTCATGGGTTGGACGCTTCGACCCGTTAAGATCGTGCAGGCAATCAGTCCACCCATGGTTAGCTGGCCACTTTGAATGGCATAGACGCCTGCTGCGACGACCAAAAGCGTCGTCATCCCTTGAACCCATTGAACAATATTGAGTGCTACTAATGTTCTCAATCGAGTGGCAAGCGATAGCTCAGCGAGTTCGGCTTGCTGGCGTTCCCAACGGTTCTGCATCTGACTTTCGGCATTTGAGGATTTGACGAGATCGAGTGCGTTTAGGGTCTCAATGAGTAATCCGCTTTTTCTAGCCGAGGCTTGCATCAGGTTTTCGATATGCGGCCGGAGCTGACGCTGCACAATGATGCCGGTGGCACAAATGATGAGAATGGCTAAGAGCGGGATAAGCGCAATAGAACCACCAATTGCGAAGATAATCATGAGGTAGATTGCGACAAATGGAAGATCGATCAGCGCAGTCAGGGTCGATGAAGTGAGAAAATCTCTGAGTTGCTCGAAATCAAGCAACTGGTTGGCAAAGCTACCCACCTTACTGGGCCTTGCTGCTAAGGGTAGTCCCATCACTTGCTCGAAGGTCATGGCAGATAGCATGAGATCGGCTCTGCGCCCAGCGATATCGATAAAGTATCCTCGTAAGGATTTGAGGACGAAATCAAACAGTAAGACGATCGCGAGGCCAATTGCCAATACCCAGAGCGTCTCCTCAGCTTGATTGGGGACGACTCGATCATAGACATTCATAACGAATAACGGCATCGCTAACGCGAAGACATTGATGAATAAAGACCCGGCAATGACCTCAATATAGATTGAACGATTGAGTGAAAGCATTCGACGGAACCATCCGAGCGGGCGGCGAACGCGACCAAAAAGCTGCTCGTGCTCAGTGTCGTGCTTTGATCCCAGCATGAGCAGTTGGATTTCGCCGTCAAGGCGTTGGAGCGCCGTGGTCAACTCATCTTGACCAGCTGCAATGGCTGCCGATCCCTGTTCGTGATTAAAAACGATTAATGGAAAGTGGTGGCGAGCCAACTTGGCGGGGTCGAATGCTGAGGCGTCCGGTATTGATTGCGTGCTCGACGAAAAACCGAGTCGCCTCGTTGCTCTCAATGCCATTTCAATGGAGAACTCAGGACTGTCCGCGGGGTCGTAGGGTAATCCGCTTAGCAGTTTTTGTTCGGTGACCGGGTGCCCCTCTTTGGCGAGAAGCTCAATGAGCGCCTCAAGCAGTGAGCGCGTGGGGGCTGTGGTCGAGGAGTCAGCAGGCATGGGATCAGTATATCACTCACCTATCCAGCTAGCGTATCGGACCACTCGCTAAGGGAAGGCGGACACCTTAGTGCTCGCTCTCCACTCGAGGTGAAACATCGAATTAGGGGATTGGTCAAACTAGGGATTAACCCACCGGATGGGCGAGCCAGCCTGCCAAGCGCTTATATTCTCGCAGAGCTGGTCAATGAGACGTGCTCTCGATTCGCTTGCGCCCCATGCGTTGTGGGGGGTCACAATCAGGTTGGGTTTCTGCCTTGCAAGGAGCGGCTCGTCTAGTTCGGCTGGCTCCTTCGTGAGCACGTCAATTGCTGCACCTTGGATGAGGCCCTGGTCCAATGCGCCGAGTAGTGCATCAGTCTGAATAAGACCGCCTCGGGCAGTATTAATGAGAAATGCGGACGACTTCATTTTAGCGAGAAATGATTCGTCGATTAGCCCAGTATTGGCCTCAGTGAGGGGGCAGTGCAACGATAGGAAGTCTGCCTTGCCAAGTAGTTCCTCCATCGAGACTCGCGGTATCGTTGCACTTTCAGCTCCGTTTTCTGAACGCAGTGCCAGTACGGTCATGCCAAGCGCCTGACCCAGCTTGGCAACAGCGCTGCCGAGCTCACCAAGGCCAATAATTCCAAGCGTTTTTCCTGCAAGCTCGATGATGGGGTAATCGAGCCTGCAAAATACGTCACTCTCTTGCCACCGGTTCGCGCCAGTATCGGCGATATAACGATGTTGTTGTGTGGCGAGGTTGAGCATCAAGCCGATCGTGTGCTGGGCGACCGAGTTAGTCGCGTAGCCTCTTGCATTGCAAACAACGATCTTTCTTTCTCGCGCTGCCTCTAAATCAACGTTGTTGGTGCCTGTGGCCATGATGCCAATGAAACGAAGTGACGGAGACGCTGCGATGACTGCCTGGTCCAGCACCACTTTATTGGTCAACACGACCTCGCAATGCTGGATCCTCTCCTCAGTTTGGCTTTCCAAGGTCGAACCATGAATCTCCCATCCCTCGAGTCGTGACGTGAGGGGGGTGAGGTCTGCATCGCCAAGACTATTTCTGTCTAGAATGACGCCTCGCATGGATACGACTGATTACGCTTTGAGATCGGGGAAGGACTCATCTAGCGCTGCGTTCCATTCAGCCAAACGCGCGGCTTGACTATCGCGTAGGCCATCAATATCTCCCTCGATAGTGATGGATGAGATGGTGTCCCCCTGGCGAATGGCGTTCACTACTTCTTGATCACTGTCACTGACCACTGATCCGAACACCGAATGGTTGTCGTCGAGGTGGGGAGTTGGCACATGAGTAATAAAAAACTGGCTGCCATTAGTGCCCGGACCAGCATTAGCCATGGACAACTGCCCAGGTCGGTCGTGTCGTAGGGCGGATACGAACTCGTCTTCAAATCGGTAGCCTGGGCCTCCGGTTCCGGTGCCGAATGGGCATCCACCTTGAATCATGAAGTCGCCAATAACCCGGTGAAAGGAAAGTCCATCGTAATAGCCTCGAACTGCTAGGTTGACAAAGTTAGCGACGGTAACGGGGGTTTCGTCCGCATAGAGGTTGAGGCAAATATTGCCCTTGTTCGTTTCAATCGTGGCGGTGATGCTCATCGTGATCCCTTTTTCATTGGCATGGGTTGGTGAAAGAAGTGTAGCTCCGGATAATAAATAAATTCCTGGCTGGCGCTTTGGCGAAATAATTGTCGCTCGATTGACGATTCATAGGTTCCGTTCTGATTGTCGGCTACCAGCTGGGTCCCTCTAACTGTTTCGATGTTATTTTACGGGGGCGTAACCCTGCTGGCTGGATTAGGAACGTTTTACCCTATCGCTGGTCTAGCGCTTGCCACTCAAGACTTAACGTCAGACCGACTTCAAGCGCGCTCGTTGAGTGGCACGAACGCTCGCTCGGTGGGGCCCGTGTAGAGCTGTCGGGGTCGACCAATCTTAAATGGCGAGGAAAGCATTTCAGCCCAGTGCGAGATCCAGCCCGGTGTTCTTCCCAGCGCAAACAGCGCGGTGTACATGGGGGTTGGGATCCCCATAGCCTTGAGTGTAATGCCTGAGTAAAAGTCAATGTTGGGGTACAGCTTACGCTCAATGAAATAAGGTTCTTCGCGAGCCATTTTTTCAAGCATGGTGGCAATTTTTAGGAGTGGCTCGTCCTCAACGCCTTGCTCGGCCAACACAGCATGACAACTCTCTTGCATGACTAGCGCTCTGGGGTCGAAATTTTTGTAGACACGATGACCAAAGCCCATCAGTTTGAATGGGTCATCTTTGTCTTTTGCTTTCGCAACATACTCGTTGACTTTCTCGACATCGCCTATTTCATTCAGCATGTCGAGTACCGCTTCGTTAGCTCCTCCATGGGATGGCCCCCATAGTGCGGCAATCCCCGCCGCTATAGCCGCGTATGGATTGCATTCGGTTGACCCTGCCAAGCGCACCGTTGATGTGGACGCATTTTGCTCGTGGTCAGCATGTAGGATGAAGATGCGATCAAGCGCACTGGCAAGGGTCGGGCTAACCGTGGAAGGTTGCCCTGTTTCTCCAAAGCACATGTTGAGGAAATTCTCTGCGTATCCGAGCGATGGGTCTGGATCAACGAACGACTTGCCAATCGACTTTCGATAGCTCATTGCAGCAAGTGTCGGTACTTTAGCGATCAGCTGCATCGCTGATTCCATGCGGTGATCAGCGTTGTAAATGTCAAGGCCTTCATGGAATAGTGCAGCCAGTCCGCCAACACCTGCGCAAAGCATGGACATCGGATGTGAGGATGCAGTGAATCCTTCAAAAATTTTTGCGAATTGGCCGTCGATCGGCATTCTTGCATTGATTTCATCTTTGAACTGATCCAACGCCGATTGGCTCGGCAGCTCTCCGTGCAGCAGCAGATAGCAAACTTCCAGATGCTCCGCGCCGTTCGCAAGCGCCTCTATGGGATAGCCACGATAGGTAAGGACTCCGGCATCACCATCGATGTAGGTAATTTTTGATTCGCAGCTCGCCGTGGAAAGAAAGCCAGGATCGAATGTGAACAAACCTTCGTTGATCAGTCCTCGAACGTCCACCACATCTAGACCAGCCGAGGCTTCCAAGACTGGCAGGGCTACGTTCTTTCCGTCGATCGTAATGCTCACATCATGCTTCATAATTTCAGTTCACTTTTTTACTGTTATGGCAGTTTTTTACTGTTATGGCAGAAGGCGTGGGTAACCACCGAGGCACTGCTTCTCACAGTCAAGCTCTTATTAGTTCAGCTTGTACTAGCTAAGTTTGTACTAGCTGGGCTTTAACTCGTTAACCGCCGCTTGTGCTTGTTTGCTGGGTTCAGCAGAGCTGATCGCTGAATCTCCGTTTCATTTTGCGCTCTAAATCAGCCGCGCATTAGCTCTCATTTCGCGCTTACAAACGAGTCCCCACTCGCCCAGCGAGAGCGATCAATCTAAGCAAAAGGGCCTCACGCTGTAAACCCCGTCTCGGCAATCGGGAAGATCTTTTTGCGTTTGTTTTTTTTGGGTCAAAACCCTATCATGGCGCGGCGTCCGACGCCGTCCAGATCTGGTCCAGGAACTGCCCTTGTTCGGCGGGTTCTATCAGCCACGAGGCATGGTGGGGCGCGGTTGCAAACTCAGCTCCGTAGGTGGGGCTGGCAGTGATTGCTACAGAGGATGGGCACAGGGAAGCGAAGTGCACATGCTCAATCCAGCAAGCAAACGTCACCGCCTGACCGAATCCTACGTGGGTAGTCAAAAGCTTGAAGGGAGATCGGCTTTGAAAAAAAACGCTAGACCAATCAACGTCGGGATTGGTGACTTACTGCAATTTAGCTGGCCGTTAACTGCGCTAACCTCCATTACCCATCGAATCGCTGGCGTCGCTCTGTTCGTTGCCTTTGGTTTTGCACTGTATGCACTCGAGCAATCGCTGGGTTCTGCCGAAGGGTTTGCGCAAGTGCAAATGATGCTCGCCGGGCCCGTTGCGAAAGGGATTCTTTGGATTAGTCTTGCCGCGTTGATCTATCACTTTGTGGCCGGAATCAAGCATCTGTTGCTGGATGGCAGTGATGCTGAATCGTTGGAAGTGGGTCGCGCCGCTGCGATGACGACCATCGCGGTATCCGTTTTGCTCATCGCTCTCATGAGCTACTGGGTCATCTAGTCGAATCGTCGACACGTAACAAGGAGAAGAGATGGTTACGCAAGTTACAAGTTTTTCCAGAAACGGCGTCGGTGATTGGTATCTACAACGAACATCATCCGTTGTCATCGCGATTTATACCGTGCTTCTTGTGGGCATCATTATCATGACGCCCGACTGGACATTCGAACGATGGCAGGCGCTCTTCGACGCTACCTGGATGAAAATAGCAACACTGCTCGCTATTGTGGCGACCTGCGTTCACGCCTGGATCGGTATGTGGACGATTGGCACCGACTATCTTCGCGGTCGAACCATGGGTCCCAAAGGCGACTCCCTGCGCTCGATTTATCAATTGGTATGTATCTTAGCGATCCTCAGTTATTTGATCTGGGGAATTCAGATTTTATGGGGTAACTGAGTATGTCTGATCTAGCAACCTTAGAATTTGATGCCATCATCGTTGGCGGTGGTGGCTCAGGGCTGCGAGCCGCGCTTCAGCTTGCCCAGTCTGGTCATAAAACGGCGGTGGTATCCAAGGTATTCCCAACCCGCTCTCATACAGTATCCGCGCAGGGCGGTATCACCTGCGCCATCGCCAGCGAGGATCCTAACGACGACTGGCGCTGGCACATGTATGACACCGTTAAAGGGTCCGATTACATTGGCGATCAAGACGCGATTGAGTACATGTGTAGCGTCGGACCAGAAGCCGTGTTTGAGCTCGAACACATGGGATTGCCCTTCTCTCGAAAGGACAATGGACGGATTTACCAAAGGCCGTTCGGCGGACAGAGTAAAGATTTTGGCAACGGTGGGCAGGCGGCAAGAACTTGCGCGGCTGCTGATCGAACAGGTCACGCGTTGCTGCACACGTTATTTCAAGGGAACTTAAAGGCAGGCTCAACATTCTTCAATGAATGGTTCGCAGTAGACCTCGTTAAGAATGCTGATGGCGCGGTCACCGGCGTCATTGCCATTTGCATGGAGACTGGCGAAGTCCACTACATCAAGTCAAAGGCCACTGTGCTCGCGACTGGCGGCGCCGGGAGAATCTACGCATCTACCACTAACGCATTGATGAATACCGGAGATGGCACGGGCATGGCACTTCGAGCAGGCTATGTCATGCAAGACATGGAAATGTGGCAGTTCCATCCCACGGGTATTGCGGGCGCCGGAACCTTAGTGACCGAAGGATGCCGAGGGGAAGGTGGTTACCTCATCAATAAAGATGGCGAACGCTTTATGGAGCGTTACGCGCCCAACGCGAAGGATCTTGCCGGTCGAGATGTCGTCGCCCGAAGCATGGTGCTTGAAATTCTCGAGGGTAGGGGCGCTGGCCCTGATGGCGATCACGTGCTGCTGAAGCTGGATCACCTTGGTGAGGACATCTTGCATTCACGACTCCCTGGGATCGTTGAATTGTCAAAGACCTTCGCTCACGTTGATCCTGTCAAAGAACCGATCCCTGTTGTGCCCACTTGCCATTACATGATGGGCGGGCTGCCAACCAATATTCACGGACAAGCGGTCACTAGAAATAGCCAAGGCGAGGACGAGCCTGTGCCAGGCCTATTCGCTGTAGGCGAGGCGGCTTGCGTGTCAGTTCACGGAGCTAATCGTTTGGGTGGAAACTCGCTCCTTGATCTGGTTGTCTTCGGCCGCGCGGCTGGCATCTACATCAACGAAGCATTGAACCAGGGCGTAAGCATCAGTGAGTCGAGCGAGACTGATATCGATGAAGCGACCGTCCGATTGCAGCGTTGGAATAATTCCGAGCAAGGCGAATCGCCGACCGAACTGAAGAAAGAACTGCAAGCCTGCATGCAGCTCAATTTCGGCGTGTTTAGAAAAGAAGGACCCATGCAGGAGGGCATCAAGAAGCTCGAAGAGCTCAGAGAGAGAATTGGTAACGCCCACCTTCAAGATAAGTCTCAAGCATTCAACACGGCCCGTTTAGAAGCATTGGAGCTTGATAACTTGCTAGAGATCGCTGAAGCCACTGCAGTGAGTGCGGAAGGTAGAAAAGAGAGTCGGGGTGCGCACGCTCGAGACGACTACCAAGAGCGAGACGATGATAACTGGCTCGCTCACTCGATTTATGATCCTAAGGACAAATCGCTCAGCAAGCGAAACGTAAATTTTGAACCCAAAACGATGGAACGTTTTGAGCCAAAAGCTCGCCACTACTAGGGCTATTGAGAACCTGAGGTGGCGTGATAATCCCAGAGTGATCCCGATTACGAGGATCGCAAACGGGGTTTTGAGATTGATGAGAAGGAACTGAGCCATGCAAGTGAGTGTTTACCGCTTTAACCCTGAAACCGACGATCGTCCCTACATGAAGGACTATACGGTTGAGATCCCTGAGGGTCGTGATTTGATGGTGCTTGACGTCATGGCGCTGATAAAAGAGCAGGATCCGTCCGTGACATACCGAAGATCCTGCCGCGAGGGCGTTTGTGGCTCGGACGGGGTTAACATGAACGGTAAAAACGGCCTGGCCTGCATTACGCCCGTCTCTGAGGTCGCCAAAGGCGGCAAGCTCAAACTAAGACCGCTCCCCGGTTTACCTGTGATTCGGGATCTTATCGTGGATATGGAACAGTTCTATGAGAACTACCGCAGAGTCGAGCCTTATCTACAGAACGACAGTTTGCCCCCGACTAAAGAACGACTTCAATCGCCAGAAGATCGCGAAAAACTAGATGGTCTGTATGAATGCATCTTGTGTGCTTGCTGCTCAACCTCCTGCCCCAGTTTCTGGTGGAACCCAGACAAGTTCATAGGTCCTGCAGGACTGCTTCAGGCCTATCGGTTCATCGCAGACAGTCGAGACACCGCGACGGAGGAAAGACTCTCCAACTTGGAGGATCCCTTTAGCGTCTTTCGGTGCCGCGGCATCATGAATTGTGTGAGCGTTTGCCCTAAGGGATTGAACCCAACTCGAGCGATCGGCCACATAAGAACAATGTTGCTCGATAGAGCGGTCTAAAGTATCGACAGGTTCGCGAAATAGTTGGGGCTATCCTGCGGGCCGGTACAATATGCGCCTTCACTTAGGGTGATCGCTCATGAGCTCAAAATCCATGGCCGAGCTTTGGCAATCAAGCCATATCTCAGGCGGCAACAGCGCTTACGTAGAATCCATTTTTGAAGAATTTCTTCAGGATCCAACGTCCTGCCCCGAGCCGTGGAAATCTTACTTTGAAAACCTGCCCCAGTTGCAGGTGGACAGTCCTGACGATCTATCTCACGCTACAGTTCGCGATCACTTCCTTCTCCTAGCTAAAAACCAATCTCGTGTTGTTCCAGCGTCAGCCTCTTCTGTATCGGCCCAGCATGAAAGAAAACAATTCGCGGTGGGTGAACTCATCAACGCCTATCGACGACGTGGTCATCTAAAAGCCAGTTTGGATCCCCTCGGGTTGGCTGAGAGACAGGCCGTGCCTTCCTTGGAACTTGGCTTTCATGGTTTGTCTCAAGCCGATATCGACACGCGGTTTCAGGTGGGCTCACTCAGAATGGATCAGACCGAGGCAAGCCTCGGTGAGATCATCACCGTGCTAGAGGGAACTTATTGCGGTGCCATCGGTGCAGAGTTCATGCACATCACGGATCAAATCGAGCAAAGTTGGGTCCAAGAGCGGATGGAGACGACGCAGACCCGGCCTTACTACGGGCATGGAACCCGGCGACGGCTGCTTGATCGCATCTTGGCTGCAGAGGGCTTGGAGCAATATCTCGGTAAAAAGTATCCAGGGACGAAGCGTTTTGGTCTCGAGGGGGCTGAAACCTTCATTTGTTGTTTGGCGGAATTGATTCATCGTGCCGGCTCAAATGGTGTCAAAGAGGCAGTCATCGGTATGGCGCATCGAGGGCGTCTCAACGTGCTGGTTAATCTGTTGGGCAAAGACCCCGGTGAATTATTTGATGAGTTTGAGGGTCGGTACGAGGGTGATGCCACATCTTCTGGTGATGTGAAATATCACCAGGGATTTTCCTCCAATCTCATGACGCCTGGTGGAGAGATGCATTTGGCGCTGGGATTTAACCCCAGTCATCTTGAAATTGCTGCACCAGTGATCGAGGGATCGGTTCGCGCGCGAATGGATCGCCGAGGAGATGTAGCGGGCGATCAAGTCTTAGCCATCAATGTTCATGGTGATGCCGCGTTTGCAGGCCAGGGTGTGGTGATGGAAACCTTTCAGATGTCACAGACCCGTGGCTTCTATACAGGCGGTACGATCCACATCATCATTAACAACCAGATTGGCTACACCACCAGTAAGCAGGTGGATGCTCGTTCGACGCATTACTGCACGGAAGTGGCCAAGATGATTCAGGCGCCGATTTTCCACGTGAATGCCGATGAGCCGGAATCAGTACTGTTTGTGTCCCAACTCGCTCTCGACTATCGGATGAAATTTCGCAAAGACGTGATCATCGATATCGTTTGTTACCGCCGCAGAGGGCACAACGAGGGCGATGAGCCAGCGATCACGCAGCCATTGATGTATGAAAAAATACGTGCTCATCCCACTGTTCTGAGCCAATACTCGCAAGCATTGATTCAGGCAGGTGCCATTGAGTTGGCGGAGTACGAGCGCAGGATCCTCGCTTACCGAGATGCGCTTGATGAGGGTAGTGCAGTCGCGTGGGACTATTTGCAGGAACCTGACACGTCGCTGTATGTGGACTGGTCATCCCATCTCAATGCCAGTCGCGAGGAATCGGTGGACACCTCGTTTGAGGCCAGTCGATTCGAGGAGCTTGGCGCTGCACTGCTTCAGCTACCGGCAGGGTTCAAACCTCATCGTCAGGTTAAGCGCATTTTGGATGAGCGTGAGCGGATGAATCGGGGCGAGCAGGCGCTGAACTGGGGGTTTGCCGAAAATATGGCGTATGCCACGTTGTTGGATCAAGGCTTTCATATTCGGTTAACGGGTCAAGATGTGGGTCGCGGCACCTTTGCCCACCGTCATGCGGTGCTCCACGATCAATTGACAGGCGATGCATTGACGCCGCTTCAAACGCTCCGTGCAGATGGCGAATTTAATCTCTTTGATTCTCTCCTGTCCGAAGAGGCGGTGTTGGCGTTCGAATACGGTTACTCGCAGACCAGCCCTCGAACACTAGTGGTTTGGGAAGCGCAGTTCGGAGACTTTGCCAATGGCGCCCAAGTGGTGATCGATCAGTTCATTACGAGTGGCGAGCAAAAGTGGGGTCGTTTGTCTGGTTTAACCATGCTTTTACCTCATGGCTATGAGGGTGCAGGACCGGAGCATTCATCTGCCCGACTGGAGCGTTACCTTCAACTTTGTGCTGAGCACAATATCCAGGTCTGCGTGCCAAGCACCCCAGCGCAAATTTTCCATCTTTTGCGGCGCCAGATGTTGAGTTCAGTCAGAAAGCCATTGGTGATCATGTCCCCGAAGAGTTTGCTCCGACATCCTGAAGCAGTGTCGGACAGGACCGAGCTTACGAACGGTGGATTTGAAACGGTGTTAGCAGACAACGAAGCTAACGAGCATCCAGACCTGATCGAAAGATTGGTGCTCTGCAGCGGCAAGGTTTACTACGATCTGTTAGAAGCGCGGGCTGCGGCCGATCTGAGGGCTGTGGGGATACTGCGGATCGAGCAGCTCTACCCTTTCCCAGAGCAAGGTCTCAGCGAAAAACTAACGGCCTTCTCTAACATCAAGGAAGTAGTGTGGTGCCAAGAAGAGCCAATGAATCAGGGTGCTTGGTACAGCAGTCAACATCACATGCGGCGAGTGCTTCGAGCGCACTACCCGGACTCTCATTTAGCCTACGCAGGACGCAGAGCATCAGCAGCGGCCGCGGCTGGGCACATGGGGCTCCATTTAGAGCAGCAAAAGGCGCTGATCGAGGAGGCGTTAACAGGTGTCGGGGACAGCGATTATGACGGAGTATGAGGGTCGTGTTGCCGGCAATTGATGGAGGCCAGGGATTGGCGTCGGTGTGACGAGTATTCGCACACAACGCGGATGAAGCTGACGCCGATCATGTGAGCAAAGGGAATTTCCGCGGAGGAGTAAGGGTCAGATAGGGCAAATCAAACAGCCAGGCATACAGTGGGAGTTAAACGCTGGTGCGTGGTGCGGAAAGCGGGCTGGCAGAAAACAAGGGGTCCAATGGCGCCGAGTAAAGAGAGCTGGCTCGGGTAAACAATGAGTCGCCGATTGGGTGAGCAGGCAGCGAGAGTAAAGCGAGAGTAAAAAGAAAGATGGACATTAAAGCACCGGTATTCCCCGAATCCATCAATGATGGTGAGGTAGCAACCTGGCATGTTGAGCCAGGAGAGCGGGTCTCACGTGATCAGGTTCTAGTCGATATCGAAACGGACAAAGTGGTCCTCGAGGTTGTCGCGCCAGCGGACGGCGCAGTAACAGAGATCGTTAAAAAGGTCGGTGACGTCGTGACGTCTGAGGAGTTGCTGGCTCGCTTTGAGGAGGGTGCTGGTTCCGTAGCGCAAGCTATTAAGCCTAGTACAGAGACGAATCCTGAAGAGAGTGGGGTGGCCGATGAGGGCGAGGCTGTGAGTCGGCCTGCGAGCCCATCGGCTAGAAAGTTAGCGAAGGAGTCGGGGATATCGCTCACCAGCATTGATGGCAGTGGCAAGGGTGGACTGATCACGAAAGACGATGTGCTTCGCGAAGTTGCTGATGCCCAGGATATTGGTCAAAAAGCCTCTGAAGCGTCCGCAATCGAAGCACCTGAGGCCAGTCCAGTGGTGCAAAACAGCGCCGATCGCATCGAACGTCGTGTACCGATGACTCGGCTTCGAGCGACGATCGCGAAACGGATGGTTGAAGCTCAGCAAACGGCGGCAATGCTGACAACCTTTAACGAGGTTGATATGACGGGCATCATGGAGTTGCGCGCTCGGTATAAGGACGCATTTCAGGCGGCTCACAATGGCACCCGGCTGGGCTTTATGTCGTTTTTTGTACGAGCGTCTACTGAAGCCCTAAAGCGTTTTCCAGCCGTGAATGCCTCCATCGATCAAAACGATATTGTGTATCACGGGTATCAAGACATTGGGGTTGCGGTCTCGTCTGACCGTGGGCTCGTGGTGCCCGTCATTCGTGATGCGGATAGCTTGTCGCTCGCTGAAATTGAGGATCAGATTCGCATCTATGGAGAGAAAGCGAGAGATGGGAAGTTAGGCATTGATGAGATGACGGGCGGCACGTTCACGATCTCAAATGGCGGAGTGTTTGGATCACTCCTCTCAACCCCAATTTTGAACCCACCGCAGACTGCAGTACTGGGTATGCACAAAATTCAAGAACGTCCAGTAGCGGTGAACGGCGAGGTTGTCATTAGACCCATGATGTACCTGGCGCTCTCTTACGATCACCGGTTGATTGACGGACAAGAGGCAGTTCGATTTTTGGTGACGATTAAAGACTTTTTGGAAGAGCCAGCACGCATTCTGTTGGATATCTAGGGGAAGAGGATGGAATACGATGTGATCGTGGTGGGTGCAGGGCCTGCAGGGTACCACGCTGCAATCAGAGCGAGTCAGCTGGGGTTGAAAACGGCGTGCATTGACGCCTGGACAGATGACGGCGGCAAACCCCTGCCTGGGGGAACCTGTCTGAACGTCGGCTGTATCCCTTCAAAAACGTTACTGGATATCTCTCACAAATACGCCAGCGCCCAAGAAGAGTACGCATCGCTAGGGATTACAGTTGGCAAGGTCGAAGTTGACATCGAAAAAATGCAGCAGCGTAAAGCTGACGTGGTTTCACAACTTACGCAAGGAGTGTCTGGGCTGCTGAAGGCGAATAAGGTGGAATTTGTCTCTGGTCGAGCGACGGTTATGTCTCCCACAGAAGTTAGCGTTTGCCAGCCAAGTGGCGAGTCTATGCAACTCAAGGCGGATGCGCTCATATTGGCCCCTGGATCAAGTCCCATTCGGATCCCACCCTGTCCTATCGACGATGAGGTCATTGTCGACTCAACAGGCGCCCTCTCATTTGATCAAGTGCCAAAGCGTCTTGGGATTATTGGCGCCGGAGTGATCGGGCTTGAGCTCGGTAGTGTCTGGCAGCGATTAGGCGCTGAAGTGGTCATCCTTGAGGCGTTGCCGGACTTTCTGCCTGCAGTCGATGCACAAATAGCCAAAGAAACACTGAAATTGTTTAAAAAACAGGGGCTCGATATTCGACTGGGCGCGAGGGTCACTGGAGCCGAGGTGAAAGGGAAAAAGACAAAACAAGTCAGTGTGAGCTTTGAGCAAGATAGCGACGCGAGCGTTGAGGTCTTTGACCGTTTAGTGGTTGCGGTGGGAAGGGCGCCTGCGACAGATGACTTGCTGGCTGATGGCTGTGGGGTTGCTCGAACCGAGCGGGGCGAGATTATCGTGGATGAGAACTGCCACACAGGCATCGGTAGTGTCTTCGCCGTGGGTGATGCCGTGCGTGGACCAATGCTTGCCCATAAGGGCATGGAGGAAGGCGTGATGGTCGCTGAGCTGATCGCCGGCAAAAAACCACAAGTCAATTATGATTTGGTGCCTGGAGTAATCTACACCCACCCGGAGGTGGCCTGGGTAGGTGCGAATGAGCAAGATTTGATCGAAGCGGGCACTGATTATGGCGTGGGTGTATTCCCATTGGCAGCCAGTGGCCGTGCGATCGCGAGTAGCGAAAAGGACGGCATGGTGAAAGTGCTGACTGAACAGTCCACAGACCGAGTCGTTGGGGTTCACGTGGTAGGCGCGCATGCCTCTGAGCTCATCGCCCAAGCCGTGATTGCGATGGAATTTGGCGCCTCGGCTGAGGATATCGGGCTGACGATGTTTGCCCATCCGACGCTGTCAGAAGGGTTTCACGAGGCGGCGCTGGCAGTGTCTGGCCACGCCATTCATGTTGCCTCGAGGCGTCGCCCCAAGAAACCTAGCCGCTAGCACACGAAGCAGAATCCGGGGTGACGGGCGCCTTGTGAGACGCTCCGGATAAAGTGATTAAAGTACTATCGATCAGAGAATCGCCTGAGCGGCTTCGGCAATAATCGGCCGGTTTAAAGCGAACCGTTCATGTCATTCGCGCAGTTTTCGATCGTTGAACCTCTTGCTGAGCGAAATCGAAGCGATAACTCCCAGTACTGTGGGTGCCTCGGTAGAAGACCCGTGCAGCTAACGAGAAAAACCTTCGGGGCGCCGGAGTTTGCTGATGAGTTCGGTCCCACGCGCGGAGAACTTGCGGTATGATTCAAGGGTTGCCCGACGCCTGCTTGATCACCTGAGGATTCGTCGTTAAGGCTAGCCAGCCAGCGCTCGACGGTTTGGGAGACGATCCGGCATTTTGTTGGGATGAAATTGCGATAAAAAGGAATCAATCATGAATCTTCACGAATATCAGGCGAAACAGTTGTTTGCCGAATATGGGTTGCCGGTCTCTCGAGGCATCGCCGTAGACTCGGGCGACGAGGCGGTTCAAGCCGCCAAGGACATAGGTGGCGATCGCTGGGTTGTCAAAGCTCAGGTTCACGCCGGAGGGAGAGGCAAGGCTGGTGGTGTAAAGCTATTCTCTGACTTTGATGAAATTAAATCGTTCGCCGATGGCCTCATTGGAACCAACTTGGTGACCTTTCAAACCGATGAGAACGGCCAGCCGGTATCGAAAATTTTCGTCGAGTCCTGTACCGATATTGACAGAGAACTCTACCTAGGCGCCGTTATCGATCGATCCACGCGTCGCATTGTTTTCATGGCGTCCACTGAGGGTGGGGTTGAAATTGAGAAGGTCGCTGAAGAAACGCCTGAACTGATTCTTCAAGCAACGATCGACCCGCACGTGGGTGGTCAGGCTTATCAAGGGCGCGAACTCGCATTTAAGCTCGGATTGAGTGGCCCCCAAGTCAACCAATTTGCACAGGTATTCGTTGGGCTGGCTAAGATGTTCGACGAGCGAGACTTGTCACTGATCGAAATTAACCCATTGGTGGTAACGACCGAGGGGAACATCCATTGCCTTGACGCCAAAGTTTCCTTGGACAACAACGCACTGTATCGGCAAAAAGCAATGGCTGCCCTAAATGATCCAAGTCAGGAAGACGAACGTGAAGCACACGCGGCACAGTTTGGGCTGAATTACGTGGCCCTTGAGGGCAACATTGGTTGCATGGTCAATGGCGCCGGGCTCGCGATGGGAACCATGGATCTTGTCAAGCTCGCTGGTGGTCAACCCGCGAACTTTCTTGACGTCGGTGGAGGCGCAACCAAAGAAGCGGTTAGCGAGGCGTTTAAGATCATATTATCTGATCCCGCTGTGAAGGCGGTGCTTATTAATATCTTTGGCGGGATTGTTCGTTGCGACATCATTGCCGATGGGATTATCGGAGCCGTGAAAGAAGTTGGCGTTGATGTTCCGGTAGTCGTCCGGTTCGAGGGCAATAACGCGGCGGTTGGCGTTGAAACGCTAGCGAATAGCGACGTGGAAATTATTGCAGCAACCAGTCTGACGGATGCGGTTGAGCAAGTGGTTAAAGCAGCTGGGGGTGCCGCATGAGCATATTGATTAATTCATCGACCAAAGTCATTTGTCAGGGGTTTACTGGTTCCCAAGGCACCCTCCATTCAGAGCAAGCCATTGCCTACGGTACTCAACTGGTGGGTGGAATTACGCCTGGTAAAGGAGGTCAGACGCACCTCGGTCTTCCAGTTTTTGACACGGTTGCTGATGCGGTGGCTGAGACAGGCGCAGACGCATCGGTCATTTATGTGCCAGCTCCATTTGCAAAGGACGGGATCCTCGAAGCCGCCAACGCTGGGATTAAACTGATTGTGTGTATTACAGAGGGTGTCCCCACGCTGGATATGCTGGTGGTGAAGGCGCTGATGGATGAGATGGGGGTGGTACTGATCGGACCGAACTGTCCTGGGGTGATTACACCTGGGGAATGCAAGATTGGGATCATGCCTGGAGATATTCATTTGCCAGGAAAGGTGGGTATTGTTTCCCGCTCAGGAACACTCACTTACGAAGCGGTGAAGCAGACGACTGATTTGGGATACGGCCAAAGCACGTGTGTTGGGATTGGCGGTGACCCGATTCCAGGCAGCCACTTCATCGACATACTGAGGCGCTTTCAGGATGATCCGGGCACCGAGGCAATCGTGATGGTGGGAGAAATCGGCGGTAACGCCGAGGAAGAGGCGGCTGAATTCATCAAGGCTGAGGTCACTAAACCTGTCGTTGGGTATATCGCCGGCGTCACGGCGCCTCCTGGAAAAAGAATGGGGCATGCAGGGGCAATCATTGCCGGTGGAAAAGGCACCGCTGACGATAAATTTGCGGCGCTCAACGCGGCAGGCGTCACGACGGTGAAAAGCCTAGCTGCAATAGGTGATGCATTGAAAGAGGTGACTGGCTGGAGTTAGTGTCCATCCTTGCTTAGGTCACTGGCATTGGCTAGCTGATGCCGGCTAAGACTCAAAAAACCCTCGGCTTATTCCGAGGGTTTTTTTTGGATGTCTAAAGCGAAGAATTGCCTTGAAATTGGAGATGTCAGCCCCACTTTTGAGGGAGTAACAGAGGACGAATAGGCATGTCAGAACAAACAGACAAACAAACACTTGGATTTCAAACTGAGGCACGTCAGTTGCTTAAGCTGATGATTCACTCTCTTTACTCCAACAAAGAAATCTTTCTTCGTGAGCTCATTTCCAATGCCTCGGATGCGATCGATAAACTGCGTTTCCTGAGTCTTGAAAACCCCGATCTTCTGGATGGCGAAGCGGACTTTGAGATCAAGGTCGAGTTCGACCCGGAGCAGAAGACGATCACCATTACCGACAATGGGATCGGCATGTCACGAGATGAGGTCATTGAAAACTTAGGAACGATAGCGAAGTCTGGCACGGCACAATTTCTGACCAACTTAACGGGTGACCAAAAGAAAGATTCGCAACTCATTGGCCAGTTTGGTGTTGGTTTTTATGCTTCATTCATCGTCGCGAATAAGGTGGTTGTCGAGACTCGCGGCGCCGAGCAGGCGGAGGCCGAAGGATGTCGCTGGACCTCATCTGGTGAGGCGGATTTTGATATCGAGACGGTGGAGCGGGATGCGAGGGGAACAGAGATTACGCTCTATTTGAATGAGGATGCTGAGGAGTTTTTAAACGGCTATCGATTGCAAACGATTGTTAAAAAATATGCAGATCACGTGAGCGTTCCAGTGCTCATGCAAAAAGATGCCAACGTAGGACAGGAAGATACCGAGGATGACGCGGGTGGAGATCATCCTGAATTTGAGGTGATCAACCGGGCTACGGCACTCTGGACGCGCTCAAGGTCTGAGGTGGCAGAAGAAGAGTACCAAGAATTCTATAAGCACATTGCACACGACTACCAAGACCCGCTGACCTGGTCGCACAATCGAGTTGAAGGCAAGCTCGAGTACACCAGCCTAATCTATATCCCCTCCAAAGCACCTTTTGACCTTTGGAACAGAGAATCTCCTAGAGGGCTCAAGCTTTACGTTCAGCGCGTCTTCATTATGGATGAGGCAGAGCAATTCCTGCCGTTATACCTACGGTTTGTCAAAGGTATCGTGGACTCAAACGACCTAAGCTTGAATGTCTCTAGAGAAATTCTGCAAAAGGATCCTGCCATCGATTCGATGCGCGCAGCGCTAACAAAACGTGTGCTAGACAGTTTGGAAAAGTTGGCGAAGTCTGATGCAGAAAAGTATGCGCAGTTTTGGGTTGAGTTTGGTCAGGTCCTGAAAGAGGGTGTTGCCGAGGATTTCACGAACAAGGATAAAATTGCGGGGTTGCTTCGGTTCGCGACATCAACGAGTGGATCGGACTCCCAAGATCAATCCCTTGCCGGATATGTGGAGCGAATGCAGGCTGACCAGGACAAGATTTACTATGTGGCAGCGGACAGCCATCAGATGGCGAAGCACTCCCCTCACCTAGAAATTTTTAATAAGAAAGGCATCGAAGTCCTGCTCTTGTCTGACCGGATCGATGAGTGGCTAGTTGGGCACTTATCGGAGTTTGATGGAAAGCCGCTCCAGGATGTGGCTCGCGGCGCGCTGGATTTAGATGGCTCGAAGGATGAGGATCCAGCTGATGGTGAGGAGACTGGCGACGAAGGCCTTACAGATCTGATTGAGCGGTTGAAGACGACGTTTGGTGATCAGGTGGAGACAGTACGAACCAGTCAACGTTTGACCGACTCGCCTGCATGTCTAGTCGTGTCTGAAGATGAAATGGGTATGCAGATGCGCAGAATACTTGCCCAGGCCGGTCAGAGTTTGCCCGATGCAAAAAGAATATTTGAGGTCAATGCGAATCACCCGCTGGTGACGAGGTTAGACGCTGAGGAGGATGAGACTCGCTTTGAGCGGTTGGCGAAGGTCCTATTTGATCAAGCGTTGCTGGCGGAGGGCAGCCAGCTCGATGACCCGGCAACCTTTGTGAAAAATTTGAATGAATTTTTGCTTGAGGTCGCCGGTGACTAGCCTCTATCCACTCTTAATGATTCAGGGGATATAGGAAGGTTGGCGCACCTGCTCATCATGCGGCATGGCGATGCTGAGCCCTCTGCAGTCAGCGACGAGGTCCGTCCTTTGTCAGCACGTGGGCGGTCTGAGGTTCAGGAGGTCGGCCGAGCGCTTGTCGCCCATCTTGGAATCGACAAAATTGTCGCTAGCCCACTCGTACGAGCGCAGGAAACGGCTTCGCTGGTCGCAGCGTGTTATAGCCATGAAATTCAAAGGGACACGTGTGTAAGCCTGTCGCCCAATGGAATCCCCGATCAAGTGATCGCTGAATTTGATGAAGGGGTAGGCTCAGTGTTACTTGTTACACATATGCCGCTGATCGCAGATCTAGTGTCTGCGCTTTCGGGGAAACGCCAGGCCGTGCAGACCGCGGAATTATTCTGCTTTGACATGGAAATGAAAGCGCCGCTTCGATCACAAATGTTCAATCTTCAGCCATCTAGGTTGTAAGGGGGGCACGATTAATTGTTTTTCAATGGGATGTAGACCCAATCTCACTAGCATTATCCTGCTGTTCGCAATGAGTTGGTCAGTAGGAGTCAGTGCCGAGTTGCCCCGTTCGACGTTAGTCGATTCAGCACAAAGCAGTGATGATGGCCTTATTCGGATCGTACTGGGTGGAATCGAGAATGTTCCCAGAGGAATCGTTGCTGAGAATGAAATCCTGCTAGAGGGTCGCCAATTTGTGAGCGTGTTTGAGGCGCCTCCGTCTATGAGTCATGAGACGGTTAGGGATGCCCTGGTCGCGAACCGAGTAAATCGCTTGCAACAGCAGTTCTCGTGCGATGGTCGCGCATGTGGCAGTAGTGGTGATTGGGCAAACGGCGTGCTCGGTTACCGGATATTGTATGGACCAGAGCAGTATCAGCACTATTGGGTTGGACGCGATCCTGGCGGAAAGCAGTGGGAATCAGTGTATGTGGGGCGGCGGGGTAACGGGAAGGTTTATTACCTAGTGGCCTCGACGACTGTGAGTAACGACCGAATTGAAATGGAGTCGCTGGAGGGGCGCACCGTTTGGCGAGTATCCTTAACGCAGTTTGATGACCGTTTCTCGGCGCTCGTCGCTGATCTTGGGAGTGCGCTTGCTGCCACGCCGTCTCCGCTGCTCATTGTTGCTGTTACCTCAGAATCCGCAAGCACGGCTGAGGCGATGCGCGTGCTTCAAGCGGCAAGTCAAGCTAAAGCGGCGGCAATTGCTGGTCGGTTGACCTCGGCACTTGAAGATCGAGTTCAAGTGGTTCCGCAGGGTCTTGGCGCTGCTTCTCCCTTGGATCACTGGCAAGAGCCAAGGGTCGACGTCATTTGGCTTCAAAATTAGGCATTCTTTAGTCGTTGTGTCGAGGCTACCTGCGCAGTTCGAGCAGGGACAAAAATTCCATCCTGGTGCTTTGGTCGCCTTGGAATTGGCCCAGCATCATTGACGTTTTCATCATTGAATTTTGTTTCTCTACGCCCCGCATCATCATGCACATGTGTTGCGCTTCAATGATGACGCCGACGCCGGCTGCGTTGGTGACCGATTGAATTGCCTCGGCAATCTGTTTGGTCAGATTCTCCTGAATCTGCAGCCGCCTTGCGTACATATCAACGATCCGTGCGACCTTACTGAGGCCAAGGACCTTTCCTGTGGGGAGATAGGCGACGTGACATTTTCCGATAAAGGGCAACAAGTGGTGCTCGCACATGGAATACAATTCGATATCTTGAACAATGATCATCTCACTCGTATCAGACTCGAAAAGGGCGTTATTAACGATTTCAGATAATTCTTCGCGATAACCTTTGGTGAGAAATTGCATCGCGCTCGCGGCCCGCTTAGGCGTATCTGCCAGGCCATCACGCGCAGGGTCTTCGCCTAACTGCTCGAGTATCTGTAAAAAAGCGTGTTCCATGATTGTCCTCTTCGGTCAATGTCGGTGACCGAGTCTCAGATGAAGTGGGCTATACTATCTCACTTTTGAGGTGTGGCCATCATGTCAGGCAATAGCTTTGGGTCATTCTTTCGCGTGAGCACATTTGGCGAGAGCCATGGGCCGGCGCTTGGCTGTGTCATTGATGGTTGCCCTCCGGGTCTCCCGTTATCCGAAGCGGACCTTCAGCTTGATTTAGACCGTCGCAAACCCGGTACCAGTAAATACGCGACCCAGCGGCGGGAAGCCGATTCTGTTCAGATTCTGTCCGGCGTCTTCGAAGGTGTTACTACGGGCACGTCCATTGGTCTTTTGATCGAAAATGAGGATCAGCGATCTAAAGATTATTCTGAAATAAAAGACGTATTCAGACCGGCACACGCGGACTATACCTATCAAGCGAAGTATGGTGTCAGGGACTACAGGGGGGGTGGCCGCTCCTCTGCTCGAGAGACGGCCATGCGCGTTGCCGCTGGTGCCGTTGCGAAAAAGTACCTTGCGTTTCACCATGGGATCAGCGTTAGAGGATACCTTGCCCAAATGGGTCCAATTGCTGTTAACCAGATCGATTGGGCGATCGTCAACGATAATCCGTTTTTCTGTCCAGATCCCAATTGCATCGCGCCCATGGAGGCGCTGATTGATGAGCTCAGAAGAGCAGGGGACTCGGTTGGTGCTCGCATCAATGTCATCGCTGAAGGTGTCATGCCGGGCCTTGGAGAGCCGGTCTTTGACCGGCTTGATGCCGAGCTCGCGAAAGCCATGATGAGCATCAATGCCGTCAAAGGGGTTGAAATTGGAGATGGTTTCTCGGTTGTAGCGCAGAGGGGGTCCGAGCACCGAGATGAGATTCGACCGGAGGGCTTCCTTTCAAACCATGCAGGGGGCGTATTAGGCGGGATATCCACGGGCCAAGATATTTGTGTCAGTCTTGCCCTGAAGCCTACTTCAAGCATTACTCAGCCAGGAAAGAGCATCAATCGGCACGGGGAACCCGTTGACGTTGTTACCAAAGGGCGTCACGACCCTTGCGTTGGTGTACGAGCAACGCCCATTGCTGAGGCGATGATGGCACTGGTCCTGATGGACCATCTGATTCGTTACAGGGGTCAGGTCAGCGAATTGGATCGAAGTAAACACGAGCATTGAGAAAGAAGACGGGGCCGCACAGGCATCGGCAGCGCCCAAATAGCCAGAACCGATGGTCCCAGAAATCGCAACGCGTTAAGATCCGCGCTGGCAAACCCAGCGGGCGTGCCCTCGGACGATGCGTAGAGAGTTGGCTATGAAAGAAGTGAATATTGCTATTGTTGGCGCGACTGGCGCTGTTGGAGAAGTGATGCTCGAGCTGCTCGCCGAGCGTGATTTCCCTGCTAAATCTGTCAGCCTCCTCGCTAGCGAGCGTTCGGCGGGGGCGAGGATACCGTTCAAACAGCAATCGATCACAGTTCAAAACTTAGCGGAGTTTGATTTTACAGGCACCGACATCGCGCTTTTTTCCGCTGGAGGCGGTGTTTCTGCGGAGTTTGGACCAAAAGCTGCGAGTCAAGGGTGTGTTGTTATCGACAATACGTCTCACTTTAGACGGGATCCTGATATACCGCTGATTGTGCCTGAGGTGAATTTGCATACCTTGGCCCAGCATAAGCAGCGGAACATTATTGCCAACCCTAATTGCTCAACGATCCAGATGGTCGTTGCACTAAAGCCTATTTACGACCGAGTAGGCATTGAGCGCATTCATGTGAGCACTTATCAGGCGGTATCTGGATCGGGAAAATCCGGGATCGAGGAATTGGCGACACAAACCGCGAAGCTACTGAATGCACAAGAGATTGAAAGTCGGGTGTATGGCAAACAGATTGCGTTTAACGCAGTCCCACACATCGACGATTTCCAAGACAATGGATTTACCAAAGAAGAAATGAAGATGGTGTGGGAAACGCACCGGATCCTTGAGGATGATGGGATTCAGGTCAGTCCAACCTGTGTTCGTATTCCGGTATTTTATGGTCATTCCGAAGCCGTCTATGTTGAGACAAAAGCCCCGCTTTCAGCGAGTGATGCGCGAGCGTTGTTATCTGACGCACCTGGCGTAACGGTGCTCGATGAGCGAGCGTCTGGCGGTTATCCAACCGCGGTCACCGAGGCATCTGGAACGGATGCGGTTTTTGTTGGTCGTATCCGAAACGATGTTTCGCATCCGAGGGGCCTGCATTTGTGGGTGGTGTCAGATAACGTGAGGAAAGGTGCGGCACTGAATAGTATTCAGATAGCAGAGGCCTTACTAAAAGAGGCGTCATAGTGTTCGGTGTGCGTGAGCATGGCCGAGGAGCCCTCAACACACTGATTTGAGTGCGCTGGAGAAACGCTTAAGATCAGACAGTGTTGAGTGAGTCAGCATGAAGGAAAAGGTCGGAGAGCTTATGCGAGAAATGCTGCGATGGAGCCTAGTCGGTGTCCTCTTAATAGGGGCGAATACTGCGCTGGGTTTAGGACTCGGGCGGATCGACGTCCAGTCTGTCTTGAATCAGCCTTTGGCTGCTGAAATTCAATTACTCAACGCTAGTGAGTGGGCGGCCAATGATTTAAAAGTTGGACTGGCAAGTCCGGATGAGTTCGAGCGATTGGGTGTTGAGAGATCCATTGGGCTCTTTGATCTTGAGTTTAAAGCGGTGCAGCGAGGGTCGAATATTGTGATCGAAACGATCACCGAAGATGCCATCGTTGAGCCCTTTCTCCACTTTGTTCTGGTATTGGATTGGCCAAGGGGTCGGCTCCTCAAAGAATACACCGTGCTGTTGGATCTTCCCCCGACCCAGGGCGTTATCCAGCCACTCATGCCCCGGGCTGGATTCGAGACTAAGTCCTCAAGAGCGGTCGAGCGAGCTAACCCAGCGACGGTTAGCGTTGGTAGCACGGGGCAACTCACCACGATAGGGGATACGCTGTGGGACATCGCGCTCGCAACCCGCCCAGACCGCTCGATTAGCATTCCTCAGATGATGATGGCCATTCAGCAAGCGAACCCCGAGGCTTTTATCAACGGGAACATTAACCGACTAAAAGCCGGTTATGCGCTTAAGATTCCCTCTTTTGAAACAGCAATGAGCATTTCGGATCGCTTGGCTGAAGCGGAAGTGGATGCTCAAAATCGTGCACTTGCGGGCGGGAGCACTCAAAAAAAAACAGCATCGGATGAGCCTGGTCAGTTAATCCCGCAAGCTGACCGCATCGAGCCTGCAGTTTCAGATAGCGACGGCGGAGACGGTGAAAGCACAGGGGCGGAGTTACGGCTGATCAGCGATGATGAGCCAGACCAAGTCGTCAATGTAAACGATGATGAAGTCCTAGCGATTAGGGCCGAGTTGGCTGACAAAGAGCAGGCTCTCAAGATGGCAGCAGAAGAACAGGCCATGACCAATGACCGGCTCGCCAATCTTGAAACCCAGTTGGGGTCACTTACGTCGCTGATCGAGGTAAAGGATCAGGAACTCGCCAGGCTGCAGCAATCACTGGAATCACTGAAGAATCAGCCCGCGCCTGTCAGTTCGATTTGGGCTAATCCTCTGGTGCTAGCCTTGTTTGTGGTCATCGTGTTGTTAGTCGTGTTGATTCTCGTGCTCTCGAACCGGTTGAGGCAACAAACCCGTTGGTTAAATGACGGGCCAGTTGCTCAACAGCCTGCCAATGCAACGCCTGAAGTGGCCGAAGTAGCGCAAAGCCCAGAACCACGAACTGAGCAACCAGCCGTGACAGAAAGCTCAGATGTCAGGCAGGAATCGGAGGTGGACGTGAGATCGCAGCTTGGTGAGTCAAACGGGCAGACCGACAATACGACTGAATCCGCTCTTGGCCAGGAGGCGAACGATCTCTCGGATGAACTCAGCGAGGTCGATCTTGATTTAGAGATCTCAGAGTCGCTGGACCTGGATATCGACGCCGGGTTAGAGGAAATAGACCTCGAGGAATCTCCTGATGAATCAGACGCCATGGGCCACCCTCTCGATCTTGCCCGAGCCTATATTGAAATGGGTGATCGGACCGCGGCGAGAGTTCAACTGGCTAAGGTGATCGCCACAGGTGCCCCTGCCGAGGTTCGGGAGGCAGAACAATTGCTTGAGCGATTAGCTGATTAGCGCTGATGACAGAACGTATTGCCTTGGGCCTCGCTTATCATGGAGGGGCCTTTCATGGATGGCAGCGCCAAAAAGAGACCAGAACCGTTCAGGCGGCTCTAGAGGAAGCACTCTCCCGGATTGCAGATCACCCGGTTGTGACGCGAGCAGCAGGACGCACCGATAGCGGCGTACACGCGACCGGGCAAGTCGTGCATTTTGATACTAACGCTCTGCGGTCGGACAAAGCCTGGACCGAGGGAGTCAATCGCTGGTTACCTAATGACGTTGCTGTTCGGTGGGTGGCTCGCCCAGGGATGGGTTTCGACGCTAGGTTCTCAGCGCAGTCCCGTACGTATCGTTACCTGTTGTTTGTAGACCCTCTCGTCAATCCTTTTATTGAGTCGTCCGCGGTTCGCGAACACCGCGCTTTAGATTTAGCTCTAATGAATGAATCTGCTCAATATCTGGTGGGGGAGCACGACTTTACGAGTTTTAGGGCTGCGCATTGTCAGTCGAATTCGGCAATGCGGCGTGTTACTTCCATTTCGGTTGGCGAGCATCAGGGGTTTATTCACATCGAAGTCAGCGCGAATGCATTTCTGTACCATATGGTCAGAAACATTGTTGGTGCGCTAAGACTCGTCGGTGCTCGCCAGCGTCCTCCCGAATGGATGGGGGATTTGCTGCTGGCAAAAGATCGCCATCAGGCAGGTAGAATGGCCCCCCCACATGGTCTCTACCTTGAGCGTGTGGACTATGATCCAAGCTATCAATTACCGGTGAAGACCGGTCACACCCTGATTGGACAGCCATTCGACAGGTCCGCGTGATAAGATTGCGAGCGTTGTGGCAGCGGGCTGAAAAGTGGTGCGCACGAGAGCCAAAATTTGTGGGGTGACGACGGATAAGGCGGCCGAGGTTGCGGTTGCGGCTGGAGCAGACGCTTTGGGATTTGTTTTTTATCCACCTAGCCCGAGAGCTATCTCTCCTATCGAAGCTGCGCCCATTGTGTCAATGGTGCCGCCTTTTGTTCAGCGGGTAGCACTCTTTGTCGACGAAAAGCAGTCAGTGATTGAGGAAACGTTGTCACAGTGCTCCTTGGACATGATCCAGTTTCACGGTGCGGAGTCGAGATCCTTTTGCGAGTCTTTGGGGCTGCCATACATCAAGGCAGTTGGCTTTAAATCCAGAGATGAACTGATGCGCGTCAGCGATGCTCACCCGAATGCAGCGGCGCTATTGATCGATGCTTGGGCGCCTGGTGAGCATGGTGGAACAGGAAAAACACTCGACTGGACAGCAATTGGGGACATCGGACGACCTTGGCTATTAGCCGGCGGCCTCACCCCTGACAACGTTGCGGAAGCCATTGCAGTTGCTCGACCTTACGCCGTAGACGTGAGTAGCGGTGTGGAATCTAAGCGAGGAGAAAAAGATTTATCTAAGATTGAGTCTTTTCTGCAGGCAGTGTCGGCGTGGAATGGGTAAAGGAGAGATACGCGGATGCCCGTCTGCTCGTAAGACCATAAGGCAGTATGAATGACCCGGGTACGCTTGATATAGAAGATCACAACTCAGTCTGACGCTAGAGTGCTACTAAAAGGTAAGTAAGTGCAAACAGATAAGCGAAAAGAGATAAGCGCAAAGAGAAAATAGCGAAACATACCAGCGCCTGATGCGGTACTGGTTGGATGAGCAGGGGCAGTGAACCGGCAGCAAGGAAACCAATCAACAGAAATCTGATTAATAGGAAATCTGATTAATAGAAAACCAATTAACAGTCATTCAATTAACAGCAAGTCAATCAACAAAAGTAAGAACAATCATTCAGTCCTGGTTATGAGTGCTGAATGAGAGAGAAAGTTATGAGTCAATCATCAGACATCATTGGATCTAACGAAACGCTTTTTGCATTCCCCGATGCTCAGGGCCACTTTGGCCGGTTTGGCGGTCAATTCGTTTCAGAGACCTTAATGGCGGCACTCGATGAGTTACGCGAGACCTACGAGCAGCTCAAAGCGGACCCAGCCTTCACCGCAGAGCTCGCAAGCGACCTAGAGCATTATGTAGGAAGGGCGTCACCGCTATACCACGCGGAGCGGTTGTCAGAGCGATACGGCGGTGCTCAAATTTGGCTGAAGCGGGAAGATTTAAACCACACGGGCGCCCACAAAGTGAATAACTGTATTGGGCACGCACTCCTTGCCAGATTTATGGGCAAGCCCAGGATTATTGCAGAGACTGGTGCAGGGCAACATGGTGTGGCATCTGCTACGGTTGCCGCGCGATTTGGACTCAAATGCACGGTGTACATGGGCGCGGACGATATTGAACGGCAGAGTCTAAATGTCTACCGCATGAAACTATTGGGGGCCGAAGTGGTGCCCGTGACGTCTGGGTCCAGGACGCTAAAAGACGCGTTGAATGAAGCTATGCGGGATTGGGTGACCAACGTAGATGACACGCACTACATTATCGGTACAGTCGCGGGTCCACACCCTTACCCTATGATCGTTCGCGACTTCCAAGCTGTCATTGGGCGTGAAGCGAGAGAACAATTCGCTAAGCGTCAGGGAGGCCTTCCTGACGCAGTGCTCGCTTGCGTGGGCGGTGGCTCCAATGCCATGGGCATGTTCTACCCATTTCTCGAGGACACGTCAGTACGTTTAGTCGGCGTAGAGGCGGGCGGTGATGGCGTTGCGACTGGGCGACACGCGGCGCCACTCAATGACGGAGTGGTGGGTGTATTGCACGGTAATCGAACCTATCTGATGCAAGACGAGGACGGCCTGATCAAAGAAACACACTCTGTATCCGCTGGTCTGGACTATCCAGGCGTTGGGCCAGAGCACGCATGGCTCAAAGAGGTTTCGCGCGCCGAGTACGTCGCAGTAACGGATGAGGCGGCGCTAGATGCATTCAGGGAGCTGAATCGACTGGAGGGCATACTGCCGGCGCTCGAATCGAGTCATGCGCTGGCCTACGCGGCGAAGCTAGCACCCACAATGAGTAAAGACCAACATATATTGATTAATCTCTCGGGCCGAGGCGATAAAGACATCCCCACAGTCGCTCGGCTGGACGGTATATCCATTGGTTGAACACATGAATCGATTAGAAAAGAGTGTCCAAGAAAGCCTAGCTGCGGGACGTAAGCAATTAGTCGCTTACATTGTAGCCGGTGACCCTGCGCCGGATTGGACAGTGGTAGCGATGCACGGACTGGTAGAGGCCGGAGTGGACGTTATTGAGCTAGGGGTGCCGTTTACTGACCCTGAGGCCGAGGGTCCGGTGATTCAGGGGGGGCACGAGCGTGCATTAATGCACGGGATAACGCTGAGAAAAACGCTCGCAATGGTGCAGAAATTTCGGGAGCGTAACGATCAGACCCCGGTCGTGTTAATGGGATATCTGAACCCGATTGAAGCCATGGGCTTACCTGAATTCGCTGGCGCAGCGAAAAAAGTAGGCGTGGACGGCACAATCATTGTTAATTTGCCGCCCGAGGAGGCAGGCGAGTTAGGTCCTATCTTTGACGAGCACGACATTAGCCCGGTGTTTCTTCTAGCACCAACGACCACGGATGATCGTGCCAAAGTGGTTTGCGACGCGGCAAGAGGATTTGTTTACTACGTGTCGCTCAAAGGGACGACGGGTTCAGGGAAGCTGGACCCGGCCGAGGTTGGAAGTAAAGTCGCTCACTTTAAGACCATGACCGATAAAGCGGTCTACGTTGGATTTGGTATCAAGGATGCTGAGTCTGCGCAGCGTGTGGGTTCGGTTGCAGACGGAGTTGTCATGGGATCTAGTCTCGTCGACGATATGAGCCGATTGGCAGAGTCTGTCCCTGCCGAGGAGGCGCACCAGATTGAGGCGCTCTCGCCAATCACGAATCGCATGAGCGCCATTCGAGCAGCGCTCGATCAATTAAGCAGTACCTAAATTGCGGTCACTGTCAGACTGGCTTGATTACATTGGTCAAATCCACCCAGTGGGCTGGGATCTAGGTCTGGACCGAGTCAATCGGGTGGCCACTGCCTTAAATGTTAAGCACCCCGCTGGCACCGTGATCTTGGTCGCGGGGACCAATGGAAAGGGCTCGTGCTGCGAAGCGCTTAACACGCTCTCGATGGAGGCCGGGCTGAAGACTGGATTGACAACCAGTCCCCACATTCATCAATTTTCCGAGCGAATCTGCATCGGCGGCCGGCCGGTCGAAGATGAAGAGATCGTAGCGGCATTTGACCATATTGAAGAGGCAAGAGGCGAAACAACGCTCACCTACTTCGAATTCGCGAGTTTGGCGGCGCTGGTGATATTCGAATCCAACGCGCTTGACGTCGCCATCTTAGAGGTTGGGTTAGGGGGGCGCCTTGACGCTATGAACGTGGTGGATCCTGATATCAGCGTGGTGTTGCCCATCGCGCTGGATCATCAGGAATACCTAGGCGATAGTCGAGAGCAAATTGGTGCCGAGAAGGCTGGAATATTAAGGCCTGGTCAACCCGCCGTTGTTGGTGACCCAGACCCCCCTCAGTCTTTGGTTCAAGCCGCGAAGTCAGCGTCTCTTGCAGCGCATTATGGTAAGGAGTTCGGTTGGGAAGGTAATCGACTTTGGTGGTCCAAGGATGGCCAGATCCTAGAAGCAACGGTCGAGTCTCCCAAGCTGCCTCCCACGAGCCTCGCTGCCGCGATGCAAACAGCTGCCATACTCAGTTGGCCAGTCACCCCCGCAAAGCTGCCCTCCCTTGAATTACTCGGCCGTCAGTCTATTGTCCGGATAGGAGGGAAAACGGTTCTGCTCGATGTGGCCCACAATCCACACGCAGTTGGAAGGCTAAAAGAAAAAATCAGCGAGTGGAGAGCATCGAACCCATCCGCAGACGTCTTAGCGGTTTTGGGTATCTATAAGGATAAAGCAGTTGACGACATCGCCAGCTTACTGGCGGGCGTCGTCACCAAATTTTATTGTAGTGAGGTGGCTGAAACCAGGGCGTTATCAAAGGATCGGCTTTTGGATGCGCTTCACAAAAAGCGCTTGGAGGCTGAAGCCCTTAACACCATAGGTGCCGCATTAGAGGAAGCGATGGTCCGGAGTGAGCAAAATGACTTAATCGTGGTGTTCGGATCTTTCCCTGTTGTCGGCGAGGCCTTAAACTATTTCCACAATCTCTCTTTGGAATAGGCCAGAATAGTGGAAACCGGGCTTAAACGCCGGTTAGTCGGCGCTATCGTCATCGCCGCAGTCGCCGTCATTTTCATTCCTTTGATACTCGATGGCACAGAGGAAGAGCGACTGGCGGTGATTGAGGAGATCCCACCAGCGCCAACCTTTGATTTCCGCGAGCAAATTGCCGTGAGCGACATCCAATCGGCGATGGAATCCAGGCGCCGCGCCAATGCAGCATCAATGCCGCAAGAGCGGGCGTTGAAAGACGATGCGGCCGAGGGCCAAAGCAAGTTACTTGATCAAAATGGATTGCCCGTCGGCTGGAGCCTGCAGGTTGCCAGTTTTCGTGACCGCGACAACGCCATCGCGTTGCGCAGTGAAATCCGCGATCTAGGACACGGCGCTTACGTACTGCTCAATCGCACCAACGAAGGACAGTTTTATCAGGTGCTAGTTGGTCCCTCCCTCGACCAGGAAGGACTCAGTCAAGCCGGCCAGGATATTGCAGATAAGATGGGTCTGACCGTGCAAATTGTCCGATACAGAGTAGAGGATGATGCTCGGCAAATAGGGGGTTAGATGGGTCTGGTAGCCGCAGACTGGGTAATCATCGTGGTGCTGGGCGGGTCCTGTCTAATCGCGCTATTTCGAGGCCTCGTTCGCGAGGGCTTAAGTCTTGCCAATTGGGTGGTTGCCGCGCTTGTCGCACGGGGTATCTCGGGACCAGTCTCGCAGTGGCTATCTCAATGGATCGATACGCCTTCCATTCGATATGTGATCGCGTTTGCTGTGCTCATGCTGGTGTCCTTGGTGATTGGCGGAATCTTGATCGGATGGGTTGTTCGCCTGGTGCGTGCGTCGGGTTTGGGCTTTGCGGATCGAATGCTAGGATTGGCGTTCGGGTTCGCGCGTGGCGTACTTTTGATTCTGCTTGGTTTAGCGCTGGTGCGGTTCGGTTTGCCGGTAGAAGAAGATGCGTGGTGGCAAGCCTCAAGACTGGTGCCAATCTTCAATATGGGACTTGATTGGATCCTGCCAAAACTGTTGGCGCTTTCTGAGGGCATCACAGATTCAGTCAGTTAAGGAAGTAATATGTGTGGGATAGTCGGCGTCGTGGGGCGCTCGTCAGTTGGACTCGAGCTCTACGAAGGACTATCGATGATGCAGCATCGAGGCCAAGATGCGGCAGGAATCGTCACCTGCGCGGGTGACCGTTTGACACTCCGAAAAGCGAATGGGCTCGTCCGTGACGTGTTTGGTCAATCTCACATTAGCGCGCTAGAGGGATCCATGGGGATCGGGCACGTGAGGTATCCGACAGCGGGTACCTCCAGCACTGCTGAAGCCCAACCTATGTATGTGAATTCCCCGTTTGGCATCTGCATGGCTCATAACGGCAATCTTATTAATGCGGATGACCTAAATGAGGAGCTATTTCGATCAGACCGACGCCATATCAATACGTCCAGTGACTCGGAGGTATTACTCAATGTGTTTGCGCACGAGCTCCAAGCAGTAGCGGGCCTCAGGCTGAAGCCAGAAGATGTGTTTAATGCGGTTGAGAGAGTTCACGCCAGAGCAATAGGGGCTTATTCCGCGCTCGCATTGATAGCGGGCTATGGCATGGTTGGTTTTCGAGACCCTAACGCGATCCGCCCACTTATCGTTGGATATCGGGAAAATGCTGATGGACCCGATTACATCATGGCTTCGGAAAGCGTGGTCTTGGATGTGCTCGGTTACAAAGAAATGGCATCGATCAAGCCCGGCGAGGCTGTCTATATTGAGATGAGCGGGCGGGTGCATCGTAAGCAATGTTCCAGTTCGCCGAGGTACGCACCCTGCATCTTCGAGTTTGTTTACTTAGCTAGACCAGATTCAATGATTGATGGTATCTCCGTCTACAAGGCCCGGTTGAAAATGGGCGAGAAGTTGGCGGATAAGATTCTCCGACTTCATCCCGACCATGACATTGATGTAGTAATACCAATTCCTGATACGTCAACCACTGCGGCGTTGCCTATGGCGCACCGTCTGAACGTTAAATACCGTCAGGGACTCATTAAGAATCGATACGTCGGCCGCACCTTTATCATGCCCGGACAGGCGGAACGAAAGCGATCTGTAAGGCGGAAACTCAACACAGTCGAGCTCGAGTTCAGAGACAAAAATGTGTTGTTGGTTGATGACTCAATCGTTCGTGGGACAACGTCAAAACAAATCGTGCAAATGGCCCGAGATGCGGGCGCAAAAAAAGTGTACCTCGCCTCTGCCGCGCCTCCTGTGCGGTACCCAAATGTCTATGGCATCGATATGCCCGCGCCGTCGGAGTTTGTGGCCCACAAGCTGTCGGAGGAAGAAGTGGCCGATTACATCGGCGTTGATTGGTTGGTGTACCAGGATCTTGAGGACCTAAAAGAGTGCGCGCTGGGGATTAACCCAGAGATTGAGATGTTCGATTGTTCTGTGTTCGATGGCCAGTATGTAACGGGCGGCGTCGATGATGCTTATCTCGAGCGAATTGAATCGGTTCGTAGTGACGCTGCGAAAACTGACCGAGACGCATCCAAAGAGATTATCGATCTTCACAACTACCAGTAGCAGGCTCCAATGGAATCCCGCGTAGCGCCAATTATCAGCCAACTCAACGAGATTGTGCTCGGCAAACACGACGCGGTGTGGCTGTGCGTGCTTGCCATCCTCGCCCGTGGGCACGCGCTGGTTGAGGACCTTCCCGGGATGGGCAAGACAACCCTAGCGCAGGCATTGTCTACTGTGTTGGGTCTGCAACAAAAACGGATTCAATTTACGGTCGACGTGATGCCTGGAGACGTGCTCGGGATGAACTATTGGGACCCAAGCTCACAAACACTGGTTTGGAAGAATGGGCCGATATTCACCGAAGTATTGTTGGCCGACGAACTCAATCGAACGACGCCAAAAACGCAGGCTGCGCTACTAGAGGCGATGGAAGAGCGACAAGTGAGCTCAGACAACGTGTCGCACAAGCTTCCCTCTACTTTTTTTGTGATCGCCACTCAAAATCCTTTTTTTCAGACCGGAACCTTTCCATTACCGGAGTCACAGTTAGACCGATTCTTGGTAAGCCTGTCGCTGGGCTATCCTGACGGTGAAACCGAAATGCAACTGCTGCTGCACGGTGATCGCAGAAGGCACATCGAGCACGTGACACCCGCATGTTCGCCAGCAGGGCTTGTCGAGATGCAGCGAGCGGTACAAGCGGTGCAGGCGAGTGATGCATTAGCAGACTATGTTTACCGCCTGGTCGATCGCTCTCGAGCGCACCCCGATTGTCGTCTTGGGCTCTCCCCAAGGGGAGGTATGGCGCTGATGTCGGCTGCAAAGGCGAATGCTTGGATGTTGGGTCGAGATCACGTGATTCCCGATGACGTGCATCAAGTTTTTGTCGCGGTTGCGGGTCATCGGCTTATTCCTGCCGATTCAGGCACCGGTGCGGGATCTCACTTAGCTCGGAAGATCCTTGAAACCGTGGACGTTGTGATCTGAATGCTTCATGAGCTGGATTGATCGAATTCAACAGTCGGCTCGCTTTCTTAACTGGCTAAAGCGGCGCGTGCCGCCGGCAAGAACCGCCGAGTTAGGGCTGAACAACATCTTCATATTGCCAACACCCGAAGGAGGACTTTATGTCCTCGCGGCGTTAGTCGTATGGATAGCTGGCATCAACTACCAGAATTCATTGATGCTGGCGCTCGCGTTTTTCATGCTGGCTATGTTCTTGGTCGTGATGGTTTCGACCTATCGGAACTTGGCTGGATTGAAGTTAACCATCGTGCCTGAAACCCTCATTGAAGTCGGTCGTCTAGCGAGCAATACGTTAGTTGCGGAGGCGAGCAGTGATCGAGCAGCAATTTACTGCTCCTATGGCACGCAAACGCCTACGCTGCTTGAGGTACCTGCCAGAGGTCAGGTTGCTGTTGAGGTGCCAATCGTGGCGAATCGGCGAGGGCCACATAACCCGGGGCGTCTGAAACTCGAAACCCGCTATCCGCAGGGCTTATTCAGAGCATGGTCCTTGATTGAGTTTTCCGAATACGCGCTCGCGTATCCGAGGCCCATAGAAGGCGAACGACCCGCTTCGGGAGCTAGCGATCAAATCGATGGGGGGCTTCGTATCGATCAGGCCACTCGTGACAACAAGATTGGCGCAAGACCCTATCAGGATGGGGATGACTCGAGATCCATCGACTGGCGTGTGACCGCTCGATTCCAGTCGCTTCACAGCACTGAGTTCGAACGGCCTAAGCAACAAACAAGACGGCTTTGCTGGTCGGACTATTCTCATCTCGAGTTTGAGGAAGCGTTGGGCAGGCTGTGCTTTTGGGTGATCGAATTGAGTCGACTGGAGCTCGACTTCAGTCTCGAGCTTCCTAATGATGAATTGGCAACGGGCCATGGTTATCATCATTCGCAAGCAGCGTTAACCCTGCTCGCTACTAGTGAACTAGGTCGTCAAGCATGATGCTAACCCGAGACAAACGCCTTGGCTTGCTGCTGCTTCAGGCAGTTGTTTTATTACCGCTGTGGCTGGACTTTCCTGTCGGTGTTCTACTCTTGTGCGCGGCGGCAATGGTCGATTTGGCGTTAGTGAGTTTTGGCGTGAAGTCACCGCTGTCTGGTCTATGGAAGGTTGCCTGGGTTGTTGCCAGCGCTGCATTGCTGGTGTCTGAGTACCGTAGTCTATTACTCATTGAGCCGTGGGTAGCTCTGCTGATGCTCATGTTTGCGTCCAAGGCGCTGGAACTGAAGACAGCGAGAGATGCTTATCAAGTCCTGCACTTGAGTTACGTCATCGTTATGGCGCAGTTTCTTTACGATCAATCGATCTTTGCCGCGAGTTATGCACTTTTCTGTGTCGCTTCGACCCTTGCGGTCTCGGTACAACTGAACAGCGTCTCTACCCCGAAAGCGACATCACTCATCAAGCGAGTACTATCAGTGATCGCGCTGACTATTCCCGCGTTCATTCTTTTGTTTTTGTTTTTGCCGCGATTACCGCCGCTGTGGGCGGTGCCTCAAGTCTCAACTGACGCACGAACTGGATTGTCAGATAGGTTGGCGATGGGCTCGATTGGCCGATTGATCGAGGATGACTCGTTGGCTCTACGATTGGTTTTCGACGAGGAGATTCCTACGCTTGCTAATCGTTATTTGCGCGCGTTTACTCTGACGGATTTCGATGGACGGGTTTGGTCAAACGAAAGACCGACTGAGCGCCAGTCGCGGCGCATGCCCAAGGCCGAGTCATCTGTTCGGGCGTATGAGCTGATCCTAGAGCCAAGTAGCTCTACAGTCGTCCCTTACCTTGAGTATTTTGATGGGACATACCCCTTGGGCATGACGCTCGGCATGGATGGTCAATTGCGGTCCAGTGCCGAGATTCTCCAGCGAACGCGAGTCCCTCTTCAGTACGGTGTTAAGGGCGATGGGGTAGGGAGCTTGGATGCGAGTCAATACGAGAGGGCGGTTGCGCTAACCAAGGGTGGTCATGGTCAGCTTGCTAGTTGGGTGAGGGAGCAAGCGCTCGAAACAAAATCTGTCGAGGAAAGGCTCACCCACATTAGGCGTTTTTTTATAGACGGAGGCTTTCGCTATTCTCTGACGCCGCCCATTGCAGTCGGTGATCCGGTCGATGACTTTCTATTTTCATCGAAGGTCGGATTTTGTGAGCACTTTGCCAGCGCATTTGCAGTCATGGCTCGGATGTCGGGTATTCCCTCTCGCATTGTGACTGGCTACCAGGGCGGGCGCTTCAATCCAATGGGCAATTATGTTGAATTCAGGCAGTACGACGCCCATGCGTGGGCAGAGGTGTGGATTGATCGAGAAGGGTGGCGCCGGGTAGATCCAACAGCATGGGTATCACCTGAACGGATTACGAGTGGCGCCGAATCACTAGAAGACTTACCTATGTTCTTTGATTCGGTAGATTGGGCGTGGTACCGGCGTTTCGGTAGTGATCTGCTTTGGGCAGATTTGGTGCTCAGTCTCAACGCCTTGCAGCATTATTGGGACCAACGAGTATTGAACTTTAGCCAGAAGGATCAAACCCAGATCCTTCAATGGTTTTGGCCAGACCTAGATGCAAGCGACTCAGTGCACGTAGCCCTAGCAGGGGTCATTGTTCTATTTGTGTCGATTGCATTATTGGAGAGCATTCGTGGTCGCATGAACTTAACTCGAACGAATGCCCTAAGGGATCGCGAGCATCTGCTGCGCGGTCTGAATTGGATCTCCCCGATACACGGTTTCACTCATGCATCGCCTTTGAAATCGATGAGTTTCCCCAACGATGGATTGAAGAATTCATGGATCTTGACCTGGAATGATCTGGTTCACGCCTACGACCGGGTGCACTACGCAGGCCAGCAGGATGAGCAGCGGTACTTGCGGCAGGCGCTGTGGCGTTGGCAGATTCGCGCAGGACTGGAGGCAGTGAAACGGATTTTGGGGACAAAGGCCAGGTCCGGAAAGCATGGTTAGCTGGCTTGCCGTTAAACAAGGCGGCTCGCTAGGTCGTCCTAGCAGTAAAACTGTGAAATGTCCGGCAACTTTCTATTCCTTGGGGTGCAGGTTGGTTTAACGCCGGGCCAACACGAGGTGCCGGATGCAAAACAGCCTAACCAAAACCAATTGCTAGAAAAAATTTCCCATGACGTCACGGGGCTCTGCCGAACCGGATTCCGCGATGGGCATCGCAAGGATGATGAATCGATAGACGAGAAAATCAAAGTGCGACTGACTGGCCCTTGGGCTCGGTAAAGTGCGTCGTTAGGAAGCCTTGCAGAACGAGCGGCAAAAGGGGCATTGGCTGCCCCTTCGGCTCGAGGATTTACGCTAACTAAACGGTCACCACATTGACCGCGGGGATTAAGGCTTGTTCTGCAGCGTCTTGAAACGAGGCGATCTCGTTGAAGTTGAGATATCGATAAATGTCTGATGCCATCGTATCCAACTGCTCAGCATACGTTAGATATTCAGCTGGGCTCGGTAGTTTTCCAAGAATCGCCGCGACGGCCGCGAGCTCTGCAGAAGCGAGGAAAACATCAGCGCCGTCTCCAAGCCGGTTGGGAAAATTCCGGGTGGACGTTGATACGGCCGTCGTATTCGGCGCAATCCGAGCCTGGTTACCCATGCACAGAGAGCATCCGGGCATTTCTGTCCTAGCGCCCGCCTGTGCAAACACGTTGTAAACACCTTCCTCCATCAATTGATGCTGGTCCATCTTCGTTGGGGGCGAGATCCACAAACGCGTAGGAATCGACTTGGCATCGCCGAGCATTTTGGCTGCGGCCCTAAAGTGCCCAATATTCGTCATGCAAGATCCGATGAAAACCTCATCGATTTGTCGCCCGGCCACCTCGGAGAGTGGTCGAACATCATCAGGGTCGTTGGGGCAGGCGAGTAATGGCTCTTTGATTTCGTTTAGATCGATTTCGATCACTTCAAAATATTCTGCATCGGCATCTGGCGCCATGAGCTCCGGGTTTGCGAGCCAAGATTCCATGGCCTCGATGCGTCTGGCGAGTGTTCGCTCATCACCATAGCCCTCGCTAATCATCCATTTCAGCAGCGTCACGTTCGAGGTCAGATACTCTTTGATAGGCTCCTCGCCCAATCGAATTGTACAGCCGCCTGCTGATCTTTCCGCAGAGGCATCGCTGATCTCAAATGCCTGTTCAACCTTTAGATTGGGTAGGCCTTCGATTTCCAAAATTCTGCCGCTGAACACATTCTTTTTGCCCTCTTTTTCAACGGTGAGAAGCCCGCGTTGAATGGCAGCGTAAGGGATGGCATTGACAAGATCGCGCAGTGTGATGCCGGGTTGCATTTCGCCTGTGAACCTGACGAGAACTGACTCGGGCATGTCGAGGGGCATAACACCCAAGGCGGCTGCGAAGGCCACGAGGCCTGATCCGGCTGGGAAGCTAATGCCGATGGGAAATCGAGTATGAGAGTCTCCGCCCGTACCAACGGTATCGGGAAGCAACATTCGGTTGAGCCATGAGTGAATAATTCCGTCCCCTGGCCTTAGGGAAACGCCGCCTCTATTGCGAATGAAATCCGGCAGCTGATGCTGGGTTTCAATGTCCACTGGCTTTGGATAGGCAGCGGTATGACAAAACGATTGCATGACGAGATCAGCCGAAAAGCCGAGACAGGCCAGCTCTTTAAGTTCGTCTCGTGTCATTGGGCCTGTCGTGTCTTGTGATCCGACCGTTGTCATCTTTGGTTCGCAGTATTGCCCGGGCCGGACACCCGCGACCCCGCAGGCTTTTCCTACCATTTTTTGCGCGAGGGTATATCCTCGCTCGGAGGCAGTAGCATCCTCAGTCTGAGTAAATACATCAGACGGCCCAAGCCCTAATGCTTCGCGAGCACGCTGGGTCAATCCACGACCGATAATGAGCGGAATTCTACCCCCCGCCCTAACTTCGTCCAGAATGACGTCGCTCGCGAGTTCGAATTCACTGATGACTTCACCCGACTCATTTTTGATCACCCCTTCGTACGGGTGCAACGTGATGACATCACCCATGGACATTTTGGTGACATCGCACTCGATTGGCAGTGCGCCAGCATCCTCCATCGTATTGAAGAAGATGGGTGCGATCTTGCCACCCAGGACAAATCCGCCATCTCTCTTGTTTGGAATGTGAGGGATATCATCGCCCATGTGCCACAGCACCGAGTTGGTGGCCGACTTCCTCGATGAGCCGGTGCCTACCACGTCACCCACATAAACCAGCGGGTGCCCTTTCTCTTTCAGAGCCTCGATGGTGCCAAGTGCATCGTCCATCTTTTTGCTGAGCATTGAGAGTGCGTGTAGAGGGATGTCTGGCCTGCTCCACGCGTCACCTGCAGGGGATAAGTCATCGGTGTTGGTTTCTCCCTCAACCATAAAAACAGTGAGGGTGATGGAATCAGCAAGGGGTGGGCGATTAGTAAACCACTCCGCATTTGCCCATGCGTTTAAGACTCGTTCAGCGTGGGGATTAGAAGCGGCTTTTTCGACGACGTCGTGGAACGCATCGAACATCAGCAGTGTGCTGGACAGCGCGTCTGCTGCGGCATCAGCAACGTCGTCTGAATCCAAAAGATCAATGAGCGGCTGGATGTTGTAGCCGCCCAGCATGGTTCCAAGGAGTTCGGTCGCTCTTCGTGAATCAATCAGAGGAGAAGATGCCTCACCCTTGGCGATGGCAGCAAGGTACGCAGCTTTGACGTAGGCTGCCTCATCAACGCCAGCGGGTACGCGCTCAGTGAGCAGGTCTAAGAGAACCGATCCCTCTCCCGAAGGTGGCTCTCTGAGCAATTCGACCAGTTCATTGACTTGTTCTGCGTTGAGTGGTTTTGGAACGATGCCCTCTTGGGCCCGCTCGTCGACGTGTTTGCGATAGGCTTCTAACACTGGATCCCCCGGTTTCGATGACTCTCGGCCTTGCGCGCATGCTGAGGTTCGGTAGCAGCGAGCCAAATGACCAACTGAAAAGCCGCAAGATGATACACTAAACCCCTTCCAAAATTAAGATGACGAGCGCGCGGATACCCAATGAACTATGCCGATTTGAAGCTTGCGCCCACGCCCAATGAATGGCTGGAGGCCGCTCGGTCGAATATCGATGTGCTACTAATCGATCATGCTAATTGTGAGAAGAAGGCTGCTTCTACCGCCTTGAATTTGATGTATCGATATGTGGAGGAAGGGGACCTTTTGCTTCGGCTTTCTGCGCTGGCCCGAGAGGAATTAAGACACTTTGAGCAGGTCGTTGCTCTCTTGGCGAAACGTGACATTACATACCGACAACTATCCTCGGCTCGATATGCCGGGGAACTACGAAAGTTAGTAAGGACCCACGAGCCTGCTCGATTGATTGATCTGATGGTGGTCAGTGGAGTGGTTGAAGCCCGAAGCTGCGAGCGTTTCGAGCGCTTGATAACCGTACTGGATGAGGAACTTGCGAGCTTTTATTCGAGCTTGTGGCGATCCGAAGCGCGTCACTGCGGGGACTATTTGGGTTTTGCGAAAAAGAGAGATCCCCAAGGATTTGCCAGTCGGTTAAAGAAGGTCATCGAGTGCGATGAGGCGCTCATTACCTCAAAAGATCAAGCATTTAGGTTTCACTCAGGTATTCCCGCCTAGCCCTCGCTAATCAAACCCTATTCCAACACTATTCCAGGAATGGACCGGAAATAAGGATTGGATTGTGAAGCGTCTAGTCGTTGAGAGACGAGGGAGACTCGCTTCGTTCGCTGTTGCTACGATTCGATTAACTGATGGCTACAGCGCAAAGGAGGACAGGCTGAGATTTCCGTCTGCATCGGCGACCGCGTGCCATCCGTTCTTGCCCCAATCGCCTAAAACGATTCGCCTAAGGTCGCCAGCTGAGCCCTCGCTTTGGTGGTCCATGGGCCTATGGGTGTGTCCATGAATGAGGGTCCGTACTCCATGATTTGTCATGATTTGATCGACCTCACTTGGAGTGACATCCATAATTTCCATCGCAGTTTGCTGTTTGTGATGCGCGCTCTCTTGTCTCGCGTTTGCGGCGATTTGTCTTCTCGCATCAATCGGCTGCGCCAATAGCTGCGCCTGAAATGCAGGGTCTCGTAGTTGGGACCGAATCGCCATATAGGCTTCATCGCGTGTACACAAACTGTCACCGTGCATGAGTAATACTGGTTCGCCTCCGATGGTAATGCAGGTTGGGTCATCGAGTAGCGAGACGTTTGCTCGCGAAGCGAAGTCTCGCCCGATTAGAAAGTCTCTGTTGCCGTGCATCAGAAAGACATCGGCCTTACAGGCGCGGATGGCGGCCTCGACTGATTCGATCAACGGGTCCTGAAAGTCGTCACCGATCCACACCTCGAACAAGTCACCCAGTATGTAGAGATCGTCCCCAGCATTGAGTGAGGCGAGGTAATTGACGAACCCCTCAACAACTTTAGGATTCGATTCCTCAAGGTGAAGGTCAGAAATAAAATGTTGCACAGTGCGAGATACCAACAAACTTTACGTAAGGATTATAGCGATTCGCGTTGACGCTCGCTGCAGAGTTTCAGTAGAATTCGCCGCGCGGGAAGGGCTTTGAGTAAACCATCATTAGTGGAAGGTCTCTGCTCAAAGATCGACAGGCGGAGGGCTTGAGGCCCAAAACGGAAGCTTTTGCTTCTACAGCCCGTCATATCGGCCACTTTCCATCGCATGGAGGGGCTCTACGGAGCTACTTCAGCAAATCGTCGGGGTATAGCGCAGTCTGGTAGCGCGCCTGCTTTGGGAGCAGGATGTCGGGAGTTCGAATCTCTCTACCCCGACCACTTTTTTCTTCGGTCCACTCATTGGTTCATGCGACTCAAGTGGTTCGTACCAGTTCGTTGCAAGGCGCCCGTAGCTCAACTGGATAGAGCATCGGCCTTCTAAGCCGAGGGTTAAAGGTTCGAGTCCTTTCGGGCGCGCCATTCCCTCTCGATTGGCCGAAGGCTGCTTAGCAGAATCGGCCGGTGGCGTTAGGTATCGTGAAAGCAGTAGCGTGAAAGGGCACGGTAACAAGGCGGTTGATGTATTGAATTAAGCGTTATGGTGAGCGTAGCTCAGTTGGTAGAGCCCCGGATTGTGATTCCGGTGGTCGCGGGTTCAATCCCCGTCGCTCACCCCATTTTTCCTCGTATGCCTAGTGCTAAGGGCAGTTCCACTTCCACGGCCTAGCCGGTACCAGTACGCACTTGAGAAAATTACTTGTCGCTCCAGCGCTTCCTATATGGCCTGCGTTTTTCGAGCCGCTTAGCGGACCATCCATTTTTTCTCGACGGAGCAGCGGTTTGATTGGCAAGCGTAATTTGTCATGCTGCGCGTCGGGTGAGATGAACCAGCATAGACGGTAGTGCCAAGAGGATCTGATTCTTCTGGGGCGGCTGACGGTAATGCGACTGCTGGTTCAGAATCGGTCATTGGAGAGGGCGATGGCGTCGTTCACGCTGCATATTGGCAATAAGAATTATTCCTCCTGGTCGCTGAGGGCGTGGCTGCTACTGAAGGAGCTAAACGTCCCGTTTGACGAGGTCTTGCATCCTTTTGACCCAGTTCAGGGTAATCAAGCGCGATTCGAGCAATTTTCGCCAAGTGCCCGTGTCCCTTGCTTAGTCGATGAGGGGCTGACTATATGGGACACTTTGGCAATCTTTGAATATGTTGCGGAAACAGCCGCAGTGTGGGCTGACGACAAGATCGCGCGAGCATTCAGCCGTTCAGTGTGTGCTGAAATTCACAGTGGATGGGAAGCTATTCGTACGCTATGTCCTATGAACTGCTCGCTAACCATAAAAACTGAATCGTTATCTGATGCGTTGCAACATGATGTGAATCGATTGAACGCGGTGATAGAAGAGGGAATACAGCGCTTTAAAGGACCGTTTGCTGCGGGAGCAAGATTTACGGGGTTAGATGCGTTTTTGGCCCCAATGATCGTGCGCGCGGCGGGCTATCAATTGCCCTTGTCTCCCTTATCTCGGGAGTACACGGACCATTCGCTGCGCAACCCCTGGCTGACTGACTGGATTCGTGCGGCCCGAGAAGAGCCCTGGCGAGAGCCTCATGAGGATGAAGAAGGACTTCGACGAGGCGCTCTCGTACGAGACTATCGAGCCGAGCGAGCATCATAGGTTCGGCGCGACGGTCAGCTTTGGGTAGCAGGGAAGCTTAAGTGCTTGTCATATTCCAACAGCTTAGCGGTCTGCAAGCGAACATGCCGGATTGCGATCTAACCCACAGACTCGGGTGAGCTAGAATGCGTGTCGTTTAACCGTTTCAACTGCTGCCCTCCTTTAATTGTCTGTCCGGCCGAAGGGAGTGCTTCACAATCTCTTACCGTAGGCGATCATCATGGCTTTGTCCCTCTATCCCAGTCACCTCTGACCAACCTGTAAGAGTTGCGGTCGTTCGGCATTCCGGTGTTATAAAGAGGTTTGTTATGAAGAGGCATTCATTGCGATGACCCAGTAGAAGGCGCAGTCGAAGGCAGAAAAAAGCGTGCTAAGCTCCGGTAAGATCAGGCGTAAAAGGTTCCATTAGAGAAGTTGTTCAGCTCGATTTGAACCCGAGCACGCCGCATATAGTCACTGCTGGCGGCACTGATTAGCGTAGGACCTAAACTGCGCGAATACATATCCTAGCATCGCGCATGAAGGCTCTAGCCACGCGCAGAGAGTCACGGATGTAGAGTTACGTATAGAGTCATGCGTGGAGCGTAGTATCGGAGTCGACCAAGCGGTGCGGAAGTTGTTCTCAATGGAGCGTGACCTTTTTTACTTGTATCAAAACTGGATCGTGATGGTGCTCGCAACTAAGCTTGCGAGGCACTCCCAGCAGCGCAGCGATCAAGCTCAGTGAGCAAAAAATAAACCTAATGGAGAGGCAGGGTTAATGAGTCAGGATTTAAGTCAATTTCGGCAGGACGTTCGCAACTGGTTAGGGGACAATTTCCCCAAATCGTTGATCGGCAGAGGAATAGAGCCTTTTGGTGGCGTCGAGGGAGAAGCGAGCATTCCGGAGGACGCTAGCAGTTGGAGAGATCGGCTGGGAGAAAAAGGTTGGGGAACGCCCACTTGGCCCTCCGAATACGGCGGTGGCGGGCTCACGCCGGCCGAAGCAGCAGTCCTATCTGAGGAAATGCATGCAGCCGGGGCAATCAACCCGATCCCGCTACTTGCTGGAATGGGCGTGACCATGGTTGGTCCAACGATTCTTGAGTATGGAACAGAAGAGCAAAAGTTGAAGCACCTCCCTGGTATTTGCAGTGGCAAGGTCAGGTGGTGTCTCGGCTTATCCGAGCCAAACGCTGGCTCAGACCTCGCGTCGCTGCAAACCAAAGCAGAAGAGAATGGCGACCAATGGGTGATCAATGGTCAGAAAATTTGGACCTCCGGCGCAGATATCTCCCAGTGGTGCGGCGCGCTCGTCAGAACCGACTCCAGTGTTGCCAAGCGAGACGGCATTAGTTTCTTGCTCCTGCCGATGGATCAACCAGGCGTCGAGACGAGACCTATAAAACTCATCGCCGGCGCGTCTCCCTTTTGCGAGACCTACTTTAATGATGCCGAGGCAGAAAAGACGGATCTACTAGGCAAGAGAAACGATGGGTGGAGCGTGGTCAAGCGGCTCTTGCAGCACGAAAGAGCGAGTCAAACTGGGGCCAGACCAACCAGTAATAAAACCGCGCAACCGCTGCAGGAGGCGGCAAAAGACTATTGCGGTACCGATCAAGATGGGTCCTTGGCGGACAAGGATTTGCGTTCACGAATTGTAGATCACCTCATGCACACCAAAGCGCATGGCCTAACGATTTCGAGAATATCGGCGGAGGCAAAGGGCAATCCAGAAGTGAGCGCCGCAGCATCAATTCTGAAGAATTCTGCCACGCGAGTGTCTCAAGATCGGGCGGAGCTGTTGCTTGAGATTATGGGTCACCAAGGCATAGGTTGGGAGGGCGATGCGTTCTCTGAAGACGAGCTCGAGAATGTGCGCGGTTGGCTGTCAGGTAAAGCAATTTCGATCTACGGCGGATCCTATGAGATTCAGAACAATATTATTGCGAAAAATATTCTCGGCCTTCCCGAGACCACGCAGAAAGGATAGGGGAAAGACGTGGCATTATTATCAGAAGAACAGACAATGATCCGCGACCAGGCGGTCGCTTGGGTGCGCGATGACTCTCCTGTCACCCAATTTCGAGCGATGCGAGATAGTGGTACTCCGTTAGGATTTTTTCCCGAAACATGGGATGCGATGGTCAATCTCGGTTGGCCAGGCATGCTTATCCCCGAAGCCTATGGGGGGTCAGGGCTTGGATACCTCACTTTTGGCGTTGTGCTTGAGCAACTTGGGCGGCACTTAACAGCGAGTCCCTTGTTTGCCTCAGCCTTAGTTGGCGCATCAGCTGTTATCCAAGCGGGCAATGAAGCACAGAAGACCGCGATTCTGCCGAAAGTTGCCGACGGGTCAGCAATCCTAAGTCTCGCTCTTGAGGAGAGCGCGAGGCACAGTCCAGAAAATACAGCGTTGACAGTGAAACGATCAGATTCGGGCTATGTGTTGTCAGGCAAGAAAACGTTCGTTATGGAGGGCATGGCGGCTTCTCATTTTGTGGTCGTAGGGCGATCCTCGGGATCGATGGGTTCCCTAGATGGCTTGAGCCTATTTTTGGTAGAAGCAAGTGCAGAGGGTCTGACTCGTAGCCAGCTCGCAACTATGGATGCCAGAGGGTACGCCAATCTCAGCTTTGATGACGTAGCGGTTTCAGCGGACGCGCTCATGGGCGAGGAAGGCGCTGCAGCCAGCCATCTTGGAATGGTTTTAGACATTGCTCGAGCAGGCCTCGCGATGGAGATGCTGGGTACCGCGGGCTATGCGTTCGAAATGACGCTTGACTACCTGAAAACCAGGAAGCAATTCGGCCAGGTCATTGGATCTTTCCAAGCACTGGGTCATAGAGCTGCGAGCTTGTATACCGAAATGGAGCTGGCGAGAAGCTGTGTTGAGGCAGCGCTGCAAGCATTGGATTCAGGATCTGACGATAGGGAAAGTTTGGTTGCATTATCGAAAGCAAAAGCCGGGGCCTTCCTCCATGACATGTCCAATCAGTTGATTCAAATCCACGGTGGGATCGGGATGACGGATGAGTTTGATGCAGGTTTTTATCTGAAGCGAGCGCGAGTGCTGGAAATTGCCTATGGTGGTGTGGCCTACCATAAAGACCGTTACGCAACGTTGTTAGGGTTCTAGAACTACAGCGGGTTTTTAGGTTAGAACCGGTCGCCCCCGATTACGATCAGTGTCGAAGCGAACCAAAGCACATCATTTTGCTAAGGATAGCCAAAACAGGTGGGAGCCGCTTGCGGGCAAAGGCGTGAGTTTGGGCCAACAGTACGCTCGTACTAAGCGAAGAGGACTACGGCTAAGGCGGCACAGTCCAGAGTGATCATGGGTATGGCGATGAGCGGCGACCTTTGCACGCTTCAAGCGCTCGAGTAATGCCTGTTCGGAGAGTTGCCGGCGTTTTTATGGGTGCTCGTGTTCCAAAGGCTGATGACGATTGCCTTGAGCCACCCCGTCTTTGTCTCTATAATCTCGGCGCTTTAGATGGGGGCGTAGAGCGCTAATTGAGTAGATGGGGCAGAGATCAAAGGACAGCAAGGTACAGCTGACCGTTGAGCTCAGGTGCTTAGCTCAAAAAAGTCGTCAACGTCAGCTATCTCAATCACATGTGCGAAAGTGGCGGAATTGGTAGACGCGCTGGATTTAGGTTCCAGTACCGAAAGGTGTGAGAGTTCGAGTCTCTCCTTTCGCACCATTAATTCATTTTCTATGTTCAAAATCGGCAGTAGGTGCGCAGGCCCCACTGGTGAAATGACGAGTGTCAAACGGCTATGGAAATTACAGTTGAGAGCGTTTCGAATCTGGAGCGCAAGATGACGGTTACTGTTCCCGCGAGCGAAATCACCCCAAAAGTAGAAGAGCGGATCAAGCAAGCCGCTTCGCAAGCTCGAATCAAGGGGTTTAGACCTGGAAAGGTCCCCGTCCGAGAAGTACGCCGGCGGTTTGGTGAGGGAATTTTGCAGGAGGTCGCCAGCGAAGTGATGCAGGAGAGCTACAGCAACGCCATCACGGAGGAAACGCTCAAGCCAGCTGGGATGCCGAAAATCGACGATGTCGTCATCGAGGCCGATAAGGATCTTTCTTTTTCCGCAACATTTGAAGTGATGCCGGACGTGGTGCCTGGTGATGTGTCCAGCGTGACAGTGAGTCAACCCAAAGCTGAGGTCATTGCGTCAGACCTCGACGCAATGGTCGAAAAATTGCGAGAACAGCGAAAGGAATATCAAGCCGTTGAGCGCCCCGCGGAGAATGATGATCAGGTGACGATTGACTTCAAAGGCACTAAAGATGGTGAAGCCTTTGATGGTGGCGCTGGTGAAGACCACCAACTGATTCTCGGCTCCGGCTCGATGATTCCTGGATTTGAAGATGGCATCGTGGGCATGGCAGTAGGAGAAGAGAAGGCGTTGTCGCTCACTTTTCCGGAGCAGTATCACGCAGAGGCGCTGGCTGGCGCGGATGTGGAATTTGTCGTCTCGCTGAAAGGAGTCGCCGAAGCGACCTTGCCAACGCTCGATGACGAATTTTTTAAATTATTCAACGTTGAAGAGGGTGGAGAAGAGGCGTTCCGAGCTGAAGTACAAAAGAACATGGAGAAGGAACTCCAAAGCGCCATCGATAACCGCGTAAAGTCCCAAGTGATGGACGGTCTACTCGAAGTTACCGAGGTTGATGTACCAAAAGCGCTGGTCGATGACGAGTGCGGCCGCATGCGGCAAAACATGGTTCAGCAGTTCGGGGGTGGGCAGCAGTTTGATGAAAATATGCTACCCAAAGAATTATTCGCAGAGGAAGCGGAGAAGCGAGTACGACTTGGTCTCATTGTCAACGCTGTTGTCGAAACAGAATCGATAGAGGCAGATGCTGATCGTGTACGAGAAAAAATCGAGGACATTGCTTCGAGCTACGAACAGCCCGAGCAACTGATCAATTACTACTACAGCAATGAGCAAGCGCTGAGCCAAGTGCAGGGACTTGTGCTTGAAGAGCAGGTGGTTGCGACCTTGCTAGAAAAAATGACAGTCGAAACAGTCGAGATGAGTTACGAGGACGCGATTCAGCCGCCGTCACCTCCCGCGGAGGAAACATCGGACGATGAGTCAGGCGTTGATGACGCGCAATCCAGTGATCCAGACAACGAGAATACGGCTAGCAAAGAATGAGTTAACGGTTGGCTGTCTTCAGCCAACTTAATTGCTGGCGCATACCAGCCTAGGCTTAATAGGTGTAGGGCCCGAAAGATTGGGCTAACTCCACTGGAGTACGACTCTCAGAGTGAACCACTGCCGTAGTCTTCTGTTTTCCATTCAACTAGGCGCTATAAGCAGCCCAGCGGCGCGAGTATCGTTAACTTGCGGCCTATCAATAAGCAAGCAGTGAGTGAGAGAGTTGCTGACCTTTTGCGTAAATAGTGAAGACACGTTGACCAGCCCGCAAAGTTATCAATTCACTTGGAGCCAGAACTAAGACAGGGTAGTGTCGAAAAGTAGGTTCAAATACTGGCGGTTCGATCATCGATTTCGCGGTATCATCGCTTCGAGCCAAGAATCATGCCGTTTCGAGCAGCGGCAGGGATTAACGAGATAAGTGAGTTAGCAAAATAAAGGAAAGCGCATTATGAGCATTGGTGACACTTTACGGCCCCCACCACAGTCGCTTGGCTTAATTCCCATGGTCCTTGAGCAAACGGCGAGGGGAGAGCGCTCATACGACATTTATAGCCGTCTGCTTAAAGAGCGCATCATTTTTGTGGTTGGCCCCATAGACGATAACGTGGCCAATTTAGTGGTGGCACAACTGCTGTTTGCTGAATCGGAAAACGCTGACAAAGACGTCCAGTTGTATATCAACTCACCAGGCGGCTCTGTCACGGCGGGAATGGCCATTTACGATACGATGCAGTTCATTAATTGCGATGTATCGACATTGTGCGTTGGTCAAGCGGCCAGTATGGGAGCGCTACTTTTAGCGGCTGGTGCGAAGGGCAAGCGGTTTTGCCTGCCCAATTCACGAGTCATGATCCATCAGCCTAGCGGCGGTTCTCAGGGACAGGCGTCGGATATCGAGATTCAAGCAAAGGAAATACTCTATCTCCGAGAGAGGCTAAACCACATTTTGGCCGACCACACGGGTAAGACGGTAGAAGAAGTGGCTCGGGACACGGAACGCGATCACTTCATGAACGCCGAGGCAGCCCGAGACTATGGCTTGATTGACGAGGTTCAGGCGCCAAGGGAGAAAGATTCTTCCCAATAGCTCCGACGGCGGAAGGTCCTCTTGGTAAGTCCTCGGAGGGGTCCCGCCATCGTCAACGCTGTCGTTTATGATAGAGTGTTCGCAAGAGTGGAGTAAGGTTAGTCGCCGTTGGGCGGAGTGCTCGCTTGAGGCGCTGATAACCCTGTTCAAAAGAGGGCAGTGGACAAAAGCAGCGATTGAAAAGGACGGGTCAAGGATTGGCCAGCGGGTCAAAGGATCGGTTTAGAAGGACCGGTTAATCGGCTGAGCAGGACCGGTTTAGAAGAAGCAGCCAGAAAATAAAGGCGACGTAAAAAGACGATATAAACCGCAGGTACGTACAAACCGCCAGTACTAATAGCGGCAAGCACAGAGAACATATTGGGTATTTCCCGAGGAAGCCATGACGGACAATCAAGACAATACTGGAGACGGCAAACTACTGCACTGCAATTTCTGCGGCAAAAGTCAGCACGAGGTAAGAAAGCTGATTGCCGGTCCTTCTGTGTATATCTGCGATGAATGCGTCGAGCTCTGTAACGACATTATCCGTGAAGAATTGCAGGAAACGCAGGACGAGACTGAGTTCAAGAAACTCCCGACTCCGAGAGAAATTAGCGCGATTCTCGACGAGTATGTGATTGGTCAGGCAAGAGCAAAACGAGTGCTCTCGGTGGCAGTGTATAACCACTACAAGCGGCTCAATTACTCAGGCAAAAAAGACGATGTTGAGTTACAGAAGTCAAACATTCTTCTGGTTGGACCTACGGGTGTAGGCAAGACCTTATTGGCAGAAACCCTCGCCCGATTATTGGACGTGCCGTTTACTATCGCTGACGCAACTACGCTGACAGAGGCGGGGTATGTTGGTGAAGATGTTGAAAATATTATTCAGAAGCTTCTGCAAAAGTGCGACTACGACGTCGAGAAAGCGCAGGTTGGCATTGTTTACATCGACGAGATCGACAAGATTTCAAGGAAGAGCGACAACCCCTCAATCACAAGAGACGTCTCAGGTGAGGGAGTACAGCAGGCACTGTTAAAACTAATCGAGGGTACGGTTGCGTCAGTTCCTCCTCAAGGCGGACGCAAGCATCCGCAACAAGAGTTTTTGCAGGTGGATACCTCCAACATATTGTTCATTTGCGGCGGAGCATTTGCCGGGTTAGACAAAGTGATTCAAGACCGATCTGCGAAAAGCGGCATCGGATTTGGCGCTAATGTTGTTTCCGAATCAGACAAGGCTAACCTTGGCGATACTTTGAAGACGCTCGAGCCAGATGATTTGGTTCGCTATGGCCTGATACCTGAGTTTGTGGGGCGTCTCCCTGTACTAGCTACGCTTGACGAACTCGACACCGACGCACTGGTTAGAATTCTGGTTGAGCCTAAAAATGCTTACACCAAACAGTACTCGAAGTTGTTCGAGATGGAAGGTGTTGAAATCAACTTCCGAGAGGATGCACTGCGCGCCGTTGCACAAAAGGCAATGGAACGTAAGACTGGCGCACGTGGGCTCAGATCGATTTTGGAAGGCGTCCTCCTAGACGTTATGTACGACATCCCCTCAGAGGACAGCGTTGCGAAAGTGGTGGTCGACGAAAATGTCATCACGGGCAAAAGCGAGCCCATGCTGATCTATGAGACACCTGAGAAGAAGAAATCCCAAGAGTCTTAGGAAAGGCGACGAGTTCTTGGTGCTAGATCGTTAAGCACTTTCGAAACTCCCGCAGCACAAACGAACCGGGCGAAACTCCTGCGTTAACACCAAAACACTTGGTGGGCGTGAGCGGGATGTGAGCCGGGAGCCAGTCAAGGATTATCAGAACCCTGGGGAAGTGCAGGGTGAACGTTCCTAAACCACTCTGCCTTCTTGATTCGCTACTAACTAGAGGGTCGCGCTGACACGCGCTGGGTCTCAAGTCTCAGACCGGCGAGCACTCATACCCAGAGGCCTTCTTGGTTGACATCAAAGCTAGTCCTTTGCAATGCCCGCGCTGAATCATGGTGTAAGCGCCACCTGTCTCTCGTGCTAGCGCGCTAACCCTCTGACAATTTACCTTGACCCGCAGCGTTGGATTTAAGTCGGTCATAAAAGGCAGTTCAACGCGAACAATCGGTACGCTGCCTCTCTAGGCATCCGGTTCCGCAGCCTAGCTACAGACCATACCTCATGGTCTCACCGTATATACAATAGAGCCGGCACGCGATCACGACCGAAAGGAGCGGTTGATCGTCAACCGGAACTTGTCTCGTGCTAGAGTGAGTTCAGAAACACCAGGTGCGGACAAGACTGCTGACGCATGAAGTGGATTTCGATCGCCTAAGCCCCGACGGAGGATGAGGAACACTGGCCAGTAAGCCCAGTAAGAAAGATCGATAGAAGCGGAGGTCGATTGGTAGCGCAGGCTATCGGAAATAGAGACGTACAACACCATCCGTGTAACAAATTCGTGTAACAAAGAGACAATTGGATGACCGATTCAGAAAGTAAAAGTCCCATGACCGACATTCCAGTCGTTACCCTACGAGATATGGTGGTGTACCCCCATGGTGTTCAGCCACTGTTTATTGGTACGCCAAAATCGATCAGAGCCCTTGAGATGGCTCAAGCTTCAGATGGCGAAAAGCGGGTACTGCTGCTGGCAAAGCGTGACCCAGAAAACGCTGATCCCAGGGTTGATGATCTCTACCGGGTGGGCACCACAGCCCTGGTGCTTCAATTGATCAGACTGCCAGATAAAACCGTCAAGATCCTTGTCGAGGGAGAATCTAGGGCCAAAGTCACTGACCTTCACGATTCGGAGGAGGTTTTTACGGCCAGTGTAGAACCCGTGATAGAACCTCCGATGACCGAGGGCGAGGCAGAAGCGCTCAGTCGATCCATTTTGGAGGCATTTGAGCACTATGCAGAGACTTCAAAAAAGGTGTCCTCTGAGGTGCTGACTTCAATTAGAGGAATCAATGACCCGAGCCGGCTAATCGACACCATCGGTGCTCAGCTAACGCTATCTTTACAAGAAAAGCAGAAGTTGCTCGAAACGGAGACTATTCGAGAGCGAATGGATCAGATGCTGGGATGGCTAACTGGCCAGATCGAAATGGTTGGGGTCGACAAGAAGATTCGGGGCCGCGTTAAGCAGCAAATGGAGAAGAGCCAGCGGGAGTACTACCTCAACGAGCAGATGAAGGCGATTCAAAAAGAGCTAGATAACGGAGAGGATGGACCGAGCGAAATAGAGCAGCTGCAAGCTAAGGTGGACGATGCGGGAATGTCGGCCGAAGCGAAAAAGAAAGCTGAAAGTGAGATAAAGAAGCTCAAAATGATGTCTCCGATGTCTGCTGAGGCCACCGTTGTCAGGAGTTACATCGATTGGATGTTGAGCGTTCCCTGGAAGAAGCGCTCTAAGGTTAAACATGACATTTCGCGTGCAGAGGGAGTGCTTAACGAGGACCATTACGGCCTTGATGAGGTCAAAGAGCGGATCCTAGAATTTTTAGCAGTTCAGAAAAGAGTCAAGAAAAACAAAGGGCCGGTTCTTTGCCTAGTAGGCCCACCGGGCGTCGGTAAGACCAGTTTAGGGGAGTCTATAGCGCGAGCGACCAATCGAAAGTTCGTGCGTATGGCCCTTGGTGGCGTTAGAGATGAAGCAGAAATCAGGGGGCATCGTCGAACCTATATCGGCTCGATGCCAGGCAAAATCATCCAGAAATTAGGCAAAGTGGGTGTACGAAATCCATTATTCCTGCTCGATGAGATCGACAAGATGGGGCAAGATCACAGGGGCGACCCCGCCTCCGGGCTTCTAGAGGTTCTTGATCCTGAACAGAACAGCACGTTTAACGATCATTATTTAGAGGTTGACTTCGACCTCTCTGAGGTGATGTTTATCTGTACTTCGAACTCGATGAACATACCTGCGCCCTTGTTGGATCGAATGGAAGTCATTCGAATTCCCGGCTATACAGAAGACGAGAAAAAGAACATTGCTGAGCGCTTTTTGTTAGATAAGCAGAAAAAAAACAATGGGCTTAAGGAAGGCGAACTCACCTTGTCCGAGCCAGCGGTACTGGACCTGATCCGGTTTTATACGAAGGAAGCTGGCGTGCGCGGCCTCGAGCGCGAAATCGCCAAATTATGTCGAAAAGTTGTCAGAGAGATTTCAGAAACGAACTCAACTACAACCATTGGGGTCGATTCTGAGCAGCTCGAGCATTATCTTGGGGTGAAGAAATTTCGGTTTGGCCTTGCCGAAGAGGAAGACCAGGTCGGTCAGGTGACAGGCCTTGCGGTGACCAGCGTAGGCGGGGAGCTTTTGTCTATTGAGGCAGTGGTAGTGCCAGGAAAGGGTGTCACTGTAAAGACTGGCTCATTAGGCGACGTGATGCAGGAATCGATCCAAGCCGCTATGACGGTCGTTCGGAGCCGAGCAGCCTCTCTAGGAATCGATCCATCCTTTCACGAGAAGAAAGATCTACACATTCACATGCCCGAGGGGGCTACGCCCAAAGATGGACCAAGCGCAGGGATCGGCTTGTGTACTGCGCTGGTGTCCGTACTGACAGGAATCCCAGCTAAAGCAGAGGTTGCCATGACCGGCGAAATCACGCTAAGGGGGCAGGTGTTACCCATTGGCGGTCTTAAAGAAAAGTTGCTTGCAGCGCATCGGGGCGGAATTAAGACGGTCCTAATTCCCGAGGAGAATCGTCGAGATTTAAAGGATATTCCTGACAATGTCCTTGGTGACATTGATGTAAGGCCAGTCAGGTGGATCGATGAAGTGTTAGAAGTCGCGCTCAGTCGACAGCCCGTGCCATATGTCGCTGATGATGCCGCGCAAGCGGTCGCACAGGACGAGGAGCCGGCGAATAAGGAGAGACCTAGCGCCCACTAGCAAGGGGCATCGCCTGCCGGATTACGTGGTGATTAGCTGCTAAGCGGGCGACCTTCAACGGTCCACCAAGCCGGTGAACGGTGAACGGTGAACGGCTGACGTTATCGTTAGCGGGCAAGGTCCGGGCCGCCCTCAAAAAACCGAAGGTCCTTTAAAGGGCTGCATTGTGCATCCGAGCTCAGTCCTTAGTTGCAACCTTATCGAAAGAAAGCCGATAGCGAGCCATGATATTCACTCAGCACCCAGTCAGCGTGCATGGATAAGCGCCTAAAAGTCCGAGAGCATAAAGCCTTGCGGTGCGTTGCTTGGCCGCTTCTTTCATAGGGTTTCCTCCATTTTTCTTGTCTTGACCCCCCGAAAGTGCCTTGCTATAAAAGTCGAGGCGGGATGAGATGCAGTAAAACAAATAACGAAAGAGGGGTGTGCATTGAATAAGCAAGAACTGATCGACAACATGGCTGAGTCAGCGGATATTTCAAAAGCTGCTGCAAGTCGAGCGTTAGATGCGATGATTGACTCAATCTCGGGTGCGCTCAAAAAGGGTGACTCACTCACGTTAGTAGGGTTCGGAACCTTCTCGGTAAGAAGTAGAGCTGCGCGAGCGGGTAGGAATCCGAAAACGGGTGAGACCATTCAGATTAAAGCGTCAAAAGTTCCAGCGTTTAAGGCGGGCAAGGCGTTGAAAGAAGCAGTCAACTAAATCGTCGATACGATGATTAAGAAACGGCGCTCCGGCGCCGTTTTTTTTGGCCCTGGATTTTTAACTATCGCATTGAACTATGGCAATAAGATGAATTGCTGCTAGGGAGATGCGCAAGGCTTTGGGTGCCTTCGCTTTT
>JAYPPR010000004.1:0-4998 GCA_038131595.1 Gammaproteobacteria bacterium
GGTGCTGAGTTCTGTCCGGGTGGTAAACGAGGATGTGATCATGCGCATGACCCTCCCTTACGCAGAAAGGCCAGTTTGGGTTTGATCTTAAATAGAAAGGCTCAATCAAGGGTATAAAGCAAATGTGGCGCAGGTGCTGTCGCCTGCGGAGTCTCGATCAATCGCGCATTTAGTCTGGGATATGGCGTCCCGCTTAAAAAGTAAAGCCATGCCCCTCAATCGCTGTGGGTTGAGTTGCACCTTTGAGGCCTCATGAGATCAGCAATGCTGAATTTTGGTCGCACTGTTGATTGTCGAGCCGTTATCGCTAGGCGCTCGTGAACCGTTCGCGCTACGGGTTCGCCTTTCGAATCGCTTTGACCATCATTCGGCTATAGCCATTGATAAAATTCGAGCTGAGTCGAGTTGGGGCTTCGGTGAGTTCAATGGATTCGAATTGTTGCAGAATTTTTTGCCACAGAATCCGAAGCTGAAGCTCTGCGACCCGCAAGCCCATGCAGCGGTGTATGCCAAAACCAAAGGATAGATGGCGGTTGCCATTGGCTCGGTTGAACCGAATGGTTCTAGGGTCTTCAAACATGTCTTCGTCTTGATTCCCTGAGTAATACCAGATGACCACTTTGTCACCTTTCTTGATGAGCTTGTTGCCAACCTGGGCGTCTTCACGCGCTGTTCGTCGCATGTGGGATAGCGGTGTCTGCCAACGAATGACTTCAGCAACCATCTTGTCGACAAGGCTCGGGTCATCGACAAGCGTTTGAAACTCGTGGGGAAAGCGATTCCAGGCGTGGATGGAAGCCGACATGGAATTTCGGGTGGTGTCATTGCCGCCGACAATGAGCAACATGAGATTGCCCAGAAAACTCATCGGGTCCATATCTTTGGTGTGGGCATTCCGCGCCAGCATGGAAATGAGATCCAGATGGGGTGCGCCGTTCGAGCGCTCAACTCTGAGTCGCGAAAAGTATTCGAGGCACTCCATCAGAATCTCAACACGGCGCTCGTGGCCTGGAAAATGATCCGAGCCTTCCATCGCGGTCGAGATGTCAGACCAGTGGGTTAAGAGGTGGCGATCTTCGAAGGGAAAGTCGAACAACGTCGCTAACATTTGTGTTGTGAGCTCAATAGAAACCCGCTCCACCCAATCAAACGGCTCTCCGTCGGGCAGGCTATCTAGGACCTGTTGAGTGCGTTCCGCAATCAGCCCTTGATAGCTCGCCATGGCTGCCGGTCCAGCGATCGGCTGGACCGCTTTTCGAATGGGTGCATGGTGAGGCTGGTCTTTCGTAATGAACGCGGAGATGTTCACGCCCTCTACAGGAGGGCGGACCACGTTATCGTCGATCATGATGCCACCGAACTCATCAGACGAAGAAAAAGCCTGATGGTCGGTGTCAACACGTATGATGTCTTTGTATCGGGTGACGGACCAAAAAGGTCCAAAGGCGCTGTCGGCGCAGTAGTGAACGGGATCTTCATGTCGGAGGCGCTTGAAAATATCGAGCACCGCTTCCGATTCAAATAACTCGTGGCGTGACAGATTGATGACGTCAAGGGGTGCCGAGGTCGCCCAATCGTTGGCTATTTCCATTACGGGATCCTCTTCTGCCGTGTTTGAGGCATCTTGCCAACAGCGCGGGATCAAGCGCAAGCTTGCGAACTGGAACGTTCTCAATCTAGCGTGCGCGCTGTCATGCGCCTCTGATACAAAATTCAACAAACGTTAGCGGATAAAAAGGCAGGCGGGGGAGAAGAGGCATGGGAGAAAAAGAAACATGGGGGCCCTGACCCAGGTTGAGGCAGCGCTCGCGCCGCAGCTCAAGGCTTACGTTGATCGAAACCCAAAGAGTGCGGCTGCCTTTGAGCAGGCCAAGCAGTCTGGCATTGCGGGTGGCACGAATCGCGCGTCAATTTTTTACATGCCGTTTCCGCTCACCTTTGTGGATGGAAAGGGCGCCAAGGCCATCACGCTTGATGGGCAGGAGGTCACGGATTTCCTGGGTAACTTCACGGCGGGACTCTTCGGTTATTCACCAGCGCCTGTCATCAAAGCGGTAACAGACGCCATGGCCCACGGTCACGCCCTTGGGGGTGGTGCCAATCTCGTTGAAACGGAGGCTGCGCGGATGATAACCGAGCGCTTTCCCTCATTGGATTTGGTTCGCTTTTCGAACACCGGTACCGAGGCCAATACCTACGCAATCAACACAGCACGAGCAGTCACAGGCAAAAGCAAAATTCTGATTTACGACGGTGCCTATCACGGCGCGTGGATCCATGGTGGGGCCAGCGCTGGCCCCCTTGATACGCCCTACGAGAAAATCACAGTCCCGTTTGGAAACGCCCATGAAATAAGCCAAGCGATCCATCAACATCGCGATGATCTGGCCGCGGTCTTAATGGAGCCGGTGATGGTCAATCCGGTGCTGTACTTAAAGCAGCTTGCGCCCACACCTTACCTGCAAGCCATTCGAGCCGCCTGTGACGAAGCAGGCTGTGCGCTCATCTTTGATGAGGTGATGACGTCCCGTTTAGCGCCAGGTGGCGGTCAGGAAATCGTGGGCGTCACCCCCGACCTGATGACGTTTGGCAAGTATTTTGGGGGCGGGCTCCCGCTGGGCGGCTTTGGCGGCCGAGAGGCATGGATGGCGCGTCATGATCCGTTGCACCCCAAGTCCATTAACAGTGGCGGGACCTTCAATCAGAATCCAATCAGCCTAGCAGCGATGTGCGCCGTGCTTGATTCTCTTTGGTCTCCAGAACAGTGTGTGGCTCACAATGCGCGTGGCGACGCTTTCCGTGACGCCATCAATCAATTGGCTGCTCAGCATCACGCACCGTGCCAAGCGATGGGGACGGGAAGCCTAATTACCCTGATCTGGCAATCGGCGCCGGTGTTGCCGCAGAGTGATGATCCGCTGGTGTGCCCGCTTGAGCTCAAGAATCACCCAGCGTCGGCAAAGTTTGCGGAGCTTTTTGGTTTGATCTGCTTTTGAATCATGGGTTGCTGGTGGGGCGCCCTAAACTGAATTATTTGACGTTACCCACGCCCTTGACCGCGGACGATGAGGCGCGATTCTTAAACGCGATGAGTGATTTTTTCGCAAAATACACGGTTGAGCTTCAGTCGCTAGCAGATGAAACTGAGGGATGAGGTCTTTGGGCGAGCGATGAGCGCTCGCCTTCAGGCGGTTGAGGCTGCTAACTCAGTCAGCTAACTCAAGCTGCTCCCATAAAGGTCGAATAGCGGATACCGCCTCCCGCGGCAATTGAGACGAGCGATCATCAGCCGCATAGAGTCAAAGCAAAGCCAGCGTCAGGGTGGATCGGCAGCATTCAATCTGGCGGGTTGATCCACAAGTTAAGTAACGTATCGGAGCATCAATGAATTTAATGAAATCGAAGCAAGTTCTAGCCATAGCGACGCTCGTCATGGGGATCGTTTTGCCCGCTGCAGGTGCCCGCTTTCAGGCGGAACACGTGTTTGAGCTGGAGTTTGTAGCCAACCCTCTGATCTCGCCGGATGGCACCAAAGTCCTTTACGAACGTCGAGCCTTCGACATCATGAGCGATCGATCGGTTGCCTCGCTCTGGCTATACGACCTTGATCGCGAAACGCATGAGCCAGTCATCGCCGATGGCACTGGCTTCGGCTCAGTGGCTTGGGCAAACGCCAGTGATCGCATCGCTTTTTCGGTTCGAGGTGAGGCCCGGCAAGAGGTGCGGGTGCTCACCTTAGATCGTCGCCTGGCCGCGACGATTGCGAAGCTAGATCGGCCGGCCAGCCAGTTGGTTTGGTCGCCGGATGATGAGCAGCTTGCCTTTGTGATGTCGGTTGAGTCCCAGGATTCGCCACTCTTTAAACCCCCTAAAAAACCCAAAGGCGCGGTGTGGGCCGAGGCACCGATCGTTGTGGATGAAGTCCGTTATCAATTCGATGGCCGCGGTATCGTGAAGCCGAGCTATCGGCACCTTTTCGTTGTCCCCAGCCGAGGAGGGACCGCCCGTCAGCTCACAACCGGCGATTTTAATCACAGCAGTCCGGTCTGGGCGGCATCCGGCGAGTTGGTCTATTTTTCTGCGAATCGCCACGAGAACTGGGCGCTTGAAACCGTTGAATCGGATTTGTTTTCAGTGAACTTGAACGGCGATCTTGAGCAGCTTACTCAGTCACCCGGTGCAGAGACGCAGCCCCAACTCAGCGCCGATGGAAAACGGTTGATCTACCTGAAAGAAGATAACGAACCCATCACCTATCGCCAGCAACGCGCTGTCATCCTTGAACTCGCGACGAGGACCGAGCAGGTGCTCGATGTTGGAGAGGATGCCTCGGTCGATGTGGCCAAATGGTCTGGAAATCGTGTCGCGATACAAATTGACCAGCGGGGGATGCGTAAGGTGCTGTTGCAGGGGTCGCGAGGTTTTGAACTCGTGTCCGATCAACTCGGTGGTGAATCCCTCGGCAGACCCTACATCAGCGGTCGATTTGATGTCGTGGACGGCGTTTTCGCCACAACGGAAGGCACTGTATCCAGGCCAGCGGATCTCGTGCTAAGACAAAAGGGCCGGATGCAGCAAGTGACCAACGTCAATGAAGATGTTTTGGGCCGACTCGAACTCGCCAAAGTTGAAACCATTCGCTATCCCTCGGCATTTGATGGCACCGAGATCGAAGGTTGGGTCCTTTATCCACCCGAATACGAGGCGGGCAACCCATACCCACTCATTCTAGAACTTCATGGGGGACCCCACCTGGCCTATGGACCGCACTTTTCTGCGGAGCTGCAGCTGATGGCCGCGGCGGGTTACGTGGTGTTCTACGATAACTACCGAGGCAGTAGTTCCTACGGGAAAGCCTTTGGTAATTTGCTTCAAGGCAAATATTCAAGCGAAGCGGATTTTCAAGATCACATGAGCGGCATCGATTTGCTCATCAACCGAGGTATCGCAGATGCCGACAATCTATTCATTTGCGGGGGCTCTGCTGGAGGCATTGCC
>JAYPPR010000005.1:0-98559 GCA_038131595.1 Gammaproteobacteria bacterium
CTCAGCAAAATCCTTGAGTAGTTGCAGATACTCACCCGCCTCACCCTCTGCAGCAGAGAGATGAAGATCAATTAAATGAATCAGTCCTCGGACAGTCGGATTGGACCTAAGGTGATCCGCCATGAACCGTGAAACGGCTAGCCCCCCTTCATTTGTCCTGATTAAGCCCACCAGTTCCAGTACGACCGAAACAGAGGGCCCTCGCTCGATGCAAGACTTCAAGTAGGCTTCATATCGGCTGAGCGACTCTCCAGCCTCATCATAAGCGCGCCGCAGCAAAGGCAAGGATTCACCGATATACATAGGGTCCTGCTCGAGAATCCGTTCTAGGATGGTAATTGCTTCTTTCGCGTCCCCCGATTCCAGATTGAGCCGCCCGAGAATCAAACTCGTGCGGGGATTATTCGATGCGTGTCCAATCGCCTCGACGACGGATGCCCTCGCTGCATCAAACGACCTCGCGTCAATCTGTTCTTCCGCCAGTTCGCAATAATAGTGTGAGATCGCCGATTCAAGCCGAGCCTCATGACGACCACCAGTCATATCCTTAGCCGTCTCGATACAGCGCAACCAGTCGCGCTCTTGCTCATAAACTTGTAGCGTGACCTGTAGCGAGTCCTTTCGGTATTGCGGATTCTCTAATGCGAGCTTGACTGACATATCCTCGGCCCGATCGAGTAGACCCGCCTGCAGATAGTTCCTTGCGAGCTCGATCTCCACTTCATGACGAGTTCGCTGATCGAGTCTTGCATGCTTCAAAACATTCTCATGAACGAACACGGCTTTCTCGAGCTCGCCCCGACGACGCAACAACCCGCCCAGCGCTAGATGGGTGTCGATGTTGTCTTGATCAACCCTCAATGCTTCGACCAGTGTCTCGACCGCCTCATCCTGCTGCTCGTTCAGAAGGTGCCTTAAGCCTAGTTCGTAAGATTTCGACTGTTTACGCTCGCGACGCCCCAGCCCCCAACCAATCGCTAGGGCAACCACCACCAGTAAGAGCAGTGCGAGCTCGTTCAAGACCAAATCTCCTTCGTGATCCTAACCATCGGACTAACCCGGCGTTTTAGTATCGTCTGACTTGCGCGCAAACCAGCGATTAACGTTTGAAATGAGCTGACCAATTAACACACCGAGGAAGAAACTGAGCACCATCCACCAAGACACAGGCCACGCCTCGGTCTCTAAGTGAAGAAGCTTGAGCGATACGGCATCACTATTTTCAGTGGCGAGAATAAACGCTGCGATGACTAGAAATGCCAGCACAATTCGGGTGATCACACGCTTTAATCCACCCATCTCGGCGCTCCGTCAATGATGGCTCGTTTGAAGGCTATTACCCGATTTGGGTAGAAGGGCCCAACATCTGTCTGTTCGTTTTGAGGCGAAAGACGGATGTCAGCATTGATCGAGCTTGGCACAGCGAGTCGGTCCACAGAATACTCCGGACTTATGAGGCGCTACACGGCTCCCAAGTTGTCATCGGCGGATTCTGGCGACGAAGCCTCGCTCTGGAGGCCTTCGTTCACGCGCTCTCGCAATTCCTTCCCAGGTTTGAAGTGAGGCACATACTTGCCCGACAGTGCCACCTGCTCCCCGGTCTTAGGGTTACGACCAATTCTGGGCGCCCGATAATGGAGTGAGAAACTACCAAAACCACGAATCTCGATCCGCTCGCCTCGAGCGAGCGAATCGGCCATTTGATCCAGAATCAATTTAACCGCCAACTCCATATCCTTGGCGGTTAACTGACTCTGGCTTTCGGCGAGCCTTTCTATGAGCTCAGATTTCGTCATCGTGATTACGCATCACCATCAGTGGCGGCGCGATCTTGCTCTTGCTTGATCAGGTCACCCAAAGTAGCTGGCGTCACCGCTGCCACTTCTCGCTCACGATGCTCGCGGACCGCGGTTTGCTCGTCTGCGATGTCTTTCGCTTTGATCGACACGGTCAGCGCACGAGTCTTTCTGTCGACTCCCACGACCTTCACCTCAACGCTGTCGCCAACGCTCAGCATGGTTCGAGCATCACTCACGTGATCGATAGAGATATCAGAGGCTTTGAGGATACCTTCCACCTCATCAGCAAGCGTCAGCACTGCTTGCCGCGCATCAACCTCTTTCACTGTTCCTGTAACGATGGAGCCTCTCTCGTTCTGGGCCACGTAATCGGAGAAAGGATCTGACTCCAATTGCTTGAGACCAAGAGAAATCCGCTCCCGCTCTGGATCAATAGCGAGTACAACGGTTTCAATCTCATCGCCTTTGGTGAAGTTTCTAACCGCTTGCTCACCGGGCTCATTCCAGGAAATGTCAGACAAGTGAACGAGACCGTCGATGTCTCCATCGAGCCCAATGAAGATACCGAAGTCAGTGATTGACTTGATATATCCCTTGATCTTGTCGCCCTTACCGTGAAGCGCGGCGAATTCTTCCCAAGGGTTGCCCTTACACTGCTTGATCCCGAGCGATATACGGCGACGGTCCTCATCAATATCGAGCACCATCACTTCCACTTCATCGCCTACTTGAACAACCTTGGAGGGGTGGATATTGCGATTGGTCCAGTCCATTTCGGATACGTGAACCAAGCCTTCAACGCCCTCCTCGAGTTCAGCAAAGCAACCATAGTCAGTCAGGTTAGTGACCTTCGCCATGGTGCGAGTGCTCTCTGGGTATCGGCGCGTAATCGCAAGCCAAGGATCTTCACCCAGCTGCTTGAGGCCAAGCGAGACGCGATTTCTTTCTCGGTCGAATTTCAACACCTTCACGTCGATCTCATCGCCAACGGCCACGATTTCACTGGGATGCTTGATACGCTTCCAAGCCATGTCCGTGATGTGTAGGAGACCGTCGATACCACCCAAGTCCACAAAGGCGCCGTAGTCGGTCAGGTTCTTCACGATGCCCTTCAACTCGTGCCCTTCTTGGAGGCTCTTCAACAACTTTTCGCGCTCTTCGCTGTTCTCTGACTCGAGCACACTGCGGCGTGATACCACCACGTTGTTGCGTTTCTGGTCGAGTTTGATGACTTTAAAGTCGAGTACCTGCCCTTCAAGCTGCTCGTTATCTCTGAGCGGTCTGACATCAACAAGCGAGCCAGGCAAAAAGGCTCGGATGTCTCTAATCTCAACGGTAAACCCGCCTTTAACTCGGCCACTGATCAATCCTTTGATCGGTTCGCCGTCATTGAATACCTTGTCAAGAATTTCCCATGATTCGTTGCGTCGGGCTTTTTCCCGAGACAATCGGGTCTCACCGAATCCGTCATCAACGGTTTCCATTGCAACCTTGACGGTAGAGCCCACTTCAATTTCTAACTCACCACTTTCGTTTAAGAACTGCGTTCGAGGGATGACCCCTTCTGACTTCAGGCCCGCGTGAACGGTGACCCATTCACTGTCAATGTCGACCACAACGCCTGTGATGATTGATCCAGCCTTTAATTCGACTGTTTTTAAACTTTCTTCAAATAACTCTGCGAAACTTTCACTCATTCAAATTGTTCCTTGGGCTCACGCCCTCTCTGGCTACCAACCTGGCCAGGGTTCGTTTTCATTGAGTCGCTTAAGGGAGATCGGTTGGCTCACTTAAGGGATCGGTCCACCATTAATGACTGGGCCTCTCTCACAACTGCATCGAGCGTCATCGAGGAGCTATCAATCACAATGGCATCGTCTGCTGGAACAAGCGGCGCTACCGATCGTGATGAATCGCGCTCATCACGGGCTTTGATGCTGTCCAGAAGGGCGGCAAAATTAACATCCATTCCTTTATTTTTCAACTGCTTATATCGCCTCGTCGCCCGCTCTTCTGCGGAGGCAGTGAGAAATATTTTGAGGGCCGCATCAGGAAATACGATCGTCCCCATATCTCGCCCATCGGCAAGCAATCCGGGCAATTGTTGGAACGCTCGTTGTCGACCAATCAATGCTGCCCGCACTACGGGAAACTGCGACACCATGGACGCATCGACACCCGCCTCATCGGTTCTAATCCGTTCAGTCACTCGCTCCCCAGACAAAAACACTTGCCAATCATCGTCGGCATCATCTGGCACGAACGAAACATCAAGATTCTCAGCGATCGACCCGAGCGCTTGTTCATCGCTAAGCGATACCGAGGCCGAGCGAGCCGCCAATCCCACCAGTCGATAAAGCGCACCACTATCCAGCACATGGAAACCAGTCCATTTCGCAAGCAAGGCCGTCAATGCGCCCTTGCCTGAACCGCTCGGACCATCAATGGTAACAACGGGAATGAGTGAAGGTGTCATTTGACTATCGATTCCTTATCTTCGAGGTCATCTCGCACTGTGTTGTCCGCTGCAATCTCATACCGGCTGGGTAGTCGTCCACTGACTAAACCGCGGTAGTAGGGAACTACTGGTGCTTCGAGGTTGGCTGAATGCTGGCAAAGTAGTCTCGTGCAGATTTTGCGCGTGCTAGTTGGTCCATCAATTGCTCAGCTTGGTCATTTTCAATCAGCGCCGCAGTCTCGGCCAACGCCTCTTGAAAGGTATCAATCAGTCGAAGCAGCGCGGTCTTATTAGACAAGAATATGTCGCGCCACATTTCTGGGTCTGAGGCCGCAATGCGAGAGAAATCCCTAAAACCGCCCGCTGCATAATCAAATACTTCTCGACCATCGCCAGACCCAGCTAGCACATCAACGAGTGTGTAAGCGAGTAAATGAGGTAAGTGACTCGTCTGAGCGAGCACAGCGTCGTGATGATCGGCTGCCATTTCAATGACATCGGCACCCATGGCTGCCCACATTGTTTGAATCCGTTGGACCGCTTCCGGATTGCTCAGCTCAGATGGAGTCAGTATCACCTTGTGATTTAAAAAAAGTTCTGGACTGGCTGCCGTCACACCGTGACGTTCGGAGCCGGCAATCGGATGACCTGGCACTAACTGTGGCATCATGTGCGAGCAATGCTCACTCACTGCGTCGATGAGGGGGCGCTTGACACTGCCAACGTCAGTCAACACACCTTCAAATCCCCCTAACTCTTGGAGCAGGGAAGTCATGCTCCGCACTGGTGTGCAAAGACACACCACATCGACGCCCTTCGCCAAGTCTGCAACGGTTAGATGGACACCATCGATGATCCCCATCGACAATCCGGCTTTTGTTGCGTCTGGATCAGCATCAAAAGCATGTATCTCGTAACCGCCTACCCGCTTAAGTCCGGCCGCGATTGAACCGCCAATCAAGCCCAAGCCTATGATTCCGATTCGCTCCAGCTCGGCCATGCTAGCGGCCGACTACCCGGTGCAGTGCCTCAAGACAGCGATCATTTTCAGACTCGGTACCAATAGAAATACGTAAATAGTCAGCCAGGCCATAAACGCCTACAGGCCTCAGAATCACACCTTCGCGCAGCATCGCTTCGTAAGTCGGTTGCGCGCCGCGAGGAAATTCCACCGTCAAAAAATTGCCTGCTGAAGGAATGTAAGGTAACTCGAGGGATGCGAGGCCCGATCTCATTTGTTCGAGCCCGAGATTGTTCACGGCGACACCGGCTTCGACGTGATCGTCATCGGTCAGCGCAATCAGTCCACCGGCCATCGCCAGGGAATTCACGTTAAATGGTTGCCGGATTCGATTCATCAGATCGGCCACCTCTGGAGGGGATACCGACCAACCTAATCGCAAGCCAGCCAAGCCATAGGCTTTTGAAAACGTTCTCGTGACGATGAGATTCGAGTATCGCCCCATGAGCGCCAGCCCGTTCGGGTAATCAGGGTCGGACACGTACTCGAAGTAAGCTTCATCCAACACCACGAGCACATCACTGGGAACGGCATCTAGAAAGCGCTCTAATTCCGCGCTTTTCACCCAGGTACCAGTTGGATTGTTCGGATTGGCGATGAACACCAATCGAGTGTTGTCGTCGATCACCGAAAGCGTAGCGTTCAAGTCCTGACCGAAGTCACGGGCGGGCACTTCCCTTACCTCCGCACCCTGGGCCAGGGTTACTAGCCCATAAACCACAAACGAATGCTCTGACACTACCGCGTTGGTCCCGGGTCGCAAAAACAGCCGCCCAAGGATTTCAAGCACATCGTTAGAGCCGTTACCGATGGTGATCATCGAAGGGTCTACTTCAAACCGCTTCCCCAGCGCCTCTTTGAGATGGAAGCAGCCTCCGTCAGGGTATCTCGCAAGTTGCGCAAGTTGGCTCGGCAGGTCACGCATGACTCTGGGTGATGGTCCGAGCGGATTTTCGTTACTGGCTAACTTAACGCTGTCTGTGATGCCGAGCTCACGCTCCAATGTTTCAACAGGCTTCCCTGGTTGATAAGGAGCGATCTGATCAATCCCTGGATTCACATTCGATAAGTAATTCATGAGGCAACACTCACCGCTTTCGGGTAACTTCCAAGCAGCTTGACGGCTTGCGACCCATTTTGCACTTCGGTCAGTAATTGAGCGACGCCTGGATCGGAAGCGTGCCCTTCAAAATCAATAAAAAAGACGTACGACCACTTACCTGCTTTGGATGGCCTGCTCTCGAGTGAAGTGAGCGAAATACCGTGACGATGAAATGGTTCCAAAATATCGTACAACGCGCCCGGACGGTTGGCAGTTGAAACCATGATCGACGTTTTATCGTCTCCGCTCGGCCCTACTGATTCACGGCCGATCACTAAAAACCGTGTCGTATTGTCTGGCGCGTCTTCGATTTTTTCAGCGAGGACAGTGAGGCCGTACAACTCTGCTGCCACCTCTGCTGCAATCGCCGCAGAATGGGGCTCCTCAACAGCCAGTTTCGCTGCTTGAGCGTTAGAGGAGGTTACTACTCGCTCGACATTAGGATAATGCGCATCGAGCCATTTTCTGCATTGACCAAACGTCTGCTCATGCGCATAAACGCGATGAATTTCATGGTCATCCGAAACCAAAAAGTTATGGTGGATCGCTAACTCACACTCACCGCACACCTTGAGCGAGGTATTCACAAAGGTGTCGAGGGTGTGGTTCACCACGCCCTCGGTTGAATTTTCAACCGGGACCACCCCGTAATGACACCCTTCTGCCGCAACTTCGCGAAAGACTTCATCGACCGTAACCAGCGGTGTACCAATCACAGCATGACCAAAATGCTTTAGTGCCGCCTGGTGAGTGAAGGTGCCCTCTGGGCCAAGGTAACCGACCTTCATTGGCTGCTCGAGCGCAAGGCACGCAGACATGATCTGCCTAAACAACAGTCGAATTTGATCATCCGGGATAGGACCCTGATTCAAGTCAGCGATGCGGCGGAGCACTTGCGCTTCCCGTTCCGGCCGATAAAACAAAACGGGGGCCTCACCATCTTGGGCGACCCCTTGCTTCACTTCTGCGACTGCCTCTGCAAGCCGTGCCCGCTCGTTTATTTTGGCTAGCAGCTCAGCGTCTAATTGATCGATCGCATCGCGTAGCGCGGCCAGATCATCACTCATCTGCAGGAAGCTCACTGTCCAGACCGGAGGACGGGTCATTCGCCATCGCCGCGGCGCTTGAGTCGGATTCACTCTCCTCGCCATCGTCGCTCGATTCATCCGGGACCTCAGAATCTACTGGATCCTCGATGCGCGCCATTCCAACGAGGTGCTCATCCTCACCCACATTGATGAGCCTAACACCCTGGGTATTGCGGCCCTGCATCGACACTTCTTGGACGCGCGTGCGAACCATCGTCCCCTGGTCACTGATAAGGAGCACTTCATCAACCGATTCCACTTGCGACGCGCCCACTAATGCGCCGTTACGCTCGGAGATTTTGATCGCTATGACCCCTTGCCCACCGCGGCCAATCGTTGAGAACTGGCTGACCTCCGTTAGCTTGCCGTAACCATTCTGACTAGCAAGCAAGATCATTCCTTCCGGGTTCGGAATAATCAGCGAAATGACCTCGGTATTGGCAGGTAGCTTAATGCCGCGCACGCCGCGGGCGGTTCGGCCCATGGCGCGAACATCTTGTTCCTTGAATCGGATGGCTCGCCCTCCTGATTGAAAGAGCATGACGTCGGACGCACCATTTGTAACCGCAGCACCCACCAACGTGTTGCCCTCTTCAAGTTCGATAGCGATTAACCCACTCGTTCTTGGCCTAGAAAAGTCAACAAGGGGCGTTTTTTTCACTGTCCCATTGGACGTTGCCATGAACACATACTCATCTTCGGAGTAAGCATGAACCGGCAACATCGCCGTGATTCGCTCGTCCTCAGACAATGGCAGTATGTTAATGATCGGCCGACCCCGAGCAGCTCTGCTCGCAATGGGTATCTGAAACGTCCGCAACCAGTACACTTTGCCAAAATTTGAAAAGCACAAAATTGTGTCGTGCGTATTCGCGACCATCAGTCGCTCGATGAAATCTTCGTCTTTAACAGCGCTCGCAGATCGGCCTCGCCCACCTCGACGCTGCGCTTGATAGTCAGACAGTGGTTGCGTTTTCGCGTACCCCCCTCGACTGAGCGTCACCACTAAATCCTGAGGAGTAATTAAATCCTCCATCGTTAAGTCTTCCTGAGACTCGACGATTTCTGTGCGACGCTCATCACCGTAAAGCTCGCGAAGCTCAACCAACTCTTCCTTGATCATTTCCTTGAGCCGCTCAGGATTTTGGAGAATTTCCATTAGCTCAGCGATGGTATCGATAATTTCGCGGTACTCTTCGAGCAGTTTTTCCTGCTCGAGCCCGGTCAGGCGGTTTAGCCGCATTTCCAGAATCGCCTGAGCTTGGGCCTCTGACAAAAAGTAGTCCCCGTTTTCCTTGAGACCAAACCGGTCCTCCAAATCGTCCGGTTTTGCCGCATCAGGCCCTGCGCGCTCGAGCATCTGGCTCACTGTGGTTGATTGCCAGGCGCGCTCAAGCATTTTTCCGCGAGCCTCTTGGGCATCCGCACTCGACTTAATCAGCTCAATCATTTCGTCGATATTAGATAGCGCGACCGCGAGCCCCTCGAGCACGTGGCCCCTCGCTCTAGCCCGCCTCAAAAGATATACCGTACGCCGAGTAACCACCTCGCGCCGGTGCTTCACGAAGTGCTCGAGCACCTCTTTGAGATTTAGGACCTTAGGTTGATTTTCAACCAGCGCAACAATATTGATACCGAATACACTCTGGAGCTGGGTTTGCGCGTAAAGGTTATTTAGAACTACTTCGGCGAGCACATCTTTCTTTAATTCCACGACAATGCGTGTGTCTTTCGCCGACTCATCCCTTAGGTCCGTGATGCCCTCGACCTTCTTTTCCTTGTGTAACTCGGCAATTTTCTCAATCAGCCGAGCTCGGTTCACTTGGTAGGGGATTTCCTTGATGATAATCCGTGACTTACCAGACTTTTCATCCGATTCAATGTCACACCGCGCCCGCATTTGCACCCTGCCACTGCCAGTTCGATAAGCTTGAACGATACCTGCGCGTCCATTAATGATTGCCGCCGTCGGGAAATCAGGCCCTTTGATGAACTCCATTAGCCCATCGATTGAGATCAGGGGATCGTCAATAAGGGCAATGATGGCATCGACCACCTCAGATAAATTGTGCGGCGGGATATTGGTTGCGAAACCCACCGCAATACCACTCGAGCCGTTGACAAGCAGGTTCGGTAATTTCGACGGAAGCACTTCTGGCATCTGCAGGGTGCCATCGTAGTTCTCTACAAAATCGACGGTTTCTTTATCCAGATCCGCAAGCAGCTCGTGCGCAATTTTTGCCATCCGCACTTCGGTGTATCGCATGGCTGCGGCACTGTCGCCGTCGAGCGAGCCAAAGTTACCCTGACCATCCACTAACGGGTAACGCATCTGCCAGTCCTGCGCCATTCGGACAATCGTAAAGTATGAGGCCGCGTCGCCATGGGGGTGATACTTACCGATAACGTCTCCGACGATGCGTGCAGATTTCATGTACGGGCGATTGAACGCGTTGTTTTGCTCATTCATCGCGTAGAGCACGCGCCGATGAACTGGCTTCAATCCGTCTCTCACATCCGGCAGCGCTCGCCCAACAATAACGCTCATCGCGTAGTCCACATAGGACTGCCGCATTTCATCTTCTATGTTGATGCTTCTTATGTCGTCTTGATCAAAATCGCTCATATCATCCATTCAGCTGGCGGTTGGTTGAGAAGAGGTTGGTTGTCTGCTTGATTATTGTTGCTTCGCTAATGTTGGCTAGCCGTTTTTGACTCGCTATTTTTAGCTGGCTCTAGACTGACGGTGGTGCCAAAAAGGGCCTCGCATCGGTCTCAGAAAGCGGTGGATTTATACCGAGAATGGTTACGTTGAACGGTTTAACCGACCCGTTCACATTGCCCTCAGACCACTCTTTTTTTTTCTCACTTAAGACGAATTTCATACTATCACAGCGAGGCCCACTTTCCCACCCGCCAACCCATCAACAGAGATATATAAGATATTGTTTTACAACAATATTTTACCTTTTTCTCTTTTTATTTAACGGCGCCTTAACTAGCGCCAGCAAGCGCGAAATTTAAGGCTGGAACTGGGTTCGTCTGTTTATCTTTATAATGCACGGCCGTTCCCTAAAAGTGCGCCGCTCCTCATGACCTCAATGATTCGTTTACAGCCATCCTGGATCGTCCCCATCAATCCGAGACAATGCGTGTATACCGACTATGATCTGGTCATCGAGCACGAACGCATCGAGGCACTGTTGCCTCGGACCGACGCCGACCGTCAGTATCCCAGTGCACAGCCGCTCCCGTTGCCCGGCCAAGTTGTTCTTCCTGGGTTAGTGAACGGCCATGGTCACGCCGCCATGACACTGCTTCGAGGATACGCGGACGATTACAGTCTGATGGAATGGTTGGAGAACCACATTTGGCCCGTTGAGGCAAAGTTCGTCTCCGAAACCTTCGTTGCTACCGGGGCATGGCTCGCCGCTGCTGAATCGGTCAGTTCAGGCACCACCTGCTGCGCTGATAGTTATTTCTTCCCCCAATCCACTGCCGAAGCGATGGCGCGCGTCGGGATCCGCAGTCAAGTAACAACACCAATCATCCAATTTCCCAATGCCTGGGCCGGCAGCGAGGACCACCATATCGAAAAAAGCCAGCAGTTCTTTGAATGGGCTGCCGCTATGCCACGGTTAACGTTCGGTTTTGCCCCGCATTCTGCTTACTCGCTCAGTGACGAGGCATTCACCAAAACACGAACGCTTGCATTATCTAATGACCTGCCAGTTCATTTGCATCTCCATGAGTCAAGGGACGAACTGGATCGACATTTTACTCAACACGGGTGTCGTCCTATGGAGCGGATGAAACGATTAGGCATGTATGACACCCAACTCCAAACCGTTCACATGACACAACTTATTGGTCATGAGATCGAAGACTTAACCGCCACCAGTACGCCGGTTGTTCACTGCCCCGAATCCAATATGAAGCTAGCCAGCGGCGCCTGCCCTGTTAGCGAGCTTCTCGCTCAGGATGTGGTGGTGGCGCTTGGCACAGATGGCGCCGCGAGCAATAACGACCTCGACATGTTCCAGGAAATGCGAACCGCAGCGCTGCTCGCCAAGGTCACGACCGGTGACCCAGAGGCCTTGAGCGCGGAAGACGCACTGCATATGGCGACACTTGGCGGCGCTCAATTTTTGGGCCTCGATAAAATGATTGGTTCTCTCGAACCCGGCAAACGCGCCGATGTGATCGCCGTGCAGTTAAACGACATTCAAAGCCAGCCCGTATATCATCCCGTCTCGCAATTGGTTTACACCTGCACAGGAAGGAACGTCACCCACACCTTTGTGGACGGTAAGCTTGTCTACGAGAAAGGGCGTTTTACTCAGTTTGATGTAGATGAACTGAAGGCCGATGTTGCGACATGGAAATCCAAAATTGGAGCGTTAACGTGAGTGCTACCGATAATCTCGACCCAGACGAAATCAGCAAGTTCGAGGCCATGGCTCAAAAGTGGTGGGATCCGAACAGTGAATTTAAACCGCTTCACGCCATTAACCCACTCAGGCTGGGTTACATCGCTGAGCGCGCACCGCTAAACGGCAGCAATGTACTCGACATAGGGTGCGGTGGTGGTCTCCTTACCGAAGCGATGGCGAAAGAAGGCGCCCGAGTCACCGGCATTGATATGGGCGAGATGCCGCTCCAAATCGCCAAGCTTCATTTGCACGAATCCAATTTGGATATCCGTTATGAGCGTTCGACTGCTGAGGATTATGCGCTGCAACACCCCGGACAATTTGACGTTGTCACTTGTCTTGAGATGCTCGAACACGTTCCCGATCCGAGCTCGGTCATTAATGCCTGCCACACACTGCTGAAACCCGGGGGGCAACTCTTCTTATCCACCATCAATCGCAACCCCAAGTCGTATTTGTTTGCCATCATTGGCGCTGAATATGTCTTACAGCTATTGCCCAAGGGCACCCATGATTTTGACAAATTCATTAAGCCGTCAGAGCTTGCGAGCGCGATTCGCGCTGAATCGCTCGACCTGAAGGATATCTGCGGGATGACTTATAACCCGATCACTCAAGTGTACAAGTTAGGCCGAGATACCGACGTCAACTACCTGATGCACGCCGAAAAGCCGCCTGTGGCTCTGTAACGCTCGTTTATGGACTTTGAAGGTAAAACCATCTTGGTGACAGGCGCTGGCTCAGGCATCGGCAGAGCAATCGCCATCCAACTGGCTCAACATCGAGCGAGGGTCGTGCTACTCGGCCGAACCGTCGAGAAATTGGAAGCCGTATTTGACGACATCGAAAAAGCTGGCGGCCTTACCCCATCGATTCTACCTGTCGACCTTGAGGGAGCGACTTCTGAGGACTACCAGGTGATTGCAAGCGCAATCGCCAATCAATTCGGGGGACTTTACGCGCTTGTCCATGTTGCAGGAGAGCTTGGTGAGCGCGTGCCTTTTGATCACTATCACGAGTCCACCTGGCAGCGCGTGATGCGAATCAACTTCGAATCCACCGTCTCGTTGACCAGAGCGTTACTGCCGCTACTTAGGCGCGAACCTCACGCCCGTTTGATCTTCACGAGTTCGAGCGTAGGCGAACATCCGCGCGCTTATTGGGGCGCCTACGCCGTATCGAAGTATGCGCTTGAAGGATTTGCCAAACTGCTCGCTGAGGAAATCGCCCAAACAACGAGTATCGATTTGACTGTGGTCAACCCCGGCGCCACTCAAACCGCCATGCGCCGGCAGGCTTACCCCGCTGAGAACCCAAGAGATCTTCCAACGCCGGACGCAGTAGCGATGAGATACCTTGCGCTTTTAGACCCCGGCAGTCAGCGGCAAGGCGCTAGACGCATGAACTCAGACGGCTCACTCATCGCGCTCAACGAGACACCACAGCGCTCGTAAGCTCGGCCGACGCGGCAGATAGTGCAACGATACAGCTACCAGGATCAGTCCGCTCCTAGTCTGCCCTTGATTGACCCTGCACCCCAGCTAGGCCCGGCTGCAGTCGATTGAATCTTCTTTGCTTTGTGCTTTGTGCTTTGTGCTTTGTGCTTTGTGCTTTGTGCTTTGTGCTTTTAGGAGAGGAAACTATCCATTGATCAAAAGCTAGCACCTTTCATCCGCCCGACATTGCCCACATCTTGATGCAAAACCTAGCTCTTATTCATCGAAACAGTTGATGCGAGCTCTGCACCGCTGAATCGCGGCTTACTTGTTAGCCTCGCGAGAGACGCGCACGCGGCGCCCTTTGGGGGACTTACCTTTCCCTTGATGCTGCGGCCTGGGTAACTCGAGACCCGCCATTCGGTAGAGTTCAACTTCGTGCTGATCCGTCACCGCCTTGGTTTGCCCTGCCTTCACGCCAGACGGGATGAAGAAAGACCCGAAGCGAACCCGCTTCAGTCGGCTCACCGTCAGCCCTTGGGACTCAAACAATCTTCTTACCTCTCGATTACGGCCTTCCATCAGCACTACGTAATACCACTGGTTCGCGCCTGCTTCGTCCCGCCCCTTACGAATATCCGTGAAACGAGCGACTCCGTCCTCGAGCAGGACCCCTTCCTTCATCGCCTCGAGTTGCTCCTCTTTGACATCACCCAATACTCGGACTGCGTATTCTCGGTCGATGTTGGCACTGGGGTGCATTAATTTGCTGGCTAGGGCGCCATCCGTCGTGAAGAGCAGCAGTCCAGAGGTATTGAAGTCGAGCCGCCCGACCGCGATCCAACGCCCGCGACCAAGCTTAGGCAGCGCCGAAAACACGGTTGGTCTCCCTTCAGGGTCATCGCGTGAACAAATTTGGCCAGCCGGTTTGTTGTAAATGAGATGTCTGTGCTCTGCTTGCGATCGCCTAAGCGGTTTGCCGTCAACAGCAATCCGATCATCCTCGGTTACTCGAAGCCCGACCTCAGCAGGCTTGCCGTTAACCAGCACACGCCCCGCTTCAATCCACTGCTCCATGGTGCGGCGGCCGCCAAGCCCTTGCGCGGCCAAGACTTTCTGTAATTTTTCACTCATTAGAATTTCTGCTCACACCGTGCCAACGCAAAGGGTTAAAAGGAAAGCGTCTGCTTGCTTGGCCCTGTCACGCGTCCTTATTCTGATCTACGCCCATGTCGGGCTCGGGGTCGCTGCCCTCTTCTCCATTGTCAGCAGGATCAGCGGCTCTATCATTGGCTCTTTGATCGGCTCTTTGATCGGCAGGGAGTCCCTCTTCGCTTTCCATCGGCGAAACCTCACCCGACTGCTCACCTCGCGGGTCGCCAGATTCGAGGTCATCCCAATCCTCATCACGCTCTTCCGGGCGCGGCGCCATCACCTGTCTTATATTTTCTTGAATCTGATCGACTTGCTGCGACACCGCATCCAGATCGGTTTCATTCGCCCCTTCCAGCTCCAAATCTTCTGGCTCGAGCTCGATGCTTGTCATCTCAATCAATGGCTCTTCAATGGCAAGGGAAGCCTCCTCGGCAGCTATATCTTTGATCTCCTGAAGCGTTGGTAATTCTTCCAGACTGGCAACGTTAAAGTAATCTAGAAAGTGCTTAGTGGTGGCGTACATCGCAGGTCTACCTGGCACATCGCGATGACCAACGACGCGGACCCATTCTCGTTCAAGCAACGTTCGAATGATGTTGGTTGAAACCGCTACCCCTCGTATCTCCTCGATATCACCGCGCGTGATGGGCTGCTTGTAGGCAATCAAGGCCAGGGTTTCGAGCAGCGCTCGCGTGTATCTTGGCGCTCTCTCTTCCCATAGCCGACTCACCCACTCCGAGTATTTTTCCTTCACCTGGAAGCGATAACCCGTGGCCACTTTCTTCAGCTCGAATCCGCGCGATTCACAGTCCGCCTCGATCTCTGCAATCGCGTCTCGGATCTCACTGCGAGTCGGCGACTCCACAATGAAGAGCGACTCAAGATTGTCGATTGTGAGCGGTGATTCTGACGCCAAAATTGCGCCCTCGATGATGCGTTTTAACTCTGTCAATTCACTCATCTTCTTCCACCTCTGGGAGACTCTCGGTCAAACTCGCCGCTCTCGTTTTGACGTGAATCGGCGCAAAAGGAGCGGCTTGTTGTATTTCGATCAAGGATTCTTTGATCAATTCCAGAACGGCGATAAAGGTAACAACAACGCCGCGTCGTCCCTCTGATAGCTCAAACAACTCGATAAATGGCAAGAACTGGTCACCCGTGTTTTTCACTTTGAAGAGTATCTGCGACATGCGCTCCCTTGTGGACAGCGGCTCCAGCGAAATATGGTGCGAGGCAAACTGATCAGCCCGCCTCAATACACTTGCTAGTGCCGTCAACAACTCCTTCATGTCTACATCAGGTAATGGCCTGGGACGGTTATTCTCTGGGGCTTTCGCTTTCGCCAGCCAGACCTCTCGATTGACTCGAGGCATTTCATCAATCGCCACAGCCGCATTTTTGAACCGCTCGTATTCCTGGAGTCGACGAATCAGCTCTGCGCGCGGATCATCTTCATCTTCGTCAGCCGCGTCTGGGCGGGGTAACAACATCCTCGACTTAATCTCTGCGAGCATGGCTGCCATCACCAAATATTCACTCGCCAATTCGAACTGCAGTTCTTCCATCAGCGCGATGTATTGCATGTACTGCTCAGTAATCTCTGCAACCTTGATCTCCAAGATATCCAGGTTCTGACGCCTAATGAGATAAAGGAGCAAATCGAGCGGACCCTCGAAGGCTTCTAGTATGACTTCGAGCGCATCTGGGGGAATGTATAAGTCGGATGGCAACTCGTTAAAAGGAACCCCGCCAACCAACGCCAATTCACTCTGGCGCTTTGGCATCGGCGCTAAAGGTTGGTCCTCGGAAGACTCTGGTGTCTGGGGTTCGGTCATAGCGAGCGATAATCCAGACCCATGACTGAGCGGACTTCCTCTAGCGTCGCGCGGGCTTGGGCGCGTGCTTTTTCACATCCCTCAGCAATGATCGAACGGACCAAATCCGGGTTCTGTTCAAATTGCAGCGCGCGCTCACGCATCGGCTGTTGCTCGGCCAAAATCGACTCAGCCAGCGGCGCTTTACAGTCAATGCAACCTATACCAGCAGAACGACAACCCTCTGTAACCCATTCACAGGTCGCTTCGTCCGAATAAATTTTGTGCAAGTCAAACACGGGGCATTTAGTCGGCTCACCCGGGTCTGTTCGTTTGACCCGCGCCGGGTCGGTGGTCATGGTTTTAATCTTTTGGGTCACCGAGTCTGGCTCCTCTCGGAGAGAGATGGTGTTGTTATAGGACTTCGACATCTTCTGACCATCGAGCCCTGGCATAACTGGATTCTCAGTGAGCAAAGCTTGCGATTCAGGAAGGATGATACGCCCACTGCCCTCTGCATAACCGAGCAGTCGGTCCCGATCACCCAGCGATAAATTACCGGAGTCAGAAACCAGCGACTGCGCCTCGGCGAGCGCCTCCTCGCTGCCCTGCTCCATGTATTGCTTTCTGAGTTCGCGATACAGGCCCGCGTGCTTGCGCCCCAGTTTTTTTACAGCTTGCTCGGCGGCATCCTCGAACCCTGCATCTCTGCCGAAAATATGGTTGAAGCGGCGAGCGATTTCTCGTGTCATCTCCACATGCGGGACTTGATCAGCCCCCACAGGCACCAGCCCCGCTCGGTAAATCAAAATATCGGAGCTTTGCAGTATTGGATAGCCAAGAAACCCGTAGGTCGCAAGGTCTCTGTCTTTGTTCCTGCTGACCTGGTCCTTAAAAGTTGGGACTCGCTCGACCCAACTAAGCGGAGTGATCATTGATAGGAGCAAATGCAACTCTGCGTGTTCCGGCACTCGACTTTGGATAAATAAGGTCGTCGAGCTCGGGTTCACTCCCGCCGCGAGCCAGTCGATCACCATCTGCCAAACACTTTCCTCAATCTCGGCCGTGTCCTCGTAATGGCTAGTCAGCGCATGCCAGTCGGCAACGAAAAAGAGACAGTCATACTCGTGCTGAAGCTGTACCCAGTTTTTCAGCACCCCGTGGTAGTGACCGAGGTGAAGCCGGCCTGTTGGTCGCATCCCTGATAGCACGCGCGATTCGGGTTTATCATTACTCACAATTTGGCACCGGCTTGATTGAGGTCTTTTGCAACCCTTTATTCGGGTTTTCGATTGATGGCTGAATGGCCCATTCGGCCCCACACCTAACTGGGAGATCTCCGCTCAACATCTCTTTCGCGGCATTCTCTGGCTCGACGATTTCAGTGACCAAATTATAGCGTTTGAATCGCCTGTTTGTCTTGAAAACCGATTGATTGGGCTTAGGGTTGCTGCCGATCTATCCACCCTTTTGACAGCCACTGATCAATGAAAAAGAACTAACACCGGTTAACGATGGGTCGCTCAGCGCCATAGAGACTCAATCAGCCAGCTCTTACGGCTTAAAACGCAGAAAAATCCCCTGCGCCTTGCCTGATCACCTCAGGCAGTTCCCCGGTCAAATCGACGACTGTGGTTGGTTCAAGTAACCCGGCGCCACCGTCGACCACCAAGTCGACCTCGTGCTCTAGCAGTTGCCTTATCTCGTATGGGTCGAATTCAGGAGTTGATTGATCGGGCATGATCAGGGTGGTGCTAAGGAGCGGGCCTCCCAATTCCTCTAAAATCAACTGCGTGATTCGACAATCAGGTACGCGAAGCCCAATGGTCTTTCGCTTTGGTTGAACCAAGCGCTTTGGAACCTCTCTCGACGCCTCGAGGATAAACGTGAAGGGGCCTGGAATCGTTTTTTTCAATAATCGATAGTTTGGATTATTGACTTGAGCCAAGGTCCCCAGATCGCTTAGATCACGGCAGACTAACGTACATTGATGATCATCTGGCAGGCGGCGAAGCCGCAGCATCCGAGCCAGCCCTTCTCGATTGTCTATTGCGCACCCAAGCGCGTAGGCCGCATCGGTTGGGTAGGCCATGATGCCCCCTTGCCCCAAAATTTGAACAGCCTGCCGTGCTAGCCGTAATTGCGGATTCTCTGGATGCATTGCAAAAAATTGGCTCATTCGTTCATCACTCTGATAGGGCTTACGCTTGGTCCCTAGTGTAGCGCGACTCTGGTCTGGCGTACGCGGTTACGCCTATCTTTAGAAGCCAACGATCGAAGGGCAATTCGCGCTGTTCTGGCTTGCTTCGACTGGTCGACGCACGCACTCGGCTCGTATTCATGTAACGACAATCAGGTTTGCGCTATTCTTGGCAATCCATCAGGCGGTCATGCACATGCAACAATTTGCCGAACTCGGGCCAGCGTTACTTTTCTTTGGCACGTGGATCATTACCAAAGATATTTTCTTAAGCACCATGGTGCTGATAGGAGGCGTTAGCGTATTTGCTGCCTACGAATATGCGACCAAGCGAAAATTGCGCGGCACCACGCACCTGTATCTCTGGTCTGCTTGGGTTCTAGGAGGACTTACCCTCTTGTTCCGCGATGAAACCTTCATTCTTTGGAAGCCAACGATCGTCAACTGGATTTTTTGCGGCGTGCTCTTTGGTGCTCAGCGGTTCGCAAATACATCGCTCTTTCAGCTCTTGCTTGGCAAACAACTCTCACTCCCCCGAGAGGTTTGGTTCAAGTTGGGTTATGGCTGGAGCTTGGGTTTTTTCATCGCTGGCGCCCTGAATCTGATCGTCGCTTACAATTTCAGCCTCGACTTTTGGATGGCCTATAAGCTCGTTGGCGGTTTTGGGCTCACACTCACGTACACGGTGATTATGATGGTGTATCTGCACAAGCTCGGGTTGCTCGGCCAGTTGGAGCCAGGCGAGCAAAGTGAGCTCTCATCGAAGCCGAAGGAATAATCAAATGCTATTTGCCATATTCGGTCACGATCGCAATGGGGCGCTTGCGCGACGCCTTGAAGTTCGCCCACAGCACCTGGCGCGAATCGACCAACTCGTGGAAGAAAACCGCATTCTAATTGCGGGCCCCCTACCCAAGGCCACGGATGAATCCTCTACTGAAGAAGGTTTCCACGGCAGCTTGATCATTGGTGAGTTCGACTCGATAGAAGAAGCAAGGCGGTGGGCAGAGGGTGATCCCTATTTCACCGAGGGTGTCTTCGAGAAAGTCGACGTGTTTCCATTTAGACAAGTGAGACCCTAGGCGTAAGCGACACGGCTCATCATGGACAGATATCTATTCCTCCAGCGAAGCGTCACCATCAACTCGCTTGCCTTGGCACTAATGGGGCTTCTTCTTGGCCCATCAATTTCTGCGGATGAGGTGTACATCCACGACAAGTTGTACGTCCCTCTTCGATCGGCACCGAGCGCTGACGCACCGGCTGCAACCAGCAGCCTCGCAAGCGGGACCAAGCTCGACCTGATCGGAAAGGAGGCTGAATCACCCTTTGTCAGGGTGGTTTACACCGACAGCGAAGGGAAGTCGGTCGAGGGGTTCATTCATCAGCAATACCTGTCCGAAGAGCGAGTCGCCGCGGATCAACTCAGCGATGTCGTCAGTGAAAAGGCGGCGATCGCAGCAGAGGTTCAGCAATTGCGAGAAGATTTCGCCACCCTTGACGCAGCCTATGCCGAATTGGTCCTTCGCCATGAGCAAGGCCTAGAGAGGCTGTCGGCTTCCGAGGAGGAAGCGGAGCGGCTGACGGTTTTATCCCAAAGCGCTGCCCAACTCGAGTCAGAGCGCGTTAGGCTCGCCCAACAAAATGCGCTCTTAATAGAAGAAATCGATGCATTACGGCACACCGAGAGCGCTCACCAAGCAGATATCGAGCAACGTTGGTATCTCATTGGTGGCGGATCAACCGTCGTTATGGTGGTGATCGGATTTCTACTCGGTCGCCGTATTTACCACCGTCGTTATGCTGGAGGGTGGTCGTGAAGACAGCACTCAGTGTCAATCTCAACAAGATAGCGCTGATTCGAAACGCGCGAGACACTATTATTCCTGACATTGTTGAGGCAGCTAAAACCTGCATCGACGCAGGCTGCCATGGCATCACTGTGCACCCTAGACCGGATCAACGGCATATCCGTGTGGACGATGTTTATCGATTGGCAGAGTTTCTAAAAGATTACCCTGCCATTGAATTTAACATTGAGGGCAACCCCGAGGCAGGTGCAGAGGCCAACGGTTACCCAGGATTTCTTGAACTGGTTGAGTCGGTGCGACCGCACCAGTGCACGCTTGTACCGGACGACCCGTTTCAGCTGACCAGCGATCATGGCTGGGACATCATCGGCAACGGAACCGCGCTGACAGCGTTCACTGAACGCCTCCACAACATCGATGCCAGAGTGAGCGTCTTCCTCGACGCCGACCCCTTACAATTAGAACAAGCACCAGAAACGGGCATTGATCGCATTGAATTGTACACGGGCCCCTACGCCGAGGCGGCCAGTCGTGGGGAAACCGAGTCCGCGCTTCAGCCCTTTACTGCCACAGCGGAAGCAGCACTGGCGTTGGGTATTGGCGTCAACGCTGGTCACGATTTGAACCTCGACAATCTTACTCCGTTTATCAATGGGGTCCCCAATGTGTTGGAAGTGTCCATCGGTCACGCGCTAGTCACCGATGCGTTGTGGTTAGGACTTGAGGAAACGGTTCGGCGTTATCTAACTTGCCTCGATCAGGGCAACTAAACCCCAACAAATCCTCTGACTCTTTTATCGTCTGACATTAGGCAGTATGATCTCAGCCCTATTTTTTTAACGATATCCAGGCGGACCATGGCCATCAAACTCATTCTCGCAGCAATTCTTTCTCTTGTTCTTTATGTTGCACTGTCCTTTTTTGAAGGCACGGGACTTAGCTTTCCAAGCTCTGCAAATGACGCAGGGAAACTCGCGATCCTGTTCCTGGGTGTGCTCGTTGCCACACTTCTCGGAGGACAATCCTCAGTCGATTTCGATGATGATACGGATGAAGATGAGGAGGACTTTGATGCATCGGACGAGGACGACTTCGACGATGAGGATTACGAAAACGGCACGGTTAAGTGGTTCAATACCAAGAAGGGGTACGGCTTTATCACCCGAGAAAACGGTGAAGATCTTTTCGTTCACTTCCGCAATATCAAGGGCCAAGGCCGAAGAAGCTTGAACGATGGCGAGCCAGTCACCTTTGTCGTCATCGAGGGAGACAAAGGCCTACAGGCCGATCAAGTCAGCGCCCAGTAAGCGCCTCCATCCTATGGCGGATGTGTTTATCTTAGGCCCGCGGTCCGAGCTCGAGGCGCTATCCATCGAAGATGCACCTGAAGATACCGGATACTGCCTATCCGCTGGCCCAATTGATAGAGAATCAAGAGCTGTGCTCTACGCGCAGTTGTCAGGCGGTTTCATTGATGACGCGTTGGCTCATGAGCAATATGACCATTCCATCGATGACCAAGGGCCACACCTCTTTGCACTTTCGGCAGAAATGATCACCAGTATGGCTGCTATCGATGACGATCGAAACGAGATTGTCGTAGGTGATTGGCTAGCCTCCGAACCGATGGCTCGTCACGACCTCGAGCTGGTCGATGTCTGCCAATTTTTGTTTGACCTTAGCCATTTCTGCCAACTCGCCATCCAAACACCAGAGCTCGGTGTGTTCATCCTGAGTGAGGGATAACCCTTGGCCGTTTACTCAACTGAATTTGGAAGACTGTGCCCCCGTTGTGAAAAGGCCATCGATTCCTGTCAATGCAGCGATGCCAACCGTTCATCTGGGGTCCAGGGTCCGGTCTACATCAGAAGAGAATCCAAGGGTCGCGGCGGGAAACCCGTCACGCTCGTTAGTGGTTTGGCGCTTGAAACGGCGGCGCTATCAACCCTTGCCAAAAAACTGAGAAAACGGATCGGTGTCGGCGGCAGTGTGGTCGACGGTGAAATCCTTTTACAGGGCGATCATCGAACGGCTGTCCAAACGTATCTTTCCAGCGCAGGTTTTGAGGTGAAGATCAGTGGCGGCTAGGCACACGATTCTTATCACAGCCTCTGAGCTCGCAGATGAATTAAAAGGCGAGGCACCTCCAGTGCTCCTCGACTGTCGATTTAACCTGCTTGATCCAGAAGAAGGACGAGCGCAATACCGTGAGGGTCACATTCCTTCCGCATTGTATCTGCACCTGAATGACGACCTTTCCGCCCCTGTCGAGCCTGGACGAACAGGCCGTCACCCACTCCCTGACTTATCGGCTTTGGGCCAGCTGCTCGCGCGATTAGGCATCAATAGGGATACGCCCGTCGTTATCTACGACCAACATCAAGCGGGCTTCGCTGGGCGCTGTTGGTGGCTACTGCGCCATTTAGGCGTCCGTCGCTCTCGCCTCCTGGATGGTGGATTTGCAGCATGGCAAGCCGCAGGTGGACAGACAGAACAGACCGAGCATGTTCCAATCGCCATCGACTGGGGCCCTGGGAAAGTTCATACACGCACCGCCGACGCCAAGGCAGTTGAGCGGTATTCGCAACTGCTAGCACCCAGTGCATGGGATCATGCTTCGAGCGAAGGAGAGTCGGACGTTAACCTCTTGGACGCGCGAGATCACGAGCGTTATTTGGGGCGAATTGAACCCATCGATCCCGTGGCGGGTCATATCCCAGGCGCCTTGTGCAGACCCTTTACAGCGAACCTCGATGACGAGGGGTGTTTCCTCCCAGTAGATACGCTGCAGCAGGATTTCTTAGCGCTTGGGCTTGATGAGACACAGCCAGTCGTTTGTTATTGTGGCTCTGGCGTCACAGCAACCATTAATTTAGTTGCTCTCATCCTAGCCGGGTTCGAAACGCCAATCTTGTACCCTGGTTCGTTTAGCGAGTGGATTACCGACGCGTCAAGACCCATTGGCGGCGAGCATGACGCACTATCAAACTGAACCTGCTGATATCAGATGGACCGAAGGGCGTCCGGCGAGTCCGCGTTTCGAGGATCACTATTGGGCCATCGGCGATCCCTCTGAGGAAAAAGCGTTTGTCTTCCCCGGGCAGCACGATTTAGCAGCGAGATGGCAAACCAAACAACACTTCACGATAGTCGAGCTAGGGTTTGGGTTTGGCCACAACTTTCTCGCCACGGCTGAGGCGTTCCTTAAAGCCAAACCAAGCGGCATTCTCCACTACTTTGCTGTCGAACAATTCCCCATTTCGCGCGAGACGCTTGATCAATATTGGCGATCGCGAGGCCACCCGCTCTATGAGCGGATGATTGAGACTTACCCTGATCTCATTGCGAATTGGTTCACCGTCTGGTTCCATCCCTCGATCCGGTTGATTTATGTCTTTAAGGATGCCAACCAAGCCCTTCCTGAAATGGAGTCGGCCGTGGACGCCTGGTATCTCGACGGTTTTAAGCCCGCAACCAATCAAGCCGTATTCAACCCTTTCGTCTATCAGCAGATCGCAAGACTCAGCAAACCCGGAGCAACCGTCAGCTCCTTTTCCGTGGCCGCCAGCCTACGCCAAGGCCTTAGCGCTTCTGGCTTCACAGTCACTAAACGCGCGGGTTTTGGCAACAAGCGCGAGCTACTGTTTGCGGCCAACAGTGGGACATGGAAACCCACCAATTGCGAACATCTAGAGGATGAGCCGCTGGTCATAGGGTCGGGCCTAGCGGGACTAGGGGTGAGTGAGGCACTCGATCGGTACGGCATCCGTCATCAATTAATTGCGTCGACCTCTCACACCGGAGCATCCTGTCAGCCCGCGTACAACATCTACCCACAGTTATCACTGGTTCCCGACGCGAGAGCCAACTTCTCGCTTGCCGCCCACTACTTCGTGCGCCAACACGCGGCTAATTTTGACGAGCAGCCGCTCTGCTGGCGAAGCCTTGATCAAACGCGGCAAGACCGAATGAACCGACTGTCTGAATTGCTGCCTGACTCACTCATGAGAGTCGATGGAGACGCAGTACTATTCCCAACGGCGGGTACGCTGAGGCCACCAGATCCTGAGATCACGCCTCGTCACGTCACACGCATCACCGAGCGAGCTCAGGGTTGGGAAGTGTTGTTCGATAGCGGCGAGGGGATCGAGGCTAAAACCATTATCCTAGCAACCGGCGCAGCTACCCCAAGCTTTCTGCCGTGGTCTATGAAAACAATCCGCGGGCAGTCCATGACCATTCGATGCGATGAAGAACTTCCCGACCTCTATTCAGGCGATTTCGGGCTGAGCCGCTTGAGTCCCAACGAGTATTTGCTAGGCAGCACTTACGCGCTCGACGATGAGGGTATTGATGTAAGGGAGAGTGACGTGCAGACCCTAACGCAACGCCTACTCAGCCACTTCTCGACCGCAGAGGTTACACCCATTGCTCACCACACTGGCTTGCGCGTCGCTTTTCCTGATCGGATGCCGGGTTTCGGAGAGAGCTTGACGCATCAACGAGTGCTTCAAGAGGATCCCCGACTGGAACGCTCCCTTGAAGGAGGGCTTCGTGTTCAGTCAGCGATCAGTGAAGGCGAGCGGGAAGGCACCTCGGAGGTGCGCTTTTTCGCAGCCACAGGGTTTGGCTCCCACGGCGGCACACACGCGAGCCTCGCTGGCGAATCAATTGCGGAGATGATCGCTGGCGCTCCTCGAGCGCTGCCGCGAAGCATGCGGGACAAATTTCGACCCGACCGCTTTGATCCGAGCCGAGGCTGAAGGGCTATGGAATCAGCCGAACGCTGATCACATCATCGACCGCTCGAAGTACGTCGGCGAGTTCCTCTTCCGGGCTCGCTTCAATATCGATGAGATTGTAGGCCAGTTCGTCACGACTCTTATTGATCATGTCGATCACATTGATGTTTCGGTCGGCAAGAATACTGAGTACCGACCCAAGCAATCGAGGAACGTTGCGATTCACGATGGCGATCCGACACCCTGTCTGACTTCGCTCAAGGTTTACCGCAGGGAAATTGACAGAATTTTTGATATTGCCGTTGGCGAGAAAATCGATCACTTGATCAGCCACCATCATCGCGCAATTCTCTTCTGCCTCGTCTGTGCTGGCTCCGAGGTGCGGTGTGGCTATCACGCCATTGATGCCGAGCAATTCTGGCGTCGGGAAATCTGAGATGTACTGGCTCAGTTGACCCGCTTCAATGGCATGCCGAATGGCGCTCGGTACTACCAACTCTCCGCGAGCAAAATTGAGCAAAACAGCGCCGGGTTGCATGAGTGCGAGTTGCTCTGCGTTAATTAACCCTTCGGTTTCCGGGAGCGCGGGAACGTGCAACGAGACCAAGTCGGACTTCGCAAGCAGCGCTGCCATGTTTTCCATACGCTGCACCTGACTGGACAGTCTCCAAGCCGCTTCGACTGACAGTGCGGGATCATAGCCGAGCACGCGCATACCTAACCCCAGCGCCATATCAGCCACCATCGAACCAATGGCACCGAGGCCAACGATGCCTAGCGTTCGCCCGTTCAATTCACTGCCTTTGAACTGTTTCTTAGCCGCTTCTACTTGAGCATTGAGCGCTGATTTTTTCCTGGTCGGCATCGAGTTGATTGACGTAATCAATGCCCTGAACAATGCCCCGCTGGGATAGGAGTAGTCCCGCCATCACGAGTTCTTTTACGGCGTTTGCGTTGGCGCCCGGCGTATTGAATACCACAACCCCGCGGTCAGATAGTTCAGCAACAGGTATGTTGTTGACTCCAGCGCCAGCTCGCCCGACCGCCAACAACGCGTCCCCAGATTCCTCTACCGTCAACTTGTGGCTTCTAAGCAGAATCGCCTCTGGCGCAGGAATATCATCGCCAAGGTTGTATTCCGCACGGTCAAACTTTGACAGTCCCTTGTCCGAGATATTGTTAAGTGTTCGGATTTGAAACATGTCTGACCCTCGCCACGAAAAGCGCGTATTGTACACAGATCAACCACAACGAGGTGTCAATCGCTTCAATCAGGCGTTGAAATTCACTCAAATTCCCATGGGCTACCCCAGCTTGGCTTTGAGTCTTGGACCCCAAGCGACAATGACAGCACCCTCGTCTGCGTATTCGGTGCGCGCTCGCGGCTTTGACTCCGAGGCTTCGAGTGGCTTCTCAGCCAAAAACTCACACAACAATTGCCCGGTTTCCATCATTTGCTGACGCTTGCTGGTTCTGGGCGAGCAAATAGCATGTTCGAGATCTTGGCTACCCAAACCGCTACTGCCACTCTGGATCATTGAGACTTTCGCTCATTTCGATTGAAGGCTCTTTATCCGTCGGGCTGAAGGCTCTTTACCCGTCGGCTGAAGGCTCTTTACCCGTCGGGCTGAAGGCTCTATACCCGTCCGGCTGAAGGCTCTTTACCGTCGTTCCGGCTGAAGGCTCTTTCTTCGGCATCGCCCTCTGCTGAGGGCTCTTTTCTGTCTTTTCACAAAGCCAGCATCACGAGTCAGGGCAATCGATCAAAGCAATGACGCCGGCTCCAAATGGTGCAGCCAATCATCAGGGCCGCCACAATCAGCCCCAGCCCTAGTTGAACAGACTGCACGCTCTCACTGCTCATCATCTCAGCTGAGACATTCGCACGAGACCAAAACCAATCCGTCAGCCAAGCCACATCAAAGAGAAGATTCTCTACCAATGTAGCCACCAACGGGACGCCAAGCACCCAAAGTAGCGGGGTGCGCAACGCCCACTGTGAGACAAGAAGACTCCAGGCGAAAAAGGGCGCAATCCAAGCAACCTGCACCATCATGGTTCCAGCGTGGCTAGCCAACCCGACTCCATGGATGGCCATCGCCTCAGCAATAAGTGCCGTATCTGACACCATCGCAGCGGCACCGATGGACGAGATCAAAACGATGATCCCGCCTGCCACCCAGCCAATGAGAAAAGTAAGTCATTGGCAGCAGGATCCAGCCATACAACCACTTCGCCAGCACCGTTTCGGTATTTGAAAGGGGGAGCGACAGCCAAAACAAAATGCTTCGATCCTTTCGCTCCTGGTATAACGCTGACAGGACATAGGCCCAACCAACGAGCAGACCAAGCAATCCAAACCCCATGGTGACTGCAGATCCCGCGTTTGCTATCGGTGCTCCGAGTGAAGACAAATCCGCTTCCACGCCATTCAATTGAATCTGGGTCTCCCAGTTACCCGCCTGATCAATGAGTAGTTCATTGCCGATGAGTACGGCAATCAGTGACAGAACAATGAGCAATCCACCAAACCCAAGCGGTAACTTGTAAGAAAGTGTCGGGTGCTCCCAGCGCTCTCTTCGAGCCATGTAAGTCCATTTATTCAAGGCTGTATTCATTATTTATCTCCTAATGATGGCCGCCTGCTGGGGATGCATCCCCAACCAGCGCCACAAATAACTCAGCCAAACTGGTTTGACGGACCTGACCAAGCGATTGCCACTCGGTGTCAGGATGATCCTCAAAAATCATCACTGCGCCTGCTAAATTGGCTCGCTCGTAAATGGGTTTTCTCGCACGAGCACTTGCCAATGATTCAGGAGCGACGTCAACGCTCACGTACTTCGCTGCGATATTTTCGATAGTGTCATTCAGCAAGATCTGACCTTGATCGATCATCACCAGATCAGAGAGCAGGAACTCGATCTCCTCAATCTGGTGGGTGCTGATCAAGAGTGATCGCGATTCATTAAGAAATCGCTCATACAGCTGACGATAGAAGGCCTCGCGATACAGCAAGTCGAGCCCTAAGGTTGGCTCATCGAGTACAAGCAATTGAGAATCAAGCGCAAGCACCAAGGCCAAATGCAACTGTGTCACCATGCCTTTCGACAGGCTGCTAATTTGCGCGGTGGCACCGATTTGGGAATCGGCCAGCAACGCTTTTGCCTGCTCAACCTGGAAATGGGGATGGACAGCAGCCATGAATTCAAGCGCCTGATCAACGCGTAACCACCGCGGCAAAATCCCAACGTCCGAAATAAAGCTAACCGATTCCATGACCCGGTGCCGGCTGGTTTTAGGGTTTTGTCCCATCACCTCAATGTCACCGCTATAGTCGGTAAACCCCAACGCTGCTTTGATGGTCGTTGTTTTACCTGCGCCGTTACGGCCGAGGAACCCAATCACCCTACCTGGTGGTACCTCGAAATGAACGTTCTTCAATATTTCTTTGCCATCGATGGACTTCGATAGCGACCGAATCGACAAGAGCGCCTGGTCTTTTAGGGGAGCATTCTCTAACACCGTATTCATGACTCTTTCTCCGTTAGGTCTTTGAGCGACCACTCCAGTCGCGCCAATTTCGTTTTAATCACCGGCCACTCCTCCTCAATGAATCGTTTTCGCTCGAGTTGCAGCAATCTCTCTCGTGCACCCTCTACCAAATACATGCCTAGTCCCCGCCGCTTCTCCAGCACGTCATCATCAACGAGTCTCTGGATGGCTTTACTTGCCGTCAGCGGATTCACACGATGTGTTTCGGCGATGGCCCGAACAGATGGCAGCGGATCGCCCTCTTGGATCGCGCCGTCTATGACCAGCCCCACTAAATGCTGGTGGATCTGCACATAAATCGGATCTTTTTCATTCCACTGAATCGACATCGCGCGCCCTCATGAAGCCTGTTCGATTGAATCCGGTGTCACACCCCTCTCAGCATCCACATCGAGTTGCAGGTTGATAGATACCTCATCGCTCGCGTCATCAGCGTCAAGCTGTATCGATAATCGAACGTTTTCTAGGGATTCGAGAGCCGTGAGTGCCATTAATTCAGCAAGTCCCGTGGCTGCCTCCTCCGAGTGAACCAGTTGCCGCATCGCGGCCAACTGATCAGCGTCGTCCAACGCTTCGATCCTCTTCAATTCGGCCAGTAGCGCCATCGCTGGTGACTCGCTTGACAGTTTGCGAAGCATTTCCGTCTGTGACGGGTCATCCATTGTTTCTATCTGCGCCAATTGGACCGCTAACTGGTTAACAGCATCGCGCTGCTCAGCAGACTCGCTAAACACCAAACTGGCCGATGAGGACTCAGCATTGGCTGGCCCTTGCACATTTCCAGCGTCGATCATTTCGGCAAGAAGAATCGCGCCCCCCACCAGCACACCGACAATCACTGCTTGAATGTATCGCTCGTTCATTGCTGCTCCTCCATTATGTAAAAGCTGCTTTGCGCAGCTGTCTTATCCCTTGGGTCCGCCCCCTTCCGAGTTGAAAGTCACTGCCTACAACTTGGCTATTGGGACTGGTTCATTCTCACTGCTGCGATATAGTGTATTACTAATGTATAACACTACCCTGATCAATCCCCAGCAAAAATCGCCTTAGGTTGCATGCTCGATGGCTTGGTTTTCAACTAGATAAGGGATCCTGCATCGAGGGCAACGTCAAGGGTTTTCTCTGGTAGGTACTTAAAAAAGTAATCCTCGGACAGACGAGCAGCCGCATACGGACCACCAGTGAGTGGCGCAATGATGAGCGCCGCAATGTCTTGATGCTGATCTTCCAGCAGGATGACACCCCAAGGCGTTGCAAGACGAAATCTGAACTGCCGAACGTGACTTCTGACAGGCCGATGTTCCGACGTTCGTAAAGATCACTCTGAAATCCGGCTTTGGCAATTAAGACGTTCAATCACTCGCGAGAGTCAGTCTCTTTCCGGAGCGCTATCGACGGGCACTTCCTCGATCTGCGCGGGTTCACCGCCGAACTGTTCGGCTCACGCTACCGCCGAACTGGGGGTCGACTTATCGATTGGGATCAATAGCCAAAACCCGCGCTAGCTAGACACTTGGAATCAATCCCGATAGTCAAGCGGGGGCGCTCGATCTCCCAATAAGGCCTCATACTTGAATTCAGGTCCTCTACGGCGATCAAATTCGGCTTTAGCCCCACGAACCAATGCGGGATCAAGCATCAAGTCTCTTGCAGTAAGCGCCAGTGCCTTTGCTGCCAACATCATGCCTTTCGTGCCTATGCTCGTGCCACCTGCGGCAATGGCTTGCCAACTGTGTGCGGAGGTTCCGGCCACCCAGGTTGCCGTGGTCAGGCCCGTCGTTGGCACTACCCAACTCACATCTCCCACATCGGTTGAGCCGCCTCCCTGCTGAAGTTTCATGGGCTGGATCATCCGCTCAAATGCCGGAATGGGCTGAGATAAACCCAGTGTTGACTGAATTTCATTAGCAAACTGCCGCTCGCTCTCCGACAATTCGAAACCACCCAGCCAGGATAGATTACGGTGCATAGCGGTCGCCAGCGCTTCATTAGGCAATAAGCTGTGATTGCCATGCATGGTTTCGACGCTGACGTCGGTGCCAGTACCCATCGCGGCTCCGTCTGCCGCTAACATGACGCGATCCCATATTGTTTTTAAGGTTTCGGCATCCGGGTGCCGGATGTAGTAGTACACCTCAGCCGCATCAGGGACCACGTTGGGTGCCTTGCCGCCTTCGGTGATCACGTAATGAATACGCGTTTCTTGGGGCACATGCTCGCGCATTAAATTAACCATGAAGTTCAATGCTTCAACGCCGTCAAGCGCAGACCGTCCGCGCTCGGGTGCGGCAGCAGCATGGGAAGACTGGCCCTTAAAACGAATCCTGGCTGACTTGTTAGCGAGGCTCGTTGCGGGGTTCGCGGTATTCCTGTCAGCAGAATGCCAATGCAAAACCGTGTCTACGTCATCGAACAGACCCGCTCTGACCATATAGACCTTGCCCGACCCACCCTCTTCCGCTGGCGTCCCATAAAGACGAATCGTACCCTGGCGCCCCGTATCTTCTAGCCAATGACGTAAAGCGATCGCTGCCGCGGTTGAGGCAGTCCCAAAGAGGTGATGGCCGCACGCGTGACCCGCACGCTGGTTGGGAAGCTCATCGCGACGGGGCAAGGCGCTCTGAGTAATCCCCGGGAGCGCATCAAACTCTGCCAAAATACCGATGACGGGCTGCCCCGAACCAAAGCTTGCAACAAACGCCGTTGGTATATCTGCTACTCCCTCTTGGATACTGAACCCCTCTTCTCGGAGGGTTTGCTGAAGTAGTGCGCTACTCTTAACTTCTTGATAGCCCACCTCCGCCCAGTTCCAGATGCGCCGACTGATCCCCTCATAGCGCACCGTGTTTGCCTCTATCGCGGAAAGCATGGTTAGTGCGTCGTCGTCCATCTCATCTTCGGCAAGCGAGATTGGAATCTGAAGGGACCATACCCCTAACAGAGCAAGCCCCAAGCAGACTCGGAGGTAGTTCATGATGCGAGCACGAGCGCTACACCTTTCGAGCAAGCTCGCACCATTTGCATATCGTATTTGTATCATTCGCCTCCTCCCATCAATGGTGTCTCAATTGACCCGTGAGGGGCCTCTGCAGCGGGCCATCAACTATTCGACGCTACTATCCAATCATTAACCCACGACATTTGCTACTCATGGCGGACGTCTTGCACCCCTATTAACGCGTCAACCCCAAAAGATCGCTACAGGTTCACTCGATAGACGTATGGCAACGGACGTTCGGCCGTCGAATCAATGCAATGCGCAAGCGATGTCTTGGCGCTCAATCATCTTTGATGCTGTCTCTTTTGGCCGCGCCTCTAGCGCTGCAAGAGCAAAACGTGGCTGATACTCGGGCCAGGTGCCATAGACCACGACCAATAAGTTGTCGCACAAACCCTTGTCTCGAATCATTCCTTTTTGGATAGGCTCCCTAGGCTTTTTCCCCTGTAACCGCATCGATCAACTCGATAATCTTCTCGGTGCCATCGCCAGCCTGCTGATCTGAGATCGCCGCTCGGTAGCGCTCAGGCTGCGCCCACACTTTCTCAATCGAGGCGAGCAATGCCTCTACCGTTGCGTCTTGCTCATGCAATACTGCTGAGCAACCCGCCCTTTCAAACAACGCCGCGTTTTGAAGTTGATCTCCTCGACTGGCGCCGAGCCCAAGCGGAATCAACACGTGTAATTTTTTGAGTGCCAGCAGCTCATACAACGCATTCGCACCTGCTCGACTGATGACGAGATCCGCCGCCGCGAGGACATCACCAAACTCATCGCCGATATATTCAAAGGCTAGGTACCCATTCTTTTCGGGCGCTTCCTTGATACCCGCTGCCCCTAGGACATGAACGACCGTCCAGTTCTCGAGCAGCGTGTCGATTGAGTCAAAGATCAACTGGTTGATACTCGCAGCCCCGAGTGACCCCCCCACAATCAGCAGCATTGGCTTCGAACCGGGCTCCCTTTCCAGGCCAAGAAAGGCTTTAGCCCGCTGATCTGACACATTTTTCAACGCCTTCCGGAGCGGCGTTCCCGTATGGACCGCTTGCTTACCGCTCACGTGCACGAGCGATGCTTCAAAATTCACGCATATCGCCTTAGCTATCGGAAAGCAGAGCCGGTTAGCAAGCCCCGGCGTCACGTCGGATTCATGCACGATGACCGGAATTCGACAAAGCCAGCCAGCGACTACGACAGGTACTGCGGCAAACCCACCCTTTGAAAAGACAATGTCTGGCTTAAAGCGCCAGATGGCCATAACGGCTTGAATGGTGCCCAGCGCAATACGAAATGGGTCGGTAAAGTTTTTCCAATCAAAGTATCGTCGAAGCTTCCCAGAGGCGATCTGAACCAGGGGCAGACCCGCTTGTTGGACCAAGTCTGCCTCTAGAGGATGGCGAGAACCCACGTAAAGCACTTCATCCCCTCTCGCGAGAAGCTGCTCGGCAATCGCGATGTTGGGGGTTACGTGCCCGGCGCTGCCGCCACCCGTCAAGACAATTTTCATGCGCTGTCGGCCAGCACTTGTCGAACAAGCGGCAACGTAACCTTTCTCTTTTCCCTGAGACTTTGCTCTGCCACTCGCGCCAACACAGAAGCGAGTTGGGAGAGTTCTCTTGCAGAACGCTCGATGAGGTACTTGGCTGCAGCCTCGGGCAAAACGAACCCTTCATCTTCAGCCATATTGAGCAGCACGTCCCGCTTCTGATCATCACTCAGGGCGGTCAAGGAATGCGAGACCATGGCACGACACCGCGAGGCAAGATCCTCGGTCGCGAAGGTAGTTTCAAATGCAGCCTGGGTCGCGGCAAAGTAGCATCGAGGTTGGTCAGCCGACTGGGAGAACCCGTTGATTAACCCATAAAGCGCCAATGCCCAGTCGCTAAGATGAGCAACAGCCTGAACGTTGTCGATGGCCACGACGTCAATCTCATTGAGCGACGACAAAGCAGCTGGGTCCTCAAGCGCTGCTAGATCCAAGTAAATCGACCGAACACCTCGAGCTTCTGCATCACGACACAGCCCAACCAAAAGGTGAGACTTTCCCGTGCTTGAGGGTCCGTATAGCCACCGCAGCGACGCGCCGCTGGCCAATACATCGTCCTTCACAGGCCCAACGAATCGCTCAAGCGTCCACCGCCGGTGAGGCGGAAGGTGCAACACCATTTGCTCACCGACCATACTCACGACCGACATCTCACTCATTGCCCTTGGACGACTCAGAGTCCTCCTTTGAGATCGATGCCTCTTCATCTGGCCCTGCGGTCTCAGTGGCAATCGGCGAGTCGGTTTGGTCGCTAAGCGCCTCGATAGACTCGCCGAATTCAAACTCACTACTCGCTGACAAGACCTGCTTCAATGCAACCACTATGACGGCGGCCACTGGCAACGCAATCAGCACCCCGACCAGTCCAAATAACTGTCCACCAGCCATCAGCGCGAAAATGACAGCTACCGGGTGAAGTCCGATTCGATCGCCAACCAGCCAAGGGGTCAACACCGTGCTTTCAATTACTTGCCCAACCATGAAAACCAGTAGCACCATCGATGGGTGGAACCAATCTTGAAACTGATAAAGGGCAGACAGCAATCCTATGGTTAGACCGATCACACCGCCAAGATAGGGCACAATACTTAAGAGCCCAGCGATCACACCAATGGCAAGCCCGCCCTTGACGCCTAACGCCAGCAATCCGACAGAATAAATGGTGGCGAGCGCAAGCATGACCATAAATTGGCCGGCGAAAAATCCAGTGAGAATACTGTCGCATTCGCTCGCCAGTGCCCCGGCGCGAGGCAAAACCGACTTCGGTATGAGCCGTCTCGTGCCAGCGATCAGTTCAGGCCAATCCCGCATAAAGTAGAACGCGACCACCGGTGTCAGCGCCGCAGTTGCCAGCGCGCCGAACAATGCAGCGCCTGAGGCAAACAACTCCTTCCCACCAGCGACCAACATGCGCCGGATTTGCCCCCAATCTGACATCCAGTCCTTCAACATCTTCGCGTCAAAGGCATCAAGTGCGCCCGCCCCAAGCAAGGCACCCAGCCGGACTTCAATTCGCTCGCTCAAATAGTCGACGATCGCTGGCGCTCTTTGAATCAAGTCAGCAAGTTCACTGAAGAGCTGTGGCAATGCGAGCAGCAAGAGCCCGCACAGGATAATCGTCACCATCAAAAATACGAATAGCACACCCGTTGTTCGACTGCGGCCGGTGCGTGACAGTCGATCTACAACGGGTTGCCCCAAATAAGCAATCAATAACCCGAGAAAAAATGGCGTGAGAATGGGACTTAGTAACCAAACCAACGCAATAATCGACGCTGCGCCGGCGATTAACCAACTTTTCGATTGATGGGTCATGTCGCCTGTCATCTAACGCTCCCCTTCGGTTGCATTGCGCCTTGCATTGCGCCCTGTCGCTCTTACAAACGGGTCCTCGCACCTGACCAGCGCTCAAGCTGACCAATCCTTCGACCACCTTTGGGCCGAAATAACACGAGCTCGATCATCTCACCCCATCAAATTGACCGAACAGCACCTGCCATTCCTTGCAAGACGGGCTGATTACCGAATCAATCAGTTCTCGCCTGACCAGCGGTACCAAACCGTACTCGCGCCAACATCTGAATTCAGTAATGTGAGATCGCGGTCAAGAGCAATCAAGTCTATCAGTTGCTGGAGATCACCCTCACTGCGCACATCAAATGTCAGCAGATCACCTTTCACTCTTCTCAGCCGAACATCGAGGACGGAGGAAAGCCGCTGCAAATAGCGCTCAACCTCGGCGAGTGCGGCAACGCCACTGATACCCTCCACGTTCAGCCTGAGCGCAGTTCTGGCGGAAGTGCCTGCGTATTGGGCACTCAGTAGCGCCGTGATTTCATCGACCAAAGCGACCGCCGCCTCGGCTTCAGACGCTTTTAATAAAGTGCCTACCCGCCACTCGCCTTGATCGCCATATGACCAATCAACGTGCCACTGGCCGGCATAACGCTTCTCCACTCGCACAACCAGTAACTTATCGGGCGAATAGCGCTCGGATGCGGCCTCTATCTGATCAAGGAACCGTCCCCAGATTTCTGAGACCGTGACTCTTGAGGAGTCCTCGAGATCCCAAACAGGAAAATAGACTGGCACCCCTCGCGATTCGGCCCGCTCTCTCACAGATTGAGCAAAAAGACCTGAACTACCTTCGCCAAGGACCGCTCGCTCTGCGCCGGATCCTCGAGCGACCCAAAAGAGCACCGATGGCCGATTGCTGCCCCAAACGGGCAAGTCTGCCCGTCTGAGCAGATCCGAAATCAAGCTCGGCTCGAATCTAATCTGCATTTTCTGCGGAGCGGGGGCCTCCTGTGGAGTGGAGGCAGGCAATTCGTCATCACTCCCAACATTTTCAACCGTTTGATAGCTAAATTCGGTGTAGTAATCCTCTGGTGATCGCAGCGCCGCAGCAACCAGCGGGTGCTCAACAACATCGACTCGTCCTGAGACTCGAACCAACACATCACGCAGACCTGTCGCAGCATCACGACGCCGCTGCGCATCGCTTTGGGAGACCGTCACGACCTCCGCCACATAGAGATCATTAATCAAAACTGAATGAGCGGGCATCGCGACGATGACGAGGGCAAGTGTCATCAGTAAGATGAGGGAACTAACTGTCGTGGTTGCTACTCTCATAGATATCGACGTAAAGATTTTAGGTGGCTGGGACTCAATCGTGGATCACTCCTTACACGCAAGGCATTCACTAGCAGCGCTCGCTCGTATAGTGGCGCGGCAGTGGCGCCGTGCTCGCCCAACTCGTTTTCCCGAGCCTAGTCTTTCAGACCCCTTATTGTATGCGCAATTAGAGCAATTAAAAGAAACGTTGCGCCGCCACACAAAGTGTCCGCGCCATCTGTGAAATGGGACGACTTGCTCGCTTGCCCCAGCGGATTGTCAACAAAGCTTCGTCGCTCCGATCATTCTGCATGAAATGCGGTCGCCGTGTCGCTGCCGCATTGCTACCAGCACTCTATTGCAGCATGCTTTTATCGCCCGCATATGCCTTTGGAGAATCCGACGGAGCAAGTAGCCAAAGTCCCGAAGGCGCGTTCGCCTTTCCTAAGCCGTTTGAGGCGACCTATACCGCCGATTACCGAGGTCTACCCATTTCAGCGACCGGCATTCGCTCGTTAAGACGCGAAGACAAGCACGATAGTCAACGCTATATCTTTTCGTCTCGGGCGGTAAGCCTATTTGCCAAGTTGAACGAAGCCTCTACGTTTACACTGGAGAGCAACCAGCTGGTGCCTGCGCGTTATCAATATGAGCGCACCGGGCTTGGCAAAAACAAAACTCAAGATACCCGCTTTGACTGGGCAAGCGGTCTAGCAAACGATGTGGCGCGAGATGAAGCCTTCACCTTCAACCCAAGCACCTTGTTTTCAGATCGATTGCTATATCAGTTACGGTTGCAGGTCGATTTAATTAACACCCCCATGGACAGCATTCGCTCGAAAACCTGGACCTACCTCATCTTTGACCGGGGACGCATGAAAGAATACGTCTTCGAAATGGCAGATGAGGAGAGCATTGACACAGCACTCGGAACAATCGATACGATTCGCCTCGAGCGGAAGAATGAAGATTCATCCAAGCGAACAACCCTTTGGCTCGCGCCCTCGCTTGAATACATGCTCATTCGCTTTGTCCAGGAAGATGACGGTGACAGCTTTAGCCTAGCGCTGAAGGAGGCCGTGCTCGACGGTCAACCGGTTCAGCTCGACGAGGAGGCTAAGTCTTAGGGAGCGTGACGCCCGTTTGCCCCTGATATTTGCCACCTCGATCAAGGTATGACGTCTCGCAGACTTCATCACTTTCAAAAAACAACATTTGTGCGACGCCCTCATTCGCATAAATTTTGGCGGGGAGATTCGTGGTGTTAGAGAATTCCAAGGTCACATGCCCCTCCCACTCGGGCTCTAGCGGGGTGACATTAACAATGATGCCGCAACGGGCGTAGGTGGATTTACCGAGGCAAATTGTTAACACCGAGCGCGGAATCCTAAAATATTCTACCGTTCGGGCTAGGGCAAAAGAGTTGGGAGGAATGACGCAGACATCGCTCTGAATGTCGACAAAGCTCTTGTCGTCGAAGTGCTTTGGGTCAACCGTCGCGGAATGAATGTTGGTAAACACTTTGAATTCATCAGCGCAACGAACGTCATATCCGTAACTCGAGGTTCCATAGGAAATGATGCGGCCCTCACTTCCGCTACGAACCTGCTCACCTTCAAAGGGTTCGATCATTCCCTCTGCGGCCATTCGCTTGATCCAGCGATCAGACTTAATGCTCATACCCTGCTCCTATCCACCTTTTTGCTGACATCGCTGCCTTCCAGAGCAGCTCAACTTGAGCCGGTACTTTACTACAGGTGACAGCCTCCGTTTGACTCTATCGAGCCCAATATGGGACCGATTAACAACCGAGCACTTCGCCTGACTCCAAGGCGCCAGGCTGGCAAGCGGATACGTATGCGAGGTAAAGCCCAATGCTACGAAAGACGCTTCACATATTGCAGTCGAACACCCCAGCGTATCTGTAACTTCCAGCGGCTCCAGGAATCTGCAGCTGGAAGCTGGGGATTGGAGGCTCTTAAAAAGTTAGCGACTCCTTAAGGCTAAGAGCCCTCATCAGTTAGAAACGCTTGAAGGCTAAAGGCCTTAACGCCCTCTCAGCGCTCACACATGAACCACTATTAGGATTAAGAAGCGCTGGGGATAAGAGGCTTTATTCTGCGTGAGGGACAACTCGAGTCACCGAGCGTTTGGCTCGAGGCAATTTAGCGGGGGCTGAGGGCATGAGGTACGAGGAAAACCCTGCCTGCACCGCTTCTAATCCGTCACACCCTATCCATCACAACCTATCCATCACAACCTATCCATCACAACCTATCCACTATCAATCGTCGACGATTTCGATCGTGGGAAATTCAGTTGCGTCGCCTTGCGCAGACATCGCCGTCTGAACGGCGCTCGCTAGCGCGTGGTAGTGAGTGCCAAGGGCTGCGCTAGTCTCGATTTGCACGAGCGGTATGCCTTGATCTGAACTCATACGAACACCTATTTCCAGAGGAAGTTCAGCAAGCAATGAGACACCATACTCCTCGGCAATCATCTGGCCGCCCTGTTCCCCGAATAAAGGCTCTTCATGGCCGCATTGAGAACAAACATGGGTGCTCATGTTTTCTACAATGCCAAGAATGGGCACCTCGACCTTCCGAAACATCTCGATCCCCTTTCGAGCGTCCAAGAGGCTCAAATCTTGGGGGGTAGTAACAATCACAGCACCATCGAGACGCACTCGTTGAGCAAGGGTTAATTGGATGTCGCCCGTACCGGGAGGCATGTCGATAATTAGGACGTCGAGCGGAGGCCACTTCGTCTGCGTCAGCATTTGCTGAAGGGCACCGCTCGCCATAGGCCCCCGCCAGATAGCAGGCGTTCGCTCGCTGCCCAAGTAACTCATCGACATCGTGACCAATCCCCTCGCCACGACCGGCATTAAGTGCCCATCCGCTACTTCTGGCCGGGTCTCGGGTGCCACCCCGAGCAGGCGTCCAACGCTGGGGCCGTAAATATCTGCGTCGAGAAGGCCGACGCTCGCCCCTTGTGCGTGCAGCGCAGCCGCCAGATTGCAGGCGACCGTCGACTTCCCGACGCCGCCCTTGCCAGATCCAACCGCGATAATTCGCCCGACTTGCGGGAGCGTGATGGTGTCAGATGCCTGTTCTGCCATGAGTGTTCTACCTGGTTCCTTGGGGTTTTAAGAATCTACACAGAGACTTGCTGGTCGCGAAGCCTAAGAGATTTCTCCGTGGTGCATTTTAACCAGAATGTCGACAGCACAGGTCGCACCGTGGCTAAGGGGTACTTAGCCTTGTCCGCAAGCTGCTTCGGCAGTCTGGTCAAGGTTGGGGCATCGACACTTGCGGCTCGGTCCCTCGTATTCGGGTAGAATTGCCGTCTCCCTTTTAGAGACTGAAACCGTGACGCGCTCGATTCTAGTGACCTCTGCTCTACCCTACGCAAACGGCCCCATTCATCTTGGGCATATGCTTGAGCATGTGCAGTCAGACATTTTTGTGCGGTTCCAACGCATGCAAGGTCATGAAACCTATTTTGTCTGCGCAGACGATACCCATGGGACCGGAATCATGCTGCACGCAGAAGCACAAGGGATGACCCCAGAAGCCCATATCGACGCTGTTGCTAGTGATCATCGCGCAGATTTCTCCGACTTTATGATTAGCTATGACTGCTATCACTCGACACACTCTCCTGAAAACCAAGCTTTGTCTGAGTCTATCTATCTAGCACTCAAATCAGCTGGCTCGATCAGGAAAGCCTCGGTCGCCCAGCTTTATGACGAAGAAAAGTCATTATTCCTGGCAGATCGCTTCGTTCAAGGCACCTGCCCTAAATGCGGCGCTGCAGATCAATACGGAGACAACTGCGATCAATGCAGCGCTACCTATGCCGCCACCGATCTCATTGAGCCTAAATCCACCCTATCAGGGTCCACGCCAGTGGTTCGGGATTCCGACCACATCTTCTTCAAGCTGTCTGATCAGACCGACTTTCTGCGTGAGTGGACCACCAGCGGTACCCTTCAGGAAGCCGTTAAAAATAAGATCAACGAGTGGCTGGATGATGGCCTTCATGACTGGGATATTTCCCGCGACGCGCCTTACTTCGGTTTTGAGATTCCTGGCGAGCCCGGCAAATATTTTTATGTTTGGTTAGATGCGCCAATTGGCTATATGGGTAGCTTCCGCGCCCTTTGCGACCAAAGGCAAGACATTGACTTCGATTCCTTTTGGGGGCCTGACTCCGCAGCCGAAGTTCATCACTTTATCGGCAAGGACATTATTAACTTTCCACACCTTGTTTTGGCCGGCCATGCTAAAGCAAGCGGGCTATCGCACACCGACTCGAGTACAAGTTCACGGCTTTATTACTATCAATGGCGAGAAGATGTCGAAGTCCAAGGGGACTTTCATTACCGCTCGGCACTATCTAGACACCCTGTCGCCCGAATATCTACGGTATTACTACGCGAGCAAACTCTCCTCGGGTGTGACCGACATGGACATCAACCTCGAGGATTTTCAGCAAAAGGTGAATGCCGACCTTGTGGGGAAAGTCGTGAATATCGCGAGTCGCTGTGCCGGTTTCATCAATAAGCAATTTGACGGCAATCTTTGCGCATTGGTTCAAACCGACGTATTCGATGCCATGACCGCCAAGGCAGGGGAAATCGCCGCGCTGTACGAGCAATGCGATTACAGCAAGGCCATGCGCGAAATCATGACCCTTGCGGATCAAGCGAATCAATTTATCGCTGAGGAAGCACCGTGGACGCTCATCAAGAATGATGACACCAAGGCACGAGCCCATCAGGTCTGTAGCGACGGACTCAATTTGTTTCGTTTGCTTATGGTGTATCTGAAGCCCGTCATGCCTGGCTTGGCCGAGCGAGCAGAGCAATTTCTGAATATCGAGCCACTCTCGTGGCGAGATCTCGAATCGCCGCTGTGTGACCACACGATCAATCCATTCACCCCCTTGCTGGCGCGCCTTGACCAAAAGCAGGTCGACCTTTTGGTTGCACCCGCAGAGAGCACTTCGTCACCGCAGTCCACCGAGACAAAAACCGACGCAACCGATGGCGCAGAATCGATTGGCATTGAGACCTTTGCCAAGGTGGACTTGCGCGTGGCGAAGATTGTCCGCGCAGCGCCTGTTGAGGGCGCTGATAAACTCCTTGAACTCACGCTCGATGTCGGCGATCACACGCGAACTGTCTTCTCGGGAATCAAATCGGCCTACGCCCCCGCTGACTTAGAGGGAAAGCTCACTGTTTTAGTCGCCAACTTGCAACCTAGAAAAATGAAATTTGGTGTCTCAGAGGGCATGGTGCTGGCGGCTGGTCCAGGAGGTGAAGACATTTTCCTGATCTCGCCTGACGAAGGGGCTAGGCCCGGTATGTCAGTCACTTGATCTAAATCATGTTCGATCTTCTCGCACTGCTCCTCTCGGCCATTTTCGTAAATAATGTCGTGGTCACGCAGTTCCTTGGCCTTTGCCCCTTTCTGGGAGCGAGCCAGCGCTTTATCAGCGCACTGGGCCTTGCTGGGGCCACGTTGTTTGTAATGACTTTGGCTTCGGGCGTTGGGTACCTCATCGATACGTACGTGTTGGTCCCGCTTGCGCTCACTTATCTTCGAGTGATCGCTTTCATCATTGTCATCGCATTACTGGTGCAGTTTATGGCCGTCCTGATCCGCGCCACGCAACCAGTGATCCACGAGATGCTTGGGGTTTATATTCCGCTGATTACCACCAACTGCATGGTGCTCGGTACTGTGCTCATCAGCGTACGCACGCATGCATCGCTTGCAGAGGCAATCCTTACTGGATTTGGTAGCGGCATTGGGTTCGGTTTAATCCTGCTCGCGTTTGCTGCTCAGCGCGAGCGGATCTCTGATGAAATGGTGCCAAAGGCGTTTCAAGGCGTCGCGGTTCACGTCATCTCCGCTGGCATCATGGCGCTAGGTTTTATGGGCTTTATTGGCATATCGAGCACCACATGATCAGCGCGATGCTCACGTTAGGCGGTATCTCCGCCCTTGGCATTGCCATGCTTCTATGGGCGGATCGCCGATACCCTGAAGACCGGGACAGTTTGCCGGCGATCATTGATCAGTTACTTCCCCAAACACAGTGTGCCCAGTGCGGTTATGGCGGGTGCCGACCTTATGCCGAGGCCATCGCTGAAGGCGCACCCATCAATCTTTGTCCACCGGGCGGCGAGGCTTTGATCAAGCAACTCAGTCATCAACTCAACCGACCCGAATTGCCGCTATCTGCCGAGGTTCCAGCCACAGTGCCTAAACAGATTGCGCGTATCGATGAATCCCAATGCATCGGATGCACGCTTTGCATCCCCGCCTGCCCGGTCGATGCCATCGTTGGCGCACAGCAATTCACACACACCATTATCGAGTCTGAATGCACAGGATGTGAATTGTGTCTGCCGCCTTGTCCAGTGGACTGCATAGCACTCATCCCCGTCGCCGAGTTGGATACTGCGCCTTTGCCACCAAAACCCCACGCACCTTGCATACGGTGTGGCGAGTGCGAACTCCACTGCCCGAAATCCCTGGCGCCGCAGATGCTGCTCCTTCAACGCGATCAAGAAACGGTTGCAAAAGACTGGAATTTAGGTGCCTGCATCGAGTGTCGATGGTGTGACCGGGTGTGTCCAGCGGATATCCCTTTGACGGACATATTCAAGTGGATGAAGCACGAGGATCAAATACGAGCCACCCAGGCCGCTGAGGCACAACATGCGCTTCATCGATACGAGCGACATGAGCAGCGCGCCGCAAGCAAGCGCACAGAAATCAAAACCCGGCCTAAACAAAGCGATGCAAGTGCGCTCCTCGAACGAATCAAGGCAGGTCCACAATGACCACCGCGAGGCTGATGCAGATAACGCTCCTAGCCCTTACCCCGGGCGCTCTCGCCATGACCTTCTGGTGGGGTCCTGGCGTCCTAGTGAACTTAATCGTTGCGGCAACCCTCTGCGCACTCCTTGAGCGAGGTTACGCCAAACTTCGACGGCTTCCGATGCCCTCCGGCGGATACGGGGCTGCCATTCTTGCTGGTTGCTTGCTTGCCCTTTGCCTACCGCCCTATGTCCCCATCAACGTACTCATCATAGGTGTGATCGCCGGGCTCGTTTTGGGCAAGTATGTTTATGGCGGGCTAGGCAATAATCCGTTCAACCCAGCATTAGTGGGTTACTGTTTCATCATGATTTCTTTTCCCGCGGAGCTAACGTTCTGGATGCATCCAACGGATAGTCATTGGGACTGGCAGTCAGTGCTCGCGGCGAAGATGTTTGCCAGCACGGTAGATGGCTATTCCGGCGCGACACTGCTTGACGCGTTTAGGCACCGTGGCGCGCTGACCGTCGAGGAAATGCTCGAAACCACCTCTTTAATTGATCGACCGCACACATTGATCAATGTGGGTTTCCTAGCGGGAGGCCTCGTCCTGCTCGCGCTGCGAATCATCCGCTACCAGGCGCCTCTCGGATTCCTGCTCGGCCTCGCGCTGCCCGCCTTGTTATTCTTTGATTCAGGAAGCTCCCAAAGCCTTGGCTCGCCGATTTTTCACTTGCTCTCAGGCGGCACCATGCTAGCCGCGTTTTTTATCGTTACCGACCCGGTCAGTGGCCCTGATCGGCCGCACAGTCAGTTTTGGTTCGGACTCATCGCGGGCGGTCTCACGTTTTTACTGCGGAGCTACTCGGCCTATCCAGATGGAATCGCCTTCGCCATCTTGATCGCTAACATCTTTGGTCCCCTTCTCGACACCCTGCTCGGTAAACCGCATCGCAGCGAGGCATCGACATGAAACAGATTGCCGCGCTAACGATGGTGAGTCTTATCCTAGGTCTCGGGATCTCGGCGCTCGACCAATGGACCGCACCAGACATTGCTCAGAGTCGGGAGGAGGTTAGACGGGAAGCGATTCAGAGAGTTTTACCCTCTGACGCTGAAACCATCATGGTGCTCCAGCCAGCGCCCTCAGCAGACCAGCCGATTTACCGTTCTAGCCTTGCTGGCAAGGAAACCGGCTTTGTCTATGGTATCGCTACTAACGAGGGCTACAACGGTACGATTCGCGCATGGCTAGCCATTAGCTCCGAGGGAATCATCCGAGGTATCCGAACATTTACCCATCAAGAGACTCCCGGCATCGGACACATCGTTGAAGCGGGGGAGCCGTTTGTGTCTCAATTCGAAGGATTATCCATTTTGGGCAATGAGATTGAGCTCCGTGAAGACGGTGGTGGCATCGATGCGGTCACCGGCGCGACCATTACATCAAGGGCAATGGTAGACGCGTTAATCAAGGCCCGCCCCATGGTCAATGCGCTGCTTGAGCGCGAGAAGGGGCCCAACGCATGACCCAGATACCATCATTGCGTGAGGCGCTGTGGCACAACAATCCTGCGCTCATCCAACTGCTAGGGCTCTGTCCTCTCCTTGCTGTGAGTCAATACGCGGTCACGGCAATCACGCTGGGCCTGATCAGCCTGGTGGTGATGACCCTCTCTAATCTGATCATTAGTCTCCTACGGCCGCTTATGTTCGAACTCATTCGCCTACCCCTCCAGATCATGGTCATCGCCTCGCTGGTTACCGCAGCAGACTTGCTGCTACAGGCGTTCTATTTTGAGCTTCATCAACGCATCGGGCTCTTTGTTGCGCTCATCGTGACGAACTGCGCGATTCTTGGCCGCGCTGAACTGTTTGCCCGCAGATCCTCGGCGCCGAAGGCGCTCATCGATGGCTGGTTCATGGGGCTCGGCTTTTTCTGGGTCATTGCCGTGATGGGAATGGCACGGGAAATCCTGGGTAAAGGAACTATTTTTGCGGAGGCCGGCAGGCTTACCGGTCTTGATATTCCGAATTCCGGCATCCAGATCACCTCCTTCTCCATTCAGCTGGTGTCATTTGCGCCCGGCGCTTTTTTCATTTTTGCTTTGATGATTGCTGCAAAGAATTACTTGGACCTACGCCATGAACAAAGACAAGAGAATTCAGTTTCTCAGCCAACTGAGGGCTGAGAACCCTAATCCAACGACCGAGCTGAATTTTGCCAACGCGTTTGAACTGCTGATTGCTGTGATGCTCTCGGCTCAGTCGACCGATGTCGGGGTCAACAAAGCCACCGCTAAACTTTTCCCCGTCGCCAACACCCCGCAATCCATTCTTGACTTAGGACTAGTAGGACTAAAGGAATACATCAAGACGATCGGCCTATTTAACAGCAAGGCCAAACACATCTTGGCGACCTGCAAAATTCTTCTCGATGAGCATGACGGCGAGGTGCCACAGACCCGCGCGGCACTTGAGGCGTTGCCCGGCGTTGGGCGCAAGACGGCCAATGTGGTTTTAAATACTGCCTTCGGGCAACCCACGATGGCGGTCGATACCCATATCTACCGGGTCTCTAACCGGACAGGTTTCGCCAAAGGCAAGACAGTGCTTGCCGTGGAGAAAAAACTGATGAAGGTCATCCCCGACGAATTCATGGTCGATGCTCATCACTGGCTGATTCTGCATGGGCGCTACACCTGTCGAGCACGCAACCCCAAGTGCTGGGCGTGTTCAGTGTTCGACGTGTGCGATTACCGCGGCAAACAAAAACAAGCCGACAAGGGCCTCGATACAGAATGAGCTACCGATTTCGGCGACGCTGATCCACTTTTAGGCGAAGCGCGTTCAGTCGAATGAACCCTTCAGCGTCTTTTTGATCATAAGCGCCGGCATCATCCTCAAACGTCACAAGGTTGCCGTCGTAAAGGGTATTACTTCCCGCCTCCCGCCCGACGACGGTGACCGATCCTTTATATAGCTTTAATTGGACTCGACCCGTCACTGCATCTTGAGATTGATCAATCAATGCTTGGAGTGCCCTTCGTTCTGGGCTCCACCAGTAACCGTTATAAATCAACTTGGCGTACCGCGGCATCAACTCGTCCTTGAGATGCCCAAGTTCGCGATCGAGCGTGATTGATTCAATGGCGCGATGGGCTTTCAGCAATACGGTGCCGCCTGGCGTCTCGTAGCAGCCTCTGGCTTTCATGCCGACATAACGATTCTCAACGATATCGACTCGACCCACCCCGTGCCGTCCCGCAACCTGATTAAGATGCGCAAGCAAGGCAGCCGGCGTCATAGCATTGCCATCTACAGCAACCGGGTCACCCTCAACGAAGTCAATAGATACAAGCTGCGCCTCATCGGGAGCCTGTTCGGGCGAGGTTGTCCAGAGCCACATCGGCGCAGCCGGCTCCACATTGGGGTCCTCCAATTCGCCCCCTTCATAAGAGATATGCAGAAGGTTTGCATCCATCGAATAAGGCGATTTTTCTCCATCTCGCTTTTGCTCCACCTGGATTTGATGTTGCTCGCAAAATGCCATCAACGCCTCGCGAGAGTGCAAATCCCAAGTCCGCCAGGGTGCGATGACCTGAATGGATGGATCGAGCGCCGCAACGCCTAACTCAAACCGCACCTGATCATTGCCCTTGCCTGTTGCGCCATGGGCGACAGCATCACTACCGGTCTCTTGAGCGACTTCGACTAATCGTTTGGCAATGAGTGGGCGCGCAATGCTGGTACCGAGCAAGTACTCCCCCTCATAGAGGGTATTGGCCCGAAACATGGGGAAAACGAAATCGCGCACAAATTCCTCACGAACATCATCGATGACAATTTCTTTCACACCCATTTGCGTGGCTTTAACGCGCGCCGGCTCAAGTTCTTCGCCCTGCCCGAGATCCGCCGTGTAAGTCACGACTTCACACCCATAGGTTTCTTGTAGCCAGCGGAGAATGACTGATGTATCGAGACCACCTGAGTAGGCGAGCACGACTTTTTTTATCTCGGACATAATAAAGGGACCTCCTTCGAAGCGGCGGTATGGTAAACGTTTGCCGCACCGGACACCAGTTTCACCAGCCCAAATGCTACAATGGCGCTATGGACCACCTCACTATTACTCGCCCCGATGACTGGCATATTCACCTCCGAGATGAGGCCGCGCTACCGACGACGGTTAGGGATGTTGGTCGAGTCTTCAAGCGAGCCATCGTCATGCCTAACTTGGTGCCCCCGGTCACCAGCGCCGAAGCGGTGAACGCGTACCGAGAGAGAATTATCGCGGCAAGGCCGGAGGACAACCCTTTTGAGCCGCTCATGACGCTCTACCTCACCGATCAATTGACTCCCGCAGACATCGAGCGCGCGATTGATGAGGGTCATATAACGGCCTGCAAGCTTTATCCCGCCGGTGCGACCACCAACTCAGATGCCGGGGTTACGTCAATCGCTAATCTCGACCCGCTCTTTGCCTGCCTGGAAGCGAGAGGCATCCCGCTCCTCATTCACGGCGAAGTCACCGACACCGAGATCGATGTGTTTGACCGAGAGCGCGCATTTATCGACACCGAACTCACGCGAATCACAGAGCACTTCCCCAACCTCAAGGTAGTATTCGAACATATCACCACCGCCGATGCGGTCCAGTTCGTCAAAGAGGCCGGGGCCAATGTTGCTGCGACCATTACCGCGCACCACTTGCTGTATAACCGGACCCACATGCTAGGTCATGGCATGAAGCCCATGCTGTTTTGTTTACCGATCCTGAAACGCGATGTGCACCAACAAGCACTGATTGCCGCAGCAACGTCAGGGGATCCTTCCTTTTTCTTGGGCACCGACTCTGCGCCTCATCCCCAAGACGCCAAAGAGAATATCTGCGGCTGCGCAGCAGGCTGCTACACAGCCCACGCGGCCATTGAATTGTATGCCGAAGTCTTCGATCAAGCGGGGTCGCTCGATCGCCTGGAAGGATTTGCCAGCCATTTCGGTCCGGACTTTTATGGACTGCCGCGCAATGAAGACACCATCACGCTGAGTCGGGAATCCTGGCAGCCTGATGAGACCTTAGATATGGGCGGCGCGCCCCTCAAACCACTTCGTGGTGGCGAGTGGGTCTCTTGGCGCGTAACATCAGGCGCATATTAATGAGCGATGAGAAAGCGCCCATCGCGCATCGCTTTCGGGGATTTCTACCCGTGGTGGTTGACCTCGAAACCGGGGGGTTTAATGCCCAAACTGACGCCATCCTCGAGATTGGCGCAGTCATCATGCAGTTCGATGAGAAAGGGACGCTCCGATCCGGCGAACAAATTTTCCATAACGTTGACCCGTTTCCTGGCGCGAACGTTGAGCCGTCGGCGCTCGAGTTCACAGGGATTAAGATCGACAACCCGCTGCGCGGAGCGATTGGCGAGGGTGAGGCACTGCGAGATGTATTCGGCATCGTTCGGCGAGAGCTCAAACGCACCGGCTGTCACCGAGCCGTACTCGTTGGCCATAACGCTTCTTTTGACCTTGGTTTTTTGAATGCCGCGGTCGAAAGAAACAAAATCAAGCGCAATCCGTTCCATCCATTTTCGAGCTTCGATACGGCAACGCTGGCAGGCGTTGCGTTCGGGCAAACTGTCCTCGCACGCGCTTGTGAAGCTGCAGGGATTGCTTTCGATGCAGCCGAGGCTCACTCAGCACTGTACGACTGCGAGAAAACGGCGCAGCTCTTTGCGGATGTGGTTAATCGCTGGCCTTTCCCAAAAGATCTCATCTCAGCAGAACGCTAACCCCTCGTCCTTGTCGGGCACAACGCGCCAGCTCAACATTCCAGTTCTTCAACTTCTACGACTCACCATTGCATGAATGGTGGTTCTGCTTGATTACGGATCGATTGCTGATAGATCACATGACCGCTAGATGGCTCTAAAGGTGGCCGGACCGGTCTGGATGCCCCCCGCTTGCGCTGAATGCAACCGTCTTTTTTAACGAGCGAATGCTCGAGATTAACAAGCGAGTGGTTAGGTCAGTGGCTGACCTGCTTTTCTATTCAGCCGCCTCTTCGGGAACCTCATTGATCAAGGTCTGAAGCTCTCCGCTCTGGTACATCTCCGTGATGATGTCACAGCCGCCAACTAACTCGCCCTGAACGAATAACTGAGGGAAGGTTGGCCACTCTGAATATTGGGGGAGCTGGGCTCTGATCTCAGGGTTCGAGAGAATATCGATGAATGCGAAGGGCTTTCCGCAGGCCATCAATGCTTGGGATGCTTGCGCAGAGAAACCACAGCGCGGCTGGTCAGGTGAACCTTTCATATAGATCAAGATCGGGTGATCCGCTATCTGCTGGGCAATCTGGTCTTGAATGTCTGTCACTGGGTTCACTCCGGCTGTCTCGTGCTTGTCTGGGTAAGTGTATCCTCTTTTACTCCTCAACGTCAGGCGCCGGATCACCGATGGGGTGACCCCAACCCCCTCCCCCAGGCGTTTCGATCCGCAGCACCTGCCCTGCGTGCACGGTCAGCATCGCTTTACCACCCAGCGCTTGACCATCTAACCAATTGGCACCCGATGCGCCAGCTTGTCCACCCGCTAGTCCCCAGGGCATCTGCGCTCTGCGCTCCGTGAGGAGCGTCACCTCAGCCTGTTCGAGGAATCTAAATTCCCGGGTCAAACCGTCACCACCGCGGTTGCGCCCCTCGCCTCCCGAGCCCTCGCGGCGCTGATATCGTTCAATTCGAAGCGGATAATTCATTTCCACAACTTCGGCCGGCGTATTGAGCGTATTGGTCATGTGCACCTGAACGCAGTGGGCACCATCGGCAGCCGCGCTCGCACCGGCGCCTCCGCCGAGCGTTTCGTAATAATCCCAACCACCTTCACCCCGCTTACCCATCGCGATATTGTTCATCGTGCCCTGACTGGCCGCGGGAATGTGGTCGGGTAGCGCTTTGGCAAGGGCCCCAAAGATCACGTCTACGATGCGCATTGACGTTTCCACATTGCCGGCAGCGGTCGCGCTCGGGCGAGACGCGTGCACCAGCGACCCTGGCTCCGCCTTGATTGTGATCGCCTCAAATACGCCTGCACACGCGGGTGTTTCCTCCGCCATGAGGCAGCGGATGGCGTAAAAGACGGCGGCGGCGGTAACAGGCAGCGGGCAATTGATATTGCCAGTAACCGCCTGACTCGTGCCCGCGAAATCAACCATGACCGCTTCATCTTGCACCACGACCTTGCACTGAATGCGGATTCGCTCATTACCAAACCCGTCATCATCCATGACATCAGCAAACGTGTACTCGCCGTTGGCTAGGCGCCTTAAGCCTGCGCTCGCCATCGCCCTACCATAATCATTCAATTCATCCAGGATGATGCCAATGGGTTGTCCGTCCAGTATCGACGCTATCCTCGCCGCGCCCGTCAAATTCGCGCTTCGCTGTGCCGCCAGATCTGCAGCTGTGAACTGCCCAACCGCGTCGCAAAGCGACTGGTAAAACGCCTCATCACGCACGGAGTGGTCGTATAGTTTTCTTGGCGAAATCAGAAAGCCTTCTTCATCGATATGAGAGGCAAGCGGCATCGAACCGGGCGCATCTGCACCAATCGACGCGTGGTGCGCTCGATTGGCAACAAACCCAACGTGCTGTCCTGCGACAAAAAATGGCTGTACCAGCGTTACATCGGGGAGATGGGTCCCTCCCAAAAAAGGATCATTGAAAACCACTTGATCCCCTGGGCGCCATTCAAATTGGTTAACGATGTCTCGCATCGCGAACGCCATACTGCCCAGATGGACCGGAACATGCGCCGCCTGAGCAAAGAGCGCTCCTGTGCGATCAAACAGCGCGCAAGAAAAATCCAATCGATCTTTGATGTTTGGAGAGCACGCTGTGGCACTGAGCACGGAAGCCATTTCGTCACAGACTGCACTAAAGCGAGCCACCATCAGACTCAGCATGATCGGGGAAAGCGTCTGCTGCTGATCCGCTTTCGAGCTCGTATTGTTCTGGTTTATCATTTGCTCCTTTGCTGTACCGGTTCCAACACTCAGAACCGCACAACCTGTAGGACGATCATCATGACTACCCACGCCATCATGCCCACGTATGGACGCCTCGACGTTGAGTTTATCAAAGGCGAGGGTTGCTGGTTAATTGACAAAGATGGCCGGCGATACCTCGACGCTCTCTCTGGCCTTGGGGTCGTGGCGCTCGGGCACGCACACCCCGCGATCGCTGACGCGATTTCAGCACAGGGCGGAGCGTTACTGCACACATCGAACCTTTATCGCATTCCGAATCAAGAACGGCTGGCTGATCGCCTGGCCGCGCTATCGGGTATGGAGAACATGTTCTTCAGCAATACGGGCGCTGAAGCGTGCGAGTGCGCCATTAAAATTGCGCGTTTGTACGGGCATCAAAAGGGGATTGCCGAGCCCGCGATTATCGTCGCCGATAATGCCTTCCACGGGCGGACCATGGCAACGCTGACCGCAACCGGTAATCGAAAAGTCCAAGCAGGCTTTGAGCCCCTAGTGAGCGGATTTGTTCGGGTCCCATTCAACGATCTAGAGTCGATTAAGCAAGCCGCTACCCACAACCAAAATATCGTCGCTGTATTTATCGAGCCCATTCAGGGCGAAGGCGGCATTCAAGTCGCGGACCAAGCGTACTTGCAAGGGCTGAGAGCCCTCTGCGATGACCAGGACTGGCTGCTCATGATCGATGAAGTGCAGTCGGGGAACGGTCGCACTGGACAATTCTTCAGTTATCAGCACGCCGACATCCTCCCCGATGTGGTCACAACTGCAAAAGGCTTGGCCAATGGGGTCCCTATTGGCGTTTGCTTAGCCGCGAATCAGGCAGCACACGTTCTAGGTCCTGGAAACCATGGTTCCACATTTGGCGGTAACCCGCTCTCTTGCGCAGCAGCGCATGCGGTGCTCGATGTCTTCGAGCATGAGCAGATTGTCAGTCGCGCAGCATCCATGGGGCAGTACCTGCGAGACAAACTGGCCTCCGCGCTTCAAGGCGTCAATGGCGTAAAGGAAATCAGGGGCCAGGGCCTCATGATTGGCATTGAGTTAGAGGTGGATTGTGCTGAATTAGTCGGCCAAGCACTCGAGGAGGGCTTACTGATTAATGTCACCGCAGGTTCTGTCGTTCGTCTACTTCCACCTTTGATCCTCTCGGAGGAAGAAGCAGATCAAATCAGCGAAGTCCTAGGTAGGCTGATTAAAGGTCTCTCGTAAATGAAGGCAAGGATTGGAGTGTCATCTGAAAAGATGATTCCGCACAAAAAGCCCAAGGCCTAACGTATCTCTAATGTGTTTGACGTTGCCCCGCCTTAACCGGTGGGCGGTTATAGGAAAGCGCGGACGACTCTCTCCCTTCATCTGACGCTAGCTAGCCGAGCCTAAGGCTACTCCGCCGAGCTAGCTAGGCAAGGCTGGGACAGAGCGCGCGCTCTACCCGCAGCTTGCGCCCCCACATTTTGCGCCATGAACTACTTACGCGATGAACAACCTTAGCGCGGGTCATGGGCGTGTTCCGCCTTTCAATCCGGTTGCTCACAAGCCGGCTAACTAGACCCCGGATTCGGATAAACGATTCATAATGCTTTGAATAGTGCATCCATCAGATCCATTGCAGCACCATTAAACCAGCGGGTAGTCGAGCCCCTCTATTCGGCGAACTGACGAACTGCCTGGACGGCACGCTGCCAGCCCTTATAGCGATCATCCACCTGCTTGCTGTCCCATTGCGCCTCGAATCGGCGTTCCAAGCGCCAGCGATCAGCGAGATCGCTGAGATCGCTGAATAACCCCGCCTGAAGCCCCGCGAGGTACGCAGCACCGAGGACGGTGGTTTCTACATAGGCCGGCCGATCAACAGGAACTGACAACACATCGGCCAAGCGCTGCGCAAACCAGGTGTTGTTCACCATTCCACCATCGACTCGGATCAGTTTTGGAGCAAGGCCGTCCGACCGCATCGCCATGAGCAAATCTCGAGTTTGAAAGGCGACCGATGCCAGTGTTGCCGTCACAATCGACTCGAAGCCCGTGTCTCTTGTTAAGCCGAGTACGGCGCCCCTGGCCTCAGGGTCCCAATAAGGTGCACCCAGCCCAGTAAATGCTGGAACCACATAGAGTCCGTCCGGCTCTTCAGCGCAAACGGCTATCGCTTCCGAGTCAGCTGCATGGTCAATGACCTTGAGCTTATCTCGTAGCCACTGCACCGCAGCTCCGGCGACAAAAATCGAACCTTCGAGCGCATAGGTCACCTCACCTTTGAGGCGATAGGCGACCGTTGTTAAGAGCGCATGATTCGACGTGAGCGGTTTGTTTCCGGTGTTCAAAATCATGAAACAACCCGTCCCATACGTGCTTTTCATCATGCCCTCTTGGAAGCATCCTTGGCCGATCAAGGCAGCCTGTTGATCTCCCGCAACACCGCCAATCGGAATCGCATGACCAACGAGATCTGGCCCAATGACGCCGAAGTCTGCACTCGAGTCCATCACCTCGGGCAAGAGTGATTTTGGGATGTTCAATCGACCTAGAATGTCTTCATCCCAGTCTTGCGTGTGGATGTTAAAAAGCCCGGTTCTGGCAGCGTTGGTGGCGTCCGTCCGATGAGCCGCGCCCCCTGTTAGCCGCCAGATCAAAAAACAGTCAATCGTCCCGAACGCGAGGCGACCCGCCTCCGCTGCCTCCCGCGCACCGTCAATGTGATCAAGCATCCACCGTACTTTGGTCGCTGAGAAATAAGGGTCTAAGAGCAGTCCCGTCTTGGCTCGAAAAACGTCCTCAAATCCATCGTCTTTCAGAGACTGACAATATTCAGCTGTCCTCCGATCTTGCCACACGATGGCTTTACCAATGGGGGTGCCAGTGTCCCGATCCCAAAGCACGGTTGTCTCTCGTTGGTTCGTGATACCTGCAACTTGGATATCGGATGCTGCGATATCAGCGCTTTCAATCGCGGCACGCACGACGTGCAATACGGATTCCCATATTTCATCGGCATCGTGTTCTACCCAACCATCCGCGGGGAAGTACTGAGGAAACTCTTGCTGATCCGTACCAACCGGCGTTCCATCGGTATCAAAAATGATCGCTCGTGAACTGGTGGTGCCCTGATCAATGGCAAGTATGTACTGACTCATATCGTCGTCCGTGGTTTTTTTATGGAATATAGAGTACAACCCAATCAAACACACCCCACCAAAATGTGACCCAACATGAAGCTATTTCCGCCACCGAAAGTGTCGCGAACAGCCACAGGCCGACTCGATACCCTGGCGCCGCTGCCGCTCGTGGTTCATCAAGGCCTCCCGCGGCGCTTGCGCAATGCATGCACTCGGTTTGCAGCTCGGCACGAGGCGGTATTTATAACCACTCGCGCTGACTTACCGCGCGCGATTCAATTAAAGCTGTCGGGCAAGCATCCAGGGGATGAAGCGCACTCACTCAAAATCACGCCAAACGGAGTCAGTATTACCTCTTCTTCTGAGAGTGGCTTGTTTCGAGGCCTTTCGACACTTAGCCAAATGCTGAGACAGGCGAAGAGCAGCATCCGATGCTGCGAGATCAAAGACGTGCCCGATTTCGCGAATCGAGGCGTCATGCTCGACATAAGCCGCTGTAAGGTACCTACGTTAACCACTTTAAAAACACTGATAGAACAGTTTGCTGACCTGAAATATAACCAGCTGCAGTTGTACACCGAGCACACGTTTGCCTTCACCGATCACGAAACAGTGTGGCGCGATGCCTCACCCCTGACAGCGAGTGACATCCTCGAGTTGCAAGCGCATTGCCAATCGCACTACATCGAACTCGTGCCCAATCTCAATTCTTTTGGGCACTTTGAGCGTTGGCTGCGCCACTCCGAGTATCGCGCCTATGCAGAATGCCCGGACGGGTTCATTCACCCCCTCTCCGGTAAACCCATGCCGCATGGCAGCACGCTTCGACCCACAGCAGCCAGTCTAGACTTAGTATCCCGCCTCTATGACGAGTATCTCCCCTTGTTTGATAGCAAGACCGTCAACATTGGTGGTGATGAACCCTGGGAATTGGGATTGGGCTACAGTCGGCGCCGGTGCGAACGCGAGGGTAAAACCAAGGTGTACCTCGACTTCCTGAATCGCCTCCAAACGCTCGCCAAAAAGAAGGGGCGTCGCACCCAGTTTTGGGGCGATATCGTGTTAGAGGACCCGGCATCTCTCACGCAACTATCGACTGACGCGACGGCCATGATCTGGGGTTACGAGGCAGGCCACCCCTTCGAGCAGCAATGTGCCCTGATGGCGGAGGCCAACGTACCGTTTTACGTTTGCCCTGGAACCTCCTCATGGAACTCACTGACGGGTCGCCTCGATAACGCGACCAAAAACCTTTATGAAGCAGCCAGCGCCGGCGCTAACCATGGTGCGATGGGATACTTGGTGACCGACTGGGGGGATCATGGTCATCACCAAACCTTGCCCGTTAGCTACCCCGGATTTGTACTTGGCGCATCAGCAAGTTGGAACGCTGCAAGTTCTGTTAGCCGCAGTCTGTCTCAAGGGATCAACCTTGTGTTTCTCGATCAGCAAGCGCCCTCGCTCGCCGATCGAATCGTCACGATGGGTAAATTTCCCCAATTAATTAAAACCAAGGCCGTGAACGCAACGGTTTTCAATCACCTTCTGTTTTGGCGAATGCGCCATGCGCCCAAATGGTCGAGCGGGATCAGCGATGTTGAGCTCGAGCATGCCATTCAGACGATGAAGGCTTTCGCATCTGAATCACTAAACAGCTTATCTCCAGCTAATGGCAGAGTCCTTCGAGAAACCCAGCTCGGCGCAGCCATGGCGCAACAAGGGCTCTTGCACCTACAGCTATTCCGAGATGGTGGAAAAAAAGCCAGCAAGCGGCGCCGAGAGGCGATGCGAGGTCAACTGGCATCCATCCAAAACCGGCACAAAGCGCTTTGGCTGGAGCGGAACCGGCCCGGAGGCTTGAAGGAAAGCCTCAGCCATCTCGCCATCAATCGCCGCTACTGATCTGTTCATCACCTAGACATAACATTGACAAAGTAATGACTTTCATTAACGATCATTGATCGGCGTCACGATCGATACGAGAACGCACCTGGCGCGCTGTTGACGTCAATTCGCCGAAATTTAGCAAATATTTACAAAATAAGGTGGGCTGTCATTCACTTTGAATTGTGTGCACAATGGCCCTTCGCTTAACGATACCAATTCGGAGATCCTCACATGCGTGACGTCGTAATCGTAGACAGCGTCAGGACTGGCCTCGCCAAATCCTTTCGCGGAACTTTCAATCTCACTCGTCCAGATGACATGGTGGCGCATTGTATTGACGCCTTGTTGGACCGTAACTCACAAATTGACCCTGCTGAGGTAGAAGACGTCATCGTCGGCGCTGCAAGCCAAACAGGCGAGCAAGGCGGTAACATCGCTCGACTGGCAGTCATCCTGTCAAGATTGCCCGTCACTACAGCAGGAAGCACCATTTCACGCGCTTGCTCAAGCGGGCTTAACTCGATTGCTTTCGCTGCTAACCAAATTGCGAGCGGCTGCTCAGACATCATGATCGCAGGTGGCGTCGAATCCATTTCAGCTGGTACAAGGCAAACGCCAGGCAAGTCACAACAGCACCCAACCATTTTGGAGAAGTCACCGGACATCTTCATGGCGATGGGAAACACCGCTGAAGTGGTTGCACGACGATATAACGTCAGCCGTGAGTATCAAGACGAATTCTCGCTAGAAAGCCAGAAGCGAACTGCGGCGGCCCAGCAAGCAGGTCTCTTCACGGATGAAATTATCCCGATGCAAACTAAGTGGCAAAAAGTCATCAACAAGGAAACCAAGGAGACCGAGATCGTCGATGGCGTTTGTGACTCAGATGAGTGCAACCGGCCCGAAACGACACTTGAGGGTCTTGCCAAATTGCCACCTGCTTTTGAAGAGAACGGCACAGTCACTGCGGGTAATGCATCGCAGTTGTCTGATGGAGCTTCGATGACGCTGGTTATGAGCGCAGAGCGTGCAGCACAACTTGGCCTAGAGCCAAAAGCCTACTTCCGCGGTTGGACTGTTGCAGGTTGTGAACCAGATGAGATGGGAATTGGACCCGTGTTCGCGATTCCCAAATTGCTCAAAGCTAACAACCTAACGATCAACGACATCGATCTCGTTGAGCTAAACGAAGCATTCGCATCACAGTGCGTTTACTCACGGGACCGACTCGAAATCGACCCAGAGATCTACAACGTGAATGGCGGATCGATCTCAATCGGCCACCCCTTTGGGATGACCGGCTCGCGTCTGACCGGGCACTTGGTGCGAGAGCTCCAGCGTCGTAACAAGAAGTACGGCATTGTCAGCATGTGCATCGGTGGCGGTATGGGCGCAGCGGGACTCTTTGAAGCCTGCTAAGTTTGAGCCGAGCATTCGTGCTTAGAAAAGGAGCCTCAGGGCTCCTTTTTTTTGAGTTCTTTTTTCGAGCGCTTTTTTCAAGCGCTTTTATCGAGCTTTAACCAAGTCTTTTCTCGGGTTTTTTCGAGCCGCGACTGGTAAACACGCGAATTGCGCGCGCTCCCCACTGATCGAGCGAGGCCCAATTGGACGAGCTACCCTCGACCCTGTGCAGCGATCAGCTCATTAGGTCGCAACGCCTATAGGTCTCGCGATCAACGTCGATCACGCAGACCAACGGTCTAGGATTTCTCGCAATACCTGTTTGAAATTTTCGGGCTGATCAAGAAATAAATGGTGCTGGGCATCGGCCAGCTCTACAACTTCGAGTGAAGGCGCAAGCGTCTTCATGTGGTCAGCGCTCTTGCTGCTAAATGATTCGCTGTTCGCGCCGTAGATCAATGCCATAGGGATTTGAATCGATGCGGCATCCGCTGCAGGGTCCATGTCCCAATCCATTCGGGCATTCAGCTCCTCGTCAAATTTCCACACCCACCCCTCGTCGATAGAGTCGAGAGAGTGACGAGCAATATGCTGAACCAGATAATCGTTGTCGCAGGATTGTGGTGGCTGCAACCGGAAACGAGACCGCGCCACATCAAAGTCTGGATAGACCTTCGGTTTTGTCCATCGCTCAGGCTCCCGCGTTTTTTGGTCGTCCGGGTGTTTCGCACCTGAGTCAACCAATACAAGGCCACCAAACCGGTCGGGATACTTCGCGCACGCCCGCATCGCCATGATGCCGCCAAAGCTATGGGCCACAACCAGTGTGTCGGCACCAAGTCCAGCCGCATCGGCTACCGCGACAATTTCATCAGCGTACTGCCCTGCCGAGTACGACTCCCTATGATCGGAGTCACCCATGCCACTCATATCCATCGCGATTGGGTGATATTGATCGCAAAAAGCTGGCGCAATAAAGTCCCACCAATGCGCGTGAGCATTGTGCCCGTGGATGAATAAAAGCCCTCGGCCGTTTGCCTCATTCCAAGACAGATAATGCAACTCAATGTCATCAATCTCGGTGTAATGACTCGCGGGCTTTTGGTCGACTGCCTCCCAAAACCATTCGGGTATCGTACTCATCTCACTACTCCTCGTATTTGGGTGGCCCTTTTATTCAACTGGCGACTTATCCAACTGACGACTTATACAACTTACGAGAGGGCAGAATATTGCTTGAGGTGAAAATCTGAGTTGCCGAATAGCGTCTCAATGGCCGTTAGGCGTTTAAAGTAATGACCGATATTGAGTTCGTCGGTCATACCCATGCCGCCGTGGAGCTGAACCGCGTTTTGACCAACGAAGGTACCCCCTTTGCCCACTTGAACTTTGAGCGCCGACAATGCTTTACGCGATTCGCCATTGTATTCCTCAGCAAGTCGCATGGCCGCCATGTAGGCGAGTGATTTGGTTTGTTCGTGTTCGATGAACATGTCGACCATACGATGCTGGAGCACCTGGAACTTACCAATAGCCTGGCCGAATTGCTCTCTCGTTTTACAGTACTCGACCGTGTCCTTATAAAGTACTTCCATCGCACCCACGGCTTCGGCACCCACGCCCAGGATCCCTTGGTCAATCGCGTATTGAAGCGTCGCGAGGCCTTGACCCACCTCACCCAAGACCGATTCAGCGCTGACCCGCACATCGCTTAGCGTGACTTCAGAGGCCCTAAACCCATCGATCGTCGGGTAATTGCGTCGAGAGACCCCTTCTGCATTGGCGGGCACAATAAAGAGCGTAATGCCTTCTTCGGCTTGTTCATCACCATCCGTCCGCGCTGAAACAATCAGCAGATCTGCACTAGGCGCCCCGAGCACCACCCCTTTGAAGCCATTGATCACCCAGTCACTACCGTCTAGCACGGCTCGAGTCACCACGTGATTGAGATTGAAACGCGCTTGAGGCTCGATGTAAGCAAGGCTCGCCTGAGCCTCTCCGCCAATAATCGCGGCCAAGTGGCTTTCTTTCTGGGCAGTCGTTCCTGCGTGGGCCAGCGCGCTGCCGGCCATCAGTACCGTAGATACATAGGGCTCGACCACCAGCCCTTTACCAAAGGCTTCCATCACAATCATGGTGTCGATAGCTGAACCGCCAAAGCCACCATCCTCCTCTGCGAAAGGCAGGCCCAACCACCCAAGCTCAGCAAAATGGGACCAATGCTCCTTGCTAAAACCCAGCTCGGATCCTGTCAATTTCTGCCGCTGATCAAACCCGTAATCGTTTTGAATGAACCGCTCAACACTGTCTTGAAGCAAGGTTTGTTCTGATGAAAAGGAAAAGTCCATGCTGATACTCCGTAGAAAGAAAAAGCGCCAGGTGGCCACACCCGCGCGGCCCTGCATTATGGCTTGTGGATCATGAATTCATCAAGGTAGCATATCCTCAACCGAGTGGAGGAATCGTTATGACTGATGTTGTGATCGCCCAGAAAGCGCCTTACGCCATCGATGTGGAAGCAGGGAAAAGTTATTTTTGGTGCGCTTGTGGAAGAAGCGCCAACCAACCCTTTTGCGATGGTGCCCATCAAGGCACTGACATTCTGCCCGTCAAGCATACTGCAGAGGCTGATAAGACCCTGTACTTCTGTGGTTGTAAGAAGACTGAAAAAGCGCCTTTATGCGATGGAAGTCACAATCAGCTTTAAATTCATCGCTTAAATGTCACGCTGAAATGCGCGCCACCCAGCAGCTCTGACTGCTCATACCGCAGGTCGGACCCGTAGCGGCCAGCAATTTCTCCGACAATATCAAGGCCTATTCCCTGCCCCTCCGTCCGTGTGTCCGCGCGGTGTCCACGCCGCATAATGGCTTCGCGCTGGTCGGCCGGTATACCCGGCCCATCATCGTGGACAGATAGACGCGTGCCGTGATCTGTGAGCGCGAGCGTGACCAACACCTCAGTGGCGCCATGTTTGAGTGCGTTTTCAATCAAATTACCGAGCAGCTCATTGAGATCGCGCTGATCAACTCTCAAGGTTGGCTCGTCTAGCTCCATTCGGAGCCGGGGCTGACTCGCGCGAAACACCTTTTCCATGGCTCTAAACAGTGCCTCGACAACTGGCTTAACCTCAATCGGAGTGAGCGCAATGCTCGACTGACCTAACACCGCCCGCTCCAATTGGTAAGCGATTTTCTGTTCCATATCATCGAGAGGATCGACGGTTTGGGCGACCGATGCTGCCAAAGACCGGCTAATCTCGTCTCTTTGGTTCAGTGCACGCTCATTGCGCAGGATCGATAGCGGCGTCTTGAGACTGTGAGCTAAATCGGCAAGTGATCGACGATACCGCTCGCTTTGCGCCCGCTCATGAGAAACCAGATGATTGAGCGCCTTGGCCAGCGGCTTAAACTCAGTGACATCGTCCTCGGGCAGGTGGCTCGATCGTCCGTCACTGACTCTTGCGAGATCTTGGGTAAAGGCTGTGAGCGGCGCGAGCCCCCATCGCAGGCTGAGAAATTGCAGCACGAGCACAATCACGACAGCACCTGCAAGCCACCATACGAGCTGTTGCCTGAATGCCGCGGCTTCCGCCATCGCCTCTTCTGCCACCTCGAATACAACGAAGGTATAGTCCGCCTCGAGCATCGGTGTTTGCCATCGAATGGCCACTTTCTGACCAATTAATGCTCCGACTCGATCGTCGACTGACCACCTTGTAGGAACACCAAAGGCAGGGATCGACTCGCGGGTCGCTACTATCCACTTCTCGCTGAGTAGCGCCGTTGAGGCGCTTGCCCAAATGACTTGACCCTGTTGGTCCACAACGCCGGCAAACCGGCCACTCTCTAATTGATTCAGCTGGGGATCCGCGACTTCGATGGGTAGGGTTAACCCGAGACTGGATTCTTCCGCCTCCGCGATAAGCCCATACAGCTGGGCAATCTGGCGCTCAACACGCGCGGCGTTGACGCTCGCCGAATGCGCAGTCTCGATGGCAGCGCCCAGAAGGGCCATCGAAATAGATAGCCCAAGCAAAGCCGCTCCGATCAGCCGCGCTCGTAAGGATCGAATACGAAACCGTCCGATCATGCATCGCTCAAATGCAGGCGATACCCCCGACCACGCAGCGTTTCAATGGCGGGCTGACCCTCGGCTGGCTGCAATTTCTTGCGCAGTCGTCCTACTAGCACTTCAATGACATTACTGTCGCGATCACCATCAACGTCATACAGGTAATCGGCAAGGTCTCCTTTGGACAAGGTTTGACCGGCGCTGGTCATCAGATAGTGGAGGAGTTTGTATTCATAGGTCGTCAGCTGAAGCGGTTCGTCGTGCAGATAGGCCTGTTGCTCTCGCAGATCGATCGTCAGCGCACCGAGGGTTACCGATGATTTCACTTCCCCTCGCGCCCGCCTAAGTAACGCGTTAATTCTGGCGACCAGTTCCTCTAGGTGGAAGGGTTTGGCTAGATAATCGTCGGCGCCCGCGTCCAGGCCCTCGACCTTATCACTCCAATCGGTTCGGGCAGTCAGGATCAAGATCGGCGCGTCAACGCCCTGCGCTCTTAATTCACGCACAACCTCTAGGCCAGGGGTCTTCGGCAGTCCCAAATCGATAATGGCGACGTCAAAGTGGCCCTCCAGCCCCCGCTGGAGCCCGCTTTCGCCATCTGCATAACAATCAACAATCAGGCCGCGATCAGACAGTAGTGTCATGAGCTGCCCGCGCAATGTGCTGTCATCCTCAAGAAGAAGAATGCGATTTGCCATGCCGTCTAATCCGAGATCGCACCGGTTTGAGCGTCCACGTAGATCATGTTGACGACCCCCTCGGCAGACAGCACTTTAATTTGATAGCGAGGCTTTCCTCGGGCGCTTTCAAGTCTCGCGTTCAGAATGCGATGGTTACTAAATTTTCTTTTGACGATCTGAATGGCGGACTGATTGTTAATCCGGACACGATTTTGAGCCCTATCACCCATAAAACGCTCCTCACGCTCCATGGAAATCGCTCTTTTCTCTCGGGGGGCATCAGGCGCTGCAAAGCTAGCCTGACCAATCGCCATTAACGTAACGAGAAGCATAGCCGAGATAACTGTCGTTCCAGCGGGCCGCTTACTCGCTCGCTTACCCTCTCTCTGCGTCATCCAGTCCATATGATTCGCTATTCAATGCTTGCTGTTCGCTCATTGCTGCATGCTTTTTTACTGATCTTTTGCTAGCTCTTTTTTACTAGCTGTTTTTTTGCTTTTTACTAGCCTTAATCGTTTGCCAAAGTCTTGACTTGCTATTCCCTCTTCGGGCCGGTCCAACGCCTGTCCCTTTATTCTAGCACCCGTCAGAATCGATAACCCTATTCTGCCCATGAGAAACTCTTCTCAGCAGGTAAGGCGAGCGCTGCTCTTCGCGATGGTCTGCATATTTGTCTAGCTTTTTTAGGCTTCACATCCTGTCCAACTCAAAAACAAAAGGTTGCCTCTGATAGCACTTCGAGCAATGACCGACGGGCTCACCTCGCTAGCGGCCTATGCTCACCTCATTAAAACCCGATATCGCTGCCAGGCAATTGATTCTCCGACTCAACTTTCCTGTTACCCACCCATTTTGCACGTGCTTTTTGCGTGCTTTTTGCAAGTGCTTTTGCAGGTGCGTTTTGCGAACAATGTTTGCGGGTATTTTTGTGATCCCGGTTGACCGACTACCCATTGTCATCCTCAGGAAAAGTTCTGCTGGGTGCGTCTTACAGCGCGTTTTGATGTCTAGAAATTGAACCCGTAGTTCGATTGAGGCGCTTAGGCGTGCCCGCGACGCCCGCCTTTCTCCGTCAACTTGTGGGAAACAGCTTCAAATTGACCTGCCCGATCTGCGATTCGAAAGCGTGACACACCTAATCCAACTCCAAGCGGTGAACCAACACCGCGCTGACGAGCAACTCACCGACTTGGGAGTCGCTCGCCAGCCATGGCGAATCAACTGATCGGCTGGACCTCAACACGCAATCGCAGCGTCGACCCTGGGTCGCGTGACATACGCGTCTCATGCACTGTGCCCGCGTATTCGTACTCAACATCGTATCCAACGATACGGCTCTCTTCCCGGCGCGTCTCTACCACTTCGCAATGCTCAACCCATTCGCTCTGTCGGTGGTGTCGACGTTTGTGAGATATGGCATTCCCCAGGGTTGCGCCGAGAATCGAGCCGACGACTGCACCCACTTGCTTATTACGCTTCTTATGACCGAGGCCGTGCCCAATGGCGCCGCCGACGACGCCGCCAACAACGAGCCCCACACCATGATCACCGTGGCCATCCCTTCGGCTACCGTACTGTCTTTCCTGCCAGCAGTTGCGCTCTGGCGTCACCACTTGGACATCTTGGATAACCGGCACCACCGACACGACGTCCGCCTCGATGTATTCAACCTGTCTTGCTAACGATTGGCTGCTCACCATCATAATCACGATTGCTGTGAGTATTCTCATGTCGCTCTCCTCGGCTTATGTCATTCGATAGGTGAGAAGATAGATGCTGATTACTGAATCAAAGCTGAATCGTGATCGCCATTTTGAACTATCCGTGCCCATTCCTTGTGCGCATGGGCATGCGCCAAACGTATTCCACGCAAATAGAATCACGACTGAGGGTCATTCAGCACGCCGTTAGCCTTTAGCCCTCCATCGCCTAACATCCGCACGTTCTCCGCGGACGGATGACGTGCTTCGGTGGTCAATAATTACCAGCGCCGCCCGCCTTGCTGAGCGTCACGCCAAGCGCGTAGCGGCCGGTGTCGAGGGTTAATTGACTTGTTTGACTGGGAAGCCCCAGGATCAGGTAATGACGAGCGCTTTAGGATAATTACTTCGGTAGTCGAGGGACCCATGACCAGCGCATCGCCAAAGTGCCCGAGGCGCCCGCGATGATCGGCCCCTGGGCTAGAACCGCGCGGGCCTGCCAAGCTTAGTTAGCCTCGGAATCATATATCTCATGATCAACGCCAAGCGGGATCCACAACGCGCCCGAGAGCGTGGGTAGGTGGGGCTAGCACCAGGGCCGTGCGCCTACCTTAGTTAACTCTCGAGTCAAGGATCTCATGATCAGCGCCGAGGGTCAGCGTGTGATCTGCACGGGACGGAAGCTCCTCCATCATCCATCGAGAGATCCGCTCGTAGTGCGCGATAAACCGTTTTAGAGAAGCAGCGTTCATCTGTTGTGAGCCCTGATTGTGTCGCTGCTCCTGCTCGATCCGCCAATTCAGAACATGGTCAAAGTCGGAAGGACGGAGATAAATCATGAGATCTACCTCGCTGAGTTTTTGGTATGGCGCACTACCAAGGGCATCATTAACCCAATGTCGCCAGTCGCCACTCGAATCCTCCTCGCGCTCCAGAAGATTAAGGGGGGCGGCCAGCCGAGCCAAAGGCTCAGCGCGAGCCCCGACACACCAGCCTTCGATGATCACAAACGACACCGGATCGATTCGACTGACATCAGGTAGGCGATCATCCTCCCCCTTGTCGAACAGAGGAATATCGGCTGACTTACCCTGTGTTAATCGATCGATAGTCTCTGCGAGCCAGGTTGCATCATGAGTGCCTGGAACGCCTCGCGTGACCAGCAGGGGGTGAATATCAGCCAGTGCTACCCGCTCGGCTTTCGGCAGATAGAAATCATCAAGGCTTAAGACAATGGCGGGATGGCCAAGCAGCGTTTCAGCGAGCCTTGCAACACACTTCGACAGTGTTGACTTGCCACTGCCCTGGCTGCCCGCAAGGCCAATCACACGAGCCGACCGACTCATTTGCTCAAGCCAGCGCTCAACGTGTAACGCATAGTCGGGGTCAATGACCCCGCCTTGTCTCAGCGTCTCGAGAATCGCAGGGCGCCACTCCTCATGCGGGACCAACGGCTCAATCGATGTTGCGCTCATCAAAACCCTTCCTTAGCAAATGGAGGGATCGCACGAATCAAAATTCGACCATAACGCTTGGTTTTAAGCCGTGTATCCAAAATGGTGAATATCCCTCGATCAGTTTCTGAGCGGATCAATCGACCCGCGGCTTGAGCGAGACGCACGGCGGCCATCGGCAAGCTGTATTCCATGAACGCATCCCGCCCTTGGTCTTCGTACCATTCGCTTAAGGTTGCGCCCATCGGATCATCGGGAACCGCAAAAGGTAGCTTGCAAAGAATCACGTGCTCACAATAGGCGCCCGGTAAATCAATGCCCTCAGCGAATGATGACAATCCGATGATATAGCTGGCATCGCCTTGATCGACGGCATCACGGTGCCTGCGTAATATTTCTCCTTTGCTCAGTTCTCCTTGAATCCAGCAATGATCACGAAGCGCTGCTGGCAGACCGTCAACCACAGCTTCCAACTGTCGCCAGGATGTCGAAAGGACCAGCGCCGTGTTCGACTGGCTGAGCAACTCTGGAATCAACCCAGCAATCTCCTCGGTGTGAGCGCCGGGTTCCGTCGCTGAACTCCGCATTGGAGGGATCCGAAGCTGTGCATTGTTCGCATAGTCAAAAGGGCTCGGAAAGCATGCAGAGACGGCGTCTTCCGGAAGACCAAGATCTCGCTTTAGCAGATCAAACTGCCCAGCCGCCGACAATGTTGCTGAGGTCATGACCACTCGCGCGTCATCGGTCCAAAACTGACTTCTCAAAAAATCATCGACGGCCACTGGCGTTGCCGACACGAAAACCTCCGAACCAACCGACCGAACCCAGCGAGCGATAGGCACATCGGGTGACGCCGCCGCTTCCCGATAAATAGCAGCAAGCGCCATCGCCGTCTCCAGACGACTGGTAAACTGCCCAAAGGCGGCCAACAACTGTTCGAGCTTCGATTGCAGCAACATCGGCGCATGGCCAAGATGAATTTCGGTCGCGTCCCTCGCGCCATCGAGCAACTGATGAAGCATCGCGAGTGGTGCGGTCCATGCGCCGAATTCATCACTGACTTCAGACGAATGCTCACGGTGACGAAATCGATAATCCTGAAACCTGGGAGGACGGCTCATGTCGTCGGTAGTCGCAGTGCTTCCGCCTCGCTCGACGTTCGTTACACCAATCAGCTCGAGCAGCAACTCCTTCAGCGCCACCACATGAGAAAGCGCTATTTGCGACTGGTGTTCGACTTGCCGAGCCTCCTCTGATGCAGCGCCACTTAGCCATCCCCCCTCTTCGGCACACTGATGGTAGGCTTTTAGCAAATCTGGCATTGATTCGAGCGAGCCAGCCAAGGCCCCGAGCCCCAGACCCTGCCCTTGATGCTCTCTTGTTTTGTCCAAAAAGTGATGGGCTTCATCAATGACCAGTAACGACTCATCAGGCTCGGGCAGGGTATCGCTACTGATAATTCGGTTTGATAGCAGCAGATCGTGGTTGGCCACGATGATGTCGGCTTGGCTCAAATCGGCTCGACCGATAAAAAAAGGGCATGCTTTAAAAAACCGGCAATGACGATTAGTGCACTGCGTCCTGTCTGTGCTGAGTGCTCGCCATTCATTGTCATCGAAGGCCTCAACCCAGTGATCTCTATCCCCGTCCCAGCGCTTATCCATGTAGGCATCTAGCAAAGTCTGAAGCTTACCCTCGGCGATCGATGCATTGCCGCTGATTTCATCTGGAAATAAAGGCGCTGCGGTCGCACTATCGCTTGCTCCCTCGAGCAGTTGATCGAGCTTGATCAAACACAAAAACCGCCTTCGCCCCTTCGCTAACCCAACCTTCAGATCCAGCGACAATGCGGCAAGCACCTCAGGGACATCCTTTTGAATGAGCTGCTCTTGTAGCGCAACCGTTGCCGTAGCAATGATGAGTTTTTTCTTCTGCGCATGCGCTAGGACAATGCCAGGCAGCAAGTAAGCTAGCGTTTTCCCGGTACCTGTCCCCGCTTCAATCAAGGCCGCGCCGCAGCCCTCCTCTGTTCGTGCGAAGACTCGAGCAACTTCAGCCACCATCTCTCGCTGACTGCGCCGGGGCTGAAACGATTTTTCGGCCAGAAATTGTCGATAACCGGCTTGGATATCATCTTTATCTGACTGAGTGATCACATGGGTTTCCAATCTGTGGAAGGTCGCGGCGCTGTTCAATTGCTACGAGATGAAAGCCAAGATAGTTGCGCAACTTGTCTAGGCAGTATCGCGCATGGACACAACCGAAGTGAACAGCATAACGGCCGACTGAATGGACCTGGCCCAGGCAGCACCCACAGTATTTTGTTCGCTTGTTCCAGCGGCGACTGGTCAGCGGGCGGTTTAGCTTTGGCTTTAAAGCTCGATTCCTGATGGATAAACGCCATGATGATTGGGATCGATGTGCCCCATCGGTCCGCGGCACGCTGGCTTTTTGTACCATTTGCGGTGCTCACGTCAAAAATGGCGCACACGTTATCAATATCGTTCGGCTGTTTGGCGGTACAAGCGGTTAAGCAAACCACCGTCACTATTCGAGAACCCAAAACGCTCATCGATCGAGTGCTCATTGCTCTTCACCGCTTTGAGGCCAAGCGCCCAACTGCGCAAGCCGATCCAATAATGCATCACTATCTCCAAAGGGGAACAGGCACACTCAAGTTGCTGTCGCCTTCATGAGCTTTGAGGCCCCTGCCTCACTGCCCGCTGCAAGCATGTCGGTCTTCTTCGAGACAGACCCCGTTACTTTGGCGCCGAGGCTCTGAAGTATTCGTTTTAGCTCGTCCCGAGAGAACGCATCGAAACTGCCAGTAATCACCCATGTCTCACCAAGGAGTGGTGCATCGGACTCATCTACAGGCTCCACATCCTGCCACACCACCCCAAGTTCGAGGAGTTGATCGACCACGTTAGATAACTGAGGGTGATCAAAAAATCGCCGTATTTTACTTGCAACAATTGGTCCTACATCCGGCACTTGCTCGAGGGCACCTTCGCTCGCCACTCGCACAGGCTCGAGGCTGCCGAAGTGTGCCTCCAAGGCTTGCGCTGTCGCTTCACCGACCTCTGGTATGCCTAATGCGTAAATAAATTTTGCCAAGGTCGTTTGCTTTGACCGATCAATCGCATCGATCAAGTTTTGTGCCGACTTCTTCGCAAAACGATCGAGCGCTACCACTTGATCAAAGGTCAATCGGTACAGATCAGCGGGCTGACCCACCAAGCCTTCCTCCATCAACTGGTCGATGACCTTCTCACCGAGACCGTCAATGTCCATCGCGCCTCTCGAGACAAAATGTTTCAGCCCCTCTCTTAATTGCGCAGGGCACGTGAGACTCTCTGGGCAGCGGAGTACCACTTCTGATGGACTTTGCGACAAATGCGCGTTGCACTCGGGGCAGTGTTCTGGGATCTCGATTGCTCTGCGCACGCTTGGCTCGGCTGCTGACTCGAGCCGAACTATTTTGGGGATCACGTCACCTGCCCGTTCGATGACCACTCGATCTCCAATGGCCACACCAAGCCGTTTGATTTCATCAAAGTTGTGAAGCGTTGCATTGCTAATCATCACACCACCCACGCTGATGGGCGCAAGTCGCGCAACCGGAGTCACAGCGCCGGTGCGACCTACCTGGTACTCCACGTTTTCTAGGACAGTAACCCCTTGCTCGGCAGGGAACTTTCGAGCGGTGGCCCATCTAGGCGTCCGCGTCAACACCCCGAGCGCGGTTTGGCTCGCTAGGTCGTCAACTTTAATCACCACTCCATCGATGTCGTAATCTAGAGTCTGTCTAGCTGCTGAAATCATCTGGTAAAACGCCGCACAGCCGGCGTCATCAACGACGCTTTGAATCAAAGGATTAATACGAAAGCCCCAGTGCTTCAGTCCCTGCAGGGTCTCAAAATGGGATGAATAAGGAAGCGGCGCACCGCCGGTTTCACCAACGCTATAAGCAAACATGGTCAGCCGACGCGACGCCGTTAGTCTCGAATCCAGTTGTCTAAGCGAACCCGCCGCCGCATTGCGGGGATTCGCAAAGGGTTTCTCTCCTTTAGCCTCAAGCCCCTCATTCAAGGAACGAAAAACAGACCGCGCCAGATAGATTTCACCTCGAACCTCCAGCAGGTCGGGGTATCCATCGCCCTGTAATACAAGGGGAACCGATTCGATCGTCCTAACGTTATGCGTGACATCTTCTCCGACTGAGCCGTCACCCCGAGTCGCTGCGCGCACCAGTTTTCCAGCCTCGTACAACAGACTAATCGCGACGCCGTCAATTTTTGGTTCGACACAATAACGGACTGAGGATGTATTCAACCGTTCACAGGTTCGCTCATGAAAAGCGGTGACATCCTCATCAGAAAACGCGTTGTCGAGGCTGAGCATTGGGCGCAGATGGGTCACTTGCTCAAACCCGTCCGTTGGCGGCGCACCGACACGCTGACTGGGTGAGTCTGGCGTAACCAGATCGGGGTGATCCTTCTCTAAGGCGATCAATGCCTGGAACAGCGCGTCGTATTCTGCGTCGCTTATCTCAGGGTCATCGAGCGCGTGGTAGCGCATATTGTGATGGTGAAGCTGTGTTCGTAGTGATTGCAGCCGATCCGATACCGATTGGGTCAAGCGCTCGCCCTCGCTCGGCGCTTACCGGCGCTAAGACCGGCCAATTCCTCCGCCATTGCCTCTATCGATTCGAGCGTAAGGGGTTGCCGCCTACCGTCTGTCATCAGCGCTTGATTAATCTCTGCTAGTTTTGCTGCTTCACGCAGCATCACCCGATAGGCCCATGCAGGATCAGAGACATCGTTTATGGCGAGGATAAGCGATACGCCAGGGATGACGCGCTCCGGATCGTCAAAATCAAAGACACCTGGCTCCACCAAGTTGACCAAGGTGAAGCACCGTTCGCCATGCTGCGAGAAAAAATGAAACAAACCAGACGGATCCGCTGACCAACCCGAGGACGACAGTATGTTCGCCGCTTGCTTGATGGACAGTTTCCCGTGCAGGTGGACCACGACGGGCGGCCGCTTACGTGCTACCGCCCGGCGCTGCTGAGTTTGCCTAGTACCGCTCGAATTACCAACGGATTGATCTGAATCGGCGCGGCGCAGATCTTTGGGAGACGTCGATGACGCAGCCTCAGACTGCCTGCCCGACTTTCGTCTGGAAACGCGCGTCGACGGAGCAGTACCCACCGTTTTAGATGTCGGCGAAGGCTCCTCAAACATCGATGTTTGCTGGGGCGACGACCCGGAGTGAATCTGATCGCTTTCCCCGGAAAGACGGTTGTGGTTAACGGTCTCAGGCGATGAATCAGCGATCAGTGGTTCACTGACTGGGCTGCTCTCGCTTGCCCCGGGCAATTGCTCGGCAGCGCTGAGTTCAACGGGTGTTTCCGATGCCTTGTTCCTCTCACCTAGCCCCACCTCGCTACCCGAGACTTCCTGTCTCGGGGCGAGCGAATTGACATGATTGCTAGCATCTTGCTGAGCGGTTGTGTTTAACCCTGTGTCGGCAGGACTCAATGGTTGGTGGTCTTCAGAGGGTCGGACCTCTTTTCTCAGTGGATCCGACATGGTTCTGGATTCGTTAGCTTCTGACTTTGTTGCGACCCTTGTGGTTGGCTCATGGAGGTGGCCCTCGCCAGCCGCGCTCGGGGACGTGACGACCCGAGCGCCTCCATTTGGAAGCTCGGCTTTCAGCATCGCTAGCTCATCACCCTCAATGATCGGAGCCGAATTTTGAAACTGCCTATCGAGTTTCATCTTTAATTTTGGTTGGCCAAAGTAGGCACGCCAGACGCCATGCGCAAATACAAGCGCCACGGCCGAAGCCAGCACAAGCAGCAATGCATCACGCAATTCCAAAATCGCTATCCCCTACTTTGTCCCACATTTCCGTGTATTACCCTAGATAGGTAATAAAAAATGCAAGACCTGACCCTATTCCTTTGATCTTAAAGGAGCTTTAAAGGATTTTAAAGAGGGTGCGGTAGGCGGGATTTACCCCTACTGACTGAGGTCAATTAGGTCTTTTGTGAGGAGGAACCATCGCACTAACGAGCACGAGCGCGCTCGAGAACAATTAGACTGCAGAGAGCGCAACCGCCTCGTCTACATCAACGGTTACCATGCGAGATACGCCCGCTTCGTGCATGGTGACGCCCATCAATTGTTCGGCCATCTCCATGGTCACTTTGTTATGCGTGATGTAGATGAACTGAACCGTACGAGACATTTCTTTAACCATCTCGCAGAATCGGCCAACGTTCGCATCATCGAGTGGAGCGTCAACCTCATCCAGCATACAAAACGGTGCTGGATTTAAATTGAAGATCGAGAATACCAATGCAATGGCCGTCAGCGCCTTCTCGCCCCCACTCAGCAGATGAATGCTGGCGTTTCGCTTGCCAGGGGGCCTTGCCATCAATCCTACGCCAGTATCAAGTAAATCCTCGCCGGTCATTTCAAGATAGGCATGCCCACCGCCAAACAGTTTGGGGAATAGCTGTTGGAGTTTGGCATTCACGAGGTCGAAGGTTTCTTTGAAGCGTGTTCTCGTCTCAACGTCGATCTTTCGAATCGCTTGGAGCAGCGTATCAAGCGCCTTTTCAAGGTCTTCATTCTGCGCATCCAAGTACGCCTTACGCTCTGACTGAACCTTAAACTCGTCAATGGCTGCAAGGTTGATCGCGCCAAGCCGCTGAATACGGTTGCCAACCGTGGTGAGGCTTGCCTCCCACGTGGATTCATCTGCCCCTTCAGGCAATCCTTCGATCACTGACTGAAGCTCCACCTGCTGCTCCGCTAGTTGCTCAGTAATGGTACCGAGCCGAACATCGATCCCTTGGTAGTCCAGTCGTTGGGATTCCAATCCCGCGCGAACATCCTCAACACCCGACTCTGCGCTTGCCCGCTGCTGCTCTAGCGTACTGACCCCAGCTTCAATCTCAGACTGCCGCTGCCGAAGGGCAGTTAATTGCTCCTCAATCCCTTGCCTCGCGGCTAATTTCTGATTCAAGTCCGAGCGAAGCTGTTGCGATGGTGCCTCGAGCTCATCTCGAGTGCTCCGTTGTTCTTCAATGCGTTGAACGAGCTGCGTCTCTCTTTCGGTTAACCGTGCCATGAGCGCATTTGCGCCACTAATTTGGGTCTGAAGGTTCTGCTGGAGCATGCTGGCCTCAAAGCCCGCGCTCTGATCCTCTGCAGCGACTTGCTTGGCTGCCTCTAATTGCTCTGCCAGCACCTGCAATTGGGTTTCCCGATCCACTCGCTGCGCTTCTAAGTCAGCCATTTGATCCATGGCCCCTGTCAAAGCGCCCCGCGCTTCACGGACCCGCGAATCGTCCTCATCTAATTGGATTTGCGACGCACTGATTTCTTTCTTGGCTCGCTCAAGTTCTGCGGCAATTTGCTCGGACTGGATACGCCGTGCCGTTAACCGCGCCCTCGTCTCTCCAAAACTACGCTGCTGCTCGGTCAATCGTCGCTGGGTTTCATCCCGCTCTTGTTCGAGCACTACTAGCTGCTGCTGTCCACCCTCAAGCTCGGCCTCAAGTTCTTCCACCGAAGCATTGACACCGGCCACCTCTCGATCCAGCGCCTCCAGCTCCTGTTGCCGACGCACAACCCCTGCGGTCTCGTCCACCTTCTGGCTCACCCGAACCCAATGCCTGCCCAGCCAAATTCCGTCTCGGGTGATCACGGATTCAGTATCACTCAGCTGAGCGGCAATACTAATCGCGTCATTTAAATCTTCTGCTAAGCGAATGGGTTTGAGCCATGCGGCAATCGCTGCATCGGCGGTCACCACAGAGTCTAGGGTCGTACCTGATGTGCTTGGTGGCTCTTGGCTTCCACTCGGGGATGCGCTTACGAGGGCGGCTGCACCTGCCGTTAAAGTCGATATGGCCGGAACGTGGGCTAGGACGTCATCGGCGATAATCGCCTGCAAGGTATCTCCAAGGACTGCCTCCACCGCCACTTCCCAGCCCGCTTGGACCTTAAGGCGCTCGCCGACTCTTGGCAGCGCGCTGAGGCCAAGATCCTCGAGAAACGCTTGTTCCTCGCCACCCTGCCCTAACGCGGCCTGCTGTAATGCTTCAAGGGATGCTAGACGACCGCCGAGGTGCTGAGCATCGCGCCGACGCTCATCCAACCGCTTAGTCAGCGAGTCATTGTCCTCTCGGACCACGCTCATTTGCTTGGTTATTTCTGCGAGTTCCGATTCAATCCGCTGCACTTGGGACTGCTGGGTCTCGAGCATAGCCTCAAGCGGTTTGAGTTCTTGCTCGGCGGACTGCTGCTCAAGCTGGCTTTGATCGGTTTTCAGCTGATTGATTCGCCCAGTGAGCCGGCCGATGGAATCTTCAAGCATTGAGATTTTCGATTGCGCGATTTCTCCTGCTTGCCTTGCCTCGCTCTGCGCCCGAGTAAACGATTCCCAATCACGCTCGGCTGCTCGAAGTGCTTGCTCAGCGGCCGCGAGTGCCTCTGAGGATGTGGCTTGAGCGGCAGTGACGGCCTCAATTCGCGGACCAAGCGCCTCAAGCTCCGCCGTCAATCGTGACAGTTCCGCTTGGTCTGTGGTCAGTCGCGCTCTCGTCTCAGTCAATTCCTCTTCGCCGGCCTTAATATCCTCATTCAGCGCCTGGGCGCGCTCGGATTGATACTGGATGCTTTCCTCGATGCGCGCAATTTCGGTGCCCAAATCATAAAACTGACGTTGCACCTCGCTGCTTTGGTCAATCACCTGCTGAGCGTCGGCCCGTTTGCCCACAATCTCCGCCTCTAAACGGCGCTGATCCGCAATCTTGGCCTGCAATTCAGTCTCAAGATGATCGATTTGCGCTTTCTTGCTCTCAGCATTGGCTTTGAGTTTCTGCCAACGCAAAGCGAGTACCTGAGCTTGCAGCGTTCGCTCTTCTTCCTTCAACGCTTTGTATCGTTCGGCTGCCTTTGCTTGACGCTCTAAGTGTTGAATCTGCCGTTCGAGCTCTTCCCTTAGATCACGGAGCCGGTCAAGGTTGTCTCGGGTGTGTGAGATTCGGCGCTCTGTTTCCTTGCGGCGCTCCTTGTACTTAGAGATGCCTGCCGCTTCTTCAAGGTAAACCCTTAACTCTTCTGGCTTAGCTTCAATGAGCTGACTGATCATGCCCTGCTCGATGATCGAGTAGCTTCTTGGGCCAAGGCCTGTGCCCAGGAAAATATCCGTAATGTCTTTACGGCGGCACTTCACGTTGTTTAAGAAATAGGAGGACTGGCCGTCTCGGGACACCTGGCGTTTGATTGAAATTTCGGTATACCCAGCGTATTCGCCAGTTAATCGCCCCGCGGAATTATCGAATAGCAGCTCGATACTGGCCTGGCCAACAGGCTTACGGGTCGTCGCGCCATTGAATATCACATCGGTCATAGACTCGCCGCGAAGATTCTTCGCAGAGATCTCGCCCATGACCCACCTGACGGCATCAATAATGTTCGACTTGCCACAACCGTTCGGACCTACCACACCGCATAAATTGGTGGAAAAAGGGACCGTTGTCTGATCAACAAACGATTTAAAACCGGCGAGCTTGATGGCTTGAAGACGCATCCGCGGATATTACTTTAAAGCGCTCATCAGCGAAACAAAAAGCTCGGTTCAACGTCGAAGTTTTAGGGGCCAGCCGCTACACTCATTCCCCGATCAACGAACGATTCGCCCTCCATGACCGAACTCACCTTCGCCATTGGCCTATTGCTATTAGGGATCATCATCTGGTTGTTTGCTCGTCACGCGGGCCCGACCCTCAATGCCGGTGCCCCTCAGTCGCGCGTTCCGGCAGGACTTAACCACGCTGAACTCATCGACTGGCTCAAGACTCAGGAAGCCGCTCTTCCCACCGTCCCAGGTGCCGAATCTCGAATTCTTCTGGCGGGTCCCTCACAGGACGGCAACGGATTGGACCAGAAAGGACAGGACAACAAAGCCCCTGTCTCGATTCTCCATATCCACGGGTTCTCGGCCTGCAGACAAGAGACGGCGCCCGTCGCTGAGCAGCTCGCCAGTCGATTGGGTGCGCACCTCGTCGAGGCGCGACTCGCTGGGCATGGGCTGACGAGCCAGGCGATGGAGGCCAGCGCTGAGGATTGGTTGCAGAGCGTTACCGATGGTATGGATTTAGCTCATCGCCTGGGTGAGCGTGTCTTGATCATTGGCACATCAACGGGCGCACCGCTTGGGTGCTGGGCTGCGAAGGTGCTCGCAGAACGATATGGGTCGCCGCTTGCCATGATGTATATGGCGCCGAATTTTGGCATCAACCAATCCTTCGCTTGGCTACTCACGCTTCCTGGCAGTCGGTTTTTCATCCCCTTGATCCTAGGCGCAACAAGAACGTGGGAGGCCGAATCTGACGCCGTTGCCAAATACTGGTCGACGAGTTACTCAACACTGGCGGTCATCGAGATGCAAAAGGTCGTTGATTGGTTCGAGGCTCAGTCTCCCGCATCATGGAACTTGCCTTTGGGAATAATGCTGGGTGATTTAGACCCAACGATTAGTGCGAAAAAGGCGCTGCGCGTGTTGGAGAAATGGGGTGACCCTCGTTCAAAGCGCTTGCCCATTCCGGAGCAAGAGACAATGGCTCAGCACGTTTTTGTCGGCGACATCGCAGGACCAGATCTCACCGCTCACTGTGTCGATCAGTTCGAACTATTCGTTAAGGAATGTTTGACTGATGAGCTATCGCCCTCTAATGCCCAGTCATCGCCATAGATCGCCGCCGAACGTGGCAAGAGCGATCTTGTTAACCCAGATCGCATGGGTGCAGGACCAACCGTCTCGCACCGATTTGCAATTAGAACACCGCCACTCGGATAGTAGACCCATGGGATAAAGGCGCGTAATTTGTCCCACTCACCGCGAGAGGTCGCGTAGGCTGTTGGGGTTGCCTACCCTCCTTGATGATCGCAAGGCGGTAACAAGTTCAGGTATAAGAGAACCACTATCCACCATTACATTTAGCAAACTAACCATCATGCAAAGATTCAATATCCCCAGACAGAGTAAAGTCAGACAGCGTAAAGCGAGACCAGTGCAACCAGCACTCCCTATGGAGCGCAGTGTAGGCGCAAATAAGCCAAGGCATGAATCAAGAAGCCGCCTTAACACCATTCAAACCGCCGTTCTGACAGCCTGTGTAATTGCCGGCCTAGTCGCCTGTAGCAAGCCAGCAGTCGACCAAGGGCTCGACTATCCAGATACCCGGGTCAGTGAACATACTGACCTCTATCATGGTGAAGCAGTGAGTGACCCGTACCGCTGGCTAGAGGACGATTTAAGTACCGAAACCAAAGACTGGATCGAGCGACAAAATGACACCACCTTCGGTTACCTAGCCAACATCCCTTATCGAGACGAATTAAAAGATCGATACGCCGCATTGATCGACTATCCAACCGAGTCAGCACCCTTTACCGAAGGCGACTGGCAATACTTCTATCAAAATTCAGGATCTCAAAATCACTCCGTTCTGATGCGTCGCCAGGGCAATGATGAACCCGTCGTCTTCTTGGATCCCAACACCTTTAGTGACGACGCGACTGTATCGCTGGCTGGAATCGCCTTCTCAGAAAATGGCCAGTACGCCGCGTACGCCACTTCTGACGCCGGGTCAGACTGGCGAACCGTCCATGTCATCGACACTGAGACGCTAGCGCCCTTAAACGCCCCACTTCAGCACGTGAAATTTTCAGGCCTGAGCTGGCAGGGAGACCAAGGGTTCTATTACTCGAGCTACACGCCGCCTGAAGGAAGTGCACTCAGCGCTCGGGTTGATCAACACCTGCTCTTTTTTCACAAGGTCGGCGATGACCAATCGCAAGATCGCCTCATCTTCGGTGCTGGCGCAGACGAGCAGCGGCGCTATGTCTCAGGCCGAGTTAGCGAGGATGGACAGTTCCTCGCGGTCGAGGGCGCGCAAACAACCGCAGGCAATGATCTAAGAGTGAAATCCACAGCTAAAGCGCAGGATTGGGTGACGGTACAAAGCGACATGTCGGCAGACACCCGCCTCGTAACGACCAAAGATGACTACCTCTTCTTGTTCACGAACCTGAATGCCCCGAACGGCAGATTGGTTAAAACAACACTCGATCAGCCTGACTCAGCCCAGTGGGTCGACGTGATCCCAGAGAGTGACGCGCCGCTCAGAGTTTCGACCGGCGCTGGATACCTTTTTGCCCATTACATGATTGATGCGCAATCGAGGCTCTATCAATACGACTTAGAGGGCAACCGCCTCAGAGAAATCCCGCTACCCGCGCCAGGCTCGGCCTCACTGCCGAGGGGTAAGGAAGACGATGAGACCCTCTACTATCGCTTCACCAACTATGCGACGCCGTCGACAATCTATGCGCTTGACCCAGCGACCGGTGAGTCACGTCTGCACTTTAGACCAAGCATTGCCTTCAATCCCGATGACTATGTCTCACAGCAGGTCTTTTACACCTCAAAGGATGGCACTCGTGTGCCGATGATGATCACCCATTTAAAGGATAGGGATCCCTCTCGGCCAACGCCGACTATCCTGTATGGCTATGGCGGCTTTGATATCTCGCTCACTCCCAGCTTTAACAGCGCGGTCGGCCTCTGGCTATCGTTGGGCGGCATTTATGCAGTGCCGAACCTCAGAGGCGGCGGTGAATACGGGAAAGACTGGCACCTAGCAGGCACTCAGCAACAAAAGCAGAACGTCTTCGATGACTTCATAGCAGCGGCTGAATATCTCATTCAAGAGGGCTTTACTGATTCGAGCAAGCTCGCCATCCGCGGTCGTTCCAATGGGGGCCTTCTAGTAGGCGCGGTGATGACTCAGCGACCTGATCTCATGCGCGTTGCGTTACCCGGGGTTGGCGTTATGGATATGCTGCGGTACCACCAGTTTACTGCAGGCGCCGGTTGGGCGTACGACTACGGCACAGCCGATGACAGCCCAGAGATGTTCCAATATTTGAAAGGATACTCACCGGTTCACAACTTGCGCCCAGGCACCCAATATCCTGCAACCCTCGTCACGACTGCAGATCATGACGATCGTGTTGTCCCGGCGCACTCATTCAAGTTCGCGGCAGGGCTACAGGCCGCACAAAGTGGTCCCTTACCAACCCTCATCAGAATTGAAACAGGCGCGGGGCACGGCGCAGGGACGTCGCTCAGCAAACGCATTGAGCAAACCGCTGATGAATTTGCGTTCACGCTGCACAACCTTGGCGTTACAGAACTGGAGGCACCTCGCTCTGAGTAATCGTATCGGCCTTATTGCTGACACCCATATGCCAGGGACCCTTGCCTCCCTCTGGCCCTCTGCACTGGCTTACCTTCAGGGTTGCGATGCCATCTTGCATGCAGGGGACTTGCACACGCTTGACGTCGTCGATGAGTTATCAACCATTGCTCCGGTTTACGTCTCCGAAGGTAACGGCGACATCGGCATCATCGACGAACGCGTTAAGCCTGCCTGGTCGCTAACCTTTGGCTCCTTCAGCATCGGCATGGTCCACCATTGTCCCTCTCCTGAGCGGAAGAGTGAGTCATTCGTCAAAGAGAAGCTAAGCAAGCACTTCACTGAGCTGCCCGATGTCATCATTTTTGGACACACCCATCTTGAAATGGTGCATCAATACGGTGACTTGACCTTGGTCAATCCGGGTTCTCCGACCCTTCCAAGAAACCAAGCCCTACAATTAGGCACGTTGGGCGAACTCATTATTGATCAGGACAAGGCTACGATTCGCCTTGTCCAATTGACCGATGAAGCGTGGGAAACGCACTCGCAATATGCCTCCTTTACGATCTCCAAAAATGCATCGTGATCGGTATAATGGCGTCTCATTCTTATCGGATGGCCGCTTTAGGCACCGCGTTTAGCCGTGATTCTTGATCTGCACACTCACTCCATTAAATCCGACGATGGCAGGGCCAAAGTCGAAAATTACTGCCAGTGGATCCGTGCGAAGTCTCTACCCATCGATGGTTTCGTACTCACTGAGCACCGACAATTCGACTTTGAATCTGATTACTCTGATCTTGCAGCCTCGTTTGGCTTGACCATTTTAAAAGCCAGCGAAGTGGAAACCGAGTACGGCCATGTGCTCGTTTACGGCGTGACCGAAGCGTTAACGGAAGCCTTCGATTTCTCCAGCATCAATGTTCCACTAGCCACCGTGCTTGAAGCCGCCGCCGAGCATGGCGCCGTGGCCGCTCCTGCTCACCCAGGCAGACCCAAAGTCGGCATGTTTGCCCACACCGACGAACTAGGGATCCCAGAGGGTATTCGTATTGTCGAGACCTTAAATGGTGGCAGCCGAGACGATGAGGACCAGATCGCCAAAGACGGCGCAGCCGCCAATGGCTATCAAGGAATCGGCGGTAGCGACTCACACATCGTGAGTCACATCGGGCGCTGCGGCACACGATTTGAAAATCCAGTTCGAACCATCGACGACCTTGTGCAAGAGTTAAAAGGCGGCCGGTTTGAAGCAGTCAGTTTAAAAGAGGCTTAATGAATGGATGCAGACATCCAGGCGCTACGCGACCAATTCCTCAATAAATCATTCGATGAGAAATCATTTGATATCGACCCTGCCGTGACGAGCGGCTACGCCAAGCTCTCTGGTGAGTTGAACGACAAATATCTCGACCCCGAGCATCCTGATTTTCAAGCGCCACCCACCTACATCGCTTGTTTGAGTGGTCGTCGATCCATGCCTGAAGATTTCCCGAGATTTGGCTTTGGCATGGACGCGGGAAAAGGCATTGAGTGTTTTGCTCCGATCAGACCCGGACAGACCATCGTTGGTCGTACTCACCTCCACGATATTTATACAAAGACTGGCCGTTCAGGCCGAATGGTGTTCGTTGTGACGCGCATCGAATTTTATGATGAGACGGGCGCCCATGTTGCGAATTCAGACAGCCGAACCGTCATGCGAGAACAAAAATCATGAGCATTAGCCACGTCAACGACGTCGAGTTTGGCGCCGAATTACCTGCGTTCGAACCCGATACTCGACTTGCTACCGGTGCGCAGTTCGCTGAGTTGATCGGTTGGGGGGGAGCCCGCTTTACTGATCACGAGGGTGCCAAAAAAGAGGGGCTCCCTGGAGCAATGATCCCAGGGGTCATGAGTCAGGGTTTCCTCGTCGCAATGATCCATCGCTGGGCACCCGATGCCGAGATCAAGACCATCGACACCGTCTTCAGGGCGCCGGTGATTGCTGATGAGCCGCACCACATTAGCGGGGTGGTTACAGACATCGACACCGACGCAGGCATGGTGGAAATTGATCTTACGGTCATGAACAGCAAAGACGAGACCCGCGTCTTTGGTACTGCTACGGTCAAGCTACCCAATTAACCTGCGCTAAACGCGCTTTGTTCTATTTCGCTCGATTCCCGCCAAAGGGCCAACCCCTGGAGAAAACGGCTTTACCTTAAGTTTTGCTCGCTCTGCGTATCACTTTCGCTACAAGTGACTTTACTTAGCCGCTCTGCTTCGATGCTAGCGCTCTGTCTTGAATACCGTTGGTGAGGAGACTCCTATTCTCTAACTTCAGTTGCAACCATTAGGGATAATGACTGGCCCGCGATTCAGCGCCTCGCAAGGTTTAAGTCGTCAGTCGAGCAAGATGGTCCTCAATAAACTCAAATCGGTCTTTGCCCCAATAAAGCTCGCCTTCAAGCATCATTGAAGGGGCGCCAAACACTCCCCGAGCACGAGCGTGATCAGTTGAATCAATCAAGGCTTGGCGAACCGATGGTGATTCAGCCGCCGCTTCAAACTGTTTCGCGTCAACACCAAGGGTCTCAGCAATACGGCCTAGCTCTGGTACTCCCCGATATCTCCATTATCGAGCTCCCAGTATTCGGTAAAGATCGCCTCAATAAAGGGGAACTCCAGATCCCAGTCACGCATCGCCAGCGCCCCACGGAGCGCTCGCGCAGTTTTAATCGGGAATCGTGTTGGTCTTAGAAACGGCAAGTCGTGCTTGGTCGCCCAGCGTTTTAAATCAACCAACCGATGGTTCAGTTTCTCTTTGGGCTCCTTCATCAATTCGTACTGATTACTTTGGAACACATACCCCAAGTTAAAAGGATGAAACTGAATCGATGCGCCGTAGCTCGCCGCGAGCGGCGGCAATAGCTTCAGCGCGAAGTAAGTGTTGGTGCTGCCCAGGTCCCAATAGAAATCGATTACAGGTTCAGACATTGAATCTCTCCTCCGCTCCTATTCAGATTTGGGTCAGATTTGGGCGCGGAACAACGAACACGGCTGCCTATCGAGAGGTTTAAGCCGAAACTCAGTCACCAAGCGCCGTCATGGACAGCGAACTCAGGTTTACCTCTAACCCGCCTGTCGAGAGGCGAGTTTCTGGTTGGATGGCCGAGGACACCCGTTTCCGCATGACCCAACGGAGATAGTGTTTTAGGAGGCTGGTTGAAACAACGGGATATTCAGATCCTCATGCTCTTCCCAAGTGAGCTCGAGCGCCATTCCGATCTCAACTTGGCTCACATCCTCGACCCCAACTACATTGGTTAGGATTCTTGGCCCCTCCTCGAGATCCACCCACGCCACCACGTAAGGAACCAGGTTCCTAAAGAATGGGTGATAGCTCTGACGAACCACCGAGTAGGTGTAAAGCGTTGCTCTGCCTGAGGCTTCTTTCCAATCGAGATCTGAATCCGTGCATCCCGTGCAAACCGCACGGGGGTAGAACATGATTGCTCCGCAATTGTTGCACTGCTGATATTTGAAGACTTTCTCTTTCGTACCTGCCCAGAATTCGCGGGTATCGAATTCATCCGCCCGTGGTAATGGTCGTTGTGGCTCGCTCATCAGTCACTCCCCAAAATAATTGTGCCTGCCGCATGTCGGCTCCCCAACATGCCGCCATTTCCATGCGCCACCGCTAGTTTGGCGCCGTCTACCTGCGATGTGGATTCGCCACGCAGCTGACGGGTCGCCTCAAGTAGCAAAAAGATACCGCGCATGCCCGGATGATTGGAGGACAGACCACCGCCATCGGTATTGAGCGCCGGTCCATCATTCGGACGATCAAATTTCAAACGCCCTCCTTCAACCCAAGCGCCCCCCTCACCTTTGGCGCAAAACCCGAGGTCTTCCAAGAGCGTGAGGACAGTGATACTGAACGAGTCATAGATCATGGCGATGTCCATTTCGGCCGGCGTAACGCCGGCTTCGCCAAACGCTTGCGGACCAGAAACTACGGCAGCACTCGTGGTGATATCACCGCCGCTCGTGGGATATCGAGTCGCCTCGCCGCTACCAATGATCCAGACCGGTGGCTTACGGCAATTCCGAGCGACGTCCGCAGATGCAATCACCACTGCACCGCCCCCGTCCGAAATCATGCAGCATTCCAGTAAGTGCAGCGGGTCAGCGATCATTCTTGAATTCACCACATCATCGACCGTGGTCTCTCTGATATCGAGGAACTCCAAGTCCTCCATCGCTTTGACTGCTTCAGGATTCCGCATCGCGTGATATCGAGTGGCGACGGAAATCTCGGCCAGCTGACGGCTGGTGGTACCGTATTCATGCATATGGCGATGAGCAACCATCGCGTAGTTTGAAATGAGCGTCATTCCCGCGAAGGCATCCATATTCTCAGCCGGATGCATAGAAGCCCCGCCGCGACCGCCCACCCCGATGGCTCGGGCGTTACTGTGCGCGGTTGATCCATAGGTCAGTAGCGCGACCTTGGCCTTCCCAGACTGGATATCTCGCCTGGCATGCGCCGCATGAAACTGGTAACTGCTGCCACCGACGTTGGTCGTATCGATGACGGTTGGATTCAGGCCGAAATATTCCGCAATGGTCAATCCACCCATTCCGCCGCCCTCACCGGCATCGTAGATGGCATCCACATCGCTCCAGTTTAGACCCGCATCCGCGAGCGCTTTGGCAGCGCACTCCGCCTTCATTTGCAGCGGGCTAATTTGACCCTCCACATCCCGTAGAGGGTATTCATAAATGCCAACAATGGCTGCGTCTCTTGATTGTGTCATGCCCGGCTTTTCCCCTTGCCTCTCATCGCTACTGATCTTGCAACTACTCTTACTACTACTCTCGATTCTTACTACTACTCTCGATACTTTCGCTACTGGTCTTGCCATCAGTCGCTGCACTCGGCCAGCGACCACCCTTTATAACACAGGTCTGCTGTGGCAGATTGCATCATTTGAGGGGGTATCAATGGCCGTCATTTGTTTAACAGGAGGCATCGCCTCGGGCAAATCCACTGCTGCGCGTTTTCTCGCTAACCAAGGTGCAGAGGTGATTGATGCCGACAAGCTCGGTCACGAAGCGTATGCGCCAGGAAACCCCGCTAACGATCAGATTGTTGCTCACTTTGGTGAAGAGGTTCGCGCACCTAGCGGTGACATCGATCGCAAAGCATTGGGCGGCAAAGTCTTTGGACAGCCCGACCAGTTAAAGGCGCTCACCGACATTGTTTGGCCGGAAATCCGCCGCCTGGCTGAAGACCGAATCCGAATCGCATTGGACCAAAATCCTGCACGCCATGTCGTGCTCGAAGCTGCTGTCCTCATCGAAGCGGGTTGGGAAGATCTTGGAGATGAAGTCTGGGTAGTCACCGTGGAACCCGAGACGGCCATCGCGCGCTGCATGGCGCGAGATGGGCTCGAAAGAGCTGCCGTGGAGCAACGACTAGCCGCTCAACTAACCAACGAGGAACGCACCACTCACGCGCATCGAGTGCTGACTAATGATGCCAGTGAAAACGAGCTCATCGAGCAACTAAACACCGCCTTTGATGCGATTTCTAACGGAGATTCCGCGTAATGCCGAGTTTTCTCGTGGTGTTTACGGGTCAGTATTTAGAGGGACGCGCACCCATGGACGTTGAAACGGCCATGTCGGATGCGTTGAACTTGAGCCTGCCTCAGCGCGAGAAGATTTTCAGCGGTAAACCCATTGTCTTAAAGCGTACCAACGACAAGGCGGCAGCCCTGTCACTGGGTCAGCAATTAAAAGCGTTTGGCGCAGATATCCGTGTCAAAATCGAGCAGGACGACGCTGCAGAAAGCACTCAAGGCAGCAACGAAGCTGAGCAAGTCAACGCCAGCAATCCCTCACGATCTCCACTGGACAATGTTTCAACGCAGGAAGCCGAAACCGCAGGTAGCAACCAAGATTCAGGAGGCCTTAGCCTTGCTGCGCAAGAGGGGTTTATCGTTACACCACTGGCGCCTGCTGAATCGCCCGTTGCTGATCTCTCCCACTTAGATGTGCTCGCGGTTGATGCGGGCCCTTTACCGACCACCCATCAGGAGCGGAGAGAAGTCGATACCTCAAACCTGTCTCTCAGAGACAATGATGGACGACCCCTGATTGACGAAAACCCAACGGATGCGGAACCGGTAGTCGCACCCGATTTTGGACTGGATGCGCCAGGCGCCATTCTGCCTACCCTCGATTCGCCCCAGCCAGTTGAAGCCCCGGATACCTCTCGCCTCACCATCCGAGAGGATGCTGGCAATCTGGTGGACCCCAACGAATTGGAACGAAGTGAGCCAGTCACCGTTCAGGTCGACCACTTGTCTATTGATTAGCGCCATAAGGCCACTTGTTTCACTGGGCGCTGGCGAGCAGCAATGCTCAACCAACATTGGAAAGAGCTTTCCGTGCAAATCCGAATGCCTAACTCCTCGATCTGCTTGCCCAGAAAAAGCCAACTGATTCATTTGCGATTCTTCCCCGCTCCAACCGAAAAAAAAATGTCATAATCCTGGCCATCAACAGCATTAGGCAAACTCAGAAAAGGTTGCGATGAACTAGCCTATTTTCTTGGCAATTCTTTTCTTTTACTGTCTAGATTCGATTCAGCAGCAATGGGGTTAGGGAGAATCATCATGGGGTCACTGGCAGGCAAAGTCGCCGTTATTACCGGAGGGTCTCGAGGCATCGGTCGGGGCATTGCGGAAGCCTACCTCGCAGAAGGAGCGAGTGTTGTCATTAACGGTCGCTCACCTGAAAAAGGAGCCGCGACCCTGCGCGACTGGGGCACCCCGGATCGGGCTCGATTTGTCGCCGGAGACGTAAAAAAGAGAGCTGACGTCGAGGCCGTCGTCGATGAGGCAATGACCGCATTCGGCCGCATCGATATTCTGGTCAATAACGCAGGCGGGTCGACCGGATTTGCACCCATTCACGAGCTTGCAGAAGAAGCCTGGCAAGAGGCTAACCACTGGATCCTTAACTCCTGTTTCTGGGCAACAAGACGCGCGATTCCGGACATGCTGAGCCGGAATTGGGGCCGAATCATCAATATCTCTTCTGTTGAGGGCGCGCAGGCCAACAAAAAAAATGTATCTCACTACATCACGTTTAAGCACGCGATGAATGGCTTTACCAAAGCCGCGGCCTTCGAATATGGAGATCTTGGGATCACCGTGAACGCGATTAGTCCGGGTGCTATCGAAACCGATCTCATGATGGAGGCGGGCCCCGATGCGGCAGCGTCCATGGGCGTGACGTATGAGGAGTTTAAAGACACCTACGCCCAAGAATCTGCGATCAAGCGCTTGAACACGGTGGAAGAAGTGGCCTCGCTTGCACTCTATCTGGTCAGTGAGCAGGCAGGTGGTATGACTGGCGCCATCTTGCCCGTTGATGGCGGCACATCCTTGTAGGGGCGAGCCGCACTGCCCCCAGATTTGGAGCCGCTATCAATCATGCAAAACCTAACCACGGACGCTCTCAACAATTTCAAGTAAAAGAGGATGATCATGACGACGATTCCTGACCTACCTGCGGGCTTCACAGCGACTTTTCTCACCGAGCAATTACATCAGCACGGGTGTCTACCGGCGGACGGCGCAGTTTCAAACGTCAGCCAATCCACCATTGGCGATGGCACCGGCATGATGGCTGAAATCGCCAAACTTCATCTGCACTACGACGGGAATCAAGGAAACGCGCCTGACTGCCTTATCGCCAAGTTTGCCTCCCAAAACCCGACTAACCGGGAGATCGCCACTGCCTATAACTTGTATGAGCGCGAGACCCGGTTTCTCGCTGAACTCGACCCACTGACAGAGGTTCGAACGCCGGCAACTTATCTGTCCGTTCGCGAGGGCGATCGTTTCATCATTCTCATGGAGGATCTAACCGACTACGACGTGGGCAGTCAGGTGATTGGCGCAACGCTCGAGCAGTCAATGCTCGCCATTGATCAACTCGTTAAATTGCATGCGCCATTTTGGGGGAAGGTCGACTCGCTCGACTGGGTTCCTCATATTGCAAACAGTTATCACGCAGACAACATGCAATCACTGGCGAGTATTGGCGCCGAGGGGCTAATGGAGAAATTCGGCGACTACTTAACCCCGCTCTATGGGCAGCATCACGCCGCGTTCCTTGAGCGTTTACCGGACCTTCAAGCCGGGATGGACTCGGCCCCTGTCACGCTGTGTCACGGCGACTACCGAATGGAGAATCTACTGTACGGTAACCAACCGCATCACGACGCGGCCGCTGTGATCGATTGGCAGGGTCCGCTGCGTGCACGCGGCATGAACGACGTTGCGCTGTTCCTGGGTCAAAGCACGCAGATCGATGTCCGGCGCAGCCACGAGCGAGCATTGATCGACCGCTATGCGAGCGGTCTCAAAGACGCTGGCATTGACGCCGGCGACTCGATGGAGCTCTGGACCGAGTACCGCTACTCTCTCCTATACAACTGGGTCTACGTCACGGTGGTTGCAGGGACGCTCGATACCAGCAATGAAACCGCCTTTGCTTGGATGGCCCAGATGGTCGCAAGACAGTCAGCGGTCACTGAGGATCTCGCGCTCTTTGATCAGCTTTGAAGGCGAGACCCAGAAATCGACTAAACTTGACCCAAGAGCGCGGTTCTAGCGAGAATCGAACGACAAAAAGCGCAGCAAAAAAAGGACATTAGGATGTCAGAAATTATCAAAATCGAACCGTGGCCTGATCAGACGACAAGGGACTCTCGTCTCCCAGGTTACCGCTACACGTCGCGGGATTTCTTCGAGAAAGAATGGGAAGGCATGTGGACCAAGGTTTGGCTGCTCCTTGGCAGAGAAGCCGAGATCCCAAAGCCCGGTGACTGGCAAATGGAAGAAGTCGGCCCCGAAGAGATTTTGATGGTTCGCCAGAAAGACGACACCGTCAAAGCCTTTTACAACGTCTGCCAACATCGAGGGAATCCGCTAGTAGAAGAAAAGAAAGGCCACGTGCTGCGCCGATTCGTTTGCAAATACCACAGCTGGGCTTTTTTACCGGATGGCGAATTAAACTTTGCTCCCGATAAAGAGGACTTTCCTCAGGGCAACCCTTGCGAGAACGTTCGCCTCGAAGAGCTTCGCTGCGAGACCTTCGCGGGCTTTGTTTGGGTCAACATGGACCCAGACTGTGTGTCGCTGAAAGAGTACCTTGGTCCGATATGGGACGACTGGGAGAAGCGCGAAATCCACAAATGGCAACGCACCATGGCAAAGACCATGTGGCTGCCTTGTAATTGGAAAATCGTGCTCGACAACTTCAACGAGTCCTATCACGTGCCCACTGTCCATATGCGCGCGACGCCTGACACCGACCGCAAGAAGATTCGCGGCGCCATCGACACCTACTTCAAGGAAACTCGATTCGATCTCTCTGATGAAGGGCACAATCGCATGGTCATGCGGGGCGGCTTTGGCGTGGGTTCAACCGACGAGGACGGCAACATCATCGATCCTTTGGCGAGCTTGCTCCGTTATTGGGAGATCGACCCCGAGGAGTATAAAGATCGAGCTGAAGACACTCGTGAAGCCTTGCAGCAAGCCAAGCGCAAGCTCGGGCCTTCAAAAGGCTATTCGCACTACGCCAATATCCCGGATGAGCAGTTCACCGACGCCTTCCACTACACGCTATTCCCAAACTTTGCCGTATCCGTATGGGCTGATGGGTTTCATTTCCTCAGAGCGCGCCCACACAGGGACGACCCTCAGCAGTGCCTCTTCGATAACTGGTGGTATTCAAGCCCAGCCTCACTGAATGAGCCAGGGTCCACTCAGCGTAGCAACCCAATTGGTGGCGAGCTTGAGGAAGGAGAAGCGCCGGTCGAGATGCTTACCTTTGGCGTCGACAGTGTTGGCGGTGCCATTCAAGAGGACGTGGAAGTATTCGTCACTCAGCAGCGAGGCTTCAGGTCACGTGGTTTCAAAGGTGTCTACTTGTCTAATCAAGAAAAACGCATTCGCCGATACCACGAACTGATCGACGACCATATCGAGAAGCACCTCGGCGTTAAACTCGAGGACTAGCGGCGATAAACGGCCCTGAGGCGCTTGGCGTGAAAGGGAATAAAGGGCGTCGCTAATGACAGATCGATACACCCTGTACTCGGCACCGGGCGGTGGCGGCATGATTGTCCACGCCGCCTTTGCCCTCGAGCACATCCCTATAAAACTTGAACGTGTCTCGTGGGATGATCTTGGCTGGCAGAGCAAAGTAATCGGTCACTTGAACCCGCTGGGACAGGTACCGACGATGATCCTTCCTTCCGGAGAGGTCATGACCGAAAGCGCTGCCATGCTCCTCCTCTTGAAGGATATCGCTCCCGAAAGCACACTCATTCCAGACTCAACCGACCCGTCAAGACCTGCCTTCTTGAGATGGCTCATGGTGATCAATGCTGCGCTCTATCCGACGTTCGCCTACAGCGATGTACCGGAGCGCTGGGTACAAGGCGATGAGCAAGCCGCCGGGCGGCTGAAGACTGGGGTCGATGACCATCGAAAAACGTTACTCACCGTTTTAGAACAGCAGGCGGTGGGGCCATGGTTCTTGGGCGCGCAAATGACTGCGCTCGATCTTTACTTTATGACGCTGCGATTTTGGGACCCAGGCCTTGAATGGTACGCTGCTCATGTACCGACACTCGACCGCATCGGTCATGATATCGCCGAGATTGAGCCTGTGCGCCAAGTGCTGGACCAATACTTCGATCCCTCATGAGCGCTGAATAGCCCGCCTGACCATTGATCATTGGGCCGTGACGTCCAGTTGAGTCTTCAGCTCCGTATCGAAAACCCGATAGAGGTTAGTGAGCGAAGCAAACCGCCTGCTTCCTACTGAGGAGAAGCCCCCTGGACGATCACTCGCTGCATGTGCCGCCGATGGCCGTGGTAATCATTCATCGCCATATGAAACACCCGGCGGTTATCCCAAATGGTCAACATGCCAGGCGTCCATTTCAGGCGGATCACGAACTCTGGCTGGGTGATGTGATCCATTAAATACTTAAAAATGGGGACGCTTTCTTCTCGGGTCCATCCTTTAATTCGATGGGTATGAGGCAGGCTGCAGTAGATGCTCCGTCTGCCTGTGTCATCGTGGGTGCGAATCAGCGGATGCTCGACCTCGCTCTCTCCATCAACAGCGTTGTCATAGCTACCGCCGAGTGACTCCTTGGCAGCATCGCTCCGATAGGCGCCCTTGGCCCCGTGCACCAGCTTGGGTGAATAGACACCGGTTAACCCAGACAGGGTTGCCTGCATGCCCTCGCTTAGCGTATCGAACGCAGCGCGCGCATCAGCAAAGAGCGTATCACCGCCCTCAGGGGGAGTCTCAAGCGCATACAGCACCGTCGCCTTGGGCGGTTTTGCAAGGTAGGAGGTATCAGTATGCCAGCCTCCGCCAAAATTCATCTTCGCTTCTGGCTCTTTGATGATCGGAATCACATTCGGGTGCGACTGAACAGGGGTCATAAAGGGGTAAACATCGAGCTCACCGAATTGGGCAGAGAATGCGGCCTGCTGCTCGGGAGACAACGCTTGGTCAGGAAACGCGAGCACGCCAAGATCAAGCCACGCCGCCTTGATATCTGCTAATTCGCCATCTGCCAGCGGCTTTGATAAATCAACGCCCGTGACATAGCCCCCAAGACCCTTCTGAATCGCGTCTACTTGAACCACTATCGCTCCCTCAACCTTCTTCCCCTCCCCAATCTAGGTTTAATTTCTGCTAGATTGCAAGCGCCGCATCAATCAAGAGGGAAACCGCTATGACATCCCGACAAATCGCTGTGTTCAGGGGAGACGATGCATCACCTGAAGTGATGGACCCAACCCTCGAGATTCTTCGAGACCTTAATCTCGATCTCGAATTCATTTTCCCCCTGGTGGGTGCTGAGGCGATTGAGCAAACGGGTGAGCGCTTTCCTGACGAATCCAAAGCACAGATCGATGCAGCCGCCGCCACCCTGTTTGGCTCAACGAGCGGCAACAGCACGCAGGCGCTGTTTTACCTGAGATGGGGCAAGCAAACGTTTGCCAATGTCAGGCCGTGCAAATATATGCCCAACGCCGCATCGCCCCTCAAGCACCCTGAGGCCATTGATTTCGCCATCATTCGAGAAAACCTTGAGGATCTCTATCTGGGCCTAGAGGGACCTATTGATGACTTATCGGCACTCAATCTCTTTGCGCCACACGCCAGATCATCGCTCAAAGATCTAGGGCCCGGTCGATACGCCATTAAAGCAATCACCGAGGCTGGAGCTGAGCGGGTGATCCGGTTTGCCTTCGAACTCGCGAGGAAGAGAGCCGGCAAACGCAAAGTGACGCTAACCAGCAAGTACAACATGCTTCATCAATCAGACGGGCTCTTTAGAGACATTGGCCGAGCCATCGCCGAAGAGTACTCAGACATCGAATTCGAGACATTTATTGTCGACGATTTCTTGTGCCGCATGATTACCCAGCCCGATGCGCTGGATGTCGTTGTCACGCCCAATCTCTATGGCGACATCTTGTCAGATGGTGCAGCGGGCCTAATCGGCGGTTTAGGTCTCGCTCCATCGGGGTGCTTTGGAGCCGATTACGCTTACTTCGAATCCGCCCATGGTACCGCCCCCGATATCCAAGGTATGAATGTCATCAACCCAACCGCAACGCTGCTCTCCGCAAGCATGATGCTCGAGTATCTTGGGCTTGAGGAGAGTGCGCTGGCGCTAACAAACGCCGTAACCGCAACGTTCAAAGAGGGTCGGACACTTACCCCGGACCAGGGCGGCACATCTACAACCACCGACTTTTGCGATTCAGTAAGGTTTCACCTGGGAATCTAACGGGACTCGGCAACAGTGGTGCGGTGCCCCTACTCTCCTTCGAACCAGAGCGGTTCAGCCACAACCACCGACTTTTGCAAATCAGTCAGGTTTCACCTGGAGATTTACCTCGATTCGATAACTGGTATGCGGTGGCTCTGCTCTCCTCCGAAACAGGGCCGCAGAGTGCCTGCCACCAGCATCAAGAACCAGTAAAGCAGCGGCCTTCTGGCTATCAGCACCCTTAAATCAGACCTCATTGCACTCCCGGCCCGACAAAGACCAAGACCAAGAATACAAACGAGGACGACTACTTACAGCCAATGAGCATACCTAGGGTTCTGATCTATATTGCTAGTTGGCTGGAGGCGCATAAGTTTTCATCTAAGCAGCATGTGCCTGGGATAGTTGATAGCAGTGGTCAATGACCCGCGCGGCCGTGCTGCTCGCTAAACGCCTATGATTGAACCCCCTCAGAGAGCGTACCGAAACGGCTGGCGCATTGTGCTCAAAAAAACACGAACGACCGGACCACCACATTCTTCCGACACGGCGCATCTTCAGGCTGATGCGGGTCAATGCAGGCCGTATGAAACGACCACCTAGAGACTGACCCGTCAGTCACAGAGTCGTAACACTTCAGCATCGAGACTTCGTGCGGCTGTTGCTGCGGCACCCAGTACCACTCGTGATCTTGACGATAGGTAAACCGAGTTGTCTCGCCCACTCGATCATCGTAGACCCGGTAATTGTTGATGTAGGGTTGATCCGCGAACGACGGCCAGGCGCAAAGCACGAATGGATTTTGCTCCACCGTCACCATGGGTTTAGCAAGATTAATTGACATAAACCGACGAGACATCAACTCGTCTACTTCCGCTTCGGTGTAGTTCACCGTGCGGCCGAAGTTGCGAAGATTCTTCAGCAGCAGTTCTCGGCAGCGAACTCGGCCACTATTATCGTTCAGGTCGTTATGGACGAGATTGGCGTAATTGGCATTCACGCCAGGGTTTTTGTCGTCCTGGTTTTCAGTCCGGTCCCCGGTGTAGTGCTTATCAAACACATCATGGTTGTAGACCAGCGCCTCGGTCGCGCCGGGAAAGTAATCCAGCAGCAACTGCTCCATTTCTGGGTAAAACACGCGCTCCACTTCCCGGTGATCGTAGAAGTTCTCGCACTGTGATTCGAAGTGAGCAAGCGACACCCCAAGCCGGTCCATCGACTCAGCAGAATACGGCGAAATCTCTGGGTAATACTCCTGAATACGCCGGGCATCGCGCAGCACTTGAGGGAAATAAAGGCAGCGATAGACTTCGGCTCGTTCATCCTGACGCAGCAAGTTTGCATCCGTCGCTCGACCTTCGTCTTTCCAAAGCGCGTTCGATGGCACGATCGAATATGACGGGTGCTCATTCACCGTATAACGAAGCGGTACAACAATGCCCCCTTCCGGCGCCTGCATGCCGCTCTCTTTGATATAGGCCATGCATTCACTAAAACGCCGAAACCCTTTACCCCACTTGGTTTCGATGGGTCCTGGGGGCGCATCATCCAAGTAAGCAGTGGCGGCACGCGCATCACCTCCCTCAATCAATGCAAGCGCATCACTGATGGCACGTCGAGTCCCGGCATCTCCATCCTGATCAAATGACATGTAGGAAAGCCCGCCATTGGCGGCGATGGGTGCCGGTTGACCTGCCGTTAACTCGAGTGGCGGGACATAGGTTGTTTGTGTTGACGCAGTCATTGGTTGCGCTCCCGTATTCCAATTTTTCTTCTGTAGCAGTCTCTATTCGAGCAGTTTTCCCTGCGCCCCATTTCAACACCATGCTTGGGGCCTTGGTTTAAGACTGCAACCCCTAGGCAGTTGAAACCAAATGACAAACCGATCACTAGGTCTCGTTATCTTGGGGACCTTCACTTTGGGACGGAGTCACGCTCCTCGTGACGACCCTACCTCCGTCACTATGTCGTTCAAAGCGCCAGACCACAAATAACCCTTGGTTATGTGAATATGCTTCGGGCTCACCAGCTTGAAGCGATTCCAGCTCAGCCGTTTGAGTGCTGCTCGACAGCAAACGCTTCTTGTATCCCCCACTCTCATTGGCCGTGATAACTCGCAAGATAGCCTCACTCCTGCCCAATGCGGTCCCTGGCGGCCACGCCCGAATCCGCGAGCAGCGCTACTACCAGCATGATCTACCGTCGAACAACGCGTTGGTGAACAGCCGGCCATTTCTACTGGGACCTCGGCAAGCTAAGCCACCATGTCTTGAAGCCCATAAGCGCGTGCTGCAGTGCCGGCGAACAAATCCACCTTTTCATCCGCCGATGCGCTCTCTGCGATTCGCTTAAACGCGTTCCAGCAGACCTGATAACTGCACCAACGCTTCTGCACAGGAAAGTTAGACTCGAACATACAGCGCTTCGCACCAAACATTTCAATAGATGAGTGAAGCCAGGGCCGCCAGGCTTCCGCTACCTCAATGGAAGAAGGAGGCATCGAGCGGTCACCCTCGAAACTCGGCATGCGGATGGGGAGCGCACCGAGCTTAACCAGCACGTTGTCGCGCTGACTAAGGCTCGACATTTGCTCGTGCCATTCCGAAAAAACGTCATCCGCTTTACCCCGGTAAGGTCCACCTAATATGGGGGAACCCACATGGTTCAAGACAATAGTGAGGTCAGGGTAGCGATCAGCGACTGCAGCAACTTCATGGATCTGGGTGTGATAAAGCCAGCAATCTAACGTCAAGCCTTCCTCATTTAAAACGCCAATGGCATCGATCACTTGCGGGTGGAGCAGGAGGCCCCGATTCGCCGCCACGTTGCCAACGCGTTCGTCTTCATGCCAGCCGCTTGATAGCCTCACGCCTCGAAAGCATCCGCCCGAGGCATGCTGATGCTGCTCGATGAGGCCTCTCACAGCGCGCCCTAATGTTAGATCAACGTTGCCGAACATGGCCGCGCATGCTCGCGCAGGCCCGAACTCACCGCTTGCGCTCATCGCGGCCTGACCACGGACAAATTCCGTTTCTCCTATGGAGCGAAATTCTGCTGGCCCCTCCGCTCGATACATGGAGTGGCACTCTGCATAAACGGTTGCAACGACGTTGTGCCCGCTTGCTAAATCCCGCGCCAGTTCTGGCATCAAGTAGGTGTAACCATTTCTGAGCCACAGGTGATGGTGCGGGTCGATGATGGCTAGGTCTGGCTCTAGGATCTCCTCAATGACCTGGGAGAGCCATTCATCATCTGGCGCTGTTTGACCTGTGTTTGCAACCATACTCATCTCTCATGAATGGACTAAACTTCTCGATGGCTCGATCCAATTTAGTGGCAAATATTGCATCAGCCCCAATCTTTCGCCCGACGCCATTCCGCTGAGGGAGTTCGCCTATCGAAAGAGCAGTTAAAGATTAGAAGTCGGCGGATGCTAGAGATATCTACTTTGAAACAAAAAATTACAGTCGGTATCTGTTAGACAGTCGACTACCCACGCAATCGCGGTGGGTAGAGGCGACCCTATAACGTGGCGGACCTCACAAGCGCCAGGCTGCCAACTCCTTGACGCGTGGCGCCCGCTCAAGCCCGATCAGTCCGGCGGAGTGCGTATGACTAGGTTTCGTATCTCAGTCATATCCTCCATTGCAAACTGAATACCCTCGCGACCGATACCAGAGTCTTTGACGCCACCGTAAGGCATATTGTCCACGCGATACGACGGAACATCGCCAACCACGACGCCACCTACTTCTAATTGATCCCACGCTTGCTGGACCTTATAGAAATCTCGGGTAAAGATGCCTGCTTGCAGGCCAAATTTACTATCGTTGACCATATCAATGGCTTCATCCCAGGTGGAAAACTTCTGCAGTACAGCAGCTGGCCCAAAGGCTTCCTCAGTACACAAATCTTGATCGAGGGGTACGTTTTCCATCAGCGTTGCATCCAGCATCGCACCCTCTCGAGAGCCACCGCAAAGGATTGTGCCGCCTGCTGCGGCCGCCGACTCAATCCAGCCGTGAAGCCGAGCGGCTTCGCCCTCCGAGATCATCGGCCCTATGAAGGTTTCTCTAAGCTTAGGATCACCTTTGACCAAGCTTGAGGTCCTCGAAACCAGTTTGTCTCTCACTTCCTCATAGACATCTTCGTGGATCATAATTCGCTGCACGCCGATGCACGATTGACCGCTCTGGTAAAAAGCACCAAAAATAATTCGATTCACCGCGTCGTCTAAATTTTTTGTATCCGCGTCGACGACTACGGCAGCATTTCCCCCTAGCTCCAACACCACCTTCTTTTTTCCGCAACGGGCTTTTAAGTCCCAGCCCACCCCAGGTGAACCTGTGAACGACAGGAGCTTCAATCGATCGTCTACCGTGAATAAGTCAGCACCATCGCGGGAACAAGCAAGAATCGAGAAAGCGCCTTCTGGCAAATCGGTTTCTGCCAGAATCTCTCCCATAATGATTGCACCCAAGGGTGTCCTAGATGCAGGTTTCATTACAAATGGGCACCCCACCGCGAGCGCAGGGGCAATCTTATGAGCCGCTAGATTCAGCGGAAAATTAAACGGGGAAATAAACGAGCAAGGGCCTATTGGTACTCGCTTCCACATACCCTGATACCCCTCGGCCCGCGCTGAGATATCTAATGCCTGCAGCTCTCCTCGTACACGGGTGGCCTCCTCCGCGGCAATCTGGAATGTGTCGATCAGGCGACTAACCTCCCCCTCAGCATCGGTAATTGGTTTCCCGGCTTCGATGCAAACGCCATAGAGAGCTCATCAAACCGCTCCCTAAAACGACTGACACAGTGCTCCAATATCTCTCTTTTTTTGTAAGAGGGCATTCCTCGCCATGGGGTCTGTCGCACGAACGGCACCCGCAATCCCCTCATCAATCGCTGTCGCATCCGCAAGCGCACAGCGAGTCGCTATCTCGCCTGTGTATTTGTCCGTAACCTCCAGATTCTCGTTCGCATACACAGCCTTGTTATTTAAATAATAGGGGTATGCTTCCTGAAGTACTGACATATTCTTTCTCCTCAACTGCTAGGCAATCTTCTCTTTTGTCTCTGTCGTGAGCGCTCCTATATCGCCGCCGACTGCTCCTTTATCTCGCGGTTTAGGATTCTGTCATTGTCAACGTAATCCACAGGACAATCGATCAAATGCACTCCAGGAGTAGTCAAGGCCGTTTCTAAAATGCCGGGCAGCATATCTGCCGACTCCACCCTATGACCAATACCGCCATACGACTCTACATATTTCACAAAATCAGGATTGCCGTACTGCAGGCCCCAGTCGTCAAACCCCATATTGGCCTGCTTCCAACGAATCATTCCGTAGGAATTGTCATTGAGGATGAGGACGGCGATGTTCATCTTTTCGCGAACAGCGGTCTCGAGTTCCTGCGAGTTCATCATAAAGCCGCCGTCGCCGCAGACCGCAAGCACTTTACGATCGGGATGGACCATGTGCGCAGCCATTGCAGATGGCAATCCAGCTCCCATGGTCGCTAAAGCGTTATCCAGCAGCACGGTGTTCGGCTGATGAGCGCGATAGTTCCTCGCAAACCAAATCTTGTAGACACCATTGTCCAAACAAATAATTCCATCATCAGGCATAACATCGCGGACCACTTTCACCACGCGCTGCGGGTAACAGGGGAACCGCATATCCTCTGTGCCCTCCAAGATGTTGGCATCGTGGTGCTCTCGAACACTCATCATCCGTGAGAAATCCCAACCGGCTTCATCACTCGTTTTGACCTGATTTTTCATTTGCCAAATCGAGTTACCCACATCGCCAATTACCTCGACCTGCGGGAAATAGACAGGATCCACTTCCGCCGTGTTGTAAGAAATGTGGATGACTTCTGTTCCGCCTTTGGACATGAAAAACGGCGGCTTCTCGATCACGTCGTGCCCAATGTTTAGGATTAAATCTGCTGCTTCAATGGCGCGATGAACGAAATCGGCTGCCGAGAGCGCCGCGCAGCCCATAAAAAGAGGATGTCTTTCGTCCACGACACCTTTGCCTAGCTGAGTGGTGATAAAGGGAATCCCGGTTTTATCGATGAATTCGGTCAACATTTTTGACGTCATTTTTCGATTGCCGCCGGCTCCTATAATAATGATTGGAGATTTGGCTGCGTGGATCTTCTGCAGCGCTCGGTCAATAGCCTTTTCTTCAGCAATAGGCCGGCGAACCACCGAAGCTGGAATAGGTCGCTCTTCTGTTTGCTCATCAGCAATGTCTTCGGGGAGCTCAATATGCACAGCACCCGGCTTTTCTTCCTCAGCAATGCGGTAAGCTTCTCGTATTCGGGATGGAATGTTGTCGCCAGCGACCAACGATACCGCATACTTTGTGATGGGCTTCATCATCTCCACAACATCAAGAATTTGAAACCGACCCTGCTTGGACTTTTTAACCGGCTTTTGCCCGGTGACCATCATCATAGGCATACCGCCTAACTGCGCGTAAGCGGCAGCGGTCGTGAAATTCGTCGCCCCGGGACCGAGAGTAGAGACACAAACACCGGTTTTCCCCGTTAAGCGGCCATACACAGCCGCCATAAATCCCGCGCCTTGTTCATGCCTGGTCAAAATCAACTTGATCTTGCTGGATCTGCTAAGGCTATCTAGGAAATCAAGGTTTTCCTCACCTGGAATGCCGAACACATACTCGCAACCTTCAGCTTCCAAACACTCGATAAATAAGTCTGATGCCTTTGTCATAGAAGGTTTCCTAATCTTGTTCTGACTACCTTTATACCCATCGCATTACTCGAATGCACGTGCTACTCCTGGCTTTCAATTGTTTTCAGGAGAATTGCGAGATTCAAGTTTTGGACCTGAACCTCCCAAACACGCCAAGTAAACAATCAAACCCCGTTGTACTTCGCGATCACTCACTGT
>JAYPPR010000006.1:0-169377 GCA_038131595.1 Gammaproteobacteria bacterium
TGAATTGGAAGACTGATATGTCGATCATGAAAATGCGAGATGGCCATGGTTGGGGCACTCGAGCCATTATTTACGCCATCATCATAGCCTTTGCATTGTTTGGTCTCGGGACAATTCCAACGCTATTTAGTCCAACTCAAAGTGTGGCGAGTGTGAACGGTGAGGACATCACCGTCGGTGAGATGGAAGTGGCTGTCGAGAGAAACCGAAGATTATTACTCGGTCAAGGTGCTACACCTGAGGACATCGATGAAGATACGCTGAGAGCCGATGTGTTGCAGTCGCTCATTACAAGACGTCTCTTGGTGCAAGGGGTGACGTCACTCGATATGACGACTAGCGAAGCGGAAATTGACGCAGAACTCTTGGCTACAGAAACGTTTCAGTTGAACGGAACGTTTGACGAAAACCAGTATCGACTGGTTCTCGCGAGCGTGGGTTATAACCCTGGTACGTATAAGGAAGAGCTTAGGCGGGATAAAACGATCTCTCAATTGGCACGCACGATCGAGGCTTCGGCGATTGTAACTGAGCTGGAAGCTAAGCGGGCTTCGAGCCTAAGTCGCCAGACCCGTGATGTGGCCGTGCTGACCTTTGACCCTGTCGATTTGGAAGACCAGATATCAGTTACCGGGGCAGAGGTCGAAGCTTACTATCAAGCCAATCAGTCCGAATTTTTTTCTGAGGAGAGTGTCGACCTGGCTTACGTTGCGGTTGATCGATCAGCGATGGCGGCTGCCGTTGAGGTTACGGACGGCGAACTGCAAAGCGCCTATGAGGCGCAAAAAGATCGCTATATGACTCCTGAAAATAGACGAATCGCTCATATCTTGGTGTCTACTGAGGATCGAACCATCGAGGAAGCGAGCGTCTTGCTCGAGTCAATCCAGACGGAATTAGGTGCTGGAAAGCCTTTTGAAGAGGTCGCGCAAGCATCGTCTGATGACCCCGGCAGTGCAGCGCAGGGGGGAGACCTTGGCGTCGCGACACGAGGCCTGTTTGTCCCAAGCTTTGAGGAGGCAGCGTTTGCACTGACAGAGGTTGGAGAGATCAGTGATGTCGTCGAAACCGAATTCGGCTTGCACCTCATTAAATTGAATGAGTTGGCGCCCAGCAGTACGAAGGCGTTCGAGGAGGTTAAGGAGGAAGTCGAACGACAGTATCGAAACGATGCGGTTGAAGATGAGTTTGTGACGCTCGTGACATCGCTTGATGAGCTGGCATTTGAGGAACCTGATCTAGTAGTCGTAGCGGAGGAACTAGGGTTAACCATCGACAGAATTCCTTCGGCAAAAGCTGAAGACAGACAAGGGATTCTGGCGAATGCTCAAGTCAGGGACGCGATGTTTTCTCCTGATGTTTTGGTTGATGGAAACAACAGTCCGCTGATTGAGATATCTTCTGACCTCTCTGTGGTTGTGCGTGTCGAGAAACACCAGCCCAGTGAGCTGCTCGACCTTGCTGAAGTAGAAGGTCGTATTGAGACCCAACTGACTCGCCAAAGCGCTGAAGCGCTCGCGTTGGAAAACGCGGAGCAAGCGCTCGCTATGCTCGAATCCGGGGATTTGACGCGCTACGTTGCTGATCAGTTCGGATTAGAATGGAAGGTAAATGCCAAGGCCACTCGTTACGCACCAGGTCTAGATGCTAATGTTCGAGAGCAAGCCTTCTCACTACCCAAGCCAGTCGAATTAGAGAAATCCTTGGGGCTTGTGGAGCTCAGTGAAGGCGGCGCTGCCGTCATATCCGTCACCAATGTGGAGAATGGCGACGCAAGTAGTGATCTTTCTCAAGGTCAGGCGCTACAGCAGATGCTAGGTTTTCAGCGCGGGAGGTTGGATTTTGCCGGAGCGGAGCAAACGCTTCGCGAAGAGGGCAGCATTTCTGGCGGATAGGGTCATTGCGTTAGCTGTTTGACGTTGATTTTAATAACCAGTCTGTCTCCTGGTTGAAGATATTTTTCTTTTGCGTGTTCCGGGTTCCAGCGCTTGAGATTGGCAATTGATACTTGAAACCGATTGGCGATTCGTCCAAAAGAATCGCCTGGCTTTACTGTATATCGAATCGTCCGCTCGACTTTCTGGAGCGATGGCCGCGGCGAAGTAACCGTTCGTAACGCCCTCGCCTTTTTTGGGTAAAGTTGGAGTGCTTGCCCTATCTGAAGCATAGATTTCTCGCCGATTTGATTCCATCGAGCAATTGCCTTTGTCGTCGTGCCGTATTTTCTAGCGATCGTCCAAAGGCTATCCCCAGGCCGCACCGTGTAGCTGATGTGGCTTCTGTCGGGATCATCGGCTAGTCGACGCTGTCGACTTGCTAGGCGGCCATTCGCTGTCAACGATGATTCTGGCCCTATGGCTTTGGGAATGAGAAGCGCTTGACCTGCTCGTATACGGCTCGTGTTCAAATCGTTTTGGCGCATCAGCACTTGGGTTGAGACGTTAAAACGATCAGCTATTTCGCTTAGGGTGTCGCCGGACTTTACCTTATAACGCTCCCAGGCAATGCGGCTGGTTGGCGATAATGTCATTAGGTTCTCACGAAACGTCTGGGTAGCGCCGATGGGTACGATCAGCCTGTGAGGACCATCTGGATGAGTTGCCCATTGGTTGAGTCCTGGATTGAAGCGGTACAGTGTTTCAACGTCCAGCGAGGCGAGTTGCGCAGCCAGTGCCAGGTCGATCTGATGGCCAATGTCCACTTCATCGAAAACGGGCTCGTTAGCGATGCTTGGAAGTTCGTAATTGAAGGCGCCCGGGTCGGCTACCAGTGCAGCAATAGCGAGCAACTTAGGGACATAGGCCTCCGTCTCTTTTGCTAAATCTAGCGTCCAAAAGTCGGCCGCGTTGCCATGGTTTCCTCGCCGCCGGATTGATTTTCTGACGTTTCCAATGCCTCCATTATAAGCAGCCAGTGTGAGTTCCCAGTCGCCCTTGAACTGTCGGTTGAGCATGCTCAGGTAATCGATCGCCGCTTCCGTTGAGTAAACAACGTCACGCCGGCCATCGAACCACCAATCAATGGTTAAACCCTGGAGCCTTGCTGTCCCAGGAATGAACTGCCAAAGTCCAGAGGCTCTTCCGTGTGAATAGGCGAATGGATCGAAGGCGCTTTCTACCAGTGGCAACAGAGCAATCTCGAGCGGTAATCCACTCGTCTCCAGTGACTCCACAATGTGATAGAGATACTTTGAGCCCCGATCAAAGACGCGGTCGAGATAGGCGGGATTTTTCTCAAACCAGCGCGCTTGAGCTTGAACGCGCGGCTCGCTAAGACGGTGATCAAGGCGAAAACCCTGGCGCATTCGCGCGAATAACTCGGTATCAGGATTCACCTCTGGTTCTTCAGACGGGCCAGCCGCCTTAGACTCAGGTAAACGCCCTCCCTGGTCGATCTCAAGTTGATGAGACGTCGCGTGCGCTTCGGTCTCGGTTAGTCCGGTAACAGCCCCAGAGGGAGGGATCCTTTCATGGGTGGGGCATGGATTAACCTTAAGTGAGGGGTCCTCGGTCGGCGGTGACTGAGTGAGACCATCTTTTAGACACCTCTCTTCTGAGGCGGTTTGAACGCTTTCAAATTCGGATTGATTGGCTGATTGAGGTTGACCAGTCAAGAAAGGGGTCGAGCACCCAGCCAGCGCCCAAACAATAGTTGGTATTGATAATATAGAACGAAGCATGGGGCTGCCGATGGCCATTAGGATGATTATAAGGGATCAGGCATGGGCTGTGGCGTGAATAACCTGCATTCCAGGGTTAGGAATGACACGGTGTGAGGCTTCTACCAATATTTCCAGATGAAGTGTCTGCAGGCCTGCACCGCGTCAAGGCATTTGAGGGGCTGGGGCTGTGATTGGTGCATGAAGGTGAACCATGAGAATCATCATAAAGAGCGTGGGGATGGACGGGCATGGGGGCAGTGATCCGTCGAAGCACGAGGCTGACGAGGTCATGCTATGAGCGGAAAAGATGAGCATCACTCATCTACTCAGCAGGAAATCTTTCACTTAGAGCGGTGGCTAAGCGAGGGTGTCGGCGTCACGTTGCACGACACAGAGCGCGCTATCTGCGATGAACTGCTGCCTAATTACTACGGGGACGTGCTGCTTCAAGCTGGGATCCCAAGCGCGCCACTCTTTCAGAAAAGTTCGACGCGTCGCCAAATCATGATGAGCGTTTCCAGGGGGGCAGGCGAGCTTATGGGCAACCCAGGGCAACTGCCGTTTGCCAATGAATCAATTGATGTGCTGATTGCGCAGCATTTGCTGGATGTCGGTGATCGGCCCCAATTTTTGGTTCAAGAGCTTGCAAGGACGATATTGCCGATGGGCCGCCTGATTGTCATAGGATTCAATCCACTCAGTTTGTGGAGTTGCCGGCGAGTGTTAGCGGCAACTAGAAAGGGCCATCTGGCGCAGTGGGGATTGGCTCCTCGGCGACTGCTGGACTGGCTAAACCTCTTGAACTTCAAGATTGATCGAATTGAGTTTGGTGGCTTTGGATGGCCTGGACAATTGTTGGGGCGACGTCGACCAGATTTTTCGCTGGGGCTTGGGCGCAAATACAATATGGGATGGGGCGGCATCTACGTCGTAGTCGCGCAGCGATACAAAGGTGCGATTTCAGCCCAACGAGCGAGGATGCGCAGCCTGAGACCGTTCAGGCCCATCGCTGTCGCTCAGACGAGTTTAATGGTCTCGGAAAAGCAGAGACAGACTAGAATCTTGGACAGCGGCTCGGTACGGAGATAGCCCTATGACGAATGAAGTCGTTGATATTCAGATATTTACAGATGGTGCCTGCCGAGGTAATCCTGGTCCGGGCGGTTGGGGAGTCATCTTAAGGTCCGGTTCCCATGAAAAGGAGTTGTATGGCGGGGAGCAATCAACAACCAATAATCGAATGGAACTTCGCGCCGCGATTGAGGGGTTGGCTGCGCTAAAACGGTCAAGTCGAGTGACGGTCACAACCGACTCACAGTATGTGAGGCAAGGTATCACACAGTGGATTGAGGGCTGGAAGCGTAATCAGTGGCGAACGAGTGCAAAAAAACCTGTCAAAAACCAAGATTTGTGGCAGTTGCTAGACGAACTCACCAGCCGTCATGAGGTAACGTGGGAATGGGTGAAGGGGCATAGTGGGCATCCAGACAACGAGCTCGCTGACGCGCTTGCTAATCGAGGCATCGATGAGTTGTCTTTGGATTAGAGGGCAACAGTAGGAAGTTGCGAAGATAGCGCTGAATTGAGCGCTGAACACCTTGAGAAGCAAGCTCAACCGGATAGCAGAGCATCAAGCACTGTCGTAACTCGCGGTGACAAGTAGGATGCGAAAAATAGAGCGCTAGAAATAGAACTTTAGAAATAGACCATGAACAAGATGGGCGGCGGTTGGCAGAGCGCTGGCGAGTGCAGGCATAGCAACCGATGAATCAAAGAAAAAGGGATGTTCAATGCGGCAAGTAGTGCTGGATACTGAGACAACGGGGCTGGAGGTAAGAGAGGGTCATCGATTGATTGAGATTGGTTGTGTCGAATTGATCGATCGAAAGCTAACCGGCCGGCAGCTGCACCAATACATTAATCCCGGGCGCACGATTGATGAAGGTGCGGAGGCCGTGCACGGCATTACCCTCGAATTCCTCGCGGACAAACCAGATTTTTCGGCCGTAAAGGAAGAGATCATCGAATTTTTAAGCGGCGCAGAACTAATCATCCACAATGCATCCTTTGACGTTGGTTTTCTTGATGCGGAGTTGAAGCGGGCTCGCGAGCGCCGCCGTATTGCTGATTTCTCCACTGTGACAGACTCTCTCGCACTGGCGCGAACAAAATATCCCGGCCAAAAAAACAACCTGGATGCGTTGTGTAAGCGTCTTGGAATTGACAACACCGCTCGTACCGCTCCACGGAGCATTGTTAGATGCCGAGATTCTTGCGGAAGTCTACTTGGCTATGACAGGAGGTCAGGCAAGCTTGGTGCTGGATGCGCCTGAATCCATCAAAGATTCACGCGGAACAGGGCCCAGCATCCGAGCAATACGCCCGCCCCGAACGATTGCGTGTCTTGGAGCCTACGGATGAAGAGCGCGAGGCTCACCGAGCGATGTTGGCTCGTTTGACTGAGACCAGTGAGCGCGAGGTTGATTGGGGTTGATCACTCCGCGAAAACGGGAGACCACTGCCTCCAGAACCGGACTCGAATCCAGTGCGAAGGTCTTAGTCTGAGACTTCGTAAGCCAATGCTCTGTCCGAGGGTAGAAAGACATATAAGAGCAACTGGCTAAGCACAATATGGCCATCGCTACGATAATGTCCTGCCATGAAAGCATCCATGCCGCTGGCGCGGCCGAGTAGTAACGCTTCAAGCAATTGCAGATCTTTAACCCAAATTGTTAGCGTAGTGCGCGGCGAGGGCTGATAGCTTAGTTCGAAGTTATCAGGACTCAGCGTCAAAAAAAGTTCTGATTGATCATCGAAAACGACTCGATACGCTACTTGATCCAAAGGCATGAAGCCGGGCTTGAAAGACGGTCTAAGCGCCGCGTCGAGGTCGCGGATGTTGATTTCAGATGGCATGCAGCACTCTTAACGCTTGCTCAGTACTTGTTCTTAGAACTAGCCCACTAAGGACAGCTTGAGACCATAGGGGCTGTGATAGTATTTCAGAAAGTGTTTTTCCGAGGAAGGGTTGAGGATTGGAATTCCTAGCGGAGTACGGACTGTTTTTTGCCAAGATCGCGACGATTCTAGTCGCGATGCTGGTGTTCTTTGGCTTCCTGTTTGCGAATGCGCAGCGCGGCCGAGTTCAAGCCGATGGTCAAATCGAGGTGAAAAGTCTCAATGACCGCCTGGAGGATTTATCGCAGGGATTAGCTAACTCCTTATTGGATCCTGCGGCCCAAAAAATCGCGCTGAAAGCTGAAAAAAAGCGGCGAAAGGTCGAGCAAAAATCTGCAAAGAAAGCAGCCAAGCAAGCCGCAAAACAAGCGACCTCCAATCAAGAAGACGAGGACGACAGCGAGGTAAAAAAAGAGAGCACCTACTGCTTCGTTCTTTCTTTTGATGGAGACCTTCAGGCGTCCGCGGTGGAGAATTTGAGAGAAGAGGTGACCGCGGTTCTCATGGTGGCCAAAGAGAGCGACGAAGTCGTCGTCAAGCTCGAGAGTCCAGGTGGCGTTGTTCACGGGTACGGATTGGCGGCCTCTCAATTGCGAAGGATCCGTGATCGCGGTTTGAAGCTGACAGTCGCTGTCGATATGGTCGCTGCCAGCGGTGGGTACATGATGGCATGTATCGCAGACCGAATTATTGCTGCCCCTTTTGCGCTCGTGGGGTCAGTTGGCGTTCTGGCGCAAATCCCGAACTTTAGTCGGCTGTTGAAGAAAAATGATATTGATGTGGAACTCCATACGGCTGGAGAGTTCAAGCGTACGCTGACGATGTTTGGAGAGAACACGGATGCCGGTAGAGAAAAGTTTCGGCAGGAGCTTGAGGACGTGCATGGCTTGTTCAAGGAGTTCGTGGTTGAGAATCGACCAAAAGTCGATATCGAGAGGATAGCCACTGGAGAAGCTTGGTATGGCAAGCGTGCCATTGAACTTCAGTTGGTCGATGAACTGATTACTAGCGATGAGTACCTCATGGAAGCCAGTCGCGATGCTAAGGTCTTCGAGGTTCGCTATAAGCGGCCAGAGAAACCCATCGATAGGTGGCTGAACAAGGCAGCGCTCTTGCTCTCAAAAACGGCACTTTCACAGCAGCCGTTATTCAAGTTTCACAGAGAATTAGGTGGCCAATAGGCGCGATCCTGGTCTGGCCCCAAACGAAAAAAATAGAGGAAAGAACGATGACCACATTTTCTGCTTACCAGGTCGAAAAAGAGGGCGATACCATGAGCGCCCAAATTGTCACGCGAGATACTGAGGCGTTACCTCAGCACAATACGCTCATAGAAGTACTCTACTCTTCCGTTAATTATAAGGATGCGCTCTCGGCAAACGGGGCTCCCGGTGTGACTCGGTCCTATCCCCACACACCAGGCATTGACGCCGCGGGAATCGTTGTAAAAACCGAAGATCCCCAGTTAAAAGTAGGCGATGAAGTGATCGTGATTGGCTTTGACCTAGGAATGAACACTCCGGGCGGTTACGGGCAATATATCTCTGTCCCTGGAGAGTGGGTGACCCCATTGCCAGCTGGCTTATCGCTCAGAGAAAGCATGATTCTCGGTACGGCAGGCCTCACTGCGGCGCTGTGTGTCGAGAAGCTTCTCTGGATGAACGCCTCACCTGAGCAGGGCCCTGTGATTGTGACCGGTGCCACGGGAGGCGTCGGGTCGGTGGCGGTCGCCTTGCTTGCGAACCTTGGTTTTGAGGTAGTCGCAAGCTCGGGAAAAGCCGACCAGACTGAATTCTTGACATCGCTGGGCGCAAGTCAGGTGATTCATAGAGATGAGCTGAGTGAACCCGCGAGTCGCCCGCTCTTAGCGCCGCGCTTTGCCCATGGGATTGATGCGGTGGGTGGAGACACGCTGTCAAACGTGATCAAGCAACTGGAACCCCAAGGCAGTGTTGCGGTTTGCGGACTAGTCGCATCGCCCGAATTCGCTGTCAACGTGTTTCCCTTCATTTTGCGTGGGGTCAATGTCTTGGGAGTGGACAGCGTTGAACTGCCGCTCGCCGACAAAACGCGGAACTGGGTCAAATTAGCCGAGGAATGGCATCTCAGTAATCTTGACGAGCTAGCAAACGAGATCAATCTTGGCGATTTGGATGGGGCGTTAGCCTCGATTTATGCTGGAGGTGTTGTGGGTCGAACCTTGGTCAATGTTCAGACGGTTTAGCAGCCGACTGGCGTCGCCAACGGGTCAGTCGAGAGCCAATTAACGATAGAGCCTGTTCGGTTGATGGACTTGGTGCCAGCGAGCGCGGTTAGTCAAAGACTTCAGCGATTGGCAATGGTAAAGTCCCGATTTGTGAATAAGTCGTCGAGCAGCACTCGCAACCTCGTGCCGAGAGTTTGAGGGGGCAATGTAGCTCATCCACTCGAAGAAAGAATGAGTTTGTAAAATGGATCAACAAAGTAACCAGACAGACACTGAAACGTCAGCCGATGGGATGGCTGATGCGCTGTCAGCGGTCGCCATCATTATTATTCCTGTAGTGGCCGTAGTCTATTGGTTGTCAGGGATGCCGTCCTAGCACCCCAGTTTCTCAACGCCTAGAAGCCAATGAGAAGAAAAATTGCTTGGGGCGATTTCTAGCGTTGCTCCGATGGCTTCTCACCGCCTTGTTGTGGGTCAATTTTGGACTCATCGAGGCATAGTTCGAGCAACTTTGCTGGTAGTCGAAGGCGCGGACTGATAAACCGATAGTAGTTAATTGGCGTCCTCGAACGCCTTGGTAAGCTTTTTCAATCGATGAATCGGCGTGAACCCGGCGTTGCCTTGGCGCAACCAGGCCTCACTGGTCAAATTTGTTCGGCACTCGCTCGAATACAGTTGCCTTTAGGTTGTCCTCCTGATGGGACGAAGAGGGCGGCAATCGACTGGGCTAGACCTAACGCGTGGCGCTAGCTAGAGCTACAGCACCAGGTTAACGACAAGGATGAGGGTCGCTACGAACGCAATCGTAAAGAGAAGGCCCGCGAGTATGAAAGGCAGCGGGCTGTTGGTTCTAAAATCTCGCTCTCTGCCCGCTTTCGTTTGAACGCCAATGGCAGCCGCCATGACGCTCAAAACAAGCTGAAACAAACTGGGTGGACCGCCTTCAGAGTGCTCATTTGAATTTTCGTGGTTGGTTTCTCTGTCCGACATCAGTCTGTCTCTCGCTCAGTATGGTAATGGTACCTGGGGAGTATCGAATGGATAAGCCCAGGTTCCCTCGAGTGAGTCAAGATACCAAATTCGGCGACAGCCAGCGTCTTGCCTCTGCTTCCGGCCACCCCTTTCTCGCAGCGTAATCCTTGACTTGGCTGTCATCAATCTTCCCTAGCCCGAAGTAGGTCGCTTCTCGATGGGAGAAATAAAAACCACTGACAGAGGCCGCTGGGTGCATGGCGAAGTGCTCAGTCAATTCAACGCCGAGCGTTTCACTCGCATCCAATAGCCTGAACAAGGTTCCCTTTTCCGTATGGTCGGGACAAGCGGGATAGCCTGGCGCAGGCCTTATGCCCTCATACCGTTCCTTAATCAGCTCCTCGTTCGAGAAGGCTTCGTCAGGCGCGTAACCCCAATAGTGTCGCCTGACTTGCTCATGAAGATACTCGGCACAAGCCTCAGCAAAACGGTCCGCAATGGCTTTAGTCAGGATGGAATTGTAGTCGTCGCCCTTGGCTTCATACTCGTTCGCCAGTTGTTCAAATGGTGCCCCTGCGGTGACGACGAACCCGCCGAGATAGTCCGTGCCCGCAGCAATCGGTGCAACCCAGTCACTCAGGCATAGGTTTGGATTGCCATTCGGCTTGTCTGTTTGCTGTCTGAGATGATGCAACGTACATCTCGTTTCAAGGGTTTCCGGGTGGTACAAGACAATATCGTCACCGTCGCTATTGGCGGGCCAAAAACCTAGGGTGGCCGAGGCATGAAACCTAGAATTGTCCTTTAAGGCTGTTATCAGTTGTTGTGCGTCTGAAAACAGTTCGCGTGCCGATTCACCAACTACTTCATCTTCGAGGATATTGGGAAATTTTCCTGCCAATTCCCAAGCAATAAAAAAGGGTGTCCAGTCAATATAAGGCTCTAGGTCAGCGAGCTCGATACGTGGAATCGTTTTCTCGCCCAAAAACGTTGGTTTCCTCGGGCTGAAATTTGACCAATCCAATACCGGACGATTCTGCCTGGCCTCATCGATATTGAGCAGGCGTTTTTTTGCGTTTCGGCCCGCATTTCTTTGTCTGACCAGCTCGTACTCGTCCCGAGTGTGCTGGCGAATGGACTGAGCATCACTGTCCGACAAGAGTTGGGTAGCGACGCCAACCGCCTTGGAAGCGTCTGTTACGTAAATGGTTGCTTCACTTTGATAAACAGGTTCGATTTTAACCGCGGTGTGCGCTTTAGACGTGGTGGCTCCACCGATGAGTAGTGGAATCGCGTAGCCCTGACGTTCAAGCTCGCTCGCAACATGGACCATTTCATCAAGGGACGGTGTGATCAGACCGCTTAGCCCAATCATGTCTACATCGTGCGCTTGCGCAGCTTTCAGAATTTGGTCGGCTGGCACCATCACGCCGAGGTCAATAACGTCATAGTTGTTGCATTGAAGCACAACGCCAACGATGTTTTTTCCAATGTCGTGAACATCGCCTTTCACTGTGGCCATTAAGATTTTGCCCTTCTTCCCAGCGGCTTCGTCTTGGTTCGCCTCAATGAAGGGGACCAGATGGGCAACCGCTTGTTTCATCACCCGAGCACTCTTAACCACTTGGGGTAAGAACATTTTTCCTGCACCGAATAAGTCCCCGACCCGATTCATACCGTCCATAAGCGGACCTTCGATGACATCTATGGGCCGCTCGGTATTTAGGCGCGCTTCTTCGGTGTCAGCGACAATGTGCTTATTGATGCCTTTAATAAGGGCGTGAGCCAACCTTTCCTCAACCGGTAATGCCCGCCAAGCATTGTCGGCTTCGACTGATTGCCCACCCCGACCTGAATATTGTTCGGCGATCTCGATGAGGGCCTCGGTCGCCTCGGGGTGTCGATTGAAGATAACGTCTTCGATCCTGTCTTTGAGGTCGGTCGGTATGTTTTCGTAAATGGCAAGCTGACCAGCATTAACAATGCCCATCGTCAGTCCGGCGCGGATCGCGTGATAGAGGAAGACGGCGTGGATGGCCTCGCGAACCGCATTGTTGCCGCGGAAAGAAAAGGAAACATTGGATAGGCCGCCGGAGATCGAAGCGTGCGGTAAGTTAGCTTTAATGAACCGGCAGGCCTCGATAAAGTCAATGCCGTACTTGGCGTGCTCCTCAATCCCCGTGGCCACCGCAAAGATATTGGGGTCGAAGATGATGTCTTCTGGCGGAAAACCAGCAACCTCAGTCAGCAGTTTGTAGCTTCGAGTGCAGATTTCATTTTTTCTCGCGAGAGTATCTGCTTGGCCTTTCTCGTCGAAGGCCATCACAACGACGGCAGCCCCAAATTTCATGCAAATACGGGCTTGCTCAAGGAATTCTTCCTCACCAGCCTTGAGACTTATCGAGTTAACGATGCATTTGCCCTGCAAACATTTAAGCCCGGATTCGATAATGGTCCACTTGGACGAATCGATCATGACTGGGACTCGTGAAATGTCGGGCTCGCTCGCGATTAAATTCAAAAAGGTGATCATGGCCGCCTCAGAATCGAGCATCCCCTCGTCCATGTTGATGTCGATGATCTGGGCACCGTTATCGACTTGCTGTTGAGCAACCGCGAGCGCCTCCTGATACTGGCCATTCTGAATTAGTCGAGAAAACTTGGCGGACCCAGTCACATTGGTTCGCTCACCCACATTCACAAAGAGACTGTCCTCGGTAATGGTGAGCGCCTCCAGGCCTGAAAGTGACATGTTTACCTTGCGTTCGGGCGCTTTCCTTGGTGAATATGACTTGACCAGGTCGGCAAAAGCAGCGATGTGATCCGGGGTCGTCCCACAGCAGCCGCCGATCAGATTCACCATGCCTTCATCGAGATAGGCGGTGATTGCTTCACTCATCTCCTCGATGGTTTCGTCATACTCCCCAAATTCGTTAGGCAAGCCTCGATTAGGGTAGGCGCTGACATAGCAATCTGCTAGCCGGCTGATTTCATGGGTATAGCTATGCAATTCAGCGGCGCCGAGTGCGCAGTTGAAACCAATGGACATGGGTGATGCGTGTCGAACCGCGCTCCAGAATGCACCCACCGTTTGACCAGACAGCAGGCGACCACTTGCGTCTGTGATGGTGCCAGAAATCATGATGGGAATGCTCTGGCCTGCTTTCTCGAAGTAATTCAGCGCCGCGTAGATTGCGGCCTTTGCGTTCAACACATCGAAGATGGTTTCGATGAGTAGAACATCGCTTCCTCCCTTCACTAACCCGTCTATCGCCAGGGTGTAGTCGTCAACCAGATCGTCGAATGAAACGTTTCTAAAGCCTGGGTCATTGACGTCGGGCGAAATGCTAGCTGATCGAGTGGTGGGGCCGAGCGCACCAGCTACGTAGCAAGTCCTACTCCTATCGGCCTGCATTGCTTCCTGGACGGCGGATTGAGCCAGTCGAGCTGCCTCGAAGTTGAGGTCAAAAACGAGGTTTTCCGTGCCGTAATCTGCCTGGGAGATCGCGTTCGCTGTGAAAGTGTTGGTTTCAATGATGTCTGCGCCAGCACTTAAGTAGCTCGCGTGGATGTCTCGGATAATGTGAGGCTGAGTTAGGGTTAGGATCTCATTATTGCCTTTGAGATCCATCGAGTGATCGCTAAATCGACTGCCTCGGAAATCCTCCTCAGTCAGTCGGTGTGCTTGGATAGCGGTGCCCATTGCGCCATCCATTACCATGATGCGTTGATTCAATTGTTCGGTGATGGGTGGAGACGTTCGTTTGTCCATGGGATACCGGCGTAGCAAAATGAACATGCTAGCAAACGGCGGTAAACGAGCGTTTGAAGAACTTTTGCCCCCTGCGTGAATCCATCTCATGATAGAGGCCGGAGCGTCCTTGCAACGTTCGTCTCTAAACCGTATTCCTCGTATAATTGGGCATCAAGGAAGCATCAGGTGGATCGAAATGGTTGAGATTAAGGAAGGCGCGCAGCGGTATCTCCAGCAATTGCTCGAGAAGCAAGAGGATCAAGATATCGGGGTGCGTATCTTTATTACAGAACCAGGAACTCCTATGGCTGAGACCTGCCTCGCCTACTGTCGCCCCGGTGAGGAGCAGCCCACGGATATCCGTGTTGAGTACCCCGCCTTCGTCGCTTGGATCGATCAGGCGAGCGAGCGGTTTCTAGAAGATGCAGTGGTGGATTTTTCCGAAGACCGAATGGGTGGGCAGCTGACGATCAAGGCGCCCAATGCCAAGGTGCCCAGCGTAACTGAGGACAGCCCGATCGAAGAACGCATCAACTATGTCTTGCACACCGAAGTTAATCCTTCCCTTGCCAGCCATGGTGGAATGGTCAGTCTTGTGGAGGTAGTCGATGAGAGCGTTGCGGTCTTGCAATTTGGCGGTGGATGCCAGGGTTGTGGCATGGTTGACCTCACGCTGAAGGAGGGGGTGGAGAAAACACTGTTGGATCAGTTGCCTCAACTAACGGCAGTCAAAGACGTCACCGATCACAGTGTTAAAGAGAACGCTTACTACTAACGTCTTCCGCCCACTTGAGGACGTTTGAAAGCCCCAAGTGGCTTGGTCGCTAGGCGGAGCGGTCTTTCCTTAAATGTAGGGCTGAGGCTAATTGTTCGGATAGGGCGATAAGGGACGATTCGGTCGTTTCCCAATCGATGCATGCATCGGTGACTGACACCCCATATTCAAGCGCCGCCACATCCTTTGGAATTGACTGGTTGCCCCAGTTTAGATGGGACTCAATCATCAGGCCGATGATCGATTGGTTGCCATCAAGAATTTGCTCAGCCACATCATCGATCACGCGCGTTTGATTCGCTGGATCTTTGTTGGAATTTGCGTGAGAGCAGTCAATCATGATGCTTGGATGGATCCCCGCAGCCTCAAGCTGAGATTCGCAGTCACTCACGCTGTCCTTCTGGTAATTGGGTCCGTCGCTTCCCCCGCGTAGCACGACATGGGCGTGACGATTACCCCCAGTCTCGATAATCGATACAAGGCCTTCCTGATTGATACCGAGGAAACGGTGCGGAGCCGAGACGGATTTGAGTGCGTTGATAGCGACATCAAGGCTGCCATCCGTGCCATTTTTAAAGCCGACTGCTGAGGAAAGCCCGCTTGCCATCTCGCGGTGGGTCTGCGATTCGGCCGTTCTTGCGCCGATCGCGCTCCAACTAATCAGATCCTGAAGGTATTGGGGTGACACAGGGTCAAGCGCTTCGGTTGCTGTCGGAATGCCCATCTCTGCGAGGGAAACCAGTAATGAACGACCTACTTGTAAGCCTTCCTCGATACGGAAAGAGTCGTCGAGTCTCGGGTCATTAATCAACCCCTTCCATCCAACGGTGGTTCTGGGTTTTTCGAAATACACCCGCATGACCAAATAGAGTGATTGTTCCACCTGGCTTGCCAGCTTCTTAAGACGCTCCGCATACTCCAGTGCAGCTCGCGTATCGTGAATCGAACAGGGTCCCACCACTACGAGTAATCGAGGATCTCTCCTAGACAGAATGGAGCGAATCGTTTGTCGTGACTCGATGATGGTCTGCTCCGCGCCTTCACTCAGGGGAAAGAGGGACTTGAGCGCAGCTGGTGTCACGAGTGGTTTTTCCTCGAGTACGTTGAGATCGTCAATGGGGGTCTCATTCATCTTGTTGCTCGTCAATTGGAGTTAGAAGCGCGCTCGGCCATGATCCTTGGTGTCATCCCTACTGGCGCGAGGGTCCTAAATAGTCGGTGTGATCGATATCAGCGGCCAAATAATTACGGGGTTTTGAGTCCACGTTGCGCACCGACGGACCACGCCAGTTTTTGGGAGGGTGGTATGATATCGGGACGAAAGTGAAAAGCAAGAAGTCGCCCCTCCAAGCCGGTGACCTGTCAAAGGAGTGGACATCATGAATTCCCATCACGCGGCTGCCACGGTTTTACTTCTCACTACTCTAGGGCTGATCGCGGTTCCCACCACTAAGGGGGATGAACTCACTTACGAATTTGAAGTCGAGAAAGCACCGCCACTTGGCAATAAGTCGCTTCAAGAGGTGAGTGGCGTGACTCGGAGCCACCTCTTTTCTGATACGTTTTGGGCGCACAATGATAGCGGCGATAAGGCCAGATTGTTCGCGATAACGCGGGAAGGGGAGGTGATCTGTCCGCCTTTTCTAAGAACATGCCCATCTAGCGCGCAGGGGATAAGCAGTGAGTGGGAAGGCCATACGATCGAAATCGCCATGAACTACGACTGGGAGGACATTGCTGTTCTAGACGGTCATCTATTGATCGCGGATACGGGAAATAATGGCAATGCCAGGCGTGACCTTGGAATCTACCGAGTGCCTGAATTCAATCCACGCGCCGTTGATAAAACCCGAGCGCTTGCCTTTTATCCGATTGCCTACCCAGAGCAATCGATGTTTCCAGCAAAGGAATGGGAGTTCGATGCGGAGGCGATCTTTGTCGCGGACGGGCAGGTCTATCTCGTGACTAAGCACAGAGCATCGGGTTCGATCTCAACGTTCAAGCCGGGCGCGAAACTGTACCGAGTTACTTTGGGTGCAACGGAGCGGGCTAATCTGGCTGAACTCATTGCTGTAAAGGATGATCTCGCGGTCGTTACAGCCGCAGACGTCAATCCTAGCGAGGAGCTGCTGGCGGTGCTGGGGTACCAATTCCTATGGCTATTTAGCCGGCCAGAGCTGGAGGGGGAGCACTGGTTTTCACGGCAGGTCGGCCGCTTAGACCTGCGCAAGTTTGAGATGGGTCAGGTGGAATCAGTGGCTTTTACTGACGATCAGGAGCTCATGATTATCAGTGAACCGGGCGCGCGATTCCTGGTGCGGTGGAAACGTCGCACATCTGAGCCTGAGTCAAAGTGATGGAGGCGTGGCTGATTGCTCTGCTCATTGGCACAGGCGTCGTGAGCGGATTTATTAATACGCTAGCCGGTGGTGGCTCGATGCTAACGCTGCCGGTACTGATGATCACTGGTATGCCTGCTGACGTCGCCAATGGGACCAATCGGTTGGCTGTGCTCGCACAATCAGCCACTGGTGCCGTCGAGTTTGACCGGGCAGGGAGGCTTGATCGAGGGGCTTGGCTTAGCGTCCTCGGTCCTACCGTCCTGGGAGCCGCCATAGGTGCGCTTGCTGCTGCTTTTATGCCGGTAACGTTATTGAAGCCGGTACTGCTTAGCACAATGATCGTCATCGCAGGATTAATGGTCGTTAATCCATCCTTTATGCAACCGCGTCCGGAGGAAACGCCGAATCAAGGTTGGGCAGGATTGGCAGCGCTCTTCGCAGCTGGTTTGTATGGGGGATTCATTCAGGCTGGCGTGGGCTTCATTTTGCTCGCCGCGTTATCGGGTGTGATGCAATACGATCTCGTTCGGGGCAACGCGCTGAAAACGTTGTGCACCGGTATCTTTAGTCTAGTCGCACTGGTCATCTTTGCATGGCAAGGCCAGGTGGCTTGGGTCGCAGGGCTGGTGCTAGCGATGGGGTCAGCGATTGGTGCTTTTATCAGCGTCAAAGTGTCCTTAAATCTTTCGGGCCGCGCGCTCAAGACCATTCTGTTTATAATGGTGTCCCTCACGTGCTTGGCCGCTTTTTTGGAACCTTGAACCATGGTTGAACCAACCGAACCTCGCTATCCCTCGAATTTTATTAGCAACATCATGACTGCGGACGAAGCGTCGGGTAAACATGGTGGCCGAGTTAAAACGCGCTTTCCACCAGAGCCCAACGGGTATTTGCACATTGGTCACGCCAAAGCGATTTGTCTGAATTTCGGTCTTGCTGCTGAATTCGGTGGCTCAACGAATTTACGATTTGATGACACCAATCCTGAAAAAGAGGACGAGCACTTCATGACGGCGATGCGCCGCGACATCAACTGGCTCGGTTTCGAGTGGGTGGAGGAGCACAACGCGTCCGATTATTTTGAAGCGCTGTATGACTACGCCGTGAAACTCATTGAGGCTGGAAAAGCCTATGTGTGTTCGTTGTCGGCCGATGAAATACGGTCGTATCGAGGGACGTTGACCGAGCCAGGCACTGATAGCCCTTACCGGGATCGGTCTGTAGAGGAAAACCTTGATCTCTTTCGACGTATGCGGGCGGGAGAGTTCGAAGATGGTGCTCATGTCTTAAGACTCAAAATAGACATGGCATCCGGCAACATGAACTTGCGTGATCCTAGTATCTATCGTATCCGGCACGTGGCCCATCACCAAACCGGGGACGCGTGGTGTGTGTATCCCCTTTATGACTACACCCACTGTATTTCTGATGCCTTAGAGCAAATTACGCATTCTTTGTGCGATACAGGGTTTGAAGACCACCGACCACTTTATGATTGGGTGCTAGCTCAACTTGATGTTCCTGGCAATCCGCAACAGATTGAATTCTCTCGGCTGAACCTCCAGTACACCGTAACGAGCAAACGGAAGCTGAAACAGTTGATTGATGAGGGGTTTGTTAGTGGGTGGGATGATCCAAGGATGCCCACGATTGCCGGCATGAGGCGGCGCGGATACAGCCCGAACGCATTAAGAGATTTCTGTCGCCGCATTGGGATCACCAAAAGCGACAACAATGTTGAGCTCGCCCTGCTTGAAAGTTGTATTCGCGAGGATCTAGAACCGCGGGCGCCGAGAGCAATGGCGGTTTTAGACCCGCTAAAGCTGACCATTACCAATTTTGATCCTGATGCTACCGAGCAACTGGAGGTCGCAAATCACCCTAAGGACCCAGCACTCGGAAAAAGGGTGGTGCCCCTCACACAGAGCGTTTATATCGACCGATCAGACTTTCGGCTAGAAGCCAACCGAAAGTACAAGCGGCTCGTGCTCGGTCAGGAAGTCCGTCTGCGCGGCGCGTATGTGATCAAAGCAATGGATGTTCGTAAAAACGCGTCTGGAGAGATTGAGGAGGTTTTTTGCGAATACGACCCGAAGACACTGGGCGTCAATCCAGAAGGGAGAAAAGTGCGAGGAGTGATCCAGTGGGTGTCTGCGACTTTTAATGTCCCAGCAACGTTCAAGCGGTTTGAACCCCTTTTTACGGTGCCATTTCCCGACTCCGAAGATTCCGACTACCGTGACCTTATTAATCCCAACTCAGAGCAGAAGTTTGTGGGGTTCGTAGAGCAAAGCGTTAGCGATAGACCTGATGATCAGCGTTATCAGTTTGAACGAGAAGGGTACTTTATTCAGGATGAGGTTGACGGCAGCGCGGGTATGCCGGTGTTCAATGAGATTGTTGGTCTAAAGGATTCGGCCGACAAAATGCGAGCTAGTCAGGAAAGCCCAAACTGACCGCTGCTATCATCATTCCGCTGGCTCAGCATATTTTTGATCCGTCGGCGGGTCGGAGGACCCACTCTGAGGGGTTGGTTTGTGTCGGAGAATGCCTCTCCACTCTAAAATTGATGCCCGGATTAGACTGACGACGACGGAGTGTTTGCTATGGAAAGTCTTCAGCCGTTATCCAAGTTGAGTGTTTTAGAGGCAGCCGGTCGCTTGTCATCTCATATCGTGTCGACGCCGGTGCTGACATCCACGGCGATCGATCGATCCTATCAGACAACACTTTTCTTTAAGGGAGAGCACCTGCAGCATACGGGGTCTTTTAAGTTCCGAGGTGCGATGAATGCCGCGCTGCTTGCGAAAGAGGCAGGTGAGGTGGGTACCCTTTGCACTCATTCATCAGGCAACCATGGTGCAGCGCTAGCAGAGGCCGGCCGCATTCTTGGATTTGATGTCAAAGTGGTGATGCCAAAGGGCGCGAACGCGATAAAAGTGAATGCAGTAAGACGCGCTGGTGGGGAGGTTATCTGGTGTGCAGCCAGTAATCAGGCAAGAGAGGAGAAAGTTGCTCAGATCCAACGTCAGTATGCCGCAGTGTTGGTTCCGCCCTTTGATGATGAAAGGGTCATAGCTGGCCAGGGTACGGCCACGCTCGAACTGCTCGACACTGTCGAGCAACTAGATGCGGTCTTGGTGCCCGTAGGCGGTGGAGGGCTGCTTGGCGGCGCATTGCTCGCCTCGGAGGGCGTTAAGGTCATTGGCGTTGAGCCAGATTTGGCTAATGACACCTGGCGCTCTTTTAAGAGCGGGGAACGGTATGGCATCGACTATTCCTTGACCATTTGCGATGGCCTGCGAGCATCCGTTGGTGTGCGCAATTTTGAATTGATTAGGCGCCAAGCCAGCGACATTTTGACCGTCAGTGAGGAAGCGATCGTGCGGGCCACCGCTCAGTTTTGGAGAGACGCTAAGAGCTTCGTTGAGCCCAGCGCGGCGATTGTGCTTGCTGCGGTCCTTGAGAATCCAGAGATGTTTCGCAATCAACGGATTGGCGCGATCTTATCGGGGGGGAATGTTGATTTGAGTGCACTACAAAAGCCGCCCTACGATCGGTGGATGGCCAATGAAATGGCTGCAAACACTCAATAGGGTTCGTTGTTCTCGGTAGCCCCCGAAGTTTCTGTCGTCGGCGTACTCGATAGTCAGTCTGAATTAGTCACGCTAGTTGGCCAATAACTCCAAAGCGTGGGAGACCTCGGCCCAAAAGAGCCTTCAGCTGAAAAGAGCCTTCAGCCAAAAAGAGCCTTCAGCCAAAAAGAGAGCCTTCAGCCAAAAAGAGCCTTCAGCCAAAAAGAGCCTTCAATAAAAAGAGCCTCAGCCAAAAAGAGCCTTCAGCCAAAAAGAGCCTTCAGCCAAAAAGAGCCTCCAGCTAAAAATCTTTAAATTCAAAAACAGTTTTTGTCTGCAGGAGGGGTGAAACTTTCCTCTCAACTGATAGCCCTCAACTAGGCCGCTCTGCGCAATAAAGCGTACTCAATGCACGCGTGGACGAAAAACTCGGCAAGAGGCGTGTCGCCGTCTTCATTTGAGCGCACAGTGTTTTCGATGGGAGGGATGTAATGAGCGATTGGTCTGCTGTTCACACCGGGCTTGCAAAGTGCCGGTGCCCTTATTGCGATGAGCCCATTCAACTAGTCATCGATCCGATGCAGATTGACTCGCAATACGTAGAGGACTGCGAAGTCTGCTGTCGTCCGATGTTGGTCACTCCTCTAGGTAGCAACGAGGCGCTTTGCGAAACGGAGGATTGATAGCATCGGGCTATGGATAGGTCTCCCTTATGAGATGAGAGGACATCGGTGCTGCCAATTTGAAGACGAGGTATTTCAATTGATCCCGCCTAGTTTCTCGGATGGCAGGTGCTGAAGCACCTTCGTGGTGTGATGATCGCACGACTGATGACGCTCTATTCGGTGAGTTGGCGCTGTAAACGCGTCAATCAGCGTCATTCATCCGTTGATTGAGTCGAATTCAATCACTGGGTCATGTTAATGCTTCTCCCGTCGCGCTAAACTATTCGAGCGCATGACTGGCGATGAAAGGTGGAAGACCACCGGGAAGTGCGCAGGGTTTGAGTGCATCCAAGGATGGTGTGAGTCAGCCCAAAGCCGCTCGCCTGGGCACTTTGAACATCCATAGAACTTGGAGACCCGCCCATGGCCCAATCCGTAGATGCGAGTGCACAACTCGCTAACCTAGAACTCCTCTCAAAGAACGACCCTGCCGTTTACGCTGCTTTGCTAGGCGAAGAGGCGCGTGAGCGCAGTGGTATCGAGCTGATTCCCTCAGAGAACTATGCCTTTCCGGAGGTGCTTGCAGTACTAGGTAGCGTTTTTACCAACAAGTATTCAGAAGGGTATCCGGGTCGCCGGTATTACGGCGGTCAGACCTATACTGATGAGATTGAGAATTTAGCTCGTGATCGTGCAAAGGAAGTGTTCCGGTGCGAGCATGCGAACGTCCAGCCCTTGTCGGGCTCGGGTATGAACCAAGCCGTGTATTTAGGTTTGCTCGAGCCAGGCGACACCATCATGGCCATGGATTTGTCCCATGGGGGGCACCTTACCCACGGTGCGCCCGTGTCCCATATGGGGCGGTTGTTTAACTTCGTCCGATACGTGACAGATCCTACCGATGGATCGATCGATTTTGATCAAGTGCGCAAAGACGCCATCGCAAATAAGCCCAAGATGATGCTCTGTGGATACACGTCTTACCCGAGAGATATTGATTACGCGGCGTTTAAAGCGATTGCTGACGAAGTAGGCGCGATCTCCATGACAGATGCGTCGCATTTTGGTGGGTTGGTTGCTGGAGATGCAATGAACAATCCCTTCGATTTTGGTTTTGACATTGTGACTACAACAACCCACAAGTCGCTCCGAGGTCCGAGGGGCGGGATGGTGCTCTGCCGGAAGAAGTTCGCCAAAGCAATTGATAAGTCGGTCTTCCCCGGGCTCCAAGGGGGACCGCACATGAATGCGGTTGGTGCGATTGCCGTGACTTTAGAAAAAGCCAAAACGGCGGAGTTCAAACAATACGCCCAAGGTGTGCTTGATAATGCCCAAGTCATCGCTAATCGCCTAATCGAGGGAGGAGCGGAACTCGTTACAGGCGGGACTAGCAATCACATGATCGTGATGAACACCATGACCTCGTTTGGCATCGATGGTCGGGTGGCCGAGGAAACGCTTGATGAAGCAGACATCACAACCAACAAGCAGATAATCCCTGATGACCCAAATCCCCCCCTCAGACCGAGTGGTATACGCCTTGGTACGCCTGCAGCGACGGCGCGAGGCATGGGGGAGAGCGAGATGAACCAGCTTGCCGATTGGATGATTCGGGCGCTAAAAGCTGCGGAGAATGAAGACGCGTTGGCAGAAATTAGAGGTGAGGTCCACGCGCTGTGCGAGCAATTCCCGGTGCCAGGAATTTGATTCGCTAAGACCATATGCCCCGGCGCAAGTCAGCTAAGGTGTTCAATGACAAGTGATAGGTGCGCAGGGTCCCCCTGCTCCTTCGCACAGAGATCACCTGAATGGGTCATCTGACGGTGCTATCAGTCCAGTGAAGCGAGGAATGACGTAAGCGCCTCGCCCGCTACCGAAAATGCCTCGTGACTGACCTTGATTGTCTTGGGTTGTCGGAATCCGTGATCCGCTCCAGGGATGATCGACAGCTGTTTGGAGGGCGTGGACAGCTGTGAGAACAGTTCGACTAAATTATCCTCATAAGCCAAAGGGTCGCGCTCGCCCGAAATGAAACATACAGGGAGCGTGAGTCTTGAGGCATGCTTCCACCGGCTCAGTGAAGGCTTGTTGGCAGGATGTACGGGCACTGAAAAACAGATGGTGGAACCTATCCTCGCCCGCAATGGGTGGGCTTGATCCAGCAAATGAGCAGCGAGGTGGGTAGCGACTCGAGCGCCATAACTGTGTCCACCAAGGTGTATTCGGTGGTCAGGAAATACTTTAGAAGCCGCTTCGAACGCTTGTTCGTACTCGTTAATCGTGACGCTCAAGTCCCTAGGAGGAAAAGCTTTACCCTCGGTTCTGTAATCGAACTGGAACCGCCAGGTACAGAGGCCCACCCGATGACACGTTTGCGCGATGCCTTCCATGTGAGGATGATGCTGATCCATGCTAGACCCTGGAGCTAGGAGAACAAGATCTTCAGATTCATCAACAATGGTTATGAGAGGGTTTGTCATCCATTTGCCCGTAAGATTGGCTCGTCGAGGTTGCTCACCGTAGCTTGCAGTGACGTGAGGGGCCAAAATTCCACAGGGCCTCAGTCACTCAAGCGCCCAGTTCACATTAACATTCCCCGGAAATTTATTGTGGTTTGCATCATCGACACACAGGTTGTTAACTCCGTATGACGGCACTGGCCGCGCTTGAAGCAATGCGACCCACTGCCATGCTTGGGCAACCAGTAAAACGATTGCCTAGGAAAAAGCTTGCGAGGATAGATCAATGATTCGATTCGATGAATGGCTCCCGGTATCTGCGGAGCACCTCTGGTCAATTCTGGGAACGGTTGACCGGGTGGATTGGGTGCCAGGTGTCACTGCCTGTGAGCTCGATGGTTCAGTGAGACGGTTACATCTGCCTGGCGCTGGAGCTATTGCAGAAGAGATTAAAGTGAGAGATGAAGCGCAATTTCGTCTGGTCTATCAGTGTATTGAATCCCCCCAACCCATGGATTTTCATGAGGCTCGAATCCAAATCATCCCGGAGTCCGATGATCGTTGCAGACTGATATGGGAAGCTGACATTCGCCCAGAGCAGTTTAAGCCCTTTCTGAAAGGAAGTATGGAGGGAGCGCTTGCTCAGCTGAGGGAAGTTGCCGTATCGAGTGCTGGCCGAGCGTAAGCACCTTTATAGAGACGCTTATTCTTGAGCTTCGGCCGCAGCCTGGCTTAATTCGCTTCTGAGTCATCGGATCTTGGAAGGAGCTCGTCAAGTAGCGTTTGCCAAAGTACCTGATTCTCGAATCCCGATTGCCATTGATTAAAAGTGGGAGCGATGGTGCCCGGTGCCGCCACGGGCTGAACGCGCTCTTGGTCAAGGTCGACCAAAAATGTCTGAGCAAGTTTCGGTCCAAGCAGAAACATAGACATTAGCGCTTGGTCATCACGGTCTAGTTGACAAGAACCAGAGAGGGATTGCCTTCGAAGGCGCGCGACTGCCTCGCTTGTTTGCTCGACGAGATAAAAGACTCGTCTCGATAATTGAGGTCCTCCCCATGCTTGAGCCCAGATCAGGCCTTTTGCTGGGCAAGCCCGGCAAGACAGTGCCGAGACAACGGGCCCCTGCCAAAAGGTAATATCCCAGCGGGCGGTCTCACGACGGTTGCTGAACCAATCCCAATCGTGCGCGTGATCGCAGGGTGTCTCTTCAGTGAGTAACGCCGAGTGACTCACACTTTCTTGGCCAGCTCGGTAAATGCAAGGGCGATTTCATTGGCCCGCACAGTCAGAGGATGGTCTGATGCAAGATTTGGCTCCGAGAAAACCGAGAAGGCCTGCGGGACGATGAAGAACTCAGGGAAAACGATAGCGCCTATCCCGCGAAGGTAGTTGGCGAGCTCTGCCGCCGCCCTGATGCCTCCCAGACCGCCTGGCGAGCTGCTGCAGATAAGCACCGGCTTCAGCCTGAATGCGGAGAGATCTGGCGCCCCCTGATCACTTCTGGTCAACCACGTTAGTGTGTTGAGTAAGAGCGGCGTGATAAGGCCGTTGAATTCGGGGCAACCAATGATGAGTCCGTCAGCTTTCTGAACCGAGCATCTAAAATCGCGAAGGCTAGACGGATAACCAGTCGATTGCTCTGTGACCTGGCTGTATAGGGGAAGGTTGAGCGTTTCCAATCGCTGCGATTCAACCTCGTGCCCCAGTCCGGATACGGCGGTTGAGACCATTGACGCAGCTAGCCAATTGACCGATTCCTCTCGATCACTGCCTGCGAAGGTAAGAAAGGCCATGCGCTGAGCTCCTTATTTGACGGCGCTATCAATCTCGGTGATTGGCTTGAATAATACCGAAAGGTCAGTTTAATCTGCGACGGCGAAAATATGAATGAGGTCAATATGACGGATGACGCAACAGCAAGCGGTCCTCTTCCTGCAGTGCCCTATATTAAGGGGGCTGGCACAGATGATCCGTACCTCGAGGGAATGGCGTGCGGTCAGTGTGGCGCGGTTTTTTTGGGCGAAAGAGACACCTGTTCAAGTTGTGGGGGTAGAGATACGCTTGAAAAGAAGCGGTTAGGAAATACGGGGAAACTGTACTCTTACAGCATTGTATTCCGCAGCTTTCCCGGTATCGACGTACCGTATATTTCGGCCATCGTTGATCTTGATGGCGGGGGTACAGTTAAGGGTAATTTGATTGGTATTGACCCCGACCCTGCCAACTTGGCGTTTGACATGCCTGTCGATGTGATCTTCGACGACGCGCTCGGACGCAAGGATAAAGAAGGCAATAGTTACATTAGTTATTTTTTTAAACCAGCGGCGTAGAACGCGAAGTCGCCACAAAGCATAGGAGCTGCAAATGAGTGATGTGTATGTAGTGGGTGTAGATATGATCAAGTTCGGCCGTTTCCCAGACAAGACGGTCCCACAGCTTGGCGCGCAAGCGGCGTTGATGGCGCTGGATGACGCAGGCCTGCAAATTCAGGACATGCAGGCGTTATATTGCGGAAACCTCGGGCAGGCTTCTGGCATGGTTGGCCAGCGGGTGCTGCAAGAAATCGGTCAGACAGGGATGGCCGTTGTAAATTGCGCGAATGCTTGTGCGACGGGTGCGACGGCTTTCCGTGAGGCATGGATGTCGATTAAGGCTGGTGTGTTCGATTGTGTATTGGCAGTTGGTGTAGAACAGATGGGTAAGGGGCTGCTCGGCGGGGCCGGCGGTGCCACAGGGATTCCAAAAGAGGGATTACTTGGATCAGGGACGATGCCAGCGGTATTTGCTGAAGCGGGTATGGAACATGCGCGTAACCATGGAACCACTTTCGAGCAATTTGCAAAGGTCAGCGTAAAGAATCATCACCACTCAACCATGAATCCGAAAGCGATGTATCAGATCGAAACGCCGCTAGAGACTGTGATGAACGCGGAGATGATCTCTTATCCTAATACTAAGCTCATGTGTTCAGTGAACGTCGACGGTTCGGCTGCGGCAGTCTTGGTCTCTGAGAAGAAAGCCAAAGAGCTGGGATTGCAGCGAGCCGTGAAGGTTCGCGCGTCGGTCTTAACCAGTGACCCTTACAGCGATCGTGATCTCGTCATGCCAGACGTTAATTCGGTGACTCGAATGGCGGCTAAGCAAGCGTATGAGATGGCTGGAATTAGCCCTGATGACCTGGATTTGGTTGAGCTACACGATTGTTTCGCCACGGCCGAGATCCTTCATTATGAAAACCTCGGACTATGCGGTGATGGGGAGGCCGGTCGAATGATTGACGAGGGCCAGACCTCACTCGGCGGAAAGATTCCTGTGAACGTCTCGGGCGGTCTACTCTCGAAGGGGCATCCACTGGGTGCAACAGGGATCGCGAACATTTACGAACTCTGCACTCACCTTCGAGGCGAAGCGGGAGCTCGGCAAGTGGAAAACGCAAGATTTGGGATGGCGCATGTCATCGGTCTGGGTTCTGCTTGCGGGATTCATATCCTGGAAAAAGTCGCTTAACCACGGCATCAATTACCGGCGACAGGGCCAGTTATCACTGGCCCTTTTCATTTGGAGCGCTACATGCGGATCGGTGTCGTCAGCGATACTCACAATAATCTCGCTAATTGCAGGAAGATCGTTGCACTATTCAACGAAGCTGAAGTTGACCTTGTTATTCATACCGGGGACGTGACGCAGGCTAAGACGATCGACGTCTTCGGCGAATTGTCTATGCCAATGATAGGTGTCTTTGGCAATAATGATGTTGAGCGTGAGTCCTTGGAGCCAGCGATTGCTAGAGCGGGGTTTGAGTTTTTCAACCCGCCTTATGAGTGTGAGCTGGCAGAAAAGTCCATCTGCATTGTCCACGATCCGCTCGAATTTCCGGAAGGCTACCAATCTCGCTTTGACGTTAGTTTACATGGGCATACGCATCGGTTCTTGTACGAGAAATCTGAGTCGCATCTTGCTTTCAACCCGGGTGAATGCGCGGGCATGATGAAAGGACTCAATGCGATAGGTGTCGTAGACCTCGTTCAAATGAATGCGGAGGTCATCAAATTTTGAGCGTAGATCACGCCCTACACTACGGACTGTTAAAGGAGCTCGGCCGATACGAACCGGAGGGGAAGCCTCCTGTCGATCAATGGCAGCCCAGTCGAGTGACAGACATTGATATGAATATCGATAGTGAGGGGCAGTGGTTTTTTGAGGGCTCGCCGATCATGAGGCCTCGACTGATCCGGCTGTTTGCGAGTGTTTTAAGACGAGACAATGATGAGTACTTTTTGGTTACACCGGTAGAAGCTTGCCGAATCCACGTTGCAGATGTGCCTTTTACAGTAGTTTTGGCAGATGTCGGATCTGATGGTGCTGGCGATGACTCCCAGTCCGTGATTGTGACAACGAATGTTGGCGATACGTTCACGATTGACCAGCAGCATCCGCTGCGAGTTGGGCAAACAGGTCCCTCAAAAGGATTGCTTTATGCCCACGTGCGTTCTGGCCTCGACGCGAAGTTCAACAGAAGCAGTTACTATGAGGTAATGAACCGAGTCGAGCTCGATAAAGAAACAGGACGATACGTGATTCGAAGTGTCGGTAAAGCCTTCGAGGTGGAGGCTAGCGACGTGTCGAGTGCCGTCAGCGACGCTTAGGATACGAATAAGGCGCAGCGAGTGCCGCGCCTTATTAACCCATTCTTGGTTTTAGATTAAGGGAAATCGCTCAGGCGGATTACATATTGCCGTAATTCGGTCCACCAGTGCCTTCTGGCACCACCCAAGTAATGTTCTGGGCAGGGTCCTTAATGTCGCAGGTCTTGCAGTGAATGCAGTTTTGCGCATTGATTTGAAAGCGAGGACCATCTACCTCTTCAATCACTTCATAGACTCCTGCTGGGCAGTATCTCTGCGCTGGCTCGTCGTATTTGGGCAGGTTCGTCCCAACAGGGATGTCTGGATCGGTCAAGCGCAGATGGCAGGGCTGATCCTCTTCGTGATAGGTGTTTGTCAAAAAGACGCTGCTAAGCTTGTCAAAACTAATCACACCATCGGGCTTGGGATAGTCGGGCCGTTTTGCGGCTGCTTGGTCCTTTAGTTTCGCGTGATCCGGTTTCGGGTCGAGCCAAGTAAAAGGTAGCTTGCCTCTAAAGATGTACTGATCGATCCATGCAAACATGGCGCCTAGGAACATACCAAATCGATGCTGCGCCGGCATAATATTCCTAGCTTTATGCAACTCATCGTAAAGCCATGATTGCTGATAGAGCTCTCCGTATTGGGTCAGCTCATCGCGCCCTTCCGCGCCACTTGCGAGTGCGTTGAACATCGCCTCTGCAGCGAGCATCCCAGACTTCATGGCGGTGTGTGTGCCTTTTTGCTTGAGGTTATTTAAGAACCCAGCATCATCGCCAACTAACAGGCCGCCAGGCATGACTAGCTTTGGAAGTGACTGAAAGCCGCCCTTAACCACCGCTCGAGCGCCATAAGCCACGCGTTTACCGCCCTCCAGCACATTTTTGATAACAGGGTGCTGCTTGTAACGCTGGAACTCATCAAACGGCGATAAATGGGGGTTGGAATATCCAAGATCGACGATTAAGCCAAGCGCAACCTGGTTGTTCTCCAAGTGATACAGATAGGATCCACCCAGTGTTCCGCCTGGGCCAAAATCCAGTGGCCAGCCCACCGTATGGACAACCTTACCGGGCACGTGTTTTTCAGCAGGAATATCCCAGATCTCTTTGAAGCCGATGCCGTAGTGTTGTGTGTCGCTATCCTGATCAAGATTGAATCTTGAGATGAGCGATTTGCCTAGATGGCCGCGACAGCCTTCAGCGAATACGGTGTACTTGGCGTGCAATTCGTACCCTGGCGTAAAGGTTGGTTTCTGTTCGCCGTCTGCGCCGACGCCCATATCACCGGTAGCAATGCCCTTAATGGAGCCATCGTCGTGAAAGAGGACCTCTGACGCGGCGAACCCTGGGAAAATGTTGACTCCGAGCTCCTCAGCTTGCTCTCCAAGCCACCGGCACAAGTTGCCAAGACTCGTTGCATAATTGCCTTCATTATGGAGCGCGCTGGGAATGAATAGACTGGGTAGGCGCATGCTCTGCTTTTCATCGACCAGCATATACACATCATCATCGGTCACTGGGTTAGTGAGCGGTGCGCCCATGGCTTGCCAATCTGGGAAGAGCTCGTTTAGCGCGGTGGGTTCAACCACTGCTCCTGAGAGGATGTGCGCGCCAATTTCAGATCCTTTCTCAACCAGGCAGATGGAAATCTCCGCGTCTGCTTCTAAGGCAAGTTGTGAAAGCTTGATTGCCGTTGCAAGGCCCGCGGGTCCGCCGCCGACAATGACAACATCGAATTCCATGGATTCTCTTTCCACCCGTCTCGCTCCAGTCCGTTGATTTGTTCGAGGCGTGCATTGTAGGAAATGTGGCAGCGTTAGGGAACTGAGTCGCAGGCTGAATCGACCCCGAAAATGGAGTTTTTAAGCCCTATCATTCCCTGTGATATTGAGTAATCGACCCAGTGAAGAGAATACGTGGGGTGACAGGAAGCCCGACCCACGGTAGGGGCCTAAGTCCCCATTAAATCAGTGATTTCAGCCCGTTTTTGACCCAATAACTCTCCCTTTGGATAGCACCCATCGCAGAGGCATTTGCTTGTAATCGATGGGGCGAAACGGCAGAATACCGGCCTCCGAAATCGGGCAGGTGCGACTGGGTTACGAGGCCCACAGGAGCATCGCCTGGCCATTGCTAGAGAGGATTCATGAAAGTTCTTGTCACTGTAAAACGCGTCGTTGACTACAACGTCAATATCCGCGTGCTCAACGATCATTCTGGTGTTGATCTGAACAATGTGAAGATGTCGGTCAATCCCTTTGATGAAATCGCTATTGAAGAGGCGGTTCGATTAAAAGAGGCCGGAAAAGCAGACGAGGTAGTTGTCGTGTCTGTTGGCGCAGCAAATTGCCAGGAGCAAATCCGCACTGCACTCGCCTTGGGTGCGGACCGAGGGATTTTGGTTGAGACCGATGTGGACATCCAGCCGCTTGGTATTGCAAAGGTGCTGAAAGCGGTGATTGATCAAGAACAACCGCAACTCATTATCGCTGGCAAGCAGGCCATCGATGGTGATAACTCGCAGACAGGGCAGATGCTAGCGGCACTTTGCGGGTACTCGCAGGCCACCTTCGCCTCGGAAGTTGAACTTGGGGACGGTAAAGCAACGGTAACTCGGGAGATCGATGGGGGACTGGAAACTATCTCGGTCGCGCTGCCAGCGATTGTGACCACTGATTTGCGTCTCAATGAGCCGCGTTACGCGTCGCTGCCTAACATCATGAAAGCCAAGAAAAAGCCGATAGATACCACGTCGCCTGAAGCACTCGGTGTCGATGTGACGCCTTCTGTTACGACGCTGAAGGTGGAACCACCTGCTGAGCGAGCTGCGGGTATCAAGGTCGAAACTGTCGAGGAATTGGTTGATAAATTGAAGAACGAAGCAAAGGTGATCTCATGAGTATCTTAGTTGTTGCCGAACATGACCAACAGCAGATTAAAGTACCGACGCGTGTAGCGTTGGCGGCCGCGGCTGCAATTGGCGGAGACGTTGATGTGTTAGTCGCTGGTGAGGGCTGTCAGGCAGCAGCAGACGCTGCGGCCCAAATCCCTGGGGTAAGCAAGGTGCTCATGGCGGACTCTGCGCAATATGGTCACGCACTGGCAGAAGAAATGGCCTCGATTGTCGCTTCCGTTGCAGAAGGCTACAGCCACATCATTGCGGCGACCACCACGTCAAGTAAGAACTACATGCCACGCGTTGCGGCGATGCTCGACGTTGCGCAGATCTCCGACATTATCTCGGTGGAGAGCCCCGACACGTTTAAGCGGCCGATCTACGCGGGTAACGCGATAGCCACGGTCCAAAGCGCGGACTCGGTGAAGGTGCTCACAGTTCGTGGGACCGCATTCGACCCAGTTCCTGCTGAGGGTGGAAGCGCGGCGGTTGAGACCGTCGGTGCCACCGATGCTGTCGGCGTCTCCGAGTGGGTGAAGGAGGATGTCGTCGAGCTAGAACGTCCCGAATTGACGGCGGCCAGCGTTATTATTTCTGGTGGAAGAGGGATGCAAAACGGCGAAAACTTCTCGTTGTTAGAGTCGGTTGCAGACAAGCTGGGCGCTGCTATCGGCGCCTCTCGAGCCGCAGTGGATGCCGGGTTTGTGCCCAACGATATGCAGGTTGGACAAACCGGCAAGATCGTAGCTCCTGACCTCTATATTGCCGTGGGTATCAGCGGAGCTATCCAGCACCTCGCTGGTATGAAGGACAGCAAGGTGATCGTCGCGATCAACAAAGACGAAGATGCACCTATCTTCCAAGTCGCAGATTACGGACTCGTGGCGGATCTCTTTAAAGCCGTTCCAGAGATGGATGCGCTTTTATAGAGATTGCTAGTAGGGAAGTAGAGTAACTCTGGGTTGGCGAGATACCTTGTTAAGAATCTAAGTCATCCCAAACAAAAAAGCCCGGTTTGACCGGGCTTTTTTGTTTACGGAGTTATCACAATGACGGGTAAGCCTCAGGTCCAAAGAGATACGCTTTCTCTATCATTGCTGTTTGGGCGGCAATGTCATATGCGCATCATCTCGCGCCTAGTCTTGCTCCGATTCAGGTTGAAGCGTCGATAAAAAGAGATTGCCTGGAGGCGAGGTGCCTATCGCGGAAGTACAAAAATAGCGGTAACCCAAGTGAAGGTCCTACGCAGCAGGTTGCAAGGGGCGCCACCCATCGGCGCGACATACCTACTCTTCTACCTTCAACTTCAGTGAAGATGATCAAAACAAGGGCCGTAACAATGACATCTAGCCAGGCGAAGAGGGCGAGCGGTTGTTGCCAAATGGTCGTGATCAGTAGGATGGGCGAAAATCCATGGTGTGTTATCCACTCGCCAAATGCGGCAAAGGGGAAGAGCGTACCGGCAAAACAAGCAAGGAGATAAAAGCGAGCCATGTTCAGTACTCCGTATCTGTCGGTGACAGGAACCGCAATTAGCGCTCGGAATTCGTAATGTTCCTACGAACGCCTTCGCTCAGCGAAGTGCCTGGTTAAGTACTCAGAAGCGGCGCGCGGTATACCAATTCACAGGTCTGCTGGACTCTTGCACTTGATCGACCACATCCAAAACCAGTGCGAATAAAGCCATTCGAATAACTACGCCGTTGTCGGTCTGCCGAAAAATAGCGAGATTGGGGTTGTCGTTTAAATCATTGTCGAGTTCGTTTGCTTCTGCTCTAGAGTCGCGAGGCAGGGGGTGCATAATCACTGTGTTTGGCTGGCAGAACTCGGTATAAACCGCTTGGTTTAACCGAAACAATCCTTTGTATCGCAGTGCTTCCTCTGGGCTATCGAAGCGCTCTTCTTGAGTTCTGGTGACGTAAACGATGTCCGCTTGACTGATCCCCTCTTGAAGGTTTGAGGTCTCCGTGACCTGATGACCTTTGCTTCGCATAAACTCGATGTAGTCAGACGGTAGGCGTAGCGCTTCCGGCGAGACGAGGGAGAACTGGATCGATTCGAACAATGCCAGCAGTTTGCACAAGGAGTGGACCGCCCGGCCGAAACGAAGATCGCCAACCAGCGCGATGGTCATTTTGTCGATGGGTTTGTGATTGTGTCGCAGTTCGCGATCGATCGTGTAAAGGTCTAGCAATGCTTGACTCGGATGTTCATTGGCACCATCCCCGCCATTCACCACGGGTACTCGCGAGGCAGCAGCAAACTCTGCGACGGAGCCTTCTATTTCGTGCCTCATGACGATGGCGTCGCTGTAGCCACTTAGCACCCTGGCCGTGTCGTAAAAGGATTCACCCTTCGCCAGCGCTGAGGCTTTGATACCGGTCGTCTCGCGAACCTCGCCGCCGAGCAAATTCCAGGCGCACCCAAAGCTCACTCGAGTTCTGGTGCTAGGCTCAAAAAACATATTGCCGAGGATTGCGCCTTCTAGTACTCGTGTGACTCGTTCCCTATTCGCGTAGGGCAGCATCGAGTCGGCGACCTTGAAAATGCGGTCAATGTCCGATCGTTCAAACTGGTCGACGCTCAAAATGTGATTGCCAACGAAATCCAATTCAGTATTCCTTAAGACAAGTGTGCATCAATAATGAACTGTCTGAACCAAACATTCGCCTGGTCTTTATCGGTGCTTTCATGCCAGTAGAGGTTGGTTTCAATGTCTGGAGTATCGATGGGTAGTTGCAGAATCCTGACATTCCCTAACGCTAGCAAGAAGTTGGCGAATGACATGGGCACTGTCATGGCAAGGTCGCTATTAGCGATGACGATTGGTGTTGAAAGATAGTGCTGGGTGCGCAGCACGATATTCCGCTTAAGTCCGAGCTTGCCAAGGGCAAGGTCCATCGTGCCAAGTCCTCCACGGCGAGAGGAGATGTGGATGTGCTCGAGCTCTAAATACTCTTCCATGGTGGGGTGATCACTTTTCAGGGGGTGCTCGGAGCGGACAACGCAAACATAGGGGCTATGGCGCAGCGCTAATTGCTTAATCTGAGGATCAGGCTGGAGTGGAATGTCCAAAGCGATGTCTAGGTTGCCTGCGGCAAGTTCCATTGCGAGTTCTCGGCGTCTGACCTGATAGCACTCGATGGCAGCCCTTGGTGCCTGCTCCTGCAGCTTTTGAACTAAGTGAGGTAACCAGATGGCTTGAGACAGATCGTTCAAAGATACCCTGAAGCGTTTTGTCGACTCCGAGGGGTTGAATTGCTCGCTGTCTTGAATGCTTGAGCGCATTAGCTCAAGGGACTGCCTAACAGAACCGATGATGTTCTGGGCAACAGGGGTTGGGGTCATGCCGTCAGCGGTTCGCACGAAGAGCGGATCGTCAAAGAGCGTTCTCAGTCGCGATAGCGAATTTGATACGGCGGGTTGGGTGATGCCAATGATTTCGCCGGCTCGAGTCAGGTTGCCCTCTGTGTAGATGGCATCTAAGACAACAAATAAATTAAGGTCGACATCACTGAGTTTCATGACTTAATGCACCATCTATCATCGGGGTGAATCTTAAAGCGAAACGAGCAGGAATAGAAGGTAGCGACAGGGCGCCGGCTTCAGCCTGGATTTCGTCGGTTTGATCATTAATTACTGCTAAACTCGAACAATAGGTTGTACGGTAGCGGTCCTGCTTTGGGTCCTGGTGATGGATGCCCCCGAAAAAGTCCCCTGCCTACGCTCGAAGCTCCCAAGCGATAGAGATGTGACCATGTCAGAGATGGTAGAAAACCCCACCCTAGAGGTGGATGACTTGGACGACGCCGCGATATCGGTCGCGGGTCAGCCAACGATCGGCTTGGTCTCATTCGGTTTCGCCAAGCGAGCGGGTGTTCTGCTCGAGCGTCAGGAGCATTCTGAGCGACACCTCCTCTATCGCAAACCGCTGAATTGGACTGCGTTTGCGGAAGTCCAAAGGATGGCGGGTCCCCCTACCAGCGTTGAGGGAATAGACCCCGCGGAATTTGAACGTGCGCTTTCCCGAATCTACGAGCAGGCGTCTGGCGAATCGATGGCACTGATCGAGGATTTGGAGGAGGACCTTGACCTTGGTTCGCTCATGGACGCCTTGCCCACTCAAGGCGATCTGTTGGATCAGGATGATGACGCTCCAATCATCCGATTAATCAATAGTCTCTTAGCCGAGGCCGTTAAGGTTGGCGCTTCAGATATCCACGTCGAGACCTATGAAACGCGGCTGATTGTTCGGTTCCGCGTGGACGGTGTGCTCCGGGAAGTCGTGGCTCCGCAGAGAGCGATAGCGCCTCTCTTAGTTTCACGTATTAAGGTGATGGCAAGGCTGGACATCGCTGAAAAGCGCTTGCCGCAAGATGGTCGTATATCGGTTCGTGTGGGAGGCAAAGAAGTAGACGTTAGGGTGTCAACCATTCCCGCGAGCAACGGTGAGCGGGTCGTTATGCGACTCCTTGATAAGCAGGAAGGGAGGAAAGACCTCGGACACCTCGGGATGTCGTCCCGGGATCATCAAGGGATGGAATCACTGCTCAGCCGACCACACGGCATCATTTTGGTGACCGGGCCAACGGGCTCGGGGAAGTCAACCACGCTCTACGCTGGCCTGGACCAATTGAATGACGCCTCGCGCAATATTCTTACGGTTGAGGATCCTATTGAGTATGACGTGGAAGGAATCGGGCAGACGCAGGTTAATCTGAAAGCTGATATGACCTTCGCCAAGGGCCTCCGCGCGATTTTGAGGCAAGACCCGGATGTGGTCATGGTAGGCGAAATTCGAGACTTTGAGACCGCAGATATCGCTGTTCAGGCCAGTCTCACAGGGCATCTAGTGCTTTCTACGTTGCATACCAACACAGCTATTGGGGCCGTAACTCGGCTTGCCAACATGGGGGTTCAGCCTTACCTGCTTTCAAATTCCTTAGCCGGGTTGATTGCTCAGCGGCTGGTCCGCACATTATGCCCCCATTGCAAAGAGCCCCACGTTCCAGACGACTATGAGCGTCAGTTTCTGCAGCTTGAATCTGGCGATGACCGCCCCATTTACCGAGCCAAGGGTTGTAGAGAATGCGCGTTTGAGGGCTATCGTGGGCGGGTAGGTATCTATGAGGTCATTCTTGTAGACGAGACCCTGGGAGAAAAGATCCATACCGGTGCAAGTGAAGTCGAAATGGAGCGAATTGCCCGCCAACAGGCGCCGAGTATTCGGGCTGATGGTCGTCGGAAGGTGCTCGAGGGTCTAACCACCATGGATGAGATCTTGCGCGTGACCTTAGCCGACTAGGGTAATTGAATGCCTGCTTTTGCTTACCAAGCGCTGGATTCCTCTGGCAAATCCAAGTCCGGTATTCTCGATGGAGATTCGGCTCGACAGGTGCGGCAACGACTGCGCGATCAGGGGCTTGCACCGACTAAGGTAGAACTGACGACTCAGCAAACTGCACGGAAAGGGTTCAGTCTCAGCCAATGGTTCCAGCCCTCGTTATCAGTGACTGAACGAGCACTGGTGACACGGCAGCTAGCGACGTTGATAGGCGCTGGGTTGCCTGTAGAGGAGGCGTTACTTGCTGTTTCTAAGCAAACAGCCTCCCAGGCTGCCGAGGGAATGCTGGTGACTGTTCGATCTCGCGTCATGGAGGGCTACTCGCTCGCCCGGTCATTTGAGGCTTACCCCAAAGCCTTTCCAGATCTCTATCGGGCGACGATCGCCGCGGGTGAGTCGTCTGGGCATCTCGATGCGGTTCTTCTTCAATTGGCAGACTTCAGCGAGTCGCAGCACGAATCTCGATCCAGAATTCAGCAAGCAATGATTTATCCCATTGTCTTATTTGCACTCACGATTTTAATTCTCGCAGGCTTACTGGGATACGTGGTTCCAGATATTGTGGAGGTGTTTTCAGATACGGGTCAGGCGCTGCCAGGGCTGACGCTAGTCGTCATAGCGGCTAGTGATTGGGTCGCTGAGTATGGGTTGTACACGCTGCTCATTGCGTTGGGCCTTGCCTGGCTTGCCGCCAAGTTGCTGGCTAGACCTGCCAGCAAGCTGAGATTTGATCGTTACCTTCTCCACGCACCTCTATTGCGCTCCATGAGTCGAGGGCGTAACACCTCGCAGTTCGCCAGCACGCTGAGTATTCTGTCGGCGTCAGGCGTACCGCTTGTTGAAGCGATGAAAATCGCGAGTGAAGTCGTCTCAAACGTTTGGTTGCGAACGAAAATTCAGGAGGCAACTGTCAAGGTCAGTGAGGGGAGCAGCTTACAGTCAGCGTTGTCCACAAGCGGATATTTTCCGCCGATGATGCTGTACATGATTGGGAGTGGAGAGCAAAGCGGCGAGTTAGACTCGATGCTGGCCCGCGTTGCGAAGTATATGGAGCAAGAAGTTGAATCGCTATTGGCAACGTTGCTGAGCCTTTTGGGGCCCGTCATGCTCATCGTCATGGGTGGCGCGGTCTTTACTATTGTGATGGCAATCTTGTTGCCAATCATCAACCTCAATCAGTTGGTGGCTTAATCGTTATAGGTGGTTAGTAAGGTTTCCTCTTTGAGACTTTGAGCGAAAGAATGGTTCTGCCGCACATAAAACGGGCTATGAACCATGCTAAGGGCTCGACGCTGATTTGGCGGCACGGTGGTCATCTAGGCGGGCGAGACCCGTGGATGCGCTCAGTAGAATGGCTGTGTTGATAGCAGCCCCAGACTCAATGATCAGTTCTACTGAATAGTGGCAAAAACTTACTTTAGGATCAGGGTAGCAGTGAGTCTCGCGATCCAAGGCAGCGAGCGCATAGCTGATGGCTCAGGCATATTGACTGTAGATTAGGAGTCGCCTTTCTCGACATGAGTATCAGAACCGGTACGAGCGCTCACTATGGGTGAGACCGAAAAGCGATATTCTGTGCGAGAGAGGTAGAGCGCCAAAGAGCGAGAGTAAGTCATTAGGTAAAGCGAGTACTAAATCGTGCTTTTGGGTTAGTTTGCACGGTACAAGCTCAGCACAAGGTAAACTGCTACAAGGTAGAGCCCCATATAAGGGGCCGCAGAAATCAATGGCGAAAACAATGGCGAAAACAATGGCGAAAGAGGAACGCAACATGAAGAGGCTTCACGATAGGAAATGGGCGCGAGAAAGTGGTGCTCGCGCGTCGGGCTTCACGCTCATTGAAATTATGGTAGTCGTTGTCATCTTGGGTGTTCTCGGAGCGCTCATCGTGCCGAATATTGTTGGGCGCCCGGACGAAGCCAGGGCCACTGCCGCACGGTCAGATATTCAACAAATTGGAAATGCGCTCGATTTGTATCGCATGGACAACGGCCACTATCCAAGCACGGATCAAGGGCTCGAGGCCTTGGTTGATAAGCCTGCAGGCTATCCCGAACCTCGCCGTTGGAATCCAGATGGCTATTTGAAGCGTGTTCCGGTTGACCCATGGGGCGAGCCCTACCTCTACCTCAACGAGGGCCGTCAATATGATGTTTACAGTCTCGGAGCTGATCGGAGAGAAGGTGGTGAGGGTGTTGATGCTGACTTAAGGTTATCGGATATCTAGGTGCAGGGCCGAGGCATCGCAGAGGGATTCACGCTACTCGAGATTTTGGTTGTTTTATTCATTGTCTCGATTCTCTCTGGGCTGGTGGTCGTGAATCTTCCTCAAGCACTGGACACCAACGACACATTAGTTACCGTCGAACGACTGCACAAAGTGATGAATCGCGCGCTTCAGAGAGCAGAAAGAGAGTCCACCGAGCATGGCGTGTTGCTGGATGAGCGAGGTTATCAGATTCTTGTTTTTGAGCCTGTTAGCCAGCGTTGGCAGCCAAGTCTTGACCTCGAGCACAGATACCGCGCCTTCCCTCCGTCATTTAGACCTTACCTTGCCATGGAGGAGGGGCAACAAACGCTGGGTGGCGCAGTAGGCACGAGTGAATCCGAGGAAGAGGACTTGGTGCCGCAAATATTGCTGCTGTCTAGCGGTGAAACCAGCATCTTTGAACTGTTATTCGACGATGCCCGTGGAGCCTCGTATCTGTTAACAGGTTCGGGGTTTGGGGCGGTGACATTTGATGTTCAGTCTCCAGAGGCTTAGTCGAAACAAAACGCGTGGGTTCACCCTGATCGAGGTGCTGATCGCTTTGGCAGTGTTCGCCGCGGTTGGCATTACCCTTGCGAAAAACGCGTCAACCGTTGTGTTGCAAACCAATCGAATGGAAGAGACGGCCCTTGCGTGGTCTGTGGCGAGTAATGTCGCCAATGATCGCTTCATTCGTATAGAGGACGAATCCCCTATTGAGAGAACGGGTCGAAGAACCCAGGAAGTGCTTCAGGCGAACCGGTCTTGGTTCGTAGAGACAACGTTGCGATCCACTAATAATGATGATCTCAAGGTGCTCACTGTTTCAGTCAGTGATGCGGATACCCCCGAAGATGTTCTGGTCACGCTTAACACCTTTGTGGGCCGGCACTGATGATGGCTATAAGAGGGTTTACGCTGCTTGAAGTGCTGATCGCGATGGCGATTTTCTCAATCGTCGGGCTTGCTTCCTTTGAGTTACTCCGTTCTGTTCGCAACATTGATCGCGTAACAGATCGGCAGACAGAATCGTATCAGGGGCTGGTTCGGACGCTGGCGTTGATGGATCGCGATTTCATTCAATTGCGGTATCGGGAAATTCGCGATGAGTTAGGTGACCGAAAAGCTGCGGTGGCAGTGAATGAAGGGTATTACCCCATTGAGTTTACGAGACAAGGATGGAATAACCCGTTACAGCGAGCTCGTAGCGAGTTGCAACGAGTCGCTTATGTGGTTGAAGGCGATTCGCTAGAGCGGCACGTCTGGTTTGTGCTCGATAGAGCCCAGGATTCCGAGCCTGTGTCACAGACGCTCATGGCAGGCGTCAGTGCGCTAACCATCTATTTGGTTATGCCTGACGGTGATCGTGTGGAGTCTATCTCTGGCGATGACCTATCAGAGCTTCCCGTCGCGATCGAGGTCACGATCACAACCGACACCTGGGGGGATCTCATCCGTCTGTACGATTTGCCTGTTTTCTTGGGTGAAATCGCGAGCGCGGTGCCGCAAGACGCCGGGGAATCTGAATTGATCGATGATGACAACCGGATTGAACAACAACCAGACTCTGCGCCTCCGGAAGAAGCGAGCGGGTCGAATTTAGGCAGTTCGTGGATAGGTGCCCAATGATGCGGCAAGCAAAGTCGCTCGGTGGTCATCGCGCGCAACGCGGGGTTGCGCTCATTATGGTGCTTTTGGTGGTTGCGTTGGCGGTGGCGCTGTCAACGTCGATTGCGAAGCGACAATCGGAAGCGATTCGTGCGACCAGTAGCCACTTCAACCGACAACAGGCGCTGTTTTATGCAAGGGGTGGCGAAGAATGGGCGAGGCAGCTTCTTGCGCAGGACTTTGAAGCCAGGCCGAATTGGGATGGACCCATCGATCCTTGGATGGCGCGCGATTTGGTTTATGAAATCGAGGGAGGCTCGATCACTCTATGGATCGAGGATCAGGAGCGGTTTTTGAACATCAACCAATGGACCGGATCAGCTAGTCAGGCGGATGCCTCGTTATTGTCTGCACAGTTAGGGTTGGATCCGCTTTGGATTGATGAGCTGATTGATTTCGCGGACATCGATCAGACCCCCCAACCGCTGGGCGCTGAGGACTATCATTACCTCGGGCTGGAACAGCCCTACAGGACAAGTAGTCAGGCACTGGTCCATTTGTCGGAGCTAAGACTTTTAAGGTCAATGACGCAGGAGGCCTATTCGAGATTATCTTCATCAGTGGTCGCGCTGCCGACAGGAACGCTTCCCTTGAATGTCAATACAATGCCTCCCTCATCGATCATGCTCATCGCGCCCGAGATCACGCCGGAAGCCGCTGAGGCGGTTGCGTTATCGCGCGATGAGCAAGATGGTTTCGACACCGTTCAGGCTTTTTTGGCTCTCCCTGAGTTTGCTGGCCTGAATCTGGGGAGTTTTCCCCTTGGTGTACAATCGTCGTTTTTTAAAGTGCGAGTGCGCGTGGATTTTCTTGACCAAGTCGTTTTCTTGGCGGCCTTGCTATATCGAGAACCTTCATCAGGAAAAATCTCGGTGCTCCATCGTTCACTTAATGAGCCTTTTGCCTTACCGGAACCGTCTGTAGAAGAGGAAGATATCTAGGATGAATCAAGGCCTCCTAATTCGCTGGAAGGGCGAGTCAGTCGAGTGGTTAATCCATGATGCTGGACAGCCCATCCAAGAAGGACAGGGTTCCATTGAGGCGCTCAGTGAGGTGCTTGCGGCCATGGATCCGCCGCTTGTTGATCCGGAGGCAGCTGTACTGATCTCAGGCCAAGAGGCATTGATCACTGAGATCACAGTGCCATCCAAGCCCACTCGTCAAATACTAGATGCGATCCCTTTTTTGGTGGAAGAACAAGTCGTGGGTAGCATTGACGATCACTTTATCGGGCTTGGTCGAAGAGAAGGAGACCAATTGTCAGTGGTGGTGCTGCGTCAAGAGATCATGCGATCGGTGATTGACGCCTTTGATCAAGCGAGTATTCGCGTTGAGTTTATTGGTGTAGATAGCCAGCTACTGCAACACGAGAATATGATTCGTTTGCTCGTTGAAGAGGACATGGTGCACGTCATTCAGCCCCATGGCGTCGGAGTGGCGATGGCCGCTAATCTGGCAGAGCAATTGATCCCCAGTGATCTGGTGACGGATTCCGTGCCCATCGAGTGTCTGGATTTTAGCCGCAATGGAGCAATGGTAACGTCGCTCGTTGCGACCAGCTCACCAGAGGTCATGGTGTCAAGCGCAAGTGATGGCACCATCGAGCCTGGTTTGCTTAGGTATTGGGCTCGCTCAGGCAATCCGCTGGCTGTGAACCTAAGGCAGGGAGTGTTTGCCTATCGGTCGAGCCGACTCAAGATGGCAACGCTGATCAAAGGTGGTTTGTTGGTCGTCTTGACTGTGCTGGGTACCCAGCTCGCGGCAAACCTTGCCCAGGCGTTTTATCTAACGAATCAGGCGGACCAATTAGAGTCTGAGGCGAAAGCGCTATATCTCTCGGTCTACCCGGCTAGCCAGGCACCAAGGAATATGGCTCGCCTCTGGCGCGCTCGGCTCTCCGGTACCGGTAATGAGAATGAGTCAACCGTGCTAGCGTTGATCGATCGACTGAGCACAACGGTTACACAAAGCGGCATCAGTGTTCAGAACCTTAACTTTAATGCGGCTCGAGGAGATCTCTCGATGCAATTGACGGGTCGAACGAGCGACCAAATTATGCGGCTCAGTGAATCAATGGGGGCCATGGGCCTTCAGGCTGAAATCGGAACGATTAGCCAAGAGGGTGACGATGTTAGGGCAACTGTTCGCGTCAAAGGGCTTTAAGCGATGAGTATCCAATCCGCGATGGCTCCCCTAAAAGAGCGATTTGATGCGTTGCAATCAAGCGAGCAACGAGCAGTCACGATTCTTGGAGTGTTTGCGGTTGTGGTCGTTACTTATTTTGGCCTCTGGGCTCCGGCAAGCGATTGGCGAGTTATTGCGGAACAAGAGCGAGATCGCCAATTTGAAACCCTATCCATGATGAAGGAGACGGAAAGCCAAGCGAGAGCCGCTGCTAAAGATAGACCTGCCGAGACGGCAGAGGGATCGCTCCTTTCCCTCGTCTCATCATCAGCCCAGGCGCAGGGCATCAATCCTAATCGTCTTCAGCCCGAGGGAGAAAACGCCGTGAGTCTTTGGTTCGATGACGTGGCCTTTTCGAACGTGATGCAACTACTTGAGCGGATGGGGGCGATTCCCGGAGTAGAGGTTCAGCAGTTAGTAATCGATGGCAGCGAGGAGCCGGGTCAAGTTCGCGCTCGAATTGTGTTGAGCCGATAGATGGTTAGTGTTTCGCCAGTGTGTCGGCTGTTTTTCTGAACCAGGTGGCGGCTGCAAGGCCAGCGATAACATTCGCCAAGGCGATGGCTGCGAAGATGCCCAAATAGGCAAAGTAGTAGCTAGCGATCAAAGCCAAGGGAAGGTAAATCAGGACAAGTCGGGCAATGGACAGGGCAAGGGCGGGCCCGGGGCGCCTGATAGCGTTAAAGCCGTGATTAGCAACCGTTAACATTCCCATAAAGCCGATGGATAAAGGGACGATTAAGAGATACTCGACAGCAACGGTTGCCGCCAACTCGTCATTGGTAATGAGCGCGACAAAAAAGGGCGCGCCAAACCACATCAATACGGCTGCGGTTACTCCCCAAATGAGGCAGGCCCAGTAGCATGTCTTGATGGCCAGCATGGCTCGATCATAGAGCGCGGCCCCCCAATTTTGACCAACGACGGGCACTACACTCGTCGAAATGCCGATGGCCACCATACCTACTACCGATTCGATGCGTCCTGCGACACCAAATCCGGCGACTACCTCGGTTCCGTAGCTTGCGACCAAGAATGTGCTTATCGCGAGTGTGATGGGTTGCAGCAAATTGGTGGCAGCGGCTGGGACGCCAACGTGAAGGATTTGGCGAACACTGCTTGAAAGGTACTTCAGTGAGGTTGGAATCATGCGGGCTTTAATGAAGTACCAGTACGCGGCAAGCGCAAGTTGAGTCATGGCGCCGATGACAAAGGCCCATGCGGCTCCCTCGAGCGCCATCGCAGGAATAGGTCCAACACCAAAAATCAGTAAAGGCCCAAGCGTGACTTGAATCACCGGAGCGACGGTCATGATGTAACCCGGGTAGGTTGCATCACCATAGGCTCGGATGATCCCGTTTGAAACCATGGCAAGGCCCATGGCTGGAAAACCAAAGAACCAAATTTCCGCGTATTCAGTCGCGAGTGGGAGGACTTCAGGAGCCGCGCCTAGCCCTTTAAGTATTGACGATGCGAAGAGCAGTCCTACGGCGGAAATTGCAAACGTCAGGAATAGGATCAGTAGATAGCAATGGCTGATGATGCGGCGCAAACGATCCTCTTCGGCCGCGCCCATGGATTGAGCGACCAGACTAGACGCTCCAATTCCAATGCCGCGAGTAAACGCATTGAGTGTCATTGAAATAGGAAACATAAACGTTAATGCAGCGACCGCCTCGGTGCCGAGTTGTCCCACGTAGACAATCTCAATGAGTTGACCCAGCGTCATGGCGAGAAATCCCCAGATCATGACTGCTGAGAGATGCGCCACATGCTTGGGGATAGCGCCCTTGGTATACGTTCTCGGCTGCATAGGTTTGAGTGGCCTGTGATCGGCGATTAGTGGTTTGCAGTTTTATTTCAGTATGTGGCGGAAACCGAGTGTTCAGACAATCAATGGAAATCTCGAGATTTCACAGTGAACCCTGACAAGAGATCGCTCAGGTCAGTGAAATGTCCTGCGACAACATGAATCACGCCGTTTTCCTTCTCGAGGATACCTTTTACTCGAACTAATTGGCCACGAAGGACAGTTTTTCTAAATCGATCTTGAATATGATGTTGAATGACCACGTTAATATTTTGCGTTTCATCTTCGAGGGTCATGAAGATGATCCCCGATGCCGTTGAAGGCCTTTGGCGACCTGTTACCAGACCGGCTACTTGGACTAGTCGCCCATGACGTAAGGTCGTGAGATCGGTTGCGCGCAAGCATTGGTCGAATGCATTGGAAGTCTCTCTTAATACCCGCATAGGATGCCGCCTTAGCGTTAAGCCAAGGGATTGATAGTCCGCACCGATGTTGTCTTTCTCGCTTGGAGCTTTGATTAAAAAAGTGGACGGGTCATCAGGTTCGCGCCTGATGAGTGGTGTCTCTTTGCCTATTCCTAGCGCTGTCCAATGGCTTTGATGACGGTGCCCGGACAACGGTTCACAGGCATTACTGGCAATCAATACGTCTAACTCTCCGTCATTAAGCTGCGCGAGGCGTTTTAGTTGATGAAGAGAATCGATCATGTGTTGCCGCCGGGCGGCGATGACTCTTTCGGCAGCCAGTGCGTTGAAGCCCTTGATTCGACACATACCGAGCCTGACAGCAGGCTGCGGCCTTGTCAGAGCATTGAGTTCGGCTGTTTTTGTATGTTCCTTTGCCACAAATTCAAGCGATGATTCCCAATGACTTGTGAGCACGTTGACGGGAAGTACATTGATCCCGTGTCGCTTTGCGTCTTGGATCAGCTGAGACGCTGAATAAAATCCCATGGGTAAACTGTTCAGTAGTCCGCAGTAAAACGCTGCCGGCTCGTGCCGTTTAAGCCATGCTGAAAGATAGACGAGTAGTGCGAAACTAGCAGCGTGTGACTCAGGAAATCCGTATTCGCCAAACCCTTTAATTTGCTCAAAGACACGTTCAGCAAATGATAAGTCATGGCCGTTGGATAGCATGCCTTGGATGAGTTTCTCGCCAAAATGATCAAGCCCCCCTTTGCGCTTCCAAGCTGCCATCGCTCGCCTGAGTTGATCGGCCTCGCCAGGCGTGAAACCTGCGGCAACAACAGCCAGTTTAATGACTTGCTCTTGGAAGATGGGCACGCCGAGTGTTCGCTCAAGAACGCCCTTTACCGCTTCGCTGGCATAAGTCACCGCTTCAGTGCCTTGCCTGCGCTTCAAATAGGGGTGAACCATTTTGCCTTGTATAGGGCCAGGCCGAACAATAGCCACCTGGACGACTAGGTCGTAGTAGCTCTGAGGCTTTAAGCGGGGAAGCATAGCCATTTGTGCTCTAGACTCTACTTGGAAAACGCCGACGCTATCGCCTTGCTGGAGCATGTGATACGTGGCGGCGTCCTCCCTTGGAATATCGGCAATACTTAGGGTTTCTTCTCGAATTAAGTTGACTAGATCAATGGCTTTTCGGATAGCGGTTAGCATCCCTAGCGCTAAAATGTCGACTTTAAGCAGGCCTAAGGCTTCTAAATCATCTTTATCCCATTGAATAATGGTTCGCTCAGGCATCGCAGCATTTTCTATAGGCGCCAATTCAGACAACGGGCCTTGAGAAATAACAAATCCTCCCACGTGCTGCGACAGATGCCTTGGAAACCCTAGGAGTTGATGGACGAGTTCAATATAGCGATGAATGAGGTTGTTTCGAGTGCTCACGCCCGCTTCTTCAAAGCGCTCAATGAGCGAGTCTTTTTTCTCCCACCAGGCCATATTTTTGGCCAGCTGCTCAACGACTAATGAATCAATGCCTAAGGCTTTACCGACATCGCGGATTGCACTTTTGGGGCGATAGGTAATGACGGTTGCTGCAAGTGCCGCACGTTCTCTTGAGTATTTTTTATAGAGATATTGGATGACTTCTTCACGGCGCTGATGTTCAAAGTCGACATCTATATCGGGGGGTTCATTGCGTTCTTTCGAAATGAAGCGTTCGAATAACAAACTCACTTGTGTGGGATCGACCTCGGTGATTTCAAGGCAATAGCAAACAGCGCTATTGGCCGCAGAGCCTCGACCCTGGCATAAGATGCCTTGATCTTTTGCGAATCTGACGATGTCAAAAACAGTAAGGAAATAATATTCGTAGGCCAACTCAGCTATGAGGTCGAGTTCTTTTTGAATCTGCTCATCAATGTCGCGCGGAATTCCTTTCGGCCAGCGCTTTTTTGCACCAGCCCAAGTCAGTGCTGCCAAATAGCTGCTTGGCGTTTCATTGCTTGGCACTAATTCTTGAGGGTACTCGTAGCGCAATTCATCAAGGGAAAATCGGCATTCATCGGCTAATTGAGTGGTCGCGGTAATCCACGGTTTAGGGATGGATTGCGCCAGCGCATGAACAGGCTTTAAGTGCCGCTCACCGTTTTGATGTAAATGTCGACCTGCAAGAGATAATGGAATGCCCATCCGGATAGCGTGCAGTACATCGAGTAAGGGCTTACGACTTCGGTGATGCATGTAGATGTTACCGCAGGCAACAATGGGCCATTGGTAAACCGACATAAAACCGTTGAGTAGCGTCTCTCTTATATGGTCTAGGCCGTCAACGCCAAGCTCTGACCCTATATATAGATGGCGCCCGAAATGGCTGTGAAGCTGCTTAGCCATGGCCCACTGGTTATCGAGATCATGAATATCTGGAAGCCATATGACGGTAACGCCATCATCGATGCTTGGGACATCGTTTAATCGCAGTTCGTACTCGCCTTTGTCTGCTCTACGCCGACCGATACTAATGAGATGGCAGATCGTTCCATACCCGCTGCGATTTTTAGCCAGAAGAATCAGCTTCATGCCATCGAGCAAATGAAATTCGCTACCAATCAAAAGCTTAATTTGGTGAGTCTTTGCAGCGACGTGAGCTTTGACTGCGCCGGCCATAGAACATTCATCAGTAATCGCGATAGCGTGATACTTCAATGATTTTGCTGTCGCGATTAATTCCTCAGGATGCGAGGCGCCTCGAAGGAAAGAGTAGTTTGATAAGCAATGCAACTCGGCGTATTGCAAGTCGCCCGAATTAACGGAATCTTGATTCGATGTCATCTCTGATTAATAGCGATAGCTGTTAGTCGTTAACTGTTAGTCACTGATTGTTTGCTGTGTGCCAAAGGGCTAGTTCCTAGCGTGAAATCTGCTGACATTAGGTTTTGGCCATGGGTGATCTACTCATCCTGCTTGGTCAAATAACACTGTTTGGTCAAATAACACTGTTTGGTCAAAAACTTGGCATTGACCGACCCAAAGCAGGGGAGGTCCGACGACGGGCCTCGTGTAATCGTGCGGCAGTGCTTAAGCGACGCACTCTGACCGACGAATATCCACGAACTAGATAAGGTGGCTAGCAACTGGAAACAAACAGTTAGAAGATGGTAGCGCAAATAACTGTATAAATATACAGTTATTACTGATTCGACTGCTGATTCGATTGACGACTTGTTGTGGGGTTACGCCGCGCGCCAGCGATCTTTCCTTTGGCATAGTCTTCAAATTGCTGGAGCGCTGAGGCAAGCGGAATGGAAAACCGCTGCTTGTCTCAATCGTCCCCATCAGTTTCCGGTATCGGAGAGCGCTAGCCGTCTGCCTCAGTGTTCAGCGAAATCAATAAGGGTTTATTGAGGGTTTAGCTGACATTTCCCTGCCGAGCGGCAAATAAACCGTGGGTGAGTAGCACCGGGAAAGGCGAGCCGCTATGTTTAATTCTCTCGCCTTGCCAAACCTTTGATTGGCAAGACCATGATTGGCTAGCCCCTGATTGATTAGTCTCCGACTGTTCTGTCTTTGATTCACCAGGGCTTGTTGAATCGCCTATAGGCCTGGCGCGAGTCCGTCAGGCGACCGGTTAGGTGAGCCGTTGCGCGCGCGAACGAATAGCAAACGCTAACGAATGGCAACGGAACCCTAGAGGCACAAAAAAGGAATAGCAAAAAAACGAGTGGTACCATTACCCTTTAATATGACCGTCTAACAACGACGCTAGAGATTCAACGCTGTGGCAAAACTCTATTTTTATTACTCCTCGATGAATGCTGGAAAGTCAGCAGCCCTTTTGCAGTCGAGCTACAACTATCAAGAGCGAGGAATGAGCACGTTGCTACTATGTCCGCAATTAGACAATCGGTTTGGTGAGGGCGTTATTACCTCTCGAATCGGCATCTCAGAGCCGGCAACGACATTCTCGCAAGACGATGACCTCTTTTTGCTGATCGAGAATGAACGCGCGAAGGGGCCACTTCATTGCGTGATGGTTGATGAGGCTCAGTTTCTGACTCAATCCCAAGTGAAGTCACTCGGTGATGTGTGCGATCAGTTCGATATTCCAGTGCTTACCTTTGGTATTCGTACCGACTTTCAAGGCGAGCCGTTTGAGGGCAGCCTCTACTTGCTTAGTTGGGCTGACAATTTGAAAGAGTTAAAAGCGATCTGCCACTGTGGTAGGAAGGCAACGATGGTGCTCAGAGTTGATGCTGATGGGCACCCCATCAAGCAAGGTGCGAAAATCGCCATTGGCGGCAATGACGCTTATGTTTCCGTTTGTCGTAAACACTTCCGTGAGGCTTTTGATAGTGGACATTGAGCCTCGGTAGAGAGGGATAGCTCGCTCTGACAATCGTGGAGTGGCATCATTCGAGCCGAAGTGGCCTAGCTTTTAGATGGTAGCTTTTAGATGGTAGCTTTTAGATGGCAGCTTCTAGAGAGCAGCTTCACAGACAATAAATTTGCTAAGAGCCGGTTATACATAGTGGATTTTCCCAGCGAGCTAAGGAGAGCGTGCCTCGTATCAAACCACTAGAACTACGCAATCAACCAAAGGAGATCATCGTGACCATCAATAGACAATGGCGATTAAAGACCCGCCCATCAGGGCTCATTGGGCCGGAACACTTCGAATATGTTGAGACGGAGTTGGCCGATATCGGGGCCGAAGAGGTGTTGGTCAGAAATCTGTGTTTGTCATTCGACCCCACTCAGCGAGGGTGGGTCAATGACATGGAAAGTTACATGCCGCCGGTCGGGATCGGAGAGGTGATGCGGGCCGGAACCGTTGGCCAAGTCGTTGAGTCAAACCATGCTGACTTTGAGCCCGGCGATCTTGTTCAGGGGTTAGGGGGTTGGCAGGATTTCTTTACTGCGCCCAATGGCGTTGGGTTATCGAAGTTGCCAGAAGGTATTAGTCCCGAGCAAGCGCTTGGAGTATTTGGCACCACCGGACTGACCGCCTACTTTGGTCTGCTAGATTTGAGTGAGCCTAAGCCTGGCGATACGGTGCTGGTATCAGGTGCCGCAGGAGCGACTGGCTCGGTGGTGGGTCAAATTGCAAAGATCAAAGGTGCTCGAGTGGTTGGTATCGCAGGGGGCCCTGAAAAGTGCGCATGGTTGACGGAGTCTCTCGGGTTTGACGCCGCGATCGATTATAAGAACGAGTCGGTGGCCGAAGGAGTCGCCCGTCATTGCCCTGACCGGATCAATGTTTTCTTCGATAATGTGGGAGGGGACATACTGGAGATAGGACTCAGCCATCTCGCGATGAATGCAAGGGTGATTCTGTGCGGGGGTATCTCGGGTTACAACGAAACTGAACCGCAACCTGGCCCCAAGAATATTATGAATCTCGTGATCACTCGCTCGCGAATGGAGGGGTTCATCATTGTTGACTACTTACACCGGATTGGGGAATTTCTTGCAGACATGGTGCCTTGGTATCAACAGGGCTTGGTCCAGCACAAAGAGGATGTTCAGGAAGGTTTCGAGAACATACCTAGCACACTCCAGCGTTTGTTCAGCGGTCAAAACACGGGAAAGCAGCTTTTAAAGTTGGCAGATCCTTCATAACAGGCACCGGTAGCTCTTCACGCATCGCAACTCGTTTGGTTGGTGAGACGATGTAATTGCGCAGCTGTGATTGGGCGAGACTCGATCTAAGTTGGCTGTGGGTGAGGGCATGCCGAAGGTCGCAGGCGCGGGCCTAGACTGGCGAATCTGTCATTAGCTCCTGAGAGGGAGATCATTGGCGTCGAGGCCGGTGGTGGATTGTCGCCAGAGTTATGATCGGTTTTGCGGAATCGGCTCTTTATGTATTGGTTTTTCGAAGATGGCTTTTTATTCGATTGTTATGGAGTGGGAAATACGATGAACGAACAAGTTGACGCGTCATTGATGATCGAGAAAGGACAGGTCGTGGTCGTCGACTATCGATTGATCGATCAATCAGGGGATTGCCTAGAACAAAGTGATGAAGCATCACCGATGGTCTACCTGCACGGACATAACAATCTCATGCCCGGACTGGAGAAGGAACTCCAGGGTAAGCAGCAGGGCGATCAGCTAGCAGTGACGCTGCCACCCGAGCAGACCTATGGCCTGAGGCGTGAGGATGCAGTTGAGCGAATACCGATAAAGTACTTGATCAAGCCGGGCAAGAAATTGACGCCGGGCATGCGAGTTCAGGTAAACACGAAGCAGGGCCCTCGAGATGCAACGCTGGTTAAGGCGGGTCGGTTTAATGCGGATGTGGATGGCAATCATCCCTTCGCTGGCAAAACCATTACTTTTGAGTTGTCGGTAAGGCTAATCCGTGCGGCGAATTCAGATGAACTCGCGCATGGGCATCCCCATGGGATCGATGGAACCTCAGGTCATCATCACTAGGTAAGCTTTTACATCAATGAGCAGGGAGACTGCTCTGGCAAGCACGACTCCGCTAGGGTTACGGCTGCAGATCGCTGCACGCAATTGGGTTGGTTCATACGGATGCGTGCAATAAAAGGCGAGCAGTGGAGTTGCGCAACCTTAAGTCACTGGTGGGCTGTATGGCTGTGTTTCCGTGGGTCGATAGGCTTCACCATGCTCTGCGCCTCAAATCGAAGAGGGGCCTAATAACGGGATAAGCCCAAGGAGTTCGTAAGCAGGGAGTGGTCGTTTAGCAAAAGTTTCAATCAATGACTAGAGATCTTCTTGCGGTTATTTCCCCTGCCATCTCGGTGGTCGTTTCTCTGAAAACGCCCTGGGGCCTTCAATGGCATCAAGGCTGGACCGCCTTGCCACTTCTTCTGGATAAGTGCGATTGAAGGCATCACGAAGGGAATGATCGAGGCCTTGCATGGACGAGGCTTTGGTCGCCCTGACCGCCAGGGGTGCGCACTGAAGGATGTCTTCAACATAACGCTCTGTCGTTTCGCGTAATGTGGCCAGCGGGACCACGTCATTGACCAGGCCCAGCTCGAAGGCTCGAGCGGCGGAGAAGTGTCTGCCGGTTAGAAGATAGCCCATTGCTGGCTTAAGCCCGATTTGTCTGGGTAGCCGGTGAACCCCAGCGCTGCCGGCGATCAAGCCTCTTTTTGGCTCTGGCAAACCGAACTCGGCATGATCGGCGGCGACGATGATGTCGCAAGCCAGTGCAACCTCGAATCCACCGCCCAGCGCAACGCCATTGACCATGGCGATGATGGGCTTGGACACTTCCCAGCGCGAGACGATGTGATGGGTCTCTCGTTCCATCGATCGCAGTGGGGTCAGTTCCTGCTCGGACTGATGGGCCATCGAGGCCCGTTCTTTCAAATCGGCACCTGCTGAAAACGCTCGTTCGCCCGCACCGGTTATCACGGCCACCCATATGTCCTCACGGCGCTCGATTTCGTCTAAATGCTGGGAGAGCTGCCATTTAAGTTCAATATTGAGTGCGTTCATGACATGGGGTCGATTGAGTGTGATCCATGCCACATGATTCTGAACGTCAAATTCGGTGGTGTTGGTTTTCATTGAGCGCTCCCCTTGATAGCGCGTTTAAGATGGCAAATAGTCCGGCGGCCGGTAGTGTGGAAAGGTGTCCTGGTCAGACAACGCCGTCTTGAGCGCTTCAAGATTTTCGTATTCGGCAACGGCAGAGAGTTGTTTAACGGTAACGCTCATGAGATCAAAGCGGCCAGCTTGATGCTCCTCAAGTGCTTTGAGAGGGGTGATCCAGACCGCATCCGTCGTTTCCTCGCCGTCCTCTATGCCCAAGGCCATGGGTGGCGCCTGGCCCACGAAAAATCGCGTATCGAATCGTCTGGGTCGGCCAGGTGGCGTGGTCCAGCGGTTGTAGAAGTTCAATTCGTCGATGGATAGCCGTGCATCGTATGCCTGGCAGAGATCCACCATTGACAACTCGCCCTGGTGCAGCGACTGCCGAGTCTCAGCGATGGTCTTTGCGGGCAGGGTCACCCATGAACCATCGGGATGTTTTGCCAGTAATATACCCGCCTCTTCGAAGGTTTCTCGGATGGCCGCAACATAGGCTCCGAGCCAATCCTCCCCGAGTGCCGCGATCTGTGCGTGCTGGTGATCGCGGGGCTCTAAGACATAGGGCGCGAGGGCTGGATCTGAATCGCTCGCGTCAATCTTCCCACCAGGGAAGACATACATGCCGCTCGCAAACGCGGCCTTTGTGGTCCGCTTGAGCATCATGAGTTCAAACGATTCGACCGCTGGTCTGGCGAGGATCAGAGTCGCTGCAGGCCTGATCTCGGTACTAGCGTTCATCACTGGGAATAGCTGTCTTCAGGCCGAATTCCTGAATAAGCGAAGCGTTGTGCTCTCCGAGCTGAGGCGCTCCCTTTTCTGGGCCAACCACGCAGCTTCCAAAGCGCATGGGGATGGCAACGCTCCTGTAAGGCCCTGCCTCACGATCGTGAAGTGTCGGGAATAGGCCGATGGCTTCGGCCTGCGGGTCAATGGGTACCTCATGTAGGCCCAGCACAGGACCCCAAATCAAGCCTGCTGCGTCAAAGATTGGGCCCCACTCGTCTCTGCTCTTTTTTGATAAGGCCTCATCAACGCCTTCGGTCAAAGCCTGCATATGCTGATATCGAGATTTGCCGGTGGCGTATCTTTCATCCTCTAGCCAGTGTTCTAGGCCCAGAGCCTTACAAAACCGAGCCCAGTCTTTTTCTCCAGGCATGTTAAACACCACCCAATTCCCATCGCCGCACGGGTACCGGTTCGCGGTTGGTGTCAGCATTTGGTGCCGAGCCCGACGACGCACGGGTGCTTCATCAACAGCGGTGGTCGCATAGTCGGATGCTTGCGTCCACACTGCAGTTTCAAATAGCGAGGTTTCAATGGTTTGTCCCTCGCCAGAGCGCTCCGCTTGCCTGAGTGCGGCCAGTATCCCTGCGGCGAAGGCAAGCCCCGTGGTATGGTCCCCTTGAGCAGGCCTGGCTTGCGGCACCAGGCCCTCGTCTCCTTCACGCATGGCATCGTAAAGGCCTGACCGTCCGAAAAATGCGGTCACATCGTAACCGGGTCTCCAGGCTTCCGGTCCAGTCGTCCCGTACCCCGTGAGCGTGGCGTGCACGAGTGTCGGATTGACTGCAAACAGTGTGGCGGGATCGAGCCTATATTTCTTTTGCCGTTCCATTAGCAGATTGCACATAAAGACATTCGCGTGGCGGCAAAGCGTATGGACAGTCTCGACGCCCTCGTCTGTCGTGAGATCCACAATGAGCGATTCTTTACCTCGGTTGTCCACATCGAATTGCAGGTCTATATCCTTGACCGCTCCCTCAATTTTAGGTGGGCGTCCCATATCTCGCATTGGATCACCGTCGGGGGGCTCAATCTTAATAACGCGAGCGCCCAAATCAGCGAGTATGGCGCCAGCGCTAGGTGAGGCCATCCAGCTATCGATTTCAATTACGAGTATGTCGTCGAGGGGTTTCACTCTCATTGCTCTCTAGTCTGCGTGAGGCCCCATGATAGGTGAGTCGACTGGGAATGGAAATGCGGCAAGGGGGGTAAGAACGATTGGGCCGGTTGTCACTCTAGGAGCCTTAGGAAGCGGCGCAAAAGCGCTGTGTCAGACCCGGTCAGAGGTAGGCCCGTAACGAAACCGCGGGTTGTGCTCCCTCGTGAACTTGATGCCGTACCGCCGCGAAGTTTGCGAAAAAAGGCGCTGGTTACTTCGAAGACTGCAAGTGGAAATGAAGTTGTCTATCGTGCCGACTCGTTGCCGATAGTGGCCCCTGGCGGACATAAGGCTCATAGGCATTAAGCCCACCGGCCGCTGCCACCTCATCCCCCATCACCGTGATGCGCTCAATGACCCGCTCGCCCTCAAAGTCGTTGATGACAAAATGCTGGGTACATCGGTTATCCCAAATACAGACCGTTCCAGGTTCCCAGCTGTAGCGTACGGTGAATTTGGGGGAGGCCACCCATTTCGTGAGGTACCCCAGCAAGATGTCGCTTTCTTGAGCGGTCATTTCGACTAGTCGCCTAGTGAAATGCTCGTTGACGTAGAGCGCAGCGCGTCCAGTATCCGGGTGTTTTCTTACCACCGGGTGGATGGCGGTTTGTTCAGGATGATTGTGTGGATGAGCGTCATGCAGTGCCGTGAGCTTGAGACAGAGATCTTGCAATGGTTTTGAGAGTGACTCGAATGCAAGATAGAGGTTGCTCCACATCGTGTCACCGCCCACTGGTGGGCAGGTCACCATGTGCAATATCGACATCTTTGAGGGTTGTGGTTGAAAGGTGATATCGGAGTGCCACTCATCAGCAATGCCACCCCGACTGGCTTCTAGTCGAAACAGCTTGGGGTGCTGCGTGGGGTCCTGTTTGATGTTTGGGTGTCCCTCAAGCGGCCCGAATAGTTCGCCAAGCGCCACATGAGAATCCACATCAATATGCTGGTCTGGGAAAAATAGAACCTGGTGCTCTAGGAGCAGCGCTTCAATGGTTTCAGCGAGTTCCTCGGTTGGATTCCTCAAGGAGAGCCCGGTGATTTCGGCGCCTAGTGCCGCCGATAAGCGTTTAACGGTTGGATGAATAGCCCCTTCTTTTGACATGAATCCTCCCTGACCGTTGCCGAGGTCTAATACCAGGAAATGAGCTATGCCCACCCAAGCCTAGCATTCGGTCCGCATTGCGATATTGGTTGGTAGCTGCTTCGGAGCATAGCAGGTTAAGCGAGGTTTGCCTTAAAGGGGGAAAGGGGAGGGAAGTAGGGGGAAACAGCGTCAAGCGGTGGTCATACCAGTATGCCGATAGTGGTCTTCTCACGCGGAAATGTAGGTCTCCCATTGCATCGGTTGATACATTGAGGGCAGCCCAAGAGGCTCGGTTAGTTTAGACTTCGTGCTAAGCAAGAGATGACCGGTTAACCATGCGAGCAATCCGTCTCCACAATCAGCAATTTCAACTCGAGCACAACTACCCCATGCCGTCGGTCGACAAGGATGAGGTATTAGTCAAAGTGCGTCTGGCAGCGATCTGCGGGACTGATCTTGAGTTGGCGCGTGGCTATTATGATTTCGACGGTGTGCCCGGTCATGAATTTGTGGGGGAAATTGCCTCCGGTCCCGAACAAGGGCAGAGGGTGGTCGCAGATATCAACATAGGATGTTGGCAATGTAGCGACTGCCAAAATGGTCGATTTCATCACTGCAGCGAACGATCCGTATTAGGAATCAAAGCGCGGGGAGGGGCGTTCTCAGAGTATGTTGCGATACCGCGTCGCAACCTGGTTGCGGTGAATAGCGACACGTCAGATGAAATAGCGGTATTGGCCGAACCCGTGGCAGCTGCGCTCCGGGTCGTAGAGCCATTTGAAGGTAAGCTGCCCAAGAAAGCGCTCGTGATTGGAGCTGGACGCTTGGGGTATCTCGTGGCGCAGGTGCTGCGTAGTTTTGAGATTGAGGTTTTGGTCTATACCCGCAATGAGATCCGAGTTGCCCAGCTTGCGCGAGCAGACCTTCAATGCGTTGATGAGGTGCAGTCAGCTCAGTTCCCATGGGTGGTGGACTGCTCGGGCTCCAAAGGTGGATTAGCACTAGCCATTGATGCGGTAGCCCCTCGCGGAACGATTACGCTTAAAAGTACGATTACTGAGCCGGTCCCGCTGGATCTTCAATCTCTCATGGTCAATGAGGTGTCCTTGGTAGGGTCTCGCTGCGGCGATCTTGCCAAGGCTGAAGCATGGCTGAGCGAGGGGCATCTTGTTCCTCCAACGTCAACGCGGTTTGGTATCGATCACTTCGATGAGGCAATTCGTGCCGCGATGAGCCTTGAATGGCAGAAAGTGCTGATTGATCCGCAGTTAACGCTGTCGTCTAGTTGACCGCGTCTTGAAGGATTAGCTGCGGAGGAGTGCCGCCGCCATCGGCATCAATGATAAGCAGTCGCTTGATCCCTTCCACCGTGGTATCGATGGATAACGGGCCTGCGAGTACCGTATTGCTATCTGACTCAGCCACGGTTAATTCGAATGTCAGACCAGTGAGGTTGTAGAAGCCTGCTGCAAGTAGGGGCACATCATTGCCCGAGGGTGTGAAGTCGCTGATCGAGCGGCCTGATTGCAAAACGTAAAAATCGAGGATGGGTGTTGACGGTGCGCCGTGAATCACCGACGTCACCACATGGCCAGTAATGGGCCGGCGAGGGTCCGCTGCCAAGCCCAAATCAAGATCCTCTCCGATACCGCTCGCGCTCACCAGCTGGTAAGCACCAGGTTGGACCGATAGGTTTTCCTGATGGAGGATATTGGTGGGTTCACCTGGCGGCGTAATGTAAAAAATAGCCGTTCCCTCTACAGCGCTTACAGGCTCTGATCGTGACAAGTACGAAAGATTTCCCGCTCGCAGCTCCTGCTCACTAATTTCAAAGGTAACCGTGGACTCTCCTGTAGTTAGTCCAAGGAACAAAGTTGCGCCGTCGATGACGTCTGCAACTTGGTTGCTGCTCCTTTCATAGTCTGTTCCATTCACCGTGAATTGAGCAGTGATGGCGTCGGTTTCGATGACAAGATTACTGCTGGCTAGTCTTGATAATCCCTCTGCATCCTCATTCTGCTCATCTGCATCCTCCGTGGTGATCAGAAGTGACGTCTCGGGACCTCGATCCTGGGGGCTGATAACAAAATAGACGTTGTTGTTCTCAAGCGTCACGATTTCAGCCGTGACGCTCGCGCCCGAGGTGTTAATTTGTGTAACCAAATTGGTGAGTGTGTTGTTGCCCGATGCGATCGTCACCGTGGTAGTTTGATCCCCGTTTGTGATGGAGAGCTCTCCGGTGCCCAGTTCAACATCGGCTGATTCGAACTCTTCGTTAATGCGATAGCGAGGAGTCGTCGCAAGCTGTGCAATGCTGATCTCGTAGCTGCCTGCCTCAGCGCTCTGATCGATGTCAACGAAAACGGCAAAGGGATTAGAGTTGCTCACCGCGCGCGAATAAATGTCGATGCTTGTTCGATCAGGGATCAAGTGCATGAAGCTGAGTGCGCTCGGCAATGATTCATTGGCGAACGGAAATAGTCCAATAGGCGTGACATAAAGGCCGCGGTGCTCAGGGCTGGGGCCGAAGTGGTCGACGAGGACAATGATTGGCCGCAGTCCTGCTGCAGCACCGAAATCACCGGATTGCCAGATGAGCTGATCAGTGTCGGCATTGTAGGTAGTAATGGAGAGCTCCGTCGACTCAGGAACCGCAAGTGCGTTCGTTGTCGCGCCAGCAGAAAGGGTTGAGCTGAAGATAGTAGCGGCCTCTGCGCCGTCGACCAGATCGATTTGAATCGGTGCCGGATTCGACGTCGCATTAACGAAGATTAGGTCGGTCGTGGTTGCGTCATCGGCGGGTAACGATGTGTCCTCTTCCAGCGTCAAGAACTGAACATTGTCCAGCGTGCCGGTTAATACAACGGTAATGAGTTGATCTTGCGGGACTAAAAGGGTCGTTTCAGCAACGGTTTGTAGTTCGCGTCCAACCGCATAACTGACTTTTGTGGTCCGCTCCAAACCAGGGATGACGTTTTGCACGCCTGAGGCATCGCCAAAAGGAATATTGCCAAGGGATTGGGTGCCGTACTCCACAAACAAGGGTGGTGCGTCTGGGATGGCGTTCAGCACACGCAGACCGCCCGATGGCGCCTCTGCGAATTTATCGAAGCCGGGGTCAGTCCCACAGGCGCTCAATAACGAGGCCAAAAAGACAAGAAAAAGAACACGAAAGCGTGTGAGCATCAGCGTTTCTGGGGACCAATAATCGAGGCGTCACCTTATCGGAAAACGTGGATTGATGCCACTAAGACAGGCCCTTTTCGCCCCTCTCATCAGGCAGTTAGATAACGCCGCGAAAAGCGATGAGGCTCGCTGTGACAGCGGCGTTTAGGGATTCAACGCCATGATTCATCGGAATAGAGCAGAGTCTGTCAGCGTGCTGTCGGCTTGCCTCAGAGAGACCATGGGTTTCACTGCCCACGATGTAAACCATGCGCTCGTTAAGCGGCACGTCGGAGATCGACTGTGCACCGTCGCCAGAGAGGCCAACCAATTGATAATCATGCTGTTTGAGTGCCGGTAGAGCGGCTTCGATGTCCGGGGTTCGCAAAATGGTGGCGCGGAACAGCGTTCCTGCACTCGCTTTAATGGCGAGTGGGTCAAGCGAGGCATTGCCCTTCTGAGGGATGATGATGCCCTGCAAGGGCGACGCAGCAGTGCTTCTAATCATCATGCCCAGGTTTTGCGGGTTGGTAATGCCGTCTACAAGCAGCCATTGATCTCTTAATGTATTGTCCGCTCTTCGTGCCAGGTGATCCTCTAGTGACGCGTGGGCGGGGGTAACGATGTCGAGTGCAACCCCCTGATCTTGACGACCATTCTTGGAAATCCTAGACAGCGCCTGCTTGCTATGTCGAGCAATATCTACCTGCCGCTCTTTTGCAAGACGAGTTATTTGCTGAATGATGTCTGCAGGTTTGTTGCTCTCAGCGAGGTGTAAGCGAAAAAAGCTAAGAGATGGGTCTAGCAGCGCCTCGAGCACCGGATTTCTGCCATAGATGGTGATCATGGCGTCCGGTCTAGCCTTGTTTGATAGCGGTTTCAACGGCAATGCTCCTTGTTCTCCCTCGTCTAATTAGGCGGTCAAAACGTTATCAGCGAGGACAGGCTCAGCTTTTGTGAGTGGTTGCGATAGCTGTTTCAGATTCGGCTTGCTCGGTTGGTTTTGGATCTGTGCAATCCACTCCTGCTGCCTAGCCTCCATTATTGTTGACCATCAAGATTGTTGACCATCAAGGACGCTATGGTCACGTGAAGGAGCGGGCGGTAATCGTTCAAAACCGATCGGGTCGATGGTCATTAGCATTCGCTAAAGAATGCGGGTTTCTCGCGTCGCGCGCTTTGTTTCTTTACTCGCGGTCGTTCACTCGTTGTCACTCGTTCTTTGCCGTTCTCGGGTCAAACGCGGTGCCCAATTACATGATCCAAAGGTTTGTCCTGAGGGGCGCTTGAGCGTCGTTGCTTCCTCGGTCGCTCGAGCGCGGCGTGATCAAAGGATCATGCCTCAACGAAGCGAGCGAAGGAGGTGATAGGAGAACGCGCCAAATGCTGCTCAAGTTTTTTTGGGCCTAGCTCTCGAGTGGTCAACTTAGTCGCCACAATGCCTTTCGCAATCTATGCCTGTCGCAATCTATTCGAGTAAGGCGGGTAGCGCGTCAGCGATTTCCTCTGGTGTCGTCTTGGGTTCGAATCGCTCGATGACCTCGCCTTGTTTTGAGACAAGGAACTTAGTGAAATTCCAACCGATGTCTCCAGGCTTGGCCGTTTTCAGCCAGTCGTATAGCGGACTGGCGTTGGGCCCGTTGACGTCAATTTTGGCAAACATGGGAAACGTCGCTTGGTATCGCTTCGTGGCAAACTCTAGGATCTCTGCATTGCTTCCAGGCTCCTGAGCGCCAAACTGATTGCATGGGAAGCCCAGTACCGTTAAGCCGTCGATGTTTTCATGAAGGGTACGCAGACCTGCGTACTGAGGGGTCAGTCCTCACTGGCTTGCGAGATTAACGATGAGAAGTGCTTCATCGCGATACTCGCTCATCGATGCAGTGGTGCCGTCGATTCGCTCGACTTGGAAATCGTAGAAAGAGCCCATAAGAATCGCCTCCAAAACACATTCGCTAATTCAGGTAGTGCTTAAACAGAGGAGGACGATAACACACTGCCAAAGAGCGTCCTACTGGGAGGGATTTGAGTCCTGCCCAATCCGGTCTGACTGAGGCGAGCAGGCTTCAGCAAGCCCGGATGATTGCAATGGTGGTTATCGCGCTCGCGGGTTAAGCGAAGACGCCATGAATGTACCAGCGGTGATTGAGCGGACGATAGAATATCCAATAGATGGATCGGTTTTGATACTGATAAACGTAATAGTCTCTATCTTCTTCAATCCCTTCCCACCAACCAAAACTGATGCGCTCGGGCCCCCTCAAATAGCGAAATGAAGGATGCTCCGTAGGAATATATTGGCGCGATAGTCTCCTCGGCTGAGGCAGAAGAAAAAAGGGTCGCATTGCACTCGGCAAAAGATCTGACCCTTTTTGCGCGCGGTGGTTTGGCCTTTTAGGTATTGTTCCTCGCTGTGAAGCATTGGCGCGAGTTTGCGTTGTTTTTTTCCAAGACTTTTCAGGACGATGATCATCTTCAATAGAAAGGCCATAACACGCATGATCACCAAGCTTTGATCTGAGTAGGCTAATGAGGTTATTCGCTTCTTTTGATACTTTGGCGGGCTCTTTGGTGATGTTGGAGGCACGGGAACCCGAGTGTTTATTTGATTGATCCTGGGTAGGGTGTTCTTTGAGGTCTCTCCTAGCCCAGGCATTTGAGTCGAGTAGCGTCTGGTCGAATAGTGAACGATTATCGGGGTCTGCTGGATAGAAATAGTGAGCTTTGAGGCTCACTTGATCGGTTTCTTTCGAAGATAGTCCGCGCTCTAAGCGTGTTTGAAATAAACGAAGGAAAAGCGTTTCATCGTTATCGGGTTGGGCGAGATTTACTTGAACGTCTGCTTGCTTTTTGCTGCGATAGCTTAATGTCAATGTAAAGCTGTCCGTCCAAAGTTGGCGAGTCGTCAAGAAAAGCGTTAATTCTTGAATAAGTCGTTTAACCGGAAAAAGCAGTGCTTTTTGGCTCGTAATATTGTCCGTAAAAAACAAGCTCGATTCGAATTTGATGTCAGGCGTTATCCAAGCGTGAGGGTCAACGCGTTCACCAATCATTCGCTCAAGGTGCGCGGTGGCAGTTTGGCCTAATCGTTTGCGAAGGGCCGCGCGAGGTAGGGCAACGAGCTCGCCAAGTGTTGCGACCCCCACTTTTTTTAACTTGTCTGTATCAGCGGGTTGTAGCGCTAGCTGGTGGATAGATAAATGCTGCAGCTGAGAAATGGGCGACCCAATGGTGTGTAAAGGAAGTTCATTTTTCGCTGCAACTTGGGCGGCTAATCCAGTGGTGCTGATTCCTATCTTTGCGCTGTAGCCCAATTGGTATAAGCGGTTTTCGATGTGTGTTTTTAGTGTGTCGAGGCCGTCAAATAATTTTAAGCAGCTAGCAACTTCTAACAGAATACTATCATTGGACAGAATGCAGACGTGGGGAGTGAAGTCATACATCCATTGTGCAAGTTGGTTTAATGTTTGACGTTCCTGTTCAGTATCTTGCGCGATGCAATGTATTGACTCATTCATGCTGTAGGCATGCGTTGTAAGCATTCCTGGTTCAATACCTGACTGGGCAGCTATCGCGTTAGACATAATAATGTGGTGCTGTCCGACAATTGCGATCGGCTGTTTCGTAGTATCGAGCGGCTTGAGACGAGGTGCGGCTTGGATGCCGTCGAAAGAAGATTTAGCAGAGACGTCACGCTTGTCGCGATCATTTTCTGTCACCAGGTCATCGTTCTGGTCCGTTTGAATAAGCGCTGATCGCTCAAATATTTCGATCGGTAATCGATTGAGGTAAAGGCAGAACCAAAGTGGCGCTGTGCGAGCACTATCGCCTTTCATCATCGCCTTTCACTAAATCTATCGCCTTTCATTAAGCGGAACCTAGTGAACATCCTGAGGAACGGATGATGTATCGGATGTGCTTGAAGAATGCGTGTTTGGAAAACTGAAACGATCGGCGATCGATGCTTTGCTCGAGTGTTTGCTCGGTGTGGCACCATGTGCTTGCCGGTGGCTCGATTTTGTGACTTTTGATTCAGATGCTCCATGCCGGAGCGAAAAAGCTGAAGTATGAATGGTTTGATTGGATTCACTAACAGGCGCTGCAGTGTCTGGCTCCAAAGGGCGCTGGGGCGAATTGCCTACTTGCGCGGATAAATTGACCGTGTGAGTGGCCAACGAGTACTGCTCCACTGGCAATAATCCTTTCATGTCTGGCTCGAGTTCTAGCCTGATCGTGATTTTAGGATGCGCCCAACCTCCCATGCGTTTAAATACCTCAACGCCTAATTCGCGACACCACCGGCCATCTTGGCTAAAACAATGACTCTCGGGCGATAGTTGCAGCCTGAAAGGCGCGGGTGACTGGTTTGCTCTTTCCTCGGCCGGTCGAAAAAGAACACTCCATACGGCGTGAGCTTTACACGCAACTTGCAGGCGTCGAATCACTTTCGCTGGCATGGATTTTCCAGGCCAGGTTAGTACGGCACTACAAGCCCCTGATTGAATGCATTGCTCGGTGGCCCAGTAGCTTTCTTCTTGCGTTTTCGTTTGGACGATCAGTAGATGATCCAGCACGACGTCTGCACGACTGAGCGCTGTTGCGTATGGGATATGCGGAGGATTAATCCATGCGATCCATTGTTGGCGACTTCGGCTGAGCGTGCTTAATGCTGGCATCAACAGTTCCAACTGCCCAACGCCTTCATCGGAAGAGAGCAGCTCTACCACAGCATTTCTCGGCCAGCCTGCGTGAGGTAATAAAGCATCGAGTTGATCAAACCCGGAGCTTAACGCATCGTGATTTGTTAATGGCGAGGGCTTTCCTGCTCGCCAAAGCTGCCGCTTGTTTAGCAATGATTGAAGGGTGCTCTCGCTCACTCTGGCCTGCTCATTGATTGATAGAGATGGATATAGATCGATCGGTACGGGGAAAATAAACGGAACATAATACTGTATATAAATACAGTATTATGTCAAGACGATATGAATGTCTCTTTGTATCGAAACGCAGCGTTAGCCAGTGGTGTTGGTCATTGGTGAATCCCTTGGGGGTGATCCTTAATAGTGATCTTCAATCGTGCTGGATAGTGATTAATGGCTAGTACTATTGATTAGAAGTGATTAGAAGTGATTAGAAGTGATTGGGGTTGCGATGACCTACGCCCCTTAAGCCCTAAAGGATTTAGTCCTAGCGCTCTATTGCCAATAGAGCGTGTCATTAAAGATAGAGCGCTTAAGAGCTGGCGTGCGGCGAATCTTAGGAGGTTATTCTCTGCTCCTTCAGATCCAGCGGGCCAACCGCTGGCAAAGTGGGTCTTCTCTCCTTGTATCCAATGAAAGGGTAAGCACTCTTTGCAAAGAGTGCAGGCAAGTAGATGAGACGATGCTGCAGATCACGCTGTGCCCAACGAATCACGAGCCCTTAAACAAAGGTTGCAAACTCGGAAGGTGTAAAGCGCTCACTGACTAGTGAGTTAACGGGTGCGGTAGGGTCTGTTTTCCCGATCGCTATGCCACAAAACAACATGAGCGAAGGGTCGGCTTCAACGAACTCGGTGACTGTTTGGGCTCGGTTGGCCCACGCCTCTTGAGCGCAGGTTCCATAACCTGCTTCTGTGGCTAGCAGCATAAAGCTTTGAAGGAACATGCCTAGATCAGACCACTGGGGAGGGCCCATCTGACGGTCGACGTAGCAGAAGATGGCTGCCGGTGCGCCAAAAAAATTGAAATTCTCAGCCAATCTCCTGAGGCGCGCAGGTTTATCCTCTCGAGGGATGTTGAGAAGGGCGTACATTTGCTCGCCCACGGTAAACCGCGCAGTGCGGTAAGGGTCCTTCAATCCATCTGGGTAGATTGCATATTCGGCTGGTTCTGGTGCTCGCTTTTCGCGCACGACCTGCCTAAAGCGTGACATCGCATCACCGTTGATGACAAAGATGCGCCACGGTTGCACATTCCCGCCCGAGGGCGCTCGCGCAGCTTTAGCCAGCAGGGACTCCAGTACTTCATTAGCGATTGGTTCGTCAGTGAATGCCCGGATCGATTTTCTCGCCGTCATCGCATCGCTTACATTCATGAGAGTCTTCCGTGCTGAATAGATAGAAGAGGCTATCACAGCATGCCGCGATGAGTCGCGGAGAATCAGAAACCCGGTGAGGGCAGGGCGCGCTACCTGGCAGTCCCATGGGCACGCCTCGATACCGCTCCGCCACTAGGAGCACTTAGCACTGGAAGCTCGCGAAACATTGGTTACCCGCTTGAGCCTGCATCTGTGTGCTCGCTCGATGAGTCATCCTTTAACTATTTAGGCTAAGCGCATTAAAGAGGTAGCGGAGTCTCTTCCTTAATCTCCTCCATGACCACATAGGTTCGAGAGTCGCTCACCCCGGGGAGAGTGAGCAGCGTCTCTCCAAGTAGCTGACGATAGGCTGCCATGTCCGCAACCCTCGCTTTAATCAAGTAATCGAAGTTACCTGAGACGAGATGACATTCGAGTACTTGGGGTAGATCAATCACGGCCTTCCTGAATGCGTCAAAGATATCGGTCGAAGTACGGGTGAGGGTGATTTCCACGAATACCAGAAGCCCTAGCTCGAGGTGAGCCGGATTAACTTGGGCGCGGTAACCCTTAATGACGCCCGCGGCCTCAAGCGCTTTTACGCGCTCTTTACATGGCGTAACGCTGAGCCCGACTTCATTCGCTAGCGCTGTATGCGTAATCCTTGCATGACGCTGCAGCGTTTTGAGTATTTTTAGATCGATCCGATCGATCGGCCGTTTTCCTGATGGCCCGCTTTTTTGCATCGGTAGTCTCCTTGGTTACACCCGTCCCAGGTTCAGCGGTACTGCTGATGCGCTCGCTGGCGTTTAACGGAGTGGCGAGAATTTTTGTTCTATTCGCTGTGCGGAACGTGCTGAGGGGATATGTCATGCGATATGTGCCATGTCAGTGGACTGTTTGCCTACCTTCACGCTTGTCGAACATCAGCGCGGTGACCGAAGCTGGGAAGCAGATAACTTTGGCTGCCTTTCTGTACGAGCAAAAGTTGAATTATCTAAATATATTAAATTTTATAGATATAAACACTATAAAAGACACTATTAATAACGAAATTATATTTATTCGGTTAGATAAAAAGTCAGAAAAAAGTTAGTCGGTCAGTACAATATCAAAACAGGCCACGGTGGAGCTGATGTGCAAAGGTGCGGTTCTAGGGCGCCTGCATAACCGAACCATCTTGAATGGGGCGCTGGTAGAACAGCCGGAATAAAAAGTTACGAGCACAGATGGGTTGCGGCGGAAGCATAGGGTAAGACATATGAAAATCGGGGTGCCAAAGGAGATTAAAACCCACGAGTATCGAGTGGGCCTCATACCGCACGCTGTCGCCGAACTTTGCCGGGACGGCCATAGCGTTGTTATAGAACGTGGCGCTGGAGTCGGCGCGGGGTTTGTAGACGGCGAGTACGAATCAGTGGGTGCCGAGCTGGTTGATTCTGCGGAGGCAGTGTTTGAGGCGGCTGATCTGATCGTGAAGGTTAAAGAGCCTCAGCCCAGTGAACGGGCCCTGCTCAACGAGCGTCACACGCTCTTTACTTACTTGCATCTTGCGCCTGACCTCACGCAGACGACGGATCTCTTGGCATCAGGAGCGATGTGCATCGCCTACGAGACGGTCACTGACAGAGCCGGGCGACTACCACTGCTGGCGCCGATGTCGGAGGTTGCTGGACGTCTGTCCGTCCAGGCCGGCGCGCATTGTCTTGAAAGGGCCCAAGGCGGGAGAGGCGTATTGCTGAGTGGCGTTGCGGGAGTAGAACGGGGGCATGTGTTGATACTCGGCGGCGGTGTGGTTGGTCAGCAAGCACTTCGTATGGCGCTCGGGCTTGAGGCACAAGTTACGGTGGTTGATATCAATCTGGATTCTTTAAGAACCATCGACCAGCATTTCGGAGGGAGGGTAAATACCCGTTACTCCACACAAGCTACCATCGCTGAATTAGTGCAAGGTGCGGACCTTGTCATTGGCAGCGTGCTTATTCCTGGAGCAGCAGCGCCGAAACTGGTTTCAGAAGAAATGATCAGCACGATGATGCCAGGCTCAGTCATCGTTGATGTCGCGATTGACCAAGGTGGATGCTTTGCAACGTCGCGACCGACCACTCACGCAGAGCCCACATTCTTGCACGACGACGTTGTTCATTATTGCGTTGCGAACATGCCAGGAGCAGTGCCGCGAACGTCCAGCCTTGCGCTCAACCAGGCAACGCTGCCCTTTGTAAAGCGGCTGGCAACGGGCCCTAAGGCGGCGCTAATGAATGATCCCCACTTGCGCGCCGGGCTCGCAACGAAAAGTGGGTATCTCACGTCAGAGCATGTAGCCGAGGCGCATTCCCTTGACTGGCACCCTGCCGAGAAAGTGCTGAACTGATTGGCCCGCGCTAGTCGGGTGGCGTGCCTTTGGCTTGAGCGTTTATCGTCTAGTCAGGGCAAGCGGCACCTCCTGCCTTCTTGTCCACAACTGCAATTATTCATCCAACCAATGTTTCCCCAAAAACCGCGGTTTGTGGCTGTGGTATAACGGTCCGAGTCGTAAACTGAGGACGATACGGGATGAAGGGATCTCTCGAAACACTAGACCTGACCATTGAAAACCACATCGCAACGCTTGCAATCAACCGTCCGCAAGCGAGAAACGCATTGAATCGACTCGCTTATACCGAGCTCGAACAAACTTTCATTGCATTACAGAACAATCAGGATGTTCGATGCATCATTCTTACAGGCACCGATCCTGCGTTTTGCTCTGGTGACGACGTCAAGGAATTGATGACCGGTGATGCGAGCGCTTCGCATTCAAGGTTGCGGGCCGTTCGACCGACGATGACTCCAGCTGCGGCTGCAATCTTGGCGTGCGATAGGCCGATCATCGCTGCCGTCAATGGCGCTGCGGTTGGCTGGGGCATGGATTTGAGTTTGCTGGCTGACTTTCGTATCGCGTCAGAGCGGGCGCGATTTGGGGAATTGTTCGTAAAACGCGGGCTCGTGTCGGATGTGGGTGGTTTGTGTCGTTTGCCAGAAATTGTCGGTCCACAAAAAGCAGCAGAATTACTCTTCACCGGCGAACTCTTTGATGGTGAAGCGGCCGTTGATATGGGGCTTGCAATGAAGGTTGTTCCCCACGATGAATTGTTGAGTGAGGCGGGAGCGCTGGCGAACAAAATCGCGAGCAATCCCCCGCTTGCCGTGCGCTATCTGAAGGAAGGGCTAAGACGTCGTCAAACTCACGACATCCACGAGATGGGTAGCTGGATTTCGCAAACCCTGGGCGTTTTATTTCAAACCGATGACCATCGAGAGGGAGTCGCTAGCTTTCTAGAGAAGCGAGACCCTGTTTTTAAAGGTCGATAACCGGTACTACCCGATTTTGAGAACGGTCACGAGTGTGGTTCAACGGTCCTGTCATAGCGAACTTGGACACTTCGTTCGGTTGGCCAGCAAATGGAGGTCGATTGGATTGCTCTTTGAGCGTCGCGCGTGGGTTTTGCTGCGGTCTTGCCCTCGCGATGTGATTGGGGGTAACGGTGCGGTGCCCGCACAGCGGTTGTGCGAAGGCCAAGCCGTTAGATAAGCGGGCAGTTTCGCCGATTGGTTTGCAGATTTGCGAGCACCACGGATTGCAGATTCGCCCCCGAAAAACGTTTCTCGCAGCGAAAGCGATACCGGGTTTCAAGAAATTAATAACGAGTAATGGGGGACTGCCAGTGGTGTCATGACGAAACAGAAGGGGATGAACATGTGGGGTTCAAATGCATATACAGACGCAAAGTAGACAATAGCATTGCAAGACAAGCCAACAGTACAAGACAAGCCAACACTAGAAGAAGTGTCATCTAAGAGGTAGCAAACAATGGAGAGCCCCTAACGGAACAGGCAGCGCATATGGAACTTGAACAAACAGTATTCATCCCCAGCGAACTAAGCGTTGTTTGGGCTGGGTTAAACGACCCTGAGATATTGAAGCGATCACTACCAGGTTGCGAGCACTTTGAGGTAACTGGTGAGAATCAATTCGAGATGGTAGTGACTACTCGGATCGGGCCAGTCAAGGCGACGTTTAGAGGAAAGATCGAGTTGAGCAACATCGAGGCTCCACACCGATATGTGATTAATGGCGAGGGTAAGGGTGGGGTCGCTGGCTTTGCAAAAGGCAGTGCGTCGGTAGAACTGAGACCTGCGCAGGAAGAGGGCGTCGAGGGGACAGCGCTTTCTTACGCGGTGGCCGCCACGGTGGGCGGCAAAATAGCGCAGCTTGGTGGAAGGTTGATTCAAGGTGCTGCCAATAAATTGGCGGCAGAATTCTTCACAGGATTCAAAAATGAGTTGGGTGGGTTGAGAGAGGCGAATTCAGACGGAGATGCTTGAAGCGCGCATAGTCGAGTGCTAAAACCAAAATCATCGGGAGGGGATCGCAGGCCAGCGCGTGAGGCCCTGTGAGACGGTCGTGACAGACCTGATATGCAAGGCGCAGATGAAGGCCTGGGACAAAGGATCTGAAGAGACTATGCGAGATCACACAAAGGAGGGATCGGGTGGATATTAACCTCAACGTAAACGGACGGAATCGATCGGTGACATGCCGAACCAACGCCACCCTGATTGAGGTGCTACGAGAGCAGCTCAATCTAACCGGCGCGCATATTGGATGTGACACCAGTCAATGTGGTGCGTGCACGGTGCATCTCGACGGGGATGCGGTTAAGGCCTGTACCGTACTTGCTGCACAGTGCAGTGGTCATGAGGTGAAAACCATCGAGGGCTTAGCCACAGATGGCAGCCATCATCCGATGCAGGAAGCGTTCAAGGCGTGTCACGCATTGCAGTGCGGGTTTTGCACGCCGGGCATGATCATGTCCGCGGTTGATTTGGTTGAAAAGTCAGACGAGCTCGACGAGGCCATGGTTCGTGAGCAGCTAGAGGGAAACCTCTGTCGTTGCACCGGCTATCAAAATATTGCGGCTGCGGTCATCGATGGCGCTAACCGAATGAGAGGAAACAAGGCATGAGTGAAGGCATCGGAAAGAGTGTTCCGCGCAAGGAAGATAATCGGTTCATTACTGGCAAAGGCCGCTACACCGATGACATCAAGCAGGTGGGCCAATCACACGCGTATTTCGTGCGCTCGCCCCATGCACATGCTGACGTTGTGAGTATCGATGTTGAGGAAGCACTTTCGGCTCCTGGCGTCATCGCGGTGCTGACAGGTGCTGATGTAACGGCTGATGGACTTGGCGGGCTACCCTGCGGCTGGATGATCCACTCTAAAGACGGATCAGAAATGAAACAGCCGCATCATCCAGTGCTCGCCGATAATAGGGTGCACTATTTGGGTGAACCTGTGGCGATGGTGATTGCGGATACCGCGCTAGAGGCAAAAAATGCTGCCGAGTTAGTGGTGGTTGACTGGGCCGAAAAGCAAGCGGTTGTATCCGTCTCGGAAGCGCAGACCGCTCCTGCGATATATGACGATATCCCGCAAAACACATGCTACGAGTGGGCGCTCGGCGACAGTGACGCGGTCGCAACGGCCATGGAAAAGGCGGCTCACGTCACGCGAATCGAGCTCACCAATAATCGACTCATCCCCAACGCGATGGAGCCTCGCGCTGCATTGGCTGAATATAACGCTGGCAGTGACGAGTTGACGCTGCATACAACGAGTCAAAATCCTCACTTGGCACGCTTGATACTGACTGCGTTTGTCCAGATTGCGCCTGAGCACAAGTTACGGGTTATCGCTCCAGATGTTGGGGGAGGGTTTGGTTCGAAGATATTTGTTTACTCTGAAGAGACGGCGCTTGCTTGGGCTGCCAAAAAATTGGGGTTAACGATCAAGTGGACTGCGGAAAGAAGTGAGGCCTTCCTTGCCGACGCGCATGGTCGTGACCATGTTACGACCGCGGAACTTGCGATGGATGAGAACGGTCAGTTCTTGGCGTTTAAAGTCAAAACGACAGCCAATATGGGTGCTTACCTCTCTACCTTCGCTTCTAGCGTTCCGACCTACCTCTACGGGACGCTTCTCGCTGGCCAATACCGAACGCCGGCGATCTATGTAGAAGTAGATTCGGTTTTCACGAATACCGCGCCTGTCGATGCGTATCGTGGAGCGGGGCGGCCAGAGGCTACCTATTTGGTTGAGCGGATAGTGACGAAAGCTGCGATAGAGCTCGGTAAGGATCCGGCTGAGCTTCGCCGCCAGAACTTTATCCGCACCGATGAGTTTCCGTACGAGACCCCCGTAGCGCTCACTTACGACATAGGAGATTACGAAGCGTCACTCGATAAGGCGCTCGAGCTGTCGGACTATGAAGGGTTCGCTGCGCGCAAAGCGTCTGCTGCGGCGAGAGGAAAGTTGAGAGGCATCGGCCTTAGTTGTTATATCGAGGCCTGCGGGCTTGCTCCGTCACAGGTAGCAGGAGCACTCGGAGCGGGGGTTGGTCTGTGGGAGTCAGGTGAGGTGCGTGTCAATCCAACAGGGTCGGTTAGTGTCTTGACCGGCTCACACAGCCATGGACAGGGTCACGAGACCACTTTTGCGCAGTTGGTGGCTGACAAATTGGGCGTCCCCATTGATGATGTGGACGTTGTTCATGGCGACACCGGGAAGCTCGATTTTGGGTTGGGTACGTATGGCTCGAGGTCGCTCGCCGTGGGAGGGTCGGCGCTTGTAAATGCTGCGGATAAGGTAATAGAGAAGGGTAGAAAGGTCGCCGCGCACTTGCTGCGAACGGATCCAGACAATATCGAATTCGAAGCGCCAGTGTATCGAATGAAAAACAGCAATGAGTCCAAAACGTTTCAGGAAATTGCGTTCGCGGCTTACGTTAATCACGACTATCCCGATGACCTTGAGCCTGGATTAGCCGAAAAGGCGTTCTACGACCCAGGTAATTTCACTTACCCAGCTGGCACCCATATTTGTGAGGTCGAAATTGATCCGGATACGGGAGTCACCAAGGTCGTGCAGTTTGTGGCTGTGGACGATTTTGGCAACTTGATCAATCCAATGATCGTGGAGGGTCAGGTCCATGGCGGCATCGCCCAAGGCGTGGGTCAAGCCCTTTTGGAGCAGGCGGTCTATGACGATGCGGGTCAGTTGATTACTGGCTCGTACATGGATTACTGCATGCCAAGAGCGGATGACCTCCCGAACTTCACAGTGGGTATGACCTGCACGCCGTGCACCCATAATCCAATCGGAGCAAAAGGGTGTGGGGAGGCAGGTGCGATCGGTTCGCCTCCTGCGATCATTAATGCGGTGCTAGACGCCATTGGTGAGACTGATATGGACATGCCGGCTACGCCAGAGCGAGTCTGGAGCATGTTAAAACGCGCTAATGCCAGTGCGGCGTAGGAGGGGTTATGTACGATTTTAATTTTCATCAGCCGGCAACAGTCGAGGCAGCCATTAACTGTTACTCCGAGTCCGAAGACCCTATCTATCTGGCTGGGGGGCACACGCTGATTCCTTCGATGAAGCAGCGGCTCCGTGCGCCGACAGACGTGATTGATTTGTCGCAAATTCCTGATTTGCAATCGATCTCGGCCGAGGGAGATACCCTTAAAATTGGTGCCCTTGCCCGTCATGCTGATGTGGCCCAATCTGCTGTCGTCGCAGCGACGACACCTGTGTTGGGTCGGCTAGCCAGCGGGATTGGTGACCGACAGGTCCGTCATCGAGGGACCATGGGTGGCTCAGTCGCAAACAATGATCCGGCCGCAGACTATCCGGCTGCAGTGCTGGGTCTCAATATGACGGTCAACACCAGCAAGCGGAGCATTCCCGCCGACGAGTTTTTTGTCGATATGTTCGAAACGGCGCTGGAGGAGGGTGAATTGCTAATGGGATTCTCTGTCCCCCGTGTGCAGAGCGCGAGTTATCAAAAATTCGCCAACCCGGCCTCCCGTTACGCAATGGTAGGGGTGATGGTCGCAGTCGTCGATGATGCTGTCCGGGTCGCTATCACTGGCGCAGCTTCGTGCGTTTTCAGGGCAACCGAAATGGAGGATCGGCTAAATGAGTCATTTGATGCCAGCGCGCTTGATGGCGTGTTGTGTGATGCCTCTTTTAATCACGACATTCATGCGAGCGCTGAATACCGGCAGCACCTGTGCACGGTGATGGCGAAACGAGCGGTTGCTGAGATCAACGGATAGTAAACCGTTGGTCCGACTTCTTCGCACTAAGTAAGAAGCGCAAGTCAGTTGCCTCGCGTTCCTTCTGTTTGTGCGTCAGCGTCCGCCCTGGGAGATGCACATGACGGTAATAGAGACAAGGGAACAACTGGAGGCGCCTGTTGGCGTGGGCCCAGGTGGATAGAGGTGGATAGAGGTGGATAGATAGAGATGGACAGCAACGCATGAGGCAGGATAAAGCTCGCTCACCCCTTTAGCAGCGCCTCTTAGTAATAGCAACCGGCGGCACCTATTAGTTCCAGCGCTTTGTCGCAGCCCCTATCGTAGCCCTTTTTCATAGCCCTTCGTGACATCTGTCAGTGAAAACCATAGGTCCCGAGCGAGGTATCAGAGCCTTCGCGCCTTCAGCGCCAGCGGCGGCCCAGCTCAGTGTCAGCGGGACACCGTTCAGCGCCATCGCGAAGATGCTAGCGGTGGTTATCAAGCGGGGCACCAATTGGTGCCTCAAACTGTCTGCCCAGGGGCTAGTTTTAATCAATTGTTTCCAGATGTTTGATAAATCGGCCCAGGACTTCAGGGGGCTGATGACCATAAACGTAGAGTTCTTTCGCGGTAAAGGTGGGCACGCCAGTGACGCCAGTAGCCCACGCTCTTTGCCAATCCTCGTTCACTTTTGGACTGTAAAGACGATGCCTCAATGCTTCTTCGGCCCTTTTGTCATCGAGCGCAAGATCCTGCGCAATCTCGGTCAGAACCTCGATCGAACCAATATTTCGATTGTCAACAAAGTAAGCCGCGAAAAGGGCGTCGTGGATACGATCAACTGCATCCGTCTCGGCGTCTCCCCAAGCAGCAAATTCTTGAGCAAGTCGACTATTGTAGGTTCGCTCTCGCTTACCGTATGGCAGACCCGCCTCTTCCATTAGATGACGTAAGTGACTGCCAACAGCCTTCATCTCTTCCGGATCTCGGTTTGGGAATAAACGACTTAACTCAATGCCCTCATCCGGAGTCTCTGGATGAAGCGGGAAGTGCAAAAACTGGAATTTCAAGTCGAAGGTCTGCTTCAGTGATTCAATACTCACGGTACTGAGATAACACCAGGGTCAGACGTAATCGGAGAAAACCTCGATGAGTTGGGGTTGTTTCATAACGGCAGCCGTGTTTTTTCAGATAACAGAGGGTAACGCGTGGTGAGCCAAGAACCAAACGGTTCCCAGAGGGTTCCCAAACCCGTCTAAGCCATCTGAACTGGGGCGATTATTCATGCCACACTATTTGAACCACAGGGACCGAGCGCCTAGCAGTTCAATGAGACGGCCGGGAAAGTCCGTCATGATGCCGTGCGCTCCGATGTCGATGAGTTGGCTCATGAGGTCGGTGGAATTGATGGTCCAGTAATGGATCTGCAGGCCGTGATTGCTCAACGTTTCAATTAACCTGCTCGTTGCGAGATTGAGCGGTCCAAAGCGAACTGGGATTTGAGCGCATTGTGCGACTGGTCTGAATGGAATGCCTGTATAGACACTCACCATCGCTCGGCGCATGGCTTTGGGGCCTAGCGATGTGCAAAGGCCTGGCAAGGCCGATTTCGCTGCGTCGGTTCGCGCGTCAGAAAAAGAACCCACGCAGACCCGGTCAATCATGGGATTCGCTTTGGCGAGCTTAATGAATGGCTCGACCGTTTCATCGCTCTTGAGATCGATATTGAATTTGGCCTCAGGAAAGGCCTCGAGTAAATCGAGGAGCGTAGGGATTCGTGCCCCTTGCTCGAGCGGCGTTGCAACCACTTCAGCCAACGTCATGTCACTGATAAGGCGAGGTGCACCTGTCATGCGGAGGAGCGAGCGATCGTGAAAAGCCACAAGATGCCCGTCCAGCGTTAGGTGGACATCGGTCTCCATATACCGGACCCCTCTCTCGAAAGCCCCTTGAAAAGCATCGAATGTGTTCTCGGGTCCACTCTCGTGGCAGCCTCGATGGGCAAAGACGATAGGAGAGGGATGGTCGAGAAAGGGGTGCACAGTGATACTAAGTCTGAGCCCTGAGATCGCTTGAGGAGATATCCTCTCTGAATTCAGATGCGGTCACCTCGTCGCAGAGTTGACGAAGGTGTGGAGAGAGGTTCAGATCGCCCAGGGTGTTGAACGAGCCATCGATCATTCGCCCGAATACTAAGAAACGACAGTTTTGGCTTGCGAGGTACTCAATAGCGGCCTTTCGATCATTGGGGCTCGCGTAATACCGATCATTATCGATACGCAAGATCGTATCGGCTCCCACTATAAAGCAAGCGCTGGGAAACAGCGTTGCCTTCTCACGAAAGGTTGGGGCCGAGGTGATGACATATGATCCTGCCGCTTTAAGGCCCTGAATCCGTCGCTCAAGATGCCAGTAGCTGAGTGCTGGTTTGTCGACGTTGGTCACCGAGAGCTCAAAATGAATCGGGTAATCGAGCCGCGTCTCGGCGACTCGGGCAATCGTCTGATGCCCCTGATGAATGGGATTGAAAGCGCCTGGAAATACCGCTTTGATCGATGGCGGCGTACCAAACATTGCAAGGTCACCACTCATGAGTCGTTGCCACTCGATGGATGCGGTCACCGTGTTATCGGTGATTCTTATTCCGTCAGTCGATGGCTCCCCTCGATGAAGATTGAACTGCTGGCTTAATGCTTGAATGAGCAGGTCGGCAAGCACTGCCTCTTGATCTGCGCGTGATGTCAGATCATCGAAGTAAATCCCTCGTAGGAAAAAAGCCGTCTCCGTCTGGATGGCAATGAATGCACGATTCTCGCCACGCCGGGCCCGCTCTGTGGCCAATGCAGCCGTGCAAGCCAGGCCGAAAAGGGGCCGTTCTGAACCTTTTGAGAATCGCCTAGCGCGCTCAAAGGCGTAGGCGGCCATCATCGCCGCCGTGTCCTCAGAGCAGGCGCTGGACAATGTGCCTCCCAGTTGGCTGCTCAGCATGGTCGAGCTATAAGGAATATCAGCCCCCAAAATGGTGTTTGATGCGCCAGGCTCAGCGAGCAACCTGCTCAACCCGCTCGCGCCGCCACCCGTAATACAGAGATACCCATGCGCGGGGTGTTGATGTATTGCTTTAATCGTGTGGTCAGTCATGTTCTTGCTGAAACTCACGTCTTTGCTGAGGTAATGGGCCGCCATCCTTTAAGATAGTGGGTCAACCGGTATAAGGACATATTGACTTGGAAATCATACGACGAATTGCCCTGATGGTGCTGATGGGCAGTTGGGCATCCTTAGTTAGCGCTGCATCAGAGCCCTCAGTTATCCAAATAACGCCTGAGGAGCTCGAAAATTACGAATTCGAAATCGAGGAAACGCCTTTCGAGGTGTCTTCTCCCTCTATCGGTCAGCGTTACATATTCGATCGATCGCGCAGAACGGTGAGAGATCTGCTCGCGCGCACGATTGGCAGCACTCGGCTGACAGAAGATGAATCGGATTTGAGTCGACTACAGGTGCTGATTGATCGACGCGCCATTCGCAAAGCGGATGTTGAAACCTGGCAGGCACTAGGTGTGGTTTTTGGCGATGTGTTGGTCGGCGTACATGGCTTGAAGTGGGTGATGTATGAGGATGAGCTCGGTGCAAGCAAAGCACTTCAGTGGCGCGATACAGCGAATTTCGTCTTTCCAGTGACTGTGTTTTCGAAGCGGGTTCAGTTTAATGAGTCGATAGACGTCGCCAGCATTTACGCGAATATTTCGGCTGATATAGAAGCGTTCAAAGAAGCGGCGAATCGACCACGTATGCCAGCTAGGCAGCAAACCGAGCAGTTTGAGATAGAGTTGTGATTGAGCTAAGCGACGCATCATCGCTATAATCACGCGCGCGCCGGTCACGGAGCGTTGGCCTCAATAGTCAGCAACTTGGTAGGCAGAGAGCGTAGCGAAAAGAGCAAGGATGGCACGCAGCAAAAGTAGGCTGCGCGTACTTAAAACGGAAGCAAGTATGAAAATTTTGAAATTTCTTTTTGTTGATTCAACCGTCAACATATTGGGAGATTTGTTCGAGCAGCCTTGGGCCATGTGGGCGTTCATTGGTTGGGGGTGGTTGTCCGTGCTCGTGATGATCGCCAGTATCATTCAGACCCTACCCACACTTTAGCCAGCTGCTGTTAATAAGCCCTAGTAACAAGCTTTTAAATGCAGTCAGTGCGAACGGTCTGTATGAACAGTCGGCAAGCAAAGACTCTAGAAGAAAACGAGCGCTGAGGGTTCAGCGCCAAGCTGTGATTAGGCGTTTGTTGCGAGCAGCTGTCTCTCGAACGCATTGATCACCAGGTCGCCAAACGCGTCTGTCCCTACTGTCTGGGCAGTGCCTCCAATTCCTCTAAGATCTGAAGTGGTGACTCCAGACTCGAAGACCTCGGTCATGGCGGCCCACACCATCTGAGCCTCATCTTTCATGCCGAAGCTCATCTCGAGCATCATCGCCACCGAGCCTATCATTGAATAGGGATTAGCAATGTTCTGGCCTGCAATATCTGGAGCGGATCCGTGGCTAGGCTCGTAGTAGGCTTTTTGGGGGCCAATACACGCAGAGGGCATCAGCCCTAGAGAACCAAGAATGCCGCCCCCTTGATCCGATAAGATGTCTCCAAACATGTTCTCCATCACCATGACATCGAACTGACCGGGGTTGAGGCAGAGTGCGGTTGCTGCGGCATCAACCAAGAGATGGTGAACCTCAATGTCTGGGTAATCTCGTTGGACCTCTTCGAAAACCTCATTCCAGAGCACGCTGGACATCAGGACATTGCTTTTATGGATGTTGTGTAGCTTGCCTCTCCTTGATCCAGCCTGTTCAAACCCAACTCGTACAATGCGTTCTATCTGCTTTTCATCGTAGGCGAGCGTCTCATGCACGTACCGCAGCCCTTCGCTATTAATGCCGCGGTCTTTTTCGCCAAAGTAAAGTCCGCCGACCAATTCGCGAATGAGCAGGATGTCGATCCCATCTTTGATGATTTCTGGTTTTAGTGGGGAGAAATGGGCCATATCTTTTGACAAGTAGATCGGTCTGAAATTGGCGAACGTTTCAAAGCGCGCACGAAGTGGCAAGATGCGCCTCTCTCTGCCTGTTCCTCTACGGGAATCGCTTTGGACGCTTCAAAACTGAGGCCTACTGGTCCTTTTAGAATCGCGTCAGCGTTATCACAGATGGTCTTAGTATCATCGGGAAAGGCTTTGCCATGATCAAAATATGCTTGGGCTCCAAACGGTGCATGAGTCAGTTCGAAGGCCACGTCCCGATGCTGCTCGAGCACGCTAAAGACACGAATCGCCTGGCGCATAATTTCGGGCCCGATAGCATCTCCTTCTAAAACGGCCACTTTGTAAGCGTTAGTCATAAGGTGCTCCAACGATCAAGACAGTAAGGCGCGCCATCCTATCACAGCAGAGTGTAACGAGGCCTAAGTCTCAGGCCTTTCGCCCATTCACGATGTGAACCTCAGGGATAGGCTTCCATAGCGAGAGGCTCAAATTGCGGCGATTGATATAAGCAGTAATTTTCCCGCGCACGAAACCAACGATTTCTGTCTTTCTCGATCCAACTGCACAGTGAAGCGATAGAGGTATCGGAGCTGTCTACCCATTCACGGAATCGAGATCCGCCGGTAATGACATCGATGGGCAATCGGCCGCGCTCATATTCGTATTCGTGAGAGCGCCAAATACTTGAGCCAAGTTGTCTTCGAATCGAACGAAGTGCGATTGCCATTAGCGTATAAGGCAAGTGCCGCTCTGGCTGGTAGCCTGGATGCTCAGTGTGAAACTGGAGTCCTGCACAAAGCGTTCCCGCGTGTTTGTGGAAAGTGGGCTCGAAGAAGCATGGTCTGAGCAGGGTGCCGCCCAGGGCAAATCCGCCATCCGCTCTCAGCGTCTCGATCAAGGTCGCGACATCGAGTCCAGGCGCGCCCAATATCTCGAGCGGCGTCGTCGTTCCTCTGCCCTCGGATAAAATGGTCCCCTCAAGGAGCACAGTGCCCGAGAAGAGTCGTGCCATGTTGACGCTCGATGCATTCGGGCTAGGGTTAACCCAAGGCTGAGAGAGTGGCCAAGCAGACTGATGCCAGGATCCCAGCTCGTACCCCTCCATTTTTTTGACCGTGAGCGAAGCGCCTATCTTGAAGGTATCGTTGAGCCAGCCTGCCATTTCGCCCAACGTGAGCCCGTGGGCCATGGGTATTTGAGCAGTACCCACGAAGCTCTCTTCTCCGTATTCGAGTGCGAGACCATCTATTTGCCTGCCTGCAGGGTTCGGTCGGTCGAGCACCCAAATCGGAATGTCGTTCTGTCCGGCAGCCTCTAGCAGGTAGTGGAGCGTCGTTAAAAACGTGTACACCCTGCAGCCGACGTCTTGCAGATCAAAGACAATAAGGTCTACATCTCTCAGCATCGCCTCGGTTGGGCGTCGGTGGGCTCCATAGAGGCTGTGCACGGGAATGTTGTACCTGGGATCGACGAAATCCTCAGTCTCGATCATGTTGTCTTGCTTGTCCCCGCGGGCCCCGTGCTGAGGGCCAAACACGCAGTGCGGGAGGGCGCCGGCTGCAGCAAGCGCATCCAGGCTGTGGACCAGTTCCGTCGTGACAGAGGCAGGGTGGGCGACAAGCGCGAAACGGTTCCGTTTCAGGGCCTCAAGACTGTCCCCACAGGATAAAACGGTATCGATGCCAAACTTAAATGCCAAAGTCGGATCCATCTCTGAAGTGGTCGCGCAAATGAAAATCAGGTCTTACGCCGTGTGACAGTGCATAGTAGAGCATTTCTTTGGGCTGTCGAATGATGGTTGCTGCTTGTAGTTGGGGAGACGCTGGCCAAGCGCCCGCGAGGAACCGCATCTCAAAATTAAACTGGTGTTCGCTGAGTGTTTCCTGTCGGTGTGAGAAATCATGTGGTGCCCAGTTCGAATCGAGCTGTCGACCGGAGCGATAATCACTAAACCGAAAGACCTGCCAGTCGCCCGCAGGACTGAAGTTGAATTCTACATAGCGCTGCTCTGAACCGTTTGCCAGAAAGCACTCAAAGCAGGTGTCCTCCCATAGCCCGGTGACTCGGGACCCAATGGCGGTTGGACCCCGAAATGCGTATTCGCCGCTGACACGAAAGGACAAAGATAGGATCTCACCCTTCCTCGCGACATCGAATTCGACGAAAGGATGATGGTCGGTGTTCGAATAGGGCGTTAACGCCATGCGCACTTTATTGGCCTTGTTTCATAAAATCTTGGTGTATTCTAGCCGTCATTGATGAGAGTGAGGCGGTTAAATGGCTAGCTACGACTACGATCTGTTTGTGATAGGGGTTGGTTCCGGAGGCGTACGAGCGGCCAGAATGAGCGCATCCTATGGTGCGCGGGTTGCGACCGCCGAGGCTGTCCACATGGGCGGTACCTGCGTCAACGTTGGCTGTATACCAAAGAAGCTTTATGTTTATGGCTCGCACTATGCGGACGACTTCAATGACGCTAGTGCCTATGGTTGGAGCGCCGCCCCGCCCAAGATGGACTGGCCAGTCCTTAAATCAAACAAGGACAAAGAAATTGCTCGCTTGAACGGGATCTATAGTGGGCTGCTGGATAACGCCGGCGTAACCCATTTTGATGGGCGAGCCAGACTGCTGGATGCTCACACGATCGAGATTGGTGAGACTCGAGTGACTGCCGAAAAAATCCTTGTGGCAACGGGGAGTAAACCGTTTGTTCAGGACATACCCGGTCAAGCGTTCTTATCAACCTCAGATGACGCCTTTGCGCTTGAGCAGCTACCGAAACGTGTTCTAGTTCTTGGCGGTGGCTACATTGCGGTTGAATTCGCCGGAATATTCGCGGGTCTTGGTGTTGAGACTACCCTTGCTTATCGTGGTCCTAAGTTGCTTCGAGGGTTCGATGAGGATCTTCGCGACATGATGGGGGCGTCTGTTGTGCATCGGGGCATCATTCCCCGACTAAACGCCACGCTCGCTCAGGTGTCGCGAACAGATGAGGGTGCGCTACTTGCCACATTTGATGATGGGGCATCAATGGAAGTCGATTTCATTTTGGCGGCGACTGGAAGGGTTCCCGCGAGCGCGGACTTGGGGCTTGAGGCGCTGGGCGTTGATATGGAAAACAACGGGGCAATTAAAGTCGACGAGTCGTTTAGAACCAGTGTGCCCAATATCTATGCATTGGGTGATGTGATTGATCGCTACCAGTTGACTCCTGTGGCGATTAAGGAAGCCATGGTGTTTGCGGCCAACGCGTTTGCAGGCGCCAGTCAGTCAATGAACTATGACTTGATTGCCACCGCGGTATTTTGTCAGCCCAATATTGGCGTGGTGGGCCTCACCGAGCAGCAAGCAAGGGAAATGGGCCATGAGGTCACCATATTTAAGTCAACCTTTAGGCCGCTCAAGCACACGCTAACCGGTCGCGATGAGAAGAGTCTGATGAAGTTGGTGGTGGACTCGACCACCGACCGAGTACTCGGTATTCACATGATGGGGGCTGAGGCTGGCGAGATTATTCAAGGGTTCGCTGCTGCAATGACCGCTGGAATTACCAAAGCGCAGCTCGATCAAACCGTTGGGATACATCCCACCGCCGCGGAAGAGTTTGTCACGATGCGTGAGCCAGTTGCTTGAGCAAACTTAAGTGAAACAAATGGTGAGGATGGGGGTTGATGGATGTCGCGGAGGGTGGCTGATTGCCAAAACGGAAGGCGAGCGAGACGATTTGAGTGCCGTCTCACTCAGTGTGGTACCAACGTTAGCCCAAGCTTTTTCTTTAAAAGCTTTGAAAGAAAAAGCTTTTAAAGAAAAAGCGCTGAAAGAAAAAGCCTGAAAGAAAAGACCTTGGAAAAAAAAGCTTTCAAACAAAAAGCTTTGAAAGAAAAGGCGACACAGCTCGTCTTGATCGATATGCCAAAGGGATTGCTGAGCGACAAGGCTCGTAAGATCGAAGGATTAGCAAGGCAATTGCTAAAAGGACAGGCCAGCACAGTCTTTAATGTGCCTGTCGTCGATGCGGTTTTTGCTGGCGACTACCAGGACGCCTCAGCCATCAACCACCGAATGACGGGGAAAAAACTCTCGAAGCAGGCTTGGTACCTTTGTCCGAAAATTCGAGAACTTGACGAGTTGCTGGCAGAGGAATTTTCACTCAGCGACGAGATCTTTGAGTCGCATCCAGAATTGGTATTTCGCCTCATGGCGGGGGTTCAACTGCCAAAAAAGAAGCTTGCCGAAGGCTTAACCGCTCGCTTGACTCTTCTTGAACGAGCAGGAATGCCAGCAACACAACTGGTCAACAATTTGATAGACCAATATCCTCGCTCTGTCTGCTTCGCAGACGATGCTGTCGACGCGCTGGTGTTGCTCCTATTGGCCCATAGTCCCAGCGAAGATCTTGATCAAGAAGCCGAGATTGATCGGCGAGGAATACCGATCAATCTAAAGATTCCATTGCGACGTGCGGTCAAATGACAGCGTGACTTTGGCGCAGCGCGCGGGTATTCAACGGATTATTCCGAATAACTCCAGACTCTGTGAGACGGATGGGCGCTAGAGACGGTCCAGTGGACATTGATATTCAATTAAAAACAGATCTGCTAGGGTTTGCCGCGTAAGTAAACAACATCGAGGATGCAGTTCATGAGTGGGTTTCAGAGTATCCTGGAGTTCTTCGACAGTTATCTCCAATCAGCAGTCTATTTTCCTTTCTTGCTTCTAGGTACGGGCATTTTCTTTACGCTTTACCTTGGCTTTCCCCAAATTCGATATTTTCGTCACGCTTGGCGAGTGGTTCGAGGTAAGCACGACAATCGGGACGCAGAGGGTGACGCGTCGCACTTTCAAGCGTTGTCGACGGCGATCTCAGGAACGGTTGGAACGGGGAATATCGGCGGGGTAGGGTTCGCAATCTTCCTTGGCGGGCCAGCTGCACTCTTTTGGATGTGGATGACTGCTTTTTTTGGCATGACGACCAAGCTCGTAGAAGTCACCCTCAGCCACCGCTACCGCGAGAAAGATGATCAGGGGTTTATCGTCGGTGGGCCAATGTTTGTCATGGAGAAGGGCCTCAACATGAAATGGTTGGGCATTCTCTTCGCGCTCGCGACAGTGATCAGTAGCTTCGGCAGCGGCAATATGCCGCAGAGCAACAACATCGCTGTGGGTCTTGAAGACACTTTTGGCATTGAGCCTTGGGTCTCTGGGCTTGTCCTTGCGCTGCTACTGGCGTCGGTGATTCTCGGAGGTGTTAAGCGGATTATCAAAGTGGCTGAACGCGTTGTGCCCGCGATGGCCATGGTTTACATCATTGCCGGACTCCTGGTGATTGCAGCGAACTACGAAAATATTGCGCCGTCTTTTGCGAGTGTGTTGTCTGACGCTTTCACAGGGTCGGCAGCTGTAGGAGGGTTCTTAGGGGCTAGTTTCGCTTATGCGTTCAATAAGGGAGTAGGGCGAGGTCTTTATTCTAATGAGGCGGGTCAAGGTAGCGCGCCCATCGCCCACGCAGCAGCCAAAACCAAAGATTCCGCATCAGAGGGGATGGTGTCCCTCTTGGAGCCCTTTATCGACACCATCCTCATTTGCACGCTCACGGGTCTCGTCATTTTGTCTTCGGGCGTTTGGGTCGAAAAACACGAGAACACTTTTCAGGAATTTGACACCGAAATATTGAGTGGGACTTGGACCGATACTGCAGAGGAAGACCGCAACGAATTATTTCATTACTTAAATGGCGGAACATCGAAGGTATCGAAAATGGGCGTGGATAGTCCTGTTGAGATCGCTGTCCTCGATGGGAAAATTCAGGAGCCGATCACTGTTTTGCATAACCGTTCCATCGCCGAAGACGTCGAGGTGTTGGACGGTGGCTCGCCCTACACAGGGACACTGACAATCGATCGCGGCGCTATCGTTGAAGCCGTAGAGTTAAGGGGCTACTCACTCATTCATTCAGCGTCCTTGACGGCCGAGGCCTTCACGCGCAGTGCGATGGGCGATCTTGGTCGACCCGTTGTTGCCCTGGTGCTGCTGCTCTTTGCTTTTACGACGGCGGTGGCCTGGTCCTATTACGGTGATCGTGCGGTGGCCTATTTGTTTGGCACTCGTTGGCTTGTCCCTTATCGGTTGACCTATGTGGTTGGGTTCTTTGTGGCGGCTATCTCCGACACATCGCTGATCTGGCTAATTGCAGCCATAACGGTTGCCTTAATGACGATCCCCAACCTCATCGCTATTTTGTTGCTCCGTGTCGAGGTCAAAACGCTGATCAGTGAATACTGGAATCGAATGCAGAGCTCGAAGGATTAATGGTGAGCGTAGCGCCGAGTGACCCCACGAGAGAGCTCCCGCATGAGCCGTTTTAAAAGGCTCGCAGCAACCCCGATCGACTCATTAGGGGTTACTGTGCATGAATTTGAGCACGAAACGGGGGCGAGCTATCTGCACTTTGAGGCCGATCACCCCGAGCACGCTTTTTTGGTCGCGTTTCGCACGCTTCCTCAAGATTCAACGGGGGTCGCCCACATTCTTGAACACACGGCGCTGTGCGGGAGCGAGCGCTACCCCGTCCGGGATCCGTTCTTCACCATGCTGCGCCGTTCGCTGTCCACCTTCATGAACGCGTTCACCACGAGTGATTACACGGCTTACCCGTTTGCTAGCACTAATGAAAAAGACTTCGCAAATCTTTTGTCCGTCTATCTGGATGCTGTGTTCTTCCCAACACTAGACCCGCTGGACTTTGCCCAGGAGGGGCACCGATTGGAGTTTGAAACTCCTGATGATTCCAGTAGCCCTCTGGTCTATCGAGGTGTTGTTTTCAACGAAATGAAGGGCGACATGAGTTCAAGTCGCAGCCAGGCGTGGGAGCGGATTCAACATCATTTATTTAGCGAGTCGACTTATCACTTTAATAGTGGGGGTGATCCTGCCGAAATCCCTAAGCTGAAACATAGCGATCTGCTCGAGTTTTATCGTCATCACTACCATCCTAGCAATGCCATGTTCATGACTTGGGGTCGAATGGATCCGTCGCACATGATGAAGCAGTTTGAATCATTGGCATTGGGGCGATTCGAAGCCTCAGGCCGCGTGATCGAGGGCGCTAACGAACCAAGATGGCTGACGCCGAAATCGTTAAACGATGTAATTAGTGGTGAGAAGAGCGATGACGGTGCGCCTTCAGGACAACTCTACTGTGCTTGGCTTCTTGGGTCCTCCACTGATTTAGAGGGCGTCTTGACCGCGCAGCTAGTCGTGGACTTGTTGCTTGATTCGAGTGCATCACCGCTTAGGCGAGCGCTTGATCAATCTGATTTAGGCCATAGCGTGTCGCCGTTGTCAGGGCTCGAGGAAAGCAATCGTGAGATGAGTTTTCTGTGCGGGCTTGAGATGGCGGATGAGGCAGCGCTCGAATCTTTTGAGACGCTCGTCATGGACTGTTTGGCATCGATCGTGCGGGACGGCATATCCATTGAACGAATAGAGGCTGCACTGCATCAGTTGGAGTTGTCTCAGCGGGAGCTTGGTGGTGATGGCATGCCTTACGGCTTGCAGGTGATGTTCAGTAGCCTATCAGCTGTGGTCCACCGTGGAGATCCGGTCGGCTTGCTGGATTTTGATCGCGCACTCAGCAGCCTTCGAGCCGCACTTGCCCAAAAGGGGACAAGCTTCGTTAGTGATTGGATTCAAAAAGAGTTGATCGATAATCCGCACCGGCTGTCGCTTAGTCTTGGAATGGACGAGCAGCTTGCTGCAGCAGAGGCAGCGGCTGAGCGAGAGAAATTAAGCCAGGCGCGGAGCGCAATGACGGAGCGGGATGTTACGCACGTGATTTCTCAATCCGCGGCCCTGAATGAAAGACAGCTCAGTCCAGAGAACTTAGCCTGCTTGCCTAAGGTAGGTTTGAGCGATGTCCCTACAGACAAGACCTACCCCCAACCTATGGTGAAGGGCGCGCTCACAGGCTACGCAGCGGGATGCAATGGACTGGTTTATGAGCAGTTGTTAGCCCCTTTACCCGCCCTAGATGCAGACGAGTGGTCGACGTTGCCGCTGTTGTCTCAGCTCTGGGGTGAGCTTGGTGTCGGCGCCAACGATTATTTGGCCAGTCAGGAGCGGCAATTGGCGACCTGCGGGGGAATATCAGCATACAGCGTACTGCGATCCCTCGAAGAGGATGGCAAGGCTACTGGCTACGCGGTCCTCAGCACCCGAGGCCTCGTGCGCCACCTTCACGATATGTCTTCATTGCTCCTCGAAACGTTTCACGAGCTGCGGCTTGACGAGTGGTCACGTATCTCGCAGATCCTTCAGCAGATCAGATCGCGTAAATCGCTTGGGGTCGTTCAGAACGCGCATAGTCTTGCCATGTTAGCGGCGTGTGGAGCCTGGTCTCGACTGTCTGCAAGGAACCATCAATTGTCTGGCTTGGGTAGCATTGCTCGCTACGACGACTGGTGTCGCTTGGTTGAGCAGGGCGCGATAGAGCAACTCAGCGCACCGTTAGCACGGTTGCATGGCCGTTTGACCAACGCAAGGCTCAGTGCGTTGGTGGTGAGCGACGCATCGGAACTTGATAATGCTATCGCCTCGTTGTCCGAGCGTCATCTGGGTTGGTCCGAAATAAACATGCCAGTGGTGGATATCGAGGAATCACTTCTCCCCAAGGCCCAGGTGTTTATCACTTCAACGCAAGCAAATTTTTCAGCAGCCTGCTTGCCTTGCGTGAGAGAGCAGCACCCAGATGCGGCGGCACTGATGATTCTCGCCCGTGTGCTTTCACAGCAGTACCTGCACCCTGTGCTCCGTGAACAAGGAGGCGCTTATGGCGGCGGCGCTTCCTACGATCAGACCACAGGCCTGTTCCGGTTTTATTCCTATAGGGATCCAGAGCTTATTAAGACGCTCGATGTTTTTTGTGCAGCAGGCGATTGGATCAACAAGCACCCTGTGACGCATCAGGAGGTAGAGGAGGCCGTGCTGAGTATTGTGAGCGGTATAGACGCGCCAGGTTCACCAGCAGGCGAGGCGAGGACTGCTCATCATCAGTGGCTTCAAGGTCGCAGCGAAGAGATGAGACGAGCATTTCGGCGAGCAATCTTAGCGGTCACTCCCAATCAGGTGATGCAAGCCGCCGAGACCTACCTGAACCAAGAAATGTCAATGGCGGTGGTAACGTCAAAAGAGAATGAATGCTCGCTGCCAAGTGAATTCGTACGTTATACGCTCAAGGCCTAACGGAGTGCTTTATGGTCGGCAAAACGTTCTCGCATGATGGTGCTGCCTAAACGGCCGTGCGTATTCGCTGCTATGAGGGATGAAGTTGAGTGGCAAAGGGAAGCGATTGATAGGTTGCTTTCGCCTGCTCATTCGCTCTTGGCGCGGCAGGTTCGAGTGGAATTGGTTGCCGGCGCCGGCTTTGGTGAGTGCAATGCAGCGCAGTGTTAAAGCTTGTACCCAATGATGGCGGGTTCCGCCGCCCGGGGACTAGACCTTTGGAACTATTACACGGGGGACCTCACCGCTATTTGAGCCACGGTGTTTTGAATAGAGAAGACGCTGTTTCGTCAAGGTCGAGGTAGGCTGTACTAAAGTGCAGCATAGGATTAAAAGTAAGAGGATTCAGTATGGGGCAGGTAACAACGTTAACGAGTTCGGATGGTCATTCATTTGAAGTCTATGAGGCGGCACCGGACGGTAATCCGATGGGCACAATTGTCGTTGTTCAAGAAATTTTCGGTGTTAATGCGCACATCAGAGAGGTTGCGGATGGGTACGCGAGGTCGGGATACCGCGCTATGGCGCCAGCCCTATTTGACCGCGTCGAACCGAAGATTGAGCTTGGTTACGCGGGCGCCGATATGATGCAGGGCATCGAAATCGCGAGAGGCAAGCTCGATGTGAGCGATGCGTTGCTGGACATTCAGGCTACCGTCCAATCGGCCAGCGAAAGTGGTGCTGTGGGATTAGTCGGCTATTGCTTTGGTGGTTTGATGGCGTTTCTCTCTGCCTGTCAGGTTTCGGGGCTTGCCTGCGCAGTGAGCTATTACGGGGGAGGTATCGCGGCCCAACTCGAGCAGTCGCCAAATATACCGCTCCAGTTCCATTTTGCTGAACTCGATGCGCACATACCGATGAGTGATGTCGACCTGATTCGTAATGCCTACCCGGATTGTGGGCTCTTCACTTACGATGCCGATCACGGGTTCAATTGTGATCATCGAGCCAGTTTTGATGAAGCCGCGGCTGACTTGGCGAGGCAGCGAGCACTTGATTTCTTTGCCGAGCATATGGGCTAGAAGCTCGCGGACCGAGTCTTGGCGAGTTAAATCGCTGTGAGCCGAGCTTGCTAGATTGTTGCTACTCTCGCCTAGCGCCTCTCGACTAAGGCTACCCACGCCTACCGGCTTTTTTTGACTCGCTGCTTTTATCGAAGTACAACTGCTGTTATCCAAGCGCTGCTTGTTTGAAGGAGAGCGCTAGGCCGATTTTCAAGGGGAGATCGGTTATTCACTGGGGAGAGTCACATGAGACCAATGAGTCCGATCTTCGATCTCTATTTTTGGCCGACACCAAACGGCTACAAGATTTCCATCATGCTCGAAGAGCTAGGGGTGGACTACCAAGTAGTGCCGATCAATATCACTGAAGGTGAGCAGCATGAGGAACGGTTCGACATGGTATCCCCTAATCACAAAATACCCGCACTGACCCATTATGTTGGCGGGGAGCGGGCTCCCGTCCATCTGTTTGAATCAGGCGCGATTCTTCTCTATCTCGGGGATTGGAGTAAGCGATTCATCCCGACTGAGGCCTGCGCTTACCGAGACTGTCTAATGTGGCTCATGTGGCAGATGGGCGGGCTAGGTCCTATGGCGGGGCAAGCGCATCATTTTCTCCAGTACGCGCGTGAGGATTTGCCCTATGCCAAGGAACGATACCGGGCCGAGTGTCGGCGCCTCTACGCAGTGCTCGAAAAGAGACTCACAGGGCGAGACTTCGTTGCAGGCGAATACAGTATTGCTGATATCGCTATCGTCGCTTGGGTTTATCGACACCAGCGCCATGAAATCGATCTTGCGCATTACCCCGAGGTCAGAAGTTGGTACGAGCGGTTGCTAGCGCGTTCTGCGGTACAGAGAGGGTTTGAGGTCGGGCGCGCCTTGGTGGAAAAAGGAAACTTCACAAGCGACAGGGCCCAATCCGTATTGTTCGGCGAAGACCAAGCGGAGTAAATAATCAGGACCAGAGGGTAGCGTTGACCCGCCAGCAGTTCGAACGCGTCTGCTAACGCGCCCGTTAGAAGTCAGAGCGCTAAACCGCCGCCCGCACTGCGGGTATGTCGCATAATTGAATGGTCATTCAGCCCGTTTCTTGGGTAACAATTCTTTGCCCGTCAAGCCCTTTCTTGCCTTGACAAAAAGAGGCACGTTATCCATTCTTCGTTGACGTTCGCGCAGTGCGTTCATTTGTCTCATGGGGAGGACGTCGCACTGAACGGTTTAAAAACAGAGCAACCATCTGAAATAGGTACAATCATGAAACTAACCCAAACCGGATCGGGGCTGATGTCAGCACTGATGTTGCTGGTATCTGCCTTATGGGGCACGGCGGCCAGCGCCCAGTCTCTTAATGAAGTACTCGAAGTTCGTTCTGCGACCACGCAGCAAGGCGCCGCATCGCAGCTTCGCATCGATGAGGTAAAAGACGAGACAAGTGATTTGCTAACGGAATTTAAGCAAGTCATGAAAGTGGTCGATGGTCTGAAAGTGTATAACCTGCAGCAGGAGCGCTTGATCCGGAACCAGGAGCAGGAACTAGCGGAGCTAGAGAAGTCGATTGATAGTGTGACTGTTATTGAACGGCAGATGGGACCACTGATCGAGAGAATGATTACGAATCTCGATAAGTTCGTGTCCATGGATATTCCTTTCCTGATCAAGGAGCGTGAAGAGCGCATTGTTTTCTTGCAGGAAACACTCGATCGAGCGGATGTGAGCGTTGCGGAGAAGTTTAGCCAAGTATTGCAGGCCTATCAGGTCGAGAACCAATACGGCTCAACGATCGAAGCCTACACCGACGTAATTGAGCTGGACGGTGCGCAGCGCCAGGTGGACCTCTTAAAGTGGGGTCGAGTAGCACTAGTCTTTCAAACTCCAGATGCCGAAATGACCGGTGTATGGGATAACGAGGCTAGGAACTGGGTCATTCTCGGCGATGAGTTCACAACCGGTGTGAGGGATGCGCTGCGAATCGCACGAAAAACGCAAACGGCCGATCTGGTCAAATTGCCTGTTAGAGCTGCAGGGGAGTAACCATGAAGAAGGTATGGATATTAGCGGCCGCATTCGCGGTATCAATGGTTGGCACAGTCCAGGCAGAAGAAATTCAAGCAAAATCGTTGGCTGAACTGTTGCAGTTGGTTAAAGACGGAAAGGTCGTTAACCAGCGCGTCAACGAGCAGCGTGAGCGCGAGTTCATTGCTGATAAAAATAGACAGCAGCAAGCGGTGCGTGACGCGCAGCGTGAGCAAGCGAATGAGGAAGCTCGATCTGAGCGTCTAGAGGCTCAGTTCGAGAAGAACGAGCAGGATATCGCGGCGAAGCAAGAGATTTTGGCTAAGCGCCTGGGTTCATTACGCGAGCTGTTTGGAGTACTTCAACAGGTATCTGGGGATACGCGTGGTGTACTCGAAGGTTCAATTGTCAGCGCAGAGCTACCAGGTCGAGGCGAGTGGCTTGGCGAGTTTGCAGCGTCGATGGGCAAGAGTTCCAAACTGGCGACTATCGAAGAAATCGAAAGGCTATGGTACGAGCTTCAACGCGAAATGACCGAGTCATCCAAGGTTTCTAAGTTCTCAGCGGAAGTCATCAAGCTGGGCGGTGAGAAGGTCACTCAAGAAGTCATCCGAATTGGGTCGTTTAACTTGATCAGCGAAGGCGAGTATGTCGCTTACGACATCGAAAACCAGGTGATTAAGGAGCTGCCTAAGCAACCAGAGGCTCGGTTTGTCGATTCAGCCGGCGAACTAGCCGACGCCTCCAGCGGATTTGTGCCGTTCGCATTGGATCCGACTCGCGGACAGCTACTAGCGCTTCAAATTCAGGTTCCCACCATTGAGGAGAGAGTCCATCAAGGGGGCTTGCCAGGCTACGTGATCATTAGCCTTGGGATTGTTGCGGTCATTATCGCAGTGGCGAAGTTCATTACGCTGACGTTGACTGGCATGAAGGTATCTTCACAGGCTAAAAGTGCGGGCAGCCCGGATGGCGGTAACCCCCTTGGAAGAATCATCAATGTCTATCGCGAAAACGAGGGTGTAGATTCAGAAACCCTGCAGCTCAAAATTGATGAGGCGATCCTCAAGGAGCAGCCCAGCATCAATCGGTTCATCGGGTTTATTAAAATTATCTCGATGGTCGCACCGCTACTTGGGCTGCTGGGTACTGTAATCGGGATGATCGTGACCTTCCAGGCAATTACCTTGTTTGGTACGGGTGACCCCAAAACAATGGCTGGTGGTATCTCACAGGCATTGATTACGACAGTTCTCGGTCTTGTAGTGGCAATCCCCACGGTTCTTCTGCACTACTTTGTTAACAGTCGAGCCCAGGGAATTATGCAGATCCTCAATGAGCAAAGTGGTGGTCTGATCGCTGAGCATGCTGAAAACGCAGGTAAGTAAAGAGTAGGGCTCATCAATGATCGAAGAGATAATCATTGCCATAAGGACCTTCATGGAGGCGGGCGGCGACGTCTTGTATCTGATCGCTGCCACGACTTTCTTGATGTGGGCCATTATTTTTGAACGATTTATGTTCATATCAGGTGAGCACAAGCGAGACGTGATCGACGCTTTGAACTACTGGGAGGGCCGCGCTGAGCGAACCTCCTGGAACGCTCGTATGATTCGAGAACGCTTAATTTCAGAAGTTGGCGAGCGCCTTAAAGCGAATATGGGGCTTATTAAGACCCTCATCGCCTTATTGCCGCTTCTCGGGCTCCTGGGAACAGTGACTGGAATGGTGCAAGTGTTCGAGGCGATGACCTACTCAGGAGGCAACGCGCGCTCAATGGCCGCAGGTGTCTCGGCGGCAACTATCCCAACGATGTCAGGAATGGTGGCAACGCTTTCAGGAGTATTGGCCAACTCTTTCCTGACAAGTCGGGTAGAGACAGAGTCTCACTTCCTAGAAGACACTTTGACGTCTGACCATTAACAAAACAGATCGACTGAGATAGGTAATGCGAAGATCTAGACAAACGGAATCCGAAGAAAAAGTTGCTGACCTGACACCGATGCTGGACGTGGTGTTTATCATGCTTATTTTCTTCATCGTCACGGCGACGTTCATCAAAGAGACAGGGGTTGAAGTTAATCGTCCCGATACTCAAACGGCTGAATTGAAGAAGACCGTATCCTTGCTGGTTGGCGTTGGATCAGACAGCGGCATTTGGATCGACAAGAAAAAAGTTGACGTGCGAAATGTACGCCCTCTGATGGAACGCCTTCACGCTGAGAACCCCAAGGGGGGATTGGTGATTCAGGCAGACTCCGTATCAAAGGTCGAAAAGGTATTGGCCATTATGGATTCGGCGAGACAAATTGGTATTACGCAGGTCGCAATTGCGTCTGAAGAACCCTAGATAGAGGTGCAACACAATGGCAACGGTCATTCGATTAGGACTATCAACTATCGTGGGCGTCATCGTGACGCTGGGTTTGTTTTACTTGATGCAGTACCTCATTCAAGGCGCAGATAGCGCGCTTACCGAGGATAAGGTCGGCAACCTTGTTGACTTTGTTCGCGTCAAGCAGGAGCAGCAAGTAGAGACGAAACAGCGTAAACCGAAGAAACCGCCACCCCCAGATGAGCCCCCACCCGACGTTCCACCCCAGAACTTCAATGTGAACGTTGATAACACCGGCTTCAACATGTCCAATGTGGATTTGTCTGTTGACGTCCAAGTGGGTGCAGGTGGGTTTGGTATTTCGGACGGTGAGTACTTGCCTATTGTGAAAGTGGCGCCTCAGTACCCAAGACGGGCTTTATCCAGAGGGCTAGCTGGCTGGGTGATCGTTGAATTCACGGTGACGGAAGCGGGTACCGTTCGGGATCCGATCGTCGTGTCCAACTGTGCACATATTCCGAATGCGCGAAATCCAGGTGAGTGTGAGGATAAGCCAAACAGTGTATTCGACAGCTCAGCTAAGAAGGCTGCCTTGAAGTTTAAGTACAAGCCAAAAGTGATTGACGGTGTCCCCGTTGAGACGGCGGGTGTTCAGAATAGAATCAAGTTTGAGCTGGCAGAGGGATAGAATGGAAAATCTAGTTGTAGGCCTCAAGCAGGCGAGGTGGTTGGTATCAACTGCGGTAGCAGTTATAGCGGTTTTTTCCTTGTCGTTTGGGAACATTGCCGTTGCGGAAGAAGAAAAGAAGAAAAAGACCCGCCGTGTTCCTGCGATTAGCCAATCGCTCTACAAGCAGATTTCTGAAGCGCAAATCATGATCGACCCTGACTCGATTCCCAGAGAGGAGGGGGAGCCTGCCCCAGAGCCTAAAGGGACGCCAAGAGATGGCATTAATTTGCTCCTCGAACTGACGCAGAAGAAAAAACTGAATTCCAATGAGTTATCGCAGATTTGGAACCTACTAGCGTTCGGTTACTACACCATCGAAGATATGGATGGCACCCTTAATGCCTACGAGCAAGTGCTCGCAGCTGGTCGTCAGGGTGTCATTATGGAGTCGCTTGAAACGAATGCACTGAGAGCATTGTTTCAGCTGTACTACCAGCGAGAAGAGTATCGGAAGTCTCTCAATTATATGGACCAATGGGAAGCGTTAACGGGCCGCAAAGAGGCTCAGATCACTTACCTTCGGGCGACTGCTCATTATCAGATGGAGGAATTCAGAGACTCGCTGAAGTGGGCCATCGAAACGGAAAATTTGTCCAAGGCAGAAGGTAAGGATCCGAAGGAAAATTGGATCTATTTACAGGTCGTCTTGTACAACGAGCTTCAGGACATTGATAACGTCATCCGCGTGCTTGAACGAATGGTGGTCACCTGGCCAAAGAAGCAGTATTGGATGCATTTAGCCGGGATGTACACGGAAAAAGAATGGGATGATCAAGCGCTTTCAGCCTACTACGCGATCTACGCCCAAGGCTTGCTGGATAAAGATTCAGAGATCGTGATGCTCTCGCAGCGTCTACTCAATGCTGAGGTTCCATTTGAGGCAGCTTCGGTGTTAGAGGCAGGAATCGATGCAGACATCGTAGAGCAGAACGAGAAAAATCTCAGGCTTTTAGCCACTTGCTACACTCTCGCTCAAGAAATGTCCAAAGCCATCGAGGCATGGCGGCGGGCGAGTGAGTTTGCTGAAGACGGCGATATTTTCTATCGATTAGCCCAGGCATTAGCTCAGCAAGATCGGCACGAAGAAGCAGTTAAAGCCTACGATAGAGCACTTGAGGATGATGAGTTAAAAGATCCCTCTGATGCGCACTTCTGGCTCGCTATTTCGCATATGCAGCTGTCGAACTGGGATCTAGCTACCAGCGCATTTCGCTCTGCAGCAAGGCTAGATGACAAGATGGCAAAGCAATCCCGGCAGTATATTCGTTACATAGCCGGAGAAAAGCGGCGGCTTGCAGCCCTGAAGGAGATGCTTGAAGGGTAGTCCGCTTACTCAATGAATAGTAATCAAAAAAACCGGCTCAGGCCGGTTTTTTTGTTAGTGGCTCTGCTATCTGGATCAATAATTAGTTTTCTGGATCAATGACTAGTTTTCGCAAGCGAAAACAAGCAGTCACGGTTGTAGAAAAGTTTGGTTAATTCAAAGCAGATTGGCGCCAATAAATAGTCAATAATCTGGAATTGGCGACACGGCCATGCGCTTGACGGTTCTGTATTTTTCGAATTTGAGCCTGAACTCAGCATCCTCGCCGGCCCTTAACTTGACAGCGCAATCCCCCTCCGAATCATGTCGGCAGTTACTATACTTGCAGTGCATAGATGCTTCTTCGATTCGATTGAAGACGCGTGAAATGGTTTCAGCATCGTAATAGATTTGCATCTCGCGCACGCCAGGCGAATCGATAAGCAACCCTCGATCCTCAGTCAGCTTAATCATCTGTCGGCGTGTGGTTGTGTGCCTTCCCTTATCGTCAAATGACCTCACCGGCTGGGTCGTCATGACGTTGTCTCCTGCCAGGGTGTTGGTCAAGGTAGATTTCCCCGCCCCAGATAAACCGATCATGGTGTTTGTGTAGTTTGGTGCCAAGAAAGGCCGTAGCAATTCGATGGCACTCGCATCGTGCGCGTTGATTGTGATGATAGGGGTATCGAGTGCGACTGCTCGAATGGCTTCCTCATAGGGTTCAGCAGTGTCTACCAAATCGGCTCTCGTGAGCACCAGCACTGGTTCGATACCACTTGCCCATGCCGCGGCCAAGAATCGTTCCATGCGCGCCACATTAAACGTTCGATCCATCGCGGCAAGGATGAACACGTGGTCTACATTGCTTGCAAGCGGCTGTAGCGTCTTGCGTGGCCCAGAGGCTATTCGGGATAGTAAAGAAGTTCTGAAGCAAACCCTGGTGATAGTCAGATTTTTGTCTGGCTGGGTGTCGAGCTCGACCCAGTCTCCAACGGCTATTTGAAGTGCTTTGTTTGCGACCTGAAAGTCGACGGTTTCAAAACCGGCAGCGGTTTGGACATCAATGCGCTTGCGGTGGACACCGGTAATGCGCCCAAAGCTGTTTAAATCTGTCGGCAGATGGGCTTGCTCTTCGCTTGGAACTCGATCGAGCCAGTGCGTAAATCCCCATTCATCAAGGTTCATTGTGCGTTTGTCCCTGACGCTCTGCTCAGCAAGCCACGCACCATGGGCAGCAGGATAATGAGCAGCGTGATGACGGTTAGGGTGATAAACGCAGGACGTTCCAGAAAGAAACTGAGTTCACCGTCGCTCAGCATGAGCGTTCTGCGGAGATTGTCTTCTAGCAGCCCACCCAGAATGAACCCCAGTAGCAACGGCGCCATGGGGTAACCTCCCCATCTGAGTATCAGCGCGGAGACGGTGATCCCGGCTAGCATGAAGAGATCGGTAGAGTTAAAGGAGACCAAATAAACGCCGGCGACCGAGAACATTAGGATAAGTGGCGCGAGGAGCGATCTGGGAATGATGAGTATGCGAGCAATGTAGGGAATCAGCGGTAGATTGAGAAAGAGAAGTATTAAGTTGCCGATATACATCGAGATAACGACAGACCAGAACAGACTTGGCATTTCGATATAGAGCTGCGGTCCAGGTTGGATCCCGTAAGCAATGAGAGCACCGAGTAAGATGGCGGTGGTTCCAGAACCGGGGATGCCTAAGGTCAAAAGCGGGACGAAGGAGCCCGTACAAGCCGCATTGTTGGCGGCCTCGGGAGCTGCCAACCCTCGGGCATTGCCGCGACCCATCGGCGTCTCGGATGGTTTCGGGAAGGTCTTCTCTAATCCATAGGCCAGAAAGGACGCCATCGTTGCCCCAGCACCGGGTAACGTTCCAACGAAAAACCCGAGGATAGACCCTCTGCCGACAGCTGGTGCCATGGTGCTGGTCGTTGCTCGGCCAAGCGCCAATGAGCGCAGTCCAAACGAGGGCCCTCGCTCTATCTGCGATCTAGCTTTGGCAGCCATATAAACCGCCTCGGTCATTGCGAATGTTCCCATCGCAAGGACGAGAAAGCTAATGCCATCCATGAGTTCCATTGATCCAAAGGTAAATCTGGGCAAACCAGAAGCCCGATCTGTTCCAACCGTAGCAAGGCTAAGACCAAGCAGCACCATGGCCAGTGCTTTTAGGTGATCACCTTCCTCGGCGAATGCGAAAACAAGTGACAGGCCTAAAACCATTAGCATGAAATATTCCGGGGACTGAAATGCCAGGGCGAACTCAGCAAGTTGTGGTGCGAGGACCATTAGTAGCATCACGCCGACGGTTCCACCAATGAACGAAGCATAAGCGGCGATGGCCAAGGCTTTTCCTGGCTGTCCTTCACGAGCCATCGGATAGCCATCAAAGGCAGTCGCGACTGTTCCAGCGACCCCAGGAGCATTCAGCAAGATAGACGAAGTCGAGCCACCAAAAATTGCGCCGTAATAAACGCCAGCAAGCATCATGATGCCGCTCTCAGGCGCCAGAGCGTAACTCACGGGGATCAGTAGAGCGATGGCGGAAATGGGGCCCAGACCAGGAAGCATGCCGATCAACATGCCCGATAGGCAGCCCGCGGCAATGAGAAGGAGGTTAAAGCCAGAGAACGCGGTTCCCGCACCGATCATTAGGCCCTCGAGCATTAAGCCCCCCCTATCCAAGTGCCAGCAGGTAGATAAATACCAATGCTAGTGAACAGTCCCGCCAAGAGCAGTGGCACACCAATGCAGACGCCTATGAAGCCAAGAGGTTGTCGGTAGCCAAGGATCCAGGCTGTAGCGGTAAGAAAGCCCATACTTGCAAGGGTGAAACCGAGCACATCGATTGAGACTACATACAGCCCAAAGGAGAAGACAGTCCCTGCCAGGGGCGCGATCCGAGCCGGTGTCGGGACGAGCGCCTCGGTGTCAGATTGAACAGCCTTGTCGATGCGCGTCTCAACCTTTAATCGCGATTGCGGTAGCTGTAACAGGGTTTTGACTATCTGAATGATGATAACTGCAAGTGCGATGACCCCTACGATCGAAGGTAAGGTGCGGGCCGTCATGAGTTCGCCCACGGACCACGGGTCCAATTCAATGTCTTGGATGGCAAAAACGTAGTAGGTGAAGTACAGCAGTAGCAGCGTCGTCGGTAGCCAGGATTTCATCCGGCCAGCTTACCCTGATTCGGCCTCCAAATAACCCACGGTTTCCATAAGCGCTTTGATTTGAGTCTCCTGCTCCGTCAGGAAAGTCGTGAACTCGTCACCAGCGATGAAGTGTGGTTGCCAGCCATTCTTTTTGCGAATGGCGTCAAAGTGGCTTGAATCTACGGCTGCCTTAAGCGTTTGAACCAACCTATCGTAGGACGCGTCGCTGGTTGTCTGATGGGCAAAGAAGCCACGCCAGTTGGCAAAGGTCAAATCAAAGCCTTGGTCAACGAGGGTAGGAATGCTCAGCGCAGACGCAACAGGCCGCTCAGCTGTCACAGCAATGATCCGGAGCAGCCCCGCTCTGTGTTGGCCGATTGCCTCACTGAATCCTGTAGACAAAACATCGATTTCTTTGGACGCAAGACTAGCGGCTGCTTGGCCGCCGCCATCGTAGGCGAGGTAACGGACCTTCAGCGGATCTATGCCGGCCAACTGCAGAGCTCGAGCGAGTACGAAGTGATCCGTATCACCCCGAACCGACCCACCGCCAGCGAGAGTGCGCCTGGGCGCCTGCTTAAAGCGCTTTACTAAATCCTCAAATGATCGAATACCTGAATCTGGGTGGACCGCGAAGCAGCTGTAATCGCTGATGACGCTAGCAACAGGCCGTAAGTCGCGGAAAGTTTGCGGGAATACACCCTGCAGAGATCGCACGATGATGGGCGTCGAGCTAATTAAGAGGGCATCCCTGTACCGGTTGGGGTTCCCGATAAATTTGGCTAGCGCGCGCCCGCCACCACCTCCTGACAAGTTTTCGAAGGTGACTTGCTTTGCGATCCCCCCTTGGTCCATGGCGAGCCCAACCGCTCGTGCGGTTGAATCCCATCCACCCCCCGGGCCGGCAGGGATCAGGAAGTGAATTTGATCTTGAGGTTCATCTGCGAGCGTCGATGTCCCGATCAGCAGTAGTGCGGCATTGATCACATAGCGAAGCAATCGTTTCATGGTTACAGCGAGCGGAGCGTTGCTTCAAAAGCCCAATCTAGCCATTGGGTTAGTGTTTCAAGGTCGGTCGATTCCACAGTGGCGCCGCCCCAAATACGTAGTCCCGGAGGCGCATCTCGATAGGACGCGATGTCATAAGCTGCATCTTCACTCTCGAGTGAGCCAGTCAAACGCTTGACGAAGGCGCCTTGCTCATCTTTCGATAGCGCGACAAATCGCGGGTCGATGATTTTCAGGCAGATGGCGGTGTTTGATCGCGTGGGTTCACTCTCCGCAAGAAAGGTGACCCAATCGGCGTTCTCGACCCACTTCGCGATCACCGAAAGATTCTTCTGGCTGCGCTGAATGAGCCCCTCTAGGCCGCCAAGGCGCTCTGCCCAAAGAAGCGCATCGATGTGATCCTCGACTGCGAGTAGCGATGGAGTGTTGATGGTCGAGCCTTCAAAAAGATCGAGGGTGACCTTTCCGGCTTTGGTGAGCCTAAAGATTTTGGGCAGCGGGCGATCGGGGGTAAATGACTCCAGTCGATTGAGTGCCTTGGGTGATAACACCAGCATTCCGTGAGCGCCTTCTCCACCCATTACCTTTTGCCAGGACCAGGTAACAACATCGAGCTTTTCCCACGGTAATTCCATCGCAAATGCAGCCGAGGTTGCATCACAGAGGGTTAATCCTTTGCGATCATCAGCGATCCACTGGCCATCAGGGACGCGCACACCGGATGTTGTGCCATTCCAGGTGAAGACCACATCCCGCTCTTTCGAATCGATCAGAGATAAATCGGGTAGCTGGCCATAGTCGGCACCAAAGTAACGTACGTCATCGAGTTTCAGATGCTTCTCGATGTCTGTTTTCCATCCGGATCCAAAGCTCTCCCAATGGAGAACGTCGACGCCTCGTGCGCCTAGCAATGTCCACATCGCCATTTCAAAGGCACCGGTGTCCGATGCCGGTACAATTCCGACCACGTAGTCATCAGGAACTTGGAGGATCTGCTTCGAGTGCTCGATTACAGCTGCCAGGCGAGATTTTGGTCCTTTTGCTCGATGCGATCGACCGAGAGAATCGGTCTGAAGCTGCGCTAGGTTCCAGCCCGGTCGTTTGGCGGTGGGCCCTGATGAAAAACAGGGATTGTTGGGTTTTAGATCAGGCTTGGTCATTGAAATGTCAGTCGATAGCTTAAGTTGGTGGAGTATACGGGATGGGCTCTCGGGTGTCCTAGAATTAAGCGGTTACGCCTAAAACTGGTGTGACCGAGCGACGTCTGCCGATCCCTTTTTGCTTTAACCAAGCGAGCCGGCTGGTCTTACGTTACTTGGAAATCTAGATGGAGTGACTAGGCATGGGTTGCTCGCTGTGCTTGAGTGCTTCCTGCGCTTTTCTCTTGGGCGCTGTTCGTCTTGTCTGCGTTGGTCATTTGCCCTGTCTTTTTGATGAAAGGTAAGCGGTGCAGAGAATTTGAGGCTGACGGTGGGCGAACGTGGCACCCTTTAAGGGTGTCCTCTAACGATTGATGGCACCCAATTTTTTTTGGTTAGCCCCGCACCTAAGTCAAGTTTCAGCACGGTAAAATGGGAAAAAGGTGGGATCACTCCTGCTAAGCACTAATCTTGTGGAAAGAGGCCGAAATGAGGGATCAAAACTATGCGTGACCACATCCGCTTAGCGCTGATGATGGCATCCACCGCGATGTTCACGCTCGCAGGCTATGAGTTAATGCGCTCCGCCTCCACGGTGTTGTTTAAGCAGACCTATGGAGCGGAGAACCTCCCCATGGTGATGGCGGCGATGCCCTTCGTCATGTTTGTAGGGGTGTTGGGTTACGGGCGGTTGCTTTCGGCAGTCGGACCTCGACGCACGTTAAACACCACCACGCTTGTAGCGGCGGGCGTTATTTTAGTGGCCTGGGCGCTGTACCGAGCGGGAATGGTTTGGATGACGCCCATTCTTTTTTTGGTCAAAGAATTTTATGTGGTCCTCCTCATTGAACAATACTGGAGCTACATGAACTCGAGGTTCACGCCTGAGGCGGCAAAGCGATTGAATGGGCCGATAACGGGTGTCGCAGGACTAGGTAGTGTCGCCGGCGGGTGGGCGGTTGCTCAGCTCGCGGTCCCGCTCGGTACCGATTTGCTCATACCACTGGCAGCATTGGCTCTGCTTCCTTCGGCTTGGCTGGCCAACCGCACGTATGCTCGCTTCGGTGAACCTCAGCCAGAGCAAACGAGCGTTGAACCAGCCGCGGCAAGTGTTCCAGTGAGCACGGCGGACCCGCTGGGATGGCAGACCATTACGCAATCCAAACAACTCGCTGCACTATTGGCCGTTGTCCTAGCAACCCAGATCATCGCTGCGGTGCTTGATTTCAAGTTTCAAGGCCTGCTGTCCGAAGCATTTGCTGGTCGGCCCGACGAAGAGACGGCGTTCCAAGGGCAATTTTGGTTTTACTTAAATAGTGCTGCTGTCACATTCCAGTTCGTCTTGACCCCGCTTCTCTTATCGCTCTTGGCATTGAGGGTGGTTCACCTGTTAATGCCGCTGGTTCATTCCGCTGTCATTTTGTGGGCGATAGTTGATCCTTCGGTAGTATCGGTTGGAGCGGCGTTTTTCTTGTTTAAGATGTTTGATTACTCGCTGTTTAGGGCCTCAAAGGAACTCATCTACTTGCCGCTCAGCTTTTCGGCGCGATATCGAGCCAAGGAGTTTATTGACGTTTTTGGTTATCGCACGGGGAAGGGGGGATCATCGCTCGTCGTGCTCGGTCTGCAGAAACTTGGTATTGCGATGATGAATTATTACCTGATGATTGCGTTGGCATTCGTGTTGATTTGGTTGGCGCTGGTTATTCCACTGACCTCTCGAGCACCTCAAAGTGTTGAATTGACTGATCCGTAAAAGTCCGTTCGTCGAGCTCGATTGCGGAGAGGTAGATGGTAAGCGGAACGAGCACACCAATACTTGCTATCAATTCAGAAATTTCTGCGTTTGAAAACCGCTGTTTTCGATGGTCAATGAACAGGATCTTCGGTGAGTGATAGATAGCAACTGCGAGTGCGAAGCGCGCGCGTGATTCCTGTGAGAATGGCGATCCCGTAACACTAACCTTGTTGTTGAGGCCATAAGGTAAAGCGCGAACCTGCCTATCAATGTCAACAGATGCGAGGCTCTGCCACGCCCTGTCTATGTTTGGGTCCAGTTCGAAAGTGGACAGTTGGTCGATCACGCTTGCCGTGCCGAGCGGTAGCTCGAAATTACAGATCGCCCAGTGCGAATGGAATTGCTCATCTAGAGTGGATAGTTGCGCGGCCAGGTCAAAAAACAGGCGTCGATCACATTGATCGAGCGCCTGGTGGATGGTGAACGGCAGCGTCTTGGTATCAAGCCAAGCCAAGCGAGCAGCAGTGTCTCTCGGCCCGTTTTGGTAAGTGGCTTTGTAAGGGCCTTTGTTCGGGACTTTGTTATGGTTGTGGCTATGGCTATGACTGTTATTCTGGCCGTCGCGTGGGATTAGCCGTTTTGGAGCGAGATTGATGCGATGGTCTCGAGGGAGCATCTGGACAGCATCCCGTTCTCTCGTTTGGCTCGTCGGGCTGCGTACAACTTGTATCTGCTCCGATGGAGTGGACAGGGTGTGACGAATAAAGTTCTCGAGGTGCAGCCGAAAGATTGCCTGATAGTGAGTGAGTACAAAGAACGTACCCATGCTAATGCTGCCCATGGCATAGCCAGCAACGATTGATCCCAAAAATAATGACCGCGCGATGGTGGATACGATGCTTTGCTGGGTATCGTCATTGATTCTCGCTAATTGAAGCGAAAGATAGCTCGAGCGCCATAACGCGTTCAGCGTCTGGACTCGCGCGCCTGCCAGCGTTTTGATGGAATCTAGGCCAGACCGGGTCACGTGGTGATGCCATAGCACCTTGCGATCAGCATCAAGGATTGCAGCCTTTTGCTGCTCGTCATTGTTCAGCCGCTGTTGTTTGCGAGCGTGACGGCGGGTCGTCAATGCAATGAGTGCGGCATCTAATGCAAGCAGGGGAATGGTAATGATCCATTGGGCGCCCATCACAATCGTTACAACAGGAAGGATGACGAGGGCGTAGGCGTTCAATCGATCCTTGTCTGCCAGTGATGAATTGAGCTCAACCTGTTCACGTTCGCTTTGCACCGAATAGGGCGAGTCTCTACCAATCGATTCATCGGTTATGGCTGATGCTATTGGTTTCCCACTAAGAGAAGACATCCGCGCCTCATCCGAATCATGAGTTGCTACACGGATCGGGTTTGACGAAGTTTCGGGCGTCAATTGGTCCACTGTCGACTGGCGAACGAGCCGGTCTGTGACTGCGGCCATGACTTGGCCCAAAGCGAAGAGAAAGACTAACCACGCGAGTAGTCCCCAGTGTTGAGAGATCGGAACCCACTCGATCATGGCTTTCAAGATGAATGGTGTGGTCAGCTGGCAGGTTGCAAGGATGAGGGTCCATCCGGACAGCCACGTCCAAGGTTTGGAGTGCTTGGGGGGTGCACTCTTCTGGCGGCTGACCATGTGTTGATGGGTGCTATCACCTCTGTGGTGTGTATCAAGACGGTGAGATGCATCGATTGGTTCACATACGATGACGATACCTGAGAAGGCGCGATTTACTTCATTGGCTGAGACCCAAGCTCGCCCAATGGCTGGATTGTCGATGAGATAGCCGTTTGCCGTGACGGCCCAAAGGACCACCCAATGATCGAGGTTCCAATGCAGAATGACTGGACTTTTTAGGCGAGCAAGCTCGTCCATGGCGACTTTGCATGGGCTGGCCGATAAGCCAACAAGCGTTGCCAAATCGACCATTTCTGCAGCGGTTGCAGGGTGCGCTACCGCGGGTAGGTTGGTGAGCTCGCTTGAGGGAGGGTGAAAATAGTGCGCCACCATGGCGAGACAAGTTGGGCCGCAATCCGATGAATGTCGTTGACGCAAGCTCGCTGGCAGTTTGGAGTGAGTAAAAGGGTAACGAAACATCTCACTGACCACTCAGAATCAATACCAGTGGCGGGTCCAACTGGTCCATGTATCCAGTATCCACTGAACCGCAGTGAATTCAGGATGAGGCAGGCTAGCGGTGACCCATTCCCCTGGACTTAACTGAGCGCCCTTCATCGCTTGCCTGTCATCCCACTCGAGGGTCATTCTGCCTCTCGGTTCCAAGTGCGGCGAGGAATCGAGTGAACTCGCGGATACGGGAAGGCTGTGCTCGATACGAACGATTCGGGCGTTGATCCATTCAATGATCTCTGTGTCTTGATTTGCTCGTGAAAGCTGCAACTCAGATCCGAGTGATATTCCACTCAGCAGATTCGTTGGAACGACAAAGCTTGCTGATAAAGCCAGCGGCGTAGGGGTCACTGTGATAAGGGGTTGTCCTTTGAAAACGACTTCGTTTCTGCCCACATGCAGAGTGGTGACCAGAGAGGGATGGTCTAAGCTGATGGGGTGACGAAGCGAGGCCAGTGTTTCTCCTAGTTGTCGCTTCAATTCAGTTCTATCGGCCTGGAGGACTCGTTGTTGTTGCCTATATCGGCCCAATCGCTCTTTTGTTTGAAAAGGCAGCGCTGCCAGTTGTGCTTTGAGTTCAATCAGGCTGGTCTGAAGCGCTGCCCTTCGGTCAATGACTTGGTGGGCTCGCTCGTAGCGTGCAATGTATTCCAGCGGAGTAATCAGCCCTGATGCTCTGGCCTTCTTGAGGGCGCGAACGGGTGCTTCGTACTCCGCTGACAGTCGAGCGAAATTGGTTAGTCTGGGTTTGATCTGTGTAATGGAGCGTGTCAGTGATTCCGTCGTCGCCTGGTGGTTCCTAATCGTTAGATGAGCGGCTTCCTCGAGTTCTAGTAACCGGTTATCAAGGATGCTGAGTGAGTGACGAATCGCCTCGAAGCGTTGCTGAAGCACTGGGGACCGGTCTCGCTCTATGACAGCGAGAAGATCCCCCGATCCAAAGTACACTCCACTTGTAGCTTTAATGTGAGTCACTTGGCCATTGAAAGGCGCCCGCAGAGTCCGTTGCTTTGGGTCTTGAATTTGACCCTGTACGATTGTGTGCCGAGGAATGGGAATCAGCGCTGCACCCATGATGACTCCCATTGCTATGATCCATGCTGGCCAGCTTGATCTTTTCTGAAAGTGAGTTTCAGGGCTCAAATGGGCTGCGGTCAGGTATTGGCGAACTGCCTCAGGGCGAAAAAGGCTTCGCGGAATTTGCATAGCAAGTAGTCTTCGAGAGGGTTCAGCGAGCGTGGCAGAAGTTCGGTTCAGCAGTGCAAGATTTCGCTTGGCTTGAGTGGAGTAGTTGCGCAATAACGCGTGCGCTTCCTTTCCATGCGGCTCCGTTGCGACAGGTTGCAATGCTCCGTTATTTAGTGAGATAAGGTCGCTTTGCTAAGAGGGGATGCGTGGATGAGTGCAGTCAATCGAACTGGACAGCTAGCAGGCAAGGTGGCCCTGGTTACGGGAGCCAGTCGTGGCATTGGAGAGGCGATCGCCTACCGGTATGCGGCTGAGGGCGCAAAGGTGATTGTGACCGCGCGTACCTTACACGATGGTGACCACCAATTCCCGGGCGGTGTGGCTGAAGTGGCAGATCGAATTAGGGCGGCGGGTGGTGATGCGTTAGCAATACAAGCTGACCTCGCGCGCGCCGATGACCGTCAGCGAACCATTCATGAGGCAGAGGCGGCGTTTGGCTACGTTGACATACTGGTCAACAACGCTGCGGTAACCTATTTTCGCCGCGTGGAGTCTTTTAGCGAGAAACATTTTCAGTTGATGTTTGGGGTGCAAGTAGAAGCGCCATTTCACCTATCCCAATTGGTGATGCCTGGCATGAAGCAGAAAGGTGGGGGTTGGATCATCAACGTCAGTTCTCACGCAGCGATTCATCCAGAGCTCGAAGGGCCTGCAAGGGGTGGCACGGTGTACGGTATGTGCAAGGCTGCGCTGGAACGAATGAGCACGGGGCTGGCTTCAGAGGTGGTCGATGACAAGATTGCCGTTAATGTGATTTCACCAGGATTGGTCGCAACCCCCGGAGTCATGCACCATAAGCTGATTAACGAGGATACACCTGCTGAGCGGGTCACGCCTGTAGAGCACATGGCTGAGGCGTGTTTGCGACTTGCGCATAGCAACCCCTCCATGTTGTCGGGACTCGTTACCTATGCGGCTGACATGCTGGAAGCCCATTCACTTACGCCCGCTCCGCTACTTCATCCGGTTTGACGCCAAACGTTGCTCGGTTCCAAAAGTAACCCGTGGTCGCCACGATCACATTCGCTGCTGCGGCAGCCAAGAACACGCCCATAGCATCAAACCACCCGCTGAGGAGGTAAGCGAGCGGCAGGTAAATCACTAACATTCTTGCGATGGACAGTATTGTCGAGCGGAGTGGGTGACCCAGGGCATTAAAGATAGCCGAGGTCATCATGATGATGCCCCAGGCGCCGTAGCTGATGGGCAAAATCACTAGGTAATCGGCAGCAACTTCGACAACAGAAGGGGTCGAGTCGAATTGATGGATTAGTGGGTAACGGAGTAAATAAAGCAAGGCGGCGACGACTGCTCCCCACAGGAGCGACCATTGGAAGGTGAGGCGCATCGCCTCATTGGCTCGGTCAAAGGCCTTGGCGCCCCAGTTCTGCCCGACAAATGGGCCGATGCTCGCGGACAAAGCAAAAAGGGGAATGACCACGAGTCCCTCGAGTCGGCTCGCTATTCCAAATCCTGCAACCGTCTCCTGCCCGTACTCTGCCAGCAATGCGGTGATGAGGCCTGCTGATAAAGGCCCAATCATGTTCGTAGCGGTGGCAGGAAGCCCCACCGCAAGAATGCGGCGCCAAATGGATACTAGTTCCCGTAGTCTGGTCTGCCCAATGCGGATCAATTGATGATGGTTAACGAGAATATAGACCGTCGCTAAACAAACGAGCACGCGGGCGCAGAAATTGCCGATTGAGGCACCCGGCATGCCAAGTTCAGGTAGCCCAAGCCAACCGAACACAAAGATGGGCGCTAATGCGATCTGCAATACGCTGCCCGATACCATGATAACGCTGGACACTTTTGCGTCGCCGGTAGCCCTTAATGCGTTGGCCCCGACGCTGGGGAGCGCCATGAAAAAGAGGCTTGCAAACCACCAGAGCAGATAATCGCTGGCGAGAGGGCGAGTTTCCTGGTTAGTCCCAAGGGCCACGAGCAAAGGGTTTAGGCATGCGATACCGATCACGGAAACGATGAGCATCATGATGCCAGCCAGAATCATACCGCCGGTTGCAATCACATGAGCGGGCTCATCGGTGCCACTACCGATGGCTCTTGCCAATACCGAGGACATACCAATCGAGATGCCCAGCGTGATAGACATTAAGGCGGCCGTAACGGGGAAAGTGAAGCCAAGAGCAGCGAGCGGGATCGAGCCAAGCGAGCTAATGTAGTACGTCTCCGCAAGCCCAGCGACAAGGCTCGACGAGATACCTAAAATCATGGGTAAAGTCAGGCGCAGTAGGCCCCTAGGGACTGATCCTTTGGTGAGTCTCGCGGATTGTTCGTTGGTATGACTCAAGCGTTTTGGTCTGTCCCCCTGCAGTGGCGAGGGAGACTAAACCAATTCGATAGGAGGGTCCATCCGAACGCGCCCGACATCGCTGAGATCAAAAGGCGTCAGCTGATAGACGAAGTAATTCAACCAGTTCGAGAATAAAAGACTGCCGTGGCTTCTCCAGGTCACGATTGGGTCGTTGGCTGGATTGTCGTTTCGGAAATAGTTGTGAGGAACCTTGGGGTTCGCGCCGGCTTCAACGTCTCGCAGGTATTCGTTTTTGAGCGAATCAGGCTCGTACTCTGAATGCCCGGTGACGAATAAATGCTTGCCGCTTTGGTGGGCAAATAAGTAGGCCCCTGCTTGCTCTGATACGGCAAGAATCTCAAGTTCAGGTACCGATTCAATGGCCTGGATGGGAACCTCGGCATACCTCGAGTGAGGCGCTTGGAATTCGTGATCAAAACCACGAACAATGGGAGACAAGGGCTTTAGCAGCTGGTGGGGATATACCCCCGATAGCTTCTCGGGCAAAACTGCTTTGTCCTTGCCGTATAAATGGAACATAGCAGCTTGAACTGCCCAGCATAAAAACATGGTTGAAGTGACATGGGTTTCCGTCCACTCCAGGATCTCGCAAAGCGGGTCCCAGAACGTCACCTCACTGAAGGGAACTTGCCCTAGCGGTGCGCCGGTAATGATCATGCCGTCGAAGTGGTCGTCCTTGATGGCGCCGAAATCCTTGTAAAAGGTCTCCATATGCGAAACCGGTGTGTTCTTACTCGGTCTGTCGTCAATTCGGAGCAATTCGATATGGGTCTGAAGGGGGCTGTTGGACAGCATGCGGAGTAGATGGAGCTCCGTCTCGATTTTCTTGGGCATCAGATTCAGGATCAGAATTCTGAGCTCACGAATGTCCTGGACTTCTGCTTGACTGGAGGTCAGATAAAAGATGTTCTCATCACGCAGTGCGAACGCAGCAGGCAGGGAATCTGGAATATTAATTGGCATGTCGGTCGTCCAGGCAAAAAAAAACCTACTCAGCATTGCTCGCTAAAGTAGGTTCGACTCTTTAGCGGCATTTCTAACGCGCCCGCAAGCTGATTTCAAATCGGCGCATCGATAAGTATAGCGATTCGAATCAATGAGTCAAAAGCTACGACTGACCGGCGCGGCTTCATAGCTATCAATTGAATGTTAGCTTTTCTCGCTGCTTTCGCGTCGAGCCCGTTGTCGGGCGCGTAGCGCTAGGCTGGATGCTTATCATGTTTTGAATGGACAACAACCGCACGGGGTGACCCAAATCCACTGACAGTAAAAATGGACAAATATGGGGTCCTAGTGTTTTGCGCTACGTTGAGTTTTGAATGACCTAGATCAAATGAGTGGCATGCTCCTCTCGCTAACCAGCGCTATCAGTTGTTAATAAGCAAGACCACATACAGAGACGCTTCCTCGTAGTTCATTTTGCTTGCTGTGTTAAGACCCGATTTCGGGTCAGGTCGGTAAAGCGGATTAGCAAAAGAGAGGAGTCAACCGGGTGTGAGTTGCCAAGTACCTGAGATCAGAAATTTGGAGGGAAAGGGAAAAAAATCGCCCCTCAACTCACGATGAGAAGAGGGGCAGATTTTGTTTAACCACCGAATCGGCGAGTCACGTCGATGCCCCAGTAGCGAGGATACAAACGCTCACCGGTTAGACGGTAGTTACTGCTTTCGGTCGCCGTCCCAAAACCTCGATAGACCCGCTCATCCGTCAGGTTATCAACGAACGCTCGGACGACAAGTTTCTCGCTGGCTGCCTTCCAGTTGACGCTCAGGTCAACGCGGTGCCGCGATGGCACGCGGTCAAGTTCGCGCTGAATCGCACTGCTCCAATACTCCCCGGTGTAGCCTACCGTCGCATTAAACGACAGCGTACCGCTCTCCATAGGGAAGTCGTAAGTCCCGTAAATCACGCCCTTATGCTTCGGGATGCGCTTTAGGGGGTTGCCCTGGACTTGCCTGATATAGGCATCAAGGTTGAAGGCGAAGCCCGTCGCCGTGGTTACGCGAGATCCGTCTGGGTTCAATGCATACTGGAACAGCGAGTTGGGCAGAGAGGGGTCATCCCGCTCAGTGACAAGGTAACTCTCCGAATACTCAGTGTCGGTATAACTGTAATTGCCGCCAACGGTGAGGTAATCGCCGAGAAGCCAATTGACCTCGATTTCGAAGCCCTGATTCACGGCATCACCCGCATTGGTCACCGTGTCGACTGAGCGGTTCTGAGCAGTGTCGTAGGTATCGATTTGATCTTGGTAACCTTCATAGTCATATCGATAGATCGACGCATTCACCTGACCCCGACCATCAGCCAGCGTGCCCTTGTAGCCGATCTCGTATGCCATGACCGTTTCTTTGTCATAAGAGACTGGGCTCAAGCAGTTGATATAAAAACCGGTATTAATACAGCCTTCACCTGCGTTCTGGTTTCTTGCATCTAAAACCCCAAGCGAATAGCCGCCTGCTCGATATCCCGTTGTAACCGAGAAGTACATCAAGGTGTCATCGTTCGGCGTCCAGTCGAGATTGACCCGGAAGTTGCTATCCGACCAAGAATCCTGATCAGTGACGTTCCAGGCAAGAGATACAGGCACGCCTTGCAGCATGAGAGGCGATGTGCAGTTCGCATTGGTGATCTCGCAGTTGGGCGCAATCGGATTGGTAGGATCGCCAGTGAACGTCGCTCGACCCATCGCCATGTTGATGAGGGATAGCGGTGTTACTGCTCCAGTTGAGTAGAGTGCAAACAGTAGATTCTGCCCAAAGGGGTTCACCTCAGGTGGCAGTGCACCAAAGGGCGCCGCATTGGCCACCATGTTCGGCGTTTCAGCATAGCCAAGGAGTGGCATGATGGCCTCGGGTAACGTGGATAACCCTGCCAGCAATCCCGCAGCACCAGAGGCCGCCGCAGGGAGTTCGTAGTACGCGAAGCGTCTTTCTAGTGCGTCTTTGTCATCTTCCGCATGGCGTACCCCCAGGACTAGCGACAGTTGATCGGTCATGTCGATCGTCGCTTGCGCGTAAAACGCCGTTTGCTCGTTACCGACGCGGTTTTTGTGACGGTAGAGATCTTCGCTGCCGCCCCACAGGCCAGCGACCTGCTCACCTGGGCCAGCACTATCCATGGTAACGGGCGCCTGTTGGAGACCGGTGAGCGCACCCAGCAGTTGCAAGAAGCTCGCGCCGCCCAAACCAAAGTCAACGTCGTCCAGACCGATGAGAGACAAATTGGGTGGAGTTGGTGTTGCGATCGCAAGATCGCCGTAGTCGGCAGCCTGCGTGAAGCGAAGCGTATTGTTGGTCAATGAGTAGTTTTGCTGTCTCGATTCGTTAAAGAGAAAAACGCCAGCCGTCAAACTGACGCGGTCAGCGAATTCAGTCTGTATCCTGAGTTCATGTGAGTAGCTCCACACATCCTCGAGGACCGTTTGGCGATACTTGCTGAAGTCACTATCGTAGCCGTCAATATCGATATTGAACGTATATTCGAAATCGTTGGTGCCGAAAAGGTAGGTCAGCTGAGTGTCCTCATTCAGATCCCATGTCAGTTCAAGACTGCTCGATTGGTGATCGAATGATGAGTGATTACACTCGGTGTTTGCGTAGGGCCACTGGCAGTCCCCTTCAGAACGGTTAACGAGGTTGTAGCCTGTATCTCGATTCTGAGTGCCATATAGCAAATCTGAGGCGACATCGGTTCGACCGAAAGCAGCATTAGGCTGTGGGCTAGCTGCCTCATCAATGCCTGGGCGAACCGGCAGGCCGTAGACAGCTGCGCCAGACCCAGGGTCGGTATACGATAGCGCGCCAGCTGTTCCTTCGGGAACAGAGCGAAGTCCGTAGGCCGCATAGGTCGTTGCCATGTCGCCTCGCATGCCCCCAGGTCCCTCTGAGACGTAGCCAAAGGCGCCAATGGCTCGATCCGACAGTCGATCATTGACCCGAAGCTTGGCGCTAAAGTTGTCCGTTGGCTCAAGCAAGAACGTCATGGCGATGTTTTCATCATTGATTCCATCGGTATCACTGGAACCATTCAGACCTTGTTGCCAAGGACTGCGCTGTCGTTTTGTTCCTACAACGCGAGCAGAAAGCACGTCATCGATGAGACCGCCTGACAAAATGCCATACATTTCGACCGTGCCATAAGCGCCTAACTGAACGCGTAACTCACCCTCGGGCTCGTAGGTTGGATCGTTGGTCACGTAGTTGAGCGCGCCGCCGATGGAGTTTCGGCCATAGAGCGTGCCCTGTGGGCCCCTCAACACTTCGACGCGCTTCAAGTCGTAAAGCCCGTTTTCAGTGGAAGCGATACCAAAATCGGGAGAAAAGATGCCGTTGTAATAGGTCGCAACCCCTGGGTCACCGCCGAGTGCGCGGAAGTTCCTGCCTACCCCGCGGATGCGGATGTCGAAAGCGTCGCGAGTGGTAGCTGGAATGTAATTCACCAACTCATCAGGATTCTGGATACCAAAATCCTCAATGGTTTGTTCAGAGAATGCAGTGATTGAAATCGAGGTGTCAGAAACGGTCGCTTCGACTTTTTCTGCAGTGACCACGATCTCTTCGAGTTTGCGATCGGACTCCGCGCCCAATACCAGAAGGGGCGAGTAGCCGATGGCGAAAAGAAGAGGAATGAGTAACGCTGTTGGCTTCGAGGGTTGTTGCTCCATAGTTGCGCTCCATGCTAAGTGCACGCCGGCGTTCCTAGAGCGTTGCCCTCGGTCCCCGACGAAGGTTTTGCCACACTGGATCACCTTAGAAAGGAAATTTCGGCAGGTCAATCCCTCTGCAGCTCCGTTTTTGCGCGGCTAATCCAGGCGATTTTCACGTTGTGGAAATTGATCGAGCCTGTGTTCACGGTCATTCTGACTTCGTGCGACTAAGCTGGTAGGATGCGCGAGCAAGTCCTGTGGAGTCCCTTCTATGTCAACGATCAAGCCCTTAGGCGTCACTTTTGGAAGTTTGGGGGTGCTGGGTCCTGCAGCCGTGACGGATATTGCTCGGCTATGCAAAGAGACTGACTACCAAAGCTTGTGGACTGTTGAGGCCACGGGAACCGATGCCATGACCTTGCTCGGCGCTGCGGCTGCAACCGCACCAGGACTGGCGCTCGGCACAGGGATTATCCCCATTCAGCTAAGAAGCCCGACATTGACCGCAATGACTGCGGCGACACTTCAGGCTCTGAACCCAGAGGGTGATATTTATCTGGGCATCGGTGTTTCAGCGCCTGGGATCCTTGGTCAGCACGGCCAAATGGCCGCAAAGCGGCCGCTGGCGATGATGCGGGAATACGTAGCGCTACTCCGAGAATGCTTGAGCGGTGAGCGAGTGACCTTTGAAGGGGATTACTATCAAGTCAAACGTTTCTCGCTGGGTATTCGTCAGGGCGAGCGCCGTCCACGCATCATCATGGCAGCGCTAAATCCAAAGATGCTCGCACTGGCAGGTGAAATCGCCGATGGCGTATTGTTGAATTACTTGCCCGTGTCACATGTTGGACCCAGTGTTGAGGCGGTCCGGTCTGGCGGGCCCGCCACCATTTACGCTTATGTCCATGCTTGTGCGGGATCGCTCGATGCTCGGAGAAAGTCCGCCAAGCGCGATCTATTCAACTACGCGATGGCAGATGGATATGCGGCGATGTTTTCCAGGGCAGGATTTGCCGATGAGATAGAAGCGCTCCGTGAGCGGTTTAAGGCTGGTGACCGAGAGGGCGCGCTCGATGCCATTTCAGATCGGATGATACAAGCGATCGATTTCATTGGCGGAGCATCGGACATTGGACACTTCGTCGAGGATTATCGGGATGCCGGTGTTGAGCATCCGATTTTGATGCCAATGCCGTGGGGTGACGATCGGTGGGACGTGACCGTTCAGACCATGGCAGCAGCTCGCAACGGGCGAGGGTGACGTCTCAACCTGCGATCTGAGGATAGGTGGGGCTATAACGCTTGGTGCAAAAAAGGTTCTACGACTGGAAATATTCGGATAACGGGCAAGGGTCGGTCAGCAGGGGGCGGGCTGGACCGTTATGCCAAGTAAGGGTTCGGATTCGCTAAGCCTTTATAAATCACACCACCTTTCATCACTGTCAATCGATCATGGGCCTGAAGAACTCGAATGTCCTGATCGGGTTGTCCGTCTACGATGACAAGATCGGCGAAACTCCCCTCGGTTAGCGTGCCCACTGATCCAGCAGGGTCAAAGGCAAGCCCCCCGTAATTCGTTGCGCACATTAACGCCTCAAGCGGGCGCATATCGAAGTATTCAACGAAATATTCGAGATCCTTAGCGTAGGTTCCATGCGGCGCGATCGAGATCCCGTAATCGCCGCCGACAACCATGCGAATGCCAGCCTTGCGAAGTTTAGCGACGGTTTCAACGGTAGCCTCTATTTCGCGCTCGTATCCTTGATCGATCACGGTTTGTTTGGACACGCCAATCGATTCGCAGTGGGTGAGATAGCATATCTCCCAAGCTAGCGCGGGTCCAACAAACACCTCATCTCTTCGATCTGCAATTAAGGCAACGGCCTCATCGTCGAGATAGTTAGCGTGGCCAATCAGATCTACACCCGCACGGACCGCCTGCTTGACCGCGGCCGCTGACCGCGCATGACACGCAACGCGCAGCTTTCTTCTGTGCGCTTCATCAACGATCGCATGAACTTCTTCATCAGTGAAAGACAGTTCACCAGGAGGGTTCTTCGGGTTGATGTTTTCGCCATCGATAAAAATTTTGACGATATCAACGCCCAGTTTTCGTTGTGAGCGAACGGCTTGCCTGAGTGCCCAGGGCCCATCTGCAATTTGGGAAAGCCCGCCTGGAGAATCGACATTGCTCGAGGTCGCGCCAAGGTCTCGTCCTGCGGCGCGTAGACGCGGACCGATGACTTGGCCTGAGTTTATGGCTTCTCGCAACGCAACGTCGATTTGGTAAGTGGACCCAAAACTCACTGCGGATGTGAAGCCCGAAGCAAGCATTAAACGCGCATTGCGGACGGCGGTGATCGTACCAGTCTCGACACCGGTTTCACCAATGGCAAACGGGTTGGCGTCGGCAAACGACAGGTGGGCATGGGTCTCTGTCATTCCAGGCATCACGAATTGGCCATTGAATGTGTGCCTACGAATATCGTTAGGAAGCTCGGGGCAATCGTTTAGCGAGCCAGCAAATCGGATACGATCGCCGCTCACCCAAACAGCCCCGTCCTCGATGACCTGCTCATCGACACCAGTGAACAGCCTGATCCCTTGAATGAACTGGTTCACGCGGCTCGCTCCAGCCGCAGTAGCTTTTCGGCATTAGGGGTCAGACTGGCGGCAAAAGCGTCGGCGTTGGAGGGCGTATCCCAGCCGCCAAAATTCGTGCCATACACCAGGCGATCAGCATCGATGACCTCGGTGAGTCGCTGATGAGCCGCATCACCGTCGACGTGCGCATCGAACCACAACTTGTTGAGGAGGGTCTGGAATCCATGCTCTTTAATAGAGTCTGGAACCCAAGCGCCGAATTGGGTCATTCCAATGAAACGATCCAGAAAATAGGCCACACCGCCACCCCCATGGGAGATGCAAACATCAAGGTCTGGGTGCCGGTCTAGGACGCCTCCAAAGATCAAGGAGGCAATGGTCATCAGCTCCTCATAGGGGTAACCCAATAGAATAGAGAGATTGAAGCGATTAAGCCTTTCGTCGAGCGGTCCCGCATCTCCCCCTGAGGAGGCAGGATGCATAAAGAGCGGAATGTTGAGGGCTGTGAGCGCGCTGTAAAACTCATCCAATGATGGGTCATCTAGCATCACCGGATAGTCCGTTCCTGTATATGCCGCGATGAGCCCGAGCTGGCTAGTTGCCCGCTCTAGCTCCTTGATCGCAAGGTCTGGTGATTGCATAGGAAGGCACGCCGCACCAAAAAATCGGCCAGGGTTGGCGGCAACGATCTCGGCCATCGCGTCATTATGGATCTTGCAGAAATGGTCTGCTGTCTCAGCGGGGATATGGTGAAACATCGTGAGCGGGTTAGGCGATAGCATTTGCTGGTCAATGCCCATTTGCTCCATTCGTTCCAAACGCTGGTCTATCTCCATGAATACGGTGCCACGATATTCCATGGGCTTCATTTGGTATTGCCCGATCCTAAAAAAGGGTACGCCCTCATTGTCCTTTGCGAGTTCGGGACCGAATTTTCCGGCCTGACCAAACCCAGCTTCGAGTACGACGTGGGCGTGCAGATCGATAATCTTGCTCATGACTTAGATATCCGCAAAGTACTGGGTTTTTTTCTCGCCATTGGGTCCATAGACGGGCTCGCTAGCCGCGACGAGATGCGCCTGATTGATGCTCTCGACGATACCTGCGCCATGAAGCACCTCAACCATTTTGTGGTAATTCGGATGCTGAAAATGGGCTGCGAGCGAGTCACTGTCTTCCCACAGTTCATAGACTTGGATGCGAGTGGGAACGGAGGGGTCGGGCGCAAAACAATAATCTAAGCACCCAGCTTCTTCTTCCCGGGTTGCCAGTTGAACATCGGCTGTAGCGGCTACAGCGGCATCTCGAGCCTCTTTTGTTTCAAAACGTAGGGCGGCGACAACGATGATCATAGGGTTCTCCTCAACTATCGACGTTTCATCGTAAACCAGAACGGGAAGTGAGGTAAGAGTTTGATTAGCGATCCCAAGCCTGTCGCAATCGAATCTTAATTAGGGCGAACTAGAACCTGAGATAGCGCGAAATAGAACCCCAGATAGAGCAATGGATGACTGAATGACGCGTGCTCAAATCCTCCGCTTCGGGACTAATTGACCATCTGGCCCGCGGATTTGAACCCATAGGCAGGAAGCTGCCGGTAACTCGCACGGAACAATGAGTTGTCTCGATAACGCCCGGTGAAAGGAGGACCACTGGGACCGCAGATGGTTAGGTAAGGGATAGCCTACAAACCGCCCTCGGGCCCATAGGCAGTCTGCAGCCGTCTCATCCCCTTTAACCAGCGGTCGTAGTCGCCTGCTTTGCGCTGGATATAAGTGCGTACTTCTTCGTGAGGAAGCACCAAGAAAGATTCTTCCGCGAGTGTTGTAACCACCGTATCGCAGAGAGCCTCCGGTTCCATCAAGCCATCCACTGACGCGACGCCATCTTCATTCCCCGCGATCATTGCCGTTCGCACCGCTTGCGGGCAAAGGACAGAAACCTTGATTCCTCGGTCACCATAGGTGATCGATAACCACTCGGCGAAGGAAACCGCTGCATGCTTGGTTACCGCATAGGGTGCAGAGCCAATCTGTGAGAGTAACCCTGCGGCGGAGGCCGTATTCAAGATGTAGCCGTCGCCTCGCTCGAGCATGGCGGGAAGCGCCGCACGTGAGGCCCAAACATGCGCCATGACATTGATCTCCCAAATGCGCTGCCAATCGGCGGTATCGACCTCAGGGCCGCCTCGAACAGAGATGCCCGCGTTGTTGCATAAAAGATCAATGTGCCCTAGCGCTGCCTCTGCGCGTTTGATGGTCCCGAGCACGTCATGCTCTAGTCCTACATTACAAACGCAATAATCAGCGCCGAGCGGTTCTGCCACTTCTTTCAGTGGTGCTTCGTTTAGGTCAACCAAAAATAACTTGGCGGCCCCCTCGGCGTGAAAACGTTGCGCCATAGCGCGGCCAATGCCGCTAGCAGCGCCGGTGATAACGATGTGTTTACCCGCGATGTCCATAGTGTTTCCTCAGAGCAATGTAAGCGTTATGCCGTCGCCTCAATGGCGTCGTGGATGATGGTAAAGATGTCAGTGATTTCTGCCTCCGAGATGATGAGAGGCGGCGAGAGGACTAAGCTGTCGCCAATCGCGCGCACCCAGGCACCATTGTCATAACAGTGCTTCGCAGCTTCAGCTCCCCTTGCGCCGGGTTCACCGGGCCTCGGCGCCATCTCGATTGCACCGATGAGCGCGAAGCAACGCACGTCGATGACATGTTTGACGCCTTTTAGGCTCATGGCGCTGCTCTCCCAATGGGGGTAGAGCGCTTTCGGCCGCTCAAACAAGCGTTCTTGCTCATAGATGTCGAGTGTTGCCATGCCTGCCGCGCAGGCTAAGGGATGCCCGGAATAGGTATACCCGTGATTCAATTCCACACCTGGCTGTGAGCTGGACATAAACGTGTCATAGATGGCGTCTGAGACGAACACTGCGCCCATGGGCACGGTGGCATTGGTGATCCCTTTGGCTGTCGTCATGATGTCCGGGGTCACACCAAATCGCTCCGCGGCGGTGCACTCACCAATGCGACCAAAGCCTGTGATCACCTCATCAAATATCAACAATATTCCATACTCATCACAGATCTCCCGCAATCTTTGGAGATAGCCGACCGGGGGCAAATGAACACCGCCGGCACCGCCAATGGGCTCAACGATCACTGCTGCGATGGAGTCTGCTCCATGAAGGTTGACGAGCCGTTCAAGGTCATTGGCGAGCTCCGCCCCCTCCAGCGGGAGTCCGCACGAAAATCGATTGCCTTCGAGGCCGTGGGTGCCTCTGATGTGAGCAGTGCCGGGCAACAGCAGTCCAAACGCTTGCCGATTTTTGACCAAGCCAGCGACGCTAAGACCACCAAAGCCCATGCCGTGATAAGCAAACTCTCGCCCGATGAGTCGTTGCCGCGTGCCTTCTCCACGAACACGCTGATACGCCAGCGCTATTTTCAATGCAGTGTCCACCGATTCGGAGCCTGAATTGGTGAAGAACACGTGATTCAGCGGGTCCGGGACATGTTTGGTCAGACGCTCGGCATAGTCGAATACGAGTGGATGCCCACTATTAAAGTTGTGAGCAAAGTCTAGCTGTTCGAGTTGAGTGGCAATGGCTTCATTAATGTGTGTTCGATAGTGTCCCGCGTTCACGCACCAAAGTCCGGCACTGCAATCCAAGGTCTCGTGCCCTCGACTATCCGTGTAAACCATTCCCCGGGCGGACACGATCATTCTCGGGTCCTGCTTGTACTGACGCTGGGGGGTGAACGGCATGAAGAAAGCGTTCATATCCTGGGGTAGGGCGTTATGGTCAATGGGAGGCCTGGGTGGGGCAATGGTCGACATAGTCACTCCTGATTGTCTCTCGCTAGCTCAGTCGTTCGATGAGCGCCAAGGGGTCATGGAGCAGTATGTCACAGCCCGTTTCCAAAAGGACATCAACGGTTCTAAACCCCCAAGATACGGCTACGCCAAGCATGCCAGCCGCTGCGGCCGTTTGAAGATCGACCTCGGTATCACCCAGCATCGCAATCTCACCTGCAGGAAGACCGAGTTCATCGATAATTCGATTGGCGCTGGTAGGATCCGGTTTGAGCGCAACGCCCTCCCGGCGGCCATGTACTGTTTGGAAGTGATGGTCGGGGAAGCAGTGGGCTAGGCACGCCAGTGCTGCAGGCTCATCCTTGTTGGTCAACACGGCGGAAGGAATGGCGTTTTTAGCCAAATAATCCAGTAGCTCTGGAATCCCATCGTAAACGGCAACTTCGTCTTTCCAGATCGCCTCGTGGATCTCTCTTTGACGAGCGACCAGTCGATCAATGGTGTCGTCTGCTCGAGCAGCTTCGGGTAGGGCGCGACTCGCGGCAACCCGCGCGCCACTGCCGATGAACGTCGCGAAACGGTCTAGGGGATGCTGCTCCCATCCTTGTTCTTCCAGAGCCAGATTAAAGGCGTTGCCAATGGCGGACAGGGTGTTAATCAGCGTTCCGTCCAGATCAAAGATGACCCCGTTGATGGGGGATGGAGAGTGTGTCATTCCGTTTGCCTTCACCATTGCTGCTGGTGGAGGGAAGTATATGAAAGTCGTGCCGCATAGCTAAAGTGACGTGGCTGGACTTTCAACCCAGCGGCTCGGCGAGAAGGTAGACGAGCGTTATCATTCAAGACAAGCCAGCCACCAGGGCGTCAAGCAATCAACGATTTGTCTCGCTCCGGTCAACGCTTGCCCCTCAAATGGGAAATGAAAATTTCCGGGCGGGGTGGTCGTTGTGTTGGCATAGGGCCCTGATAGGCTCCGCACAAGCTTATCCATTCTAAAAGTATGGCCTATCGCCCGCTCCGCTAATGTGAGGGCGTCAATGCTTGGTAATCGAGTCACCGTACCAATGAGCGCGGTCAACTCGATATTGAGATGAGCGATGGATTCTTCAATATCGGGTTCAACAAATTGTTGTGCCGCCAGCGCTTCGGCATCCTCGAGCCGCGCCTTCGTGTCCAGTAGTAGTTGGAAAATGAGCGGTACGTCGACTATCGAGCGAAGGACGTCCTCGGTTGGTTCGTCAAACCAAAGGGCGCTTTGCTGCCACTCTCTGTCGATGGTCCATTCAAGAGACACGGCAGCCTCGGTGCTAGCGCTCGGCAGCACGATCAATCCCTCGCTAAGCGTTGGCGCTTTGACCGATTTCGCAGCCGGTTGGCGCTCAATCCTCCAGTCGAGAGCGGCCAAATCTTGAAGATTTATCTTCAATTTGATGCTGGTTGAGCTTCGATTGAGGAGAGGGATCACTAAGTTACAAAAAACGGTTGGATCTGCCGGCGTACGATAGCGATGAGTTAACTGAACCCACTTGAGACGAAGCTGCTCACTCCAGCAACGTCCTCCAAGTTTTTGGGACAAGTTGGGAAACCGCCACCCGTTCGCATCCAAGGCCTCGAACCAGGAGGCGATTGCAACAGCATTCTGCTGAGTGTCAAGCCAGTGCCTAGCAATGAACGTTCGCATCTCCTCCTCGGAAGGCCCACTCATCAAGATGAAGAACCCTCTTGTCTGCGAATGGTCTCTATCAGCACTGCCTTAGCACTATTCAGAGCGGCGGCACGTTCATGAGAGCCGCCGTGATCGGGATGATGCTTTTGTATGAGCCGGCGGTGCGCTGTGATTACCTCCGATTCCGTGCATGGCCAAATGAGTTCAAGACAATTAAGTGCTGCCTGGAACTCATCCGTGGCCTCGTTATCCGTGTGCGCCTCCCTTTGTTCGTCCCAGTCTGGATACTCTCTGGACAAAAAAGCATCAAGGAGTTGCAAGGACTCATCGTCGACTGCCAGTTCCCCTCGCAGTTGAAGTAGATCTTCGAGTCTTAAGGCAGACAATCTCGCGCCCTTGAAGGAACCTTTTAAAACCTGCCCATCAATACTGCCGGCATCGTGATCGAGCTTCATTGACAAAAATTCGCTCATGACTTCGCTGGTTGCGCCGTCTCTGGGTCCCCTATGAACGCTTTGGGCATTGCGCATGGCTCCGAATGCCCGCAATAGATTCATGGCTTGAAGGCCTCGCATGATCCAAGGCAGAAGACGGGCGCCCATGGTCAATGCCACGCCAAGCGCTGCGGCAATAGGATGCAGGCGCCCCGATATCGCGAGCGCAACTAAAATAAGTGCGCCCAGCGCGAGGCCGTAGATGGCAAAAAATTGTTTAACCGAGAGCTGGTACTTCCCTAGCACGCGACGCAGGAGCCAATAAGTTAGCGCCGCGAGGCCAATGCCAAGAACCAGTCGGACAATCATCGATTAGAGCTGCTCAAGCAGGGCTGCCGCGCTCGGGTTTTGCCGGATTAGCTTTGCCAGTCCACCTTTGCCCTGCGTCGCGTAGGTTGCGATACCTCTAAAGGCATCTCTTAATTCGTGAATGTGCTGTAAATCGAAGGCGGCGTAGGCGCCATTCGATAGTTTGGCCATACTCTCAAAGCATCGCCGCACGCCAGGGTCGCTGCCTTCTTGAAATAGGAATAGCGGTAACTGCCTGAGTCCACACTCTCCGGCTAAATGGCAAAGGTCGTCAACGGACTCTTCGATGGCATCGCCAATAAAGATCAATCCTTTGAGAGGAGTTTTCTTGTGGACTGAGAGGCCGTGTTGGAGTAACCGTTTGATTTGAGTGTGGCCGCCTACACAACGCACCGCTTGCATGAGTCGATGGAGTTCTTGGCTTGTTTGGCAAAAAGCGCTGTGCTTGAGCTCTCGAAAGCCGCGATAAAAGCAGAGTTGGATGGAGAGCTGTTCGTCGGGCGCCAGCACTTCAAAGAGTTGGCTCTGTAAATAGCAGGCTTGATCCCAGGTGGGCTCCCGGGAGGCAGTGGCGTCAAGACTAAGAATCAATCGATGATTACTCGCCTCTCGCTTCGCAGGCATCCGATCGACTTTCGCTAAAAAGTCCGCCACGGAGTGATTGCGCTTAGATGGAGGAAGAGACTGGTTGCTCATAATAGAACTAGCATATAGCCTTTTTTGTCATCGGGACACGACGAACAACAGTGATGAGTGAGGTGACACCCCTAAATTTACGTATTGCTATCTCGAGCAGCGCACTCTTTGATTTATCTGCAGCAGATCAGGTATTCAGGGAGGAGGGCTTGGCAGCGTATGGCGAGTATCAGAGAGCACGGGAGAAAGAAACGCTATCACCAGGGCCTGCTTTCCCCTTGGCAAGGAAGTTGCTCAATTTAAATGCCCAGGAGGGCATCGGCGTAGAGGTAGTGCTTTTGTCTCGCAATTCTGCGGATACGGGTTTGCGCGTGTTTAATTCAATACAGGCTCATGAGCTTCCGATTATTCGAGCTGCCTTTACTGGGGGTGGGGCACCCTACCGATACATGCTGCCATTCCAATGTCAGTTATTTTTGTCAACAAATCCTATTGATGTGACAGATGCACTGGATCATGGCGTCGCTGCAGCGACCGTGCTCGTCAGCCGAAAGCCGTCGAATCCGGATGGACCGGTTAAATTCGCATTCGATGGTGATGCGGTGCTCTTTTCCGATGAAGCTGAACAGGTTTATCAAAGAGAGGGCCTAGCCGTATTCGCTGAGACTGAGCGAAAAGCAGCGGATCAGCCCCTGACTCCGGGTCCTTTTAAACCATTCCTCGATCAGCTGAATGCGATTCAATCCCGGTTTGGGGAAGCTGCCTGCCCAATTCGAACGGCGCTGGTGACAGCGCGGTCTTCTCCGTCTCATGAGCGCGTCATCAAAACCTTGAGAAGTTGGGGGGTTCGAGTCGACGAATCGCTCTTTTTGGGGGGCAGAGATAAGACGCAGTTTTTGCGTGCTTATGGGGCTGATATTTTCTTTGATGATCAGGCAGAACACTGTCATCTGGCCAGCCGTGAAGTGGTGGCCGGGCACGTGAATCACGGCGTGATGAATTAACCGATTTTCTGCACACCGAGTCTTCGCACTGAAATTTTTTTAGTCCTTTAGGTTCGATCGAGGTAGGGGCATGGCAATCCCGTGCAGATAAAGAGAGGACTACTTCATCGTCCCACTGAGGTTTAGAGGCCGCTTGAATGATCGAGGAAATGAAGATCGCTCAGTAGGTCGCGCGGCGCGCCTCAGGTGCTAGTCCGTGGGCGGTAAATTGCCATTATCGGCGTGATGGGTTGCGTGAACCTCGGGTGTCGAGCCCCTTCTCATCGTGACTGTGATTGAAAACCCGCATCATTATTCCAAATTCGTCTTAAAAGAAAATATAATCGCCGCTTTGGCTATAACCATGCCGCCCGATGTGAGTCATGGTCTAACGGAGCGCTTATGAAACTGCAACAGCTGCGATACGTATGGGAAGTCGCTCGGCACGGTCTGAATGTGTCTGAAACGGCGCAAAGCTTGCACACCTCTCAGCCGGGTATCAGCAAGCAAATCCGTTTACTTGAGGACGAGCTTGGCATCGAAATCTTCACTAGAACTGGCAAGCACCTCTCTCACGTGACTCCTGCCGGGGCTGAGGTGATTAAGAAGGCCGGCGAAATATTGAATCAGGTCGGCAGCATCAAACGGGTTGCGGAGGAGTTTCGAGACGAACTGGAAGGCGAGCTATCGCTTGCTACCACGCACACGCAAGCTCGATACGCGCTGCCAGCAGTGATCGATCGATTTATTGCGCAATACCCCAAAGTATCGCTGCAGATGCACCAAGGCTCCCCCCATCAGATCGCATCGCTTGCCTCAGATGGCGATGCAGACTTCGCAATCGCTACCGAAGCGATGGAGCACTTCACCGATCTTGTGATGCTGCCTTGTTATCGGTGGAATCGCTGCATAGTGGTTCCAAAAGACCATCCGTTAACGAAAAAGAAGAAGCTGTCGTTAGCCGATGTTGCTGGCTACGGTATCGTGACTTATGTATTTGGTTTCACGGGGCGATCAAAACTTGACGATGCATTTCGCGCGGCTGGGCTTCTGCCGAACGTCGTGTTTACGGCAACCGATGCTGATGTGATAAAAACGTACGTGAGGCTTGGAATTGGGATTGGAATCATTGCCCGGATGGCCTACGACGAGCAAGCCGACGACGACTTGGTGGCCTTGGACGTTGCTCACCTGTTTGAATCCTCGGTCACCATGATTGGCTGTCGTCGAGGGACGTTTTTACGAGGGTTCATGTACGATTTTATCGAGTCTTTCGCTCCGCATCTGTCGAGAGATAAGGTTGAGCAGGCCCTTGCTTTGCCCGACCAAGCGGCGGTTGATGCATTTTTTTCTAATGAAACGCTGCCTGTTCGGTAGCGAATTCGAGTGTCATGGGCGAGCGCGCCGTTAAGCCACTGGCTATTGTCCAAGCTCCCTGAATAATCCGCTGGTGGATGCGTCGATCATGGGGAAGCGAATTAAAAGTGGATCGCGAGTAGATAAGCGTTAAAAAAAGCTGCAGTGGCTGCACTAAAATCGGTTTGTCTTTGTAAGTTGCCCTCTGCCAGCTGACTTCAGCGCAAGCGCTAAAGAATGTGTACCACTCAATTATGCGTTGCTACGCCGATAAATAGCAGCGCAACAATCGAGGCAGTCGAGAGGAGTCATTGATGGATATCGTGTGTTTGGATCTTGAGGGAGTACTCATTCCTGAAATCTGGATCGCTTTTGCAGAGGAAACAGGCATCGAAGCGTTGCGAGCAACCACCAGAGATATTGCTGACTACGATGAGTTGATGACCATGCGGTTAGAAACGCTGAAGACTCATCAGCTCGGCATTAACGAGATTCAAACGGTGATCAGTGGGCTAAGCCCGCTGCCGGGAGCTGCTGAATTTTTAGATGATCTGCGAACAGCGTATCAAGTCGTGATTCTGTCGGACACGTTTTACGATTTCGCGAGGCCCCTCATGGCTCAATTGGCTTGGCCGACATTGATGTGCCATCGACTCGAAATCAATGCTGAGGGCACAATCACAGGCTACCGATTGCGCCAAGAGGATCCCAAACGGCGGGCAGTGGAGGCGTTTCGCTCGCTGAACTTTACGATCTTCGCCGCGGGTGATTCCTATAACGATACGTCGATGTTAGGGGCGGCTGATGCGGGATTCTTATTTCGGGCACCGAGCAATGTAAAGGCTGAATTCCCCTCGTTTAAAGCCACCGACGAGTATGCGGAATTGCGGCGATTGATTGATGAGGCCGCTACAAGATAATGCGCCTTTCGGTTAGCGCTCTGGTTGTTGGCGTTGGGCTGTACGCGGGTAGGGGGATGTCCTGCCGGGCCGAGTAAGCACGGTTATGGTACGCTAGCGCGACCTCGCGATGAGGCTGATGACGGCACGCGGCTAGTGGGCATGGGGTGGATGAGCCACACCGGGTAAAAAGCAGGTAAAAAGCGGGTAAAAACTCGCAAAAAGCACGTAAAAAGCGCTTAAAAAAGCGCGCAATGAACGCAAAACAGACGCAAAACAAACGCCGAAACTGGCCAGACTGCGGCGATGGATTTCGATCAGATTTGGAGTAAACGCAATGACACAAAGTGCGGGTTCAAGATTACTGAAGGCAATTGGCGAGGAGAAGCCCTTACAGGTAGTAGGTACTATCAATGCCTATACCGCTATTCTCGCTGAATCAGCGGGATACAAGGCCATTTACCTGTCTGGCGGAGGAGTGGCTAACGCATCGTTTGGTTTGCCAGACCTCGGCATGACATCACTCAATGATGTCTTGGAGGACGTTAGGCGCATCACTGGCGCCACATCCCTCCCGTTACTGGTTGATGTAGATACCGGTTGGGGGGGCGCCTTTAATATCGCGCGAACCGTGAAAGACATGATCAAGGCGGGCGCAGCCGGTATGCACATAGAGGATCAGGTTGCCCAGAAGCGTTGTGGTCACCGCCCCAATAAAGAAATTGTTACCAGAGAGGAAATGGTTGATCGAATCAAAGCGTCTGTCGATGCCAAGACAGATGATGACTTCATGGTCATGGCGCGAACTGACGCACTTGCCGTGGTGGGGCTCGATGAGGTGATTGAGCGCGCGGTGCTCTGCGAGCAAGCTGGAGCTAATGCGATATTTGCGGAGGCGATGACCGATTTGTCGATGTATCAACAGGTCACCGATGCGGTGTCTATCCCTGTTCTCGCCAACATTACAGAATTTGGCTCGACGCCACTTTACACGACAGAGGAACTGGCAAGCGTCGAAATCGCAATGGCGCTGTATCCACTGTCAGCTTTTCGAGCGATGAATAAAGCAGCACTCGAGGTTTACACGACGCTGCGCCAGGAAGGTACCCAGGCAAGTCTGATAGATAAAATGCAAACTCGCGCAGAGTTATATGATTTCTTGGGATACCATGCGTTCGAGCAAAAGCTCGATGAGCTGTTTCAGGACCAAACCGACAGAGCGAGCTAGGCTCGTCGCACTGGTTTTTTTCGCTTCGGGTTGTAGTCATACTGGGGATGGAAGTGGCGCGTTTGGCGTCGAAATGTTTGTTGGGAGGATCACGTTATGGTCGAGAAAAAATTAGGTGGAGCAGGGTTAAGAGGTCAGTCCGCAGGAGAGACTGCACTTTGTACCGTTGGGAAAGAGGGTGCGGGACTGACCTATCGAGGCTACACCATTGAGGACTTAGCAGCGAACGCGCAATTTGAAGAAGTCGCTTATATGCTCCTTTACGGTGCGCTGCCAACGCAAGGTGAGCTTGATTCATATAACCAAAAATTAATGTCCCTTCGCGGCCTCCCTGAGGACTTAAAGAAGACCCTTGAAATGATTCCAGCGGACACTCACCCGATGGATGTTATGCGTACCGGTTGCTCCATGCTGGGTAACCTTGAACCCGAAGCGGATTTCGACCAGCAGCATGAGGCTGCTGATCGGTTACTGGCAGCACTTCCCGCAATCATCTGCTATTGGTACCGCTACAGCCATGATGGCGTCCGTATCAACACAGATACTGGGGAAGCAACATTGGGTGGTCACTTTTTGAAAATGTTGCTGGATGAGACCCCAAGCGATGTTCACCGTGCAGTCATGAACTGTTCGCTCATTCTTTACGCGGAGCACGAGTTCAACGCGAGTACGTTCACCGCTCGGGTTTGCGCTGCGACATTAAGTGATATGTATTCATGTATCACCGGTGCTATCGGCTCCTTGAGAGGCCCACTTCATGGCGGGGCGAACGAGGCAGCGATGGAGTTGATCGAAAAATTCGATACGCCAGACGCGGTTGAAGCACAAATTCTTGGGATGCTTGAGCGGAAAGAAGTGATTATGGGATTCGGTCACGCTATTTATCGGACCTCGGATCCCCGAAACGCGATTATCAAAGAGTGGTCAGACAAGCTAGCGAACGAAAACGGAGACCGCACGCTCTATGACATCTCTTGCGCAATCGCCGATACGATGTGGAACACCAAGGAATTGTTTCCTAACGCAGACTTCTTCCATGCCTCGGCATACAACTACATGGGTATCCCAACAAAAATTTTCACGCCAATTTTCGTCATGTCGCGCGTGACCGGATGGGCCGCCCATGTGATGGAGCAACGGTCTAACAATCGATTAATCCGTCCGAGCGCGGATTATATCGGTCCCGAGATCAGACCTTATCTGCCGATTAACGAGCGCTAGTTCATCGATCAGCGAGCAACCCTATGAATTGGTCCACACCAGACCTTTGTGACGCGCACTCAGAAGAGCTGCGCGTTGCTGCTCCCATTTTCCGTGACTATGGCGGCGAGCCGAAATTTGCCGGTCCCGCCGAGACCATCAAGTGTTTTGAGGATAACTCCCTTGTTGCTGAATTGGTCGACACCGAAGGCCGTGGAAGAGTCTTGGTTGTCGACGGAGGCGGCTCGATGCGGTGCGGACTGTTTGGCGACAACCTTGCCATGAAGGCGATCGATCATGGCTGGAGTGGGGTCGTGGTGTTTGGGTGTATTAGGGATGCAGATATCATGGGCACCCTGCCTATTGGCGTCAAAGCGCTTGGCGTACATCCCCTGAAGAGCGTCAAGCAGGGGGTAGGCGCGCAAAGCGTTCCGCTTCGATTTGCGGATGCTGATTGGCATGCCGGTGACTATGTATATGCCGATTTGAATGGGGTCATTATCGCAGGGCGCCAACTCCACTAGCGCGCTTGATCGTGCACCCTACTAAAAAACTTGTAGCGGGCAACCCCAGAGCGAGTCATCGCTAAAACGAGTCCCCAAAGGCAGTCATACTAACGTTGCTGGTCGCAAAGCCCTTAGGCCCGAAGATCGTAAACCTAAAGTTCGGTTCCCAACGTTACTAGATATGCATCTGTCTGAGATTCGGGTTGTGCAGCCCGTGCGACCACATGCTTTGAAATAAGCGTTCTTTTTCTCTCGCGCGCGCGATCGCTTTTGGGTTGACCCAGCCGAGGGGTTGATAAGGATCTTGCTGGACTGCGAGGCTAGTTTTATCGACAACGATGAACTCGCCTGGATAATTTCGGTGAGTACTATCAACTTCTTTTATTTGGATGCTGGAGCTCAACTTGCGTGAGAGTTCTAGCAGGGGCGCGTTGTTTTTAATGAGGGCTGGCACCTCCCAAACCAAGATCTTGACGCTAGTTGAGCGATGAGCCCGGGCAAGGCTAGCGAGCGTCTTCAATACGGATTTATCTGATGCCCAGTCGTGTAACAGGGTGGGAGAGTGAATGAAAACCTCCCTTTGCGCGCTAGCCAGCATCGCCCGCACTAAGACGGTGAACTGTTCATGAGTGGTAAACCAATGGTTTTTGTCGCTAAGGCCTAAAGACCACTGCTCGGGCACCTCATAGCGAACGGCGCCCTCGCGCTCACGCTGTTTAGGTTGGCCGATGGGAATGAGTGTCTTGTGAGTCGCGTATTGGGTTCCCTCGAGGGCTTTCTCTATGGCGGTCGATCGATGACCGAGTGGGCTCAAATTGAGCGACAGCCAACCGTACCGTTGAGCTCTTGCAATGAGCGCATGCAAGAGCAACTGAACCGCGTCATCGTCGAGATCGGTAGAGAAAAAAATAATGTCACCTGCCTTCGTGATTGCAGCGCCACCGAGTGGCGTTTCGCTTCTCGCTATGACGAAAAACTCCGTGCCCTGCGCTGTGAAGCGGCTGGGGCCTCGCGCCTCCAAACCTAAAATCGTAAGAAATTCTCGTCGCGATAGCTCAGTGACTTGATCAGTGATGGGAAGAAGGGCCGCTTCCCCGAGGCCATAAGTTTCAAGCGCAGGCGATGGGCTAGCTGTGCGCGTCAGTCGCATGGGTACATGCTCGATGCCAGCGTCCAGGAACACATCACCCGTGATCGTAAAGCCAAGCGATTCATAGAGCTTAATGGCGTGCAACTGGGCGTGTAGATGAAGCGGACCAATGCTTTGGCGCTCTCCAAATTCAATCACGGCTTCCATCAACTGTCGGCCGATACCCTGCCTGCGCTCCGCCTCGAGCACCGCCAAGCGTCCAACTTGTCCATCAGGCATAAGGCGTGCGCACCCAACGGGCGTCCCATCGTTTCTTTCGGCGAGGAAGTGGGTGGAAACGTCGTCCATTCCATCCCATTCGTCGGCAGTAGGAACGGCTTGCTCTTCGATGAACACGATCGTTCTCAGGGATTCGAGTTCGGATCGATGGGACCGCCAAGAGACGCGGCGAACATTAGCACCGCGGAGCTTGAAGGACTCAGTCATTGCTGGGCGGGTAATCCTTCGCGAGGCGCTCAGCAAGACCCGTGTAGTGGCTTGGCTCAAGCGCTCTCAATGCCTCCTTTGCAGCTTCTGGGAGCGAAGGATCTTCGATCAGTTCAAGGTAGGCCGAGCGATCAAAGGTTCTGCCTCGCGTGGCGGCTTTCAACCGTTCATAAGGGTTCTCGAGCCCGTACCGCCGCATGACGGTCTGCACTGCTTCTCCAAGCAACTCCCAGCTTTCTGTCAAGTCTGCTTGGATTCTGGTTTGGTCAATATCGAGTTTGGCTAAGCCGCGGACCGTCGACTGATAAGCGATCAAACAGTAGCCAAGTGCCATCCCTACATTGCGAATCACCGTCGAATCCGTGAGATCACGTTGCCATCGTGAGATGGGTAGCTTCTCAGCTAAGTGCGACAACAAAGCATTGGCAATACCCAGGTTCCCCTCACTGTTTTCGAAATCAATAGGATTCACCTTGTGAGGCATCGTAGATGAGCCAGTCTCACCCTCAACAGCGCGTTGCTTGAAGTAGCCGATGGAGATGTACGACCAAATGTCCCGGTCAAAATCGATCAAGATCGTGTTCAATCGAACGAGATTCTGGAAGAGTTCAGCCATGTAGTCATGGGGCTCGATTTGGGTGGTCATAGCGTTCCAATCGAGCCCTAGGGATTCGACAAATCTCCGGCTGATGCCTTGCCAGTCAAGATCAGGATAAGCAATGGTATGTGCATTGAAGTTGCCCACTGCACCGTTCATTTTGCCTAGGATCGGCTGTTCGTTCATTTGCTTGAGCTGTCGGTCGAGTCTGGCGACGACGTTCATCAGCTCTTTGCCAACGGTGGTAGGGGATGCTGGTTGACCATGAGTTCGCGCCATCATGGCGATATCGCTACATGATCGACCGAGCGTTGCAATGTTGTCACGAGCTAGCGTCAGAGCAGGCAAGATGACTTCGCTTAACGCTCCCTTGAGCATCAGGCCATGGGCTAGGTTGTTGATATCCTCAGAGGTGCACCCGAAATGAACAAACTCGAGACTCTTTTTTAGATCCGGTTCGTCCATCGCTTCAATTTTGGATTTTACGAAGTATTCAACCGCTTTCACGTCATGGTTGGTTTCCCGCTCGATATCTTTTATCGACTGCGCATCCTCAACGGTGAATTGGCTTGCGATAGCACCTAGCGCATCGCAAATGTCATCGGTTAATGCGGAAAGTGCGGGGAGTTTTGCGTCGCGGGCAAGATGAATGAGCCAGTGGATCTCGACTAACACTCGGTACTTGATAAGCGCGTACTCGCTACCGAACACGGCAAGAGGCGCCGTCTTGTTCTGATATCGGCCATCTATGGGAGAGAGGGCGGTGAGCACGTTGTGTTGCATGGGGTTGTCGCCTTTAGGGTGATCAATGAATGGTGCTAAGGGCGCGTTGCAGTTGTCGCCTGCGCAGCGCGAGGTGCCAACTCTTCCCACCCATTTGTCGCCAAAGCACCATGGCTCTGACGCCTGCGAGCAGAGCAGTTCGAATCTTAGCAGCTATTTCTGGGCGCTGAAGTAAATGGGGTTCGCCGCGCAAGATTATTTTAGGACCGAGCGGGCTAATGTGAGACTGATAAAGCTCGGCAAGGGAGCGGTGAGCCACCGTCTGGGCTGACTCGATAGAGGCCTCTTTCGTTCGTCTGACATCAATCTCTTCAATCGCCGCGCGAAGACGTTGTTGAGTGGAAGGCTCTTTTGTTAGCTTTTTCGCCAGATGGGCGATTTGCATGGACGTTGCGAGGAAGGACTCTTCCTGGCGTAGGGGGGTTTTTAGCCTTTCGCCGCACCGGCGAATGCCCAGCTCGAGTTGATCGCCCGCGTTGTAAATGCTTCTTGGGGATTCAGCGCTAATTTGAAAAAGACTTTCTGTTAGACAAGTGAGCGTGCTCTCGGGCAAGGACAGGCTACGTGCGAGATCAAAAGCCACCTCGACGCTTTGGGTCACCGCCGCAATGGCGATGGCTTGGCCTTGCTCTCTCGTGCTGATCATGAGGCTGATTCGATGATGCCGCCACCGAGGCATCTATTACCATCATACAGACAGGCCCATTGACCCGGTGTGACGGCGCGTTGAGCTTGCTCGAAGGTTAGCAGTGCGGTTTGATTATTGACGTTGAAGCTTATCTCGCAATTCTGGTCGGGCTGGCGGTAACGGATTTTAGCGGCAAGCCGCTGGCCGCTCACAGGGGTATCACCAATCCAATGGAGATTTGATAGCTGAACCCTCTGCTTGAATAGAGCAGGGTGGTCATTGCCTTGGCACACTACCAGTTGGTTAGTATCGACTCGTTTTTCACAGACATACCAGGGTGATTCTGGTCGGCCCCGAATGCCGCCGAGGCCAAGGCCGCCGCGCTGTCCAATGGTGTGGTACATCAGTCCCTGGTGTTCACCGAGCACAGCGCCGTCAAGGTCCACGATGATGCCTGGCTTGGCGGGCAGATATTGGGAAAGGAAATCGTCAAATCGGCGCTCGCCGATAAAGCAGATACCGGTTGAATCTTTCTTTTGGAAGGTAGGGAGTCCGCTTGATTTCGCGATCTGGCGAACATCCCTCTTATCGAGCTCGCCAAGCGGAAAGAGGCAGTCCCGTAATTGATCGCTCGAAACGCCCTGCAAAAAGTAAGACTGATCTTTGGATTCGTCGGTGCCTTTCAGCAGCGCCGTGCCGTCAGCGGAGCGTTCCGTTCGAGCATAATGCCCAGTGGCGATTAGGTCAGCGCCGAGTAGTTTGGCGTAATCAACGAAAACTTTGAATTTGATTTCGCGGTTACACAAAATATCTGGATTAGGTGTTCTTCCCGCTTGGTATTCAGATAAGAAGTGCTCAAAGACGTTGTCCCAATATTCTGCCGCGAAATTGGCTCGGTGTAATGGAATTGAGAGATGGTTTGCCACCGCCTCGGCATCCGCTAAGTCTTGCTTCGCCGTGCAGTATTCTGTGTCGTCATCCTCCTCCCAATTCTTCATGAACAGGCCTTCGACCTCATATCCCTCACGCTGGAGTAGAAGCGCAGACACCGATGAGTCAACGCCGCCAGACAGGCCGACAATCACTCGCTGGGCGTTCGCAGGTTGCACGTTCAAGGGGCGCCCTCCCAGCTGATTAAATGGAGTGGGACCTGCTGGTTACTCAAATAGTCTTCTAAGCAGCGCTTCACGAGATGACTGCGGTGTGGGCGGCGATGGATGTCATCAAGCGTGAGCCAATCAGCGGACTCGATGTCAGCGTCGAGCACGTCATCGGTTTGTTCGACGGGATTGCAGGCATAGCAAACACGCAAGTACTCAGTGGCCTCGGTATGAGCCCGGTAGCGATAAATGCCCACAATATGGAGCGGCTCTACAACCCATGCCGTTTCCTCTTTCACCTCTCGGAGCACAGCCTCAATGAGGCTCTCATTGCTCTCAACATGCCCTGCGGGTTGATTGATCACCAGCCGATCCCTCTCGTACTCACTCACCATCAGAAATCGATCGTTCCGCGGTACAATAGCGGCGACAGTGATGTGCGGCGTCCAACGCATGGTGTTCCTTTACGGTTTGAATCTGAGGTCTTGAAAATTATGCCCGAAAACAAGCTGACTCACATTGATGAGACGGGATCGGCAACAATGGTGAGTGTGGTGGGTAAACGCTCGACCGAACGAACAGCAGTTGCGGCTGGGTCGGTTATCATGAAGTCCGACACGCTCGAAATGATCAAAGAGGCAACCCACAAGAAAGGGGATGTGCTAACGGTTGCAAAAATTGCAGGTATTCAGGCCGCTAAGCAGTGCAGTCACCTGATACCCTTATGCCACCCGATCAATCTCGCTTCCGTTGATCTCGCGTTTTCTTTAGATCCAGAGCAAGCAAAGGTCGATATCACGGCCTCTTGCACGGTAACCGATGCCACAGGGGTGGAAATGGAGGCACTCACTGCGGTATCAGTTGCTGCGCTGACCATTTACGACATGTGCAAGGCCGTTGATAAACAGATGCAACTCACCAATATACGACTGACTAAAAAGACAGGTGGTCGTAGCGGAGATTTCGAGGCGCCATGATTCGGGTCAAATATTTTGCAAGTTTGAGAGAGCGAATGAGTCGTGGTGAAGATCTGATCGAGGTTTCTGGCGATCAACTGACGCTAGCGGATGTGCTGGCGCGATTAACGCTCCCCGATGGTCAAACGCTTCAGCAGCTTTCGCTGGCTGAAACGATGATGTTGTCTGTAAACCATGAAATGGTAGACATAGATCATGTGGTTAAAGATGGCGACGAGATCGGTATCTTTCCACCGGTAACGGGCGGATAGAATGTACGCTCGGATTAGTGTTCAGACTGGTGACTTTAGCCTTGATGCGGTCATCAATGAGCTAAAGCAGGAGACCAAGGCGGTTGGCGGTATCTGTAGCTTCACCGGCTGTGTCCGTGACATCAACGACGGTGAGGATGTCAGCTCTCTATTCCTTGAGCACTATCCAGAGATGACCGAGAAACAGCTTGCGAAAATTCTCGATACCGCTGAGGCCCGGTTCGATCTATTGGGTGCAGTTGTAATTCATCGCATAGGATTGCTTCATCCCGGCGAGAATATTGTGTTAGTTGCAGCAGCGTCGGCGCATCGAGCGGCAGCATTCGATGCCTGCCATTTCGTGATGGACTATTTGAAAACCCAGGCGACCTTTTGGAAGCAGGAACAGCGGCGCGATGGTGGTAAATCGTGGCTCCGCATGCGAGAAAGTGACGAGCAAGCAACTGCCGATTGGGAAGCGAAGAAAGACTAACTTCACGAGCGGCGGCTAGTAACCACCCCTGCAGGTTTTTTATCTCTGCCAGCTGGCCGTTTAGAGCGGCCGTACCGTTTTAGCATTGGGGCTCGACGAGATTGAAGACCGGCCGTTCTGGTGTTCTGGGTCCGTGTGACGGGGTTGTCTCAGCCTAGATTTTTTAAAGAGGGCTCTCTTAGGCGGCTGAAGATCACCTCATTGTGTGAGGCGCCAGTGGCGGAATTAACGGTTTCGTTCCTTAGGCAAGTTCACCTGAACGGACCGCCATTGTCCTGGAGTAAGTCCATCGATTGTCCATTCTCCAATCCTCACTCTAATCAGTCGTAGGGTAGGGTGACCCAGCGCTGCAGTCATTCTTCTGACCTGACGGTTTTTCCCTTCGCGGATAACGATTTCAAGCCATTGATCTGGAATAGATTGGCGCTGGCGAATGGGAGGGATTCGCTCTGGAACATTGGGTTGAATCGGCTTTGCTTGCGCTGGTCTCGTTTTGCCATCCTTTAGAGCAATGCCCTGACGAAATTGGACGAGGCTGCTTTCGCTAATTTCCCCCTCTATCTGCACCCAATAGTGCTTTCGCATCTTGAATCGAGGATGACTGATTTGCGCTTGTAGTGCCCCGGAGTTGGTGAGTAACAGCAATCCCTCGCTATCTTTATCGAGCCGGCCAGCGACATAGTAGTCAGGAGGTATGGCAAAGCGACTCAAGTTGTCAGCTTCACCCGTAAACTGACTCAGTACGCCGTATGGCTTGTTGAAAAGAATTAAGTTGCCGGTCATGGGAGCAGTTGATTGAGCGTCGAGTGATAGGCCAGCAGGGTCTTTAGCACTTGATAAGCCATAACGAGCGCACGTCGTGTCAATGGGTTCGCCACCTACGAACTTCGTGCTTCGCCTGCGTGAGCAATGAGACGCTTTGGCTCGCTTTGTTTCGCCGAGGCCACGCTAGAAGCGGTGATCGGCTGTACTAAAGCGATGATGCTGGACTTGGAAAGTCAATGATCAGCCCTCATAGTAATTGGAGAGCAGAGGGAAGAATAGACTTGAATCCCATCGGTTTATCCGAGAGGCTCGTAGAACAAGTCAGGATAAGTCAAAAAGCAACTTGCCCGCGGGCGAGCGGGGTGCATTGCTGGTCAAGCCAGCAATGCGAACCAAACACGTAAATCAAACCAATGAACAAGAAAGGGTGAGTGAGTGACGGATAGCGAGCAGTTTCGAAGTGAATCGAGCGATGGCTTGGCGCTCTGCGCCTCAACCGTCCCCGGCTTGCTAACGTCTCGATTAGCCAACGGCTGCTCCACGCAGTCCGGAAGAGCAGTGGTTAGTGCGTCTGCGAGTGATGATGATCCTTCCGAGCATGGCGACACAGGATTAATCGTAGCGCCGGAGAAGCCAAAACTTGCGAAGCCGCCACTTTGGAAGGTAGTCATGCTGAACGATGACTATACGCCCATGGAATTCGTCGTAGAGGTGCTTCAGACCTTCTTTGGAATGAATGGAGAGAAGGCGACGCAGATCATGTTGATGGTTCACAGAACGGGAAAAGGCACCTGCGGTATATTTCCCAAGGATATCGCCGAGACCAAGTGTGCGCAGGTCAATCAGTACGCGCAAGAAAGCCAGCACCCGCTGGTCTCTGAGATTGAACCCGCGGATGATGAGTGATGGGGTTCCTAGCGGTCGCCCGAATCATCGGCAGAAGCAAAGCATTGAAGCGGCGTGGCTGGCGCGCGCAGGGTGGCAAGCAGGGTGGCAAAAGCAAGAGCTAATCCCTGACAACGGAATAGAAAGCGGATGGAGCGGCTGAATGAAAAGCCGATAGAGTTCCGCTTAGAAGGCTGAAAAGCGTTTCGCGATTTAAAGCGATGTAACCGATGTAACCGATGTAACCGATGTAAATGAAGGAAAGCGTATGTTGAGCCGTGAGTTAGAAGTTTCTTTGAACCTAGCGTTTAAGGATGCGCGAGCAAAACGTCATGAAATGATGACCGTTGAGCACTTGCTCTTGTCGCTGTTGGACAACACTGCGGCGGTCACCGTCTTGAAGGCCTGCAATGCTAACTTGGACAAGCTGCGAGCTGAGTTAGAAACCTTCATATCCGACACAACGCCACTCATCCCTTCGGATCAAGACGACAGAGAAACTCAGCCCACGCTTGGGTTCCAGAGAGTGCTCCAACGAGCCGTCTTCCACGTGCAGTCATCTGGGAAGAAAGAAGTCACCGGTGCCCATCTGTTGGTGGCGCTATTCGCTGAGGGCGAAAGCCATGCGGTCTACTTGCTTCGAGACCAAGATATCGAACGGATCGATGTCGTTAATTACATTTCCCATGGCGTTAGAAAGGACGGGCAAGAGGAGCCTGTCGATAGTGAATCGAGTGAGACCGCTGAGGGCGATGAGGAGCGGCAGCCCAGCCCGCTTGAGCGTTATGCCACGAATCTGAATGAGCAAGCAAAAGACGGCAAGATTGACCCGCTGATCGGTAGAAGTGAAGAGATCGAGCGAGTGATCCAAACGTTGTCTCGCAGACGGAAGAATAATCCATTGCTGGTTGGGGAAAGTGGCGTTGGTAAAACCGCCATCGCAGAAGGTTTAGCCCGGCTGATTGTCGACGGACAAGTGCCAGAAGTAATTAGTGAGAGTACGGTTTTTTCTCTCGACCTTGGTGCACTACTCGCCGGCACCAAGTATCGAGGAGATTTCGAAAAACGCCTTAAAGGTCTCCTGAATGAGTTGAAGCAGTCGCCCAATCAGATCCTTTTTATTGACGAAATTCACACCATTATTGGTGCGGGAGCCGCCTCAGGTGGAGTGATGGATGCCTCTAACTTGTTGAAACCATTACTCGCGTCGGGAGAGATAAGGTGCCTTGGGTCGACTACGTATCAGGAATATCGAGGCATCTTCGATAAAGACCGAGCGCTCTCTCGTCGTTTCCAAAAAGTTGATGTAACCGAGCCCAGCGTTGAAGACACCTATCAAATCCTGAAAGGGCTCAAGTCAAAGTTCGAGGAACACCATCGCCTTAAATACAGCGATCGAAGCTTGCGGGTGGCAGCGGAATTGGCAGGGCGCTACATCAATGATCGATTTATGCCTGACAAAGCGATTGATGTGATCGACGAGGTTGGCGCATTTCAGCAATTGCAACCGACTAGTCGGCGTAAAAAAATGATTGGTGTTTCAGACGTTGAGAAGATGGTTGCCAAAATTGCACGCATTCCGTCCGCCAGCATTAATAGCAATGAGAAAGAGTCGCTCAAAGATCTGGAGACCAATTTGAAAATGGTGATCTTTGGTCAAGATGACGCGATTGGCTCGCTCTCGAGCGCGATAAAGCTAGCGCGAGCGGGACTCCGAGAGGGTGAGAAACCCATTGGTTCATTTTTGTTTTCAGGACCCACGGGCGTGGGTAAAACGGAAGTTTGCAGGCAGCTTGCGACGATTATGGGCGTGGAGCTGATCCGCTTCGACATGTCGGAATACATGGAGCGCCACACAGTCTCGCGGCTGATCGGTGCGCCTCCGGGTTATGTTGGCTTTGATCAAGGTGGGCTCCTAACCGAGGCGATTACCAAGCATCCGCATTGTGTCTTGCTTCTTGACGAGATTGAGAAAGCGCATCCCGATGTCTTTAACTTGCTTCTTCAAGTCATGGATCATGGCCGTCTGACCGACAACAATGGCCGCGGCGCGGATTTTCGAAATGTCATCTTGGTCATGACCACGAACGCCGGTGCGGCAGAGATGTCTCGGTCGTCGATAGGGTTCCAGATACAAGATCATGCACCTGATGGCATGGAAGTGTTGAAGAAGATGTTCACGCCAGAGTTCAGAAACCGGCTAGATGCGATCATTCCTTTCGGTCCGCTCAGTAGGGAAGTGATCAAGACGGTGGTGGATAAGTTCCTAGTGGCGATCCAGGTCCAATTAGATGAGAAAAAAGTTCAATTGAATGTAACGGATGCGGCCCGAGATTGGCTCGCAAGACATGGTTACGATGAGCTCATGGGCGCGCGGCCAATGCAAAGGCTAATACAGGACCGAATCAAGAAACCACTCGCGGAGGACATCTTGTTCGGGCGTCTATCTGATGGTGGGGGCAACGTGGTCGTGGATGAAGAAGACGGCGATCTTGTGCTCGTGATTGAGGAAGCGCTCGCAACTTCTTGAGCGCAGGCGATTTTTGGCGGTCCGTTACCAACCATTTGGCATTGCAGCATTTGGCTTTGCAGAATGAAACTACTCGGGTCTGAGAGCCAATACCGGAGGTGGTAAACGAAATTGTGGGGTGAACACGAGGGAAGGGCGTTGAGTCGTTTGACGATTACTTCGTTTTAAAAACTCCTTTGCTTAGCGAGGAACTACTCGTTCGAGTGGGCTTACTGATCAGGGAGTTTCAGGGGAATTGGCGATAGGCCACAATCAAGCTGGAGCAATCATGGCCCCAGAATCCAAAGCTTACTCTCTAAAGGTAATTCGGCCTTTGGACAGATCGTAAGGAGAGAGTTCCACTTTCACCTTGTCTCCGGTCAGGATGCGAATGTAATTCTTCCTCATCTTGCCCGAGATGTGCGCCATGATGACGTGTCCATTTTCGAGTTCGACTCGAAACATCGTATTGGGCAGGGTATCCACTACCGTGCCGGAAAGCTGGATTTGATCTTCCTTCGCCATAAATCCTTGATGTGCCTTTATGAGGAGAGCGAATTGTGCCCGAAAGCGGCTGAAGGTTCAAAGTCCCTATCTTGCCTTGATAACCGCCCATTTTTTGTCACGGTACTGCTGGCAAGGTGAAAAATTAAGCTTGTAGTTCATCTTGCCGCAATCCTTGATGTAATAGCCAAGATACACATAGGGCAGCGTTCGCTGCTGCGATAGTTCGATCAGTCGCAGGATCATAAAGGTCCCCAAAGAGCGGGCAGCTAAGTCAGGCTCAAAAAAAGAATAAACCGCCGACCAGCCATCATCCAACTCATCAGCGACCATGATCGCGACCAACTTGTGGCGTAGTCTAAAGGCCAAAAAGCGCTGAGTTGGAACGTCGCCCAGAAGAAACGAGTCAAACTGCTCTCGACTCGGTGGGTACATATCTCCGTCCTGGTGTCTTGCCGATATGTAGCGTGCATATAAGGCGTAGATCTCGTCAGTCCCAAGCGGTTGTAGGATTTCCATGGACAAATCCTGGTTTTTTGATCGTGTTCGCGCTTGTGATCGGCTGGGTGTGAATTGGGATGCGATGATGCGAGTCGGAATGCAAGCTGAGCAAGATGGGCAGTGGGGTCGGTACACATGTTCACCACTTCGCCTGAAGCCAATGCGCGACAAATCCGAGAGTAACGCCTGGCTGATGGGCAGCTCCGGGTCTACGAAGACTGTGCTGGCCAACTGATCGGTGAGATAGCTGCACTCATGCTCAGGGATTTGGAAAAGACGGATGTCGCTCATGGTACTGGGGTATCAACCAATAGGTCGTCACATTCATAGTCGGCGAACTGACCACACAGATCCTTGAGCGGATCGGGAGAATCCCGCCGCTTATGGAGTAGATTGATAAAAGCCTGTCTTGGCATTTCAACCGCTCCTAAAGACATAAGGTGTGGGTTGGGCAATTGACAATCCACCCAGTCGATTCCTCGAAGCCTACAAACCTTCATCAAGAAAGCGAAAGCAATTTTTGACGCGTTTGACTCGCGGGAGAACATGGATTCCCCGCAAAATAAGGACCCCACTCCTACGCCGTAGAGGCCGCCAACGAGTTCCTGGCCGAGATAGCATGAGATTGCGTGAGCCAATCCTTGTTCGTGCAGCGTTTGGTAAGCGCTTTGCATCTCCTCGGTAATCCAGGTTCCTTCATCCCTTTCCATTCGATGCGACCTACAACCTTCGATGACGCGATTAAAGTCGGTGTTCAGCTCCACTCGAAATGGCGCACGGCGAAGCCATTGACGCAAACTCCGAGACGGAGTGAATGTTGACGTTTCGATGACCGCTCGAGTGGGAGGGGTCCACCACAAAATAGGCTGACCTGCCTCAAACCATGGAAAGATGCCGTGACGATAGGCATCGGTCAGTCGCTCGCTCGTCAGATCCCCACCTACAGCAATCAATCCTGGTGGATCACTCAAGGCATCGGCTGGATCTGGGAAAGCGCTCTTACTCATCGAGGCGGGTGCGAGAGCCTATTTCAAGCGTTCTCCTCGAGTTCATCTAGAAATTTTTCTGCGTCGAGTGCCGCCATGCAACCAAACCCAGCGGATGTCACCGCTTGTCGATAAACTTGATCAGCAACGTCACCCGCAGCGAATAGACCTGGAATGCTTGTCGACGTTGCGCCGCCGCTAAGACCGCTTTGAATCATGATGTAACCATTGTTCATTTCAAGCTGTCCCTCGAAGAGGGAGGTGTTCGGCGAGTGTCCGATCGCGATGAATACGCCGCTAACATCAATGGACTGGTATGCGTCAGTCTCGGTCGAGCAGATTTGCATGCCCGTGACCCCCATGTCGTCGCCCAAAACCTCAGTGAGTGTGTGATCCCATATCACATGGATATTCTCTTTCGCCATGACACGGTCACGCAGAATTTTCTCGCCTCTGAATTGGTTCCGTCGGTGCACTAGATACACGTCGCTCGCCAGATTTGCGAGGTAGAGCGCTTCCTCAAGGGCCGTGTTACCCCCGCCGATGACCGCGACCTTTTGACCTCGATAGAAAAAACCGTCACACGTCGCGCATGCGCTCACACCCTTGCCTTTGAATGCCTCTTCAGACGGCAACCCTAAATATTTGGCTGATGCCCCCGTCGCTATAATTGCAGCGTCGCAAGTATAGGTTGCTTGATCTCCTTCGAACTTGAAGGGGCGCTGGGACACATCACAAGTGTGAATGTGGTCATAGATGATCTCAGTTTCGAATCGCTCAGCGTGCTGCTGCATTCTGACCATCAAGTCTGGACCCTGTAGTCCTTCGACGTCCCCTGGCCAGTTATCAACATCGGTCGTGGTTGTGAGTTGCCCGCCGGTTTCGATGCCAGTGATCACGACTGGGTTCAAGTTTGCTCTTGCAGCGTAGACTGCGGCCGTGAAACCGGCAGGACCAGAACCTAAGATTAAAAGTTTTTGGTGCCTAGTATTCATTGGGGAATCTCTTTTTTAAAACTACTCTGTTGCCAGTCGCTATATCTCGCGGTAGCTGCAAGCTACTCTTGAGCGCGCATCATCCCTTGTTTGATCGCGAGTTTCTTAACTCCCATCGGGGCTCCATTCAAGCCTGCTACTCTGATGCTCCCCGTCCAACGTCCAGCGGCGCATTGTTGTGAATGCAGTTGACGTCGCTAAAGCATCGTTAACCTTCGCGCTAGTCCAGTGTCGCTGATGGCGTCAGGGAGTCCCTCGGAGGACGCTCATTCGATCAAGTCGCAAGCGTGCAGACGTCGAGCAGGACGTCCGAGCAACTTGGCCGCGGGAAATGGTACTTGAATTCATGCGGCAACCACAACGAATTCCGGGGAATCGACCTTTTGATCGAGTGAGAGGATGCCCATCCGCCTGGCGCCATGTAGAACGAGAGAGGGTTTCGCATGACGCTGCGCGGGATCTTGCGAGCTCCGTCAATGGTACGCAGGGGGTGCGGCTTACGTGTATCGGTCGCCGAAGTCTGTGATCGCAGAGTGTGATTGCTCACGGGAATGGAGGCCCAGCGCTTTAGAAGAGATCGAAACACCGAGATACGCATAGTGCGTGCTCAACATGAACGTATTTCACATATGGGGGCGGCGCATCAATACGAAGCACTAGCGCTCGGCTATTGATGGCTGTCCTGATATCGGAATGCTCGCTCGGTCCGAATCGACTGCCAGATCCCTGATTGACTTAAAAGATTCACTTAGAGTTTGACGTGGATCCAGGGCGCCAACCCATGGGTGCTGCTTGAGCTGCTGAAATGGCGGTCTTTTCTCTCAAATGGGGTACAATTTCGGGGTCAGGTGTAGAGTAAAAGCATTGACTTCAAAAAACGCCAAGAAAGCGATTGCTGCAGTCCAGCCTAATGCCTTCCTTGCGGTATTGATGCCGCGATTGAGGGAAGCCGCGATCATCGGCCAGGTATTGCTCGCACTACTCCTCGCCACGTCCTTATTGAGCTACCACCCAGAGGATCCAGGCTGGACCTACACGGGCTCCACGCTCGTAGTCAGCAATGCCGCCGGAGCAGCAGGAGCCTGGGTTGCCGACGTGTTATTCGTGCTCTTTGGGCTGGCGGCCTATGGATTTCCTCTTCTGATTCTCATTCCCGTAGCGAAGCAAATGCTTTCGCAGCGCGAAGACGATCTGAACGCGCCACTGCTCGCGGTTCAGGCCATCGGGCTTGGGTTGACCGTGATTTCTTTCTGCCTGCTATTTGATCTGCATTTTTACAGTCATGCGAGTCATCTAAGGGAACAAAGCGGGGGAATCTTGGGTCAGCTACTAGCCCAGCTCCTGCTGCCAGCGCTGAGCTATGTGGGAACGACTATCAGTGCGTTAGCGCTCGCGCTGTTCGGGCTCACGTTGATTATTGAAATTTCCTGGCTCTCCGTCATTGACCGGATTGGAGCAATGACGCTCCAGGCGGGCAATTGGTCCCGGATCAAATGGTCACAGCTGCTCGAAGCAAGGCGAGCGAAGGGGGTCATCGAGAAGGAAGTCGAAACTCGCAAGGAAGCCATCCAACGCCAGGTTGAGCATGAGAAGACTCGAGCGCCGCTGGTCATTCAAAAGCGAGAGGACAAAAAACCCGAAATCAGTCAGCGAGCGGCGAAAGAAAAACAGGGCAATCTCTTCAAAACTGAAAGCATTGAAGGGTTGCCTGCGCTCAGCCTGCTCGATGAAGCTCGTGACGAGGATAGGCGAGGATTGTCCGAAGATAACCTTGAGGCCATGTCGCGGCTCCTTGAACTCAAGCTAAAAGATTATGGTATCGACGCCGAAGTGGTCGCGGTATTCCCAGGTCCAGTGATCACGCGGTTCGAGATACTGCCTGCTGCGGGTGTCAAAGTCAGTCGCATCTCTGGCTTGGCTAAAGACCTGGCGCGGTCCCTTGCGGTTATTAGCGTGCGGGTGGTGGAGGTGATTCCTGGGAAGCCGGTTGTCGGGATCGAAATCCCGAATGAGGATCGCGAGATTGTTCGCTTGAGTCAGGTTCTGACGTCGAAAGCCTATGATGATTCAGCGTCTGCGTTGACGCTCGCACTCGGCCATGACATAGCCGGTGCTCCGATCGTGACTGACCTTGCCAAAATGCCTCACCTCCTCGTAGCAGGCACCACAGGCAGTGGTAAATCGGTAGGCTTGAACGCCATGCTTTTGTCGCTCCTCTTCAAAGCATCGCCAGAGGAAGTTCGACTGATCATGGTCGACCCAAAGATGCTCGAGTTGGCGGTCTATGAGGGAATCCCTCACTTATTGACGCCAGTCGTCACGGATATGAAAGATGCAGCTAACGCGCTGCGTTGGTGTGTTGCCGAAATGGAGCGCCGCTACCGGTTGATGGCAGCCCTTGGCGTTCGGAACATGAGTGGCTTCAACCGTAAGGTCAAAGATGGGATCAAGGCCGGGGAACCCATTCTAGATCCGCTTTGGGTGAGCGACCCGCTGCTCGAAGAACCGGAGCCAGCGCCAGCGCTTGAGCCGTTGCCTTACATTGTTGTCGTCATCGACGAATTTGCCGACATGATGATGATCGTGGGCAAAAAAGTGGAGGAGTTGATTGCGAGAATTGCCCAAAAGGCGAGAGCGGCTGGAATCCACTTGGTGCTAGCCACGCAGCGTCCCTCTGTGGACGTCATCACCGGGTTGATCAAAGCGAATGTGCCAACACGAATTGCATTTCAGGTATCGAGTAAGGTCGATTCCAGAACGATTTTGGATCAAGGCGGCGCTGAACAATTGTTAGGGCATGGCGACATGCTTTACCTGCCAAGCGGTTCGCCTATACCCGTACGCGTCCATGGCGCATTTGTTGATGACGATGAGGTACATCGCGTCGTTGAAAGCTGGAAGGCGCTGGGCGAACCGAATTACCTGGACACTATTTTAGATGCGCGATCTGACGCAGAGCTTCTACCAGGGAGTGCTGGCGGTGAGGAACAAGAGGATGGCGGTGAGGAAGATGCACTGTACGATGAGGCCGTCGCCTTTGTTACGGAGTCAGGGCGAGCCTCCATCTCTGCGGTTCAACGTAAATTTAGAATCGGATATAACCGGGCAGCTAGGATGGTCGAGGAAATGGAGCGTGCGGGAGTGGTCAGTCCAATGAATTCCAATGGCTCCCGTGAAGTGCTCGCTCATGCACCGCCGGAATAAGCTTGTGATTTGGAACCGTATTCTCGGATTTGTGACGGTTTTGTTTGTCTCGAGTCAGGGCATTGCGGACATCGCCCATGATGCGCACGGAAGCCTCTCCACCCATCTCAAAGGGCTCGATCGGGTTTTGCTGGAATTCGAGCAGTACGATGTTAGTCAGCAGCTTATCCAACGCGGGCGACTTTATTTGGTTCAGCCGGGCCAATTTCGCATGGAAACCGATCCAGCCTCTGTCTTGGTTGTTTCAGACGGAACCGATGTTTTTGAGGTTGATTATTTGCTTGAGCAAGTCACGGTGTACTCGCTAAATGATGAGGTCAGAACGAGCCCGCTTGGACTGTTCTTGGCGCCAGCTGAAGCGCTTTTAGAATACGAGGTAGTGGAGGGTGTTGGCGCCACAAGTGACGCTTATGCTGTTCACGCTGCGGGTGATGATGCGGCGACAAGCGAGGAGATTGCTTCGATCAAAACGTTTGTGTTGTTTCCCAATCGGGACAATCAGTATGTCACCCGAGCTGACCTTCGATTTGAGGATGGCTGGCCGGCGACGCTCGACATTGCGGTTGCCGGCGGTGGTTCGATGCGTTTTCTCTTTGTTGGCCATTCTGAACTGACCACCATCGATCCTGACTGGTTTCTGGCGCCGCCTGTTGGCGCGCTGGAAGTCATTGATCATCGATCGCCAACTGCTTCCGATGCTGCTAATGAGTAGTGATCGCAGACATTGGTTTGAATCCGATGCGCCCTACGTGCCGCTGGCGGCTAGAGTACGTCCCAAGTCCCTAGGGGACATATACGGGCAGGAGCATCTACTCCGCGAGGGGAAACCGCTACGTGTGATGATTGAGTCTGGTCGGCTCCACTCCTTGATCTTTTGGGGACCTCCCGGGTACCGGTAAAACGACGCTGGCGCGCTTGGTTGCCGAGGTCAGTGATGCCCACTGGATCAGCCTCTCGGCGGTGCTAAGTGGAGTGAAGGATATCCGATCCGCAATGGATGAGGCGCAGCAGCTTAAGTCCCAGGGTCGCGTGACGGTGCTGTTCGTTGATGAGGTCCACCGCTTTAACAAGAGCCAACAAGATGCTTTTTTGCCGTTTGTTGAGGACGGCACGGTGATTTTTATGGGGGCAACCACAGAAAATCCTGCGTTCGAACTCAACAACGCGCTGTTGTCGAGAGCCCGCATATACAAACTCGAATCCTTAGACGCGCAGGCGCTCGAGCAGATTTTGTCTCGTGCGATGGGCTGGGACTGAGTTGCCTGGTGCGAATGCCGGACAATTGGGAAGTAAGCAAGATCATGCGCAAGGGCCACCAGTCAGCGCCGAAGAGGGGGTGCTAGCGACTATTGCGCATGCCGCGGATGGGGATGCGAGGCTTGCTTTGAATATTTTGGAAATCGCCCTGTCGCATACATCAGGTGCCCTCTTAACCAAAGAGGATTTGATGCAAGTGCTGGGCAGCCAGTATCGCCGCTTTGACCAGGGTGGCGATTTATTCTTTGATCAAATTTCGGCCCTTCATAAGTCGGTTCGCGGATCAGACCCAGATGCTGCGTTGTATTGGTTTGCAAGAATGTTGGATGGGGGGTGTGATCCCCTCTATGTCGCACGCAGAGTCGTTAGAATGGCTAGCGAAGATATCGGTAACGCCGATCCACGGGCATTAACCATCGCATTGAATGCATGGGATGTTCAGTCGAGACTGGGTCAGCCCGAAGGGGAACTGGCAATCGCGCAGGCAATCACGTACCTCAGTGTCGCCGCGAAGAGCAACGCGGTTTACCTAGCCTGGAAGAACGCTCGCTTGACGGTGGCGAACAGTGGCTCGCTTGAGGTGCCTATTCATTTGCGAAACGCGCCCACTGGACTGGCTGAATCACTTGGACATGGTGCGGAGTATCGCTATGCGCATGATGAGCCGCATGGGTTTAGTCCAGGGCAGCGATACTTTCCCGATGAGCTGGACGCACAGCGCTACTATGAGCCAACAGATCGCGGACTGGAACAAAAAATAGGTGAGAAGTTAGCCTACCTGCGCAATCTGAACGATCAGGCAAGTTAGCGGACTGCACCAATGGTTAAGCAGAAGGAAGGGGGTTACAACGTATGATGTGGCTCTGGATCGCGCTCGGTGGAGCGTTCGGCGCGAGCCTGCGTCACGGCCTGACTCTGGTCATTCCCTCATCAGGCGCCTCCGGTATGCCATGGGCAACGCTGCTTGCGAATGTGCTGGGCTGTAGCCTGATGGGTATCTGCTTTGCCCTGCTTCAAAGGGACTCCATGAGTGAACCTTTGCGTGGGTTTTTGATGGTGGGATTACTGGGCTCGCTCACGACGTTCTCCGCGTACAGTCAACAGCTCTTTGAGTTGATTGAAGGGGATCGGTGGGGATTAGCCTTGTCATACGGCGCAGGAAGTGTGCTCGTCTGCTTGACGGCGTTTTGCTTATCTATCTGGGGCGTTCGAGCGCTCTTGGCGCATTGAAGTTGGGGGGTCAATCCGCTAGGCTCGGCCCGCTTTGTTGAGGACACATTATGCTTGATCAAAAATGGATTCGAGGCGACTTAGATGATCTCGCGAGTCGTTTGCGGAAGAAGGGGTTTGAGCTAGACGCTGCCTATTTATCTTCAGCAGAGCAGGAACGTAAAGCAGCTCAGACCCAGATGGAGGCACTTCAGTCCGAACGAAATCGAAGCTCGAAAGCCATTGGTCAGGCGAAAGCCAAAGGGGAAGCCATCGAGCCGCTACTGGCAGAAGTCGCCACACTAGGTGAACAGCTAGAGGCAGAAAAAGCTAAATTCGAAGCCGTTGCGAGCAAGTTGCAAGGTTATCTCCAGACCATTCCCAATCTTCCAGACGAAGATGTACCCGACGGAACAGACGAAGCGGATAATGCGTTGCTGCGAACCTGGGGTGAACCCAAGGCCTTCCAATTCGAGCCGCTTGATCACGTTGATCTGACTGCCGCCGGCGGTGCAATGGATTTTGACGTCGCAGCGAAACTCTCCCAGTCGCGGTTCGTGGTACTTCGCGGCGAGCTCGCCCAACTTCAGCGGGCATTGATTCAATTTATGCTGGATGTTCATGTTGAGGAGCACGGCTACGAGGAAGTCTATGTTCCCTTTATTGTGAACAGTGATTCGCTCTTCGGAACCGGGCAGCTACCCAAATTCGCCGAGGATCAATTTCGAATTGATGCAGAGAGGGAGCTGTACTTGATTCCCACGGCGGAGGTTCCAGTCACCAACATCTATAGAGACGCCATCATTAACGGCGGCGAACTGCCGCTAAAGATGGTCTGTCACTCGCCTTGTTTTCGTAGCGAAGCAGGTAGCTATGGCAGGGACACTCGCGGCATGATTAGGCAGCATCAGTTTGAAAAGGTCGAGTTAGTTCAACTCGTGAGACCAGAAGATAGTGACAATGCTCATGAGGCGCTCACCCAGCATGCCGAGGCTATCCTGCAAAAGCTGGAGCTGCCCTATCGAGTGGTTAACCTTTGTGGGGGAGACCTAGGCTTTTCCGCAGCAAAAACTTACGACTTGGAAGTGTGGCTGCCCAGCCAGCAGACCTATCGGGAAATTTCTTCGTGCAGTAACTTCCGCGATTTTCAGGCGAGAAGGATGCAAGCAAGGATGCGCTCAGGGAATGGCAAACCCGAGCTCCTGCACACGCTCAACGGATCCGGAGTGGCAGTAGGGCGCGCGCTGGTAGCCATACTGGAGAATTATCAAGAGGCAGATGGGCAGGTGGCGGTACCCTCCGTACTCCAACCGTATTTAGGCGGAAAAACCCAGCTATTGATGCGTGATTGATTTCCCAACCCCAACACTTCGCTGGAATCAGTTACTCGCTAACACGGAGAAGGGTTGCCGCGGACTAATCAGAAAGGATCAATGAGGAGGGCTTAGGACCTCGTGAATTCGAGCGGGGTCGGGCACCTAGCTAAAGGATTGAGCGTTCCAGGGTTTAGAACGCTAGGATTAAGCGATCGAGAATGAAGCGCTCTAGAATTAAAAACTCCAGGATTCAGAGCTCTAGGATTCAGAGCCATAAAGAGCCCTAGGATAAAGAGCCACACGATTCAGAATTTTGGTAGTCAAAGCTATACAGGCTAGAACCGCCAACGCCCCAATGTTGGAGCCCCCAGCATTAAAAGTTTCAGTTCTAAAAGCTCCAGCACTAAAAACTTCAGAACCAAAAGTTTCATTGCTAAAAGCTCCGGGCAAAAAATCACAGTCTTAAACGCCCAGCTAACAAGCAATAGGCGCGTGGTGAGGGGCGCGCTCTTATTAGGTTGTTTTGAGTTCAACCGCACATGAGAGATGATGAAAAACAGCGCTGGTGAGTCGCGCGAGGCTGCGCCGGAAGTCGGCCTCGCTACTCTGCCAGTCAGTCGCAGTCAGAGGGTTTGGGGAGACCCGCGATTTGCGCAAGATGGCGCCTTGCCCGCCCGCCGAATAATTGCATCAGCCTAATACTGTCGAAACTAGGATCGAGTTGCGATTTGAGGAGCTTTTGCGTTACTCGATTGGTGGGTGAAATGCCGTAGTCCTGATAGAAGCGCCGTACGATCTCGATGACCTCCCAATGAGCGGCGCTCAGTTGAACGCCAAGATCCGCTGCGATCATTTCTGCGACCTGCGGTTCCCACGCATCGAGCTGTCTCAGGAATCCTTCCGGGTCTCGTTCAGTCATCACACTATGACCAACTAATGCATTGCTGCGCCCTCGCGGCGAGCGCTACCCATTCAGTGACCGAAAGCTTTTGGATCGCTTGGCTTTTCAGCATGAGTCCCCTGCGTTCGAGATCGGTCGTCAAAACATACCTCTCGGCTACCTCGAGTTCATCCAGCAGGACATGGTCGAACACAGCATTCTCGATCAGTAAAATCGCGTCGCCCTTCCCGAGGTATTGACGGTGGCGATCGAGCACACCAGGCTGATTAAATTGATGCAGGATCACGTTAAAAACTCATCACAGCATGGGCGTCTATGATCTGTTGCCTGATTGCATTAGGCGATAACGATCGCGCCTCTACAATCAGTTCATGGTCAAGCAGGCCATGATCGCGAGCAGCCGCCTCGCAATAAAAGATGTCGTCTATTTCGAAATCACTCAGTGCTCTAAAACCGCGATTGAAATCTTTACGGAAATCAGATCGCTCTGAACGCCGTAACTGTGTTACCCCTAGTCCGAGGAAAATCACCGCGCAGTTCGCAAAGGCGGAGCCCGCTAGCACAGCGTCCAAGGACTCTTGCGGCTCGACACTCGCGCCCATGGGCGTTTGAATGAGAAAAACTAATCGCTTCATTGGATGATCAGGGCCTGAAGGTAATGAGTCGTTCGCTCTCAAGCGAGGCATCAATCAGTTGGCCGAGCCCGCCAATCTCGAAGGTCTCGGCGATAGAGGTAGCTGATTTCTCGAACCGCTCTGCTTCGCGATCATCCAAAATGCCTCGTCTCAAGCAGGAGGCGACGCAGAGCACCAAAGGAATCTGGTGAGCCTTACCCAGTGCTTGCCAAGCCGACTGAATATCGAATTCATCTTGGGGCGTTGCGACGAGCTTATTACCGATAAGCACGGCGTCTTGGTAGAAAAATGCTCGCCGGATACTGTGGCCTTGCGCTAGAGCGGCTGCAGCGAACTCATAGGCCGAGTACAGGCTTTGGCTCGCCGTTGGGGAGCCTTGGATTAGTAGGGAGAACTGCATGAGCAGCTGCTACGTCAGACGCCGCCCACGTGGGCGACGTCTGGCGAATGCCTTTAGTCGTCGTTTGCGAAACCAAACAAGGAAAGCAAGTGAACGAACAAGTTGAAAAGGTTGAGATATAGACCGACCGTAGCGTACACATAGTTGGTCTGGTGGCCCTGAACGATGGAACTTGTGTCGTAAAGGATGAACATGGAAAACAGCAGTACCGCTGCCGCACTGATCGCGAGACTAAAACCGGTGATTTCCACGCCAAAAAATCCGGCGATCCACATCGCGACAATGCTGCCAATTAGCACCCAAAGTCCAGTCATCAGAAACCCACCCATGAAAGACAGATCCTTTTTGGTGGTGAGTACATAACCCGATGCGAAAAAGAAGATACCTGCGGTCATTGCCAAGGACTGCATGACAAGCCATCCACCGTTAGCGGTGCCGCCAATCACAGTGCTGAGCATTGGACCCAGTGAGGCGCCCATGAGTCCTGTGAAGACAAAAACCCAGATAATTGCGGAAGGCGAATTAGCCCATTTTCTCATCGTAAACATCATGATGATGGCTGGAATGAAACAGACCCAAGTAAAAAAGTAAGGCGGCTGCAGCGCAAAGCTAAGCCCTGCACAAACCGCGCTCCAAAGGAGCGTCATTGATAGCAGCATGTAGGTTTGTCTTAAGACTTTGTAGCTGCTTTCTGGAATGCTAGTGGTCGCGCTATTTGATGATGCGTATCGCATATCGGCCATGGTAGTGCTCCTTTGGGTCGATCTATACGGAATATACGAAAAGTGTAAGGGCTGTGGCCTCAATTTCAAGACCTTGGATGGGTTTCTGCAGACGGGTTGGCAGCGGGCCACTCTGACGTAGTTGACAGCTCATCATAGCTCATCACAACTTCAATGCAGGTGAGTGAGTAGTGCCTCCAGACAGGGCCTTGGAGGGTCACAATCAAGGGGGTTTCGTCAATTTTGATCAGTTAGAGATCTCGCAATGTTTAAGGAAACCCCAAAAGCAGAGCTTGATTCCAGGCCATTGATAGTAGAACACGTCAGCAGCGACCAGAGGGCATAGGATGCAAGCCTGCGCTTACATCAATGCCAGCGCCTACATCAGCGCCGGTTCATCTCATTGAGCACTTGAATTTGCTCTGCAAGATAGGCTTTGAACGCGTCATGTTGATTGGGAGACAACGCCTCTAACATGGTGTCTTCGAAAGCTCCGAACCGCCGTTTTCTTGCGCGTTCGATCTTTTTCCTCAGATCTGAGCCCCCGCGTCGCATGATCTTGGTGACGTCATTCCTGAGCCCCTCGAGACAACCTGTCAGCTCCGATCGGAACAGTGTTCTTTGTTCACTGTTCATATCGATTTGGACAATTTTCTTCGCGAGTGAAGGCGTTAGCCAGGGCGGGAGGCCGCTTGCCTCTTCTGCCTGGGCGCTGCTGGCGATTAGCGCCAATGTCGACAGCAGTAAAATGATGAAACGGTTGAGGTGTATGGTGAACTGCATGCGGTGCTCTCTACTTGGATCGATTTGAGACTAGCAAAGCGTGTAACAAAGGCCAACTTAAGTTTTGTTGAGCAAGGCGGCCGCGTTCAAGAGACGAACGCAAGCGGCTCCGCATGCCCTTCACTTCGGGCTTCGAAGCAAAAGACTGTCAACCCAGCTGTTGGTAGGTGGCGGTAGTGATTGGCAGATGCTGGTAAAGGCTGAAAGCTGCGGGGGTGCGCTAGAACGATTCGAGGCTCGCCGTCAAAAGCTGGTCACCAGCGCCACTAGGCTCGCGGTCATCATCGTGACCATGGTGCCTGACAGAATAGACTTGGGTGCTGCTTTGAGAATCTCTGCTCGGCGCTCCGGCACCAATACGCCGAGGCCACCAATCAAGATGCCAAGGCTACCCAAATTGGCAAAACTACATAAAGCGTAGGTCAAGATAAGCTGGCTTCGCTCCCCGAGTTGATCGCCCATGGCCACCATTTGCAGGTAGCCGATGAACTCATTTAGCACGAGTTTGGTGCCTAAAATTCCCCCAGCATCCACCGCTTCGGCCCAAGGGATGCCAATGGCAAAAGCGATAGGGGCGAACACCCAACCCATGATGAGTTCCAGCGATAGCGCGATGTCGAACGGGTTGATGTAGCCAATCAGGAGATTGACGAGCGCAACCAGTGCATTCAGTACGAGCAGCATTGCGCCGATTTGCAGTGCTAAGTTCAAGCCGTCTTGGGTTCCCCGAGCAATGGCATCCATCAGCGATTCGTATCGAAGCTCCATGGTTGACGGCGCTGCTGCGTCAAGCGACTGCGCGCCCGGCATCAACATCTTTGACAAGTAGACAGCGCCAACGATATTGATCACGGATGCTGCCAGAAGATGACCAACGACACCCGGTACGAGGGGGCTCAGCACGGAAGCATAAAGCACCATCATCGTGCCAGCGATGGTTGACATGCCACAGGTCATCAGCACGAAAAACTCGCTCTCCGACATCTCTTTTAGGTAAGCACGAACGACCATGGGTGCCTCCACCATGCCCAAAAATAAGCTCGCAGCGGCGCCGGTCCCCAGCGCGCCAGAGATGCCCATTGACCGCTGCATAACCAAACCCAATCCGCGGACCAACCATTGCAGGACCTTGTAGTACCAAAGAATGGCAACAATCACTGCGAACATGAGGATCTGCGGTAAGACTCGAAACGCGAGTAGATAAGCCTCGGCACCGTCCTTAGCAATGTAAGGCGCCTCGGCTCCTCCAAGGTAGCCAAATAAAAAGACCGCACCTTGTTGGGTTGCCGCTTCAAGTGTCTCGACAATGATGTTGAGTGAGAGGAGCGCCTCAGCAATGAACGTGACTTTGAGTAGCAAGAGGACGAGCACGAGCTGCACTAAAATACCTGCAACGACAGGCCGCCATGTAATGGCGGACCGGTCGGCGCTAAAGGCGTAACAAACCGCAATGATTAAGAAAATGCCAAGCAGTGATTGCATCATGAATCTCAATGGGCCAAAGACGGGAGTCTAAGGTTCTCCAGCATGTTCTGCTAGTTCGATCTCGCCAGGCCAAAGTCAAGCGTTTCGCAACACGGTCTCAGACTGTCACCGCTCGAATGACTTAGCCCCGAATCGGATAAGAGGGTAGCACGCAGCCGATTTAAGTCATCAAATATTGACCGGTTACTCGCAGCGTTCTGGCACTGCTGTCGAGATGAGCCATGGCGCCCATCGGCAGCACGGCCTGATCTTTGACGTGGCCGATCATCAGGCCTCGAAGCACCGGTATAGCGAGATCTCCGCAAAGGTCTTCAAACACTCGTCCCATGCTAAGGGATGGCCCGCCCACGCTGTAGTCAGTGAACTTGCCAAGCACAAGGCCGCTGATTCGCTCAAAAACCCCTGCTAGGCGGAGCTGTGTCAGCATTCGGTCAACCCGGTATGGCGCCTCATCCACGTCTTCCAAGACAAGGATCCCCCCATCGAACCTTGGCTCGTAGGGTGTTCCCATGAGCGCACTGATCAGCGAAAGATTGCCGCCCACTAGATGGCCCTCGGCGCTTCCAGCCACAATGGTTTGTAACCGATTTTTGCGCTCAGCCCGGCCGGGTCCAGCCTCGAAGGGAGGCGGGGCACCGACCTCGATGCCCCGCTTATGTAAAAGTAGGGTGTCCTGGAAAGACTGATAAGTGTAAGGCGTGTATTGCTGGGTCGCGATGGGGCCGTGAAATGTGACGAGACCTGCGTGACGGTCAATCGCGCTGATGAGAGCCGTGATGTCGCTGTAGCCCAGCAACACTTTGGGATTGGCGGCAATGGCTGTGTAGTCGAGCATAGGCAGGATGCGCATGGCGCCATATCCGCCTCTGGCACAAAAGATTGCGTCGACCTCGTCGTCAACGAACATGGCGTTGAGATCAGCCGCGCGCTGTGCATCCGTGCCAGCCAAATAACCATAGCGCTTGAACAAATGCCGTCCTGGTTTTGGCTTAAAGCCCAGCGACGAGACGATGTCCAGGGCAAAACGGATGTCATCGTCTTCAAAGGCGTTACTGGATGGAGCGACCACGCCGACGGTCATACCCGGTTTAAGTGCCCTCGCAAATCTTTGCTGGTGTTGGCCGATGCTCCCGATCGGGTGGGGGTTTGGGCTAATCGTTTTGTTATTCGCGTCACTCAGGGCCGGAATCGTCGTCGCAGTGCTCAGCACCCCGGCGCTCATGACTCCACTGACAAATGTACGTCTCTTCATGGTTATGCTTCCTTTGCGACAATGGCAGGTTGAAAATTGAATCACCGGGGCAGTCGACTGGATCGATGAGAATAACCGTATAATACGCGTGACAACATCGATAGAGAGGGCGGCCGGGTGAAGTCAGCCCTGCGCGACGCGGGGTTCGGTCTCGATCATTAGGTCCGTCGGCAAGTGAATCGCGCGGATTTGATGCCAGAGAAGAGAGGAACAATAGGCGCCTAACGAGCCTTTCTTCTTCGGGTTGCTTCGGATGACGATTTAATGAGAACGCCCAGTCGGCTGAAGAGGGAGTAGGATCGCTGTCAGGTCGCAACTAGGTCGTCGAGTGGGAACTGATAGCAAATGAAATGAGGACAAATGAGCGGAGGGACGTCGCTCGTTGTGGCAGGTAGGGATGCCAAAAAAGCAGGGCTCAGCCTGAGATAGCAAACAAGACGAGGAGGTTGACGCTTGCTTTGCACAAGACCGGGTGAACCCAGCAAATCAATCAACACAAGTGTGCGGCCGTAAAACGATCAATACAGTGAGCCGCGCCGTGTTGTGACTAACTACGGGACACGCCGTTGTGACAACTGAGGCACACGCTGCTGCGACAAGAAGGAAACCAACATTGAACAAGTCTAAGTTGCTAAAGGGTCTCTGCGCAGGGGCGTTCCTTGTTCTGATTGGGTGTGGAGGTGGCAGAGAAGACACCGCATCTGAAAAGGCGGCCACGCCATCCGGGAAAGATCGCTCGAGCGTCGAAGGCGGTCCAGAGCGCTCAGATCGTTCCAAGGGTGATGGACGAGGAATGGGTAAACCAGAGGTCAAAGCCCGGCCGGTTCCTGTGACCACGACGCAAGTCGCACGGGGCCGGTTAGATGCGTTTTACAGCACCACTGCCACCCTCACTGCGGTTGAGGAAGCGTCTGTGGTCGCGAGAACTGAGGGCGTGGTGGAGGCGATCTATGTTGAAGAAGGCTCCATGGTCAAGGCAGGGCAGGCGTTAGCGCAACTGGATACCGAGCGGTTAGCACTGGAGTTAGCAAGGACCGAAACTAATCTTGAGAGTTTGAGGAGAGCGTTCGAGCGCGCTGAGCAGCTGTATGCGAGCAAAATGATTTCGCCGGATGCCTTCGATCAGGCGCGCTTTAATCTCGAGCGTGAGGAGGCGCTTAAAGCGCTGCAGGCTCACGATTTCGAGGAAGCAACGATAAGAGCACCGATCGACGGGTTTGTAACAGCGCGAAAGATCAAACTAGGGAACACATTACAGCCCAACACCATAGCCTTTGAGATCAAGCGCGCGGATACGCTCGAAGCGATATTGAATATTCCCGAGAAAGAGCTCATTAAGATTAGTGCCGGGCAGTCCGCGAGTATCCGGGTCGACGCGCTAGAAGATTCGGAATTTGACGGCACTCTCGTTCGGGTGGCGCCTGAAATTGACCCAATGACTGGCACATTCAGAGCAACCGTTGAGGCAAGAAACGAGCTCGATTTGTTAAAACCTGGGATGTTTGCAAGGGTCGAGGTGCTATATGACTCGCAGCCTGATGCGCTATTGGTCGCGAGAGAAGCGGTGCTTAATCAGCGTACTGGCCAGAACGTTTATCTCGTGCGTGACGGACTTGCGGTGCTGCAGCCCGTTAAGACCGGGTACATGATGGGCGATCAAGTCGAGATCCTGACGGGCTTAACCGAAGGCGATGAAGTGGTGGTCCGCGGCCAGAGCACATTGAAAGACGGAAGTAGCGTCAACGTCATTGTGAACTGATTGGCATGACACTCGCCGAACGCTCGATCCGTCGCCCCATTACCGTGTGGATGGTGCTCACGGCGGCAATCCTCTTTGGCGCGATTGCGTTAGGCCGGCTATCGCTTGATCTGCTGCCAGAATTGACTTACCCGTCCTTAACCATTCGGACAACCTTTGATGGCGCTGCTCCTGCCGAAGTCGAGGAGCAGGTCACAAGGCGTATTGAGCAACGGGTTGGCGTTGCTAGTGGCGTTCGTAAGATGCACAGCATCTCCGCAATGGGTCAAAGTGATGTCGTGCTCGAATTTAGGTGGGGGACCAACATGGACCTTGCTGCCATCGAAGTTCGGGAAAAGCTGGACCTCGTCCGTCTGCCCCTAGAGGTAGAAAAGCCCGTTCTGCTGCGCCTAAACCCAAATCTTGACCCTATTTTCAGGCTAACGCTAACGCAGATAGAAGATGGTCCAGATCCCGCTGAGGATCTCAGGCTGTTGCGGCAATTCGCCGATGATTTCGTGAAGCGCCGCCTCGATGCGGTGCCGGGCGTTGCCGCAGTGATTGTTGCGGGTGGTTTTGAAGAGGAAGTTCATGTGCAGATCGATCAAGAGCGGTTAGCTCAGCTCGATCTCAGTGTTCAAGATCTCGCTAATCGTCTGCAAGCAACCAACGTTAATCTCTCCGGAGGCTCGTTAAAGGAGGGAGGACAAGAGTACCTGGTTCGAACGCTTAACGAGTTTGAGACGATCAAGGATATTGGTGATGCCATTATTTATGAGGCAGGTGGTCGCATTCTCAGGCTCGCCGATGTGGCGGAGGTCAAAGAGGGCGCAAAGGATCGCGATGCAGTGATGCGTGTGAACGGCCGAGAGGCCGTTGAGATCGCGATCTACAAGGAGGGCGATGGGAATACGGTTGCGGTGGCGGCTAACGTAAGAGAAGCGCTCGAGCGCTTGCAGCCGGATTTGGGCGACGAGATGCAGACAACGGTGATTTACGATCAGTCGACGTTCATCGAATCCGCCATCGACGAGGTCAGGCAGGCTGCCTTGCAGGGCGCCGTGCTTGCCGTATTGGTATTGCTACTGTTTCTGCGAAGTATTCGCGCGACGCTCATCGTAGCGCTCACCATTCCTGCCTCGGTCCTAGTCACCTTTGGGTTGATGAGAAACTTTGACGTGTCGCTCAATGTGATGAGCTTGGGAGGTATCGCGCTTGCGGTTGGCATGCTCATGGATAACGCGATCGTTGTGCTCGAGAATATTGCCAGACGTCAAGAGGGAGGTGATTCGCTGCGTATCGCGGCTGCAGAAGGTAGCAGCGAGGTATCGGGCGCCGTGCTTGCCTCGACGCTGACTACGATTGCGGTCTTCCTTCCACTCGCCTTCGTCGACGGTATTGCGGGGCAGCTATTCGAGGATCAGGCATTAACCGTAACGTTTGCGCTGATCGTTTCTCTTTTGTTGGCCATGACATTGATTCCAATGTTGTCAGCTGCAGGTTCGGGCGCAGCATGGAGAGGGTGTACAAGGGCCCCGGTTTATTTTGGCACCACTTTTTGCGCCGATCGTTTGGTGTGGTCGGCAGCTAGGGGCAGGGTTCGATCGGCTACTCCTGCTGATTGGACGGGGCTTTGCCCGGCTGCTGGATCTCGCGCTGAGGGCGCCATGGACAACCTTGGGAGTTGGACTGCTGTTGGCCAGCCTGACCGCTTTACTGCTCACACGGTTACCACTCGTATTGATCCCTGAGGTCGCGCAGGGTGAGTTCAAAGTTAACCTCCAATTGGCTTCGGGTTCCCCTATTGAGCTAACCGACAAAATCCTAGCGGAAACGCAACTATCCTTGATTGATGACCCGCTGATTGGCCAAACCTATTCGGTAGCAGGCACCGGTGGTCGGCTTGATGCTAGTGCCGTGAGCGGTGGCGAGAATCTTGGTGAGATCAACGTAGTCTTAGATGAAAGCCGCGAGGCGAGTGCAGAGACGTTGGCAATGGAACGAGCTCGGGAGCTACTTTCTCGAGTGCCCGATGCTAGCTTTTTGATCGAGCGCCCTCAGTTATTTACCTTCTCAAATCCACTCGAAATTGAGATCAGCGGACTAGATCTCGCTGACCTTGGCTTGGTTTCCGATGCGCTGGTGGCAATGATGGAGGCAAGCGGGGCGTTTTTGGACATTGAATCGAGCTGGCAGCCAGGCTATCCCGAATTGCAAATCGAGTTTGATGATGACCGAATCGCAGCGCTCGGGCTAACGGTGCCACAGGTTGCTCAGCGCGTGGTAGACAAGGTTCGGGGTAACGTACCGACGACGTTTAACCTGCAAGACAAGCAGATCGATATTCGCGTTAGGGTCGCCGAGAGCGAGCGTGATTCGGCGCGTGATCTCGCCGACCTGGTCATCAACCCTGAGGCTGCAGTGCAGGTGCGTCTGGGCGCGGTCGCTAACGTGATAACAGTCGATGGCCCAGCTGATATTCAGCGGGTGGGGCAACAACGCGTGGTTGTTGTCAGCGCTGAGCCTAGATCAGGTGATCTTGCGAGTGCGGCTGCAATAGCCCAGCGGATGCTGGATGAGATTGCTCACCCGCCTGGAGTGCGCAGTTTTGTCGGTGGGCAAAATGAGGAAATGGAAGGTTCATTTCAATCGCTGCAGTTAGCACTGATTTTGGCGCTGATTTTGGTCTATCTGGTGATGGCATCGCTCTTCGAGTCGCTGATCCACCCGCTGTCCATCATGCTAACGATACCGTTTGCGATGGTGGGTGCGGTCATTGCCCTTTGGGCGACGTCAACCGCTATTTCAGTGGTCGTATTTATTGGACTCATTTTGCTGGTAGGTATCGTGGTCAACAACGCGATCGTGTTGGTGGATCGAGTCAACGAGCTGCGTCGCCAGCACGGGCTCGCAAAAGATGCGGCACTTAAAGAGGGCGCAGCGCAGCGATTGCGGCCCATTTTGATGACCACGCTGACTACCGTGCTAGGGCTCTTGCCCATGGCCCTTGGATTTGGCGATGCCGCCGAACTTCGCACGCCAATGGCAGTAACGGTGATTGGTGGTCTGTTGGTATCAACGCTCTTAACGCTGGTACTGATACCCGTTGCCTACAAACTCATGGATCGAAGTCAATGAACCTTGCAAGTCGCGCTGTCCGCCGCCCTGTTTCGGTTGCCATGCTTTTTCTTGGCTTGGCGCTGATGGGCGTGTTCGCCGGTTTGCGGTTGCCTCTTGAGCAATTCCCGGAGATGGACATCCCTTTTGTTGGCGTATCCATCACCTACCCAAATGCGACGCCCGAAGAAGTCGAGGAGAATCTGGCTCGTCCCATTGAGGAGGTGCTGCTGTTGCTCGAGGGCATTGACGAGATTAGGAGTAACAGCTCCCAGAATCACTTGTGGATTAGCTTGATGCTCGATAGTTCTGACGAGATTGCTGGCAAAGGCAATGAAGCAAAGGAATTGATCGACAATGTGCGGCACAGGCTCCCTGAATCCGTCCGTTATATCGACTTGTATCAGCGAGACCCCAATGACTCGCCCATTTTAAGCATGATGATCACAGCGCCCATGCTTGATGAGCAGGGCGCCTACACGCTCCTCGACCAAGGGCTGAAAATGCGTCTAGAGCGTTTGAACGGCGTTAATTCCGTTGAAGTGTTCGGCATTCAGCAGAATTACCTCGAGATTGCGCTCGATCCGGCTCGGCTCGAAAGCCTGGGCGTTCAGGTCGTCGATGTGAGGCGGCGTCTACAATCAGAAAATTTCGTTTTGTCTGGCGGAGAAGTGGACGGGGAGCTGCAGACCGTGCGTGTCCGTCCCATGGGGCAATTCGCGTCGCTTGAGGATATTGAGCAGCTCAGGTTTGCCAATGGAACGATAAGGCTCAAAGATTTTGCGGCCGTCCGTTACGTGCCGGAAGATTGGACGGATCGTCGGCGGGTGAACGGCGAAGCATCGCTCGGGCTATCGGTGTTCAAAAAGCCTGAGGCCAACTTGGTCGAGGTGGCGCGACTCGTAGAGGGCGAGATCAGCCGGGTGCGTCAGGAGAAGGGTTACGCCGACATGGTGTTTACGCCCATGGACAGCGCGGCGGATGTAGTGATCACCGCTTTGTCTGATCTGGCTGAGAGTGGAACCCTCGGCGCGGTACTATCACTCGCTACTCTATTCCTATTTTTGCGTAGTTTTCGCCGAAGCCTTTTGATCGCAGCGACCGTTCCACTGTCGCTTTGCGTGACGCTGGGCGTGATGTTTTTCTCTGATATGTCGCTCAATATTTTGTCGCTAGTCGGGCTGATGCTCGCGATTGGATTGCTGGTAGACAACAGCGTGGTAGCGAGTGAGGCCATTGACTATCGAAGAAAACGAGAAAGCGATGGATTTACGGCCGCTGCGCTCGGGATCAGCGACATTGGGCTTGCGATCGCCGCAGGTACCCTTACGACGGTCATTGTGTTTGTGCCGAGTTTTATGACGGATATCCAGCAGGTGGCGGTCATCCAGCAAAATCTTGCGATACCGCTGGTGGTTTCGCTGCTAGCATCGCTCGTCATTGCTCAAACGCTGGTCCCAACGATTGTTGCGCGATTGCCCCAGCCAAGCGGTCCCGATGGTAGCGATCGCTGGGATCGATTTGGTCAATGGTTTGACCGTATTACGCGATGGGCCATCACTCACAAGATGTGGGTGCTACTGCTATCGGTCTCGGCTTTTGCCAGCAGCCTCTGGATCTATCAAAAGCTCGACGTCAACATGAATCCGGATGCGGAATCACCTCGGCTTGAGCTCCGCTATTACGTTCGAGGGTCGATGGATATCGAGTACATCGAGGGATATATCGATCAAACCGAAGCCTATTTGATGAGTCGCGCAGACGAACTGGAAATCGAGAGTCTGTTTAGCAGCTACAACCTGGATCGTGGGCGTACCACGATCGTTTTGAGCGATGATAGCGAACGGTCTCCGAAGGTGGTCGAGCGCATGATTCAGAAAGGCTTGCCCCAAGTGCCTGAGATTCGCGCTCGTTTTGGAGGTCGATATCGCGGTATGGGAGGTGGCGGCAACCCGCTGTCCGTTCGGTTGATTGGTCGTTCAACGGATGTCCTGATCGAAAAATCAGATGCGCTGATTGAAATTTTGGATCAAGTTCCCGGGCTTGTGAATGTCAGAAGCAATGCAGAGTCTAGTCGTGAAGAGGTGCTGATTCGGGTACTGCCTGAGCGCGTTGCAGGGTTTGGGCTAACGGCACAGGATGTAGGGCAGGCGGTATCTGCCGCATTTGGAACCCAGATGACGCGCGGGTTTGTCTCTGGCGAGCGCGAATTTGACCTTTGGCTTGGTTTAGATGGGCGGCAGGACTTTGGGCTGAATGCGCTTCAAAACCTACCTATCGCCACGGTGGAAGGTCAAACCATCCTTTTGAAAATGGTGGCTACCCTTGAGCGTCAATCCTCACTCCGTGTCATTCGACGAGAAAATAGAGAAACCCAGCTACAAGTGGAGTTCGACCTAGATGGGATCACCCCGGATGAAGCGAAAGCGGTGGTCGAATCCACCATGGCGTCGTTTGCGCTGCCGGCGGGATACCGGTGGAGCATAGGTAAAGGGTTTGAGCAGGACATGGAGACCTTTCAAGAGATGGTGGTGAATACGCTGTTCGCCATTCTGTTGATCTACATGTTGCTCGCGGCGCTCTTTGAGTCGTTACTGCATCCCGTGTCGATCGTGATGGCGATTGCGTTCAGTGTGGTTGGCGTTTTTTGGACGCTTTGGGCCTGGCAAACACCGCTGACTTCAATGACGTTGACTGGGATGTTGCTTCTGGCTGGGATTGTAGTGAATAACGGGATAGTGCTGCTGAGTCGAATTATCCAGTTGCGTCGTGAGGGATTAGACCGTTCTCAGGCGATCTCTCTCAGTGTGCAGCACCGACTGAGACCGATATTAATGACGACCTGCACGACCATTGCAGGCATGCTTCCCTTAGCGCTGGGAGAGGCTAGAGTCGGCGGTTTAGGGCCGAGTTATGCACCCATGGCACGAGCGATCATTGGCGGGCTCACCGTCGCGACCGTAACAACGCTAGTGGTGTTACCGGTTATTTACATCCTGCTCGATGACCTAAAAGACAAGACTCGTTCGGTCAAGCACCTCCTGGTAAGCCGATTGTGGCGTCAAACCAGTATCTAGTAACACTCCTTTAACTCGTGCTTTTTAGGCATTGAACCTCCAATCAACCGCTGGTCATTGACAATTGACTGGGATAATCGATGCTAAAACCACGCATAGGGGGAGGTGTGCCATGGATTTAGATAAAAAACGTTTAGATAAAAATAACTTAGATAAAAGACGCTTAGATGAAAAACGCTTAGACAACAAAGTAGCAATCGTAACTGGCGGGGCAAGTGGGATGGGGCGCTCGACGGTTGAACGGTTTGTAAGAGAAGGCGCGAGCGTCGTTATCGCTGATTTCAATACCGACACTGGCGAAGCGCTCCAATCGCAGTTGGCAGCGGAGGGCTATGGTGATCGGGTTGCTTTTTTGAAGACGGATGTGGCCAAAGAGCCCGATATTGAAACGCTGGTGGCCTTGGCCGAAGAGCGGTTCGGGGGGCTCGACATTATGTTTAACAACGCCGGTGTCGGTGGCGCCATTGGTCCGTTAACCGATACTGAGGTCGACAGTTGGGATTACACGATGGATGTGCTCGCCAAAGGGGTTTTCCTGGGTATCAAACACGCCGCGCGCGTGATGATTCGCCAGGGCAGAGGCGGCGCGATTGTAAACACTGCTTCCATCGCAGGTTTGAGTGGTGATGGCGGCCCACTTATTTACTCTGCTGCAAAATCTGCAGTCATCAGTATGACACGCTCGAGCGCGGTCGAGCTCGCGCCTCACCTTATTCGAGTGAACGCAATCTGCCCTGGCTTTATTGCGACACCGCTGGCGGCGGTGAGCGCCGACCGAGTCGACGGCATCAAGCCTGCATTTGCGAGGGCACAGCCTTGGCCTGAAACGGGGGTTGGTGAGCACATCGCTGGCGCTGCACTCTTTTTGTCCAGTGAGGATGCTCGCTTTGTCACGGGTGAGTACCTGGTGGTTGACGGGGGGCTCACAGCGGCGGGACCAGAGTTGTCTAAACGATTTCCCAACACCTCGGCAAGAGATGCCAAAGTGGCAGGCGTGACTAAGGGCAGTACGGGGGAAGCGCCTCAGCTGCGACGTCTCGATGATTGAGATCGGCTCGGGACGCTGTGTCCCATTTCTACCCTGACTCGTTGATCGACGGCTATGGGATTAGGGCAGCCTGAGCGAGCTTGACCGCTTCCTTCATGCTAAATCTCGAGTGCTCCAGAGCACAGCCACAGAAAGCTGAAGGCTGGACTAGGCAGAGCAAGAGGCAAGCGGAAGAAAGGAAGAAAAACTCGCTTTGCGCGAGGGTCAGTCGATACCAACGATTTCTTATTTTGGGGTAATTCACTGGGTAACGAGGATCCATCAACGATAGAGCGTGGGTCTCGAAAGCGGCAAGGGATAATGTGCTGCCTAACTGAAACAGAACGGCCTATCGGTCTGGTAGGATGGACGGGTGGTGAGAAGTACCAAGATTAAGCAGGCTCCGATATGAATGCGTTATTGCAGACAGTGAAAGGAATGTCGTCTGATATTCAGGCGGTGAGTGCAGCAGCAGAGCAGGACTGTAAGACGCCCGCTCCCTTGATCGACCAGCTCCATGCTGAGGGCGTCTTCTCGATGACGGTTGCAAAAGATTACGGCGGCCTTGAGCTCGATGCCGTGGATAGCTTGTCGGTCATCGAGGAGATCGCCTATCAAGAAAGTGCGGTCGGCTGGTGCAGCATGATTTTCGCAACAACAGCGCATTTGGGTTCGTTCTTGTCGCCTGTTTGGGGCCAAAAGATATATGGCGAGGGTTCGAGAACCGCTCACTTTGGTGGCATTACTGCTGGTGCGGCTGCACCTTCGGGTAAAGCGGTCGTTGTCGATGGAGGGCTGCGCGTTTCCGGGCGATGGGCATGGGGCTCAGGCTCTCATCATTGTGATTGGATCTGCGGCGGCACGGTCGTCGAATCGGAAGGCGAGGTTTTAAGCCACGACAACGGCGCGCCACTCGTGCACGTTGTTTTCTTCGAACGTGATCAGGTTGAACTGCTCGACAATTGGAACCCATCAGGGCTTCGAGGAACGGGCAGTGTGGATTTTGTTGTGGACGATGTTTTCGTGCCAGACGGGCGCTGGACTGTGCTCGGTGTATCGAAGCGCCAGATCGACCGGCCACTGTTTCGGTTTCCGTTTTTTGGTTACTTCGCATCAGCGGTAGCCATGGTGCCACTTGGAATCGCAAGGCGCGCGATTGATGAGTTTCACGACCTCGCCACGAAAAAGACACCGGCAGGACGGTCCAGCACCCTTAGCCAATCGTCCATCACTCAACTGCACTTCGGTGAAGCCGAATCAATGGTCGAGGCTGCGCATACGTACCTACTCGGCAAAGTGGCCCAGGTTTGGCAAAAAGTAGAGACGGGTGAGCGCGTGACACTTGAGGATAAACGGCAACTACGTCTCGCGGCCTCCCAGGCAACTCAGTTAAGCGCCAAAGCTGTTGATCTGCTCTACAACGCTGCGGGAGGAACGGCCTTGCAAGGAGATTGCCTCCTTCAAAAGTTGTTTCGAGATATTCATGCAGCCACTCAGCATCGCATGGTGAGCCCGGAACTGCTGCGGTTGTCCGCTGCTGCAAGGATCAGCGAGGGCGCAAATACCGCCCAACTGTAGAGCAATCTTTGTTGAGCAGTCTCTTTAGGTAGCACTAGCTATGCTAAACACCATCGCCATTAAGAACTATCGATCGATTCGAGAGTTAATCATCCCATTGACATCACTAAACGTGGTGACAGGTGCTAATGGTGCAGGTAAATCTAATCTCTATCGAGCACTCCGCTTACTTGCCGAAACAGCAGTGGGTCGGGCGGTGTCATCCCTCGTGGAAGAGGGGGGGCTCGATTCTTGTCTTTGGGCAGGGCCCGAAAAGGTGGCTCGAGCGCGCGACCAAGTTGTGGAGGGCCAGGCCCGACGATCGAGTGTCTCGCTGCAACTTGGCTTCTCGGCGGACGAGGGCGGCTATCTCCTAGATTTCGGTTTACCGGAACCCGTTCCCCGAACGCAATTCGGTCTTGATCCTGAAATTAAGCGAGAGGCTATTTTTCACAGTGCTTTTTACGAGTCAAAAAGTGCATTGGTAGAGCGCAATGGACCCTCGCTTCGAGCGCGTGACGATTCAGGACGATGGCAACATCTTGATCAGCACTTGCCCCATTATGAAAGCTTGCTAAGTCACTTCGGTGACCCAATGAGGCTCCCCGAAGCGCTACATTTAAGGGAATGGATTCGGACTTGGCGGTTTTATGATCAATTTCGAACCGACCGTGATGCGCCGGTTAGAAAGCCTCAAGTCGCAACCCGGACGCTTGTGCTAAATCACGATGGAAGAGATCTTGCGGCTGCATGGCAGACGATTTTAGAGGTGGGCGACGATGAGGCGTTGGCAGCCTGCCTTGATGATGCTTTTCCTGGAGCGCGAGTGGAAATACGGAAAGTCCAAGGATCGTTTGAGTTGCTGTTTCACCAACCCGGCTTGCTTCGGCCTCTCACGCTTGCCGAACTATCTGACGGCACGCTCCGATACTTGCTCTGGATTGCCGCGCTCTTATCGCCCCGAGCCGCAGGGCTGATGGTTTTGAATGAGCCGGAAAATAGTCTTCATCCTCAGCTGTTACCGCCCCTTGCCAGACTACTATTGCTTGCCTCCGAGCGCTCGCAGGTATGGGTAATCTCTCATGCAGAGCGGTTGGTAAGAACGCTGGTCGATTCTGAGAATTGTCAGCACGTGGGGCTTGTAAAGGAGCAAGGGGCGACACGCTGGCAAGATGATGGACTGGATACTACGCCAGCATGGCGCTGGCTGAAGCGCTGAAACCTGGTTTTTTGGGCTGATTGCGTTGGAGCGCGGCCCAGCCGCTAGGCACGAATAGGAAGACAACAATGCCCATTACTGCTGAAGAATTGGTTGCGCTTGGTTGGGATACGATGGTTCCCGACACCATTAACGGGCGGAGTAATGGTGATCATAGAATCACTTTTAATCATCCAGACGATACCTATGGTCCTTGCGCTGAAGCGCTAGCAGATGCGCCAGGCGGTGCAATCTTCGAGATTGAAGCTTGGTCGAAATCGGTCATTTATCCTGAGTCAACGAGGCGCGTTTGGTGCTACAAACCCAGTCAGTGGGATGACGCAACGCCAGGTAAAGTGCTGGTTTGCAACGACGGCGCTGCCTATGTCGCCAATGAGGGGCCAGTAAGAGCGACCCGTGTTTTAGACACGCTTCATGCTAAAGGTGACCTCATGAATGTCGCCGCAATCTTCATTCAACCCGGCAAGACTGACCGCATGCCGCCCAGAAGACCGATCGCCTCTTATGGTCTGCGAGAGGCACAGCGTAGTTGGGAATATGACCGTCTTTCCGCAGATTACGGTAATTTCTTGGTGAGTGAGATGTTGCCGTTGCTCGAGGCGACACTATCGATCCGACTATCACCGGAGCCGACTGATAGAACAGTGTGTGGCATCAGCAGTGGAGGCATTGCGGCTTTTTCAGCTGCATGGTTTCAGCCGGACCAGTTTGCAAATGTAATTTCACATTGTGGCTCTTACACAAATATCTTTGGTGGTCATCATTATCCTTCAATGATTCAGACGACCCCACGCAAACCCATTAAGGTTTTCCTTCAAAGTGGGGAGAACGACGTTCACAGCCCATTTGGGCATTGGCCAACCGCCAATCAGGCCATGGCGAAGGCCCTCGAGTATGCGGGATACGACTTCAGGTTTGAGTATGGCTCTGGTGGCCACACGCTGCGACATGGTGGAGCGCTCTTCGCAGATGCGCTCCGCTTTATCTGGCCGAATTAAAGTTGATCCACGGCTTCCTGCGCGAGCGTCAGGGATAAATCGATTCGCATTCGGAGTGTCTCGAGGTCGACACCTTCGGTACTTTTTTTGCCTTCCATGTAGCGGGCATAAACCCCGTGAACAATGCAGGCGGTTTTCCATCGGTTAAACCCAACATAATAGTTGAGGTTTGAAAGGTCGCGACCCGTTCGCTGCGCGTATCGCTCAGCAAGCTGCGACCGAGACGGGAACCCTGGCACGTTGGTTGCGGCTTCGGGCGCTGGCGGATGCTTGTCTGATGGGTCTGGCCATGGGTTTAACGCATAGGCAAGGTCAGCCAGTGGGTCACCCAAAGTTGAAATTTCCCAATCAACAACGGCAGCGACCCGCGAATCAGGACCCATCAGGCAATTGTGAAACCCATAGTCACCGTGGACTACTCGAATAGGACCTTGATCGGGTAAATGCTCGAGGAAGAACTCTTTTAGTGAGTGGGCGCGATCATCGTCATAGTCCGCGCCTGAGACCGACGAGGTCCATGAGCGATACCAAGTTTTCAACTGACGACCCACATAAGAGTCCCGTTTGCCCAGCTCGCCAAGGCCTACTTCGTCTGGGTCGACTTGATGGAGGTCCGCCAGCACATCGATGAATGAGTGCGCGAGGCCTTCCCGCTCAGATTCTGGAATCAGTGCTCGGGTTTCATCGGCGTTGTAAAGCGGCTTGCCATCTACCAAGCCCATAATGTAGAACCACGCACCGGTGACATCATGGTCCTCGCAGAATCCAAATGGCGCGGGTACAGGCACCGGTGTTGGAGCCAGCGCAGAGATGAGCGACCACTCTCGGCCCATGTCATGGGCTTTTGGGAGCAATTCACCTTGAGGCGGACGTCTGATGACCGCCTGTAGTCCTTTTTGATCCTCGATTTGGTAGGTCAGGTTGGAGTGCCCACCTTCAAGGCGAGTCCACTTAAAAGGTGGCGTTAATGCAGGAACATTGTCGACGACCCACGCTTCCACGGCTGAGACGTTATAACCCTCTGGCTGCATAGTGCATTCTCCTGCGCTTGACTGATTTTGTCGGTTACGGGGTTGCTAATATTCTTTGCTAAGCTGTTTGACGCATCCGATTCGGTCATCGACCGGTTGGATAAGAAAACTTAACTTGCTGATGACCACATCGATTCCCCACCCCTAAAGCTAGGATGCATCCTGGACGAATCTTAATCAAACCTCTTTCTCGCGCATTGCCCCAAGCGATTTAATGATCGGGGATCTCTATCACTACCTCATCAAAGCAGAGAGTTCTCGCTTGCTATATCTCATGACTGCATATCAATGACTGAACTTGGCATCAGTCCAGCATCTGATAAGCCGCGGTGCGCAGATTTTCAGACAGCGGCAGAATCGAGCCGAGGTATTGAGCCATAAATAGACCAATAAGCTCCTCCTCTGGATCGACCCAAAAGTAGGTGCTTGCGGCGCCCGCCCAGCCAAATTCACCCTCGTTCGTCAATGAGAGCGCTTGCCCAGTGTCCTGCATTAGGCGAAAACCTAGTCCCCAGCCATACCCGGGAAGGGTACTCACGCCGATAGTCAGCGGCAGCTGCTCCGCGGGAATCCGATTTTTAAGCATCATCTTGTGCATGGCACGAGATAAGAGCCGTTCGCCTGCTGGCGTTTTGCCGTCCAATAGCATTCGCGCGAATTTTGCGTAGTCACTGATGGTCGAAAACAGCCCATGTCCGCCTCTTGATAAGTGGGGGTCATCCGCTGGGTACATGCCATCGACATTGACAGGTTGAAGGGTTTGCTGAGCGGGCGGGTTCAAGGGCGAAAGGTCCCGGATATCCTCAATGCCAAACATTGGCAGAATTCTTCCGCGTTCGCTCTCGGGGACTGCAAACCCTGTTTCGCTCATACCCAGCGGATCAAAAATGTGCGCCTTTAGCAAGTCTCCTAAGTTCTCCCCGGTCGCCCGCTCGATGACATGGGCAAGCACGTCGGTTGCGACGCTATATCGGAACTGGCTACCTGGTTGAAATGCCAGCGGTTGCTTGGCAAGCATCGCCATCATCTCCGCCAAGCTTCGGCGACCATCTCCCACAATATTGTGCTGATGATAGAGCGGCGCGATATGGCAGCCGGTAATGAATTCGTAGGTAAACCCTGCTCGATGTGTGAGCAGGTCTTCAACCGTAATCGGGCGCTCTGCAGGCTCAAGGCGACCGCTTGGGTGAAGCACCATCATGCGGGCAAAAGCCGGATCAAACTGAGGAAGAAAATCAAATAGCCTGAGTCGTCCTTGCTCAATGAGAATCAACGCCATGACTGAAACAATCGGCTTAGTCATGGAGTAAATCCGATAAATGGATGAGTCGGGGAGGGGTGCATTAGCTTCCGGGTCAGCCACACCAACGCTGCCAGCGGTCACGGTAGACCCTTTGGCTTCAACGAGCCACTCGACGCTCGCAAATTCACCGCGGTCGATATAGCCCTGCGCAATGTTCTCCAGTCTTTGAATTCTGTCGGATGTCATGGCTCGGTTCTCCTGAAATATAGTGGGCTATCGGTTTGGGGGACTTAGCCCCTTTGTCGCGATATTCA
>JAYPPR010000007.1:0-100815 GCA_038131595.1 Gammaproteobacteria bacterium
CGCGGGCTCGGCCAAACTGAAAAACCTGACCACCCCTACACGATGAGCGAGTATGGCGACGACGCGGCGGCAATGCTCGCCGCACTTGGCATCGAGCAGGTGGATGTTATTGGCGTATCCTTCGGCGGAATGGTGGCTCAACACTTTGCCATCCGCCATCCATCGATGATTCGAAAGTTGGTGCTGTGTTGCACATCACCAGGGGGCGATATGCCGAGCTACCCCTTCCACTTGATTCCGGAGGACCTCACCCCCGAGGAGCGATTTCTAACATTAGTGGGCATCTCTGATACTCGCCGAGACCAGGAGTGGCAGGCTGAGCACCCCGAGCAACTTCAGGCGATGATCAAAGGAGTATTAGAGGCACAGATTCCGGACCATGATTCGAGCGCCTCCCGGATGGGAGCCAGGCGACAGCTTGAAGCCCGTTCGCATCATGATGTCAACGACGCCCTATCGTCTATCGACCTGCCCACTATGATCTGCGCTGGTCGATATGATGGCATTGCGCCAGCCGCGAACCAGCATCACATGGCCTCACTCATTCCCAACGCGGTACTCAAATGGTACGAGGGTGGTCACATGTTCATGATTCAGGACAAAAACGCGTGGAGCGATATCATCGCCTTTTTGAATACACCTGATTCATAGCCAGAGGGATAAGCGCGTCGTCAAGGCCGCGCTTTAAGATGAAACGCTAGCCTTGGGCTACCTAGATTCGCCAACAGGTGGGCGGGGCGTATTCAAAAACGTAACGATCCAATGCACGAGGATCACTAACGCCAAATCGCCTGATACGTCGAGCAACCGGCTGAACCCAAGCCCGCCCAGCGTAGTCAGCAAACAGGCCGTCAACCGCCAGCGAAGCGTGAAGTAATGGAGAGCGCCAAAAATGACACTACTCAAAAGAACACTTGCACGCGCTCCTAAATCATCGACCAAGTAGAGCGGTAGAAACACGCGAAAAGCCCACTCTTCCACAACGGAAATCAGAAAGAGATATCCCACCCAGCCCACCTGAGCTGCAGACCAAGGGATGCCTCTCACGCGTTGGTAGATTGCGATTCCAGCAACAATCGCGACGCACATGGCGAGATAATGAACAGGGTGCGCGATCAATGGGGACAGCAACCGCTTCCAGTCATCGACGCGGGCTACCCCTAGCCCCGTCACCACGGCAATCACTGACATTGTGAGAAGGTGCCGAGAGATCACCTGACGAAAGTGGAGGACCGCGTTTGAGCGGGACTTCGCGGGCCGTTGCAGTCGCCCGCCAGGGAAAGGCATTGATTCTTCTTGCTCAGGCGCTGACATCAAATCGGGACTCTGGATTGGTAGCGCCGAAGATCGTTCCCCGCGGGTCTCGTAATCGTAGTTGGCATCATGCGCAGCATCCGATGACTTGCACGGACCAAAGTCAATCGTCGTTAAGGTTCAAAAGGGGTTTGAGCACTCACTGGCAACAGTCCGTGCGTTGTCAGCCAGCGCACCAACGCTTGGTTCACCTCAATCGGTCGTTCCTGCGCCATCCAATGCCCAGAATCAATAATGACCTCATCGAGTTGAGTACAAAATTCCCGCATGGGCCCTGCCGCTCCAGAGGTCACAGTCTCACAAACATAGTCGTAGCGACCGGCTAGAAACAAAACGGGCATGTCTAATCGACCGTCGTTGAGCGCTTCATTTGCGAACGCTTCATTGGCCTCGTGATTCATGTAGAAAGCATCAGGTCCAAAGAACCCATTTCGCTCCAGACCTTCGGCGTAAACCGCTAAATCTGCTTCAGTAAGCACGTCAGTATCGAGCGGCGCGTCTGGCGCGTGGCCCAACCCGCCGAACCATCCGCCATCACGGCGGGTGGTTGCCGTTCCCGCAGGAAGCCCCTGCCCTGCGGGATCTCCCTTTCGGAATAGCGCTTGAATGGTGGCACGAGGGTTTGCATCGAACGCTCGGGTCGCCTCGGCAAAGTGTTCCTCGTAGTAGCGCTGATAATCCCACTGCCCTGCGGGGTAACTCTCTTCTGGATAGATCGACCGGTCCACTAAACTGATGGTGTGATTGAGTCCCCGCTCGAGGTGATAGTAAGGCACACAAAGACTCGCAACCGCCTGACAGCGTGCTGGAAAATGGCTCGCCACGCTGAACACAACAGGGCTACCCCAATCATGACCTACCCACACCGCTTGATCGATTTCCAGCGCATCGATCAACCCAATCATGTCACTGGTTAGTGCCTCGAGCGCATAATCCGATGTCTCGCGATAGACGGTTGAATCCCCATAGCCCCGTTGATCCGGCGCGATAACCCTGAACCCCAATCCCGCCAGCACAGGGATCTGATGTCGCCAACTGATCGCACGCTCTGGCCAGCCATGCACCAGCACAATCGCCGGCGCATTGGCGTCACCCGCTTCAAGGAACGCAGTCTGATGCTTGCCGATCGTGACCCTTCTTTCCCTGACGTCTAGCGAAGGCACGCCGATTAACCCTTAATCTGGACGGGTAGGTCACGAATACCATGGATGAAGTTGGACCTTAAATACACAGGATCATCCACGACCTCGATCCGCTTGAAGCGCTTCAGGATCTCCTCCCACAGCACCGTCAATTGCATTTCACCGAGGCGATTACCGACGCAGCGGTGGATCCCGTACCCAAACGACAAATGATGGCGCGGATTCACGCGATCTATAATGAATTGATCGGCATCAGGAATAGCATCAGAGTCGCGATTACCCGAGATGTACCACATCACGACTTTATCCCCCGCCCGAATGGTTTTGCCGCCGAGTTCCACATCTTTCACTGCTGTACGGCACATGTGCGCCACCGGCGACTGCCAGCGGATCATTTCAGGCACCATTTTGGGGATTAAACTTGGATCTGCGAGCAATTTATCGTATTCCGCAGGGTGCTGATTAAGCGCCAGCACGCCCCCCGAAATGGAATTTCTTGTCGTGTCATTGCCCCCGACAATCAGTAACAGCATGTTCCCTAAAAATTCGTTAGGGGGCATGTTCTTGGTGGCCTCGCTCTGCGCGAGAATCGAGATTAGATCACTCCCCTTTTCGGAGCGCCCGGCGCGCTCTTTCCAGACCGCGTCAAAATATTCAAAGCATTTCCAAAGTTCTTGAAACGCCTCTTGAGGCGTTTCAAATACGTCAGGGTTACCAATGTTTTCGACGGTATCAGACCAATAAATCAGTTTATGTCGATCCTCCTGCGGGACATCAAATAAGGTCGCAAGCATTTGCCCTGTTAGTTCTACTGAAACAGACCGAACCCAATTAAACGTCTCGTTTCTAGGCAATCCGTCCAAAATCGCGCCGGCGCGCTCCCGAATGAGCCCTTTCAGTTCCTGAAGCCTGGCTTGGGTAAAACTTGGCGACACGACTCGCCTCTGATCATCATGGACGGGAGGGTCTTGCATAATAAACATAGGCAAATGAAACATGGGATCCGGCGCCTCATCTGGCTGCCTTGGTCGCCCACCCATGCGTATGCCGCCCTGGTTAATGTCTGAGGAAAACTCCTCGTGATGCGTGTCTACGTGCATGATGTCGGTGAACTTCGTAACCGACCAATAGGGCCCCACCATACTCTCGGGCGTGTAATGCACGGGTGACTCCGCTCGCAGCCGCTCGAAATAAGGCCAAAACGTGTTGGCTTCGAAGAGGGCAGGATGAGCAGGGTCCAGTGTTTCCAGCTCAAGGCTCATCGGATCAACGAAGGGGTCAATATTCCACTTGTCGAACGCTTCGCGATTGCTGAGCTGCATTTGTTCGCTGGTGTTATTCTCTGTCGATTCTGTCATCTCACGCTCCTTACAACTGACGATTAGCTGTTAACTGTTGGCGCTTAACTGTTGGCGCTCGCCTCTCGCGAATTCAATCTCTTTGGCCCCGTCTGCAACAACCGCGGGCCGGTACTGGTTTTACACTGCTCGATTGCATTTAGATGAGTGAGGTTAGGTGAATCTTGGGTGAGCACCTTGCAGTCCCACTCACTCACCTGCATCAATGACCTGCATCGATGACCTGCATCGATAACCATGGCGGCGCTTGTGAAGGGCTCGTTTAACGCCCCCTAAAGCTCGGCGCTCGTTTCTCGGCGAACGCCTTAATCGCCTCACGATAGTCATCAGTCTGCCGGCACTCAGCCAGACGCTCGGCTTCTCGGTTAATGGCAGTGTGATGATCGATACTCAACGCATCATCTAAGTTCTTTTTGATCGCAGCATAAGCCGCGCTCGGTCCGCCAGCGAGTCGCACTGCCAGCGCCATTGCCGAAGCAGGTAACGCTTCATCCTCCACAACCTCGTTAAATAAGCCGAGCCGCAAGCTTTCTTCCGCATCGACTCGATCGCCTAACAACATCAGTGCTCGCGCCTGGGCAGGGCCGACCACTTGGGTGAGCAGCCAGGCGATACCATAATCGCCCGACAAGCCGATATTTGCATAACCGGTGCTGGCAAACGCCTTTTCCCCGGCGATGCGGAAGTCACAACAAAGCGCTATGGCAAGGCCCGCCCCCGCGGCGGCACCGGGCAGTGCCGCGACTGTAGGCTTCAGGAGTGATCGGAGTGCACCACCAATGCCCTGGTGCCGGGTCCGCAAGGCGTCGAGCGCCGCAGCTGGACTGGGCGGCGCTGATTGGTCAGCGTCGCGATTCATGCGCTTCACGTCACCGCCGCTACAAAACGCGTTACCAGCCCCTGTAATCAGTACAGCCCGTACCGCATCGTCGACCGCGGCCCAGCGAATGGCCTCGATTAAATTCCGCGTCATACCGCTAGATAATGCGTTTCTTGCCTCGGGACGATTCAATGTGAGCTTGGCAACGCCTTCGATTTGCTCAACGACCAGGTCCTCTGAATCAGATTCGAACACGACACACTCCTTGAATTGATGCGGATCCTTTTCTCTTGATTCATGAATCCTTGATAAGTGGGCTGGCTGATTCGATGGTGGATCGAAAGTTAACCAGCCCTTTTGAATCGGTCTGCGCTCAGCGCGCCAACACAACCTCTCCGCCCTTCATCACGAAAGACACATGCTCCATCTGGTCAATCCGCTCAATGGGGTTTCCGCGAACCGCCACAATGTCGGCTAGTTTCCCGGCTTCAATGGCCCCTAAATCTTGGCTCATGCCAGAGAGGTCCGCTGCTGCAACGGTTGCGCTCTGGATCGCCTCCATGGCTGGCATACCTGCCTCGACCATATAGACGAATTCTTTCCAATTATCCCCATGGGCCGACACTCCAGTATCAGTACCAAAGGCAATCTTCACGCCGGCAGCATAGGCTTTGGCAAAAGTCCCCTGAATCGTTGGGCCTACTTCGCGGGCTTTGGGTCTCACAATGTCAGAAAAGAAGCCATCGATTTCGGCTTTTTCGGCAACGAACTTGCCAGCGATGATGGTCGGCACATAGTAGGTACCTCGCTCCTTCATGAGCGCCATCACCCGCTCATCCATAAAGGTTCCATGCTCGATCGAGGCCACGCCTGCATCAACCGCCCGGTACATCCCGTCGGCACCGTGGGCATGGGCGGCAACCTTGAATCCATAGTCGTTCGCGGTATCAATAATCGCGCGGAGCTCGTCCATTTTAAATTGAGGATTTTGGCCGTTTTTGGCTTGCGACAAGACTCCGCCGGTCGCGGTGATCTTAATCAGGTCGGCACCCTCTTTGTAACGCTGGCGCACCGCCTTCCTAGCATCGGCCACGCCATTCACAACGCCAGCCGCTGGACCAGGATCGCCCATCAAGGCGTGGTTTCGCCCATTCGTCGGGTCAGCATGCCCTCCCGTTGTGGCAATACTTTTGCCGGCAGCGACAATCCGTGGGCCAACAATATCCCCCCGGTTGATCGCGTCGCGAAGACTGATCGCAAGATTGTGGCTGCTGCCTAAATCTCGCACGAGTGTGAAGCCCGCCATCAGTGTTCGCTCTGCGAACTTCACAGAGCCATAGGCATAGTCGGCAGGATTCCATCTGAATTGCTTAGTGAACCCATCGGGCGACGATTCACTGATGATATGCACGTGCATATCCATCAGACCAGGCATGCAGGTTTGACCCTCAAGACGGGTAGTGACGGTCATGTCACCTGGCAGGTCAGACTCATCCATGACGGCTTGGATGCGCTCGCCGTCAATCACGATCGCTTGCCAGTTCGCCAGCGTGCCACTTCGAACATCGATCAACTGCTCACACACCAACACCTCGCTCAGCGCATGAGATGAAAACAACGCGCTGGCGAAGACGCCTATCAGCGCACGCGTGATCATCGATCGACGACCTTGTGAGTCAAGCTGAAGTACCCGCGATTTAGCAGTAGCCCGGGATCACCACGGGTCTCGTCATAAGCCGCTGTGATGTCGCTGCTCAGCACATCCTCAAGCGACGCGCCCGCTTCGATCATCTCCATCATCTGATCTCGAATATCTGTCAGCATCGCGATGTAATCGCTCAATCCTTGGTAATCCGAAATGGGACCGTGGCCAGGAATCACGACCGTCGTCTCGTCAATTTGCGCGAGGGTCTGCTTACAAAACTCAATCACTCCATCCAGCGTACCGCCGTTCCCCGCATCAATGAACGGGTAGCCAGCGTTGTTATAGACATCGCCAAGATGCACGGCATTGCTACCCCGAAAGATGACCGCGGTATCGCCCGTTGTATGGGCTTCGCCAAAGTGCATGAGATCGACTTGTTCACCATTGATATGGAACTGCATGGCGTCTTCAAAGGTAATCACCGGCAGTGCTTCATGGGGATACGCCTCTTGTGCATAAGCAACCCCCACAAGGTTAATCACTTGGTCGGTTAGCATCTTCTCCCTTGAATTCGCCTGGGATACAAGCCAGGTGCCTGCGGGCCCGAGCGCCAAATTGCCGTCCGCATGATCAAAGTGCCAGTGCGTATTGATCGCAAAATCAACGGCGCCACCACCCAGCTCTCCAATGGCGGCATTGATGCGATCCATCATTTGCGGAAACTGATCGTCTACAATCAGCACACCATCCTCGCCGACCGATACGGCAATATTGCCACCGACACCGAACAGCACGTAAAGGCTATCGGTCACCTTCTCGGTCACGATCTCAGTACCTTCAAAGTCCCATCCAAAGGCAGTGGAAATGCCCTCAATGTTCATCGGGTCTGGAACCGGTGGCCCGGAGTGTGCAATCCCTTGCTGAGCCGCGCCTAAACCAAGCATCACGGTGAAAAAAAGTGCCTTCAAATGATGATTTTGTCGCATCACTGCCTCCTAACGATTGGAAAACGTTGTCTAGAACCGGCTACTTGAACCGCGCGCGACAGCAGCATTTGCGCAGCTATAGGCCAAGGCGTTAAGCCGAGTAGTGGTCCCAGTAAACCGTACCCTTTGGGCACCCGCAAGCGCCGAATCGACATTATGTAGCACCTGCTACATTTTTTTGTTACTGTGCCTTCACTTAGCAACACCAAAACCGGTTAACCGTGGCGTCTGGCCTCGCCGGCTTCCTGGATTAGTTTCGATGCACGCTCAACCGCCCACCCTCTTTACTTCGCTCGTTTCTCTACTGCGGCGATACCAGCGCCGCTTGAATGCGATGAACGGCTCCGTAAGGAATGAACACCCTGGTTTTCGTTAGCCAGATTGATATTGGTCTGGCCGACGTTTGCCGCCATCGTGATCACAGGTTGCGCTGACAGTAACGAATCCTTTATCAATGAGGAGGCTCAAATAGGCCCTAGCCCGAGGCCGGCACTCATTGCTACGCTTGAGCAACCGTCGGATCGGATCCTTCACGAATTCGTCGGCAAGGTCGATGCCGCTCAAACCGTTGATCTCTCGTTTGAGGTTAGCGGGCAGCTCGCATCGGTCACTCCCCGGGAAGGCGACAGACTCGCTGAGGGGTCACTCATAGCGGCGCTGGATCCAACCCCTTTTGAGATCAGCGTCAGAGAGGCAAAAGCGCAGTTCGAACTGGCCGAACTTGATCTCCGCCGCAAACGCGCACTGTTGAAAGACAAAGCCATTTCTCCTGCCCTCGTGGATCAAGCGAGCGCTCAACTTGATCTGGCGCGAGCCCATCTTGAAATGAGCGAGCGACATCTCTCTGAGACCCGATTAGTTGCACCCTTTGATGGACTGCTCAGCCGCCGATACGTTGACAACCACAGTCTTGCCGCCGCAGGCCAGGCCATCGTAAGGCTGAGCGATCTCACGGAAATATTCGTGCGAATCGCAGTTCCAGAGCGTCTTGTCAGCACGATCAATGACCGCACAGTGACAAACCTTTGGGCTCGCCTTCCTGGCGTGGACACAGACATCCCGCTTGCGCTGAAAGAATTTGCAGGCGAAGCAAACGCCGTCGCCCAGAGTTATCGTGTGACATTGGTGATGACTGGCCCACCGCCCGTTGACGTGCTGCCCGGAATGAATGTGACCGTCTATGCCGAACGCGCCATGCCAAACCTCTATCCGCGAATCCCGCTCGATGCCATCCATGAATCGCCAGATGGATCCTTCTATGTTTGGCGGTACGCCAATGAGTCGCAAACCGTGGCAAGACAACCGGTGCGAGTCGGTGACATTCGTGAGGGTCAAGTCGAAATCGAAGAAGGCCTCAAGCCAGGGGACCGCTTTGCTGCCGCCGGTGGGCAACAGCTCCGAGAGGGCATGCGTGTTAGGCCCATGACGCCTGCGCAGCCACGATGAATCCAAGCGCCACCACTGAGTCTCCGATCGTTCGCTTAATAGGCTGGTGGATCGAGCGCCCGCTGTATGTCGTGATCTTGATGCTGGCCTGCGTATGGGGCGGGTATTGGGGCATGAACAACATCGGTCGATTAGAAGACCCTCCGTTTCCCATGGCGTGGGCATACATCATCACACCCTACCCAGGCGCATCCGCCCAAGAGGTTGAGCAAGAAGTCACTGATGTGGTCGAGACCGCACTTCAAGAACTGCCTTATCTCCAGCAGATGAAATCCAAATCCGTTCCGGGGCGATCAGAAATTCAAATAGAGATCGATGAGCGCCTCGACTCGAGCGAAATCCCTCAAGTTTGGGATGAAATGCGCCGCCGAGTGAGCGAGGCTCGAGCCTATCTGCCACCCGGTGCCATGGAACCTCTGGTAGAGGATGATTTTGGCGATGTTTACGGCATTTATTATGCCGTCACGGCCGACGGCTTCTCACCCCGGCAGATTCATGACCTAGCCAGGAGACTAAGCGATACCGCGCTCTCGGTACCTGGGGTGGCCAAAGTGAGTTTGAGCGGCCAGGTCCAAGAAGCCGTGTATCTAGAATTCGACCATCAGGCGCTGGTCCGATTGGGTATTCCGCTCAATGCGGTGATCGACAGGCTCAATCGCGAAATCAGCGTCGGGTCCGCGCCCGCAATCGATCTTGAAAATCGCAGGGCGACCTTCCACATCAGCAATCCTTTTCGTTCGATTGAATCCCTCGAAGAGATTCGCATTGGCCTTCCAGGTCAAGCAGACACCCTGAGGCTTGGCGACGTCGCTCGCGTTACTAGACAACCTGTGGATCAGCCCTTCGACTTCATTCGTTTCAATGGCGTCGAGTCGATCACCTTCGGTGTTTCGGTGAGGCAAGGCGAGAACGTGGTGGACGTTGGCTACAAGGTCGATCAGGCGCTGGAGAAGCTGCTTGAAACCGAGCCAATCGGCATCGCGCTCCACCCGATTTATCGGCAACACGTGATGGTCGAGCAAGCCATCGGAACCTTTCTTACTAATCTCTCTATCAGTATTGCCACCGTCATTGGTGTGCTGTGCATTTTTATGGGCTGGCGCGCCGGTGCGGTGGTCGGTTCCGTGCTGCTGCTCACGGTGGGCGGCACGGTTGCCGTCATGGCGCTCGCCGATATCTCGCTCCAGCGTATTTCGCTTGGCGCCATGATGATCGCCATGGGGATGCTCGTCGACAACGCCATTGTCGTCGTTGAGGGGATGCTGGTTGGCGTCCAAATGGGCATGAAACCCGTGGAAGCGGCAAAGCGCGCTGTTTCAAGAACCCAGTTTCCTCTGCTGGGCGCAACCGTTATCGGCATCCTGGCGTTTGCGCCTATTGGCCTCTCCAATGATGCCAGCGGACACTTCTTGGTCTCCCTGTTTCAAGTCGTTGCGATCTCACTGATGCTCAGCTGGTTACTCGCAGTGTTGGTAACTCCGCTGCTTGGGCAATGGCTACTCAAACCCCAAGCCGCTCAGGATGAGGACGTGATCTACGGTGGCCTGATGTATCGACCTTATCGCTGGCTCGTTAGCGCTGGGCTGCGGCGAGCTTGGTTTGGCATGCTCATTGTGATTGGTATTACAGGAACCAGCATTTGGGGATTCGGCAAGGTCAAGCAAAGCTTTTTCCCGACGAATAACACGCCGATCTATTTCGTTGACGTCTATCTTCCCCAAGGCTCAACCATCCACGCGACCAGAGCGCGCGTTGAGCAGTTCAGGCAGGCCGTCAATAAGTTCGATGGCATCGTCAGTTCGCTTGAACTCATTGGTCGCGGGCCGTCGCGATTTTCGGCGACGCTGCGTCCCAGAACAGCCCAATCCCGCCTACGCTCATCTGCTCGTTCGAGTCGATGATGTCAGGGTGATGAGCGACATCATGGAACAAACTCGGGTGCTCGCGGCTCGAACGTTTCCCGACCTAGAAATTCTGGTCAGGCGCAGCGAATTCAGCCCTAGCGGACCCTACAAAATGGAGGCGAGGCTTACAGGGCCTGATAACCGCAAACTAAGAGAACTGGGTGAATCCGTCTTAACCGTCTATGAACGCAATGGATTTAGCGATCTCACGCTGGACTGGCGACAGCCGGCGTTAACGGTGGTGCCACGCTACGATGCTGCGCGCGCCGCCGAGGCTGGAATCAGCCGCAGCGATATCTACCAAGCCTTGAGCTTTGGTACCGACGGCATCCGCGTCGGGGTGTTCAGAGACCGGGACATGATGCTGCCGATCATCGTCAGGGCACCTGAATCTGAGCGCAACGATCTACAGCGAGTCAGAGATCGAACCGTTTTCAGCCCGGCACTGGGTGCGTTCATCCCCATGCGTCAGGTCATCGATGGCTTTGACCTCTCTACCGAAGAGACCATGCTGCGGCGTCTGGATCGAATACCAACGCTTACGGCTCAGGCCAATCAGCCGCTTGGTGAAAATTTTGATGCCGCTTTTAACCGCGTGCGCGATGACATTGAGGCCATCCCGTTGCCAGAGGGCTATTCCCTGACTTGGGGTGGCGAAGTCGAGAGTAGCGAGAAAGCAAGAGAAATGCTCGGGTCCAAGGTGCCGCTCACCTTTGGCTCAATGTTCTTAGTGACCCTCCTGCTGTTTGGCCGGTTCAAGCAAGCACTGATCATTTGGCTAACGGTACCCATGACCGTCTGCGGGGTCGTGGTGAGCCTACTCATTACTGACTTGTCGTTTACCTTCCCTTCCTCTCTTGGATTTTTGAGCTTGGCGGGCATGCTGATTAAGAACTGTGTCGTGCTGGTGGATGAAATTGATCAGCGCGTGAGGGAACTGGGGATGACGCACGACGCTATCGCCCGGGCAGCCATCAGTCGTTTGCGGCCAGTGATTTTGGCAGCGGGGACGACCATTTTCGGCATGACACCACTCATCTCTGACGCCTTCTTCATGGAGATGGCCGTTTGCATCATGGGCGGGCTTGCGTTGTCGACGCTCCTTATCATGTTTGCCATCCCACTATTGTATTGGCTTATCAAACCAGCACCCAGCGTCGCTCACGGCTAACGTTTTTTTTGGGAGGCTTTTGTAGCGCCAGCTTTTGTCTCACCAACAGCTTTTTCTTTACTGGCTTTTTTCTTTGCCGACCTTTTGCTCCCCGGCTGTTTGGTTTTCGGACTCAAGCCCTTAAGCCCCTACCCTGAAGGCTCTTGTCTTAGGCTCTGCTAGCCTAGGAGTTTTTAGCTTGGGCACTGTTGCTCAGAAGCATTTACTTAAGAAACTCTCATCTTAGAGACTGTTGTCTTAAGGGCTATTGACCTAGGCACCCTTTGTTTTGGAGCGCTTTACTTTCGAGGTCTTTGCTTTGGAGGCCTTTGGTCTAACGACACTGATTTTAGGCTATTGGCATCCAAGCGTTTGTTCTACCTCACTCTTTTGAGCCAGTTTTGCTCTGGCTCCTGTCGTGCCTCACGCTCAAAACCGAAGACTTAAGAACCGACCACGGAGACCTGAACCTTCAGCGCCTGCGCGCTCAAGCGATCTCTATTCAGCCCTGGTCAACACCTCGGTACCAGCTATCGCTATCAATGACTCAACACAATCGCGCAGCGAATCATCAAATGATCGAAAGGTGATGCCGGTCAATTCGACCATGCGCTCATTGCGCAAATCTGCCGCTCGCCACAGCCCGCGGTAGCGTGACTCGCGCGCTTGCAGTCGCTCCGGGTGAACTTCTCGGGGCTCGGTGACCTGAAGGCGAATCTCGGGAAGTAATTCATTAATGCGTGCGCATATGGACTCGACATTCCAAGCCTCAGTCGACCAAGCAATGTACCGCTCACCGTTCTTCACTTTGGTGGACTCCAACATCCGGATGTGGCACAACGCGTTGTCTCTGACGTCGACGGGGAACCAAGGCCGATAGACCCAATTTTGCTCATAATTCCCCTCGAGCATCGTGCTCACATGACGTTGCCAGGGACCATAGTTTTTTTGATGCGCCGACAGAATCGGCCCTACGTTATCAGCGGGGCAACAAGTAATGGCATCCCAACCCCCATGCTGTTCCGCTGCCTCAGCAAATGCGGTTTCTGCCAAGATTTTGCCCATCGAGTAGCCTTGGCTCTGGGCGGTTCGTTTGGGGTTCGCATCATCAGGGTAGCGATCTTCATAAAACACAGGCCGACGCCCGATTTCCTCCAGATCCATCTCGGAAATCACCGCTGCCACGCTGGACGTCACGATCACGCGGGTGACTGTTCCGGAAGCATTGACCGATTGAATGATGTGGTCGCACACCCTCTTGATATAGGCGTGATCGGTATAATCAGAGACGTGAGACACGTGGGCAACGCCATTGCAGCCCTTGAAAATCTCATCGAAGCAGCCGTCCTGATCTAAGTCAGCACTGTGTAACGTGAGGCGACCGCTCAAAAACCCAGGCATTTCCTTCAAAAACGCCACACGCTCGTCATTCGTCACATCACGGACGCAAGCACGCACGCGATAGCCTTCAGCTAGCAGCAATTTAACGACCCAGCCACCGATAAAACCCGCTGCCCCGGTTACCGCGACTGTTCCCCTTTCGGAATTGCTGCCATTTCTCACTCCTCTTTTTTGCCAGACTTGTGTTTTGCGCGATATTAGTCCGCTCGCCAATCCACACTGTGAGTCATTTATTCGGACTGATTAACCCCACACGATCGCGCCGATGCGTCGAGGCAAACGCTCATATTGTATTCATTAGCCCGGTGTCACCGATCACTCCATTCATCAACTTCAGGAGGGCGCGGTCAAGGCTCATAGGACTCCTCAAGCGCCTGATAAACCCCAACCCTCAGGTCCTCTCGAAGCGGCCAGGGCGACACCATAAGCTGAATCAAACTGACGACGACCAGATCCTCAACCGGATCAACCCAAAATATCGTTCCCGCTGCGCCGCCCCACATAAACGTGCCCGCGCTCGACAATGATCCATTACTCACGGGGTCTTCGATGAGGCCAAAACCAAGCCCAAATCCAAAGCCCTTGAATCGCCGCGCTAGCGGGCTCTCACCTAGACCGACCGCCCCCGTTACTGCCGGGACATGGTTTTTCGTCATGTAGCGGAGCGTCTTCTCGCCGATGATGCGCTGATCTCCAAGACGCCCACCCGCTCGGAGCATTTCCGCAAAGCGCATATAGTCTCGGGCGGTTGAAACCAGTCCTCCACCCCCTGAAAACAACGTCACCTCCGTGAAGTTACCCATGGCTCGGGAGGTGGGTCTTCCGCCCAGCTCCGGAACAAGCCCATCGATCCGTATCACCTTGCCCGCTTCGTAGGACCAGCGGTGATTAGGCAAAAATCGGGATAACTTTTCGGGCGGAACTTCGAAAAAGGTGTCCACCATACCGAGCGGCTCAAACAAATGAGTTTGCAAATACTCATCGAATGGTTGACCCGATATCCGCTCAACAATTAACCCCGTCAAGTCAACCGCGATCGAGTAATGCCAAGCAACACCGGGCTGATGCTTGAGCGGCAGCTCGCCGACTTTTGCAACAAATTCATCTAAATCTTTCGCCGCCCAAAGATCGGCTTTCCGATACGCTTGATCCACAGGGTCTCGAGGATCAAATCCGTAGGAAAAACCAGCGGTATGGGTTAACAGTTCCTGCATGGTCGGAGGGCGATTAACCGGCACTCGCTCGCCATCTTCGGTCAATACGGTCAACGCATTCAGTTCGGGCAACCACTTGGTAATTGGGTCGCTCATATGAAATGCGCCGCGCTCATAGAGCTGCATGGCCGCAATCGCCGTGATGGGTTTTGTCATGGAGTAAATGCGAAAGAGATCGGTGTGCTTAAGCGGGGTCTTATCGTTGATGGCCCGGTGGCCCACGGTATCGGTAAAAACGATTTTTCCGCCCCGGTTGACCAGTGTAACCACTCCGGCCAGTTTCCCCTGGTCCACGTAATCTGCGGCGAGGGTCGACAGTCGAGTCAGTCTCTCACTATCAAAACCCACTGATTCAGGGGTTGCCGTTTGAAGTTCGGCGGCTCCGAGCGCTGCCGAACCGAGTAACAGCCCACCGAAAAGGGCTACTGCTGACAATGCCTTGCCTGCAACGCCCAACCCACGCAATCGCCGCTTCATTCCATTAACCATTTCCGTTCCCATGCATTGATCTGAGATGACCGGCATCACACCACGCGTTCCGCAGTCGGTCAATTAGCTGGGCGGTCAGCCGTGACGGGCGTTAGCTATACCGAATGTCCTCGGCGCGCATGGGCTGACTGGCAGGCTTTGAGGTGACAACCGATAACGCGTCCGACAAATCACTCAAGTATTGATCAACGACACTTGCATGAATCGGCGACAGCATTAGATGCAGCGCGGGCGGCTCAGTGCAGGCACTGGTCACCCACCCTTTTTTGTACAGGGCACGATACACACCGAACACGTCCGCATCGGGGTGCGTAAACGCCAAAATGCCCAGCAGCGGGTTGCCTACCACTTCAAACCCAAGCGACGCTACACCCTTAGCGATCGCTCGGCGTGCCTGCAGTACTGCTGCGTGCTTCTCTCTGTAACCCTCAGCACCGAGGAAATTCATCACAGCCCAAGCTGCAGCAATCGCGCCACCTGGCCTTGTACCGGCAAGCGTAGGGGTGACCATCCGACCCGCTGGCCAACAATCAAAATCAAAGGCCATGTGGCCAAGCATCGACTCGTCACGAAAAAGGACCGTACTCGCCCCTTTGGCGGCATACCCATATTTGTGTAGGTCGGCAGACATGGAATCTACCCCTGGCTGTTCAAAGTCAAACGAGGGAATCGGCTCCCCTAGCTGCTTGGCGAAGGGCGCAATATAACCACCTACACAAGCGTCCACATGAAGCCAAACGTTACTTTCCGCAGCGATCCGGCTGAGATCACTAATGGGATCAATCAGACCGAAGGGGAAGGACGGCGCGGAGCCAACGAGCATCAGCGTATCGTTGTCCATCGCACGCTGCATCGCGTCCACATCGGCTACATAGTCTTTGCAGGGCACTCGCCGAATCTCGATATCCATTAGTGCAGCGGCCTTATCGAAGGCTAAATGGGCCGAGTACGGGAGCACAATATTGAAAGGCCCTTGTCGACCATCGGCGCGAGCGGCATCGCGGGCCGCTTTCACCGCCATCGTGATTGAGTCAGTGCCGCCTGAGGTCATCGCACCACCGGCGGCTTCAGGCGCAGACAACAGCCTCAATGCCATCTGAACAACATCGGCCTCCATCTGCTTCAGCGAAGGAAATGCGGCAGGCCCAAGACCGTTTTCCGCCTGATAGAGGGCATAAGCCTCCCGCTGAACCCGTGAGACGTCTTCTCCAGCATTGAAGACGTAAACCGCCGCCTTGCCATCGCGCCATGCCACATCGTGCTTGCCCGCGTCCTCCATGCCCTTGCTCAATTCAGCCCAGCTCTGTCCTCGTTCTGGTAATTCCATGGCCAACGGTCTCCTGATATCTCGGGTCAATGCATGATCTATTGCTCATCATTGTGCTTGATCCTCGCACAAGGTGTCATCTCATTGATTGAATGCTTTGAGGCCTCGGAAACAGGATCTCGCATCATCTACGAGTGCGCTTAGTCTGGGCGCTTGGTCTGGGCACTTGGTCTGGGCACTTGATCAAGCCGCTTGGCGAGCGCCGCAGTTAACAGTAGTCTCATCTAAGACCACCTATTATTTGGCTCGTTAGGAGAGAACATGCAAAGCGAGGCTCCGTCATGGCGTTCCATGGAAATATTTAGTCACCGAGGACTGCTGCTCGCAGCGTGTGTGGGCGTCATTTGTAGTTCCATCGTTCTCCCCTTTTACACCCTTGGCATTTTTGTCGTGCCTGTCACCGAGGCATTCGGTTGGAGCCGCTCAGAGTTCCAGCTCTCACTGATGTTCAGCACCGGAATCGGCGTCTTCACTTCTCCCATCGTCGGATGGTTCATTCATCGCTATGGCGCAAGGCGCGTCGCGCTATTTGGGTTAGTGGGACTATCCATTGCACTGTTTCTACCCTCGCTCAATCAAGGCAACTTGCTGCTGTTTTATATGAGTTATGGCGCGATGGCACTGCTCGGCGCAGGCACCGTACCCGTGACATGGACCACCGCGATTACTCAAGTGTTCATTCGTCAGCGGGGCTTTGCGCTGGGGCTCGTCTTAAGCGGAACAGGACTTTGCGCTGTGATTGTGACACCGCTGATCGCCTGGGTGGTCGAGACTTGGGGCTGGCGCGCCGGCTATGTTGCGCTCGCCGCATTACCCCTCCTGGTTGCAGGCCCTTGGGTGTGGTGGCTATTCAAGCTCCCAAAGGACGGAGAGGTTGCTGACGATTCGTCGCCCGATGCTAACCAACCAGAGCCAGCGGCTGAGGAAGGCCTTACGTTGGGTGAAGCGCTGCGAGGGTATCGCTTTTGGGTACTGTTGCTGTCTATTTTCCTCGTATACGTGGTGCAATCGGGTCTCGTGCCGAATCTCATTCCAGCACTTACTGACGCGGGTATTCCCATGAGCGAGGCCGCTACCGCCATGTCATCATTCGGAGCCGCGGTCATCGTTGGCCGGCTGGCGATTGGTTGGCTCGTTGATCGATTTTGGGCACCCGGCGTAGCCGCGGCTGCCATCGCGTTACCGGTCATCGCATGCCTGATGCTGCTCCAATCCCTCACCCTATCCAACGCGATTCTGGCGTCTCTCTTACTCGGTTTTGCAGCGGGCGCGGAGCTCGATTTGATGGCATTTTTGGCGGCCAAATACTTTGGCACCGCTCACTACGCGAAAATTTACGGATTTTTGTATGCAGGCCTCGCCTCGGCATCGGGCATTGCACCGTCGATGTACGCCTGGCTCTACGAGACAATGGGCACTCATAACGCAGGATTTCAGCTTGGCGCTGTTGCCTTTACAGCATCTGCATTATTAGTCCTCTGCCTCGGGCGATATCCAACATTCAACGCATCGAAGCATTAGAGCCTACACTAGATCGCTACAAGCGACCGCTAAGGGTTCCGCAGATATGCGGATTGGTTTTTAGACGTTCATCCTGCAAACCGTGTTTATGGCAAGCGGTTATGAAGCGCTTTGATGAAGCGCTTTGGTGTAGAGCTTTAATGCAAAACTCCGATAAAAAGCATTGATGAATGCGCTGTGATAAAGCGCTTGGACGAAAAAACGCTTGTGACCAACTGTTGGGAAGAACCAGCACTTTAAGCAGTTGAGTCACATTCTTAAAAATTCGAAGCCGGTTGCTCCGACCCGCGCCCGCAGCTTGCTGTTGCAGCTCGCTGATAGATCCTGGCTATTCTTAGTGCGGTCACCCAGGCCGGCGAATTCCTACAATCTCGCGACGCCGAAGGTATTGCCTTGCGTGCCGCGGTGGGGAGCCTCAAGGCAAGTCTCCAGCGCAAACAACACGACGTTGCGGGTGTCAGCAGGGTCAATCAAGCCGTCATCCATTAAGCGCGAGGAGCAAAACATCGCCTCAGAATCATGCTCCATGGATTCGATGATTCGTTCGGATTGAACCGCGAGGGTTGCTTCCTGCTCGTCGCTCAGTGGCTGGCCCGTGAGCGCGGCCCGATCCTCGGCGACGATTCTCAATACACTGGCCGCTTGGGCGCCGCCCATGACTGCTTGCCTGGCGGTCGGCCACGAGAAGACAAACGCGGGCATCAATGACTTAGAACACATGGCGTAATTCCCTGCGCCATAAGAGTTACCCACGATAATGCTGATCTTTGGCGGCCGAAAATTTGCGACCGCCTGAATCATCTTTGAGCCGTGTTTAACCTGGCCCGCCTGCTCGGCCTCAACGCCTACTAAAAAGCCAGTGGTGTTGTGTAAGAACAACATCGGCGTATTACTTTGATCGCACAGCTGGAGGAACTGAGAAGCTTTCTTTGCTCCTTGGGGAGTAATTGGCCCGTTATTAGTAATAATTCCCATTCGCCAACCACCAACGTGCACATGGCCACAAAGCGTCTGTTGATCAACCACGGGCTGAAATTCATCAAACCGCGAGTCATCGACAATCCGCATGATGACCTCCCGCATATCGTAGGGAATCCGTTTATCCTCAGAAACAATGCCGCGGAGTTCACTAGTTGGGTAACGGGGCAAAAGCGCGTCTTGGTCGGGCGATAGCGCTCGACCGGCATCGGGTGGAAGTTGGCTGACCACCATCCTTGCGATACGAATGCCGTCTTCGTCACTTTCTGCTAGGTACTCTCCGGTCTGAGAGACTGTGGCATGCATTTCTGCCCCGCCTAGGGTTTCGTGATCGGCGACCTCTCCCGTTGCCGCTTTGAGAAGCGGTGGGCCTGCGAGGAACAATTGTGTTTGGCCGCGCACTAAAATCACATAGTCCGATAAAGCGACCTGATAGGCTCCGCCTGCCGTCGCGTTGCCGTGAGATACGGTTATTTGAGGAATCCCAGCGGCGGACAACTGGGCTTGCTGGCCATACACTCGACCACCGTCCAAAAAGCCATGGACCCCCCACGGGTCTGGGTCACCGTCCCCGGCGAGGTTTCCCCCACCACTTTCACTCAGCGAGATCACCGGCAACCGCGCTGCGAAAGCGATCTCCTGAAGTCGCAAATTCTTCTTGGTGGTCACGCTCGATATGGTTCCGCCCTTAATCGCGTAGTTCCACACAATCACCAACACTCGGCGGCCCGACACGTAGCCAATGCCGACAATAATATTGCCACCGGCGGTTGACCCATCTTTGTCCCCATTCATCAAATAGCCTGCAATGGAGGACAGTTCTAAAAAAGGCGCGCCTGGATCCAGCAAATGGGCCAACCGCTCTCGAGGAAGCAGCTTACCCCGCTTCTCTGCTCTAGCCCGATAGCGCTCTTCGCTCGCTCGAATGTTTCGCTCCACCGACCGAATCTTTTCAACGTAGGCCTCCATAAAAGCCATATTCGCCTGGAATTCATCGCTCTCGGTATTCAAACGGGACGACAATAGGGTCATGACGTGACCTCCTCTCCATCTAATTCGACGGTCATGAGTAACTGTCGATTCTTCACCTGCTGGTCGACCGCGACGTGCGCACGGACGACCCGCCCGTCGCCATCCGCTAGATGTCGATGTTCCATCTTCATCGCTTCGACGATAACCAGTGGCTGATCCTTGACCACAAGGTCTCCCTCTTCCACTAGAAGCGCGGTGACCTTGCCCTCCGTTGAAGCCATGATTTCGCCACTTCCAGCAGCGTCTGCACTGACGGGTGGCTCATAGGTGGCTCGCGTTAAAAGGAGTGTCTTTGAACCAAAGTCGATGGACAATTGATCGTCAACCAGTGCGTAAGCGAGGGTCGACGACACCCCCTCCAAGATATACTCCAGGCGACCATTGGCAACCGCTTTGACTGCGATGCGCCTCGATTCATCTCCAACCGTTACGCCAAAACCGCTCGGTGTCGATAACAGCTGCACAACCGATCGCTCTCCTCCATGCTCAAATACCTCTCTGCGAAGCATAGGTTCAGCGTTACTCCAGTTGGCCAACTGCCCATGCCCAGCATGTAGCGTCACCGCAGCGAGGCTCAATTCATCAATCGTCGGTACGGCAAATTGTGCGGCTCGATCGAGTACCGCATCGTCGATCATCGCGGTTGTCGCAGATCCCGATACGAAATCCGGATGCTCAAGAAGCTGCAAGAGAAAGGCCTTGTTCGTAGTGAGACCGAGTACCGTTGTCCCTCTCAAAGCGCTCACAAGCCGCCGTCTAGCAACGTCGCGAGTATCGCCCCAAGCAATTAACTTAGCGATCATCGCGTCATAGTAAGGACTGATCTCAGAACCTTCGCGAATACCCGAATCTACTCTGATGCCATTGCCGCGAGGCGCGTCGTACATCAATACAGCACCCGTCTGAGGCCTAAAGGACTGGCTGGGATCCTCTGCGTAAATTCGCACCTCGATCGCATGCCCCTTAAGCGTCACCTCGTCCTGAGACAACGGGAGCGCGCCGCCCTCAGCAATCGAGAACTGCAGCGAGACCAAATCAATTCCTGTGACACACTCCGTCACAGGATGCTCAACCTGAAGCCGCGTATTCATCTCTAAGAAGTAAAACTGGCCGTCCTCATCTAATAAGAACTCAACCGTTCCGACGCCCACATAGGACACAGCCTTCGCCGCCAAGATTGCGGCTTCGCCCATGCTCGACCTCAGCGCCTCCGTTAGACAAGTAGAGGGCGCCTCTTCAATAACCTTCTGGTGACGCCTTTGAACACTGCAGTCGCGCTCAGCTAAGTGGACGACGTTGCCGTGTTGATCCGCAGCGATCTGGATCTCAATATGACGCGCGCCAACAAACGCCCGCTCGAGGATCACTTCCTCTGAACTAAACGCATTTAAACTTTCAAGGCGTGCTGAGCTGATCGCCGAGGCGAGCCCTTCAATGGTTTCAACAAGTCGCATGCCTCGACCGCCACCACCTGCCGCCGCCTTAACCATGAGCGGAAATCCCACATCGACTGCCGCGGCTAACAATTCATCATCGCTGGCATTCGGCGCTTCAAAGCCAGGAATACAAGGAACCCCTGCCTCAATCATTAGCCGCTTGGCAGTTCCTTTGTTCCCCATGATGTCGATGGCAGAGGGGGATGGCCCAATAAAGGTGATCTTTGCTTCGGCGCAAGCGCTCGCAAACTCAGCATTCTCAGACAAAAACCCATAGCCAGGATGAATGGCATCCGCGCCCGATGAGCGCGCCGCTTCAATGATGAGTCCAATGTCGAGGTACGTCTCGCTGGCCGCGTTGCCATCTAATGCGACAGCACTGGTCAGCCATGTCCACAAATGGACTATCTGCATCGGCCTGACTGTAAACGGCGACGGTTTGATACCCCTCATCCTTCGCCGCTTGAATCACACGACAAGCGATTTCGCCCCGATTAGCTACCAGAATCGTCTTCATAGCGCCCCCTTTCCTTCTGCACTCAAAATACCCAAGTTCGACATGTCACGCCACTGATGATTGCCTCTTCATCGACAACAAGAGCCGCGCCCTAGGGAGCTCAGCGATGCAAAGAACCCATCTTTCCCCTGCTCCTCGATTCGTCTAGAGTGCAATCCACGCTCCGTAACCAGAGATATCTCGATGCCGCTTTTCGACAACAACCCGACTTCCAGTCGCAAGCCAACCGATACCAATAAGACGCAGCGCTTGGGCGTCCTCAGTGCGGCAACCAGATACTGCTCAGACTCATCGCGGCGTTCTGGTGATCGTGGCGTTACTCGTTGGCTGTTTAACCGCTTGTAGTGATACTGCAGTTACGCCCGATCTCATGGTTGAGACCCGCGAAGGCCCAGTGCTCGGCAAGGCAGAAGACGGCGTGAAGCACTGGCTAGGACTACCCTTTGCGGCCCCACCCATCGGCGAACTTCGCTTCAAAGCGCCTCAGCCCGCTAAACCCTGGAGCGAGTTACTCGAGACGACTGAGCATCGCTCGGCGTGCGTGCAAAAAAGCGGCTTTTTGAATCCCTCAGATGAGACGTATATGGGCAGCGAAGACTGCTTGTACCTCAACGTATATGCCAAGGAAGGCCTGCCGGAAGACACCCAGCAGCCCGTGATGGTTTGGATCCACGGTGGCGGTAACACGATTGGCTCGGCTGAAACATACGACCCCTCAGACCTAGTGCGTGACCAGAACGTCGTCGTGGTAACGACTCAGTACCGCTTATCAACATTGGGCTGGTTCAGGCACCCTGCACTTAGGACAGAAGACACGTCAGCCATGGACCACTCAGGAAACTTCGGTACGCTGGACACGGTTGCAGCGCTCGAGTGGGTGCGAGACAACATCGAAGGCTTCGGCGGGGATCCTGATAACGTCACCATCTTTGGTGAATCTGCGGGTGGGCACAATGTGGCAGCGCTCATGGCGTCACCACCTGCCCAAGGGCTGTTCCATCGAGCCATTATCCAAAGTGGCATTATGAGCGTGGGCGATCTTGAAGACGCGGAGTCACCCTACGGGGAAGATCGATATTCCCGCTCCATCAGCAGCTTTGAGCTCGTTAACGAACTACTCATCTTGAACGGCTCAGCAGCCGATCGCATTGAGGCGGCCACCCTTCAGCGATCGCTGTCTTCGGCCGACATCAAGGCGCTCTTACTCGATGCTGAACCCACTCGGTTACTCGATGCTGAAGCGAACGCTCGACCCATTGGCGCTGGCATGACCCGAGCTTTTCCTGATGGGGTCGTCATTCATTCTGAGGGCATTCTTGGCGCGCTGCGTGACCCGACGTGGAAACATGTCCCAGTCATGATTGGCACCAATCGCGACGAGAACAAACTATTCAACATGCGTAACGAGGAATTTGTGCGTTGGGGCGAGCCTAGCGCCCTACTGTCTTTCTTACCCAATATGCCAAAAGCCATCATCAAGCCTGACGAGTACGAAGCACTTAATCGGTTTGGCTCATCGCTCTGGAAACTGCGCGCAGGCGATGACATCGCGCGTCTCATGGCTGAGCGAGGCGACGTCGACCTCTACTTGTACCGCTTTGACTGGGGCCACTTTGATACCGTGGGCGACGTCGATCTCGCTGATTTGCTCGGCGCTGCCCACGCAGTAGAGCTCATGTTTTTATTTCCAGCAGCGCTTGAGAACTTTATCGTCAAGTGGGCCCTCTCAAGCGAGGCGCTAGCCGACGCAAAATCGCTCTCAGCGACGATGCGAGACTACTGGGCGAGCTTTGCGCTAAGTGGCGCACCAAGCGCGACGAACAGTAACGGTCCAGACTGGCCCGCGTTTACCCAGTCTCAACCGGTAAGCATTCACCTCGATGGCGCGATTGGAAACGGGGTGACCGCTCACACGGGTGCATTGACGCTAGATGATGTGCTGAATGAACTCGCCTCTGATGACGCGATTACCGCGGATGCCAGATGCCGGATCTTCACGCGCGCCACCTTCGGGGATGGCAACCGTCTGCCTGAGGCGCGCGGCAAGGCATTTTATGATCGCTATTGTGCAGAATTTGATCGCGATGCCTTTATCAGCAAAGAACTCGCTAAGTTAGCGGGCGAGAGAAGCGAGGTTGACCCTAGCACCGAGCCTAATGAGGCCTAACCGGGACTGAAGGGATCGGATCGAACGTTTATCCCAGCACTGGGCCTTGCGGCCTCAGGGCGGTAGCAAGCGTGGGTTTACCGACCTTTAAATTCCGGCGGCCGTTTCGACAAGAAGGCGTCGATTCCCTCTTGTTTATCCTCAGTTTGCAGTAACGCGCTCTGAGCGAATTTCTCCATGGCGAGCGCTGAGGCCGAGCTTCCTTCTAACCCCTGCTGGACCATCACCTTCATAAAATGAGGAACGAACGGGGCAAAGGTTGCGAGATGCGTTGCCATGGACTCAACCTCAGCTAGCAAACTTCCGCTTTCAACTAGCCGAGTCACCAGGCCCATCTGGAATGCCTGCGCAGCCGTCATGGGCTCTCCCATCAAGAGCATTTCAAGCGCCCAACCCTTGCCGACTAATCTCGGCAAACGCGCGGTGGCGCCTCCACCGGGGATGATTCCGAGCTTGCCTTCGGGCGTGGCAAACCGGCTCTCGGGCGTGCAAATCCTCAGATCACACCCCAGCGCAATTTCGAGCCCACCTCCCATGCAAATCCCGTCAATGGCGGCGATGGTCACCTTGGGGCAGGCCTCCAACTTCGCGGCTAATCCCTGAACAATGGGCTCCATTCCTTTCTTTAAGTCTCTGTCGGCGACTTCACTGAGGTCCGAGCCCGAAGCAAAAGCCCGACCGCCGGCACCGGTCACACCGATGACACGAATCCGCTCATCACCCGCTGCGCGATCCACTGCAGAATGCAGCTCCTCAAGCGTAGCCAAGGAAATAGCGTTGTGCTTCTCTGGCCTATTGATCGTGATCAAGGCCAAAGGTTCTTCCAGCGATAGTGTTATGTGTTGGTAGCTCGAAAGCATCCAGGCTTGCCTGCTCGTTTATCGTGAGGGGCGGCAGCATACCGGACATCAAGACGGGTTAGAAGGGTGCGAAAGCTACCAACGACCGCCGAGGTTGTCATTTAGACTGCTATAAGCGCGTTGACAAAGGTTGCTCATGAGAGACGATCGGAGAGCAGCGGAATCACTTGGGAGCCTCTGCCCAATAAAACCCTGCTTTGTTTGGCATGGCGACATCCGCAAGGTTCTCATGGCCTACGACAGCGTCGCTCTCCACTATGCCGCTCAAAAACAACACGTAAGCGGTGACCGCGTAAGTCTCATCAACCGTCAGCCGACCAGAATCCGTGTAAGGCATGGCTCTTCGGATGTAGTCAAAAAGCGTAGTGGCCTCAGGCCAGTAACTACCAACCGTGACATCGGGGCTCGCCGATTGGATAGAGCCTACCCCTCCAGCCAACCGGTTATTAAGGCCGCCCTTTGCCTTCTTCGCCATGACAGGCCATACATTCACGAAGGTAGACAGCTTTTCCCGTGGATACAGACCCCTTGCCTACTGGCAAGCCTTGCCCATTCGGTAAAATCGTCAAATCAAATGCAGCAATCTCCTCGGCGGACAATGCGCGGCCGAGGTTAGGGCTCAAAGGTTCCAGGTCGGCCGATACCACACTCGATAAGAGAAGCAACAAAAGCCCTGAAAGCAGACACGTCCCCGCACCGAGCGACTGTTCGGTTTGCCTCCGATTAAGCGCCAACGCCGGTTTACCGGTACCCGATAACGCCAGTCGGTGTGCTCGAATCAACTGACCGTGCTGGAGAGTCGAATCAGCAGGACTACTCCTTGAAGCGTTACACATAAACATGGCTCACAGTTCCGGCGTTGTCGACATGCCACGCTTGCATGCCATTGTAATGATAGAACGCGCCTACCCCTCTACCCTTTAGTGCTTCTGCTCTTGTTGGCTGAACAGCGCCGCGCTCATCAGTCGCTCTGGACACTAAATCGAGCGGCTGCCCGCTCCACTGCAGCGGTATCCTGAATCGGGTCAAACTCTTCGATTTCGCCTCGCTATCAAGGGCTGCTGGTGCCCAGGTCTTCCCGCCATCGGCTGAGACCTCGACCGACTTAATCCGCCCCGCACCGGACCAAGCCAGGCCAGACACTTGATACACCCCATGCCGACTCATATCGAGTTGCAGTGATGGCGACGTGATCACTGATTTGACGCCCATCTCGAACGTGAACATGGCTGCGCGTCCGTCTGCGTCGCGATCCGTGTACTTTGACGTCTCGTCTTTGCTGTAAGCGGGCTGGTTCGTCACCACGAGATTTTGCAACCACTTTATCGAGGCGTTGCCTTCCCATCCGGGTAGGAACAACCGCATGGGGTAGCCGTTCTCTGGGCGAAGGGGCTCGCCATTTTGGTAGAGCGCAATGATCGCGTCGTCAAACAGCTTTTGGACCGGGATACTGCGTGCCATGCGTGCCGCATCCGCTCCATCGGCGATAACCCAACCGCCTTCAGATCGGATGCCCGCCTCTTCAAGCAGATAGCGCACGGGAACGCCGGTCCACTCACTCTCGGAAACTAGACCGTGGATGCCGCCGCACGTATTTTGCACGGGCTCAGGCGCAATCATCACCCCAGAGTTCCCGGAGCATTCCAAGAACTGATAACGGGTGACCATGGGATATCGAGCGAGCGCCTCAACCTTGAAAGCAAGGGGTCGGTCGACTAGCCCATACACTCTTAACTCGTGCGAGCCAGGGTCGAGCGTTGGAACACCCGCGTGATGACGCTCAAAATGCAGCCGGCTCGGTGTCAGCGTTCCGGACAGTTGTTCGAGCGGCGTTCGGGATGCGCCGCTACCTACGGTTCCTGGCTGACTGCCGATGCCAATTCTTGTTAAGGCTTCGCCCTCAGCCGACAAGCGACCAACCGGCGTCATGGGCCCGCCTGGGGCTGCCCCCAGCACCTGCTGACCGGCCACTAGGAGTGGCGCAGCTAATGATGCGCCTAAAAGATGGCGACGACTCAATAAGCCATTGGCGGCTACAGGTTTGAGCAATTGACTCATGACTTATCCCCTTTAGTCTACGCTGGCCTGCGCGCTTAGTTCCCGATCACTATTCATTTCTATGGCGCCCCAGCAACGAACGCCAGTCGCGTCTTTTGCACACGTGTGATGACCACCAGCACTGATTTCCGATGGTTGATCCAAGAAAGGCACATCAAGCTGACCTTGATCATTGCTTCCCCAACAGTGAACGCCAGAGTCGTCTAGCGCACAGGTGTGCTCATAGCCAACACTGATATCAACGGGCTGTACCATGGGTAGTGCCTGGGCTTGACCCCGACGATTATCGCCCCAACACACGATGCCTGTGTCGTCGATGACGCAATTGTGGTTCCCCAATCCGCTCGCAAGCAGCTGCGGATTTAAAAGCGGGGGTATATTGGTCTGCCCAAAGGTATTCCCTCCCCAACATCGGACGCCACCTTCAGCCAACACGCAGGAGTGATATAACCCCGCCGTAATTTGTTGAGCGCCTGTCACACTAGGTGCATTCGATTGACCGTTGAAATTCCAGCCCCAACAAGTCACCTTTTGACCGTCAATCACACAAGCGTGTCTACCGCCGGTCGCAATTTGTCTGGGTTTATCAAGCGGCGGCGACTCCAGCTGACCGGCGCTTCCATCACCCCAGCATGTCACGTCAGAAGAGGTCGTCGCACACGAGAATGCAAGGCCGGCACTCACAGACCTAGCATCCACCAGCGACGGTGAATCAGTCTCGCCAGCGTCGTTCTCACCTCGACAAGTAACCCGCCCCCCGTCCAACACGCAAACGTGACTGCCGCCACTACTAATGCTCGAATCATACCCGCCGGCCTTACTTGAGTTATCCGCAATCGTTGCATCCAGGGTTGCAGACTGATCGATAGACAATGATTCCCTTTGCCGACTGAAGTACTCATCGAGCGACACGTTATCGCGAGCACCATTTCCTCCATCTGAGCGAATGGCCAGCGACAAAACGCCCGCATCATCGACATAGCTGCGTGACCGTCCCCAACACCTAATGAGTGATTGATCGAACAAACAATTGTGACCACTCCCTGACACCAAATCGCGAGGGTTGAGCACCTCCAGCGGCGCGATGGTCTGCCCATGATTATCATGTCCCCAACAAGTCACCGCTGACCCGTGAATCGCGCAAGAATGGAGTCCGCCTACGCTAATTTCTGTCACGTCAAAGAGAGAGGGAGGATCTGCTTGCCCGAACTGATTTTGCCCCCAGCAAACGGCTTTACCATCCGATAGTGCGCACGCGTGAAATCCAAGCGCGACTGACTGAACCGATTCGAGCGCTTGGTAGACCTCACCTGTTACCCATGAATCGCCCCAACACGACAACCGCTGACCGGAAATCGCGCAGCTTACGTCTACGCCCGCAGCAAGATCAGTGATCTCATCTAAAAGTGGAGCGGCGAGTTGGCCCATACCGCCTGCGCCCCAGCACTTGACGCCTGATCGATCCGCGGCACACGCATGGCGTCTTCCTACAGCTACGAGGTAAGGAGCATCGAGGGCGGGCACGCTCAAAATCCCACTTCCTGGTGAACCCCAACAAATGACCTCTCCATCCCCGATACCGCAGGACGCTGAACCCAGACCAAGGCTAACCTGATCCCAAGACGATACCTCTGGCGGAGCCGGCTTTGATCCTACCTCTCCTGCACAAGTGAGCCGCCCGCTTTCTAACAAACAGCTGGTATCAATCCCTAAAGCGAGTTTGGGTGACGATTCTCCTACAGCGGTTGGCGCTTCTTGGGCTGTGGGCACAACTTGGGCTATGGGCATTGCTACCGCTACTGAGACGTCCAGCAGTAACAAACACAAGACAACCCAGGCGCATTGTCTAATCCCTATGCTAGCGCTGATTCCTCTTTCCCTCATCTCACGCCTCGCCATCGATCACGAAGTTCAATTACCAAACCTTTCAGGAGCCTTGCTAACTATCCGAGCGTAGACCAATACCAAAGCCACTGTTTACCGCTTGCGCGGGCCTTGATTGAACTTTTCTCTTGCGGCGAGCTTAACTGCGCCTTACGTTAACCATCCCAACTCCAATTTCGAGTTGAAGGAATCCTCCACTGTGACTGGCCAGCGTTCATCATCGCTGGTAAAGACCAACGCGTCACCGCTAGCCCGTCTCAAGGATTGTAGCGCTAATCTGCCAATCCACACAGCAGAACCCCTCAGGACCTGTCTGGCTTATCACGCGATTCTGCAATCAATCAGGTCCTACAGAACGAGCAAACCTCACCGTTTGAGGCCCTTTCATCAAGCGCTGATGCATGGCATCTGCCCATGGCAAATCGCGCCAAGGGGAACGCGAGCAAACAGCGTGGTCATGATGCTTATTGCTGGCACAGCATTGCTAGCACAGTACTTAAAGAGATCTTGGCTCAGAACGACTGAGCCCCCAACTGCACACCATTTCACACCAAACGGATTGGACACATGGCGCAATGCTGGCTTGACTTACACGCATGTCTTTCTTACAACCATTGGCATCACTGCCATAAAGGCCGTTCACATGACGATCCAATTCAAACCCCAATCCAATGTTGCTGGGGATTCACGCAAGGCGCGTCAAGGATTTGGCCAGCGATCTGCGAGCCACCCCCCCACATTTTGCCTGCCAGACGACCTAACAGAAGCTTCACAGTACTTCGCGACCCACGGGTTTGCCGTTTTGCGCCAAGCACTAACAAGTGCCGAAATATCACAGCTCAATACATTCTTTGATCAATCACAATCGGCACATCCGGAGCAGTGGGGGCTTGGCAGCAAACGGAAGCCCCATCACAGAAACCAAGGTTTGATATTGTCGCAGCCCCTCTTAGATCATCCAGAGCTTGACGCGTGGCTTCAGCATCCAGGCGCCTATCCCTTAATCGAGGCAGCGCTTGGCGGCAGTGATGCCGTTCGCTGGAGCGAGTTTAACTTCCGCGAAGCACCCGCGGGTGCTGGGCCAGGCCAAATGAATTTTCATCACGACGCAGTCATGGCCGATCGGTTCACCCGAACACCCTATGGGCCTTGTGACTGGGTGTGCTCCATTCACTATTTAACCGATGTCGATACCGAATCACCCGCTTTTTGTGTGGTTCCAGGCACTCATCGTTTTGAGTCCCTCCAAGATGCCTACGAGACGTTAGGGGATGCCTACGTTGAAGTGCCTATCTATGGCGAAGCAGGAACCGCGATCATCTATGACACGGCGATTTATCACACCAGGCTAGATGGTACCGGAACGAAGGGGCGGCGCACGTGGCATCAATACTACGCAAGAGGCGGATTCGTAAGGAGCGCGCTGCCACAGACCAATCGCTACGTAAGACCGCCCAGCCCGCCCCTAACCGACTGGAATCTGATACCCAAACGTCTTGCTGAACACGCTGACCCCTCCATGCGGCTGTTCTTTTCGCACTGGAATACCGCGCAATGCGAGTGGGTTGCGCGGGGTTACGATCCTCTTTTCAGGGCAGAAATGCCTCGGGGCGAAGTGACGCAGTAGCGGACCGCTGTTTCTTATCAGACCGAGAGCAAAAAGCACCGTTTTGGATCACGGCCTTGCCTCCTGCGTTCGGCAGGTTTATAACGTTGCCAGGGGAATAAGCTAAGACGCAAACCGAATAACGGGAGTGGGTTATGGAGCATGAATTAGGCCGCCGAACATTTCTCAAAGGCGCTGGCGCCTTCGCCGCTGCTGGGGCAAGTGCCGGGGTGATCAACCTCGCGGGCCAGCAAAACGCCCTAGCTGATCATCACGCCAGCGCTATCGGCGGTGGTACTTACGATTTCGATGCTATCTACGATCGCGTGGGAACCAACTCCGTAAAGTGGGATCGACAAATTGCCAAATACGGCAGCGATGACTTCAAAATCGGCATGGGAATTGCCGACATGGATTTCAAGGCACCCGCTTGTATTGGAGAAGCACTGGAGGCACGAACCAAGCACGAAAATTGGGGATACCTCGACTCTACCGAGAGCCTAAAAGAGGCCATCTGCAACTGGAACAAAGAACGCTACGGTATCGATGTCGCCCAAGAAACAGTGACCATTGCATCCGGTGTGCACCCCGGCCTCATTGCCGCGCTGCTCGCCATTTCGCCACCCGCGTCCAAAGTCATCATGAACACCCCAACCTATAACGGGTTTTGGACCGATCTTAAGTGGTCCCGCACGGTCGCAAACGAAAACAAACTCATAAAAGACAAGAATGGGGTCTACCACATTGATTGGGATGACTTCGAAGCTAGGCTCACCCCAGACACCCACGCCTTTTTGTTATGCAACCCTCAAAACCCCACTGGCAATTGCTGGAGCGAGGATGACCTTCTGAGAATGGGTGAACTTTGCTTAAAGCATGGCGTCACCGTGCTCGCTGATGAAATTCATTGCGACTTCGTTAACAAAGGTCAAACGTATACGCCGTTTGCAAGTCTTCCTGACAAGGCGATTGTGGACAACTCCGTCACGTTTAAGGCGGTCAGCAAAACCTTCAGTCTTGCAGGGATGAAAAACGCTTACTTTTATTCGACGAACCCCGTGCTGCTTGAGCGGGTTCGTTATTATCATCGGGCAGACCTCAACACCCTCGGCATAGTCGCCAATGAGGCTGCGTATAGAGAGGGGGCGCCGTGGCTCGATGCACTGCTGCCCTATATTGACGCGAATCACGATTTTGCTGAGCAATACCTGAAGTCACAGTGCCCAGATATTCGCTACAAAAAGGCCCAAGGGACCTATCTCGCTTGGCTCGAAATGAGCGACCTAGTAACGGGCGTCGACGCCGAGGCAAAAGCGGAGCAAGCGGGCCTAAAAAGTCCCGAGCACTATATGGAACAGTGGTTAGTCGAGCGAGCCCACGTGCAGCTCAATCCAGGTTCAAGCTACGGTGCAGGCGGAGAGGGCCACATGCGAATGAATATTGCAACGCCCCGTGCTGTTATCAAGCAAGCGATCGATAACTTAGCAAGCGCGATTAAGACCGCATAAAGCGGCCTGCCATTAAAGCGCCCTGTCATTAAGGCGGGGCTTTCCGGAGCCACCAGGCCTGCTCGGCGGGAAACCGTTTGGCCCACTCAGCATCGCTTCCGAATTCCTCACCGCGTGCTGAAGCAGGAGCTTTGACCTCAAGAAACCGCTCAACGATCAGGCCGTTTGCTGCGAACAACTCCAGCCAATCTGATATCGGCAAATTGAACTCAACGCCACCAGGGTCGACAGCAGCCTCTGTAAAGTCCAGCCGATGCAATCCGAAATAGCTTCGTCTCAACACGTGGGTGACGGCTTCATCGTTAGCATCGAGACAAATCATCGCCCAAGGGGAGTGGCCCCAAAACCGAAGCCGCCCGCCTGGCTTTAGAACTCTGGCCGCTTCCGGCACCCAACGATAAGGATCGCACCAAATCGCCGCCCCGTATTCGCTCACTGCATAGTCCACAGATTCATTGTTAAAGGGTAATTGCTCGGCGTTTCCGTGGATCAGATGGATACCCGACGCATTCGTTTCTTTGAATATCTCCGCAGAACGAAGTTGCTCATCGGACACATCAAGCGAGAAGACTTCTGCACCGCGCTTTTCCATCCATCGCGAAACATATCCAGTGCCACAACCAAGTTCCACTGCAAGGCAGCCAGATAGGTCGTCATCAAGTAATGCGATATCTGCCTGTGGGATACTCCAGATACCCCAATAAGGCTCCTCGCTTGCCCAGGCTTGCCGACCCCGCTCGACCCACTCGCTAGCGTAGGCGTTCCAAAACCTCCGATTAATATCAGAGTGATTCACGAACGAAGACTAACTTCACATCGACCGGGACTTCGGTAGAAATCGACTTTAGCCCAGCGATCTCTCTCAACTTCTCGATACCAGGCGCATAGCCAAAGTCAGCCACGTCGATGACCAATTGGCCTGCAACCTTCGCTGCAGCGTTCCCTTCTCTAACAACGGTCAGTGGTACATCCAGCATGACCGTATTGCCATTGGCCTCTAGCGTGAGGGTTTGGTCAATGGTGAACGCAGTTTCGTTCGCGCTCAGAGCAGGCTGGACATCGGCGCTGAGCTTCGCGACTGGCTCATCGCTGAAAAGCCAGGTCTGCATTCTCTCGTTTCGAATGGGGATGTTGGTCTCAATGGCGCGAAGGTCAAGCGCTAATTCCACCTTTCCAGCGGCGCTCACTTCCCCTTTGATAGCAGCGAGGCTATGCGTCTCTGAGACAAGTCCATTCTTGGTTGACGTGAGGCTAATTCGAGATTCATCACTGAGTGTCCAGGCCTGCCCACCATGATGATCAGCCAACGCACTACCCATCATGCCCAGGAGAACGGCGCATACTGCGCCCATCCACGCTTGCCTAAGCCGCCGTCGAGTACCAGACGCCCTGCTGGCCATCTCATGTGCTTGCCGTGCCGTTAGCGCGTCAGCGGCTGATGCTAATGGCTCGATGAACTTAACGTTGTTGTATCGCATACTTTCCCTCAGTTATTTCTTTATGTTACGAATCAGACACCCAATTAGCACATCTGCTCATCGTTATGACCTGCGCCCCACTTGAACCAACAAGAAATCCTCATAGCCGCTGCGCACCTTATAGATGCCTTGAAGGCGCCGATCGAGATTAGCATCTCCCGTATCAACCTCCAGCCATTGATTGGCCAACGCCGCCAGTTTGGTTCTTGTCGCCAGGATATCGATATCGTCGCGTCCAACTTTAGCGATCACCTCTGACGAGATTTGCTGGTTACCGCGACCGAACAAAAACCCATGCCCACCGGTGACGCCAACGACAAGCTTGCTCGGGCCATCGGCAATCGCCTTGAGCAGCTGAGAAGAACTGACATCCTGTGCAATGCACTGCCCACCCCTCACTACATCGACGCCCAAAAGACTGTTCTCCAAACCAAGATGACGCATCACTGCACCGACGGTTGTGCCCGACCCCATAACATAAGTTGTTGCATCGTCCATCGACTCGGCATAGCCCGCAGCAATTTCTTCTTGAGCAAGCGGCTCGGATTCGATCCCGCCCACCTTGGTTGCCTGCACATATTCATGGGCCGCTGGAACAACCAGCTCACCATAGTATTTTGAGGACAACCTTCCCTCTCGATAGGCTGACTCATCGATATCCCTGACTTCGGCTGACTCTCCGCCGACGCGTTCCCCAAGGATCATTGCTGCGATCAATTCAGCGGCCGCGATGGGAGTAACAACAAAAACACCGGAATACATTTTCACGCCACAAGGGAGGCCCAGAACAACCTGAGACTGCTCGGCCGCGTCCAGCACGTCCCTCGCTGTGCCATCGCCGCCAGCGAATACCAACAAATCAACGCCACGGCTACTGATCGCGCGAACGGCCGATCGGGTGTCATCCGCCGTGGTCGCATGGCCGGTTGTCGGATGAAAGCACACGTCGTACGCGCACCCACTCGCCGCAAGCCACGTTTCGCCCATTGCCCCAGCGGCCGTTAGAAACCGAACGTTTCGATCGCGAATACGCTCGCGGAGCCCTGCCAGCATTGCCGTTACGCGCTCGCCTGATTTCGGCTTGGCGCCCTTTTGCAAGGCCATTTCCTGAATCCGCGGGTCATCTGACCCCTTAAGCCCGACCGAGCCCCCCAGACCCGCAATAGGATTGACAACAAGGCCAATCGAGAATTCCGACCAAGGACTGGGCATTAGTCTCTTGGCTTTAGTCGCTTGACAACGCTGCTATAGGAGAAGCAGGGCGACTCGTTGACCAGGCAAACCCCCGATACGAAGGCAAGAGAACCGGTTTTACGGTGCACCTGAGGCTCTGTGATCACCACGTCCCCTATATTAGCGCCGCTAAGAAACTCGCTTGAGAAACTGACCGTCACGCAAGACTCAGTCTCATAGTGATCGGTTGCCGCCATACACAACGCAAAATCGGCAAAGGTCATCAAAACGCCTCCGTGGACACTATCCATCGCATTACAGTGCTTAGGCTCAACCTTAAACGCGTATTGACCTCGCCAATCGGGTGCGGTGCGCGGCAAATAATAAAACGGCCCCATATGATCTTCGGCAGGATCAAAGCCGACTTGAGGCACGAAAGGACCGGGGAAATTCATCGCGGTAACTCCAGGTAGTGGTCGGTGGATAGGAAATCCTGATGCCCTGTTAGTTTAGCGAGCGCTTTCGCAAAACGCAGTCCATCGGGTGGCATCTTGGTCGTGAATAAGCGGGCCTCAGCGCGGATCATTTCCCGGAAACGCTCCCCTATTCCGATCGATAAATTGTCGGCCGAGACGCGAAAAGCGCAGCCAACCGCCCGCGAAAACACCCACTCTAGCGCCTGGGGTCTTGCTTCGACGCTTTCAAAAGCGTGTTGAGCCTTGGCACCTCGATCAGCTTCGTACCAGTACCCATAGTCCTGTAGGGCTCGCCTACGCGCTCCTGCCAAACACCAATGGGCCACTTCGTGAAGCGCGCTCGATGGATAGTCACTCCGAAACCTAATCTCAGCTGCGCGACTATCCGTCGCTGGGAGATACAGCGGCTCATCAAATCCGCCGATGAGACGGACGGGGTGCTGGGCCCCTAAAGATTGTGCGAACGCCTTTTCAATCGTCGCTAACGGATTCATTCGATTGATAATCCGTCTTCAACGCAGGGCTGGTGCGACAGCTTCGTCCAATAGGATTCGCTGAGGAACGGACGCCCCGCCAGTAGCCTCGCCAAGTAGCCTCTGGTTGGCAGGAGCCCCTCGCGGACAAAAGCGGGCTGAGCGATGTACGTCCATGCGCTCAATGATTCCCCCTCGCTTTCTACGTCAACAATCACTCGGCGGTAGCGGGTGGGAACGCCCTCGTAGGGATCCATTTGAGCAATCGCCCCTGAGCCACTCAATTCAAAGACCACCCCTTCAACCACGTCGCCGCCACGCTTCACGATGTTGGCATGGGCAGCACCCTCGACGCGGGTGTTCAATTTATTGAAGGCCAGGCAATACCCGTCAAGGCGACCTGGCTGATGGGAGACTGTTTGAAGGCCTCTAGCATCAACCTGTTCAAGGTCCATGTTGCTGCCGTACGCAAAATAAAACAGAGGCTCCAATTCAGCCCTTCTTAATCCAGTATTGATACGGAAGTGATTCCGTTTCCATCACGACCATCTCGTGATTCATGAACGTGCAGAATTTGGGAAAATCCCATGTGGTCGAGGGATCGGTCGCGGTCACTTTCAATATCGCGCCAGAGGCCAATTGCCGAACGCGATTGCGTACCATCATCAGTGGCTCTGGACAGCGTAATCCAGTCGTATCCAACTCGTCGTCAAATTCTATAGACACCAGAAGTCATCCACCCAATCTTTGTTAAGACTCAATGTTAATGAGGTCAACGTCGCCTCATGTTGGGAACGCTATCATCACACCCTCAGGCTTTGCTTTCGCCCGACCGAACCCTGTCAGCAAGCGACCTGCCACAAACTTACACCCCATGCCATGCTGGGGCGATGCAATCATGGACTAACGTGGACCTTGCCTTATATCGCTAAGACCAACGCTCTCCCCAACTCCTAATACTCCGATGGCGCCGCTTTTCTTACACGACTTTTAAGACTCGCGAGGCTTAATCACCGCTGTTTCAGTGTCCGGATCAAAACTAATGTACGCTTTCCCGGACGACAACTGCGTTCGTACACTGGCCACTTTTTCTTCAAGACTGTATTCCGAGTGCCCGTAGTCGGTCCCTTCTTGCAACACAAACGCCTCAACCAGGCCCGTTAGCGCAGCTGGGCTGAGTGACCTCCACGGAATTTCGATGCCTTCACTCATCCTAGCCGCCCAGTGGCGCTCAGAAAGTCCGTTACCGCTACATTACCTATCCAGCCTAGATCACTCATTGATCTGGACAACTGACAATCGCTCCAATGCCTTCTCTGCATAGAGACCTGCGAAGTCATGCAATCTGGTATCAAGCAGTTGCGATGGGGATACATCACTCAGGGCTCGAAACATAATTTCGGAACGACCAGGATATGCCCGATCCCATTCCTGTAGCATTTCCTTGACTACCTGCCGCTGCAGATTGTCCTGAGACCCGCACAGATTGCAGGGAATGATCGGAAAAGCTTCCATCTCTGCATAGGCGGCAAGGTCTTTCTCTTTACAGTAGGCGAGCGGTCTAATGAGAATATTCTCACCGTCGTCGGACTTGAGCTTGGGCGGCATCGCTTTCAGCTTGCCTCCGAAAAACAAGTTCAGAAAGAATGTCTCGAGAATGTCGTCGCGGTGGTGGCCTAACGCCACTTTGGTAAATCCAGCCTCTCTCGCATGCCGATACAAAATGCCTCGCCTAAATCGGGAGCACCAGCCACAGTAGGTTTTCCCATCGGGCACCATCTCCTTGACGAGCGAGTAGGTGTCTTCTTCTAGAATCTCAAATGGTACGCCAATCGCCTGCAAATAATCGGGTAAGACATGCTCTGGAAAGCCGGGTTGCTTCTGATCCAAGTTCACGGCAACCAACTCGAAGTCGATAGGTGCTCGCGCCTGCAAATGTCGCAAAAGCGCCAACATCGCATAGGAGTCTTTCCCACCCGAGAGACACACCATGATCCGATCGCCAGATTCGATCATGTTGAAGTCGGCAATCGCTTTGCCAACCTCTCGACGCAATCGTTTCTCAAGCTTCAGCTGCTCGCGCTTTTCCTTCGCTGCCTTTGAAGAATCTGGCATCAGGCTATACTCCTTCGATGCGCGCAATCTTAACATTCGACGAGAAGGGATCTCCATGAATCGAACGTGGCTAACCGTTTTATTGCTGTGCTTTGTCCTCCCAAGCGCCAACGCCCTAGTCATTCTCCAGTATCACCATATCGATGATTCAACACCGTATTCGACCAGCACTGCCCCAGAGCGATTTGAGGCGCATCTCAAATTATTAGACGAATTGGGGGCAACCATCGTCAGGCTGGAGGACGCCATTGTCCGCGATCCAAACCAACTGCCCGACGCCGCGGGAGGAAACGATACCGAGCTGAGAATAGCGATTACCTTCGACGATGCCTTTGCGAGCATCTATGACGAGGCGTTCCCCTTACTTTCCGAAAGACAATGGCCGTTCACCATCTTTGTAGCGCCGAACCTGGTCGGATTAAATCGTCAGTATTTATCTTGGGATCAACTCAGGGAGATGCAAGCGGGTGGCGCGACCATTGCCAATCACAGTCTTGGACATGAGCACCTGATTAGGCTCGAACCGGATGAGAGTGAAGCGGACTGGCTAGCGAGAATTAAAGCGAATACGCTTGCAGCAGAGCGCGTGCTAACCGAGCAGTTAGGCTCGAGGCCCAAACTCTATGCCTTGCCTTATGGGGAGTACCGGCCAAGCCTCGTTCAGCAGTTCCACGAAATGGGCTATACGGTCTTTGGTCAACAAAGCGGCGCGACCACAGGGATCGATTTAGTTCCCACCGTTCACCCGCGTTTTCCCATGGGCGGGCCTTACAGCCGCCTTGGGCCACTGCGGGACAAATTACGGGCGCTTCCCTTTCCGAGTGACCAAACGCTCATCGACCCCCTCCTTGCTCATGCAGAGAGTAGGCCCTCGATGCTTCTGACTGTTTCTGGCGCCTTAACCAAGACACATCTACCCAACTGCTTCGGACCAGGTGGCTCGCTTTCTCTTGAACGCTTGGGTCAAGATCAGTTCCGAGTATCAACGAGTGAGCCCGTGCCCGTGGGCCGCTCTCGATTCAACTGCACACTGAGAGCAACTGACGGTCGGTACTATTGGTTCTCACAGTTGTGGATGCGCCGCGCACCGCTTGAAGCGTGGTGGGAAGAGTCGTAAACGATCTATTGCTATGCCAGCTGACGCAAAATGAGCGCAGGAGAGACCCTAACGAGCCCGCGGGTAAACCAGAGGCCAATGGCCGCGATCAAAACGGCGCCCACGAGAGGACCCAGCGCCCAAAGCTCTGGCGACATGGTGTACTGTAACTCGAACACCTCTGTCTCCAGGTAAAAAACACTGACCTCGGCACCCAGCGCCGCAACCAATCCTGCCATGGCGCCGAGCACCAGGAATTCAAAGGCCAAGCTTTTAATGATCAAACCATTAGCCGCCCCGAGTGTTCTTAAAATGACGAACTGGCGCATGCGCTCGTCCATCGACGCCTGAAGGCTGGCAATCAAAACCGTAGCTCCAGCGAGCAATATCAACCCCAGCACGAATTCAATGGCCAGCGTGACTTGAGCAATGATTAACTGGACCTGCTCGATGATGGCATCGACCTCAATGATGGTCACAGTAGGGTATTCCCTTAGCAAATCGTTCAAGACCGCTTTTTTGCTTCGGTCTAGATAAAAGCTCGTCAGCACAGTGGATGGAAAGTCATCCAAGCTTCCCGGGGACAAAATGATATAAAAATTCGGCTGCAAGTTATCCCAGGCAACTTCTCGAATACTGGTCACCACGACCTCGAGCGGCCTGCCCTCTATGTCGAACTGAAGTTTATCGCCGACCACGAGGCTGTTTCGTTCTGCGTACTCTCGCTCAAGCGACACTTCAGGGCGGTTGGCGTCGCCTACTCCCCACCACTGTCCAGACACTATCTCGTTGTCATCCGGCAGGAGCGATGCCTCCGTTAGATTTCGAGTCGATCTCGCATTGGGCGCTCGATCTTCCCCTGGCCGCTCGCTTCGCCGCGGTGGAGGCTCCGCGCCATTGACCGCCGTGATTCTCCCGCGAATCATTGGGTAAGCCGGTGACAGCTTGATCCCTGATTCATTGAGCTGGCGCTCGAGTCCAGGTAACTCGTCCGGCGCAATGTTCAGCGCGTAGTGGTTGGGCGCATCTTCGGGGATCTGCTGTTGCCACTCTGAGAGCAGCGAAGTGCGCACTAGGAAAATCAGCAACAGCAACATAATGGCAAGACCGAACGTCATCACCTGAACCAAGTTTTCGCGTTGACGTCTACGAATGCCCGCCATCGCAAGCCGCAAGGAACTCCCAGCCAGCATCCCGATCGGTTGCCCTGATCTTAAGAGCAATATGCCCACTACTGCCAAAACGCCCCCGATGGCGACCACTCCTGAGAGAATGAGCAGCGTGAGGGTCACATCTCCGCTGTACCACATCATGAGACAAAGCGTTCCTACGACCCCACTTGCATAGGACCAACGCCGCAGCGGTGCAGCATCGGCCATCTCTCGTCTTATCACTCGACTGGGGGACACCTCCCGGAGCGATAAAATGGGAGGCAGAGCGAACGCGAGCAAGCAGATGGCTCCAGTCGCACCACCTAATACGAGCGGTGAAAAGCCCGGCGCCGGCAAGGTCACAGGAATAAAAGGCGCCAGCACTGCCGAGACTCCCCACTGAACAGTAACTCCCAAGAGGGACCCTGCGAAGGTTGTCGTCAATCCGAGCAAAACAAACATGCCTACAAATAGCCGATCAATCGTTTGCGGAGTCGCGCCTACTGTCTTCAGCAAAGCAATGTGATCTAAGTGTCGATCAGCAAAGCGATGCGCCGAAAGCGCGATCGCAATCCCCGCTAGTACCACAGCGAGCAGGCTACCGAGCAACAAGAAGCGCTCGGCTCGCTCAAGCGCTCGACCAATTTGTTCAGCACCGCCCCTAACACCAAAAAGACGTATACCATCAGGGAGATTCGCGGCTACCTCAGCGCTCCACTCAGCCAGCGCCTCTGAATCGCCGGCCACCAGCAGCTTGTATGTCACTCGGCTGCCAGGCTGAATCACGCCGGTCTGCTCGACATCGTCCCAGTGCATCAAAATACGGGGACCCACTGCGTTAAACCCGCCGCCACGATCTGGCTCTTTTAGCAGTACTTTTTTCGCGGGCAAGAGGGCACGACCAATTTCTAGCTCCTCCCCCATTTCAATATCAATCGAAGCAAAGAGCCGACTCTCAAGCCATAATTCTCCAGGAATTGGTCCACGCTCGACGGGCTGCCCCCGGGCAAAAGGCGTATCGCCAGCGATCAGCGTTCCCCTGAGCGGGTATCCCTCATCAACAGCCTTCACGGACCCAAGCTGCGCTCGATCCTCTGAAAACGCCATGGATAAAAATTCGACCGTCCGAGTCGTCTCAAGCCCTAACGCGCTGGCGCTCGCTGCGTACTGGGCGGGAATTGGGTTGCTTGAAGACAGTACTCGGTCTGCTGCGATGAAGGACGCTGACTCGAGGGCTAGCGCGCGTTGCAAACGATCGACGAAAAATCCTATGGTTGTTACTGTGCCTACAGCGATGATCATCGCTGAGATCAATAAACCCAGTTCGCCGCCGCGCAACTCGCGACGAAGCATGGTTAGCGCGAGCCGCATCAACGCGTTTGCCCCTCTGCCGCAATACTGTCGACGACTTTTCCTGCCTCTAACCGAATGGATCGGTCACATTGCTGTGCAAGATTGGCATCGTGGGTCACAAGAATAAGGGTTGTCCCAGCGTCACGGTTAATCTCAAACAGAAGTTCCACGACCTTTTGGCCGGTCGCTGTGTCTAAGTTGCCTGTCGGCTCGTCAGCGAATAAGACTCGAGGCTCCATTGCAAACGCTCGCGCAATGGCTACCCGTTGCTGCTCACCCCCTGAGAGTTGTCTCGGGTAATGGGTCAGGCGGTGTGATAAACCCACTCTATCAAGCCATTCTCTCGCCTTCTCGGAGGCCCTTCCCTCCCCATTCAGCTCAAGGGGAAGCATGACGTTTTCAACGGCCGTTAGGCTCGACAGCAGCTGAAAAGACTGGAATACGAACCCGATCCACTCAGCGCGAAATGCTGCACGCTCAGCTTCTGACATATTCGAAAGGTTATCTCGACCATGATAGATAACACTGCCGTCTGTAGGCTCATCTAGCCCGGCAAGCAGACTGAGCAGGGTTGATTTGCCCGACCCTGAAGCGCCGACGATCGCCACACGCTCCTCGGCGGCAATTTCAAGCGACACTCCGTCGAGAATCGTGAGTTCTCCGTCGGATGTTTGAACCCGTTTGCTCAACGCTTGCGTCACTAACAACATGGCCTGCCTCAATTCATGGATGTGAGATGCTGCAGTCCATTGCGGCGTCATCTTCGATTACAATAACGATATGCTGTCTAAGACTTTAGTTTTCAAGTTACCCCAAGCGCTCGCCGCAATCGCTATTGCTTTATTCGCAATGGGAACCTCCATTTCTACGCAAGCCCAAACCAAGCGGTCCATCCTGGTTTATGGGGACAGTATTAGCGCTGCCTATGGCATGGACTTTAGCGACGGTTGGGCTCAACAGCTTGGGGCCGAATTAGACGCGATAACCTTGGTAAATGCTAGCGTTAGTGGAGAAACCACAGGCGGAGGGCTGACGCGCCTGCCCAAGGCTCTCGCCGTTCACAACCCTAATCTGGTGATTCTTGAGCTGGGGGGCAATGATGGCTTACGCGGCTACCCCATCGATCGGATCCAAAATAATCTTATCGCTATGATTCAGGCCATCAGAGCCTCAGGGTCTGAGGTCGCACTGATTGGCATGGTCCTGCCGCCAAATTACGGGCAGCGGTACCTCACTAAATTTATTGGCATGTATGCGGCCATTGCCGAGAGCGAGGACATCCACTACTTCCTACCTGCCCTGCTCGATGGATTAGATACCCCGCAAGATCTACTCCAGCGCGATGGCATTCACCCCACCGCAGACGCGCAGCCGTTGATCAAGGCCCAGATTCATGAACTTATTGACCCGTGGATCAATGATGACTAGGTCTCCTGAATGTTGCCGAACCCATCTCCACTGAATGCTTCCTCTTTAGCGCCGAGTCGATACCTAAAGCACTAGCCCAGTAACGCTTTGCGTTCCCGCCAATCGGGCATCTTCGCTGCTAGATACGCCCAAAACGCGTTCGAGTGGTCCCAGTGGGTTAAATGACAGAGTTCGTGCCAAATCACGTACTCCACGGCGGCGATGGGTTGCTCGATCAACGCAACATTAATCAAGATATCGCCCTTGCTGGAACAGCTCCCCCATCTTCTTGTCATTTTGCGCACGCCAACGCTACGCGGAGATGGCGCCCCGAATTGCTGTGACAATCTTCCTGTTTCAAATCTGAACAACCGCTCTGCTTGCCCCTTGGCCCATTGATCGAAGAGCCGGGCAATTTTAGGGAGGTCATCTTGATCCTTGACGGTGAGAAAGAAGCCATCGGTTTGGTCTAACACAACCATCTGCGCGCGACCCGCCTTAACATGCACATCTCGCCAATGCCCTAGCCACCTCACCGAACCGCCATCGACCAATTCGCGTTCTCTGGGTTTTGCAACCCGTCGCATCTCCTCCACCGCCTTAGAAAGCCAAGCCCGCTTGCCATCCAGATACGATTCAAGCACGGGTATCGAGCACGACTCAGGTATTCGGCATTCCACCTCAGCACCCGGATGGACCAGTAACGATAAGGTCTTTCGCTTACTTCGAAGGATGTGAATCGGGAGCGATTCGCCCCCCAGATTAAACGTAAAAAACGATGTATGTGGCACAGCCGGGATTATATCGACGCCTTTAATTCGCCACCCAGACAGTGCGGAGATGAAGGCGCATTCGCGCCTCGCGACTGCCACTCCTCTGGCGTATAGGTATGTAACGCTAACGCGTGGATTTGGCCCAGTTCTTCCTCCAGCAGCGAATTAATACCCTTGTGACGCTGGATTAGCCGCTTACCGTTGAACTCGTCAGTGGCAATCACGACGCGAAAGTGGCTCTCCGAACCCGGTGGCACATTGTGGGTGTGGCTCTCATTTTCTACGGTAAGAAAAATAGGGTCGAAAGCCGCCTTCAGTCGGTCGTAAATGCTTCGCTGCATTGGCCCAAAACTTTGCTCCATGAACTCCCTCTCTACCCTGCCTTGATTTAGCCTTTCTCAGTCAATGTGAAGACTCCGTCCCAATCGGCCTCACGCCTAGGACCTTTGCGTCTATCGTTCCCCCTTCTGGACTCCCCTGTCCCATCTCGCATTCTGGATGCACGCGCTTTTTGAATCTCGCTCGGCCCATCATTCGGCATTAGCGACAGACATTGATCAAAAAGCGCCGCTGCAGGTTCAAACTCCTTGTTCCGCATCGCCTCGAGCCCCCGATGGTAGGTATCGACCATGTCTGCGAGGACACCGGTGGTTTGATGCTTCCGATTCAGTAACTGATACACGCGAATCGGCTCATCTTTACCAACCACTCGAATCACGTCGAGCTCGCGAACATCAACCTCATCGGCGCATTGAAGGTAGGTAGCTTCCGAGATCATCAAATCTGACTTAAAGGCTTTGTTGGCGCCCTCGAGCCTCGATGCCAAATTCACGGCGTCCCCCATGATCGTGTAATTGACCCGCTGAGTGGAACCCATGTTGCCGACCACCATTGGGCCTGTATTCAATCCCATTCGGACACTGACTTGTGGGCGTCCTTCCGCCAACCATTTCTCGCCAAGCGGACCTAATGCGTCCCGCATATCAAGACTGGCAAAGCAGGCCTGTCGCGCATGATTAGGGTCTGGTAATGGCGCGCCCCAAAAGGCGATGATCGCGTCGCCTTCGAACTTATCAATGGTTCCACCCGTCTCGATAATGACGTCGCACATTGCGGTCAAGTACTCATTCAATAGGTTCACAAGTTCTGTGGGCGTCATGCTCTCGGAGAAGCTTGAGAACCCAGCAATATCAGAAAAATACGCGGTCATCTCGCGCTCTTCGCCACCAAGGCTCAACTTCTCGGGATCTTTGACTAAGTCCTCAACCACCGCTGGGGAAAGGTACTGGCCAAACGCTTCTCGAATGTAGGCTTTCTGGCCCCTTTCGAACAAGTAATGACGAATATTGGTCATGATCATTGCAGTCACGATGGCTGCGAGGTTGTAGGTCATAGACACCACCCACCCCGCCTGTATGTAAGCCACGAATGCAGCGACCACAAATATTCCCAGCACCGCGAAGCTCGCAGAATTTCTTAAGAGCGGAGAAGCAAGCGTAGCCAACCCGATCATACTGCCCATCAACACCAGTGCGATCAGACATTCGAAAATATAAGGGAGGCTTCGAAGCGGCCCCCCTTTCAATAGGGTATCGATCTGACTGGCAATGATATTGACCCCAAATATATTGCCTACCGGAGTCTCGAATTGATCGTGCGCGACCTCCGCCACTTCGCCCAACAGTACGATGTTGCCATCTACCTCGTAGGCTAGATCCATGAGTTCTTCTTCGTCGACGAACAAAATGTCGCCTGCGTAAATTCCCAGCTCCTCGTGCAGATGAAGATGACCACTCCCACTAAAGCGGGGTTTGAGCTTGGGAAAGTCGATATAAAAGTCATTGAATTGATCGAGCTGAATCGCGAGGGAATCACCCAGCGTTAATTGACCGTCCTGAATGCGCGGCGTGACGCCAAGGAATTGGGATACCGCCTCAACGGAAAATGGCCACTGCTGATCCTGTTCCGCAACTTCTGGATAGACACGCAAACGCACCATGGTCTCGCGCAATTCACTGTTCGACGAGATGTTCGAATAACCACTCGTTGCAGAGGCAGTAAAGTCTGGGATCGCGTAGTTCATGCCCTGGAATACCGCATCTTTAAATTCAGCCTGCGAAACGAGCAATACGTTCCCTGCGGATGCCATTGCTCCAGCAAGGGCTGGATCCTCCCCGTATGCGGAGGGAGAATCGAGGAGCATATCAACCCCGATCACCGCGGCGCCCATCGCTTTGAGCCTGAGAATCAATGTTCCAAGGTCTTCACGACGCAGTGGATAAGCCTGATACTCGTCGTAGAACGCCTCATCGGTGTAGATCACCCGAACGTTCGGCAGAGGTTTGACCGCTTGCTGATCGCCACTCGCATGTCTAAAGGCCTGCCGGTAGGACAACAGTTCATCCTCAACCAGCGTGAAGGCCTCAGAGTATTCGAGCGCAGTAAAAAGGATAAACACACAAACGATGAGCGGCAGATCAAACAGCTCGCGAGCTTTACTTAGCATGGGCACCCTTCTCTAACCGCAGATCATTGGGGCCGCTAGGTTCCACTTTCAGAGGCGAGATATTCGTTGTATTTGATCGCTTCCGCTTCTCTCAACGTCTGCAAACGCAGAGCCTGCAGCTGCGCGATATAGAGCGGCTTCATATCCATATCATCAGGATATGCTGCAAAGTATTCGGCTTGGGCATCCAGCGCACCAACCAGCACCCCCTGCTCAGATAGCACATCGGCTTTCGCAAACAGGTCATCACCGCTCGCAACGAGTCTCTCTTCGAGCGCGGCGCGGGCTGCTTGATCAAGAATGGTCAGCTTGGATGGTCGCCTCGGGCTATATACCACCGCCCCATCGCTCAAGACCTCGAGCGATAACTCGTAGTCACCTGCAGCTAAATTTGGCAGGGAATAACGTACCTTTTCTGACCCCACGGCACTCTTAGGAACCGTGACTGACTCACCACCAACCGTCAATCGATACTCGTCCCCAGGGCACGCGAGATCCCAGACCAGGTCATTGAACTCCTGACTGGCGGTAATTTGCCTCGGCAGCCGGATCTTTCGTTCACAATTGGGCTCACCGGGCTTAACGACAGCGCGCCGCACCGTGGTGTAACGCTGTGCAGAGGCAAACTTATTCTCAAGACTAGTGATTAATCCGCCTTCAGCACTGAACGGATCCGAAACACTGCCCGCTTTGGGTTGAATGCCACTTTCAGTCACTTCAACCGACGCATCAGCGCCTATCGTTTGAGCCAACCCGGTCGATTGGTTGACGAAACTAGTGCTTCCATCGGCACCCGTTCTGACCTGATAACCTGCGAACACATACTTCGCGCGGGTCACAGGCCGCCATCGCTCGCCATCCCGACTGTATTCCACTCCCCCTGCTGGATCGAGCAATTTACCCACGGGACTTCTCGGCCCATCTGCAGCCAGGGTTGGCACACTCCATAACAAACTGGCGATCAGACCCAGCGCACTTAGACTTAGCGTTCTTTTTGTTGTCGATTTCATGGTGATTCTCCAATGGATCAAACCAATTCGGACCCAAGCAAGCTTAAACAATACTGGGGGTCACTTCCTGTTTTATTGATCGCTCTAGCGGTGGGTAAAGCGCACCACACAATGCCAATCCGAAGATACTTTCAGTGAGCGCTAACTACCAACCTTATCGGCCAACCTTTCGTTAAGTAGCTTATAACAAAGACGTTTAGCACAACCTTTTATTTAGTCGCCTCAGTCAAAAAGCGCTCCGTGACAAGCTCCTTCTAGCAAGACTCTCTGGTAAGCAACCGCTCGTTACGAGCCTTGACCTGAACGCCCCTTATTGGGGACCCTGGCCTTTTAGTATCGCTTTCATTCAAGCTTTCAGCTTACTCAAGGCTACCGATTTTGCAGGCACTTTAGGAACGCATGCTAGGGTTATAGCCGATAACCCGAGAGTGATCCAGAACTTGAGGATTAAGATCCTGGTTGGTTCATTCTAAGTTCATATTGGAAATAGTTTTCGACAAGGTCCGTTTTAACGCGCGAAACACGGTTCTCGTAAGACTCGAACGACAACGGTCTGCCAGCGTTCCGATAAATAACGGCCGTCGGATTACCCTCGACGATTCTGCTTCCCACTGAATCGACGAAAAATGGCTGCTCAATGACCCTGCTTTCGCTATGATGACTCATCCGACAACACCCACCTGACAAGACGATCATGCTTACGCTTTTATCCCCGGCAAAGACCCTCGATTACGAGACACCCATTCCGACAACTGAACTCACTAAGCCCGCGCTCCTAAAAGACTCTGCAGCGCTGGCAGACATCATGAAAACGAAATCGGCGTCTGAGCTTCAGTCGATGATGAAGATTAGCAGTGCACTGGCCGAATTGAATGTGGACCGATTTCAATCATGGAAAAAAAGCCACACGCCGAAAACTTCTCGTCAGGCTATTTTTGCTTTCAAGGGTGATGTCTACCTCGGCCTCGATGCCCACGCGCTTACCAAACGCGACTTACACTATGCCCAGAAATCACTGCGGATTTTATCTGGCCTCTATGGTGTCCTCCGCCCACTCGACTTAATCAGGCCCTATCGACTAGAAATGGGTCGCTCAGTCGAAAATAGCCGAGGCGGGTCCCTTTATGATTACTGGCGCGGAGCGATCACTACTGCTCTGAAAGACGAATTATCTGCGCACAAAGAGCGAACAGTCATCAACCTCGCGTCCAATGAGTATTTCAAAGCCGTCGATGAACGTGCCCTCGGCTCACCCGTCATCCAGCCGGTTTTCAAAGAAAAAACCGGGGGTGGGTACAAACTCATCAGTTTCTACGCAAAAAAAGCGCGGGGTCTCATGGCGCACTACATGATCAAAGAAAGAATCGATAAGCCAGAAGGCCTCAAGTCGTTTGACCTTGAAGGTTATTCGTTCAATAGCCAACTGAGTACTGATTCAAACTGGACCTTCACGCGAACTTCATGAACGACGGATCGTCCCGACTTGGCATTATCGTTAACCCTATGTCGGGGCGAGATGTCCGGCGGGTCATGGCAAGGGCCAGCACCAGCGCGCACCTTGAGAAACAGCAACAGGTCGCAAGACTGATCGTATCCGCGCTCGCGCACGGGGTTGAGAGAATATATCTGGGAAACGAGCCATTTCGCATCGGCGCTAGGGCCAGCGAGAACTTAAAAGAGCGAGATCAAATCACCCTGCTTGACTATCCGCTCACCCATTCCGCCAAAGATACAGAGTCGATGGCGGAAAGAATGTGGGATGCCGGCTGCAGAACCTTCATTGTGCTCGGAGGAGATGGGACAAGCAGGATCGTAGCGCGGCAATATCCTGATGCTGTGCTGCTCCCACTATCTACAGGCACGAACAATGTTTTCCCTTTCCGGGAGGAAGCAAGCGTTGCTGGTGCCGCAGCGGGACTGATCGCATCAGGGCGCTTAACCGTCGAAGAGGCCTGTTCGCGCTGTAAACGCATCATCATTGATACCGGTGACCCTGATGACACTGATGACATCGCCCTGATCGATGCCGTCGTCCTGCATGATGATGTCATGGGTTCTTTCATGCCTTTTGAGGGGAAGCAGCTTGGGACCTTGATCCTCACACGCGCGGAACCCGGCTCTGTAGGCATGTCACCCATTGGCGGATATCTCAGCCCTTGCGTGCACGAGGATGACTGGGGCGTGATCGTGTCTTGCGATCCATCCGCAAGTGATCAACTCACCATCCCAATTTCACCGGGCCTCTGGCAGACAGTTGGCATCGCAGCGCACCGACGCCTGCCGCTTGGAGAACGAGTGCCGCTTGGGGACTCGGGGATTCTCGCCTTTGATGGTGATCGCAGTTTTGATTTGGCGCGCCATCCTTCGATGCACGGACGCATTGAGCGGGACGGTCCTTGGATCATCAACCCGCAACAGGTAATGAACCTGGCAGCGAAACAATCTTTATTCTTGAGCAGCTAAACCGCTTACCTTTTTTCCACCGATTCGATACATTGATGGTAGCCAATCGTTCAGACAGTTCACTCTCCACTATGGTCTATCCACGGCATCTCGTCACTCGAAGACTCCTCCTGATGGGAAGGGCTCTTATGCTTGTTGTCGCGAGTTGGGTAACCAGCGGGTCGATCGCTCAAGCGAATGACGTGCAAACACTGACCTGGCCGGACGGCACCCGCTATGTGGGATCAGTGCGCAGCAATCAAATGCACGGCCAAGGAACCATCTACTGGCAGGATGGGACCCGTTACGTCGGAAATTTCGAGAATCATGAACGGCAAGGTGCCGGCATGATCATACTGCCGGATGGCACGACCTATGAAGGAGAATTTGATAGAGGCGTGTTGATCCGCGAAGCCTTGGATCAAAATTCTGCGCCAGGCGACGGAACACCCACCGATAAGGCGCCAGTAGAACTATCGGATGCGGCAACTAATCAAATCAGGGACCGATTGGATTTTTGGGCTGCTGCATGGATGGCTCAAAACCCAGACCAATACCTTAGCGTGTACTCATCAGACTTCAGACTAGCTCCTAACGAGTCACGCCCAGCCTGGGAAATGAATCGAAGAGAGCGCCTTTTAACACCACAGTATATTCAGCTCGACATTCGATTTGACCGTTTCACGCCACAGTCGAATGGCGAAGTAGAGGTTCAAATTCGGCAAGCCTACAAAAGCGATACCTATCGGGAAATCAGCAACAAGATACTGGTGATGAAGGCCGCGGGCGACAACTGGACAATCATTGAGGAACGAGAACCATGAACGACCAAGCGATTATCCCTGCAGCGACCATCCTACTCGTTCGAGACGGACCTACAGGCCTTGAGGTCTTCATGGTCGTTCGTCACCATCAAATCGATTTCGCATCCGGTGCCCTCGTATTCCCCGGAGGAAAAGTTGATGCTAATGATGCCTCGGTCACTGATCTCTGTGATGGCGTCGATGGTTTGGATGACGGTGAAATCGCCATGCAAGTGGGGGCAGTAAGGGAGGCGTTCGAGGAATGTGGCGTGCTGCTTGCGCGCGACAGCGAGGGCGCTGTCATTCGTGGCGATCGCCTTGCGTCGCTTCAGGAAGACAGAGCCAAGTTAAATTCGGGAGATTTGAGCCTTCGAGCATTCCTTGAAAGAGAATCACTGAGACTCGCTTGCGACTTACTCGTTCCTTTCGCTCACTGGATCACGCCGGAGATGATGCCCAAACGATTTGACACGAAGTTCTACCTAGTGGATGCGCCGAATGATCAGCTCTTGGGGCACGATGGGTATGAATCTGTAGACTCTATTTGGATTAGCCCAGCGAAGGCGCTAGAGGGAAATCAGGATGGAACCTACACCATTATTTTTCCCACTCGACTCAACGTCGAAATGCTTGCCGAATCCTCCTCCGTGGCGGAGGCCGTAGAGGCCAGCCAACACAGAGCCATCAAGACAGTCTTGCCGTGGACCGAGCAGCGGGAAGATGGCAACTATCTATGCATTCCCGCTGATGCCGGTTACGCGATTTCAGAAGAGCGCATGCCCTCTCGAAGTTGATCGAGGCGCTTCCATCGTGGGAGCCGGCAATAAGCGCTTACTAGCCGCCAAAGTCATCCAAGAAGATATTATCTCTCTCGACACCCAGATCATCGAGCATCGTGAGTACGGCCTGGTTCATCATGGGTGGGCCGCACATGTAATACTCACAGTCCTCGGGCGCTGGATGATCGCGCAAATAGTGCTCATAAAGCACATTGTGAATAAATCCAGTCTTACCATCCCAATCTTCTAAGTTCTGATCCGAGAGCGCGATGTGCCAAGTAAAGTTGGGATTATCTGCAGCCAGTTTGTCGAATTCATCGACGTAAAAGAGTTCCCGCTGGTTCCGTCCGCCGTACCAAAACGTGATCTTTCTGTCTGTTTTGATCCGCAGTAATTGATCAAAAATATGAGCCCGCATCGGCGCCATCCCCGCACCACCACCGATGAAGACCATCTCTGCGTCCGTTTCTTTCGCGAAGAACTCACCGTACGGGCCAAAAATGGTGACCTTGTCGCCCGGCTTCAATGAGAAGATGTAAGAAGACATCTTGCCTGCAGGGAAATCCGTTCCGGGAGGTGGTGAAGCCACACGGATATTGAATTTCATGATGCCCTTCTCTTCCGGGTAATTCGCCATTGAGTAGGCTCTGATTGTGGGCTCATCCACCTTGGACACGGTGTCGAAAACCCCAAACTTGATCCAGTCGCCCTGGTATTCTTCGGCGACATCGATATCAGTGTATTTCATGTCATATGGGGGGATTTCAAACTGGACGTACCCCCCAGCGCGGAAATCGACTTCTTCCCCCTCCGGCAGTTTGAGTACGAGTTCCTTAATGAAGGTCGCCACGTTGTCATTCGAGATCACCTCGCACTCCCAACGCTTCACACCGAAAAACTCAGCGGGCACCTCGATTTTCATATCTTGTTTAACCGCTGTCTGGCAGGAGAGACGCCATCCTTCCTTGGCTTCCCCTCGCGTAAAATGCACCGCCTCTGTGGATAGCATTGAGCCACCGCCCTCGACCACCCGGCAACGACACTGACCGCAGGTCCCACCTCCACCACAGGCGGAGGACAAGAAAATCCCTGCGTCCGCAAGCGTTCCAAGCAGCTTGCCACCAGCGGCAGTGCTGAGCGTCTTATCCGGATCGCCATTGATCTCGATATCGACAGCGCCAGCGGCCACCAGTTGCTTGCGAGCCATCAAAATCACGGTGACTAACACCATGATAATGGCGGTAAACATGCCAACGCCTAGTAGGATTTCTGTATTCATGCGTCCTGCTTTCCTCTCTTGTTTCCTAGACCATTACCCAGGCCCGCCCCTTTGGCCTTTGTTCCTCTTCAGTCTATTTTCAACGCTTTGTTTACTGTTTATTCGTTAGGTGTCTTATCGTTTCTTATCGTGTCTTGGCGCTTTATCTTGCGCCCATTCACTGCCTCAAAGGCTTTGCCGTGTTGCGCACCTGCTATCCACGCACGTAGTGCAGCGTAAGTAGCAAGCGGAGGGCAAAGCTCTCCCTCCACAGTCCACCACCTCGCAACAGGCTCTACAGCGAGATCCCGCCAAACGACATGAAACCGAGTGACATCAGGCCTACCGTGACAAAGGTAATCCCTAGACCTCTCAGTCCGTCTGGCACATCGCTGTACTTCATCTTCTCGCGTATTCCCGCCAGCACGACAATCGCAATGGCCCAACCGAGTCCGGAGCCGATGCCGTACACCATACTCTCTGGAAGGTTATACGCACGATTCTCCATGAATAGGCTGCCACCGAGTATGGCGCAGTTCACCGTGATCAGCGGCAAGAAAACTCCCAGCGAGTTGTATAGCGCTGGAACGTATTTATCCAAAAACATTTCTAGAATCTGCACCATCGCTGCAATCACGCCGATGTAGCTGAGGAACGTGAGGAACGACAAATCCACTTCGCCGAGTCCTGCCCAAGCCAAAGCACCGTCAGCCAATAGGTACTGGTAAATCAAATTGTTCACAGGGATGGTAATCGTCTGGACCACGATGACGGCACACCCGAGCCCAAATGCGGTCTCTACTTTTTTTGAGACTGCAAGGAACGTGCACATTCCCAAGAAGAAAACGAGCGCGAGGTTTTCTATAAAGACCGCGCGAATAAACAAACTTAAGTAATATTCAGCCACTGGACCCCCTACCCTCGCGACAACGCGCTATGACTACTAATTTCATAATCAGGTTCCTCGACCTGCTCAGCCTTCCATGCTCGAAGCGCCCAAATAAGTAGTCCGATAATGAAAAATGCCGAAGGTGGTAAGAGCATCAACCCCATGGGCGTATACCAGCCTCCCTCGGTGACAAGAGGCAGGATGCCAATACCAAAGAGTGAGCCCGAACCAATCAGTTCACGAATGGTGGCAACCACCATGAGCACAACCGAATAACCCAGCCCGTTGCCGATACCATCGACAAAACTAGCCCCGGGAGGGTTAGCCATTGCAAACGCTTCAGCGCGTCCCATCACAATACAGTTGGTGATGATCAAACCAACGAATACGGTGAGTTGTTTGCTCATGTCATAAGCCACCGCTCCCAACACCTGATCTACCACAATCACCAGCGACGCAATAATCGTCATCTGCACGATGATTCGAATGCTTGAGGGGATTCGATTCCGGATGAGAGAGACAAATAAATTTGAAAACGCACAAACCGTGGTGAGCGCAATGCACATCACCAACGCCACACTCATCTTGGTGGTCACGGCAAGTGCGGAGCAGATACCGAGGATCTGTAAACCAATCGGATTGTTGTTGAAAATCGGGTTTAGCAGCGTTTCTTTTAATTGCGACATCGTGAATACCCCAGCGCTAATTCATATTCTTCAAGATCGGACCGTAACCCTCATCACCCAACCAATACGCGACCATGTTCTCAACACCACGGCTTGTCAGCGTAGCGCCAGAGAGTCCATCCACTTGGTACTTCGCTCCCTTCCCGTTCGGATCGACAGCGCCCTTGGCTACTTTGAGTGCAACCGCCCCATCCGGGCCATAGATCTCCTTACCTGGCCAAATACCCTTCCAAGCGGGGTTATCTACTTCGCCGCCGAGCCCGGCCGTTTCACCATGCTCATAAAACGTGATACCAGCAACGGTATTGGCATCGCCTTCAAGCGCAATAAAGCCGTACAGGATAGACCATAGTCCATAACCGTGAACCGGCAGCACCCACTTCTCGATTGCCTCTCCAGACCTTAAGACATACCCAAGCGCATAGTGCTCGCGCCGCTTGATGGAAGCGATATCTTCAGCGGTGCTGAGCCCACTGGACATGAGCGGGTCTTTACTGCTTGCCCTTTGATCGAAACTGGCAACATCAATATTCGCCGCTGCCGCCTCTTCGGGGGACAAAATACGCTTGTCACGAAGATCCATCAGCACGGGTTCGAACTCTGCGAACCGCTCTTGAATTTGCTGCCTGGTCGCAATTTCATTAGCACTGAGTCCTGCCGCCAACAGCACGTTTTTACTCTTGTCTAGCGCTGCATTGTCCTCGCGCACCGACTTCAATCCCACTGCGGCTCCGGATACAACAATTGAGCAGCCGAGACATACGAGCACGGCGATCATGATGATGTTGCCGATGGAATCCTTGTTGAATCCCCCGTCTTGATCAGACACGAGCAAGTCTCCTTTTTATGTTTGCGCGGACCACTGAGTAGTCAAAGAGTGGGGCAAATAAATTGGCGAACAAGATCGCCAGCATCATGCCTTCTGGAAACGCTGGGTTGACGACACGAATCAGCACGCACATGAACCCGATCAATGCGCCGTAAGCGAATCTTCCGGTATCAGTCATGGCAGCGGAGACAGGGTCCGTTGCCATGTACACCATTCCAAATGCGAACCCGCCGAGCACCAGGTGCCAGTGCCACGGCATAGCGAATAGGGGGTTAGTTTCTGACCCAATGGCGTTAAACAAGAGGGCGGTAACTACCATGCCAAGGAAAGTGCCTACCATGATCCGCCATGAGGCGACCCGAGTAACGAGCAGAAATACCCCGCCTACCAAAATGGCGAGTGTCGAGGCCTCTCCGATGGAGCCTTGCATGTTACCAATGAATGCGTCCGTCCAGGTCAACCCCATCTGGGCAATCCCTTCCATCCCACTCGCAGCTGCGACCCCCAGTGCCGTTGCACCACTATAGCCGTCGACAGCGGTCCAAACCGCGTCGCCCGAAATCTGCGCAGGGTAAGCAAAATATAAGAAGGCGCGGCCGGTGAGCGCTGGGTTCAAAAAGTTCTTTCCCGTGCCACCAAAGATTTCTTTACCGATCACCACACCAAAACTAATCCCTAGCGCAACCTGCCATAAGGGGATCGTTGCCGGCAATGTCAGGCTAAATAGGATACTGGTGACGAAGAATCCCTCGTTGACTTCATGCCCGCGCTTGACGGCGAAAAGCACTTCCCATAGCCCGCCTACAATGAATGTGGTCGCGTAAATGGGAACATAGAAAACTGCACCATAGATGAAGCAGTGCCAGATGCTTTCGGGGTTATATCCTGCGAGCAATGCGACAATCGCACCCCGCCACCCTTCAAGTTCGCTAATGCCCATATCTGCCATCGCGATAAGCGCGTTATGGCCAACGATGTACATCCCCGCGAGCATTGGGAAAAACGCACACCACCAGACCGTCGTCATGACCCGCTTCATATCCACCGCGTCTCGAACATGAGACGCCCCTTGGGTCACCCGGCCAGGACTATAGAAAATGGTGTCGACCATTTCGTACACGGGGTAGTACTTTTCATACTTTCCGCCGGCGTGGAAATTCGGTTCGAGTTTGTCTAAAAAATCTCGCATTGCCATAGTGTGCAGTCGTCCTTGATGGCTGGCCTCATCAGTGTATTGGGTGATGGGCCCACCCTGTCTACTTTCTGTTTTTTGCCTTTATTTTTTTTCTTTTTTCTTTTTTTCTTCTTTCTTGCAGTCTTCGTTGTTTCTTTGGTGTTGTTTATCGATGGTTGTTGTCTTGTTGAGCCGAGGCGCGCATTCCTTTACGCACCCCTATTGGCTTTTACTACCCTTCCACCTCTATCTTGTGTAACAGCGCGCGTAGAATCGGTCCGTACTCATACTTGCCAGGGCAGGCAAACGTGTACAGCGCCACGTCTTCCTCATCGAGTTCAAGACAACCGAGCTCGATGCTCGCTTCAATATCCTCAACCACCAACGAACGCAGCAGTTGTGTCGGCAAGATGTCGAGCGGTGTCAGCCTTTCAAACGTGCCAAGCGGGATAATCGAACGGTCGCTGCCACCGGTGCTAGTGGTGAGGTCAAACGACTTCTTCCCAAGCACCCAAGACGCAAACAATCCCGTTAATGAGAACTTATCCGTACCCGGCATGACGAACTGGAGGAACTCGCGGTGAGTACCTTCCTCGAGCACTGAGACTTGAGCGTGAAATCGGCCCAAATACGCCTCTGCATCCGCTGCTGTGAACCCATCGAGGACGCTGCCACTGATCAACCGATGCTGACCGTGAGCGACTTGTCCCTCAGTGAGCCCCGCAAGATCCGCTCCACGGTCGACCCGAACGAGCGAGGGATGATTAACCATCGGACCTGCAAGAGAAACCACCCGCGGGGTGTAGATTTGACCCGATAGAAATAGATGCCCAATCGCGATGACGTCTTGGTAATTCACTTGCCAGACGGTCTTATGGGCACTTACTGGATCCAGGTAATGAATATGTGTTCCGGCAAGCCCTGCGGGGTGCTTGCCTTCGAAGCGCTCGACTTTAACCGTTGGTATGCTTGACTCAAATGAGCCCATTGCATTCATACATACAAAAACGGACCCATCCGTGAGTCGGCTCATCGCTGCCACACCCGCAGAGAACGCTTCTTTTTCAGCATCAATGACCACATTGGGATTAGGTGCGTGGGGCCGCGAATCAGTTGCGGTCACAAAAATAGAATGGGGGGTAGACCCTTTTGCAGGGACTTTGCTAAACGGTCGCGTTTTGAGTGCCGTCCATTCCCCAGAGTCGATCAATTTAGTCTCGACCGTCTCTCGTGCGAGCGTTGGGATAGCATCGGCTGCATGGGCGCCAAAATCGATGGATTCCGCTCCGTCAACCTTAACGACGAGCGACAAAAAGGCACGCTTTGCCCCTCGATTAATCTCTATCACTTCGCCAGAAGCTGGCGATGTGTAATTGATGCCGGGGTTCTTCTTATCGGTCAGAAGGACCTGTCCTTTCTTCACCCGATCGCCCACCTGGACTTCCATCGTTGGCTTCAGCCCATGGAAATCGCGGCCAAGAATGGCAACTTGCGAGGAAGAGAATTCGCGAGAGATTGATTGTTCGGGGGCGCCAGTGAGGGGTAAATCTAAACCTTTGGATATTGTTCTCATATCACTCCCATGAGCCCATCGGCGGCCGTTCGTTTTGTGTTGGCCTGACCGAAGTTGTTCGCTTCCGCTGCTGCTGTGCCCTGTGGCACTTGCTATCCATTGCTTGGCTGGGGTGCTGGACCTGCAGGAACGCTTGTGGCGCTCTTTTTGACGGTCATCCATGCCCTTTAAGCCGCCGCCATTATAGAGAGTCCGCGCAGCCAGATCTAGCCATGTTTAGCGCTTTGAAGGACATCAAATGTCCATTCATTGACGCCATCAATCGTGACCGAGCTGATGATCGAGCGAAGTCTTGCTGAAGGGCATGCCGGTGCCGTAGAAGACCGCTGAATGACGGGCGAGATGACCCATGATATGCCGGGAGCGCGGTCTACATTCACCGTAATCCCAGGACGGGAGCCGTGACACAAATCTAGGAGGAAGGGACCGACCGTTGGTCCTCGCTATCCACCAGACATTTTTCTGTTACTACTGTGCCTATTAACGGGCCGGGGACTACTCCGCGCTGGCTGGCTGCTTGGGTACAAGCGGGTAGTGAATACCTGCCATTTTCTGCGCGCACCGTACCACCTGACAGGAGTACCCAAATTCGTTGTCGTACCAAACGTACAACACCATTTGTTGGCCGTTCACGATCGTTGCGTGCCCATCGATGATGCATGCATGCCGATTGCCCACGAAATCAGACGAAACCACTTCGCTGGACTCGGTGTAATCAATCTGACGCTGCATCGCGGAATTGAGCGAACAATCTCGCAAAAAGTCGCAGACCTCTTCTCGGGTGGTCGCTTCTTCTACGGTTAAGTTAAGAATGGCCATGGAAACGTTAGGCACAGGCACTCGAATCGAGTTACCCGTGAGCTTGCCTGCTAGTTCAGGCAATAACTTTCCAACCGAGCTCGTAGCGTTCGACTCGGTTAACACCATGTTCAGCGGGGCGCTACGGCCTCTTCGCTCTTTTGAGTGTGTATTGTCATGAAGATTCTGATCATCCGTGTAAGCATGAACCGTCTCCATGTGACCGTGGACAATTCCAAATCGATCATTAATGGCTTTCAGCACCGGCACAATCGCATTGGTAGTGCACGACGCCGCAGCAACCAGTTGGTCATCCGCTTCGATTGTGTGCGAGTTCACCCCAGAGACGATGTTTTTCATGTCGCCCTTTCCTGAGGTCGTCAGCAATATCTTGCTCACGCCCTTACTGGTGAGGTGCCGTCCGAGACCATCAATGTCCCTCCATGCACCTGTACTGTCGACAATGAGTGCATCTTGGATGCCATATACCGTGTAGTCGATGGCGCCAGGATCGGTGGCGTAAATAAAGCGAATCGCGTTCCCGTTACAAATGATGGCCTGATGTTCAGCATCCACACGAATGGTGCCCCGAAACGGTCCATGAATGGAATCACGCCGCATCAAGCTGGCCCGTTTGTGCAAATCTTTGACAGGATCTTTAGGCGGCCGCAGAACCACTGCACGGGGAACGAGGTTTTGGCCACCCCCCGCTTTCTCAACCAATAGCCTCATGACCAACCGCCCAATTCGACCGAATCCATAAATAACGACGTCGCGGGGCGGATGGCTTACTGCGGATTCAGCGCCTAAAAGATCAGCACACGCTGCTTTCACATAGTCCTCGAGGGTCTGTCCCTCGGGATCTGTCATAAACGCGCTGGCCAGCTTGCCAATGTCAACGTGAGCTGGAGCCAAGTCCAATTCGGCGAGCACTGCGATCATGGGATGCGTTTCGAACTCGGACAATTCGTTTTTTTCAATTTGCCGCACGCGACGGTGGATGCGCATGATTTCAATCACCGACTCGTTGAAGAGGGGCACGCCATGCATGTACAACACGACGTTACGGCGATATAGCTTCCCAATAAGGGGAATCATTGCTTCCGCTAACGCCTCGCGCTCTTTCCAATCGTCGAATGCTCTGTCAATTGTCGGCTTAACCAATGGTGTGATCTCCTACTCGTGTTCGTCGCGTCCGCTTTTTGATCAACGGCATGTTGCGATCAGTCGTTGCCCACCCACCCCTTCGAAAAAGGTACAGTGAGCCTCTCACTTTTTGATCCGATCCTTGGAATTCTCAAGGCGACGTATTATGCGATCGACGAGGGCTAATCGCAATCATAGAGCGCAACATGCTGCTGCTGTTAGCTAAATGTAGACAAAAGGGGTTCCCTTTACTTAGTGATATCAATGCCGATTCGTCGGCACGCTTCAGCTTCGCAGGTCAAAACAAGAGGCCACTCTCCTTGCCTGTCTCATAACCAAAGGCGGAACACCCATAAATCACGTAAACTCGAGTGCTGAACCAGTATTCCCGATTTACCGTTTAACGGAGCGCCGCGGAGGTCGATTAAAGCCGTCGCGCTAACTCATCCTGTAGGCATTGCGAAGAAACATTCACCGATAGCCACCATGACCCGCTCTATCTATCAACCACTTGACATTGCCCGATGTGCCTACCGCCATGGGCGAGGTCGCGCGTTGGAATGGTCTATCAGGAGCGGCCTTATCGCTAGCAACCGTCTCGGTTCGAGAGACGACGGGTCAACCCGTCTTACTCATCACCGCGTCCTCTCAATCCGCAGAGCAAAGTCTTGAAGAAATTCGGTTTTTTGCAGGAGAGCGGTTTGTCGTCGCTCGATTTCCAGACTGGGAGACGCTGATCTACGATGCGTTCTCGCCGCATCAAGACATTATCTCCGAGCGTCTCGCCATTCTCGGGATGGGCGAAGAGGACCGTCCTGACATATTAATTGTGCCGGTGAACACCCTGCTATTTCGGCTAGCGCCAAAGCACTTCGTTGCAAGCCATCACCTAGAATTGAGCGTCGGACAACGTGTGCCACTCTTGCCGCTACGCCAGCAGTTAGAGCGCTCTGCCTATCGCGCAGTTGAGACCGTGGCTGAACGAGGAGAGTTCGCTATTCGGGGATCGATACTCGATCTCTTCCCGATGGGGCACAACGCACCCTATCGGGTCGAATGGTTTGACGACGAAATTGAATCCATCCGGACCTTTGATCCGGACACCCAGCGTTCCATTGACCGCGTTCAGCGCATGCAGAGTCTGCCCGCGAAAGAATTCTCGCTCAGCGAAGATAGCCTTCGCCAATTCAAAAATGCCTGGCACGAGCGATTTGGCGGGCAGCCCAAATCTTGCCCTGTCTATCAAACCGTCAGCCAAGGAGGCGCCCCCGCCGGGATTGAATACTATTTGCCACTTTTCTTCGAGGAAATGGCCACCCTGTTCGACTATGTTTCGAGCGACGCCATGATCATCAATGAGCCACTCACAGATGCCCTCGAATCGATCAACAGCGATGCGCAAGCTCGATATGAAAGCCTTCGATACGACATTGAGCGACCAATACTCTCCCCGGACGAGCTCTTGCTCGCTCCCACCGAGCTTTACGAGCGCATGGGCAAGCACCCTCGAATCGACATCGCTGTGGACAGCCGCGCGCGAGGTGCCGACATTCCTCTCGGGACGCTCCCAAACCTTTCTGTTGATGACCAAGCCGAGGAGCCCTTTGCTAGGCTGCGAGACCACCTTGAATCAGGCGACCGCACACTCATCGCAGCCGAGACTATCGGTCGTAGAGAGATGATCGATACAGCGCTCATGAAAAACGGGTTACCTGCAGAACCTGTTGAATCTTGGGAGGCGTTCCTCACCTCATCGGTGCCGCTTGGTCTCACCGTGGCGAGAATCGATCGCGGCCTACAATTACCCGATGAGAGCATCACTCTTTTAGGTGAGCAGCAGCTCTTTGGCGAGCGAGTTTTGCAAGCCCGGCGGCGGGAGAAAGAAAAAGAACACGCAGCAGAGCTCGTCGTCCGGAGCCTAACCGAACTCAGCAAGAATGATCCTGTCGTTCACATCGACCACGGGGTCGGCAGGTATCAGGGGCTCATCACCCTCGAAATCGACGGCGACCCTCATGAATTTCTGAACATCCACTATAAAGGCGACGCCACGCTCTACGTACCTGTCAGCGATATTCATCTTATTTCTCGATACTCAGGCGCCGACCCTGAGCTAGCGCCATGGCACCAGCTCGGCGGGGACACATGGCAAAAAGCCAAAAGAAAGGCCGCTGAACAGATTCGAGACGTCGCGGCTGAACTACTGGAGATCTACGCAAAGCGCGAAGCACAAGCAGGCGATCCGATCCCCATCCCAGAGGATGAGTTCGATAAATTTTGTCGCGCCTTTCCGTTTGAGGAAACGCCGGATCAAGAGACGGCGATCCACGATGTGGTCAAAGATTTAGGCGGCAAGCGCCCCATGGACCGCTTGGTGTGCGGCGATGTTGGCTTTGGCAAGACAGAAGTGGCGATGAGAGCAGCGTTCCTTGCCGTCCAATCGGGAAGACAAGTCGCGGTTCTAGTGCCGACCACACTCCTCGCTGAGCAACATCATCAATCGTTTCAGGACCGATTTGCGGGATGGCCTATCGTGATCGAAAGCCTATCTCGCTTTAAAACCAAGAAAGAGCAAGGGGCAACCCTCGAGCGATTGGCACAAGGCAAGATCGACATCATCGTTGGAACTCACGCGCTCATCAGTGATCAAGTTTCTTTCAAACAACTCGGGCTGCTCATTATTGATGAAGAGCATCGCTTTGGCGTCAGACAGAAAGACAAAATCAAACGCTTTCGTGCCAACGTGCACGTCCTCGCGCTGACGGCTACCCCGATTCCTCGCACCCTCAATATGTCGATGTCAGGAATTCGAGATTTATCGATCATAGCCACTCCGCCCGCCAAACGACTAGCGATCAAAACCTTTGTCAGGCGTCATGACTTAGAGATAGTCAAAGAAGCGATACAGCGCGAACTGCTACGTGGTGGCCAAGTGTATTACCTACACAATGAAGTGAAGGACATTGACCGAGTCGCCGACACACTAGCAACACTACTTCCCTCGGCCAGAATTCTCATTGCCCACGGCCAAATGCGCGAACGCGAGCTCGAGCAGGTGATGTCTGATTTCTACCACCAACGCGCTAACGTACTGGTCTGCACGACGATCATCGAGACTGGTATTGATATTCCCAATGCCAACACCATCATCATGGACCGAGCCGATAAGTTGGGGCTCGCGCAGGTCCATCAATTGCGAGGACGCGTTGGTCGTTCCCATCATCAAGCTTACGCCTATTTGATGACACCAGACCCTGCGCTCATGACAAAAGACGCAGGCAAACGTCTTGAGGCGATCGAGCAAGCAGAGGATTTAGGGGCTGGATTTGTGTTGGCAACGCACGACTTAGAGATTAGGGGCGCAGGTGAACTGCTCGGCGAATCCCAGACCGGCAATATGCACAGCATTGGCTTTGGACTCTACATGGAGTTACTTGATCGCGCGGTAGCTAGCCTGCGCAGCGGTAAACTCATCGACCCAGAGATCGATTTGCGCAGCGGTACTGAAATCAACCTCCATGCCCCGGCGCTCATACCCGATGACTACTTGCCTGATGTTCACATGCGTCTAATGATCTACAAGCGCATTGCTAATGCAACGACCCATGATCAGTTACGCGAGCTTAGCGTTGAGCTGATCGACCGCTTTGGCCTTCTTCCTGAGCCCACGAAGCTGCTCATTCGACAAACAGAGCTCAAAATCACGGCCGAAAGGCTTGGCATTCGCCGCATCGATCTCGGGGAAAACGGAGGCCACATCGAATTTAAGAGCGACACGCGGGTGCCTGCCACCAAGATCATCGCACTGATCCAAACCTCACCTGATCGATTTAAAATGGCCTCTGCCCACCAACTTGGAATTCTGGATAGAATAGCTGACCGCACCGAACGATTTGGATATGTGGAGGCATTTTTAGGTGAGTTGGCTGAGGCGGCTTAATAGAATCCATGCCTACGAGATGGACTTCCCCAGGCTGTATGCAGATCACGTAGCCTGGCAAGCACCCGTATCTTGCCTACTATTGGTGATCTTACTCGCCTTGTCGCAAGTCGCCTTTGCCACCGATTACCAAATTGAAGTGATCGTCTTTAAACGTACCGACGGGCCAGCCCAAACATCAAGCGACGAGCCCGATGGTCGTGGGCCAAACTTCTGGCCGCAGAACATGATCGCCATTGCGCCACCGAACAATCAGTCAAGAGCCCCCTTCTTGTGGGCTCAAGCCGTTATGCTTGAGGCAGACCCCCTCTCCCCTATCGATGCAATGAGCGGGACGGCTAGGCTGGCTAGCGCCTCCGCATCATCCAAACCGGTGTTCCTGTTGGCGAGCGAGAGTCGCGCGGACTTATTCAAGCGCCGTATCGCCCAACTCAACCCGTCAACTGAGACGGCGGACGATGACCCTGACAAGGTGCGCGAGCAGTTGCGTATCGATCAGCGGGACGCGCTGCTCGAAGCTGCATTTTTTCCCACAGCCTCACTCGATTATCGATCTCTTGATACGGCGAGTAGGCAATTAAATGGACCTGCTCGCTCTATCAGACGTAGCAGTCTGTATGAGTTACTGTTGCATCAAAGCTGGCGCCAACCCATAGGACAGACCCCCACTCCGATTCTCATCCAAGGCGGCGAGCAATACGGGGATCAGTTTGAGCTAGAGGGCACCCTTTCGATCAGACGCCAACGCTATCTCCACGTTGACGCTGACTTACGACTAACGCAGTTCAGTCAGGAACGCTTAGCCCGACCTGCTGAGCAGGAAGCACCGCTCAAGTCGAAATACCCAGACCTCTACGAGGCCGCGCAGCGCGGCCGAGAATACAGCCCTACGGCTCAATTTAATTTGAATGAGAGCCGGCGCTTACGTTCAGGAGAGCTTCACTACCTTGACCATCCTGCGCTTGGGGTTTTGTTGCTAGTGGATCGAAGTGAGTCGTCTGATTCTTTATAGGCCCACGACCTAAAGAGATCGGTGAAGCAAGGCAAGCTAAACTCCAACGCTTTCCATTTAGCGTTCTGCCTTACCGACCCACACACGGCCTCTAGGGTCAAAGCGGCTCACTGAATCCTGCTCCAGCGGTACGGTCCGAACCGGCATTTCTTCTCCATACCCTGCGCATGCCAGTTCGCTTAAAGCCACACCTCGCTTCGACTCAGGACGCATCTAGTCATGAAATCAGGGTGGAAAGGCGCAGGCTCAAGCAGACGCGTCATAGACGCCGGCTGCGCCCCATCGCGGGTTAGCTGGACCTTGACTGACGCGCGGCAATCATCCGCTTGAGGTGCCCAAGAGATAAAAGGTGGGCATAGACCCAGGCAAGTTCTCCTTTTCTGAAAATGCTGAGCGCATCGGCATCAGCAAGCGCCAATAGTTGTCGCTCGTCCACCACCCTTGCCTTGCCGAGACTCATGGCTGAGGATCCTGCCTGACCCGTGGTTGCCTTCACCTCAGACAACAATCCCAATTGATTCAAAGATTGAGCGAAGACCTTGGTGCGTTCCATTTGTTGGTGAAATTCTTTCAGAAAGTCAGCGGTCTGCTTGACGAACGGCGTAGGCTGCCCGTCCTCGAAGAGCGCATACCCCTCGCCTTTGGAAATCAAATCGCTGCCCTCATCAATACAGACGAGCGGTGCCTCGCTCTCCCCTCTGCCGATCGCAAAGGGGTACTGTCTGATAAATGCGGGAATATATTGGCCGCGCCATGCGCCGGAACTATCCACCCACTGATTCTCAGTCGCGTCCAGCCCAAATAAAACAATCGGCACCCAACCATCACTGCCCTCAACGAAGACGATCGGGTATTCGAAAGCCATCTCGGCAAATTCGACGCCCGCGCAGAGGACCGAATTAACGCGCTTGGCAAACTTAAATCGCGCCCGATCTTGTTTGATGCTTAATCCGGTATGGAGTGCCGGTGAAAGCGGCTTGGGATTCTCATAAAAGAGCATCTGCGTCATGCGATACAACCCTAGCGTTGATCCAAATCTTTGCCGAGGACATCGGCCATGTGCAGCGTCTGCGTGGGGTAAGCAATCTCGGCACCGTGCTGCTCAATGATTGCCGCAATCTCTAACAAAATCGCTTGCTTGATCTCATGAAAAGCAACCCACTCAGTGGTTTTCGTGAAGGTATAAACGAAGAAATCAACGCTCGAGTCATTGAAGGCGTTAAAATTCACGATCATCGTCTTGTCCTGGGCAATCTCAGGATGGCTGACCAACATCGATTTCACACCAGCAACAATAGCCTCCATTTGATGGATATCATCATAACGAATGCCGATCGTCTCAAAGATACGCCGGTTCAACATTCGTGAAGGGTTCTGGAGGGAAATGGTCGAAAACATCGAATTGGGAACGTACAGCGGGCGCTGATCAAATGTTCTGATCTCCGTCAGCCGCCATCCAATCTTTACGACCGTACCCTCAATGTCTCGGTCAGGACTACGAATCCAATCACCGACCTTGAACGGTCGATCCAGGTAGATCACCAGTCCCCCAAAGAAATTGGCGAGTAAATCCTTCGCTGCAAACCCAACAGCAATCCCGCCGATTCCGCCAAAAGCCAACACGCCCGAAATACTGATGCCAAGCGTTTGCATCGCCATCAGTGCAGCCGTAATCACGATCGAAACCCGCGCTAACTTGGCGATGGCTGTGACTGTCGTCTCATCGCCACCCATGGCGATGTAGCCCTTCTCAATCTCTTTCGCCATTCGAGTGACGAACAGCGCCACCAACAAAATCATCGCGAGATAGCGCGCCATCGCGATCACTTCGAGCTGAGCCTGGCTCTGGTGTTCTGCAATTAACTCAGCGGCGAAGGAAATGCCCACCACCCAGATCAGCCATTGCGCAGGCTTCGACACCGTCCTTAAGAAGGCGTCGTCCCACAAATTAGAGGACGCTTCGGCTCGCCTGCCCATCGCCGCAAACACTTTATGCGAGGCGAAACTGGCAAGGGCCGTCGAGAAAACCACAGCGAAGACTTGAACAACCAGTGGGTTCTGAAGCCACTGCCTTAGTGCTTCCAGCAAAGTTTCTAATAACGCCACGGCATCTATTCCAAAAGTTGTGACATTAGCGTTGACTCAGCACGACGAAAGGCGTGCGAACGAAGGCCGCTTAGCGGGGCGCGCGCAGGCGAATCGGATGATAATCGACGTCCGGCGCCAGGAGCTGTTCCACCGCTTGACGGGTACCTGCAGAGACGCCTACTTGCTCAGAGGAGGCTGCCATTGCAACCGATGGGTCATCGAGCAAACCATCGAGGTCTGCCACCATGGGCGCGCTATCCATCAAATCTTCAGGGTCACTAATCGATGTATCAAGCGGATCCGGATAGTCAGTGGGTTGGCCGCCATACCAAACCACACGACTGACATCGGCCTCGCCCAGCCAGACTCGCCAAGTTTGCTCGTAATTGATGCTTCTGAGTAACGACGTAAGCCGAGCCTCACTCCCAGAGTCGATGGCTGGCGTAATCAAAACCCTGTGCCACATACCCTGACCCACTCTAGCCGTTTGCACCGCTGTAATTTGGCCGGTCAGCTCGCTCACTCGGTCCGCTTCCTTTGCGGCCAGGTCAGCTTCAGCGAAGCTTGCTAAAACCCACATCATTTTCTGCGATGCAGCATGCCCATCTTGAGGCAGACTAAACAGCAGCAATAGGGCCGCGATTTTGATCAAGTACTGAGGAGCAAATGCGGTCATTTTCCGCCTCCACGACAATCAGGGGAGAGCAAGCCTACATTGATCCACCAGCAAAAATCAATTTTTAGCGAGGATTCAAAGGGTTGCCATTCATTCGATGCTGTATATAATCACAGCCTGTACAAATAAACAGACCCAATTGGTACACGCCCATGATCAAGCTGACCCCTCGCCAATCCGAAGTACTCGAGCTCATCAAACAGCACATCGACGACACTGGCTACCCGCCCACCCGTGCGGACATCGCTCGACAGCTGGGCTTTAAAAGCGCCAATGCCGCCGAGGAGCACTTGAAAGCGCTGGCTAGGAAGGGGGCGATCGAGATGATTCCAGGCACATCGAGAGGCATTAAACTGCCTGAATCACGCGGGCTACCCATCGTCGGGCGCGTCGCTGCGGGTAACCCCATCCTGGCGCAAGAGCACATCGAGGATCATTGTGAAATTCCCGCCACTTTTTTTACACCGAACGCAGATTTCATGCTGATCGTTCGTGGAGACTCCATGATTGACGTTGGCATTTTCGACGGAGACCTACTCGCCGTGCACAGCACGCAATCAGCCAATCAAGGCGACATCGTCGTTGCCCGGATCGATGATGAAGTCACCGTCAAGCGTTTTCGCAAAGGAGCGGCCCCCCATGAGGTCGTCCTCGAAGCGGAAAACCAAGATTACGATCCTATCGCTGTTGACTTAAGACAGGTCGAGTTCGCTATCGAGGGTCTCGCCGTAGGCGTTATCAGACACTAGCGTTCTGATGGTTTGGTAGAGCGTGTAATGGCGGTAACTGATGCTTTTAGTCACTGGCCTGCTGAAACAACCCGGAGCAATTCCCTCGGTCGACTAAAGCGACCGTCACGATCGTTGGGGGCTCCAATGACCAAGAAATTAGACCAAGCAATTACGCTGACTGCTTGCGTTTTGATGCAGCTCGCTTCCGTTTCGGGGCGGCTTTCGCTTTAGTCGTCACCTTCTCAATCCACTGCCCCGCTGACTCATCATAATCGGCTCGCCAACCCGAGGCTTTCCCTCGTTCAATCTCTGATGCGACATAGTGCTGCTTTTCGATCCTCGAAAACTTGACGAGTGATCGCCTACCTTCAGGGTCACTCACTGGGGCTTTCATCAAGAACTGGTACTTGGGGTCGATCTCATTTTGGTGAGGGAGTAACTCATCGATATAAGGTGCCCTTGTCTCTCGATTTTTTGGGAATTGACTTGCTGCGAGAAATAAACCGGCCGCGCCATCGCGCAGCAAATAGGTATCCTCGACCTTCTCGCACTGAAGCTCAGGCATCGGTACAGGATCCATTTTCGGTGGTGCCGCTTCTCCGTTACGAAGCAACTTTCTGGTGTTCTTACAAGGTTCACCCTCGACCTTTCCCGTGCACCCAAAGTATTTACCGAAGCGACCCGTTTTTAACTGCATTTCGGATCCACATTTGTCGCACGCGAGCGTCGGGCCTTCATAGCCTTTGATCTTGAATGCCCCATCCTCGAAGGCGAAGGCTGCACAATCTGGGTTATTGCCGCAGAGATGCAGCTTCGTATGCTCATCGAGCAAATATTCTGTCATTGCCGAATTGCATTCAGGGCAACGTCTTTTCTTCATCAGAATTCTAGATTCGGCTTCGTCATCAGCATTTGCACTCACCACTTCGTCGCCAGGAATCAAGTTAACCGTTTGTTTACATCGCTCTTTTGGAGGTAGGTCATAACCCGAACACCCGAGAAACACGCCGGTGCTTCCCGTTCTAACGTTCATCGGCCGCTCACAAGTTGGGCAAGCGCGCTCAATCAGCGATGGTCTATTCGCGCGCATGCCATTTTCTTCATCCGCCGCTTGGTCTAACCGTGCTGAAAAATCTCCATAGAAATCATTGAGCGTCGTCAGCCAAGGAACCTCTCCGTTTGAAATCTGATCGAGCTCCTGCTCGAGCGACGCGGTGAAGCCGTAATCCAATAGATTAGGGAAGCACTCGTTGAGCCGGTCGGTAACGAGCTCGCCAATTTTCTCAGCGTAAAAGCGCCTATTTTTTAAGCTGACGTATCCTCTATCCTGAATGGTGGAGATAATGGCCGCGAAGGTCGACGGACGGCCTATTTCCTTTTTCTCGAGCTCCCGCACCAGGGAAGCCTCCCCATACCGAGCTGGCGGCTTTGTAAAATGTTGTTTCGGTGTTAACTGTTCAAGCCGAAGGGTGTCATCGACTTTAAAATCCGGCAGCACCGGATCATCAGAGGCCTGTCCTGCCGGCGGTTGCACGCGTGTAAACCCATCAAATCGGAGAATCCGACCTCGCGTCCTCAGCTCATAGTCCAGCGCGCTCACCGTAATCGATGTACTGGTGTACTTCGCATTAGTCATCTGGCAAGCAACAAATTGGCGCCAGATCAATTCATAAAGGCGCACCGCGTCCGCTTCCTGACCACTCAATTGGGTCGCCCCGACGCGAACGTCAGTTGGACGAATGGCCTCATGGGCCTCCTGCGCCGCCTCCTTGCTGGCATAGAGACGAGGAGCGTCAGGGAGATAAGCGTCTCCGTATGATTGCCCGATAAAATCTCGAGCCATACTAATTGCGTCCTGACTCAGATTAGTAGAGTCGGTTCGCATGTACGTGATTAGTCCTGCCTCGTAAAGCCGTTGTGCAAGCGCCATGGTTTTCTTGACCCCAAAACTCATGCGGGTGCTCGCTGCTTGCTGCAGCGTTGAGGTGATGAATGGCGGATTGGGTTTTGACTCGGTGGGTTTATCCTCGCGCGCTGAGACCACGAATGAAGCGTCTCTTAGGGCATTAAGCGCAACGTCGGTTGCCTCACCGCTCGTTGGTCTAAACGCTTTACCGGCCTGGCGGGCCACCTGAAATTCTGCCCGTTGACCTTGTCCGGAGAGATCAGCAAACACTTCCCAGTATTCCTCTGGGATGAACGCCCGAATTTCTCGCTCTCGCTCGACACATAGTTTCACGGCGACGGACTGCACCCGTCCTGCTGAGAGGCCTCGAGCAATCTTGGCCCATAGCAGTGGGCTCACCATATAGCCCACGACTCGATCCAGAAAGCGTCTGGCCTGCTGGGCTTCCACTCGAGCCATATCCACTTCGCCCGGCTCTTTAAATGCGTCCTGGATCGCTCGTTCGGTAATTTCATTAAACACAACGCGCCGATATCGGGACTCATCTCCTCCGATGGCTTGCTGCAGGTGCCAGGCAATGGCCTCTCCCTCTCGGTCCATGTCTGTCGCGAGATAGATTTCGGGCGCGTTCTTAGCGAGCTTCTTAAGCTCAGCCACCACCTTTTCCTTCCCCGGCAGGATTTGGTAATTCGCTTTCCAACCTTTCTCTGGATCGACCCCCATGCGCCTAACAAGCTGTTCTTTCGCTTTCTTCTTTTTATGCGCAGCTTTCTTTGCAGGGGGAAGTTTGCGGGTCGCTGCGGCCTCAGCTGCTCGCTTCTTTGGATCAACGGCAGTGCCACCCCCGCTGACCGGCAGATCTCGTATGTGGCCCACACTGGACTTCACAACAAAGTCCTTACCCAGGTATTTGTTGATCGTTTTGGCCTTTGCTGGCGATTCAACTATGACTAGCGATTTACTCATCGAATCTATCTATCCCATCCTAGCTAACATCCCTGCTAGCGAATTTTTTGGTCAACTACCCTATTAACGGCGCGCCTTTAATGTTCCTCACCAACCAATGGACCGATACGCTTGTATTCCCTCTACTTGAGCGCATTGCCTGCTGTCTTCTTGCTGTCTTCTTGCTGTCTTCTTGCTGTCTTCTTGCTGCAGCCTTACCTACCTCGACCTAGTGAGCCGGGATGCTCCTCAATATTCTTTTTTACATCCCACCTACTGACACCATTATTCAAGTTCTCGTTGCCACTCACTGCACTCCTTGCCATCAACCCGACTCGTGGGGCTGAAGTTCGTAGATATACGCAGGCAAAACCTCTCCGTTTGCGACCTTCGCTGTCACTTCAACCCGTCGGTACCCGGGCCCTTCAAAGCGATCTAGTCGCTCCCAGTGCTCCACTAAATCTCTGGATCGAAACAACCACCCCGACACCTCGGGACCTTCATTGTCTAACCTGATTCCAGGGAAACCCTGCGCAGCGCCCCAACCCGCTTCAAAAAGATAGCCTCGAACCCTTGCCTGCACCCAGGTGCCCTCGAGACCGTCTAGCTGATGCTCGTTCGCGCGCCCTGGCGCCAATGTTCCATATACGAATAACTGTGTATCGATGAGAGCAAGCTCTGTCACTCCGCGCGTTACCTCGTTCCTTAATCCTCTGAAATTCCTCTGAACTTCCCCAGACCTTATTCTGTCCCTCTTCTGGCCTTGCTCTGTCCCACTCGCGGAACGCCACCGATCGACACCGCTGATGTCAGCGATCGCCTCGCCGCTCAGCCTCTCGTGATACGGTCAATCCCACAGAGCGCTCACTACTTATGAATGACCATATGGGATGAACTCGACTGTTCCGGCCATCACCGTTTGGCCTGATCAACCCCTCGCAGTCTGCGAGCCTGCTACTCGCTAAACACCCAATGAACGATTAGCTATTCGCTCGCGGATGTTTTCAACCCGTATACCACGAACCCTCAAAACGGTTGGGGCCCTGCCTTTCATCTCTCTCTTTAGACGGCTTTTTCGCTGTGTGCTCCAGCCCACGCTGGCGCTATTTGAGCATTTGCCAATCCACTGGGTGGGCATTTCTAACGCATCTCACATCAAGATGACAACCCTTGGTGGTTTGATCGAGTCGATTTCTGATCACTCAGGCGATGCTTTAGACAATGAAGACCGAGTCGTTCGATCGCCATCCCAAAACCCTCAATGGATTGCAGATTCGGGCTCAATCCCTATCAAACCTTGGCATGAAGCCCCCAAACGCATTGTCCAAAGTGCTTTGTCTAGCGTTATCTATTAATAGCTGTCTGTTAACAGTGCCTTAATAATGACGATCTATTAACAATAGCCTGTTAGTCATGGCCTACGACGAGCGGGAAACTAGCGCAGACGCAGCGATTCTGAGGTGACTGGCCACTTGTGCTTGTCGGCCACAATTAGGTGTGCGCCTCAAGCAATGACTCAAGCTGGTCGCAGATCATCTCAACCTCTTCTGATCGACCGTTTTCTACCCAGTAGGCGGACAGCGCTCGATTTTGCCAATCCATCGAGACTACCGATTTCGGAGCAGCCACGACGACCGAGAGCACTTCATCGACTAACTTTTCCTCGGCCTTTGATTCCGGCATTCGTTGCTCCTCGAACCAAACCATCCAATCGGCTCGCTTCACCCCTTTTTTCTTCGCAAGGGGGCTAGGAGACTCGCCTACGCGCTCTGCAAACCAGTCACAAGGTCTGTTTTTGTCATCCACTAGCTGGCCGTGCCGCGCGCGAAAGGCAACCACACTCAATTTTGGTTCGATCGGCATTCCACTGGGCGTCTTATACTTATCTTGAATAGGCACCGGATCGAGTATCTGAGTGAGCTCAACGCCTACACCGCGTTTCATGGCGACCCTTCTCCCTTCCATTGCCTGCCTGTCTTTCGCGCTCGGCCAAAGCCGAACCATCGGCGCCAAAATAAAGAGCACGATCAATGCAACAATCCAATAAGTCATCGGCTACTCCGAGCGTTTGATATTCACCTCTGAAGTATCATGATGTTTGTCAGACCTATTGTTCAAGGGTTCGCTGAGCAGTAATGTTTGCTTTAACTGTTCGTTCTCGAAGAGGGGGACTCATGTCCGAGGCATTCAAGCACATCCTGCTCGCTGTGGATCTGACCGAGGAGTCAACTCAAGTCTCAGAAAAGGCTGCTGCGCTCGCCAATGCATTTGGCGCTACCATGAGTTGCACGCATGTCGTCGAGCCACTCAGTCTCGCGTACGGGGGCGACGTACCCATGGACCTAACAACCGTTCAGGACCAACTTCATGACACAGCCAAGATCCAGCTCACGCGACTCGCGGCGACGCTTGATGTTCCATCTGAGCGGTGTCATCTGGTATTCGGGAGACCGGAAACAGAGATCCATCTGCTCGCGGAGCAAATTGGGGCAGACCTGATTGTCGTAGGTAGTCACGGGCGCCATGGACTCGCCCTGCTACTGGGCTCTACTTCCACAGGCGTCCTGCATGGTTCGCCCTGTGACGTGCTCGCAGTCCGTGTAGGGGACGCATCCTGAGCACATGGAGAGTTACCCAGTTTCAACCGCTCATCCGGGCCGACCAACTCGCAGAACCCCTTTGCTCCGGCGCTTGTCAGTCCACCCCGCCCTCTACCAATCCCTATTAAGGACCGGACCTGGGTCAACCGCAAAGAAACATGCCCTTTTTGAGTACCTGTCTGACTATTCCTGCCGACTGATAGCGCTTGGCTTGGTGGTCGCACTCTTCTGCGGGGGCCTGCAATCACGAAGGCAGTGGCCAGCACTGACGCCAATGCCGACCGTACCCAACGCACCGACATTTCACGAGACCATTTGCGCGCGTTGCGGGTTCGGGCCGGTGAGCGAGAAACCTATCTTGTGGCGCTCCAAGAGGCACGCTCAGGTAAGTCATCCGCTGTCAAAGCGGCGGTGGGTTCACTGGGGTCATACCCCCTGACTCCCTACCTCTTGTATGAAATGTTAATCGCTAGGCCGAGGTCCAGCGACCAGGACGTCCTAAGTTTCATTGAAACCTACCCAGAGCTGCCGATCACACCCTTTCTCAGGCGACAGTTCGCCAGTTTTCGAATGAAGCAACGAGATCAGGATTCATTTTTGAAATTCCATCTCCCCAATGAGGGAGACAGCGAAATGCAATGTTTCCGAGCCAGAGCACTGTGGCAAACAGGCAACACGGAGGCAGCCATGGCTGCCACTGAAGCACTTTGGCTAACGGCTCGCTCGCAGCACAGTTCCTGCGATAGCGCCTTTGCCAATTGGCGCAAGCGCAGCGGCCTCACCCCCCAGCTGACATGGCAACGATTCGAACTCGCAGCGCTTGCCGGTGAGCGCCGGCTCGCCAACTACCTGAAGCGCTTTATGAACGCCGAGCAAGAAACGCGCGCAAACCAGTTCATGCGCCTTATTCGCAATCCTAGCCGACTCGCGAAGACGTCCTCGCTGGATCTCATGGATCCCGAATTGCGCCAGCTAGGCGTTGAGGTCATCAAACGACTGATTCGATCGAACCCGGAAGCAGGGGCTACCGTCCTCGCGAGCTACCAACCTGATCTCACTATTCCGGCAGCAGACCTAGAGCAGTTACAGTATCAACTTGCACGAACCGTGATCGTTGATGAGCATGATTGGTCACTGCTAGATGCAATACCCGCTCGCGTCAAAACCAATGCCGAGCTCCTCGAGATGCGCATTCGCAGATCGCTCCGGGAAAAAGACTGGCAAGCCGCCAATGACGTGATTGCCGAACTTCCAGGCGCGCTCGCAGACAAACCGGTATGGCGATACTGGCAGGCGAAATTGACCCTTGAGGGATACGCCGACAACGCGACACCGACCATGGCGCGCCAAGCGCTTCAGGACTTAGCGACCGAGCGCGAGTATTATGGGTACCTCGCGGCTTACTTGCTGGGCAGCGAGCCAAAGCTCAATGACCGCCCACTCGCACGAGAGCAAAGTAGCGTTCTCAATCTTCGCGCAGCGCCTGCCTCGCGGCGCATTGAGGAGCTGCTAGCCCTTGATCAAATCACTGAAGCGCGACGCGAGTGGTTTACATTAACGCGTGGCTTTAGCACGACTGAGTTACTCGTCGCCGCCCAACTCGCCAGTGATTGGCAATGGCCTGATATCGCCATCGCGACGATCGCACAGGCGAAATATTGGGATGATTTAAGCATTCGCTTTCCCGTCCATTTCAGATATCAGCTCGCACAAGCGGCAAGACGCGAAAGCCTTCCTGAGTCTCTGCTATTCGCGATTGCTCGGCGAGAAAGCGGCTTTTGGCCCGAAGCCCGGTCACGGGTTGGGGCTGCTGGGTTGATGCAGGTCATGCCAAAAACTGCGGAGTACGTTAATCAGCAGGCGGGAGAACGACTATCCCTACCCTCGCCACTCGTCATCGATGATCCGGATCACAACATCGCGCTGGGCGCTGCTTATTTCAACGGTCTCATGAACGATCATCAACAGAACCGAATTTTGAGCCTCGCTGCGTATAACGCGGGGCCGAGCCGAGTTCAACGATGGGCAAAACGCCGGTTACCCTTAGATGCGTGGGTAGAGTCCATTCCCTTTGCTGAGACGAGGGCTTATGTCCAAACCATCTTGATGTATGCCTACGTCTATGGAAAACGCTTCAACGAACCCATCGAGTTTCTGTACGATATTGACTTTGAAGCCTTTGACCCTATCGCTGAACAATCGTTGCTGGATGAGTTGCGTGGCGAGCTTACACTGGCGGAATCCGCAGCCAATTAATCAATTGCTGATGAAGCGAACAAAAATAGTTTAGTCTTCGTTAAGCTCGCTAGCGGGCGAACAACCTGTCTGCCGTAAAACGCTCACCCATCAACTTAGGACATTCATTTGAGTCATCTTTTTGACATTGGCGCGAACCTGGCTCACGAATCTTTTGACGAGGATTTGGGCGAGGTGATCGACACAGCCGCTGCGGCAGGCGTAACACGAATCATGATTACTGGTTCTGATATTGCGAGCACCGAGCGTGCCGCAGCCTTGGCTGCAGAAAGAGAGGGCGTATGGTCCACCTGCGGCGTGCACCCCCATCATGCTGAGATCGTCGATCAATCAACGCTCGATCAATTGTCAGTACTGGCAGAGGACGCAAGCGTTCGGGCCTGGGGCGAGATGGGACTCGATTACTTCCGTGACTTTACGCCACGAGAGGTTCAGCGACACGCGTTTGAAGCTCAGTTGGAACTTGCTGCTGAAAGCGATAAACCGCTTTTTTTACACGAACGAGATGCATTCGACGACTTTTACTCGATTCTGGCCAGAGCCAAGGATCGATTCAGTGCTGTGGTCGTTCACTGTTTCACTGGGAACGAACAGGCATTGAGGGCTTACCTCGATCTCGACTGCTACATTGGCATCACAGGGTGGGTATGCGACGAACGCCGAGGCCAACACCTCTTACCTCTCCTGGATCTTATTCCGGAAAACCGGCTGCTGATTGAGACGGACGCGCCTTATTTACTGCCACGGAGTCTCAAACCGAAACCGAAAAGTCGTCGGTGTGAACCCAAACACTTGGTCGAGGTATGCCGATTTATGAGCAGCGTTTTGGACATCCCAGCAGATACGCTCGCAGATCGAACCTACGCAAACGCCAATCGTTTTTTTGGCCTCAACTGATGCTCACTCTATATAGCACCGAGGGCTGTCATTTGTGCGAGTTAGCTTTTCATTTGCTAACGGAAGACGTGGGCGTGCCAGAGGCACAAATCATGGTGATCGATATCGCCACTGATGACGAACTGATTGATCAGTTCGGTGTTTATATCCCAGTGCTCGAAAACCCCCTCACAGGCGATCGGCTCTTCTGGCCCTTTAGCGCGACAGACGTTACGAGCTACCTAAAAACACAACATTTATCGGGTTAATTTCCAGCATTTGTGCTGCGTTTTTCCCGCTGCTTCCATTAACATTCTGTAACCAAAGTCACTGTGGTGGTTAGCATGTCGCTTACCCTTTTCGCCAACCAGCTTCATTTCGCCGAGGGGCCAAGATGGCACGATGGCTCGCTCTGGTGCGCTGATATGCACGGGCAACGAGTGCTTCGCTTTGATCATATGGGCGGAGCAACGAAGATCATTGACGTCCCCCAACACCCATCAGGCATCGGCTGGCTGCCCGACGGCCGCATGCTCGTCGTCTCCATGGATGACCAACAAATATTGGTGTTTGATGGTGATGCAGTGCGTACCTGGGCAGATTGTTCGCACCTTACATCTTCCTTGTGTAACGACATGGTCGTGGACCATCTTGGCCGTGCCTACGTCGGCAACTTTGGCTTCGATTTACACACCGGTCAGTCGCCCGCACCCACAAACTTAATCCTAATCGATGAAGAGGGCAGCCCGAGAGAGGTTGCCAATGGTCTGCGCTTTCCGAATGGCATGGTTATCACGCCCGATCAAAAAACGTTGATCGTGGCCGAATCCTTCGGCGCGCAGCTCACAGCTTTCTCCATTGAGGAAGACGGCTCACTCAGCAACCAGCGAATATGGGCCAAGATTCCCGGATCGTCGCCCGACGGAATTTGCCTCGATTCTGATGGTGGCATCTGGGTTGCCTCTCCAGCCACCGGCACTTGTTTTAGAGTCAAAGAAGGTGGGCGAATCACTGATGAATTAAAACCAACAGATGCGCCCTACGCCTGCATGCTCGGGGGTCCAGAAGGTCGAACGCTCTACATTCTGACATCACCCAGCGCAGTTCCGTCAGTCTGTGCTGAAAACCCAAGGGGCAGCATTGTCTCCGTTGACGTCTCCTTTAAAGGCGCAGGCCTGCCATGAGGGAGCCCGGCTCCGCGACGCGTGTCGCTATGCTAAGCGGCGGACCCTCGGCTGAGCGAGGCGTTTCCCGCGTTAGCGCAGACGCGGTCAAAGCAGCGCTGGCCAACGAAGCAGACCTAGAACTCCACGATCTCGAGCTAGATGAAAACGTGGTGCAAGCACTCCTGGCGATCAACCCTGACGTTGTATTACCAATCCTTCACGGCCCGCCTGGAGAAGACGGAACCCTCCAGGGATTGCTCGAACTGATGCAACTGCCGTACGTGGGGTCCGGCGTAGGCGCGAGTGCACTCGCGATGGACAAACTCGCATCAAAAGGCGTGTTTAATGCGGTAGGCTTGCCCACTGCCGACTTTAGCTCGATCCATCGCCGGGTAGATGAAGCCAACTTGTCGAGCAAGCTCGACCAGATTGTCCAATCTCTTGGAGAGCGCCTAGTCATTAAGCCAACCCACCAAGGCAGCGCCCTTGGCGTGACTAGAATCAGCGAGGCGGCGGCACTCACCCCAGCCGTGCAAGCCGCACTAATGTACGGCGACACACTACTCATCGAGCAGTGGATAGAGGGAAGAGAGATGACGGTCGGCGTGCTCGATACGCACGGAACTTGCGAGGCCTTCCCGGTCATCGAAATTCAAACACCCGAGGCGTCCTGGTACGACTTTAATCATCGTTACACTGAGGGCGCGTCAAGTCACCTCATGCCAGCACCAATTAGCGACGCCCTAACAGCGCAACTGCAAAGCGCAGCGATCAAAGCCCATCAAGCGCTGGGCTGCCGTGATCTATCTCGAACAGACTTTATTGTTTCAGAGGATTCCTTTGTCGTGCTGGAGGTCAACACGATGCCAGGAATGACGCCTACGAGCCTTTATCCCGAGGGCGCCATGGGCGCTGGAGTGCCGTTTACGAGCTTGCTGCGGCGCCTGATGGACGCCGCCTTAAATCGGCCGCCTAACGGCCCATCGGCCTAACCTCAATCAGAGGTCGTATCCGCGCTCGTTGTGCTGGGTGAGATCTAGCCCTTCTGTCTCTTCGTCGGTCGACACTCTCAGTCCTAGCAGGACGTCCACCAGTTTTAAGAGCACAAAGCTCGCGATCGCTGCATAAAGACCTGTCGCTACGACACCAATGACCTGCACATAGAGCTGCTCGCCTATGCTCACACCACCTAACCCCTGCCCAGAGAAGACGCCCAACGCATCGCTGGCGAAGACAGCTGCGAGCAGCGTGCCTAACAGGCCCCCAACGCCGTGGACAGGGAATACATCGAGCGAATCATCGATTTTCAACTTTTGCTTCAAGAACACCGTCGCGTTGTAGCAGACAAACCCAGCAGAAATACCAATCACTAACGCACCACCAGGGCCAACAAATCCGGAGGCCGGAGTAATGGTGCCAAGGCCTGCGACCATTCCGGTCACGGCGCCGAGGGCACTCGGCCGACCGAACTTGCTCCACTCGCAAACCACCCACGTCAGTGCTCCGGCAGACGCTGAGATATGCGTGACCAGCATCGCCATGCCGGCATCGCCATTGGCCGCAAGCGCACTACCCGCGTTAAATCCAAACCAACCGACCCAGAGCAACCCAGCGCCAGTGATCGTCATGGTCATGTTGTGCGGCGGCATGGGTTGTGATGGGAATCCCTGTCTTGGTCCCATAACAATGGCTGCCACTAGCGCTGCGACCCCTGCTGTGATGTGCACCACCGTCCCACCAGCGAAATCAAGCAGGCCCATCTCGCCGAGCCAACCGCCGCCCCATACCCAGTGGGTGATCGGCGCGTAAACCACCAACAGCCACAGCGCCGAGAAGGTCAACATCGAGGAAAACCGCATTCGCTCGGCGAAACCGCCCACAATGAGTGCTGGCGTGATGATGGCGAATGTCATTTGAAACATGACGAAAACGGACTCTGGGATATCCCCTGACATCGAACCTTCAGTGACTCCAGCCAGCAGGATCTGATCAAACCCGCCAAGCAGTGGACCACCCTCCGAGAATGCCAAGGAATAACCGATGATCACCCATAACAGCGACACCATGCAGGTGATCGCAAAACACTGCATCAGTACGGACAGAATGTTTTTGACCCGAACCAGTCCACCGTAAAAAAGTGAGAGGCCTGGAATGGTCATCATCAGGACAAGCGCCGTTGAGGTTAGAATCCAGGCTGTGTTCGCACCGCTCAAGCCATCGTCCGCCAATGCATTTTGGCTCAGTAACAGGCCCAGCATGGGCAAAACAGTTTTCGCAAATTTCATAGCGTTGTCCTAATCATGAATCAGTTTGTGCGAGCAATAAGTGCAAACTCGATGTTTGATCTCTTGTATTCACTCATCGCTTGCCCGGCCTAGTCTAGCTGCCAGCCAATCAGCATGCCAATGCCCTTTGCGACGAGGAGCCATCGACTAGCATCGTGCTCAAGTTGCCTGGCTGGCGAGCGTTTCACCTACTTGGATCCAGATCCTCGACCATCCATCGAAACATGAGCCGCTAACCCAGAAAATGGATTCACAGCTACCGATCCACTTACCCATTCACTTACCCATCCACTTCCTCATTAACGGAGTTATCGCTTTTGCAGTCCGTCCGGCATGTACGGAGTCATGATGTCACTCGTCCATCGAGCGAAGGGCGGGTTAGCCGGACAACTTGAGGACCCTTAAGGACAGCGCAGTGCTATGCGCGGCGACTTTGACAGAACGCAACCGTCGGGCAGCGTATCAAGCGGCGATGACCTGCGCTGTTAACCCGGTGCGTCACGTAAAGCTTTCACAGACTTAGAAGATACTCGCAACCACTGATCATGGACTGGGTACGCCAACAGACATTCACTGAACCCAAAACCCGATAGCCGAGCCCGAGGACAGATGCTATGACCAGACCCTACTACTTGGAACTATTGGTAAAATACCGTTGTCAGACTGCGAGTAAACGCATAGAAGATCTGGGGCTCCAAGCCACTAACGCGCTACAATCCGCGGCGCTTGGGCAGATGACGGAGGATCGAGTCAAGCGTGACCGTTCGATGAGCGGAGATGAGCGGAAAGGAAAACGACTTCACATTGGATCGCGCCTATCGCGCAAACAAGAGGGCCTCGTATTCTCGGCCTTCGAGCGCGTTCGGACTCGACCTAATAGAAGCCAGACTCAATGACACTCAACATCCGCAAGCAAGTACTAATTACGCCAATGCACCGCACCAAAGGGCCCCAAGCCCCAGCCGTTGGCCAATGACTCACTATCGCCTGACCCAAGGAGTGAGGAGGAGTGAAACCAACGCGGATTAGCGGCGCGGGCAAACCGATGAATAGGAACACGATATGACCGACGAATTAAACGATATTCAATCTCTGAGGGAATACCTCCGCGATCGCATCATTGGTCAACATCACCTCGTTGACCGACTATTGATCGCGCTACTGGCTGACGGTCACCTCCTCGTGGAGGGCGCCCCGGGCCTAGCTAAGACCAAAGCGATTAAAACGTTGGCTGATGGCATCGAGGGCGAGTTCCAGCGGATTCAATTCACCCCTGACCTGCTGCCTTCTGACATTACCGGAACCGACATCTATCGAGCGCAATCCGGCGAGTTTCAATTCCAAGCGGGCCCAATCTTTAGCAATCTAGTGCTCGCGGACGAGATCAATCGCGCGCCTGCCAAAGTCCAAAGCGCGCTGCTTGAGGCCATGGCTGAGCGGCAGATCAGCGTAGGCAACGAGACTCGGGCGCTACCTGAGCTGTTTCTGGTCATGGCCACTCAAAACCCGATTGAACAGGAAGGGACTTACCCACTGCCCGAAGCGCAGTTGGACCGTTTTCTGCTCCACGTTGTGGTCGACTACCCCGATGCCGACGCTGAGCATCAGATTCTTCAACTGGTTCGCAATGAGCAGCGAGAGAAATCGACCGGGTCAGCGGAGCCTTCGCGTCATATCAGTCAATCTACGCTCTTTGAGGCGAGATCAGCGATGCTAAAACTGCACATGGAACCGGTTGTCGAGCAGTACATGGTCGATCTGGTTGTTATGAGCCGCCAGCCCTCTGACATCGATGATGAACTCGCATCTTGGATTAGTTTTGGCGCGTCACCACGAGGAACGATTGCGCTCGATCTCGCGGCACGTGGGCATGCTTTCCTTGCTGGAAAGGACTTCGTCAGTCCCGATGATGTCCAAGCCGTTGCCCATGATGTGTTAAGACACCGTTTGATCTTGAGTTTTGAAGCCGAAGCTCAAGGTGTCTCAACCAATCAGGCAGTTAGCAGACTGATCGAACGGGTAGCAACCATTTAGTCTCAAGATGCCGGACCTTCACTCATCAACCCAAACGAGCGGCCGCGGCATTCGTGCAACGCTCGCCGACTTAATCGAACTTCGCTTTGAGGCTTCGAGAATGACGTTGCCGCGCAATATCCGGGCAACCCATCCGATCTCAGGACAGTTACGATCAAAGATTCAGGGGCGAGGCGTTGATTTCTCTGAGGTCAGGCTGTACCAGCCAGGTGATGATGTTAGAAGCATCGACTGGCGAGTCACCGCTCGAACCAATCAACCCCACACCAAGCTGTTTCAGGAAGAAAAAGAGCGACCCGTACTCGTCCTCATCGATCAAGGCGCATCCTTGTTTTTTGGGTCTAAAGTACGGTTTAAATCCGTCGCGGCGGCCCGATTAGGGCTTTCGATTGCCTGGTCAGCCCTTGCTGAGGGTGATCGAGTGGGCGGCATCGTGTTCAACGGGCAAGGGCATGAGGAGGTTCGACCCAGACGAAGCCGCACGTCCGTTCTACACCTTGCCAACCGAACCGTGGGCTACAACCACCGATTAGCGAGCGAACAGGAAACCAACCCTTCTCAGCTGGCTGACGCCCTACTCGCTGCCTATCGCGTGTCACGTCATGGCAGCTTGGTCTTCATCATCAGCGATTTTCAATCATTGACCGAAGAAGCCGAAACGTACCTCGCTCAACTCGGGCGTTTCAACTTAGTCTATGGTGTCCATGTGTTCGACGAATTAGAGCGGAACCTTCCTAGGCCAGGCCAATACTCGATGACTGACGGTGAGACGTTCATCAAAGTCGATACGTCAAACAATCAACATCGAGCCGATTATTCCGACGCATTCGCACTCGAATCACGGCGAGTCGAATCTTGCTTTATCAGATCGGGAGGCGCCTATCTTGCCCACCCCTGCCATGAGACGCCGTTTGCTCTGCGATTTCATGACCATCGCGTGTCTAGCTAGGCTGATTGAATCATGCAGATGCCCGCTACCGCCAATCCTCTTGACCAACTAAAGGACATTCATACTCCGGATGCGATTGGCCTCTGGCCACCCGCTATTGGCTGGTATCTCATCGCAGCTTTTCTAGTTGCTGCGCTGGTGCTCGTCGGCGTGACACTGTGGCGCCGCTGGCAGCAAAACGCTTACCGGCGAGCTGCGCTACAAGAATGTGATGACATTGAGCGGGAGATAACCGCTGAATCAGACTATCGCACGGCCGCAATCCGCATCGCCACACTACTCAAGCGCACCGCGCTCTCTGTATTCCCTCGTGCGGAGGTTGCGCCCTTATCCGGGGACGCATGGATATTGTTTCTCGAGTCGAAAGCGAGCGAGGCACGCTTTTCCATTGCCTCAAGCCAACTCCTCATCGAAGCGAGTTTTCGCGAAAACCCGCCCGACAACCAGAGCGATGTCGCCCAGTTGCTAGATGAGGCTAGGCGGTGGATTCGTAAGCATCAGCGCCCCAACGCAGCGTCTGGAGGCGAGCATGCTTGAGTTTGCTTGGCCTTGGTTTGGTTGGCTTGTGGGTTTGCCACTCCTTGCGATCCTTGCCCCGCCCGTTCAATCGGAGGAGTTAGCGCTTCGTTTGCCTCGATTTCAGGATCTTCAGCAAATGAGCGCTCGACGCCGCTCAGCACGCTTTATCTGGTTCAAACGAGCACTCGCAACACTCATCTGGGCGTGCCTCGTCATCGCCGGCATGCAGCCGAGGTGGGTAGATGAACCCATTTCACTTCCCAGCAACGGTCGCGATCTTCTGCTAGCCGTGGACATCTCTGGATCGATGGGTACCGAGGACATGCGGCTTGGTGGCAACGAGGTACCAAGACTCGATGCAGTGAAAACCGTCGTTGGCGATTTTGTTGAACTTCGAAAAGGGGATCGACTTGGCTTGATCCTATTCGGCACTCAGGCCTATCTCCAGGCGCCCCTAACATTTGACCGGTCTACCGTTCGCGCACTGCTAACCGAGACACCCATCGGTATTGCTGGAGGCAAAACGGCCATTGGCGATGCGATTGGCCTTGCAGTCAAGCGACTGCTTGATCGGCCCGCCGAGCACCGAGTGCTGATCCTGCTCACCGATGGTGTCAATAACGTGGGAGAAGTGAGCCCACTGCAAGCCGCGAAGCTGGCCGCAAAAGAAGGCATCCGTATTTACACCATCGGCTTTGGTGCAGATGAGATGCAAGTGTCAGGATTACTATTTAACCGAACGGTGAATCCGTCTGCCGAACTCGATGAGGAGACACTAGAGGAAATCGCTTCGCTAACCGGCGGGATCTATCAACGCGCGCGGTCCACCGCAGAGCTCGCGTCAATTTACAGCGCCCTCGACGAGCTAGAACCCATTGAACTGGATGCGGATATTTTCCGCCCCGAAAAGTCGTTGTATTTTTGGCCCTTGGGCGCGGCGCTGGCACTCACGCTAACTTGGGCCATTGCACTAGTGACGACGGTAGGCATTCGGCGACTACGATTCCGCAGCGCGCAGCTTGGTCGACCACGCGAGGTGCAAAATGCCTGAAGCACTGAGCGAATTTCACTTTTTGCGCCCCATCTGGCTGGTTGGGCTGCTGGCGCTACCTATTCTTATCTGGCTCTTGCACCGACTCGTTGCACGAGCAAGCGCCTGGCGCGACGTGCTTGATAATGATCTTGTGGAGCCTTTACTCGTCAGTCGTGGCCATCGCAGCCGACTTCGCCCTCTCCCCCTCTTAGCCGCAGTCTGGCTGCTCACAGTGGTCGCGCTCGCCGGGCCCACTTGGGAGAAAGCGCCACAACCCATTGTGGTGCGCGAGGACGCCTTGGTCGTCATTCTCGATCTCACTTGGAGCATGTACGCCACCGACACTGCGCCTAATCGACTCACTGCGGCGAAGCGAAAGTTGGAGGATCTGCTAGCGAGGCGCACAGAAGGCATGACGGGACTCATCACTTTCGCGGGTGATGCGCACGCCGTCACGCCACTAACAGACGACACAGAAACCATCAAAACACTGCTCCCAGCTTTAAAACCCGACATCATGCCAGCTCCCGGCAGCCGACTCGCTCCCGCACTCACCCTCGCACGACAGCTTTTCGAGCAAGCCAATGTTTCCTCAGGTCGCGTGCTTGTCATAACCGACGAGATCAGGGATGCGACTCAAGCTCGCGCGGCCGCTCAATCGCTAGGCGGAGCCTTCAGCCTCTCTCTACTCGTTGTCGGAACCAGTGAAGGGGCCCCTATTTCTATTCAAACGAATGGTCAGTCCAGCTTCTTGAAAGATGATGCGGGCAATCTAGTTCTGCCAAGCGTCGATGTTGATGCGCTGAGTACGTTTGCCAGCGATTCAAACGCGTTAATCAGCGCTCTAACACTTGGGCCAGAGGATCTTGACCGATTGCTTCCTGCGGATCTCGAGCTCGACGATGTGTTTCGATCCCTCGATCGAGAATTTGATCTATGGCGCGAATTTGGTGCTTATTTGCTCCTGCTCATCGTGCCCCTCGCTGCCATGGGATTCAGGCGGGGGTGGTTATGGGGCCTCGTACCCCTGCTACTTTTCCAGACCCCGCCAGCCAGCGCATCTTGGTGGGACGATCTCTGGCAGACCAAAGACCAACAAGGCGCAGCAGCGCTAAACGCAGGGGAACCCAAACGCGCCGCAGACTTATTTCAAGCCAACGACTGGAAAGGAACAGCGCATTACCGAGCGGGAGATTTTGCTGCTGCCGCAGAGCAATATTCAGAAGGCGCCACGCTCGATGATCGATACAACCTTGGCAACGCGCTGGCCCAGATGGGGGAAACAGAAGCCGCTATCGAAGCCTACTCTCAGGTGCTAGCTGAAGACCCCTCTTTCGAGGATGCGGCCTTCAATAAAGCACTGCTTGAGCAAATGCAGCAAAACGAGCAGCAGCAGGATCAGCAGAACGAGGAAGGAGATGGAGACCCTTCTGATCAGCAGCAAGGCTCTGGGGATCAAAGTGAAACAGAGGGCGAGCAGTCAGCGCCAGAAGACGCATCGCAGTCCGACGCGGAAGATGAATCAGAGCAATCTGATAACGCAGAAGAGGAAAACCCGAGCGATCCTAGCGACCAGCCTGAACCCGAGGACGAGCCCGAGAGCGAATCTGCGGCCGCAGAAGCTGAGACCGCAGAGGAAGCGCTCGATCCTGAACAGCAACAGGCCATGGAACAATGGCTGAAGCGCGTACCTGATGACCCTGGCGGACTGCTTCGCCGAAAGTTCCAACAACAATTCGAAGATCGGGTTCGACGAGGCGACATCACCCGCAAAGACTTTGAGAGAAATTGGTAACCCTATGCGACTTATCCTCACCGTCATTTTATTTTTGGGACTGACAACCTCGGCCGTAATCGCGCGAGGAGCGGTCACCGCAACCGTCGATCGAAACCAGATCACGGAATTTGACTTGTTGACCCTCACCTTGCGTGTCACCGGCGACAATACCAGCGAGCCAGACCCCTCTCCGCTAGAGCGTAACTTTGAGATCGTTGGCCAGCAGTCCCAGCAGAACAGCTCGATCTCGATCATCAATGGCCAGCAATCCCGTCGCTCCTACGTCGACCACGTGTTCACGCTTCGCCCCAAGACCATGGGCAGACTCAGCATCCCATCCCTTACCGTGGGAACCGAGCAAACCAGCCCCATTCCTGTTTCCGTTGTTGCTCAGTCTCAAGCCGCTAAAGATCGGATGCAGCAAATTTTATTTTTCGAGACGCTGGTGAGTGAGCCAGTGGTTTATGTTCAGGGCCAACTGATCTACACCGTGAGGCTCTACTACGCAGATTCTATTTCGGGCGATTTTCCAGCGCCGCCGGCGCCCGCCGATACCATTGTCGAAATCCTAGTCGACGAGAAGCGATTCGAGACCATCTTCAACAACAAGCGCTACTACGTGCTCGAAAAACAGTACGCACTGTTCCCGCAACAAAGTGGTGAGCTTGTTTTAGCACCTGAGACATTCATCGGTACCCGCGGCCGGGGCGGCATTTTTTCAAGCAGAGAGAGAGTCAGCGCCGTCTCCAAAGGGCACTCCATTACCGTTAAGCCCCAACCCCCGAGCTTTACCGGGCGATCGTGGCTGCCAGCCCAGGCCTTCTCGGGAGAGCAGGTCATCAACTTGCCGGACGGGCTACCTAAAGTGGGTGATCCCATCAATCGGGTCATCGAACTGAAAGGCGTTGGTATCTCAGGCGCGCTCATACCCGACATTACGCTCCTTGAACCGCCAGGCGCCCGCGTCTATCTCGATCAACCTGTGACTGAGGAATTTTCAGATGCGCGAGGCCTAAGCGCAGAGTCCTCCATTACGGCTGGAATCGTGCCGACCGAGCCAGGCGAGCTCATCCTTGAGGAGATCCGCATCCCTTGGTGGAACACGGTGCTTGACCGTGAGGAGGTTGTAGTCTTACCCCAGCGGATCATTCAAGTACTGCCCGCGCAATTGACTTCCGATCCTTTCAAGGCCGCGCCCACCTCGCCGATCCCAACTGAAACCGACGATCATCCAGGCCTGCTCCTTGAGCTGCGCATTTGGCAGGGTATCAGCCTCATTCTCGGCCTGGGATGGCTCTTTTACTACGCCATGAAACGGGAACCATCCATACCTGCACCAGTCAGCGATGCGCCATCGCCTTCCTTTGAGCTCGGCACGTTAAAGCAAGCCTGCCGGTCGGGCGATTCCTAGGCGGGCCTTGGCCCAGCTCCGTAGTTGGCAACAATCTCGATTCGAAGATGCCCGTTCGCTTTCAGGATTGATTGAACGCTTTCCTGTGCTCGCAGCGCCCATCCAGCACCTTGAGCAGTCCCTCTATGGCGGCGGCGAGGCCTCAGCATGGCAAGGTGATGCGCTACTCGCTGCAGTGCTCGAAGTGGATGCAAAGGCCATAGAGCGCGCGGCGCCTGCAGGCCCACTCGTTGCCCACTTAAACCCGCAATCATAATCGCGCGGCGGTCCGCATTGGGTGCATAAGCGGTCTCCGCGAACCAAGCGACGGTCAGGGAAAGCTCATCGCTATTCGCAAATCTTCTAACCTGCACCCCCATAGGCGCGAGAAGACGAAAGAGAAGCCAACCCGCCCACCAATAGCCAGTCGCATCACGCTTCAGTGGATGGCGCGTCGAGGCTCTTGTTGACCACCTCAAACACGTCAGCTGAGAGCGCATCCTGGCTTTGAATGCGCTCTAACGCCCCACGCATCAATGCTTGACGACTCGAATCAAACTTTCGCCATCTTGTTAGTGGGCCCAGCATACGCGCCGCCATCTGCGGGTTAAATTGATCCAACTTGATCACGGTATCTGCTAGCAGCGCGTACCCATCGCCGGAAGCCGCATGGAATCCCGCCATGTTCTGACCCGCAAACCCACCCAGCACACTTCTCATTCGGTTGGGCACCTCTAACGTGTAATCAGGGTGCGACATCAGCGCCTTCACCCTGTCGACCGCATCTGAGCCCGCGCCAGCGGCTTGAATCGAGAACCAAAGATCCATCACCAAGGCATCTTTCTCTCCCTTGGTATAAAAATCAGCAAGCATCCAATCACGCGCCGCTGCCGCTGATGGCAGCTCAGAGCCAACGACTGAACGGAGGGCGCCCGCCCACAGCGTCATGTTGTCAGCTGATCGGTAAATGTCCTCCGCGAGTGACACTGCACTGTCATGACTAGACGCGAGCAAGTAATCCAAACAGATCGTCACAATCGCGCGCCGCCCAACCGCGCTTGGCGTCATTTCAAAGGGCGCCATCTGATCGAGCTGCAGCCAATGCATCAACCAGCTCCTCATGCAAGTCATCGGCAACGATGGATTTGGCTGCCTTACGAGCAGCAACTAATGTATCGACGTTGACCTCACCTCGTAGCTCACCCAGGAAGGCGAGACCCGGCAGCGCCAGGTTGTAGGCCACACTTGCGCCGTCTACCGCATCATCGTTGACTCGCTGGGCGGCCGCTAGGTGATGGCGCATCATTGCCTTGAAGGCCTCTTTTGCTTCCTCTAACTGCTCATTGTTCGTTCCCGATTCGAGTGCGCCAATCAGCGCAATCGACAGTCGCTGCCCGGCTTCCCATCGATTGAAGCCATCACTGTCGTGCCTGGATAAAAATCCTAATTCCTCAAGCGAGTAATCGAAATTGATTTTCACTGGCGCGGAAAAATGTCGGCCAATAGAGGGAACGGGCGCCTCAGTGACACCGGTTAATTGGAACGTTTGCTTGGCCTCACGAAGCTCTAGCACGCGAGAAAAACCCGATTCACTTTGAATAATCCGTGCCGACTCCCCTTTAACCTCAAATGGAATGTCCTGCCCTGAGGCGCCAACCAAGCCAAGCGTAATGGGCATATGCAGGGGCACCTTCACCGGTTGCCCTGGCGTGGGAGGCGTCATTTGCGAAATCGTTAACTCATAACACTGATTGGCCTCATCATAATGGCCGCTCACGTCGAGACTTGGCGTTCCCGCTTGGTCGTACCAATGCTGGAACTGGACTAAATCTGCCCCACTGGCATCCGTCATCGCCCTAACAAAGTCCTCGGTCGTGACGGCTTGGCCGTCGTGGCGCTCAAAATACAGGTCCGTTCCTTTGCGGAAGTCATCGGGGCCGAGGAGCGTCGCGAGCATCCCCACAACCTCAGCTCCCTTCTCGTAAACCGTAGCCGTGTAAAAGTTATTAATCTCGATGAATGAGGGAGGTCTTATGGGATGCGCCATAGGGCCCGCATCCTCTGGGAATTGCGCACTCCGCAGCATCTGTACCTGCTCAATGCGGCATACGCTCGAAGACCATTGGTCCGCTGAGAACTGTTGATCTCGAAGCACAGTGAAGCCTTCTTTCAGGCTCAGTTGAAACCAGTCCCGGCAGGTCACTCGATTGCCTGACCAATTGTGGAAATACTCGTGGGCGACGACTGACTCGACTCGCTGAAAGCCTGCGTCGGTGGTCGTCTCTGGGTGCGCGAGCACGCAAGAGGTGTTGAAAATATTGAGGCCCTTATTCTCCATCGCCCCCATGTTGAAACTATCCACCGCTACGACCATGAAGATGTCGAGGTCGTACTCGCGGCCATAGGTTTCTTCATCCCACCGCATCGAGGTCTTAAGGCTTTCCATTGCAAAATCGACTTTGTCGATGTTGTGTGCCTCGGTGAAAATCTGAAGCGTGACTTGGCGCCCGCTCGCTGTCGTAAAGGTGTCCTCAATGAACTCGAGATCGCCGGCTACCAACGCGTACAGATAGGCAGGTTTTAAGAAGGGGTCGTGCCAAGTGACTCGATGCTTGTCACCCAGATCCTCACGAGACTGGGCATTACCATTTGACAGCAATACAGGGTATTTCGCCTTGTCCGCCGTAATCGTTGTCGTGAATTCAGATAGCACATCGGGACGGTCCAAATACCAGGTGATATTGCGAAACCCTTCTGCCTCGCATTGAGTGCAAAACATGTCGCCTGACTGATACAGCCCAGACAATGACTTGTTGTCCTGAGGCTTAATCGTGACGTCGGTTTCGAGGACGAACTGCTCGGGCAGATCGAATAAGGTGAGCTTGCCATCTTCGATGGCGTATTCGTTGTGGGAGAGCTGACGGCCATCAATCGCAATCGATTGCGTTGCAAGGTCAGTTGAACCGTCGAGCACAAGACGGGTCTCACGACGACCCTCAGGGTTTTGCTTCATCGTAAGAGAGGCTCGTACGCGAGTTTCTTCTTCGCCCAACTCAACATCTAGCGCGGTTTGCTCGATGAGGTAACCCGGCACCTCATAGTCTTTTAGATGAATGACATGGGGTTGTCCCTCTCTCATTTTCCACTCCTCAAACCATTAGTTCATTTAGTCCTGACGCTAGGAGAGCACCGCCTTGGCTCCTCACGACAAGCGGCTATCCTTTCGTCTCTTGCGAGGCGACTTCTTCTACGCTCTATCATACCCTCTTGAGCGTCCTCAGCGGCCTAGTTGAGAGCCCTCAGCGTCTATTCTTGAAAGCATTCAGCGTTCAGCGTATTTATTGAGAGCCCTCAGCGTATTTTTTGAGAGCCCTCAGCGTATTTTTTGAGAACCCTCAGCGTCTCAACGCCACTCACTTCAATTGATCTGGCGCTACAGATACAACCGACACTGAAATGCGCCGCTCCCTCTTAAGCTGCAGACAGTCTGCTAGACTCCCCCCATGCGAGGATCACTGTCTAAAATGCAAGCGCGAGCTGGCGAGCCGGTTGAGTACGGTTTAACGCTTGGCGACCACCACCAGCCAATGAACGAACTGATCGGCAAATCCATTCAGCTCGAATTCATCGGCAAGATTCACTGTCAGGCCTGTGGCCGAGAAACAAAAAAGAGCTTCTCACAAGGCTACTGCTACCCTTGCTTTCAATCCCTTGCTGAATGCGATCTCTGCGTAATGAGCCCAGACCGGTGCCATCATCATCTTGGCACCTGCCGGGACAATGACTTCGCTGAGCGCTTTTGCATGCAGCAACACCACGTGTACCTCGCGAACACTACTGCGTTGAAGGTGGGCATTACCCGCCATGAGAACCTCCCCACTCGCTGGCTTGATCAAGGCGCTACCCAAGCGCTGGTCATTATGAATACGACGAGTCGCCGCGCTGCAGGGCTGGTTGAACACGCGCTGAAGGCTCACGTCAGCGATCGCACTTCCTGGCAACGCATGCTGAAAGGGCCGGGGGACAAGATTGACCTCGTAGAAGCTCGGGATCAGCTCTTTGGCGCAATCACTGAGGAACTGAACGCGCTGCAGCAGGAGCATGGTATTACGGCGATGCAGCCCGTATTTGACGGCAAGCCTTTCGAATTCAATTTCCCCGTTGAGGCCTACCCCGAGAAGGTCAAGTCTCACAATCTTGATAAAACGCCGCTGCTTGAGGGCACCTTAATGGGTATCAAGGCGCAATATCTCATTCTCGATACGGCTGTGATCAATCTGCGCAAGTACAGCGCCTACCAGGTATCACTGTCCTGGAGAGACTAACTCTCGGTGGAGGAAGGCGCGGATGGATCCCAGCGCCATCCCCGCTAGTAAGCCGCCGAGGTGAGCCCCATTGGCGAGAGAACCAAGGCCAAGCAAATCAATGAATCCTGAGAACCCGAGGATCAAGTAAGCGAGCATCACTAAGTAAATCCCCTTGGCCAGCCCGATCCTGCTATTCGGGCGAAGCCAATCCCAAATCATGACGTATCCGAGATAGGCAAATACAACACCAGACATGCCGCCAAAGAGCTGCATCGGTGCAAAGATCGCCTGCAACGCGTTTGCGGCGACCGAGGCGGTCATCGTCACGACAGCCAACCAACGCCAGCCGTGGATATATTCGATCCGCCGACCCACTTCCCACACCCACAACAGATTGAAGGTGATATGAAGCCAGCTGAAGTGGAGTAGCATCGGCGTCACGAGGCGCCACCAGCCGCCATCGGCCAATCCCTCTGCGAGCGGCTGAAGCAGATATCCCTGAGGCGAGAGGACAATCGCATAGGGCGAGAGTGCCCGTAGCAATTCAGTGACCTCCCCGCTGTCAGCGAGCGAGAGCCCAGCAGGGAGACACACCACGTTGATCACCATCAGTAAAACCGTTAGCGGAAAAAGACGCGTTGACCGCACCAACCAGGTTTTGATGGACTGAACGTCGACCATGCCCCGCGAAGAGGATTGCTCAAGCCGCCAATCATGAATCAACTCAGCGATGCGCTCGCTATTTGATTCGCTATCCACTAACAAAAGCTGCTCAGACGCGGCCTGCTGCCAGCGATAGATAATCCCCGCTTCATCAAGACGACGACTCAAACTATCGGTGTGCACACCGAGGGAGACGGTGAGAACGGGTTTCATAGCATTCATGCGATCGATCTAGCTCTCTCGTCCCCAATATGAGGACTCAAATCCTGACAGCGATGGGCAACCCATCAAGAAAAGGGTGTACAATTTTCGACTCCACATTGTATCGAAATTCACTATGTCGCTGGAAAACGCCGACCAACAGGTCCTCTCGCAACTGTCTGACTGGATTGCCAAAGGCATACCTAGCTGGCTCTGTACAGTGGTGGAGACCTGGGGATCATCCCCGAGACCCGTTGGTTCACTGCTGGCCTGCAATGCGGAGGGGCACCTCGTGGGTTCATTGTCAGGAGGATGCATCGAGGAGGATTTACTCGAGCAACTGCAGCGAGGCGAGCTCGCCTCCGAGCAACCTGTGCTGCACATCTATGGGGTGACTCAGGCAGAAACGGAGCGATTTGGATTACCTTGTGGCGGACAACTCCATGTCGTTATCGAACCGTTCAGGGATCAGCAACACCTCGCGGCTTTAAAAGAAATTGTTGACCATTTGACACGCAGGGAAAGCATTCAAAGAGACGTTGATTTGATGTCCGGCGACATGACGCTAGTGCCGGTAGACCGCTTTCAACATCTCACGCTCACCGGCGATTTCAGCAAAGAAGCACCCACGGATCGCCGAAGCATGCGCCAAACATTTGGCCCACGGTACCAGCTATTTCTCATTGGCTGCGGCCAGGTCTCGCAATATCTCGCCGAGATGGCTAAGGCACTCGATTACCACGTTATCGTGTGCGACCCGCGGCCTCATCTGATGGAGCAATGGCCCGTCAAGGGGATACAACTCATCACCGGATATCCGGATGACGCCATCAGAGACACGGCGAGCGACAACTACACGGCCATTGTCGCGCTCACCCACGACCCCCGAATTGACGACATGGGGCTGATGGAGGCCTTGCAAACCGACGCCTACTTCATCGGCGCCATGGGATCCAAAAAAACATCAGCCAATCGCCGTGAGCGATTAAAACAGCTCGATCTGTCTGATGCGGACATTGACCGGCTCCATGCTCCAGTGGGTCTGCCACTTGGCAGCAAAACACCTGCTGAAATTGCCGTCGCGATTTTGGCTCAGTTAGTTGCGCTGCGGGCAGACGCGGGGCGTATGCAAGCTGACTATCGAGCATCCGCTTGAGTCCAAACCGCTTGGCTGAACTCACTGCCGAGGCAGGTCAATGAGCACAACCGGCGCATTAGTCCTTGCCGCAGGCATGAGTCGTCGGTTTGGCGGGGATAAGCGAGCCGCCCCCTTACCGAACGGAACCACCGTCGCTGCCGAAACACTCCATCAGCTGTCAGCCGCGTTCGACGCGATCCACGTGGTGCTGCGTGATAACGACTCGGACGCCTTGATTGAAAGCTTGACGATTGCAGCGCCAAACGCCCGATTCTCGCGCTGCCAGGATGCTCACTTAGGGATGGGCCACTCACTCGCTCACGGTGTTGCCCAGGTTCCCGAGTGGGATGGTCTTGCGGTGTGTCTGGCAGATATGCCCTTCATTCAAGCTCGCACCTACCGCCAGCTCATTGAAGCTTTCAAGGCGGAAGCGAAGAGTAGAGCGATTCTCGTTCCCACTTATCGATCAAAACGAGGGCACCCAGTGTTATTCGGCTCGGAACACTTCCGAGCGATGCAACTGCTCCAAGGCGATGAGGGCGCCAAGACCGTGCTGAAAGCACAAGCCAGCAATGTTCGCTTTGTTGAGATTGATGATGCGGCCATTCTGCGAGACATCGACCAGCCCGATGACCTTCTCTCGACGGCAGAGAGAGACTAACTCGTCTGACGGCTCGCCCAGCCAAGCTTTGAACGGCACACGCCGTAAAAACTCTGACCCGGTGGATGCAGCAGTTTGAGCCGATGCTCTGCTTTTTTCACAACCACGGACTCTCCTGGCTGCACACTGAACTCAAGTTGTGAGTCGAAACTAACTTTGGCCTCGGTGCCCGCCTTTTCGCCGAGGGTAATGGTGAGCTCCGCATCGCCCGGCACGACCAAGGGCCGACTGCTGAGCGAATGAGGAAACATCGGGACTAGCGAAATCGCATCCAGATTGGGCGGCATGATTGGCCCACCAGCACTCAGCGCATAAGCAGTGGATCCGGTTGGCGACGATACGATGAGCCCGTCGGATGCCTGATGGTAGACAAACCCCCCATCGATGTAGAGCTCAAACTCGATCATGCTGGGCATGGCTGCCGAGTGGACGGTAATCTCGTTCAGCGCCGTCGCAGGCTGCGCCTTGCCGCCACTGATAACGCCTTCCAGTAAAAAATGCTCTTCAATTTGCCCGTGCCCGTCGAGCACTTTGGATAGCTGCCCCTCGAGCTGCTCAGGCGAAATGTCCGCTAAAAACCCTAGCCTGCCCCGATTCACGCCTACGAGAGGCAACCCGTGGGGCGCAACATCCCGAGCGGCACCGAGCATACTGCCATCCCCGCCGATCGCGATGACGAGTTCTACGGCTGGCAAGATATTCGTTCGAGTGGCGGTCTCTGCCGCAAGCTTGAGCCCCTCGGCCGCAGTCTCCTCGACCATCACACGCACGCCGCGTGCATTCAGCAGGGCTACCACTCGCTGCAGCGACTCGTGGATCAAAGGGGTGGATTGATTAGCGAATACCCCCACGCTATTAAACGACGACGTGGTCAAGGGATTTCCTAGTCTTTGGCGAATGGCAAATTAAATTCGACAACCAAGGGAAATGCAACGATTCGGATTTTTTCGCGTATAAGCTAATAACCAAAGGTTGCATTCAGGGGCAAAAGCCCCAACACTTGGCTTTTAGGGGGCGCCCAGTATGCAAAACAGAATCTCTCTCAGGCACGCTGACGAGTTTTCGGCCAATCACAATATTCAAGAACTTCATGCGGCTGGCACGCTTTGGCAAGCCATTCGCCACGAAGTCAAACTCCGCGCCGATTTTGAGCCCATCATGTCGACCTTCTTTCATGGCTCAATTTTGAATCATGAAACCATCGAGGGAGCGCTGAGCTTCATTTTGGCGAGTAAGCTCGATAGCCCGGTCGTATCCAGCATGGCAATCAGGGAGATTATCGAGCAGGCCTATGCCTCAGACCCCTCAATCATTCACGCCGCAGAAATCGATATTAAGGCGACCCGGGAGCGAGACCCGGCTTGTAATAGCTTCTCCACGCCGTTTCTCTTTTATAAGGGCTTCCATGCGCTTCAGGCACAACGCGTCGCCCACTGGCTTTGGCACAACGAGCGCCATTCTTTGGCTTTTTACTTCCAGAGCCAAATGAATATGCTCTTTGGTGTCGATATCCACCCTGCGGCCACCTTAGGGTGCGGACTGATGTTCGACCACGCCACCGGCATCGTTATTGGCGAGACCGCCCAAGTGGAGGATGACGTCTCTTTCTTCCATGGCGTGACGTTAGGGGGCACCGGCGATGAACGAGGAGACCGGCATCCCAAAATTGGGCGCAATGTGCTCCTCGGCGCCAACGCGACGTTGCTGGGCAACATTCATATCGGTGAAGGCTCAAAAATTGGCGCTGGCAGTGTGGTGCTTCAGGATATACCCGCGGGCGTTACTGTCGCCGGCGTGCCTGGAAAAGTAGTGGGCTAATCACCCTTCTGCTATTGGGTTGGTATCACACAGTGGCAGGATGTTCCCCTCAGCGACGCCAAGTTAAATCCATCACTTCTTGTTTTGAACCCAGCTTGTCATGCAGCGCCTAAGACCGCGCGAGCTGTTCGAAACCGCGACGCCCTTGCAACCCTCCTGTATGCACCACAACGGTTTGGCCTGCGATCTCCCCAGCCGCTTGGAGTGCTTTAGTTGCCCACAGCGCTTTTGCAACGTAGATCGGCTCGAGCAACAGCCCACACCGTGACTCTAAGTCCTGCATAAACGTGATCAGATCCTCGGGACATTTCGCGTAGCCGCCCCAATGGTAATCCTCATGGAGCCGCCAGGTATCGTGCCCTGTCCCCTCTTCGAGCCAATCCCGCACTCTGGCCTCGGTGCTATCGTCCTTAGTCACGCGAACTCCATGTGCCATCGCGCGACCGCGCAGCCCCCGAACTAGCCCTGCAAACGTGCCGCCGGTTCCTACTGCCAGCACCACATGCTGAACCTGCGGATAGGCTGCTTAACACGTGATCAGCAATCAACGCTGCTCCCGCCACGCCAGCCTCGTTGCTGCCGCCCTCGGGAATCCAGAGCGCCTTTGGATGGCCGGCCATCAGCGCTTCTATGAACGAGCTCTCTTCTTTCCTACGATATTCGCCTCGGGACAAGAATTTGATTTCAAAGCCGCAGTGCACAACATCGCTCAAAGTTGGCGTCAACCCATGGCCTGACTCACCTCGGACGTAGACCACCCCAGTCAACCCGACACTGCTGGCGAGATGCGCGGTGCTCCATAAGTGATTCGACCAAGCCCCGCCGATGGTCACGATTTCATTAAACCCCTGCTCCCGCGCAGCCCTTATATTTGGCGCAAGCTTGTAGGCTTTATTGCCGTGGAGAGGGTATAGGCTGTCAAGCGAGAAGAGCGACGTTTCTTCCCAGAGTGGTGTTATCGCAGCGCCGAGCGCGCTGCTGTCTGGTTGCGGGGACAACGCGTTAGGCAGCGCCAACCAACATCACCGCCATGCAGATGAGGCAACCGAGGGACACCATCCACACTACCGAGCGAATATGCGTCACGTTGAAGACATAAAGCGGGACATACGCCGCTCTCAGCGCAAGCCAAATACTGGCCACCAGGACCATATCGACCTGATTGACATACCCGAGCACCGCGAGCGCCAGAAATGCTGGCAGACTCTCCTGGAGGTTGGTTCCCGCCCGCTTTGCCCGCCCCAGCAAAACCGACTCATCAATTGGCTCATCTCGAGACGAGAGCAGATATGGCATGTTGCTGATATTCAGCATCATGGGCAGCAGCCAGAGCTGGATCAGCGCCAGAAGTAACGCCAGTAAAATCACATCGATCATCGCATTCCCCTTTTGTATTTCACTCGTTAGTTCCTATTTGATTGCCTTATCTGGATAGCTGAGCGTCACTGACTTCTCACCAGGGCCAAGTATCGTTCATCAACACAAGTGAGATGCCGGCAGCGGCACCCGACACGAACAAATTCCAGTCACGATGCTTCACCCCAATCACATTTACAATTAAAAACGCCACCAACATGATGGCCACCACGACCATCAGCTGCCCAGCCTCAATCCCAAGATTAAATCCAAGCAGTGGCACCACAATGGATGAGCTGTCCATCATGAGCGCCCGAAAGTAGTTGGAAAACCCCATGCCGTGGATGAAACCAAATCCTAACGCCATCAAATAGTGGCTCGTCATGTTCACAGATTGGCCTGGGCTCGAACTGCTCGTTACATTGCGTAGCGCAGTCAGAAAAATCGTAACGGGAATGAGGAATTCGACGATGTTCGAGGGAATGACCACGATTTCAAAGCTGGAGAGTGCCAGCGTAATGCTGTGGCCTATGGTGAAGGCCGTCACGAGAATAATGAGCCGCCGCCAATCCTCTACCCGGTAGACCGCGCACAGCGCGACCAGAAACAAAATATGATCGTAACCGGCCAAATCAGAGATGTGTTTGAGCCCCAGCTCCAGATACAGCGCAATCGAGTGCATATTAAAATTCCAGCGTGTGAGAGGGTGTCGACTTACTCAGCATCATGCTGTGTGAATCGTCATCCACATGGACATAAACGATATTCGTCTGGTCAAAGAAGAGGTCGGTAAACACACCATTCTTTATCGTCATGGACCGAAGCGGCGCCGTAAGCGGATAGGAAAACCCGATGCTCAGGGTCGTATCCTCCCCTGCGCCACCGAGCACCTTGCTTTGAATGGATACCGGCACTGGCTCTCCATTGGCCTCCAACGAGAAGAACTCACCAAGATAAGCTAGCAGTAGCGGCTCGGCATTCTCCGATTCGTCAGCTTCAGCGAATCGCAATGCTCGGCTGTATGGGTCGAAGACAAGCGCTTCGTTCACGTCCGTTAAAAACAACCTCAAACTCACGGTCAACGTTGCCGCTTGGCTTGAATATTCGATCTGACAGAGCGAAAGCCGCAGCGGATGCGCTGAACCAAGCACTGGCACGAGCAGCAAAGCCGCCACCCATGCCAAGCGCAGCGTTCTCATCAGCGATCTCGGCATTGACGCAGGCTCAAGCCTCCCAGTTCGCGGCAACCGCTTGCACGTCCTTGAAGACGCGCAGCAGATTTCCACCCCAGATCTTCCGGATGTCCTCCTCGGTATAACCTCGCCGCACGAGTTCGATCGTAATATTGGCGACCTCACTCACATCGAAGACGCCATCGATTCCGCCGCCTCCGTCAAAGTCGCACCCGATACCAATGTGATCAATACCCGCAACACTCACCATATGATCAATATGGTCAACCACATCGACCACCGTCGCGAGCGGATCCGGGTACTGCCGACGAATCGCGTTGATCTGATCACGCATAGCCGATCGCTCTTCCGGCGTCATCTCAGTCGCCGGTTTCATATCAGCTTGTAGTGCCGCGATAGCTGCTTCCCTTTCTGGGTTAGGCGGCGCATCGCGTAAGTAGCTGGACAGCATCGTCAGTTGAATCACGCCGCCATTTTCAGCAAGCAGCTTCAACATCTCATCCGTCATGTTTCGCTGGTGTCCCGTCACAGCCCGAGCATTGGAGTGCGTCGCGATGATCGGAGCCTTTGATAGCTCTAGCGCGTCAAAGAACACATCGTCACTCGCATGTGACACATCCACCATGATGCCTAGTCGATTCATCTCCCGAATGACTTCCGCCCCAAGCTCGCTCACTCCATTGTGCTCGGGTCCATTGGAGTCGGTTGACGAGTCGGCGAGATCGTTATTCGTTGAGTGCACCAACGTGATGTAGCGAACTCCTTTGTCAAAAAACATTTCAACATTGGCAATGTCGCCACCAATCGGATAACCATTTTCAATACTAAGGTAAACCGCTCGCTTACCCGCTTGCTCAAGCGCGTAAGCGTCCTCAGGATTCAAGGCAATGCCTACTTGGTCAGCATTCGCATCGGCCGAGGCGACTACTGCATCCAGCATTTGAATGGCAAGGTCGCGGGCTCTCGTGTTGCCCTCATCATCTCGAATGCCCTGAGCCACAAAGGCCGAGAAGAACACACTATCTAACCCACCCTCGATCATGCGGGGATAGTCAAATTTCGACCCGGTCTCTCTCGGGTCGTGACGCTCAGCCATATCAAAACCCGGCTCGATCATCCTAAGGGGCGTATCTGCGTGGCTATCTAGTGTTAACACGCGATCATGGATCGCCATCGCTCGCTCGATAAGCGCCGCCTCAGCATCCGCCTCGGTTTCTACGGCGGCTGGCGGCTCTACCGCCTCCTCTGAGGAGCAGCCAATCAACCAAGCGGAGATGATGGCAATCAAGGCCGAGCGTAGTGTGAATTGAGTCGTCATGAATTCCTTCCTTTTATTTGAGACCACTACCGAGCAGTCGCCGATCTACTTTTATCACAAAAGGCCCGCCGTTAGCCCTGCATGGGTCTTTGACACAAACCGCGATCTGGTTCCGGGTTCATCTCATCCTTCTTTGTTTCATCCCTCATAGGGCAATGATGAGTGATGCAACACAATCCGGAGGCGGCCCTCTGCATCTTGCTTGTACCCCCAGCTCTTATCGACCACGGTTTGCTCACCTCGGTTATTGGTAAAGGTCACGTTCCCCATCCAAAGCGCAACGTCGCCTTCAATCAAGAGACGTACCAGCACCGCAATCAACTTGCCGCCAACTCTTCAGACCAAACCCGCTATCCTGCGGGAAATCTCCGTTGTGGCCAATAAAATAAGAAAGCGCGCCCTCTCTCGTAGTTCGAAAAGTCTGCTCGCCGCCCGCCAGAGTTGGCTTAAATAAAACGGGCCCTAGGTGATAGCCGTAGGCAAGATCCAGCGCCTCGTTCGCTCGCTGCCTTGCAGCCTCTATACCTTCCTCATCAAACGCTTTCGAGATGGCAACAAGGGCCGCTCCCCAAAGGTTCCTTGCCTCTTCCAGTCTTGCTTCTGTAATTAGGCTCATCGCAAATACTCCTTACTGGGTTGACGCTTGTCTCACCTCGCATGAAGAGTCTAAACAAGGGGAAACTGGTCAGCCAGTGTCAGCGCGGATCAAACGATCAACCCAACACTTCGGTGTTGGGCTGAGCTAGTTTCGGATATGAAAACGATAGCAGTGAATTGACACAGATCCGCGCCCGTGTACAATTGCGCTTCCTATGTTTTGGGTGTT
>JAYPPR010000008.1:0-2030947 GCA_038131595.1 Gammaproteobacteria bacterium
TTCACGAAAATTGTGAGGCTGGACAAGTAGTTAACGTATTTAAAATAAGTTGAATGGTGGCCCCACCAGGAGTCGAACCTGGAACTAAGACTTAGGAGGTCCTTGTTATATCCATTTAACTATGGGGCCGTGGGACGGGCATCATAACAGGGCTCGCCGCCGGGTAAAAAGCGACTGCTCTTTTGCCGAGCCTCGTATTTTGAGAGACTCCATTCCTCGCAGTTCGGATCACCCCTTGTCCACTCAACCTCTCAGTCCCGCTTTTCCGCGCTACCAATTAATGAGCGCCGCGTTCCTCGCGCAATTTGTTGCGATTGGTATCTATAGTTATGTCCTTGGTTCGTTTATGGCGCCGATGTCCGCGGAACTTGAGTGGAGCCGCGGTGATTTCACGCTGTCCCGATCGATTGGTCAGATTGTGATGGCGATGGCAGGCATTTTCATTGGTAGCCTCATTGATCGCATAGGACCGCGACCAATTATGGCAACCGGTACCGTCATATTGAGCTGCGCGCTCGTTCTGCACAGTCAAATTGAGTCGCTCTGGGCCTGGTGGCTTTTGAACGGCCTGGTACTGACCATCGGCTGCGCCATGATCGGCAATCTCGTTGTCAACGTGACCTTGTCCAAGTGGTTTGTGTTAAATCGTGGTAAGGCTATCGCCATTGCCGCGATGGGCGTGTCCCTAGGGGGCATCATTATTACCCCGCTCGCTACGTATCTGGTGGATGAGTTGGGCTGGCGCGCCGCCTGGATCTGGCTTGGCGTCCTCAGCTTTTTGCTCATGGTCCCCGTGACCTGGGCGATGCGCAGTCGACCAGAAGATTACGGCCTGTATCCCGATGGCTTATCCGCCGATGCGTATCAAAGTGATCAGGGCGAGCGAGCGCGGAACGAAGCGGAGTCAGCGTACACCCGGAGTGAGGCACTTCGCACGGTCAGTTTTTATGCCTTAGTCATCGCCTTTGGTTTTTTCACCATCAATATCGTGGTGTTGCTACTCCACACCATTCCCTATCTCACCGACAACGGGATTGGCCGACAAGAGGCCGCGTTCGCCATGGTCATTGCCTCCATTCCAGCGATGTTATCGAAACCTTTCTGGGGGCACTCATTGATCGTGTGGCGGTGAAGCCGCTCGCTGCACTATCAGCGAGCGTTACTGGATTCGCGTTACTACTGATCGTCTTCGCCGTCCAAACCGACGACCTGCTGCTCATTTACGCGGCTTTCGTAGTGTTAGGGCTAGGCTGGGGCGGCATGATCCCCATGCAAGAGGTGATCTGGGCCAGCTTTTTTGGGCGAACGCACATTGGTGCGATACGCGGTGCCGGGCTCCCCTTCTCTTTCGCGCTCGGGGCACTCGCCCCCTGGCTTGTGGGCGTGCATGTGGACGTGTTTGGCGAATACCACCGAGCCTTGCAAATTGTTGGTGTGCTAAACGTGCTATCGGGTGTATTGATCTACCTCGTGCGCCCGCCACAGCGACAAATCGCTCAATAGCCCCAACCAGGCATTGGTCGATTCCACGCCCCTTCACCCTGCTTCCTGACTGAATATTCAGCCCTGATTCAGCCGAATTTAGGCGACCTATGGCAAAATTACGCCATCTATTAGGGGGACCCCACCATGCACCGCGCACACATGAACATACGGCTGTTATCCACCGCCTTTTTACTAGCCAGCCTCGCAGCTAGCGCCACAATGGCTTCTGAGTCTGAGCCGCCCATGCCGCTTGTCTACCCATTGGAGGAGTTGAGCCTTGCGAAATTTTCCGGCGGATTAACGCTGCGCGTGAAGTGCGGCAGCCAAAATGAGCTGATGATTGAAACGAGCAATGAAAAAGCGTTTAGCTTCAAAGACAAGGGCGATGAGATCGTGGTCAAACGCAAGTCCATCCGCAAACTGCTCTCCCTCGGCAAAGACGACGTCGATGTTCGGGCAACCCTAACCGTGTCTGGCGAGCTGCCTGACTTGAACCTTGGGACTGGCGTCAACGCCAGCGTTGCCCCTTGCGATGCCCCGCAGTCGATCTTCAAAGTCAAAATCGGCACGGGCTCCAACATGGTGCTGGCGCGCGGCGCGTTTGACACACTAGAGGTCGATGCCAATACCGGCTCGAGTTTTGAAGTGGATGCCCAAACGACCACCAACCAGCTGTTCCTCGACTTAGATACTGGCAGTACGTTTTTCGGCGGCCCACAACTCGAGGCTCGATCGGCACGCGTGCAAGTCAGCACAGGCTCGACCGCAAACATCTGCGGCGCTGAGACCGTGACAGGCAAAGTGTCTACGGGTGGCGATATCCGAGTCAAAAAAACCGCGAACGTCGAAGTCGATAAAGGGGTAACCGGCGGATCAATCCGCAGAAGCAGCTGCTAGCGCAGGGGAAGCGGCTACCTGACCTCACGCTTACAAGCTGAGTGACTTTGACTTAAATATCACCCGCTTACAACGGGTGCTGAGGGTCCCAGGGTTGCTTTGATAACGACTCGACGTACGAATAAAAACCTTTAACCGCATCACCCGCCTCGTAGACCTCAATGTAGTGGCCAAGCGAGGCAGTCGCATCGAGAAAGGCAAATTCAACGCCGGAGAGCGTGACTGCCTTGGTGACCCGCGGGATGCCCGCTTCTTCAAAGTGCCTTAACGTACTCGCCATATCATCAACCATCACGGCCACGTGGTGGAGGCCCTGTTCGTCTTCACCGTACAAATCCCGGAAAGGCGATGCGCCACTCGATTCCTGCTGAACCAGCTCCAGCATGATCTTGCCCCATTGACCGTACGCTGAACTGTGCACGAATGGGCAAGACTCCCCTCGGTGAACGCCTTCAGAGAGCTCGATATCCCTTGAAACAACAAAAGGGCCAGCGCCAAGCGTCTTAGCAGCCCACACCGCCGCCTGCTCAATATCCGCCACATGGTACGCAACCTGAACAATGTCATAGCCCAATACGGGTTGATGCATAGTCACCTCTTTTTTTAGCTTGCGAGCCTTGATCCGTCTTCCATTCCATCATCATAATGAATGGTCATAAGGAGGACGATATGTCAGGACGGTTAGAGGGGAAAGTGGCTGCCATTACCGGCGCAGCCAGTGGATTTGGAGCAACCGCAGCGAGACGGTTCGCCGCAGAGGGCGCCAAGGTCGTGTTGGGGGATATTCAGTTAGATGCAGGTCAAGCGATTGCTGCTGAGATCGGCGATGCGGCTGTCTTCCAAGAATGTAACGTCACGAGCGAAGACCACGTTTCAGGGCTTGTCGATACTGCCGTCTCAAAGTTCGGCAAGCTCGACATCATGTACAACAACGCCGGCATTGTTGGTGCTGCTGGGCCGATTGCGACAACGCCTGCTGACGAATGGCATTTCACGCTGGATATTTTAATCAACGGCGTGTTTTACGGGGTGAAGCATGCTGCTCGCGTGATGGTGCCCAATGAAGCCGGTTCCATCATCAACATGGCGAGCACTGCTGGCATTTTGGGTGGACAAGGCCCGCACGCCTACGCCACTAGCAAACACGCGGTGATTGGTCTCACAAAGAACACCGCTGCTGAGCTAGCGCGATACGGCATCAGGGTGAACGCGATTGCGCCAGCCGGGATGGCAACCCCAATGGTCGCTGGGCTCCGCGGCGACCCCAACGATCTTGAGACCACCAAAGCGCAGCTGGCCATGTCATCACCACTCAAAGGGCGCCCTGGCCTACCTGAGGATGTCGTGAATGCAGCCCTTTGGCTCGCGAGCGATGAAGCGGGTTACACCTCTGGCCATACGCTCACGACGGACGCTGGCCTCACCATCGGTACAGGGCAGGTCTCTGACATTTTTGGTCAATACATGCCGCTTGTCCGGGAAGCCGGCAAGCGGGGTATCGAAGGAGAATAATCCATCTTGCCCCAAAAGGTTGGCAATGCCCCGGTTACCTCACCGGGGCTAGCCAATCCGCCAGCTTGAACCCCACCAACATCGCACCCACGAAGCCAAACGCCTTTGGCTCCAAGTAGGCAAGACTGGCAATGCCAGGCCCTGGGCAATACCCAGACACCGCCCAGCCCATACCGAACAAGAACGCGCCGCCAATTAGTCTTCCATCAATCTTAGAAGCACTGGGCATTGAGAATCCCTCAGCGAAGAGCGGTCTAGTCATTTTGGGCTGAATCAGCTGGAAGAACACGACAGAGATCAACAATGCGGTAGTCATGACGAAAGCCAGTTCAGGACGCCAATCGCCCGTGACATCCAGAAACCCGCGGATGTAAGCAGGATCAGTCATCCCCGCTAAGACAAGACCAATGCCAAAGACGCCACCCAGCAGGAGGGAGACTACCCCACTCACAGCACACCGCCTAGCCGCATAAGCAGCACGGTCATCACCCCGACGGACATAAATACAGCCACAGCCACAACCGAACGGACCGATAGCCGGCCCATCCCACACACCCCATGGCCGCTCGTGCAACCGCTGCCGATTTTGGTACCCATACCAACCAGCACACCGCCGACGATGATGGAGCCCCAATCGATGTCAATATTTGGTGGCGATACCCACCCGAGTAAAAGCATCACTGCCGGACCAAGCATCAGCCCCAACACAAACCAAACGGTCCAAGATTCGTCACCTCGAAGAAAAAAAGCACGATGGGCAATACTACTAATGCCAGCGATTTTTCCGTTAGTCGCCATTAGTAACGCACTAGCAAGGCCAATCAACGCCCCGCCTATCAACACTTGCAGCACACATCACCTCCCCTTCATCGGAACCCAGTCTATCGAAATCTCATGAACAAAAGGAATCTTCCTACGGCCTGATCACCAGCGGCTTACCCCAAGTCCATCGCCAAACGTTAGGCGACGGTTGCAGCAACGCGGTATGATGTTTCCTATGCCCTCATCAAAGGGGAGGTATCAATGCGGGGATGGATATTACTCGTTGCAATCGGCCTTGCTGGTTGCGAAACACCTTATCGATCATGCATTAGCGAAAATCTTCCTGCTCAAAGGGATGTCCAGTGCAATGACCTTTGGCAAACCTGTGAGCGCGCGGCGCGCGAGCGAACGGCTTTGCTCTGTGAAGACCAGCGCCAGGCCGATGAGGAGCCTTGGGACCTCAGAGGATTCTGATTCCAAAGCCCGCCAGTGCGTTGCCTAACTCTTCAGATTTCATGACAATGGGTTGGTCTCAATCAAGGAATTTTTATGCACGCTTTGATCACTAACGACGACGGAATCGACTCCGAAGGCATCCACGTCCTGGCGAGGTTCGTTGAACAAGCGGGTTTTGACGTCACTGTGATCGCACCCAGTTATAACGCCTCGGGCACCGGTGCTAGCCTCGGGCATTTATCCCTCGAAACCCCGATCAAGTATCAGGCGCACACGATCGAGGGCCTGAACGGGAAAGCTTATGGTCTGGATGGCCCGCCCGCGCTTTGTACGATTACCGGGCACTTAGAAGGACTCTGTAAAGCGCCCGACATCGTCGTCTCCGGCATCAACGCTGGGCTCAATACTGGACGCTCGGTCCTCCACAGCGGCACTGTCGGTGCAGCATTGGCCGCTCAAAATTTTGGAATGAGAGGTATCGCCGTTAGCCTTGATACCGCTGATGAGTGGTTCTGGGAGACAGCCGGTAGCCTCACGGCTGACCTACTCCCAGCCCTAGTCGAAGGCCCAGAGCGTTGCGTACTGAATCTCAACGTACCCGCCCTGCCGCTCGACGCTGTTAAAGGGATTCGTTGGGCAGGCCTTGCGGCCTTTGGCTCAGTTAGAAGTCAGATCACCGATTCAAAGGAAGGAGCCCTCTTCTTCGACCTTGTCGAGACAGACTACGAGCCGCCACTTGAAACCGACCTGGGGCTCGTCCGCTCAGGCTATGCAGCCATCACTGCGCTCCACGGCACCTCAGAGGTTTGGCATAACCGAGCAGAGCCGGGAGATGAGTTTGAGTCCGGAGCAGGGCGTCCCTGGAGCGAGCTGCGAAAGCACCATTTGCTGAATTCCCAAATTTCGCAATTTCTACAGTGATTGCTAAGCATCAGTCGACTCAAAACTACTCCTGCTTTTTAGAGCAAGAAGTATCGAGCCTTTGTTCTCCGATTTGCCTTAGCATGTATTCAGCCTCTGGTTTTCGGCCGCTTTCGATAGCAAGCCAACGAACGATTACCAGCGTTTCTCAATCGTCGGCAGCGCCCTCACGAGCCCATTACGCTTTCACCGTCAACTGACACCATCGCAATGATCAGGAAATGGCAGAGATCAGTTGACCATTATGCCACATTAGAATACGACGACGGGCAACGAAACTGGCAGCTGGTCAGCGTGCGACAGAGCAGCATTTACCAAACGGTAATGATTAATGGTAATCGACCGGATCCTATACACTCAGTATGTCCCTTGGGAGCACCAACTCTCGGCCTCCTGCAGGCATTTGACCTTAAGTTCTCGGATTTATACCATCCCTTGAGGGGGACAATCAGGTACCCTGAAGGACGATGCAGGCGGTCCCTGGCGATACCATCAGGCGAACCTTCAGTATCCAAAACACCGGCAACACCACCATCAGCAATATCGATGTCAGGTACGACTTTAATTTTTCAATTACCGGGCAAAGCACAACATTCACTCACGATCACTACGCGGTCAGTTATACGGTGACTGATGGCAACATCATTTGACATCACGCCAGCGGTCCTTGTTCCAGCATTCCCGTCACCATCGTGGCGCATGACATCAGCGACTCCGCTGTTACAGCAGCGCGACGGTGACGCTGACGACCTCTAGCGGCAATGGGATTGGGAAAATTCCAATAACTCAGCACCATTGACCTTACGTTTGGGGGCGCGACCAGTGTGACCACTTATCTCCGTCATACGACCGCGGGGACGACAACTATCAACGTCACTGATGGGTCCGTCACGGAGAGCGCCAGCGAGGACCCAACCTTAACAACAAGTGCGGTTGGCCTCGTGATCACGGGACCTGGCAATATTGTTTCTGGACTCAACGTTGATAACTCGACCTCGCTAACGATCGCGGAGGACTGCACAACAAGCGGCACCCTTGCGACGACCTTCTACTATAGCTGTTTGGATCCAAACTCTTGCATAGTAGGCCAGGATCTAACCATCAATGATGTATCTATTAGCAACAATAGCTCGTCACCAACCACTGTTTCATTGACTTACACGTCCGGTTCATCGATTTTCGATGTCAATTTTGAGGACGTGGGACAAGTCCAACTTTTCGCAAATGTTACCGTAACGGCAAGTGCAGCGGCTGATGCCTCTGGCTCCTGGGATACCAATACTACCTTCGTATCAAAGCCAGCTACCCTCTCTTTATCTGTCGCAGGAAACTCGGGAACTGAAGAGCTCCGGTTCTGGATTCACGCCTGCGGGTACGGACTTCACGATCACCGTGGATGCAAAGAATAGCGACAACGCTCAACACTCCGAATTTTGGCCTGGAGAGTACCCCCGTTGTTCCCACCCTTTCCTGGTCTTGGGTGTACCCAGCAACCGCCAGCTTGAACGATAGCGACTTAGCTAGAACAACTTACTCAACAAACGGCACTGTAGATGGATCAGGTACCATCACCGGGAACTTTCCGAAAGTAGGCACGATCGCGATTAACGCGGCGATTCCGGGGAATGATTACCTCACAGCAGGAGACATCTCGAATCGCCCCTCACTCAATGTTGGTCAGGTTTTACCCAAACGCATTCGAGCTCACGAACAATGCAGGAGCGACGCCCTCTGTGTTGGACGCTTGCTCGAGCAGCGGCTTCACGTACTTCGACGAATCTGCAATCGACATCGATTACAAAATAACCGCAAAAAATGCACTGGGTGACGCGATTAGCAATTACGATGCCGCAAGCGGATACGGTGTGGCCACAGTGTCAATTGGCGTCGAATCAACAGCTGACGATGGGGTTAATCTGGCCAGCCGGCTGAGCGGCGCGACATCATCATGGTCATCAGGCGTTTATTCTGTTGACTCCTCATCGAGCCAATTCGCAAGCTCGGGGTCATCCCCCAATGCTGAACTACTCGCCAACGTTGGTCTCATCATCAACGACACACTCGATGGTTTGAACCTCGCCAGCTTGGATTTCGATCCAGGTGGAGCTGGAGATTGCACCGGGAGCTGCACTGGCAAAATCTTGCCAAGCTCTCTTAGGCTTCGGCATGGCCGCCTTCGTCTTACCGGCGCATCAGGGCCTGAAACGGTTGCCCTGCCAGCGCCTCTGGAGACACAGTACTACAATGGCTCTGTCTGGATTCGAAACACGTTGGATGATTGCACGAGTTTCCCGAACTTATCCAGTTTGGGGCTCAGCCCTCACCGCAGGTGTGACGGTTGGCAGCGGTACCTCGACCGCAAGCTACACGTCACTGGCATCCTCCACCGTAACGTTGGTCGATGGAACAAGCGGGTTGGTTTTTTCAGCGCCTGGCATCGGGAATACCGGTAGCTTTCAAATTGATTTCAACGGCCTACCCGGTCTTGATCATCTTCAATATGACTGGAACGGGGATGGGAACGAGTTTCCGGCGCCTGCCACCGATCACCTTCGGCAGCTTTCGAGGTCACGACAAAATTATTAGCTGGAAGGTTTCTGGCGCCAATTGAGTGATAAAGATCTATAAATCTAGACATTTTGAAAATCACATGGCGCTGGCTGTGATGGTTTGTGTCGCATCGTCGCAAACACCAACACTCGTGATCGTATAGACAATATTTGGTGCCGTACCCGAACTGCTGCAAGTGACGGTTACCGAGCATCCTGCCATACCGTCATCTGAATCTAGGCCACTCGGCGACGAAACATTAGAACAACTCGTAGAGGCATAGACAGGTGAAGCGCTTGGTGGAAAGAGTTGTGTCAACGCGAGATTCGTCGCGGACTCGGCAATCATGCGTGCTCGAGCCGTCTGGACCTGCTCACTTCTCCCGCTCGCGTTGTCCTGAATCAGATAGCTCATGTTCACAACAAATGCTGCGATCACTGTGATCACAAAAATTGCGACCGGGAAGGCCAATTCCGCTCTGCCTTCGTCGATTCCCGATTAGCGAAGTATTACGGTGCGTTGGCATTGAGAATGTCATGCTCAACCAACATCGTTTCATCACCATCTGTGAATTTTAGTGTCAGACGAAGTAATCCCGAGTTCTGCAAACCGGATATGTCCTCGTATTCAAACGCTTTCAAAGATCCATTTAGTAATTTGGGACGAGACCACTGCCGAGAAGGAGGTCCTGAGGGTAGGAATGCTGGCAAAGGTTGTGTCGTCTGCATTGCATAGGTGCCCGATTTATAGCGATAAATTCGAGAATCCGCATCCACTAAACAGAATGCCTCAGGCTCGGCCGGCAAAATACACCCTGTTTGTTGGCCCTCGACCTGAAAACGTGTGACTTGCTTCGAAAGTTATCTCACCTCCACTCACCGAACTCACTGATGTGATCGAGCCTGGACTTCCGATGATTGTCTGATAAAGATCATCCGCGTTGGTCGGATAGAGGACAACGTAGCTCGCTGAGTCAAGACCGGATACAGACACGACGTTCATGGTCGTAGCTGAAGCAACGCTAGTTCCCGTTATTGGCGCGTTTAAGAAGAAGGTGCTAGCTACGATGGGCAAATACTCAACACAATCGCCATCAGTAGTAGTTCTAATACTGTTGGGTACGGCATTTTTAATCGCTAATTCAAATCGCGAAACCGTCAATCTGCCGATCGAAGAATAGTTGATTCCTGGTCGCCGTATCAACATAACTCTGAGTTGATGAGGTGACAAAGCCACAGTTCCGCCAGCAAGAATACCCATCAGGACAATCGTGACAACGAGCTCGACCAACGTGAGCCCCGCCTGTTTTGGGGGGTTAGCGGCTCGCGACTTCAATGGAATTTGGCTTCTCAAAGACAACCTGCCCTATTTGGCATCAGTAATTGGTTTTATAAACGGTAAAGTCGAGGGACTCATCATTTGGCTGCTGGACGGTAACTTTGATCTTCTTCGCGGTTGCGGTTGCGTAACCTCCACCGCAATCCGAAAGTTCTCGTAACCTTCCCTCGCTTCCACGGCTCCAGCACCATCTACACGCTGGAGGCGCTTCAGATAACAAGTGATAATCATCGACATCATCAAAAGTGGCTCTTGTCTCTCCTAATTCAGCACCGATCGAGCTTGTACAGACTGCCGCACTGGGCCATCACACGGTGGCACGCCACCCACTGGAGAATTTTCATCGTACCTTCGGCTCATGATTTCGGCCAAGTATGACTGAGCAAGCTCAATGGCTTTGGTTTCATCGTGAGTGTAAGCGCCCTGTACCGTCGCTTGAGACACCATCTGAGTGATTGTTGTTAATGCAATAGCAAGAATGACGATTACCACCACCATTTCGACGAGGGTGACCCCTCTTTGAATTCGCATGGGCAGAGTTTCCAATCCCTATGGATTGCTGATCTTCAGAATATTGCTTCAATTTTGCAAAGCTTAAGCGGGCCGTGGGCATTAGCCGAAAGATTAGACGCAGCTTCCTAGATGCGCAAATCCTGCAGGGGAAATACAAAGGTTTGGCGTATTTCCCATTGAGGCAGATGGGGAAGCCTTGGTTGTAGTTACCTGACGGATAAGCGCCGGATAGTTCGGCGTTGGAGTCAAACTGAAGCGTTACGGGCGATGAGAGATCAGAACAAACGCCGGGGGCTACCCATCGTGCTTGTTCCGTCAACCATAATGGTAACTTCGCTTTTTCGGAAACGTTCGACTTGTCTGTTCAATTCCACCAACGCGTGCAACTAGGCGACCTCTGACCCACATCACTGAAGTAAACACCGAGAGCGTGAGAATCCGAGCAAATGAGCAGTTCTTGCAATCGACAACAGTTGGTCTCGAGTGATACTCTCGTTGTAGGAATCAGTATCGATCAGTCTGCCGCCAGAAGGTAATCGACAAAGCGACCCATAAGTACAGAAAATCAACTCAACAAGGGTGAAACCTTTGATTGAGACCGTAATATCTAGTGACTTGATCAAAGTTGAATCAAGAACAAAAACAAGGCTTTTTTCAACATGCTTCGACAACTAGATCAAGGTTATTAGCACCGTTGTCTAACCTAGAGATCTGTTGCTGGGAAATGGCTTTTTTGTAACAGAACGCCGGAAACAACAAAATTGAAAGTAGCTACTACACCAGTGGAGGGATCATAACTTAAGGTCTTACCAGTTATTGTTTCATAGCTAAAGACGCAATAGAAGTGTCACTGATCCGGATGAAGTTATTCAAAATGCCAATCATAACAATTCGGTGCGCATTCACATCCAGCCGCTTTTCTAGCAACAAGGAGTGACACAGCCAGCATCGGTGGTTGTATCAGTCTTGAAAGATCTCAGCAATAGCACCGCAGTTGAAACGGTTACAGTCTGAGCCAGCGAATTCACGGTAGCGTGGCTTTCTGGTTTCGGCAAGCCAACCGCATGCCATTGTGGCATTACTTTGAGTTTAAGAGACCCAAGACAGCTTCAACTAGCGGCGGTATGAGCGTCATCTGACACATCGAAAATCGAGGCAAGGCGGTTGCGGCCAAGATACCGAGAATAATAATCACGACTACCAACTCTTACGATTGTGAAACCTGACATTTTTTCATTTTTCCAATCAACTCGGAGTCACTAACTAATGCTATTGTTAATGTAACCTTTATTTGCAATACTTTCAATACTTACCAGCATCCAAATGTTTCGAGATGGCAAAAGCCCTGCATTCAAAAATCACTTTTCCAAAACTTTCAGGTTGTCGCTATTGACTCTGAGGCCCAATTTAAAAGGGCGGAGATCAACTTGCAAATAAGCCAGCGTTCAGAACATTAGCTAGCAGCGGCCCCAAATCCCAAATAGGGAGAAACACTCAAAGCCTAAAATCAGAACCAAAATAGCGATGAAAATAATGAGAATCGGTTCAATCGATTCAGTCAATCGAGTTGAGATCGTATTCAATTTCGCCATCATAAAATCTGAGACCTCATCCAAGAGGTCAGGCAAGTTTCCACTCTCCTCACCCACCGCAATCATTTGAAGCACTAAGGGAAGAAAAATACCGCTCCTTTGGGCCGTCAAATAGAGCGATTCACCCCGGGTCACGCCGGCACTCATACCGGCAATTTTGGAACCAATATATTTGTTTCCGACCACTTCGGAGACCACATTAAGCGAGCGCACGACCGGCACCCCAGAGCGCCCCATAATGGCAAAAGTTTTCGCAAACCTTGCGAGCGCAATGCGCTCGAAGATACTCCCAACCAGCGGCAAGCGAATCCTGATTCGATCCCATTGCACAGCACCAAGCGGCGAGGCACTCCAGTATCGAAAACCGCCGAACCCGACCACCAGCAGACTGAAAATCAGCGGCCAATAACCCACCGCGAAATCTGAGTTGCGATCAGCGCCCTTGTCTGCCACGGCAAATCCGCGCCGAGTTTATCAAACACACCTGAAAACGCCGGAATCACAAACACGGTGATCACCGCAATTGCGCCCGCCATCGCTGCCAAAAACGAAGGTTGGGTAGCGCGTAGCACTCTTGAGTTGTTTTTCAGTTGTGCGTTCGATCTCGATGTACTTAGCGAGATCAGCAAACGCAAGGTCCAGACGCCCTGTATTCTCGCCCACGCGAACAAGGCTGACGAAGAGATCGTTAAAGACGCGAGGATGTTGAGCGAGCGCATCAGCGAGCGTGTTCCCTCGCTCGAGACTCGAAATCACCTCTCTCAAGACCCGTTTGAATGCTGGGTTCGTTAGCGAGGCTTCAAGCCCCTGATCGCTCGGTCAACGGCAACCCGGCTTTGGTGAGATTGTGCATTTGCCGCGAAAACGTGATGCGCTCTACTTCTGTGATGCGATCGCTCGCAAAAATCTGTCTGAGATTGATTTCACCCGTGGACGTATCTTCTGCTTCTTTGATTTCTAGCGGCGTAATCCGGTTACCGAAGAGCTGTTCGGCTGCTGCATCCAGATTCGCCGCCTCGATTCGACCGTTGACGGCGCACCGTCAGCGCTGCGTCCGCGATAAGCGAAACTTGCCATCAGTTGAGCGCCTCAAGGCTCAGACGACCGTTGTCATCTGTCGAGGCTTCGACGTCATTGCTCCCCGACCCCTCCTGCGGCGACGTCCCTTCAACCATCGGGAGATCCGTCTCAAATTGCTGGGCGACTCTTATCGCTTCTTGAATGGTGGTCACGCCATTGATCACATGCTCCAGCGCGCTAACGAGCAGAGGCAAACCCGACTGAGCATTCGCTCGATCAACGAAGAGTGCGTTATCCGCCCGACTGAGCGCATCCGCGAGGTTGTCATCCATTCTCAGCATCTCAAATATGCCTATGCGCCCACGAAAACCGGTTTGATTACAACGGTGACACCCCACTGGGCGACGAGGCGTGCCATTCAAATCAGATGCTCGTCAGGTGGCGAGCCATCCAGGCATGCTCATCCTTGGATAAAGTTTGAGGTTCAGCGCACTCGTCGCAAAGCTTTCTGACCAGCCGCTGAGCAACGATAGCGCGAATACTTGAGGCCGCGAGAAATGGCTCCACCCCCATATCAATCAGTCGAGTGGCAGAAGAAATAGAGTCATTCGTGTGCAGCGTTGAAAGAACAAGATGGCCGGTCATTGATGCGCGCAGAGAAATCTCTGCCGTCTCCACATCACGAATCTCGCCCAACTAAGATAATGTCCGGATCTTGACGGAGGCCGGCTCTCAAGACACTCGCAAAATCCAGCCCAATGGTTGGATTGACCTGAACCTGATTAATTCTTGAGATTTTGTATTCGACTGGGTCTTCAGCCGTAATGATTTTCTGCCCGGGTTGATTTAGCTCATTCAATGCTCCATAAAGCGTCGTCGTCTTGCCACTGCCGGTCGGGCCAGTAACCAAAATCAAGCCGTACGGCAGATTGATCATTCGGCGAAACGCCGCCAGCATGCTGGCATTCATGCCCGTGTCATCAAGCGCAGTGAGACCCGCAGATTGATCAAGAATCCTTAAGACACAAGACTCACCATGCTCCACCGGCATAGTGGACATACGCACATCAAGCTTTCGCTCTTTCACAATGAGGCTAAAGCGGCCATCCTGCGGCAACCGTTTCTCAGAAATGTTGAGCCCCGCCATCAATTTTAGCCTGAGCACCAGCGGCGCGCTGATGCGGCGCTCTTTCATGACCTGTTCTTGCAGGATACCGTCCACCCGCTGACGAATGCGCAATACCGACTCATCGGGTTCGATATGAATATCAGAGGCTCTTACCTGCACTGCATCCTCGAAAATAGATTGCAGGAGCCGCACAACGGGCGCTTCATCGCCGGTCAGCCCCGACTGCAACCCCTGCAGATCGAAGAGCCCATCCGTCACTTCGCTCTCGAGCTCAACTGCGAAAGATTCAATTTCTTGCGTGCGACGGTAAACCGTGTCGAGGGTATCGAGAAGCTCACTCTCACGAACAATCGCTACATCAATGGTTTGCTTTAAGGTTCGACAGAGTTCGTCATAAGCGAAAATGTCCAGAGGATCAGCCATCCCCACCTGCAGCACTCCACCCTTTTTCAGCGAGCACGATCGCTTTGTGCCGCCGGCGTAGTTCTCTTCGAGCCGATTGACCAACTCAATATTGAAAGGGAATTGCCTGAGGCTAATGAACGGAAGATCCAGCTGCTTTGACAAACCTTGAGCAAGCGCTCTTCAGTGATGGCCCCCATTTCGATGAGGATGCGGCCTACCTTTTATCCAGCGGTTTTTTGCTGACCAAGCGCCTCACCCAGTTGATCCGAACTGATCTCACCGGCATCAACGAGCAAATCGCCAATGCGCAGCTTACCCGGGGCACCCGCCATCAGCGCTGCCCCCGCAAGGCATTCAACCTCGCTTCGCCGTACTGATTCAGCACCAGATTGCGCGCGCCAAAATGGCTTGCCATCGCGTAGGCCGATTCTGCTTCTTCAAAATCGCCGACTGCATCACGACTGACGGCAAGCCCCATCCACCAGCGGGCATTGCGATCATCTAACTGTAGAAGCGCCTCATAAACCAGTGAGGCCGCCTCAAACTGCGCACTCATTTGTAAAGCGGCTGCATAGATCTCGTGATACTCCGTATCTAACGTGAGTTCGGGGGCACCTGCTCTGAGCAGCGTCACTGCGCGCTCAGCCTCTGAACTTAGGAGCAGTCGAGCATACAGCTTCTTAAATGGCCCGAAATTCGGCGCCAGCTTTAACCCTGACTCCAGCACTTCGTGCAGCAGCATCATTGCCCTCGCCATCAAAATAGTCGCCAGCGTCTTGCGCGTTTGATGGGCGCCCGTTTTCTGGCCAGATAAAGCTCTAAGTTTGACTGCGCGCTCGCGTATTGGCCCTGCTCAATGAGCCGCACCGCATCCGTGACTGAATGAGATCAAGCTCCTCTTGAGATCGTGCTCTGGCTGTGCGCACCTCGTTATCTTCCTCAATCGGTGCCGGGGTAAACGTTGTCGACCAAGGCTCCAGACGGACGATTATCGTACGCTTGAGCGCGAATCAGCCTGAGCGGCATTGGCCTGTTCTGGCTAGTCTGGGACTGGTGTCGCCGGCAACATCGACCACCAAAGCTGGCTAAATATTCGCTGCGAACCGGATTTTCGGCAGCTGCGAACCATCTGACCTAACGTACCTAACGGAACTAAAGGCAAACCCATCTCCGAAACGCGCATGAGTTACCGCTCGCCTCGATAAAAGGGATCAATGCGCGCCCGCAGCTTCTTGATCCGCTCGAGTGAATCATCGATGGACTGGCGCATGACGTCTTTTTCATCCACCATCGCGCGAAGCAAGATAACCAGCTCCGTTTTCACTGTGGTGCGCTCGTTTTGCTCAAGTGGCCGGCTGATAATCGGAATTTCATCGACACCGGGGAATTCCTGACGTTGAGCCGCGAGAGCGCGTCTGCATCAATCCCGAGATCACAATGACCTCGCCATTTCTGACTCGCGCGATGGTATCAGACTCTCTGAGTCGCACTCGACGCCAGCGGGAAAGTCGTTATCAAGATGCGTTTCACCTCTTCTTTCACCTCACTCAGGATCGGGTGAATGTGCAGGATGATATCGCCCGCCTCGCTGATTTGCGGCGTCACATCCAGGGCGATGCCTGAGAAAAAGGGCTCTAAATTGCTGTTCGAATTAACCACGTTGCCGCCTGTACCTGGCCATAAGCAGTGGTATTGGCTGCGGTGAGATAATACGACTCCTGACCCACTTTAAAGATCGCCTTTCTGATTGTTGAGCGTCAGAATTCTGGGGCTCGAGATCACCTGCACATTGCCCTGAGACTCCAGCAACTTAATCACGCCGGTGAAGTCGGTGAAATTGAGATTCAGTGACAAGGGGTGCCGACAATGCTTTGCTCAATGGTTCCCCTGAGCCATAGGCCGCACTCACTTTTGCGATCACCCAAGGCCTGAAGATTGATGCCTGACTGAAAGCCTTCAGACAGTTCAATTTCAAGAATCTTCGCTTCTAAAACGACTTGGCGCTGCAATGCGGCCTGAGAGGCCTCGATGAACTCACCGACTTCTTTCAGCTCTTTTGGAAACGCGCGAACCAAAATCATCCCCGTCTGGGGCGAAACAATGACAGAGCGAGATTCAGAGCCTGTAAAGATGCAAGGCTTGGTCCGCTGCCCGAGCCGATGATGCTTCGAATCACCGTTTCCAAATCTTTCCAATAATCCGTTTCAGTTTCAGTCTGAATGGTGGCTCGACCGGAGTTTTGATTGTTTTGATTGTTGTTAAAGCCCCTTGGTCCACCCGCGACTGGATTCACATTGCCACTTGGCCACCGTAGTTGCCGTTGTTTCGATTTTGCGAACCCTCACTGATTCCACTGGCTGTGATTTGCATCGAAGAGCTGCCGCTGCGCGTCACGTTCAGGTAGTTGAGTTTAAAATCCGAGTCTGAAGGCCGCCTGGGCGAATTTGATAAACGCCATCATCTAACGTGATGGAATAGCCATAGATCTCGATAATTTGATCGAGCACGTCTTGAACCGTGACGTTTTTCAAATCAAGCGCGGACACACTGCCCTTCACATCCGGATGCACCACCACGCTGTAGTCAGTATCCGCCGTTAGCAGGCTGAAAAACTCACGCACCGGCATCGCGTCTTTGACCGAGAAATCAAATCTCGAATCAACCCCAGCCGCATCGTCCTCACTGAATGCAATTTGCGGCACCAGCGCGTTCGAGTACTTGCTGGGGGGCACCACGCGGCTGCCGAGCGACGCTGCATCTCGACTCTGCTCCAGCTCCGTCTGAACTTGCTCGAGGACTGAGCCGTCGAACGACTTGTAAGGCCCTGCTGATTGACAGGCAGCCAACAGCAACGTCAACCAAGCAGCGCATCCCACCGCCAAATTGCTCATTGCCCTATCAATCATCATTCGAACGTTTCCGCTTGGGTGAGTCGCCGTACAACGTCACCCGAAATTCTTCGATCCCGCGCGTAAGCGTAACACCTTCTCGATCAATACTCGCGACCACCGCACCATCGATCTCACTGCCCAACGCCCACTTGCTGATTGTTCACGAAAGCGATTCGTCTTTTCCTCGAATCAAAATGCTCGAGACGCGGTAGTCAGCCGCCAATCGCTGCACAGCTTCGGTATTCACTCGAAGGCCAAGCGACTCGCTGCTGACGCCCTTGAGACTCAGTTGTAATGGCAGTGTCGGATCTACCAGCCCCTCGAATCGATTCTTCGCTTCGGCTGAAGCACCGGGAGCGCCAGCAGCAAAGCAGGCAGCGAGGATCAACATGCGGTTAAACATTGATCAACTGCTCCTGGGTGCTGAGCGTAAAGACGTCGATTGTAAGGATACCGTCTGGATATTCCTCTGCCTCATAGGTCACAGATTCCCAAAAGAATCGCACCCCCAACGCTTCAATATCAGCCAAATATTTTAATGCATCGAGGTAACCTGCCCTTAAGCTCAAGGCGCAGGCCGTGTTTAAACACCACTAAAGGCTCACCGCTGTCCACCGCTCTGAAAAAGAGTTGTTCAGCGGACCGGTTTTGCATGCCGATCAGTTCAATATTCGGTTGTTTGCCATCACGCGGCTCAGCACCATAGCCATGCGCTCAGGCTCCACAAGCGTCACCGACATGGCGCCGACTTCCACATCAAGCCGCGCATTCTGCGCTTCCAGTCGCGCAATCTGTCGTTGAAGCGCTGAATTCGGTTCCTCTTCAGCTGAATTCTTTAGGGCTGCATGCGCGTTAGAAAGCGCGGCATTTTCCCTTTGAATTTGCAAAAGCTGTCGCTCCGCATCTGCAGCTCGAGCAGTGAGTGTGTCCAACCCAAACAACAGCCAGGCATAGCCCAAGACAACGCCAATCGCGAGCATCAATATAAGCCGCTCCCTTGCGGGCCTTAAGCCGAACCACACTTGCAGCGCTTGCCAACGCTCGCCGTTCACTCGCTGGCACTCCCTGTGGAAATCTCAAAGACAAGGCTCTGGCTATCTGGCAATTGATTGGCCACTGACTCTGACGTGCCTCGGTTCAGCTGCAATTGCCTGAACTCGTGTCCTCTGAACTGCTCGCTCTGGCCAAGGCCGTCAATATAGTTGGTCACGTACTCACCAGACAGCACTTCGCCGCGGATGGTGATTTTCTCGCCCCCCGCCGCGAGTGAGATATCCGTCAACCTCAACCCGTTGATGTGATAACGCGCCAAGATCCTCAAGATAGCCAGAAAATCCAACCACGTTGCCAGGTACTTCTTGCTGCAGAAATTGGCGCAAGGGTCAGTTTATCTTTCTGGTCACGCTCGAGTTGAATGGCCGTGAGTTCAAGCGCCGGGTCTTTGGCGCGCGATTCAATCACTGTTCGAGCTGGGTGATCTGCGCTTGCCATTCGCTCTTGCCGCGGACTCTGCGGCCGCGAGCTCATCTCGAACCGATTGCTGACCAAACCATTGCACCAGTGGTTATCATCAGCACACGCCAACAAAGCGCCCAGGTAAATCGCACAAAGGTTTAGAGAGAGGTAATCAACTTTGGGTCGATAGGCATCTGAGTAAAAATTAATTCGCTGATTCATGCGGCGGCCCCAGCGAGCGCAGCGCCGCTTGCAAAGAGACAATCATGTTGATCCCGGGCAGAGAGGATCGATCCTGTATTCCACAGAACGTTTAAGTCCATCACGGACCCTTCTGCAACCAGGTTGATATTCAATTGCTCGATCAGCTGATTCGTGATGCCAGGGACTGGCGCAAGCAGTAGTCTTAAGATCTGCCCCTGACCCATTTGATTTTCGAAATAATCAAAGCTGCGTTGCAGCTCGACCAATAGCCTCTGAAACGTACTGGCCCAGGCTTCTCCCGCCATTTGTGATTGATCAATCTCGGTGTTGAGTTGCCTCGACAAGTAAATTTCACCTGCCTTCATAAGGAGCAGCCGAGCTTCACCCCCACGCACGTCTAGGCAGGCAAGACCATCGCTGTCCTCGGCCATCTGCCCTGCAAGATCCCGCATGACCGATTCTCGAATGTCGATGGTTTGAAGAGCTAGGCCTGCATTGAGTACCAGATCTCTCACTTCTGCAATGCGCGCTCGATGCGTTGCCGCTGCATACAGCATTCGTCCCTGCTGACGGTAGGCTGCTTCGGGGACGTCAAACACTTGCACCTCAGCGTCAGCCAACGACATAGCAAGCGAATCTCGAATTTGAAACTTCACGGCACTGGCGATATCGCCAGCGGGGACATCGGGCGCCTCGACAAGCTGAAGGCTGTAATCCTCGGGGGCCAGTACGGCATAGCAAGGCACGCCGCTAAGCTCTAACGCCTCGACGCGTTCAGCGAGACGCTGGGCGAGCTGCGAGGGACTATCTATCAGCATCTCCCAGTGCTTGAGTGGACGATCGGAGGCTGGATCAACCCAAACCAGCGCGATGCCCTCTTCACTGAAAGACAGCCCCACCTGGCCTGGCTGGGACGCCTTTTTATTTCGGCCGAATAAACTCAAGTGCGCTCTGCCCTCGTTCCTTGAAAGGCTCGATAATTAGAAATCGTTGATAAATCAATGTGTTGTGAATTAACTAAACGGAGGTTCGCTCCAAGCAATGCACAAAATTCGAGTGCCAACGCCTATGACTAATGGACCTTTACCTGGCCGCAAATCACGTCCAAGTTGAATCCGAAGATCTCCGTCCAATATTATGCACATCAAGCGCATTTACACAAACCAAAATAATCGAACAAGAACTTCTAACTAACTGTTTCATAACAAATATTTTTTTCAGAAGGCTACACCTGACCCCGAAAACTCGACGGATTAGGCTGATTTGCCGACTCTGTTCACTCTTACGTGATGCCTTCAACGGTGTTCACCGTCGTACTGCTCGGCAGCGAAATTAGCTGCATGCGCGATTGAGCAGTTGGTTTAAAACAACTAATCTGACCGATTCAGCGCTCTTTTCTAATTTGGGCGAGTCTAGGCAAACAATCGGGATAGTCCAAGCTTTGCTCTGATCATTTGACGCGACCCGGCCAAACAAGATCTATACTTTTGAAACAAGCGATCTCGTAAACCACAAGCCGCGCAGCGCTCGAGCCAGACTGGGTCGCTAGTCTTTTGAAACCGAACCATCGAAACGAAAACTGTATTCTCCAAACAACAATGACTTCGCGCCCCATAAGCAACGGCGGGACACGCTAACGTTGGCAGGGCCCTCTCGAGTAAGTCACGTTGCAGGCGCGAGCGGAAAGCAAATAGAAGCGAGTTTCTGAGACTTGGTTAGAATAATTGAACCGTTGACGCCCCGTTATGAGTTTCTAAGAGCCAAGACCTGAGTCCTGCATTTAAGAAACTAACAGACCCAAGACCTAGACCACAAGAGACCTCAAGACCTAAGACCTAAGACTCTAATAAGAAAAAGGAATTCCCATGCCAGAAGCAGTGATTAACGGCGCAAAACTGTGGTTTGACGTGAGCGGAACGGGCGAACCGATTCTCCTCCATCATGGCTATACGGCCTCGAGGGTGAACTGGGCTCCAGTGGCAGAGATTCTGAAGCAGCACTACCAAGTCATCATGATGGAATGCAGGGGAACGGGTGCAAGTGAACACACGGCCCAAGGCTACACGCTTAAACAATACGCGCTTAGACGTCATCGGCCTGATGGATCATCTTTCGATTGATCGACTCACCTATGCCGGCCACTCCATGGGCGGCGGCATTGGCTTTGTTCTAGCAACCGAGCACGCTGATCGATTGAACCGGCTCGTGCTCATGGCTCCCATACCAAGTGGCGGAACTGGGCCGGTCGACGAGAAGAGATTAGCTGAGCGGGTCGACGCATTGAGGCGCCAAGATGAATCGTTTTTTATGGATGGTTATCGAGCCGGTATTCAAATGCCAGAACTCGACACCGAGGCCTGGTTCGCGGACCGTACCCGTCACTTGCTGAGCTTATCGGAAGGTCATCTCACCGGGGGCGCCGAGACAATGTCCGCCCTTCGTGTCTCAGATCAACTCGGGTCGATCACGCTGCCAACCCTAATGATCGCCGGCTCTGCTGACGGATTACTGCCCTACAACATCGCTGACTACCGAGCGCTGCCCAATGCCGATCTCTGCGTGATCAGTCGCGCAGGGCATGAGACGGCGGTTCATGCCCCAGAGGAAGTTGCGGGCGCGATTCATCGCTTTATGCAATTTGGTCCGGCGCCAAAGCCTCGATTTCCGTAACCCCTCTCTTTTGCGCGGGAAGCTTAAACGCCAGTAGGCCATTCCGCCCAGCTGACGGCGCGCTAGCGATACCTGTTTCGTAGCGGTCCGCGAGATAAGCGACGACCCTGACGCTGGTGCTGCTAGTCGTTCGCCATCGGGATAATGGTGTCCCCAAACTGTTGCAGCCGGTCTAATCCATCCTCACCGGCGAAGAAAAACGCAGGTACCATGATGCGATCAACACCCAGCGCTTTGAGCTCGGCAATGCCCGCTGCCGGATCAGCCATCTGTGCGCCAAACATAATGTTGATCTTGATCTCCGCAGGGTCTCGGCCGATCTTTTCGGCTTCTGCATGGAGGCGCCCGATTAATTCAGCCAACTTTTTAGGATCGCCCTCGCCAGGGAAGTAGCCGTCAGCATGGCGAGCCGCTCGGCGAAGCGCAGCGTCCGTGTCACCGCCGACAATCACGGGAATCGATCCATTGACGGGCCTCGGGCTACAGGTGACTTTGTCAAAGTCGACGTACTTACCATGAAATTCCACGTGCGGCTCGCGCCATAGAGCGCGCATGGCAGCGACGTACTCGTCATTTCTTGCGCCGCGAGCCTCCCAAGGAACCCCTAGCGCATCAAACTCTTCTTTCAGCCACCCTACTCCGAGCCCAAGCTCCACTCGACCATCAGAAATTCGGTCAAGCGTTGCTAGCTCTTTAGCCAGGACCAGCGGGTTGCGCTGCGGGACAATCAGAATGCAGGTGCCCAGCCGCAATGTGCTGGACGCGGCAGCGGCAAAAGCCAGCCAAATCAGTGGGTCGGGAATAGCGGTATCAGCGGTCGCAGGGATCTTACCGTCATCCGTGTAGGGGTACTTTGAAATAATCGTGTCCGGCAGGATGACATGCTCGCCGCACCAGACCGACTCGAACCCCGCAGTTTCTGCGGTTTTAATGAGCTCGAGCGAGTTCTCTCGCTCCCACGCGATGCTTGCTGCAAATGCCAATCCTACTTTCATACTGCCCCTTCCCTTGATGTGTTCGATTAAGAGGGACCATGTTAACTACGACTCAACAAATTGAAAGCACAAAAAAGCCGGCGTTAGCCGGCTTCTCTTGGTTGATACTGGAGCCCCCGCTGACGCGTGGGGCCGTTTATCAATCGCTTAGATCTCCCATGAGCGATGCTCGCGTACCGTCATCAACCGTGACCGCGTTAGCAGGGTACGCCAGATGCTCGATTCCAAACCGAATCGGTGCGCCAGCCTTTAGTGCGACCCGATCATGTTCGGTCAGCTGATACCGCATAAAGTGCACGGCCGCCGTCTTATCATCTTTACTTCGATCAAGATCCTCATCGGCAATTGGCCAGATCTTCTCGCCTTCGCCAACCTGCGCCCAGATCTTGTCCTCAATGCCCAAGAGCTCAGACAACCGCTGCTTACGCTCTGCGACGTCGGGGTACTGGATGAGCATGGTGCACTTCCAGTTGTCGCCATCAGGGATCAGCGGGTTATAAGCATCAAGCTCTTCTTGAATGCCCGCGGCCTCAAAGATTTTTTCGATGCGCAGCATCTCTTGAATCTGGTACTTAATCGTCAGCTGATCCTCGAAGATCAGCAAAATGTGATCACCGATCCGAACCCGTCGATTTTGCTTGTGAGCCAAGACTTCTTCTCTGAACCCTGCTCTTGCCTCTGAATATTGTTCAAGCGACCACAAATCTGCTCGCTGCAACATAAATGTTTCCTCCTAAACCAAAGCGCGCCCCGTAGGGCGCGCTCATCACACCGTACGATCCATTAAGCGTCGAGGTTGTCGAGCGCCTTCTGGAAACGGTTCGCGTGGCTGCGCTCAGCTTTCGCTAGCGTTTCAAACCAGTCCGCGATTTCATCGAAGCCTTCGTCGCGTGCAGTCGAAGCCATTCCTGGGTACATGTCGGTGTACTCGTGGGTTTCGCCAGCTACTGACGCCTTCAGGTTGTCTTCAGTGCTACCAATTGGCAAACCAGTGGCTGGATCGCCAGTTTCCTCGAGGTATTCGAGGTGACCGTGTGCGTGTCCAGTTTCACCTTCGGCCGTTGAGCGGAATACCGCTGCTACGTCGTTGTAGCCTTCAACGTCGGCCTTTGATGCAAAGTACAAGTAACGACGATTTGCTTGGGACTCCCCTGCAAACGCGTCCTTCAAATTTTGTTCTGTTTTAGAGCCTTTCAGCGCCATGATGTTCTCCTTGTTTCGAGTTGCTAATGTACGGCCGAGATCAATGATTGGTCCAATAAATCTTTTCGTTTATGACGATCGATTAATCCAATAACAGCCTCAACCCTCCCCCTTTGGACTTTTGAGTCTAGCACGCTGGCCAGACTTGAAAAGCCGCGCGTTGATTCGAACGGCACGGGCGTTGCGGCAAGGTATACAGCCGCTTCCGCCAGGCTCGTGCGCCCTGATAGGGCTAGCCGGCAGCCCGGAATTCCGCTTTTTTGTTTTGGAAAATCTGATCCATCGCAAGCCACATGACGCCCGCTTGACCATTACCGACCGTCTGACCATTGACCGCGCCGACTGGGCTCACTTCTAGCCCAGTCGAGGTCAACCACACTTCGTCAGCTTCGAGCACATCCGCTTCAACCAGTTCACACTCGCTAAGGGGCATCCCTGCCTCCTCGGCAAGGCGAATGACGAGGTCTCGGGTAATCCCGTGAAGGAGATGGTTACTCTTTGGCGGAGTCTTAATCACTCCTTCTGAAACGATGAAGACGTTCGACGCGGTTCCTTCGGTCACGATGCCATCGCGCACGAGCACCGCATCGTCATAACCCTCTGCGAGCGCCTCATTTTTCAAGAGGCCGTTCGCTATCAGGGAAGTCACTTTGATGTCCGCCCGATGCCACCTGAAATCGGTTTTGGTCACAACATTAAGTGGTTTAGGCGTGGTCGTTCTGAGTACTGCTGGCGTCACCGTGATCAGCACCGTCGGCGCCACATCAGGGTAAACGTGTGAGCGCTCGCTCGCGACACCCCTCGTCACTTGAAGATACACCAGCGATTCGACCTCTTCCGACTTAGCGACCGCTTCTTGAATCAGTGCTGCCCAAGTCTCGTCGTTATAGGGCGTTTCCAGCCGGATTTCTTCGAGGGAGCGAAGTAATCGCTCAACATGCTCGCGGAGGGTAAACACACGCCCGCCGTAAACCGGCATCACCTCATACACGCCGTCTCCGAACATGAACCCGCGGTCGAATACCGAGACTTTTGCTTCCTCGGGTTGCATCCAGTCGCCGTTTAAAAACGCAATGGCCATCCTCTACCTCTAACCCTCTTTAACTTCCCTTGATTGTCACTCGTTCTATACGGCGGCCGTGTTTAACCAGCTCTGCTTCCGGCTCTACCGGCCGTTAAAGACCGGCTCTCGCTTGTCAACGAATGCTTTTGCGGCTTCTCTGTGATCTTCAGTCTGACCGCAATGCACGTGGTGGGTTGCTTCAAGATCAAGGCAATCATCGACCTCGCCCGCCATAGCGCGGTTCAGATTCTCCTTCATGTATCGGTAGGCAACCGTTGGGCCGGAGGCCAGCCTTCTTGCGATTTCCATCGTCTTGTCCATCAATGCTTCAGGCTCTACGACCCAGTTGGCGAGACCTAGCTGCAACGCTTCATCAGCACTGACTCGATCTGACAGGTAATACAGCTCGCGCGCTTTCGCGGAGCCGACCAATTGAGTCATGAAGTAAGTACCGCCGTAATCACCCGAGAATCCAACTCTCGCAAACGCAGTCGTCAAGATCGCGCTTGACGCCATGACACGCATGTCGCACGCCAGCGCGAGTGAGAGACCGGCGCCGGCTGCGGCACCCGGCAAGGCAGCGATCGTAGGCTTTGGCATCTTAAAAAGCTTTCCGGACGTCGCACGCTGCATGACCCGTTGGCGATGAATCGCGCCATCGATCGTATTGTCTCCCACCGTGCCGTCACCTGACGCCGCCATGCCTTTCACATCGCCACCGGCGCAAAAGCCCTTCCCTGCGCCCGTCAGCACAATAACCTTAACGGCCGGGTTGAGTTCGAAATCTGCAAGCGTTGCTGCGAGCGCCGTATTCATCGCGCCCGACATGGCATTTCTTGCCTCGGGCCGATTCAGCGTGATCAACCCAACCCCCTCATTGATCTCTGCCAATAAGTCTTCTGTTCCTGTATTTACCTGCGTCATGGTTCACTTCCTCGACTTCGCGATTTGTATCGAGTCTATCACCATCTTTTAACCAGGGAACGGGCAATGAAAATGTCTCGATCGCACTGACAGCGGCCGCGTTTTACGTTAGCTTCAAGGCTAAACCACACTGTTCTATGCATTTAGCAAGGGTCGAATCCGCATGAAGAAAACGCTCCTCATCGCTAACCGCGGCGAAATCGCTGTTCGCCTGGCAGCAACCGCTCGAGACCAGGGGTATGCTGTTGTCACCGTGTACCCAGAGGATGACGCAACCTGCGCCCACGTTCGTGAAGGTGACGCATCGGTCCTCCTACCTGGCATTGGCGCCGCCGCGTATCTCGACGCCGAGGCGGTCATTCAGGCAGCAGTTGACGCTGGAGCAACAGCGCTTCACCCAGGGCTACGGCTTCCTCAGTGAGCAAAGCCATTTCGCCGAAGCTTGCGAAGCGGCAGGCATCGCATTTGTTGGCCCAACGCCAGCCCAGCTCGCGGTGTTCGGCAACAAAGCAGGCGCCAAGGAAATCGCGAAGGCCTGCAATGTGCCTCTCGTTCCAGGCACCGAGGGCGCAACGGACCTTGACGCCGCACTCGCTTTCCAGGCGCAGCACCCTGACCTCAATCTCATGGTGAAAGCCGTGCACGGCGGCGGTGGCCGAGGCATGCGCATTGTTGAGGCGGGGCAGGACCTCGCCAAGACCTTCGAGCGCTGTGCATCCGAAGCGCAAATGGCCTTTGGCAGCGATGCACTTTATGTCGAGGCGCTGCTCGACCGGGTCCGTCATGTCGAGGTTCAAATCTTGGGGGACGGGCAAGGCTCAGTGACGCACCTATGGGAGCGTGAATGCTCCGTTCAACGCCAGAATCAAAAACTTCTAGAAGTAGCGCCCTGCCCTAATCTTTTGCCTGCTACGCGGGACAAGCTGCTCACCGCGGCAAAAGAGATGGCCGCAAGCGAGCAATATAGAGGGCTCGGCACCTTTGAATTCCTGGTTTCGATCGATTCTCCCGAAACGTTTTATTTCATCGAGGCCAACGCGCGGCTGCAGGTTGAACACACGGTCACCGAAGCAATCACCGGTCTCGACTTAGTCGCGTTGCAATTACGCATCGCTGAAGGCGCCAGCCTGGCCGATTTAAACCTTACCGAGGCGCCCGAGCCTGAGGGGTTTGCCATTCAGGCTCGAATCAATATGGAGGTGCTATCTCCAAAAGGATTCTTTAAGCCCTCGGGTGGAACCATCGAACGTTACAGTCCTCCTCAAGGGCCTGGAATTCGCGTCGACGGTATGGGGTATGCGGGCTACACGACCAGTACTCGCTATGACTCATTGCTTGCCAAACTGATCGTCCACAGCCGAAGCGCGGATTTCGGGTCGGCGATCCAGAAACTTAAACGCTCCCTTGACCAATTCGACATTCAAGGGTTTGACACTAACCAATCGTTTTTAAGCTACATCCTAGATGAGCCTCTCTTTGAGGAAGGAGCGCTACACACGCGCTTTGTGGACAGTGGGCTGAAAGACATCGCCCAGGCACTCGGCGAACGAAAAGCCGCTGAGACGCCCGCACCACCTGCTGATTCCACGGTCGCCGGAGCTCGAATCGACGCGGACGATCCTCTTGCTGTCCTTAGCCATAGTCAAAGAAGCACGGCAGCGCAGGTCACGGCGCCTATGGATGACATTCCGCCGGGCACCATCGCCATCCGGGCGCCGCTTCAGGGCACGGTCATTGAATGGCTTGTGGGAGAGGGTGACGAAGTCTTTCAGGGACAACAGGTCGCCATCATGGACGCCATGAAAATGGAGCACGTGATTCAGGCGCCTGAGAGCGGCGTTATCCAATCCCTGAATGCAGAACTCAACACCGCGATATTTGAGCATCACCCGCTGATCATCCTGACACCCGGCGAGGTGTCCGTGTCAGCAGGCGCTGACACTGAGATTCAGGATCTCGATTACATCCGACCTGACCTTGCCGAAGCGTTTGAGAGACACAGTTTTGGTCTCGATGAAAATCGGCCCGAGGCGGTAGCAAAGCGGCGCAAAACCAATCACCGAACAGCCCGTGAGAACTTGGATGATCTCTGTGATGAAGGCACGTTCGTCGAATATGGCAGCCTCACGATTGCAGCGCAGCGGCGACGACGCTCGGTGGATGATCTGATGCGCAACACTGCAGGTGACGGCATGGTCACAGGGATTGGCAGCGTCAATGGCGATTTATTTCCTGATCGAGACACCCAATGCGTTGTCATGAGCTACGACTACATGGTGCTGGCAGGCACGCAAGGCTTACAGAATCACCGTAAAAAAGATCGCATGTTTGAGATCGCCGAAAAGCTGAAGCTGCCAATCCTCTTAATTGCTGAAGGCGGCGGCGGGCGACCCGGCGACACCGACGGCGCAGGCATTGCCGGACTTGATTGTCTCGCCTTTCAACTCTACGCCGAGATGAGTGGCCTCGTGCCGCGCATCGGCATCACGACCGGTCGCTGTTTTGCAGGTAACGCGGTGCTGCTGGGTTGCAGTGACATCGTCATCGCCACCAAAGACAGCAACATTGGTATTGGCGGGCCAGCCATGATCGAGGGCGGCGGCCTTGGCATCTTCACCCCGGACGAGGTGGGACCCATGTCCGTACAGGTTCCGAACGGTGTCGTCGATATTGCGGTGGAGGATGAGGCTGAAGCCATGCAGATGGCCAAAAAGCTGCTTTCCTACTTCCAAGGTCCCCTGCCTGACTGGGAATGTGATGACCAGCGCAAGCTCCGATTTTCGGTGCCGGAAAACCGGCTTCGCGTCTATGACGTCCGCGAGATCATTAACACCATTGCAGATAAAGACTCTGTGCTTGAGCTTCGCCCCCACTTTGGCGTTGGCATGATTACCGCGTTCATCCGAGTCGAAGGTCAGCCCATGGGCTTGATCGCCAACGATCCGACCCATCTCTCTGGCGCCATTGATAGCGATGGCGCCGATAAGGCCGCACGCTTCATGCAACTGTGCGATGCGTTTGATTTACCCATTGTGTCGCTGGTGGATTGCCCGGGCATCATGGTTGGCCCGGAAATTGAGAAAACCGCACTGGTGCGGCATGCCAGTCGGGTCTTTGTCACTTGTACCAGCCTTACGGTTCCGCTGTTCGCATTCGTGTTGCGCAAGGGCTATGGGCTTGGAGCTCAGGCGATGACGGGGGGCGGTTTTAAGGCATCAGCGTTTACGGTGACCTGGCCTACCGGAGAATTTGGCGGCATGGGGCTTGAGGGCGCGGTCAAGCTCGGCTACCGCAAAGAGCTTGAAGCCATTGAAGATACAGAGGCGCGCAAGGAAGAGTACGAAAAACGCGTTGCGCAAATGTACGACCGCGGTAAAGCCGTCAACTTTGCAACGGCCTTTGAAATCGACGAGGTCATCGACCCCAAAGATACCCGCCACTGGATCATGGCCGGCTTCAAATCGACGCCTAAACCCGTGCCTCGCGAAGGGAAGAAACGGCCGTTTATCGATACTTGGTAAGTAAACGTCTCGGGCTGAGGTTGACTGGATCCTTCAGTAATCGAAGTCATCACGTGCCAAATAGGCATAAAAAAAGCGCTCGCGTGAGCGCTTTTTTTGCATTCAAACGCGCTGACATTGCCCGCGCGTTCTTCGATGCTTACGCCGCGGGAATAAAGACCGCCTTGGTTTCAAGGAATTCCTCAAATCCAAGCTCACCCCACTCTCGGCCGTTACCAGACTGCTTGTAGCCACCAAACGGCGCGTTGAAGTCTGCTCCACTGCCATTCACGTGGACATTGCCGCTGCGAATCTTGGCAGCCACGGCCAGCGCGTGATCCACATCGCCAGATTGGACATAGCCAGACAAGCCGTAAGGCGTGTCGTTAGCAATCTCGATCGCTTCGTCTTCGTTTTGATAAGGAAGAATCGAGAGGACCGGCCCGAAGATTTCCTCGCGCGCGATGGTCATGTCGTTATTCACGTTACCGAAGATGGTGGGCTTGACGTAGTAGCCAGCGTTCAGGCCATCAGGACGCCCTGTGCCGCCGCAGACCAGTTCAGCGCCTTCATCGATGCCCTTTTGGATCAACCCTTGGATCTTGTTCCACTGAACTTCGCTGACAACCGGTCCAATGGTGGTTCCCTCACCAAACGGGTCGCCAGGTTTCACGTTTTCGGCAGTGGCTTTAGCAATGGCAAGCGCTTCATCGTGCTTCGCAGCAGGCACCAACATTCTGGTCGGCGCGTTACAGCTTTGGCCGGAGTTGGTGAACACTTGGCTCACACCGCCGCTAACGGCTGCCGTCAAATCAGCATCTTCAAGGACAATGTTTGCGGACTTGCCGCCCAATTCCTGAGCCACTCGCTTCACTGAATCAGCGGCTGCTTTCGCGACCAGGACACCGGCTCTGGTTGAGCCTGTGAAAGACATCATGTGGATATCAGGATGCGATGACATGGCCTCACCGACTTGAGGGCCATCGCCATTGACGAGGTTAAAGACGCCGGCAGGAACGCCCGCCGCATGCAATACCTCAGCAAGAATGATTCCGTTGACCGGGGCCACTTCGCTTGGCTTCAATACCATGGTGCACCCAGCCGCGAGTGCGGGAGCGACCTTGCAAGAGATCTGGTTGATGGGCCAGTTCCAGGGCGTGATCAGCCCGCAAACACCGACGGGTTCGCGACGGAGGAGGTACTTTCCTTTCTTCTCTTCCCACTCGAAGTTTTTCAGAATCTCGAGCGTCGTGGCGAAGTGGGCTTGGCCCGTCGCCGCTTGAGCCGCTTTGGATAGCCAAATCGGCGCACCCATTTCTGTTGAAATGGCGGCTGCAATTTCGTCATACCGCTTGGTGTACTCCGCCAATATCGCGCCCAGTAACTCAACGCGTTCCGCTACGGATGTCTGGGAGAAGCTGTCGAATGCTGCACTTGCCGCAGCCACCGCTTTTTCAACGTCCGCTGCAGTGCCCATGCTAATCGTTGCAAAGGGCTGCTCTGTTGCCGGATTGATGACTTCAAGCGTCTGCGGCGTGACTGGGTCAACCCACTCACCGTTAATATAAAATTGATGATATTCCTGCATGATTTTCCTCTCGTCAGGGTTTGTTGATTAGTAAGCGCCTTGTGCGCCGTAGGGTGATTGTTTCAGTTCTTTACTTGTGTCGTTTTAAATATCTTGTTTGCTTGTCTGGTTCGCTTGTCTCTCTTACTTCCTTTGTTTCGTCGACTGTTTGCTCGAATCTTTCGCGGTCGTTGTTTTATACCGCTGGCGGTGTGACCCTCAGACTGGAGCTCGACTCGCGATCTTACATCGCTTGTACGAACTGTATCAGCACACCAGCTGCGATGGCTGAACCGATGACCCCTGCCACGTTCGGTCCCATGGCGTGCATCAGCAAAAAGTTGTGGGGATTTGCTTCGAGCCCCATCTTACTCGCAACCCGAGCGGCCATGGGCACTGCTGACACACCAGCCGCGCCAATAAGTGGATTTATTTTTTGCTGGCTCATGACGTTCATCAGTTTCGCCATGAGCACACCGGTCGCGGTACCGATACAAAAAGCCACCATGCCGAGCAATAAAATACCAAGTGTGTCTAACACTAAAAATTCATTCGCCGACAGTTTTGACCCCACCGCCAAGCCAAGGAAGATGGTCACAATATTGATCAGCGCATTCTGCGCTGTATCGCTCAATCGTTGAACAACGCCGCACTCTTTCATCAAGTTCCCGAAGCAGAACATGCCTAGGAGCGGCGCAGCACTTGGCACGAAGAGCGCAACGAGCAACAGCAGCATTAGCGGGAACAATATCTTTTCGCGCTGCGATACTTCCCGTAACTGCACCATCTCGATCTTCCGCTCTGCTTCCGTTGTCAGCGCGCGGATAATCGGTGGCTGAATGAGTGGCACCAGCGCCATGTAGGAGTAGGCAGCAACGGCGATGGCACCTAACAATTGCGGCGCCAACTGCCCGGCCACGTAGATCGCGGTCGGGCCATCCGCCCCGCCGATGATGCCAATAGCAGCAGCCTCTGCGATGGTGAAATCGAAGATACCGACATCGGTGAGCACCAGTGCGCCCAGAAGCGTCGCAAAAATTCCGAACTGAGCGGCCGCACCCAAGAACAAGGTCCGCGGATTGGCAAGGAGCGGACCGAAATCCGTCATGGCCCCGACTCCCATGAAAATAAGCAGCGGGAAAAGGCCCGAACCGATACCCATGGAATAGAGCTGATACAAGATGCCATCGCCAACAGCGATGTCGACACCTGGAATATTGGCAAGGATTCCGCCGAAGCCAATGGGCACTAAGAGTAAGGGTTCAAACTTCTTAACAATGGCCAGATAAAGGAGCAGCAGACCAATCACAATCATGGCCGCTTGATCCCACTGGATTTGATAGAGCCCAGTGCTTTGCCAAAGTTCGATCAACGAGTCCATCATGGTTACAACCTGAGCAGCGTATCGCCGACTTTCACTGCATCACCCTCGCGTACCGCAAGCGCGGACACCACGCCGCCCTCGGAGGCACGCACTTCCGTCTCCATTTTCATGGCCTCTAGGATGACAACAACATCACCCGCGGCAACCGAATCACCCTGATTCACAAGCACTTTGACCACGTTACCCGCGAGCGGTGCTGGAACGCCTGCCCCACTCGACGGAGCGGCTGCAGGCGCTGCAGCGGGTGCCGCGGGGACGACCACTGGCGCATCCGCGCCTGGCGTCACGCTCACGACAAACGACTGTCCGCCCACACCCACAGTGTAGACTTCTGTTTCGCCAGCGGGCGCCGCCGATGCAGTGGGCTCTGGCTCGCCGGTCGGCACAGGCTCAAACGCATCTGGATTATTGCGATTCTCAAAGAACTTGAGCCCCACTTGCGGAAAGAGCGCATAGGTCAGCACGTCATCATCAAAGTGCTCGCCAAATTGCAGAGACCGCTCTGCCTCGAGCCCCTTCAATTCTTCGGAAAGTTTCTCAAACTCAGGGTCGATCAGGTCAGCGGGTCGACAGGTAATCGCCTCTCCACCCTCAAGCACTTTCGCTTGGAGCTCAGCATCAACCGCACGTGGCGTCGCGCCGTACTCACCTTTCAGCACACCCTGTGTTTCCTTGGTAATGCTCGCGTAGCGGTCACCAGACAGCACATTGATCACCGCCTGGGTCCCCACAATCTGTGATGTCGGAGTGACGAGAGGAATAAACCCTAGTTCCTCGCGAACGCGCGGGATTTCCTCTAGCACTTCATCCAATCGCTCAACTGCGTTTTGCTCACGCAACTGGTTTTCCAAATTGGTCAGCATGCCTCCAGGTACCTGAGCCACCAGTATTCGTGAGTCGATACCCTTTAGCGATCCCTCAAATTTGACGTACTTCTTTCGTACTTCACGGAAATAGGCGGCAATTTCTTCAAGCAACTCGAGGTTGAGGCCGGTTTCTCTCGGCGTACCATCGAGCATCGCGACCAAGGATTCGGTGGGCGAATGGCCATACGTGAGACTCATAGAGCTGATGGCGGTATCAACGTTATCGATGCCTGCCTCGACCGCCTTTAAATAAGTCGCCGTCGACATACCTGTCGTTGCATGACACTGCATATGGATTGGAATCGAGACCCGCTTTTTCAGCCCACTCACCAACTCATAACAATCATAGGGCGAGAGCAGCCCGGCCATATCCTTAATAGCGATGCTGTCGGCACCCATACTCTCGAGCTCGGCTGCCATATCAAGCCAACCCTCGATTGTGTGTACCGGGCTCACGGTGTAACTCAAGGTGCCCTGGGCGTGTTTTTCTTGTTTGCGCACGGCTGCGATAGCTCGCTCAAGATTACGAGGGTCGTTCATGGCATCGAAGATTCGGAATACATCTACTCCGTTCACGGCGGCGCGCTCGACAAACTTGTCCACGATGTCATCTGCGTAGTGCCGGTACCCTAAAATGTTCTGACCACGAAACAGCATCTGCTGCGGCGTATTGGGCATGGCCTTTTTCAATTCGCGGATTCGCTCCCAAGGATCTTCCCCTAGGTAGCGGATGCAGGCGTCAAAGGTTGCGCCACCCCAGCTTTCGAGCGACCAAAACCCGACTTGGTCGAGCTTCTCCGCAATCGGCAGCATGTCGTCTAGGCGTAACCGCGTCGCAAAGAGCGATTGGTGCGCGTCCCGTAGCACCACATCGGTTATTCCGAGCTTTGTGTTTGTCTGCATTTGCGAGCTAGCGGTTTGATCAGTCATTGATCACTCCATATCTTCGTTTAGTTCAGAGATTGACAGCCGTGCAACTAACGCGTCCTCAGTGCTTGTGATCTTCTCGATAGCGTTTCACCGCCGCTGCAGCTGCCGCCATCAGAGCGGGATCGCTTCCAGTGACCGCTTTCGACGACTGTGGGAATTGGCGCTGAAAATTTGAGGACTAAGGTGGACATCAGGCCGGTCACAAACACCAGCATGGTCAGGAACACAAATACCGTTCCCATGCCAAACAGCACCAGTTCCAATCCTTGCTCAATCATTCTCAGCATTCCTTCGCCGCAGCCGCTGGCGTTTTGTTACTGCGCACTGACTGCCGAGCACGCTCTTTGGCGCTCGAGTCATGGTGCACGGTGTACTCATGATGTTACCGATTCGGACACCGATTATCAGGCGCCCACTGGCTACAGTCGGTGACCGACTGCTCGGGGAAGTAGATATATCAATTTCAGGGACAGCAGGCAATGCACGGTTGACCTAATAGGTCGCCAAACCGATAATACCGCCCCCACGCGCTGGTAGCTCAGCTGGATAGAGCATCTGGCTACGAACCAGAAGGTCGGGGGTTCGACTCCCTCCCAGCGCGCCATATGAATTGGCTTTCGTGCCTCACCGCCGAAAGCCATTTTCGTCTTCGGAGAGATGGCTGAGTGGTCGAAAGCGCTCCCCTGCTAAGGGAGTATACGTTGATAGCGTATCGAGGGTTCGAATCCCTCTCTCTCCGCCAGTTATCCAAATAAATCAATAACTTACAGAATTTTTTAAGTCGCGTGTACTGTAGCGTGTACAGTGACTACTTGTAAGGCCCCTTTGGTATCAGCCTCTCCGTTCATTACACCTGTTGCCGATAATCGGTTGGCGTAGTCGAATTCCACCGTTGGAAGGCTCTATGAAAGTTGGTGGCTTCGGCGTAGTTCAGGAGGTCTGCTATTTCCAGGACGCTTAGTGATGTTTTACGCAGATAGTTCTTGGCAAGCGTACTCTTGATGTCATCAAAGATTGTCCGGAAATCTGTCCCCTCAGCCGCCAGGCGGCGCCTCAGTGTTCGCTCGGTAACGTTCAGTTGCTCTGCAACTTCAGAGATAGTGAGAAACTTCCCGGCAGAATGAATGAGCAATCTGCGCACTATGGCGGAGGTTTCATCGACCTCTGTCATTCCGCTGACTAACTCCTCGCACTGCTGGCTGAACAGCACATTAGTCGTTGGGTCTCCAGTTCTTACCCGTTGGCGTAACCACTGATCGGACATAAATATCTGAGTGTGCTCCTGGTCAAACTCCATTGGGAATGGCCAATTCTGCTCGTAGACGCGGAAGTGCGCAGGCTTGGAATAACTGAAATGCACTCTGACCCCTTCAGCCGGGTTTGCCACCAGCAACTTACTCGCCAAGTGCAATTGAGAGAAGGCGAGTTCTGTGACGAGCATTTTCTGGTAACTGGTACCAGTATTTTGCTGAAGGCGAAGAGTCACCCCGTCTTTGCTAACTGATCGATGCCAGCTGGAAGACTGTATAAACGTTTGTCCATAGCGAAGGAACAGCTCCAGTGCGGCACCCATATCAGAGCAGCTCATGAGGGCGAAACCGTAGGTGCCATATTTACCAAGATCCAGGCCATTGCCTATTTTTATGGCTAGTGTCGTGTCGCCGGACATGGTCACGGCTGATTCGAGAATCTCATGCGCAGTAGGGGGCGATTGTGCGCTAGCGGTCGCTCCACGGCCCCGACTGGCGGTCTCAATCACTTCAAGAGGGTCTATGCCCAGGCTTGCCAGCCTGTCTCGAAAGGCCTTGATGACTATGGCGTGCAGTGCGTTAGTGGCCATGGATTCTGGTCCTCAATGCCTGGATCTACACCTACCTGCGAGCCATTATAGCAATCATTTTTTGCGCGGTTTCCATGCCTGAGTTCTGATTCTGCCCGGTAATAAAACGCTGCTCGGCATCAATAGCCACGTGGGTAGCGAAAACATCACGAAAAGCCGTTTGGCTTTCAAATAGCGCACCGGCTTTGCGCAGTTCCGTCTCAGGGTGCTGCGGTGTCAGTTCAATTCCCAGCTCTTTGATTTGCTTGTCTGTGACCCCGGTCATCGCACGACCGGCAATCAGCTTGTTGCCCTCACGGTCTTTTACATTAATCAGACCGAGAGCACCGTGACAGACAGAACCAATCAGCGGTTCTTTAGGACCGTAATAAGCTTCACCAATTTTATTGGCCAGCACGTCTGAATATCCGAGATCGTAAGCAGCGCCCCAACCACCGACAAGGAAAATGACGTCGTATTGGTTGAAGTCTACATCATCTATATGCAGTGAATTTTCCACCTTGGCAATCAGTGCCGGGTCATTGAGGTAACGCTTGTCTTCGGGCGTGATCACGACACGGCGCAGTCCACTCGGATCCACAGGAATCTGGCCGCCTTTAATACTGGCGACATCAATCGTCATGCCCGCATCCAGATAGCTGTAATAGGGGTGCGTTAATTCTGAAATAGCGATACCCGTTGCCTCGCCTGTCGTTTCACCCGGCGCATTAAGCACCCCGTGGCTGGTGGTTACGATAAGAGCGCGCCCGCCGGTGGGCAACTGGTGGGTCTCCCCAGTATATTCCGGGTGGAGGCCCAAACTGTGCATGATGGTAGGCAGTGCCATTACGAAAACTGCGAGCAGGGCAATGCACGCTGCTCCTATCTTCAATAGTGTCTTTTTCATCCTGTGATCTCCGCTATCAATGGAATTCCAGTTCGCTGTACTTGCTAGGCTTGAGTTTCAAGCTGACAAAGTCTTTGGTGTATCTGTCGTAATTCTTCCAGGGTTCCCTGTCACCGTTCTTGGGCATGATGTCGCGCGCTCGCAGCACGTAGCCTGCGTCAAAGTCCAGCATTGGCGCTTCATTCATTTCGTCGCGTAACGTGGGAGTGACATGGCGATACCCACCGCGCTCCATCTTCTTGAGGAGTCCGCAGACGTAGTTCGCGGTGAGACCGGTTTTCAGTGTCCACGAGGAGTTTGTGTAACCGACGCTCATGGCCATATTGGGGACGCCTGAGAGCATCATGCCCCGGTATACAAATCGCTCTGTCAGATCGACTTCCTCACCATCGATGTAGTAGGCGACATCGCCACCGAACTTCAGTTGCAGGCCGGTTGCCACAACGACAATGTCTGCGTCCAGCTGCTTGCCGGACTTAAGTGCGATGCCTGAGCTATTGAAGTGATCGATGTGGTCGGTCACCACTTCAGCTTTGCCTTCACGGATGGCGGTGAACATATCTCCATCGGGCACGGCGCACAGGCGCTGATCCCAGGGGTTGTAGTTGGGCGTGAAGTGCGTGTCCACATCGTAATCGGGGCCCAGTTCTTTGCGCACCTGGTTAAGCAAGTACCGGCGTAAGCCTTGTGGGTTCTTTCTGGAGAGGCGGTAGATGTACTGCTGCAGTAGCACTTTCTTCCAGCGAATTGAGCGGAATACCCAGCTGTTTGGTAGGTATTTACTAAAGGGCTTGAGCCAGGGATCCTCGGCGGGCACGTTAGCGATATAGGTCGGAGAGCGCTGTAGCATCACCAGGCTTGCGGTGTCGTCAGCCATACTCGGGACCAGTGTGACCGCTGTGGCGCCACTGCCGATGATCACCACACGCTTGTCTTTGTAATCCAGCTGTTCTGGCCAGAACTGGGGATGAACAATCTCCCCTTGAAAGTCATCTATTCCGGCGAATTCAGGGGTATATCCCTGCTCGTAGTCGAAGTAACCGGTGCAACTGAGAATAAATCGGCACTGGATGGTTAGCTGCTCTTCGCTGTCTGTGCGTGCACTGTAAGATCGCGCAACCGTCACGGTCCATAGATTATCTTGTGAAGACCAGCGGGCTGAGACGACCTTGTGGTTGTAGCGTATGTGCTGATTGAGATCGTACTCTTCGGCAGTTTCTCGGATGTACTTGAGAATCGTGTCGCCGTCGGCGATGGCGGATTCAGCTGTCCAGGGCTTGAAGCCATAGCTGTAGGTGTACATATCGCTGTCTGAACGAATGCCTGGATAGCGGAACAGGTCCCAGGTGCCCCCGCTCACCTGACGAGCTTCCAATATGGCTAAGCTCAGCTGGGGCATATTGCGACGCAACTGGCAGGCGCTGCCGATACCGGCAAGGCCTGCACCGATCACAAGAACGTCGACAAACTCGGGTTTTCCAGTCATAGCGGTCTCTTCGGCGTTCCTCTATGCGCTGGAACTATAGGCGCGATCCTGCAAAAGAATATATCATATTCGGACTTATTGGTTTAACCACTGGGCCGGTCTGTACAACAGAAGAGACACATTAGCCTCGCACACTCACATTAGTGTAATGCCAGAGCTGTAAGCGCTCAGATTTTGTCCGAATATGATACTTATTTCAGTGGGCAGGTATGTATACTCCGACGGACATAACAGAGATTGAGTTCGCTGGCCATGACTGCTCGGGAGAAGTTTGCGTCATGCTAAAGAAAATCACGCTAGTAGCGTTTGCTGTCCTAGCTCTGGGCGTTGGCTTTATTGCCGTCAGATTTTTGATCCCCATGTATACCGTGCTCGATAAGGTGGGGCCTGGCAGTGCACCTCGCGACCTAGCACTGCAAAATGACAATAGGGTAGAAGCACGGTTTGGCAACGCACAGCCGACGTTAGTTGAAGGGCAGCCTTCTTCTGAAAATATGGCTGCAAACGAAACGAGACTCTACTGGGGCGAGTTACATTTGCATACGGCAGAGAGTTTCGATGCCAGCATGATGGGAAATAAACTCAGCATCGAGGATGCCTACCGTTTTGCCAAGGGAGACCCCCTAGTAGGAGCCGGGGGCGAGACTATGCAGTTGAGTCGTCCCTTGGATTTTGTCGCTATTACCGACCATGCAGAAGGTTTTGGTACCCGAACACATTGCTCTGCTCCGAACCTGTCGCTGCGCGACCGCGCAGCTTGTTGGTTGACTGGGCTGGATAATCCAGCCCTGTTCACGATCTTTATAGACGGCACGCGCGGCATAGCCGAGCCTGGTGATCCATCAAAGCCTGCAGGGGTTTATCAGCCTGAATTACGTCAGCCTCTTGCATTGAAGGCCTTCCCAACCTGTAACCAAGGAGCGCGCGCGGCCCAGCGATGTTATGAAAATACTTATAACGACTGGGCGCGTTACGTACGGCTGGCAGACGCGTATTACGAACCCGGCAAGTTGACCACGCTGATAGCCTACGAGTTTTCTCCCACATTGCCGGATCAGGGTAAACACCATCGCAATATCATTTTCCGCTCAAATATTGTGCCTGATCGGGCTATTTCCAGCTTTGATGTACCCAATGCGATCGAGCTCTGGAAGGGGCTGGAAGCTAAGTGTGATAAGGCCAATGGCTGTGATTTCCTGACCATACCCCATAATCCAAACAAGGCTTGGGGCCTGACTTATTCCCGTTACACCTGGGATGGCCAGCAATACAGCGAGGACGATTGGCGCCTAAGACAAAAGCGCGAACCCCTGACCGAGATTTTCCAGATCAAAGGTTCTCAGGAGTGTGCGTTGGGTGTCGGTGCAACGGATGAAGAGTGCGCCTTTGCCCAGGTGCTGGACCCCTGCCTGCCTGGAGAGACAACCGGCTGTGCTTTCCAGACCGGCTTTGTTCGCCAAGGTATGAAGGTGGGCCTAGAACTTGAACAGGAGCTCGGATTCAATCCCCTGCAAAATGGTTTTATAGCGGCAACAGACAGCCATAACTCCAATCCGGGAGATGTGGAGGAGTGGGACTTTCGTGGATCGGCAGGTACGGCTCAATCTCCCGCGCTACGTCGTCTTCGCGAAGGCAACCCTGACGGTAAAGCCTATCGTTCCATGATTAAATTCAATACTTCCGGGGGCTTAGCCGCAGTATGGGCCCCCGAGAATACCCGCGAGGCTATTTTCGATGCTCTCGCTCGCCGCGAAACATATGCCACTTCCGGTCCACGTATAGCGCTGCGTTTTTATGCCGGCTGGAACGTAGATGAGGCCATGATCGATGTACCGGGTCTGGTGCAGCACTTGGAAGCAACAGCGGTACCTATGGGTTCGGTTCTTTCCACCGGTCAACAACCAGAGTCGCCGGAGTTCTTTGTCTGGGCAGCTCGGGACCCCCTAGACGCCCCCCTGCAGCGCATTCAAATGGTCAAAGGCTGGATTGATGATGCGGGCCAGACACATGAAAACGTGGTCGATATTGCCTGTGCCGCTGGTCTGCAAGTTGATCCGACCACCGGCCGCTGCCCAGACAATGGCGCCAGCGTTGATTTGTCCACCTGCCAGTACAGTAGCGGTTCCGGTGCTACCGAATTAAAAGCCCTTTGGCGAGACCCGGATTACGATCCGAATCAAAGTGCTTTTTACTACGTGCGCGTGTTAATGAACCCGACCTGCCGCTGGTCAAGCTTTGATGCCATTCGCCTTGGCAGGGAACCTGACCCGAGGGTGCCGGCCACGATTCAGGAGAGAGCTTGGTCTTCGCCGATCTGGTTACGCAACTAGCGATCGTCTTGTTAGTTCTCTAGCCAGCAGCCTGTGTATCAGGCTTAGACCACCTCTTAATGTATCATTTACGGACACGGCATCTATCCATAAAGAGTCAAGAGGTCTAGTGGCTAGCGGAAGAGGTGAAACCAGGATCTGTCCGTAAATGATATATATATTTCATTCCCAGAGATTATAATTTCTGGCGGGGTAAATGGGGTGGAGACAAAAATGCAATTAAGGCCGATACAAGTGCTGATTTCCCTGGTCGTGGTCTTAGCCCTAGCTGGCGGTAGTTACTGGCAGATCAACTTCAATAAAGACTGGCGTGAACAATATGCCTACACAAAAGGCGTGGACGCACTGATTTACGCGTTTCCCTATTACTTGAATACAGTGCTTCGCTATAAGTGGAGTCAGCCTGAAGCGCCAGAGGGTCAACAAGTGCCCGTGGACGCGGTAAATAAGTTTTGGCATGCGACTTTTGTCGATCCTAAAAATTATCGCGATGGCGGCGCGCCGAATGCCGATACGCTCTACTCACCAGCCTGGGTATACGCCAAAGAACAGCCGATTATTATTACGGTGCCAAAAATTCCGGGTAATCGATATTTTGCAATTGAGTTGGCGGGGTTTGATTCAGACAACTTTGCTTATATCAGCAGGCGCCTCCACGGCAACGGTGGCGGAAACTACGCCATCGTACCTCCGAATTGGCAGGGGGACTTGCCCGAAGACGTTGAGTTCGTCGCCCAAAATCCAACGCCCTGGTTCTACGCCATGGCTAGAATTTATGCTGACTTCAATGACCCCAATGATCAGGCAGAGGTAGCGGCGATCCAGTCAAAAATGCAGATTGTGGGCCTGAGTGACTGGGGTAAAGCAGATCCGCCCAGGCCTGCGCACCCGCCCGTTCCCGATGTCGGCGATCTGAGTGAGGTACTACTTGAAACCGATGTCGTTAGCTACATAAAAAAAATGGTGATGTCTGACCCTATTTCTTTCTGGAATAACGTCAATCGCGCGATGACCATCAATGGTGTACCGGAACGTGATCGGCGTTATTTGAAAGATTGGGCCGAGCTACATATCGGACCGGACCAGGATGTATCCCAGGCTGAGGACAATGAACAAGCCGGCTTAGCCAAGGCGGTGTTCGATGGCATCATGATCATGCGCGCCCATACCACCTCTGAAGAAAACAAGATCAACGGTTGGGGTGTGCCACCAGTAGGCTTCGGCCGCTCCGGGATTCACGGTAATTTCTATATCCGCGGAGTCATTCAGTCGATGAGAGGCATCGTCGCCAATGATCCAGAAGAAGCCATGTATATGGCGAGAGAAAAAGATCAGAACGGCGACAGCATTACCAGCGAGCACACTTACGAACTTCACTTTCCGGCCGGACAAGCTCCGCCAGCAAAGTATTTCTGGTCACTCACAGTTTATGACCGGGACGCCAACCTAATGCTCAATGACTATGACCGCTACGCCATCAGTGGTAACTCAGAGGACTTGATTTACGAAGCCGATGGCAGCTTACGGATTCTGATCGGTGGTAAGCCCCCCAAGGGAATGGTTGGCAACTGGTTACCGGCGGGCGAGTCTTTCACACGAGTTACATTGAGAGTGTACGGCCCCGAGAAAGGAATGATCGAGCGAACCTGGAAACCTCCCCAGTTGACGCGGCTTTAACGATGCCAAGCAATACGAATGGGCCCTCGGATGACAATGAGACCACAGTCGACTGAAATCCTGCAGGACCACGCCTGATCCTCGCCGATCTGCAGCGAAGTAACCCTGGCTTAATCGAGGAGACTCATCGTGGAAAAAGTTAAGACCGACTATCTGGTCATTGGCTGTGGAGCCGTGGCTATGTCATTCGTTGATACAATGCTAGACGAATCCGATGCTAGCTTCGTTATCGTTGACAATCATCATGCTCCTGGTGGGCACTGGAATGATTCATATCCATTTGTTCGCTTGCATCAGCCCTCGCATTTTTATGGAGTCGCATCGACCGCACTCGGCAACAAACAAAAAGATACCGTGGGTTCCAATGCTGGTTATTACGAACTTGCCAGTGGTGCGGAAGTACAAAGCTATTTTGAACAGGTGATGCGCCAGCGGTTTCTGACTTCTGGGAGGGTCCAATATTTCCCAATGTGTGAATACGAGGGAAACAACAAATTTACCAACACCCTCTCCAATGATAGCTATGAAGTTGAGGTAACAAAGCGCGTCGTTGATAGCACTTACTTCAAAACCTCCGTTCCTTCCCGCCACATCAAGAATTATCGAGTGGACAACGATGTGACTTGTGTAGCACCAAACCAACTCCCAAACCTCGCGGCCGAATTTAGCCAATATTGCGTTGTTGGCGCTGGTAAGACCGCCATGGATGCGATTGTTTGGCTGCTGGATAACCAATGTGCGGCAGAGCGAGTAAGTTGGGTTTGCCCGAGACAATCGTGGCTCATCAACCGCAATGTGGTCCAGACTAGCGTCGACTTCTTCGAGGAAACAATCGGTGGCTTTGCGAACCAAATTGAAGCCATTGCCAATGCTGAATCGGTAGACGATCTTTTCGATCGCCTAGAAGCCTGTGGTTACATGCTGCGCATTGATCAGAGTCAACGGCCGACCATGTTCCACTTTGCGACGATTTCTTTTGGAGAAGTTGAACAACTCAGGAAAATCTCCAATGTGATATCTGATGGCCGAGTAACGAAAATTAGTGCGGGACAGTTGTCCTTTGCTAATGGCAACAAACTGGAAATGGCACCTGACACGCTTTATGTGGACTGCACCGCTTCTGCAGTGGATTTCACCTCCTCTCACTCGCAGCCGGTATTCGAGGATAAATTACTCACCATTCAGGGGTTGCGGATGCCCAACCTTTGCCTTAGTGCTGCGATTAGCGCATACGTGGAAGCGAACTACGAGGACGATGAAACGCGCAATCGACTTTGCCAACCAGTGATAGTGCCTAATGACCCAGCTGGATTCGTGAAGACCACACTTGGCAATATGATGAACCAGGCAACTTGGTCAGGTGAACCAGAGTTGTCTAAATTTATCGCCAGGAATCGATTGGATGCTTTTGGAGAGGTTATTAGTCAGGCTGACCTCAGCATAGAGGCTAATCAGGCTATCATGAAAAAACTCGGGGCTTATCTCGGAAAGGCGATGGCCAATCTGCAGAAACTAGCTTCAGAGTAGCGGCGTATCAACAGAAGTAACCCATCAAAGGAAAGGCAGCAACGAAAATTGTGAGCCTGTCCTGCAACCACTAGCTGGAGCGGCCCGAGCAAGAATCGATAGCCCTCGCAGGAGAAGGCCTCTGTACTTTAGCCCCGCCTTTACAAATCTTAATAGAACAAGGAAGGTACCCGACCTAATATTTGTTCCTAATCAGTACTAGGCAAGAGAAATGAGTCTATTTCGATTGATTGCAATATCTATGGTCATCGTGCCCTCAAGCATTACCTTTGCAAGAGAAATACTGACTGCAGTCTTTTCGATTAAAAGCAGTTTCCCTTCATGGAAAAATGCATTTGCCATGATCGTCCTGACGACCTTTGGTCTTGCAAGCGGTTGCTCTGACCCTCTCCAAAACCTGGCTAATACCGAAGCGTCGGACTTAACAGATGCAGTCGCTTATCCGAAAGCGGGCAATAAAAGTGATGGCCTCATCTCAGCCTTCTATGGTCTAGACGATAGTATTCCGACCTTTGCTACTTACAGGTTGTGCGGCTCTTTGGGAGTGGGTGGAGATGGAATGCCTGTGATCTTTTCAGAGCAGGTGGACATCGCTACGTTAGAGGCTGGGGATTTTCAGGTGACGCTAGAAAATGGAGCGAAAGTTGGACCTGATTGCGTAACACCGGCACCAGCAGATGATATCGGAGAATTGCGTACGATATTGATGATCGGGGACTTTGGCTCAATTGACAACGAACCCGCCAACGTTGAAGTCATTGGCAATCTGTTCTCTATGGACCATACGATCAACTATAAGGGGAGCCAAGTAGGGGTTACCGAGTTGGCCAAAGGACCGAGCCTAGTCTTGGCAGAATCTGTCGACAAAGAAGAGTGGGAGCTCGGAAAGCAAGCCAGTGCCCGTCGTTTCGGCGGTGGCAATGGCTGTCCCGACGCAACGCGCCAAGTGATCCGGGTTGTTTGGAACGGCGGGGTTACTAAGCCAGGTGGTGGTGAAGTGGATGATGTCGAGCGCAAAGCATATAAAGTCATGACTGTTAATCCTGACGGTACCGACGACATAATCCACCCGTTTGCACTAGGCGATCTTGGCGACGGTGACAACAATCATGAGCTTTGTCTGGACACGCCCAATCAAGTGGTTCGCGTAGAATTCCCAGCGGACTTGGTAACCGATCCGCGCGAGGATCTTAATCCTGCAACCAGGGTGATGGTTACCAGCTCTAAATAAAAATCCAATAGCTAAAGCGGCTCGCGCAAGAAGCGATAACTCTCGTTCGAGAGGAACTCTTTTCTTTAGTGTCGCCTTTACAAATCTTAAAAGAACAAGCAACGCCACCGACCTAACATCACCTCTATCTGTATCAAGCGAGAAATATGAGTCTATTTTTTTGCTGGAGCATGCACTGAAGCGTTACTCAACGTGGCCTTGCATAGCTATTCCTGTCCGGCTGCGTCTGGTGACTTGTGAAGTACCTCCCGGTTCCCCTTCACAATTAGGTTCGATCCCTGAGTAGCCGTCTTTTCTGCGGATTCGAAAATTGGTAGTTGCGAGCTCAAGATTCAACTGCAGCCAAGAGGTTCAACCAAACTCAAAGGAAACTACTGGCTTGCAGAGTTTTGTTTTTCCCCAATGGTAAAACTAAGCTGATAAAGAAGCCGTTCGACTCATTTGAAGCAACCACGGTACCCTCGTGCACCTCTGCGATACGTTTCACCAAAGAGAGGCCGAGGCCAAAACCACCGGTTTGTCGGCTCCGTGACGAGTCCAGCCGCACAAATGGTTCGAAGATATCTCCCATACTTTCAGTGTCAATCCCCTCTCCCTCATCCAACACGCCCAAGCAGCAATATTCCTCGCTTACTTCACAGCTAACTCGGATCTTGCCTCTTTCAGGCGAATGACGGATAGCATTGGTCATTAGATTATCTAAGGCCCTATCTAACAGAAAACGTACTCCGACTAGTCGCTGACCTCGCTGAACGGTATGTTTTAACGCAATCGTTAGCTTCTTTTGCTGAGTTAGGATTCGAGACCGATCCGCAAATTCGTCTAGAAGGCTGACGATATTGATTCCCTCTACCTTGTGAGACATCGAAGGCCGATCGAAATGAGACAAATGCAGTAAATCTTGGACAAGTTGATCTATGGTCTGGACTTCGTACTCAATCTGACTTAACGCCTGGCTATCGCTTGAGTCTAGTTCTAAGGTTGCGGCGGCCACCTGCAGTCTAGCTAGCGGAGTCCTTACTTCATGAGATACATCTCTCAAAAATTTTTTCTGCTTATTCAAAAGACTTCGAATTTTTGCGTCTGAAGCTTGCAACTGTCGGGCTAATTCACCTAACTCATCCCGTCTTTGGAGAATTTTGCTGTCAAAGCGCGAGACTAAATCGCCCTCACCCTGCCTACCGCTAGCTAAAGCAAGGTATTGAATCGGGTGAGTGATTTTTATCGCAAACCACCAAGATATAAGACTCGAAACAACGAGCGCTGCAAACAAAACCCAGTAAAGCCCAAGGCCCCTAAAGAGATTCCAAAAGGGGTAAGAAGCTGGGTCAAAACGCAAGACTAACGAGAAGGTCTCGCCGAGGTCTGACTTTATTCCGCGTACAAATACTGGAGGGTGATTGGAAGATTGGTTGGAAATTTCTACCGCATCAACAGAGAACTCTGCTTGCGAGATTCTGACCGGCAAATTTCGGCCCAACACATCAGCACCCGAGGAGTCTATCAAGTAGACCTCACCCAGCTCTGTAATCGGATGATTGAGAAGAATCGATTCTAAACCGCGCTTTTGATTAAGTGCGGCTTCAATTTCCTTCGAAAGGATTCGAAAAGGATAGTTCGTTGGCTCGATTATTTCAGAATAGGATACAAACTTATTCCATTGTTTGATTAGGAAGGCACTGACAACAAAAGTACCAACTACCGATAGGATCAGGGCTAACCAGAACGTCCATACTAAGCGACGCATCATCTTGCTAGGGTATAACCCAACCCCCTGACAGCCTTGATTCTATTCCCTTTCGAAGGGTGCGGACCCAGTTTTCGCCTCAGGTTGCTGATGTGAACATCTAAACTTCGGTCCTCTGGTGTGCCCTCACGCTGCAACACTCGTTTGTAAAGAACATCGCGGTGCACGTATCGGCCCTTTGCCTTCACCAAGAGCTGAAGCAGACCTACCTCAATTGACGTTAATTCAACGTCTCTATTCTGAACTCGAGCACTTAGTGAGCTAGGCAACAATTCAAGATCACCAATAATAAGCTCGACCTGATTACCTCTTACACTATGTCTCCTGTGAGCCGCTCGCATTCGTGCAATCAGCTCCTTAACACTAAAAGGCTTCGTAACGTAATCATCTGCTCCCAGGTCCAAGCCAAGTACTAATTCTTCCTCCTCATCAAGCGCAGTTAACATTATTACCGGGACATCACTAAACCTGCGGATGGTTGGTAGAAACGCAAATCCATTCCCCTCGGGCAGCATGACGTCAAGTAACACCACGTCAAAGTCGGACTGCTTCAGTTGCTCTTCTGCATTCGATGTGCGGTGTGAGCAGACTGTATCTATGTCCAGTTTCTTCAGCAATCGTGAAAGCCCAAGGGAAAATTCTTCATCGTCATCGACAAGAAGCACCTTCATATAAAATCTCGCCTGGTTATCTCAAAGAGGATTTATTCGGTTGCATACCAGAGAGGACAGACATGGTTAGGGCAGGTAATGGATAGGTGATGACCAAGCGCGTTCCTGAACAGTTCGAGGCAGATCAGGACGTGGTTCCACACCAGCGCGAACCGCATCCCAGGTCGACCAACGACAAGTTGGGTTCTCAATAGCACGGGCGTAGTAAAAGGCACGTTGTTCAGGCTGAAAGTCAGGGTCTCGCCATAACGCGAATAGTTGAGCGGAGCCTGTTCTAGCGCTGATGGAGCAATCACTGATATCCACCTTTGCAGCGTTGTGTGGGCAACGATCAGTCTCTGGATTCACCTGCACATCGCCCGCGCAGGCGACATCGATCACTCTCTCGTGAGTTCCTCTTTCGTCAACCCAGCCTTTCACGATTTGTAAGCGCTGCAACGGAGCGCTTTCTGGATCTGCTGACGCCATAACAATAAATTCCGGCGTGGATGAATTGTTGATCAATTTGCCATTAGCCGAAGTTATAGGGGAAAGCTCACCCCCCATACTGACGCCCTGAGCGTAGGCTCGCTCAATTCCATCGGCTTCCGTCAGCATATCCTCGTCAAAGTCATAGCCTCCAAATAGACGAATCCTTATGCGTGGCCCTGAAGTCGCAAATACTTCTTTTCTTCGAAACGCCCTGTACAGGGAAGACCTCGTATTTTCTTCCGCCCAAGCAGCTGCCAATCCCGAAGCACCGAATGTGGGTGTCCAACCAGCCGCATAAATATCGCCGCCGATTCTAATTTGCGAACCGCCGCGACCCATCGCTTTCATAACCTGGTAGCCAATTTCTGCCCCGATACCTGTTCGAGGCAGCGAACCTCTTTGCTCAGGCGTGCCTGACATCAGACCGAGCTTCGAACTGAAGCTTGACTCCTCAACCTCGCTCGCACCCGTGTGGGTATCACTTGAGCCAATAAAACCGAACTTAAAAGGGTTCAAACTACCCTTTTTTTCCAAGGTTAAGCCGTTCAACAACGCGTCCCGCACGTAAGATCCTTCGATCTTACTCAGAGCATTAGCCCCAACTCGAAAAGGCATAATTTCAAACCCCGCCCACTCATCCCGGGTCGACAGAGCAGGATGCGTTTCAGATGTACCCTTTATCTGAGTAATTTCAACGATAGGCTCATTTCGCATACGCTGTTTTGCGTAGTCGTCGTCTAGCGGACTACCGGCCCAATCCTCGAGTTTAAACATCTGACCGTTTGATCCATTAGAGTTGTGAGGTATCGCTAAACTCTCTACTCCCTTATTCCTGAGTTCATCCATCCACTGCCAAAGATCCTCAGGATTAACCGAATGAAAGCGGGAAAATGGCTCGCGAGGCAGTCGGTCTGTCCCTTCGAAAATAACGTTTCTGTGGAGATTGCCACTATCTTCTGTTGAGGAGGTGTATTCATAGCCAGCGAAGGTAGTAAAGTTTCCTGGATCATTAAATGAGTCTGCAGCTTCAATAGTGTCGATCCAGGCAGTCCGAACGACCTCAAGCACTTCGTTTGGATCCAATTGCCCCTCGGTTATCTGCCTAATAGAGTCTGGTATGAACGAAGCAAACGCCCAAAACCGTCTTACTAGACCAAACGTACTAGCGTTCATATTTTCAGCTGCGTTTAGGTCATGCAGCGGCTGAGCAACTTCATTTTTTGAAAATTCTGTCGTTGTATCGGCTGCCGCCTGCACTACCCCTAAAAACATCGCATGATCCGTCACAGCATAGAAATCCAGCGGTCGTGAAAGCTGCATTTCGAAACCAGCAGGGTGCAAAATAGGCTCACCCTTCGCATAGCGATAGGCATCATAAGGTGTCGCGAGTGTGCCTACGGGGTAGCCATCCAGGGAGTAGGCGGTATGCACATGCAAGTCGCCAAAGAATGCCTTGCGTGACGAGGGCAGTTTAGTCGGGACGATATTCGAAGCTGGGCCAGATTGTTCTCCACGTATCAGAAGCTCAGTTTCTGCCTGAAAGAGTTTTTCCCCCATGAGCCATCCGGTAGCGCTATCTTCCTGCACCTGAGCGTCGTACTCGGCAGTAATCGCAATCTCACGCTTACTCGAATGTAGGTCTTTAGGCAGATATATGGACTGCTCTGAGGACTGATCTGAACAAGAGACCAATGCAAGACTCATGATAAACACAGTGAAATGTTGAGGTCCTCTCACCAGCTGTGACCTACAAGCTTCTCACTCACTGGCTGTCCCTTCTCGAAGCCTGAACCTGGTCAACGACTCGCAACAGAGCAACAGCGATTTCAGCGGGCACCTCTTCTTGCAAAAAGTGGCCCCCTTGCGTTTCAGTAACAGGCGCATCCGGAAAAAATCGCTTCATCCCCGGAAGGCCTAGTGCCAAGATCGGGTCTCTCATACCCCAAACGATTTCGGCCGGAATATCCAGACTCTCAACATAGTTAGCAACCGCTCTCATTGCTGGCGAACTAGGGTGGTCGGGGCCATCTGGAACCATGCGCATCATTGCCAAGGGCGCTTTTGCATTACCGCTATCCACAACAGGTTTTCCATAAAGCTCCGCAACATCGGCCGTATACTGGTCTGGATCACCCTGCAACCTACCCATGCCATCAAATATTGGAAAGAAAACCTCTAGCAACAGCTCACCCAGCAATGGGATCTTGACTACAGCGTGTGGAATAGAAAGATTCGCAGCTCGAGTTGGAGCTCCAAACCCCGTGTTGAGCATAACGGCCCCTTTAATCAATCCAGGAGAAAGCGAGAGAGCACCCATACCAACTGGACCACCCCAATCCTGTCCCGAATACACTAATTCACTTAGCTGCAACTGGTTTAGCACGGTATTTATCCAGCGCATATGATTAGCAACCGTATGAGAGCTAGCAGGAACCTTGCTCGAAAAACCTAGACCCACCATGGTTGGCATGATTAAACGGACCCGATCCTTTGGCAGTTCCTCGGCAACCTTCCGATAGAGAAATCCAGACGTGGGATTACCGTGTTGAACAAAGACAGGGAAGCCTGACCCGACTTCCAAGACATGCACTTTTATCCCTGGCTCTACTTCAACGAAATAACTTTTGTAATCCTCAGATATGTGCTTTGCCGCAAACTGCGGTAACGGGAATGCTTCGAACGTTCCTGCTTCCAGCGTGATCGTGCCTTCCCCAACTGGGGTGACCGTCGCTCCGTCCCGGACGACGAAACCAGCAACAGTCAGGATGAGTAGCCCAGTCACGGCAAGGACGATTAGCCAAATCTTCTTCATTAGAAAGAACTCCTACATTCGTATTCAGCGGCGCCAGCTCATCTTTGCGAACCAGGCCGTGAGAGGACCACTACAGAGTCCAGAGGGTGTTCTCACCATTAATCTGGTCCTTTCAAATCAATTGAACGAATTCATCCAAAGCAAGCGACTGCTAGAGACGGGCACGAAGTCTTTGTCGCATTTCGCTCTTTCGCTCATTCTGCATCCGCACGTACTCGTTCATTTGCTCTTTCGTGAGAATGGAACGCAGTTGTGTTGAGGTATCTGAGCGCACCTTATCTAGCTCTCTCGCCATTGACCTCATCTCGCGAAACCCAAGCTTCTGGGCCGGAGGCTTTCGGCTCTCGAGATCGATACCGTGCGTTTCGAGGATGACTTTCCTGGCTTGGAAACTGGACTGCAAGATAGGTCTAACCGCCTCCACTTGTTGGTCATTAAGGTCTAGCCTTGCTTTTGCCTCCAGAAAGAATTCCTCCAGCGCAGTTGTGGAGATTTCATTTAGCTCGCTTTGCTCCTCCATCGAGCCAGCGTAAGCGGACACTCCACCAAATAGCGCCAACGTGATTAATGCACCCGATAAAAGAACTTTCATTTTGTTTCCTTAAGGCTCGTACTCAGAGGAGACCACCGCGTCAGCCAGACCTGATATGGCTGAAGGAGCATCCTTCATAATTTCAATACAAATTATTTCTCCTACTCCACCCTCAAGGGCGACCATAGGGAGCGGATTATTAGAGGTGCACGCCTTTCCGTCCTCAGTGAAGCTAAAGTCTCGTGTATATGTCCCCGTCAATGGGGCGGGATAAACTGCGAAGCGCTCCTCATCAGGGATGAAACGAAAAAAGCGGTCGGTCATATTTTCATTGAGCCAAACGTCTCCAGTTTGAGGATGAACGCCCAGAGCATATGGAGCTGGGCCATAGCCTTCTTCAAATTCCGGTAGCGAGTAGACTTTGCTTTCAAATCCATCACTGCTGGTTGTGATCCGAGCCAACTTCCCCTCCGAGTAACCCGTTAGCCACAGAGTGCCGTCTTGTTGATCGAAGCGCATTCGGCGTGGACCTCTCACAGGAGAATCAAACTCCTTGACGCTGAGCGTATCGGGATCGATCCTCCCGATCTTGTCTCCAAAAAGTCGGCTATACCAAATAGAGCCATCAGCTGGGTTAATGTCGATCCCATAGGGCTGGGTTCCCCCTGCAAGACCGCCCGACTCTACGTCTGGTAATTCGATCAAGGTGCTTTCTTTAGTGACGGGATCAACGCGACCTACTCGTTCGCGGCCAGCAATGGTGAACCAGACAAACCCGCTTTTATCTATTCGTACCGTATGAGGGTAGATCGCTCGAAGCCCTGCAAAAATGGACGGTTCCCATTCTCGGCTTTCTGGATTGAAAACACCGATACTGTTAGCAAACGCATTAGTGGTGTAGTACTTGCCATCCAACCCCATGGCTAATGAGTGAGGACCATAGCGCTTAAATGGCCACTCCATCGTTTTGGTCTTCCAGAAGGGTAACCAGAAAGTACCGCCTTCCTGACTGACGTATTCAGTTTTACCTGTGGCTGGATCTGTTATGGCCATATGGTCAGCCCCCTGATCGACCGTATAGATCAGCCCATCGTTTGGATTGACGATCGCATCATGAGGGATGACGCCCCGCTCCATACGATACTCGTAAATTTTTGTGCGGCTTAGCGATTCGTCGAGCGGAAATTGGGGCCGCACAGTTAATGGTTCGCCATTAAAACCTTCGGACAAGATATGTGAACGTCTCTTGCGGAGATCCTCGTCAAAATTACTTCCAACATACCGATGCATCCGCTCGATCGTGGTTTCCCATTGTTCAGGCGTACGCGGAAACCGAGTGAGAAAATTGCCCATCTGATGACAGGACAAACAATCGCGTTGAAACTGATACCGGCTAAATACAGCATCCTCGCCAGTTTCGAAATCTAGGCTACCGAAGTGGTAAGCCGCGGGTAAACTGTCAGAAATCTCGGTCTCATCGGTCATGAGCTCCATCGAGACATCCCTATGCACTTTGGCTGTCTCGACTAAATCGACAGTCATGCTTACATCTTTGTGATAAGGAATTCGCGCGCGGAGAGTAAGTTCACCCGATAAGGTCGTACTCAGAACATACTCACCATGCCGATTTGAGAAGACAGACTCAGATATGCCAGACAGAGGATCTGTCAGCCTGATCATCACACCCTGAAGAGTCTGCCCACTACTGTCTCTTACGATACCGCTCAATGTGCCTGCAATCGCCACATGCGATGTGAACAAGAACGCTGATGCAACACCAAACTCTACTAACAGTTTTTTCATGATGGCTGCCCTACCTCTACATCTCAATACCTATTACTGGCGCTATTGAAAAAGCTGTGGTTCAGGCAGGGAACCCGAGCCATTTCAATGACCTCGAAGAAGTAGAACAAAAAAAGTAGAACTTCAGGTGTCACCTAGGTGACAGAAAAGCAAAAAACTGCCCGCTTTGTTAATCACGAAATCACTGATTTTGTCAGTACGGTAACTAGAAATTTAAGGCCATCTTTGATTTCGAGAAACCAGCTTGAGGAGACAGCTATCGAGTAGTAGATAAGCATCCCTACAACTAGGGATCTGTTGATCTAGCTTCAAGGACGAGCCTTTCAATCGAAGGCACATGGTATTGACCATTAACAAAATGGACGATCCCCTCGTCATCCCATTGGCGAAAGACCTTGTTTACCTGCTGTCTAGAGCCGTTGATCATCTTGGCGAAGTCGCTTTGGGACATGGGTGTTTCCAGGCGACCAGAAGAACCTTCTCTACCGCCTAGAACCTCTATCAGCACGAGCAAACGAAAAGCCAGGCGGGATTTTAAAGGATGGAAGAGCATGCTGGAGATCCATCCATACATCATACGTGTGTATAAAGCCTGATCGGCAAAGAGATATTTGTATATCTCAGGGAACGTTTCAGCCACCTTCGTCACAGATGAACGTGGGATTTCAATGATCTCAGAATCAACTAAGGCCCGCGCATCATAGCTTGTCGGCGTGTTATCTATTAGCGTTGTGGTGCCGAACCAAAGCCCGTTGGTCAAATCCCATAATATGAATTCATCACCAGATTCCGCTGGGATGGAAAGGCGCACGCGCCCAGATAGCAGACCAAACAAACCGCGATCGCGGTCTCGGTGGCGCAGAATGAAACTATTTTTAGCAAATGATCTAACCTTGCCATCCGCCAACATACGGTCCAGCGCTTGATCACTTACCTTCTTAGCCCACCTAAGCTTTTTCAGTGAGGATTTTGCTTTTTCGGGATCATTCACAGGAGGCACGATACGGAGTTGGAATCTCTGAAACAAGGCCCAATGGGTTCGCTCTCAAGAGAGCTAACTAACTTCCCTCAAATACGAAACGACACTCTATTGCTCCTTCGTGTCACTCTCCTTGGCCTGAGGTGCCTTTAGCATTACCGGATAAGATTGATCAGTAAGAGAGCTACTGGTTTCCGCACCACAGCACACCAAGCAACTTACGCGTTGGATACCTACTGAAGTGGCATTCGATCTGATATGTATCGTTCAATTTCTTCAGATGTATTCCGTTCTGCTTGCTCACCTATCGCACCTGATATCAGGGACTCACCTGAAAATCCGAAAAGATATCGAATCAACAGCAACCCGTCTGTAAGAGGCTGCGACAACCCATCACCATCTATGTCAAGTTCAGGGTCAGCCTCTGTTAAATAGTCTGCGATGGCCTCTGGGGAGTCTCTACCCGCGTCATCCGAAAGAGCCCCCGAGGTTAAAGAAACCCCACTGAACCCGAATAAGTGCCTAATTACCAACAAACCATCGGTTAAGGCTTGCGCTTGTAAGCTTTCATCCACATCAAAGCTGAAACAACCCGCTCTACAGGAAAACGGACTTACGGGGTTAGTACCATCGATAGCTTCTTGTTCGTCACTGAAACCATCTCCATCGTCATCTTTGTCGGCATTGTTACCAATCCCATCGAGGTCTGTGTCTCGGCTTTCGAGGGGGTCGTTCGGAAAAGCGTCAGAATTATCCCCCACGCCATCAGAGTCTGAGTCTTCGCTTTCGCTAAAGTCGAGTGGAAATGCGTCGAGAGAATCAATTACGCCATCACCATCATCATCTGGGTCAGAGTTGTTGCCAATACCATCGGTGTCAGTGTCAAAACTCTCACTACTATCCAATGGAAATGCATCTTGAGCATCCTCGACGCCATCTCCATCGTCATCTTTGTCGGCATTGTCACCAATGCCATCGCCATCGGTATCCAGCACCTCATTCGGATCTAAAACAAACGCGTCAAGGTCGTCACGCACACCATCCCCGTCTGTATCTCCCAAGAAACTCAAAGAGGGTAGCTTCTGCACGGGAGCGTATCCCGGCGAAGAGCCTATCTGCAGGTTGAGGTCTATCGGTCCAACATAATCGGCATCCACAGCGGAAATCGTCAAGGTACCGAAAGTGATTTCGCCATCAAAATCACAGGGGAATTCCCCTTCTTCCTCTGAAATCAGTCCCAGAGCGAACGCAGCGTTGGTAGCGGAGTCACTATCTGTGTCCTCAAGATCCATCCGTGATAGCGGCCCGCGTAACTCTACGTCACATCCGTCGACTAAAATTCCCTCTGCCAACTGAAAGGCTAGCTCCGTCTTCTTCGTGTCATGATAAAAAATTAGAGCGAACCCCTGCGATTGTTTGGCCACCGGTTCAGTTCTATAGATCAGCTCGTACGCTCGCGACCCACCAGCATCAATAATCTCATCGGTGGAGGAAAAGGAGATTACCTGAAGGTCTTCCGTCACAGTCACCGTGCGCATTACCTCTTCCGCTCGATTACCAGCCTCATCCGATACCGAATAGACAATCGTGTAATCGCCCAGTGTATTAACGTCTACAGTACCGGTCGAAGTGATTCTGTCGCTTATGTCACCGTCGACATCATCGATCGCTGTTGCTCCCAAGTCCGAGTAGGTCGTTCCCACCGCGTGCCAGACACTCTCAAGCCCAATCAAAGAGATAACGGGTGCCACATTGTCTGCCTTGCTGATCGTTGGTAACAGAGTTAACGACGACAAAAGAGTTAAAGCTAAGACCCGTATCAGAAGCATAAGCAAAGCCTATTTTCGAGCATATTTTTGACTGCAGATGGGATGCCTTGGCGCAAAATCTTGAGCCGAACGGAGTTAAACAGAATTACCACAGGCCCACGTGTCACTTAAGTGACAGGTGGGTCAATAACTTCTTTGGCAAAGTGCAACGCCCTACTCGCAAAGCTTCGTTATGAAAAAGACAATAGTTATGACCGCCATCTCGGCGTTGGCCGTCTTCAACAACGGGACATTGGCCGAAGATATAGTTCTTGAGGAAGTGGTTGTTACCGCCCAAAAGCGTGAACAGCGCTTGCAGGATGTACCTGTAGCGGTTACCGCGCTCACTGCGGAGACTATCGAAACAAGCGGCATCCGTGAGACGGCCGATCTAACTAGAGCATCTGCCTCTTTGACCTATGGACGAGGCCCGACACCAAATAGTGCCGCATTCAGAGTTCGTGGGATTGGTACTAATGTCATCAGTGTGGGACTTGAATCTAGCGTAGCAGCAGTTATTGATGGAGTAGCACAAGCACAACCTGGACAGGCCCTGACCAACCTCATCGACATCGATCAAATTGAGGTTTTACGCGGTCCGCAGTCAACACTATTTGGTAAAAACGCTTCTGCCGGCCTCCTCAACATCATTACTAGGTCTCCCACTGAGGAGTTTGAGGGCTATATTGGAACTACACTCACTGACGACGGTGAACAGAGGCTATCAGCTGTTCTTAGCGGACCCGTAACGCAGGCCTTTGGTTACAGGGTGGCCGCATATTCTAGAAATTACGATGGCTGGGCGGAGAATCTATTCACTGGCGAACGGATTAATGGAAGCGATGAACAGGGCGTAAGAGCAAAACTCGCTTGGCAGGGCACCGATGCACTGGACGTTCTGTTTACCGGACATCATTACAAAAACGACAACAATTGTTGCAGCCTGTCACACCGAGAACTGGATTCATCGACACGGCTACTTGGAATTGCGCCCGTTACCGAAACGAATCCACGCACGATCACTGGGCAGGGCGAGGGTAATGCTGATTCAGAAATCGACATAGAACCCGAATCTCTCGCAGTGGACAGCGGTGCAAATTTGCGTATCACCTGGTCGCTTGGAGATTTCGATTTAACTTCGATCTCCTCCTATAACGACTGGGAAAATGACACGAGGACTGATCTAGACTTTTCACCCGACCCCCTATTGCTTCGATTACCCTCTTTTCTACTGCGTGACATACCTGTCAGCGAACGCTCTAGTGGACTCGTTTCGAACTCAAAGACGGATAGCAAATTCATCACCCAAGAATTACGCCTAAGCTCGCCAGTGGGCACTCACTTTGATTACATGCTAGGGCTCTACTACGCCAGTGCAGACACTACTCAACGAGCGGAGAGGAATTTTACTCCAGCTGCATATCTCGCTGAATCCGATACAGAGAGCAAGGCGTTTTTCGGACAGCTTACGTGGAGACTTTTTGAAACGACCCAATTAACACTGGGTGCCCGATACAACGACGAACAAATATCGGTCAATTTCAGCGATCTGCAGACTGGTGAGAGATACCTGGGTCAAGACTCCGAAGACCGCTGGCTGGGAAAGCTCTCACTGCAACATTTCCTCAACAATGGCACTATGATCTTTGCTTCTGCAGCCAACGGTTACAAGGGCCAAGGCTACGATATCTCTCAATCATTCAACCAAAGAACGGCCGACAATCCAGTAGGAGCTGAGAGCTCCAGATCGTTTGAGGTTGGTATAAAAGGCATGATGTTTGATCGCAGATTGCAACTGGACCTGGTCGGGTTTTACACCGAGTACGAGGATTATCAGGCTCAGAATACAGAGGTAATCGATGATGAAGTCGTTCTAGTCGTTACGAACGTGGGCCAATTGGAAACTAAAGGTATCGAGATAGACGCCAATGTTTTGATTGGGCGAGCCCTTAGATTAACTAGTAGCATCGCTCGGATCGAGGCCAATATACAGGACTATCCGAACGCCGACTGCTACCGCAACCAGACTCTATTGCAGGGTTGTCTGCCCTTGGCACCAGGTCCAAACAGATTTGCGCAAGATTTAAGCGGCAAACCTCTCAACAACTCACCAGACTGGAAAGTCACGCTCGGCGTCCAGTACTTTCGCCCACATGAAAGCCTTCCCTTCGATAGTTTCGTGAACATCAATTACCAATGGCAGGATGAAGTTAACTTCGATTTAAAACAGAACCCGGGCGCTATTCAGAACGGCTACGGAATTCTCAACCTTAGCGCGGGCATACTAGAGAATTCCTCTGGCAGGTACCAGATGACGTTGTTTGTTAACAACGTTTTCAATCAGGACTATGCGGCCGCAATAATTGATCTGTCTGCACTTTACCTCGGAGATACTGCCTACATGCAGCTCCTACCAAGAAATGCTCGTAGGTACTCTGGTTTGCGCTTCAGATACTCATTCTGATTGGTTGACGAGAAAGTGAACGATTTCGCCCTTCATCATACTAAGCATCAGGCTTCATTAGACCGCAACACCCAAATGGTGAGAACACGCGTTTTCTCGATAAAGGGTGCGTTCATCGCCCGCAGTTCCTCTATAACTTAGTACCACTGCATCGAGTTGTTAAAGAGCAATAGACCGAAGTTGATATCAGGGCCTATCTCGCTAGCGAGGTAGGTCTAGGGCTCGAGGGCGCACCGCTAATTTGTATCTAGTGAGTTGAAGGGTATCGCTCATTCCTTGAGCGCCAGCCCCTTCAACCATTCCAGTCTCATAGGGGCTTTCGTACTTAACACTGCATAATCGCTACTGTCTCGATAATAGCTCTACAACCAACCTGGCACTTGGTTCCTATTGAGCCGCCACCGGCAGACATGCTCGTCGCTTAATGAACAGATACACAAACGCTACTGCAAGAAGTCCGTGTCCAACCACACCGGGAGGCATAGAAATCATAAGGCAGGCGATCACCATGCAAACATGGAACGTTGAGAGAAGACCCAGTCCCATAGCTAAACTTGACTCGTTGTCGCCGTACTTTCTGAACCAGAAAATGCTTAGCGCAGCAGCGAGAGCTGCGAATCCGTAAAGAACCAATCCACCGTGAGTAGTAGGGTCGAAGTCATCTAATCGCCTGGGCAGAGTAATTAATCTGAGCGACGTCAGCCCCTCCACAAATAAATTAAACCCCAACGCTGTAAACAGTGCTTTTCTCATCATTCTTCTCCTGCTGCTACTCCGTTCATCACGGAGATTGGTTTCTAGTCTTATGGACAAGGTGCGCTAATCGTCAGCGCCTTGATAACGGCAGCTTGAGTGGCGGGAAATTCCACCGTTTTCAACTATCCCTTGCTTGACCCATCCTAGAAGAAAGGAAGTGTTCTTTACGTAAAGAATTCTTAAGACGGTTGGTTTGATTCCTGGACTGCAGCGACATGATCGTGAAGTTTGGAACGATGCATACGCTTCTGAGGCACCTTCCTCAGACTGCGGTGAGGTAAGTCTGATATGTCGTTAAGTCACCTTTCAGCGAGGTGACGGGAAGGTGACAAAACCTGGTCGCAGCCCTTCTGCCTCGCTATCTACCAACCAACCTTGTCAGCCAGATGACAGGTTGGCCGGATTTTTTTCTGGCAATGTGGCGGCCGGAATCATATTCGTAGCGGTCACGTCGATGAAGAATAAGGAAAAACAATTTCTCTATGCACTTGAGGGCGCGAACACCTACCGACCGACCCCGCACGCCCGAAGCCCATGGTCGGAGACGATGCAACACGGTGGCCCGGTAATGGGGCTCTTCGGTCGTGAAATCGAAAAAGCTGCTGTCCAGACCGATATGCACGTGGCCCGGCTGACCATGGACCTGTTCAAGGCTGTACCTATGGCAACCTTAGTGGCTGAAACCCAATTCGAGCGCCTAGGCAAGCGTATCGCCGCCATTACGAGCACACTGCGACCTGTAAACGGAGAGGCGCCCGTAGCGCGCGCGAGCGGTTTGCTGCTTCGCACTCGGCAATACGATAGTCCCTACAGGGGAAACTCCGAGTACCCTCTGCCCTACGCCACTAGGGAGACGGCTCGAGGGAAAGAGAACAGCAAGCCGCCTATTTTCTTTCACGAGCGGCTCGATACTCGACCCGGCGTCGACGATACGGGACGGTATGTCTGGATGAGAATGGAGCTAGGCCTAGTTGCCGGTGAGCCCACCTCACCATTCCAAATGGCGGTAGCTATGATGGACATGACGCTAGGCTCAGGGTTACGGATGGAAGCAGCGCGAAAAAAAGCATTGGCTTTAGGTGATCATGCTATCCCCGCTCTAAGCATCAACGTCGATTCGACTTCGTATTGGGAGCGTCCATTCACCGGCGAGTGGTTGGGCATGCGGCCGTCCGTAATTAGTCAGAAGGATGGGATTACGACCGTCTCGAACATCTTATATAGCAGGTCAGGCCGAGTTGGCACCGCCGTGGCCAGCGGGCTCATCCAGACTATTTAAGAACTCCGCGACCGTTAAAGCCAAGAAACAAGGGCGAAAGTTTCCTCGCAGCGCAACCGAGACAGACTTAAAAATCGCGCAATCTCACTTGTACATCCTGGTGGAAGCGGTGTGGTAAGTAGCGGCTAAAAAGACTAAACGCTTACGGTATAAAACTTCCTCTTACTCTCGGCAGCCCAAAATCTCCTGTCAGTTAGGTGACACGTGAATCACTAACCTCTCTGGCATAGTGACGCTCTCATATAAGAAGGCTCGACTTGAACCTGATGATTTTCCCGATCAGAGATTACTTTATGTTGCAAGGAGGTCTTGATGTCGCTTGAAACATTTCGAGAAAAAACGAGGGCATGGCTCGAAGAGAACTGCCCGACATCCATGAGGGAGCCGGCTGCGGAAGATCAGATTATTGGTGGTGGCAAGCGCCAGGAATATGAACCCGACCAGAAACTGTGGCTTGATCGTATGGCGGCCCGCGGCTGGACCGCACCAATGTGGCCAACTGAATATGGAGGCGGTGGCCTCTCCAAGCAGGAATTCCTTGTACTCCAGGAAGAAATGGGGCGCATTAACGCCCGTGCACCCATTGCTGGAATGGGGTTTTCAATGATTGGACCCACCCTGCTTGATTACGGTACCGAAGAACAAAAACTCAGGCATCTTCCCAAGATTGTTTCCGGAGAAATCCGCTGGTGCCAGGGGTACAGTGAGCCAGGGGCAGGTTCTGATCTTGCGAGCCTTCAGACAAAATGTGAGGACAAAGGCGATCACTTCGTTGTCAACGGACAGAAAATCTGGACATCGGGGGCACAGTACGCCGACTGGATATTCACGCTGGTGCGCACTGAACCGCAGGCCCCCAAACACGAAGGTATCAGCTTTGTCCTGATCGATATGGAACAGCCCGGTGTGACCGTCAAACCCATCAAGCTGATATCAGGGTACTCGCCATTCTGCGAAACCTTCTTCGATGACGCCAGGTGCGAGAAAGACAATCTTGTTGGTGAACTGAACCGTGGCTGGACTGTCGGCAAGCGGCTGCTTCAGCACGAACGCAGCTCAATTTCAGGCTTAAACTCAGGCGGTCGTCGCGGCGGCAGTATACTCGGTCGATTGCCCGACATCGGCAAGGAATATCTAGGTACGGTCGATGGCAAAATGGCGGATCCGGCACTTCGGGATGACGTGATTAAGAGCCAGATGGACAGCCGCTGTTTCGGATTGACCCAACGCAGAGCCATGGCGGAAAGCGAGACAGGCGGCACGCCCACCTTCCTAACGTCAATGTTTAAGTACTACGGCTCGGAAGTCGGTAACCGCCGACTTGAAATACAGCTGGAGCTGATGGGCACACAGTCCCTTGGCTGGGAAGGCGATACCTTCACCGATTTCGAGAAGACCCTGACGCGCGCATGGTTGCGGTCCAAAGCCAGCACCATCGCGGGAGGGAGCTCGGAAATTCAACTGAATATTATTGCGAAACGGGTCCTTGGGTTACCCGACTAACACGTTACGGAACCAGAAAAAATGCCACTGGTATTAAATGAAGAGCAGAACATGCTCAAGGATGCGGCCAAAGACTTTTGTACCAACAACACGCATATCAGTCAGCTGCGCAAGTTGCGTGATGACAAAGACGAATCAGGGTTTGATCGGGATACCTGGCAGCAGATGGTTGAACTTGGCTGGGCTGGCATCACGATTCCTGAGGAGTTTGGTGGCCTTGGATTTGGCTACATGGGTATGGGGATTGTGATGGAAGAATGCGGCCGCACGCTTGCCGCATCTCCGCTCTTTGCGACAGCCGTCCTTGGTGCAAACGCGATTCTGCATGGCGGCAGCCAGGAACAGAAATCTGAATTACTGGGGCAGATTGCAAGTGGCGAGCTGTTGCTCGCACTTGCTATGGAAGAAGGACCGCATCACAGCCCCTACGGCAGTGCAACCAGGGCGGAGAAATCTGGTGGAGGTTACTCGGTAACTGGCAGCAAGAATTTTGTGCTCGATGGACATGTCGCTGACAAGCTGGTTGTGGTCGCTCGAACGAGCGGTAATTCCGGCGAAAGGGAAGGACTTACCCTAGTCCTCGTAGACCGCACCGCTGATGGTGTCCTGGTTACCCGAACTGTCATGGCTGACAGTCGCAACGCCGCGAACATCGAATTCAATGGAGCAAAAGGTCAACTAATTGGCCAAGAGGGTAAAGGCTCAGATGTTCTGGACAGAGTACTGGACGCCGGTCGTATCCTTCTCGCAGCAGAAATGCTAGGTGGTATCCAAGAATGCTTTGAGCGCACGATTGAATATCTCAAAACTCGGGAACAGTTCGGTGTGCCTATAGGTTCATTCCAGGCCCTGAAGCATCGAGCGGCGCAGATGTTCTGTGAGGTTGAACTTTCAAAGTCTGCCGTCCTAGAGGCTCTGTCAGCGCTGGACGAGGATTCAGACCAGGTAGCTGAGCTAGCCTGCCTCGCAAAGGCGCGATTGAACGACACCTACAATCTTGTCAGCAACGAAGGCGTCCAGATGCACGGCGGTATCGGTATGACTGACGAATACGAGATCGGATTCTTCATGAAGCGGTCACGTGTCTGCGAGCATTCCCTTGGAAACTCAGCTTTTCTGCGTGACCGGTATGGCGTGATTCAAGGTTACTGACCGTAACAGGCGCTGGTTCGGACGAAACATCTGTTTGGAGATGATCCTGAAGTCCCGTCAACAGTTGTTCGACGTAATTTCATTCGCCCACTACCGGCTTAGGCACTAATGATGACAGCCGCTAATAAATCTTAATTTAGGAACGACGATGAACGACTTTCGAAAGTATTACTTCGCTTTAACTCTGGTTAGCGCCACGCTGATCGGTTGCAGTGGCGGTGGAGGTAGTAGCGGTGGAGATAGTGGCGGTGGAGATGATGGAACAGCCACTCCCCCGGCTGCCATGCCCGCCGTCAATGCTGGGGATGATCAAAATGTTATTGAAGATGAGGTGGTCAGCCTCAGAGCTGCTGCCTCAGGGTTTACCGGTAACCCATCAATCACCTACAACTGGCGCAGAGTCGACGGCCCCTACATGATTTTTAGCGACTCGAGTGTTGCTAATCCTCAGTTTGTAGCACCAGATGTAGCATCAGAGCAGCAGGTGAGTCTGGAGGTTACTGCCAGCGATGGCACAACCACCGTCACGGACACTCTGGTGGTCACAATTGCGCCAGGGGACGAGTCACCGCTGACCAATGCCACATTTAATGGTGAATTATCCGGCGCCGACTACTGGGATGCTGAGCCAAAGATCCTCTCCGCAGGCATGGGATTCGACAACATCATTGGTGTTAACGAGATTTCTGAAGGAGCAGCACTAGAGGCCGGCGGGGCCTGGTATGGGTCGGTGGTGTGCACTAGCGGTCAAGAACCCTCAGATTCCAATCGAACCAGCATGGCCCCCGCAGATGGAGTAAGGAATGTCGCCAAAGGCCACGCTGATTTTGACGATGGGTTACCGATCGTATTCAGTTGGCCTGTTGCCACGGAAACAGCTGATGTCAGTGACTTTCAGTTCATGCTAAACACGGGCGAGGTCGTATTTCCAAACTCAGTAACCCTACTACCAAACTGGGAACTGAACGAGCGCAATACTATCGTTGTATTTGGCGACTTCGGGAATAGAGGGAAGCCATCAGAGTCTGATGCCGTCTATCCCGTCCGGCTCGATATTGTGGAGGACGCAACACCGCTGACTCTAATAGGACCTGGCGGTCTAGAATTCAGCGCCGTGGGTCTCATATGGGCCTCCCCAGACACCACCGGCTATGGCGCAGGGCCCGTACTGGTCGGTGCCAAGCTCAATGTCGTTGAAACGGTCCCTTCAGGTGAAGGTGGCCTCCCGCTTCTTGAGCAAAACATAGGTGCGATGCCGAATGATGAGATCTCACTCTACGGCGAAGCAGCAGATTTCCGACTTCGCGTGCTCACCACGGGTGGCTTCTCGCCAAACGGCATAACGGGCTTACATCCCGACGATTATGACGATTTCTTCCGCATACACGCTCGTGGGGAAAACGGCGAATCAGTGCTTCTTGAGAATGCGGGCCAAGATTATGCAGTTGATGGCGGCACGCTACGGGTCCTGGGCCTATCGGATCTTGGGCAAGCGGTCGATGAAGAGAGCGGCGTTTTCTACGACGACTGTTACTCAGAAGATCGCGACAACTACATCGACATCATTCTGAGTGGTGATCTGGATGCGGCGCGAAGTGTTACGCACGTTGAGATCCCATCACTCGCAGGAGGTTATCAGGCCTTCTACAATCCAGGCGGCCCTGGACCAGAACCCTTTGAGGGAATACGGTATACAGAGCCAGGCCCAGCTGATCTTGAACCGGTGATCATCGCCATCGACGATCCCATGCGGGTCTCGAGATCAATACAGCGGTAGCTAAGGGAGGACTAGGACTCGCTGCGTAAGCCTATTTATTTAATGAAAATGGTGGGTCCACCAGGACTTAACCTGGGACCAATCGATTATGAGTCGAGACAGATCTAACCAACTCAGCTGTGGGACAGAATCTCTGCAGCTTTCTGTTCAGTTGAATTGCGTAAGAATCAATAGGCTACAGCGGATTTACTCAACCGGGATGGTAGAAAAAGAGATACACCCGCGCCCATAGAATCAGCCTAGCCTACTCTCCACAGTCCTTTTTGCTGCATACGCCACAGTAGGAGCTCAATTTTATCCTGGCCGAAAAAGGGTTCCCCCTGGAATACCATAGTGGGCACACCCCAGTGATGCTCCTCCAAAGCGTTGTCATTGGCGAGCAGTTGCTGTCGCCAGAAATCGTCGTTATCACTCACCCACTGTTGCAGCGCGGGCAACTCAAGCCCAGCGCGCCGCGCGGCCAAATTCAGATGATTGCCTTGGTCCCAACCGTCGACCTGCCCGCCCCACACCAAGGTCGAAACCTCCCGAGCAAACTCAACACCACGCCCTGCGGCCGTAGCTGCGAGCCCTAGCGGGCTTAACTTGTGTACCAGATGACCGGGATCGTCGGCGGCTAGTGTCTGATTGATCGGATCTGGCCGTGGCGTACCTATCGGTATGCCACGGTACTCAGAGTAACGCATCAAGTCCGTCAGGAAGTAAGAACCCCATTTTTCGTGCGAGTTATCAAAAAACTCGTTGTAGCGAATATAAATGGGGTTAACCACCAAAAGGTTCACGCGCAAGGCGTATTCCTCTTGTAATTCATGCATCTGTACCGCGGCATAGTAGGACCAGGGGCTACGGAAAGAAAAGTAAAAATCAACTTCGAGTTCAGACACTGCGTTTCTTACCCTTCGAATTTAAGACACTTTCCTGCTTTCAATTTTTGCGCTCAGAATTAACCAGCACTCAGCGAGTCTTTGACTCCTTCACATTAACCCGTGATTTACAGACACATTGTTAAGAATTCTTAAGACACACGAAGTGGAATTCGTCACAAGTTCCGGACTTTACCTCAGGCTGGCGCCCAAGATCTCCCGCGCGATAATGTGTCGCTGGACTTCGCTCGGCCCTTCGCCAATGCGGCGAATGCGCATCTCTCGAAACCAGCGCTCGAATGGGAAGTCTTTGGCCACCCCAAAGCCGCCAAACATTTGCATTGAGCGGTCGACGACGCGCCCCCCGGCCTCGGTGGCCACTAACTTGGCCATGGCGGCCTCTTTCCTAAACGGCTCTCCGCGGTCCGCTTTAGCAGCGGCTTCAAGCGTGATCCAGGTGGCTTGCCGGATATCAATCTCATTGTCCACGAGCATCCACTGGATGGCTTGTCTCGATGACAGCGGCGCGCCGAATGTTTCTCGTTGCGGAACATACTCAAGCGCCATCGCATGGGCTTTGATGGCCACACCGATACAGCCGGCCGCGTAGGGAATGCGCTGCCGGGTGAGTCGGTCACTGGCGATGGCAAATCCTTTGTTGAGCTCTCCCAAAATGTTCGCGCTTGGAATGCGCATGTCCTCGAATTGGAGCTCGGTGGCATATCTGGCTGACCGAAGGGTGTGGACGATGCGTCGAACGTGGAATCCGGGGGTGTCGGTATCAACGATAAAGCAGGTGACGCCGCCGCGCCCTCGGTCTGGCGCTGTGCGCGCGAATACCAGTCCATAGTCCGCGCGGTCCGCGCCACTGATCCAGAGTTTGCCGCCATTGATGATCCAGTCGTCGCCATCTTGAATGGCAGTGGTCTGAATGGCTCTGGCTGGGTCCGATCCTCCGGAAGGTTCCGATAGACCGAAGAATCCTTTTTTCTTTCCAGCTAGCGTGGGGTAGAGGTAACGCTTCTTTTGATCCTCGGTGGCCTCGAATAATTGTGCTAAGCCTGCACCACCAAACACGCCGTAGCAGGGGACATACAACCCGGCGCGATGTTGCGCCATCTCGATGGCGAGCAGCGTTCTCGTGACAAGGTCAATGTCCGGGCCGCCAAATTCAGGCGGAATGTCCATGCCAAATAGGCCCATGGCCTTGGTTTTTTCTGTGAGACGCTCGAAGTCCTCAGCGGGAATCTCGTCTGCGTCGGGGTCCAAGCTCAGCTCCAGGGGAAGGATTTCTTCATGGACAAATCGTCGCACCATAGAAACGATCAGCGACTGTTCTTCGGTCATTTTCAACTGCATATCAAGATAGGCGTCCCAGCCCGCGGGTTTCTAGTTCGGTGTTGAGTTCTGGATATCTACCGTTATCCGCAAAATGAACCATGAGCAGTTCCTGTTGGCGGGTCTTATATGCTGTATTAACTTCAAAGCGGAATCTGGCAGCGCTGCCAATTCTGCGCTCGAGCTCGCCCCTGAGACCGAACAGGCTCCTAGCATCTGCAGCGCCGATGTAGAGTACCCTGCCCCATTCATCACCGAGTTCGAAGACGCCCAGTTGAGCGCCGATTCGCTCGAGCTGGGTTTCTTCAAGTGGCAGCCAAGGTTTATCCGATCTCATGACTTAATTCCCATAAGCCAAAGCAACAAATCACGATTGGCTCCAGTGAATCAGAAGAATCAGCAATCGACGTGTCAGCTAGGTGACACTTGAGAAAATTAAATCGCGGCGCTGCTGTGTCCGTTTACCATGAATTAATCAAGTCATCATTTGTTTCGCTAGTTTTTGGTGGTGCTCCGAACTACCCGAATTTGGAATTGCTTCAGAAGGACCCGCTAGCCACAGGCAACTAACCGATTTGGCGACAGTAGGTGAAGAACTGCTCTTCTCTATAAGCCAATCCCTCCCCTTAATGTCTATTAAAGCCGATAATCCCAGTAGACCGATAAAACCCGTGAAACCCATTAAACCCCCTTAAATTCGGTTGCTTGAGCTTATCAGTGTCTGTGGCTCCGATATCTGCAACTCGGTTTCACAGTTTCACGGTTTATCAGCGGGAGCGCTCCAATCTCTGTAAATCCAGGAATTATTCGATCCCCGCTCGCACCGCCAGTAGTCAGATGTCGCCCGATTTCGTATCTAGCAATCGGGTGATCAGATCAAGCGGCAGACTAGGAGACGAACATGATCGAGAAGCGTCTTGGCATGGGCCGCGCCATCAACCGCCCCAAACACGTCAGTCCATAACTACTACCCCCCTATTCAAAAGCAGTCCTCATGACAGCCACTGTGGTGCCTTCGAAGTCGCGTACCAATTGGGGCTGGAGGGCTGGCAGGTCTGGGGTGAACCCGCGCCGCACTCGCCAAACACTTCTAGAGAGGACACAAGCCCACGGCGTCATCTGCGCACCCGTCAATAATCTAGAGGATGTGGGCAAGGACCACACATGCTCGCGAGGGGGTTTCTAAAACAAAGAGATCATCAAGCCTCGGTCTCATCGCACAAATGCAAACGCCTATCCCGGATTTCTGACGATCAGCCCCAGAACCGGGTCGTGTGCCAGAGCTGGGAGAGCATACTCGCTCGATTCTCAACGATCTTTTGAATCTAAGTGATGCCAAGGTGTCAGCACTCGAGACGAGGGGCGCAGTGAAGACAGAGAGTGAACTCACAGAGCCCTAAGACCCTGTTGCGGCGTCCCTTTTTCAATTAGGTAGTGCGGCACGTAGGAGCAGCGAAAGGGCTCAAACGCATTCGACAGGTTCAAGGCGTCGCGCGAGGTTGACGCTAGAACTCGAGGGCTGTCTGCTCCGGTAGCCGACCTTCAATCAAAGCTTGTCTAATTGCCGTATCGCCTATCTTCTTCGGCGGCACCCAAGCTTCATCATTGTCATAAGATTCTTTTATGATCTTATCGATTGCCTCGAATGATGATTCATCGAGCTGCATACCCGGGGCTTGAGGATCGCCACCCCCCGCTCTAAATTCCAATAGTTCTACCCCCGCCGGCCCCGCGGTATATTTATAAGGCTGCCCATTGGGCACAAAGAATGTAGAGCCAGCACCTAACCGCTGCCGACCTAAAAGGATTTCACCGGCAATCACGTAATACAAGCAATCTCCATACCGCGGATGGCTGTGACGAAACAATGGAAAGTTTGCACCGAACCAGACATGAGCCAAGCTCATGCCGTGATGCCCGCCCTGGGCCAATAACGTTGTCGTGATCGTTCCAGGAATAATAGCTTTGACCATCTCTCCTATTTTCTTTGCCGCAGCCTCCGGCCCATACTTACTAGCTAAAGGTTCGTGGGCGAATCCCGCGGCAGACCGTTCGGGCCGAATCTTGGCTCGAGGCACCACCTCGCCTATCGCGGGATTTGCATTCAGCTTAAAGCCCCCACGCTCTGAGACGTACCGCTTGCCCTTGGATGTAACAGTCTGTTCGCTCATGACGCTTCCTTTCTCCGACCTTGTCACCTATGGCGCTCTTTCACTATTTTATATGTCAATGACATATATATGTCAACGACATAGTTAAGTCAATGAAGTATATCTTTATCGGCATTTTTATCAGGCAAAAAGCAAGCTGGATCTAGTTAGTCGTGCTGGTCGGTAGTTATTTGAACTCGAACCAGTGGAACTCCACCGGCGGATAATTTCTGGAACCGATAGAGATTGATAAGAAGACGCTAGAGTTCGAGCATAAGAGACTATGGCCGAAAGCCTAGCGCGCGTGGCTGTAAATTACCGGGTTGAGAAATAATGTCATAGGCCAACTCAACCCATCGGGCCAGGTAACCGCGCGTTTCAGCCGGGTCAATCATCTCTTCCATTTGGAACTTTGTCAGCGGGCCCACCGGACCCCGCGCACCCTCGATTCTGGACATGATCTCTGCGCGTAGTGCTAGTGGATCCTCGGCCTCCGCCAGCTGACGCTTATAGGCGGCCTCGATTCCACCCTCGGGAGGGATACCACCTACGTCTGCCGACGGCCAGGCAATGCGCATCGACGGACGCGAGCGAGGCGTTGCATAATTGTTACCGGCGAGGCCGAAGCAGCGTCGCAAAACGATCGTGAAGACGGGCACTCGGGTCTGAGCAAACGCGACCATCCAACGGCCTCCCGCACGAATCGTCGCTGCTTGTTCGTGCTCAATCCCAACGGCAAAGCCGGGGTTATCGACTAGATTGAGCACAGGAAGATGAAACAGATCACACAGATCGAGATGCCGCGTTAGTTTGTCACAACCGTCTGCGGTCAACGCTCCTCCATTAGGGTGTCGACTATCTGACGCGATCACGCCCATAGGGTAACCGTTAACCCGGATGAGCCCCGTGACTTGATCGCTACCCCACATTGGTCCGATCTCGAAAAAACTATCATGATCAGCAACTAGGCAAATGATGCGCCGAATATCAAACGTCGTTGTCCGATTGCGCGGAATTAGATACCTGAGCTCCGCTTCTTTACGATCTGGTGAATCGCCACTCGATGCAGGCACGTGAGGTGGAATACCGTAAACACTCTGTGGAAGGTAAGACAAGAAACGCTGCGCGATGGCAATTGCTTCTGTTTCGCTTTCGGCTAGATTGTCGACCGCGCCGTTCCGGCAGTGAATCTGCCAACCGCCGAGTTCCTCTTTAGTCACATCGTATCCCATAGCGTGACTAACCACCGGTGGTCCGGCTACAAATAATTGGCTGATATCTCGAACCATGACCGAAAAGTGGCCCAGCACTGCTTTTCCCGCGCCAAGTCCCACCACGCTGCCGAGGAGCAAGTTGACAACGGGTACGATTCCCAATTGCTCGGTGTACATCGAGCTTCCGAGATGACCGGGCAGGTAAGAACCGCCACCCCCAACGATTCGAGGTCGACCGGCTTTGATCGCCCCTTGACTTTCTTTCGAGTTATTTTCTCCGCTTTTCTTTTGCTCCGGTATCATCGCGGCAACACTGCCGCCCCCAGAAGAGCCGTCTAGTAGTCGCACCGATGGAATGCAGAGTTCGATTGCTAGCCGATCTAAGTAAGTACTCTTCGCGCCAATCGCGCCATCCGAGTGACCTCCACGGGACGTGAAGTCGTCGGCGCAAACAATGATCTTGCGAGCGCCAACGGTGCCCCAGCCGCCGACGCTGCTGGCAGGCGTGAAAGCGCTAATTCGGCCTTCCTCATCGTAGGAAGCGAAACCAGCAATACTGCCAACCTCGTAAAAGGTGCCATCATCTAGCAGTAGGTCAATCCGTTCGCGACAGGTCAGTTTGCCTCGTTCGCGCTGTCGCAATACGCCTGGATCTTGTGAGCTCGGCGCGAAGCGTTCCTGTCCCAAGCTTTGCAGTGTTTCAACATCGGCTAATACATCGGACCAAGGAGCCTCGACCTTTGTTTCTGTGGCTCTTTGGCCAGCTGCCGGTTTTATTGTCGCGAGCGCTTGACCCACTGCAACCGCATCGCCTGGCCGCAGTGCTAGCAAATCAGTAACGGTTCCGCTGCAAGGAGCTCTAATTTCGGTTTCCATTTTCATTGCGCCGACAATCATCAGAGCGTCACCGTATTTGACCTCGCTGCCGACCTCTATCGCACTTGAAATGAACACGCCTTGTAGTGGACAGACAAGAGGTTCGTGGTCACTTTGCAACGCGACGCCGGGGAGTGTGGTTTGCGGTGCCACGGCACCGGCAGAATTGCTATGCCGCTCAAGCAACTGGAATACTGGATTGGATGAACCTCCCTCGGTTTGAACCAAGTGGGGATTATTCTCAGAAGCGTGGTCGCGCGTCACCCGATGCACATCAGGGTGTTCAAGTAAGCGCAACTAAAGGGGCGATGTTCGTAGCTACACCGGCGATATGAAAGCGTTCAAGCGCTCGTCGTGTTTGATGCAGTGCTTGCGCCAAGCTCTCGCGATGGCTGCCAATCACCTTTGCCAGCAGTGAATCGAAGTGGGATTGGGCTTCAAAGCCGCTATAGCCGTAGGCGTCTACACGCACACCAGACCCAGATGGCTCCTTGTAGGCGGTGATTCGCCCAGCGCCACGTATGTTAACTCGTGCCTGGACCGCATAGCCTTCAGGTGAAGCGATTTCTGACTGGGAGCTGAGACCGAGGTCAGCCAGACTAGCTCCAGCCGCAATTTTGAACTGCGCTTGAACGAGATCAACACCTGTGATCTGCTCAGTGATTGTGTGTTCGACCTGGATGCGTGGGTTGCATTCGATGAAATAGTGGTTACTCGACGCGGGGTCAAACAAAAACTCAACCGTGCCTGCGTTGCTATAGCCGATCCCTTGAGCGAGGCGAACGGCTTCGTCATATAGGCGGTTTTTCACATCGCCGCCCAAAGCAGCCGCTGGAGCGATCTCAAGCAGTTTTTGATTTTTATACTGCACGCTGCAGTCACGTTCGTATAAGTGAATGCAGCCCCCCTTGTTGTCAGCAAGGATCTGCACTTCGATATGACGGGGGTTCTTTATAAGTTTTTCAATAAAGACACCATCGGTGCCAAATGCAGCGAGTGCCTCACTTTGACAGCGTCGAAAGGCGGATTCCAAAGTCGTCGCATCGTCGACTCTACGCATACCGCGCCCGCCACCACCGGCCACTGCTTTAAGCATGACCGGGTAGCCGATTTGCTCAGCAATCTCCTGGGCTTGGGCAACGCTTTCGACAGCTGATTCTGATCCTGGAATGATCGGCAAATCGAGTGTCTGCGCTTGCTGTCGCGCGGCAATCTTATCCCCGAACAATTGCAACACACGGGATGTGGGGCCGATGAAAACGATACCAACGTCGGCACAGGCTTGCGCCAACTCTGGACTTTCCGAGAGAAACCCATAGCCGGGGTGAAGGCAATCGCAGTTGTGGGCTTTGGCCGCTGCGATGATGGCAGCGACATCAAGGTAGGGTGAGATCGCATCGGTTCCATCGAGTAATGCGGCATCCGTGGCGCAGGTAGTGTGTAGTGACCATCGATCCGCGTCGGAAAAAACAGCAACGCTATCGATACCCAAAGCAGAGGCTGCGTCTGCAATACGAATCGCAATTTCTCCGCGGTTCGCAATCAGGACTCTTTCGAACATGGCTATCTCCTGCGTGTTATTATCAATGGGTTCTGCATTAGGTCTTGCTGGGCAGGTTTCCCCGTGGTTTAGGACTAACCTGCCATCAAAGCCCGTTTGCCACTCGCCTGCATAAGTTCACGTAGTGAGGACAGCCTGTGTGGTCAGTTGAGCAATCTTCCAGCCTTCATGTTTTTTTTTAAATTCCACAATGTAATCACCAACAAATTTAGACGAGTTGGCCTTGATGCCCAGTTTGGCCCCGTTCTCCGGCACACCAAGGATCAGCAAGGCATATGCGGATCCCTTAGCCGATTTTTCATCAATTACATCAATAACAATGTTACTTAACAGATGCCTGCTGATTGTTTCTTTACGGCGTTCTTCAAAAAAAAGCGTGATAGCTCTCCTACCAGTGATAAAAGTATCGGGCACTAAAGGGCTTGCGAACCGTCCATCTTCTGCAAAAAGAGCCGCCATATCCTCGTAATAACCGGCATCATTTAGCGTAGCAAACTGATTCAATAATTTGGCACAGGCCAACTCCGCCTCCTGGATATGGTTCACTCAATGCTCTCCCTTTTACGCTGATTGTCCTGTCAAGCTACTCTAAACAGCTCTGTCGGAAACCTTTCATGAATAACCCTATCGCCTCGTCCACATAGACCAAATAATCCAGAAAACACATAAGATCATGAGCATCCCAACCTTTGTATTCAGTGGCCAGTTTTTTGGCGAATAGTGAGCTGTGTGCGCTCTTCTCTATAAGCGGGTTAATCAAGAGACTCCAGCCGGCCTCTAATCAAAGAAACTAACGCCTCACGCTGGCGTACGGGATCGGCAACAGGATTTTGTCGCATCTGCCGAATCTCCAGTTCTCTATAAGGAACGAAACCCTCTGGAATCTCGTTCATCGAGACCTCAACCAGCAACCAGTTCAATAACTCGGCAAGTAGAGAATCAGACAGATGAGATAAAGCAGAACCCGGGACCTGCACGAGAAACTCTCGACCCCCGTCTACGCCGAGGAAACGACCCATAAATCCGTTTAGGTTCGGAACCTCATTATCTGCTGTGCCTCTGCCGTCGGGTCCATGGCAGCCCTGGCAGTGCAATATGTAGTTGGTTCTCGCGCGGGTTTCGTCATTTACACCTGGATAGTCGGCTTGGGCAAACCCAGCGAAGTTAAACAAAGACATGGCGATCACCAAGGCCCTACTATTCGAAACAAGAGGGCCTAGACTATTCTGAAATCTATTGCAGGCTCCGAGGGTTATTCTCAACGTCGTTCTCTTCTCTCTCGGTAACCTATCGGAATTTGCTCGGCTACCAAAATGGCACACACAGTCCCGGCTCAGGAATTTGGCAGCCGACTAAGTGGATAACAGCTTATTGCTCTGACACGTGAAAGCAATCACGACTAATCTATTGCCAACCCAACAACAATAGCTGCCGAACAGTTGTAAACCTGACTTTCCGTACCTAAACACCAATTGATATCGTTCGACTTGAAGGGTATGTACGTAGGCCTATCACCCTCATTTGTATTACAGAAGCAGTTACCACACGCAGACTTGCCGCAGCAATCGTTGTACGAGATCACATAGTTCTTTCCATCTTCCGGATTTTCACATGTTCCAATCCATGTAACCGGCGACATTTCAGTCCCAGGCGGGCAGCTACTGACAGAGCCACCGCAGCAGCTGCAAAGGTATCCATCGATAGCGCAATGCCGCCAGTAGTCACAAGTTGCTGGGTCACCAGGATCCGGAAAGCCGGCCTTGCTCTTTTCACTTGCTCTTGCGACTGGGAGCAATGGGATCGAGCTCCCTCCCACCAGCGCAGCACCCAGCAAACCAAACAAGCCTCGTCGCGAAGTTCGTCCAGCTAAGCTTCGACCGATTGTCTGCGCCATCTGATCTAACTTGTATTTCCCATCCATTCTCAGAACACCCTACTTTGCTTCATACAATTTTTGGCTAGCATCGTCTGCGAGATATTCTTGTATGCTTGCCACTCCAAGCCTCTTCGCTTCAAACAAACTCTCGAGATGCTCTCTGGTATTAACCATTCCAAGAGATGCTACGGTTCCCGCCTCATCAATAAGAACTGCGTAAGGCAATTTACCGACGCCATAACCTCGGCCTACCTCTCCCGAGATCACGTAATCGAAGACGTCTAGCTTTTGTTCCGCAACGAAATCGAAGTGATCCTCGACGGTTTTTCCATCACTTACGAGCACAATTTGCAAATCTCTGAGCTCTTCTAATCCCACTTAAAGCCGGCAGCAGGGTCTTGCAGATTGGGCAATCCGGGAGAGAAAAAAAGAGCAATTGATTTGGCTGGCCAACGTGCAACCCGTCATCCTTCAGCGTATTCGTCTGGAAGCTTGGGGCTTTTTGCCCCACCGTGAGATGTCGATTGACCATTAACGCACCGGCGGGTGCAACCCTCTCGAACAAGACCCCGACCTGCCTGGCCAGAGCGAGCACCAAGAGCAGAATCGCGAATGTTACGACCCACAGACCCAACACGGATATTTCGAACAACGTCATTGCTTAACCCCTGATTCCTGAGCTATTTCCGAGGATCGCTTCGAGCGCCTGGTAGATGAGGAAACCGGCGATGCCAAATAAAATCGCCACCGTCATCGTCCAGAAAGTGTGACTCACGGAATGGGGCATCACGGCGATAGCACTACCCGCTAGCAAGATCAAAAGTGAATTTCGGAAAATTAACCCTAATGAGAGCTGCGTAGGGGAATCACCACATCCGCAATCAATTTTCACACGACCACGCATGAGGTTGACGCCCATCGCAATCATATAGACGAAGAGAAGCATCGATGAGAGCGCAAGACCTGTTGAGCTCACAAAAACCAACCCCACAACAGACAAAAACTCCAGCGCAATAATGAACCCAGCGACGACAGCAACAACAGATTCGGGTAGCAGGCGGTAAGCAATCAGCACAGCTCGAAACCTTACGATATCTCGCACTTTATGCAGTAGAGCTGATAGAAATACGAAAAAGATTAGCGCGCAGACACCCCCTACGAAGACCGTCGAAGTTAAGTTTTGACTCAACTAGCGCACTCCTTGCAAGACGAGCGGTGCTTGTGCACCAACGTCCAGTGTCTTCAGAAACCGACCATCCGGAATTCGGTAGGTGTCAACCTTTTGATTGATGTTTGTAACAAACAACAATCGATTACCGTCCGACCCTGAGGTACCCATAGCAATACCCCAACTTTCTAGAGCTATGCGGGAAAGGCGCTTTCTCTCCAACATATCAAATACCCATATCTCGCTCCCACCATTGTCATGCGTACCATCGTCGCCATCAGGATGCATTAGCATGTAGACCAATCCACTGGAATCCTCTACTAACTGGTTTATCCCGCCAGGTCTCCAACCGTTGTCGCTGTCGCTTAGCTTCCAGGTCGTTTTGACTGTCACCTTCTCCTTCGAGACATCTATGGGAACAACCGTGCCTTTGTAGGTTAAGAAGTAGGCCATATCGTCAAATATCGCAGGGGCCTCAAAAATAGGGTCCTCTATAGGATTAAAAACATCATATACCTTGCTTCTGTCCTTCAAGGTTCCATCAATTTTGAGATGCGTTGTTTGAAGGCTTCCATCCGCGCAAACAGAGGTGAAGCTGAGTTCACCGTTAGGTATCACTAGGCCACAACCAGCGAGGGGTATTTTGTTAACGTACCGTCTGTTTCGAAGGTCTACGATTAGAGCATCTTGGCTGGGGCTAAAACTATAAATCGCCAGGAATCTGCCCGAGTTAATCAATCCGGTATTTGATCGCTTGGGCATGCCTGTGATTCGGCGAGGTGGCACATAGATCTCATCTACTACCGCTAATGTCATTGGATCATAGATTGACACTACGTCAGTTCTTTCACCGCCTCTTCCACCCCTCGACCAAAACGTTTCAACGACATAATACTCGTCTCCACTTGGGCTATTCAGCAGATCAGCAGCGAAGCTTGCCGTCATCATTCCCTTAAATTGGTCTTTTAGCGATTTCCCCAGCGGATCGACAACTAGATGTCTCCCTTCAATACTAAGCGCGAGCGCGCCAAAATCTCGGATGATGACCCAATGATCCGGGTAAGGGCTGGGGAGCATTTCTATCTCACCCACCTTCTCAGGCGAGAAGTCTCCATAGGCGAGCGAAAAACTCTGGATGCAAACGCAGAACGTAACTAGTCGAAATAACTTCAATGTAGTGCCTCCGCGTTATTATTCCTGGACTAAAGTTAGGATTTCGTCGTTTCTGACAACCCCAAAGAATTTAGTCTGCTGGGATCGCAAAAAAGAACTCGAACGGCTCCTGACTAGTTGCTTCAAACGAAACGCGTGTCGAAACTGGGATGTAGAAGAAATCGCCAACATTAAGGTGGTAGGTTTTTGAGTCGACGAAGGGAGGCACGGAAGCGGTTAAATTTCCAGTTCCTTGAGTCACGTATACCACTTCACCATACCAGTGGGTCCAATTACTTACTTTGTGACGACCCTTTTCGAGTCGCGCCATACCACCGGTCATTCCCGAAACACTCATGATAGGCGCCACCATGACCGGTCCATTGGAATCCATTTCCTCGAAATCGCTCTCAGTTGTGGAGAACACCTTAAGCGGACCATGATCGTCCGCATTCGACAATGACGAGATAGACAAGCACGCGGAAAAGACAGCGACACCACTAAAGAAGCTAATTAAGAAATTTTTCATGTCTGATTCCCCTTCTTGACTGCACGCATATATTAGGTCACCGACAAATATAATGTCAATGACCTATATTTTTTCCGCATCCAAGGTAGTAGCGTTGACTGCGGAGTGAGTTAGCCCTCTTTAGAGGTTATGCCTTACGGAGATGGAGGATCCCGCGCCTAAGGTGGGGACAATAGAGGCCCGAAAATGCAACGCCAGGGAATGAGCAATCGGACAACAGGCAAGCGCTCGGTATCAGTCTGGACACTGCGCAGAGGCATGTCAGAGAATCGGGCCGCCAGTTCAGAGGCTGTGAGCACAAAAGTACCACCTTACGCGCCTAGAAATATCTAAACAAAGTCACACCAACGACTTTTAAGAGTGAGCCCAACTTCTGGTGTACGTGAGTTGTAAAGCCAAGCGGTATACAAGGTTAGGGTTGACACAGACTGTGATGTAAGTTGCTCGCCGAGAACGAGCATTTCTCCAGGGACTTTGATAATATCCGGTCCTCCTATTGTCTCAGACTCCTACCTTACTCTGGCCTAGTATCCAGCGGTTTTCTAAGTAGCTTCAGGGATCAACCAGTTATGAATTCACCTTTATTGCAAAACGGCAAGCGACTAAGCAAGAAAGGTCAAAAGCAACGTTTAGCCATAATTTCTATCGCGACGCATGTGCTTACCACCGAGGGCCTAGAAAGTCTTGTTTTGCGACAGATCGCCGCACAGGCAGATATGGAACTTGGCAACCTACAGTATTATTTCCCCACGAGGGACGACCTGCTTGAAGCAATCGTGAGAGATGCTTTTGAAAAAGACGTTAGGACCATTTCCAACCCCCAAGTCGACCACGATTTAGAGGAATCTTTTAGCGAACTGCTGGATTTATGGGACCCTGCTGGGAGCGGCTTGATCTATGGGTTGGTATTTGCAGCAACCCATGGTGCGCCAAGATTCTCGCAGTTAAAAGCAGAGGTGTTTGGCGAGTTTTTTGACCATCTATCCGCTCTGATAAAAGAAAAGCGCCCAAGTTTATCCGAATCAGAACGCCTGACCCGAGCTAAACTAATCACAGCCTTGTTGGATGGTGCAGGCGCACAACCTCAAACGGCCTCGAAAAGACAAATTGCTAAATTTAAGGCAGATGTCGTGGACCTTGCCGTACGTATAGCCATGAATTAGGTGCAGTAGTCGCTACCTAATATGAGAGTCACCGGCTTTAGCTCAAGGCCCTTCGGTTGAAGTTTAAGCTACAAACTTCTCCTTCCAAATCGTAGACGTAGACCTATAAACCATTATTGCTGATGGTCACCGAGATTTATTCTCTAAGCCCACCCTCACTTTGCCGCTAAAAACCGTAATTCAATGCTCTCTCGCATCGGAAACCGCTGATCGTTATCATCTACCACTTTAAAAGCCGTATGAAACACTGGAATGAAACTGTCAGCCCCTTCAACAGAATCAAACTGTTTGAATATGAGTAACTCATTACTCTGCATCAAAGGGTAATAAAACCAGCGATAATATTCTCGGAATTTTAAGCTTAGAATATTTCCCTTAACGGCTTTTTGATCACTATCAGGATCTTTAAAGCGTAAATTGTGGATAACATCATCCTGCTCAACACTGTGAACATCACACAATGCTAGAGGACGATTGACCACGGTTTTTAACGGAATCCAAACGTTAAATAGCGACCAGTGGTCCGTTTTCTCAATAAGGTGTCTGACACGTTCAGTAGTGATATCCCTTTTTGTGAGAATTAGCGGATCATCCTCAATGCCCAACTTTTGCACTCGCTCTCCGCTCCAGTCAGCATGCACAAATGTCGATGGCTTGTGGCGGTCAAAGTTTTCCTGACGAACAACATGCCCAAGGAATAAAGCTGAGGTGGCGCCCGTCTGCTTTTGGATAAATCTTTGCAATAAACTCACATTGCTTTCCAATTGGGCATCATCAGAAACGTCATCGAATTTGATATCGTGATTAAAGAGTTGAAAACCTTCATAAGCCAGTGTGGGGGTTTTGACCGTTTCTCTCGCATTGTGCACGGTACAGATATGCGTTTCTTTACCGCGATCGTTTTCGTTTGGAAAGTCGAGAATGCTGCCATCAAGGGTAAAGGTGATGGGGACATCAATTGAAGTAGCGATACTCGCGTTATAGAAGTTTAGCGTTTGTTTTTCCATGGCTGTTCTACGGTAATTATCATCGTTCTTAGTTACTAGCACTGGTCGCAGCGAACCAGGCACAAAAGATACACGAGTCCAGACTTAAGGGGAGTTAGATTCGCTCGCAGAATTAGGTGACCCAACATCGAAAGCTAAAAGCACATTTCCTGGGGCAGTGTCCAGAACGGCATAGCCTGACCCGATAATTACCATCCCACCCGCAATAGCTGGACCATGCCCGCCAAGAGAGCCACCGCGCGCAGGCACACCGTTTACCGTATTGAAAGCCCGCATCGTGTTGAATCTCCACAGAATCGACCCATCGTCGGTAGAGAACGCGCTCAGCACTCCGTCTCTTCCACCAGCAAATACAACTCCCGGGATGACGGTAGCGCTACCAAACAACCCGGCGCTACAAACACCATCAGTGCCTGATTCACAAGCATCGGGCTTCGGTAGGTCCGTCCTCCAAGCTATTTCACCCGTTGCCGGTTCGAGTGCGACCATCCACCCGGAACCATTCGAATGAGCACCTGGTCTGTAGTAGTACCTCCCGTCTGAAGCAGCCCCCATCCCGGCACCTTGGGGAAACCCCTCATCTTCGCCAGTCTGGACGACCCAAACCTTGGCCCCATTTTCTGGGTTAAGCGCTGTAATTCTTCCACTTTCCTGACCGGCGACAAGGAGCTCCGTGCCATCGGGTAAGGGAAGAAGAACTGGGGAACCCGCCACATCGTCATTAGCGCCCCACTTAATTGACGGGCACTTACTGTCGAGCTCTTCCTCAGACATATCTATCGAACCACAGTTTTGATCTCCCGCTAGCAACTGAGTAGACCAAATTCTTTCACCCGTATCTAAATCAAATGCGATTACCGCATCAGAGGATCCAAAGTCTGGAACATTAGTGTAGCCATTCGCCGTGCCCACATATAAAACATTGCGTTTGAGGTCGATCGTAGGCGAAGACCACACCCCTGCTCCGGATGGGCCATACAACTGCACACCAGCAGAAGTCTTCCCGACTGCCTTGGCAGGTACAGGAATCGTTGGCGTTTTCCATATGGTTCTACCGCTTTCGACATCAAGCGCCACTACGCTTCCAGTCGACGTACAACATTCATAGCCTGCGGTTGCCAAGGCAATCCCTTCCTCCCAGGAGCCTATCGGTACGTAAAGCTTGTTACCTCGAGGGTCTAAAACCGGCGCGCCCGTGATTTTCGCGTATTTGTGATCGTCGGCCGAGATCTTCCAGAGGAGGCGCCCGGTCTTTGAATCAAGCGAGTACACGTTCGCCGCAAAATCTCCAAAAAAAACGACATCCTTGCCGCTCTCCTGTAGGGTCGCTGGAACAATCGAAGACACTGCTGGACGCCCCGCATCAAAAGACCAGTGAACACACCCACTAAACTGGTCTATCGAGTAAACCGATCCGTTATCACTAGGAACGAAAACGCGTCCATTCGCAACGATTGGCTGCGCCCTCATCGCGCCAGCATCTGGTAAGCCAAACGCCCACCTCAGAACCAAATCCGATACTTGATCTTTGTCAATACCAGCACTTTCAGTGCTTTGGTATCTCGCGCTACTGGTAGCGTCCAGATTACGAGAAGCCCACTGCCCCATTGGTGAACTTGCCGAGGTACTAGCACACCGATTGGGCATGGAAGCCGCCGACCGTGCTCCAGGCCCGCCAAACGGTCGTCCGGTGATGGCTGTCGCGAGCCCCTTCTTCTTGTCGTCTGGCCAATCCAGCACGAATTGAGCCATGGGCCCATCTGTGAGCGACTGATAAATTCTTTCAGGCGCCATAGCCTCCAGAGCAGCGCGATTAGGCGCGCGGTCAATCAAGACATCGTCGCCATGACAAGTGGCGCATATCGCCTCAAATTCAAATATAAACGCATTGCTTGACGCAGCATTGGTAAACTCTACTGGTAAAGCGGTTCTTCCGACCGAAAGCAAAAGAATGGCCATGCCACACGCTATTGGTAAACGGCTCATCACGCATTCCTTGTTCGCGTTAGTGCTACGAGCAGGTGAGGCACCAAACAAAGAGGGCCTCACCTTATTTCTCCAGATGCTAAAACTTGTAAGCGAAAATTAAGCCATAAGTCTCGGGCCTGGAGATATTGGTCAAACTGGCTCCAAGACTATCGAAGCTCGGATAGTGTTGCGTTATGTCGCCTTGATTCTCACCAATGTCCTCAATAAACGCGGTTACAGAAAAAGCCGAATCTATAGACTCAAGCGTGAGCCGAAAGTTGACGTCCCAATCATCATCCGTCTCTACCTGATACCTTTCAGTTGGCGTAATATCAACGAAACTGTCGTTCGCTAGGTTGATAAAATATCCTTCCGCAAATGACCAATCTAACTGAGGGGTAACTGTCCAGTTCCCCAGAACGTCAAAGCGATATTGAACAAGGCCATTGAATGTAAACTCAGGAGCATTCTGAAATTTGTTCCCAGAAAAGTCTGTCCCATCATCCTGAACAAAGTCGGTATATTCCGTATCCACCCAACCAAACCCAAGCATCATGTAGGCTCTTTCATTGGGCGACCATGATAGTTCCACCTCCGCACCGTGAACTTCCGCCTCATCTACGTTATTCAAAAGATTTACGAAGTTAGGTAGCCCATCCTCCGAGCCTAGATCCACAAGGGATTTCTGTTGAAGATTTTCATAGTCGTAGAAAAACAGGGCGCTGCTCACGACCGTCTTACCGTCTTGCGCTCTCCATTTAAACCCAGCTTCATAAGAACGCAAATCCTCTGGGTCTACTCTTCCAGTGCTATCCGACAAAGTCGAATCCACAGCAAAAGCCCCACCCTTAAATCCCTTAGAGTAGCTTGCGTAAAAAAGACTTCTATCATCAGGCCGATATTCGATCGAAACTTTTCCTGAAATAGCCGACCAATCCGCCTTATCGATCCGCTCTTGGGTTCCGCCACAATCCAGCCAAATCAGAGAACTATCTATGAAAGAAAGATCATTCTGCCTCGGGAATCCAATGCAGGGGCGATATTCGAAATCATACGTTTTCTCATCCTCTGTCCAACGCAAACCTAAACCTGCAGACCACTTCTCAGCTAATTCGTAGTCCAACTGTGCAAAGGCGGCATAGGATTTCAGCGTTTGAGCACGTGCGTTTATCGACCCGTAACCATTCGATGGGTCGGGGTCAAAAAACAGGGCTGTAAAATCAAACGCCCCTAAGGCATCTAACTCTTCTTCCATGTAATAAACACCGAATATCCACTCCGCTGGCCCCTCGAAATCTGAAGTTAGCCTGAACTCTTGAGAGAACTGATCTGATTCATGCTGGGCATACTCGTGCAGCACAGGAAACTCGGTAGCATCGTCGTCATTTATCCACAATCTTTCGTGATCGTTAAAGCCAGTCAATGACGTCACCGTCCAATCACTAACGCGCCAATCAACTTGCAGAACGATGTCAAGCGAGTCAATGTCTTCGGGCCTGTCGCCCAAGTCTAAAATTATTGAACGATAGTCGTCAGAGGGGCCCGGATTTGGCGTCCCGAAAAAAGGATGGATGCTCGCGCCACTGTGAAATAGAAGTGCCTCGCCCGAGTACTCTGACCATTGAGCTTTAAAAAACACATCTACATTTTCTGCCAGGTCATATTCAAGAACCAACCTTATCGCCTTATCATCCTGAGCAGGTTCTTTGTCACCATTGAGAACATTTGTCACCCAACCCTCAGACTCTCCGCTCGTGAAGGCTAGCCGGGCTCTCAGACTATCACTAACCGCGCCCCCAACCGCTCCATCTAATCGCTTTTGACCGTAACGCCCAGCGGTAGCCCTGAGATAGCCTGTGACTTCATCCGTCGGTCTCGCAGAAATAAAATTGAGAGACCCCGTCGTGGAATTTCTACCGTACAGCGTTCCCTGGGGCCCTCGTAGAACCTCGACACGCTCAAGATCAAACATGGCGAATCCGTGGATAGTCGTATTATTTAGGACAACGCCATCGCTATATACGGTCACCGGTGAGTTAGATGTAACAGCGTAATCTGCGTTCGTCACTCCGCGCAGCGTTATTCGCGGTGCCGATACGCCATAGACTTCTTCGATTTGGAGATTTGGAGCCTGATCAGCGTCACGCTCCATCCGAAATTTCTGATTAGATTTTGATCAAATGCTCGGAGACATCCGGTGAAATTCGGCATCTGTATCGAAATGAACATCGCAACCAGGTAAACCTTATATTTACTCCAAAGCATTTCCTCTCCCCTAATCCAAATTAAACGCTGTCATTTGAAATTGGTGTATCGGAGACTGTGGATTTTTCAGGCACTCTCCGCGTGACTGGAACAATTTCAGGCCTCAATCACTCTGCGTGGTGATCGCTTGGTGTCCGCAAATTTGCGGATGTCGCTCAGTATTTGTTGCTCGCCGTCAGGCGTACCGTAAAAATGATGACGCAAATCATCCTCGGTTGCGCAGCAACAGGCGGCGATACCATTCAGCGCCGGGCCATTAAACGTGTGGAGAATGGCGTACTGATAGTAATGGGTCATTCGCGTGTGCACCTCGAGCGCAAGCGGTGCGTGATTGTCCCTCCAGTGGGCATCGGACGCCGAAGCCCCGGCAACCGGATGCGCAACCATGGGAAAGAGCCCGACAATGCCAGGTAAGTCCGGCTTTGCCAGCGCATGGGGTGGTTGGTTTTTGATCGTGCGCTCGCAAACCAAGTACAAACCCGCGTCACCAACCTCCTTGGCTTTCTCAAGATTGTCTGTTGTGCCCACGATCATTGCGGCAAAGGGTAGATGATCCGTGCTAGCACTGTTACTCGAAAAGAGGACTGCGCCGATCTCGGCAGCGTAGGCGCTTGCGTTGTCTCGGCTCTTGCAGGCAATCGCCAACTTCAAGGTGTTCATCAGCCTTTATCTCCAGGTGCCCTAACAATAAACAAAGGTTTTGTTTGGCTCACCTTCGCCCAGGTTTTTCCTGTCTCGGATTCATTCATCAGCGCCATCACCTCATCGGCGATGTGCTCGGGTGTCATAAACGGGAGGTCCGAGCCTTTTTGCGCCTCTGGTACGAGTGGAGTATCAATTCCGCCAGGGCAGATTGCATGAATAGAAATGCCGCGTTTTCGTAAATCTGGGCCAAGACTGCGCACTAGGCCGACAACGGCGTGCTTACTCATCGCATACAGCGGGTCGACTCCGTAAGGGGTAATCCCCGCGAGGGATGCTGTGACGACAATGGCTGTGCCACTCCCCAGAAGCGGCAACAATGCCTGCAAGCCGAAAACGACGCCGTCCACATTGACGCCCATGAGCCGGCGATACCGCTCAAGGGTCATCGCACCAAACTTGAATTCACTGAGCGGCGCCTGCGCTCCCGCAATTTGCACGCCGGCATTGAGATGAACGCGGTCGGGTATGCCGATGGGATTGTCACTCGAGGTCAAGAATTGACCCAACGCTTCCCAGTCAGCAGGGTCAGCCACATTACAGTGTCGATAGATTGCTCCCGTTTCAGACGCTAGCAGCTGGCCAGCGACATCGTTAACGTCGAGCGCCAAGACTTGATGGCCTGCCTGGCGAACCGCTCTGACCACCGCGGCCCCGATACCAGACGCTGCCCCTGTGACCAACCATGTTTCTTGAGCATTCACTGTCATATCTGCGTTTCTTTTCATTCACTTTGGATGCGCATGGGCTTGTTATCCCATGCCATCCCATACTATACAAATGGGACTCATCGAACAGGACTATTTGGCATGGACATCGTTGATAAGGTCGTGGTGGTCACCGGGGCGGGCTCGGGCATCGGTCGGGCTTTGGCCCAGCAATTTGCCGCTGAAGGCGCTCGCTTCGTTGTTTGTGCGGATCTGGACGGCGCTGCCGCCCAGAAAACAGCCAGTGCCATTGGCCCAAACAGTCACTCGGTGGCGCTGGATGTTGCATCGCGTGATGCAATCAATGAGCTAGTAATGAGTCTCGAGGATGAGCAAGGGGGTATCGATATTTTTGCCTCAAACGCAGGCTACGCCCAAGGAGGCGGCCTGGGCCTCGAACCTGAGGCTTGGCAGCAGATGATGGAAGTACACACCTGGTCACACCTCTACGCGGCACAAGCAGTCATCCCACTGATGATTGAACGTGGCGGCGGATATCTCCTCAATACTTCGTCAGCTGCGGGCTTATTGACCCAGATGGATTCGGGTCCCTATGCGGTATCGAAACACGCGTCTGTCGCCCTCGCCGAGTGGCTCGCCATTAATTACAAGGACCGTGGTATTGGGGTGTCCGTTTTGTGTCCGCAAGCCGTCCGTACCGCCATCCTGAGCAAACGCCGGGATAAAGCCGATGATAAACGCGGGGATAAAAGCGTTGGCCAAAAATCATCGGCAGGCAATGGCAGTAGTAATCAGGCAGCGGTCGATGGCATCCTTGAGCCGGAAGAGGTTGCGACTTTATGCATGCAGGCCATTCGCACTGAGCAGTTTTTAGTCCTGCCGCACCCTGAAGTTGCACGCTATTTCCAAAACAAAGCGAATGACTATGACCGCTGGTTAAACGGCATGCGGCGCATGCGGGAACGCCTGCGCAACCGATAACAATTAGCGAAGGGGGCTTCATGCCACGGACTTCTAGACCGCAGTCTTACTACGACGACATTAAGACCAAGTTCAAGGAAGAGCGCGACAAGCGCCTTACCTATCGTCCCCCTGGTACCACACAGTACACGTCTGAGCTCACGGGCGAGCTCGAGAAATATTCAACGGATCCCTGGCGGAAGGAAGCCCCCGATCGCGAACCAATCAACGATCAAGTTGAGGTCCTATTTATCGGGGGAGGCTTTTCCGCGCTACTCACGTCTGGCCGCCTGCACGAGCGCGGCATCGAGAATATCCGCATTGTTGAGCGGGGCTCCGATGTGGGCGGTACCTGGTATTGGAATCGCTACCCAGGTGCGGCGTGTGATGTGGTGAGCTACGACTACCTGCCACTACTCGATGAAATGGACTACGTCCCTGTCAATCATTACTCCCGTGGACCCGAAATTTTCGGCCACTGTCAGGCGATTGCGCGCAAGTACAACCTGTATGACCTGGCGGTGTTTAGCACCACCGTGACGGAAACCGTCTGGAATGAGGAAGAGCAACTGTGGCACGTCAAAACTGATCGAGGGGATGATATGCGTGCGCGGTTTGTCATTTGCGCTAATGGCACTTTGGCAAAGCCGAAGCTCTCGCTGATTGACGGTATGAACACATTTAAAGGGCATGCCTTTCATTCCTCTCGTTGGGATTATGAGTACACAGGTGAGCATCTCGAAAACCTGAAAGACAAACGGGTTGGCATCATCGGCACCGGTGCCAGCGCCGTGCAAATCGTGCCTGAACTCGGCAAAACCGCGAAATCGCTCACCGTTTTCCAGCGAACACCGTCATCGATTGACGTGCGCGATGACTGGCCGACAGATCCAAACTGGGCTCGACGGTTGCAACCGGGCTGGCAGGCAAAGCGACGCGAGAAAACCTTGGCGGCGGTTGAGATGTCGCCAGAAAAACGCGCCGAACTGGACGCCCTGACCCCGGAAGAAAAGGTACGGCGGCAGGAAAATTCCAACATCAATCACATGATGAGGATCCACAAACGGATCGACGAAATCGTGGAGGATAAAGCGACTGCTGAAGCCTTGAAGCCGTGGTACATGTTTATGTGCAAGCGCCCGTGCTTTCACAATGAATATCTGCCCACCTTTAACCTACCCAATGTGACGCTCGTCGATACCAAAGGCAAAGGGATTACTGAGATCGGCGAGCGCGGCCCAATCTTCGATGGGGTGGAGCATGAGCTGGATTTGCTCGTTTACGCGACGGGCTTTGAAGTGCAACTCACGGGGATCTACAACAGCATCGTCGGCGCCGGTGGACAGAACCTTCAAGACAAATATGCGGATGGCATTCGTACCCTACTAGGTATCCACACGGCAGGGTTCCCCAATCTTTTTATCATGGGTGGTTACCAGGCATCGTTTCAATTCAACCTCACCGACATGCTGCAAACCCAAGGCGATCACATCGCAGCCTGTATTGACCACGTTCGTACTCACGGCTATCAAACGATTGATGCCACCGAGGACGCTGAGTCATGGTGGGTGCAAGAAGTGATTAATCATCGAGGCAAGACCAGTCGCTCAGAAGACTGCACCCCGGGCTACTACAACTTTGAGGGCGCTGAGAATCGACGCCAGGATGGTAACTACAATGGTGGGTTTAGGAAGTATTTCCAGCATCAAGGGGAAGTGAGGTCCGACATGGCGCATTACTTCCATCTCGGTAAAGCAAAAGGCGAGGCGTCATGAGTTACCCGTTAGCAGGGATCAAAGTGTTGGATATGTCGCGGGTCCTAGCAGGGCCGTTCGCGGGTCGTATGCTTTCGGACCTTGGTGCTGATGTCGTCAAACTCGAACCTCCAGAGGGAGACGTTACTCGGCTGTGGGGACTAAAGATTGGTGGTGTCGCCGGCTACTACAATCAGCAAAATGCGGGCAAGCGAAACATATCCATTGATCTCCGTAAGCCGGAAGGTATTGAGCTAGTAAAGGCCCTCGTGCGTGAGGCCGATGTACTGATCGAGAACTTCAGACCGGACGTCATGGGTCGTCTTGGATTGGACTACGACACCCTGGCGGCCATCAAATCCCCGTCTATTGATGTTATCGATCTGTGGGTTTGGCGCTGGAAATCCCGATAGCCGCCGAGCAGCCTACGCCCCCATTGTGCATGCCGAAATTGGGTTGGTTTCGCGGCAAGCGGAGATCAGCAATGCCTATCCCGCTGAGCTCGCGCTATCTGTCGCTGATACTAACGCTGGGTTGCATGGTCTCGTGGGCTTATTGGCTGCGCTGTACGCCAGGGAATCCACAGGCAAGGGGGATCATTTGGAAATCGCGATGGTCGACGCCAGCGTCGTCACCAATGACGGCATGGGCTATGTTCTTGACGGCGTTCGCCAAGTGATTGCCAACGAAGTTCACTCGACAGCCGGCGGACCATTAATGATCGCCGGTGATTTTCGCTTCATCTGGAAGCAACTCACCCGACACTTTGATGTGACAGATGGCCTCCCCGAGGGCGATGACATCCCGCTACCACAAAAAATTGAGGCTAGACGGGCAGCCGCTCACACATTTTTCAACGAGACCTGCCGTACCCGTGAAGCGGTTATCGCTGCGCTAGACAAGATGAATATTGCCTGGGGCGATGTAAGGCCCCGTGAGGAAATTGGTGAACTGGCTTCAGTCCAAGCGCGGGGCACCATTGCGCAGGTTGATGACCGAGCCGGATCAACCAGGCCGATTCCGCAATCCCCTTATCGATTCCGCCACAATGAGGCCAATGTGCGAGGCGGCGCACCGCATCTCGGCGAGCACAACGAGGCCGTATTCTCAGACTGGTTAGATTGGGGTGCGGACGACTTAGCACCCTATCGCGACGCATTGGTGACGCCATGAACGAATGGACCGAATGGAACGAGCGGGTTGCAGTCATCACGGGCGGCGCCAGCGGCATTGGTCTTGGCATGGCACGCGCCTTTGGCGCGCGAGGAATGAAGCTAGTCCTTGCCGACCTTGATGAGGCGCTGCTACATGAGGCAAGTGAAGCATTGCGTGCTAAGGGTATTACCATTGAAACCAAGCTCTGTGATGTCTCGAAAGCGGATGAGATCGACGCGTTAGCAGATCTAGCGCTCAGCAAGTTTGGTCAGGTGAATGTGGTTTGTAGTAATGCTGGCGTAGGGCTGCCGACATCCGCTAGAAACATGAAACTGAGCGACTGGGAGTGGATTCTCAACGTCGACCTTTGGGGGCCAATCCACGCGGTCAAGACCTTCCTTCCGATATTGGAGGAGCAAGAGATGGGGCACATCAGTGCCACTTCCTCAGTGGCTGGCTTACTTTCTAGCCAGATGATGGGCGCTTACAACGTTGCCAAGCATGGTGTGGTTGCGCTGATGCAGTCTGTCGAGCGAGAACTGCGAGCGAAGAAAAGCCATGTGCGCGCCTCGGTGCTCTGCCCGGGTCCAATCAACACCAATATAAGCCGCCATTCGGTTTCATACCGGCCAGGGGGCGGAAAACCTAAGCGTGATTCCCAAAAAGCCGGTGATACCGCAAAAAACATCCAAGCGTCCCTTGAGCAAGGCATGCACCCTGATGAGGTCGGTGAATTGGTTGCCGAATCCATTGCGGCAGAAAAATTCTGGATCTTGACCCACCCTAGGTGGCTGAAACTGGTGCAAAAACAATACGACGCGATGATGGACGATCGATCGTTAATTCGGATTTAGGCGGGCTACCTCCAACACGACCTGGAACAAGAAGCGGCGGCTGACGTTCAAGGCCCTCCATCGATCGGGAAGCACCCGAAGTGCAAGCCTCGCCTGCACTCGCGCTACGCTTTCAAGTGATCGATGATGCGCTGCGCGGCTGACAAGGGAGTGAGCGTCGCTGCCCCGACTTCAGCCTCGATGGCTGATAACCGCGTCGTTAGCGTTGGATGATCGGTAATTTGCTGGCGCAACAATTGATCGGTCAATTGCCACATCCACTGCAGGTTCTGTTCTGACCGCATGCTGGCCAGGTGACCTGCCGCCAGTGCCTCGTCATGAAAGCGCCTCACCATATCCCAGGCCTCAGCAATGCCCGAACGCTCCAAAGCCGAACACGTTCGCACTTCCGGCGACCAAAACCCGCTTTGGGTCAATAGCGATAGTGCACTCTGGTAGTGGAGCCGCGTCTTATTCGCCAGATTTTCGCTCTCACCATCCGCCTTGTTGATGAGGATCGCATCCGCCAACTCTAAAATGCCTTTTTTAATCCCCTGAAGTTCATCACCGCCCCCAGGTAAGAGCAGGATCAAGAAAAAATCGACCATGCTCCCGACTTGATGCTCTGACTGACCAACGCCTACGGTCTCAACCACCACCACGTCAAATCCAGCCGCTTCACACAGCAACATCGATTCACGGGTTTTTAGCGCGACCCCGCCCAATGCTTTGCCCGCTGGGGAAGGCCTGATGAACGCATTCGTCTCGCGAGACAACTGCTCCATTCTCGTTTTGTCACCAAGAATCGAACCGCCTGCAACTGGAGAGCTGGGGTCGACTGCCAATACGGCGACCTTTTTACCGTCGCCGATCACCGTCTGACCAAAGGACTCGATGAACGTCGACTTACCAACCCCCGGAACCCCGGTGATACCGATTCGAATACTGTTCCCGGTATGTGGCAATAATTCGTTCAGTAGATCTTGGCTCGCCTTGCGATCTTGCGGGCGGGCACTCTCGACCAACGTAATCGCCTTCGCAAGCGCTCTACGATCACCAGAGAGAATCGCTTCAGCTGACGGCGTTGACGGCATCGAGCACTCGCCTCGCAGCATCAGGAATGGGGGTACCGGGGCCAAAAATTAGCTTAACGCCCGCGTCATAGAGGTACTGATAGTCCTGCTGCGGGATCACACCACCGGCAATAACGATAATGTCATCAGCGCCCTCGGCCTTCAGCGCCTCAATCAGCTGGGGAACCAGTGTCTTATGGCCAGCCGCCAGACTGGAGGCACCAACGATGTGGACATCGTTTTCTACGGCCTGCCTTGCCACCTCCTCGGGTGTCGCAAACATCGGCGATAAATCAACGTCAAAACCCACATCGGCAAAGGCAGTAGCGACGACCTTGGATCCACGGTCGTGCCCGTCTTGTCCCATTTTCGCGACCAGCAGACGCGGTCTTCGACCGTGTTGTTCAACAAAGCTGTCTATGTCCATTGCAATTTGTTTCCAGCTTTCGTCTTGTTCGTATGCTGAACCATAAACCCCTGAAACCGTCTGTGCACTGGCTACAAACCGCCCAAAGCATTGCTCTAAGCGCATCTGAAATCTCACCGACGGTTGCTCTATGCCGGGTTGCCTCAACGGCTAGTGCTAGAAGGTTACCCTCCTCTGTCTCTGCCGCTGCCGTCAAAGCGGCGAGGCTCGCCTGGACCTTTGCTTCATCTCGGGAAGCGCGAACCGAATGAAGCCGTGCGATTTGCGACTCGCGCACCGCATCGTTATCGACTTCAAGGATATCAACCTCGTCCTGCTCGTCGATCCGGTATTTGTTGACCCCGACAATGACGTCTTCACCGCGGTCAATGCGCGCTTGCTTTTTAGCCGCGGCCTCTTCAATTCTGAGTTTTGGCAGGCCGGTTTCAATCGCTTTCGCCATGCCTCCGGCTGCTTCCACTTCAGCGATTAACTCCCTTGCTTTTTCTGCAATGTCGTTAGTGAGCGATTCCATCATGTAGGAGCCGCCCCATGGATCAACAACCTGGCCAATCCCGGTCTCTTCCTGCAGGACGAGCTGCGTATTTCGAGCGATCCTTGCTGCAAAGTCGGACGGCAGCGCGATGGCTTCATCCAGCGCATTGGTATGCAGCGACTGTGTTCCGCCAAAGACAGCCGCCATCGCTTCAATCGTAGTGCGGACGATATTGTTGTAAGGGTCCTGCTCCGTCAGCGACCAACCACTTGTCTGACAATGGGTTCTCAGCATGCTGCTCTTTGGATTGGTGGGCTCGAATTCGCCCACAATTTCTGCCCACAAAAGCCGCGCGGCTCGCATCTTGGCAATCTCCATGTAGAAGTTCATGCCAATACCCCAGAAAAAAGACAGCCTGGGGGCGAAATCATCAATACCGAGTCCAGCTTTTATGGCAGTCCTGATGTATTCCTTACCATCCGCCAGGGTGTAGGCAAGTTCGAGCGCGGCATTCGCGCCAGCCTCTTGCATGTGATAGCCAGAAATCGAAATGGTATTGAAACGCGGCATATTGCTCGAGCAAAACGCAATGATGTCGCCGATGATCCGAATACTCGGGGTCGGTGGATAAATATAGGTATTGCGCACCATGAATTCTTTCAGAATGTCGTTCTGAATCGTTCCCGCAAGCGCCTCAGTCGATACGCCCTGCTCCTCCGCAGCGACGATATAACCCGCAAGTACGGGCAGCACAGCGCCGTTCATGGTCATCGACACCGACACTTTATCGAGCGGAATGCCATCGAAGAGAATTTTCATGTCCTCAACCGAATCGATAGCAACCCCTGCTTTTCCAACATCGCCAGTGACTCGCGGGTGATCAGAGTCGTAGCCACGATGTGTCGCTAAATCAAACGCTACCGATATCCCCTGCCCGCCTGCTGCCAACGCTTTGCGATAAAACGCGTTGGATTCCTCCGCAGTAGAGAAGCCCGCGTATTGTCGGATGGTCCAAGGTCGTCCGGCGTACATCGTCGCTTGCGGGCCTCTGATATAGGGGCTCATACCGGGCATCGTATTCGTGTAGGGCAAGGCCTCGGTATCCTCGGCTGTATAGAGCATTTTCAGCGGGATATCCTCGGGCGTTAACCAAGTGAATTCATCGGGCGTGAGCCCCTTGCTCTGCTTCTCTACTAAGCTCGCCCAGGCACCGGGATTCGAAGTTTTAGGATCGTAAATACTCATACAATTAAGCCTCACCGGACTGCGACGACTTGATCGGGATTGCCGTCCCAGCGTTCAGGATAGATATTAAAAGGCGGTTGTACCCCGTGCACCTAGGGTAGGCGCGCTGCCACTCAACACGCAACCCTCAACCACGCACTCATCTATTCGTTTATCTATTCGTTTGTCTATGCGTTCTTCGTTGCGTTTATCTCTGCGTTTGTGCATTGATCCACGCGTCGCGCCCCGCAAAGTTAGCGACCTTCTCGCTGGAGACGCGAGTGTTATTTCTTTTAACTATTATCACCCGCACCTATTACCAGCGCCATTTATTACTAGCACCGTTTTCTAAAGAGCGCCTTTTTTAACGAGCGACTTTTTCAACAAACCACTTTTTCAAAAGCCACTTTCATAAAGCCAATTTTTGACAACCCGACTTTGCACTGCTTTTTTAGTTCTCTCTCGCTATGCTGTGGACGCAATGATTGCGCATGCCTTGGCAGTAACAGAGAACCCTGGTGGCTTGCAGCCTTCAAGTGCACTAGGAGCGATGGAAGATATCATGATTGGCGACTTTCTCTAAAAGTCTGACTCTTAAAGTCTGCCCCTGCGCCCGCACGACACCCCATTCAAGCTGGCAAATCAAATGCATACGAGTCATTCATACGCTTGCACAAATACCAACATCCCATTCCAGTCGCTATAGACGCCCTCGCAGAGCAGCGAGTCGTTAAAGTGACTGCAAGCGCACCGACAAAATTTGTGAAAGCGCACCCCACTTTGCGGCCTGCAGCACTCGGTGTAGACTCTACGACCCACTAAATATATCGCGCTCGGAGATCATCCATGTCAGACAGTGCCAACGCTCAAAGCCTCACGCCCGCAGAAGAAATTGCCGCGCTCATCAAGCGGTCTCGCGCGGCGCAGCAGCAGATCGAACACTACACCCAAGAACAAGTTGATGATCTGATTCGCGCGATGGTTTGGGCGGTCGCCAAGCCTGGCGTCGCCGAAGAGATTGCGCAGTTCACGGTTGATGAGACTCAACTTGGAAACTACGACGGGAAGTTCCTTAAGATCCAGCGCAAGACGCGAGCAACATTAATGGACATCATTGACGATAAGTCCGTTGGCATCTTGGAAGAAGACCCTGAGCGCAACATCGTAAAGATCGCGAAGCCCATGGGTGTGATCGGTGCCCTTGCACCTTCTACTAATCCCGAAGCAACGCCAGTGATTAAGGCCATTCACGCCGTCAAAGGCAGGAATTCCATCATCGTCGCACCGCACCCTAGAGCGAAGCTCACCAATAAAAAGATCTGTGATCTGATGCGTGACGCCATCGAAAAAATGGGTGCACCAGCGGACCTAGTCATCGCGATTGAAATCCCTAGCCTTGAGACAACCAATGAGTTGATGCAGCAATGCGATCGCGTGCTAGCGACAGGGGGTGGCGCCATGGTCACAGCAGCATACTCGAGCGGAACGCCTGCATTGGGCGTTGGTGTTGGCAACGCAGTCATCACGGTGGACGACACGGCCGACCTCGATGATGCTGCGACCAAGATTCACATGTCTAAAACCCTCGATCTCGCGGCATCCTGCTCGTCTGATAACTCCGTTATTCTCGTTGATAGCATCTATGAGCCAATGCTTGAGCGGTTGAAAGCAAAAGGCGGCTACTTGTGTAATGCCGAGGAGAAAGAAAAGCTTCGCAACACGATCTGGGATGATGAGGGCCACCTAAACACGGCTATTGTTGCCCAACCCGCGCAGAAGATTGCCTCCATGGCGGGGCTCGACGTTCCCGAAACCACCGAGTTTTATATCGTCATTGAAGAAGGTTGGGGCAAAGACTTCCCTTTCTCTGGCGAAAAACTCTCCGTCGTCATGGCGCTTTATCGCGCAAGCGACATTGATCATGCCATTGAGCTGACCAATAACATTCAAAGCTATCAGGGACAGGGCCACTCTTGCGGCATCTACTCCAATAGTGATGAGAACATCATGAAACTCGCGGATGCTACCAGGACATCGCGCGTTATGGTGAATCAGCCTCAAGCCGCGTCCAATAGCGGCAATCTTTGGAATGGTATGCGTCAGACCTTCTCCTTGGGCTGTGGCTCGTGGGGAGGCAATGGTACCAACAACAACATCTCTTGGCGGGATCTCATCAATGAAACGTGGATCTCGAAGCCCTTAGTTCAACCCAAAGAACTGGCTTCAGATGAGGTTCTCTTCGGCGATGTGATGAAAAAGCTGGGCTAATTGTGTCTTGAAGGCGCCCTACTTTGGGCGCCTTGACCGCTCCCTAGGCCTAGCCAGTACGTCAAGGCTTCTTTACTCACTAACCCACGCAGAGCGCTAAGCGGGCTCCGGCGACAAAAGTCCTACGAGACTCCTCTCTATGGACCATTGTTACCGACTAGCTCCACATCATCTAACCCCGCCTTAACGCTTTGACCTCCCTCAATTCTTGGCTCGCACGTGGCGTTCACGGGCTGCCGCGTTAAACAGCATGCCGACACTTCTCACGGCAAGCCATTGTTTCGATTCAAAGCACGCCTTTACACTCACCACTCGATAGTCGGTCTATTGATCAATCAATGAATGAAAACGACGTCACTCGCGGGCCCTTGGTAGCTTTTTCTTATCGCGACTACCGATTCCTATGGGGCACGTTGATGCTCGGCTCCATGGCGGTCTGGATGCGAATTTTAGGCACCGCGCAGTGGCTATTAGATGAAACAGGGTCAGCGTATTGGGTCGGGTTCATTGGCGTTGTGCAGTTGTTGGTGCAGATACCAATGACGTTGTGGGCAGGGACACTGGCAGACCGGTGGGACAGAAAGCGGCTCATGACCTTCTCCCATGGAGTAGCAGGTGCCACGTTGGTTGCACTGGGTGTCGCGAACGCGGCTGGCCTGCTGCAACCTCTGATGATGTATGTCGGCATCGCGATGCTTGCCGGCGTTCAGACGCTCGCAGGACCCGCGCGGTCCGCGCTACTCCCCATCATTGTTCCAAAGAAAGATCTCATGTCAGCGGTATCGACCGACACCGCATTTTCGAACGCCGCCGCGATTTTGGGGCCATTATTGTTTGCTGGGGTTGCGCTCTCTGCGGGCCTGACCACGGTCTTTTTGCTCGCGGGGTTAATCGCTCTAACCGCAGGATGCCTACCGCTCTTTATCAGCGCACGAGGTCAGGTTGCATCGGAGGGCAATGAATCAAAGCCCACCCAAGTCCAGCAAACACTGGATGGATTTCGCTATGTCTCGAAACATCCGATTTTGCCTGGCTTATTTTTACTCGATGCAGGGATCACCACAGCCTCGTTCTACCGAGAGATATTGCCTGTGCTTGCTCTTGGACTGTTTGCCGGCGGCGCTGGCGTCACAGGTCTACTCGGCACAGCAAATTCGCTGGGTGCCATCGCTGGCGCTTTCTTTGCACTCGCGCTTGTCGGCTTTCGCGCGAAGGGGATGCTGGTGCTTTATGCCTCCTTCGCCTATGGATTCATTCTCTTTGGATTCGGTCTCGCTAATTCGCTCTGGCTTGGTATCTTGATGATCGCGCTGCTCGGTGCAGCAGACGCCGTCACCGTCGCAGTAAGGCAGACGACGATCATGCTGACCACGCCAGATGACATGCGCGGCCGAGCGTTCGCACTCATGTATTTAGCGGCACAAACTGCTAACAATGTGGGCACCATTTGGGTCGGTTTTTGGGCGGGCGCAATTGGCGCAAGCAACACGATGGTGCTAGGTGGCTTTATTTCTATTGCGGCGACCGCTTTGATTGGTGTGCTGTGGCGACCGATCCGAGATTTCCGCTCGGATGACTGACAACATCACTTCCGACTCTTCAGCTGAGATTCATCTGGCAGCCCATCGTGGGGCAAATAGACGATGCCAAGACCTACCATCCAAGAGCGCGCTCGACATCCCTTGATGCCAAGACTCGCCAGCTACCAGAGAAGACAGGCTACATTGGCCAACTTGAGTAACCAAAGGAAGCACTGCGATCTGGCCCGGATACAAGACTTTCATGTCTAAATAAAAAAACAACGTAGCCACTCGCGTCAGCAAAGATGACGCCTGGTCATTGAGCGCTGACTACGGCTCCTGATTGATCCGTATCACCCGCATTCAACCAAATCGGAGATGACCAGCCCCTCTCCTGCTCTGTGGCAGGCACGTCGGCAGGCAAATCCTCGTTTGCACTATTAGCAAGCAGGGTCGTCCAACGACAAGTGGGATTCTCGAGCACACGAACATAATAAAAAGCGTTCTGCTCGGGGGAGAAATCTGGATCGGTGAACGTCTGTTGCAGCTGCGCGGCACCCTCGTCCCCCTTTAATTCGCAGCTCTCAATGTCTACCGAGGCAGTTGTCGCGGGACATCTGCCATCAGCATTAGGCAACCGACCACTTGAGCAAACGACGTCCCGAACGCGCTGGTGCTGCTTGCCGTCCTCGACCCACCCCTTGATCACCTGGATGCGGTCAAGCGGTGCCCCATTGGGATCTTGGGACGCCCACACCCAGAATCTCGGCGAGCCGCTCACTTCAAGATCTGCTCCCATGGGGACTCCTCGCTCATAGGCAAGCGCTATCGGGTTGCCCTGCTCACCGATATCTACCGGCAGATCCCCAGCGAAAAACCGAATTCGCAGACGCGAGCCACTCGTAGCAAATGTCTCTCGACGCTGCAGCGCATCAAATATCTCTTCCCGGGTGTTGGCCTTCGCCCATACTCCAGCAAGCCCCCCCGGCAAGAACCGGCGAATAGGGCCAGCCACTGGATGATCGGCTTCAAGCAGACGATTAACCGCAAAACCAATGCCTTCAGCAGGTTTAAATCTCGCGGGAATTCCTGATCGAGTGTTGCCAGGATCTGATGTGTGAGTATCGGTTGATCCGATGACGCCTAACTTGTAAGGATTCAGCGCTCGCTCTTCTTCCAACGCCAGGCCATCTAATAAGATGTTGCGCAAAAAAGAGCGCTCGGTGGCGCATCGCAGATCACCTTCAGCCTCGCACGCCGCGAACATGTTGCCGAACCCACAGTCTTCATCGGTTGCGCCAATGCTGAGGTGGCACTCTGACGTGCCTTTTTGCTGAGTCAGCTCAAAAAGACGTTCGATCCGGGCCCGTTTTTCGAGATCTTCATTGGTAAACGCGCTGCCATCTTCATCGGCCCTTGAGAACATCAGTCCCCAGGAGTAATTGGTGTTATGCGGGATCGTAAGGACCTCACAGGGTGCTTCGCAGGCTGCATCGAGCTGGTCGAAAAATTCTTTCTGATTACTAACATCAATTGCCGAGATAGCGTGGGGGGTCACTTCTTCGCCGCGGAAGATAACATTCCGGTGGAGCATCCCCATCTCCGGGAGCAGCGATGAGAATTCGTAGCCAATCAAGGCGGTGAAACGACCAGGCGCATTGTGGGCGTTGGCAACCGCTTGGACACGCTGCCAGGTATCAACTTCATTGGCTTTGCAACGCGCATCATCACCACAAATATCAGAAACCCTTGGTTGTGGCCGAACGCCTGCGGTGGCGAAAGCCTGATCCAACATGGTGGCAAGATCAAAGTCGCCCGATCTTACGTCCTGGCACCGCTCAACCGAAAATTCTGGGGACTCGGGCATCATGGTGCAGGGAAGGTGCATCTCAAAGCCCTCGGCATGATCCGTTAACGCAACAAAATCGAGCGGCGTCTGTAACTGGGCTTCCTCACCCGTTTGCAGCGTTACCTTTTCGCCTTTGGCAAATCGATACGCCGCATTGGGCCCAAGTCGGTTTTCACCAGCGTAGGCGTCGATGGACCAACTCGTGTGCACGTGGAGATCACCGAATAGCGCGGTGTTGAGCGGAAATTGTTCGACGGCCTCGGGCTCGACTGAAACCGGATTTTCAGGTGGGGCCGAGATATGACTTTCTGGCACGACATCAGGGTCTGAACACCCAGCGCCAACGATCATGAAGCCGATCACGATCAGTCCAGCAAATATTCGCATGTCTACCTCCCACTTGTAGCTTGTATAAACAAAGCCTTAATAACCATCTACTTATAACCGTCCACTTATAGCCATCCACTGTCTCACTTACGCTGGAGCGGACGACCCACTTATTTCTTCTCGAGTCAATTATCAGGGCTTTGAGATCAGGACTTTAGGAATGAAGGCATCAGGTAAGCATCTAAGACACCCAATGGCCCGAGCACTTTATCGACCTTGGCTCTGTCTTCTGCGCCCAACGATTCAATTTCATTTTTAATATGGCATCTGGAGACTTCGCTATATTTGAGCGATCTCATTTTGACTGGGCCCTCACCGAGATCGACTTCGCACCACTTTTCATTCGCAGCAAGCGCCTCACCAGAGACTCGGAGAAATTGATGATAGGTTTCGCGCATGTGGTCGAAGAATGGATTTAACGTCTCAGGCAAACGATCATCCGAGAGATAATCCGCATCATCTGTGCGCGACTCAAAGACTCTGTTCATATACCCCAGCATTTCAGGGGCACACTGATCAATCCAACTCCGAGGCTCTGGATCTGCCTCAACATGGGCTTTAAAGAGCCCAGCAAACGTGAAGTCACCCAAGCTAGCGCGCTCGCCAAGAAGAAACCGGTGCTGACCGTAATGCGTTGCCGCTACTTTCATGAGCGCCTCGAAATCGGCACGTACCGCGCTCGCTTGATCCGGCCCGCAGCCACGATTCGCGCAAGCTCTCAGTCCGAAGTTGTCACGGACCTCGATGATCACCGAAGCCGCCATTGCCTCTTCCTCTGGGCTAAGCCCCTCATTCATAAATTTGCCAATTCGGTTGGCATAAAACCCCTTGGCAACATGGTCGACATTATGGGGATAACACCACCGGCTGCTAATCGCGTAACGACCGAACCATTCATCCGCCCAATCCTCCAACAGATGGGACGCAATCCTTTGCACCGGCGTCGATGGGACAATCGCTCGATCCGGAAATTTCGCATTCAGCATTAACCCAATCGGCGTCGTGTCATGAATGAACCAGCCTTCCGGCGTTTGAAGGCCCGGGATGAAGTGCGTGCCAAGACGGCCTTCGACGGTGGGTCCGGTCTCCTCGGACTTCAACCTAAATTCGTAGTCGACGTCCAGGTAATTCAGCATCGCCTCTAGCTTTCGAGTAAAGAGACTGTGCTCGCCGCCCCAGAGCGTGTACTTACCATCAAACATTCCGCTTCTCCCGATAATTAGATGTCTAGACGACGCCTACCGGCCCCCACTGCTGCCAATCCCGCGGCATAAAGCCTGAGCAGTATCGGCGAGTACGAAAACCTTCAATCCCGAATCTCCGTGAGACTGATAACCAGCTACTCTGCGGGTCGATTGCCGAAGCTAAAGTTTCCGAATTTCAAGATGCAGCCTCGAATTCAGTGCTACACCCTTTCCGTCAATCCCGATTGCTGCAATCGCCACAGCAACACGTCAAGCCTGTCTTGGCCGAAAAACGGCTCGCCCTCAAAGGCGCATGTCGGCACGCCCCAATGACCAACCGAGTGATGATCGGCTTGGTTCTTCACAATTTCGGCTTCTAGCCGATCAGTCTCTGACTGAAGCCGCTCTTCCATCGCTGAGAGATCGAGTCCTGCTCGCGCTGCAGCTTTCATCATGTGATCGCCCTGGTCCCAGTCTTTTGTTCCTCCCCAGATCAATGACGACACCTCATCCGCAAATTCGATGCCGGCACCCATTTCCTCAGCTAACACGCCAAGCCACGACAAACGATGAATATAAGGTTGTTCGGGTGCCGTGTGCCTGCGCCCTTCTTCGTCCACTAATTGAATGACGGGGTCAGGCTTGGGAAAGACGAAAGGAAGATTGAGAAACTCCGCGACTCGGCGCACGTCTTTACCAAAATAGGAGAACCACTGAGGCTGCACCTGATCAAAGAACTCAGGGGTTCTAATTGCAATGGGATAAACCACTCTGAGGTTCACTTTAAGCAAGTAGCGTTCTTGCCATTCGCGCAAGCGCGGCGTCGCAAGATAGGACCAGGGACTGCGAAAAGACCAGAAAACGTCAACTTCCAATTGCTCAGCCATGTTGCTCTTTCTCCAAATTCTGGATCTGCGGCTTTACTGCTAGCCCCCTAGCTGGGGCAGGTTAAGGGCATCACAACCATGCGATCGATCGCTTGTACTTATTGCTTTTTCATTAGCTTCTTCATTGGTCTCGGCCTCTCGCGAGGAAGTAACCATTTGATCTTGCCTTCAAAACAAGCCTGCCCACATACACTGCAGCATCCCGTGCACTTTCTGTTTTGTTTCACCTGGTCAAGCGTCGATAGCAGGTAGTAGGACTCAAAAAGTAATGAATGACATTAATTAAGTGAAATACACGTGTCAATCAACCAGGACACCAGGTCTACCGGGAGCGACGCCTGACGTACTCAGTCCAGCGACTCCAAGGGAGGCTTTCCAATTCACCTTGCGCACCTCGACTAGCATACGTTGCATTCGATTGAAAAAGATGGCTTGCTCAAACCAATGTGATTAGCGAAACGCTAAGGTTAAGGAGCAGCTTATGATCAAACTGTACGGCTTAAAAATGAGCAACTACTACAGTCTCACCAAGGCATTATTGATAGAGAAAGACCTGGCCTTTGAGGAGATCAAGGCCCCACCCTCGCAGTCTGAGGATTACCTTGCCCGTTCCCCTATGGGAAAGATGCCCTCCATTGAAGTCGATGGTCAGTTTCTGTCGGAGTCCATCGCCATCTTTAACTACCTTGAGCAGCTATCACCTGGCCTCTTACCTAGCGACCCTTTCGCTGCCGCAAAAGCCATGGAACTCGCTTGCCACCTCAAACTCGATGTTGAACTTGTGGCAAGACGGTGCTTACCCGAGGCACTGTTTAATCAGCCCGTTAGTGATGAGACAAAGAGTGAGGTCAAGCGGGACCTTGCCAAGGGAATTAAAGCGGTCGAACGGCTCATGGTATGTGACCCATATGCCTGCGGTAGCGAGCTGACCATCGCCGATTTCTATGCGCACTATTGCCTCGGGCCAGCGGCGGGAATGGCGAGGGTTGCTGGGGTTGATCTCTTAAGTGACAGCCCAATGCTGGTCGAACTTTTGGGGCGTACGGCAGCGCATCCAAGCATTGAGCGCGTCACGCAGGAAGCGGCAAAGAAGTAGACAGCATGCTCGCCCGGCGCGGGGTGTTGTCTACTCGCGCTAAGAAGCGAATGTTTTGGATGCCTAACTGGATCAGGGGCATCGTCGTCACGGCCAAGAGCTCAGTCCCGAGCATTTGACTCGCAACTGCTTTCCTTGTTTTCAGTCCAGTTCAACTCTTCGTCCTGTGACTTGGCTGTCCGCTTTCGCATTCCGGCGAGTGATCATGGCCTGACAGTTTTTGTGGTTGTGGTTGTTTTTGCAGACAGCCTCTGTAGGTACTCAACCTTGAAAGACTTTTGTCGCTCGAAATAGTAAAACCAATCGTTATGGAAGACGCTCCCCACAATCTTGCCAAGCTGTCGCCTGCCGCCGAGGCGTATCTCTGGGGTTACCCCCTCGTTGCAACCCATCGGACTCGTCTTCATCTTTGTTCACGGCATCGATCTGGCGAGCTTAATCATGTTGAGGGGCTAGCCACACCCGCGGATAAAGCAATCGTCGCGCCGAACAACGACACGCTATACACCTCAGGATGGTATGACCTTCGGCACGGCGATCTTGTCATCGACGTGCCACCCATGGACAAACCCGATCGTTACTGGAATGTCATGATTGCTGATGCCTACAGCCATGTGACCTATATCGCTCGGCGACATCACGGCACCAAGGGTACCCGAGTCACCGTCAGATTCGACCCCAATACGCCGCCGCTCGACTCAGATACGCCGGTCGTGACGGTTGGCACACCGACCGCATGGGTCATTATTAGAGTGCTGGTCGAATCAAAGGATGACCTGGAAGCCGCTCGAAACATCCAGCGCGCAATCCGTGTTACCGCAAGCACTCTTCACCCGAAAACACTCACCGAGCGAGCGGGCCGAGCGAATCAGATCGCACAAAGCGGCCCCGCGATTTTTGAAGAAATCCACAGATACACCTTGCTTGACCCGCCAGCAAAGTGGCATCCGCGCTTATCAGAGGGTGCCAAGCATATTTTAGAAAACCCAAGCTCAATATCGACTGAGGTGCTCGCGAAAGGCATCCAGGAAGCAGAGCAATTACTTGCGAGCGGCAATACCCAAGACGGCGTTTTGGAGCAAGGTTGGCGCACCGGGCGAGGAACGGGCGGCCCAGGTAATGACATCTTAAGGCGAGCAATGGGCGCGAAATACGGCTTGGGTGGCCATTATCCCATTGAGAACCGGAGCTATATCGCGGTGCATACGAGCAGCCGAGCAAAGCTCGATGGCAAGGTGCCGCTTAAACTGCTATTTCGACCAGACCAGCTCCCACCGTGCGATGGATTTTGGTCACTCACCGCATACGGCATGGATCTCTACCTGGTTGATAACGCCATCAACCGCTGGTCAATCGGTGATCGTACACCCGGACTTCGCTTTGATGACGATGGTGGACTCACGATTATCCTAAGCGCGAAGGAGCCCGCCGACCCGTCCAACTGGCTTCCGGTTCCTGATGGACCATTCATGCTGGGCATGCGAGTCTATGAGGGCGCGGAATCGGTGCTGACCTGCGAGTGGTTCCCTCCGCCGCTGATCCCTATTGACTAAAAGAGAGGCGCTACCATGAGTCACTCAACCAATGGAACTGAGCAATCGTTAAGCGAGATTCCTATCGTCGACTGGCTTGATCTCGAGACCGACAGAGAAAAGTTCCTCGCCGATTTACGCTATGCGCTCTCTGAATGTGGGTTTCTGGTGCTCGCCAACGCTCCAGGCCTAGGGGATGAATTTCAGCAACGCGCGTTCAAAGAGGTCCGCGGCTTCTTCGATGCACCCATGGATCTCAAAAAGACGGCGCACATTTCCAATACGCCCTATTTTCGCGGCTATACCCTACCGACTCCGGCGGACCGAGGTCATGGGCAAGTCATCGAGAACTTCCAATTCGGTTTTGAAGAGGACCCCGTCTGCGCCCACGACGACCGGTCAGTGCCTATTCACAAACGACTCTTCACTGGCCCCAACACTTGGCCTCAGACCGATGCGCTCCCAGGTTTTCGACCATTAATTGAGGACATTACGCATATCTATCACTCGCTGACGCACGAACTCGGTGAACTGATTGTCGAATCCCTAGGCGAGGATCCCGCTCATTTTCGAGAATATTTTGACAAGGACGAGCCCTATCTTGCGGCCAGTTTGAATCACAATTTCAGCCTTGATGTGTTCACTCGCGAAGCCGAAGCGGAGGTTATTGCGGCCTACGAACAATTTGATAGTAAGAACGTTGGCGCCCACATTGATGGACCCCCGTTTATCGCACTCTTAATCAATGATAGGCCTGGATTGCAGGTGGTTGCCGGTGAAGGAAACTGGGTCGACGCCCCGGTGACATGCCGCACAGCACCAGGAGACTATGCTGTACCGGTCATTCCCGGCTCGGTGATCGTGAACACAGGCGGCACGCTGATGCATCTTAGCGAGGGGCGATACTCAGCGACCTTGCACCGGGTCAATACGACCCTGATACCCAGAGGCGAGACCCGCGTTTCAATGCCCTATTTCCTTCTGCCCAAAATGGATGGCGACTTAGTCCCCTTCGGCAAACACGAGGCGGCTGCAGCAGGCGCTGCTGGTTACGAGGCAGGTCGAGACCGCGGCGCCAACGCGGCGGTTAACCGAATGGGGACTTTCCCACAAGTAACGAGACGATGGTGGGTTGAGGAATACGCCGAACTTCGAGATCAGCAGCAAAAAGAAGTCGAGGCCGAGACCACTGCGGCCTTCGAACTCGCTGCCAAGCGCGGCAAACGCTATTCCGAGGCGAAGCGTCACTAGACGAGCGTCACTACATGAGCGTGAGCCCCATGCTGCTCATCGCGTGCTCGCTGCCACCAACGCGATCTAGGCTATGAACTGAGCAAACTCGGAAATAGTGGCGCGCTCGGTACGCGCTTCATTGGCAGGCACACCCTCTGCTTCGTACCCAAAACTCAAGCCAAATAGAATTTTGGTCTCAGGTTCCATTCCAAACGTCTCACGAACGAGATCCGGGTAGTTACGAAGTGTTCCTTGGGCGCACGATGAGACGCCGTGGGCGGTCATCGCAAGCATCAAGGTTTGCGAGAACATCCCGACGTCTGCAGCACTTTGCATACCAAACACCTCATCCATTGCAATGAAGGCCACGTGAGGCGCATCAAAAAATTCAAAATTCCGGCGGGCGGCAGCAGCGCGTCCGGGTCGATCCTCCCATTCGATCGACATGGCGTCATACAACACTTTCGCGCAAGCACGCTTTCTATCCCGCCACACACCCGCGACCTTGCCGTCACCAGGGTGATCCGTATTGGCCTTCTCCCCCGCATCAAACCGTTTTAGGAACTCGACTCGTAGCCGATCGCACGCCTCACCCGATGCAACATAAATCCGCCACGGTTGGATGTTTGTACCCGATGGGGCCCATCGCGCCGTCTCGAAAATAGATTGAAGCGTTTCCTCAGGAATAAGATCGGGACGAAACGCGCGCACTGACCGGCGCTCACGAACGAGCTGATGAAATGCTTCGGCTGACATAGTCATTATTTTTACCTCTAAAGACGAGAACTTGGATCGAGCCCCAATTGGCGCAAGCGTGATCATAGGGGAAGCGCATCGAAAAATCTTTGACTGGTTTTCACTCTGGGTTTGTAGCGCATCGTCCCTTTTTTGCGGCGAGCGAGGTGGTGTCTTGTGGTCGCGAACAACGGACTGCTCGTGATGTTTTGGTCTACCACTCATCAATCGAAATTTATTAAGTCGAAAAACCTACCTTTGCGTTAACAGACATCGCACGAGAGCCTCGGTCCGTCGATCCCGGTTCATCGGTGCATCGGTTAGCCAATCTCTCTCAAATTAATAAACCTGATCTATCGCGGCTAACCAGAGCTGCCTCTCACTGAAAATTGAACACATTCAGGAAAATTCTTTTGCTTCACACCCGACCCCGACGTAGTATCAAAGGAGCAGATGGCATCAGGCACTGATCGAATTCAGCGCTCACCACTGCTGGCTTTGGGCTGCAAGGAGTACGAATTTGAGCGACGTCTATCACATTGCTGTGATTGGCGCTGGACCGGGAGGGCTCAGCGCTGCTGCTCACGCCGCTTCTCTTGGCGTCTCACACATTCTCTTAGAAAAGTCGCCCAAGGTTGCCGATACCATCCAAAGCTACCAGAAGGGTAAGCACGTCATGGCAGAGCCTGGGATCTTGCCATTGCGAAGTGATGTCCCGTTCGAGCAGGGGACCCGCGAAAATATCCTTGAAGGCTGGGCGAATTCCGTGTCGGACCTTGACGTCAATATTCGCTTTGACAGCGAAGTTCAGAGCATCTCGGGCGAAGCCGGTCAATTCACGTTAACGCTTCGAGGCGGCGAGGCCATCCTCTGTGAGCACATCGTCCTCGGGATTGGCGTGCAGGGAAACTTGCGGCGGCTGGAAATCCCCGGCGAAAGCGCAGCCATTGTCCAATACGGACTCGACGATCCTGATGAGGTGGAAGACGAGGACATCATGGTCATCGGCGCTGGTGATGCCGCCATTGAAAACGCGGTAGCACTGTCAGGCCATAACCGAGTCACCATCGTCAACCGAAAAGATGAATTTGCCCGCGCCAAAGAGGGCAACATTCAGCTTATCGTGGGTGCCATTGAATCGGGCGCACTTGCCTGCGAGTACAGCGCTTCCCCAGTTTCGATGACAACCAACGACGATAATCAAAGCGGCGAGATTGTGCTGGCTTGCCCTGACTGGCGATAAGCCCTTCACAGTCAATCGCATCATCGCAAGACTAGGCGCCATTCCTCAGCGCGCGCTTGTTGAGTCTTTCGGCGTCGATTTTCCAAGTTCGGCTCCAGATGCATTGCCAACGCTATCCGGGACCTATGAAAGCTCGGTACCGGGTCTTATATTATCGGTGCATTAGCTGGATATCCGCTGATTAAGCAGGCGATGAATCAGGGCTTTGAAGTCGTTGAGACGATCCTCGGTAACGATGTTTTACCCGCAGATCATGAGCTTATTGCCGCCAAAGTGGCTGCCATCACTGGAGAGCGATCCGTAGACGACACGCTGTCGGCGATCCAGCAGACGATTCCCATCTTCTCCGAGGTCAACCCACTCCTCTTTCGAGAGCTGATGCTGGATTCTGAGATCCATACCCCCAGCGCTGGCGATGTAATCTTTAAAAAGGATGATTATTCCAACAGCTTCTATAGCGTTTTTGCAGGTGAGGTGCAGATTGAGATCTCCGCCGACCTCACGGTTTCAGCATTTGCCGGACAATTTTTTGGCGAGTTGAGCTTACTCTCGGGGCGAAGACGATCGGCGACAGTGCGAGCGGGGCCAGACTGTGTGGTCATTGAAACGCCGCGGCGCACCATGAACAAACTACTCAGTTCCGTCGCATCAGCCAAACGTGTCCTAGATGAAACCTTCATTTTAAGAACCATCCAGTCTCGGTTTGCACCGTCCGCATCCATCGAAGATCTATTACCCATCGCCCAGCACGCCGAGCTCCATGAATTCAGGCCCGGTGAAGCCCTCTTCCTCGAAGGCGATGAAGCTGACTCCTTGCATCTCGTGCGGTCAGGATCAGTCGCCGTTTTAAAAACGCATAATGGCGAGGAGGTCCCGCTCGCTTATGTGGCAGCAGGCCAACACGTGGGCGAAATGGGGCTTCTTGGCGGCCATACACGAACCGCGACCATCCGCGCTGCGGTTCGCGCCCAAACCGTGTCGGTTGACGCCGATTCCTTTAGACAGCTCTTAAAGCTATCGCCGACCTTAGAGCAATCCCTCACTGAGGAGATGAGTCAGCGTCTCAGACAAAACATCAAGGTCGAAGCACAATCAGAGGCAAGCACAACCCTTGGTTTTCTTCTGAGCCAAGGGCTGGGCGAGGCAACCGATGTGCTATTGATCGATAAAGCGCTATGCGTGAATTGCGATAACTGTGAGATCGCCTGTGCTGCCACTCACGGCGGGACATCAAGACTGGACCGACAAGCAGGATCCGTTTTTGCCGAGATTCACGTACCCACCTCGTGCCGACATTGCGAGGATCCCCATTGCATGAAAGATTGCCCACCTGATGCGATCAGGCGATCACCCGGCGGAGAGGTATACATTGCTGATAACTGCATCGGTTGTGGAAATTGTGAAGCGAATTGCCCCTACGACGTCATTCAAATGGCGGCACCGGCTGAGAAAAAGCGCGGCTTTTGGACAGAGCTACTGCTCGGGCCAATCAATCTTGTGAGTGACGGCCCCAAATCGAGCAACGCCGCCCCTGCGCTTAAGAAAGCGGTGAAGTGTGATATGTGCAAAGACCTGGCAGGCGGGCCCGCATGTGTGCGCGCTTGTCCTACAGGCGCCGCGGACCGTGTGTCACCCCAGACCTTTGTTGAACTCGTCACGGCTCGCTCGAAATGACCGACCGCTTCTATAAAAAGGCCGGGTTCTAGCCATGTCGGAGACATTTTTAACGCATCGATCCGGACGGTGGGCTAAAGTGGGCAATCGCACTACTCATTGCTAGCGCCATTGGCTACTGGGCAGAGGATTTACGCGTGCCGCCAAATGGTGGCTCCGTATTTGGATACACGAGCGGAACCATCGCAGCCTTTCTCATGTTGGTACTCACCTACCTTGGGCGACGTAAACGTCACTACGGATCTAAGCTCGGCACAGTCAAAGGATGGACAAGCGCTCACGTCTATCTTAGGGGTCGCCTTTGATTAATACTGACCCTGCTTCACAGTGGGTTCCAAGTCGGCTGGAATTGGCACACGCTTGCGTTTGCGCTCATGTTCATCGTTTGTTTAAGCGGCATCTATGGAGTGTGGGCTTATCAGCACTACCCAGCCCTCATTGATAGAAATAATTTAAGCCAGACTAGGGGAGCTTTAATCGATCAGCTGTACAGTCTGGACAAGGACATTACTGCTTCACTGACGCGCCATGACCCCAGGCATAGCAAGTATGGTGCAAGGCGCGTTGGAGCGAACAGCGCTTACCAGAGCGCTGGCTCGACATCTTACGCGGTAGGGATCGATCCGAAGGTGCTGCTACCGGGCAAGGGCTCGTATCCAACGCCAACATGACAGCGCTGATCGACTATTTGATCGAGCAGATCGAACAAGGCGCTCCAGGCGATAAAGCACTCAATCTTCAAAGCTTGGTTGGTGCGCTTGGTGAGCGAGCCACCCTCATTCACGCATCAAAGAGGATTTACGGCTGGTCACGCTCACTCGAATTTGGCTGACCATACACATTCCTCTCGCGTTCGCCGCAGTAGCAGCCGTAATCATCCACGTCATCGCCGTGTTCTTGTACTGGTAAGGCCCCGATGAAACTCATCATTCAAACGTTTCAGACCGTAACGTTGATGATCAAGCAATGGAGTTTGAGGGCGACGTACTGCGAATTGGACGCGCTTCTGACCAGGACATCCGTATCGATGAGCCCGAGCTCCCTTTATCCATCGGTGAGATCAGAGAAGAGCGAGTCAACTTGTCCTCACTGTAGTGGGACCAAGCCAAGGTTAGCGTTAATGGCACCTTCGCGCAGCATGCACTACAAAAAGACGACCAGATTGTCATTGCTGACACCACTATTCTCGTTAAAGCGCGACGCCATGCGAGGCGCGATTGGTGGTCAGCAGTGCAGCCCCTCAAAAAAAGAAAGAACGCGGGAGCAACGCGAGTGCTTGCCGGCGTATCGCCTGGACCCTCAAAACGATGGCTCAGTTGGGCCGCTGTTATTGCCATCCTGTACCTTGGCTGGATCTCCCCCTGGAGCACTACTTCATTCACGACAGAGGAAGCGTCCTCTAATGAGCCATCTTCGGTGAGCATGGTGCAGGTCTCCTCAGAGGCAATATGGACTACTGGACCACTCCACAATGTCCATCGATCGATTGGTGATGATTGCAGCGCCTGTCACGAAACCCCTTTTGAGCCGGTGACCGATGCGGCATGCCTGTCCTGCCACGAATCAACGCCACACCATTTTGATCCGCTTACGTTTCACGATGCGGACTCGATGCTGGGTCGTTGTGCAGAATGTCACATTGAGCACGTCGAACCCTCGCATCTGATCCTGCGGGATGATCAAGGGTGTACGGACTGTCATGCAGACATCGATAACATTGCAGGCGCTCGCTCTCAGCTACGCGCCGTCTCGAGCTGGAGTGCAGGACACCCAGAGTTCAAAGTGTCCATCCCAAGACTTGAGCTATCAGGAGGCTGGAGCAGTGAGCGAATCTCCATTGACTCGCCGCTGGCCAAGTCCTCATCGAATCTCATTTTCCCTCATTCGGTGCATATGAACCCCGACGGCATCGAAGGGCCAGAGGGGCCAGAACAGCTCAATTGCGGTAGCTGCCATCAACCCGACGAGGGTGAGATAGGCATGCAGCCGGTCTCGATGGAACAGCACTGCTCAAGCTGTCATTTGTTGACGTTTGACCCTGATCATCCCGACCGGGAACTCCCTCATGGGAAACCAAGCGATCTGCTCCTGATGATGGAGGAGTTCTATGCACGAAGGACGCTGATAGGCGCGACCCTCGCGGCAGGACGCCCCGCATTTGATGCCGAACGCCCTGGCCGTTCGAACCAACTCGATGAAGCCGCACGCGCAGAAGCACTTAGGCTCGCTAAAGAACTAGCGGTTCAATCGGCCGAGGATATTTTTGAACGGACTACCTGCGCGATTTGTCACGATGTTACTCGGCGCGGAGACGGGATCACTCCGGCGTGGGATGTGGCGCCGGTTTACATCAATCAGCACTGGATGCCGCTCAGTCGATTTGACCACGGCGCCCATGCTAATGAGACCTGTGAGAGCTGCCACGCCGCCAAAACGTCGCTTGTCTCATCCGACATTCTGATGCCCGATATCGCCTCATGTCAGACCTGTCATGGCGATGAGCGTACCGACGATAAGCTGGTCTCCGTGTGCTTGGATTGTCATTCATTCCACTTGGACCGATTTGATCCTATGGTCCAATTCAGCGCCGAACTCGAGCGGCAATCAAGCGAACTATATGGAAGCAGTATTTCTTCGGTCACCGCTCAAATAGCCAAAGCGGCAGCACCGACGATTGATCCAGCACAACCAGAGGGCACCACTCTCTCGTCAGATCAGTCGGTGATCCAGAAGGGAGATCAGAACAGCGCGCTCCATGAGGCCGAGCAGGTTCAGAGCGATGATCCGGCTTGCCCAGATGGGAGTTGCGACAAACCTGACCTTAATGCTTGCCGCCTGCGGAGGGGGGTCCACAGGTGGCGGACTATCGACGCTGGCGCCAACCGCAGGATCACCTACCGATCAGCAAAGCTCGCTACTTACCGCTAGCGATGGCGGGTGCGATGGACGCTGCAGCGAAAACGGCCAGCAGCTGACCCAAGCAGATGTCACCCAGATTATCGGGCAAGTCGTCGCAGAGGCAGAGGCTAGAGGACTACCCGGCACCGCTGCTGTAGTGGACCGCGTGGGCAACGTGCTCGCAGTATTTGAGATGAATGACTCAGCGAAAGTCGTCACCATTACTTCGTCTCATGACGGATCCTCCCCAGTGCTCGGCGGGCTTGAGGGCGTTAACGTTATCCCCGCAAGACTAGCGGCGATTGCCAAAGCCATTACGGGCGCCTACTTATCCACCGAGGGCAATGCATTTAGCACGCGAACCGCATCACAAATCGTTCAAGAGAACTTCAACCCAGGGGAAACCAACCAACCCTCAGGTCCGCTCTTTGGCGTTCAGTTTAGTCAACTGCCCTGCGGCGACCTTGTTCAGCGCGCAGAGCCAGGCAGGTCAACCACGCCCGGTCCAATGCGATCACCGCTTGGACTCTCGGCGGACCCTGGTGGTTTCCCTATCTACAAGCAAGGCGCTCCAGTGGGCGGGGTTGGCTTCATTGGCGACGGCGTTTATGGGCTTGACCGAGACATCAGTGAGTTCGATGACGATCTTGATGAGATTATTGCGCTCGCCGGGACTGTGGGCTTTGATGCGCCATCTGCCCGCCGAGCAGATGTCATCACCGCGGTCGGTAAAACCTTCCGTTATGCTGACTGGGATACCTCATTCCTAGTGAGCGACGCTGGCAATGCGGCGCCGATCTCAGCCTCTGACGACCCGCGAGGGCAACTCGTTCCCGTCTTCGGTTACTACGACGGCAGGACAATCGGCGCTGGCACCATATTTGGAACACCAGAATCTGGAATCGCTCCCGCCGCTAACGACCTGTTCGCCTCCTCTACAGGCGAGTCTTTGGATGCTTTCATCTTGGTGGATGAGGCCGGCATCAACCGCTATCCTCCGATCACAGGCACCGACCAACCAGGGAACGGCGCAACAGCGCCGCTTAGCGCTGAAGAAGTTGAAGTCATCCTCGAGGAGGCACTTGCATTAGCCAACAGCATGCGGGCACAAATCAGGAGACCCCTTGGCAGCCAAGCTAGGGTATCCATCAGCGTGGTGGACACCAACGGCGCTATTTTGGGCTTTGCGAGAACTCGAGATGGTCCTGTCTTTGGCGCGGACGTGTCGCTACAGAAAGCGCGCACCGCAGTCTTTTTTTCGGGAACCGGCCAGGGCATCCGCCAATCCCCCGCAGACACCTTACGTGGGCTACCTGAACCCAAGTATCTTGCGCCCGTGTTTGAACCTGAAACGGTGGCGATAGATACGCGGCAAAGACTCGTGCCAGCGCTGCAAGAAAATTCTCCGCTGAGCGCCCCTGCACCCCGTTTTTCCAACTACGTAGCCGACATTCAGCGGTTTTTAGGCGTTCCCGACGCGCTTGAGCGCACGGGACTGCCGGCCGCCTTCGCTGATCGCTCGGGGGGGAATTTGAGTCGACCTCACTATCCAGACGGTGTCGCGAGTAACCCTCATGGGCCACTGTCAAAACCGAGCGGCGAATGGAGTGTCTTTTCTGTTGGCCTTCAACTTGACCTCGTTTACAACAGTTTGGTGCAGCATGTGGCTCACGTGGCCTTAGATGGCGCGATCCCGGACGTGACCGAAAGCTGTCCCGGGAATACTGGCTTTGATGTGAACAACCTTTTTCAACAGCAGGGCGGCGCACTGCAGCTCGCCAACGGCATTCAGATATTCCCAGGGAGCGTGCCCATTTATAGAGGCGAGACCTTGATTGGGGGGATCGGCGTCTCTGGCGACGGCGTTGACCAAGACGACATGATTTCTTTTTTGGGCGTGCACAGGGCGGGCCTAAGACTCAACCAATCGCTCAATAATGCGCCACCGGCCATCAGAGCCGATCAGATCGCTTTACCGGACAACCTACCCAGATTGCGCTACGTGAGCTGCCCACAAACTCCCTATCTCGATAGCGATGAAGACAATGTCTGTACGGGTCTTTGATGGCTATCAAACGCATAGACGCCACGCTTCTATGAGTCAGCAAACACTCCGACTGACGCGGCGTATGACGCTCTTTCTCAGCCTGTGTTGGCCCTATTACGCAATCGCTGAAGATCAATCGACTGTCGAAATTGCCTCATCCGAAGCACCGGTTCTGACTAGCTGCCGGCCTGACCAAGCGGGCATTGCGCTTCAAAGACCGGGTAAGGCCGCCATTCAATACGACGAATCCGCTAACTGCGAGAGGAAGCTGGTCGAGCCCTTTTTCGGACGTCTTGAGGACGGTCCAGCGGTACCAGACCGCTGGCGAATCGTGCAAACGCTCGGGTACAAAGAGCAAATCCTGAATCCTTACGCAGCGCACAACCCGCTCAAAGGCGACTTACCTGTCTTCGGTAAGGATTGGTTTTTCTCTGTCACTGGAGTATCAGATAGTCTCGTTGAACCCCGGCGATTTCCACTGCCAGTTGGCGTTGCCACCACTAACCGAGCAGGACGGTACGATCTGATTACCGAGGGTCGATCCCTGATTCTTAACCAGCAGCTCCTGACAGAGTTCGTGTTATACAAAGGCAACACAACCTTCAAGCCGCCCGACTGGGAATTTCGCTTCATTCCAGTGCTCAACTTGCAGCGGGTAACCGCTCGAGAGTTAGCGTACTCAAAGTGGTCCCTGACCGTGCTGGCCGCGATGGCTCTATTCGAACCGAAACCCGCCTGGGGATACAGGGACTCTTTGCCGACAAGCATCTTTGGAATGTGTCGGATCGATACGATTTCGATTCGATACGCGTCGGCATACAGCCATTTACCGCAGATTTCAGGGGCTTCCTATTCCAAGACGCGCAGCCTGGTATCCGATGGTTTGGCACCCGCAAGAACAATCGGATCCAATACAACCTCGCCTGGTTTAGGCGTCTAGAAAAGTTCACCAATAACGGTCTAAACAAAATTGACTTTGATCTCCGGCGAGATGACGTGTTCGCCGCTAATCTCTATTGGCAAGACTTATGGATTCTAGGGCACACCGCCCAGTTCACCGTGGTCCATAACCGGAATCGCGAGCGCGGCGATTTCATATTCGATGACAATGGCGTGATCGCTCGGCCAGCCTCGTTATTTTCCGAGCGATTTGCGCGGGACTATGATGTCACTTATCTCGGGTTCAATACCGATGGCCACCTGGGTCGGTTAAATCTCACGACCAGCCTTTATGCCGCGCTCGGTGACCAAACCAACGATCGCTTTAGAGACAGCACAGATCGCATTGAGAGCTTTTTCGGCGCCTTTGAGGCCGGGTGGGATGACAACTGGATTCGTTATCGCCTCTCGGGCCTTTACGCGACGGGTGACGATGACCCTTATGACCAGAAAGCAGGCGGGTTTGATGCGATCTTTGAAAACCCTTTATTTGCCGGCGCTGATACGAGCTTTTGGATCAGGCAACCCGTTCCACTCATTGGCGGTGGCGCGGTCGGGATCACCGGTCGCAACGGCGTATTAAATAGCCTTCGCTCTTCCAAAGAACATGGTCAATCCAACTTCATTAACCCCGGCACCATGCTGCTGGGGGTTGGCGTCGACTTTGACCTTACGCCGACGCTCCGTGTCACCTTGAATGCTAATCAGATCTGGTTTGAAAACACCGCGTCGGTCAGCGCTGTGCGCAATCAAGGCGTGGTCGACAAAAATTTGGGACTCGACCTTTCGCTCTCGCTCACCTATCGCCCCCACATGATCCAGAACGTCGTGCTGCGAGCGTCCGGGGCCACCATGCGCGCAGGCCCTGGCTATGACAATCTGTTTGGCGCAAACGAACCCGATCCGTATTCAGTTGTGCTCAACGCGGTGCTAACTTACTAATGACCCAAGCAACACCAAACATAGACAACCGCATGAGTGGTAGACCCAGGGGCAATCCCCTACGAGCATTCAACGCAGTCATACATTTGATTTCGGCAAGCAATCGCTGGCAGCATTTTAGCCAGCAAGCCAAACGCGTCTGCGCCGAGCGAAGGCTGCCAGCCTTAAAGCGTGTCACTGCTGGGCTTTTCATAACACTCTGTATTGTGCTCTCGGCTTATGCTGCAGAAAAAGAAAAGAAAGTGGAGCGGGACTATCCGTTCTACCCTCCGGCTCCTGCCGCACAGACGCCCCAAATGGCCATGGACAAGAGCATCGGTTGCCTATCCTGTCATGAGGACACCGATGCTAAGTCTATGCACTCCAATCCCGGCGTTGTCCTGGGTTGCGTTGATTGCCATGGCGGCGATGCTGGTGTGTCCGTTGCCGATGGTCTCTCTCGAGAGGCACCCGGGTATATCGCTGCCATGGAGCAGGCACACGTGCTACCCCAATACGTCGACAGCTGGCACTACCCCTCGTCCGCCAACCCAGAGGCGAGCTACACCCTCCTAAATCGAGAAAGCCCTGAGTTTGTTCGATTCGTTAACCCATCGGATTATCGAATTGTGGAAGAAGCCTGCGGCGCTTGTCACATGAGCACGATTCAGGCCGCGAAACGCAGCATCATGGCAACTGGCGCGATGCTCTGGGGCGGCGCGGCCTACAATAACGGCATTCTGCCGTTCAAGAATTACCTGCTCGGCGAAGCTTACACGCGAGAGGGTAAGCCCGCCGGCATTGCGGGCCCGCCGCTCAAGGCGCCGCTCATTGCTCAAAAAGAATACGGGGTTGCGCCTGAACTGCTGCCTCTCCCCGCTTGGGAAACCGTCAAACCGGGGGACATTTTTAGGGTCTTTGAGCGAGGCGGCCGAAATATTCTCAATACCTTCCCTGAAGTTGGCCTCCCCAACTCCCTTGGTCTCATCCAGCGACTAGAGGAGCCAGGCCGACCAGACATCCGCCAATCAAACCGTGGTCCTGGGACGGGTCAAAGAATTTCGGTGCCCCTCATCAACATCACCAAAACCCGGCTGAACGATCCACTCATGTGGTTCCTGGGCACCAATGAACAACCCGGCGATTACCGAACATCGGGCTGCGGCTCGTGCCATATCGTTTATGCCAATGATCGAGACGAGCGCCACTCTGGTCAGTGGGCGAAATATGGTCGCCATGGACAGAGCGCTACCGTTGACCCGACCATCGACCAAAACGAGCGCGGTCATCCCATTCAACACGCATTCACCCGCGCAATTCCCTCTGCTCAATGCATGTCGTGCCACATGCACCAACCCAACATGTTTTTGAATAGCTATCTGGGCTACACCATGTGGGATTACGAATCGGATGCCGACAAAATGTGGCCCGATGAGCAGCGCTACCCGACGTCCGCCGAGATCCGCGCGATTAACGAGCGCAACCCTGAAGGCGCGGCGACGAGAGGGCTATGGTCCGACCCTGACTTCCTAGCCACGGTCTGGGATCGGAACGATGAGATGGATAACACCCAGTTCGCCGACTATCACGGACATGGCTGGAACTTTAGGGCCATCTTCAAAAAAGATCGACGCGGCAATCTTGTCGACGATGCAGGCCAACTCATCTCGCATGAGGACCCAGATAAATTCGAGAAAGCAGTCCATATGTCCTCTATCCATGTGGACGTAGGCATGCATTGCGTGGACTGCCACTTCTCCCAGGACTCCCACGGCAACGGTCACCTTTACACTCAAGTGGCAGACGCCGTAGAAATCGACTGTCAGGATTGCCACGGCACAGCCGACGCTTACCCTTCTTTGAAAACGTCCGGACCAGCCGCGCCATCTGGCGGTACAGATCTTGCGCTGCTACGGAATCCCGATGGCCAGCCCAGATTTGAGTGGGTAGAAGGTAAGCTCATTCAGCGGAGCTTTTAAACCCAGGCCTTGAATGGACCATGAGTCTCGTTAAGGACTCGGTTACTCCGTCTCACACCGACTACAACGCCAAGGCTGCACGTGCCAAGCTCATGTCGAATGACACCGCCTCGCAAGACTGGGGACAAACCGTTGCAGCTGCGGATCGAGCGCATCAGGACAGCGAGATGGAGTGTTACAGCTGTCATACCTCTTGGACAACCAGTTGCGGAGGCTGCCATTTGCCCATCGAGGCTAACTGGAAAACAAAGCGACACCACTACGAGGGCGGCGAAACCCGGAATTATGCGACCTACAACCCTCAGGTGGCGCGAGATCAGATTTTCATGCTGGGTCGACGAGGCGATATCAATGGCGGGCGGATTGCTCCCATTCGCTCGACCTCGGCACTTGTCTTGTCTTCGACCAACGCCAATCGCGAAAAAATTTACATTCAACAACCGCCGATTGCGGCGAGTGGCTACAGTTCACAAGCCATCAATCCGCACTTTCCTCACACCGTCCGCAAGTCTGAAACGCGGAATTGCAGCGACTGCCATTTATCAGTGACCGGTGACAACAACGCCATCCTTGCTCAAACGCTGGGTTACGGCGGCGACTATATCGACTTCATGGGATTATTCGTCTACGGCGGTGCCGAGGGTGCCATTGAAGCCGTCAAAGTCACGGAATGGGAGGAACCCCAAGCCGTTATCGGATCCTACCTCCATCAGCAGGCCTACCCTGACTGGTTTGAGAGCCATACTGAGAACGCACTGACCCTGACCGAGGGCTATCGCGAATCTATCAGCGATGATGTGCGCTGCCTGCAGCATCGCGGCGAGTATTTGTTTGCCGCCACCGGCCAAGGTGGACTCCAAGTCTTTGATATCGCCTCGATCGCTAACAAAGGGGTCAGCGACCGGATTCTGACCGGTCCTTTCAGCGAAATGGGTCACGACACGCAGGTAGAGTCCAAAAACGCAACCTGCGTCTCAGTAATCACAACCCAGCCCATTGCACCAGAGCGCAACCAAGGCGACCTAATGCGCATCGACAACCAGGAGCGACCGGTTGATCCGATCTATCACTACGCGGTCGTCACCGACAGCGAGGAAGGTTTGATCCTTGTCAATATCGATACCCTCGCCGATGGCGAACCGCGAAATAATTTCTTAGACCGCGCCCTTACTTGGAATGCTGATGGCGTATTAGACGGTGCGCGACATGTCACCATGGCCGGTCATCGCGCTTACATTTTGACGACTGAGGAGCTCGTGGTTGTCAATCTCAAGACTCCACTTGAGCCTATAGTTGAGACGGGTTGTTGCGCTCAATGACCCGAGAGCATCCCAGTTGCAGCTTCATTACTTGTTCGTCACCGATGCCTCTGGCCTGCAGGTCATCGATGTCAGCAATCCCGCTCAAGCGACGCTTCTTCCCGACGCTCACATCGCGATTCCCGATGCTCAAGGCCTTGCCGTCGCGAGAACTTGGGCGTACGTCGCTGCGAAAACCGAAGGCGTCGTTATCGTGGATATTGAGCGTCCTCGGGAGCCCCGCATCTACCAGCAAGTCGACAAGGAATTAGGTATCGCCGATGCTCGGGATGTCGCCATTGCCCATACCAACGCGTCCGCTATTTGCCTATGTGGCGGATGGGGCACATGGCCTGAAAGTATTGCAACTCACCGACCCCAAATCCGTTCCTGGCTTCTATGGATTTGCACCAGAGCCGGCGCCACAGCTTGTCGCCAGGTACCCCACGAAGGCGCCGCTCTTATCGCTCACCCGTCCACTGGAGCGTGATCGTGCGATGGATGAAACCGGCGGTCAGGTCGCCGTGTTTGGCCGGTTGGGGTCAGGTCCGCTGACAAACGATGACGTACACAGTCTTTTATTTGACGATAATGGTAAGCCTTGGTTTGTTGAGGACACCAAGGGCACCGGTGCATTGCTTCCGAGGGGAGAACCCGTGATTGAATCGGCCACGACGTCAGCGGAAGACACTGCTCATACGCGCTCATCCAGCGCAGGAGAAGAATAGCGATGGATACGATGAGCCATACCTCATTCAAGCGCCCATCTCGTTTGGCGCTACGCCTCACTGCACTTATAGCGCTGATAGCCGCTCATCCTGGACTGTGGGCTGAAAACCAGCCTTCCCTCTCGGCACACAGTGCGCTCCCTCAACACGATGGCTATGTCCATCTTGGTGTTGCGAGTTGTGCCTCATCGGTCTGCCACGGCGCGATGCTCGAGCGAACCTCAACCACCGTCCTACAAAACGAATATGTTACCTGGACGCGACACGACCACCACGCAGACGCCTACAACACCTTGCTCACCGATGCGTCAAAGCGCATGGCAACCAATCTCGGTTTGCCGAATGCCCATGAAGCGGACTTGTGCTTGGACTGTCATGCGGACAATGTTCCTACCGCCATGCAAGGACCTGAATTCGACATCACCGATGGTGTGGGATGCGAAGCCTGTCACGGCGGCAGCGAAACCTGGGCAGCCCTGCACACTGTTGACACCGTTCCAGCCGATGAGCTGAGGCAAGCAGGACTTTACCCCGCTCACGATCCTGTCGAAGCCACGGCACTCTGCCTGTCCTGCCATTTGGGCAACGAAGATAAGCTCGCGACTCACAGGATTATGGGTGCTGGGCATCCAAGGCTATCGTTCGAGCTCGTTACTTTCCTGGAGTTACTGCCACCCCATTGGGAACGCGACGATGAATATCTCGCGAGAAAGCGTGCACCTGACTTACTCGGTCAGTGGGTTCAAGGGCAGCTGACGACAGCGAAATCCTCGCTTGGCCTACTGCGCACTCATCTCGTTGACAGCAACACCACCCTACCCGAGCTCGCAATGTTTGATTGCCATGCTTGCCACCATGCCATGTCAGACCAGAGGTGGCAGCCTTCTAAGCTTACGATTGGGGTAGAACCCGGCACGCCAAGACTCAACCTCGCCTACTTTGCTTTTGTCGAACCGCTCGCCCAGAGTCTTCAAACATCAGGAAGCGCTGACATCGTTCCGGCGCTGCGTGCGCTTAATCAAAGCGCGCACGTCTCGCCAGAGCAATTGAGCGACATCCTGAACGAGGTGGGCGAACTGATTGATGAAACCATCAGCGCCGCTCATCAAGTCAATGATCGAATAGATGGCATTGCTCTCCTGCATCGCATCGCCGAGGAGTCTGCCCTTGGCACGTACCGGGACTACTCATTGGCAGAGCAGGCAGCAATGGCCATGAACCTACTCCTTGAGCGGGAAGCGCTGTGGGAGCAGTCACGGCCCGCCATGCAGGCTGTGTTTGCATCCCTCATGAACGAAGAACAGTATCAGCCGGACTCATTTGCTGGCGCAGCCAAGGTCTTGCTCGAGGCCTTACCGGGAGACGAAGGACGCACCGAAGAACGATAATCTGCCCGGAATAGCGCTCCTTTTCTTTTCTCGTTACCCTTTTTGCCTATGCCTTTGCCTTTGCCTGGGCCCAAGCTTTGGGCCTCGCCTATTCAGTATGCTGAATGATGGAGGAAATCCATGAAATTAGCGATCGAAATCCCCGCCCTACGACCCGATACCTTGAAACTGACGGTCGATTGGGTCCAACACGCTGAAAAGTTAGGGTGCGGGATGGCATTTGCAGCCGAAGCGTGGTGGAGCGATTCAGTCACGCCGCTCGCCTATCTAGCGGACAAAACGACATCTATTCGGCTGGCAACGGGCATCATGCAAACCACCGCTCGCACGCCAGCAATGACGGCGATGACAGCCCTGACCCTTCATGACCTTACCAATGGACGTTTCGTTCTAGGACTGGGGGCAAGCGGCCCGCAAGTGGTTGAAGGGCTACACGGCGTCAAATACAACCCCGCGCTGTCGCGGCTCAAAGATACAGTGAATATCTGCCGGATGATCTTCCGAGGGGAAAAAGTCCAGTACGAGGGTAAAGCCATTACCCTGCCGTTACCCAATAGTGAGGGCAAAGCCATCAAGATCGCCCACGATCCTACGGATCTCCCCATCTACCTTGCGACCCTTGGACCAAAATCCCTGGAATATACGGGTGAAGCGGCCAATGGTTGGCTTGGCACCTCATTCTCCCCTGATCATCCAGAGGCTCACTTGTCTTTTATTGAATCGGGCGCGCGAAAAAGCGGCCGCGCCCTGAGTGATATTGACCTTTGCGTGTCTGCTCGAGTCGAAATTGGTGATGACCTTGAGGCCATGATCGATAAACGGCGTCCTGCCGTGGCATTCAATATGGGCGGTATGGGGTCTGCCGATACAAACTTCTATAACGATGCCTTCAAGCGCGCGGGGTACAGTGAGGAGGCGCGCGCTATTCAGGCCCTTTGGCTTGCAGGCAAACGCGAGGAAGCCGCTAAACGAGTCCCCGATGCGATGATCACCGAATTTCAGGTGCTTGGGCCTAGGGATCACGTCAAATCACGGATCGAGCGTTACAAAGCGGCCGGTGTCACCACATTGAAGCTAGGACTTGATGGTGCAGGTCCTCTCGGACCCGCGCGGTTTGAGCTGCTTGAAGAGATTGTCGATCTCGTGACAGAGTAACGTCTATTCTTGAATTGGCGGCACAAACCAGTCGTGAGAGCCTCGTTAAGTGACCCAGTTCCTCAACTGCCCTATCTGTGCAGCCGGCTACCCACTGTTTTCTCGACTAACTGAGAGACTCCTATGACTAAAGCACCCTGGGCCCCTATCCATTTTGCAGCGCCTAACGTTTTAAAAACAAATCTCGATGGTGGAGGTTACCTTCTTCAGTCGAATGAGGCGCTGAAGGCTTTTCCAGACAAGTTGAGCGACGTGCTGCTTGCGCAATCCAATATCAACCCGGATCGAGTCTTTCTTGCAGAACGAGACTCGGCCTTGGAGTGGCGCCGACTAACCTTTTCGGATGTTCATCGACAGGTCCTTTGCATTGCACAATCTCTCTTAAATCAGGGCCTCACTGCTCAAACGCCCATCGCTATCCTGTCAGATAACGGCGTTGATAATGCGTTGCTACAACTGGCAGCCATGCACGTTGGGATACCGGTCGTACCTATTTCTCCCGCTTACTCGCTATTGTCGACGGACCACGGAAAACTAAAACACATCATCGGTTTAACCGAACCTGCACTTGTCTATGTCAATGACCCTGCACCCTTTGAGTCGGCCTTGAATGCAATTGCTGAGAACGCTCATACGCTGCTCACGAGCCAGCCATCTGCGGGAGCGATCTCCTTTAGCGAGCTCCTCAGTCAAAAGCCAAGCGAGGAATTGGCGCTGGCGGCAGCCGAGGTTGGCCCCGATACGGTAGCGAAAATTCTTTTCACCTCTGGATCCACAGGTTTACCCAAAGGGGTGATTAACACGCAGCGGATGATGTGCTCGAACCAACAAGCAATCCAGCAGATGTGGCCTTTTCTAGCGGACCGGGCCCCAGTAATCGTCGATTGGCTCCCCTGGAACCACACCTTTGGCGGCAACCATAACTTCAACATGATGTTGTTTAACGGAGGCACGCTCTACATCGACCATGGCAAACCCGTGCCACACCTTATAACGAACACCGTAGACAATCTTCGGGAATTGTCTCCAACGCTCTATTTCAACGTGCCTAAGGGTTTTAACGATTTGCTGCCTTATCTCGAAGCAGATTCATCACTGCGAGATCACTTTTTCTCGAATTTAGACGCCATTTTTTATGCTGGCGCAGCCCTTCCTCAAGACCTATGGGATCGCCTGGAGGATCTATCGACTGCCGCGCGCGGGGAACGGGTGCCCATGATCTCTGCTTGGGGCGCCACAGAGACATCACCCGTTGTTACGTCTGTCCACTTCACCATTCCGCGCGCCGGTGTGATTGGTTTGCCCGCGCCAGGATGCACATTGAAGATGGTCCCTAGCGGCCAGCAGTTAGAGTTGCGGGTCAAAGGTCCAAACGTCACGCCCGGCTATTGGCGAGATGACATTCAAACTAGGGAAGCGTTCGACGATGAAGGGTTTTACTGCATTGGCGATGCGGGCCGTTTCGCGGATATTGATGACCCATCGAAGGGTGTTGTCTTTGATGGCCGGGTCGCCGAGGACTTTAAATTGACGACCGGTACCTGGGTGCACACAAGCGCCTTGCGTGTCGCGCTCATTTCTGCAGGCGCGCCCCTCATCCAAGATGCCGTCATCACCGGCCACGATCGCGATGAGGTGGGTGCGCTCATTTTTCCCAACATCGCCGCGTGTCAGGCCATTGCGGGCGTGGACGACGACGCGCTACCCCATCAGCTTTTAGCCGAGGCGGCGGTTCGAGACGCATTACGCGCGGGACTCCTCCAGCACAACGCCAACCATCCCGGCAGCAGCACGGCAGTCAAGCGCGTGATACTGCTCGCAACGCCACCTGATGTGGACCAGAACGAGATTACTGACAAGGGATATATCAACCAGCGAGCGGTGTTGGACCATCGATCGAGCGAGGTAAACCGACTCTTTCGCGCGACAGCGGATGATGACGCCATTCTGCTCCTAACCGAATGATGCCTTACGAAGTACGAAATCCAGCGCGGCACACGCTTTCCCTGCCTTGGCTGTCTCCGACGCAAAATAAGGGTATTCCCGTTCCAACAACGTGAATCGCGATCAATAGGGAACACTAGGCTAGCGCGTTTGGGCATAACGGCCAGGTCGACTCCAGCCCCATTCGCGTGCAACCCTCCAATTGAATTGCGCGCCTCGGTCCTCCATGCTGGAGCGGATAACCAGATGACCCGCAGCATGAGCCAAACCGACCATACCGTTATGACGATTAAGGAGCGAGTCGCCTACAGCGCCTTTAATGGGGCCGACTACCTCGTCAAAAATGTGATCGGTAAATACATGTTCTTCTTCTACACGACCACTTTCGCGGTGAATCCCCTATGGCTCGCCTTCTGGCAGCCGTTCATGAAAATTCTCGACGTGGTCACCGATCCACTGGTCGGTGAGTGGTCCGATCGCACCAAAAGTCGCATGGGCAAACGAAGGCCGTGGATCTTGATCGGCGCCATCACGCTCGGCGTTGTCTTCCCACTCAGTTGGATGCCAACGGTGGTGATGTTTTGGGATCCCGCGCCGACAGTACTGTCGATTTTCATCTACTTCATGATTTTCAAGGTGCTTTACTACATCACCCATACCATGGCGGTTGTCCCCTATTACGCACTCGGAGCTGAGTTATCGTCTGACTATCAAGAGCGCACTAGGATTGTCGCCTGGCGGCATTTCATCGGCGTACCGATGACCGTGCTGGCAACGGTCCCCTTCGTCATTGCTTATGACCCTGACCTTTTTGATAACGAAATCACAGGTGTTGCTGTGGTGATGTGCGGAGTTGGGGCAATCATTATCGCTACTGGCATTTGGGCTGTCCTTGGAACCAAGGAGCGAGTCGCAGTCGAGCCAGCAGAAGAGCTGCCGCTGAAAGCCGCGCTCAAAATTACCCTCACCAACCGTCCATTTATGTTCTTGGTGGGTACCGTGTTTTTCTACGGCATTGGCCAGTACTTCGCGGTAGCCTTTGGCGTCTACTTGATCAACTACATCATTTTTGAGGGGGATAAGTCTCAGACTACACACTTGCTGATGGTTGCCACCGCAGGCGGCGTGGTCGTGAGTATGGGGCTCAACTTACTCATCAGGCGTCTCAGCAGTCGCTTTGAAAAAGTTATGCTCCTTAAGATTGGATTGCTCGCAAGTCTTACTGTACCGCTCACAGCCTTGGTCGCATTCCAGCCCCAGGAACCTGCTTGGTACTACTTACTCCACGCGTTGGCGCTGCCCATTGGCAACACGATCATTGAGGTATTACCCCTGTCCATTGTTGCTGACATCTGTGATCTCGACGAGATCAAAAGTGGTCGACGGCGCGAAGGCGCGTTCGTTGGGGTGTATAACTCCGCTTTCAAGACCGGCTATATGTTCGCGCCAGCGCTTGCGATGGTCTGCCTCTCACTCACTGGGTTTGATGGCACGCTCACGCAGCAGTCTCAAGAGACCAATCAGTGGCTACACATCTACTTCGTTCTCGGTACATTTGTGACGTTTGCTAGCGCTGCACTTTTGAGTCAATTCATTCGATTGCGCAAGGATGAAATCGAGGCGGCACAGGCGCAACGAGCAGCGGCTTAGTAATTTCCTATTCAATCGAGTACCAAGTCAGGGTTTATACACCGTTCGAGTGGTAGTTCAGTAGCTAGGCCGTACGCAGAGAGGAATTGCTGATCACCGTCAATGCGGGTCACTCTCACTTAAAAGGCTTCCTTCTAATCGAAGGGGGAGAGTAATCATTGGCGCTACAGGGATTTGCTCAGCACCATCGAGGAAGCCTCCAAGGGTCGAAAAAGATCGGGCCTCGCCAGCTGTCTCGTGCTGGTGGTACAAACAGCACGCCTCTCATCTCGATGAGCCCAGCAGCAGTCCGCAATGGAACGAAGGCAAGCACCGCATTGGGTAGTTTCGGCGCTTCTATCTAACCCTGACGCCCCCTCGACGATCAATCTAGGCTTTGGGCTCTAGCAAGCGCTTCCCGCGACCAGCACCGGTTTAACCAGCCATCAACCTTGGGGAACTGACCAAAATCAAACCCGATGGACTTCATGAGCAGCATGACCCCAGCAAGATTCAAATCCGCGACACAAAATTCGCTGCCAACAAGGTATTCGGAATCCGCCAGGTGCTGCTCGAGAACCGCGAGTGGGCGACCTAGACTTTCGGTCGCAGCCTCAATGACCGCTTGATCAGGGTTGCCGCCTGTGAAGAACTTTTGCACCACAATTTGCATCTGCAGCGGTTCAATCTCGCTAATCGCCCATACCGACCACTGAATGGCTTTCGCCTCATTCAAGGCCTCAGTGGGATAGAGCGCTGGCGCATAATGTTTGGTGAGATAGAGATTGATCGCCATCGATTCGAACAGCGCAGTCTCGCCATCAACTAAAGCCGGTATTCGGCCGTTCGGGTTGACGGCTTGGTACTCCTTCGTTTTCGAATCATTAAAGTAATGCGTGGCAACGTGCTCATAGGCTACGCCCGTTTCTTCAATCGCCCAGAGGGAACGAATGGCTCTTGAGGCAGATACGCCGTAAATCGTAATCATGAGTTTTCCTTAGCTGTCCTTGCTCATCACCCTATCAAAGGAGGAGGCGCACTCACCAGCACTTTGGGGAGGGAAGCAGTTTGAAATGGATTGGGGCTAGGGCGGCAGGCTCAGATGCTATTTCAGTGACTTACTATCCCATGGACTAACACTTACTCACCCTCCTAGAACGCTTACTGAATCAAAGTCATCACCCCCTCTGAATCAGGGGGTGGCGGCGAGTGCGCAACGCGCGCCCGAGATTCGCCTGACTCCCCGCATCAAGGGCCAACACTCACTAACTGTCTTTTAAGGCTTGCTCAATCGCATTGATCACCGACTGTGAATCAAGAAGCGGATTCGCTGCGACTTGTCTGACCCAAGTCTCGCCATTGAGCGTGAGACGTGATGCGGCTCCAGTCTGCAGTCGATCAAGCAGATTCAGAGTGTCCATTTCGCCGCGTTCCGCTCGCCATACAACGACGCCAGACACAGGCTCACACAGCAGTCTCAACTTTGGCTGCGCAGACACCCAATCGGCAACCAACGCCGCTTGATCAAGGCAATGCTCGATTCGTTTCGCAAGCCCAGACTTTCCCCACGCCAGCAAAGTCGCAAAAAGCGGAATAGCTGCCGCACCGCGAGAGCCTTGGATGCCAACGTTTGGCTGGGTAAGGTAATCGCCGCCCATTGATATCGCCCCCATCGATGCATCCGCCTCCCGAAACATCACCAACGCTGATTCCTTTGGTTGAAATAAGAGCTTATGGGCCGACACCGACACCGAATCCGCTTGCTCAATTCCAGCGAGCCGATGAGCGTATTGGGTGAATTGAAGTGGTCCCGCCCAAGCCGCATCGACATGAGTCCATGCCGCATTCAGCTCGCCACTTAAGGGATCAATAACACCCGTTCCTGTAGTGCCTGCGGTGAGTACCAATGCGGCATCATCGAGATTATCGGGCAGCGCATCGATGTCGAGAACACCCGATGGGGAACTGGGTATTTCGTAGAGTTCCAACCCCAAGAGATTGGCCGACTTCGCAATGGAAATATGGGCTGATGCAGAGGCAACGACACGACGAATGCCTACCCGCTCACGCGCAGCCCACAGTGCCGTTAAATTAGAGAGCGTCGAGCCGGATGTCATCAAGCCACCGCTCATCCCAAAGCAGGGAGCCAACCACTCCATGACCCGTGCCTCGATCGCTGCTGCTGCAGGGGAGGTGCCGGCGTGGAGTAAATTTTGATTGAGCCTCGCATTCCACTGCGCCATGACCCACGTGAGCCATGGAGTTGGCGGGTCCATGTGCGCCATCGAGTAGGGCTGGTCAAGTCTTGCTGCACCGTCCAATACCAGCGGCGCCAGTCTCTCTATGACTTCCTCACTCGCTGTCTCCTCATGGGGCCAGGACGTTGGCAGTTCGTGCTCTGTGGGTCGGGTCAACTTATGAGACGCCAGGTGGGACCCAAGGTGGGCCAGGGCTCGCTCCAGCGCCGCCACATCGGGCAAGAAATCGTCTTCAAACATGCATCGCTACCCGACTAATCTCGCTTAACTCTGTGGGCGTGCGTGTAAATATTCGCGCCCACATCGCTCGTAAACCCAATGAGCGTTATGCCACACGAATCCGCCAGTTCACATGCAAGCGATGAGGGAGGGCCCACCGCAACGACCACTTCAGCACCAAACATGGCCGCTTTTTGGATGAGTTCAAAGCTCGCCCGCCCCGAGAGCAACACGCCCTGCTCTGGACTCGCCTGAACTGTTCGATCAAAGCCACGGAGCACATGGGCGCCAATTAATTTGTCCAACGCGTTGTGTCGGCCGATATCCTCTCGAAGCCCCTTTATTTCACCACTCGCATCGAATACGGCAGCTCCGTGAACGCCGCCCGATGCGTCAAAGAGTGACTGATGAGCGCGCATTTGCTCGGGGAGTTTTAGCACCGAGTCGAGACGGACGCTAAACCGCGAGCTAATGTCGGCACCACCACTTGCCATCACGGAGTCAATGTTAGTTTTGCCACATACGCCGCAACTCGACGACGTATAGGTGCTTCTTGCCAGTGTTTCGACGGCAACGGCTGGCTCAATACTCAATTGGGCGCGAATGACATTGTGCTGATGGTCATCACCCGCGGGAGGACTGCAGTGTTCAAGCGCGCTGAAGTCCGTTCCACGCTGAATCACGCCCTCTGAAAAGAGATACCCGGCCGTCAGCTCATCGTCCGCACCAGGCGTTCGCATCGTGATTGCAAGCGTACGCTCATCAAGGCTGGGCGTCGCGATGCGCATCTCAAGTGGAGCCTCCACCGCTACTGCATCCTCCGCGTGCGCATCAATTCCCTCCCTGTTACGGGTAATGGAGAAGGCCTGCGCCGGTTGCTGGGACGCGCGTGCAATGAAGCCAAGCGACATGGGAGCAAGGCGCAGATCAATCACTCGGGAGCAGCTCTATTTGTTCCGAGTGACGTTCGGCAAATCGTTGCTGCCACGGGGATCGATGATTGGCTGGTGTGACCTCAACCGCAGTCACTTTATATTCAGGGCAATTGGTCGCCCAATCGCTCAAGTCCGTAGTTATCACATTGGTGCCAGTCATGGGGTGATGAAACGTCGTGTAGACCACCCCCTCTGCAACCGCATCAGATACTTTGGCCCGCAAACTAATCTCACCCATTCGACTTCGAATAGCCACCCAATCTCCCGACTGGATACCCCTGGTTTCAGCGTCCGCCTCGTGAATTTCGAGCACATCCTCTTCAAGCCAACGGATATTCTCGGTACGACGGGTTTGCGCACCAACATTGTATTGGCTCAGCATACGTCCGGTTGTGAGCAGCAGGGGGAATTTCCGATTTGCCCGCTCCTCTGTGGGCTGATACTCGGTGAGGATAAACATGCCCTTGCCCCGCACAAACTCGTGCTCATGCATCACGGGCGTTCCATTAGGCGCATCACTATTGCAAGGCCACTGAACGCTGCCCACCTCATCTAGTAGCTCGAAGGAGACCCCTGAAAAAGTCGGTGTTAAGCGAGCGACTTCGGTCATGATCTCACTGGCTGACTGGTACGCCATGGGGTATCCCAGTGCAGTGGACAATGCCTGGGTAACTTCCCACTCGGCCATCCCGGTTTTTGGCGCCATCACGGGCCTAACGCGATTAATCCGCCGCTCGGCATTGGTGAAGGTGCCATCTTTCTCTAAGAATGATGTGCCTGGCAGAAACACATGAGCAAATTTAGCCGTCTCGTTAAGAAATAAATCTTGAACAATGACACAGTCCATTTGACTGAGTGCCGACTCAACGTGCTGCGTGTTCGGGTCTGACTGGGCGATATCTTCACCCTGTATATAGATGCCTTTGAATTGCCCGTCACAAGCCGCATCCAACATGTTGGGAATCCGAAACCCAGGCTCGTGATGCAGGGTTACGCCCCAATCATCATCGAACAGCGCTCGAACCGCGTCGTCAGTAATCGAACGATAGCCTGACAGTTCATGAGGAAAAGACCCCATATCGCAAGATCCTTGGACGTTGTTCTGACCTCGGAGGGGATTGACGCCAACACCGGCTCGACCGATGTTGCCGGTTGCCATAGCGAGGTTCGCCATGGCCATCACCATGCTGGACCCTTGGGAATGTTCTGTGACGCCAAGACCATAGTAAATCGCTGCTCGGTCCGCCCTCGCATACTCCCTTGCGGCCGCCCGGATTGTTTCGGCATCCACGCCGACTTGCGTTGCGATGGCCTCGGGCGCGTTCGTCGGAGAACTGGCAAAGAGAAGCCACTCTTTAAACGACGGAATATCACAACGCGCCCGAACGAACGCTTCGTCCACAAGCCCTTCGGTAACGACCACGTGAGCAAACGCGTTCATCATCGCGACATTGGTGCCTGGCGTCAGCGCTAGGTGGTGGGCTGCCTCAACATGAGGGGAACGCACTAGGTCAATCCGTCTGGGGTCGACCACAATGAGCGATGCTCCCGCTCGCAGGCGCTTTTTCATCCTTGCGGCGAAGACGGGGTGCGCGTCGGTGGGGTTGGCCCCGATGACCAAAATAACGTCTGCTTGACTCACCGATTCAAAATGCTGAGTACCTGCTGAGGTGCCAAAGGTTTGTTTTAGACCATAGCCCGTGGGCGAGTGACAGACGCGCGCGCACGTATCGACGTTGTTATTCCCGAACGCTGCTCGGATCATTTTTTGGACGACCCAAACCTCCTCATTGGTGCACCGACTCGATGTAATTCCCCCAATGGACTGGGGACCATAGCGCTCCCGGACCGTTTTCAAACGCTGTGCAGCGAAGTCGATGGCGGTGTCCCAGGACACTGTGCGCCAGGGTTCGTTCACCGATTCGCGCACCATCGGTTCCGTAATCCGGTCTTGGTGCTGCGCGTAGCCCCAAGCGAATCGACCTTTGACGCAAGAATGACCTTCATTCGCTAGCCCGTCCTTGTGCGGCACCATACGAACGACCTGGTCACCTTTTACTTCGGCTTTGAATGAGCAACCAACACCACAGTAAGCGCAAGTTGTCAGCACGCTACGATCGGGGACACCCTGCTCAATGACGGTATTCTCCATCAGCGTTGCCGTGGGGCACGCTTGCACACAAGCCCCACACGAGACGCAATCACTGTCAAAGAATTGATCTGCGCCCGTTTTGACGCGGGACTGAAACCCCCGACCTTCAATCGTGAGCGCAAACGTGCCTTGGATATCTTCGCAGGCGCGAACGCATCTGGAACAGACAATGCATTTACTCGGGTCGTAGGTGAAATAGGGGTTAGACGCGTCTTTCTCTTCCTGGGTGTGGGAGGAAACCGCTTGGTACCGTACTTCACGAAGACCCACCTGTCCTGCCACGTCTTGGAGTTCACAATCCCCATTGGCGGAACAAGTGAGGCAATCCAGAGGATGATCCGATATGTACAGTTCCATGACCCCTCGCCTCAATTGAGCGAGGTCTTGGGTCTCGGTCCTTACCACCAAACCCTCGCTAACGGGCTCGGTGCAAGAGGACACCGGATTTTTTCGACCGTCCACTTCGACCAGGCACATTCGGCAAGATCCGAATGCTTCTAGGGAGTCGGTGGAGCAAAGTTTGGGAATGGGAATATCCGCTTCAAGCGCGGCGCGCAAAATGGAGTCGCCCGATTGGGCCTCGACCTGCTGACCATTGATCACCAAACTGACGCGTTCGCCCCCGCCCTTTGGCGTGCCTAAATCATGATCTGCGAGTCTCATCGGCCTTGGACCTCATTGTCTGATTCGAATGCGGCGATGGCAGGCCGCAACGCTGACCGCACGGGAATAGGCGTCATGCCCCCCAGCTGACAAAGGCTCGCACGCTCCATGACGTCGCACAAATCGTCTAACAAACGAATCCGATCCTCTGAGACGCCATCTCGTTGGATCGCTTTCAACAGTTCTTCTCCCCGCGTCGCGCCTAATCTGCAAGGGGTGCACTTCCCGCAGGACTCGATCGCGCAGAATTCGAAGGCTGCCCGAGCCCGCTCGACCAAATCGACTTGATCGTCAAACACCACGATGCCGCCATGACCGATGCCTGCGCCAATCGCCTGCATGGCCTCATAAGTGAGCGGCGTGTCGAATGCCTCAGGCAAAAGATAGGCGCCGAGCGGACCTCCCACCTGGATCGCGCCAATAGGGCGACCGCTTAATGTGCCGCCACCGTAGCGTTCAATCAGCGCTCGAAGGGGCAAGCCGAACGGAATCTCAATAATCCCGCCATGCCTCACGTTACCGCTCAACTGAAAAGGCATGGTCCCGGTTGAAGCGCCCTCGCCGAAGCTCGCATAACTCGCCCCGCCCTGGCGGACAATCCATGGCACTGAGCAAAGGGTGAGTACGTTATGGACCAGTGTCGGCTGCCCCATCAACCCTTCCTTGGCAGGCAGTGGCGGTTTGGCGCGGATCAATCCACGCTTACCCTCCAGACTCTCAAGCAGCGACGTTTCCTCTCCGCAGATGTAAGCACCCGCCCCGATAAAAAGTTCAATTGACAGAGTTTGACTTAACTCTGGGCGCGCCCTCCAGCGGCTGATCGCCTCCCTCAAAATCAATGCAGCCCGCGGGTACTCGCTACGCAGATAGATATACCCCTGACTCGCACCAACGGCCCGAGCCGCCAAAGCCATACCCTCAAGCAGCAGATAAGGGTCCTGCTCCATAATGAGCCGATCGGCAAACGTGCCCGAATCGCCTTCATCCGCGTTGCAAACAAGATATTTAGTCTGCGATGGCTCGGCTGCGACCGTGTCCCATTTGATCGATGCGGGAAACCCTGCGCCTCCGCGGCCCCTTAGCCCTGACTCACGAATTTCACGGAGGATGGTCTCGCTGGGCAAATCGGCATACTGAAATCCGCCGGCCTCGCAATACGCCTCAAGGTCTAGTGGATCCGCATTTCCCATACGCCTGAAGATTAGGCGCTCTTGATCGGCCAGCCACTCGGGCGGCTCCACATCAAGCTTGCCAACATCCTGGATCGAGTAACCTTCACAAGTGCTGCCAATGAGCGCACCTGCATCCGTATCTGAAAGGCCAACATAAAGCGCGTCACCCTCCCAGGCTGCCGGACCATGCGCGCAGAGCCCCAAGCAATGGACTGACTTTAGCTCTAAGGTTCCGGTCGGATCCCTCGCATCAAGGGTGATGCCTGCTTCCAATTCAAGCGCAGTGGTTAGTCGTTGAGCCCCTCGAGCTTGGCAGGCTTCCGCCTGACACACTTGGATCAACCTGGCCGGAGGTGGCTCTACCCGAAAATCCGAATAGAAACTCACAATGCCTTTCACTTCTGCTCGACTGAGATTGAATTGCTCAGCGACGGTGTCGATCGCATGATCATCAATCCAACCGCACTCGGCCATAATTGCCCGAAGCGCCGAAATGGAGCCACCCATTTGGCCTACGAACGGTTCGATGATGGTAAGTGTGGCGTCCATGTTTCCCTTTGGGCCCAATGAAACTCGATTATCACCCAGTCATTGTAAACGCCTACGCCCTCCCTGTCTGACTCAAGATTGACCCATCAGGATGACGCCGAAGCATCAAAATTCGCGTTTTTTTATTAGATTTACCCTTTTTCTAGTAAAAAATTGATCGAAGTTTGAGCATTTCTCGAAAAATTTTATAAGATTTAAAGGTTGTCTCGCATTTTGGGGGCATTTTGCGAGCGGGGGGTCAAAGGACTGACCACATTTTTTTGATAAAAAATCAGGGGAATGTGCACGTGATGATTTTTGGGCGACTGCTGGGGGCAGCCGGTGCTTTACTATTTTTATATGTTCTGACGATCTTTGTGGCTTCGGAGGCTGGAGGGGAAGTTGCTGAACTATACCGACCGTCAGAAAGTGGTCAGATTGAGCCTGTTAGAGTTTGGGTGGTGGACACCAACGATGGCGCACTGATCGAGCACGGCGACCCTAACGATTGGTGGATCAAGAATTTAACAAAACGCCCAACGCTCAAGCTGCGACGGAGTCAGCGTGACACTGACGACACTGACTATTCTCGGCAAAGCCCTAACCGCCCAGCTGCAAGCGGTCCTTCCCGAGCGACTGCCCAAACCTATACCGCTCGCGCCGCCCCTGAACGATGCGCAGAGTACTTAAAGCTCCGTCGGGCCAAGTATGGATTCTCAGATCAACTCATCGGGTGGCTAAGCTTCTCGGGGTCTAGATCAACCTGCACACCCGTGCATTTGAGGCTTAGATCCTAAGCACGCACCCTTGCTGCCAGGCAGGGAGCAGCGGATGGCGTTCACTCATCGCGTAAAAGCCGGGAGTAGTGCGCTGTAGCGCTATGCATTTTCGACCTAAGAAGCTTTTGACAGGGAGTCTTCAACCAAATAGAGAGTCTTCAACCAAACAGAAGTCTTCAACCAAAGAGAGTCTTCAACCCAAAAAATCATCGAGCAAGAGAAGCCGGCCCCCTTACTTTTACGGCGCTAGCCTTCGGGGTTTGAAGCCTCTGTTACCTCCACATTCAGTACCTCGTAGATGCGCTTCTGGAAGAACCAACGACCGTCTCGTTTGACATAGTCATCCTCGTAACGCCCTGTAACGCTTCGCTTAACACCATCCTTTTGATGTAGAAATTCTTGTTGGTACCAGGTGCCCTTTGCAGTGTCCCCATCAACGAGAATGGGGCCAGCCGAGGCGAAAAAGCCAACAAAACTAAACGCGCTCATTGCACCCTGCCACACGGCTAGGATCGCATCTCGACCGGACACATCACCCGCGCCTGGCAAATGCCAAACCCCGTCCTCAGCCCAGTTACTCGCCCAAGTCTCGCCGTCAAACCGCATCACAGCGTTGTTATACGAATCGATAAGTTCCCTAATTTGGAGTCGATCCTCTATTGGTCCCTGACTTAGCATTATTCCCTCCCTACTGGTTCGATTGAGTGGTTCAATTTGTGATTCGATTGGGTAGCAGCGCAACCCCTTTGCCACCTCTGCGGCTAGCGACGCTGTCGCCTCGATGGTGAAACGACGGTCGCTAACACTATTCCAACAGTCGGCGACGCTAGACCGGCGCGCTACCAACCATGGACCTCGCCATTCCACTTCCAAAAGCCCCCGGTGCTATCCATGGATAGGCTATCGGTCACCGACGCGCAACCTGCCGCACTTTCTTCAGGCGTTAACTCGGCGTGAGGTCCACCCATGTCCGTTTTCACCCACCCCGGATGAACCAAACCTACCGCAATATTCTCTTTCTTTAGGTCGAGCGCAGCGAGCCGCATAAACTTATTCACCGCGGCTTTGGTCGCGCAGTACGCGTGGGCTGCCGGCATATCGAGCGACAGGGCGCCCATCTGACTCGTCACTGTCATGACTTTTGCAGCGCTTGAAAGCCTCAAGTTGGGGAGCAACGCCTGCATCACTCGAACAGGTGCCATGCTGTTGATGTTGAACGCGTCCGCCCACCCCTCGAAATCCATTGCAAACGTGGTTTGTTGATCACGCGCAGGACCCGAGGTGCCCGCATTATTAATGAGCACATCGATAACCCGACCCTCGAGGGCCTTCGCAAGCGAGGCAACGCTGGCATCATCGCCAACCGAGACGCCCAGCACCTCAACTGCACCGCCTACCTCATTTAACGCCGATGCCGACTCTGGATCACGGCACGTTGCGATGACAGTGTCTCCGCGCGCTGCATAAATCTTGACGAGTTCCAGTCCTACCCCTTTATTGGTTCCAGTAATGAGTACAGTAGCCATCTTCTCTTCCCTCTTTCGTTAAAATGCTTCGCAGACTATCAATCTATTCTTTAGCTATCGGCCAGTCCGAAGGCATGCATCCCGCCGACTGTCCTGCCGCAACCTAACGTCGCTTCCCAATCCTTTTACACGCTTTTTTCCAGTGCGTGGTGAGTGCACGCCGAGCACTTCACTGTCCTTTGGGCATTAACCCATCACACTTCGACATCGCTTGCGACGACCACCAATTGCCGATTGAGCCGTGCTCCAACGTCGCGATTCAATCTGGCGCCGCAGCGCCTAATGCGAGCAAGTGCTCTTTGTTCTGAGTCGCGCCCATGACTCGCCATGGTTATCGCTCGCGCTTCGGTACAGCGCCCGAGCCCCTCTGCTATTAATACGTCCCGCTGATTCGGTACTAATGACTGACTCTCCGCATCATGCCCTATGCCGGGCGAGAGGCAAAGTGCCGGCCGTTCTTCCTCTCGACAGACTGCGGCTCGTTCACCGGGGTCGAGCCGAGTGCTATCCCGCCCGGGAAGCTCGATCACACCCTCATCTCAATGCGCGCAGGATTTGCCGTGTTACCCTGTTCGCCCAGTAACTCGGCAACAAGACCAACTAGGAGCTGAGCAGGGCATCCACCAGAGGGATATTGCTACCGCAGGATTATCCCAAGCGCAGGCGACAACAGGAGAAGACAACGATGAAATACCAACGAATGGGCCGTTCAGGACTTCAGGTCCCGCCCCTGTGCCTTGGCACCATGACATTTGGCCTCCAAGTCGATCAGGCAACCTCCTTTAATATTCTTGACGAAGCCTTCGAGCAAAAGCTCACTTTCCTCGATACTGCGGACGTTTACCCGCTTGGCGGAGATCTCAGCACCATTGGCGAGACAGAGCGAATCATCGGCGAATGGATGAAGCAAAGAGGCAACAGACACAAGATCCAGCTGGCCACTAAATGCTTTGCAAAGACGGAGCGCGGGCCGAACACGAGTGGACTATCTCGCGTTCATATCAAGCGGGCGGTTGAGGCTTCACTCAAGCGACTTCAAACCGATCACATCGATCTGTACCAGTCGCACGGATTCGACCCCAATACGCCCATCGAAGAGACTCTCCGCGCTTTCGATGATTTGATCCGCGAGGGTAAGGTCCGATACGTGGGGTGCTCTAACTACCCCGCCTGGCGACTGAGCGAGGCAGCAGCCGCAGCAAAGTCTCTCGGGATTGAGGGCTACATCTCTATCCAGCCGCGCTACAACTTACTGTACCGCGATATCGAAACCGAACTATTACCACTGTGCAGACACGAAGGGTTAGGCGTCATTGTCTACAACCCACTCGCCGGCGGCTTTCTCTCCGGAAAATACTCACAAGGCCAAGCGCCAGAAGAAGGCACGCGATTCACCTTGGGGACCGCCGCCGAGCGATATCAGTACCGATACTGGCAAGAGGCGCAGTTCGCCGCCGTTGAGACCTTAAAGCAAGCAGCTACGGCACGGGACGTCTCGCTTGTGACCATCAGCGTTGCCTGGGTCTTGCGCCAACCGGATATCACCAGCGCCATCATCGGCGCTTCCAGTGCCGCGCAGTTAGCCGCCAACGTTGCCGCGACTGAATTTGAATGGGATGACGAACTCGAAGACCTGTGCGAGAACGTTTGGTGGACGCTGCCAAGAAGGCCAGTGCAAGAAGGGTATCGGTAAGGTTGGGTCTCCCTCCCTAGATCTTGCATCTTGGAGAGGGACATCCGCCGGCCATCAACCCTGTTGGGCAAAACGATCCCACGCGAATAACGGCACGGGAGACGCATCAGGGTCGCACGCTAACGCCGCCAGCAGCTCACCCACTACGCAGGCGAACTTAAACCCGTGCCCAGAAAATCCAGCAGCGACTATGAGATTGCTGCTATCCGGATGTCGGTCAATAATAAAGTGGCCGTCCGGTGAATTGGTGAACATACAGGTCTGCATCCGTTGCAGTTTGCCACCAGCCAGCGGGAAAAATTCCTCAATCGCTTGCCTTAAGACGGCCTCATCGGTCTCATCGGGTGTTGCCAGCGACTTCCGCGGATCGACCTCTTCCTTCAGGTGATGAAATCGACCGATTTTGAATCCTCGTCCGCTCTCATCAATCGGGAACCCATAGTACTCGCCGTAAGGCGAATCTAGGATAAATACCGGGAATTGTTCTGCGCTAAATCTTTTGGGATCCAGTGAATCAAACCATCCAACCACTTGTCGTTCCGGGATTGCGAGTCGCTCCAGGTCTGGAAGAACGAATTGGCTCCAGGCGCCGGCTGTCACAATGACTTGATCTGCCGTGTAGTGACCTCTGTCAGTATGAAGATTCCATCCGTCGCGATGAGGCACCAAGGTTTGGAGCGTCTCTCCTACTTTGAGCGCGGCGCCATGACCAACCGCACTCGCAACCATTGCATCAATACACGCCTCAGGATTCAGGTATCCCGCCTCCTCATGAAAGACCGCAGCGTAATGTTCTGGAACCTCAACTCCAGGAAACCGACGATGAATCTCTGGACCAGTCATCCACTCATGGGCAAGGTTATGCGTACGACAGGCTGCCAGCGCTCCCGAAACCACTCGCCCATCCATCGGCCCAATATCCAGCCCTCCCGTTTTAACGAACAGCCGCTGACCGGTTTCGACCTTCGATGTCAGACCACAACTCGAACGCCCGCCGCAGCAGCGGAACATAATCAGGATGCTCGTTATAGGCCAAGCGAATAATTCTCGAATGGCCGTGGCTTGACCCACGATCATGGCCAGGCTCGAATTGCTCGATCCCCAGCACCCTTTTACCTTTCAGTGCGAGTGCGCGAAGGGCAGCCGAGCCCATGCCGCCACATCCAATAACGATCGCGTCATAGTGCATCGAGAGGCACCTCAATCAATAGCGATCCGGGCACGCTCATCGGCCTAAGGGTGCCGGTAGTGGGCCAGGCGCTAAAGCCGTTTCTTTTCCGGGCGCTGGAGACCGGGGGATCAATTGAGCGGCCACCAGCGACAGAAAAGCGAAGGCGGCGCCCACATAAAAGACCAGCGAGGGTGAAACCACCCAGACCAGCCCCAGTGCAGCGGGAATGACGACTGCCGCTATATGGTTGATGGTAAACGAGACACCAGCGCTGGAGGCCAAATCTTTCGGGTCAGCGATCTTTTGAAAATAGGTACTGATCGCGATGGCCAAGGCAAAAAACATATGATCAATGACGTAGAGCGCGGCCGCCCAGAGCGGATCGCTTACCAACCCATAGGCAACGAATACGATAATCAAGCCGACATACTCCGCACTGAGCGCTGCCCGTTCCCCTACAATGCCAATCAACCGCCCAATGCGCTCTGCAAATGCCCAATTGAATGCGTAGTTGATAAGAAACAATGTGGTTACCTGAGACGCGCTATAGCCAAATTTTTCGACCATCAAAAATGCAGCGAACACTACAAAAATCTGTCGCCTAGCACCGGATAAAAAAGTTAAGACGTAATACAGCCAATAGCGCTTACGAAGGACAAGATGCTTATTTTGAGCATGCTCGGACTTAAATTGTGGAAAGGCGACCCACATAAAGATCGCCAGTAGCAAACACGCGCTGCCCGCGAGCAGGAAATTCGTCTTAAATCCCCAGCCGAAAACCTCAAGGGATACCCATAGTGCGCCGTAAGCCACTAATGACGTGACCGAACCAATCGCCAAGAGTCGACCCAGGACCTGCGGCGCCTCCTCGCGAGTGAGCCACTGTAAGCTGAGAGACTGTTTGATGGTTTCAAAATAATGAAACCCAATACTCATCAGCACCGTTGTGAAATAGAGCCCGTATTCTGTAGGGAAGAATCCGGTTAGCGAGACCCCTGCCCCGAGGAGCACCAGTGCTACGAGCGCGAACGTTTGCTCCCGGATGATCAGCAGAACGAATATCGCCGTGAAGGCAAGAAACCCAGGCACCTCGCGCAGGCTTTGTAAGATACCAATCTCGATGCCCGTGAACGCCGCCCGTTCAACCACAAAATTATTCAGAAGGGCTGACCAAACATTGAAGGCAACGGGCATGGCAATGCTCATCAACACGAGCAGCGCTACTTTACTTTGCCGCATTTGCTGCCATCGATTGAGCATAGTTATTGCCTACGACTTATCGCTTACCACTTATCGCCTAAGTTCAGTGACTAATGACTGCTCACGACGTTAAGTAAGCGATTTGGTGGGGAGTTTAGTGATGCAATCAGGCCGCTGAGCCTTTTTACCCAATATTTTACGGAGTCCGCGGGTTTTGGACGGGCGGTTCCCTTGCAATCATGCGTGCTTCACGCGACTTGCTGTTTGAAGGTCCAACTCAGCGATCGCCATTTCACGCATCTCCACTTTCCTGATTTTACCTGTCACCGTCATGGGGAATTCGGATACCACTTTCACGTAACGCGGGACTTTGAAGTGCGCGATTTTACCATCACAGTAGGCTTTCACCCAGGCGTGCAAATCAGCGGGTGTCTCTGGCAGTGATGCCGCGGCAACGGGCTTGATCCACGCCATCAGTTCCTCGCCGTACCGCTCATCAGGTACACCGATGACTTGAACATCCTCAATGTCAGGATGGGTATAAAGGAATTCCTCGATCTCCCGAGGATAAACATTTTCCCCGCCGCGAATGATCATGTCCTTGATGCGGCCGACAATGTTCACATAACCGTCTTCGGCCATCACGGCTAAATCGCCGGTGTGCATCCAGCCTTCATCATCGATCGCCTCGGCGGTTTTATTGGGATCGTTCCAGTACCCTGACATCACCGAGTAACCTCGAGTACAAAACTCGCCAGTTTCGCCGCGCTCGATCGTCGCACCGGTCTCGGGGTCGGCAATCCTAATTTCAACATGTGGATGCGCTCTGCCTACCGTCTCCGTGCGATGCATTAAGGAATCATCGGGCAACGTCTGCGTTGATACGGGTGACGTTTCCGTCATGCCATAGCAAATGGTGACGTCGCTCATGTGCATACGCTCAATGCACTGCTTCATCACCTCCACAGGGCAGGGTGAGCCCGCCATTACGCCTGTTCGCAGCGACGATAAGTCGTAGTCTTCAAAGTCCGCGAGCGCAAGCTCCCCAATAAACATGGTGGGCACCCCATAGAGTGACTGGCAGCGTTCTTCTGCAACGGCTTTGAGTACCAGGTCAGGCTTAAAGGAATCGTTTGGAATAACCATGGTCAAACCGTGGCTGGTGCAACCCAAATTGCCCATCACCATGCCAAAGCAATGGTAAAACGGGACAGGAATACACATCCGATCGCCAGGCTGTAGTGCCTGAAGGCCGGCAACGAAGTACCCGTTATTCAGAATATTCCGGTGACTGAGCGTTGCCCCTTTCGGAAACCCAGTAGTACCAGAGGTATACTGAATATTGATCGGGTCGTCGGGAGTCAATGATGCTCGAATCTGTGCCGACTCCGCTACCAAAGCATCATCGCCAGCGAGCAACTCATCCCACTCACTCGTCCAAAAAAAGATGGTCCACTCGAGCGTGGACACTTCATCCTGCACTTCAGCGACCATCGCTTGGTAGTCTGATGACGCAAAGGATGGCGCTGCGATCAATGCTTTGCATCCACTTTGGTTAAGCGCATACGCGAGCTCATGAGTGCGGTAGGCAGGATTGATGTTCACCAAGATGACGCCGATTTCCGCTGTTGCGTACTGGACGATAACCCACTCGGCATAATTTGGGCTCCAGAGCCCTAATCGATCCCCTTTGCCTAACCCTCTAGCCAAAAGACCCGTCGCGCATCGCCTCACTGCTTGATGGAACTCGTCGTAGGAGAGCCGAATACCCTGGTGGCAAGATACCAACGCTTCGACCTGACCGTGCGCTCGCACCGTCGCCGCCAGATTGTCTGGAATCGTTTGATCTAAAAGCGGCTGATCGCCTCCTCCGGAGGCGTAAGCGGGTGATGACATACTGAGTGACCTTCTCGACCGTTTTACTTTCTCTTTTCCCCTAGATGCATCCCATGCGCCGCCGTCGCGAGCACTACCACTGATCCACGTGCATGACCGTTTCTACAGGAGGCCGGTACGCGGGCTTGAACTGGGTACCCTTGGTGTAGGCGATCGGCATGAGCGCGATTTGCATCACATCTTCGTAGGGAATCTCAAGCAACTCGGCAATTTCTTTTTCAAACATGAGGTGAAGCGTTGTCCAGGCCGTACCGATTCCACGCGCTCTCGCCGCGAGCATGAAGTTCCAAGCCGCCGGAATGATAGAGCCCAGCGTCGCGGTCTGACTCAAGATATTCATGCCCGCCTCGTTATCGGTGCGCCCGGCAATACATGGAATCATCAGCACAGGGGCATCGCCCATGTGATCCGCCAGGTAATCTGCCGACGATGCAGACCGAGTCTGACTTGAGGTTAAGCTCTGATCAGCGCTGTCTGCGTGTAATTTATGGATGGCGACTGGCATCTCTTTGTAGAGGGAGAACGCTTGCTGGTAGTAGGCACCGATTTGCTTACGCTTGTCAGGATCGGTCACAAACATGAACTGCCAACCCTGCGCGTTAGAACCCGTTGGTGCCTGTACGGCAATCTCCATGCATTCTTTGATGACGGACATGGGCACATCGCGATCAAAGTCCAAGCGCTTGCGCACAGCTCGAGTGGTCGACAAGAGTTCATCATTGGTTAAGTTGAGTTGTTCGTGCGCCATGGTGCTCGCCCCTTGTTGGTTGCTTTGATTGTCGATGAGTCTTGGGCCGCAAGCCTAAAGACGCGTCCCTTACGGAACCATACCGTCTCTTATCGGCTGCGCCAATGCGTTTTTTGGACCGAATGAACGAAGAGTGAGTTGATCTACCGCATTGATTAGGGCAGCAGAGGTGTTCCCTTTAGGCCAAGCCCAAGGTCAATGCGTAAGATCAAAGCGTAGGATCAAAGCGTGTAGGACGCGCAGCTTGGCTCGTGCTACCGAATTAATATCCCGGCTGCACCTCAACGAGCGTTTTACCAAAATTGCTTCCGGTCAGCATCGATCGAAACGCGTGAGGGGCATCGGCAAGGCCTTTAACTCTATCCTCCTTATAGACCACCCGGCCGCTACGCACATGGTCACCCATCTCTTCAAGAAACTTAGCTTGATGGCTCACAACAAAGTCACCCACAAATAATGGATGGACTTCCAACCCGTGGGATTCGCGGAGCGGCGCGGCCTTCTCGAACCATCGCGCACGGGATGCAGCGATGTCCTCTCCATAATGGGCGATCATGCCGCAGAGCGAGATTCGAGCGTTCGGATTCAAAAGACCACAGACTGCATCAAACACGGGCCCACCGACGTTTTCAAAATAGACGTCACAGCCATCCGGACACGCATTCGCGAGCTGCTCTCTAAATGATGGGTCCTTGTGCGAGATACACGCATCAAACCCTAACGTCTCTTGGCAATAAGCCACCTTCTCCTGGGTACCCGCTATACCAACGACTCGGGCCCCGTAGATACGCGCCAGTTGACCCACTAGCTGACCCACGCCGCCAGATGCAGCAGACACCACAACGGTTTCCCCTTCCTGGGGCTGACATTGAACGATCAGCCCTGCATAGGCTGTTAGACCCAGCATGCCAAGTGCACCCAAGGCATAGGAGTAGGGTCCCTTATCCCCATCCAGCAGACGGGGCGTCATATAACCAAAATCGGTGATGCCCTCTCCCGTTAACCCATACTGCTGCCAGCCCTGGGTATTAAAAATGATGTCTCCCTCACGAAAAGTCGTGTGCCGGCTCCTAATGACCCGCGATACGGTTCTTCCGTGACAAACCTCACCGGGTTGTTCGGTGCCGTTCCGCCGCCGATTCCATTGATAGGGATCGAGCGACAAGAGCAAGGTCTCACCCACTGCCTGGCCAGGCCCAGGCTCGGGAATGTCGCCTTCCGTCCACCTGAAATCTCCATCCGTCGGCCAGCCCTCGGGAGGGGTTCTGGCGAGCTGCCAGGCGTGATTACGATTTGCTGTCATGTCGGACGTCTCTTCTTTCGCCGTCAAATTTCCATCGCATCAGCTTCGTTACTTTCAGCCTCGGTCACGCCTCATCAACAAATCCATTCAGTCGTTCTGAGGCTTTCAGGAAGTCTTCCATAAAATCGTAAACAACCTGTCTGGCGGATAGCGATTGCGTCATCATTCCAACGCCTTGGCCCACCCAATAAGTCGCCAATTGTCTAGCGCCCTGATGACCGGTCTCAGCGAGCTTTGCTACCTTGGAAAGCGCAGGCTCGCTTACGAGCGATTGCAGCGGCATGGGTAATGGGTCTGGCGCGGCGTCGCTTGATTCCCACGCGTCGGTCCAGGGCGACCGTATTTGGCGTGAATACTTTCCAGTTCGGCTTTTCGACCGAACGGTTTGATTCGAGCTGGCAGCGAGCAATTTCTCTTTGATAACAGGCGCAGTCTCCGCTTCCTGGGTCGTTAACCACACCGAACCGCACCACGCCCCGTGGGCGCCCATCGCCATTGCCGCCGCCATTTGGCGACCCGTGACAATACCGCCGGCAGCAAGAATTGACACACCATCGAATTCGGCCACGGCCTCGGCAACCTCAGGCACCAGCACCATCGTTGAGACCTCACCGCAGTGACCGCCTGCTTCAGTACCTGAAACAATCAATATATCTACACCCGCCTCGGCCTGCTTCACGGCATGCTGCTTTGAACCAACCAATGCGCCGACAGGTACACCCTTCGCTTTGCCCAGTTCGAGCATATAGGCCGGCGGCACGCCGAGGGCATTGACGATCATGGATATTGGGTGCGCGAACGCGATATCGAGAATATTCGCTGCCCGACCCTCACCTAGGAATCCGCCTGATCCTCTACTTTTCTCCTCGTACAACCCACCCGTGTCGATGTCATGCTGGGCCAATATGGAAGCAGCAAAGGCCTTGTGCTCGCCTGGAACGAGACCACCCAAATCGTCTCGGGACATGGACTCGTCTTTATTGGCCATGGAGTTTGGAACAATCAAGTCAACGCCATAAGGCTTGCCATCGATATGCTCGTCAATCCAATTCAGCTCGATCTCGAGTTGCTCGGGGGTGTAGCCCGCCGCTCCAAGGACGCCCATTCCTCCCGCCTTTGACACAGCGCACACCACATCACGGCAGTGAGTAAATGCAATGAGTGGGAATTCGATTCCCAATTGCTCGCAAATCGGTGACTTCATATCACTAACCTCTCTTCAACAGTTTTATTCATCAGCGCGTCGTGCCTTCCTTAGTAGTCTGCTAATGCCTGCCTCTCGCGCCTGTCTTCAGTGTCTTCCTTTACAACCTTCCCTTGATACCCTCTTTTGATACTTCCCTTTGGTGCCTGGCACCCTCGTCCAGAAGGCGCCTAAGCATCAACTGCCTCTGGCCTGATTCACTCAGTTTTTTGACGATCGCAGTCAACACCCTAATCGCTCGGCAATGGACCGGTTAATGAGGCACGCTGCGATAACTCAATCCAGTTGCCGTCGGGATCTTTGATAAACGAAATTCTTGCCGTTTCGCCGAGCGTTGTGGGCGACATCGCTTCAACCGCGCCGCCTCGAACAGCAGCTTCGTGTTCTATATCGACATCCCAGACCTGTACTGTGATGTAACGAAATCCGGGCGCTTTGAGGACTGATTCTGCGTTACCCGCAGGTCCGTCTGAATCGCGCTTTTGAGATAGGTAAAAACTGGTCTCACCCCACTTAAGGTGCCGACTCGATATTTCCTGACAGCCCAATACCCGGCGCATGAACGTCGCGTGAAGCGCCGGATCCGCCACCGCCATCTCCACCGCTATCTGATCGATACCTTCAAACCCGGGCTGAACGAGGGTTACTCGATTTCCCTCTGGATCCGTCATCGTCACGGGCTCGTCAACGGTTTCGTCAGCGACCACGATACCGTCGTAGCCACTGGCAGCCGCGTCCAGCAGTCCGTCCCGCTGATGATTAATCTTCAAAATTGAGCCAGAGAGATCGTGCCGCCACTGCTGCGCCCCACCGCCTAATTTCAAGAGGCTCTCGAAGGCGAGCCCAACTTCTTGCTGCCAAAACGCGGTAACCGCCTCTCGATCGCGGCAATACAACCCGACATCAATATACGGTTTGGCTAAATTCATAGGCCCTAATCACAGCGCGTTAACGAGCTTTGAGCATAGCAGCCTCGCTGGCCTTAGCAATCATCCCATGGGTGACGACTCCAACCCGAGCAGGTTGATGCACCCACCGAGCAGCAATCCTTCTCCGGCTTGAGGTTCGGCGCACCAGCGCCGCGGTCAAACCCACCATCGAAAGCGCTATCGAAAAAAAGCAAAGCCTTTGACTCGCTCACTGAGCGGCTCGTGGCCGCAATGCTCACCCTCCTTTCGACCATAGGATTTGCCCATGATTTACCCTATGCTCATTCGCAAAAATGACACGCCCCCTTATGGCATCAGATGCCCCTGCAACCCACACGCCCGTGCCTCAAGTCATCTTGGGCAATGGCAATCGCCGCTTTTCCGGCGTGACTTCGACGCTACTCCAGGTGCTGCCTCACCAAATGGAATCCATGGAGATCGCAGTGCTCGGCAGCGCGCATATGCCGAGTTCGGTCCGGACGCTCACCTTTCTCAGCGCGCTTCGTCTTTTGCGCCGCGCCGCTATGGACCGAAAGCCAGTGGTGTTTCATGCTCGGCGGAATATCGAGATGGTCCAGGCGCTCCTTCTCAGATGCTTGGGCGCCAGCACCCTCAAAATCGCGTTCACCTCAACCGCTCAGCGATATCACAGCAGGTTCACTCGATACCTGATGCGCCAAATGGATTCGGTGATATCGACCTGCTCGGCAGCTGCAAGCTATCTCGAGCCTCCTCCTGATCAACTGATTCCCCACGGCATTGATACAGCGCGGTTCCACCCGAGACCGAAAGGAGAACCGCCACGTCGCGAAGCGCTAGCTACGGCCCATCAAATCGGTATTTTTGGTCGGGTGCGGCATCAAAAGGGCATTGATGTCCTCATTGAGGCGGCGATTCCAATACTCCTCGAACGACCCGACTGGGGCATTCTGGTGGTGGGCGAAATCAAACCCGAAGATGCGAGCTATGTTGACGAATTGAAGCGCCGCATCAATGAGGCGGGACTTAACGAACGAATCAATTTCGCGGGATTACAGCCTTTTTCAACGCTGCCGGGATTCTTTCGACATTCGGATGTTGTTGCAGCCCTCTCTCGGAACGAGGGCTATGGGTTAACCGTTCTCGAGGCCATGAGTTCGGGTTGCGCTGTCATTGCATCAACTGCGGGCGCGTGGCCAGATATCATCACGCACGGAGAGAATGGTCTCTTGGTACCCATCGCCGATGTGGAGGCCACACGAGCCAGCCTTATCCATTTGGTTGACCATGAGGAAGCGAGGATCGCCATGGGAAGTGAAGCTCGATCGCAGGTGCTTGCGCAATATCGAGTGGAAGATGAGGCACGGGCTTTATGTCGGTGGTACCAGGCGCTTATTCAGGAAGCGAAATAGTAGTCAGCCGGCTACATCGCCGCCTGCTGCTTGATTCCGCGCGGCGTTTCAATAACTTTCTCTAACCGCACGGTGTTCCGTATGTCATGGTTGAGCGCCCATCCCTCTTCGGACGCGTAGCCCCGCGGATGATCAAGATGGACAGTAATCGCGCTGTAACGAATTTGTTTCGGGCGGATGCCTAAATTGACCAACCGTTCGCCAAATTCGCGGTCGAGTCCTCCGTATTGCAATCGCTCGTCGAACCCATTGACCGTTATCGCGTCGGATTTCCAGCCTGAGGCATTGTGTCCATTCCAAGTGCTTTTGGTTGGGGTGAATCGGTTAAACCAATGCTCAGCCCACGGCTTCACCGTTAACTTCATAAAATTGGTTTTTCGCGGCATTCCCTGGCCCAATAGCCACGCTTTGGAAAAGCAGCGCCCAGACTCAACATCATCTCTTGTGATTGACTGACTAATGCTCATCGGCAGCTTGAAATAGCCGCCGCTCAAGAAACTCCCAGGCTCAGCATTGGCTCGATGAACCGAAACAAAGTCTTTTCTGGGTATGCAATCGCCGTCTGTGAGAATCAGGTAATCACCCCTCGCAGCTACGATCGCTTTATTGAGAATGCGGCACTTTTGAAACCCGTCATCTTCTTGCCAAATGTGTTGAATAGGACGATCCGTTGCCCTCGCAAACCGCTCAATTAACTGGCGTGTCTCTTCCCGAGACCCATCATCGGCGATGACGATTTCAAAGTTGTGATCCGTCTGGGCGTCAAACCCCCACAGCACCTTCTCGAGCCACAGGGGTGAGTTATAGGTGGTGAAAATAACGCTAATCAGCAAGGTCGTGATCTCTCTTTCCGCTGTGGTTATTATGCCCTATTCGCTAAGCGCATTCTGCGCTTGAGCCTGTGTGCTGTGATTGGGGAATACAGCGGCTGTGTCTAACATCGAGCAGCAACATATTGGGGTGTCATGAGCAAATTGCGCGTGGGGATGGTGGTCGATCCATGGGACTTACCCTTTAACGGGACCGTAGTCTCTGCTCGGCGATTCGTTGAAGCGTTGTCGGACGACATCAGCTTTTCGATCTTTATGACCCCTTCTCAAGATGCGCCACTCCCAGCTCAGGCAGTCCTCTTCGATAAGCTCTCGATTCCTGGTGTGAATCATATTATTGATCGCATGCAAGCACCGGTCGCCAAACCCAATCGAACCACCCTCGATGAGGCCATGGCTTCCCTTGATGTGCTCCACGTTCAATACCCCTTCTTCCTCGCTTATGGCGCGATTCGTGCGGCTAGACGAGCCGGTGTTCCAGTGATTAGCTCGTTCCATGTGCAACCGGAAAACATCCTAAAGAATTTGAAACTGAACTTTGCGCCCCTTGTGCCGGTTCTATACAAACTCTTTGTGAAGGCTTTCTACAACGCAGCGGACCATGTCGTTGTCCCCTCTCAATTTGCTGCCGACCTTCTCGCCAGCCACGGGACCGAGCGGCCAATTACCGTCATCTCTAACGGAATCACACCGCGATTTCTGAAAGGCCAACCCATCGACAACCCTATGGATGGTCCGCCCTTCTTCTTGCTCTCTGTCGGCCGCCTTGCCGCAGAAAAGCAGCACGATCTCATTATTGACGCCATCGCAAAATCCAAGCATCGAAGCCACTGTCATCTACGCTTGGTGGGCTCCGGGCCAGAAAAAAAACGCCTCGAACGCCTTGCTAAAACCAAGGGGGTACAGGCTGACATTGGTCCTTGCTCAGACGATGAGCTCCTGGCGCTCTATGAGCGTTGCGACTTCTTTATTCAAGCCAGCACCGTCGAGCTTGAGGGGATGAGTGCTCTGGAAGCCATGGCCATGGCTTGCCCCGTGTTGCTGAATCATTCCAAAACCAGTGCATTACATGAGCTGCCAGCACTACCTGACGCTTTTTTCTCAGACAAGGACTCGAGTGAGCTCACCCATCGCGTGGACCAGTTTTTGGATTCAGCCTCCGAACGCAGCCGCCACAGCGCTCACAACAGCGCGGCCGCCTTAGGTCGAGCACATGAGCGCTCTGCCAAACAACTACTCGACCTTTATCATCGGGTTGCCAAAGCACCCATGACCCACCCGCCGGTACAGGCAGGCTGATCCTTGATCACCGAATCACTATCGGCGCTCTGGTGGCGCTGGGTTTCTAGCCGAGGGTCAATGATCATTGGCGTCACCATAGCGAGCTCACTCCTTGCACTCGCCATCTTTTTAAAGTGGGGCTCGCTCAACTCGGACTTGGGCCAACTCATTCGTCCGAGCGATCAACTCAAATGGTATCAAGCCAACGAGGCCTTCAAGCGTGACTTCCCGCAGTTACAGCAAACCGCGATCGTGGTCCTCCGAGGTTCGGATGCGGCCGAAGTCTCTCGAGCAACCCAAGCCATGCACGACAGACTCAAGACCGAGGCTGGTTTTGCTTCTGTCTTCGCACCCACGATCGATCCTTACATCGAGCGACATCGACTTCATTTTTTGTCAAAAGACCAATTAGCGGCCTGGCAAAAGGGCGCAGACTACACCTATGGCGCTGTATTGCGACTGGCCGATGAAACCAGCCTCGAGAACTTCGCGTTTACGCTGACTGATTTCGTATCCGCCAACCCAGGCCAACCACTGCCCGTTGCCCTCGATACCTTGCTGGATGTGCTAGAAGGAACGCCAGATGCCTCCTTTTCGACCTTCTACCCTTTAGTTGACCCGAACCAGGCCGAGTATCTCGAGTTTATTGTGGTGCAAGGGACGCAAAATCTGGATCAACCGCTTCCGAATGCACAGATCGTTGCGCAACTTGAGACTCTATCAACCCTCATCACGCGGGCATTTAACGTCGACGTCGCATTGACGGGGGAAGTGGCGCTAGCCAACGAGGAAATCGGTGCAGCACTCACTGGCATCGAAATCGCTGGGGCCCTGTCCGTTGTCATCATTGCCTTGATCTTGGGCGTTGGCCTGCGCTCTTATCGGGTCATTGGGATCATTTTTGCCAAGCTGCTATTAGGCTCCTGCCTCACGCTAGGCGCCGCCACGATTCTCGTCGGCTCCTTCAACACGCTGTCGATGCTCTTTGTCGTGATGTTCTTTGGCCTTGGGATCGACTTCTCACTCCATTTCATTCTCCGTGCGATGGCCGAAGGTTCCGTCGGCGAGCAAGGCCTCAAATCAACATTTAAAGACACAGCGCCCGCCCTTGGACTATGCACGCTTACGTCAGCCATCGCTTTTCTCGCGTTTGTTCCAACCGATTATCTGGGGCTAGGGGAACTTGGTTTGATTTCCGCGGCCGGGATGCTCATCGCTCTATTCCTGACGCTATTGTTCGTGCCGGCCGCTTATCTCAAATGGCATACCCATTCTGCAAGCACACGCACAAGCCTCTCAGTGACGCGCAGAGTGCGATTGACTCCGCGAGGAGCTCGCCTGCTTGGTTGCCTTTTTCTTGTTGGGTCGCCCCTAGCACTCGCGATCGCGCTCGACACTCAGTTCAATTACAACGTACTCAGCATGCGAGATCCTGACTCCCCGGCAATGCGAGCATTGGTTGATCTTCAGGAATCTGGATACGAGACCGACTACAGCATCCAACTCACTGCCTCTGATGAACAAGCAGCGAGGGCCTTGAAAGCTCGCCTTGAGACACTTCCGTCAGTGAAGGCTGTCAACCTGCCGCTCGATTTTGCGCCAGCTCATGACGTCTACAGGGAGCGCATCCTTGAAGAACTCGCTCAAAAATACAAAGAGATTGAACCCTCAGCCCCGAGGCTAGTAACGAGCGTACGCCAGCTGAAAGCCACAGCATGATTAGCGAGTACATTGATTTCGCCAGAAGCCGCCTGACTGAGACCGAGGCTGAACCCCTTGACCGTCTGGCCAATGCGCTCCCCAAGTACTTTAAGGATCCTTCGCTGAAAGCAGAGACCGAACAAGCGTGGCAAGCCGCCTTCACCCAAAGCCAAGCAGAATTGAACCAGATGCTAACCGCACCTGCCCCCACACTGGCATCATTACCGGACCGATTTAGATCAAGGCTCATTACGGCGGCTGGCGAGCATCTGGTCACTGTTCAACCAACCCATGCGCTGACGAGCCGGGATCAGACCGACCAATTTGTCGCCGACGTCCTTTCGGTTGATCCAATGGCTGCTGGGCGGACAATGGTCGAATGGGGGATTGGCGAGGTGGTGATAGCGGCCTTTTTTCAGGCCATCTTGACCACGCTTATCGCCGTGATTGTTTTGCTCATACTCTACTTCAAACGACTCAGTCCGGTGGTTTTGGTGCTTCTCCCCATCGGCTTAACGATTCTTTACACCCTGGCGATTGCCGAGTGGCTGGGGCTAACCTTAAACATGGCTAATATCCTCGTGGTGCCACTCATCATCGGCTTGGGCGTCGATACGGGCATTCACATCATTCACCGATACGAGCAATCTGGGCCGCACTATGCTGTGGACGCCACCCATAAAGCGGTCATTCTTAGTGGACTGACCACCTGTGGCACCTTTTTCTCTCTTTCTTTTAGCCCGCACGGTGGAGCAGCCTCGATTGGGCTGCTCCTGACCATCGCCATCGGTTCACTTCTCGCAATCAGCTTGACGGTGTTACCCTTGCTCGGCCGACGTTTTCGCCATTCACACACCAGAGGAGCGAAGTTCGCCTGATGTCGCCTGCATTGAACCATGGGCTAGCTGCCATTCTCCTGATCGGGCTGATCGCGTTTGCCCCTCCTGCAATTGCATTGATCGTTGGGGCCGGCTATGCCTTGGTGCTTGGCCGTGAAGGTCTTACATTCAATGTGAGCGCCACATCAAAGTGGTGCCTGCAAACCGCTATTGTGTTGCTCGGTTTTAATATCGCGATTGCCGAGGTCGCAAAGACAGGCTCGCTCTATTTCGCAGTGGGCGCGGCGTACATCGGTATTGCGGCCCTGCTCGGCGTAACGCTGGCAAGACTGTTCTTCATTAGCGGCACGGATCGCACCCTCATCACCAGTGGAACCGCTATTTGTGGTGGCACCGCTATTGGTTCGGTGGCGCCACTCATCGGCGCTAAAGCGGAGGAAACAGCCTGCGCGCTCGGCATTGTCTTTTTGCTGAACCTGGTGGCGCTCATTGCTTTTCCTTGGCTTGGAGAGCAGATCGGACTCAGTCAATCGCAATTTGGGGTTTGGGCAGCACTCGCCATCCACGACACCTCTTCAGTGGTTGGTGCGGCGCAAACTTACGGTGTCGAGGCCGCACAAACGGCCACCGTGGTTAAATTATCCCGGACGCTCTGGCTAATTCCGCTCGTGCTTTGGATCGGCCTTCGCTCCTCAAACCAGGGCCGAGTGCAAGTCCCTTATTTTGTGTTGTTCTTCATCGGCGCTTCGATTTTGGGTTCGGCCGGCGAGTGGCCTCGGCTTCTTCATTCGGCCCTTGACCAAACGAGTGACGCACTACTGATTGCCGCGCTATTTCTGATTGGCATCCAAATCGACCGTAACGCGCTTCGAGCAATGAGCGGTCGTGTGATCGGCTATGCGACATCGCTATGGTTAATCCTTATCCCTACGGCACTGGTTATCGCGGTGCTGATCGAACAGTAGATGGTTTGAGCGACTGCTTTTTGAAATCTATGGGTTTAGACCCTCAGCGCCCTCGATCAGGGAGCAATGACAACCACTGATTCATCGCTAAGCGTGCATCAAACAGCCCTGGGGTTCAGAAGACCACAGCTCGTAGGACCTGTCAGGGCAAAATCAACTGTTGAATCAGGCAGTCATCTCGACAAGCTCAAAAATAGATTTGGGGGAGCGGTGACGCTCACGCTTTGCTGTGCGACTATCGGCTCTCTGGAGGGGGACCTATGAAAATTTCTACCAGTATCACTGGCATTGACTACCAACACCTGGTTGACCATCTCAAGACACTCGAGTCAGCAGGGTTTTCGAGCGTCTCCACCCAAGAGAATCGGCTCAATCCTTTTCTCCCGCTATCTATCGCGGCAGCCGGTTCTCAGGTCCTTGAATTGAAAACCTCCGTTGCTATTGCGTTTGCCCGAAGCCCGATGGTGACTGCGCAGATTGCCTGGGAATTGGCGCGCGCCTCCGAGGGTCGATTTGTTTTAGGCCTAGGGAGCCAGGTCAAAAGTCACATCGAGCGCCGTTTCTCTCAGCCTTGGTCCGCCCCGGCGAGTCGGATGCGCGAGGTCATTCAGGCCATCAGAGCCATTTGGCATAGCTGGAGTACTGGAGATCGACTTGATTTCTCAAGCGAACACTTCAGTTTCAATCTCATGACGCCAAATTTCACGCCTCCCCAATTACAGGGCAACCCGCCCCCTATTCATATCGCGGCTGTAGGACCCGCCATGTTGCGTTTAGCGGCGAGGGAGTGTGATGGGGTAATGCTTCATTCGTTTTGTAGTCGCCACTATCTCACCGAAACCATCCTTCCTCTGATTGAGGAGACGCTTCAACAGGCTGGGAAGCACCGGAGTGACTTCGAAATATCGGGTGGTGGGTTTGTTGTCACGGGCAGCGACGAGGAAGAGATCAGCAAGCAGTTCGAATGGGTTCGCTCGCGAATCGCATTTTATGGGTCAACCCCAGCCTATTGGCCAGTGCTCGAAGCATCGGGTCAAACCGGTCTTGGCCAAGAACTGCTGGCTCTATCCAAGACCCAATCATGGGACGAGATGACACGATTGATCGACGATGACCTTGTGTATGAATTTGCTGCGGTGGGCAACCACAACTCAATCGCAGAGGCTGTAGCTGACTACTTCGGAGGCTTGACCGACTCCATTGCCATCGACCCCAATACCTCGGTCGACGCACTCTCGGCAATCAGACACATTCCAACCGGTGCCGACCAATGAACATCACAGTGTTAGGCGCTGGGAGCTGGGGAACCACACTGGCGCACCTCATGTCTAGGAAACACAGCGTCTCCCTGTGGGCGCGGTCAGCTGCTTCGGTGAGCGAGATCAATGACCACAAAACGCTCACCCGTTACCTTGATGACGCAAGCCTTCATCCTGATCTAACAGCTCACCATGAGCTCGAGGCTTCACTGAGCGGCGCCGAGATTATTATCGTGGCCATTCCCTCACAGAGCTTCAGGCAGGTTCTGGCTGAGGCATCACGTTTTGTGACCGCTGGAACGCCAATGATCAGCGTCAGTAAAGGGCTGGAACTCACGAGCCGGCGCAGAATGACTGAGATCATACGCGATGAGTGCGAAGGCGCAGTGGCGGGGGTTTTGACTGGCCCTAATCTCGCGAAAGAGATCATGGCAGGCTTTGCGGCAGCGAGCGTTTTAGCCTTCGATGATGATGATGTGACCGCTGACATTCAGGAGGCCTTACACACCCCTCTTTTTCGAATTTATCGAAATACTGATGTGGTCGGTTGCGAGTTATGCGGTGTGCTCAAGAACGTCATCGCGATTGCAACCGGCATGAGCGATGGTTTGGGCGCGGGTGATAACACCCGATCCGCCATTATCACCCGGGGCCTCGCTGAAATCTCACGCCTTGGAGTAGCGCTCGGGGCCGCACCGGAGACTTTTGCGGGTCTCGCGGGCATGGGCGATCTTGTTGCGACTTGCACCAGTGCCAAATCCAGAAACCGGACGGTTGGTTATCGACTGGGCCAGGGTGAGCGAATCGATGACATCCTGGCCTCAATGTTCATGGTGGCCGAGGGCGTTAAAAGTGTTGATGCGGTGCTCCACCTTGCTGATCAAATGAGCATCGATGTCCCTATCTGCGCTGAAGTCGGAAGAGTGGTTCAAGGGAAGAGTGATGCTCGAAGAGCGTTCCGAGAGATGCTGCGAGCAGGCGTGGGTGCTGAGGCTGACCCGTTCTAGTTCTGACCCCGCTTACTACGGTGACTATTTTTTAGCGCATTGCTTAATGCGTTTCTTAGCGCTGATCCGGTTGATGTGGCTTGAGACCAGAACGCCCAAACGCACGCTTCCAGTCAGGCCCATACCAACACGCTGGTTGCCGTTAGGCTGAGGCAGGCGCCATTCTGAAGTGCCCGACAAACCAATGCTCTCCCCCTCGATAAGCGAAAAGCTCCTGGCACGCCATGACAAACATTCGCCATCGCTGCCATTGGCGTGCTGGAGTGTCTGGGTGCCCGCTTTTGGCAAGCGCGCCCAGCATCTGTCTCTTGTTTTGATCTAAGTTCCTGAGCCAATGCTCACACGTCTTCGCATAGTGCTGCCCGTTAACGGGCCAGGCTTCCTCCAGCGACAAATGCCCCTGAAAATGTTCGGGCAAGTCAAAACTGGGCATCAAGCCCCCAGTAAAAAAATTCCGTGCCATCCAATCTCCATCCCCTTGATCCTCAAAAAAGTAGGGTTGATCCAAGTGGCAGAAGATATGAAAGAACAGTTTTCCATTGGGATAGAGCCAGCCGGAAATCCGCTCGAAAAGCGCCTCGTAGTTCCGCATATGTTCGAACATCTCCACCGACACCACACGGTCAAACTGTTGATCGATTGAAAATTCACGCATATCTGCGGTGATCACCGTCACATTCTCGCACCCGAGTTCGGCCGCCTTTTGATCGATGAACGCTTTCTGGCTCGAGGAGTTACTCACGGCAACGATCTGGCTGCTTGGAAACTGCTCCGCCATTGCGAGCGTAAGAGAGCCCCACCCGCAACCCAGCTCCAAGATCGAATGTCCATCCGTGAGTTCGGCGCGCTCCATCGTCATGTTCAACATGTCGATTTCAGCTGACTCAAGATTAGATTCGGGTGACGCGTAAAACGCCGAGCTATATTTGAGTTTTGGGCCCAGCATAGCAACGAAAAAGTCGGCAGGAACTTCATAGTGCTGCTCGTTTGCTTCACCCGTCGCAATCGCAAGCGGCACTGCACGCATCGCGTCCGCAAAGGCAAGTTTCCCGGCCTCTGTTGAGTTCAACCGATCTTGGCGCAACCGCTGCCGAAGGAGTCTACGAATCGCAATTCGAATTAATGCGTCGGGAATCAATCCCCGCTCGGCCCAATCGATAAGTTGAGACAACATCTGCGCTACCCCTCCCGAAACTGAGATTTATGAAATTGGAGGTGAACAAGACCAGTCGCTCGTTCCCTGAACCCAGCCTCGCAATAAGCGAGATAGAAATCCCACATATTCAAAAACGCTTCAGACAGCCCCATCTCGCTCAGCTGTTTGCGCTGCAGCGTGAACTGGTCAGCCCAAGCTCGCATCGTCTCTGCGTAATGCCGGGTGAGATCATCCAAACCATACAGTCTGAGACCTTGTTCTTCAGCGGACCCAATGCGGACTAACTCAGCCGCGCTAGCAAGCGCACCCCCTGGGAAGATGTATTTCTGGATAAAATCAACGGACTTGCTGGCCGCTTTGAACCGAGACTCAGCGATAGTGATGGCTTGTATGAGTAGGCTTCCCGAAGGCCTTAATAATCGCGAACATGTTTGAAAAAACAAGGGAAGATAGGCCAAGCCCACGGCCTCGATCATCTCAATCGACACCAATTTGTCGTACTGCCCCTTGAGCTGTCGATAGTCATCCTTTAGGAGCGTGATACGACCTTTCAGACCCCGCCTAGTAATTTCCTCATCTGCATACGCAAACTGCTCCTCACTAATCGTGGTTGTCGTGACATGACAGCCGTAGTGTTCGGCCGCATACATGGCAAATCCTCCCCACCCGGTGCCAATCTCGATCACTTCATCGGAGGGCTTGAGGTCGAGCTTCCTGCAGATGGCATCGAACTTATTAATCGACGCCTGTTCCATGGAGTCTTCGGGGTTTACAAAGACGCCACCCGAATAACTCATAGTCGGATCCAAGAACAACGAGAAGAAGTCGTTACCAAGATCATAATGAGCAGCGATATTCTTTTTACTCTGGGCAATTGTGTCGCGATTCAAAAAGTGATGCAGCCTTCGCAGCGGCTTTTGCAGAAGGTTCCACCCTCCATCTAAGGCTTCGAGCACAGAACGATTGGCGAGAAACAATCTCAATACGCCAACCAAATCGTCGGTCTCCCAATCACCGGCCATGTATGCCTCAGCAGCGCCGATGGGCCCACCGAGCACCATTTGACGATAGGCCCGGGACTGTTTGATGCGAACCACTAAAGGGTTTTCCGATTGATCCCCTGCATCCAGTATGACCTGAGCATCTTGCACGATCTGTAAGCGCCCTACCGCGATTCCTGCAAGGCGCTTCACGAGTTGATTCCTGAAAATATCGCGCTCGACGCCCCCAGGCCTGACTGGAACACGAGGCAACATGATGCTTGATGGTTTCATAGCGTCTTCCTCACACGCTCGTCGATCGATTCATTCACTGTCTGAACATCCTTTAGTTCCCACTTTCACCACTCCGAGACATTGCCAGTCGCGTGACCTCATCCTCGACGTGTTTCAATCCTGTATTTCCCGCGCGAGAAGCAACCCAACTGGTCTTCTGGTGAGCGCTATCGCCTCTTTCCTGTCACCCTCTAAAAAAACGCCGGCCTGGGTGCCAATCGCGATTCATTCCTGGATACGCTTCTCTACTTGTCCCAGTCGCTCTCTACCTCTGTCTATCTCTTGCTTCCTTTGTTTATCTCCAACTATCCCAACTATCTCTAGCTATCTATCTCTGTTCAGCTCTGTTTCGCCCTGTTTCTGTAGACAGTTACCGACCTATCTCAAGCCACCCGTCTCTCTAGCTTCCTTTATTCATCACTCTTAGTTTTCAAATACCACCATCTTCTTTCCAATCTAGCCCTCTGATCTAGCGCACTATCGCTCATGCACCCAGTCGCTGGCGGTCCCGTCACCGACTAGCACGACAAACCATCGGCTAACGAGCCATGGGTGGCGCGCTCGCACCGCCAGGGTGTCGAAAAAAAGGCACCCTTTTTATCCAAAGCAAAAACGCTTGCCAGTAAATTCGGCGCATCACGGACAGCGTGACCCACGGGAAGCTAAGGATGAATCGTCGAAACTCAGATGGACCAAAACCCTCTCGGATGAAATGAAATCCAGATGTAAAAACTTGCGCCTCATCATTAGAAACGCGAATAGTCAGTGCTGCGACATCATTTGGTTCTGGGGCATCAAAACGATAAGTCAACGCCATTGGCAAAAAGGGCGAGACATGGAACGCCTTGTCAACCGGATCCGTGAAAGGTGGCCTTAAGACATAGACATGACGCTCACCCCAAGGTGTGTTGTGCACTTCGATAACCAGATGAGACAGCGCACCTTCTTTGTTTTGGCAATAAAAAACCGCGATTGGATTCATCAACACGCCGAGCATGCGCCACATCGCAAGTAGATAAATCTGTCCTTCAAACGCATCGCCGGTCTTTTCTTTGATCTGATGCGTTACCTCATCTCGGAGGGTTCGAGACGAAGGCAAGTAGTCCTGCCGAAAAAAAGCAATCCAATTAAATCGCTCGAGCGATACCGCGCGAGATTGGGTACACACCGCACCGAGTTCATCAATGTCAACCAGCAGCATTCCGTGCTTGTATCGAAATTCATGCTCCACCGGAGAGAAACGCTTGTGGAATACCGTTCCTGTCATGATGCCCGTTTTCATGCGGCCAAGGCCCTGTCTTTCAACGCCCCAACAACCCGTTCAGCGCTCCAAACCCCATCCTCGTGAAAACCATAACGCCAGTAAGCCCCGCAGTAATGGGTTCTTCCTCGGCCTGAAATGTCACTCCATCGCCGCTGAGCGGCAACAAACGCTGCATCAAATACCGGGTGGTGATAGGTGACGGATGTCAAAACTTTGGCTGGCGCAATTTCATCATCGGCGTTGAGCGTGACCAAAATAGGTGTCTCGGTTTCCAGCCCTTCGAGTAAGTTCATCCAATAGGTGAGCTGAGGTCGATCACTTCGGAGGCCGCCATGATAGTTCCAGCTGGCCCATGCTCTCTTTTCACGCGGCATCAACCTCGCATCCGTGTGCATTACTACCCGGTTGCTTCCATACGGCATCAGCGACAGCGTTGCTCGTTCGTCATCTGAGGGGTCGGATAGCAACGCTAGCGCCTCATTGCTGTGACAAGCGAAAATCACTTCGTCAAACGTTTCACGCACTCCGTTAAAGGAAACTTCAACGTGATCAGCGGTTCTTTTCACCGATTCCACTGTTACGCCACTTCGAGCGTCTGCGAGGGAAGACAGAACCCGCGTAACGTAACTACTTGACCCACCCTTAACCACGAACCAAGTGGGACGATTTTTTAAGTCCAACAAACCGTGATGTAAGAAAAATTGGGTGAGCATGCCCACGGGAAAGTCATTGATATCCTCATCTCCCGTTGACCAAATGGCGGCCGCCATTGGCAAGAGATAGTCAGATTGAAAGGCTCTACCGAGCCCAGCCGATTGAAAGAACTCACTAAGTGGTCGCGCGTCAGCCGGGTCTACGCGTTTAGCGATCCGGTTAAATTTCAGGATGTCCTTGACCATCCATAGAAATGAAGGATTGACGAGATTACGGCGCTGCGCGAACAGTGTATTTAAGTTGTGTCCGTTGTATTCCAGACGATCACGGCGCAGGCTGAAACTCATTTCAGTTTTCTGATAGTCGCATCCCAGCTCGCTTAAGAGCGACATAAATCGAGGATAAGTTCGATCGTTGAACACAATAAATCCCGTGTCCACCGGGAAGTGCTCGTCACCCAAGACCACATCATGGGTTTGTGTGTGCCCTCCGAAATACTCATTTTTCTCAAACAAGGTCACTTCAAAGTAGGGGGTGAGCTGATGTGCACAGGTCAGTCCAGAAATGCCAGAGCCAATAATGGCGATACGCTTCGACGGACTACTCATAACCCGCCTCCGGGCGAGAGATGAGGCTTCTCTCACGTTCAGGCCTCACCGTGTCATACCAGTCAATAGCAACGCCATGGCGCAACCTGGTAAAGCCGCTCACGACTGGATCCGGTACCCACGGAGTATGTCCATGTGGCGCTTTACTTTTGGATGCGCCTATAATTCGCCCATGGATTACATCACTAGCGATCAACTCAAACGCGTTACGAAACGCAGTTCGTTTGAAGCCAGCAAACTGATCGTCACCGATTGGGTGATCATCACCGGCACGTTTTTGGTGGCTGCTTATTGGCCGAATCTGCTCACCTGGGTGATCGCAGTGTTTATTTTGGGTGCGCGTCAGCTTGGTCTTGGGGTCATTGTCCATGAAACCGGACACGGCACCTTTTTCCCTTCGAAGTCGCTGAACGAATTTGCTGGCAGATGGTTGTCCGGGTACTGGGTGTTTTCCAATAAGTCCGGGTACATGCGTGTTCATCGAAAGCACCATGAGTTAGCAGGCACGGATGCCGATCCTGACCTTGGAAACTACATCCACTACCCCGTTAGTCAGCGAAGTTTCATGCGCAAAATTTGGCGGGATCTGTCCGGTCAAACTGGCTGGCGAAGAATGAAATCGATAGGGCGATCGCTCAAGCGATACCGAAGCCTTGACGCTGAGGCTCAGGCCACCATCAGGGGCGGTGTCATTCTTAATGGGGGTCTCTTGGTTGTGGTCACTTTGGCAGGGCACCCTGAGCTGTTTTTGCTCTGGGTCATCGCTTTTATGACCACCCACATGTTGAGCACTCGCCTTCGTCAAATGGCGGAGCACGCGGCCGTGCCCGATCGTCTGAGTAGTGATGCTCGATTGAACACAAGGACGTTGTATACCAGGTGGTGGGAACGACTTTTCATTGCACCCCATCAGATTGCCTACCATATGGAGCATCATTTGCTGCAGTCGGTGCCCATTTATCGCTTGCCGCTTTTCCATCAGATGCTGCTTGAAAACGGGTATCACAAAGGGGTGGTCTTCGTAAGGGGCTTTTGGCCACTGATCCAACAAATCACGCTAAAAAACTAATAACAACCCTGACTCCTAGGAGGCAGAAGCACTGACCTCGTTGTCGCGACTATTGTCGAGTTTTCTCGCAATTTCCTCGCGATGCACAGCCACTTCTTTGGGCGCTTTCACTCCCAGCCTAATCTGATTACCTTTCATGCTAAGCACAGTGACTTCGACCTCATCGCCAATGACCAAGGTCTCGCCAACTTTACGTGTAAGAATGAGCACTACCCCCTCCCCGGCCTTTTGGCCGTAGTGTGTGAGCTCGCTAACGCTTTTCTTATTTTTATTTTGAAGTCTTTATAACGACTTCTTTTTTATTCTTGTTGTAAGCGAGTAAAAAACTGGTGTTTCCGCAATAGGAACTCTCACCGTCGACCTTTAATGTAAACCAAGGTACAGCGTTGAGACAACCCCTCTCTTTCGATTCAATTTTGACCCTAACATGCTCTATGCGTGAGCCCTACGTGTGGCGCTAGCTGCGAAACGCAATGCTCGCGCATAAATGCATTCTGCGTGAGGCGCGATACTCGTTATTACTGCTGATTGGATTAGGGATATCGAAACTGGTAAGGCCGGGACGAACTACAGCGGCTCAAATGTCTTGGCTTTGCTCCATGTCGAAACCCTTGTGGAGGGCCCTTGCAGCTAGCTCAAGATATTTTTCGTCAATGACAACCGATATCTTGATTTCAGAGGTAGATATCATTTGTATGTTGATACCCTCTTCAGCAAGGATGTCGAACATTCTGCTCGCAACTCCGGCGTGTGACCGCATCCCGACGCCGACGATGGAGAGCTTGGCAATATGAGGGTCGCCGAGAACTTCTCCTGCCTGAATCTCGGCAGAAACACCCTTGAGAATCTGCTCAGCCTGAGGATAGTCCGCTTTGGCCACCGTAAAAGTGAAATCAGTACTCTGATCTGCGCCAATATTTTGAACGATCATGTCGACTTCAATATTTGCTTCACTAATCGGCGAAAGAATTCGAGAGGCGATACCCGGTTGATCCTTCACACCCCGTATGGTGAGCTTCGCTTCATCCGAGGTGAAAGCGACGCCAGATATAAGGGGGGCTTCCATCATGACTGTCTCCTCTGTAGTGATCAGCGTACCAGGACCATCTTTAAAACTTGATAATACTCGCAGGGGCACCGCATATTTGTTGGCCAGTTCAACCGCTCGTGAATGCAGTACCTTAGAGCCAGAACTAGCGAGTTCCAGCATTTCTTCAAACGTCACCTGCGCAAGCCTTGAAGCACCAGCGACCACGCGCGGATCAGTCGTGTAAACGCCTTCAACATCCGTGAATATCTGGCACTCATCCGCAGAGAGTGCGGCCGCCAGCGCGACCGCTGTAGTATCGGAGCCACCTCGACCAAGCGTCGTTACCCGCCCATCTTCGCTAACCCCCTGGAAACCTGCTACCACCGGCACGATGCCCAGAGAGAGCGATTGTTCCAGCGCCTGCGTCTCTATCGATAGAATTCGCGCCCGGCTGTGGGCTGCGTCAGTGTGAATTGGTATTTGATGGCCTTGATAAGAGCGAGCAGTAACGCCCGCCTTCATCAGCGATAATGCAAGCAGTGCGATAGACACCTGCTCACCTGTTGACAACAACACGTCTAATTCCTGTCGACCTGCTGGGTTTTGGTAGTCGACCTGCTCCGCGAGATCAACGAGTCGATCCGTTTCATGACCCATTGCCGACACAACTAAGACGACTTCATGGCCCTCATCCCTCAGCCCGTTGACGCGCTGAGCAATTCGATCCATCAGTTCGGTGGTAGCGACTGAGGTGCCACCAAATTTCATGACTAACCGCGCCACTGCTCGTCCCTTCTTGCTTATCTACCCGTGTTATCTGCGGCGTTCTATCTGTCGATTTTTACACAACTGTTTTTATACGCAGGCCTTTTTCACACAACTGCTTTCAAACAACTGCTTACAGACAACTGTTCTCATTAGCCTTTTTTGAGCAGCAGCTTTGACCGACTACTTTTATTGACCAGCTATTGGACAGCGGCTACCGTCCGATCCTCGGCCAACCAACCTGCACCTAACTTCTGGGAAAACCGTGCTGATTAAACACCGCGTACCGCCTAAGCCCAAGCCGCTTTAGCAACGACGCGGATTTTAGCGACTTTGGATCATTACACCAGTGCTTTTTCGACGAAACCGACAACCGATTCTAGGGCCCCATCCAACTCATCGACTTGGTCGCCTCCTGCTCGCGCAAGATCTTTTCTTCCTCCACCCTTACCACCGACTTGTTGTGCAACGTGATTCACAATTTGTCCAGCATCCAACCGGTCAGTTAGGTCTTGGGTCACTCCAGCGATCAAGGCGATTCGCCCCCCTTGGACAGAGGCAAGTACCACCACACCGGACCCCAACTTATTCTTCATTTTATCGACTGCATCCGGCAGAGATTTAGGATCAGCGCCTTCAACCCGCTTCGCAATCAGCGAGATGCCGGCGACTTCTTCCACCTCGGTTTCGCTGGACCCACCTGACAAGAGGCGAGCGTTTAAATCGGCTAATTCCTTCTCTAACCGGCGTTGGTTCTCCACCATCGCATCAATGCGTTGAGACAATTGTGCTGGGTCCGTTTTTAGCTGTCGGCCCAGGGCTACGAGCTGTCCCTCCATCTCGTTCACCCAGCTCGCCGCCCTCAAACCGGATATCGCCTCAATACGGCGGACGCCTGAAGCAATGCCCTGCTCCGAGACAATCTTAAACAGACCAATATCACCCGTCCGCTGGACATGGGTTCCCCCGCACAGCTCGATCGAGAAACCCTCGCCCATCGTCAGCACACGCACACTCTGCGAGTACTTTTCGCCGAATAATGCCATCGCTCCCTTCTCGCGCGCCGCCTCTATCGCCATTTCTTCGGTGACGACTTCCGTATTGCGCAAGATTTCCTCATTAACCCGCTGCTCGATCTGACTGAGTTCTTCGTCAGTGACCGCTTCAAAGTGGGAAAAATCAAACCGAAGCTTCTCATCATCAACGAGCGAGCCCCTTTGGTTGACGTGCGTGCCGAGTACTTCCCGCAGCGCTGCGTGAAGCAGATGCGTGGCCGAGTGATGCCTTGCGGTGGCGGCTCGCCTGGTTGCTTCAACATCCGCATCACACTGAAGACCGACCTCGAGCGTCCCTTCCTCGACCATGACCCGGTGGAGATGGGTCTCGCCGGATTTGATCGTATCCAAGACCCTGACCTGCACGCCGTTTGCCGCGACCATACCGGTATCACCTACCTGCCCCCCACTCTCTGCGTAAAAGGGGGTCGCGTTGAGCACCATATATCCTTCATCGCCAACATTGAGCGATTGCTCGGCGGCACCTTCTTTAAACAGCGCCACAACTTCCGCTTGTTGTGACAGTGCGTTGTATCCATTGAACGTTGAAGTACCCTCAAACGTGAGATCCTGATCTTCCGCAGCTGAAAACCGACTGGCTGAGCGAGCGCGCGCCCGCTGGGCCTCCATTGCTGCTTCGAACCCTTCCATATCGAGTTGCAGCCCTCGTTCTCGAGCAATATCGCCCGTCAAATCAGTAGGAAAACCGTAGGTGTCATAGAGTTTGAAGACCACCTCGCCAGGAATCGTCTCGTCCCCAAGCCCCGCTAGCGCATCCTCAAGAATACGCATGCCTTGATCCAACGTGAGCTGAAATTGCTCCTCCTCCTTTCTTAGCACCCGCTCGATCTGTTCTCGCATTTCACTGACAAACGGATAGGCGTGTTGCATGGTCTCAGCAAGTGTTTGAACCAGTTCACAGAAGAAAGGCTCGGTCGCCCCTAGCGCATGTCCGTGACGAAGGGCTCGGCGAATAATTCGTCGCATGACATATCCGCGTCCTTCGTTTGAAGGAAGCACACCATCGGTGATCAAGAACACCGCCGAACGCAGATGATCTGCTATCACTTTCAGAGAAGGATGTTCGATATCCTCAACCAGCAAGCGTTGAGCAGCGGCTCGGATAATCGGTTGAAATAGATCAGTGTCGTAGTTGTTATGAACGTCTTGCATGACAGCGGCGAGCCGCTCTAGCCCCATTCCTGTGTCAACGCAGGGACTTGGAAGAGGAATTAATTCGCCATCTGCTTGGCGGTCATATTGCGTGAATACTAAGTTCCAAATTTCGATATATCGGTCCAAGTCATCATCAGGACTGCCTGGCGGCCCACCAGGAACCGAATCACCATGATCGAAAAAGATCTCCGAGCAAGGTCCGCAAGGACCGGTATCCCCCATGGTCCAAAAATTGTCCTTGTCTCCCATTCGGCTCATGCGATTCGGGTCAAAGCCGATTTCATTCACCCAGATATCCCAGGCTTCATCGTCACTGTCGTGGATCGTCACCCAGAGCTTGTCCTTCGGCAGTTTGAGCACCTGGGTCAAAAACTCCCAACTAAATCTAATCGCTTCACTTTTGAAATAGTCGCCGAAGCTGAAATTGCCCAGCATTTCGAAAAATGTGTGGTGCCTTGCCGTATAACCGACGTTATCTAGATCATTGTGCTTCCCGCCGGCACGAATACATCGCTGACATGACGCGGCGCGCGTGTAGCCTCGATCCTCACGTAGGGCAAACGCCTCTTTAAATTGCACCATCCCAGAATTGGTGAACAGCAAGGTTGGATCGTTATCGGGCACCAAAGAGGAGGAATCCACAATGGTGTGCCCCTCTTGCTTGAAGTAATCAAGATAGGCTTGGCGAATCGAATGGCTTTGCATGGATCAGGCTCCCGGGGACCCGAGTGCTCCATTCGCCTCGGGCTAGGTCAACATTGGCCCGCCATTATAGAGCAGAAGCGATATGTTCATAACCGAACCCTCTCCCCTGAAGGAAACGCTGCCTACGCGCGCGCTCCTTGGGACTGAGCGGTTCACCAACACTTCCGCCAAATTTCTTTTCACTGACAGTTTTAGCCAATTCACTCCAGTCGTACTTTGAGTCAGAGAGTGCAGCACTGATCACTGCCCCATCCACCGATTTAGCGCGCAGCTGATGCCTGATCTTGGCGGGACCTTGGCCCTTGTTCGCCTTGTATCGAACGAACATCTCAGCAAAGCGCTTATCATTCTGAAGACCGACTTCCTGCAACCGCTCTAGGACAGCGTCTAGATGCATCTCGCCTTCGGGATACTTTTTCTTCAGCTTTGATCGTAGTTCTCCAGCGCTATGCTCTCTACTTGCCAAAAGGCCAAGGCTACCGTTGTACACCGCAGCAAATGTCACAACTTCTCCAGTGCCGATACTTCGGGAGCCATCTCGATCGGTTTCACCGCCCTCACTAGACTCAATTGGAGGGGTTAGCGATATTCCATCATCCGAAAGCGCAGGATCCCGTCCGTGTGCTTGCCTTTCAGTCGAGAGCCCTCCCTTGTCCAGCTTGGTTCTTCCAGGTCCGCTTGAAGACAGAAGGGTCTTACTACCTAAGTCAGTTGGAGCGACGTCTAGCGGTGTCGCTATTTTTTCGGAAGCTGGCGCCTCCAGAGAAACTGACGTCTCTCGAGATGATGGTGTGTTTTGAGAGGATATCGCAGGGGGCGGATAAGATCGGACGCAACACTGAACGGGGAATGACTATTCCCCGTCAGCGCTATGAGTCTTTTGGTTTTCTTTGAAACTGGATCATGCGTTTTGCCAGTGTGGTCAACCATGCGTAATCTGTTATTCCGCTGATATCGCTAAGCGTCAACGGCGCTTGCGGATTCGTCCTCAGCTTGCACTTCAGCTGGCTCGCCGCTTAGCAACTGCTGCCGAAGTGCGGACTCGATTTCTTCGGCAATCTCAGCGTTCTGAGCAAGATACTCGCAAGCGTTCTTCTTGCCCTGCCCGATCTTGTCGCCTTTGTAGCTATACCAAGCCCCGGCTTTATCAACCAAGCCCTGCTGAACCCCCAAATCGATGACCTCACCGAGGCGATAAATCCCCGTGCCATACATGATTTGAAATTCCGTCTGCTTGAAAGGAGGCGCCACTTTATTTTTGATGACTTTGACCCGAGTCTCGCTACCAACGACCTCATCCCCTTCCTTAATGGCGCCAATTCTACGGATATCGAGTCGAACCGATGAGTAGAACTTCAACGCGTTTCCACCGGTTGTCGTCTCCGGGCTGCCAAACATGACCCCGATTTTCATTCGGATCTGATTAATAAATACGACCAGCGTATTCGAGTGTTTGATGTTCCCAGCCATTTTGCGTAACGCCTGGCTCATCAACCTAGCCTGAAGGCCAACATGATGATCACCCATGTCACCTTCGATTTCTGCTTTAGGCGTCAGCGCGGCGACCGAATCAACAATGACCACGTCTACCGCACCGGATCTAACCACCATGTCACAAATCTCTAGGGCCTGCTCCCCTGTGTCGGGTTGCGATACGAGAAGATTTTCAATATCCACACCAAGCGCTTGGGCATAAATGGGATCGAGCGCGTGCTCAGCGTCGATAAACGCACAAGTTCCCCCATTTTTCTGCGCCTCTGCAATGACCTGCAGGGTCAGCGTTGTTTTACCTGACGATTCAGGACCATAAATCTCGACGATCCGGCCTCTGGGCAAACCACCAATTCCCAGAGCAATATCTAACCCCAGCGACCCAGTTGAAATAGAGGGTATGCGCGCCTGAGGATTATCCCCGAGTCGCATCATTGCGCCCTTTCCAAACTGTCGTTCGATTTGAGATAGCGCTGCTGTTAACGCGCGTTCTTTATTTGGATCTTTGTCTTCAGCCACTCTTGCATCCATCTTATTTTGCTCTCCTTAATGATGTCGGCCCGGCTTTCACGACGCAACCGATATCGACGTTTTCTTCGTGAGTAAAAGACGCGTATCTCCCAAATGGTCTGCGCCAAACGCCGTGTTCTACACTGCTGTCGACGCTTAATCGGCGTTTGGTTCACGATTTGACCCCATTGTATCGAATACTGGCTATTTGTACAGTATTTTTTCAAACAACGATCACATCCCAACAAACACCCACGAGTTTCCAACCCTATTCAACAATCCGATTAAGCGCTTACCTCATGGACTGGCTGCACGCCCTAGCTTGCTTTGTTAGGCTTGTAATCTTTAATCGCCGTGAGCGCCTGTGGACACGTCAGCGCATACCCCCATGATGCAGCAGTATCTTGGTATCAAAGCCAAGTATGAGGATGCATTACTGTTTTATCGGATGGGCGATTTCTATGAGCTCTTCTATGCCGATGCCGAACGCGCCTCAGCGCTCCTAGACATCACGCTCACCACACGAGGCCAGTCTGCTGGCAAACCAATTCCCATGTGTGGGGTGCCTTACCACGCCGCCGACAACTACCTTGCGAAGTTAGTCAGTGCGGGCGTTGCTGTCGCAATTTGTGAGCAAATCGGTGACCCAAAAGATAGCAAAGGTCCTGTCGATCGTGATGTCGTGCGAATTGTTACTCCGGGAACCTTGACCGAAGAGGGTCTGCTCGAGAGCCACCGCGAGAGTTCTATCTGCGCAATGTGCGAAGTGAGCGAGCAATATGGGATGGCGGTCATCGAGGTCTCAAGCGGGCGGTTTGAATACTTCCAAACGGATTCTATTGAATCACTACTCAGCCAGCTTGGCCGAGTTCAGCCGTCGGAGCTATTGGTGCAAGAGAACTTTTCTGTATCTCACCGATTGTCCAGTTACCCCGCAACAACCCACTGGCCAGCGGAAAAATTTGCCATTGAATTGGCAATGGAGGCGCTCGCCCAACAAGGCGTCTTATCGGGCAATGATGCGCCAGACTCTGATAGCGAGGACGCTGGCCTCTGTGCGGCAGGCGCAGCGCTTTGCTATGTGATCGAAACCCAAAAAAGAGCCTTGCCACACCTAGACCAACTCATCGAAATCAAAAGCCAGGACCTCGTCGAGATTGATCCTGCATCTAGGCGGAATCTGGAGATTACTGAAAACCTTCGAGGCGATACCTCCCACACCCTTATGTCAGTTCTCGATGCGACGCAAACCGCGATGGGTGGCCGACTATTGGCGAGATGGCTGACCCAGCCTTTGAGAGACACCACTTTAGTGGAGGCTCGTCTGGATGCTGTCGACGAGCTCCTCGACTCCCGCTCATTCTTCTCCTTTCAAGCCGTGCTCAAACCCATCGGTGACATTGAGCGTGTAATATCTCGCATCGCGCTCAAGTCAGCACGCCCAAGGGATCTAACCAGATTGCGGGACGCGCTCGAGCGCTTACCCGAACTTGGCGCGCTTTTAGGGACAATGACAGGGAAAGCGCTAACACGGCTCGCACACGACACCGCCCCTCAAGAAGCACTCGCGACTCTGCTCAGGCAAGCCATTATTGATGAACCCCCAGTGGTGATCAGAGAGGGCGGCGTCATCAAAACCGGATATGACGATGAGCTAGACGAATTACGGAACATCAGCGAGGGCGCGGCGAGTTACCTCGTTGAACTTGAGCAACAAGAGCAGGCGCAGACGGGACTCTCAACACTCAAAGTGGGGTTTAACCGAGTACACGGTTACTACATCGAACTAAGCAAAGCACAAGCTGGTGAGGCACCAGTCCACTACATCCGAAGACAGACCCTCAAGAACGCTGAACGATTTATCACGCCGGAATTAAAAACGTTTGAGGATAAAGCACTATCTAGCCAATCGAAGGCGCTTGCCCGTGAGCGATTGTTATTTGACCAGCTCATTGATCGCCTCGCGGAGGATCTACCCACCTTGCGCCGTCTAGCTAGTGGCATCGCTGAGATCGATGTCCTCTCTAACTTCGCTGATCGCGCACTTCAGCTCGAATTAGTGAGGCCTAGGCTTTGCGACAGTCCAGAATTGAGGATTGACCGAGGGCGGCACCTGGTGGTTGAGTCAATGACCACTGACCCGTTCGTGGCCAATGACGCGCAGTTTGATAATGATACTCGACAATACATCATCACCGGCCCCAACATGGGCGGTAAATCCACCTTCATGCGTCAAACTGCGCTTATCGCCCTACTAGGAAGGACAGGCAGCTTTGTCCCCGCGGCGGCCGCGACCATCGGCGACATTGATCGAATATTTACCCGAATTGGCTCATCAGATGATCTAGCTGGAGGCCGGTCGACTTTTATGGTTGAGATGACTGAGACGGCTCATATTCTTAAGCATGCTACTCGTCACAGCCTGGTCCTCCTTGATGAAATTGGCCGAGGCACCTCCACTTTTGATGGATTATCCATCGCATGGGCAACCGGGCAATACATCGCCGAGAACATTGGCGCGATGACCCTCTTTGCGACCCATTATTTCGAGCTAACGTTGCTTGCAGCAAAACTACCGCATGCTAAGAATCTCCACCTCAGTGCGAGAGAACATGACGATCGGATTATCTTTCTGTATGCAGTTGACGAAGGCCCCGCCAGCCAAAGCTATGGTTTGCAAGTAGCCAAGCTCGCAGGAGTTCCAAAGACCGTCCTCAGCATTGCAGCAGACCGTTTGTTGCATTTGGAGCAAACCGGTCACGCGGATGCAACGACCCCACACTCGACTCCCAATACTGGCACGTCTGAACCGCTTCAGTCGGATCTCTTTACGCCGAAACCGAAACACGAACGCACCATCCAGGCGCTGCTCGAAATGGATCCGGACCAGCTCACACCGCGCGAAGCACTCGAGACGCTGTACTCGCTCAAAGACGGCCTTGAGCAAACCGATTAGTATCCATCCAGCGCTGCCATCGCCCAATTGACGACATTGTAGAACCACCAAAAGCTGATAGAATGCTGTGCGTTTTATGAGGTTGGTACCTGTCAGTAGAAATCGCTCAGTCCAAGGGTTAACGTCGATTAGCTCTGCGGGAAACGCGGAAGCTAAAGAGAAGTTGAGGCGAGGCTGAGGAGAGGCTGAGGAGAGATAAAGACAGCGGTTTTTAGCAGAGACTCAGAACACTGGCTCTCACGAGCCGCTCAATAGGCCTCACTGAATAGGCAGTACACCAGTAAAAACCAAGGTTAATGTAGTAATACTCACAAAGAGGAAGGTGGAACGATGACATTCGTTGTTAGCGATGCGTGTATTAAGTGCAAACATACCGATTGTGTAGAGGTTTGCCCGGTTGATTGTTTTTACGAGGGACCGAACTTTCTGGTCATCAACCCTGACGAGTGTATCGACTGCGCACTGTGCGAGCCGGAGTGCCCAGTGGACGCCATTTTCTCAGAGGATGAGCTTCCAGAAGAAGAGCAAGCCTTCCTCGAGCTGAACGCTGAGCTATGTGAGATTTGGCCTAACATCACTGAGAAAAAAGAACCCCTGGACGACGCCGAAGATTGGGCGGATGTCAAAGGGAAGCTAGAGCACTTAGAACGCTAGTCGGCCTCCTGTCTATCACCTGAGCGCACCCTAGGGTAGGTGCTGCTCAGGATCCTCGGGCCGGCCATCTCGACGAATTTCGAAATGCAGCACCTGATCCCCCCCTAGGCGGCCAATCTCCTGGCCCTTAGTGACGGTATCCCCTTCTTTTACTGTCAGCGCCTCGTTATTACCGTAGGCACTCAAGAACGTGGCATCGTGCTTTACGATAACCAACTTTCCATAGCCCCGAAGATTGCCCCCTGCATAAACGACTGAACCATCCGCAGCCGCAAGGACAGCATTACCGGCTGTCGCTCGAACATCGATCCCCTTGTTGACCTTGCCCGATAGACTGAACTTCGAAGTGACTTCACCTTCAATGGGCCACTGCCAAGACAAACGACTAGGAACGGGAGGCGGGGCCGGTTTCGATACAGGCTTTTCTTTGTATACCGCGCGAGCGGGCGTCTTTGCGACCCGTGGCGTCGCTGCGCCTTTCGAGGACCGCTTCGCCGGCTTCGCTGTTGATGCTAGCCTTAATCGCTGACCAACATAAATGGTATAGGGCTTGGCAATCCCATTGCTTCTAGCAAGCGCGCGATAATCAAGCCCATACCTCCAAGCAATGGCATAAAGGGTCTCACCTCGTCGCACAACATGCGTCTTGCCTCGTTCTCCGATCATACTCACCGGCGCAGGCGGTGGAGTGCTCTGACAGCCCACTAGGCTCAAGAGGAGTACAGTAATTAAACCTGCCGCCGGCCAACTCATGATCGATTTAGCGCCCTTCATCTTCTGCTACGCTACCCACCGCAGACCATTGATGCAAACCCAATACAACTGCCCCGCCGATTAAAGCCAATGCAATCGCTGCACCGAGGTGTGCCTCCTGCCCAGTCAGATTTTCATATTCCCAAGGGGAAACGGGCCACTGCACAATAGGAATCGGCTCTCCTGTTTCTCTGAACTGATAACTTTGGACGGATTGCCATGGCCAAAGCCTGACCAATGACCCCAAGAGCACACCCGACAAAAAGCAAACCGTCTCTAATCTAAATCGGGCATAAACACGCTTTAACCCATTGGCAAAAGCCAACAGACCAACCACGCAGCCGAGACCAAGGGGTGCAAGGACCCGAGCGTCCAGCGTTGACAGCGCCACAATGACCGTGGGGTACAAGCCAAGGAGCAGCAGAATCAAACTTCCAGAGATACCAGGCAGCACCCAAGCACTCACCGCGATCGCTCCTGCAATCATTAAGGCAACGGGATGGGTGCTCAATTGTGCGGCAAGACCAACTTGCGCAATGACGCTCATCATCACGCCGGCAGCCACCCAAAGGATGGTTAATCGACTGCGGCCCGATTCGTCTGCCAACATGATCATCGCGGATACCCAGATCATCCCAGTGAATAAAGACCACAGATGAATCGGATAACTTTCCAATGCAGAACGGATCAGGCCGGAAACCAGTACTGCCGTTAGCGTCATCATCCCGAAAAGCAGGAGCAAAAATGAGGCGTCCGCCTCGCGCCATGCGCGCGCAATTGACCTGGTCGACAAAAAAGACCGAATCACCGAGGGGATCGACGCAAGGGCAGATAAGAGGCGCCAATACAAGCCGCTAAGGAAAGCGATCGTACCGCCCGAGACACCAGGGATGACCTCCGCAATGCCCATCAACATTCCCACTACAGCAGTTCTGGTTGGATTGAGAGGTTTCATTTACGGCCGCCCAGTAAAGGAACAAATCGAACCGGTTCGATCACCACCTCGTCATACCCCTCTTCCGTTCGAGTGATCACGTGCAAGGACTGCTCTTCTCGCCCGACCGGAATCACTAAGCGTCCCCCTATGGACAATTGATCAATCAGCGGCAGCGGAATCTCTGCAGGCGATGCAGTGCACAAAATGCCATCAAAAGGACCTCGATCTGCCCAACCGATGTGCCCATCGTCGTGGCGATGACGAATCGATTTTAAACCGAGTGTTCTAAATCGTCTCTGGGCTTGATCGAGCAGCGCAGCAATCCGCTCAACGGTAAACACCTCACTCACAATCTGCGCAAGCACAGCTGTTTGATAACCGGACCCCGTCCCTAACTCAAGCACTCGAGACGGCCTATTGTCCTCGATAAGCAACTCAGTCATTCGTGCAACGATATATGGCTGGCTGATCGTTTGACCGTGTCCAATAGGTAACGCGGTATCTTCATAGGCACGGTGAGATAACGCCTCGTCAACGAATAGGTGCCGTGGAGTTTCTGCGATCACCCTCAACACTTCTTCATTGCGTATTCCTTGCTCCCGCAACCGATCAATCAACCGATTCCGCGTTCGCTGGGACGTCATCCCTATTCCTTGGTGCCGAGAGTCACTCACCGCCTTCACCCTCGATTGCATCCAGCAGTTCACGAAGCAGTGAGGTCGCATAGCTGCCCGGAGGCAACGCAAACTCTAATCGCCACTGCTCCTCCGAGATTTGCTCCCAACTAACCGCGTCTGGAATCACCCGCATCGCACGGAAAGACGCTGATACTTTGAAGCGTGCGAGCCCGAGCAGCCACTGTCTAGATCGCTCATCTAACGCCGACTCACCAAGCTGGGGATCTCTTGAGCGGCCATATAGCGGCCCTACGTCGGTGGCACTCACATGCTCCCAGCCCAGGGTTTCTAGGGTGCGGGATAGATACTCATTGAACAATTGCGCTCGGGCAACGGACAACAAAAATGAACGCTCGCGACGCTGCACTCTTCGTCCTTCAAAGAGGCTATCCACCGCCATGAGGTTCATTCCGCCACGTCCAAACCGTTGGGGTCCGAAGTAATTTGGAAACCCCTCACTCGCTATCTTTTCAATTCGAGCGGAAAGGTCGCCAGTGACTTCCCTCAGGACCAGACTAAACCGGTTTCCGTGATGGTCGCCGGGCCGCAATTTTTTCCGAGTTTTCGTGTGCGCCTGAATGACAAACCCTGGGGTCTTGAGACCCGACCAGTCAATTTGTTCCAGCGCCGATGGCCTAACCGTAAATGCTTGAGTGGTTACTGCATGTCGATCTTTTCTTCCTGCGTATCCCACTGCCATAGGCGGCACACCGGCATAGTCAGCAAGACAACGGGCAACCCACTCCGTATTGCAGCCCCGTTTTTCAATCACGAGATGATCATGTTCACCCTCATGTGTGGGAGGGTGACTCTGCTCTACGACAATGAAATCGTCGCATCGACAGCGGTATTTGCCAGTTACATTAAGCGGCGCGTAGGCGTAATTCATCGCTTGCGGAACAGTTACCGCTTGACCGTCAAACAAAGTCATTCCAGCAACACCACCGCCGTGACGGCAATGCCTTCCCGGCGCCCGACAAACCCAAGCCCTTCAGTGGTTGTCGCCTTGATGCTGATTTGGTTTTGATCTACGCCTAGCGCGTCAGCAATGCGCTCGCGCATATTACTTGCATGGGGAGCAATTTTCGGACGCTCCGCGGCAATCGTAATGTCCGCGTTGCCGATGGCATAGCTCTCGGCCCGAATCATTTGTACAACCTGCTTGAGAAGCGCCATCGAGTCTGCACCGGCATACGCTGGATCGGTATCAGAGAAGTGCTGACCAATATCACCGAGCGCTGCCGCACCCAGTAACGCATCCATCAAAGCGTGTAGCACGACATCGCCATCTGAATGCGCAATCAATTGTCTGTCGTGGGGAATATCGACGCCCCCGAGACGTACCGAGTCAGCTGATCCAATCTGATCAAAAGCATGCACGTCAACGCCTTGGCCAATTCTCACTGACTTTGCTCCTCGCGCAGTAAAAATTCGGCGTAGGCCATATCACTGGGCGTCGTAATTTTAATATTCCTCGCATCTCCTTCAACAACAGCGATTCGATGACCTGCCGCCTCCATCGCACTCGCCTCGTCGGTCGCTTCTGGCATCGCGCTCAATGCTGAATGAAGCTGCATCATGGGGAACATCTGTGGAGTTTGCGCTCGCCAGACCCTCGAGCGATCCAGCGTCTCAACCACTTCAAGGTTGCTCACGGTTTTTAGCGTCTCCGTCACAGGCTGCGCGAGAATCGCTCCAAACCCATTATTGGTGGCTACCTCGATTAAGCGCTTAATGTCCTCGAGCTTCACGAGCGGCCTCACCGCATCGTGTACTAACACCCAATCAGTTGCACTGCTCTCGATCGCAGTTAACGCACGCAGCACGGATTCTGCTCGACTAGCGCCGCCGGTGACCTTCAGCACAGAAGCCGTATTCGGAATGCTATCGAACCACTCATCGTCTGGCGCAAGTGCTACCGTCATTGAGGCTAGATTGAGTTCGGCGAGTCTCTCGAGCGTCCATTGCAAAATGGGTCGATCCAAGAGTTTTAGATACTGTTTAGGCTGATTCGCGGCCATCCGTAGGCCAATTCCTGCTGCAGGAATGACAACATGAATCCTGGGCAATTCTGTCATCGAATACGCTTCACTGATCAATCAGCAGTAAGAAAGTCTCGCCTTCCTTGATCAAACCAAAATCGGCTCTGGCTTTCTCTTCCACTGCATCCAGTCCCTCACGCAAATCAAGAATTTCGGCCTTTAGCAGCCGATTGCGGGTTCGCTTGAGTTCATTGTCCTCGATTCGGTGATCCAGTTGCGACTGCAAGGCCGATACGTGAGCGAAGCTGCCATCGCCGAACCATATTCGTGTTTGCAGATAGGCGATGCCAATCAGCAATGCAATCATAATGAGGTTGTTGGGTTTAAAGATCGCCATATCAATTCATCAATTTAAACTCACCGGCGCCTTTGTAGTTCGCGCCAGACCAATCTTCGATTCGGAGCAGACGATTGTATTTTGCCACTCGATCCGATCGGCAGAGCGATCCCGTCTTGATCTGCCCCGCCGCCGTCGCAACAGCCAGGTCGGCAATCGTGGTGTCTTCCGTCTCACCCGAGCGATGCGAAATCACCACCGCATAGTTAGCCTCGCGCGCCATTCGAATCGCCTCTAGCGTCTCGCTCAATGTACCGATTTGATTGACCTTAACCAAAATTGCATTGGCCACATGGTTATCGATACCCCGCTTCAGAATACTGGGGTTGGTAACGAACAAGTCATCACCCACTAACTGGACTCGATCTCCTAGTCGCTCGGTCATAAGCGCCCAGCCATCCCAATCACTCTCATCCAACCCGTCTTCGATGGATAAAATAGGGAACTCAGATACCAGGCCTTCAAGATACCCTACGAACTCCTCGCTGCTAAATTCACGCCCCTCACCGCTCAACACATACCGCCCATCGTGATAGAACTCGGAGGCGGCGCAATCTAAGGCAAGGTAAATGTCTTTGCCAGGGGCGTACCCTGCTTTTTCGATCGCCACAACAATCGATTCGAGCGCCGCACGATTACTCGCAAGGTTTGGCGCGAATCCACCTTCGTCACCCACGGCGGTAGCAAGGCCCTCTTCTTTCAATACCGCTTTCAGTGCATGAAAAATCTCAGCGCCCGCCCGTAATGCTTCAGCAAAAGAATTAACGCCCACCGGTTGGATCATGAATTCCTGGATATCGACATTGTTATCCGCGTGTTCACCGCCATTTAAGATATTCATCATTGGGACAGGCATGCTGTAGCGGCCGGCCGTTTCATCAAGCTTTGCTAGGTGCTCATACAGTTTCACTCCGGATGCTGCAGCCGCCGCGTGTGCTGCCGCTAGCGACACACCCAGCATGGCATTGGCACCCAATACGGCTTTGTTGTCCGTTCCATCTAGCTCAAGCATCGCTCGATCAATGGCTTGCTGCAGAGTAGGATTCATCCCCATGAGTCGCTCTCTGATCAAGGTATTCACATGGCCAACTGCTTTCTGGACCCCTTTCCCCAAATAGCGTCCGGCGTCTTGATCGCGTAACTCCAGTGCCTCCCGAGACCCAGTCGATGCACCAGATGGCACCATGGCCGACCCTACCGCGCCACAACTCAGCTCAACTTCCGCTTCAAGGGTTGGATTCCCTCTTGAGTCAAGAATTTCTCGCGCCCTTACATCTGCAATTTCAGTCACACCCGGCCTCTACTTTATTTTTCAATCGCTTTTTTCTAAACCGCTTTTTTCTAAACCGCTTTCTTTAGTCAACTTCGGGTCAGCTGCTTTAAGGCTGTTCTTTATATCTAGTCTGTTGGCGCATTGTTTTAGCTCTTTTGGCGCTTTTGTTCAGCGTCTTGCAATGACGTTCTATAGCGTTCAGCCCTTCGCTATCTGCTCGCTCAGAACGCTGACGATTTTATCACGCCATCAATATCCTTCAGGACCTTTAGCAATTCACGAAGCTCTCCCAATGGCCAAGAATTGGGTCCATCGCTCAACGCCTCATCAGGATTAGGATGCGTCTCCATGAACAAGCCCTGTACGCCCACAGCGACGGCCGCTTTCGCCAGCGTGGGGACCATCTCTCGTTGTCCACCAGACTTTTCGCCCTGCCCACCCGGGAGCTGCACGCTATGGGTTGCATCAAACACAACTGGACATCCCGTTGATCGCAACACTGGGATTGAGCGCATATCCGACACTAGATTGTTGTAGCCAAAACTCGCGCCCCGCTCGCAAACCATGACGTTGTCGGAGCCGGCGGCCCGTGCCTTTTCCACCACATGCTGCATGTCCCAAGGCGCCAAAAACTGACCTTTTTTGATGTTGACGGGCAATCCTTGTCGAGCGACGTTTTGTATGAAGTTCGTCTGACGACAAAGAAAGGCTGGCGTTTGCAATATCGACACTACCTCAGCGACCTCGCTTAAAGGCGTATCCTCGTGCACGTCCGTGATGATAGGTAAGCCAAATGTGTCACGCACTTTTTCTAGGATCGACAAACCCGCCGATAACCCTGGGCCACGATAACTCGCGGAAGACGAGCGGTTCGCTTTGTCAAATGAGGACTTATAGACCAAAAATATTCCAAGCGACTCAGCGATCTCCTTGAGCGCCTCGGCCGTTTTCATTGCCATTGCTTCAGACTCGATCACGCACGGCCCAGCGATTAGAAAAAAAGGCGAGTCCGACGAGACAGAGTAGCCGCATAGGTCCATCTTCTTGATCATATGCTAGCCCTCCACGGCCGCGCAGTTCGCCTGCAATCGTTAGCCCAAGTCTCTACGCTTGCTCGAGGGCCTTCGCAGACTGACAATGATTCAACGCAGCAACGATAAATGCCTTGAAAAGCGGATGGCCTCCGCGCGGCGTTGACGTGAATTCGGGGTGAAACTGACACGCAACAAACCATGGATGATCTTTAAACTCGATCATTTCGACCAAAGACTCATCCATTGAGCGGCCCGCCACGAGCATGCCGGATGCCTCGAGCGCTTCGATATAATTGGGGTTCACCTCGTACCGGTGTCGATGGCGTTCTTTTACAGAAGATTGACCATAGACTTCACGTGACACTGAGCCTTCCTTCAAGAGGCATGCTTGCTCTCCCATTCGCATGGTCCCGCCTAGGTCTGAATCATCTGATCGGGTCTCGATGTGACCCTCAGCGGTCTTCCACTCAGTGATCAACCCGATAATCGGATGCGGCGTCTCAGGATCGACCTCGGTACTATTCGCGCCCGTTAGATCCGCGCAATTTCTCGCAATATCAATGATAGCTGCGTGTAATCCATAGCAGATCCCTAAATAAGGAATGCGCTGCTCCCTTGCGTAAGTAGCAGCCGCGATTTTTCCTTCAAATCCTCGTCCCCCAAACCCTCCGGGAACCAAAATTGCATCCGCACCGGCTAGTATCTGAGCGCCTTCTTCCTCGACCCGAGTCGAATCAACGAAATCAATATCGACTGCGGTACTCGTATGAATCCCTGCATGAGTTAGCGCTTCACTCAAGGACTTGTACGCGTCGAGCAAGTCCATATATTTGCCAACCATCTTCAAGTGGATCTTAGAGGTCGGGTTAAGCTGCGAATCCAGCACCCCTTGCCAGTCGGAAAGGTCCGCTTTTGGCAGGTCAAAGCCAAGCTTTTGCACGACAATCTCGTCTAGCCCCTCATCCGCTAACACACCCGGAATGGCATAAATAGAGGGCACGTCCTCAAGCGGTATAACTGCATCAGGCTCAACGTTGGTGAACAGTGCGATTTTATCTCTGGCCGACCGGGGCACTTCATGGTCTGAGCGCACAATCAAGATGTCGGGTTGCATCCCAATGGAGCGCAATTCTTTCACCGAGTGCTGCGTAGGTTTCGTTTTGGTCTCGCCAGCCGTTGCAATGTAAGGCACTAGGGTGAGGTGCATGAGCAGCGCCTGACGGCTACCGAGTTCGAACCGTAATTGCCTCGCGGCCTCAAGGAATGGTTGAGATTCAATATCGCCCACCGTGCCGCCAATTTCGATGATCGCAACATCATAGCCCTCGGCAACATCAAGAATCCGAGACTTAATTTCGTCGGTGATATGAGGGATCACTTGGATGGTCGCGCCAAGATAATCTCCTCGCCGTTCTTTGGCGATAACGTCTGCGTAGATCCTCCCGGTCGTAAGATTGTTCCTGCGCGTCATCTCAGTCTGCACAAAACGCTCGTAATGCCCCAGATCCAAATCAGTTTCTGTACCATCGGCTGTAACGAACACCTCGCCGTGCTGAAGCGGGCTCATCGTTCCAGGATCAACGTTGATATAGGGGTCTAATTTCTGCATGGTGACCGATAGTCCCCGAGCCACGAGGACCGCACCTAACGACGCCGCAGTGATGCCTTTTCCAAGCGAGGACACCACACCACCGGTGACAAAGATTAAGCGAGTCATATTGATTCCATCTTTTTTCGGTCAACAGGGCGCCAACCAAGATGGGTTTAAAGGCTAACATTGAACTGACACCGGCTCAATAACTTGGCACGATTTTCCTTACTCGCTGTCGACTGTTATCGACTGTTACCGACTGCTGTCGACCCCTACCAACTTACTAGCCGGTGATCTAACTGGGGTGGCTTGTCATCATCAATGAAAGCCCCCAACCCGCATCGCTTGGCGAGGAGGCGCCACCATCCCCAACGAGTGGATACTCGAGCCAAGGCAACACCGCGGGAACCATCACCACGGATTCTCCTTCCATCACCACCGGTAATCGCTCCCTCAACCAGCGAGGGATACCTGCGGCACGAAGCAGCTCTCTCACATCCTGATGATGCCCACGCTGAATTTTCAGCCCTGGATGCATTGCACTCATTCTGTATTGCGAGAGCGGCTTTCGCAGTCCGCCTCGAACGCTGTGCTGGCAAAGTAGCAGCCTACCGCTGCGACGAAATCGCTCACCCTGCCACTGCTCTGGCAGCCAAAGTGGTGACTCTTTTTGACTCACGAGGAAAATCCAACCTCGATCACTATCCAGCGTCCAGTCGCCGACCAAAAGCTCCGCACGTCCTCGCGCTTTCGATGACCGCAGTTGATCCAAAAACTCATCGATGGCCCTGCCAGAGGGCTGCTGTGGGCAACGCTCTCCTAGGAATCTTCGAAGAATCATTCGTTGCCGAGCGTGCGAGTGCTTAATAAGCCTGTCGACTCGCAACCCCAGCCCATCAAGACAAACCTCTAGATCCCGGCTAACGGCCTCATCCACCGCTTGCCCGAAGGATTCATCTCGAGCCAACGCCGTTTCTATCCGCCGACGCCACCCCACAAATCGCTGGTCGAGCGTCGGTAAAACGTCGTGTCGTAGAAAGTTGCGATCATGCTGGACCCTCGCATTACTTGGATCTTCAATCCATTCAAGTCCATGGGATTCGGCGTATGCGATAAGCCTCGCGCGCTCAACTTTCAAAAAAGGCCGCACCAAGGTTGCTTGCCCGACGATACGGTCACTCGGCATGCCTTGGAGTCCTGGACGCTCGCTGCCACGCAACATATTCATCACGACCGTTTCAACCTGATCATCTGCGTGATGCCCCAGGATCAACAAATCACCTGGTCCCAAAACCGCCTCAAAAGCCGCGTAGCGGGCGGCTCTCGCTGCTGCTTCAACGGAGCCTCCCGAGGCTACGTCAACCGACACCATCCGATAGTCGATCCCGAGCGACGCACTGAAGTTAGCGGCTGCCTCTGCCCAATAATGCGCGTCCGGATCAAGCTGATGATTGACATGCAATGCCAGTATTGGCAGACGATTAGACAAGTGACTTAGCCAGTGAAGCAGTGCCGTCGAATCAACGCCCCCGCTAAAACCCACTACCCAACGATGAACACCCTGACCAAAAAGAACGGATTCACTGTCCGCCAGCGCGCTGGCGGCCCAATCAGGACGCGGCTGACTGCCAGTCATAATCGAGTCGGACTTGATCGCGCCCAAAGAACTGGCGGAGCTCGGCGATTAATTCGTCATTCGGAACGACGCTCCAAGCATCATCGAGTCGGAGTCGCGCGGCTGCCGTTTGGGCTTCGTATTCAATAAACACGGGACAGGTTGCCGCTCCGCTTTGCTGATACGGCGCCAACAGATTAGCCAGGTCGCCAGCAAAACTCTCTTCAATTCGATCCGGCATTAACGACACGCTGACCCCTTGTATGGCTCGCCCCCGAGCCTCAGTGAGCGTCATGAGTTGACTAGCCCTTACCCGCACGCCACCGGAATATTCATCGTGAGATACCTGCCCACTGACCACCAACAGAGAATCTTTCACCAACTTGTCACGGCCGCGCTCAAGCGTATCTCCAGACACACTGACTTCGATCCGCCCAGAGCGATCATCGAGTGTGACAAACACAATATTGCCTCGCTGAGTCTTCAGGCTTCTAACCCCAATGACCCAGCCAGCAAAGCGCTGCTCTCCGTCTCTCGGCCGAAGTTCAGAAATCCGTGAGCCCGCTAAGTGGCGCATTTCTTCTCGGTACACGTCGATGGGATGCCCGGTGAGGTAGAGACCGAGCGCATCTTTTTCTCGGCTGAGGCGCTTTTGCATTGAGAGGGGTTGGACATTGCCCAGCGCCGCATTATCACGCTGGTGCTTCGCATCAACCGCTAAGTCACCGAACAAATCAGACAAGCCCCCTTCTGCATTCCTTGACTCCTGCTCTGCAACTTGGACCGCTTGTTCTAGATGCGCATCGAGATAGGCCCGCGTTTGATCCGTTTGATCGGCAGCCGGCATCGCCTTTAATTCATCGTCAGTCACTAGTGAATCAAGCGCGCCCGCTCCAACGAGGGCCTCCAGTGCGCGCTTATTGAGGCGACGAGTGTCGATTCTTCGGCACAAATCAAAAAGATCGTCAAAGCCACCCGCCTTGTCTCGCTCTTCAACTAAATTCTGAATCGCGCCCTCTCCCAACCCCTTCACGGCACCCAATCCATACACAACGGTCCGCGGCTCACTTGCAACAAAGCGGTAGGTCCCCTGATTCACATCAGGCGGGGCAATGGTTAAACCGAGCTCCCGACTCTCTTCAATATTGATAACGATCTTGTCGGTATTTTGCATATCCGATGACATCACAGCCGCCATGAAATCAGCCGGATAGTAATGTTTCAGCCACGCCGTCTGATAAGCGAGCAGCGCATAACACACTGAGTGAGGTTTATTGAAACCATACCCCGCGAACTTCTCCATCAGATCAAAAATGTGACCGGCTTGCCGCTCATCTACATCGTTTTTCAGCGCCCCTGCTAAGAACACCTCTCGCTGCTTGGCCATCTCCTCAGGCTTTTTCTTACCCATAGCCCGCCTCAACAAATCGGCATCGGCCAGCGAGTACCCGGCTAAGATCTGTGCGATTTGCATGACCTGTTCTTGGTAGAGCATCACGCCGTAGGTGTCAGCCAATACGTGCTGCAGCGATGGGTGCAAATAATCCACTTCGTCCAGACCATGTTTTCGACGAATAAAATCATCAGCGAGCTGAAGCGGTCCGGGTCGAAACAATGCCACCAACGCAACGATATCCGCGAAACGGCTTGGGGCCACACGTTTCATTAGATCTTTCATGCCCCGAGACTCGAGCTGGAAGACTGCTGTTGTTTTTGCCGCCTTCAGATCTTGATAAATCTCAGGATCTTCAAGATTGAGCGCATTGATATCGATTGGAGACTCAGCGCTTTCACCGCGCCTTGCGTTAATGCTCTTGACCGCTTGATCAATGATCGTCAGGGTTCGCAGCCCGAGGAAATCGAATTTAACAAGGCCTGCCTGCTCAACATCTGTCATGTCGTACTGAGTCATCAACCCGCCCTCAGGTTGATCTCGATAGGTGGGCGAGAAATCAGTGAGCACCGTAGGGGCGATAACAACGCCGCCTGCATGACGACCAACATTTCGGGCTAGCCCTTCAAGACGAAAGGCCATATCCATGATTTCTTGCGCTTCATCACTGCTGTCGATGAATTCACCGAGTTGCGGCTCGTCCTCCAATGCTTTTTGGAGTGTCATGCCAGGTTCGAAAGGGATGAGTTTGGAGAGCTTGTCGGCTAGCCCATAGGGCTTACCTTGTACCCTCGCTACGTCACGAACCACCGCTTTCGCCGCCATGGTGCCAAACGTAATAATCTGCGATACCGCGTCTGCGCCGTATCGCTCTGTCACATGCTGGATGACTCGGTCGCGACCATCCATGCAAAAGTCAATGTCAAAGTCTGGTAGCGAAACGCGTTCGGGGTTCAAAAATCGCTCGAACAGCAAGTCGTACTCGAGCGGGTCCACATCCGTGATCTCGAGGACGAAGGCGACGAGAGACCCTGCTCCCGATCCGCGTCCAGGCCCAACAGGGATATCGTGATCTTTAGCCCATTGAATGAACTCCATAACGATCAGGAAATAACCTGGGAATCCCATGGAGTTAATGACGCCAAGTTCAAAGGCCAAGCGCTCCCGATATCGAGTATCCATTGCGTCATCGACATCGACACCGCTAGCGCGCATTTGATCAAATCGCATCGCAAGCCCCTCGTCAGCCGTCGCCGACAAGAAACTTGCCATGGTCATTCCCTCTGGAACCGGATACTCGGGCAGAAACGACTCACCTAGGGTCATTCCTAGGGAGCATCTAATTGCGATATTCCAACTATTGTCGATGGCCTCCGGTAGATCTGAGAAACGCTCCGCCATTTGTTCTGATGTCTTCAAATACTGCTCTGGCGTATAGCGCTGCTCGCGTCTTGGGTCATCTAGTGTTCTACCCTCATGGATGCAGACTCGCACCTCATGCGCTTCGTAATCTTCCTCTTCGATAAATCGCACATCGTTGGTTGCGACAACTGGCAGATCGAGATCAGAGGCGATGCTAAGTGCGCCATTCACGTGTAGATCGTCATAAGCCCGGCCGAGACGCTGTAGCTCAAGGTAGTACCGACCTGGGAAAGCCTCGGCCCATCGCCTCGCAAATATTATCGCTGTCTCGGGGTGCCCATTGATGATCGCTCGCCCGACATCGCCCTCCGCCGCACCCGAGAGCGCGATTAATCCCTCGTTGTCATGCATCAGCCAGTCGATGTCGAATACCACACGATCACCGATTCGGGGTCGATCGTAGGCCTTAGACAAAAGCTGTCCTAATTTTCGGTACCCGGCTTCGTTTTGTGCCAGCAAAACGAGTAATGCGGGCGCCGCATCGGACGCTGGATCGGAGACATACACGTCGCACCCGGCAATCGGCTTGATTCCCTCTGCCAGTGCGGCCTTATAAAACTTAACGAGCGCAAAAAGGTTAGCGTGATCCGTGATGGCAACCGCCGGCATTGCCATTGCTTGCGCCGCTTTAACGAGCGGTTTGACCCGGACCGTACCGTCTATCAGCGAGTATTCTGAATGAACCCGGAGGTGGATAAAGGGCGAGGTCATGCTCAAGTTTGTTGATGGCTTCGTTCAATCATAACCTAAGCACTATGGCTTCAATACGGTTTCGCCTGAATTAAGCGATTTCCGTAAATTGCAGGCCAGCGCTTCGGGTCAGGCGCGCTATCAATGCGTCGCCCATACAAAAGGCTGGAGTGAGCACGCCCCCCTCACTCGGCAACTCATCTTTAGCAAGACAGACTGCTGCTTCTGCGATCATTTTTGCCGTTGAACCATAGCCTGGATCTCGATCGCCAGTCACTTCAACCGTCAATCGGTTATCCCCGTTTTCGCCATGCAATCTGACCTTGAAGTACCCCTCCTCGCGCGTCTTTGCGTCAGGACCCTCCCCAGGCTTCGGCAGGAGAGGTGTGATCAAGACGACGTCCGATGCGAGTCGCAACAAACCCCATGCCCAATTTTCCTAGCACAACAGAGGACAACCCCTTGGCATAGCCTTTAATACCTGGCCCACAATCCGTACCCTCTTGATATCGAAATTGGTCTCCGTAGGGATATTGCTTTAAGGCATGCGTACGCCGCACTACGCGGGTATTGATGGCAGCCATCACAAAAGGCGACACCCAGCGCTTCAAACGCTCGTCAAAATAAAACGCGTCATCGCCTGGCATATCGGGTCCGCGCGGGCTGTTAGGGGGATTGAGACTGTAATCATCGGCCAACATATCGGCGAGTGACGGGTCGACGGCGGATTGCTCAAGCATGTTCAGCATGCTGGCAATGGTCCCTCCGCTCGCGCCACCTTTCGCGCCCATCATCCGGTAATGAACCTCATTGGCTGTGCTGGAAAACCGATCCAAAAACGCCTTTTGTAAAAAATGCACACCCAAGTCAGAAGGGAGACTATCGAACCCGCAGGTATGAACAATTTTCGCGCCGCTCGCTTCCGCCGTCGGGTGGTAGGCCTCGATCATATCGCGCATCCACTGCACTTCACCCGTGAGATCGCAGTAGTGCACACCCAGCTCCGCACAAATTTTGACAAGCAGCTCGCCGTATAGTGCGTAAGGCCCAACAGTCGTACAAACCACCCTCGTACGCTCTGCCATTGCTCGAACGCTTGCCTCATCCATGCTGTCGGCGACGAGACGCGGCACGTCAGGAGAATCCGAACTCCTCGGCCACGGATCGGAGCTTCGCCTCACTTCGGCCAGCCACTGCCCAAGACAACTGATCCATCTCGGTACCGTATGTTTCGGCGAGATATTCAGCCACCAACCGTCCGGTGAACCCTGTCGCTCCCCACACCACAACATCAAATTCTTTCATTTTCCCGACCTCGTCCAACGAACCATGATTCAAGCGAATAGAGCGCCATCCTCTCACCCGACCTTTGTTATCGCCCTAGAGAAAGCCAGGTACAGTATTTTCAAATCCCTACAAGCGAGCCCATTCAACCAGCTTTTTGACGATCAGTTGACCGCTGGCTTCGCAGTGTTGACAGGACTTCAGGGCACTAAGCGCTGCCAAAAGCGGTGCGCTATCCATGATCAGTCGCCGAATGTTACCTGCACTTCTCTCACTGCCAAACCTTAGCATGCGCACGATGCATTTCGTTTGAGGATACTGATGAAGAGCGGTTGGCCTTGAGTGGCAAGTGACGGCCGCTCAGCGCGAGACGAGCGCCCCATGGATTCGAGCGTTGGGTCAGACTACTGACCGTCTTTCCCTGAATCGGATGTTTCGATGCCGGCAAAGCCGTTCGGTCACCCGATTGGAGCATCACGCCGCACTCGCGCCGCGCCTACTCCATCGCCAGCCTTGCCAGTCTACGATTCGGCGCTTGATCAAGCGAAGTGAGTCTGGAAGCGCAAGCATGGCAGGCGTTACGATGAGGGTTAAAAGTGTCGCGAAGGCAAGTCCAGATACGATGGCCGACGCTAACTGCGTCCAAAAAGACGCGATCGGTCCACCTACTTCAATGGTTCGACCGATCAAATCGATCGATACGCCCATTGCCATGGGCAACAGACCCAACCCAGTCGTGAAGGTTGTCAGAAAAACTGGCCGAAGCCTCAAGCAGCCGGTATGCGTTGCAACTTGAGCCAATGTCCAGTCCGGATGTTTTGCCCTGATTTCATTAAAGGTGTCGATCAGCACGATATTGTTGTTCACGATGATTCCAGCGAGCGCAACGATACCCACTCCAGTCATAATCGCACTGAAGGGGTCTTGGGTAATCATCAGGCCAAGCAGCACGCCGACCGTGGACATGAGTACCGATGACAAGACCAATAGCGCTTGATAAAAACTGTTGAACTGCGTCACTAGCAAGAGCGCCATGAGCAGCAGCGCTAAACTGAATGCGCTGCTGATGAACTGCATGGTTTTGGCCTGTTCCTCGTTCGCTCCTCTGAAAACTGCCCGCACACCAGGTGCTAGCGGCGTCGCGCGAAGCCAATCCTCAATGTCTGCAACTTCTTGCTCTGCGAGCGCACCAGGCGCCACATTCGCTCTCACGTACATGATCCGCTGACCGTCCTGCCGGAAAATCGTGCTGACCTTAGGCCGAGCCTCTCTGGTCACGAAACTACTAATCGGACTTTGTCCCTCTCGGGTTGCCACTCGCAGTTCGTCCAATTTGGAAAAACCTCGGGCCGACTCAGGGTATCTCAGCCGAATATCGATTTCGTCCTCAGCGTCATCAGGCCGAAATCGCCCAATCAGCACTCCGTTAGTCATCAGCTGCACACTCGAGCCGACGCTAGCGACATCTGCGCCCATCATTGCCGCTTTTTCCCGATCAACTGTCATTTCCCACTCAATGGCGGGGACAGGTGCCGTATCATCGACATCTCTCAGCGTTGCTCTTGACTCCAAATAAGCGCGTATCCGCCTAGTTTCACTCGCAAGCACAGTCAAATCCTCAGCCTGCAGCTGAAGCTGGATGTCTTTCCCAACGGGGGGACCACGTTCTTGCTTTTGAATTTCGGCCCGAAGCCCAGGCATGCGTGCAATCGCCTCGCGAAAGCCTTCAACGACTGCCCATCCGTCCTGGTCTCGCGCTTGTCGATCAGTCAACTCAATGAACATCGACCCAATCTGGTCGCCGCTACGTCCGCTCCCTGCCGATATAGCATTCCCGTTGCCTGCCGAGGTGTAGATACTCTCTATTTCTCCAGCCTCGACTACGCGCCGCTCGACACCGGTCACAAGCTCTCGAATTTCCTCTGCAGAGAAATTTCCCTTCGCAGCCACCGCCACACCCGTAAAGCTAGGCTCAACATCCACAAAAAACTGCGCGCCCAAGCCTGAGGAGCCGTAAGCCCTCACGATGAGATAAAGGGTCACAACCGTCACGGCAAGCACACTGAGCGGATGCCGCGTACTGAACGATAGAAGACGACCATATCCTCCCAAGATACCAGGCAAGCTCCCGTAGTCTTGTCCTTTATCTGCCGCCTGCAGTGGGTCTTGGCGCCGCTCTGCCCGAGGCCGAATAATGCCGCCGAGCACAGGTGCGAAAACCAGCGCATATAGAAGAGAGCCAGCCAAAACGGCGAATACCGTCACGGGCAAGTACCGCATGAACTGGCCAGTTACACCGGGCCAAAGCATCAGCGGTAAAAATGCTGCAAGCGTCGTCCCGACCGAAGCAATAATTGGCCAAAACATGCGTTTGGCCGCCTTCAAGTACGCTTGGCTGGCTCTCAGTCCAGCGGTCATATTCCGATCGGCTAACTCGACCACAACAATGGCACCATCGATCAGCATTCCAAGCCCCAGCAGCATTCCAAACATCACCATGAAGTTGTAGGTGTAACCCAGCGCGTTCACGAAAATGAAAGCAAAGAGGAATGAAAACGGGATGCCAAACGCGACCAAGAGTCCTGACTTCACACCCACGGCTGCAACCACCACAGTGAGCACTAGAAACATCGCCGTTGAGATATTGCCTTGGAGCGTCGAGATTTGGCTGCGAGTCTCAGGTGCTTGGTCTGCGATGTAACTGATCCGAAGCGCTTGAGGGAGTCTTTTCTGCTCAGAGGCCACCACTTCCTTCACCCGATCAATAACACCGATCAGACTCGTCCCGCTTCGCTTGCTGACCTCAATCGCCATGGCCTGTGCGCCATTCGCCCGAGTAAATCCTGTGGGATCCTTGAAGGTTCTGCGCAGTGTCACCACGTCCCGAACTGAAACAACGCCCTCAGAGGTGGCGATTAGTGGAACCGAGAGGACGTCCTCAGCGGTATCAATGACGCTGGGAATCTTGATGGCAAATCGGCCACGGCCAGTATCGACGCTGCCCGCTGCGATTAAGCGGTTATTTCTTGCGAGCGCCTGAAGCAAGTCATCGGTAGAAAGACCTAGCCGCTGCAGTTGCTCGGGGTCGATAGTCGCCTCTAGTACTTCCTCTCTAGCACCCGTCAGTTTGGCTTCCAGTACGCCAGGCACCCCCTCGATCTCTGTTCGCAATCGTTCTGCGCTCCGATAGATCGTTCGTTCATCGACCCCCTCACCGGCAATGCCGACGGTGATGATTGGGAAATCGGATGCGGAGATTTCGTTCAGGATGGGTTCTTCTGCCGTCTGAGGAAGCTTAACCTTGGCTCTATCCACTGCCTCACGCACATCGGTCATGGCCTGATCAGGCTCAAAAGTCGAGTCGAACTCGATCACCAACGTGCCCTGACCTTCGGCCGCGTATGCATTGAGTTCTTCGATACCCTCGACCGACTTAAGCTCAACTTCCAGGGGCCGGATCAACAGGCGCTCGCTATCCTCAGGCGATATCCCCTCGTGGGGAACCACCACGACGATAATGGGAACAGAGACATCTGGATCCGACTCAATGGGGATAGACAGATAGGAGGAAATGCCAGCGAGCATGATCCCGGCTAGTAGCGTTAGCACCGTGCGTTCACGTGCAACTACGGCGTCCAAAAACGACATCACTTCGCCCTCACTTCATTTATGAGCTTCGGTCAATCAAAATTCTGGTGAGAGAGCCTTCGGGGAGTGGTTAGACCGCACCTTCAGCTATTCGGACATCTACGACCTGCCCTGGCACGACTTCCTGGTGACCCACCGTAATGACAACGGCCGTTCCAGGAAGGCCGGTCACCCACAGCCCTCTCGTCTCTTCGCCAACCGTGCTAACTGGCACGAAAGATACGAGCCCGCCGTCCAGCACCGTTTTGACACCGATTTCACCGTCGGCGTTCAGGGTCAATGATGCTGGGGAAATAAGGTGCGCCATCTCCTTCGCGACTGGCACACTCATCCGTGCAGTCACTCCAACTCTTGACGCCCCGCTTAAATTCTCAAGGCGGGCCTCCACTCGATACGAGCGAGTGGCGGGGTCTGGCGTCCTTGCGACGAAGGAAATCACCCCCTCAGTCGTTACACTCTTGCCACCACTCTCACCCATAGCGACCGTAACGGACTGCCCGATTTGCAGCCAGCTCACTTCTTTCTCTGACACTTGGCCGACTGCCAGTAATGGGGCGACTTCTAAAACCGTGGCGCAACTTGTACCTGCAGTGACAAGGTCGCCTACCTCAACGGCCCTACGCTCAATGAATCCTGAGAAGGGCGCGCGTATCGTCGTCTTTGCTAGGTCAAGCCGTGCTGTTTCTAGCGTTGCTCTCGAACGAACAGCTGCCGCTTTCAGTTTGGCCAAAACGACTTTTGATTGAAGCCCCGACTCGCTCAGATCTTTCGCGCCCTGATACTCAATCGCCGCACTTTGATAAGCCGCTTCAGCTTCCTGCAACCGAACAGAGCGGTTGTCTACTGCTATCTTGCAAAGCGCATCTCCGGCCTCGACGTATTGGCCTCTCGTTGCATTGACCTCCGTAATGATGCCAGCGACTTCGGAGCGGACCTCAACCTGCCGATTCGCCTCGGTTCGACCAAGTACATCGAGCGTTACCGCTCTTGGGGTCGCCCGCGACTCGATGCCTTGCACGAGTGTTTTCTGGGGAGGGCTTCCTGGACTCCTGACCGCCTCTGAGGCACCCGCCGTTTCAGCGGTAAAATCCCCTGAAAACAGCCAAAGGGCCATTCCCGACACGATAGCCATTGATACCCACGAACTTCTTGTCACTGCACCACTCCTGCGATTGACATCCTTTTCACTCACTGTGCTTTCCTTGCACACGCCCTTCTACGCGGCTCCTTTGCCTTTGGACTCTTCTACCCACCTCATCGTCCGTTTCCTCCCGTCAGACACCATTCACGAACATATGGTCCAGTTTGCCTCTGCTGCCCGTTTTAGTTCGAGCAAGGGCTTCTCGAGGGGATCACTCGTCTGGCCTCTACAAGCCTTTGCGCCTTTTGATATCCACTTATTAAAGGAAGACTTGGCAAAGAATGGTCCGTCCAGAGCGGTGACGTGGCGAGCCCTATGAAGCGCCCCTGCTCTGCGCGCAGACTGCGTTGCGTTGACCCACTTGCTAGTTGAAAGCCATCAGGGCCAATCTCCATTCGAGCCCTACTCCATCCTGTTCAGCTTTCCCTGCCTTCAATCCTCGCCTTTGGTGCTAAGCTCCAGGCTCAAATCCATCAGCGAGCAACCTTTTGACCGCCATCACCGAATCACCCAATTGGGTTATCAGTAAACCTTCCATAAAGGGCAAGCAGCACATGGTTTGCTCACAACATCATCTGGCCACCAAGGCCGGGGTAGAGGTGCTCCGCGCGGGCGGCAACGCAATGGACGCCGCCATTGCGACTGGCCTAATGCTTGGCGTCGTCGAACCGTGGATGAGCGGATTTGGGGGGGGTGGCTACCTCTTGACCTATCAGGCGACCGAAGAGCGGGTGTACCAAATCGATTTTGGCATGCAGGCACCCCTTGCCGCCGAACCCGGTCTATTTAAGCTCGCTGACAGCGGCACCAACTCGAGTGATGCATTCAACTGGCCCGCCGTGCAGGGAGACCAAAATATCCATGGTCCTCTGGCGATCGCGGTGCCTTGTTACTTCAAAGGTATTGAACTTGCCCATCGGCAATTTGCCACCATGGGCCTTGGAGAACTCGCCCGCCAAGCGACTGAGCAGGCGAACAAGGGTTTACCGATCGACTGGTATAGCACATCAAAGATTAATCAGGCCGCCCGGGGACTACGGCAGTATCCGTCGGCGGCAGCGCTTTACCTTGATGACGGACTGCCTCCCACCCCCAATCTGGATGGCGCCCCTCAACATCACCCTTTACCCGGCCTGTACGACACGCTTGAAGCGTTTGCGCAAGAAGGCGCAAAGCCCTTATTTCTCGGAGACCAAGCCCGCCTATTGATCGCTGATCTCAAAGACCAAGGCGCGATCCTAACAATGGAAGATTTGGAGTCGGTCACTGCTTCTCTCACTGAACCAGTGATTGGCAGGTACCGTGGGCACCAAGTATTCACAGCAGGTGCCTTAACTGCAGGCCCGAGTCTGCTCGATGCCCTGTCCGTCCTAGAAAGTCAGTTGACCGCTGAGATGGCGCCCATGGGTGCTCAACACGTGCTGGCAATCGCAAACGCTCTCAGTGAGAGCTACGCGCATCGACTCACACACATGGGCGCAGCCGCGACTGCTGGCGCTACCACGCATATCTGCGTCGCAGACGGCGAAGGCAATGTGGTTTCGCTCACTCAGACCATCATGTCGGCATTTGGATCTCGCATTGCATCCCCTCAACTGGGTTTCGTGCTCAATAACGGCATGATGTGGTTTGACCCGAGACCCGGGCACCCCAACAGCGTCGCGCCCGGTCGTAAACCGCTCTGTAATATGTGTCCTACGCTCTTGCGACTTGAGGACGGCAGCTGGGCAGCGCTAGGCGCATGCGGCGGCCGGAAAATCTTCCCCTCCGTTTTCCAGCTCGTTAGCTACATGATCGACGCAGGCATGTCAGTGCACGATGCCGCTCACGCACCGCGCATCGATATCTCTGGCTCAGAGATGGTCACCATCATGTCGACCATGCCCGAAGACATCATCAACGAATTGACCGAGACGTACCCGCGAAACCGAGTTCGCGCCAATGACGTGTCACCCGCTTTCTTTGCTTTACCTCAGCTCTTAAAGCGTGAGCCTTCTGGCGAGCTCGAAGGCGCATGTTTCATTCCGTCCCCCCACGCACTAGTCGGCGCGGATTAACGCTTGATCCACCACCCAATCCGCAAAGGCCAAGCTCAAACGATTCAAGCGATCGGGCTCGGAGTTAGTCAAAAACGCCAAACCCATTCCTGTTGGAGGATGAAGGATCATTTCTGATCGCATCCCTCTGATATAACCCCCATGATGCAAAAACCCAGGCACTTGGCGATAAGCAAACGTCCTAAAGCCCATGGCATAACCAGTCTCTGAGAGCGGCGCTGAGCGCGGATAATGGCCCTGGTGCGCTTTATAGTCGACTTGCTTACGTCCAATCTGTTCGAGCAGCTCCGGAGAAAGCAACGGGGTCAATCCAAGCAGCGCCTCGAGCCAACGCTTCATGTCAGCAATCGATGCGTTCACACCCGCTGCGGGGAGTACTTTGTAGTACTGATTGTTGGGCCGAGCAGCTCGCCAACCGGCCTTGGTACGCACATGAGGGGAAACCAACTCGCGGCCAGGTGGTGCCTTCTTGCCCAACCAAGCATCTTGCATGCCCAGTGGTGAGAAAATTTTTTTCTCCACAAAGGCCTGATAAGTGATCTCGCTCCGCCGCTCGATCGCATCGCCGATCAAACTGAAAGCCACATTCTGATAGCTGTAACACGCGCCTGGCCGACAAATGAATGGCGCATGCCGAAGCTTTTTGATCATCGAATCGTAGTCCGACCGCTCTTCGATGAAATTCGTGTAGCTGTGAGGCAGCAAGCCCGAGCTCTGGGAAGCCAGGTGCATTAAATTGATCGCTTTGCCCGCCCCCCCTTGGCCAATCCTCGCGGTCGGTAAGGTCTGGTACAAAGGCTCGTCGAGCTGGAGTAACCCCTCACTTTGAGCAAGTGCCAGCGCCACTCCAGCAAAGGTTTTTGAAACACTCGCAATCTGAAACACGCTATCTGCGGCAATAGGACGACCAGATCCAAGTGCTGCTTCGCCGTAGACGCCGGTCCAAGAGCTGCCGTTACTACAAACAATCGTTGCGGCGGCGCCGGGGAGTGCCTCTGTTCTACTTTCTATTTCAGACCGAACAAAGGGGCCCGTCGGGCAAGCGAACGAGACCGCCGCGCTCATTGCTAGGCTCAACACGAAACAGCGAGTCAGGAGAATCCAAGAGGAGATTCTGACCATCTTTCTAGCGCCGATTTATCTGCAGCATGTTAACTCTCTCCGCCTGCTCCGCGCGTCGAGTATGGCGTCTTTCGAACGCTGCGAGGCAAAGCCACTCAAGCTTTAGCGCCAAGCGCTTCAATGCTGATCATTTGATTCGCACTCTCACTCAATGTGGAGGCTGAGGTTGACGCGTTTCAATCCGGGCTCAACCGTAACGCTACTCAGAATGGTTTCGGTGTTATTGCCATCGTCGACGATTTGTCCAGACCGAGACCACCTCGCGACCAGTTCCACCTCTGGGAACTGACTCAGCGTGAGCGATGGCATCATGGCTAAGCTGTCATCTAATCGATAGACCGACCGCCCTATTGTTGGCTCGGCACGCACGACTGCAAGTGGCATGGGCGGACCATTAATCGCCCGTGCGAACACAAATAGGCGAGATTGTTTTGGCAGGGCAATGTCACTCGTCAAATCGACCGTGACTTCAATAACGGGCTGCTGGTTTGGGCTGCCCGCTTCCGGCTCGGTTCCATCAGGAGCCGCTAAGGACCCAATATCTGCGCCGGATGCGAGGACCTGAACAACCTGCTCAATCATGTTCCGTCTAGGGCCACTCGCCTCTTCCGCAGCTCGTCTGAAGAGTCCTAAAGCCGTTCCTACATCTCCGGCCTTGTGAGCTTCCATTCCTGCAATCTCTAGCAGCCCGATCTCGTTTGGATAACGAGACAGCGCATCATCAAAATCCGCTTTAAGAGCGGCTGACATGACTCGATTGTCAGCCAAGTACCGCGCCTCCAAACTTTGAACAGTCAACCTCCTGTCCATCGGATAAGCGATACTTAGCGCTGAGAGACTGTCTGCCGCCTCCCGATATCGACCAAGATTGAGCGCAAGTTCAGCCGAGAACATTTGAACGGCCTCGTCACCAGGATTAGCGTCGCGCCACTGTTTCATGAGCTCGTAAGCATTTTCAACATCCGCCGCACGGGAGAGGTCGAGCGCTTCTAGTGCCTCCGTCCATGTCACCTCTTGGACGCGACCCATGGAGGCACCAAAATCTGCGTATAGACCCACTGCAGCCACGCCAACCAAAAGCGCTGCAAGCAGACCACCTCGATGCCGCCCAACCAATGTGATTTGCGAGGCTGGCGCTGCCTCGCTACCACGCATATCACTTAACAAGTCGTGTTTCGATTCGGATTCAATGGCCGTTAATTGATCTGAATGAATCAGTCCACTGGAGACCAGATCGGGGATTTCTTCCAGTCGCGCACGATGAAACTGACGGTTACTCTCATTGGTATCATCGCGAAAGGACAGCGTTCGATGCCGGTAATGACCCATTGCCATCAACGCTATGCTGACAGCAACAATAGCGATCATGATGACGATCGCGATCACGGTCGAGCTCTCGGTTCAGTATCTCCAAGGAGCCGTTCAACGTCCGCGATGTCCTCTCCGCTAAGCAGTGGCGGCGCCTCGTTGCCGCTCAAATCATTGCCATCTGATGGAAGGTCTGCCCGAGCTCGGGTTAGCTTGCCCATTTTGATCCAGACCCATAATCCCATGACCAAGATCAATCCCGGAGCGAGCCACAACACTAACGTCGAGGGCATGAGCCTTGGTTGGTACAAGATAAAGTCACCATAGCGCTCAAACATAAACTGCTTGATCTCATCGTTGCTCGTTCCTTCGAGTACCATGCGATGCACCTCTCGGCGGAGATTCATGGCAATCATGGCGTCAGAGCCCGCGAGGTTAGTGTTCAAGCACTGCGGGCAACGGAGTTCGTCGATCAACCCGTTGTAACGCTCTCGTGTTTCTTGATCAGGAAAAGACAGTCCCTCTACGGTGTTTGCAGCACTCACCGACAGGAAACCAACTAGCATCGCAAAAAGCAGCCACTGCATGAAGGTCATCGGTCTCACTGCACCCTGCTTCCGACCCCATCTAGGGCAGCAATTAAAGGACCTAGGGTGTCCCGCCATACCCGGGCGTCTACGGCACCTACGTGCCGGTACTGGATGTCACCCGCCGCATCAATTACGAAGGTCTCGGGCGCACCATAAACCCCGAGATCGATCGCTAGACGCCCCTCAGTATCGAGGATGTTCAGCACATAGGGGTCCCCTCGCTCGTCAAGGAAACGACGCGCAGCATCGGGATCGTCGGCATAATTAACACCAAAGATCCTAACCCCGGTCTGCTCGATCACTTTCAGGGCCTCGTGCTCGGCATAGCAGGTTGGGCACCAGGTGGCCCACACGTTCACCAGTGCTGGACCTTTGATTTCATCCTGAGACCGCTGTTGCTCTGGGTTCTTAAGATCCGGAAGCGAGAATTCAGGAAACGACTGACCAATCTTCGCAGACGGCAGCAGCTTTGGGTCGTTTAATGTAAAGCCCACACCCAAAATGACGATCAACGCCACAAAGATACCAAGCGGGATTAGAAAACTCTGCTTTGCCATCAACTTATACTCACCCGGCTTCCGCCATCACACTGGATGACTCGGGCTTTCTCACGCGCCGTCGGTAGCGATGATCAATCAATGACACCAATCCCGAAAAGGCGATCAACATTCCGCCTAACCAAATCCATCGAACCAGCGGCTTTTCCTGCAGACGGACCGACCAAGCTCCTTGGCTGAGTGGCTCTCCCAGCGCCACGTAGAGATCGCGAGAGAAACCAGCATCAATGGCCGCTTCAGTCATCACCTGTTGCGAGGCATGGTATCGGCGTTTCTCGGGGAAAAGCCGAACGACAAATTCTTCATTCCGTGTTACCAAGATCTCGCCCCGCTCGGCGGTGTAGTTGGGTCCTTCAACGATTCGAACCCCTTCGAATCGGGCAACATAACTACCGAGCGTAACCGACTCTCCAGGCGCCATTCGCACATCAAGTTCGACGCTGGACACCGATGTCGCTGCTATCCCGATCACCATCAGGGACAACCCTATGTGCCCCGAGAGCATGCTGTAGTAGGAGGGGCTTTGCCTAAAGATAACGAGCCATTGACGGCGCATCCGCGCGCGTTCAGCGAGTTGTCGCATCAACCCAATCACAATGTTGACTCCCAAAAACACAAACAGCGCCTGCGCTAAGGAGAGTGAATCCAGCCAGAAAAGCGCGCTCACCGTCATCGCCATGGAGACCGCCCATTGCCAGCGTTGTCCTCGGAGTAGCGCACTCGAATGGGTCTCTCGCCATCTCGTCTCGTGACCGACCATCAACAACACGAGTAGTAGCCCCATTAGGGGAAGAAATAATGTGTTGAAGTAAGGCGGACCCACTGAAATCTTAAGTCCCCCTGTCGCCGCCTCGTAGATGAGGGGGTAAATGGTGCCTAGCAAAATCATCAGCGTTGAAACTGCAAGCAAGACATTGTTGCCGAGGATGAAGCTCTCTCTACTCGATAGTGCAAAAACAGCCGAGGTCTTGATGTGCCTTGCTCTCAGCGCGTAGAGCAACAGTGAGCCGCCAATGGTCGGCACCAGGAACGCCAAGATGGCTAGCCCCCGTTCCGGATCCACCGCAAAAGCATGCACAGAAGTCAGCACGCCTGAGCGAACCAAGAACGCGCCAAGCAAGCTAAACGAGAACCCTCCAATAGCGAGGAGCAACGTCCAAGATTTAAACACCCCTCGCTTTTCTGTGGCCGCCAATGAGTGAACCAATGCGGTGGCCAGCAACCAGGGCATGAACGAAGCGTTTTCTACAGCGTCCCAAAACCACCAACCACCCCAGCCGAGCTCATAATAAGCCCACCAACTGCCGAGGGTGATACCCGCCGTCAAAAACGCCCACGCAACGTTGGTCCATGGTCTTGACCACTTGGTCCAGCTGAGATCTATTGCTCCTGACCAGAGACTGGCAATCGCGAATGCGAACGGCACCGACAACCCAACATATCCCATGTACAAAAGAGGTGGGTGCACAATGAGCCCAAAGTCTTGCAATAACGGATTCAGATCCGCACCTTCACTCGGGTAAAAAGGGAGCGAGCGCTCAAAAGGACTCGACGCAAACAGCAGGAACAGCAAGAAGCAGGTTTGCAGCCCATACAGAACAATCATGACGCGCAATCGCATGGCGAGTGCTAGGGCATCGCTTAACCGCGCCACCGCCATCATCCACCCTGCCATCACGAGGCACCAAAGCAAGAACGAGCCCTCGTGGGCACCCCAAACAGCCGACACTTTATATTGAACCGGTAAATCGATATTTGAATGATTCGCGACGTAGTCGACCGAGAAGTCATCCGCCAGAAATGCGGATGTCAACGACGCAAAGCCGATCAAAATTAATCCAAAACCCACTGGCGCCGCGGTGAGCGAAAGCGAGGCCAAGGAGGTGTCGCGGCGTTTCAACGCTATGAAGCCGCTCCCCATACCCAGCAGGGTCAACAATAGCGCGAGCAGGACGGCGAAATGCCCAACCTCAATCCACACGGTAGGGCATCTCCTTGACTGACTCGCTCATGCCCGCCAATTCAGGGGGCATATAATTTTCGTCGTGCTTGGCCAACACCTCTTCAGCCATGAATCTGCCATCTTCCCGCAGATAACCCGTGGCTACGATGCCTTGCCCTTCCCTGAATAGATCCGGGAGGATGCCCTCGTACCCCATCTCAAATACCGACCCAGCTCGATCGGTCACCTCGAAACGCACCATCAGCCCCTCAGCCTCTCGGACGAGCGAACCTTCGGCCACCATCCCGCCGGCTCTTATTCTTTGGTTAATGGGGGCCTCTCCGCCAACGATCTGGTCCGGTGCATAAAATAAATTGATATTGCTGTTCAGCGCCCGAAGGGTGAGCCCAATCGTGCTCCCTACGGCGAGGAGAACCAACGCGATCAGCGTTAACCTGCGACGGCGGTGCACTTTCATGGCACCCCATTTCATCGTGAGGACTCCTCGATGAGCCGTTGTTGTTGGCTCGCTCGCTTTAGTGCTCGCAGACGCAGGCGACTTTCAAGCAACAATCCGAGAAAGCACACGAGGCCAATCGCGTAGGCTGCGAGCACATAGGAGCCATGCCCATCCATGGCCACAAACTCTCCCCAAGATTCAAATCTCATCATTCAGTGAGGGCCTCTCGCGCCCAAGCCGACCTTGACTCTCGCTTTAGCACCTCTACCCGCATGCGTAGCAGCCAGAGCCAACTCATCCAACAATAGGTTCCAACCAACGCTACCAGTAGAGGCGCCCACATTTCTACGGGCATTGCTGGTCGTTCGGTCAGCGAAAAACTTGCGGGTTGATGAAGCGTGAACCACCAATCAACCGAATACTTAATGATCGGCAAATTAATCACACCCACCACGGCCAGAAGCGCCGCTGCTTTGCCACCCTGAACTGTGTCGGGCCCCATTTTTCGCAGACTCACCACTCCGGTGAACAGCAAAAAAAGGATCAAGGTTGAAGTGAGTCTCGCGTCCCACACCCAATAAGTTCCCCAAGTGGGTTTACCCCAGATGGCGCCAGTGACGAGCGCTAGCGCCGTAATCACCGCGCCGATGGGCGCAAGCGTCGTAAAAGCCACATCCGCTAATTTCATTCGCCAAATCAGCGACACAAGCGCACACAATGCCATTAGCACATAGCTGCTTTGAGCGACAATCGCTGCCGGCACATGGATATACATGATCCGTACGCTATGGCCTTGCTGATAATCAGCAGGCGCAAAGAGCAAACCCCAGCCGAGGCCTGCCGCCAACACCAGTACGGAAAGCGTGCCTACCCAGGGCAGAAACCGCCCCGATAGTTCATAAAAAGGTTTCGGACTGCCCCACTGATGAAAAAAACGCCACACGGCCGCCGCCTCAGACTCTCTTAGCCCTTAATTGTAACAAAATCCATCTGCCAACTATCGTTCGGCAGCGGCTCGAATCGCCCCCGCAGTGGCCCACGGGATAACAATGGATGTAAAGCTCAGTAGTGCTCCCAGGGCATAACCATGGCCGGTTGCGCCCTGGGCATAAGTCCATTGGGTGCCGAGAATAAGCGCGGGCAGCATCATGGGCGCGACCACAATCGGCATCAGCGCTGGCCCGGCCCCAAGCCCAGCCGTGAGAGAGGCTCCGAACACGCACAACAAGCTGATAATCGGCGTGGTCATCAGAAGAGACAGCACCATAAATGGCCAAGTAGCCGCATCAACGGACAGCATCAGTCCAATGATTGGTGATACCAGCACGATCGGTAGCCCAATAGTCAACCAATGCATCAAGACTTTAGCGATCACCTGCCACCAAAGCGGCACACTTCCGCAAACCATGTGATCTGCCACACCCTGCTCTAGATCGGGCGCGATGGTCTGTTCGGCTGCTGACAGCATCGCAAGCAGGCTCATAATCCAGAGCGCGCCCAATCCCACCTGCTCGAGCACCTGACGCTCTGGTGATATAGCAAGGGGAAACAGGGTGAGAACCAAAAGCATGAATAGCAAGGTTTGTCCCAGTTGGCCTAGGGACCTGCTAGCGACAAGCCACTCCCGACGCAACACCTCTCGCATTACGCTGCTCCCAAATCGATCACCCGGACTGGGACCGAGAGCAAAACCGGTTGATGGCTTGTGAAGAGTAATGTGCCACCATTTGAGACGTGCGCAGCGCAAAGCGCTGTCAATGTCGATAATCCCTCCGTATCGAGAGAGCTGAAAGCCTCATCCAATAACCAGAGCGACTCATTGGCGAGCACCAGTTTTGATAAGGCCACCCGTTTTCGCTGACCCTCCGATAAGTTGGCTACACGACTTAGCATCGATGCGCCCAGCTGAAATTGGCTCAGGGCATCGATTAACTCTCCCTCTGTTGGTCGTTGATCACGCAAGGCGCAGTGATAACGGAGGTTCTCTACACCGCTTAACACGCCTCGCAGTCCATACTTATGTCCAAAGTAGAGGGTGTCGCTCATTGCTGGTATCGAAGCATTGCCCTCGAATTCTTTAAGTAACCCTGCACAGAGGCGGAGCAGCGAGGACTTCCCGACGCCATTGGGCCCTATCAACTGCACCGCTTCTCCAGGATTAACGGTTAAGTCAAACGCCGACAGTAACGTTCTATCGCCGCGATGCAGTGTTATTTGCTGTAGATTGATCATGCCGTCCTCGCCCGGCAATTATACCGCGAGAAACCGTCACTCGCGGGTGATGCGGGGCCTCTGACTCACGTATACTGACGACGAGGAGATTTCACCATGCTTTTTTCTAATGCGACGGTCATCAAACTGTCCGCTCCCATCGCTGCTGACTTGGATTCGATTTTAAACGACGCGCCGTTTGAGGGGGTTTCCAAATACGCCCGCTCTGGCATCGGTTGGTGTCCTTTGATCGAAACCGAGTCGGCCACTATGACGCGCGCCTATGGTCAGAGGGTACTCTTCTGTGGTCGGCGGGAAGAAAAAGTCATCCCAGCGAGCGCGGTGAAAGAAGAAGTCACGGCCAGAGTGCTTAAGCAGGAGACACTCGACGGCCAGCCGCTCAGCAGCTCAGCTAAGCGAAGCATCAAAGACGATGTGTTGGCAGAAATGCTGCCCCGAGCACTGTGCAAATCTAAGCGCATCCAGATTTACCACGATCCCGAACAATCAGCGCTCATTCTTAACTCCGGTCTAGAGAGCGAGGTCGAGGACCTGCTCAACTTGCTGCGAACATCCATCGGGACGCTGAATGTCTATCGCTGGGATGCAAGTGCCAGCATTGGCCTATTCACTCAATGGCTGACCCACAAATCCTTACCCGACCAATTACGGCTGGGCAGCGAATGTACGCTTTTCGATCCGGAATCTGTTGCTCGGGTGACCTGGCGAGGTCAAAGTCTTGATGCCACTGAGCTTATGGCGCACCTCGACCATGGCAAACGGTGTGAACGCATCCAACTCATATGGAACGACCATCTCAAATTTACATTGGATAAACATCTCACTTTGCGCAACCTGCGCCTTGTGGATGTCGACAACGAGGCGGATGAACCGTTGGATGGCGACGACAGCAGCCCTTACGCAATCTTAGATCGCGAATTTGCCCTGTTGAGCGAATCACTGGCACTGCTGTTGCCACTGATCGAATCCACCCTCGTCCAACGCTAGCGAGACATAAAACTAGGGTTGGTGGCTCTGACGCTAACAGGCGCATTGCGCATCGCGAGGAAGGATCCGAGGTACGCATTGCGCCAGGCAAGAAGCATTCCGTAAGTGGCTTTTGCTGGGTTGCTACGAAACGATGTCTCTTATTGGATGATCGGGTGGTTATATGACGGCAATGCCTGAAGAAGACACAAAACAGACACTTTGCTCCCTATGACCCTATGCGGCCTCGAAAACCCATGCATGCTTAGCCGGCACCAACCACATCGAGTTCAAGGGTCCCCACTTCATCGATCACTGCATGTACCGTGTCACCGACCGATATTGGGCCAACGCCGGCAGGCGTGCCTGTGAAAATCAAGTCTCCAGGATACAGGGGGAACAGCTCTGATAATTTTGCGATTGTCTCGCCTACCTTCCAGATCATCTGGTCGGTCTTTCCTGCCTGGCGAAGCTCCCCGTTGACACGCAATTCTAAGGTCCAAGTGGGGTCATCCCAGGGTTCCGAAAGCGGCCGCAGGGCTGAACAAGGCGCGCTGTGCAAAAACACCTTTCCGCCTTCCCAGGGACGACGTTTTTCCTTGGCTTCCGCCTGCACGTCTCTCCGGGTCAGATCGACGCCTACGCCTACCCCAAAAATGCAACGTTCAGCCGCTTCAATGCTGAGGTGGGAGCCTCCCTCCCCCAGCGCAACCACCAGTTCAATTTCATGGTGAAGGTCACTCGTTAGCGAAGGATATTGAAGCCGCCCACCCTCAGGAAGCACCGCATACGGCGGTTTGATGAAGAAAAAAGGCGGTTCTCTGTCGGGATCGTGACCCATTTCAATCGCATGGTCAGCATAATTTCGACCAACGCAATAAACCTGATGAACAGGGAATAGCTCGCTTGACCCCGTAATGGGAAGTTCAACGTGTTGAATCGTGTGGGAGCGCAATTGACTCTGGGACTCCATCAGATGGCCCCACCGACAGGTTGCGCAGGCCGTAGCTGGTGGATAGCCAAAAAGAGCAAAGGTAGCGCGAGCAGCGGCACGCTGAAATAGATCAAAAAGTGCCAACCCAAGCTTAAGAGCAGGTAACCAGAGGACAAAGCCGCAACCGCCTGCAAGGTGAACACCGTAAAGTCGTTGAACGCCTGCACTTTAAATTGCTCCGAGGGCTCATAAGTCGTGGTAAGCAGCGCTGTGCCCCCCAGTTGCATGAAATTCCACCCGACACCAAGCAGCACGAGCGCCCACCAATAATGAATCAGTTGATGATCGATAAACCCTATGACCAGGCAAGCACCAAGGATGGCAGCACCCACCGCTATCATCAGCGGCGCACCATATCGATCGATTAAAACGCCCGTCACCAAAGAGGGTAAAAACATCGCCATAATGTGGCTTTGAATGACGAAAGCCGTATCTTGCATGTTGAATCCGTCGACTTCATGCATCGCGACAGGCGTCGCCGTCATAAGCAGACTCATAATGCTCCAAGCCGCCACGGCAGCCGCCAGCGCTAGCTGAAAGTTAGGCTGTTTTGCGATAGTTAGAAGCGATCGTCCTGACCCCTCCTGTTGAGCAGACTTTGGCGTGGTCGGGACGTACATGGTTAGCACGCCCATGGCACAGATCATCAGCGCACTCAGCCCCAGAAAACTACCCGCGTAGAGGTGCGCTGCGATCGCAGATTGGAGTTCTGTCGCCATTTTCGGTCCAATGTACGCGGCTGCCACACCCGCCAGCATGAGAATGGATAGTGATCGACCTAATCGGTCTGGTGACGCGGACTCTGCCACAGCGAATCGATATTGCTGCACAAATGCATTGTGGCTACCAATCAAGAACGTGGCGACACACAGCATCCAAAACCAATCGTTGATGATGGCCAATGCAGCGAGTCCCCCGCCACCGGCGGAATAGGCGGCAGCAAATATAAATCCAACCTTGCGACCCACGCGACGCATCAACAACGAAGCAGGGATGGTACTCATCGCAGTGCCCACAATCATGAGCGCGACCGGCAATGTCGCAAGCCCAGGGACTGGGGCCATGGTCGCGCCGACAATTCCGCCGAGAAGCACAACGATGGGCGCACCGGTTTGAGCAACGCTCGCGGCCGCGGTCAACACCATTAGTGTTCTATTCATGAGATCCCCTACCTATTGCTTGAGTATGGTGGGTTTGCGAGTTTGAGTAAATCTAACGTGCGTGAAACAATCGGCGAGACGTTCCTCTGACACCGTTATTTGTGAGTATGTTTATGGGTACACATCAGTCCAACCGTTTTGATATCGCCATTGTCGGGGCAGGGTTTGCCGGCATGTACGCATTGAAGCAAGCGCTCGATTCTGGGCGCTCTGCGATCGTGTTCGAGCGTGGTGATGATGTTGGAGGCACCTGGTACTGGAATCGCTATCCAGGCGCTCGTTGTGACGTTCAATCCATGGAGTATTCGTACTCTTTTGATAAGCAATTACAGCAAGATTGGCAATGGACAGAACGTTTCGCTGCGCAGCCAGAAATTCTGCGCTACGCGCAGCACGTTGCGGACCGCTTTCACCTACGCGACCACATCCGCTTCAACACTGTCGTTGCCAGTGCTGACTATCAAGATACCGAGAATGAATGGCGAATTGAGACCGGCGCGGGTGATGAAGTATTCGCCAAAACCTGCATCATGGCGACCGGCTGTTTGTCATCCACCAATCGACCTGCGTTTGATGGCATCGATGTATTCGAGGGGGAGCAATATCACACCGGACTCTGGCCACACCACCCAGTCGACTTTAGTGGCAAGCGAGTAGGCATCATCGGCACTGGTTCATCTGCTATCCAATCGATCCCCATCATTGCTGAGTCGGCGGCACACCTGACCGTGTTTCAGCGAACGGCCAACTACTCGATACCTGCGCACAACGGACCCATTGATGAGGCTTATGCTGCGGATATTCGATCCAACTACGATGATTTTAGAGAAAGAAACAAGCAGATGTTCGCAGGCTTTGGCGCAGATCAGGCTCGAAGCGACCTCTCCGTATTTGAGGTGTCCGATGAGGAGCGAGAAGCGCGTTTTGAAGTGAAGTGGCAAGAGGGCGGGCTTGGATTCACCAGCACCTTTGGCGACCTGGGCAGGAGTCAACCCGCTAATCAAATCGCTGCAGAGTTTGTTCGAGATAAAATACGAGCCACCGTGAATGATCCTCAGGTGGCTGAGCTCCTGTGCCCCGATCAAGTCATTGGCTGTAAGCGAGTTTGCGTCGATACGAACTATTACAAGACGTACAACAGAGACAACGTCACGCTCATCAACGTGCGCGACACCCCAATCGAACGATTGACCAAAACCGGACTCATTGTCGACGACACCGCTTTCGATTTCGACATGATTATTTTCGCTACAGGGTTCGATGCGATGACGGGCTCACTCCTTAAAATTGATGTGACGGGCAGAGAGGGAGTCAAATTGGCCGATAAATGGGCAGCGGGACCCACCACCTATTTGGGCCTCGGTGTGCATGGCTTCCCTAACCTCTTTATGGTGTCGGGACCCGGTAGCCCATCAGTACTTTCTAACATGATCGTTACCATCGAGCAGCATGTCGACTTTATCTTCACCTGTCTCGACTTCCTTAAGTCATCCGGCTTTACCACTATCGAGGCTGAGGCTGAGGCTGAGGCTGCTTGGGTTGCGCAGTGCAATAGCATCGCAGGGGAAACCCTTTTTCCAACGTGCAACTCATGGTACCTCGGCGCCAACGTCCCTGGAAAACCGAGGATATTCATGCCCTTTGTCGGCGGCTTCCCGCTTTATCAGAGTATCTGTGAAGAGGTTCGGACGGCTAACTACAAAGGATTTCGCCTCGCTTCCTAATCGGTCACTCAGCCAAGATCTGCGAACATGACTTCCAACCGTTTTTTTGATGCTTGCGTGCTGCTTGGGGGGAGCTCAGATCGAGAGGCTCATTGCCTTGCCGATTGGGCTGCCGCACTTGGCCATCGATTCAACCGTGGCGAGACACCCACGGTCATCACCACCGGCTGCTGTCATCATAGCCTCGACATTTTTCCAGGTCGGACGGAAGCTCAACTGGCGAGAGATCTTCTCATCGAATTCGGCGTTCCAAGCAGCAACATCCTTTGTGAGGAGGAGTCAGGCGACCTACTCGGCCGCTTAGTTCACACCCGCGACCGTATTTTGGAGCCCTGTAGTTGGTACCACGTTGAGCTATTACTCCCTGGCGCCGACGATCAAGATCTTCGTCACATTCAGCGTGTACTAGGACCTGAGTACGTCTTGACCCTAACGAGTGAAGATCTGTCCACAAACGAGACAAGCTCAGAGGATCTAGAAGCGTTTCGAGAAACGATCAGTCACGCCGCCGATAGTGGTGATGGGCAGGACCTCAACTCACTGATCCGCTCACCAAAAGCAAAGGGCCGCCCCCAGAGTTTCTGATGCTAAGCGGTTCATCCTCTTAAAACGCTTAACGCACTCAGCTAGAGTGCACGCCATCCTCGCAACACACGCAGGAATACCCTTAAGTCCACAAAAATATACAAAAGTACAAAAGATCGGAACTTCGCGGACGCAGATGGTCTAACGATTCACCTAACTTGGAACAACCACCATGAGTCAACTACCCCGGATCCCTTTTCCCGCAAAAACGCCTTTTCTATTTTTGGCAGCGCTCTTGGCAGCGAGCACAGCGGTTCATGCTCAAAGCGAGACCGCCACCATTTCTCGCTCCGGAGGCCCGAGCCCAGTTCAAGAGCGCTTGGATGGAACAGCTGAAAACCACCGCGCCATCGTCATTGAAGCGCACATCGATGGAAAGAGCGAGCAGCAACCAATATCGAGACAAAAACGGATTCGTGTGCTGAGATCCTCCGAAAACTTTGACGATGCAGAGGTTGATGCCTTAGTCGAGCGCCTAGTCAAAAAATATGGCAGCTCCGAGCACTCCGATGCCCAAGTCGAGCTTGAAACCATTGAAGAGATCGAACTCAGTGATATGGACACTAATGTTTTCATCACTCGTGGCGAAGACTTGGATACTGAGCACGGCGATGTGGTGCACTTCATGGCGCGCGCTGATGGGCCCGGTATGCCGCCGAAGAGCGGCTTTAGATGGAGGGAGAAACGACCGCATCGTGTAGCGTTGTCTGAACAGGCCGCGCAGTGCGTTCTATCCCGAATTACCAAGATTCAAACAGACGTGGCAGCACACTTGCTCCGCGATGCTTGTGCTGCGGCGTATCCCTTTGATGACGAATGAGCGCCGTGTCTGACCCACGTTAACTCGAGTTTTTAGCCGCCTCGACCTGGGTTAGTACCGCCTCTAAAGCGACAAGGAATTCATCAGCGCGCAAGTCGCTCAATGAAGCCGGAGGTGACGCGCGGTACGCATCAATTTCCCTTGCTAAGACAGCAAATGGGGTGAACCCCATTAATTCAGCAGTGGGCGCCAGTGCATGGGCGACCTCAATCAATTCAGCCGGCGATAGTGTCATGGGCGCGATCTGCGCCTTTGCCCCGTCCAGACTTTCAGAAAAGGCCTGCAACAACTCTTGCATGACCTCCGGTCCCATTTCGCTGCTCAGTGTTTCAAACTTGTCGCTGTCTAAAACGGCGTCTGGTTCTAATGCGGAACCCTGATCCAGCGCATCCGCTGGCACGTCCGCCAGATTCAAAGACTGTTCTCGATTAGCACGCTGATGTTGTGAACCCGACGCTACGCCAGACATCGCATTCACGAGCGCCTTAACATCAAACGGCTTGGTTAGTATTCCATCAAAAGCTGTTTTGATCTGCTCTGAGCCCTCAAAATTCAGCGATGCGGTCATAGCGATGATTGGCTGATTAAACTCCGGATATCGGTGTTGGATTGACAGCAGCAGCTCGTGGCCCGTCATAGAAGGCATGTTGTAGTCCAACAACATGACATCCGCATCCAGTTCAACATCGGCTTGGGAAAGCAGCGCCTCACCTGATTCAAAGCTTCGAACCTTTGCGCCGTACCTGGCCGCCATCTGTTCAACGACTAATCGATTGGCTCGCATGTCGTCCACTACCCAAAGTGTTTTGCCACCAAGTACCTGTTTGGGATCCGTTTGAGGCTCATCAGTGACCCATTCTGCTTCGGTAGTCTCCATCGGCAGCGCGATACTAAACCGTGTTCCCTCACCTACCTTACTCTCAACTGTAATGTCTCCAGACATCAACTCGACCAAGGTTTTCACGATTCTTAAACCAAGGCCCGTTCCTCCATAGGTACGAGCATGTTCAGGGTCCACCATCACATATTCACCGAACAGGTCTCCAAGCTTGTCCTCGGGTATGCCGATCCCTGTGTCGATCACATCAAGGTAGACCCCTTCCCCTGTCTCTGTCACGCAAACCTCTACCCTGCCAGACTCGGTGTACTTAATGGCGTTGCTCAAGAGGTTGGTCAGAATTTGCCGGACCCTAAATTCATCCCCGAGGAATTGCCGCTGATTGGCAAGTGAACGACTATCGCGACTCACTGCTACTCGCTTAGAGGCAGCGAGCGGCTCCATCAATTGAATCAGCTCATCAATCAAACGGCCGGGTGAGAAGGGCTTCAGCGACAGTTGGATTTTGTCTGCTGCACCTTGGCTATAATCTAGAACATCGTTCACCACTTGCGACATGTACTCTGCCGATGCGACAGCTGACTCGAGCAATTGTTTTTGCTCACCAACCGACGCTGGTGCGAGCGCCGTCAGGATGCCCTGGAGACCGTGGAGGGGGTTTCGAATCTCGTGACTAATGGTGGCAAACAACCTCTCCTTTCTCCGCATCTCGAGCTCTGCTCGCTCAGAAGCCTGAGTCAGCAATGTGTTCTGCTCAGCAATTGCAGTCATCAATGCTTGATTCTCTCGTCTCGTCTCGATTTCAGCCGCAATGCGGCGCAGCGTGACTTTGACAGCGCCATCGTTCCATGGTTTTTCAATGAACTGGTGAATTGAACCCGCGTTGACGGCTTCAATCACGTCCCGTAAGTCGGCATTGCCAGACATCAAAAGCCGCATCGAAGAGGGGATCAAGTCTGCTAATTTCTCCATCAATACAATGCCTGTCATCTCAGGCATTCTGAAGTCTGAAATTACAATATCGAAGGACCGTCCCTCTGCTTGCTCGAGCGCTAAAGACGGGCGCTCACATGAAACGATGTCAAACGCCTCTAGACGCAACATTCGAGCAAGCGCCGAAAGAATGCGCGGTTCATCGTCAACGATGAGTATTGAAGTTTTCTGAGCAGGCATCGGTATTAAAGGTCGCTTTCGCTCTCAATAGGACACATTTTCTCATGGTTTGGTCGGCCCAACCAAACCCGGAGCCCACTGAATTCGTGGCTTCCAAGCAAGTCAATCTAGGATCAACTGTAGTCTCTTATTTTCCCTGGATTTCGTGCGCTACACATCACCCCGAACCCATCAAGCTTCGATGAATAAACACTAGAGGCCAGCCTCCTGCGAATGCTCATGACACCCGCTCGAACCCTACTCACACGTACCCTGCACTGCGAGTTAACAGCACATCAGCGTCCGCCGCCCCTCTTGCCTTAGCACGGGTTGGATGAGCTCCCTCTCTTGGAGGCAAATTTTCATGTTTTTCAAATTCTGCCGACTTTGCACTAGACAGCCAACGCTGTCTCTAGCGTTAGCTTACTTTTTTAGCTCTACCCAAGCATACTTCAAGGACCTGCCCATAACGGCTAGCCGATAGAAGCCATCACCATGACTCGACCGCTTAGCAACTTTCAACTCGCTGCCTACTCTGGCGTATCGCTCCCCGCTGCAGCCATGGGCATGCCCATCGCGGTCTACCTGCCGCGGTTTTACAGCGAAGGGTTAGGGTTATCGTTAATTACCGTTGGAATGATTTTTACCCTCGCACGAATTTGGGATGTCATTACTGATCCGATGATGGGCTGGCTCATTGATCGTTACGAGACCCGATGGGGACGCAGAAAGCATTGGATTGCCATCTCCGTTCCTATCCTTGTCATCGCCATCTACCAGGTTTTCCTACCCAACCCCTCTTCCGTCACACCACTTTATCTCGGGTTTTGGCTCATCGTTCTCTACGTCGGATACACCATGCTCGCCATTTCTCACCAATCATGGGGCGCAGAGCTCACCCGAACCTATGATGAGCGCTCTAGGTTATTTGGTTGGAGAGAGATTTTTGTCATCGGCGGGATGACCATCGTGCTCGCCCTCCCTGCTATTAGCGAACTCACGGGAAGTGATGACCAGGCGAGCAAGGTTGCCAGCATGGGTATCTTTTGCCTGGTGATGTTTCCTTTGCTTGCACTACCAACCCTCTACTTTGTCCCGGATAGCCCTGCTGCGAAAACAAGTCAGTTGAGTTTGAAACGTCAATTTCAACTGCTCGTACAGAATCCCCTTCTCTGGCGTATCCTTGCATCGGACTTTACATCAGGCTTTGGAACAGCAGTGAGTGGCGCGCTCTACATCTTCGTCGCCAGCACCGTGTTTGAACTACCAGAGCATGCGAGTCTCGCACTCCTGTTCTACTTCTTGGCAAGTTTCCTTGCCATGCCGATGTGGATGAGGCTGGCGGTACGCGTAGGCAAAAGCAATGCGCTGCTGATCGCACTGGTCTATGGTGTCGTTATCAATCTCGCGCTAATACCGCTCGCCGAACCTAAAAACGTTGCGGTGCTCTGGGGCTTTACTTTGAGCTACGGCGTCGCCTTTGGCGCGGCTCCCACATTACTTCGGTCCATGATGGCTGACTTAACCGATCATGATGAGCTGAGATCAGGCGAGAATCGAAGCGGGCTCTTTTTTGCCACGCTCACCACGACCAATAAACTGGGCGCGGCGGTGGCAGTCGGCGTCAGTTTTGCCATTTTAGAGGTGGCCTTTAACTTTGTTCCTGGCCAAGCAAACTCAGAGACGGCGCTGAATGGACTGCTCATCACTTATTGCGTTGGAACAGCGCTTGGACTTGGACTCGCTGCGCTTCCACTCATCGGCTACCCACTAACCAAGAAAGCCCATGAGGAAATCCGCAAAGCACTCGATGCAAGACAATGACATCACCATGCGGCCAATCCGTTTGATCGAAGGACTCGTAATCCGACCAAACAGTTAAGACCTTGTTATGGCAAACCAAGACCGACTTTACTTCGATGGTCAGTGCCCACTGTGTAGTTTTGAGATGCGCCACTTGGCGAAAAAGAAGCATGATTCCCTCGAGCTTCTGGACATCCACTCTCTCCCTGATCTAACGGCAGAGCAGCGCGACTCGCTCCTTAAAACGCTGCACCTTGAGACCCGTTCTGGCGAAGTACTGCTTGGGTTAGAAGCAAGCCGTTACGCCTGGTCAAAAACACCCTGGAGCGGGCTCTTTAGTTGGCTGGGTTGGCCGGTAATCAAACCCATTGCTGATCGGGTCTACGCAGGCTGGGCAGCGCGCCGGTTTAAGCAGCGCTACCGCACGTGAGCGCCCCCCTGAACGAGCTATCTCCGCCTTCAGCGCTAATCATCGGCGGCACAGGGGGAATCGGCGGGGCGATTATTGAGGCGCTAGTGAGGGAAGGAAAATTCACCGTTCACGGGACCACGCGACAGCGACTCGCGTCTTCTCCCGAAGTCACTTGGCACCGCCTCGACATTACTGATGAGTCCAGCGTTGCTCAGTTGGCGGCTGACCTCGACCGCCTGGATCTCGTTATTAACACGGCAGGCGTACTCTCGAACGAGCGATTTTCTCCGGAAAAGTCTGTGAGACAAGCCAGTGCGGATCAATTTCTAGATCAAATGCGCACCAACGCCATGCCTCTTTTACTGTTAGGTAAGCACCTTGGGCCACTGCTGAAAAAGAGCGATCACGCTCACTTCATCACACTGTCAGCAAGAGTAGGCTCAATCTCTGATAATCATCTAGGCGGTTGGTTCAGTTATCGCGCCTCCAAGGCCGCTCTCAATATGTTGGTCCGAACCCTCGCCATTGAATGGCAACGCACCCTTCCCAATACCTGTCTGGCAGCCTATCACCCTGGCACCGTAGACACCGGACTGTCGAAGCCTTTTGTTTCTAAACCGGCAGCCGCCAAGGGCCGGCAGCCTCCAGCTCGTGAGGTTTTGTCCCCTGCGGCAGCCGCAGCGCACCTTCTCGCACTCATCCCTAAACTCACGCCCCAACACACCGGAACGTTCTGGGATTGGCGCCATGACCAAATCAGCTGGTAAGGCGCTTCGATCGCGCACAACGTGAGACTTGGTTGAGTCATGGACGATTCGGAATGAGACTCCCCGTTTGCCTCAGCTCGCCCGGCCAAGTGTCGACGCTCCGCTCTCATTCGTGACGGGCCTTGATCCCTTCCTCAGCAATTTCGACACCTGAACAACATCTGGCCAGCAAATACCTACAGCGCCTATACTGCTCAACAAAGAACGCTATCAAGGGAATAAGCTATGAAAGGCGTGGTCATGAACCTACTCGCGGACATGGTTGAAACTCAATTGGGGATGCAGGAATGGAATGAGGTCCTGGATGAGGCAGGCGAGGACGGTGTCTACACTGCTACTGCACTGTACGAAGACGAGCGTTTGCTCAATATGGTGGGCATTATTAGTCGGCGAAACGGCATCCCCGTATCAGATTTAGTTTTCGCATTCGGTCAGTTCATGTTTCCCGCCTTTTATGACCGCTACCCTCAATTGATCGATGGCCATGCCAACATGTTAGATTTCTTAGAGGGCCTTGATTCCGTGATTCATGTAGAGGTCGCCAAGTTGTACCCAGGCGCAGTGACCCCTGGCTTTTCAGAGTCGCGACGGGACGATAAAACGCTTCACCTCACCTACACCTCAGAGAGGAAGCTTTGCAGGCTGGCTGAGGGTCTTATCGATGGCGCAGCAAAACATTACGGCAACGACTATGAGCTGACACACAGTCCCTGCTACAACGAGGGTGGAGACCATTGTGGACTGCTGATCTCGCTCAACTAGGGCCCCGACATGGATGCTTTTGAGCGTGCTTATCACCGGGAAAAGGCCGCGCGCAAACAAGCCGAGGACGAGCTCGAGACGCTCTCAAGAGAGATCTATCAAAAAAACGAAGAGCTGAGCCAACTCAACGCAGACTTGCTCCGAAACCAAGCACAACTGGTGCAAAGTGAAAAGCTAGCAACGGTTGGCCAATTGGCGTCCGGAGTAGCGCATGAAATCAATAACCCTCTTGGATTTTCGCTGAGCAACCTTTCAACCTTGAGGGACTACGTCGCAGAGCTGACCAAACTGGTAGCTGATGAACAGCGCCTGGTAACTGATCAAACGAAGCTTATGCTCGAGGACTTACCCATTCTTATTGAAGAGACAGTGGATGGGCTTCACAGTATTCAAAGCATCGTTAAAGATCTACGCAATTACTCTCGCGATGCAGGTGATCAGTTCTCTCAGACTGATGTTGAAGCATGCATCCGATCAACCCTCAACATGCTCCGTAACCAAATCACACCGGAATTCGATATTAAGGTTAGCTTAGATAATCTTCCGCTCATCGACGCCAACCCCGGCAAGCTTAACCAAGTGTTTTCCAATTTGATCATCAACGCGATTCAAGCCATGCCAGCCGGTGGCGAAATTGCAATCGACGGAGAAGTCGATGCGGACGGGCTGATCGTGCGAATCAAAGATACGGGCCCAGGGATACCCGATGAGATCCTAAGCACCTTGTTCGAGCCTTTTCATACAACGAAGCCTGTTGGTGAAGGCACAGGCCTTGGTCTATCCATCTGTCGTGCCATTATCGTCGACCATCACCAAGGCTCAATCGAGGCCCGTCCTATTGATCAAGGCCCCGGAACCGTATTTGAGATACGCCTACCCACCTCCCAAGCTTAGATTCACCAATAAGCAATCAATCGATTATTTGAATCGAAGCGTACAAAACAATTCATTGGCTACTGGCATGGACTACCGACTAGACTTCGCGCAAGTTGATAACACTGCTGACGTAAGTTTTATATGAGGCGCCCTCCAGAGGGGACTCCAGGTTGAGCAAATAACCTCAGCCTCTCCAAGCGAGAATCTAGAGGCAGCTTTTAGGAGCCCTCAGCAGGGAAGCCCTCAGAGAGCCCTCAGCGAGAGGAGCCCTCAGCGGAAAGGAGCCCTGGGTAAAAAAGAGCTGTCAGGCCAGAGGAGCCATCAGCCAAAAAAAGAGCCATCAGCCAAAAAAGAGCCGTTAGCGCAAAAGAGGCATCAGGACACAAGTGCCTCTAGCCGGAGCGCGGACGACTGAATCGGAGAGTATCGCCTTTGGCACATGCAACGCTAGGGGCTAATGAACGTTATCAACCAATCACTTGGATAATGAGTCGGCAGATCTTGCTAACTCGAATAAGGAATCGCTATGAGTCAGAGAGAGGGTAGTTTAGAGGCACCCACCCGCCACCCTATCGCCTGGAAAGAGGAGCAATTCTGGGACGAAACAGCACTCAACCAAGAGCTAGAGCGCGTCTACGACATTTGCCATGGCTGCAGACGCTGCGTGAGCCTCTGTGATGCCTTCCCCACACTCTTTGACCTGGTGGATGAATCGGAAACGATGGAAGTCGACGGCGTCGACGTGGCTGATTATGGCAAAGTGGTCGATCAGTGTTACATGTGCGACCTTTGTTACTTAACTAAGTGTCCGTACGTTCCACCGCATGAGTGGAATCTCGACTTCCCTCACCTGATGCTTCGCGCCAAAGCCCAGTCTTATAAGAAGACGGGGGGTAAATTTCGGGACAACTTGCTCACAAGCACTGATGCCATGGGCAAAGCACTGACGCTCATCCCTCTCGTGGACGTCACTACTAACGCGCTGAATAAAAACGGTCTCTTCCGGAATGCGCTTGAAAAGACGCTTGGTGTCCACAAAGAGGCTCCGCTGCCAGAGTACAGTCGTAAAACACTGCGAAAACGGTTTAGTCCTTCGCCTCAAGCCCCCCAGGCTACGCAGCCAGTCGAAGGAACCACCGGCAAGGTCGCCTTTTATGCAACCTGCTACGGCAACTACACCACGCCAGACTTGGGCGATGACTTCCTCAAAGTCTTTGAGCACAACAACATTAGGATTGAACTTGTACCCAAGGAAGCCTGCTGCGGCATGCCAAAACTTGAACTGGGAGATCTCGATTCGGTCGCAGCACTCAAAGAGCAAAACATCCCGGTCTTGGCCAAACTGGTTGACGAGGGGTATGACTTGATAGCGCCGATTCCGAGCTGTGTACTGATGTACAAGCAAGAATTACCGCTGATGTTTCCCGATGACCCTGATGTGCAGAAGGTCCAAAAAGCGTTCTTCGATCCGTTCGAATACCTTTATCTTCGACACAAAGCGGGTCATTTAAACTTGGATTTCAAGGCCAGCCTTGGAGACATTAGTTACCAGGTCGCCTGCCATCTGCGCGTGCAGAATATCGGTAACAAGACACGCGACATTCTCTCACTTCTGCCAGACACCAACGTTCATACCATCGAGCGTTGCTCAGGTCACGATGGCACCTACGCGGTAAAATCGGAAACGAGAGCTAAGTCTGTGAAGATTGCGCGCCCAGTAGTGAAGCAAGTCAATACTAAAACGCCAGAACACTTCGCCAGCGATTGCCCGATGGCGGCCGTACACATCGCTAACCTTGCAGATAGCGTCGATCTCGGCGCGCACCCTATGACCCTTCTAAGGATGGGTTACGGATTATAAGCAACGCCAGGCTCGCGGCTGATGAGCTCAGCCTCCTCAACAAAGAATAGTGTTGAGCGAGTGAAGTCGATGAACTTTGCCTCGTCGTGAACAGCGGCCTTGGACGCCAAGGCTCGCTGATCATCTGTTGCAGATGATCCAGATCGGGCCACCCAAACCTCCGCGTGCCCTAGATACGGCTCCGATGCCGAGTGACTCAGTTCGGCGAGCCGTTCATTCCAATCTGAATCAATTCGATGGACTTGAACGTAGCGAACAATTGAAGACACAACAGCATTCTTACGGATGAGTGGGCCGTGCTCCTCGAGCCAGTAAGCTCTTACGTCAGCTAGAGATCGGTCTTGGTAAGTTCGAAGCGGAAATTGGAGCTTACTCACCCCTGAGTCGGGGGTTGCCAGCAAAGTCTCAGGACTAGGATTGACCTGCGGATGTTCAGCCGCGATAAAGATCACACTATCCGCGAGTGACGCGACCTGCGTTAGAGCTCCCGTTACTTTCTCGAAAGTCGCTTGCAAATCATCTGCCGAAAGCGCCGTCTCCATCGCTGGTCGAGTGGGCCACCACAGCTCGATGACCCCATCAAAAAAGGCCTCCATGTCGCCTCCCCGAGCTTCGGTGAGTCCCAGATTCGCACTAGTCTCAACAAGCGATAGCTGAACCAAACGCTCTGCTTTGAGTGACTCCCCAAACCCGAGTAGCTGAGTGACGAGCTCGCCCTTCCAGGCCCTGTGAAAGGCCTCCTTGCCTACCTCAGTCCGATGCCGGATATACCATTCAAGTCTGATCATTCATGCTATCCCAATGCCCCTAATAGAGGCCTAACCTAAAACCCCGCCTACTGTGGGGCTGCAAACCATTCACCGACTTACTGTGTTGCCATCTGAGGCTGGTCGTCTGGGATATCTACCCAACGCTGCTTACTGTCGCACCAAACATGAAACTGAGGTTCAAAGTCGCCCGTGTCATCCAAAGTCCCGGTCTTCAAAAACAAAGCGTCGGGCGAACCCGGGACTATTGAGTAGATCGGTGAACCACAGTCACCGCAAAAGTGCCGCTCCACGGCACTGCCGCTCGATGTGTCGGCATCAACATAACATTTAGGAGTTGCACCTGTTAATTGAAAATCGGCTCGAGCGACGCCCCATAACGTTGAAAACGCTGACCCCGCTTGTCGCTGGCAATTCTTGCAGTGACAAATTCCTGCCATCTGCGGCTTATCCAACACGTCATAACTGACTTCGCCACACAAACACCGCCCTTGATACGCTGCCATACTCTGTTCCCCGTAAAATCTGCATCATCTAGTGCAGTGCGCGTGGGGTCAAGAAAGGGGCAAAGGCACGAATCCTAACCGTTGTCTTTATCTTGTCATTCGTCCTGTGTGGAAGGGAATCGAACTTGAGTGGCAGAGAGTGCCGGTTCGACTCCATCGCTCCTTCGACCATGATCCATGATCCATGATCCATGAACAGAGGCAGTTGACGTTCTGTAAAGACCCGCAGGCTTGCAGTCTTCAAGGTTGGTTCGAGCTAGGCGCTCGGGCATAATCCTGGTCCTAAGGCCCTAACCTTAGGGTCCACCCGCCTAGGAGTTCACAATGACTGAAACACGTAATCGTCTAACCCCCGAAGAAGCATGGGTCATCCTTCAAAAGGGAACGGAGCGGCCTTTTACTGGAGAGTACGATCAACATTTTGAGGCGGGCTACTACGTGTGCAAGCAGTGCGATACCCCGCTCTACCGGTCACAAGATAAGTTCCAGTCGCACTGCGGATGGCCAGCCTTTGATGACGAAATTGAGGGAGCCGTTCGCCGAGAAATCGACGCCGATGGTTTTCGTGTCGAAATATTGTGCGATGCCTGCGGAGGTCACCTCGGTCACGTCTTCGAAGGAGAATACTTGACGGATAAAAACACTCGTCACTGTGTGAATTCGATTTCTATCCGATTTATCGCGGCAAGCTAGTCTGCCAATGATGTTGCAGACTAAGCTGCCAAGGCGGTGCCAGGGATAAACAGGCGCGCCATTCAACTTCAGCTCTCTTATCCAAAAACGAGGCGTCCAGGCTCGGATTTACCAGACCGCCATCGATCCGCCCTGATCTTTGATCAGGTCAACATTTAACTTTACGCAGCTAACAATCAACGACTCAACACGAAGCCTGCATGACGCTTTCTTGATCAAGCTCTGGGTTTCAAGGTAGGTCATCAAGAACAGCTGTGATCAAGCAGCGTTGTGATCAAGGCGCGCACCTTCATGCATCGCCCGATGGATACGGGGGGAGAGTATCCAAAGTACTATCGCAACCACCACCGCAAAGTAACCGAGTTTTTCAAAAACACCCATATAAATGGCCAGCGATCCCACGGGGTCACTCGACGCACCTTGGCCTTGAATGGCCATGAGGCCAGCAATCCAACCTGCCACATACGCTGCAAACGCGCTCGATAAAAACCAAACGCCCATCATCATCGCTGCCACTCGCTGCACCGATAATTTGGTTACCATAGAAAGTCCGACAGGTGAGATACAAAGCTCCCCCATCGTATGCAAGAAATACATCAGCGCTAACCAGATCACGGCAACTTGACCGTTTTCATCGGCGAATTGAGCGCCAACGACCAGCACCAAAAACCCTAACCCCACCAAAAAAATCCCCATCACAAACTTGACGGGCGCAGACGGCTCCCGGCCTGCATTAGCTAATCGGACCCAGGCCACAGCGATGAGAGGAGCGAATAAAATGATGAAGAGCGGATTCAATGACTGAAACATCGACGCAGTAAACGGTCCTTTGTCCACGTTTCGATCGGTAAAGAGCGTGAGGGAAGATCCGGCCTGCTCAAATAACGACCAAAACACCACCGAAACCGCAATCAAAAACAACATCGCAAGCATGCGATCGCGTTCAACCGTACTGCACTGGGTCAATGAAAACCAAATGACGTAGGCACTGATACCCCCGGCAAACAGGGTCAGAATCGTCCCTATTTCGCCGGTAAACTGAATACCTTGCCACACGACAAGCACAAACAAAGCGCCGCTCACGTAGATCTTCGCTTCGAGCGAAAGACCCCATTGCTTCTGGATTAATTGACCAGGGTTTGGCGGCAGCCCCACTCCCTTCAGCCAATGCCCGCCCCAAATAAATGTCAAAAGACCGGCTAACATCCCCAATCCAGCAAGGCCAAACCCGTACCGCCAGCCATAGGTTTCGCCAAGGTACCCACAGAGCAGCGTTGCAATAAACGACCCAAGGTTGATTCCGACATAAAAGATAGTAAAGCCGCCGTCACGACGCGGGTCATCTTGCTGGTAAAGCCGACCAACGATGGTCGAAATATTCGCTTTTAGAAATCCCACACCGACGACGATCAGCGCAAGCGATAGATAAAAGATTTGCTCGTGGCTAGTGGATCGGACCACCTGTCCGTCAATAACCTCCGACGGCGGCCCCTCAAAGGCCATCCCAAGATGACCCAACACGAGTAGCACCGCACCAAAGACGATGGCCTTTCTGAGCCCTAAGTACCGATCAGCGATCATTCCACCAAGCACTGGGACCGCATAAACCAGGGCGGCATAGGTGCCATAAATCATGCCCGCCTCGGCATCGCCATAGAGCCAATGCTTGGTCAAATACAGCATCAATAACGCGCGCATGCCGTAGTAGGAGAACCGCTCCCACATCTCGGTGAAAAAGAGAATGACCAGCCCTCTCGGGTGCCCGAGCCAAAGTTTTTCTATTTCTTTTTCGTCAGCAGCCAATCTTTTATCCTTCCCTGCCAAGTTGTCTTACGAACTGTTTCTGACTAATCAAGAGTCGCAACCCAGTCTAGGGAGCCATTGAACACCCTGCTAACCCGATTAAACCCCTCTCAAACGCTATGCAGCGATTAGCTGTCATCGCTCTCAGCCTGAATGGGCCCATCTCCCTGATGACAGGTTTTCATTCTTTTCCGGCGCCCCGAGCCTTAGCCCCTGACCTGGCCAGCACTTAGCAAGGCATTGTTGCCGGAATGAGGAAAAACGGCCTCTGGATTGGCTGGTCGCATGGACAATATCCGCTCTTTAATCACCGTGCTAGCACCCTCGGGAAAGCTCGCCAATCGCGCAGCGAGTCGCCTAGCGGCTTCTAACGTATCTGCGTCAGGCACCACCTCCGTTACCAATTGCAGGTCCTTCAAATCGCTGGCGGGTACCCGATCCCCAAGTAAAGCCAATCGCGCCATTACCGCCTCACTGCTTCTAACACTGAGCCAGCCAGCGTTCATCGGAATGTCTGACCCTTGTTGAATTTCTCCAATTTGCAGAAAAGATGACTCTCCCGCGACGACCAGATCACAAGCAAAAACTAGTGCCGCACCCGCGTTGATCGCAAACCGCTCGAGCACGCCAATCAGCGGCTTAGCTGAGCGATACAAGGCGTAATGCATCTCCCGCAGGGCTTCCCCGTCCCACTCGCCCAAATAATCAGCATCGCCTTGTTTCGCTTGTAGTACCTTCAAATCCACCCCGGAGCAGAAGGCGCCATCAGCCCCCCGAATGACAATCGCAGCAACGTCCTGCTGTGTGGACAGGCCATTAACCGCTGTTGCAACCTCAATGGCCATAGGCGGCACAATGGCATTTTTTCTCGCGGGCCTAGATAGCACGACTTCCGCCCAGCCGTCGTGCTTTTCAATCACGGTGTACTCATTCATTCGTCGTTTTCCCCTCTCAAACGTAGCCAGAATACCACGGGATAGACGCCGGCCCCCTTACCCCTAACACGCTGCGATATCCTCTTTTTCAGCTAGGGCAGATCTGCGATCATTCGAGGTTTCAGACCCAATTTTCAAGTACGCCACTGGTAGCCTTTGCTAGCACGTCATCGTGTTGAACACAGTGTAGAAAGATAGAAAGGACAGTCCATGACCGAAACTACAGACATAGCGAGAAGACTCGAAGCCGTCAGAGCCAAAATGAAAGACGCTCAGATTGACGCGCTTTGGATTCCTCGAGCCGACGAATTTTTGGGTGAGTACGTCCCGATTCATAACGAGCGGTTAGCCTTTCTGACAGGGTTTACTGGTTCTGCTGGCGTCTGTGTGGTCACGGCCGATCGAGCCATCATGTTTGTCGATGGTCGTTACACGCTGCAGGTTCAGACTCAATGTCCTTCCCCTCTTTTTGAGCATGAGCACCTGATTGAAACGCCACCGCAACGCTTGTTGAGTGAGCAGCTCGCAGAGGGTGACGTTGTCGGTGTAGATGCCAGATGCCTCTCCCTTCAGAGCTTCGAGACCATTCAGGATTGTCTGGCCAGCCAAGGTATAGGGTTTCGGGCTACCGGCCAGAATCTCGTCGATGAGATCTGGCTGGACCGGCCTAAGGCACCGGTTGCCCCTATCTTGCTACTTGATCAGGCCATCACCGGAATGTCGTCGATGGACAAGCGATCAGCGGTCGCTGACGTGCTTAACCAGCAAGGTGCGGATGCTGCCTTGATCACGCAACTGGATTCGATTGCTTGGCTGCTCAATATTCGTGGGGATGACGTTCCTCATCTTCCCGTGCTGTTAGCACATGGTTTGATCACCAAAGAAGGTCATTTCACGCTGTTTACTGACGTTGCAAAAATGGTCGATGGCTTCTCTGACCACGTGGGCGACCATGTCAGCGTTGCGCCGATTGAAGCGTTCGACGACTACCTAGCCGGACTATCAAAAGGGGTGAGCCGATTACTGGTTGATCCGCAATCCTGTCACGCGCATTCACCGCTCATCTGCATGGAGCATGGCATCGAGCTCGTTCGACAACCTGACCCGGCCGAGATGCCCAAGGCTTGCAAAAATGCCACTGAGATTGCGGGCATTCGAAAAGCGCACCATCGTGACGGTATCGCCCTGTGTCGTTTTCTGGCATGGCTCGATGAAGAGGTGAGCGCTGGCCGCCCTCACGATGAGGGGTCAGTCTCAGATCGATTGGAAGCCTTTCGCCGAGAATTGCCTGAATTGAAAGACTTGTCCTTCGGAACGATCTCAGCAGCGGGCCCCAATGCTGCAATGGCCCATTACTCACACACCAACGGAACCCCAGCATCACTGACGATGGACTCCGTGTACTTAGTGGACAGCGGCGGCCAGTACCTCGATGGCACGACCGATGTGACTCGCACCATCGCTATCGGAAACCCAACCGCCGAGCACAAAGAGATGTTCACCCGGGTCTTAAAGGGGCATATCGCGCTTGCTCGCGCTCAATTTCCCCATGGAGTAGGCGGCAACCAATTGGATATTCTCGCCCGGCAATTCCTTTGGGAAATCGGCAAAGACTATGATCATGGCACCGGGCATGGGGTAGGCTGCTATTTATCGGTTCACGAGGGCCCGCAAAGGATTGGCAAAACGCCGGGTCCAACACCGGCTCTCCGACCAGGGATGGTTGTGTCTAACGAGCCGGGCTATTACGAGCCGAACGCCTACGGCATACGCTGCGAAAATCTCGTGGTCGTCGTCGAGAATGATCATGGCATGCTGTCATTTGAGTCGTTAACGCTCGCGCCTTTCGACCGACGATTGATCGAACGATCGCTGCTTACCGACTCTGAACGCCAATGGCTCGATGACTATCATGCGCTCGTCTTTCAATCACTCAGCGAGCACTTGAATGATTCCGATCGCGCCTGGCTAACCTCAATGACCGCGCCGCTCGCCGCCTAATTGAGGAGACACTACCACTTGCCGTTTGCGCAGTGCGTCAAAGGAGAACTCGATGCCAGGTATGACAAGAGATGAGGCGCTGGCGCAATTGACCGCAGAAGGGGCCGCTTACGAGATCACAAGCGGCCTTGTGAACGGGCGACCATCACGATATTTCAAGACAGCGCCTTTGACCCTAGGAGACTTATTCAAGGCGACTGCCAGCGATTTACCGTTTACCGTCTACCAAGAGGAGCGGGAGACCTTCGCCTCAATCTATGCAAAGAGTGCGGCGCTTGCCCATGCGCTCAAGCACGAATGCAAGGTTGCCAAAGGGGATCGCGTTGCGATTGCTATGCGCAATTACCCTGACTGGGTCGTTGCCTACATGGCAATCACCTCCATGGGTGCCGTCGCAGTTGCGTTGAACGCCCTTTGGCAGACTGATGAGTTGGCCTACGGGATTTCGCATGTCGACGCCAGGTGGTTAATCGCCGACGATGAGCGCATATCACGGGTCGGCGAGATCGAATCACCGGGTTGCCAACTAATTAGCGTTCGCTCAGGCCCTCTGCCCGGCGTGGCTTTCCAAATCGAATCATTGATCGAGTCAAATCTTGGGCAGCCGATGCCCAAAGCTGATATCGATCCAGATGATGCTGCCACCATCTTCTTTACCTCCGGGTCAACGGGTTTCCCCAAAGGAGCCGTGTCGAGCCATAGAAATATTGTCAGCGCCCTTTTTTCCTGGGAACTTGATCTCGCAGCACGGCAGATGGAAACAGGCATCACCCCTCAAGCGAGCGCTCATCAACCCGCAACACTGCTAGCAGTACCGCTGTTTCACACGACGGGCGCCAATGCCGTCATGCTCCAATCGTTCCGAGCGCAGAGAAAAATGGTGTCTATGTATCGATGGGATCCCGCCATCGCCGCAACACTGATCGAACAAGAGCACATCACTTCCTTTATCGCGCCAGCTGCGATGACAGGCGACCTTGTTCAACACGCACAAGCCGCCTCCGTTGACCTCAGCGCTTTGCTATCGGTCGGCGGTGGTGGCGCTCCCAGAGCGCCGGCTCAAGTGCGGTCAATCAATGACACCTTCCCATCAGCGCAGCCGAGTACCGGATGGGGAATGACGGAGACCAATGCCATCGGCACGGGTATTGGCGGCGATGACTATTTGGCGCGCCCCGCAAGCTCGGGCAGAGCCTCCGCGGTGCTCGATCTGATCATCGTGGATGAAGAGGGTTCACCGCTACCGCCTCTCTCACCGGGGGAGCTTTGGGTGCGAGGTGCGAGTGTGATCAAAGGCTATTGGAACCGCGACGACGCGAATGCGGAATCGTTTTCAGACGACTGGTTAAAAACCGGCGACATCGCTTATCTCGATGAAGAGGGATACTTATTCATTGTAGATCGACTAAAGGATCTTGTTATTCGCGGCGGGGAGAATATTGGCTGCGCTGAAGTAGAGGCCGCGCTCCTTAGCCACCCAGGCGTGATCGAAGCATCCGTCTATGCGATCCCCGACGAACGGCTCGGCGAGGAGGTCGGTGCAACCCTGTACGCACCGGAGCCCCTTGATGAATCGGACCTCCGTTCGTATCTCGCCTCGCAATTAGCGCGATTCAAAATTCCGCGATATCTCACGATCTCTGATGCTCCCCTTCCACGAATCGCTTCGGGTAAAATTGACAAGCGCTTAATCAGAGCCAGCGCGACGGAAGATGCGCAATCCTCAATATAAGGATCGACATCGAACCATTTCTTAGATCGCTTCGCCTTCATTAAGGATCGAACCATGACTGCTATCGCGGCATTACTTAAGGCTACCCAAGATGAAATTAATACCAACTGCGTCGTTTCAGGCTGGGTAAGAACCAAACGAGATTCAAAAGCGGGATTCTCATTTCTGGCCATTAACGACGGCTCGTCCTTTGATTCCATCCAAGTGGTCGCTGACCAATCCTTACCAAACTATCAATCTGAGGTCCTCGGCCTATCGACGGGTTGCGCGGTCACGGTCAGTGGTCGCCTTGTCGCTTCAGAGGGCAAGGGGCAATCGGTGGAAATCCAGGCGAGCGACATCGAGGTTCTGGGAACCATCGAGGATCCCGAAACTTACCCTATTGCGAAGAAACGACACACTTTCGAATACTTACGCACCGTCGCCCACTTGCGTCCTCGAACCAACACCTTCGGCGCCGTCACCCGAGTGAGAACCGCGCTCGCGCAAACCATTCACAACTATTTCTTCTCCCATGATTTCCAGTGGATTAACACACCGCTCATCACTGGCAGCGATTGTGAGGGAGCGGGAGAGCTATTCAGAGTCAGCACCCTTGACCTCATTAATCAGGATGCTGTGAAAAGCTACGATAATGACTTTTTTGGCCAGGAAACCTTCTTAACCGTCTCTGGTCAGCTGAATGTAGAGGCTTATTGTTTGGCAATGTCGAAGGTCTACACCTTTGGTCCCACCTTTAGAGCCGAGAACTCCAACACCTCAAGACATCTCGCTGAATTTTGGATGGTGGAACCCGAAATCGCATTTGCCAACCTTGACGACAATGCTGATCTAGCCGAAGACCTGCTGAGGCACGTGACGCAACACGTACTCGATCACTGTGAGCAGGATCTCGCTTTCTTCAACGATCGGATCGACTCCGAGGTGATCAGTCGGCTTGAACAGGTAGCAAACAGCCCTTTCGAGCGCATGGAATATAGCGAAGCAATCAACATACTCGAGCAGTCAGGCCAAACCTTTGATTTCCCGGTGAGTTGGGGTCGCGACCTTCAGAGTGAACATGAACGGTATCTGGCTGAGCAGCACGTCGGCCGCCCCGTGATTCTGATGAACTATCCTAAAGACATCAAAGCCTTTTACATGCGCATGAATGATGATGAAAAAACCGTTGCGGCGATGGATGTTCTCGCACCAGGGATAGGAGAGATCATCGGCGGAAGCCAACGTGAGGAGCGCCTTGACCTACTCGAGGCCAGGATGGACGACGCGATGCAACAGCATCTATGGTGGTATCTAGATTTGAGGCGCTACGGCAGTGTTCCACACGCAGGCTTTGGTCTTGGTTTCGAGCGGTTACTCGCCTACGTCACCGGCATGGATAATATTCGCGATGTTATTCCATTTCCCCGAACACCCGGTCATGCTGACTTTTAATTAGCCACCCATCATCATTTTCCAACTATCTAAATTGTTGATGCGCATGTAGGCGTTGGTCTTCTTGGTTTCTGCCATCGTCGCGTGACCACGGGCGCTGTAATTGTGTCCAGGCAGCAAGATCGTTTCATCAGGAAGCTCGGCTAACTTTTGCAAACTCCTGAACATGTCTTCAGAGTTAGATCCCGGCAAGTCGACTCGCCCACAACCATCTATAAACAGGGTGTCTCCTGAGATCAGCGTGTGTTTGACACGAAAACATTGTGACCCAGGGGTGTGACCCGGCGTGTGCAAGAACTCAACCTCGATGTCACCCACCGCCAATTTGTCACCTGATGAGACCGACTTGAGGTCTGTCGCCGATACGCCAGTCACCTTCTGCACTCCCGCTACTTCATGCTCATTGGCATAGATAGGTACCGATTGGCGCTCGAGCAGTGCGGCAACTCCTTCGACAACATTGTGGCCAAAACTCCCGCCACAATGATCTGGGTGGTAATGCGTCACCAATGCACCCGTCAATTGATACTCGCGCTCGTCAATAAAATTGAACAATCCATCGATATCCCAAGCCGGATCTACCACAACGACCTCTCTCGTTGCTTTATCGCCAATTAAATAGGCGAAGTTTTGCATCGGTCCAATCTGGATTTGCTCAACAATCAATTGGTCTAAATCAGCCACGGTTTTCTCCCGATTCGAATAGGTCTCTTTACGAATTAAGTGCTGCCGTTACGGCAATCTCCACTTTGAGCGATGGCAGCGCGAGCTTTGATTCGACACAGGCTCGAGTGGGTGCAGCACCCGGGGCAACCCATGCGTCCCAGACCTCATTCATGGCTGCGAAGTCTTCCATTGAAGTAAGCCAAATCTGCGCTGTTAATAGTTTTGTTTTGTCAGTGCCTGCAGCCTCAAGCAATCCATCAATCGCCTCCAAGACGGCTCGAGTTTGACCTTGAACATCCTCATCTACTGCGTGAATAGCCACCTGTCCTGCCGTATGCACCAAGCCACCAAAACACACCGCCTGGCTCATACGAGGCCCTGAATCTATTCTTGTAATATCGTTCATTTATCCAATCTCCAGCCAATGAAATGCGCGCTCTCGTCGTCAGATGCTAGCACACCCCTACTGCGTCAGTATTTTACAAGGCCCAAAGGTTCGACGATGCTCATCAATGAGTCCATAACGCGATAGCGCTTCAAGGTGTTGTGGCGTCGGATAACCCTTATGTTGCGCAAACCCATACTCTGGATGAGCTTGGTCTAAAAGGGCCATCTGATGGTCGCGGTGGACTTTAGCGAGAATCGACGCCGCCTTCACCGCATCAACCCGAGCATCTCCTTTCACGATGGCAATTCCTTGATGCGCTAATGATGCGGGAACATGGCGACCATCGATCAGCACTCTCCATGGGTTCATCGACAGCGCGCTTACAGCGCGCGACATCGCAAGCAATGTCGCCTGATGAATATTGAGCGCATCAATCTCCTCTGCAGAGGCCTCTGCTACCCCAAAAGAAAGCGCAGACCGTTCAATTTCCGACGCCAGTTCCTCGCGGCGCTTCTCAGTCAAACGTTTAGAGTCCTTTAGTCCGCGGATATCATGGTTAACCGGCAGGATCACCGATGCTGCGACTACGGCGCCAACCAGTGGGCCACGTCCGACCTCATCCACACCGGCCCACAGCATCTGTCGACCAATCATTCAATTAACGCGCTTATCGCAGGGACAGCCCCCTCTTCAAGCGGCTTTGAAAGGTCGGCGCGAATCGCATCAAAAACCTTGAGCCGTCTCTCATGCGCATCGTGATCAAGCGCTCGCAGGATGCCCTCCGATATGGCTTGGGGCCGCGCTTCATCCTGAATGAACTCTTCGATAAGTTCCTCACCGCTCAATATATTAGGCAACGAAAAACGCTCCAGTCGAACGAGGGTTTTCACAAGTCGGTAGGTCAATGCGCCTAGTTGATAGACAACGACCATCGGCTTACCGAGCAACATTGCCTCTAGCGCAGCGGTCCCTGCATTCACGAGCACACAATCTGCATCGCGCATTACATCCTCAGCATCACCTACGGTCAGCGTTACCCGGCGAGTACCAAATGTTGAGGGAAGCAGGCGCTCGATATCCGAACGGAGAGATTCACGAGGTGCAGGGATGAGAACGCGAACGTCGTAGCCTTTATGCTCAAGGTCAGACACCGTTCCTGCAAAAAGCGGCATCATCGAGGCAATTTCCGAGCGCCGGCTGCCGGGCAAACAAGCAAGGGTCAACGTTGGTTTGGTAGGAAGCCAATCGACTCGTTCTGACGGGCCGTGTAGCCGCCTCGCTTGAGGGTGCCCAACAAACTCGCACGGGATGCCGTGATCTCGGTAAATATCAATCTCAAAGGGATATAAACAGAGCATCAAGTCGACATTACGCTTAATCCGACGAATTCGACCCTGTCTCCACGCCCAGACGCTGGGTGATACGTAATGAACCGTTTTAATCCCTTGACGCTTCAAAGTGCCAGCAAGCAGCAAGTTGAACACGTTGAAATCAATGCCAATAAAACAGGCCGGCCTCACGGAAATCGTGCGCCGCTTCAATTCAAAGAACCGGCTCAGAAGGGAGGGTAACTTTAGCAGGGGCTCGACGAACCCATTCACAGAGAACGCATCAAGTCCAAACCAAGCATCAAGACCGGCTGCTTCCATCTCGGCGCCGCCCACGCCGACAAACTCTGCTTCAGGAAACCGCGCTTTGAGCGCTGAGATCAATGCAGCACCAAGGCGGTCACCGGAGGCTTCGCCAGCAACCAGAACAAATCTCACAGGTTTAATCCTGGGCGGCGCTATCCATCACGCCGCTTTTTGTTCAGCGCACGTTAATTGCGTCGAGCAGGCTAGTTCATCACCGACGTACGCTCGGCCCTCGGCCTTCATCCAGTGGCTTCGCAAATTAATGATATTTACTTCTAATCGCACCTGATCGCCAGGAACAACGCTTCGTTTGAATTTAGTCTTATCGGTGCCCGCAAGATAATAGATGTACCCATCATCAATGGATCGGTTTCGCGTGTGAAAGGCGAGTATCCCAGCGGTCTGAGCAAGGGCTTCAACCAAAAGCACGCCAGGAAACACTGGCGTCTCCGGAAAATGCCCGGTGAAGATCGGTTCATTCACCGTTACATTTTTGAGCGCAATGATCGATTCGTTGGAGGGCATTTCAAGCACACGGTCCACCAGCAAAAAGGGATAACGATGGGGTAGCAGTTTCCATATATCCTGAACATCCAGCATATTTCTATCCTCCTAATTCTTCCCTTCTGCTTCTTGCTATCTATGAATGCCTCGGGCCGCTTCGTCTGCCCTCACCGCTCAGCTCACCGAAGCCTTACTTCGGACCTGCCGATATACTTGCTCCAACCGCTTGAAAACAGCCGCATTTTTCTTCCAAAGCCCACTTTCCATGAGCCCGGTACCCGAGCTGTATCGACCAGGTTGATCAATAGACTTAGAGACAAGCGTCATCGCTGTAATCTGTACCTGATCGACAATGCTAATGTTGTCGATAATTCCAACTGCGCCGCCGATCATGCAATAGTTGCCGATCGTGGTGCTACCGGCGATGGCCGTACAACCTGAAATCACTGTGTGTGCGCCTACTCGAGTGCCGTGACCAATTTGCACCTGATTATCGATCTTCACTCCGTCTCCTATGACGGTATTCTTGAGCGCACCTCGATCAATGGTTGTCCCTGCGCCAATTTCAACCTTGTCACCAATCTCAACGGCGTATATCTGCGGTATCTTAACCAGCGCCGCTTGATCAGGATCAAACTCAAATCCAAATCCATCTGCACCTATCACGGCATTCGCATGGATAATGCAGTCAGCCCCCACATGAGTCTCGCGGTATAACGTCGTATTCGCATGCAAGGTCGTCCCTCGGCCAATCTGACAACGAGGACCAATATTCGCCCCTGCGCCGATGGTGACTCCGGTGCCAAGTACTACGTTTTCTGCAACGACGGCGTTCGGTCCGATAGCGACGTCACCGGGTAAATCCACGCTCGGATCAACCACTGCACTGGGGTGAACGCCTGGTCCCTGTTCATCTCCGTCAAATAATGTTGCGATCCTCGCCCAGGCAAGGCGAGGCCGAGATGCAATCAGTACAGGATGGGGCAAATCTTCCGCATCTTTCTCACTCAAACAGACGGCACTGGCGGCGCAGTCATCGAGTTGAGCTCGATACCTCGAATTAAACAAAAACACCAAGTCCCCAGGGCCTGCATCTTCTATCGAAGCGAGCCCGGTGATCTTGGTGTTTGGATCCCCTCGGAGCGCCAGTTCAAATCGTTCGCTGAGCGACCCGAGAGTAATAGTCACAGGCAATCAGGTCGTGCTTACTCGGCACGATCCATTTCGTTGAGTTTCTCAGTGACTTTGCGCGTGATGTCGTACAAGTCGCCTACGTAGAGCGCGGTGGCTCGCGGCAAGATCATGTCGTAGTCGTTATCACGAACAAGTTCCTCTATCGCATTCCGAACCTTGACATCCGTTCCCGCAAACAACTCTTGCTGTCGCGCAGCTACTTCCTTCTGAAGCTTCTGCCGCTGATAAACAAAGTCATTGTTGAGCGACTCTATTTCTTGCTGAACCCGGCGCTTTTCGTCCTCACTCATGACATCACTGTCTTTTTGCATTTTCTGCAGCAGCGCGGTTGCCTCGGTTTGAATCTTCTCAATCGTTTCTTGATCTGAAGCGAATTCATCTTGGAGCTGCTGCAGTAATTTTTGCGCGCTCTCTGAGCTAGCAACGGCTCTGTCTACATCTACAAAGGCGAGCTTCACCTCAGCAGTCGCTGCGGCTGATGCAAACAGCCCGAAACAAAGGCCAACCATCAACCAATTTCTTGTCGTTACTCGCACAATCTTCTCCTCACTCATTGTTGTCCCAGGTTACGCGAATCGTTCCCAGCGCGTTTCCTACATGCCCTCTTTGCACGCTGACTGCCCGTTCCTTCCCTATCGGCTTCTTCCGAGCGCGCAGATATTGTCACAACCCTTTGGGTCATTCAACGCATTAGACGCCAAAACTCCTAGAAAGTTCGGCCCAATTCGAATTGAAATGACTCTCGCTCATCCCCATCTCGAGGGTTCAACGGATAGGAAATCGCAAAGCTGATTGGCGCAAAGCCTGTGATCCAAGTGACGGACACCCCTGCTGAGTAACGAAGCTCTCCGTCCTTAACATCGAGGCAATAGGTCGATATGTCTGGGCAGTTGCTGCTAAAGACGTTGCCCGCGTCAAAGAACATCGCGGATTTCATCTGCCGTTGATCCTCAACAAATGGGAGCGGGAACAGAATCTCGGCGCTCCCCTCAATCAGGATGTTCCCTCCAATCGGATCTGGATCCGAGTAGGGATCATTCGGCGAGCGCGTCGTCCGTGGTCCAAGTGTGTTGGACTTATATCCTCGCACTGATCCAAACCCACCCGCGTAGAAGTGTTTATAAAACGGGTAGGTGTCCGTATCGCCAAACGTTCCACCATAGCCTAGATCTGTTCTCAGCCGCAGTGTAAACAGTCGAGACAGAGGGAAGAATATTTGGCCTGAGTAATTGACGCGGTAAAACTCAAGCTCGCTACCCGGAACCGTCGCTTCAAACGACAACGTCTGAGATCGCCCTGCAGTAGGTAAGAGTCCACGATTCAAAGCAGACATTTGGTAGGCTGCTGACAGAGTAATCAGTTTGAACTGGTTGCCTTCTTCCGCTAGGAATCGAGAAATTTCCTGGGCGGGAAAGATCCCTTCCTTGATTTCCGTATCCTCAGCACCCAGCGTGAAGTTGAACCGCGATATTTCGCTGATCGGGTAGCCAAAACTAACCGTAGCGCCCACCGTGTCCGTTGAAAATCGTGCAATGTTTCGTTCATCAAAGGATGTGCTTCGGTAGTAGACCGAATACCCTCTGCTCACACCATCCACCGTATAGTAGGGGTCAAAGAACGACACGTTGTATGACGTCTGATAAGAACTGCGATTCACGCTGAGATTCAGCGAATTCCCGCTACCAAACACATTGGACTCTTGATACGAGAGCCCCAGAATCGCGCCATAGTCTTGCGCGTAGCCAAAGGTCGCCGAAATTGCTCCCGAAGGCTGCTCTTCGACGGTGTACTCAACATCGATTTGATCAGCAACCCCAGGAACTGTCGGCGTCTCTACATTGACTTCCTTGAAGAAACCTAATCGCTCCAACCGAATCTTAGACGCTTCAATGTATGAGTTGGATGCCCAACCCCCTTCCATCTGACGCATCTCACGCCGCAACACCTCGTCCTGAGTTAACGTGTTACCAGAGAAACTGATTCGCCGAACATAGGCGCGACTCCCGGCGTCGACAAAATATTTGACGATAACGGATTCGCCGTCTTCTGCTAATTCTGGGCTTCCTGTCGCACTGGCGAAGGTGTAACCGGAGTTCCCTAACACCGTCTCAATCCGCTCCTCTGAGAGGGTCATTAATTCTCTGGAAAATATCTGGCCGGGCGCAGATAGCACCATGGCCCGAATCGCCTCCTCTTTGATATCTCGGAGTTCACCACTAATTTCTACCGCAGAGACTTCGTATTGCTCACCCTCATTGATATTGATGGTGATGTAGACGTCTTCCATATTCGGCGCAATAGCGACTTGTGTTGAGGCTATCTCAAAATTGAGATAGCCGCGGTCCAAGTAATAGGACTCTAGGGATTCGAGATCTCCTTTCAGCTTCTCGCGAGAATACTGTCCGTCTTTGGTGTACCAAGATAGCCAGGTAGGTAATCGAAGCTCAAACTGCTCCCGCAGGGTCTCATCATCAAATTTAGTATTGCCGACGATGTTGATATGGCGAATGCCGGATACGTTACCTTCTTCGACGTTTACCTTCAGTGCGACCCGATTACGAGGAAGGTTCTCCACTTCAGTCGTGATGCCAGCGTCATAGCGGCCTTGAAGCACATATTGCCGCTCAAGCTCAGCGCTCATCTGGTCGAGCGTTACTTTTTTAAAAATCTCGCCCTCTGCCAAGCCTGCATCTGAGAGGCCTTCTGTCAGCATCTCAGTTTTGATGGCTTTATTGCCCTCGAATTCGATACTGTCTATCGTCGGACGTTCCTTGACGATGATGAGCAGAACGTTACCGTCTCTCCCCACCTTAACGTCATCGAAGTACTCTGTTTGGAATAAGGCACGGATAATTCGTCTCAGGCCCTCATCATCGACGTTGTCTCCAACGTTATAAGGGATCGAGCCGAATACCGTGCCGGCAGAAATACGCTGTAAGCCCTCAACTCTGACGTCAGTGATCACGAATGCCTGACTGACGGCCGCGAAGAGTAGCAGCACCAGTGTTGATGCCAGGGCTGATGTTAGCTTGCCAAATTGTTTCAAACGCTTTCTCACCGTGGATCCGTTATAACCGCAGCAGGTCATTATAGAAGGCTAGCAGCATGATGCCCACCAGAAAGACCAATCCAACCTGAAGACCGAGATACTGAATCCGCTCGGGAATTGGACGCCCAATCAGCGCCTCAACCGCGTAATACAGCAGATGACCGCCGTCTAGCATAGGCACCGGCAGTAGGTTTAACACCGCGAGACTGATACTGATCAGCGCGATGAACCCAAGGTAGGTTTCCAATCCGCTGGCCGCCGTCTGACCTGCGATCTTTGCAATCGTAATGGGCCCCGATAAATTTCGCGGTGACAACAGGCCTTGAATCATTTTCACAAGACTTTCTACCGTGAACCGGGTCATATCCCAGGTCTTTTGCGCAGCAGGAATGATCGCGCCGATCAAGGAGTATTCCCTCGTTCGAATTCGCTCAGCGGGAAAGTCGTAGACTCCGAGTGCAGCTCCGATCTTCCCTATCGGCTCTCCAGACTCTTCAACCGACTCGGGCGTCACCCAATGATCGCTTCTCTCGCCCTCGCGCTCGACTCTAATCCACAGTTGTTCACCAGGATGTGCGCGAATGGCGCTCACGAACTCAGCCCATCCAGCGATGGGTACTCCGTCTACCTCTACAATCCGATCTTCTGACTTGAGGCCCGCTCGAGCCGCCGGTCCTCCCTCTGAGATATCGCCCAACACTGCGGGAATAGTGGGCAACAATAGGCCAACGCCAAGCGATTGCGCGGGGTTGGGATCTGCCTCATCAGCGAGCCAGGTTTGAATAGGAATGCGTGCCACCTGCTGGCGCGCTTGATCGGTAGTTACTTCGCTTCGAGCCACGCCAATCATCAGATGGCCGGACTCTCCAAGCCGATCGAGCAGTCCCAAATTGAAAGACGTCCAATCAGTAATCGGCGCCCCATCGAGGCTTGTGACCTCATCACCGGTTCTCAATCCTGATTGCTCGGCCAGGGTGCTCTCTTTAACCTCAAGCACGGGCGATAAATCTCGCACACCCATGGCGAAGACCAGCCAGTACACGACGATCGCCAAGAGAAAATTAGCGAGCGGCCCGGCTGCAGCAATTAACGCCCGTTGCCAGACGGGTTTTCTGTTGAAGGCGAAAGGTAAGTGTTCCTCAGCAACGAAGCTGTCTCTCTCGTCGAGGAACTTGACATAGCCACCCAGGGGAATCATCGCCACACAGAACTCTGTCCCCCTGAGCGGCTCATTAGCGGGCTGCCGAATCGAAACAGGCGTCCCTGACTGTTCTGCTGGCATCACGGGTGGGGCGCCCTCACGGCGCAAAAACGCTTTGCCGAACCCAATACTGAACCGTTCAACGTGAACCCCACACCACTTGGCGACTTGAAAGTGGCCATACTCATGGACGGCAATCAGCACAGCCAAGGTGACTAGTAGCGCGGCTACATTCTGCAAAATGTCTAACACCATCGATTGACCCACTCAGATGCTTTCGCGCGTGCGCGCTCATCGCAGGCTATGACCGCCTCTATCGATTCAAGTTCCATTGCGATTGTCTCGTCGAGGGATGCTTCTATCACCGAGGTCATCGCCGTAAAGCTAATTCGATGGGCGAGAAACGCCTCTACCGCCACTTCATTAGCTGCGTTCAGTACCACTTTTTCGCTCTGTCCAGCCGATGCTACTCGTCGGCAAGTCGTCAACAACGGGAACCGATCAAGATCTGGGGGTTGAAAATCCAGCGCTAGGCTATTTTCAAAGTCCAGGGGCTTAACACCGGAATCCATTCGCGAAGGCCAGGCGAGTGCGCTGGCAATTGGTGTTCTCATATCCGGTTGACCCATCTGCGCGAGGATCGATCCATCATTAAATGCGACCATTGAGTGGACGATGCTTTGCGGATGAATCACGATATCTATGAACTCGGTGCTCACCCCAAACAAGAAGCAGGCCTCTATGAGTTCAAGTCCCTTATTCATCATGGTGGCAGAGTCCACGGAAATCTTACGCCCCATGGACCAGTTAGGATGACGGCACGCCTCTTCGGGCGTAATTGTGTCGAACTCAGAAACGGGACGGCTACGAAACGGCCCTCCAGAGCCGGTTAGTAAAATTTTCGCCACCTCCAGGCCCACAGTCCGCTCATTCCCCAAACACTGGAATATGGCGTTGTGCTCACTATCGACAGGGATGACCTCCCCTTCACCGCTGGCAAGGGCGGACATAAAAAGCGCCCCTGACATCACTAACGCTTCTTTATTGGCGAGTAACACCGTTTTGCCCGCCTCAGCGGCGGCGTAGGTCGGCATCAAACCGCTGCCACCCACAATCGCTGCCATCACGTGAGATACCTCATCATCGACTGCGACGCTCACCAAACCCTCGACCCCCGATCGAGCCTCGGTTTGCAAACCACGTTCAGCAAGTTTTGTCACTAGCGAGCCGTAGCAATTGGGATCCGCGATCACGGCCACGCTCGGATGATAAGCCTCACATTGATCAACCAGCAGATCGACCGCGGTGTTGGCGGTTAGAGCATAAATGGACAGTTCAGCCTGATACCCTACCACCGCCAATGTTTGCTGACCTATTGAGCCCGTGGAGCCCAAGATGGTTAACCCTTTTTTGACCACCTCTTCCTTTCTCACACGTTTCTCACACGTTCGTTCTCTGCTTCATCGGATGGTCCAATCACACCGGCCAGCCAGCCAAAGTGAATGCCAACACCATGACCGGTGCGACAGACAATAGGCTGTCCAGGCGGTCAAGAAAACCGCCATGCCCTGGCAATAATTGACTCGAGTCTTTGACATCCCGCACTCGCTTATACATAGAGAGCGAAAGATCTCCCAGAATACTCACGAACACCATGACGGTGACAAAGAGAATCCATAACAAACCGCCCATCAGCGACAAAGCCCCGATACCGATGACCTGGCTCAACCAAACGCCAGAAAAAACCAAGGTCACCAATAATCCGCCATACACACCGGCCCACGATTTGCCTGGGCTCACGGCCGGATGCAGCTTGGTCCGCCCGAAACGACGACCAGCGAAATAGGCGCCGATATCGGCACACCAAACCAATCCGAGGAGCAAGACCAAGTAATCTGGATAGGCCGCCTGGCTGTTCAATATACTGAGCGCCACACCAGCTGGCACAAGCATCCCTACGCCTACCAATAGGTTGATAGCGGGTCGTTTCAATATCAGCGGGAATTTAGGGAACCTCAGAACCAGTAACGCTGTGAGACTCCACAAGCCAAGACCTATCCAGAGCCAGTTGACGTCAGGCGGCGCAAAAAACGTCAGTAGCCCAACCGCGACCGCGAAGCCTATACGCCCGGGCTGCTGAAGATAAGCAAAGTTAGCCCATTCCCAAGCGCAGACTCCTAGCACGATAGCAATGAACGCCCGAAATGGAGTGGGTTCCAGCAACAGTAAGGCTGCTAGTGCTAATGGGGCGACGATGATCGCCGTTATCACCCGAGTCTTCAACATGGATCGACCCTCCCCTAGGTGATTAAAACTCCATTAACTCGTTTTCTTTTTTGTCGAGCAGCGCATCAACCACTTTTATTTTCTGATCAGTTACTTTCTGAACCTGATCTTCAGCGCGCCTCGCATCATCTTCTGAGATTTCCTTTTCCTTCAGGAAGTCTTTGATATCAGAGTTTGCATCCCGTCTGATGTTGCGCACCGCAATACGGGCATTTTCCGCCTCATTTCTTGCTGCCTTTGCGAGGTCACGGCGATTTTCCTCGGTGAGCGGAGGCATGGTAATGCGGACACTCTCTCCCCCACTGTTGGGAGTAACGCCCAGGTCTGATTTCAAAATAGCCTTTTCAATCAGCGGCACCATCGTGCGATCCCACGGCGCGATGACCAACGTTCGGCCCTCTTCCACATTGATATTTGCCATTTGACTTAGGGGCGTCGCACTACCGTAATAATCCACATCCACTGAGTCGAGAAAACTGGGATGGGCCCGCCCCGTGCGGATTCGAGCAAATGCCGCTTCGAGCGAGGCGATGCTCTTATCCATGCGCTCCGCGGCGTCTTCCAATATCTCGTCGATCATTGTGTTCTCCTGCACATCCAGCTTGACTAATCGGCGGCGGCCCAAGCTAGGGACTTAGCGACGTCGGCGTCGTGCCAGATTCTTCGGTTGATGCCTGAACCTTTTTCTAGTGCTTGATCACCCCAACGTCAAATATCACGCGCTGAGGAACCAATAGACAGCGATCAACCGCTCGTGACCAGCGTACCCTCATTATCGCTAACCACAGCGTTTAGCAACGCGTCTTGTTTATCCAGCTTGAATACGCGGAGCGGCATATCATGATCTCGGGCCAAGCAAATCGCGGTTAAGTCCATCACACCCAGCTGATCATCCAGGACCTTGCTGTAGGTAATCGCGTCAAAGCGTGTGGCACTCGGATTTGTCACAGGATCATCGGAATACACCCCATCCACTTTCGTTGCTTTGAGGACGATGTCCGCCTCTATTTCGATTCCCCGCAGGCACGCTGCCGAATCGGTCGTGAAAAAGGGGTTTCCTGTGCCCGCCGAGAAGATGACGACATCTCCTTCCTGTAAGTGCCGGATTGCAAGTCTCCTGTCGTAGTGCTCCACCACGCCACTCATAGGAATTGAGGACATCACGACAGTCTGAATGTTGGCCCGTTCCAGCGCATCGCGCATAGCAAGTGCATTCATGACCGTTGCAAGCATCCCCATGTGGTCACCTGTGACTCGATCAAGGCCTGCAGCACTGAGCGCGGCTCCGCGAAACAGATTGCCGCCTCCGATCACCAATCCAACCTGAATGCCAATGCCCACCAGTTGACCGATCTCAAGGGCAGTTCGATCGAGCACCTTGGGGTCAATGCCCACTCCATCGACACCAAGCGCCTCACCACTTAACTTCAGTAATATGCGCTGGTACTTAGGGGTTGGTTTTTTCATCGGATGCGCTCACCGGCTAGCTCAGTTGTTGTTGAACCTCTGCAGCGAAATCAACCTCTTCCTTCTCGATGCCTTCTCCCACCTCGAACCTGGAGAACCCATGGATGGCTGCGCCTTCTTGTTTCAGCAATTTTGCCACCGTCGTATCGGGGTCTTTAACAAACCCTTGCTCGGTCAAGCTAATTTCACTCAGGAATTTTTTAATTCGGCCCTCAACCATTTTCTCAACGATTTCAGGAGGTTTACCGCTTTCAGCGGCCTGTGCCGAGTAAATCTCTCGCTCTTTGGCGATGGTTCCCTCGTCCACTTGGTCTGGCGAGACAAACTGTGGGTTAGAGGCTGCGATATGCATCGCCAGATCCTTGCCGAGTGCTTCATCGCCGCCTTCCTGAGAGACTAAGACACCGATTTTGGCATTCGAGTGTATGTAAGCCGCTACCTGGCCCGCAAATTTAGTGATGCGCCTAACACTGCAGTTTTCACCAATTTTCTGGACCAGCGCTTCTCTTTCGGCCTCCAGCTCTCCCTCCATGAGACTGGCAACATCGGTACCAGGCTGTGCATGGGCAGCACTCGCTATGCGCTCTGCAAACGCCAGGAAATTCTCATCCTTCGCTGCAAAGTCAGTTTCACAATTCACCTCAACCATGGTGCCGCCATTCTCATCCGACTTCACCACGATTGTTCCGTCCGCCGCAATTCGGCCCGCCTTTTTAGCCGCTTTCAAGCCGCTGGACTTTCTGAGGCTATCAATCGCCTCTTCCATATTGCCATCTGCTTCGACTAAGGCTTTTTTGCAGTCCATCATCCCGAGCCCCGTAATTTCCCGGAGCTCCTTTACCATCGCTGCTGTTATCGCTGCCATTTTGGTTCCTTTTTATGTCTTCGTGACCCCTGCTGGCGCGGGCCATGCTCTGTTTTGTACTGGTTGAGAAAAGCGCACTGCCCAAGATAGATAGCCACCGCTGCACCTTGCAAAATGAAATGCAACTACGCGAGACGCTGTTTTGAATCGCATTGGCTAACCGAGAGCAGCGTCTGCTTGGGAGCTGCGATGAGGTCACCGACCTTCGCCACAACGGGTGACCTACTGCCGTGACCCGAGCCTTCCCTCAAAGTCTGCGTCTACTCAGCTTTGTCATCCTCAGAGACATCAGCCGCCGCAGCAGATTCTTCTGCTTCTGGCTCAGCTGTTTCAGACGCGGGTGCGGCTTCAACATCACCACTCTCTACCTCAGGCGCCGCTTCTGCCACCGTTTCTGATTCCACTTCTGCGTCAGCTTCTGCGTCCACTTCGACGAAATCACTTTCAGTGATTGCATTGCCGCCTTGCTTAGCCGCAAGGATGACGTCGGCAAAGGCTGCTGCGATGAGACGAATTGATCGAATTGCGTCATCGTTTGCGGGGATGACAAAGTCAATTCCATCCGGATCACTATTGGTATCAACAAGCCCAATCACTGGAATGCCTAGCTTTCGCGCCTCGGTAACGGCAATCGACTCATGATCAACATCAACGACCAGAATCACGTCTGGCAAGCCGCCCATATCCTTAATTCCGCCAAGACTGCTCTCGAGTTTATCCAGCGTTCTTTGACGGGTGAGTGCCTCGTGTTTGGTCAACTTGGCAAAGGTCCCGTCTGAGCTCTGCTCTTCGAGGTCTCTCAAACGACGAATCGATTGACGAATCGTTTTGTAATTAGTGAGCATGCCGCCGAGCCAGCGCTTATCGACATAAGGCATGCCGCAACGTTGCGCTTCTTCCCTGATGATCTTTCCTGCGCTTCTTTTTGTTCCTACGAACAATACTTTGTTTCGCTTGTTGGCGATCTGCGAAACAAATTCCAATGCGGATTCCAGGGCTGGAACCGTTTTTTCTAGGTTGATGATGTGGATATCGTTTCTGGCCCCAAATATGTAATCCCGCATTTTGGGATTCCAATACCGCTTCTGGTGACCAAAGTGTGCGCCTGCTTCTAGCAGGTCGCGCATGCTGACCTGACTCATGTTTTGTCCTTTTCGTCGGGTTAATCTTCCATACATCCCAGGCCACAACCCGAAGGCACCCATGTCCTGTGTCGATGCATGTGCTTATTTGTCTGCTTATGCTTGAGCTATTGTTTAGGCTCTCGTCTAAGCTTTTGTTGGCTCTCCCCTAGACCGCCGGAGACTAGCTATTTACACGAAAATCGGGGGATTTCTTGTACCCCACTCATCACGCGGCGCGTTTTATACCATAAATCAGCGTTTGACTCCACGACAACGCGCCGTCCCGCCTTGCTGCTGGTATACTCTCAACGACCCTTTTGAGTGATCAGCATTGGTTAACATCAAAACACCCGAAGAGTTGGAAAAAATGCGCCAAGTCGGTGCACTGGCTGCCGCCCAACTCGAGATGATAGAGCCCTTCATTCGTCCTGGCGTAAGCACGGGGGAGCTAGACAGGATTTGTCACGAATACACCATTAACGTCCAGGATGCTGTGCCGGCGCCCCTCAATTATCGAGGGTTTCCGAAATCAATCTGCACGTCGGTGAACCATGTAGTTTGCCACGGCATTCCCTCGGACGAAAAACTTCTAAAAGATGGCGACATCATCAATGTCGATGTCACGCTCATCAAAGACGGTTTTCATGGGGACACGAGTAAAACCTTTATTGTGGGCAAACCCAGTGTAAGGGCGAAACGTCTCGTCGAAGTCTGTCAAGAAAGCATGTACCGAGGCATTCGGGCGGTGAAGCCAGGGGCCAGATTGGGCGACATCGGCTATGCGATCCAATCCTTTGCTGAAAAGCAACGATTCTCAGTCGTACGGGAGTACTGCGGCCATGGTATCGGCCGAACCTTCCATGATGAGCCACAGGTGTTGCATTACGGTCGACCCGGCACAGGACTCGAGCTAACACCGGGTATGACATTTACCATCGAACCCATGTTGAATGCCGGCCGCGCGGCAGTAAAACTACTTCCAGACCAATGGACGGTTGTGACCAAAGATCATCAGTTGACCGCCCAATGGGAACACACCATCGCCGTCACCGAGACCGGCTACGAAATATTGACGCTTCGAAATGACGACACCATCAGCCGATTGGGTTGAGCCGCCAGAATGGTTCGACCCAGCAGCAGCGCTAGAAGCCAAAAACCCCATACCCCTTCTGAAGCAAGCTATCGCCGAAGAGCGTCGCTGGATTGAGCAACGCCTTCACGCGGGCGCCTCTATTGAATCGTTGATTCGAGAACATCTTCGATTTACTGATGCGCTCATCCAGACTTGTTGGCAGCGGTTCACATGGGACGAAAATCTTAATAGCTGGCGCAAAACGCGAATCAGCCTGGTCGCAGTCGGCGGCTATGGCCGAGGCGAGTTGATGCCCCACTCAGACATCGACCTGCTGCTGCTATCTGAAAGGGACAACCTGCAAAAACACGCTGCAAACATACAGTCATTTACCACCTTGCTCTGGGATATTGGTCTTGAAATCGGACATAGCGTCCGCAGCGTCAAAGAGGCGTTTAGACAAGCCAAAGGTGACGTCACAATCATGACATCGATGCTGGATGCGCGACTGCTATCCGGTTCACCCATTCTCCTCGATCAACTGAACCGATTGCTTGACCGCCGAAAGTCATGGCGCATTACCGATTTCTTCGATGCCAAAGTCCAAGAGCAAAACGAACGACACGCCAAATCGAATCACACCGAGTACAGTCTTGAACCTAACATCAAGACGTCGCCAGGCGGGTTACGCGATATCCAAACGCTCCTTTGGATTGCAAAGCTCATGTACCAGACCGATGATCTTAAGTCCTTGGTGGCACGAGGCTTTTTTGAACAACAAGAAGCTGACCAGTTGGTGGAAGCCCAGCGATTTTTCTGGCGTGTCAGATTCGCGCTCCACCTAGCAAGAGGCAAGGACGAAAACAGACTCCTTTTTGATCACCAGCGTCTGCTCGCGTCACTGCTTGGCTACGAAGACAAAGCGCAACTGGCTGTTGAGCAATTCATGCAGGACTACTACCGCTGCGCCTTGGCCGTCAGCAGCATTAATGAGGTGTCGCTGCAAGCATTTGATGAAAGGGTCTTGTCGACCCACCGCAAAAAACGCACGACCGCCAGAGACCTCAATGAGCGGTTTCAGATTATCGATGAGAAACTCGCAGCTAAGGCCGGCAATCTTTTTGAACAACATCCCGAAGCATTACTGGAGATGTTCGTCATTTTGGGTGAATCGCCAACACTGAAAGGGATTCGAAGCGACACCATTCGGCTTGCTAAAACTCATGTTCATTTGATTAATGATTCGTTCAGACAAAGCGAAACAGCCACGGGATTATTCATTCGTTTACTGGGTGTCGAACACCACCTGTTCTCACAATTAAGGCGAATGAACCGTCTTGGTATTCTTGGCGCCTACCTTCCTGAATTTGAGCGCGTTGTCGGCCAGATGCAGTTTGACCTGTTTCACATTTACACCGTTGACGCCCACACCTTACAGGTGGTTCGCAACATGCGACGCTTTCGCTATAAGGACCAACGACAACAGTTTCCAATCGCCGCGCACATACACGAGCGACTGCCGAGAGTTGAGCTACTCTACGTCGCCGGTTTTTTTCACGATCTTGCAAAGGGCATGGGCGGAGATCACTCCACCATGGGTATCGGCATTGCAAAATCATTTTGTGAACGTCACCGCCTGGGCCCGTGGGAAACCAACCTCGTGTGCTGGCTGGTCGAGCATCATCTCCTAATGTCGACGACCGCCCAGCGGAAAGACATCTTCGATCCCGACGTTGTTCGAACGTTCGCCGAGCAGGTCGGCGATCAAGTCCGGCTCGATTACCTTTACGCACTGACCGTAGCCGACATCAACGCGACCAATCCAACCCTATGGAATAGTTGGAAGGCCTCGCTAATGAGACAGCTTTATTTAGAAACCAAGCGGGTGTTGCGCCTTGGCGTCGATGAAATGATCGATCGCGACGAATATCTGCTCACAATCAGAAATAACGTGATTGAGAAGCTCTCTGAACGCGATATTTCAGAGGACCGAGCTAACGTCTTATGGGAAGGGCTTGGCGATGACTACTTTTTGCGTGAGTCAGCGCCCAACATGGTGTGGCATGCAGAGTCAATGAATAACCACGACTTGAGCGACGGGCCGCTCATTTTAATTGGTGAAGACGCATCAAGGCTCAATCGTGATGAGGGGTCAAACCACATATTCATCCATGCCATGCCAGGTCAAGCATCCTTCCTTCAAATCGTCACTGCTCTCGAGCAACTCGACCTCAACGTGGTCGACGCAAGGATTCCCTCCAATGCTGCGGGCCGACGGGATTACATCTTCGATGTGTTAGAAACCTCACCGCTCGAATCTGATCAAGAAGCAAGGAACAAAGCCATCCACAAAGCGCTCGCCTTATCGCTCGATGGCGAGGGCCCACCCTCTATTTCTCGGAAGAGAACTCCCAGAGCCTTAAAGCAATTTGATATTCAATCTGAGATCAGCATCCAGCACCGATCTAGCCGAACAACGACCGATCTTGAAATTGTGACAGCAGACCGTCCAGGCCTGCTGGTTCGACTCGCTCAACTATTTGAGTCAGAAGGCGTTGAGATCGTTGCCGCTAAAATCACCACACTGGGTGAAAGAGTCGAAGATGTCTTTGAGATTTGCTCGACCAAGGGCGATCCAATTAGCGATCCAGATCAACTCGGGCGGCTGAAGCAAATGATCGGAGACCAACTCGATGCGCATATTGCTGAGACATCGACATGAATCCAAACCTAAACCGTCTGCATGCCTACCCATTCGCCAAATTGAATACCCTACTGCAAGGCATTCAGACGACAGGGCCAGAGACCTCCTTGGCGCTAGGGGAGCCACAGCACAGAGCAAGTGATTTTCTTGTCGAGGAGTTGAGGAACGACACAATCGTTAGAGAGGGATTTGGGCGATACCCAGCGACTGAGGGGTCCGAGGCTCTACGAGTAGCGATCAGCGAATTCATTGGTCGTCGCTACTCACCTGCTGCGTGCATTCCAGATCAACAGGTGCTACCCGTTAATGGAACCCGAGAAGCGCTCTTTAGTATTGCCCAAGCAGTGACTGACCCTAGCTGTCGGTCGACAGTCCTCATTCCCAATCCGTTCTATCAAATCTATGAGGGCGCCGCCTTGCTCGCTGGCATGAACGTGCATTACTTAAATGAAACCCCAGAAAACAATTTTTGTGTTGAAGCGAGTGAGATATCGGGGGATGTCCTTACGAACACCGGCTTGATCTACCTCTGCAACCCTGGCAACCCGCACGGACGCGTCATGACGCGCGATCAACTGAAAGACTGGATTTTGATTGCGCAGGAATATCAGATTCCTCTCGTGTCTGATGAATGCTACTCGGAGATTTTTCGCGACGAGGAATCCCCTCCTCCGGGGCTGCTCCAAGTAGCGGCTGAACTCGGCATTACCGACTTCAATCACTGCCTCGTCTTCAACTCGTTATCGAAGCGATCTAACTTACCTGGCCTGCGATCGGGCTTCGTAGCGGGCGACGCCAATCTGATCAGTGCCTTTCGCCTGTATCGGACTTATCATGGCAGCGCCATGGCGCTACACACCCAGCGGGTGAGCACCCTTGCTTGGCAAGACGAACGTCATGTCAGGGACAACAGAGCGTTATATCGAGAGAAATTTGACCTATTTACCTCGGTGCTTGCCGATTGCTGGCCAATCAAGCAACCCGATGCCAGTTTCTTTTTATATCCCACGATCCCTCCCGTTGACGAACTGTCCCATGATGATGATCAAGCGTTTACCCAATGGCTCTATCAACGAACGGGCGTGAAGGTTCTGCCGGGATCCTTTTTGTCTAGGGAGTCAAAAGGTATCAACCCAGGAGCAGGTCACGTTCGCATTGCGCTCGTCTCAGACATCGATACCATTCGCAAGGCGGCGGAAAGAATTAGAGCGACGCTCGTCGCAAGCGGCTGATTATGCGCCATAAAAAGTTTAGACTGTCGCGCTTTTTAAAGGGTGATACAGATGGTTAGTTTTGGTCTCGGGCTGGCAACACTTAATCGGACGGGCGATCTCCTGGACGTGTATTACCCCACACCTATTTTGGACCCGGCTCCAGAAATGGTAGCCCTGTGGCGCGCGGCTTATCCCGGTCTCGAGACTGGCGACTGGGTTCTGATCGACGCAGAAAGCGCCGAAATCGGGCCGAGCTTGACGCATGAGCTGAGCCCTTTTCGTCAGGCCCTTGATGAGCCAAATCCACATCGAAGACTCATTGCGACGCTTCTAGAGGGAGACGCACCAATTACGTCAACAGCGGGCGCGTATCTTAAGTTGCATCTGCTTAGCCATCGACTTGCCAAGCCTAATGCTTTGAATCTCGAAGGCATCTATGCTCACACGCCGAACGTGGCTTGGAGCAATGAGGGGCCGATTGATCTAAGCGAGCTCACAGACCGTCAACTTGAGGCGCGCCTGGCTGGACGGATACTTGAAATAACGAGCGTCGACAAGTTTCCTAAAATGACCAACTACGTAGTGCCAGAAGGGGTCAGAATTGCTGACGCCGCAAGGGTTCGACTTGGCGCCTACGTGGGCGAAGGCACAACGGTGATGCATGAGGGTTTCATCAATTTTAACGCAGGCGCTGAAGGACCGAACATGGTCGAGGGCAGAATCTCGCAGGGCGTCTACGTCGGCAAAGGCTCAGACCTCGGGGGTAGCGCTTCAACAGCAGGCACTCTGTCAGGTGGTGGCAACATTGTCATTAGCATCGGCGAAGACTGCTTGATCAGCGCCAACGCGGGGACAGGCATTTCGCTAGGCGACCGATGCACCATCGAGGCTGGCCTTTACATCACTCCTGGAACCGTCGTTGAGGTCATGGATGCGAGCTTGTCCCCAGTACGAAAAATGAAAGCACGGGAACTCAGTGGCCAAAGTGATTTGCTGTTCATCCGGCATTCGCAAACCGGCCAGGTCCAGTGCCGAACCAATAAGAAAGCAATCGTATTGAATGAGATGCTCCACACCCATAATTAGCCCCGATCTGGTAGCGGAAACGAGGCTGATCTTTCTAACGGTCAGTCGTTGAGGCAGCGAGATATGACAGTGCATTCGACCACGGACCAAACCCTTATCGAGCTAACCGGGCGACTCATTGAGCGCCGCTCGGTCTCCCCTGATGATGCCGGGTGTCAGGATATTCTTTACGCCGCCCTCGCTCCGCTTGGCTTCCAGCGAGTTCAGTATGACTTTGCCGACGTAAAAAACCTTTGGGCCGTGAAAGAGGGTAATGAACCCGGCCCGACGCTCATTTTCGCTGGGCATACTGACGTAGTCCCCTCTGGTCCGACGGATGCGTGGTCTTACGACCCGTTTACACTCACCGTGGTTCAAGACGTCATTTATGGACGAGGGGCCGCCGATATGAAAGGCGCGCTGGCAGCGATGATGCTCGCCGCCGAGCGATTCGTAGCAGACCATCCAGACTTCAAGGGTCGATTGGGGTTTTTGATTACAAGCGATGAAGAAGCTAAAGCGACGCATGGAACGAAGCTCGCCATACAGGCCCTGAAGGATCAGGGAGCTGCCATCGATTTTGCCATTGTCGGCGAACCTTCGAGCAGCGAAGTGCTCGGCGACACCATCCGAGTGGGACGCAGGGGATCACTTAACGGCACACTAACCGTAAAGGGTCAGCAAGGGCACGTGGCTTATCCTGAGACAGTGATCAACCCGATTCACTTGGCCGCTATCGCGATCGAGAAATTGCTGGCAACTCCACTCGATCAAGGACATGGTGCTTTCCCACCGTCAACCTTACAAGTCACCAATATTCGTGCTGGAACTGGCGCAACCAACGTTGTGCCTGGCGATTGCTGTGTCGAATTCAATTTCCGGTTCAACACCGCTTGGAATGCTTCTTCGCTAAAAGACTGGACAGAGACACGCCTTGATGCGGTGCTCGACAAATACGATTTGCAGTGGACGCTGTCTGGCGACCCATTTTTGACCAATGAGGGGGAGCTTCTATCGGTTGTAGACGATGCCATTCAAAGCGCCTGCGGGATCACTCCGATTCACTCGACTGGCGGAGGAACATCCGACGGCCGATTCTTGGCACCGCACGATATCGATGTTGTCGAAGTGGGCGTGACCAACGGCACCATTCACAAGGTGGATGAGCGAGTAGCGGTCAGTGAGCTAAGAGGACTCTGCGACATTTATTATCAAATCATGCAAACGCTTTTAGCACCCAAGTGACTTATCGTTTCCCCGACCTCGAGATTTACATCCGCGCGCCGGATGTTGAGCAGCTCGCGGCTCGTCTGGAAACAGCGTTGTCGCTATCTCACTGGGAACAAGAAGGTCCGCTGCTCCGGGCACGCATCATTAACGAGTCATCACAAGCGGACGTCGTCCTTCATGATCGAGCGTTTAAAAACTACTGCAGCCTCTGGGTGACCCAGAACTTAACGCCTTGGGACACTGATCTGGCGCTCGCTGAGTGGGCATCAAATGAGTTCCCTGCGCTCGACGTTCGATGTAGTCAAAGTGGATGGTCCGAGCAAGAGTCTCTAGACGAGCGTGTGAAATGGTATCGAGTGCGAGCCGGTGCAGTGGATGAGGTGTTTTGGGACTAATGCGGGTTTCGCTCTACATCCTGCTAGCGCTTGCCGTGTTGGTTGTCGCCGCCATCACGAGGATGCCTGCCAGTATCGCGGTTAATCAGATACTTCAGCGCGTTAATCTGCCTGCGGATATCACCATTCGCTACACCAAAGGAACCATCTGGGAGGGTCAGACCCAACTCATCTTTAGAACCTTTCCCAGCTTGACGCTCCGGTGGGATATTGATGCGTTCCACTCCTTCTCTGCTCTGCCGGTCGAGATAGAGGCGGTGAGCCCCGCGTCTCGCCTCTCCGGTCTTGTAAAGTTAGATACCGAAGCGATCTCGATCAGCGATCTATCCTTTTCTCTTGCGTCTAGCGATATCAATCAACTGGCTGCAACCTACGGACATCGATTGGAGAGCGACATTAATGGTCGAGGCATCGGCGGGGTCATTGGACAGACCTGCATCCGTGCGCTCTCGGGCCAAGTGAATTGGTCCGGTGGTCTTTTGTCCATCGATACCGGGGGCGGTGCGACCGGAGTTCAGACCCCAGCGCTTGATGGCACATTAAGTGCCAAAGACTGTGGTGCAAGCCTCTCTTTGCGGGCCGCCGAGCAAACAAGCGCGACGGCCACGCTCTCACTTGATCAAACCGGCTGGCTAAAAGCCTCTATCTCGCCCGCGCTCGTGTCGCTAGTGACCAACGAACCAGTAAGGGGTCCGATGCAGTTTGAGGCCAAAATACGCTAACCTTCGTCGCATTGAGGATCGATTCCATGGATTTACAGGCGCTCGAAACCCACAGCGATACCATCGCGAAAGTCGCGGTGCCGCTGGCGCTTGTCTGTTGGTTAGCGTATCTGTCCGTTGAACAGTTTTATTTCTTTGCTGACAACGAGCAATTGATCAGCGATCTAGAAACGAGCCAGCCTGCCCGTGCAACTAATAACCCTGCGCCACCGATTAAACTGAGTCAGGCCGCACTCAATTTATTCGGCGAATCGGGCAAGGCACCGGTCAAGGAAGTGGTTGCTGCGCCTGAGACACGACTGAATCTAGAGCTGCAAGGTGTCTTCACCAACAACAACCCTGATTTGTCTTCGGCGATCATTGCTGAGCGAGGTAAAAATGGCGAGTTATTCGCCATTGGCGACCGGGTACCTGGTAATGCCTTGCTGCATGCCGTCGAGCAAGATCACGTGCTCATCAAGCGAGGGAGCCGTCTGGAGAAACTCCTCTTTCCGAAGCAACGACTCAACATCACGAGTGCCAATTCGGGCAACCGATCCGCTCGTAACACAGCCAAGGCGAGATCTTCGACGAGAACAACCCGACCGCCCAGCAGAACATCCACACCATCAAATAGCAGCGAGGCAGCTACTGCTTCTGCCGCGGGCCAAAGCAGCCGCGATAAAATGCTGCGTAATCCAGAACAGGCCATTAGAGATTTCGGCTTTGAGCCGGTTGCGCCGGGCCGAGCCAGCGGCTATCGCGTGGGATCTAACGCTAGCAACTCAGCCGTCGCCGGCGCTGGTCTCCAACCCGGTGATGTGGTCGTTTCGGTGAATGGGATGCCTGTCGGCGTTGCCATGAATGACGCCCGTCTGTTTGACCAGGTGCGCTCAGCAGGCCGTGCTCGAGTCGAGGTGGAGAGGAACGGGCGGCGTTTTTTTCTGACCGTTCCCATACCGTAGCCTGCCGGGATCCAGTAAACTCACTCCAACTGCGTGAACACGTTCGCCCATGGTTAAAATCAAGTGGTGTCTGCTAGTTGCCTTATCATCGCTGCTGTTATCAGCATCAGCGGCAGAGGACACCTGGAAGATCAACCTTAAAAACGCTGACATTCGAGAGTTCATCTCGCAGGTTTCAACCATCACTGGCCGAAGCTTCATCATTGATCCTCGAGTCAAAGGCGATGTCACTGTCGTATCGAGCACCGCAATGGATCGAGACGGCATTTACGAGCTATTTCTCAGCGTTCTGCAAGTGCATGGATTCGCCGCGGTACCCTCAGGAGACGTTGTCAGAATCGTCCAAACCGTGCTCGCCAAGCAAAGCGGCAACCCCAATGACTTTGAGGAAGGTCTTGAATCACAAGAGCTAGTGACCCGCGTCATCCCGGTGCTGAACGCGCCCTCTGATGAAATGGTCAAAGTTTTAAGACCACTGATTCCTCAGTACGGGCAAATCGCCGCACTCAGTCAGCCCAATGTTCTGATCATTAGCGATCACGCATCCAACATTAATCGCCTGGTTGAAATTGTGAACCGCGTCGATGTCGCTGACAGCCTTGAAGTGTCGATCATCGATTTAAAAGAGGCTTGGGTAGAAGACATTGTCGCGCTGCTTGAGCAACTGGCACCCGAGCAAATTGGTAAAAGCGCCAAAGGACCCAACCGAGTCAGCATCGTCGCTAGTGAACGAACAAACTCGCTGGTTATCAAAGGAGAGCGTTACACCGTCGCCAGAGTGAAACAATTGGTATCCCAACTCGATGTTCCTGCCAATCGATCGGGGACTATCAAGGTTGTAAGACTCGCCCACTCCGATGCGACAAAAATGGCCGAAATCTTGAACAGTCTTGTAAAAGAGCGAAAGTCAGGTGAAAGCGGCGGCATGGTAGAGGTCAGCGTACAGGCTGACGAGGCCATCAATGCCCTGGTCATTCGAGCCGACCCCGCCAATATGATCGATATCATGGATATTATCGATAGCCTAGATGTTAGGCGCATGCAGGTACTCATTGAAGCGGCGATTGTTGAAGTAACCGCTGATTTCAGCCGGCAGCTTGGTAGCGAACTGGCATTGGGTAGCGCGAGCTCAAGCACAACCCCGCTCGGGTTGACGGCCCCCTCTGGCACGCTCGCTCAAATCCTTCAAGGACTGGCAATTACCGGGCAGCCCTCCGCGCCAACGAGCCTTGGTGACGCGCCATTGATCGCGGGCGGGCGGCTCGATGCCACTGGCACCAGCTTCGCCTTTATCATCAAAGCGCTCGCAGCCAATGGTGACGTCAACCTTCTGTCGACGCCAAGCATCACCACCATGGACAATGAAGAAGCGAAGATCGTGGTCGGACAAAACGTGCCTTTTCGCACCGGATCAACAGTCACCGGCAGTCAAGGCACCACCAACCCTTTCACCACGATCCAGCGTGAGGATGTTGGTCTAACGCTAGAGGTTACCCCTCACATTAATAGCGACAACCTCGTGCGTTTACTGATCCATCAAGAGGTGTCTGAGGTTGATGCCTCAAGCCTATCCGGCATTGGCTCACAGGCGGCGGCCGATTTGATCACTAACAAGCGCACCATTGACACCACTATTTTGGTTGAAGACAACGAGGTCATCATTCTGGGCGGCCTAATACGAGATAAAGAGACCCAAGGAGAGTCCCGTGTGCCGGTGTTAGGCAGTATCCCTGGTCTTGGCATGCTATTTCGGAATCGAACGACATCCACCGAAAAGCAAAATCTGATGGTGTTCCTGCGTCCAACCGTCTTGAAGAATCAGGCAGATATCGCGGAAGCGACTGAGCGTAAGTTCAATCGAGTGTTTGAGTTAGAAATCGAAGGCGAGGGAACCACTCTCGATTCCCTCGGCGACTTGCTTGATGGCACTTATTGAACCACTGAACTCCCTTATCGAATCTATCCAATATCGCATTACAGCGTTTTGGCTGAAGCCCACGATGTTGGGCGTCAGGCAATCAGCAGGCACAAGTGCGGCACGAATTTACGTTCTGGAGCATCCCTCTCGCATCGATCGCGTGCTACTGAAGTACTGCATAGACCAACAAAAGACGCACCCAGATGGGTTCGATCCTGAGTCTCAAGTGATGGTTCTTAAGACGGATCAAGGCGTACTTGGGAGACGCACGCAAAGCGGCTTCGCTCATCATGTACTGGAGCGCGCCTCGAACATTGAATCAAATGCCATTGAACTTGTTCCTGTCGCGATATTTTGGGGACATCAACCCGACAGAGAGCTCTCTATATGGAAGACTGCACTCAGTGAAGACTGGTCGGGAACATCGGCACTCAGACGGCTTCTCAACTTCATCTTTAACCCTAACCATCTACTCATTGAATTCGGGCAATCGGTTCAGTTCGACCCTGCGAGCAATACAGGTCTAAGCCGTGAGTTGCTCGCCAAGAAAACAAGGCGGCTAGTCAGACAGCAGTTTAAAAGCATGCGCCGCTCGGCCATTGGCCCCGATCTGTCTCACCGGAGAACGTTAGTCACAGAGCTTTTGGCCACCGCACCGGTGCGGTCTGCCATTCTCGCGGAGGCAAGCATCCACGGTCAGGCCTCCGCTGAGCGTCGGGCTCGAAAAATCATCGACCGACTGATCTCGGACCAATCCTACCGCATTGTTCGTTTTTTCAACGGCCTGCTCACATGGTTGTGGCAAACCCTCTATGGCGGTATCGACGTGCGATACATTGAATTAGCCAAGCAAGCAGCTGCCAACCACCACATCGTCTACACGCCTTGTCACCGAAGTCATATGGATTATCTCCTTTGTCCTATGTCCTCTACCACAATGGATTGACGCCACCCCATATCGCTGCCGGCGACAACCTGAACCTGCCGCTGGTGGGCCCTCTACTGCGACGCGCTGGCGCCTTTTTCATGAGACGTACTTTCGGAGATGACGACCTTTACAAGGCGATTTTCACCAGCTATCTGCGGCTTATGCTCGAGAAAGGGCATGCGCTTGAATATTTTATCGAAGGCGGGAGAAGCAGAACTGGGCGGATGCGCGTACCGCGAAGAGGGATGCTGGGCATGACCCTTCGAAGCGCAATGCAAGCCCCTAGCCTACCCATCGCTTTCATACCGGTTCACTTTGGCTACGATCGGGTGTTTGAAGTGAACAGCTACCTCTCAGAGCTTGAAGGGATGGCCAAGCAAAAAGAATCACTACTCGATCTGCTAGGAGTATTTAAACGGCTCAAGCTGAACTATGGGAAAGTACAAGTGAGCTTTGGCGAGCCCGTTCTCTTCAATCCGGAAGACACGGTTGATTCGATGCCCAAATCACGTCCAGAGTCACATCTCCCCCTCTTGGAAACCAGTCCATCAAAACAACTTGTGGGAGACATCGCTCAATCCATCAATTGCGCAGTCAATGCTTGCACCAGCATAGGTCCGATGACACTTTTCGCAACTGCACTGACACTGACTCAAAGAGGAGCGATTGACCGAGCGCGGCTCACGGTTCAACTCGACTTACTCCGAGCCATCATGCCGCAGGCACAACTTACTGAGGTCTGTGCTCGCAGTTCCGCCGATGCACTGGCTGAATCAGCCTTAACGCAACTCTCCATCAAACCGGACGTCGGCTCAGGAGCACCTAGCATTCGGGTTTCTAGAGTGCAACGCGCCGAACTGAGTTATCACGCTAACGACATCAACCACTTACTCGTTATCCCAAGCCTTGCCGCCCAAATGCTTGTTACGTCACACGCCATTTCAAGCGCAGAACTCCATCATGCAGCAGGACTACTCGATCCATTATTCAGTGAAGAGTTATTTTTTGTGTCAGGAAATGAACGGGAAGCCTGTCAGCGCGCAATAAAGGCTTTCGAGGCAGCAGGAATGATTTCCTCGGACGAGGATCACTGGCAAATCAATCCCGAGTCCTCCGCCGGCTATTCGAATCTCTTTGACCTGAGCCAACTGGTTAGACCGTACCTAGTGCGTTACCTTCTACTCGCGCAGCACATGCATCCCGGGCACTTCAGCCCGAATGAAGCAGTAGATCGGACAAGGGCATTAGGGCGAGATGCTTTGAGCAAACTGGTCGGTCACTATCCTTGGTTTGAGAGAGATTACGATGAGGTAGTGGCGAGCGCGCTTTACCACAGGGAATCAGAGCGCCCTGGCTACGCGAGACAAATTATCGATCTAAGCAGCAGGCTATTACCCCCTGAGATTCTCGCTACGGTCAGCGATGCGAGACGACTATCCGAATTGAAAGACGTCGAATCGAGTACTGCGCCCCTCTAGAGAATAGAGAGGTTCTAGCAGCGCATAGCGCTCCCTTGAGCGAAGTGCTCGCTTCACAACAGCACGCCTAATGCCTTGCGCCTTTGCAGCCTGAAGCAGTGAATCAACGGACCCGCCTCTGCCAACGAATCGTTGAAGCATCTGCATGTCGCCGCTTGCGAGCGCCTGCTTCTTCTTGGCCGGGAACATAGGGTCAATCACTGCGTATTTCGCGCCCCAGCTAGATTCCATGGACAAGCTTGAATCCAGATTTCGTAATCGAATATTGTTCGCCACATTGCCGGCTTGGCTCACCCCCCCTTTTGAGGCTCGAACTCGCTGTAATCCATCCTCGAGCATTGCGTAGAGGGTGGGCGACCTCTCACACGCGTAAACGGTGTAACCGAAGGTGGCAAGCAACCAGGTATCAGAGCCCAGCCCCGTTGTCATATCGACGACTGTCTCACCCGCTTTTCCACCTAATGCTTTCAGTAGCAATTCCGAACGCGCGCTCAGACGTTTCATTCGGGCCCTTAACTGAGGGCTATCGAAATCGACCGATACAGGAGATTTTGGCTGCCCAAGCTCGGCGAGGCAAAGCCGCCCTTCAACCATGTGAAGACGAAAACGACTCACAGCACGGGCTTCTTCGCCACCTCTTCGCGAACGTAGATCGGTGACGCAGCCATTGGATCAACCCATCGACCGGCCTCAAACTCAATCTTTGCAAGCTCAATCAGATCGCCTATGTTCGACTGTGCCGAGATGAGCGTCTGATCAAAGGCGCTGAAGTAGTCGGGGGCAAATTCAGCAAAGGTGTTTGCACCTCCGCCCGCCAAGATTTCGCAATGCTGAGTGGGGATCGCAAAGTCTATTACACATCCCACTTCATACCGGCCGACCTGCACCGGCAAAAAATTATCTCCGCTTTGAAATCGGGCAAGATAGACTTCATCGGCGCGAGCGTGCAGCGCAACAGTCACGTGTTCAGCCGAGTAATCTCGGAACACCCGAGTCGCGATGACACTCATAGACGGTATAGGGATAACGGGAATTTCCAAACCATAGGCAAGCCCCTGAACAACGCCAACAGCGATTCTCAATCCAGTAAACGAACCAGGCCCTTGTCCGAAGGCAATGGCACTCAGTTGCTCTGGCGAAACCTTTGTCTCCGACAACAACCGATCAATTTGATCAAGCAAGTGGCGAGAATGATCTCTCACTTCACCTAATTCGCGACAATGAACCTTGTCACCATGAAGCAGACCTAGCTGAAGCTGGCTGAACGCGCAATCGATCGCCAGTATGTTCGTCATTTGACTGGTTGTTTGATGTGTCATGCTTGGGATTCTGGGGTATGCCTCAAAAAGTCAATTAGTTCTGCCGCCGTTTTTACCCACTCGGTGTTCGGCATCCACCCTCTTAGCGCTCGTCCATAGTCCTTAGACATGAATCGTCCATCGCCCAAGATGAAGACTCCCCGGTCCATTTCATGACGAATCAGTCGACCGAACCCTTGCTTCAATTCAAGGCCACACCGCGGCAGCAATTCATCATGGAATTCATCTGAGCGTTCGGCCCAATATTCATCTAAAGCGTGCGACTGATGATCAATGCCGACCCTCTCTGGCGGTGCAAAAGGCAATCGATCCATCGCAACGCATTGAATGCCTGTCTGCCGGAAATCGGCCCCTTGCCAAAAGGATTTCGATGCTAGCACAATCGCGTGGTCTACCTCAGTCACTGCCTGGAGTAGTGACGTCGCATCACCACCTTGATACAAGAAACACGGTGATTGCATCTTCTCGCGACAAGCACGATGCGCCTTCAATAACGCCTCTTTGGTTGTGAACAGTAAAAGTGCTTTGACCTGACTCACCACCGGCATGATCGCCTCGATAAACGTCTCGGTGTGTTCCTCATCAGCCACATTAGGCTCGAGCGGGATGCACCATGACCTCGTCTGTTTGTCAAAACGATAGGGTGTGTCGATCACTTTGCAGTCAGCCTGGGTGATCCCCAATTTTCGTGAGACATAGTCAAAGTTGCCACTCAAGGCAACCGAGCCCGACACCAGGATCACCTGCTCGAATGGAAGACACACCTCGCGAAAGAGAGCGATAATTTCTGGCTCCGAGGCCTTAAGCGTTGTCAGATCCTCGAAGCTATGCCAAGTCCTTGGATTGGCCAATCGGTCTTGCACGATCAGTACGTGATCGATGAGCGCCTGCACATTGACAATGATGTCGGCCACCCACTGACCACTATCAATCAAAGCGCGCAGTTCCTCTAACATTTGCTCAAGCACAAACTCGATCTCTTCAAATTGAAGCACCAGTTGGTCCTCACTCCATTCCCGACCGGCCTCGTAAGCGCTTGTCGATTGCTCGCAGGTAACGACCAACCTAAGCACACGCTCTGCCATCTGTCGTAATTCACGGTATTGGAACTGATCTCGGTCTGGCTCCCCTACAGCTCGATCCATTCGATAAACCAGTGCCCTAAACCGCTCACTGGTTAGAGATTGGCTCGCAAAGCCCTCTAATCGCTCAACCAACAAATGAGCCTCATCAATCAGTAGAGTTTCTGGCTCATCTCGGCGAGATACAGTTTCCGATTGTCCCAACGTTTCAGCGATCAAGAGGTGGTGATTAACAACACACCCCCTCTCGCGGTTCATTCGGCTAACGAAATAGGGGCACGTATCGAAGAAAGGACATTGCCGACCGCCACAATCTTGTGAGGAGCACGTCACTCGATCTCGTACGGACTCAAGCGCTATTTGCTCGGGCATTTGCCACAACATTCCATGACGATGCTGTCGATACCACTCATCAATGTCGCTGAGCACCTGCAGCACCGCACTTTTCTCTTGGCGCCCAGGTCTTTCTAGTGCATCGCTCAAGTTCCGAGGACACACATAATTGTCTCTGCCCATTCTCAACTGAATAGGCGCACGGTCCCCGGTCGCGGCTCTCGCGACTGGGAGGCTTTGGTCCAGTAGCTGGGTTTGCAGCACTCGCGTTCCTGTGGCAATCGTGAAGTGACGAGCATCGCAGAGCAGCGGAATGAGGTAACCCAGGCTTTTACCTATACCCGTCCCTGCCTCGATCACAGTCAAACCCGGCTGCCCGAGGGCAGAGGCGACCGTTGTCATAAACTCGATTTGCTCTGGCCGCTTTTGGTAGCCCGGCAATTCATTTTCCAGACTGGCCATTGCCTCAAGTAAAACTGAATCGTTATTCTTCACGAATCTCCAAAAAGCACGGTTGTCATGCCGATTGATCAGCCTCAAAACGACCCCGAAACTTGGTGCGGTATTATTCTTGCGGGCGGAGCAGCGTCTCGATTGGGTGGCGTCAACAAGGCCCTGCAACGCTATCGCGGCAAGCCCCTTATTACCTATCCGCTGTCCGTGCTAGACCAGACCTGTTCAGAAATCGTCATCAGCGCCAACAGAGACCTTGAGCAACTGTCTGCGTTCGGTTGCCCCATCGTTACCGATCAAACGAAAGGTTTTCAAGGACCGCTAGAGGGAATCAAAGCCTCCACCCGCTCGAGTGCCGCCAATTACTTCCTCATTCTTGCCTGCGATATGCCCCATATAGAGCCGGAGCAAATCGCCTCTTTACAGCGAGCATTAACGAGTAACCAATCCCTCGACGCCGCACTTTATTGTACCCATGAATCCTGGCAACCAGGCTTAATGGCTATAACGGCGAGCGCAGCCCAGTCTCTACACATTGATTGGCCGCTCGAGAACCGGTCGCTTAAGGGTTGGCTCGGCCACTTAAACACTGAGGTCATTCCTGAGGCCCGATCAGAGCTATTTGCTAATCTCAACCGGCCCGCTGACTTTGGAGCCGCGCGTTAACGACAGATATCTCACGAGGCAAAAAAAAACCCTCCATGAGGAGGGTTTTTAACCGCGTCTCAACGCTACTTTTTCTTTTTAGCTGCAGGCTTCTTCTTAGCAGCTGCCTTCTTGGCGGCTGGCTTCTTAGCTGCAGCTTTCTTAGCAGCAGGTTTCTTTGCAGCGGCCTTCTTAGCGGCTGGCTTCTTCTTAGCAGCTGCCTTCTTGGCGGCTGGCTTCTTCTTAGCAGCAGCCTTCTTAGCGGCTGGCTTCTTCTTAGCAGCTGCCTTCTTGGCTTCTTCTTAGCGGCTGGCTTCTTTGCAGCAGCTTTCTTAGCGGCTGGCTTCTTCTTAGCAGCTGCCTTCTTAGCGGCCGGCTTCTTTGCAGCAGCTTTCTTAGCAGCAGGTTTCTTTGCAGCAGCCTTCTTAGCCGCGGGCTTTTTAGCTGCGGCTTTTTTCTTGGGGGCAGCTTTCTTGGCAGCAGCTTTCTTTTTTGCAACCACGTTCACGCTCCTTTTGTCTGTTTTCGAAAAGTCCACAGCTATGGGCATCTCCTCGGCTTAACTCCACCTCATAGCCAAAAGTGAAGCAACGGTACACCGATGCATGGGGGTCAAGTTTAGAAAATTCTGCAGGTTGAAGACAACCTTTTAAGAAAAAAACTTACACCGCTCTATAGCAGGGAAATCGCCTGTTTTATTGCACGTTTCTCAACGCGTCGAGTACTTTTTCCTTGATCTCGACAACCGTGCCCTGCCCTTCAATCGAAAAATACTGAAGCTGACTTGACGATGCTTTTGCCTGGTAATAAGCAACGAGTGGAGACGTTTGTTCTTCGTACACTTTCAAACGGTCTCTCACCGTATCCTCCTGATCGTCCTCTCGTTGAATCAGTGGCTCGCCAGTCTCATCGTCAACGCCCTCTTTCGCGGGCGGATTATATTCAACGTGGTACGTTCGGCCGGAGCCAGGGTGAACCCGTCTGCCGCTCATTCGTTTGATAATTTCGTCAAATGGCACCGCAATCTCTACGATGGCATCTAGATCGATGCCCTGATCAACTAGCGCATCGGCTTGAGGAATCGTTCTGGGAAACCCATCAAACAAAAATCCATTCTCACAGTCTGGCTGGCTAATACGATCTTTGACGAGCGCAATAATAATGTCGTCAGTCACCAGGTCCCCTCGGTCCATAACCGCCTTCACTTTGAGCCCCAATGGCGTCTCTGCCTTGACCGCTTCACGAAGCATGTCACCCGTGGAGATTTGAGGAATCTGGTAGGTCTCTGTGATGAACTGAGCTTGTGTTCCTTTACCCACTCCCGGTGCGCCTAAAAGTATCAGTTTCATGATTGTCCTCTGCGTAAACGTAATGGCTTAGCCCGCCAACCGACGGACCGATGCCACATTAGGAATCTGTTGAATCATTTCGAGCACCCGAATGAGTGGTGTAATCGATGTGACCTCGATACTCATCTGAATTTCCACATGACCCGTTTCTCTGGATGATTCTGAATGCAGCATAGAGATATTGATTTGCTCGGTGACAAACAACCCAGCGATCTCGTGCAGTATGCCAGGTCGATCGTATCCCATCACTTCAAGGTTCACTTTAAAAAATTCTTGTATGTCATCCTGCCATGACAATCTCATCAAACGGCCATAGACATCGGCATTTAAGACTTCGACACACTCTTGCATATGCACTGATACGACACCGCTGTCTTCTAATATCCCGGCAATCGCATCACCAGGAATGGGCTGACAACAGGGCGCTATAGCGTGGGCTCGATCACCAATGCCGCTGATCAATCCAGGCTTTCGACGCTCAGACTCAAACCCTAAATTCATTTGTGAATCCAGCTTTAGAATGCTGGCCGCCCGTGCAATCGTCTCAACAACGTGGCTGAGCTCGAGATCGCCACTCCCCAAAGCGAAGAGCAAGTCCTCGTCCGATTCATAGCCCAGGGTTTGATTGAGCTCTTGATGACCATACTGATCGAGACCCAACTGCCGAAGCTCGACTTCCAGTAGCCGTTGACCCTCTTCGATGTTCTTCTGCCTCGCCTGCCTCAAAAACCATCCTTGGATTTTTGATTTGGCCCTGGATGTTGTTACGTATCCAAGGTGTGAGTGCAGCCACTCGCGCCTTGGCGTTGGGTCATCGCCAGTTACAATCTCTACCTGATCCCCCGATTGCAATTGGTGATTCAGTGGAGCAATCCGACCGTTTATTTTCGCACCGACGCAGCGGTGTCCAATCTCGGTGTGGACGCGATAGGCAAAGTCAACCGGGGTTGAGCCTGGCGGCATATCAATGACATGCCCATCAGGAGTGAACAAATAGACTCGATCAAGCGAGACATTAGCGAGCACTTCTTTTGAGCTAGCAGGCAGTTGCTCGACTTCGGACTGCCACTCGATCACCTGACGCAAAAGCTCTAGGCGTCGCTCGTAGCGTGCTGATCGATCGACCGATTCGTTAGACTTGTATTGCCAATGCGAGCAAACCCCGTACTCAGCCTCAATATGCATCTCCTCGGTGCGAATCTGCACTTCAAGGATTTTCCCTTGAGGGCCAATGACAGCAGTATGGAGTGACTTATATCCATTGCTTTTGGGGTTTGCGATATAGTCATCGAACTCATTCGGAATGTTGCGCCAAATATTATGAACAACCCCTAGGGCGCGATAACAGTCATCTGAGGATTCAACCAGAATCCTAATCGCACTCACGTCATAGACCTCGGAAAACTTGATGCCTTTTCGCATCATTTTCTTCCAGATACTCGAAATGTGTTTAGCTCGGCCTTGTAACTCTGCCTCCACTCCTACCATCGTTAATTTGCTTTCTAAAAGACTCAACACTTCTTCAATATAGGCCTGACGTGTCGTTCGCTTCTCATCCAACAATTTGGCAATCCGTTTATATGCATCCGGATCGGTATAACGAAAGGCGAGATCCTCTAACTCCCATCGCAAATGACCGATTCCAAGCCGATGCGCCAGCGGGGCATAGATCTCATTCACCTCCTGAGCAAGACCAATCTGTTTTTCTCGATCCGTCTTTGATGCCGCTCGGATAGCCGACGTCCGTTCAGCCAGTTTAATGAGCGCGACACGAACATCATCAACCAGTGAGATCAGCATTTTCTTTGCCTGATCGATCTGATCAGACGTTTGACCCAGAACAACCTCATCGTGGCGAATGTGAATGTTGCTAATCGCAACCATCTTCAACACGCCCTCGACTAGACCAGCTACTTCTGCACCAAACTGGTTTCGAACATGATTGAGCGTAATTTGATTCTCTCGAACCGATCGGTAGATGACTGCAGCTACGAGAGATGCCTCATCGACGTTCAAAGGCAACAAGATATCGGCCATTTCGAGCCCAGTGAGATAGCTGCTCCTTCCCTCTGCCCAAGGTCCGACTGTCTCTAGCGCTTTTTGCTCGGCTTGGCTCGCCAGTTCACAGGCGGCGCGAAGCCGATTGATGTCTAATCCCTCTCGAGCATCAAGCACTGATTTCAACCAGTCCTCTAGGTTCATTACGCCGGAGGTGATTTGTCGCTGGTTTCGAGTGGCTTCAACCATAAGAAGCCTCTCGAACAAATAACGCCATACTTTCCAAATGGGCGGTGTGAGGGAACATATCAATGAGTCCTACCGCATCGACTCGAAACCCTCGCTTCACTAAATACTCTGCATCTCTTGCCAGCGTCTCTGGATAACAGGACACGTAAACGATTCTCTCTAAGCGATCGATCAATGGCGATTGAACCAATTGTTCTGCTCCAGATCTTGGAGGGTCAATCAGCATCTTGTTATAACCCAAAAGATCAGGGACCCCTTCCTTGGCGTAAAGATCCTGGACTTCGAACAACGCATTTGACACTGCATTCTTCTTGGCATTCTTCTGAGCCCTTTGAACGCTCGCCTCAGCACTTTCTAGTCCCAGTACGCTCGTCACGCGCTTGGCAATCGGCAAGGTGAAATTACCAATGCCGCAAAATGCGTCAATGACCTGATCATCAGCCTGCAAGTTGAGCAAATCGAGGGCTTGGTTGGTCATTTGTTCGTTCATCGAAAAATTGACCTGAGTGAAATCGAGTGGTTCAAATTCGAAGACTAAACCCTCGCCTCGGAGGGAATAACTCAGCACAGCTGGCGCCTCGCCAGGCAAAGGTATCACCGAGTCAGGCCCTGCTGCTTGCGTCATAATACGGATGCCATGTTTCGATGAAAACTGTCCGAGGATGTTCACGTCTTCTGATAACAGCGCCTCAAGATGCCGCACAACCAACACAACCATATCCTCAGAGGCTGCCACTTCAATCTGAGGAATCGCGGCCTTCACAGTCAGTGACGAAAGCATCAACTTCAAAGGAGCGATAAGCGCAGCAAGTCTCTGATCGAGTACCGAGCAATCACTCATGTCCGCCACGAATGGACTCGCCTTTTCTCTGAAGCCGACCAGCACCTCGTCTCGCTTGATCACATACTTCACCCCAAGACGCGCCTTCGAGCGATAGGCATCAGGAGAGCCATGCAGCGCCGATAAAAACACCCCTGGTTTGAAGGGGGCAAAGAGCCTAGCCAACCGCGCTTCTTTGAATGCGATCTGACTGCCATGATCGAAATGCTGAAGTGCACAGCCGCCACAAATATCAGCGTGAGCGCAGGCTGGCGTAACTCGATCAGGATGGGCATTTTCACGCGCATCGTGGGTCGCAAGCCAACGGCCTTTCTTTTTACGCCGAGGGTAAATGGTCGCACGCTCGCCAGGCAGCAACCCATACACTCCGAAGCGCTGATCTTCCGTCAGGCCATAGCCCTCTGCGGCAAGCTCAGTTACCTCTGCTAATCTGGGTTGCTTCTGGCGTCTCGACATAGCCTAGCCAACAGGGTCAATACTGTAGGGGGCGCTATTTTATGCTAAGTCAACGTCATATACACCGGTCGACAAATAACGGTCCCCGCGATCACAAATGATGGCAACAATGGTCGCGTGTTCGACCTCTTCGCTAATTCTTAAAGCGCCTGCAATGGATCCCCCTGAGGAAACCCCAGCGAATATACCCTCCTCCTTTGCAAGGCGTCGCATCATCGACTCTGCTTCCGCTTGGTCGATGTCCAAGATACGGTCGACTCTGGACGGATCGTAAATTTTGGGCAGATAAGCCTCAGGCCATCGGCGTATACCCGGAATCGACTGACCTTCCGTCGGTTGCAGACCAATAATCTCAACGTCCGGTTTGACTGACTTCAGATATTTCGACACGCCCATAATGGTTCCGGTCGTGCCCATGGAACTGACAAAGTGCGTAATTTCCCCGCCAGTTTGCTCCATCAATTCAGGGCCTGTGGCACCGTGATGGGCGACGGGGTTATCTGGGTTCGCGAACTGATCAAGTACAACGCCTTGACCTTTAGCTTGCATCTCAAGTGCTAGGTCACGGGCACCCTCCATCCCTTCCTCTTGAGACACCAAAATTAGCTCTGCGCCGTATGCTCGCATCGCTGCCTTGCGCTCTTCGCTCATGTGCGCGGGCATGATGAGTTTCATCGCATACCCTTTGATGGCGGCCACCATCGCGAGCGCGATACCCGTATTCCCGCTGGTTGCCTCTATGAGTACGTCGCCAGGCGAAATGGCTCCCTTAGCCTCAGCCTCGCTAATCATGCTGAGCGCCGGCCGATCTTTTACGGAACCAGCGGGGTTGTTCCCTTCAAGCTTTGCAAGAATCGTGTTCGTCGTATTTCCTGGTAATCGCTGAAGCCTAACGAGGGGTGTGCTTCCTACAAACTGATCGATGGTGGGGTAATTCATCAGACATATCGCACTTTTTCAGAAGACAACGCACTATAGGGTAAAGCCGCGCGAGTGAGTAATGCTCGTTAGATCTAAGCTCATAACCAGCCAGGACCACTGAAATGACTGCCTTGCCAAGACACGTAGACACCAAGCGGGCCGGTTTTGAGCGCTTTTAATGGAACTCATCGAATTCCCTCTTGTGACCCTATCGGCCTGTGTTGTCGGCCATGGGCTTGATATAGGACATACGCCCACAGTTGAGACCGTACCAAAACAGTTAGTCTTTGCTATCCCAAGAAGTGCTGAGGAGAGCGTGTCTGCTTCGCCCGATGGCCTAAACGCCACAGCGCTGCGCCCAGGCAACCCACTGCTCACCCCAGCCCAAGAGGACGAACGAACTAGTCATCAAGACTTCTCGCTCATTCGCCTAAATGAAATCCTCATTGCATCGTCTCAACGCTTCAGACAATGCAGAGTGTCGCTATCTGTCTTCACCCTCATCACAGCGCTCGAAGACTTTATTCAGGTGATCCGGCAGCACCCATCTGAGGGTTACTGGCTCCTCTTTGATGTCAATTCATCGTTAACGCACTGTGTCATCTCTTTGCACCCTTTGCGCGAAGTCTCGCTGATTGAAATGCGGCGCTCCGTACGCTTGAGCACGGGTCGCCAAGTCTACTCAAGCGCTAAAGCCCAGCGAGTCAACCTTCAAATCCACCATCCAAATACCAACCGCCTGGTCCAAGCGGTACTCAAAAGCCAGGACTATTCCTTATCAAGGCTTGATGATCTGAGAGCCATCACGATCACTGACGCACTGCCAATCCACACAGGCAACGATTCAGCTGAGATTCCCTCTCTCTTGCCACTGCATCTACCGCGTTATCAAGGTGGCTCGTTGCCGCATCACTTATCGTCGTGTCTAACGGCAACCCTCTCGTTTCTGAATGCTTGGGAGCAAATGGATGGTCCGCAGCAGACTGCAATCTTTATCGGCAACGTCGATAGCGCAAGATCCAGTCAAATTGCGAGACTGCTTCGGTCTTCTGGCTTAGCTGTTCGGCCCGTGTCTCCCAATGATGGCGCACAGCGATACCCAGGACGTTTTTCTGTTGCGATATGTGATTTAGCAGGCACGAACCCCCTCGATTGGGCGACCGTGATGTTGACCAGTCAAACCGCCAGCTCATCAATCTGGATCATTAGCGCTCATTCAGCAGTGGATCAAAAGCAGATCGCGGTTTTAAAGCGGACACTTCCATCGCACGTGAGGGTTTTTCAAATCACCCAGCAGGACGAGGAAGAATTAACGGTTACGGTTAGAAGGCTTGCAAGAGATATCAGTGATAAAACGCAGCGCCCTGCTATTCAGATGGCGAGCCTCAATAGACCACAATCGCTCACTTATGATGAGCGCTTGGCCGCCCTGCAGCATGTTGGCGGACTAATATTAGCGGTTGGTCAATCAAACTCGGCTGCAGTTAAACGAGAAATCCACCAAATGACTGGCTGGCTAAGTCTGATGCCTGAGGAAGTAGTACCCTCTCCGCTCAAGCACCAATTGATGATGATAGCCCGCTCGGGAATGCCGAGCCCTCAGGCGCTCGAATCACTGATTCGATTGGCCTGTCACTGGGCTTCGGAGTATGTCATCACTGCCTAATCGGGGCCCCCGGGAATTGTTCCGAGAGACGCTCACTTCCTTGTGCAGACTACCCACCACTAGCCATTCTAGCGTCGAGATATTCTTTTGGCTCAATGATTCATCTGAGGCCCTGTTACTGGAGGCAGAGCACTTTGAGCTAATGAGCAGAAGCTAAGCGTTATCGCTAAGGCCCCTCTGCTGTAACAAAAGCTAGTGCATAGTCTCCATCATCGGATATGGAGATCGACCAAGTGGATATACCCAGTTCGGTTGCTCGCGCCAGCGCTCGACCCTCCAGGTTCACTGCTGGTGCCCCCGTTGGCCGCCTTGTGATCTCAATTTGATGTAGGGCGATACCCTGACTAAATCCGGTGCCCAATGCTTTGACAACCGACTCTTTTGCAGCAAATTGCTTCGCCAAATAAGCGACCTGTTTTCCATCGCCCATTGACTGAAACACTTTGATTTCGGTAGCGCTGAGCACCTTGGCAACAAAACGGTCACCAAATCGGTCATAGGCGCGCTGGATACGCCGACGGTCTGTTAAATCCGTCCCAATTCCTTTGATCATCGGTATTTCTCGCATAATGCACGGGCATTAATCTGACGCCCTCTCAGCAGGTGGCTGATCAAACTATCGATGACCGATCTAAGCAGAGTTTGCGATGAATCGAGATCTGAGTCGGACAGTGCCGACTTGAGTTCCGCCCCCGAGAGTGCGCCAAGCGGATCGGTCATCAGACCCAACTCTGGATCGAATCGGTAGCGCTGACTCGTCTCAACGAGTTGCTCGCCTCCATCCGCACGCCCCAGGTCAATGGCATAACCCAACGCTTTGAGGAACTGAACCTCAAACCCGGTCAAGAATCTTACCTGAAAGGATTCAAGCTTTAGCGCCTCCATAAACTGATGATAAAGATCAAAGATCTCTGGTGTGCGCTCGTGCCTCGCACTTAATCGGTACACCAGCTCATTGACATACAGTCCAAAAAAAGTGCGGGCGCCCACTACGTTAAGGCTGCCGCTTAGGTGATCCTTCACCTCCGCACGCCTCATATCCCCCCGTGGGGCGACACTAATCGCCAAATGGTCGAAGGGTTGGATCAATCCACCTGCGCTCCGGCGCGAATTTTTCCCTCTGATACCATTTAGAAGTAGCGGGATGCGCCCCTCATCTCGCGAAAAAAACTCTGCGATAACACTGGTCTCGCGATAGGGCCTTTGATGCAGTATGTATCCCTCAAGCAAAGACCAATTAATCCTCGCCATAGCCCAAGCTCCGAAGTGCCCGCTCATCATCGGACCATCCGCGTTTTACCTTGACCCAGAGCCGCAACATGACCTGATGATCCACTAACTTTTCAATATCTTTTCTTGCATCGATCCCGACTCGCTTGAGCTTATTGCCCCCCGCGCCGATTAAGATGGCGCGTTGACCCGTTCTTTCGACAAAGATCGTCGCATCAATTTGGATCACCTTTGATTGTGCTTCGAACCGCTCGAGCTGAATGGTGGTGGCATAAGGTAATTCTTCGCCAAACTGGCGCATTAGCTTTTCCCGAATCAACTCAGCGACCAAAAATTTTTCACTTCGATCCGTTACTTCTTCGGGAGGGAAATAAAAAGGAGACATTGGCAGCAAGGACTCTATGACCCCTTCAAGGCCATCGAGATTTTCCTTCCTGCTCGCGGAAATAGGCACGATATGATGGTCGCCCACTCTCTCTTTAAGTGCTGCAATGATAGGAAGGATCTCTTGTTGCTGTTTAACTCGATCAACCTTGTTAATGGCGAGGATGAGCTGGCACCCACTCTTTTGAATCCGTTCCAGAATCATTTCATCGTCAGCCGTGAAGACGTGGCGATCAACCAACATGACGGTCACATCAACATCGGCAATGACGCTCTGCGCAGCACGATTCATGTAACGGTTGATGGCTCGTTTTTGATTGGAGTGGATGCCTGGAGTATCCACAAACAAAATCTGGGTCTCGCTCGACGTCTTGATTCCCAAAATATGATGACGAGTTGTTTGTGGCTTTCGTGAGGTAATACTGACCTTTTGCTCGATCAGCGCATTCATTAACGTTGATTTGCCAACATTAGGCCGACCCACGATCGCTACATACCCAGCCCGAGTGGTGACGATGTTCACTCAGTGCTCCAATTGCTTAAGCGCCAATGCTGCGGCGGCCTGTTCAGCCCACTTAATCGACGAGGCCGATGCTTCAACGGCCTCATTAAGCGCAGACGCTGTCAATCGCACGGTAAACACCCTGTCGTGTTCCCTTCCCTCTGTTTTCACAACACCATAATCCGGCAAGGGCAGATTCTGAGCTTGCAGCCATTCTTGTAATCGGGTTTTTGAGTCTTTTAAGCCATCGGCTGAAACAGTCTGCAGCTTATCCCAATCAAACTGGGCTTTAATGACTTCCCTTGCAACCTCGAAGCCGCCGTCTAGGTAAACGGCGCCAACCAGCGCCTCAAAACTATCTGCCAAAATCGAAGCGCGGTGCATTCCGCCCGACTTTCGTTCTCCTTGTCCAAACTGCAAGTAACGACCTAGCTGCAAACGTTTTGCCACCTCAGCCAGTGATTCACGACGAACCAGCGCCACTCGCATTCGCGTCATAGCGCCCTCGTCCAGCGTTGGATGCAGGCGGTAAATCTGCTCAGTGACAACGAGCTCTAGGACGGCATCCCCTAAAAACTCTAGGCGCTCATAATTGGGTGTTCCCGCGCTCTTATGGGTCAACGCCTCTTGAAGCAGAGTGAGATCAGTGAAGGATAGACCGAGAAGTCGCTCGAGTGGATGACGAGTAGTCTCAGTCACCACGATCGCTCCCGATTTCAAATTGTTCGTCGAACTCGATCAACACTGACATATTACCGGCCAAAGTGGTCTTGACCTCGTAATTCATTACGATCACGACGCGGCTGCCACGCTCGACCACCGTAATTTGGTCGGAATCGAGCATGCCTTTAAGGTTATTAATCTGGAGCCGCTTAGCCAACCGCTGCCTGACCTCCTCCGCAGTCTCCGCCTGATCGCCTCGCGTCGATTGAAGCTCCTCAATTTGAGACCGTGCACCATAGTGATCAAGGTAGACCGATCCAAATTTAAGACCGATCCAGGCAATGATGAATAAGACGACTGCGATACCCAACCAGTCGCCAAAGAATGCGCCTTTCACCGATCGAGGTGATGATGAGGGCGCTGTTTTGACCTTATATTGGGGCACTTAGAGAAGCTCAACGGATCCAACGGGTTGTGGAGAAAGTCGGCATAGATAGTCCCGGATCCTTATGCATCCAAACCGCAAAGGCTCGGCCGACGACGTTTTCGTCTGGGACGAACCCCCAAAAACGTGAATCGTTACTCTGATCTCGGTTATCTCCCATCATGAAATAGTGGCCCTCGGGTACTACCCACTCTTGAACCCTCGGGTCGTTGTAGAGGTTTCGATAGATCGCGTGTGGTTTGTCACCGAATGTTTCTTCAAACTCGAGCTGCCTCGGTCTAAATTCTCGGACCTCCTGTTGAAACACCTGTGTTTGCTCAACACCATTGATATATAGCGTTTTATTTTGGTATCGAACACGATCACCAGGCAAGCCAATGACACGTTTGATGAAGTATTCCTCCTCATGCGGAGGAATGAACACCATACTGTCCCCGCGTTCAGGGTCGCCTACATCAATAATTTTGGTTCCCGCCACAGGTAACCTTATTCCATAGGCATACTTATTGACGAGAATGAAATCCCCAACCTTCAGCGTCGGAATCATCGATCCGGTTGGGATCTGGAACGGCTCCACCAGAAACGATCTCAGCACTAGTACGAACAACAAAACAGGGAAAAAAGAGATCGCATATTCAACGACCCAGTTGGCAGGCTCTTGCGGATCGCCTTTTGACCTAGGACGCAGCACTAGCGCATCCAGCATCCAGATTGCACCGCACAATCCGGTAGCAATGACCAGGAAAAGAGGGAAATTGACGCTCAATTCATCACTCCAATCAATTTGGCTATCGATCGACTTTCAACACAGCGAGAAATGCCTCTTGAGGAATCTCTACACTACCGAGCTGCTTCATCCGCTTCTTGCCAGCTTTTTGCTTCTCGAGCAGCTTTTTCTTTCGGGTCACATCGCCACCGTAGCACTTCGCGGTGACATTTTTTCGTAATGCTTTGACCGTTTGCCTGGCGATGATTTGCCCACCGATTGCAGCCTGAATAGCCACGTCAAAAAGTTGCCGTGGGATCAACTCCTTCATCTTACTGGTGACCGCCATAGCTTTGGATCGAGCGTCGCTGGCATGAACAATCACCGCCAACGCGTCGACTCGGTCGCCGTTGATTAGAATGTCCAACCGCTGGAGTCGTGCCGCCTGAAACCGCTCGAAACTATAGTCGAGTGAGGCATAACCCCTTGACACGGATTTCAGGCGATCAAAGAAATCGAGCACCACTTCGTTCATCGGCAACTCGTAGGCCAGCGAGACCTGACGCCCTACAAACTGCATGTCGCGTTGAACCCCTCGACGTTCCTCGCAGAGTTTGATCACGTTTCCAAGGTGTTCACTCGGCACCAAAATGTTGGCCAGCACAATGGGCTCTCGCATCTCGGCGATACTGCCGACATCGGGGAGCTGCGACGGGTTGTGGATTTTGATGACATCACCCGTCTTTTTCTCAACCTCATAAATCACCGTGGGAGCAGATGAGATCAGATCGAGGTTGTACTCGCGCTCTAGGCGCTCCTGGATGATCTCCATGTGGAGCATCCCAAGGAATCCACAACGAAAACCAGTCCCCAGCGCGTCTGAGCTCTCAGGTTCGTAAACCAACGACGCGTCGTTTAACGTCAGTTTTTCAAGCGCTTCTCGGAAATTTTCAAAATCGTCAGCACTGACGGTGAACATGCCCGCATAAACCTGCGGCTTAACCGTTTTAAATCCAGGAAGCGCGGCCGTCTCCGTGCTGGGGACAATGATCGTGTCACCAACGGGAGCGCCTTTTACATCTTTGATCCCCGCGACAAGAAAACCCACCTCGCCTGTTTCCAGCGAGTCTTTGGCTTCGCGCCTGGGCGTAAATATACCGACGCTATCGGCCTGATAGATTTTCCCAGTAGAGCAAATCTGAAACTTGTCTCGCTTGGAGATCTTGCCTTTGACCACTTTGATCAAAGACACGACACCCAAGTAGTTATCGAACCACGAGTCGATAATGAGCGCTTGCAAGGATTCATTGGAGTAATCCTCTGGTGGCGGCACCAATTCAACGATCTGCTCCAGCAGATCCTCTACGCCCACACCAGTTTTTGCGCTGACTCGCAGCGATTCGGACGCGTCAATACCAATGATTTCCTCAATCTCTTGCTGAACTCGCTCTGGCTCGGCACTGGGCAGGTCGATCTTGTTGAGAACAGGAATAACCTCTAACCCCTCTTCAACTGCGGTATAACAATTGGCGACCGACTGCGCCTCTACGCCTTGGGCGGCATCCACCACCAAAAGCGCGCCCTCGCAAGCCGATAGGGAGCGCGATACTTCGTATGAGAAATCGACATGACCCGGTGTATCGATGATGTTGAGCTGGTATGTCTCGCCGCTTCGAGCCTGATAATTCAATGAGACGCTTTGCGCCTTAATGGTAATTCCTCGTTCCCGCTCGATATCCATAGAGTCCAGGACTTGGGCTGCCATTTCGCGGTCGCTCAGTCCACCGCAGTACTGGATGAATCGATCTGCAAGCGTCGACTTCCCATGGTCAATATGAGCGATGATCGAGAAGTTGCGGATGTTCGATGGAGCAGTCAATGAGGAACTCGATAGGTATCGTGAATGCGCGCGAGTCTAATGGAAATCTCTAGGCAGTGCCATGCGAGTTGCCTAGTCATTCACTTTTATCGCGACAAACAGCGGCTGCCGGTCTCGAACAATACGAACCGGAATGGCCATGTCCTCGGGCAACGCTTTTACTTGCCGTTCAAATGCCTCTACCGAATCGATCCACTGGCTATTAATGGTGGTCAGTACGTCTCCAGCTTGCAAACCAGCGAGCCGTCCCGGCCCCGCATTGACTTCCGTTATAAGCACGCCTTGGCTCACTTCGATGGATGACTTCTCTTCCTCAGACAGCTCGCGGACTGTGATACCCAACCTGTTGTCTTGGGGCCTGCTCAGCGTAGAGGGTTGCATCACCGCAGACTGATCCAATTCGCCCACGGTCACATCGAGCGTTTGACGTTCTCCCTCACGGACAACAATGACTTCCGTTGTTGTTCCTGCTTTGAATCGCCCGACGACATGGGGCAAGTCTGAACTCAAATCAATCGTTCTTCCCCCAAACTCGGTGATAATGTCCCCCTCCTTGAGGCCTGCCTCTTCAGCAGGGCTTTCTGCGAAAACCCGAGTCACCAAGGCGCCTGCAGCACGATCCAGTCCGAAAGACTCTGCCAAATCCCGATCAACCCGCTGGATCTGTACGCCCAGCCAACCGCGTGACACGGTGCCCTTCTCTTTTAGCTGCTCGACAACCTCCATCGCGATATCCATCGGGATGGCAAATGAGAGGCCCATGAACCCCCCTGATCGAGTGAAGATCTGCGAGTTGATACCTACGACCTCTCCGTTCAGGTTAAACAGAGGGCCGCCCGAGTTACCCGGATTGATCGCAACATCGGTTTGGATGAACGGAACGTAATTTCCGCGCTCGTCAGGCAGACTCCGACCCTTAGCGCTCACGATGCCGGCTGTGACAGACAATTCAAAGCCAAATGGCGACCCGATCGCCATCACCCACTCGCCCACCTGCAAGGTCTCAGACTGGCCGACTCGAACGACAGGCAGGTCTGAGGCGTCGATTTTCAGCAGGGCCAAATCTGACACAGGATCAGCGCCAATGAGCGATGCTTCTCGCTCACGACGGTCACTCAAGGCAACGATGATTTCATCCGCATCTTCCACAACGTGGTTGTTGGTCAGAACGTACCCATCCTCTGTGAGAATGAACCCAGAACCTGTGGCCGGACGTTGTTGACGATCTTGTGGGTAGCCTCTGAAAAAACGCCGAAAAAATTCAGGCATTTCTTCCTCGGCTCTGCCTTCGAAGCTTGGCGCTTTGCGTGTGACGGTAATATTGACTACGGCGGGAGCGCTCTCTTGCACCAACGCAGTGAAGTCAGGGAGACCACTATTTGCACGCGCATGGCTAGTCGCGAGCAGCCCCACTGCTAGCGCTATCAACCACCCTCTCAAGGAAGAGTTCTGCTGTTTGTTTTGGGTCATACTTTCCACCACGTCCTTACACTTTGACCGTATTGCTTTGCGAGGGTTTGTGTTCCTTTCGGAACCCCGGTCAGTTTGAATCATTCGTTTGGTTTCCTAGCCTCTTGACCAAGGCACTGCATCTTACTTGTTTACCGTTTGTTTTCCGCGCGACTTTTTGGCGGTTGGTTCCAGCGCTTTTTCTTTGCGCTTTTCCTTCGCCGCCTTGCGGCCGGCACCCTTCCCTAATTCTTAGCTATAAACCGCACCCACTGTCTTAGTCTAATCTCGACAGGCGTTGCGCTGAGATCGACTAGTTGAGAGGCACTCGCGGTGTATGTCAGCGTCTTACTGCCTGAAGACCAACGCGCTGAGTGGTCTACATACAAAAGCCCCAATGGCTAAACCCAGTACCAAGGCCACCAATTGGGCCCCGTCACCCCACCCACTGACAGCCGCTAATCCAACCAGTGTCGTCGCCAACAGGATGGGAATCCCTAGTGTGTGCATGATTGCTGTCGCCAAAGCAGATCGATCCAGTTCGCTCTTGCCAGTTTTCTGTCCAGCAGATCCGGCGAAGTCACCGCATCGACTCTGGCATCCCGTACAGCCACGCTGGCGCACTGCGTGTGAATTCAATGCCACGTCAAGCAATGGTTGGTCGAACACTTTTCTTGCTTTATTAACCATTCCATACCGTACGATCTAATCTTGGCGACGCTTCTGACCCAATGACTCTCTCCAATTAGAGTCAGGCCTAAACCGCTCGACTATTTGTCACGAAAAATCCGCCGTCCCTTCTCTCTCGGCCTACTTGGCTTGGCCCGCTTATCCGGGCCAGCTTTTCTTGGTCTGGCTTGTCGATCGCAGCCTTTTTTTGTCTGGCCTGCGACGGCCCTCTGGCCAACCGGGGAGCGAAAGCGCGAGGGCAACGGGGCCCAAAAACCTTCAAGTGCATGACCTTGGACTTCTTTGTTTCTACGTTACTAGTAGACAACAGATTCCACTGATTCGGCGAGCCGTTCAGCGGTTGGCAGCGGTAGCGAACCCACAATAGTGATCTGACCTTCTTGGCTGCGAAGCGGCCTCGTCACAATGGTCCTTCCCTTGATTTCCGTTGCAACTTTAGGTGCTACACGTCCCAGGTCCAAAAAAATAGAGAAGTCACTGACCCCATCGCTGAAATGGACGCGATGCTTGCTTGAGGACACTACCCGATACCCTGCAGGCATCCACTTCACCTTAAAAGACGGCTTCTCACTTGCCGTCATGACCTCTTCGGTTAACGAATGGGCAATCCACCCTTGGTGTTCAGATGCTTTCGAGACAAGAGGCGACGCCAAATCAAAGTCAACTGATGCAAATTGGAAAACTTCCAATATCCGACCTCGATCAACCAGATGGGACTGAAGTAGCAGTCCTCGCTGCCGGTCAATCCACAACATAAACCCAAACCGGTCGCCTGCGCTCGCTTGGACGCTCAGGACGACTGCTTGCCGACCAGCGACTCGGTCTAAACCAATGATCTTCGATACGTAGTGATTTGATTGCGCTTGCAGTGAGGCATTAAAGGACTGACTGAACGGACCAAGATGAACTGCATGATCGAGTGAAGAAGCGCTATCCTCATGAAAACACTCAATGGACTGCCCATGACGGATGACCCTCCGGTGAGGACCATTTTGTTGGGTCAGATGCTCAGTCACTACCCCGTCCTGGTACCGATGATCGATTTCTATTGAGTTGAACTCTCTTCCGCGGGCGATCGTGAACACCCCGCGGTAGTTTTCTTCGATCAAAGCCGTGCCCATCTTCTCAATCCAGTGATTGGGGTCACGCTCCTGGGAGCTAAGGCCATTATCAGGTCGCTCAGATGCCACTGCTGGATTCACGAGACTGCCCAAGAGCATAAGCAAAGCGATACCGCTATTTCGATATCGATTGCTTATAGTCAAATGATTGGCTCTTGGCATCGGTATCACCGGCTCCTAGTTCGAACCGTTGGGGAACGTTACAAACTGCGGCTGATTCGCCCGGCGGCCCACAGACCGATCGTGCTCCTCGAGGTACTGACGAAGTCTCGCTTGGGTCTCCTCATCGAGCACCTTTAATTGGGATTCTCCACTCGCGACCACTGGCAGCACCTCGTTTTGTACAAGTGCAGGGCCCGCGATGACGTCTTGGCCCTCCAGGGCCGGCGCAGCACCACTTGAAGCCACTCGGCCAGTGTCAACCCCAACACTAGATGGGTTCTGAATGATTAGTCCCACTGCGACTGCGACGACCAGTGAGGCCGCGGCAGCCACTGGCCATAAGGGTCGAGACCGCGTGGGACCCTTCGCGACCGTCTCGCCCTCTGCATCAAGCGCAGCCATGATGCGCTCGTTTAGCATCACGTGTTCATCGACCGAAAGTGATGGTTGGACCTGTGGTGCGATCAGCTTATTGCGCAACTCATTCCAACGAAACACGCTGGGGGCCATCTCAGCCATGTCGCTTTCGCGGATCAACCGCAATTCCTCGAGCTCGCTGAGTTCGCTATCGACAAAGGCCGACCAAGACGATTTCTTACTTTCCATGGGCTTCGACTGCTCGTTTGCTTGTGCTCATATCTAATTTTGCTCAAAAAACACTGCCGCTTCCGTCGTGTTTCTTGTTGTTTATTACTTCTTGTTTGTTACCTGCTTCTTCTTGTGGCCTACTTCTTGTTTGTTACCTGCTTCTTACTTCTTGTGGCCTGCTTCTTGTGGCCTGCTTTTCTGGCCTGCTTCTTTGCTTCTTTCAGCTCTTACCCTTTATGTACCTCTATCACTCGGGTTGTTTGAGTCTGGAGGCTTTCATCACTGGCTCTCGACTATCACTCACTCTCACTAATCATCACCAATCGGCGCATCGCTAAATGTGTTTACTGAAATGGTCCTTTTTCAGTTTAGTTTTGCGCCTAACCCATCGGTTTAATCAATTTCTGAAGGGTTGCGTAGGTTTCTGCACGACTGAATGGCCGACCCTAACGCCCATTACGCCACTCACACGCTCGTTTGACCACCCAAATGGCCATTGGTTCCTCGTATTTTCGCACCGATTATTACCTTCAATAAGCCTTAAGCCTCGCTTTTATCCCCTCTATCTATGATTTTCTCCAGCGCCTCCCTTGCCCGAAATATCCTGGACCTCACCGTTCCCACTGGGCACTCCATGACCTCAGCGATCTCTTCATACGTCAGTCCATCAAATTCCCTTAGCACCAGGGCAACTTTGAGCTCCTCAGGCAGATTGTCTAGCCCGCCGCTCAATGCTTCAAGCAATTGATCTCGCTCGTGCAGTCCTTGAGGCTCCTCAATACTTTCTATCTCAACCGATCCCTCTCCGGGATCGCCCTCGCCTACCCACAAGTCGGTATCCGGTGGGCGACGTGACTTCGCAACCAGATAATTTTTGGCGGTATTAGAGGCAATACGGTAAAGCCAGGTGTAAAACTGGGCATCCCCACGGAACGAACCTATCGCGCGATAAGCTTTGATGAACGTCTCTTGAGTGACGTCCATCACCTCATCGGTATCGCGAACGAACCGACCGATCAGTGTGGCAATTCTGGCCTGGTACTTAATCACCAGCGCGTCGAATGCGCGCCGGTCTCCTCGCTGTACGCGAGCAACCAACCGTTGATCGGATTCGTTTTGGCTCAATGCTTTTTCCAGAGCGAGGCTTTATGATTTGGGACCGCCAGAGCGAACCGAAGTTCACTTGCGTACCATCGATGACCTTGCATGATACCAGACCACCAACCCTCGGCAGCCTCACTAATGAATGAACGACCCCACCCTTCCACCGAGCAATTTGATGTCTTAATCATTGGCAGTGGGGCAGCAGGGCTAAGCTTGGCGCTGACATTACCGGATCGCCTTCAGGTTGGAATACTCAGTAAAGAACGTCCACTTGAAGGATCTACCTACTACGCGCAAGGAGGCGTTGCCGCCGTACTCGATGACTATGACAGCATCGATGCGCACATTGCCGACACGCTTCGAGCCGGTGATGGCCTATGTCAGGAGCCCGCCGTTCGCTTTGTGGTAGAGCGAAGCCGGGAGATCGTTGAGTGGTTGGTCTCACTGGGCGTTCAATTTGACACACGGGTTAGCGCGAGCGGACGGTCTGAGTTTCACTTGACCCAAGAAGGTGGCCACAGTCATCGGAGGGTCATCCATGCAGCAGATGCGACCGGTAAGGAGATTTCCGAGCAGCTCTACAGCGCCGCAACCGCAAAACCCAACATCAGTTTTCTAACTGACACCATCGCGCTCGACATCATCACCACTAATCAGCTCGGGTTGGGTTCCAAAACCGTGTGCGGCATTTACGCCCTCAATCAGGCAACCCAGTCAGTCACGACCATTGCCAGCCCCAGTGTTGTGCTCGCGACAGGCGGAGCAAGCAAGGTCTACCTCTACACCAGCAATCCAGACACTGCCTCCGGCGACGGTATCGCGATGGCCTGGAGAGCAGGTTGCCGCGTCGCCAATATGGAGTTCAATCAATTTCATCCCACCTGTCTCTACCATCCGCTAGCGAAGTCCTTTCTCATTTCCGAAGCCTTAAGGGGGGAAGGCGCCATTTTACGACTCCCCAATGGCGAGGCCTTTATGTCCCGATTTGATGAGCGCGCTGAGCTCGCATCAAGAGACATCGTCGCCAGAGCCATCGATTTTGAAATGAAGCGATTGGGTTGCGATCACGTGCTGCTAGACATCAGTCACAGGCCCGCTGAAGACGTCAAGCGTCATTTCCCAACGATCTATCAGCGTTGTCTTTCCTTCGGTATTGACATCACAACAACGCCCATCCCGATCGTTCCTGCGGCACACTACACCTGTGGCGGCATCATGACGGATTTGGCGGGTCGAACCGACGTCAATGGACTGTATGCAGTCGGCGAATCAACCTACACGGGGCTACATGGCGCCAACCGAATGGCGAGCAATTCTTTACTGGAGTGCCTGGTCTTTGCTCGCGCAGCTGCCGAGGAAATCGCCTCAAATGCGCGTCCAGGCACGACCTTTCTTGATATTCCCTCCTGGGATGCAAGCCAAGTCACGTCCTCAGAAGAAGATGTGTTGATCGCTCACAACTGGGACGAATTAAGGCGCCTGATGTGGAATTACGTTGGCATCGTCCGTTCCGATGCACGACTGATTCGCGCTCAGCGCAGGGTAAAACTGCTACAAAGGGAGATCGATGAGCACTATCAACGTCACTTCGTTACTCGCGATCTGATCGAACTTAGAAATCTTGCCCAAGTTGCCGATTTAATCATTGCGTCAGCACTCAGAAGAAAAGAGAGCCGGGGTTTGCATTACACAACGGATTACCCTGAAACGATGAGCGAGGCCATCGACACGATTCTTGCGCCAACGAATTATGCTTGAAGGCATCGTCGCCCATGCCGCTCTATTTTCACTTATCGAGTCAAAAACAAGGTCAAAGCAACTGCACCACAGCCGTACACTGCGCTTAGCAACTGGTTGATGCGCGAGCATCTAGAAGGCGACAACGATTAATTCAAAAATAAAGCGCCTCACTCATCAGCGCCTGGCCCACTCACCCTTCAAAACAGAGGCGCGTTCACCCTCGCGGCGACTTTGGTCTGCCCTGCTCAACGTTTGCTGCCGATAATAGCGCAGCTGGAGGCCATCCCATCAGTACACGAAGCCGCCTAAAGTCATTTGCCGACCGCGCTGACTGCGGCAGATCAATCGCATGAATTGAGGCCCGCAAGGGTCTCTGTTGATGACTAAAGAGACGTAGAAAGACCGCCGTGGTTCCGACCGAACTCGAGTCAATCCAGGCCCTGTGCCACTCGGCACTGCTCGCTAACTGAACCCAAATTGCCTGCGAGTTCGCCCTTATCACTGCGATACGGTCTCGATCCCAGTGAGCTCTCAGCCAATGCAGATCGACCAGTACGCCAGCGCCCGCAGCAAGCGCAAGGCAAAGCCAAGCGGAGGGTTCAAACCAACCTTGTAACAACCACGGGGTTGGCAAAACAAGCCATGCAGACAGTCGAGTCGCTGTCAACACGAAGGGCTTCGGCACGAGGAACGTCAGGTGAAAAGAATCGCTCAATGTCAGCAATACCGGACTGACCTACCGTATCGATCGACGCCTCTCGGACCACACCTCCACGCTATCTTGCTCATGTGTCGATTGGTCTGACACGGTTCAGCATCAATGAGACGAGCGAACGGTATTGCGGATCATCTGGGGCCGATTGCTCGCTAAACCAACTCCAAAGTTCCGGATCCTCTTCATCAAGCATTCGCGCATAAACCTCTTTCATATCGGCACTCAACGCATCAAATGCTTCCTCAAAAAAGGGTACAAACAGGACATCCAGCTCCGCCATCCCCCGACGCGACCGCCAACGGAGACGATTAAGTTCAGTTTGGCTTTTGATCTCACTGACGTCTTCCATATCCTTTCCTTTCAATCGTTGCAGCTTACCCTCGGTTGCTTGCAACATTGCGCACGATCGCTGGTTGGTGAGTGCGCATTGGCGATTAGCCTTGCGTTCCAGAGCGATTAGCTTCACGTAGATTGTACGCTTCGTCTTCCATACCGGGTCGACGCGCGCCAGTTTAACGCCAGCCACCAGACTTTCGATATTTCGCTGGATGAACGCTCCTCTCTCCGTCGCTACTGAAAAAGTCTGAAGACCGCGAGTATCGCGGCCGCTCTAGCACGACGCTCCCACGAGGGCCTGGCCATTCCATGTCGCTATGCAGCAATGAGTGTCGCTTGGCAGCAATCAGTCGATTGACTAAGCTTGCGTTTTTCCACCGACTTCCGCCGATCATGCTAACCGCTCTACCCCAATTTGGCTTCATCGAGATTCGAGGCGTTGATGCAGAGAAATTCTTCCAAGGGTACTGCACTCGAGACCTCTCACAGCTTGGGAACGGCTTGGCGATGTATACGGCCATCCCAACCATCCAAGGTCGCGTCCTATCCACCGCAGCGATTGCGAGATTGTCAGACGCGAATTCCAAGGATGATGAGCCAGGCTTGTTGCTTCGCCTTGACCAGCAAATGGTTGACCCAGTCATCAACGCGCTCAAGAAATTCATCGTATTTTCCAAAGCATCCATCACAGACAAGAGTGATGTTCTCGCCTGCTATGCGACAAGGCTGCCCTCAGACCGCGATGTTTTGACGTTCTCGGAAGAGGACCAAGAAGGGGAGATCTGGACCTCCGAGTCCCTTGACGCGCCAATCATCGATGGCGGATGGACGGCCCGAGCACTGGGACGCGGCTTTCTTTGGACCACCCAGACTGAAAGTGATCAATTTCTACCGCAAGAACTCGCCATGGATCAGTTCGGTGGCGTTGATTTTGACAAAGGCTGCTATCTTGGCCAGGAAATCATCGCTCGCGTTCACTTCAAGGGTAAAACCAAGCAAGCAGTCCGTATTGGACAAATAGATCAGCTAGTTCAAGGGGACGAACCACTCACGGTGACTGACAGCGAGGGAGCATCCATCGGAGCAGTCATTCAAGCCGCGCAGTTGGAGGATCACTGGGTCGTCGCGGCAATGATCAAACGCGACGCACAAGTCGAGGGCGCAAGGGTTGCCAACGCGGATTTATCGTTCATCTAGAGAGAAAGGCTGAGCGCTTCTGCTCGCGCAAACTGAATCAAGTGACCCCACCGCTCGAATGAGGCTTGGTTATCCGATTGCTCGGACCAACTGACTGCTAGCACGAGATCGATGAACACCGTCAGCATCAGTAGTGCTTCAGGTTGGCCCATTTCTCGAGCCAAGACCCTCACCCGTTCTTGAAGCAGCGCCTCCCGAGCAGCGTTAGAGACTGACTGCCCTAGGCTTTCCAATTCATCATCAAGGAAATTGTGCAAATATCGCCCCAGCGCCATCACTGGGGGTCCCCTGTAGCCTTTGGGGTCGATTGCTCGCCAAGCAGCTTGCTTCCCATCCCAAAGGATATTGCTAGGGTGTAAATCTCCGTGGAGCCAGCAAGCACTCCCAAACGTTCCATCATCAAGTTTTTCGGCGAGCAAAATCGATTCGCGAACGAGCCGAAGCAAGTCAGGCGGCAAAGCAGAATCTGGCTCGCGTGCAACTTCAAGCAGCATGTCGCGATGACTAGGAGCGGGCTGGTCTAACGGCAGCGGTAGTTGGCAATTAAGCAAGAGTAAAACTAACTCAGCGTGTCGACTCGTTCGCCAACGATTCGACCGAATTTCATCGAGCAACGACGTGCCGGGCGTTATCCGCTCGAGCAGAAGCACTAGAGGAACCTGACTGCTCGCATGGAGGTGAACGACTTGATCACTCTCGCTAGCGAGCAACCATGCCTGCTCTCGCGATTGATCCTCATCGGGGTACCCTAATTTGAGGACCGCGGGTCGACCATTCGCATCGACAAGCATCACGATATTTTGGCAAAGACCACCAGCCATGATCTCTCTGAGCGACAATGACCATCGCTCAATACAGCCCTGTAAAATCCCTGGCACGGCGTCCGCCCAACGGGCCCCAGCGCTACCGAATTGCGCCTCGACAAACGCGCGAGTCTTTTCTGGGCAGTCTAGTGGCGACACGTCAGCTATCTTCGGGACTGACCCGCCAGTCAATGGGCTCTCCACATTCTGCGAGAAACTCATTGCACTTTGAGAAGTGCTGACACCCGAAAAATCCTCGATAGGCGGACAAGGGCGATGGGTGAGGGGCTTTCAAGATAAGGTGTTGATCGCCCTTAATCATCGATGCTTTAGCGGCGGCAAAGCTTCCCCACAACATAAACACGAGCGGCGCTTCACGTGTTCCAAGACTGCGGATGACCTGATCGGTGAATTGCTCCCATCCTTTGCCGCGGTGCGAGGCAGCGGCACCGGCTTTCACCGTTAGCACACTGTTCAAGAGAAGCACACCTTGCGACGCCCACCGCTCCAAATAGCCATGGGAGAAGTCAGATGCTTGCAATCCCAAATCCTGCGCGAGTTCCTGATAAATGTTTCTGAGGCTAGGCGGGATCGGAATCCCTTTGGGGACTGAAAAGCTAAGCCCATGGGCCTGCCCAGGCCCGTGATAGGGATCCTGCCCTAGGATGACTACTCTAACGTCTTCATAAGCCACGGCGTTCAACGCAGCAAAGTACTCAGATCCCTTGGGAAAGATCGCTTTTCCTGCCGAACGCTCTGCGAGCAGGAATTGCTTAAGGTTGATCATATAGTCGCGCTTGAACTCATCGCCGACTTGCGCAAGCCAAGATGCAGAGAGTCCAATCGATGCCACAACTATGCGTCTCGATTCCTCAGGTGAGGGAACAAAATCACGTCTCGTATCGAGGCCGAATCAGTCAGTAGCATCACCAACCGATCGATTCCGATGCCCTCGCCAGCAGTAGGCGGCAAGCCATATTCCAGCGCGGTGATGTAGTCCGCATCGTAATGCATCGCCTCCAGATCTCCCGCCTCCTTGGCGGCAACCTGTGCTCTGAAACGGGCCGCCTGATCGGCTGGATCGTTCAGTTCAGAGAACCCATTGGCAATCTCTTTGCCCGCTACGAAGAGCTCAAACCGATCCGTCAACTCTGGGGTTTGGTCGTTGCGTCTTGCCAGCGGCGACACCTCGATAGGATGTTGCATGATGAAGGTTGGCTGCTCGATTTGGTCTTCTACTCGAGTCTCGAATAGCTCCAGGTGAAGTCTACCCAGACCCCATTCATCTTTGGCTTCTACGCCAGCGTCTGCAAGCAGCGCTTTACACCGCGCGGCATCACTCACAGCCTCGGCGTCAATCTCATCACAAAATGCCACAATTGCTTCTGCCATCGTCATTCTGGCAAAGGATTGGCCGAAGTCGATGTCGACCCCTTGGTAGCTAAATGACGATGTGCCAAGTACTTGTTCGGCGAGTTCGCGAAACAAGGTCTCCGTCAAATCCATGAGGTCATGGTAATCCGCATACGCCCAATAAAACTCAAGCATAGTGAACTCAGGGCTGTGCTTGGTTGATATGCCTTCGTTGCGGAAGTTTCGATTAATCTCGAATACCTGCTCGATTCCCCCGACCACTAAACGCTTCAGGTTCAGCTCTGGCGCCACTCGAAGGTACATATCCTGATCAAGGGCGTTGTAGCGCGTCACAAATGGCTGCGCAGTAGCTCCACCCGGGATGCCTTGCATCATGGGGGTCTCCACCTCCATGAATTCGCGGTCGATCAAAAATCGGCGAATACGATCAATGATCTCAGCTCGTCGGCGAAATACTAACCTCGAGGATTCATTGACAATCAAGTCAACATAGCGCTGCCGATACCGCATCTCGGTGTCGGTGAGTCCTTTGTGTTTTTCAGGGAGTGGTCGCAAGGATTTAGTGAGTAACCGTACCGATGTCGCCGCCACCGATAGCTCCCCTTTCATGGTTTTCATCATGGTACCGGCTACGCCGACGATATCCCCGATATCCAATGTTTTGAAAAAAGCATAATCGCTCTCACCCAACGCATCTCGAGTCACATAGATCTGAATTTGACCTGCATAGTCTTGAATCGTTAGAAAGCTCGCTTTCCCCATCACACGTTTAAGCAGCACCCGGCCGGCGACCGATGCAGTGATGGCGCTAGACTCCAGCGTCTCTTTTTCAGATTCACCATGGGCGGCATGCAATTCTGCCGTCACATTGTCTCGGCGGAAATCATTTGGATAAGGGTTAACCCCCTCCTCTTTGAGCGCAGCAAGCTTGCTCTGCCGTTGGGCGATTAACGATGGGAGGTCTTGTTCCTGATCTTCGTTGCTCATAGATTGGATTCCATCCTTCGGTCGGCTAACCAGTGGGCTAAAGCCCCTGCTTTAAACTGGCTTCAATAAAGTCGTTCAACTCGCCATCCAACACATTTTGAGTGTTGGAAGTTTCAACCCCAGTGCGTAAGTCTTTGATCCTTGCCGAATCGAGGACATAAGAACGTATTTGGCTCCCCCAACTGATATCAGACTTACTGTCTTCGATGGCCTGCAGCGCTTGTTTCTGCTTCTGCTCCTCCATCTCATATAGCTTTGCCTTCAGTTGTTTCACCGCCTGGTCACGATTTTTGTGTTGGGATCGCTGATTTTGACACTGCACAACAATACCGCTCGGAATGTGAGTCAGTCGAATCGCTGAGTCTGTCTTATTAACGTGCTGCCCTCCGGCACCACTCGCTCGGTAGGTATCTACGCGAACCTCGTTCATATCTAACTCGATATCAATATCATCATCGAGCTCAGGCGAGACGAAAATAGAAGCAAAGGAGGTGTGCCGACGGTTGCCTGAGTCGAAGGGGGACTTGCGGACTAAGCGATGAACACCAGTCTCCGTGCGAAGCCAGCCGTAGGCATAGGGGCCTTCGATGCGGACCGTCGCGGACTTAATGCCAGCCACCTCTCCCTCTGAACACTCAACGATTTCGGCCTTGAATCCCTGAGCCTCGCCCCAGCGCAAGTACATTCGAAGCAACATTTCGGCCCAATCCTGTGCCTCAGTACCGCCAGACCCAGACTGCACATCAAGATAGGCGCAGTTGGCATCCATTTGACCAGAAAACATTCGCTGAAATTCAAGCTTTTCGAGATCGCCCTGGTAACTCGCTAGTTCAGTCGTAGCCTCATCCAATAGTTCGTGGTCTTGCTCATCAACGGCAAGGGCAAGGATTTCTTCGAGTTCGGCAAATCCTATCTCTAATCGTTCTACTGTCTTAACCACTGTCTCCAAGGCTGATCGCTCTTGGCCTAATTTTTGTGCCCGCTCAGGCTCATCCCAAATCGTAGGATCAGCGAGCTCAAGCTCTACCTCTGCAAGACGATCCTTCTTGGTATCGTAGTCAAAGATACCCCCTCAGCACGGCAACGCGCGCTCGACCATCTTTGATTCCTGTTGTTAGGCTGTTTGTTTCCATACGATTTCCATTCGACGCATTGAGCGTTAAATAACACGCCCCGATCACTGTCCCATGGGGCGGCGATTGTAAACGAAGGCCGTGGTGATCACTACACTGTGAAGGGTTAGCTTCGCTCCTGATTTCTCTGGGAAGCCGGTCGTCATCGCACAGCTCGGCCGAATAAGTCTCGTCACCTGCGACTTAGCATCGATCAAACCACCGGTCTAACGAACGCTACTCCGCTCGTACCAGTCTACCGGCACACGATTCGTTAAAGCCCGTTATCCGAGATTGGGTGCAACTCAACCAACCGCTCGCGAGTCAAACACTCGGATTGCGCGAGTACCCGCCACGTTCGACCGACCTTCTAAGTTTAAGAGCGCACTGCGGAGCTGGTCCTCCCGCACTGGGTCTAGTATCAGTGCGACTGTCGCCATGCCACCCGCTGTATCACGTTGTTGAATTTGATCGATAGACAACCCGTACTCAGCGAGTACTGAAGCGACTTCCGACATCGCACCTGACTCATCCGGGACATCGACTCGAACCATCCAACCACTGATTGTGTGCTCTATCGATTTTGCAGCACGCGTGCTTGTCACCGACATGAGCGCGGGCGGTGGTTTTCGTGCGCATCCTGCCGCCAAATCGAAGAGATCCGAAACCACAGAACTCCCAGTTGGTCCGGCGCCTGCACCGGCTCCCGTGAGCAAAATTTCGCCCAGCGGGTCGGCGAGCACATTGACTGCATTGGTCACGTCTTGAATGGAGGCAAGCTGCGACCCATTAGGGACAAGAGCCGGGTGAACCCGCATTTCTATGCCGCCATCATCGGCAAGCGCGATTCCCAAGTGTTTGATGCTAAATCCTAATCGCTCGGCCCACTCGTGATCGTCGCTGGTAATCGATTCGATTCCCTCAACGTAAATCGCATCGAGCTGCAGGGGCTCTTCAAACGCGAGCGATGCCATGATCGCAAGCTTGTGCGCCGCATCCATGCCGCCTATGTCGAATGTTGGATCAGCCTCGGCGTAGCCAAGGTGTTGGGCCTCAGCGAGCACTGCGTCAAAGGCGCCGTTTTGGCCTTGCTGAGCCATCTTGGTCAAGATGAAGTTAGTGGTGCCATTGATAATTCCAGCAATGCCCTTCACTTGATTTCCTACAAAGCTCTCATTCAACGCTTTGATAATGGGAATGCCACCACACACCGCTGCCTCGAATAACAAGGACACCTCATGCTCTCTGGCTATTTGGAATAACGCCGCACCATGGTGTGCTAGTAACGCTTTATTTGCGGTGACGACCGACTTGCCATTGGCTAGCGCTGCCTTCACCAGTGTGAAGGCATCATCCGTACCGCCGATGAGCTCGACCAATACGTCAATGTCCTCTCGCTCGGCGAGCGCGAAAACGTCATCAATGAACGGAATGCCCTCAAACACCGGTAGATTAAGGTTGCGCCGGGAGGCCAAAGCGACCACCTCTATCGGGTCGGGATTGAGACGACTCATCAATCCACTCTGATCTCGCAAGATCTGAACGACGCCCTGGGCGACTGTCCCGGCTCCACAGATTCCAATCCTCACGTAGCGGCCCCTTCTTGCTTAATGATTTTGGCTTGTCGCTACGATGACTCAGCGAATAATTTTTTCAAGCCTCTTAATGCCTGGCGCGTTCTGTGCTCATTTTCGATCAATGCAAAACGAACGTGATCATCGCCATACTGGCCAAAGCCAATGCCTGGCGAAACCGCCACTTTGGCTCGATCAATGAGCAGTTTCGCGAATTCTAATGACCCCATCGCCGCGAACTGTGGCGGAATTTTCGCCCACACAAACATCGTTGCTTTTGGTGGAGTCACCTCCCAACCCATCGCATTCAATCCATCACACAATACATCGCGCCGGCGTTTATACATTTCGGTAATGTCTGAAACACACTGTTGGTCACCCTCGAGCGCGGCGATGGCAGCCACTTGAATCGGCGTAAAACTCCCATAGTCCAAATAGGATTTTATTCGAGCCAGCGCACCAATCAGCGTTTCGTTACCCACACAAAACCCAATTCTCCAGCCAGGCATGTTGTAGCTTTTAGATAGAGTAAAAAACTCCACCGCAACATCCATCGCTCCTGGGACCTGCAAAATTGATGGCGCGGTATAGCCGTCGAAGACAATATCCGCATAAGCAAGATCTTGTACCACCCAAATCCCATGCGCTTTGGCGATAGCCACCACACGCTCGAAGAACTCGAGCTCAACGCAATGGGTGGTTGGGTTGCCAGGGAAATTCAGCACGAGCACTTTTGGCTTCGGCCAGTTATTCAAGATGGCCGATTCCAGCTCGGCGAAGAAGTCGACCCCATCGGTCAATCGGACATGCCGAACATCTGCGCCTGCGATTACAAATCCGTAGGGATGCACCGGATAGGATGGATTCGGCACCAAGACAGAATCCCCCGGGCCAAGGATCGCTTGCGCCAGATGCGCTAACCCTTCTTTGGAACCCAGCGTTACGATGGCCTGACTTTCCGGATCTAATGCCACGTCGTAACGGCGTTCGTACCATTGGGTGATTGCTCGACGGAGCCTGGGGATCCCTTTGGATTGGGAATAACGGTGCGTGTCGCCCCGCTGAACAGTCTCAATCAGCTTGGAAACAATATGAGGCGGCGTGGGTTGATCCGGATTACCCATACCAAAGTCGACGATGTCCTCTCCCCGAGCCCGAGCGTCACGCTTTAGAGTGTCCGTAATGCTAAAGATATAAGGGGGTAAACGCTCAATTCTTTGGAACGAATCTTCCATGGGCCCGCCTACGAAAAAGCGCGATTGTAGAGGAGATGTTGGGCGGCGTCACTTTCGACACGCCGAACGTGCCCATCCTGCCCGTTTAAGACCTATGAGCCAGCCGACAACCCCAGTTCGGCGGCCAATCGCTCAGCAGGCAAATAGCCGGGAACCAGACGCCCATTATCGAGGACAATTGCGGGCGTCCCCGTAACCCCCATTCGACTTCCTAGCTGCAAGTGATCCGACACCGGGTTATCGCAGGTCTTTGCATCAATGGGCTGTAATGACTTAGCGAGAGTTAATGCCCGCTTGGGGTCAGGCGCGCACCAAGCCGATACGATCTTGTCAAAGCTGTCAGACCCCACGCCAGCCCTTGGATAAGCCAGATAACGGACTGCGACTCCCATCTGATTCAGGGAAGGGACCTCCTGATGCAGCTTCCTGCAAAATCCGCAGTCAATGTCGGTGAATACCGTAATTGACGCTTTGCGTTCCGCAATCGAGTCGAACACAACCATCTCAGACTCATCTAACGTGAGTAGCAGTGCTTTCCGGTCCTCCATTCGCCGCTGGTCCGACAAATTCACGATCCGTTGATTGACTCGCTGGTATACATCGCCCACGACGAAGAAGGTCCCGGTGCGATCAGTCAACAACGTTGTACCGTCCGACAATCTCACGTCGTAGAGGCCCGAGATCTTGCTTGGCGTCACTTCTACTACGGGAATTCCCGCTGATACCAGGGCAGATTGGATCTCTGGCAGAGGGTCCACGCGTTCAGCTGCAAAGGAGGTTGTTACCACGCCCAAGGCGGATGCGAGCAAGAGCAGCATGTGCATGAGCGAACGGCTCAAAAGTCGAACGCATTGATCGTATCTCATGTTGCTTATCTCCATACCGGTACTCTTTCCGACTTGTATCTTAACGCGAATCAGCGGGTAGCGAGCACGCCCTGCTACCCGCGAGGGTGATGGGTCTCATGCAGTCGCTTTAACCGCTCTTTAGCCACATGGGTGTATATCTGTGTGGTGGATAGATCGCTATGGCCGAGCAACAACTGAACCACTCTCAAATCAGCGCCATGATTGATGAGATGAGTCGCGAATGCATGCCTTAACGTATGAGGAGACAATGGTTTAGAGATACCTGCGACCATCGCGTACTTCTTAATGAGGTGCCAAAACGTTTGCCGAGTCATTGCTTTCGCGCGGTTGCTTGGAAAAAGGACGTCAGTAACTGCCTTCCCAGCCAACAGATCAGGCCTTGACGCTTCGAGGTATTGCTCAATCCACGCAAGCGCTGTTGCGCCAACCGGCACTAGCCGGTCTTTGCCGCCCTTACCTCGAACCCTCACCACTCCTTGACGCAAGTTCACTTCAGACACCGTGAGTTCAACGAGTTCCGATACTCTGAGTCCTGTCGCGTACATCAGCTCGAGCATGGTTCTATCCCGCAACCCATAATTCGATGTCACATCCGGCGCCTCGAGCAGAGAAAGGACATCATCCTCGGTCAACGATTGCGGCAGGGCTCGCCCGATCTTGGGTAACGCGATTCGCAGCGTCGGATTTTCCGTCATCCGAGACTCTCGGGTTTGAATTTGGTAGAACGCGCGCAGCGCCGATAACGCGCGTGCGGCGGAGCGTGGCTTTATGCCTGCCTTTGAACGACCTTCGATATATTCGAGCAGATCAAGCCGCGTAACGTCAGTCAGCGAAAATGTCGGTCGCGCCTCAGCCAACCAGATGGCAAAGCTTTTAAGGTCCAGGCGGTACGCCGCGAGGGAGTTGTCACTCAACCCCTTCTCCATCCAGATCTGGTCCAAGAACCCTTCGATGACCCGCTCGTGCTGTGCCAGCCGTTCTGTCATTGCCCACTCATTGCTTACTCATTGCTCACTCATTGCTCAATCTGGGCTCAGCAATTTCTCATTGATATGGAAGGTTTGTACGGCAGATTGTCCTTTAGCCAAACACCGCGGCGAGTTTGGCTTTATCTTGCTCAAATCGGCGCCCTGCACCGAAGAACAAGGGAATGGCAGCCATAGAGATCACCGTGAACCACAAAAGGGCCATGGTGTAGGGCTCACTCTCACCCGCTGCCGCGAGATGGTCGATATAAATGCCAGCGGCAGTCACACCAATCGCCACTCCAACGAGATTCAGCAGCAGAATGTAAAAGGCAACCACGGTTGCACGGATCTGCTGCGGCACCAGTTCCTGAATGGTCGAAAACGTTGGGCCATAGAAACATCCCAGTTGAAAGAAGCCTGCGAATACTCCCGCCCAAAACCAAAGGCTCTCTGGCTCGACTAATCGATAGTAGATATTGATGGGTGCCAAAAGGACCATGACAAAGAACAAGAACATTGGCCGCCCCATGCCCGTCTTTTTTAGCAACCAATCGCCACCGATACCGCCAAACAAGTTACCTGAAATGCCCGCGATAATGCCGATCCAACCCGTCAATTGAGCAATTTCCGCGCGATCAAAGCCTCGTTCCTGAACGTACCAAAGCTGGTCGAACGTTGCTGCGCCCAGCACAAAGTGGAAAGCAACCCCACCAAGGATTGTCATCACCAGCGCTGGGGAATGACCCAAGGCTTTAGCGAGCGTTTTGATGATCGCTGTAAAATTCTGCGCCGCCTTATCGCTTTGTTCTGAGCGAGCGGCTAGTGCTTTCACTTCGCGCTCTGGGTCCCGGATAAACCACATCACGCCAGCCAACACTAACCCGATCACGCCCAACGCATAGAAACAGTTTCGCCAGCCGATCAGCGGGCCTAAATAGCCCACAATCAAAAGACTCACACCAACCCCTATCGGCACCCCCATGTAGTAGAAGCCTGAGGCAAACCCAAGCCGATGCGATGGGAAACGGTCAGACAAGAGCGACATGGACGTCGGGGTAAGAATGGATTCACCGACTCCGATAAACATTCGGGGTATGGCAAGGCTGACAAATCCCTTGGCCATTCCTGATACTGCCGTCAGGAAGCTCCAAGCTGCGACCCCCATCGCGATGAGTTTAGTTCGATGGTACCGATCCGCGAACGTTCCCATGAGTAGTCCTGCTACTGAGTAGAACGCCAAAAAAATTAACCCAGTCAAAAGACCAAATTCGGTATTTGTTAAGCCAAGATCAGGAACGATGAAGTTGGAAAAACTAGCCAATAGCTGGCGATCAACAAAATTCATGACATTCAGCAAGGTCAAGAAGACGAGTAAACCGTATGCCTCTCGTGTGGGTACCGTAGCTGGTTCATTTGACGGTTGAGTCATTCTCCCCCCTTAAACCTATCGATGCTAAAGAGGTATTAAGGCACTGACGGTCACTGCAGTCGCAAACTCGAGCAACCGGCCAGCACACCTTGAACCCAATCAGCTAGATATAGAGCGTAGCACTAACAGATTCGCACGCCAAACCACGCTGGCGAGAGTCTGATGAGGAGGGATTCGCCGCGTCGATGAGACGTCAAGCGCAGTATTTGCATTGGCGAGATGATTTCTCGATACTGCTCGCCGAAACCGACTTCAAACTCGGCCCTTAGCCAACAATGAGACGATCGTCATAAGCAAGCGAGCGATGAACTTAGTGGGCCTTTTAGCTTCGCCGCCACGAATGCGAAAAGGACGCCCAGAGGCGCCAAGTACTGGCTCGCTCGATTTTGTCTTGAGTGTTGGTCTTATGTAAGGAAGAGGGTTGATCGTGCTGGCTATGCGCCAGCACCCCCTAGGGACCGCGGTTGCGCTACTAGTTGAGCTTTTCCTTGATTCGGGCTGATCGGCCGCTTCTCTCTCGCAAGTAATAGAGCTTGGCCTGACGCACGTCACCACGGCGCTTCACAGTAATAGACTCGATGAGTGGACTATGAAGCTGGAATGTTCGCTCAACGCCTACCCCATGCGACATTTTTCGCAGGGTGAAGGCTGAATTGAGGCCACGATTACGGCGCCCAATCACAACCCCTTCAAAAGCCTGGAGACGCTCTCGACTGCCTTCAACAACCCGCACCTGAACAACCAAGGTATCGCCTGGACCGAAGTCAGGGACATCCTGCTTAAGCTGGTCTTGCTCTATCTGTTCGATGATCTTGTTTTTCACTGTCCGTTCTCCTGGATTAAGTCGGGCCGCCTTATCTGCGTTTTCCTGAGCCCTTCTTTCTCTCGCCAAGCTTCTATCGCACCATGGTCTCCGCTTAGGAGCACCGAGGGTACTCGCCGCCCAGCGACCTCTTCGGGACGCGTATACTGCGGATATTCGAGGCGTCCGTCAACAAAAGATTCACTTTTTGTGGACGTCGCGTCGCCTAACACCCCCGGCAGCAGTCTTGCGAGTCCATCAACCAGTGCTAGTGCGGGTATCTCACCGCCACTCAGCACGTAGTCCCCGATCGACAATTCCATATCTACCGCGAGTTCAATCACTCGCTCATCGACCCCCTCGTAACGACCACACACGAGAATTAAGTCGTTCTCCGTTTGCGCCAAGTCGTGCAACCGAGATTGCAGGAGCCGCTCACCAGCCGGCGAGAAATAAACAACTTTCGATCCAGGAGCGGACTCAGCTCTTGCGGCATCAATAGCCGCAAGCAGCGGCTCTGCCTTTAGGAGCATGCCTGGTCCGCCGCCGTATGGCTTATCGTCCACGGTGCGATGCTTGTCGATTGCAAAGTCTCGAAGTTGCAGCAACCGGAGCTCGTGTCCTAGCTCCTTAAACGCCCTCGCCGTTACGCCGAAGCTCATCGCGTTTTCGAACATCTCTGGAAAAAGCGTGATGACAGTGACTTTCACTGGTCATACTCATGAAGCCAGTCAACGGTGACCAACCCAGCTTCAATATCAACTTTTTTCACGACTTGATCCCACACATAGGGAATTAGGCGCTCAACTCGAGTGCCATCGCACTCGTCCTCAACGAGCAGGACGTCATTCGCGCCCGTTTCCATCAATTTCCCTACAACTCCGAGCGACTCTCCCAGAAGGTTACAAACGGCTAAACCCTCAAGCTCGTGCCAATAAAACTCATTTTCTTCAAGGGCGGCGAGCTGCTCACTCGCCACAAAAATCTCTGATCCCACGAGGCGGTCAGCATCGTTACGAGATTCACAATGTTTTAATCGAGCAACCAGCTTTGAGCCCTGCCATCGCCATTCAGCGATCTCGACGGGAACCAGCTCGTTGCGTGAGAGGATCAACCAGGGTTGGTAGGAGAATATCTGCTCAGCTGGATCGGTGTAGGAAAACACCTTGCTCCAGCCTTTTATTCCGTAGGCACCGTTGACCGTGCCTACCCTTAACTGCTTACTGCTTGGTTTTTTCAACCGAGCGCAAGACTGCTTACGCAGCAGCCTCCTCGCTAGCAGTGGCTGACGCTTTGCGATATTGCTTAATGAGATGAGCCACTCGCTCCGAGGGCTTCGCTCCTTGGCGAACCCAATAATCGATACGATCAAGGTCCAATCTCATTCTTTCTTCGGCGCCCCTGGAGATAGGGTTGAAAAACCCAACGCGCTCGACAAAGCGACCGTTTCTGCTGCGCTGACTATCCGCCACCGTCACGTGATAGAAAGGGCGCTTCTTGCTTCCGCCTCTTGCTAGTCGAATCGTTACCATATCTTTTCCTTCAATCCTTCTTTTCTGCTCCGTCTGGACGCCATTTAATCTAGGGCTGTCGATTAATGAACCAGCGATTACCAAAGCAGCCTTTAAACTAACGCCCTACTCCGCGAGTGACCCTAACTTCTCCCGCCGGGCCTCGCTCAAAACACGCGTTTTTCTTGCCTCTTGAACCGCGGAGGGCTTTTTGCGGGCCGCAATTGTAGTGGATCTCATATTCAATCTCAACGCCGGTCCTGTGCAGGAATGATAAGTGCTACTCGACCCATTCCTCGGGGTTGAGGCCTATTCCCGTAACCGGAGGAGCAATGATCACAACTCGACTAGAAACGGGGGGCACCCCCCTGCTGCATCATTCCCCCGAGGCCGCGCATCATATTGTTCATGGCGCCCTTGCGACCCATTTTTTTCATCATTTTTTGCATCTGCTTAAACTGCTTCAACAGACGATTCACATCTTGAATCTGTGTCCCAGAGCCCAGAGCCACCCGTTTTTTTCTAGAACCGCTGATCAAATCCGGATATCGCCTTTCTTTGGGCGTCATGGAGTTAATTATCGCTTCAAATTGAGAAAAGTTAGTTTGGCTGGCCTTGTCTTTGGCTGCTTGGGAAATTCCGCCCATCCCGGGCAATTTGTCTAGCATGCCACTCAGCCCGCCCATCTGATTCATTTGTTGGATCTGATCCCTGAAGTCCTCGAGGTCAAAGGATTTTCCTTTAGTGATCTTCTTAGCGAGCTTTTCAGCTTTTTTCTTGTCAATTTTCTGCTCGGCTTCCTCAATGAGCGACATGACGTCGCCCATCCCCAAAATCCTTCCAACAATTCGATCCGGGTGGAACAGCTCTAACGCATCCACGCCCTCGCCTGTACCAATAAACTTGATGGGTTTACCGGTGACCTGACGAACCGATAAGGCGGCGCCGCCTCGTGCGTCTCCATCTGCTTTAGTCAGCACGACGCCTGTTAGATCGAGCGTCTCGTTAAACTGTTTTGCAACTTGCGCGGCATCCTGCCCCGTCATTGCATCAACCACAAAGAGTGTCTCGGCGGGACTCAACAAGCCCGAGAGTTCACTGATTTCGGCCATCATTTCGATATCGACAGCTAATCGTCCTGCGGTATCGATGATCAGAACATCTGCAAAATTGGTCTTGGCTGCTTGCAATGCAGATTTAGCGATGTCTGCTGGTTTTGCGCCCGAGTCGGCTTCAAAATAGTCAATAGACAGTGTCTCGGCCAATCGCGCCAACTGTTCCATGGCTGCGGGACGGTAGACATCGGTACTTGCGAGCATGACTTTCTTTTGTTCTTGCCGCGCGAGCCAGCCACCGATTTTTGCCGCAGTGGTGGTCTTACCGACCCCCTGTAATCCCGCCATCAGAATGACAGCAGGCGGTTGAGCATTGAGCGCTAGCCCCTCGCTTTGCCCACCCATAACCTCAATCAATTCATCATGAACAATGCGAACGAAGGCCTGGGACGGGGCGAGTCCGGGCGTCACGGGCATCCCAAGCGCTCGCTCCCGTACTCGCTCCAAAAATGGCAACACTACTTCTAGCGCGACATCTGCCTCAAGCAATGCAAGGCGTACTTCGCGAAGCGTCGCGGAAATATTGTCATCACTTAATGTCGCCTTTCCCGTTAAACCCGAAAGTGCGGTAGTTAAGCGATTACTAAGCGACTCAAACATGACTTACTCCAATCTCTTCACTGCAGACCTCGCTGCGGCCTGCCCATTGTATCGTTCTTACCGTTGCCATTAGCGGCGCATTTCACGTGATCGCTGATATCTCTACTGAGCGCACCTTCCGAATACTGAAAGGGTCAATCAGCATTTGGCTAGTTTTTTTCATGCCTGTTATTCAGTCGAATGCTTTCGGAGCACGCCGGTGGTGCTAGTATACGGGATATCGGTCATTTCGCAGGGTATGCAACGTCTCATGCCAAGCCCTTTTTTCTGGTTATCCGTCGGGTCAGTCGCGTTTTATCTAGCGGGCACCTACCTCGCGCTGCGCACCTTCCAGACGAACGAGCCGACTAACCGCATCATCCGTACCGGCAGCGGCATCGTAGCCGTCACGCTTCATGGAACCTCTGTCATCGTCGCTATAGACGCGGCTACCGATCTGTCCCTCGGTCTAACGCTCATGCTCGCCTGTGTGGGTTTTGCCATGGCAACCGTTCTTGTGCTCAATCAACTTCGGAAAGCAGCAAGTCACCTTGAAGTCTTCGTGTTCCCATTGTCAGCAGTGTCTCTAGTACTGTTTGGCCTTTTGCCTAACACGGGCCTTGTGAGGCTAGACATCCCGACTCCCTTGTTCGTTCATATCGTGCTTGCGTTACTGGCCTATAGCGTCCTCGCCCTGGCCGCACTGCAAGCGCTTTATCTCGCCTCGTTTGATCGGCTCGTGAAATCGGGCAATCGATTGCCAGCAGATCTTTCGCTCAACACCATCGAAGAGACGCTGTTTGAATCGATCTGGCTGGGGATGATCGCACTAACCCTTGGCATAATCTCAGGATTTGTCTTTATCGATGGGTATGACACTCGCGGCATGCTGCACCACACGATTATCACCGCCGCTGCGTGGGCAACTTTCGCTGTGCTACTTTGGGGTCGCGTCAAAGCGGGTTGGCGAGGGAGCCAGGCCGGTCAATGGACCCTTTTTGGCTTCGCGCTGCTCGCCATTGGCTATTTCGGCAGTAAATTCGTGATTGAGGTGCTGGTCTAGCTCACTTGACAGTGCTCTACTCGATCCCGTACAAAATCATGCCCAACTGGAGAAACGCCGTTCTTGGACGATCCGTCGACTAGCCTACTGTCGTGGGCTCTACTCTCGCTTGTCTTTTTATCCGCTTACTTCTCTGGATCAGAGACGGCCATGATGGCGCTCAACCGCTATCGTATGCGTCACTTGGCCAAAGAAGGGCACAGCGGAGCCAAACGAGCCACAAAACTCTTAGAGCGTCCCGATCGACTGCTAGGCGTCATATTGATCGGCAATAACTTCGTTAACTTCTCAGCGGCATCCATTGCGACACTGCTCGCGATTCAAATCCTTGGGGAAGAAGGCGTTGCTTGGGCACCGGTGATCTGTACCTTTGTGTTTCTCATTTTCGCCGAAGTCGCACCCAAAACCATTGCAGCGAATTACCCAGAGAAAATCGCGCTGCCGTCATCGCACATTCTCAGCCTTTTGTTACTGCTCTTGTGGCCACTCGTTTGGGCGGTGTCTGCGCTTTCAAACACCCTACTTAAAATGCTAGGCATCCAGCATCAGAACGATCAGGGCGATCATTTGAGCCGGGAGGAACTCCGGACCTTGGTTTTCGAGGGAGCGAAAATTGCTTCTCAATCCCAGGACATGATGCTCGGCGTGCTCGACCTTGATGAAGTGACGGTCGATGACATCATGGTGCCGAAAAGCGAGATCATCGGCATCGATCTAGAAGAGCCTTTAGAGGACATCATCAATCAGCTGAGAAACGCACAACACACCAGACTGCCTGTATTCAGAGAGGACATTGATCACGTCATTGGCATGCTGCACGTTCGAGACGCCATCCGTTTTCTGACCAGTGAAGAGCCTAACAAAGCGTCTTTGGTTCAGGAGATCGACGAGGTCTACTTCGTTCCAGAAAACACGGCGCTTCAGCGCCAGATTAGAAATTTCCAGGCACGTAAAGAACGCATCGCGCTTGTCGTTGACGAATATGGTGATGTCCAGGGGATTGTCACGCTCGAAGACATTCTTGAAGAAATCGTCGGCGAGTTTACAACTGATCTTGCGTCTGCAAGTTCGGACATTCACCCACAAGAAGATGGCTCCTTCGTGGTCGACGGGGGCGCCACCATCCGAAGCATTAATCGTGCGCTGACGTGGGACTTGCCAGCGGATGGCCCGAAAACCCTCAATGGATTGATGACAGATCGCTTAGAGACGTTTCCCGAGGCCCCTGTCAGTATAGAAATTGATGAATACCGCCTTGAGGTCGTGCGCCTAAAGGACAACATGATCGCGACCGCTAAACTCACTCGACGGGCAGCTACCGAATAGTTTGGCACCTTACGGCACGCTTACTTTTTGAACCTCGCTCTGCTCGCCACTTTACTCAGCGCATGGCCTCAATTTCAGTTCTAACGGCTTCAAACGCGGGTGTTAACTGAGGCATCTGAGCTGAAATTTCAGACATATCATCTGCCTTCCCAGCTTTTTCGAGCGCTAAACACAAATCAGCGAGAGGATGCGCTCCTACTGTCCGCGCCGAGGATTTCAATTTGTGGGCGTGTCGACCGACTGCCTCGGAATCTCCCCACTGTGCCGCCTCCTCAATTTGCAGCACGATTTCAGACGAAACGTCGACAAATTCAACGAGAATCGACAGCAGCATATCGTCATCGTCAAAAAGCGCCCTGATTTCGTCGAGCTTCAATGCTTCCACCGGCTCACTATTAACCGAGGATGAGGATTCCGTTACTTCTTTCGCCTCGGGCGCCTTAGTCGCTTCGGGCGCCTTAATCTGCTCTTTTTCCTCTTGCGAAGTAGCACGGCTCGCCCCTATCTGACTGGGCGACGCGGCAGGGCTTGCACCACCCAATGCTGAATCGTGCGCTCGGGCAGCCTCCTCTTTGTCGACCGGCTCTCTATTAACGGCTTTAGGCAAGTATTCCGCCAAGGCCTCCTGAAGCGCTTGTATTTCTAGCGGTTTCACCAGGTAGTCATCCATCCCCGCTGCCGCGCAATCTTCGCGCGCATCCTTCATGGCATTCGCGGTAATCGCGATGATGGGTAAGTGATCGGTGCCACCTTCCTCGCCCTGCCGAATCTGCCTTGCCAATTCGTATCCATCCATGTTCGGCATGTCACAGTCGGTCAGAAGCAGCGCAACCCCCCTTGGCGGTATCGATCTAGCGCTTCAACGCCATCATTTACCATTTCACAAGCAAGCCCGAGCGCATTGATCTGTCGGCGTATGACTTGTTGGTTGATGACGTTATCCTCTGCTACCAGGATCAATTGGCCAATTCCGGAGGCCTCGCTCGCTGACAATGGCACGATCTCGGACACCTCATGCGACATGCCCCCCATCGCACTTCGGTCAAAATCAATCGCATGTAACCGCGCCACTGCTGCCGCAAAATCTTGCCAGTGGATAGGGCCAGTGCTCAGCTCGTGGATCGATGCTGAAACTTCCCTCGTTCGTCGCCTCTGATCACTCGTCAGTAAAATAAAGGGCGGATCGAGATCGAATTGACGTCGAATTTGAGTGACGATCGCCTCTTGTTGCATTTGATTGAGCTCGCTAGACAATGCGATTACCAATCGCCGTCCTTGTAGCGATTGGATCACCGCCGCAAGCTCTTCCGTGCTTTTCGCCATGGCAACCGTAGCGCCATGCCATTTCATCATGAGATCAATAGACTCAAAGACGGCGGCGGAGCTGCCAACAAAAATCAGACCTATGTCGTCGAAGTTAAGCACCGGCCGATAACTCGGCGCTTTCTCTGCGTATTCAAACCAAAGATCGAAGTAAAAAGTCGAACCTTCACCAATCTGACTCTTGACGCCAATGCTGCCACCCATGGTTTCTACAAGTCTTCGACATATCGACAGCCCGAGCCCGGTTCCACCGTAGACGCGAGCCGTCGATTTCTCCGCTTGGGCGAAGTCCTCAAAGAGTTGCGACTGAGCCTCAAGACTAATACCGATCCCGCTGTCGATGACTGAAAACATGACATGCGCGCCGCGATCTTGATCGCTCTCTAGGAGCTCTAAACGAACGACGATTTCTGTTGCTTCGTCCGAAAACTTAATTGCGTTGCCCACAAGGTTAGTCAGGATCTGGCGAACTCTCAGATTATCGACAAGCAGATTCACCGGAAGTCCAGCATCGCCCTGCACGATCAGCGATTGGTCATTCTTAGCCGCATTTGGAGCCACTACAGCGAGCGCTTGCTCGGCTAAAACGACAGGATCTGTAACCGTTCGTTCCAGCTCAATTTTCCCTGCCTCGATTTTTGAAATATCGAGAATGTCATTGAGCAATGCGAGCAAGGAGAGACCCGATTCCCGAATCGTATTCAGCATTTCACGCTGATCATCATCGAGTTTCGTTCGCCGCAACAAGTCAACCATGCCAACCACCCCGTTCATAGGGGTACGGATTTCATGGCTCATACTGGCAAGAAAATTACTCTTTGAATTCGCGGCACTTTGGGCCGCAAGCGCAACCTCTCGAAGATCAGTCGTTTCCACTAGCGTGACAACCTTCAGCTCTCCTGGAATAGAACTCAGCGACAACCGTATCGCCCGATCACTGCCCAAAGAGATGTCTTGGGTACCAAACCCATATTTGGAGGCAGCGGCAAACCATTCAGATAATGACATGTGGCCGGTATCTCCTAGCAGCTCGAGCGATCCACTCGTGTCGATCGCCAGAATGAGTGCTTCGAATTGCAAATCACCCGCCAGGAGCTTGGCGTGCTCGGGCAACAGCTGCCTCGCATGACGATTGACGAACGTGATCTGCCCCGACTCTCCAATGGCGATCAGTCCCTCAGAGAAATGCTCGCTCACAAGCCTTGCAGATCGCTCCCTAGCGACAAGGCTACTCACGATCTTTGACACGAGGTTCGTTGGCGCTGAGGAAAAGCCGAGTGAGGCCGCCGTCAATGCGCTAGCCACTTCTTCCTGATCGGTGAGCCGATGGATAGTCAGGCATATGGTTCGCCCGTCAGGACTGACCCTGTTAGGTTGTGTAGCAAAAGGGGCATAGGTGTCCCCTTTCATACGCACACGGACGATTCGCTCCGGCGGCAGCTCGTGGTCTTCAAATATTTTCTGTCGTTGAGTTTCAAGCTGGTCGAACAAAAAGCTCGAAGACCGCTCATCCATCAAATAGATGACAGGACGACCGATCACTTCCTCCGGTGCATAGCCGAGCTCAGCCACAAAGGCGGCATTTACTCGCTCGATAACAAAATCTCGATGGATAACTTGCGGCGAGGGATGCTCGTCAAACACTCTAAAAAACGCCGTTTGAAAATCGATTTCCGGAGCTTTTTCAGCGTTTTCGGCGGGGGGTTGCCCGACTCCGCTCGCAGACGTCAGCAGTCCGCTCTGCCGCGCTCGGATGATAAGCAACACAAGCAGTGCCAACACACCCACCAGCAATATCGACAGCACCAGCAATAGAGACGGGATCATTGCATTGTCCATAAGGCTCTCCGGTGCACGCGCGGGTCGCGAAACTTACATTTCATTTGAACAACGGTGGGGATTTCAGTCAATCCAGATGCCTATCGCCAGTTGACCGGATCAGCTCATCGATTGGCACGCTTAACCACCTTGTTTGGGTGCGATGCGGGGCAGCCTCACGACTGAGAAAGGCAGTCAGGAACGCTCGCGCAGTCCCATTTGCGGTGCCGTCAATGCCGCGTTGGCTCAGCGCTGACGCCACTTTCTGTTCAGTGCTGCAATGATCGAATGGAAAGCCGCTGTCGTGGTGTTTTGACTAATCCCAACCCCAAAATGCTTGGTACTCTCTCCATCATTGATCGCAATGATGCTGATGGCTTTCGCATTACTGCCCTCGTTGAGCGCGTATTCCTGATAATCCACCACGTTCAGCGGTTCATTGATCGATTGCGAGAGCGCTGAAACGAAAGCGTCGATGGGACCCGACCCCTCACCCGCAATACTGATTTCACTCTCGGCGATCTTGATCACTGCCTGACACGTTTCCTTCTCAGCACTCGAGCTTTTCACATCGTAGCTAAGAAGCTGATAAGGCCCCTCAACTTCCACCAGCTCTGAAACAAACGTTGACCAGATCACATCTGCCGTCAGCTCACCTCCATCGGCCTCAGAGACCTGCTGGATGATCGGCGACAATTCAAGGAGAAGCTCTCTTGGCAAATGCACTCCGAAGTAATTTTCAAGCACAAACGCGACGCCGCCTTTGCCTGATTGGCTATTCACCCGGACCGTTTCCCGATACGAGCCTCCGACATCCGCGGGGTCGATGGGCAGGTACGGTACTTCCCATGCCCCATCTGAGCCCGATTCAACGTAAGCCATTCCTTTGCGGATGGCATCCTGGTGCGAGCCTGAAAACGCCGTGAAGACCAAGTCTCCAGCGTAGGGTTGGCGAACATGAATCGGAATTTTTGTGCAGGCCTCAGATACTTCGACAATTTTGGGCATGTCTTTCAGGTAGAGTCCGGGATCGACACCCTGCGAGAACAAATTCATGGCCATAGTAATCACATCACAATTACCTGTTCGCTCGCCGTTACCAAACAACGTTCCTTCTATTCTCTCGGCGCCTGCCATCAACCCCAATTCAGAGGCGGCAACACCCGTGCCCCTGTCATTATGGGTATGCAGGCTAATGATGGCTTGTTCGCGATTGGGCAGCTTGCGAATAAAATATTCAAGCTGATCGGCGTAGATGTTGGGCGTCGCCATTTCCACGGTTGACGGCAAATTCAAGATGACTTTTTCGTCTGGCGCGGGCGACCACACATCCATTACCGCTGCGCAGATGTCCACTGCGAAGTCCATTTCTGTTGCCGTAAAACTTTCTGGTGAGTACTCCAAAACGACCTCTGTGCCAGAGGCTACAAGGTCACGAGTATTGGCCTTCACAATGTCTGTGGCATCGGTGGCAAGCTTGATGATCTCTTCTTGAGACATACCAAAGACCACCCGCCGCTGCAGTGTCGAGGTTGAGTTGTATAAGTGGAAAATGACGCGAGGCGCACCAGCGACTGCCTCGCAGGTTCGTTGGATCAATTCCTCTCTGGCTTGGCAGAGCACCTGAATGGTGACGTCTTCCGGAATGAGCCCCTCGTCTATGATTTTTCGAACAAAATCAAAATCCGTCTGTGAAGCGGCTGGAAACCCCACCTCAATTTCTTTGAACCCTATTTCGATCAGCAAATCGTAGAGTCGCTGTTTTTCATCGGGGGACATGGGCTCGATGAGCGCCTGATTACCATCGCGAAGGTCAACGCTGCACCATCTGGGTGCTTGCGTGATTGCTTGATCTGGCCAGGTCCGATCCCGCAAATCGATTTTGGGGAAAGGCTTGTATTTCTTAAAGGGCATGACCCTCGGCTCATTAGCTGCCTGGGTAACGTCTGACTTGCTAGATTGGGAATTCATATTGGGTTCTCGACTACAGATTGAAAGCTGCTTCGCTAGAAGCTCGGATCAATGTAGGAATTGGTAACGGCCGCCTACAACGGCAGTCGTAGTAGCGCTAGACGAGCGAGTGCGGCGGGAAGCCCACTTTCGAAGAGAGTCTGTAGTGTGAGTGATTGATGCATGGTCTTAAACACTCGTCGTGATATCCACCAAGGGTGGTTTTTCTTGGACGCAACTATACCTCGGGCAACAGGCAGTGCCAAGCGAGCGATACGGCGTTTCAATTTTAAGCGACGCGATAGCGCCGTGCGAGCAACCACATTCTTGACTGGCGACGAGCCTTAGAGGTCGCTAGCAATCACCTCATTCCGAAACCATTAATCAAGGGGCGTCAGTGTTTGCTTAAAACGACGTCCATTTTCAACATAATGCGCAGCACTTGCTTTCAGCCCGGCCATCTGAGCGTCGCTCAATGAGCGCACCACTTTCCCGGGTGATCCCATAACCAGAGACCCGTCAGGTATCTCCTTGCCCTCTGGGATCAGCGCGTTGGCACCAATCAAGCAACCGCGGCCGATTTTTGCGCCGTTCAACACCACCGCATTGATGCCAATCAGCGATCCTTCGCCAATCGTGCAACCATGGAGCATGACTTTGTGCCCCACCGTTACGTTAGGCCCAATCGAAAGCGGCGATCCGGGATCGACATGCAACACTGATCCATCTTGGATGTTGCTGTTTTCACCCACGGATATTTCATCGCCATCGCCCCGCAAAACCGCGTTAAACCAAATACTCACGCCGGCAGCCAATTTCACTCGCCCCACCACCGTCGCGTTATCCGCAACCCATGTGTCGTCGTGACACTCTGGCGTCCACTCTCCTAGTCGATAAATCATTTGGTCCTCCCCTTTACCCCGCGGCAGTCAACTATCCGCTTGCTTCACCATTTCACGTCAGAAGGGTAACACGGACCTCTGGCTGGCGCCCCGATCGAACACCATCTACGGCTTTCATCGAACCGGCTCGTGGTCACTGATACCCGATATGTCGACCAGTGAAGCAAGGATAAGCGCGGTTAAACCCCATACTCGGTAGTTACCAAAGTAATAGACAGGCGCCCACTGCGTTTCTCCGTGACGATCTAACCGCTCTATCTCGTTTGGTGGATTCGCAGAGAGCCAATCCATTGGAATCTCAAATATTGATGCCACCTCTGAGGGATTAGCAGTTACCGCTTGATCAGCACTGATCAAGCCCACATAAGGCATGACCCAAAGGCCAAACTTCGATATCTCACCCGGTAATTCGCCGATCACCGTCACTGCCGCTTGAGGAACGCCAATTTCCTCAAAGGTTTCCCTTAGCCCAGCTGCCAGAGGATTCGCGTCGGCAGACTCAACTCGCCCGCCTGGCCAGGCAACCTCCCCGGCATGACTACTAAGATGGGATGTGCGCTCCGTTAGCACTAAAGTCGGTCGAGAGCCCTCTCTCACCAGCACCATCACGCTCGCTTTGGCACTGTCCATAAACTGGGGCGGGATCGGCGGAGGCTCGTAGTTTTGGAGCGCTGACTTTAATGCGGCGGTTACTTTCATGATCCTCAAGTACCGATCTGGGACAATTCAACATTCGCGCTTATACTCCATGCATGAACTATTGTGGTCAATGCGGCGCGAGCGTCGAGCGTATCATTCCGGCTGGTGACACCAAGCCTCGCGATGTTTGCAGTCGGTGTGGTCATATTCATTACGAGAACCCTCGAATCATTGCAGGTTGCTTACCTGTTTTTGAGGACAAGGTGCTGCTCTGTCAGCGCGCGATTGAGCCCAGACGCGGAAAATGGACGCTTCCAGCGGGCTTTCTTGAAAATGCTGAGACTATCCAAGAGGGCGCAGCTCGGGAAACGTTGGAGGAAGCTAACGCTCGCGTTCACAGTCTTGAACTCTATACCCTCTTCAGCCTGCCTCATATCTCGCAGGTCTATATGTTCTATCGAGCAGAACTCTCCGACCTCGACTTTTCTGCAGGCGAGGAAAGTCTGGCGGTTGGGCTCTACGGGGAAAGCGACATTCCCTGGGATGAGCTCTCCTTCCCTGTGGTCACTGACACTCTCAAATGCTATTTCGCTGATCGGGATGCTGGGGAGTTCCCGTTTCGAGAGAGAGTTGTCCAGCCACTGAAGCGCCCATCGAACTGAGCCGATTCCCTCGCGACTGACCCTTAGGCCACTCAGTTAAATTGCTTTGCTGCCGACAGGAACAGTGCAAACCAAGGGCTATATTCTCCAAGGCCGTCAGGTCTCCACGACCACTGAATACTGCGAAACGCGCGCTCCGGATGCGGCATCATAGCGAGCGCCCGACCATCGTCGCTGGTGACCGCAGTGAGCCCACCGGGCGACCCGTTTGGATTCATCGGATAGCGAGTCGTCGGTGCTCGCGATTGGTCCGTAAACGCCATCGCCGTGAGTCCGGCCTCACGAAGTCGAGCCAGACGATCTTCGTCAGCATCCACTCGCCCCTCACCATGAGAAACAACAATGGGCAGCAGTGAACCCACCATGTCACTCAGCACCAAGCTATTTGAACGGAGCACGTGTACTTGAGAGAAGCGTGCCTCGAATTGCTCTGACTCATTCTTAACAAACCTCGGCCACAATCCAGCACCAGGAATGAGGTCTTTTAGCTGACTTAACATCTGACAGCCATTGCATACCCCGAGCGTCAGTGTGTCAGGCCGCCTGAAGAAATTCGCAAACTCGTCGCGCAATCGCTCATTCATAAGAATCGACTGGGCCCAACCGGTTCCAGCACCTAGTACATCTCCGTAAGAGAAGCCGCCACACGCCGCAAGCATCTGATAGTCGGCGAGACACTTTGTGCCCGCAATCAGGTCCGACATGTGAACATCCACTGCCTCAAATCCAGCCAGCCGAAACGCTGCAGCCATTTCTTGATGACTATTCACGCCTTGCTCTCTCAATATAGCGACGCGAGGCTTAATCTCTCCTCCGGTATGAGGCGCAGCTAACGTCAATAAACTCGGAGCAACATCCAGGACCAACTCGGGAGGCTCGGTTGCAGTCTCGAGTGCAAACTCGGACGCCGCTGCCTCCGGGTGATCGCGCCTTTTGGCAATCTCATAACTAACGAAAGACCAGCTCTCACGGAGTTGCGAGAGATCAGACTCAAAGACCACTGATGCACCCTGGGTGATTGTCAACCTTGGATCACTACTGACACTGCCTACCTGTATCGCTCTGATCCCCGTTCCTTCGAGTGACTCAAGCAACGGGGATACCGCCCCTGAATCCACCTCGACGACGACCCCAAGTTCTTCATTGAACAAGAAGGGGTTAAGCGCCTCCGATTCTGCCACTTCCAGCATGACGCCTTTGCCGCCTGCAAACATCATTTCACTGACGGTCGCAATGAGCCCCCCGTCTGAACGATCATGAAGAGAGCGAATGGATGAACGAACCGTTTGATCCTGGAGCCAAGACCAGAGCCTCTCCAACGCGGGATAGTCGCCGACATCTGGACAGGTTCCGCCCAATGCACCCGACACTTGCTGGGCGATGGATCCCCCTAACCGTCTCGCTGACTCCTGAAGCTCAAGCAGTAAGAGCGTACTACCGGCGGACTTCAGCTCTGGCGTTAAGGTCTCGCGCACATCCTTGACCGGCGCGAAGGCCGATATGATCAGTGAAACCGGCGATACCACAGACGCTTCTTGCTCGCCCTCCTCCCAAACCGTCTTCATCGACATGGAGTCTTTGCCTACCGGAATACACAGTCCCAGCGCAGGCGCCATGTCCATGCCGACCGCCCGGACCGTTTCAAAGAGCTTTTCATCTTCTTCGGCAAATCCGCTAGCGGCCATCCAATTGGCCGACAATTTAACCTGCGATAGCGGTCCGATATTGGCGGATACGAGATTAGTCAAACTTTCCGCGAGCGCCATACGGCCCGAGGCGACCGCATCCAGTACAGCCAAAGGCGAGCGCTCTCCAACCGCCATCGCTTCACCGCGAACTGTATTAAATCCTGCTGCTGTCACGGCGACGTTACTGCAAGGAATTTGCCTTGGGCCTACCAATTGATCGCGTGCCGATAACCCGCCTACCGTTCGATCCCCGATCGTAATCAGAAATCGTTTGCTAGCCACAGTGGGGTGTCTCAACACCTCATGGATCATGGGTGCTAACCCGAGCTGCCAATCGGGCTCGGGGTGCGCTCGCGGTGTGAGCCGGGGGACACGTTTTTGCACTTGCGGGGGTTTGCCGAAGATTAAGTCGAGCGGCACATCCACAGGCGGTTGGCTTGATGCTTTGTGATGCACGCTAAGGTGAGATTCCTCGATCGCAGTCCCGACGACATGCGCTGGGCAACGCTCCCTCTCACAAATCGCCATGAATCGGTCAACGTCGCCAGCTCGAATGGCCAGCACATAGCGCTCTTGCGACTCATTGCACCAAATTTCGAGCGGACTAAGTGAAGGGTCGCCCAATGGAACGGCATCAAGATCAAACCGCCCCCCTAACCCACCGTCTTTGACAAGTTCGGGCAATGCATTGGATAACCCACCTGCCCCTACATCGTGAATGAAAACAATGGGGTTGTCGTCTTCCATCTGCCAGCAACGGTCAATCACTTCCTGGCAGCGACGCTCTATTTCGGGATTGCCTCGTTGGACACTTGCAAAGTCGAGACTTTGCTCACTCGTGCCGGTGACTTTCGAACTCGCAGCGCCTCCTCCTAAACCGATCAACATGCCTGGCCCGCCAAGCACGATAAGCGCATCACCCGGCAACATCTCGCCCTTTTCAATCCATTCGTTACGAATATTCCCCATACCACCGGCTAGCATGATGGGTTTGTGGTATCCCCAGCGCTGGTTATCGTGGTGCATATCGAAGACGCGAAAGTAACCCGTAAGATTCGGTCGCCCAAACTCATTATTGAATGCCGCTGCACCAATCGGCCCATCAATCATAATGTTGAGGGCTGAAGCAATTCGATCTGGCTTCGACGATTGCATTTCCCAAGACGCTGCGTCTTCAGACAGCAGAAGATTTGACACGGAAAATCCGGCCAGGCCTGCTTTCGTACGAGCGCCTCGGCCTACCGCCGCCTCATCTCGAATTTCCCCCCCGGCGCCCGTTGCAGCGCCAGGGAAAGGCGCGATGGCAGTTGGATGATTGTGTGTCTCGACCTTCATCAAGATATCGAGCTTTGCGGGAACAAACTCATAGCTACCGCCAGCCCCGCTTGGCGCCAAGAAGTCGCCAGAAAAGCCTTCTATGACCGCTGCATTGTCGTGATAGGCGCTCAAAACCCCCTGACCTTGAGTCGCTGCATGCGTGTTGCGGATCATATCGAAGAGACTGTGCGACTGTGGCTCATCATCAATCCACCAATCCGCTCGAAAAATCTTATGTCGGCAATGCTCGGAATTCGCTTGAGCGAACATCATTAATTCAACGTCAGTCGGATTTCGACCGAGCGAGGCATAGGCTTTCACTAGGTAGTCAATCTCTGAAGCCTCAAGCGCGAGCCCCAGCGCTGCATCGGCTTCTAGAAGCGCATCGCGTCCCTTGAGAAGCAGGGGGATTTCTTCGAGCGGCCTTGCGGGTAATTGCTCGAACAACTGCTCGACCTCCATGACGTTCTCGGACACTGCCTCTACCATCCGGTCATGGATCAGCGATTTCAGCGCGACTCGCTCACGCTCTGATAATAAGCGTTGGAATTTAAACTCATAGGCGACCGCGCGCTCGATTCTACGCACTGCCGACAATCCACAAAGTTGTGCAATATCTGTTGCCTTTGAACTCCAAGGCGATTGCGTGCCAAAACGCGGGGTTACGAGCCATTTCTGAATCGCGTCGCCAGGCTCGCTGGCATGAGACGTCGCTATCAGCAAGGTTTCCAGGCGGGCCACATCCTGATCGGTCAATGAAGCGCCGTGATCCACCAAATAATGAAAATGGGTACCAACTAATTGGCCAGGTAACTGCTCGGCACTGATCAACGCCTGAACTTTATCTACTCGGAACGCGGAGAGTGCAGACTGGCCGATAAGATGAAGCATCAGATCTTGTCTCCGCTAAAAATTGTAGTATACCGATTCATCTGTTTATGCGGGCGAGATTGCGACCGAATGGCTAGAACTCATTGTGGTTATCGATGGCGCGTCAACGAAGATCATCACACCAGTCTCTCGATGCGACTCAACTAAAGGATCCTTCATCATGGCCGAGGAATTGATCATCGATTCAAAGCTTGACCGCGCTGCTGCTTATGACTTGCTCATTCCCCAAATCACCTCACTGATTGCCGATGAGCATGACTGGATCGCGAACCTCGCTAACGTGTGCGCGGCGATCCATTCAACTTTTCAGTTTTTGTGGGTCGGCTTTTACCGGGTAGTCGATCAAGCCTTGGTGCTTGGTCCGTTCCAAGGACCGATTGCTTGCACTCGAATCTCAGCACACCAAGGGGTCTGTGGTGCTGCTTGGTCCGCGAATGAGCCAATACGCGTAGATGATGTCGACGCCTTCCCCGGGCACATCGCCTGCAGTTCTGAAAGCCGCTCAGAAATCGTCGTTCCTATCTCTGTCGATGGGCAGGTAGTTGCAGTCTTAGATATCGACAGCCATCGATTGAAAGATTTCAGTCAAATCGATGAGCAAGCCCTCGTTCGTATTTCGGCGCTGCTTAGCGATCGATATCCATTTGACGCATCAAACGAGTCATAACCCGTCGGCTCATGGGGCCAGCTGCATTTAACTTCTGAGATTCTGAATTTACGGCGCGCGCGGACCAGCTTGCTCCGCCCGACGTTGCGCAAAAAAACGCTTGAGCAATTCGCTGCATTCTTCTCTCATCACGCCTTCGACAATATCGATGCGGTGATTAAAGAATGATTCATCGAGCAACCCTAATTGTGAACGAACAACGCCCGCTCGAGGCTCTCTTGTGCCGATTACCAACCGAGCAACCCGTGCGTGCATCAGTGCACCCGCACACATGGCACAGGGCTCCAAGGTAACGTAGAGGGTCGTACCCGGCAGGCGGTAGTTTCGCTCCGAAAGCGCCGCATCCCGGAGCGCGACTATCTCTGCATGGGCAGTAGGGTCGTTTGCACCAATAGGCTGGTTATACCCCATGCCGAGCACCTCATCCTCGCGCGCTAACACGGCGCCTACCGGGACTTCTCCCGCCTGTTCCGCCATGTTCGCTTGCGTAATGGCAAGCCGCATCATGACCGCATCGCGCTCACTGATGGCTTGCGTTTGGCCATGCCATTGATCATTCACTATCTATCTAATCCTCAGATTAAAGCGACGCCCGCGATCCACTCATGGAAATAAAAGCTGAGGCTTGTTGCTACCGCCGCGATAACAACCGCAACCAAATCCATCGATATTGACCCCTCACGCGATGACGCCTTCCCTCGGCGCGCCGCGGTTATCGCGGACGCGACCGCAAACAATGAGAAACCAAGAAAGATGAGCCATGCGTGGGCGTGCGGATTCATCACTGCATGACCAAGGCCCCATATTAAAAGGCCAATGGTCATCGGATGCCGAGTGGTTTTTCTAATCAGACCCGCCACATTGGCGCTCACCATGAAAAGCCAAGCAAAGAACATCCAAATCGTGCTCGTTTCCCTGACCCAGAGCGGACTTTGGACATCAAAGAGCCCACCTCGCTCATAGCCGTAGATCAGCAGCACTAAGCCGACAACGCTGATCAGCGAGTACACCCCTTTGTATCCAGATTCCCCCAGCCGGCTGGCAAGTGGTCTTTTCAATGCGGGAACAAGCATGCCCGCGTGAATACCGAAAAACATCAGCCATCCTAAATAAAACATGGATCTCCCTTATTTTTTGACCTGATCTTTACGCTTCTTCAATTAATCAAAGTGGCTCACGGCCTAATCTGGGCGTTATGTTCGCCTCGTTAACAACTTTCATGGGCTACTTTTTAGAGCGCCTAACTGGAGCGCTTTTTTTGGCCGCCTTTCTAAAAAGCGGATTTCTCGAGCGTTTTTTTCTAGAGCGTTTTTTTTAACGGCTATCCCTAGAGCGGCTTTCTGAGCCCAAGATTCACTTGATGGATGCTCAGGGCGGCGTTCTTAACCCTTTGCTTTCACCTTTCGCTCCAACTTTCGCTTCACCTTTCGCGCCGCTTTCCTTTCCACCTTCGCAGCGCTTTGTTTCGATCCTCCTGCTTTACAACGAGACAGCAACTGCACCATTCATCGATGCAGCGTTTTAACCAAAAAAAGAAGCCTAGCACTCGGTCAACTCGACGGCGACGATTCAGATCATGGCGGGTTTAAAAGGAGCAATAACCAAAAACCATTTCAAAGGCTGGCCAGCAAGCAAAATCACTTACCACCCACGCACCTGCGCTTTCATGACAGCATCACTTGTTGAGATTGATCGGCAGATGCGGCTCCTGTTGCGGAGGCACTGTCTCGGTAGTTCAGCCTAGCATCTTAGCCGAGTCATTCAGGAGGAGACGTGATTTGCTCAAAAGCGGGCGCCTTGGAACCTGTCCAAATGAATTGGACACCGTCGATACCTACAGCCTCACTCAATTCAATGCGACAGTATCCAAGGCCGCTCTGAATCAGGTAACGCTGACCAGACAAACTAGCGAATCCTTTCACTCTTTGTATCTGTGGGTTCGACACAATGAATCGTTCCAGGTCTGAGGCATCCATTGACGGATTGACCGTGACTGCTCGATGCTGAAAATCAGCCTTGTTACTTCCTTTGGGACTAGGCACTACCTGCGCTTTTTCTGTCTGCCAGATCCAATCGGGCAACGCTCCTTCCGCCTCGAGGAACTTTGTGCGCTGATGCCATAGTGACCCGGTGAAGCGCCAATCTGGGAATGCCCGAGTCGCAACGATGAGTTGCGCTGCATTAAGCTGGTCTTCGACGATCTCGCTCACCCACCGGTTCTCAAGTAATTGCTCGATTCTGAGTCCATCAACGACTGCCATCGCTGAATTCACCTGGATCCCTGGAAGCTGCATGAGTTGCACCATCAACCGACTGAGTCGCGCGACGCCACTCGTCTCTACGACCAGCCAATCAAATCCCTGGCTCGCCATTCGATCGACCTGCAGTGAGAGGTCCGCGCCAATTTGACAACACGCACAACCATTGGTCAGCGTGACCATGGCGGCAGACCGCGTCTCAATGAGCGCTTCGTCAATCGGTAACGCACCGAGATCATTCACAATCACCGCAAAAGGTTTATGAGCGGCCCTCAACATACGATTAACGAGCGTGGTTTTGCCGGCGCCTAAATAACCGCCAATCAGCGTGAGTTGCGTCGGCACTAATGGGCCTCCGTATTCATCCGCACCTTGCCCTCAAACATGGTCGCAACCACATCAATATCGCGGATCGACATTGGTTCAACTTCAAGTGGGTGCTCTGACAAAACAGTGATGTCCGCGCGCTTACCCGCTCTCAGACTCCCTGTTTCTCTCTCGATACCCAAAATCTTGGCGGCATTCAGCGTTACTGCCTGAAGCGCCTGCTCTGGCGTCAGAGCCTCTGCCGGCGCCATGACTTCGCCCTGAGCATTCACTCGATTGACGGCGACCCACATATTTAAAAGCGGCTGGGCGGGTGCCATCGTAAAGTCACTGTGCAGTGCGGTCACGAGGCCCTCGTTAAAAGCCGTTCCTAGCCGTGCCATCGATGAGGCGCGCTCGTAGCCCACGGACATTTCAGCGTATCTCGATGATAGTTCGTGCAGGTAATACACATTCGCCGACACAGAGACACCCAAGGATTTCGCCCAGGCCAACTGTTCCGGCGTCGCATACCCCATGTGCTCCAAGGTAAACCCGTGATTGACCCTAGGGGTTTCCAACTGGATCTTCTCGAGCATCCCTAACGTTAATTCCACTGCCCGATCCCCCGTCACGTGCACGTGGATGCGAAATCCTGCATTCCAATATTCTCGAAGCTTTGTTTCGAGCACTTCAGGAACCATCAACCACTCGCCCTCATGCCCATCCAAGTAGCCAGGAGGTAGTAGCTGGGCGAGCTGAGAGAAAAAGGCACCATCGGCAAAAAATTTAATGCGCTTTCTAAAGCGATGTTTCGGCCCACTTTCGGCTTCCAGCCGGCTCAGCTCAGCTAGCGACTCGTCTAGCGTTTTACCGTGCGTCACGACACCACCATGGGGGACTTGCTCAACTCTAAAATACGTATCGTCCCCACCCAGCACTGCGCTCGATTCCTTGAGTTCGCGCTCAAAGTCGAAGAGGCCCACCGCCATGTCGCCAATCGTCGTATGGCCACCAAAATGAACGACTTCCTTCAGCCTATTTAGCCCGTCTCTGAACCGGTCGTCTGCGAGGATGAAGGGATTCAGTCTCGAGATAGCAAACCCGAGGCCGTTTTCATAAAACCGTCCCGATTGCCAGTCCACCTGCTTGCGCGCCGCCGCCAAGGACTCGTCAATCTCAAGGTACTTCATGCACGCCTCGTTCATGTGCAGCTCGTGGAAAGAACGATTCCACACCACCGCTGGCCGACTCGGAGCGACCCGATCTATCCGCTCGCGGTGCATATCCCCATGCCAGAGGTCATGGTGGCCCCAAAATATGGCGATCTCGTCATCAATCTCAGACAGGATCCTCGTCATTTCAGCATCGAATCCCTCGGGCGAAGTTGTGGCCGGCACATCCCGCCAGGGCAATGACCAAGGCATCGCGGTAATAAAATGCATGGGTAATATCACCGCAGCCATCGCCGGATGGAGATGGGGGTCGATAAATCCTGGCACCATCACAGACGATTCGAACTCTCGGTGAATCACATAATCCTCGCGAATGAGCCATGGCTGCAGACTCTCAAGACTACCAACCTCAATCACCATCCCGTCTCGTATCGCGATGGCAGTCGCCTCCGGGAGGCTACGATTCATCGTCACAATGGACTTCGCTATGTACACATCAAGCATGGCGTGTTGCTCCTTTTGCTTGGGCTTGGGCTTGGGCTCCCTCTCGTGCAAATCGTGTCTTGTTCTCAAAAGATGCCGATAAACGATCGATCCAAGTCGTCTTGCCGCGGCGGGCCTTCATGCTCGCCACCGGGTTAGCCAAAGAGCCCAGCTGTACCGCTATCCCTTTTTCATTTCTGCGACGATCTCACCTGCGAGTGCAACCTCCTCCTCCGGAGACCGCGTGCACACTTTTAGGTTAAAAAGCGCGGCCCCCGCATCAACATACTCGAGCAGTTGCTCAGCGATTTCTTTGGGTGTGCCAACCGGGGTATACCGCTCAAAAGCGGAGAAAGGAATCTTGTAAAACCGTTCCATGCCCTTCGCGACCGCGTCTTTTGCTTGGCTATGATTGGATGGATCAACGCCCACCCACGTCTGGTAACCATGCAACCAGGGCACATTGGCTCTTCCAGCCTCAGCAGCTACGTCATCGACCAGCTGAACGGCGTTCGCAAATCGATGGGTCGAGCACCATACCCCTATCCAACCATCGCCAAGTTGTCCGACCCTGCGAAGCGCAGCATCGGAGCGGCCTCCCACAAGAATTGGGATCGGCTCGGCCGGACGTGGACGAATCACTGCGTCCGTGATTTGAAAGATCTCCCCCTCATGGGTGACCGTTTCACCATTCAGTAACTGCCGAATAATCGCCAGCATTTCGTTCGCTCGACGGCCGCGAGTCTTGGGGTCTACGCCGCAGATCTCCACCTCATGCCGATCCTCACCACCGACGCCGACCCCAAACGTAAACCGGCCAGGCGCTACTTTCGCCATGCTGGATAGTTGCCTTGCCACTGGCAACGGATGACGTAATGGCAACAGGTAAATACTCGTCATGACCCCTAGCTCGTCGTGAAGTTGGGCCATGGCCGCAGCCTCGACAAAACCATCTGCGCCCGATCCATCATGAAAGGACACGTGGTCTGCCAAGAACATGTGGTCAAAGCCAGCGTCAAACACCTCCTTCGCCATCGCTTTTCGATCGATTAGTCCCAAGTCCCAGAGGATGGAAGGTGTTGCTAATCCAAATTTCATATCCATGCGCCTGTTTTATTAAGAAAACTTACAACGCGGTATATCGCACGGGCGGCTTAATCAGTTCCGAGCGGCGCCCTTCCCGACCATTTGAGGGCGATATGCCGTCTCTAATACTCTCAGAATGCGCCCTTCATGTAATCAAACATAGAACCAACCCGTATCGAGTGATTCGGGTATCTCAACCTTTCGCTCAACCACTCAGTCCCAACCAATTTCAGCCTGCCCCGTTTGGTGGACAAACGATAACGAGCGGCAGCATCACCTATGAACGAACTAATAGAGCGGCAAGGCTCCCAACGGAAACGACTCGGTCAGATCGACCCACTGCAGGGCTCTCGCTTGACGCATCGGTTCGGCCCTACGCCAGCCTCAGCAATCGAGCCATCTCATCCTGATTAGGGTACCATTTGAGTCCTCGGACTGGCTCTGGGCATCTCAACCCTATAGGCACCACAGATCCTGCGCGGCGCCCACTGGCATCGATGCACAAAATAGCGCCCCAGCGATGATTTTTCTCACTAGCAATGCCGAGCCAAGACCAGAACCCACTGACCGATGAAGATGGACTGTCAAGATGACCAACGACGAATTCAAGAAAGCTTTACCAGGCACTCAACTGGACTACTTTGATGCAGAGGCTGCCATCGAACAGCTCGCGCCAGGCGCTTACGCTGCCCTACCCTATACCGCCAAAGTCCTCGCTGAGAACCTCGTTAGGCGATGCGATCCAGAATCACTAGAGGCGAGCCTCGGCCAAATCATCCATCGTAAGCGAGAGCTAGATTTTCCCTGGTTCCCAGCGCGAGTGGTTTGTCACGACATACTCGGTCAGACCGCACTGGTTGACCTCGCTGGTCTTCGCGACGCCATTGCGGCAAAGGGAGGAGACCCGTCCGAGGTGAATCCTGTGGTACCAACCCAACTCATTGTGGACCACTCGCTAGCCGTGGAACACGCCGGTTTCGAGCCAGATGCCTTCGAGAAGAACCGCGCCATTGAAGATCGGCGCAATGACGATCGATTTCATTTCATCAATTGGACTAAAACGGCCTTCGAGAATGTTGATGTGATTCCCCCGGGTAACGGGATCATGCACCAAATCAACCTTGAGCGGATGTCGCCGGTCATCCACGATCGAGACGGCATCGCATTTCCTGACACCCTAGTGGGCACAGACAGCCATACCCCGCACGTTGACGCCCTAGGCGTCATCGCGATTGGTGTCGGCGGCTTAGAGGCAGAAAGCGTCATGCTAGGTCGCGCTTCCTATATGCGCTTGCCTGACATTGTTGGCGTCCATTTGAAAGGAGAACGCCAACCAGGCATCACGGCGACCGACATTGTGCTTGCGCTTACCGAGTTTCTGCGCGAGCAACGGGTTGTATCGTCTTACCTCGAATTCTTCGGTGAGGGGGCAAACGCGCTCACCCTAGGCGATCGGGCCACCATCTCGAACATGACCCCCGAATTCGGGGCGACCGCGGCCATGTTCTATATCGACGAAAAAACCATCGATTACTTAAAACTCACTGGGCGCTCGGCAGAAAACGTTCATCTTGTGGAAACTTATGCAAAGACCGCGGGTCTCTGGGCGGACGACATGACTGGTGCCCGATACGAGCGGGTACTGGAGTTTGATCTATCAACGGTCGTTCGAAATATTGCCGGCCCATCGAATCCTCACCGACGAGTCGCCACAGAGCATTTGGCATCAGCCGAGATTGCAGGCGAGTACGAGGAGCAGCCAGGACAAATGCCTGACGGCGCCGTGATCATCGCGGCTATTACAAGCTGCACGAATACGAGCAACCCTAGGAATGTGATCGCGGCAGGCCTGCTTGCCAAAAAGGCAAACGCGATGGGTCTTACAAGAAAGCCCTGGGTCAAAACATCGCTAGCACCAGGATCCAAAGCCGTCCAGCTGTACTTGGAAGAGGCAGGACTGTTAAGCGAGCTCGAGGCACTTGGCTTCGGGATCGTCGCCTTCGCCTGCACGACCTGTAACGGCATGAGCGGCGCCCTTGACCCCGTCATTCAGCAAGAGGTGATCGACAGGGACCTGTACGCGACTGCCGTGCTCTCGGGCAATCGAAACTTTGATGGCCGTATCCACCCCTACGCCAAGCAAGCGTTCCTTGCGTCACCGCCGCTAGTGATTGCCTATGCCATCGCCGGAACCGTGCGCTTTGACATCGAACGAGATTCTCTAGGGGTGGGCCCTGATGGCCAACCCATCACGCTCAGCGATATCTGGCCAAGCGATGAGGAAATTGATGCGGTCGTCGCTAGTGCCGTTAAACCCGAGCAGTTCACAAGCGTGTACGAGCCAATGTTCATCAAGCTCAAAGACGAAACAAGCACCATCGACCCGCTCTATGAGTGGCGCCCAACCAGCACCTACATTCGTCGTCCACCCTATTGGGAGGGCGCGCTTGCAGGCGAACGCACATTGCGCGACATGCGACCGCTCGCCGTTTTGGGAGACAACATCACCACCGATCACTTGTCGCCATCGAACGCGATCCTTGCGAGCAGTGCAGCTGGTGAATATCTCGCCAAGATGGGTCTACCGGAGGAAGACTTTAATTCGTACGCCACTCATCGAGGCGATCACTTAACGGCTCAGCGAGCCACCTTCGCCAACCCGAAGCTAATCAACGAGATGGCCGTCGTCGACGGAGACATTCAACAAGGGTCACTTGCTCGCCTTGAGCCCGAGGGCGAGGTGGTCAGAATGTGGGAAGCCATCGAAACCTACATGGGTCGAGCGCAGCCACTCATTATCATTGCGGGGGCGGACTATGGCCAAGGCTCGAGCCGGGATTGGGCGGCTAAAGGAGTTCGACTCGCAGGTGTTGAGGCCATCATCGCTGAAGGGTTTGAGCGTATTCATCGCACCAATCTCGTTGGCATGGGCGTTTTGCCGCTTGAATTCACGGGAGGCGAAACCCGCCACACCCATCAAATCGATGGCACCGAGACCTTTACCGTTGAAGGCAGCGTGTCACCTGGAGCGGCTCTGACGGTTCGAATGACTCGCACAGATGGTTCAGAGGTCGTATTGAATGTGAAATGTCGGCTCGATACCGCCGAGGAGGTATCCATCTATTCCGCAGGCGGCGTGCTCCAGCGTTTTGCTCAAGATTTCTTAGACGCACAGGCTAGCTAACCGCAAAATTTTGTTCGGAGAACCTATTTTGAATTACGCACCTCAAATCAAGATTCCGGCCACTTACATGCGTGGAGGCACTAGTAAGGGCGTGTTCTTCAACGTGCACGCGCTGCCAGCTGTATTCCAAGTCCCTGGGCCGGACCGAGATGCTATGTTGCTGCGGGTCATCGGCAGCCCTGACCCCTATGCCAAACAGATTGATGGGATGGGGGGAGCCACCTCGAGCACCAGCAAATCTGTACTCGTGCAAAAAAGCGATCGAGCGGATCACGACGTCGACTACCTTTTCGGTCAAGTATCGATCGATCAACCGTTTGTTGATTGGAGCGGTAATTGCGGCAATCTATCGGCTGCGGTGGGACCATTTGCCATTAACGAGGGGCTCATTGATTCAGCCCGGATTCCTCATAACGGCACTGCGATCATCCGAATCTGGCAAGCGAACATTGAAAAAACCATCATTGCCCATGTCCCGATCGCAAATGGTGAAGTTCAAGAAACCGGAGGATTTGAGCTCGACGGCGTGACCTTTCCTGCCGCTGAAGTGCTCCTCGAGTTTATGGATCCAGCGGACTCAGGCGATGGCGCCATGTTTCCAACCGGTGAACTGATCGACACATTGGATGTCCCCGGTCTTGGGTCCCTTGAAGCGACGCTGATCAACGCTGGTATTCCCACCATTTTCTTACGCGCTGAGGCTCTCGGTCTAACCGGCCTTGAGCTACAAGACGATATCAATAACGACGCGGATCGCTTGACGCAATTTGAAACCATTCGCGCGATTGGTGCGATGAAGATGGGGCTCATTACCGATCTAGCCGAGGCAGAGACTCGGCAACATACGCCAAAAATTGCGTTCGTAGCCCAGGCATCAGACTACATCGCGTCTAGCGGCAAAGCGGTGTCGGCCGAAGACATCGACATCGCGGTGCGGGCGCTATCCATGGGCAAGTTACATCACGCGATGATGGGTACCGCCGCAGTGGCGATCGGCGCAGCGGCGGCCGTGCCTGGCACGATTGTTAATGAGGCGGCAGGCGGCGGTGAACGCGCCTTCGTTCGGTTTGGTCATCCCTCGGGCACGCTGCGGGTAGGTGCGGAGGCAGCTCAAACCGCCTCTGGCTGGATTGCTACGAAAGCGAGTATGAGTCGGAGTGCGCGCGTCTTAATGGAAGGGTTCGTGCGGATTCCGGGTTAACAAAGTACCGCAATAACCCCTTTGGCCTAAGGCTGGTCTCCGTTACTCACTGGTTGATTCGCGCAAGCATGTGCTCCACCACTTTTACGCCATGACTATTTTGTAAGAAGTGGTTCGCATCACTAATGGCATCAAACGAGGCGCCCATTTCGGCCGCCCACTCACGGCCCCAAGCCTCGGTGAAAACCCGATCTACGCAGCCCCAGATAAAGTGCACAGGCTTATCCCAAGTCTTTAACGCATCAAAGTGATGACTCTGAGAGGCAGCGTTCACTGGCTCATTGCCATCAATGGGAATGGAGAGCGGAAAACGCCGAAAACCGTTAAACGCATCGTCGCTCAGCCCTCGATAGGGCGCCGAAAACCCTTGGTACATGGTTGCCGCTTGCCCGGTTAAACCGGGATCTCGGCCCTCCATCAGTGCTGGGAAAACCACATCGACCCCCGCCAGGCCCGCATCGAGCAAAAGTAGCAAACCCACATCAGGGCACTCACGATGAAAACGGCCCCCTTCGTGCCAATTGCTATGCCAGTTCCTAATCCCATCACTGTATTCGTACCCTTCGTGATGCAACCAAGTGTTCATAATCACAAGCCGCTCGAACCGCTCGGGCATCATGACCGCCTGCGCCAGACCAATCGGCCCACCCCAATCCTGGCAAACGAGCGTGACCCGTTGTAAATCGAGCGCCAAGATCAAACTACTCAGGATCTCTTGATGGCGAGCGATGCTGTACCAATGGGGGTCTGTGGGTTTGTCAGAGCGGCCAAATCCCATGTGGTCTGGGGCGATGCAGCGAAATCCAGCATCCACCAACAACGGAATCATGTCCCGATAGAGATAGGACCAGGTCGGCATACCGTGCAGTAGCAGCATCACTGGCCCATCGACTGGCCCCTCATCCACATAGTGCATCCTTAAGTCGCGCCAGGTGTGATAGTTCGGCCCGAATGAAAAGTCAGATAGATCTTGAAATTGCTCGTCAGGGGTTCGAATGAAATCGGTCATCAGCACCATCCTTTACATCATCAAACTGGCCACGTGGCCTGCGTTAGGTCGTTAAAGCGACCTGCCAAAACGTAATGGAATCCATTAATTCTTGCAAGCGTGAGCATTCAATAGTGCGGCGAGCTATTCGCGAATACACCTCTTCCAGGGGGACGCCACGAAAGGGGCAATGCCATCAACCCTCGCCAACCAGAGCTTCCCAATGGTTGTGAAAGTGCTGCATCCGCATTTCGTCGTGCCCCAAAACGACGTCATCGATACCACTCGATGCCATTCCTGCTTGCACCTCTTCAAGCAAAGAAATGTCCTGATCGATAGTGTCGGTCATCGACTTATGCCCTTGTTTCACTGCGAGTGCCTCAAAGCAGTCTCGAGTGGGTCGCTGCGCGGGTTTTTGCATGACCCCGTGCCGTGTTTGGCCACCGATATGCTGAACACCTGCTTCCGTCTCTGGAAACAAAAGGAGGCTCAATTTATCGAACCAGCACCGATTCGGGTCACTGGTATGTGGCCTTGGCCGCAGTATCCACAAATGCTCTGGCGTGAAAGACAAAATCGCATTAGGGAACAAGTTGTACTGCCATACGTCCGACAACTGATGATTTTCAAGTCCTGAATAGTCAAACCCAAGCGAGGATCCGACCTCGCGTTTTTGCGTCTGAATCGCCTCACGAATATCCATGACTCGACCTACGTAATCAGATGGATCCAGCCCTACTTGCTTTAGCTGCATGGACTGAATGTCTGTCGGTTCCTCTGGAATCGGAAATTTTGGATTGACGGTGGCACCCGGCACCTCAACGCCTGTATGTCCTCCTTCGATAAGCCGAACCAAATCGTTTTGGCAATCCACCATCCGTTGGTGTTGGGGGTGCAAGAAGTCCACGTGATAAAGCTCAGAGAAGTTATCGACCACCGTCTTCCAGTTGCAGGCAATGTCCACCGTTTGATCTTGAACGAGCGTCATCTGCGCAAATTGATAGCCCGAGAGCAAGTCAGCGACTGGACCAAGGAATGACTCGAGCGTTGGTGGCTGGGCGCCCAAGTGAACAAATATCAATCCATTCCAAACATCAAGCGCGACGGGTTTCAGGGGTCTCGTTTGCCTCGGGTCCTCACGGAAATTGGCGAGGCCAGGAACGCCCTTTAATTCCCCATCAAGATCGTAAGTCCAAGCGTGATACAGGCAGCGAAAGTCTTCTGCACGACCAGAGCGCTCATTCACCAGGCGGTTGCCTCGGTGCTGACACACGTTGTAGAACGCCTTCAGATCGCCCTTTGCTGTGCGCGTGACCAAGATCTGCTCTGGACCAATCTCAAACACGAAGAATTCGCCAGGTTCTCTAACATCGCTGACTAGGCCTGCAAGCAGCCACTGCGTGCGCCAAATGTGCTCCCACTCAATGTCGAGCGTATCACCCTCGATATAGCGCGTAACGCCAATCAACCCTAGATCAGGCGCTTCAACCCCGTGGCACACGACCTCTCGCGTCATTCTTGCTCTCCCCTTCTCAGCTGCTCACACCGCATGAGCCTCGGCCTCCACCTCTTTCATGCCAACCAAAGATTGACCCAACCCGCCTTTAGATCAATGCGGCCTTTCACTCAATTTTGATGCCGCGTGCCTGGTCCCTTCCTTGGATCTCGGGCGAACCCACCAGCTAAAGCATGCACTCCCTAAGCAGCCCTCGGTGCTACCGTCACGCGTTGCAGCACTCGATCGTGACCCTCGTAGCCGCCAGTTGCCATATGAACCACCGAGCGATTGTCCCAGATGACCAACATATTCGGCTCCCAACGCTGTCGATGAACAAAGGCTTCTTGGCCCTGATGGGCATAGAGCTCGCGAAGTATCTCATCGGCTTCAGCATCATCCATTCCGTCGATGCCAATGGTATAGGCGGGGCTTACAAACAAAGCGGTTGCACCCGTTTCTTCATGAGGACGGCCAATCGGATGAGAGTGGCAGGCATAGGCGTCTTCCGAGTAACGGATCGCCATTGATCGGCCCTTATCTTTCTCTCCATAAAAACCATCCGGGGCATAGGAGCGTCTTGCCGAGTGAATCCCCTGCAGATCGGCTACCCGATCCTTAAGAGCGGGCTCAAGCGCCTCCCATGCTGCCACTTGATCAGCGAACAATGTGTCTCCGCCTATGGGAGGAACGATGCTTCCATACAGCAGGGTAGCGGTTGGGGGCTGGCAAAAAACTCCAATCTGAATGCCAACCACCGGCGAATAAAGGGGCGGTCTCGCCTGCCAATCGCTTGACCTCAGCGACGTGGGGATGGTTTGGCAACGACTCAAAGAAAGGGTCCTCGCCAAACGGCCCAAAGTAGCTGGCAACCAACTGGAGTTCATCCAAGGTGAGCGCGAAATCATGAATGGCGATGATCTTATGTGTCAGCCAGGCTTCTCTAAGCGCGTCGACGGTGGCTTGATCGTTTAGGTCGCTCAGCTGCAGACCCGTGACCGATGCGCCGCAGGAGGCGCCAGAAGGGTGTACGTTCATTCGTGCTCCTTTTCATGTCGTGATGCTGGATGCATCGCAACGCCTTTCATCCTTGCTTTAAAGCAAATGTGCAAAGGGCGCATAAAGCAGTCCAAAGACTTGCCCGAGAACCCATGTATCGAGAGAAACTTAACGCTTTGTTCTATCGGATGACCGGAGTGCTGGCCATCGCATCAGTTTCTACTCGGGCAGGTGCTCAAAGCCAATCTGCAGATCCAGTGTCACCCAGACCCATTCTCCGAGCAAGGACCGACGGTACCTGCGAAATTAAGGCGCGAGCACTGGGATCGGTCTACTCAGCCCTTCTTCCTGCGCACAGATCCGCTCAAGCGTTCGTGCAATAGAAAGCAATCGATGATCGTGGTACCGGCGGCCTACGACCTGAATGCCAAACGGCAGGCCTTTGTCGTCCAGCCCCATCGGTAGGGTGACCACCGGTAGGCCGGCAACGGTCAAGCTGGAGGTGAGATGAAGCCAGCCCATATAGTTTGCAATCACCTCACCATCGACCGTCTCGGGATAATTCATCGACCACGGAAAAGGCTGCACCCCTACCCCTGGAACTAACAACACATCAAATCTTGAAAACAGATTATCGCACCGACGAATGATCTCGAGTTGCCGATGCCGGGCCTCCGCAATCGCCTGCATCGATGTGCGCTTAGCCGCATCAAAGGTCTGCCGGACATTCTGATTGAAGTCTTCGCCCCATTGATCCGCTTCTTCAAAATACTGAGAGACGAATACGTCCTGCCGGATATGCCAATCAACATCTGGCGCATCCGTTAGATCAAGACTACTTGCTTCAACCCGGCCCAGATGCTTCGCCAAGGCACTCACTCGAGCCTCGAACAGCGCTTTGGTCTCCTTGGAGACTAATAGCCCCCCTAAATCTGTACTTACCGCCACCGATAGCTCTCGAGGGTCTACCTCCTCAAGCGTTCGGAACTGGCGCGCGTCCAGTGGAAAGGCCATGGGATCCTGGCTGCCGCCATGGGCTCGATCAGCAATCACCGATAACATCAGTGCCGCATCTTCAACGGTTTGGGCAATGGGGCCCTGGAGGCTGTAGTGGGTGCTCGGCGTTCTTCTTTCCTCGTTAGGCACAACGCCGGGCGTTGCTCTAAACCCAACGACCCCGCAATAACACGCCGGGATTCGGAGACTACCGCCGTGATCAGAGCCAGTGGCTAACTTCACCATATCCGCGGCGACAGCGACCGCTGACCCGCCGCTGCTACCGCCGCAAGTCATTGCTGGATCAAAGGGGTTACCAGTCGCTCCAAACACCGGATTTACCGTGTTCGCGCCGATGCTGTACTCCGGGATATTGGTTTTACCCACCACGACCGCACCCGCCGCCCGAAGCCGTCGCACGATACCCGCGTCATGTTGAGGAATCGTATCGAGGTGACGCGCACTACCAAGGGTCGTGCGAATGCCCTCGGTTCGCTGGTTGTCCTTGATCAAAACGGGCAAGCCCGCAAGCGGCGGTAAAGACCGCTCGTCCAAATAAGCTCGATCCCAGGCCTCTGCTTCCGTTAATGCACGCTCCTCGGCCAGGGTAATTACGGCATTGAGTGTTGGATTACATTCTCCAATCCGTTGAAGCGATGCATTCACGAGATCAGTAGACGATCGTTCACCGCGCTTCATTGCATCTAGCTGCGAAACCGCCGTTGGGCACTTTTCCTCCGACATGCCCTGAGAATAGCACGCTTGACCAATCTCACTTGGCGTCCCTATTCTCCTTTGATGCATGCACCTATTCTCATCACCGGCGGCTCCCGTGGTATTGGCAGAGCGATCAGGGAGCGGCTGGAGGACAAAGGCCATCGGGTGATCAATCTCGACCGTCAACCCGCACCGGATAGATCGACCGACGAGATTGCCTGCGATCTGAATGATCCCTTAAGTATTTCAAACGCAATCGATCAAGCACCCGCGCAACTCTCCGCCGTGATTTGCGTTGCCGGGGTTGGTCCCATCCCGAGCCATCCCGAGCAGGTCGTTCGCATCAACTTTCTTGGCACGCGCTCACTCATTGAACGCTTACTACCCCGCATTGAGTCTGGTGGTGCCGTGACATTGATCGCGTCTAGCGCAGGGAGAGATTGGAAAGACAATCGAACCCATGTTGATTCAATGCTGGATACCCCGAGTTTCGAATCGGGACTCGAATGGTTGGAGCATCACCCAACGCGCTGGCAGAACGACCCCTACAAATTCTCAAAGCAGTGTCTTGCCGCGTATACCTACCGTGCAGCGGGGTTGGGAAAGCCTCGTGACATCAGGGTGAATTGCATCAATCCTGGTATCACTGCGACCGCCCTTTCTGATGATTTCAGAGCGCTGCTGGGTCATGAAACCTATGACCGAATCGTGCAATTGAGCGGTCGAGCGGCTGAACCTCAGGACATTGCAGGCTTGGCTGAATTCCTAACCGTTGGGGATGCTCATTGGATTAACGGTGTGGAAATCACGGTCGATGGCGGTTATCACGCCGGCCAAATCGCAGGTTGGCATCCCTATTAACGCTCACTCATCCAGCGCCGCGAACGCTGGAGCAAGCCTCGCCTCACAGTGACTTAAGTCTTGGGGCTCGCCCTGTAAAAATTTGGCTCGATAGTACTCTGAGGGCCCATAGGCGCTATTGACAGAGCAGGATTTAAATCCCAACCGGTCATAGTAGCCAGGATCGCCAAGGACGAATAGGACGTCGATTCCAAGCTCCTTTGCCGAATCAGCCATCGCACGCATGAGCGTCGAGCCATGCCCCATACCCTGACTGTCTGGGCTAACCGATAGCGGCGCGACCTGCCCCGCTAACAACCCCTCATCTGGAAGCAGGGATACCCTCGAGACGGCCACGTGTGCCGAAATGGCGCCGGTTTGGTCAACCAGTACCTGCTCGAGCAGAACGTCGCCGTTCGCTCTTAACGCAGCGACAAGCGGCGCCTCTTGAACCGAATCCATGCCCGCACCCGGTGAAACGAACGCAGCACGAATCAACTGATCAATAGCGGCTCGGTCTTCATCCTTGAAAAGTCGAACGCTTAGCATGATCTGACCTCGTGGGTGTCTCGCTGGGCTAGCCACCTCAAGTGGCCCAAGCGCTCCCTAATTTGTTGTTGAACAGTTACTCGGACTGCGCCTGAAAGTCGCGATCTGCTCGCTTACCTCGATAGACCCGCATATCAATCGCCCGCCAGTGTGTGACCTCAATGGAAAAGAGCAATCTCGGTTCAGTTTTCATATTGTCAAAAAATCGTGCCACAGCAGCCTCGTTGCCCGGATCACCCTGGCCAATGAATTTTTCCACAAGCCGCTTGGAGACCGGCCAAATATCGGTTGAATGCCGCTCGTGTAAGGTTGCTAACCCCTCGATAGCGACGAATCCAGCCACTGGCGTGAGCGCCTCAATGCACAGGGAACAGCGCGCGTCCTTTTGCAGTTGCTTGCACCAGACTCGATGGTCGGTACCCGTTAGCCAAAACTGATGCTGATCATAAAGCCACCAAACGGGCACCGTATAAGGCAATCCATTACCGCGGAGCGTCGAGACGACGCCGATGTGAGGCTCCTCAAGAAACGCTTCTCGAGTCTCGTCGTCCATCCTCGGCATGAGGCTTACTCCCTGAGATTATTCTGAGGACCGGGCTGGCAGCGCGTTCACTAGCTCTACCCATTCTGCTGCCACCGGCAAGCGTCAGGCGAGGGCCGCCAGCCCACCTAGTATCCAGCCTCGACTCGACATCAACATCTACATCAACATCAGGGTCGGGCCTCATAGGATGATGGCTTGAGCCCTGCTAGGCCACCTCGTAACGATCGATCACCGCTCTGACTAATCCACTGCGAACAATGTCGTCCCGTTCAAAGGCATGCACCTTGACTTGCGCGAGGCCCGTCAGCCTGTCGATCGCGTCTGCAAGGCCATTGGCCCCCTTTAAGTCACTCTGCTGAACGTCCCCGTTGATGACCACTGTACAGTCAGTACCAATCCGGGTGAGGAACATTTTCATTTGCGTCACCGTGGTATTTTGCGCCTCATCGAGAATGACGAAATTCCCTGGACCAAAGGTCCTCCCCCGCATGTAGGCAAGCGGCGCCGCCACAATTCGCCCGTGGCGAAGATAATAGTCAACCGCACCACGGCCCAGCCGCTCATCAAGAATCTCGCGAAACGCCTCGATGTACACACCAAATTTTTCATCGACATCGCCCGGCAAAAATCCGAGCTGCTCTCCAGCCTCGACCGCAGGTCGAGTTAGGATCAATCGCGAGATCGTCCCTCGCCGCAAACCATCCGCCGCTAGTCCCGCCGCACAATAACTTTTCCCAGTACCAGCTGGGCCGATACCAAAGGTTACCGCGTGAGTTTGAATAGCCCGCATATACCGGGCTTGGCTATCGGTCTTAGCCTCAAGCGGTCTGATTTGGCGCTCACCGTGGGCGCGGTGGCTTTGAAGCTGGATTGCGTCAAAGTCCAAATGGGCCAAGGCTGCATGTTGAATGTCGCTATCCGTATTAACCGCTTGTTTTCGTTTCGATCGCTTACCGCTCATTTTGGTACATAGCCTTTTCACTGATCGTCTCGATTTCGCGGTCATTAATTAAGCACCTCGCTGCCTATGGTTAGGTTGGGTATTGCCCAAAGGAACACCAGTCCCATAACAATGGTGGGACAGGCGTCGAAGGGCGAAACTGAAGTGAGTCGGAGTGTGCTGCTGGGAATGGCCTGCCGAGCTTGGGTCGACGCACCAGCCAGTGGTGACGATTGAAGCGGGGTTAATTCGAGAAACTCGGTTGTGGACATTCAACCCTGACAGCATTGCAACATGGTTTTGATATTAACAATCGTTTGCAGGCTTTCAATACCCTCGACCCAAAAAAGGGCCAGTTCTTGAATTTCTCACTCATTTCTTCATCGACAGTTAAAAACTGATCGGCCTTGATGCGCGAGCGCTACGAGATTGCTAAAGGCTGCAGAGCGGAGTTGAAACGCTATCCTCTCAACACCCAGAGCGAGCCATCGCGCTCCTCAATCAAGGGTAATGGTTTTAGCTTGCACGTTGCCGTCGAGGGCGAGAGGCACGCGCCAGACTCGACATCAAACTCATACCCGTGCCATGGACACCGCAAGATCGAGTCTGATTGTTCACTGGGTTCAAGCGGTCCAAGGAGGTGCGGGCAAATCAGCGGCCTAAGCCGCCAAGACTGGTCAAATCGTAGCTCGTACTGCTGCCGATCAAACTCAAACGTAACGGGTAAGTGAGATGCCAGTTCAGCTGTTTTTCCGATGATTTTCTCCTGCTCTCGCCCTGGCCGCTGGTCCAATCTGCGCTGTCGCTCCTGCATCATGGACTCATCTTCATCCCAAAGTCTGGTGTATAGCCTCAGCATGGCCTCACCGAGCTGACCTACCTTTTCTTCAGGGACCCCAGAGAGATAAAACGACACCTCAATGTCCGTCGCTCGTTCATCAACAGCGTCTAGCTTCGTCCATATCTCGCTCTGCTGATCGCTTCCCGCGTACGTTCGTGCAACGTATTGGTCGGCATCGACACAGAGCTCAATGTGACTGGATTTGTCGGGCGCAGACCAAACCCTCCACCCCCAGAGGCCCGCCTCATCCAGCGAACAATAATCAAAGGATGTATCGTGCAAGTGAGGGAGATGTTCCCAGTCCAATACGTTCTCCCATACTCGTTCAAGGGAGGCATGGACTCGCCGCCGGTAAGTCGCTACGAGCGTCATCGCCACGGCGTTAGGGTTGAGGGTCAAGGCATTGACTTGTAGGACTGGCATTGCTTCACCATATCGCGAATAGGATGACATTTCGATCAGGTGCAGGGGCGACTGACCTGAGGCCCAGCTTTCGTCTTTCTCGGCCTATCAGCATCGGCCCTTTGGGCACTTTCCATTTGCGACTGCGATTGCTAACGTCGATCGCGACCTAGATAAAGCGGTCGCGATTCATCTCAGCATCTTTTTAGCAGGCACCACCATGGACTCCATTATTCTTCACCACTACCCGCCAAGCCTATTTTCCGAGAAGGTTAGAGCGCTGCTCGGGTATTTAGGTCTACCTTGGCGGTCGGTCATCATTCCGCCCATGATGCCTCGCCCCCACTTGATACCGCTAAGCGGGGGCTATCGAAAGACGCCCATTATGCAAATCGGCGCTGACATTTTTTGCGACACCGAAATCATTTGTCGCACGCTAAACGGCATAAGCGATCGAGCCGATATTTATGCGCCTGGATTCAACGCCGAGCGGATCGCCAGATGGGCGGACACTGAGCTCTTTAAAATCACGGTTGCGCTCAATTTCAGACCCGAGGCTATCGCGGCCCAGATGAGTCAAATGTCTGCGAGCGACCTTGAAGCCTTTCAAAAAGACCGAGCCGAGCTAGCCGGCGGGCAAGCACTCGTATCGATTTCCCCCGAAGCAGCGCTCGCGGAATTTAAGGTGCTCATGGAACAACTGTCCGCGTCCCTGCGCGAACCTTTTTTATTCGGCGAAACACCCTGCATCGCCGACTTCAGCGTCTATCACTGCTTATGGTTCGTAGCGGGTAATGCGGCGAACGCGCGGCTCCTTGACCCCTGGCCAACGGTTCAAGCCTTTGTAGAGCGAATGCAAGCCTTTCAAACCGATGCTTGGGAGGATCTCTCAGCGGAATCGGCGCTCGAGATCGGCAAGTCGGCCGAGCCTCGCTTAAGCCGAAAGAGTCAACAAATCGACCCGGGCTTGGCAAACGACCTCACAGCGGGCACAGCCATTGCTGTAACCCCCAATGACTACGGCAGAATTCCCGTCACCGGCGCCCTACAGTCTTGGACCCAGCACGCAATCGTTATCGAACGAGAAGACCCTGTTGCAGGGACCGTTGCCGTTCACTTCCCAAGCATCGGTTTTGAGGTCAGTCGCGCCTGACGACTGCAGCAGAATCGGCGCATTGACGCAGAACGCTGATGATTACCAGCCTTCGGATTAAGCGCCCAGACAGCGAAGCACCTCTGCTTGATAGACCTTCCCTCGCTCATTGACCAAATCGAGAATGTGCAGCGAGGTAGGAACGAACGCGAAGCCGATCTCGAGCTCAGGGTGCCACTGAAAAATGGAACCACCGAGCCCCATCCATCCGATGAATCCCTCACGGCCCTGGTTGAGTCCTCTCTCTACCGGCGTCATCGCGTCCATGACCCCAAATGACGCAACTCCCCCCTGACTAAACGTCGTTCGCATCCCCATGTTTTCAGTCGTCTGTTTGTCGTGAAGGGCCTGCCAGGCGTCGCCTGACAGATAGGCTCGGCCGTCAAAAGTACCGCCAGCCGCCAGCATCGCTGCGAGTCTGGCGTATCCTCTCGCTGATCCGTGAGAGTTAGCAGAGCAGGTCTCCCCTCGGGCAATGGAGTCTTCGTTGAACGAATCGATTCCTGTCATGCCGAGCATTGGCACGGGGAGTTGTCTCCCCGACTGCCCCCTCATCTGCTTAACCATGGGCCATAGGTTTCGAATCAACTGGAATGCACTATGCTGAACAGATCGCCCCATCCATTTGGGTCGACAGCTACTCAGAAAGTGCTTCCGTGGATCCAGCGGCTGCAGCGGTGAACGCCTATTGAGTTCCTCGTCGTTCAGGCCCAAGTACACGTCTGCCCCGATCGGCCCCGTAATGTCCTCTCGCAGGAATTCCCCGATGGTACGACCCTTGGGATCCACCCGCCGGAAAATCTCATTCACAATCCACCCTCGGGTGATTGCGTGGTACTCCCTTCTTCCCCGCTCAGGAAAACTGTAGTGCAAGCCGTGGCTCTCTAGTTGTTGGCCGATCGCGTTCTCCTTGATCCGATCAGGAAGTAAGTCAGCCGGGTCAATACTGATCTCGAGCGAGGCCATCCCGCCCTCGTGCCGCATCACATCCGCGACGGTCAGATCCTGCTTGCCATTGCCACCGAACGCCGGCCAGTATTCGGTGACGCGGGCGCTGTAGTCGATCAAGCCTTGTCCGTAGAGCCACGCCATGGCGATCGCCTCCAGATTTTTACTGCTGCTGAATGCATTGACCAGACTGTCCGCGCCAAAATTTGGGTCCCGCGTTTTTGACGACCAAAGATCAACAACGCACTCGCCACGATGGTAGACACAGAGCTGAACATTGGTTTCAGCGCTTCGTGCGGTTTCTTGTTCGAAAAGCGCTTTTAACGACTCAAACGGCGCCTTGACCGTGCCATCTACTATCAGATTCGACATCTTCTCGCCCTCTCATTGATTTGATTGTTCGGCCACTCAGCTAGGTATCCAAGAGACCGCCTTGAGGAACTTCCCAAGCAGACGCTTACCCAAGCGGCGACCTTTCCCGAAAAGTCTCACGCGTCAACCGAAATTCTAAATTGCCTTTTTTAAGACCTTGCTCACTTCGTTCTATTTCTTCAACCCCAAACTTCTTGAGCGCTTTTTGAGAACGAATATTGTTTTCGCCAATCTCAAAATACACAGCAGCGACATGGTCGAACAAAAATGCTAGTTGGGTTTGCTTAATCTCCGCATTCGCTCCCCCACCCCAATAGGGCCGTGCCAAAAGGTATACCCCAGCCATGGAAATGAGATGTCACCTGTTCAGTATCTTTGTCAGTGATCACAAAACACCCCTCGGGGTTCGCCAAATGGAGCGCTTCTGCCACGGTTGATTCAGGATGTTGTGCCCATGGAAGATCAGGGCATCAAGATCATCGTTAGCTGCCTGCTTTCCATCGCTCGTCTCCCATCGACCCTTCGTTTCAGTGATCACGGGCTCGCAATACGCTCAATCTCATGGAGCAAGTGCTCTGGCAGCGCAAAGGCTGATCTCTCAAGTGTCCATACTTGATTGACGTATTCGACACTTAACACCCCATAGTAATGAGGAAAATAGCCTGCCCTATCTGACCCAGCGGCGGTTTCGAACCGCAGCTTCTCCGCCAACACCTTTGGATCCACCGCTATCAACATGACCTGCTCCGCATGGCTGAAGTATCGAGCCAGGGTCAACGGAAGTTGCGCTGCAGTCGAAAGGTGAACAAACCCGTCAGCTCGGTCAACCTCGGTATGAATCCTTCCAGATGCCTGCGCAGCTTGCCAATCCTCGGCGGTCAGCACTTTGTATACCGTCTCGGCTAGTCTGGTGTTGGTCATTCATCCATCTCTACATTTGTTGTCATTGAACGCGGCGGGCCGACCCGCAAGCAAGCACTAGCTAAGATACCCAAAACCCCTCGAGTCGCACCCCTCGCCTCTCAGTCTCTCAGTCTCTCAGTCTCTCAGTCTCTCAGTCTCTCAGTCTCTCAGTCTCTCAGTCTCTCAGTCTCTCAGTCTCTCAGTCTCTCAGAGATAGAATCACAAGCTCGGCCAGCTAACGCAGTCAAAAGCATTCGCTGGTTACTTTCAAACAGCACCATTGGCAATTGGTTGAGTATCGGACACGATGGCGATATGGCAGATCCTCCTACCCTATTCAGTCTGGGCCCCATTGTCCTCGCCTTGATCATTTCGGTCTGGACCAGACAAGTGATCCTCGGTCTCTTCGTGGGCCTTTATGCAGGCGTCATGATGCTAACTGGGCCGGCTCCGCTCAAGAGCCTAACGCGGTTGATGAGCGAACATCTCGTCCCTCAGCTAACCGATGAATACAACGCGGCTGTATTGATATTGCTCGCAGTCATTGGTGGTTTTGTTGCGCTCATGGAGCAAAGCGGTGGCGGGTACGCCTTCGCCAAACGCCTCGCCAGCACATTGAAATCAAAAAGCCGAACCCAGATCTCCGCCTGGAGCGCTGGCATCGTGATCTTTTTCTCAGACCTTGGCACGCCACTGATCGTGGGCCCGGCTTTCAGAGCCTTATTTGATCGCATCGGCCTCTCGCGTCAAAAGCTCGCGTACATCATTGATGCCACTGCCGCACCGGTGGCTATCCTCATTCCCTTCATTGGATGGGGGGTGTACATCATGAGCTTGCTCAATCAACAAGTTGAGCACCTTAATCTCCCGGGAAGCGACTATGCGCTCCTGTTAAGCGCACTACCCTATCAATTCTATGCTTGGCTCACGCTCGCCGCGATTCCGATGACCGCGCTAATCGGCTATGACTTTCGACTCATGCGAGAGGCCGATACCCACGCGGGGTTGAGGTCCACCAGGGGCGAAACGACTGACACCACTCCAACGAACGCTCAGCAGTCTGCGCGAGCGTCTTTCATTTGGCTGCCACTTCTCGTTTTGGGCGCAACCCTTCTATGGACCCTCGCACCACTTGGCTTCCCGTTTGAAAGAGTTAGCGGCAGTCAATTTAGGGCTGGGCTCTCAGCCGCTTACCTTGTGGCTACGCTCTCCCTGGTAGGTTTGCTTCTCGTCTACAGAACGGAGGGATTCCTTTCGAGCGTTTCGATTTATATTCAGGGGATGGGGCGGATGATGCCCATTGCCGTGATGCTGCTTCTCGCTTGGGCGATGGGCGATATCCTGACTTTGCTGGGCAGCGATGCTTACGTCGCAAACTGGGTGGCAGGTTCTATCAGTGCAACGCATTTGCCACTCTTGATCTTTATCGTTGCTTGCCTGGTTTCCTTTGCTACCGGATCTTCTTGGGGCACCTTTGCACTGTTGTTCCCCTTAGCCTTGCCGGCTGCTGTCACTGTCGATGCCTCTCTCGCGCTCAGCGTTGCCGCCGTATTGTCTGGGGGGCTCTTTGGTGACCATGCGTCTCCCATTTCAGAAACGACGCTACTTGCCTCCGCCGGCGCGGGTGTTGACCCGATCGACCACTTCAAGACGCAACTGCCTTATGCGCTTTTAAATGGAGGGCTCTGCCTCCTCGGACTTTGGATAGCCGCAGCGAGCCAATGGCAAGGTGTGCTACTCGGTGTGCTATCGATGCAGTTAGCAGTGCTCCTCACTGCCCGGTGGTTATGGCGGCGCAAAGCGCAGGTGAGCACTTAAAGGTACACCGTGACGCTGCCTCACGCAGTTAGAAAGCTACTGATATGGCTATTCCAACTAACAATGAGTACACGTGAAGGAGAAAAGTTATCTTTCAAGTGCTCTAACCAGATGGGCTGAGAAGGGACCTGTTCAACGCCGACGAGCACCGACCCAGCACCGATACCGGCAGCAGCCGCATGGTGAAACGCTCGCGGGGCTGTCTGACGCTAACTGTCAGCTAGCGCCTGTTCCTCTTCGCTCATCTCAGCGGGGATCGATTCGAAAAGCGGGGTAGAAAGATAACGCTCGCCAGTATCTGGAAGCATCACCAAAAATACCGATCCCTCTGGCGCGTTCTCTGCCACTTCGATGGCCGTTGCGAGTGTCGAGCCCCCAGAGATACCCGTCAAAATACCTTCTTCTGCTGCGAGCCTTGTAGCCCACCGCATACCGTCTTCACCATTGACAGGCAGCACTTGATCAAAGTGCTGTTGATCAACGCTCTCTTGCAGCACTTGGGGAATGAAATCCGGTGTCCAACCCTGAATCATATGAGGCTGCCAGGCCGGGTGACTTTCCTTTGGGGATCCATCCTCCAATCTTGCCTGTTCTAACCCTGAGCCAATGAGCGCGGCATTATGAGGCTCGGAGAGGATAATTTTGCAGTCAGGTCGCGCAGTTTTAAGCACCCGCGCTACGCCCGTCACCGTCCCTCCAGTGCCGTATCCAGTCACCCAGTAATCTAGGCGGGCACCCTCGAAATCAGCGACTATCTCCTGACCCGTGGTGCTTTCGTGGATGTCCGCATTCGCCGCGGTTTCGAATTGCTGAGCAAAAAACCAACCATTTTGATCCGCCAGTTGCCTCGCTTTTTGCACCATCCCCGTACCCTTCTCTTCCTTGGGCGTGAGAACAACTTTGGCGCCTAACATTCTCATCAGTCGCCGGCGCTCTACAGAGAAGGTTTCTACCATAGTGATGACCAGCGGGTAGCCCTTTGCGGCGCAGACCATGGCAAGCCCAATCCCAGTATTCCCTGAGGTTGCCTCAACCACAGTTTGACCTGGCTGCAAGCGGCCCTCTCGTTCGGCGGCTTCGATAATATTGAGCGCAAGTCGATCTTTGACCGAGGCTAGCGGATTGAACGATTCGACCTTGACGTACATGGTGACGTGAGAAGGAGCAATCCGGTTCAGGCGGACTGATGGCGTGTCTCCAACCGTTTCCGTGATGCTGTTGTACAGTCGTCCGCGGCCTTCCGTTCGATATAGTTCGCTCATTGATCACTCCTATCTTGTCGATCCAGTAAGAGACGGGTCCAGTCGAGATGAGACCCCATGAGTCGCCTAGACTAATCGATCGATCAAGGGCGCGCACCAACGAAAAAAGCATAAGGTTAGACAAAGACTCAGGCTGCTTTAACAGTCCAACGCACCGTTGTTTCGTCTTTATCCGCCAACTCCGATGTGAGAGACATGGGAGCCCTGTGAGAACTGATCGCCCCCTGCCATAGCGACGTCCAGCTCTTGAAAAGTACACTACGAGCGGGCCCGCTCATGTCGCGACCCACACGAAATCCTTCGTGTAGGATCTCGGCTTCCGCGATCGATTGATCCACCACTTTCGCTTCATCGCCCATGCCGGAAAACATGCCGACCAAAAAGCGAGCCGCGTCCTCAACACCACCATCGACTGCACCGGTTGCGGCTGCCATCACCGAGTAATGTTGCAGTCCAGTGAGCCGAGCCGCCCGAGCCGCCAGCGCCTCAGCGCGGGCTTCGCCGACAACTTCGATCAACGCGGCGATTCCGTTACGAATATACTCGACCGCATAGTTTCGATTGGCTTTCAAAAGCCTCAGTTCGTTCCATTCAGATTGCGGGGGTGCGGGCTGCGCTTCCGCATCGTAAAGCGGCGTTCGCTCATCGGGCGAAAAGATCAGTCGCTCGTCAGGTGACAAGTCGCGGTCGTACTCTTTGAAATAACCACAAAGCCCAAATTGACCCGTTACGTCCTCGGAGACGCAAACAAACCCAAGTCGAGGGTTTTCAAGACTGACGCCATTCTGCGCATACCAACCGTGGAGGAAGCCTCGGCCAGCTTCCATCGGAATTCCGCAAATAGCAGGGCCGGCATACATCCAGCGTGGGTAGCGAAATCGCACCCAGGCTTTGGTGTCTGACTCGGGCATGTATTCCACTGCCACACCACCCATGCCATTTGAAAGCACATGATATTTCGCGCAGGCAACTGCATCCGGCAGGCCATCTAGACCCAACTTTGAAAAACTGGAGAGAAACTTCTCTTCGTGCTGCTTTCTAAAGAGGCGGAACATCCAATCGAAGACAGTCTGCTTACTCTCTTCAACCGCTACCATTAACTGTAAGCCAAGAAAGTATTGGTGATGCAAATCAGCCTGCGCTTGAATTGCTTTGTTCTCTATCGATTCCATCTTTTACCTCTCTGCATCTGGGCAATTTTGCTTAGGTGGACGCAACGCTCCTGCAAAACGACCTTTGATCATAAGGCCGCTTGCCGCGTCATAAGATCTGACGCCCCAAATCACACACAACTAAAAACCTATGATTCGACCATTTAGCGACTAGTGGATCTTCATATCTAGAGGGGACATCCCATCATCTATCCCCTGCTGAGTCCTTAAGTCCTGAGTTATAACGCACTGAGTTATAACGCACTGGACTTACCAAATGGTAAGCCCTTCTCACTTTACTTACCAAATGGTAGGCTTGCAACCGCACTCAGCACCTTGGATGTATCGCAGTGACCTCTACCCGGGAAAGACTACTCACAGAAGCAGAGCGCCTCTTCGCCGAGCGAGGGTTTTATGGCGTGAGCATCGCTGCCGTCTCAACCGAGCTGGGGCTCACCAAGCAAGCGTTGCTGCATCACTTCGGTTCGAAAGAGAAACTATACGCTGAGGTCCTAAAGCGCATATCCGCCCGCCTTGGCACTTTGGTTGCACCGACAGATAGCGACATCGCTGATCCGCAACAGGCGCTAACCGACTATTTGATTCGAATAGCGAAAAACGCACGTGAAGAGCCGCATCAAATGTCTTTACTCATGCGGGAACTCTTGGACAATCAGGAACGAGCTGACATCGTGCAAAGCTGGTTCCTAGGGTCTTTTCTCAAGGAACTCATTCAAATGTTGAAAGCAATCGATCATTGGTCAGATGCTCCTGATCATGTTGCCCTCGCAACGATCATGCAGTTTCTTGGGGCAATCAACTATTACGCCGTATCAGGACCAACCCTCAAGGGAATCTTCGGGAATGATGTCTACTCGGCATTGGATGACCAGTTCGACGACCAACTCGAACAACTTATTTCGGCGGCAATTTCCTCAAGAGGCTCCTAACCATCTCCACGGCAAGCGTGGATGCTTTCGAAGTCACTTCTATTTCCATCCCGGTAACAGCATGGTTTGATGCAAAACCATGGGTTTCTCGGATAGCTAGCAGAACTCGACAGTGAAACTTCGTCTTTGACCATTCAGTATCAAGGCCAGTTTTACTAGCGCTCGAGCCCGACAAGGTCTCATACAAGGCCTTTAGATCTGCGGTAATGCCAGTCCCGCTCTGTGAAGCGATCAGCAAATAATCGATCGCAAGAGACGATTTTGAGCATTAGTCGCCACGACTGAAGCAATCAATACGCCGTTCCGACTGACTTTTAAAATGTAACCTTTACTTCACATTATGTAGATGTTACGTTTACGTTACATCTTGCTTGAGTCCAACAATGAGCAACGAAATTCCAATGATGGCCATGGCTGTCGGTGTCATCATCCCACTTGCTGTTTTCGTTTGGCTGTATTTCGAAGAGAAAGGAAAGCGGGACACCATGCTCGAAATTGCCAAGCACATTGACGATCCTAAACAACTCGAGCAGTTGGTATCCGTTTTTAATGAGAAAAAGGAGCCAATTGACTATCGACGCGGCGGCGTCATCGCAATATTTGTTGGTCTCGGCATATTTATGTTGGGTTATTTGTCCCTCGGCGCTCTCTTCGAGGGAGTTGGCGCCTTGGTCGGCTTAATCGGCGCGGGCACTATGATCGCTGGGTATCTTTACCCAAAAACCAGCGAGGAAATCACCCACGCCGTCGAAGAATTTGAGCGAGAGTAGGCGCATGTTTTCAACAAAGCTTTTGTCTAGCCTCCCGGAGGGACTCGGTGTGGTGACCTTCTTTTTGGTCTTCCTTCCATTGCACAGCGCCGAACTCAACTACCTCCTCAATTTTGGGCTGTCCTTTGCTTTCTGCTATGTCACGATCTTCGTCGCGAAAAATTTCATCACCAGCAAATGGACGCTTGAGGATGAGTCGGAGGCTCGCGACCTCACCTTGAAAACTCGACAATTCGAAGAGCGCTAGCAGGTGGGGAAACACCATAAGAACCTGCGAAATGACCTTGAGGCCCGTCGAAAATTAGCGGGCCTGACTCAACAAGAACTGTCTGTGCTTGCGGATGTCTCGAGGAAAAGCATTAACGCCATTGAGAATGGGATCTATGTGCCCTCTACTGTCCTCGCGTTAAAAATTGCCAGCACGCTCGATTGCCGTGTGGAAGATCTCTTCCAATTACCGCCCTAGGGCTCGTCGCTCTCGCGCCGCCCTTTCCCAAGCACCCTGTGCCTCGCGACCGATAGGATTGACCCCTTTTACAAAGGATCCCCGCCCAACACGGCTGGCGTCTCGCAATACGTTTTAAGGATGTAATGCTGGTGCTCCTCAATTCGAGGGGTGAGGACTTCTGCTATCGCAGGAACCTTCGCATTGCTCGCAAAGAATTTCAGCATGCCCTGATTCTGTGCTGTCACAGGCATGATGTCTGGTGGCGTTGCGGTGACACACATGCTCATGGTCGCCCAGTAAATATCCGCAGCCGAGACAGCATCGCCAACAAGATATGCTGAACCACGTTCTGCCTGCGTTTTAAGCCGCGCATCAATCAGCGCGATCACCTCGGCCACCTTGGCTGGCGCCGCAGCACTCGCAGTCTCGCTGTACCCATACTTACGGCTCAGCGGCCCATCATTCATGATTCTCATATTCCAGACCATGCCATCTTCCCCGAGGATGACCGCACACAGACCGAACATTTCGACCCTCTGCGCGACGTCGTCTGGAATCAGTGCAGGGGCTGATGGGCTGCCCACGCGCTCAGCAAGCGCGAGTTGCTCAATCCATACATTGCGGGGCCGCTCGTCGTCATGAAACATCGTGGGCAGGCTCGTTTGGCTAGTAAGCTCAAAGAGCCGCGCCTGACGATCCTCGCCCGTTTCTTTGTCGATACCCATCGGAGGATGCAGCGCGCGAGTGAGCGAAATGCCTTTCACGAAGCAAACGTTCTTTAATGCCTCGGAGTACAGCGCTTGAAGCCCCGGGATAAAGGTAACCCGCGTGCCCTCGGTCATTGCAGCAGCATCGTCAAGGGAAATGAAAGTCGGTGTTGATTGATCGCTCACGGCTCTTCTCACAGTCTCGATTTAAGCTTGAGTGAACCGACATTCACAGTGCCCGTCAAGTCGGACCTCTCACCGTGAGCTACTTCTAACTGACTCGGGCAAATGCTCCGCCTGTCGGATGGACCAGCTCTTCACTACCGTTCAATAAAGAAATGTCGCGATTATCGCTGACGATTAATCCGGCAAGCGATACTCATAATGAAGGCAGGGAATATTTTTCTGTTTCGACAAGCTAAAGACTTCTCCAGTACCTATTTGCTTAAACCCGACTTTTTCAAGAACGTTGGAGGAAGCCGAATTACCTTCGTAGACATTCGCTCTAACTTGTCTAAAGCAGGTCTCTGCGCTCGCGTACCCCAGCAGCGCGTGACACGCCTCGGTTGCGTACCCCTTACCCCAATATTCAAACCCAAGCCAATAGCCGAGTTCACAACTGTCATCACCTTGAGGGGTTAAGCCTATCCCCCCTATCAGTAACCCATCGTGAAAAATGTTGAGATTGAATTCACTGGAGTGAACGATCCCCATCCAATACTCGGCATCTTCGTCGGTGTAGGGATAGGGCACATTACTCAACGTTTCGGAGACGCGAGGGTCACCAATCAGCTCAATTAGTCGGGCTTTATCCAGCGCACTCAACTTCTTGATCGTTAACCGTTCGGTGCTTATTTCTATCATCATCTATCTGTCGTCTTTCTATCGTTTTTCTATCGTCGTGTTCGCTTTGTTCCAAGGAACGATAGGACGCGTCAGATTGTTCTGGTTTACCAAACACTTCCCAAGACTAATGCTAGTCACACTCACGTTGACGCTAAAGACGCATCTTCAGTCGATTTATGCTTCGCAAAGTCTCTCATCCACTCACCGCATCATAGAAGACGCTGGAGGGCGACTTGTAAAACCTGCGCTTCGGCTATGGGGACTCAATGCCTTTGCTATTGGAGCACAACTCATTGAGTTAATGCTTCAAGAAACTTCACTGCCGCCGAATGGCAACGTACAAAATCCTACCCTGATTACTTCCCTGACTTTTTTTCATCAGCGATCAGCGTTTTCGCTAACTGTCATGGCACCGCTCAGTAGCAGCAAACTTTATCGGCCAGGGAGAGGGACATCCTTTGGCATTAATGCACGAAGCTATGAAGCTCTGCTACGATTCTCTCATGACAGACATCAGCGCGAGCCAATACGAAACATCCCTCGGGGCTTACATTGACCAAGGGATGCAAACAGCCGAATCACTGGGCAATCGAGGCCCAATACGATTTGATGCGGAGGGAAAGCTGGCACCCGATATTCTAGAGGCCTACTGGCGTACGGGTTTTTATGTCTTCGAGGGTTTAATCGACTCAGGCGAGATACAGCTTCTAAGAGAGGATATGGAATCACTCCTTGATCGCGCCCCGATCGACAACGGCGCAACGGTTGACCATCAAGGAAGACCCGCCTTCGGCCAACAATTTGCACGTAGTGTTTACTCACTGATCAGGCCCTTGAGTGATCCGTGGGGCGGCACAGGAAAATTAAACGGTCGCCATCCAACCCAGATGACGCAGCCGAAAAGTGACGAGGACGCACCAAAAAAAGTCGTCTTTCTAATGGGCGGTATGTGCCAGATTATGGATAGCGGGCTGAGGCTCTACGGGCATCCCGATTTGCTTGCTGTTGCAGCGTCCATCAACGGCGATGACTTTGTGCCTTATAACGACGCCATCTTTGTCAAACAGCCAGGTCTAGGGGGTTCCGTGTCTTGGCACCAAGATGGGGTTACCCACTGGGATTCTCCTGAGTGGGATGAAGGCATCCACGGCTTCAATTTCCAAGTTCAGCTGTACGACACCTCCGCGATGAGTTGCCTTTGGGTCGCGCCGGGATCACACAAGGCAGGAAAGATTGATATCGAAAAGCTGATCGAAGACAACGGGTCCGAGCAGCTCGAGGGAGCGGTCCCACTGCATGCGAAAGCTGGCGACGTCACCATCGTCAACCGCCAGGCGCTGCATTGCTCTTTCGCGAATGTATCCCAAGACCAGCGCATCTCACTGACGTTTGGGTTCCACAGAAGAAGCTCCGTGCTGGGTGCGAAGGGGCGCTCAGCGAGTCGACCAATGTTGTGTACGACGAAAGTCGTATCGACGAGCGATCTCAAGTCATCGGAGTGGCCATCGACGCGAGAGCCCAGTACTACCCAGAGGAAACGCGTTACCACTATCATCCAATGGCGGGCCGAGAGCAGGAACTCGCGTTTAATTCAGCAAACTGGGAAAAAATCGTTAAGGACTACAACCTCAAAGACCTTTCTATCTAGAGTCTCTCCATCAAAGAAGTAAGAGGTTATAGGGTTCGGTGGCGCCAACCAAAGCATGCTTGGACGTGAGCTGCTGAATGTGCTATTCGATTACTAGCGAAAAGGGGGAAACAGTTTGGCTACCCGGGCTAGTCTTTCAACTTTAATTCTTTATGGCGTCGGAAATATCTCGCCGGCGGTCAAAAACAATCTTCTTTCCTCCTTCCTCTTTTACTATTACAACCAGGTGCTCGGATTGTCCCCATGGCTGGTCAGTATGGCCCTTGCCATTGCACTCGTTGTGGATGCAGTCACCGATCCGGTGGTGGGTTATGTTTCGGACCACACCCGCACCAAATGGGGTCGACGACATCCCTACATCTATATCAGCGTGATCCCGAGTTCAGCGTTCTACTTCTTTCTGATCATGGCGGACTTCGGGGAAAGTCAGACCGCTTTGTTCGTTCAGTTGCTGCTGCTGATCACTGGCCTACGTGTCTCGTGGACATTTTTCCAAGTGCCTCGCGAAGCGCTCGGCGCGGAACTGTCTAAGGACTACAGCCAGCGGACAACACTGAATGGCCTCTCAATGTTCTTCGGCTGGATCGGCGGAGCCGGTATCGCCTACGTGACAAACGCATACTTCCTAGGTGGCAGCTACGACAACGAACAAGGATACCGAACGCTTGCCTACTGGGGCTCGGCCATCATCCTTCTGACGAGCATCACGTTTGCAGTAGGCACGCATCGGAACATTTCCGAACTCGAGGTGCCTCCAGCGCGTGCGAAGCCAAAGCTAACGGACATCTGGCAGGAGATTCTGGAAACCCTAAATCACAAGTCCTGGCTGGTCTTATTCTTCGCTGGCGTCGTTTTTAGCATCTACGTTGGTCTCACTACCGGTCTTGGCATCTACTTCAATCGGTTCTTCTGGGACTGGACACCGTCTGATATCGCCATTTTTGCGATCGCAGACCTTAGCGCTGCCTTGGTTATTAGCGTATTCGCCGGTGTGCTTGCCAAGGGATGGGACAAAAAGCGTCTTGCGACCTGGCTCTTTATCGTCAGCATCATCGTCGGCCCCGTTTTGCTCCTTGGCCGGTTATCGGACATGTACCTCGGCACCTCGGTTATGCCTCCCAATGGAGAGCAGTACGGCATGCTTTGGTGGGTCATGCTCATTCACAGTGTCTTCATGGCGGCAATTGGCGTGCTTGCTTGGGTTCTCGTAGGTTCAATGACCGCAGATGTGGTCGAGGACAGCCAGCGTCAGACTGGAAAGCGTTCAGAGGGTCTTTTCTTTGCAGGCCCGAACCTGGTTCAGAAATGTATCAGCGGACTCGGTTTCATCATCAAGGGCGGCATTCTGACAGCAGTCGGTTTCTCCGATGCCGTAACCGATGCCGAGAAGATTGAAGCGGTCGGATATCTCGCGATGGTGGTTGCTGCGCTCGCCATCATCCTGCCTAGCATCGCGCTCGCGATCTTCTCGCGCTACGACATCACACAGTCAGTTCATGAACAGAACTTGCTAGATCTAGGATACGAGGAAGAAACCGGGGCTAGCGTCATACGCTCTGCACCAGCAGACGGCAAAGGCTAGATGGTCAACTCGGCACAGATCTCGCGGCTGGTTGTGAAGCTGATTTTCTCAGGCCCGACCTGCTGATCATTCCGTTCAGTGGCATAATAATCGCCACCGTTTATAACTTGACTTGTGCGAGTTTTCCGATTCTTTATAAAGTAGAAAATTGGGCTAGCCTGCGCCCATTAACCACTATCGTTAAAAAAGCGGGTTTAATGTTGAGCGATGTGTGAAACAAAAAACAAAGACTTAGTCCCTAACCTCAAATAACCCTCTATTAACCTGTATTTTTTACGCTGTGAAGGACCTTTCCACGCAGCGCAAAAATACTAAGTTGTTCGATTTAATCTCTTGTAAATCAGCACAAAAAAACCGGCGCCAATTAAAGTCCATAGAATGTCATTCCAATCAAAGACACCTCTTCCGGGTGTAAATTTTGTAATGAACTCATTAGCAATTAATCCCGATATTGAGATTCCTACTGACCAATAGAGTCTATTTTTGAATAAAGATGAATGAGGTTTGGATAATTCTGGAATCACTACATATAACAGAGCAGGCAATCCTATTCCTGGCAGAAAATTTGGAGCAACCCCAAGAAGATAAATTATTATTTCATTAGTACCGTCATAATTTGGTCTTAGGTAATCCTGGACTACGGGAAAAAGCAAAAAAGAAATAATAAAAACTATGTGATAAACGTATTTATTTTCCATTTAAGTCCTAATGTTACAGTAGCTCCAGACGTTTATCTTCACTCCCACTCGATAGTCGCCGGCGGTTTGCTGGAAATATCTAAGGTCACTCGAGATATTTCATTGATCTCGTTGATGATGCGGGACGAGACGCGCTCGAGAAATTCATAAGGCAAACGAGCAGCGCGCGCTGTCATAAAGTCGATGGTTTCTACCGCTCGGAGCGCTACAACATACTCATATCGTCTCGCATCACCCACTACCCCCACCGACTTAACTGGCAAAAATACGGTGAAGGCCTGACTGACGCTGTCATAGAGATTAGCGGCCCTTAACTCTTCAATATAAATCGCATCAGCTCGCCTAAGGATATCGGCGTATTCGCGCTTCACCTCTCCTAAAATACGCACACCAAGACCAGGGCCTGGAAACGGGTGCCTAAACACCATCTCACTCGGTAAACCTAACGCTAACCCAATTTTCCTGACTTCATCCTTGAAGAGTTCGCGCAGAGGCTCAACTAACTCAAGCTTCATATCCTCCGGCAGCCCACCCACATTATGGTGCGACTTAATCACATGTGCCTTGCCACCCGATGCCCCGCCCGACTCGATAAGATCCGGATAAATCGTGCCTTGAGCAAGAAAACTAACATTGTTTATTTTTTCCGCTTCGGCGTCGAAAACTTCGATAAAGGTATTGCCGATGACCTTGCGCTTCGCTTCAGGATCAGTCACTCCTTCCAAGCCGCGCAGGAAAGTCTCACTCGCGTCGACCTTGACGACGTTGATATCAAGGGCATTGTTTGAAGCATGGGTCATCATGTTCATGACCTGATTGGCCTCTTCAAACCGCAGCAAACCGTTATCGACAAAGACACACGTCAATTGATCGCCGATGGCTCTTGCGAGCAGTGCCGCCACAACAGAAGAGTCTACCCCTCCGGAAAGACCCAGTATGACGTTTTGATCGCCCACCTGGGCACGCACTCGACTGACAATGTCCTCGACAATTTGATCGGGCGTCCAAAGCCCTTGGCAGCGACAGACATCTTTTAGGAAAGCGTCGATGATTTCAGCGCCACGAGGCGTATGCTGCACTTCTGGGTGAAATTGCACGCCATAAAGGTGACGGTCCGGGTCCGCCATTGCCGCAATGGGGCAGGTCTCAGTACTGGCAACGAGGCTAAACCCTTCGGGCAATGCCTCCACCTGGTCACCATGGCTCATCCATACATCCAGCGCGTCAAGGGGGTTACCCTCATCGTCGATGAGTGATGAGAAAATAGTGGGCGCCGCATGAAACTGGACCGCGGCATGACCAAACTCATGTTTGGCAACCGAGGCGACGCGGCCACCCAGTTGCTCGGCCATGGTTTGCATGCCGTAACAAATCCCGAGCACTGGTACGGTTTTGGTGAACAAATAGGCAGGCGCGCGAGGGGTATGCTTCTCAGTCACTGATTCAGGCCCGCCAGACAACACAACGCCATTGGGTTCGAACGCCTCGAACTGAGATTCAGTGATTTCGCTCGAATGAATCTCGCAATAGACGCCAAGCTCCCGAATACGCCGCGCGATCAATTGGGTGTATTGGGATCCGAAATCAAGAATAAGGATACGGTCTTGATGGATATCAACCGAGCTTGAAGACATGATGGGCTCTGCTTACAAAATCAAATTATAAGCGAGCGCATCGTAGGCGCAACGCTTGAGGCTCCTCGAGCCCAACCTACCCCCCACTTCGCCCTCTTCAATCCTTATCGCTGTTTGAGCCTGCTTTCGCTATCATTTTCGAGAGCCCTTTGTAGATCACCCCATGACACAAACAACCGGATTCGTTTGGCACGAGAAGAGCATGTGGCACGACAACGGGGCCGCCTCTGGCACTTATCCAGCATCGGGCGAGTTCCAGCCGGGAATTCATGTGGAAAATCCGGAAACCAAACGCCGGTTGAAAAATCTGCTAGACGCCTACGACGTCACGCCCGAGCTGACTGCTATCAATCCCATTCCTATGGATGAGTCAGCGCTGCTTAACTTTCACACGCCTCAATACGTCGACCTCGTTAAGTCGCAATCTAGAACCACCGGGGGTTCGGTAGGAGATGCTGCCTGGGCAGGTCCAGGAACCTTTGATGTTGCAAGGCTAGCCGCAGGCGGAACTTACTCGGCGATATCGGCAGTGCTGGAGGGAAGCTGTCGAAACGCTTACGCCCTCATGCGCCCACCCGGGCATCACGCCGAACGGGATCGCGGGCGCGGGTTTTGTATCTTCAACAACATTGCGCTCGGGGTGCTCGCAGCTCGGCAGTCCCACCAAATAGAAAGAGTGGCAGTCGTGGACTGGGACGTCCATCACGGCAATGGCACACAGCAGGCGTTCTACTCAGACCCGAATGCACTCACTATCAGCATCCACCAAGAGATGCTCTATCCGGTGAATCTTGGCACCCTTTCAGAAATTGGCGCCGATGCCGGTGAAGGGACTAACCTCAATATCCCCCTGCCTGCAGGGTGCGGTGGCGAGGCCTATCTATCAGTACTTGATGAGATCGTCGTGCCGAGTCTTCACGCTTTCAAGCCCGACCTAATCGTAGTCGCGTGTGGGTTTGATGCCAGCTATTTTGACCCAATGAGTCACATGCTACTGGTGGCTTCACACTTTAAGACGATGACAGAACGGATGATGCAAGCGGCCGACGATCTCTGCGCCGGCAGGATCGTGCTAAACCATGAGGGCGGCTACTCGGAATTTTATGTTCCTTTCTGCGGAATGGCCGCTATTGAGGCGCTCTCTGGTATTGAATCCGGCGTCAAAGACCCTTACCGCGGTACCGAAAAGGTCGACAATCAGCGCCTAAAGCCTCACCAGCGAGCGGCGATTGATGCCGCAAGGGACGGTCCACTTGCCCACTTGATGACTAAGATCGAGGCATCATCGTAGTGAACAATGGATTTGGCCAAGATGCTGAAATTTATAGCGTCAGTGAACTCAACCGAGCAGCAAAATCACTGCTAGAGGGGCAATTCCCGGCAGTGTTTGTTGAGGGGGAGATCTCTAATTTTTCTCGCCCTGCATCGGGGCACTGGTATTTCACGCTCAAAGATGATGCCGGCCAGCTACGCACCGCCATGTTCCGGAATCGCAATTCAAGGATTAACTTCACGCCGACCAACGGCATAAAGGTTCTGGTTCGAGGCCGGATTAGTCTCTACGAGGCTCGCGGAGACTTTCAGTTCATCGCGGAGAACATGCAAGAGGCTGGGATCGGCGAATTGCAACGCGCATTCGAGGCTTTGCGTCGGAAACTTCACGGCGAGGGATTATTCGATGCTGCCAAAAAATGCGACATCCCGCCTTTGCCGGATCATCTTGCCATCATTACCTCGGCGACCGGAGCCGCCATTCATGATGTGATGAGTGTCCTCGCGCGCCGGTTCCCAGCCATGCGATCAACGCTGATCCCAACACAAGTTCAAGGTGAGGAGGCAACCGCACAAGTCGTATCCGCACTAGAAAAAGCAGCCGCATATCGCGAGGCGCCATTCGACCTAATCCTACTCACGAGAGGCGGCGGATCGCTTGAAGACCTTTGGACATTCAACACAGAGCCTGTGGCGCGCGCGATCGCTGCCTCGCCTATCCCTGTGGTCAGTGCCGTCGGCCATGAATCTGATGTCACGATCGCAGACTTCGTTGCTGATCTTCGGGCACCAACCCCTTCTGCCGCAGCCGAGCTCATTGCTCCCGACCAACACGAGTGGATGCAAAGTCTGGACAATATTTCGAGCCGGCTTGCCACCCATGCCATGGGAAGAATCCAGCAAGGAGAGCGCATCCTTGGCGCGACCGCAAAACGGCTTAGAAACCCTGCGGTCACACTCGCCCAATATCAGGACCGGCTGTCGAGCCAGCGCCGGTCGCTTCAGTCGCTGACTTATCGGGCTATCGAAGATCTTGATATTGGCCGAATCGCGACCTCACTGGTCTCAGCGACTAAAGGACGGATCAACGACGAACAAGCTCGGCTCGACCGCGCGAGGGAGCGACTCTCGCCACCTATTCACCATTTGAGGGCACTTGAACAATCGCGACTCAATCTCACGCTCAGGCTCAGCCAGGCCGCAGATCAACGGCTCAAAGCATCGACCGCCGCACTCACGCAGGTGTCACGGCAGCTTGAAGCCTTAAGCCCGCTCAAAACCCTCGCGAGAGGTTTTAGCATTACCCAAACCGAGTCGGGCGACCTCGTCAGCTCCGCTGACCAATTAGAGATGGGTCAAATCGTTGACATCCGGCTATCCAAGGGGCGCGCTAGTGCGACCATCACCGGCGTCGAGCGCGAAGAATGATCATGTTTGACGCAAATCACTGTTCCGATCACCTAGATGCGCTCTCACAACGATTGAGATGGATCCTCCTCGTTTTCTTCTTGACGGCTTCCACGTCTAGCCTGGCTGACTTTAAACCACTCAGTGTCCCGGGCGGCATTGCTCGAATCGCGCTGCCAGAAGGAACAGTAAGCGCAACCTTTAATGGCGCCAGCGTTCTCGTTACCCGAGGAGAGCGGAGTCCCATCGCTTGGGTCGGACTCCCGCTTTCGCTCGAGCCAGGTTCACATGTGCTCGATGCCAGCGGCCAAGCGATTTCGTTCGAAGTTTCACCCAAAACTTATGAGACGGAGCATCTCACGATTCCCAACCGGCGAAAGGTCAACCCTCTGCCCATGGACTACGACCGCATTGGTGCCGAAAGAAAGGAAATGGACGGAGTATTTCAGAGCTTCACTGCGCGTGCCCTACCCGAGCAATGGCAATCCCCACTGAGTGGGCGTTATTCATCCAGCTTTGGTAAGCGCCGAGTGCTCAACGGGCAACCAAGGAGCCCCCACAGCGGGCTTGATATTGCGGCTCCAGAGGGAACACCCGTTGAAAGTATCGCTGCCGGGCGAGTTGCAGCCGTGGGTGACTACTTTTTTAACGGCCAAACGGTCATGGTCGATCATGGCCAAGGGCTGATCAGTATGTACTGCCATCTGTCTGAAATTGACGTGGCCCTCGGGGAGGGGGTCACGCCGGATTCGGTCGTCGGTAAAGTCGGGAAGACCGGAAGAGTCACTGGCGCCCATCTCCATCTCAGCGTCAGCTTGAACAATGCGCGGGTTGACCCACTCCTCTTTTTTGACGCCCCAGAAGCAGACCTCGCTCGATAACTGAAAAAAGCGGACCTCTATCGCTTTTTGTTTTTCGCGCTGCGCTGACTTTTCTTGACGTGCTGCATCAAGCGCCGCCTACGGTTGACCTGCCGTTCAGTCAGTTTGTTCTTCCGCCCCTTGAAGGGATTGTCCTGGGTTTTGAATTCGATCAGCACAGGCGTGCCTTTTAAGTCGAGGGCCTGATGAAATCGTTTCTGCAGATACCGACGATAGGCCTCTGGCACCGACTCGGTTTGGTTACCGTGGATAACGATCCGAGGAGGATTGGCACCACCAGCATGGGCAAACCTCAGCTTAATTCTGCGACCATGAACCATCGGTGGCTGGTGCTCTGATACTGCCTGCCGAAGCACGTTGTTCAGATGCGCAGTAGATAGCGGCCGCATCGCTGACGCATAGGCTTCCTTGATTGAACCAAACAGTTTTCCTACGCCTGAGCCATGCAAGGCAGAGATATAGTGAATGTTCGCGAAATCGAGAAACGTCAAACGACGATCAAGTTCGATATGGATTCGATCCTTTTGCTCCTGCGAGGTGCCATCCCACTTGTTGACGCAAATAACGAGCGCTCGTCCTGCTTCGAGCGCATGACCCAAAAGATGCAAGTCTTGGTCGACCAGGCCTTCGTGCGCGTCGACCAGTAGCAACACCACATGCGCATCTTGAATTGCATCCAACGTCTTGATGACTGAGAACTTCTCAATGGATGCGCTGATGCGGCCCCGGCGCCTTACTCCGGCGGTATCAATAAGCGTGTAGGTCTCTCCGTCTCTTTCAAACGGAATGTAAATGCTGTCACGGGTGGTGCCTGCCTCATCAAACACCACAACACGCTGCTCGCCCAGTATTCGGTTTACAAGGGTCGATTTGCCGACATTCGGACGACCAACGACCGCCATCTTGATGCCATCCACCAAGGAGTCGGGTTCAGCGTCGGATGGCGCAGCTACTGAGCCGCGATCATCCGAAGTTTCAATCGGTTCGCCCGCTTCAGCAATTTGATCCAAAAACTGATGAACGAACACTCTGATACCGTGGCCATTACTCGCCGAGATCAAAGCGGGTTCCCCAAACCCCAATCCCGCAAATTCCCCCCTCACCAAGTCAGTGTTCTGGCCATCAATTTTATTGGCGACGAGTTGAATGGGTTTGTTTTTATTGCGTAGCAATTTGGCGATGTCATCGTCCTGAGGAAGACGGCCATCTTTGACATCAACAAGAAAAAAGATGAAATCCGCCTCATCAATGGCAGTCAAAGACTGAGCGGCCATGTGCTCGTCAATGCCCTGCTCCTCCCCGGATAAGCCCCCTGTGTCAATCAGCCAGAAAGATCGCCCATCCAACTGCGCTTTACCAAACTGACGATCACGGGTCAGGCCCGGCACGCCAGCAACAAGGGCGTCTCGCGTTTTCGTTAGTCGATTAAAAAGCGTTGATTTGCCCACATTCGGGCGGCCTACCAATGCGATGACGGGGAGCATTGGTGGGCCTACTGGAGCTCAAAGGCCGATAGCTTGCCGCTATTGCCCATCACGAATAGCCTTGCGCCTTCGGTGATGATGGGCGTGTAAATTCCTTTCGCGTCCACTTTGCGCCGAGCAACGAATCGACCATCTGACTGGGCGAGGACGTGTACATATCCTTCGAAATCGCCCACAGCAATAAAGCTACTGATGGCGGCAGGTACGGTGATGTCTCTATGGAGCAAGGCTTCTGTTTCCCATTGCACGCGGCCACTATCCATATCGAGTGCCGACAATGCATCATTGGCTTCGGCCAAGTAAACATTACCGAAGCCAGAGCCAAGACCAACGACAGACGAGGCGTCCTGACTCCACAAAGGGCGGCCTGCCGAAAGATCTATGCCGACTAGCTTCCCCTGGTAGCTAACGGCGTAAAGACGACCACTTTGAAAGACCATCTTTCCGTCAATATCGACCAAGCGCTCCAAGTCTGAACGGCCCTTAGCCGTTGCAATTCGCTCGTCAATCGCGGCGACCCCTCGCTCAGGATCAATCAAAGCCACTCGGCCGTTTGAGAACGCCGCCACCAACACATCCGCCCTGAGAATTGGGGTGGAGGTTCCGCGAAGCGTGAGTGCAGGAATATTGGTTGAAAAACTCCACCGCCGCTCTCCCGACAGGGCATCGAAGCCGATGACTTGTCCGTCAATCGATTGAGCGACGACCAAGTCATTTAAAATCTGAGGAGGTGCTAGCACTTCGCTGGAAATTGCGCCGCGCCAAGCAAGCGAACCATCGCTCTCATTCAGTGCGACGACTTCACCTGCAGCACTACCAACCAGCACGAGCCCCTCACCGGCGCCGACTCCGCCCGTGATCACATCCACATCTTTTGCAAATGCATGATTGACTTCACTTCGCGTATAGAGCGCGCGGATATCTTGCTGCCAAATCTTGCGTCCTGTTGACTGGTCAACCGCAATCACTTGACCGCTTGCCGATGCGGCAAATACTCGATTGCCCGACAGTCCCGGCTCAAGTCGGATCGCTTTGTCCGCCGCTCCTGCACCCACTTTCACTGACCAAAGCGGTTTCAGCGTTCGCTCTGCGGAGAAACGCTCCAATTTCGCTGGCTCTATGACTTCCTCATCTTTGTCGCCAAACCAACTGCAACCGGCGAGCAGTGAGGTCGCGAGAAGTGCTAGGAGAACACCTTTCATTCAGCATCGCCCTCGTTCGACGACTCTGCTGTCACTTCTGTTTCGACGCTCGGTAGGGTTTCCTCACTGCCAGCAGGCGCGGCCGCAAACGTCAAATCCTCAAGTTTCATAGTCAAACTCTGAAGCACATTGTCTCCCCCAGTGCTTACCGCGAACTGGTAACTTTGTCGTGCTTCGTCTTTGCGACCCATTTCAAAAAGAATATCGCCGCGCGTTTCATGCCATGCTGAGGCGTACCCTGACAACCCCGTGTCATCCCCGAGCGCCTGGAGCGCACGCTCAAACTCACTTTGAGCCGAGATCACCTTAGCTAGACGGATCCGTGCAAGCGGTGCAATCAAACTACTGTTTGAATCAGCGGCAAAGGACAATTCAGTTTCTGCCTTCGCATACGCTTTGTCGTCGAAATAAAGCCGCGCCAGTTGCAGAGCGCCGAGCGCCGCATAGGCCGTGCCTGGATGATCCGCCTTAATTGCTTCACCCATTGCTAGCGCGTCTTCACGACCGCTCCCAGTCGCAACCACTTCATCGACGGCTTTTTGGAAATTTGAAAAATCTAGGCTCGCGGCCTCTGCGGCTGTTCGCTCTGACGTCTCATAGTAGTCATACCCAATGTTGCCGCCCACTACGAGAACGATAGCGATCAACATGAATAGGCCATTCTCTTTGAAGAACTGCTTTATTTGGTCGATCTGTTCTTCTTCAGTGCTGTCAAGAGACACGCGCTTTCTCCTTTGTACTCTAGCTTTTTTAGCTGGCTCTCTGGCTCTCTGGCTTTCTTCTGCTTTACCGAAATAAGGTCTTGCCATCTGACCTTTGTTACTTCTTGCCATTTCTCCAACTGGTCTAGCTGGATACCCTGGCGTAACCAACCTTTGGTCCACCAACAACGATTCGTAATCGCGGTCTACCGTTGCCCATCAGATCTACATGGACCTCGGGTTTTCGCCCTAGTTCAATGACCTAGCCTTTCGGCCACAATCGCATTGAGGTCACCAAATTTCACTCGCTGCTGCTCACCCGTTTCGCGCAAGTCTCGAAGCGACACCTCGCCGGCGGCAAGTTCATCTTCTCCGATGATCAGGGCAAACCTCGCACCCGAGGCATCCGCTTTTTTCATTTGCGCTTTCAACTTCCCTGAGCCCAAATGCACGATGACACGTGCGCCTGTGGCTCGCCGAAGCCGGTCCGCCAAGGTGAGCGCTTGCGTTCGGGCAGCGTCACCTACTGATAGGGCATAAAGGTCTGGCGCTTCAGCAGGTGACTCAAGCTGCTCTAGCATCAACGCCAACCGGTCTACGCCCATCGCAAACCCGACCCCAGGCGTGTCACGCCCCCCCAACTGACCAATGAGCGCATCGTAACGCCCACCACCACAAACGGTCCCCTGAGCGCCCAATTCATCGGTCACCCACTCGAATACCGTTCGGTTGTAGTAATCCAACCCTCGAACAATCCTGCGATTGACGGTGTAGGGTACCTCCGCGGCGTCAAGTATCGCACACAGCGCTTCGAAATGATCTGTCGAGTCTGCGTCCAAATACGACTCAATTTGAGGTCCGTCGTCTAGTATGGATTGAGTCGTCGCCGACTTAGAATCCAAAATCCGAAGCGGATTCGTCGTCAATCGTCGCTGGCTATCTTCATCTAGCGCTTCACGGCGGTCCGATAGGTAATTCACTAGCGCTTCTATGTATGCCTGCCTTGAGGCGACATCACCAATCGAATTGAGTTCCAAGCGAACCATTGATTCAATCCCCAGGCGCCGCCAAAGCGCAGCACACATGAGGAGCAGTTCGGCATCAACATCGGGTCCGGGTATACCAACACACTCGACACCAATCTGCTCGAACTGTCGATACCGACCCTTCTGCGGTCGTTCGTATCGAAACATAGGGCCTGCATACCAAAGCTTTTGAGTTTGATTAAAAGCAAGGCCGTGCTCATTCACGAATCGAACGAGTCCTGCCGTACCCTCAGGCCGCAAGGTCATGGAGTCTCCATTGCGGTCATCGAAGGTGTACATTTCTTTTTCAACGATATCGGTCGCCTCACCAACCAGGCGCTTGAATAGCGGCGTGCTCTCCAAAAGGGGCAGACCTACCTCTTCGTAACCATGCTGCGCAAAGATATGCCGTGCGGCGTCTTCCACTTGGCGGTAGTACCGCTTTTTTTGCGGCAGCAGATCTTGCATGCCGCGGATGGCTTTTATGGAACCACTCACGACTCGTTCTCAAGCGCTGCCGGTTTGGCGTCGTCTGCGGCCTGCTTTTCGGCGACTCGTGCACGAATCATGCGCTCTAACTCGTCAACGATATTTTCTTTGGTCACCTTGTGATCAGGGCGCCCTTCCCTGTAGATCAAATTATTGGGAGTCGCACCCGTTAGCCCGATATCTGCCTCTTTGGCCTCACCAGGACCATTGACAATGCATCCAATGACGGCAACGTCGAGCGGTGTCGTAATGTCCTCAACTCGCCGCTCTAACTCGTTCACGGTCTTGATGACATCGAAGTTTTGACGCGAACAGCTCGGGCAAGCCACAAGATTAATGCCCTTGCTGCGTAAGTGCAGGCTCTTCAAGAGGTCAAAGCCTACTTTGATCTCCTCCACTGGGTCGGCTGCAAGAGAGATCCTAATGGTATCGCCTATGCCTTCCATCAATAAAAGACCCAAACCGGCTGCACTCTTTACGGTGCCAGAGCGGAGTCCACCCGCCTCCGTGATACCCAGGTGAAGGGGTTGGTCGATCTCGTTCGCGATCGTTCGGTATGCCTCAACCGCCATGAATATGTCAGATGATTTCATGCTGACCTTGAAGTCTTCGAATCCTTCATCGAGCAACATCTCGATATTTCGCCTTGCCGATTCAACCATGGCGGTAGCGTTGGGTTCCTTATACTTCCTCAGTAAATCTTTACCCAAAGAACCCGCATTAACCCCAATGCGAATCGGGATTCCTTTGTCCTTGCAGGCGCTCACCACCGCTTGAACGCGATCTTTGCGGCCGATATTTCCAGGATTAATGCGCAAGCAATCGACCCCTAATTCGGCAACGCGGAGTGCAATTCGGTAGTCAAAGTGAATATCAGAGACCAATGGGACCGTGACCCGTTTTCGGATTTCACCAAAAGCCTCGGCTGCCTCAATCGATGGCACAGACACGCGCACAATGTCCGCCCCGACCGCTTCAAGACGCTGTATCTGCGCGACGGTTGCCTCGATATCCAGCGTCTCGGTATTGGTCATGCTCTGCACTGCGATGGGCGCGTCTCCTCCAACAGGCACTGCACCGACCATGATCTGACGAGATTGTCGCCGTTTAATTGTGGATTCAGCTCTCATCAGCGCTTTCTCCTACCGTGAGTCTTGCCGTAAATTCTCGGGTCGTATGCGGCTCGAGATCGACCACTTGCCCATTGAAACGAACCTGCGCGGCGCTCGCTTTACCCAGCAAAATTTGAAAAGGGGCCGCACCGATGACCTCAAGCTCATCACCAGATTGGTTTAAGTCGCCATAGAGCAGGTAACCCGTCGCGTCCGCTACCTCCACCCAGCACGATTCGGTAGTCTGAATGACCACGGTATCTTCGCCATCGACAATGACCTGAATGAATCGTCCTGTATCCGTCACCGAGCGAAACACATTCGGCGTGGCCTCACCTACTGACGCGCCCAAAGCCGACCGAACGGGCGGTGCTTCTACTTCTCCAGCCAAGGCCGCATCGCCTGTTTCCCTCTCCATTTCAGATGATTGAGAAGCTTGCGATGGTTCCTGCTCGGATAAATCCTCAGCGGCTAGGTCTCGATCCTGATCGACTGGTGATAGTGCGGGCTCCTCATCAAGCCGAGCCTCGTCGTAGGCCTCTTCTGCAATCTCAGCGCTATCCTCCGCTCGCCCTTCCTCTGGATCAGGGACGACATCCCAATCATTGGTTGATGGTGAATTTTCATTACCCACAGAAGAGCCGGGGGTCGTTGTCGATGACGTTTCGACCCTAGCCTGGCCCGCACTCGGGCTAGTCGCCTTCACTGAGGAAGGCGGCGGACCCGAGCGATCCCCTTGCCCGCCAGACATCACCATCCATACGAACAGCACAACGATCACCAACACCGCGATCCCCATTGCGCCAGCCCTGAATATGGGGTTTTTCGCAAGCGAGGGATCCTCAGCGTTCATCAAGATAGTCGCTTCATCGCCTTGCCCCTCGTCGCGCCCCACTTCAGCGTCATACGCAGCGACGAGTTCACTGCCCTCTAACCCTACAACGCGCGCGTACGCCCGAATGTATCCGCGAATAAACGCTTTCTTAGGAATTCGCTCAAAGGCCCCATCATCAAGACACTCGATGATTTGCGTCGTTAAGAAGAGCTTTTCGGCGACCTGGACCTGGGAAAGCTTTTTCTCCATCCGGGCTTTTTGAAGCCGGAGTCCAACGCTGATCTCTCCTTGTTGATCGACGGATTCGCTCATGTTCGCTCCTCGACGAAATCCCCTAAACGCTTGGCATCGTCAGTCCTGGGATACCGCTTTTTCATCGCAGCGTAACAATCTTGTGCTCTCGCTTCGTCACCGAAGTGATGAGCAACGAGACCACACAGCAGCAATCTGCGAGACGACATGCTTCCAAACTGATCGAGCCGCGCATCCAGCACTCTGGCCTGCTCAAACGCTTGCTCGTCGAAATGGAGGAGCGCAAGCTCGGTCATCGAGCGACCAAGCTTAGGATTCAAACTAAGGGCTCGGTCGAAGGCAACCTTCGCTTCATCGATATCAGCCAATGATTTATGCGCAAATCCTAGATTCTCAAACGCTTGACCTCGCCTCGCATAGAACTGATCGGATACCGCGACTTGGAGTTGAGCAATTGCCTCCTCAGCGCGACCTTGCGCGTAAAGAAACGCGCCAAAATTGTTCCTCGCGGCGCTATTTTTGGGATCGAGTGCGATTGCTTTGTCGAAGTGGGATTCAGCCAACGTCCACTCTTGCTCCTGCTGGAAAACAAGCGCAAGGCTCGCGTGGGCCTCTGGCGACCTAGGGTCAACATCGAGTGCTTTATGCATATTTTCTTTGGCGCGAAGCGTATCACCCTGTCTCAAATAGGCGATCCCCAGTTCCACTGCGCGAGCAACGACCTCCTGATTATCGGTCGCCGATCTTGATCCAGAAACAGTGCAGCCTGCGCCGAGCAAGCAAACAAGGGCGAGCGCTACGCGGAGCACGCGGTATCCTCCACAGCACTATCCTCTCTAGCACTAGCTTCCTTGGGTTCAATTAACCCCTCAGCAGCCCATATTCGCTGATAGCGCGCGTTACGCTTGGTTCGATCTTCAACTGCCCCTGCCAGCTGGCCGCAAGCTGCATCAATATCGTCCCCGCGCGTCGTTCTCACCATCACGGTGTAACCCGCTTCGATCAGCCGATTTTGGAAAAATCGCAGCTTTGCCGACTTGGGTCTGCGAAAACGAGACCCAGGGAATGGATTAAACGGAATCAAATTGATTTTGCAGGGCAAGTCTCGCAGCAACTTCGCGAGCGCCTCGGCGTGATCCGCATGATCGTTCATCCCATCGATCAATGTGTACTCGATCGTCACCGTGCGCTTCTCACCTAAGGTCTGCGCATATCGCTTGCAAGCATCTAGCAGGGTCGCAATGTTGTATCGGCGGTTCAGCGGGACGAGTTGGTTCCGTAAGTCATCGACGGGAGCGTGCAAGGAAATGGCCAACGACACATCCGTTTCGGTCATCAGCCGCTCAATGCCCGGTACAACGCCAGCAGTCGAAACCGTTACCTTTCGCTTTGAAATCCCGTACCCCAAATCGTCCATCATGATCGAGATAGCGGGCAGGACCGCCTCCATATTGAGGAGCGGCTCGCCCATACCCATCAACACCACATTGGTGACCGCACGATCTCTACCTGGAATTCGCCCTGCGAGGCGACGTTCGGCCATTCGAACTTGACCCACAATCTCACCAGCAACCAGGTTTGAGTTAAAACCCTGCTTTCCTGTGGAGCAGAACGTGCAGTCGAGCACGCACCCGACTTGGGATGACACGCACAAGGTGCCCCGGCTTCCTTCTGGAATGAACACAGTCTCGATGGCGCTTCCCGATCGAGCTTCCAGCAGCCACTTAATCGTGCCGTCTTTCGATACTTTCTCGCTGATGACAGGAGGCTCTGCAATCTCTGCGTGCTCCACTAAATAAGCACGCAGCTGCTTGCTGATGTCCGTCATTGCCTCAAAATCATCGACAGAACGATGGTGCAACCACTTCATGATTTGGGTCGCCCGAAACGGCTTTTCGCCCAGGTCGGTCAACAGTGATTGCCACTGTGTCCGACTGAGCCCCAATACATCATGTTTGACGGTGGGAGTGGTCACTGCAGGTTCCTTGCCCTGGATGAGATCCTAGTGGTTCTCTTTAACGTGGGCAGATTTGATCATCAGCGAAGAAATAGGCTACTTCTCTCGCCGCTGAAGTCGGTGAATCGGAGCCGTGGACTGCGTTCGCATCGATCGTGCTTGCAAAGTCCGCACGAATGGTTCCAGCATCTGCCTCTTGAGGATTAGTTGCACCCATCAATTTGCGGTTAAGGGCAATGGCGTCTTCACCCTCTAATACTTGTACAACCACAGGACCAGAGGTCATAAATGCAACCAGATCGGCAAAAAATCCTTTGCCATCGTGCTCGGCGTAGAACCCCTTTGCCTTCTCCTCGCTCAGGTGCTCCATTCTTGATGCCACCACTTTTAGTCCTGCAGCCTCAAATCGAGCCACAATCTCACCGATCACATTCTTGGCAACGGCATCGGGTTTGATAATCGATAAAGTACGTTCAACGGCCATAAAAATCCCCAGACTCTACAAAATTTAAAGCGCGACATTATACGCGTTGATCGTAGATTGATACAGAGAATCAGATACTTATGCGGCGTTGCTTGGGGCGGGACTATTCGGCCTTGCGAACCGCAAGCCTAGTCCATTTCATCGAGCCAGGTCATTTGGATCGCTTCGAGAATGCGCTCCCCGCACCGTTCCGGCTCGTCGTCAAATTCGGGCAGCGCTTCAACCCAGGCTTTGAGTTCTGTAAAGCGAACCGTAAGCGGGTCAACATCAGGGTGTTCATCAATCAGTGCAAGCACAATATCCAGCGTGTCGGTCCACTTCATAGGTTTGCCTCAGTGATTTTCCGATACTTGGTTAATCGTGTATTTCGGAATCTCGATCACCAGGTCTTCGTCTTCCACGATCACCTGGCAGGCCAATCTCGAATCGGGTTCAAGGCCCCAAGCCTTATCTAACAGGTCGTCTTCAAGGTCCTCAGCAGGCTCGAGTGAGTCAAAACCTTCCCTCAGTACGACGTGGCAAGTCGTACAAGCGCAAGCCATTTCACACGCGTGCTCGATCTTAATTCCATGATCGAGCGCGATATCAATCAGCCGATCGCCGGGGTTGGCATCCAGAACAGCACCCTCTGGGCACCGCTCGCCGTGTGGCAGAAAAATGAGTTTTGGCAACGCTTATCTCCCTCAATGCATGAAGCGGCTATTCTTCACTCAGTGCATCAACCGATTGTCCTTGAAGTGCTCGACGAATTTCGCGATTCATTCGTCTAGCGGCGAATTCATCACTGGCTTCACTCAACGCCTTCGTCTCGAGCCTGATCGCTTCAGTCTGACCGCCCGCAACCACAGTGCGCATCTTGTCCATAGCGCTTTCGAGTCTGTCTCGCTCATCTTCCGTTAACAGTGAGCCATCGGCTTCGAGCGCCATCGTCAGCGCATCAACGAGCCTCTCAGCATCGACTCGCGCTTCCGCTAACATTCGGGCCCCGGCGTCATCAGCAGCGTGCTCCATAGAGGATCGGAGCATGTTCGCCATATCGTCGTCCGATAAACCGTAAGCGGGTTTGACCTCGATTTGCGCTTTGGTTCCGGTGCTGGTTTCCTCAGCAGACACCGAGAGTAGCCCATCGGCATCCACCCTAAAATCAACCCGAATTTTCGCTGCACCCGCGACCATCGGCGGGATGCCTCGAAGAACGAATTGGGCTAGGGATCGACAATCATCAACCAGTTCCCGTTCTCCCTGAAGCACATGAATAAGCATCGCCGTTTGGCCGTCTTTATAAGTTGTGAATTCTTGCGCCCGCTGGACTGGAATGGGTGTATTGCGGCTGATCACTTTCTCCACCAGACCACCCATGGTTTCAAGGCCTAGAGAGAGAGGCAATACGTCGAGAAGAAGCATTTCATCTTCTGGCTTATTCCCTACTAGCAGATCGGCTTGTAGACCAGCGCCGAGTGCGACGACTCGATCAGGATCGAGGTCCGTTAGCGGTGCGCGGCCAAAGTAATCCTCGATCGCATTACGCACCATAGGCATTCTCGTTGAGCCACCTACCAGGACCACATTGGCAATATCATCCAGATCCACCTGCGCATCACGAATCGTCTTTCGAGTAATGCGAACCGTTTCCTCTACTAAGCTCCCTGCAACTTCAGTCAAGGCTTGCCGATCAAATGCCCCAGACCAATCAATACCCTCTGGGGTGAGATCCACAGCAACGCTTGCCTCATCAGACAGCGCCTCTTTAATCGCTCTTGCCTTCATGATGAGCGCGCGCCTCATCTCTTGCGTAATATCTTCATTCAGCTGACTGCGCTTGATTAGCTCACTCGCGATGGCGATGTCTACATCGTCGCCCCCGAGACTCGTATTGCCTCCAGTTGCGAGCACCTCGAACACACCCATCCGCATCCGCAGCACCGATACGTCAAAGGTTCCGCCGCCAAGGTCATACACCACCACCACACCTTCAGCGCCAGAATCTAATCCATAAGCAAGTGCGGCTGCGGTTGGTTCGCTTACAAGTCGCATCACATTGAGCCCAGCAAGCTCGGCAGCATCCTTCGTTGCCTGCCTTTGTCCATCATCAAAGTAAGCGGGAACAGTAATCACGACCCCATCGAGCGAGCCGCCCAAGGTCTCCTCAGCACGCTCACTCAAGACGCGTAAGATCTCAGCAGATATCTCGACGGGCGTTTTTTCCCCTTGCCTGGTTTCCAAACGAACCATGCCATCGGCTTGATCAGCGACGCGATAGTCCAACAGCTGGCCTCTGGACTCGAGGTCATCTTTGCCCCGACCCATCAGTCGCTTGATTGAGGCAATGGTGTTGGCCGGATCTAATACGCCAGCCTGGACCGCTTCGTCTCCAACGCTAATCCCATTCTCTTCCTCGTAGCGAACAACACTTGGCAGCAAGTGCGATCCAGACTCGTCGGGCAACGTTTGGACGCGGCCCGCCCGAACAGAGGCAATGAGCGAATGGGTAGTTCCAAGATCAATACCCGCTGCTCGCTTCCGCTGATGTGGGTCTATGGCTTGTCCCGGTTCTGTGATTTGTATCAGCGCCATGCTAGTCGTCCAACAATCGGTCTTCTAATCGGAGCATGTCTCGCTCGAGCTTTTTCAAAAACTGCAGTGCGTAGATCGCGCTTTTGACACCGGCAGCCGAATCTTTGTCAAAGTGCAAACTGAGTGAATCGCACTGCTCAGCAACGCTCTGCTTCAGTTTGCCTTTGAATCGATCGAGTTCGGTGAGCGCTTTCGACTGCTCGATCTCCTCAAGGGCTTCTCTCAACATCATCTGGGTCATCAAAAAATCCGAGGGAAGAGAGGGGTTTTCTTCAAGTTCAACGCCACGAATGGACAGCAGGTAAATCGCTCGAGACAGCTGGTCTTTTAGCGTCTGATATCCCTCGTTAATGCGCATTGACCACTGAGTCGCTGCACGTCGCTCATGATCTGGCAGCGACGCATACCGGTCTGGGTGAAATTGCTTTTGCAGTAAAACGTAGGCTTCTTCTAATGCTTTTTCATCGACGTCGAAGCGTTCATCGAGTCCGAACAATGCAAAGAAGCTCTGTGAGAGGTCGAAAGTCATCTCACTAGACGGTGAAGCTCTCTCCGCAACCGCACTCGCCTGCGACGTTAGGGTTCTTAAACTCAAACCCTTCGTTCAGGCCTTTTTTGACGTAATCCATCTCAGTGCCGTCGACATACACAAGGCTCTTCGGGTCGATGTAGACGTTGACCCCTTTGGTTTCAAACGAGACATCTTGGGATTCAGGCTGATCCACCGGCTCAATCACGTACATCAAACCAGAGCAGCCGGTGGTCTTCACGGCGAGCCGGATACCCACGCCTCGACCCCGGTCAGTCAAATAATCTTGGATATGTGTGGCGGCCGTGTCTGTGAGACTAATTCCCATCGTCGTCCCTATTTTTTGCCCGATGATTGTTATCTAGTAGCTGCTGCGATGCCTTGCAGGCTCACTCTGCGTCGTTTTTCGCTTTGAAATCGTTAATGGCTGCCTTGATGGCATCCTCAGCGAGCACAGAGCAGTGGATCTTAACAGGAGGCAGCGCCAATTCCTCGGCGATTTCTGTGTTCTTAATTTGGGCCGCATCATCCAGCGTTCGCCCTTTCACCCATTCGGTGAGCAGCGAACTGGAAGCAATCGCCGAACCACAACCATAAGTCTTAAACTTGGCGTCTTCGATGACACCCTCATCGTTGACTTTGATTTGCAAACGCATCACGTCGCCACAGGCCGGTGCTCCCACCATTCCCGTGCCCACATTTTGGTCTTCATCATCAAATTTCCCGACGTTTCGGGGATTTTGGTAGTGATCCATTACTTGGTCGCTATACGCCATGATCGTTCTCCAATGATTTTGTGAGCCGCTAGTGCGCTGCCCACTCAATTTTGTCTAAGTCTACGCCATCTTTGTACATATCCCAGAGTGGCGAGAGGTCTCTCAGCTTTTCGACAGCCTGCCGAACCTGATCAATCGCTTGGTCAACATCGGCTTCTGTGGTGAACCGGCCGATTGAAAATCTGAGCGAACTGTGGGCCAGCTCATCATTCATACCTAGTGCTCTCAGTACGTAAGAGGGCTCTAGGCTCGCAGACGTACAGGCGGATCCACTAGAAACCGCGAGTTCGGGAAGCGACATGATCAGTGACTCACCTTCAACGAAGTTGAAGCTCATATTGATGATGCCAGGTATGTGTGCATTCAAATCACCGTTCGCGTAGACCTCCTCCATTTCACGGAGTCCATCCCAGAGTCGCTCACGGAGTTTCAAGATTCGCGTGCCCTCTTCTTGCATTTCAGCGCCCGCAATCCTACACGCCTCACCCATACCGACTAACTGATGGGTAGCGAGCGTTCCTGATCGCATACCACGCTCGTGGCCACCACCATGCATCTGGGCTTCAAGTCGAACGCGAGGCTTGCGGCTGACAAAAAGTACGCCGACGCCTTTGGGGCCATACATTTTGTGCGCTGACAGAGACATCAGATCGACTTTGAGCTGACTTAAGTCGATGGGCATTTTGCCGGCGCTTTGAGCTGCATCAACGTGAAAGAACACTTTCGCCTCGCGGCAGATTTCACCGATACCGGCGATATCGTTGACCACGCCGATCTCATTATTCACGTGCATGATGGAGACCAGCGTCGTGTCTTCACGAATCGCATCGGCAACTTGCTCAGGGGTAATCAACCCATCCTCACCGGGCTCCAAATAGGTGACTTCGAACCCCTCTTTTTCCAGATGACGGCAAGGGTCAAGCACGGCTTTGTGCTCGATTTTTGACGTCACAATGTGCTTTCCACGGGTTTTATAGAACTGGGCAACCCCTTTAATCGCGAGGTTGTCAGATTCGGTAGCGCCTGATGTCCAGACGATTTCTCGCGGATCACAATGCAACAAATCAGCAACCTGCTGCCGCGCGAGCTCCACGGCCTCTTCTGCTTCCCAGCCAAATTTGTGCGAACGGCTGGCAGGGTTTCCAAAGTTTCCCTCCGCCATTAGGCACTCACTCATCTTTTGCGCGACTCGCGGGTCCACCGGGGTGGTGGCCGCATAATCAAAATAAACCGGCGCTCTCATACTGTCTCCAACTTCGCCTTTAACTCTACCGATCACTCATTCGTTGATGAGTGTGTGATTGATTCTTTGTGTTAGTTTTTATTTGGTAACTATTTATTTGGGTAACTATTTATTCGGTGTCTATTTGCTACCTGGCTTTTTCTACCTTGCACTTACCAATTGATCTCGCCCTGTCGGTGAACCGTTGATTCCTCTCCGCAATTTTTTTCGCCTTTTTGGCGACCTCACGTTGAGGTCTGGATCAAGTGCTATCTACGTTTCACCCTGCTCTTTTACTACGGAAACAGAGTCTAAGATCTCATTTCCATCCTTCTTTTAACGACTGTTCACGGTACTTTCAACTATTCTTTCAAAAACTGTTTTTTAACAACCATTCGTTTATTGGCTAATTACCCGCCACGCTTTCCAAGTCGTGAGATCAAGGAGTTAAGTTTCCCTTAATCTAGTAGTCGGTTGCCTCGACCTAGTGCCCTCTACCAATCAGCGCCATGCTCTCTTCTTGCCGCGCTGCAATGACTTGCACCGTATTTTTCTCGGCTAGACTCGCAAGGTTGATCCGAGCCAAAAAAGAGTGAATTTGATCGTTCAAATCGGCCCACAGCTCATGGGTCAAACACATTGACCCGCCTTGGCAGTCTGCCTTACCAGCGCAGCGAGTCGCATCTACCGTTTCATCAACGGACCCGACAATTTCAGCCACACTGATTTGCTCGCTGTCTCGGCTAAGTCGATAACCGCCGCCTGGCCCTCGAACACTGGTCACGAGTTCGCTTCTTTTTAGCTTCGCAAACAGCTGTTCCAGATACGGCTGACTGATGCCTTGGCGCTGCGATACGTCCGCAAGGTTGATCGGGCCCTCATCCTGATGGACCGCAAGATCAACCATTGCTGTTACTGCGTACCGGCCTTTGGCGGTTAGCTTCATATGCCACTCTTTATCGACCACTTCCAACGAGGCAGCATTCTAGCGGACCCACCAAGAATAACCAATCAGTTTAGTTGGTTATTAGTCTTGATGATCGCCTCAATCAGGGCAATGAATGGCGATCGTTGGTCTCTCCGTACTCATTTCATCGCTCATGATGCAGAGGCCGCGGCAGCCTTTTCCCCGGCGCAGCTCTCTCAGGGCATTGGCAAGCCGCAGTGCGCGCAATAGACCTTGCTGACTTCTCACGGCCCAAACCAATCATTCAGAGCAATACGAACTGCGCACTGAAGACCCATTCATGTCACTCGACCTTATCGGCGCTGTTTTTTGTCATGCCTCGACCTAAACCCGACGGCAAGCGCAGGATGGCCGAATGGAATCAGTATCCAGACATGACAAGTCATCATGGCCATGGTTTCGAGTACATGGACCGGCTCACGAGGCTGGTAGCTCTGATAGATCACATTGGTCAGCGGTTAGCGCGTTAATCGCCCTCGTTGCGAGCGGACTGATTAACCGCCTTCAAAAACCCACGAAGAATATTGACTTCCATCTGATCTGGCCTTGCCCTCAAAAATAGCCGGCGCAGACGCGTCAGCAACTGCCTAGGGTTGGAGGGGTCATGAAAACCAACATCGGTTAAGGTCTCCTCGAGATGTGTAAAGAGGTGATCAAGTTCCGATTGGGTCGCGATTGGCTGGTCCCAATCGGCAGTTGGCGCTACCGCCTCGTGCGACAACAACCGAAGCTCGTAGGCAACCACCTGAACTGCCATGGCAAGATTCAGCGAGCTATAAACTTCACTCGTGGGAATATGAAGGTGTAGGTGACACTGCTGAAGCTCCTCGTTGGTCAAGCCTTTTGATTCTCTCCCAAACAAAATCGCCACCGGTTGCGGTTTCGCAACCACGTTCAGCACTTCCTGCGCCGCCTGCTTTGGATCAACCACGGGCCACGGGATACGCCGCCCTCTGGCCGATGTTCCTATCACCAGGGCCGCTTCACCGATGGCATCTTCTAATCGATCATAAGTCTCGGCACTTTCGACCACATCGGCCGCACTGGCTGCTCGAAAAATCGCTTTCTCGTGGGGAAACTCCTCTGGCCTGACCAACTTCAATTTCGAGAGTCCCATGTTTTTCATCGCGCGAGCGGCAGCACCGATATTCCCAGGGTGCGAGGTTTCGACCAGCACCACTGATACATTGGCATTTATTTGTTCGATATCCATTGGGACTCACTTGCGCTGAATAGCATCGTCTGCCATTCAACTTAGATGGTATGATGCGCCTCGCCAATCAACCTGGGGTTTCCCGTGGAAGCGCTCGCTAATATTGCTCTTCGCGCCGCTCGACTTGCGGCTGCGCACATCATCAAAGCTTACGACCGACCCGACCTTATTCGGGTTAATCAAAAAGCGACGAATGACTTCGTGACCAACGTCGATCGCGAGGCGCAGCAAATTATAACAGAGGCCATTACCCGCTCTTATCCTGAACATCAGTTTCTAGGAGAAGAGGACGTAGAGACCCATGGGAATTTTCATCAAGGATCCGAGCAACCCTTGTGGATCATTGATCCTATCGATGGAACCACCAACTTCTCGAGGCAAATCCCTCACTTTTGCGTCTCTCTTGCGTGCTCGATCAAAGGAAAAATCGAGCACGCCGTCATCATCCACCCCGTTACTAATGATGAGTACGTCGCCTCAAGAGGCAAAGGCGCCCAACTCAATGGCCGCAAAATTCGTGTTAGCCAGAGAGAGCAAATCGCTGGCAGCGTCTTTGCCTGTGCAGGCCGCTTCCCCAAGGGGCCAGTTCGAGACGGACACGCGAAAATTTGTGAGGCCATTGACGAAGGTGACGGCAACTTCCGGGAGCCTGGAAGTGCTGCGCTTGAACTCGCTAATCTTGCAGCTGGCCGCATCGACGGAGTGTGGATCAGACGGGTCAATCTTTGGGATTTCGCAGCCGGGGCACTCCTGGTTCAAGAAGCAGGCGGTCTAGCGGGTGACTTTGTAGGCGGCGTCCAACACTTCAAAACTGGCGATATCGTGGCTGCCAACCCAAAATTGTTCAAAGTGTTAGGGGGCCTTGTTCGGGAGCACATTGGTCCATACGCGGCCGATTGACCCGACTTTTTCTATTTCAGTTTGTCGTTCAGTGCTGTCCCAGCTCGGCGAAAATCAGGTTACGGTACGTCCTGCTCCGCGCCTTCTTTAACCGGCACAAGCAAGTCCTCTCTCGATAAGTGCAATGCCACGAGCATGTTCGAGGCGACATAAATCGATGAGTAGGTCCCAACGACCACGCCAATCGTAAGCGCTAGGGAAAACCCGCGGATAAGTTCTCCGCCGAGGAAAAATAGCGCCAACAGCACCAGCAATGTCGTGGTCGACGTCATCAACGTTCGGCCCAATGTTTGATTGAGCGACGTATCGATCAAATCGCTTGTCGCACCGCGCCTTACGGCTCTGAAGTTCTCCCTGATCCGATCAGAGACCACAATGGTGTCGTTGAGCGAGTAACCAATGACCGCTAGCAACGCGGCGAGCACCGTGAGATCGAACTCCCAGTTCATGACTGAAAAGATGCCTAGCGTTATGAGCACGTCATGAAACAGTGCAGTAACCGCTCCAAACGCGAACTTCATCTGAAATCGGAAAGAGATGTAGATGAGGATCATGCCCAGCGCCACGAGCAACCCGACGCCGCCCTGATTCGTGAGCTCTTCACCCACAGCAGGTCCTACAAATTCTGCCCGACGCAAGTCCAATTCGGTTCCAGCTATCTCTGATAGATCCGCGAACAGCGCATCGCCCAAACGCGCGTTCTCTCGCTCAGATCGATCTTTCTGAGGGGGCATTCGAACCAATATATCCCGATCAGAACCAAAGAACTGGACGAGATGGCCATTCCAACCTTTCTCATCGAGGGCTTGGCGAATCTCTTCAGGCACAGCAGCGCCGGGATATGCAACCTCAACCAACGTGCCACCAGTGAAGTCTAGCCCCCAATTCAGTTGCTTGATTCCCAAGCTGATACAAGAAAGAGAAACGAGCACGATCGATATCAGTGCCGCTACCTTTCGGTACTTCATAAAGGGAATTGGAGTCATGATCGCTGCCAGCCTATGTAAAGCTTTTGAACGGAGCGGCCACCTACAACCAAATTGATGATCGCTCGTGTACCCATGATTGCGGTGAACATGGAAGTCATGATTCCAATGGACAGAGTAATTGCGAATCCTTTTACGGGTCCTGTTCCGATCGTATACAAAATGATCGCTACGAGAAGGGTTGTGATATTGGCGTCGAGGATGGTCACAAAGGCTCGATCAAACCCAGCATTTATTGCGGCTTGCGGAGGCGCACCCTTTTTTAATTCCTCTTTGATTCTCGAGAAGATCAGCACGTTCGCGTCCACCGCCATCCCCACCGTCAATACAATGCCGGCAATACCGGGCAGCGTGAGCGTGGCCGATAGCGCAGACATCATGGCAATGATCAGCACCATGTTCGCTGTCAGGGCGAGATTCGCAGCCACTCCGAACCATTGGTAAAAGGCCACCATAAAGACCACTACCAACGCTAGCCCGATCATCACGGAAGTCGCTCCGAGCTCAATATTCTGCTGGCCAAGGCTCGCGCCCACCGTTCTCTCTTCGGCGATGAACATGTCCGCAGCCAGTGCTCCAGCGCGTAGCAACAACGCAAGGTCGCGCGCCTCTCCAGCGTTCAATCCCGTTATTCGGAAACTGACTCCCAGTGCTGCTTGCACCGTAGCGAGCGAGATGACCCTCTCCTCAACGTAGGGCTCCGAGATTCGGACCTCCTCACCATCTCTCATCTCGTATCGATCTCTGGTCTTGGTCTCAATGAACACCACAGCCATTCGCCGACCGATGTCATAGCGGGTTGCTCGATGCATGAGCTCCCCACCTTCACTGTCCAGCGTAATGTTGACCTGGGGTAGTCCAGAGTCGGGGTCAAACCCTACTTGAGCATCGAAGACCCGTTCCCCGCGCAGGATGAGATCGCGTTCTAGGCGAACGGAACGACCCTCATAGTCATAGGGGATCGTTGACGACCGCGGTGCATCTGGCTTGGCCTCCATTCTGAACTCTAATGTGGCGACCTTGCCGAGAATCTTTTTCGCCTCTGCAGTGTCTTGGACACCGGGCAGATCAACGACGATTCTTTGCCGACCCAGTCGCTGCACCAGGGGTTCTGAGACGCCAAGCTCATTCACACGGTTGCGAATGGTTTGAAGGTTCTGCTGTACCGCGAAATCCTCGATTTGGCGAACGTTATCATCGGTCATAGCAAGTTGAAGGTAATATTCGTCGCCGTCATTTTGCGTGATGATGAATTGGCCAAAGTTTTCTTCGACCTGACTTCGAGCGCGATTCCGCAGCGACTCCGACGCGAAGCCAATGCGCAGTTGCAGGCCTGGAAGAATCTCACTGGACTTATAACGAATCCGCTCATCTCCCGTTCTGAGCGTGCGCTTGATCTCTTGCTCGAGTCCCTCCAGCCGATCGAGCACCGCTCGATCAGTGTCTACCTGCATTAAGAAATGCACGCCGCCCATCAGATCAAGACCGTACTTCATCGGTTCAGCACCGAGCGAGGCGAGCCAATCCGGCGTCGTCGGGGCCGAATTGAGAGCAACAATATAATCCTGACCGAGATCGTGAAGTCTGCGCTCGACAACCGATTTGGCGCTCAGCTGCGTATCGGCGTCAAAAAACCTGAAAAGAAGCTTGCCGGATTCAATCCCTGATGACTTGACAGAGAGATTCGCCTCGACAAGCGCCTCACGCGCAGCATTTAACGCTGCCGGCGAAGCCTCGGTGCCTGTTTCTTCTCTTGACACTTGAACCGCGAAGTCAGGCGGAAAGAGATTGGGCGCTGCGTAGATTGCGCCAAGGGCAAGCACCAACACAATCAGGGCATTTTTCCAGAGAGGATAACGGTTTAGCACAACAAACCCTCAGCGCAGCCGGTCACTCAGCGCGCTCAACTATTTTTAAGCGTACCTTTGGGGAGAGCGGCCGCCACCGACGCCTTTTGGAAACGGAGCTCCATGCCTTCACTCACCTCCACAAGGATGAACTGCTCCTCAACCTTGGAGATCTTGCCAAGAATCCCTCCGCTGGTGACGATCTCGTCTCCCTTCGCGAGACCATCGACTAGCGCTTTATGTTCTTTGGCTCGCTTGCTCTGGGGGCGCCAAAGCATGAAGTAAAAAATCAACGCAAAACCAACAAGAATCAAAATATCGAATCCGGGCCCGGGGCCTGCCGCCTCGGCTGCATAAGCAGGTGGTATTAACCAATCAATCATGAGTACCTCTTGGAAAAATTAACGCGTTGACACAGTGTGCCGTTTCGCGAGGGCGCTATTGTCCGGCTTCTGACTATTCAACGCAATCTCGGCGCAATCTCGGCGCAATCTCGGCGCACTCTCAAATAAACAGTTCCCGAGCATCTCGCTAGACAGGGTCTATTACACCACGGGCGGCGACTCTCCCCAGCCCTCGTAAACAGAGGTTGCCCACTCGTTGAAACGCTTTAAACGAATGGCCTCCCTCGCTTCGATCATCAAATGCAGGTAGTAGTGCAAGTTATGAATCGATCCTAGCGTTGCGGCCAATGGCTCCTTGCATCGGTCAAGATGATGCAAATAGGCGCGACTATAACGGCTGCAGGTATAGCAAGCACAGGCGGCATCGATTGGCTCGGAACTTTGTCTGTGCTTGGCATTCCGAATTCTCAGGACCCCAGCGCTGGTGAAAAAGTGGCCATTCCGGGCATTTCGAGTGGGCATGACACAATCCATCATGTCAACGCCTCGCCTAACGGACTCAATCAAGTCAGAGGGCGTCCCTACGCCCATCAAGTATCTCGGCTTATCCTTTGGCATCAGCGGCGCGATCTCGGTAATCACCTCAAGCATGGCTTCTTTTGGCTCGCCTACCGAAAGACCGCCAATGGCGTAGCCCTCAAACCCAATCTCCGAGAGGCCTTCCAACGATGCGCGGCGCAGGTCTCCAAATACGCCACCCTGGATAATCCCAAACAGTGCATTGGACGAATCGAACGCCTGCCTCGAGCGCTTTGCCCAACGCAAACTGAGTTCCATTGAGTCCTTAGCCTCCGATTCTGAGACTGGATAAGGCGTGCATTCGTCAAAGCACATCGCAATATCCGAGTTCAGCGCCATCTGCATCTCCATTGAGCGCTCAGGCGTGAGATTGATTTTGTCGCCGTTGATAGGGGATCGAAACACGACGCCCTGTTCATCAATTCGATTAATATCGCTGAGGCTAAAGACCTGAAAACCACCGGAATCGGTAAGAATGGGCCTGTCCCAACCCATGAAGTCGTGCAACCCTCCAAACTGGTCCATCACCTCAGGGCCGGGTCTAAGCATGAGGTGGAAGGTATTACCGAGCAGAATTTCCACACCCAGGTCTTTCAGCTGCTCCGGAGTAACCGCTTTCACAGAACCATAAGTGCCGCACGGCATAAATATCGGCGTCTGAACCACGCCATGGCTCAGCGTAAGCTGTCCTAGTCGTGCTTCGCCATCCTGTGCCTCTAAACTAAACTGCATGGGGCTTCAAAACTCCAGTTCAACGCTCACCTGGCGCTGCCACTGAATCACCTCCATGTACAACTCATTGACGACTTGCGGCGATAAATCAAAATCAGCGAGTCGATCCCACACTATCGCTTCTAGCTCGCCTCGCTGCACTCGCTCAACCAAGGCTAAGACCGCACCCAGCTCCCCTTCCCTGTCGAGTAGCGCAGCTTTCACATCTGGTCTGAGCGACATATTGCCGAGAATTTCCTCCAGCGGTTGATCAAAATAGGCGTCCATGGTTGATAAAAGTCCTACCGAGTAGAAAACGGAAGCCTCAGCCTCTTTGACTTTCCTGCCGAGGAGCTCGCAAAACTTCGCGCGCTCCAGCGCAAAATCTCGCAATGCATCTGGCTTATCGGACAGGCCCGACACCACAAGTAGACTCGCTAGGCTCCGGAGCGCATCCATTCCCAGATAAGCTATCGCGTGAGAGAGAGACTCAATTTGATGCCTGGGTCCGTAGTAAGCAGAGTTAACCAGTCGAAGTGTCTTTAGGCCCAGTGCAGGATCTTGAGAAATCAATAATTCGAGATCTTTAAAATTGCTCGAAGGCTCCTGCAGTTTGGTTAGCAGTTCGAGGACGACGATTTTATTAGCGGCGAGCTTTCTGCCAGTAATCGGCTCGGGTTTAGATAAAAAGTTCCCCTGGAACATCTCAAACCCCAAATCAAGGCAATGCCTTAGCATTTCGTTGGTTTCAATCTTCTCCGCGAGCAATGTCACGCCGTAAGCTGAAAGACGCCCAACGGCATCGACAAGTTCAGAGTCGGTTAATGCCAAGACATCGAGCTTGATAATGTCGGCGAGGTCCACGAGTGGTTGTAGCGCCTCGTTGTACTCGAAGTCATCTAGCGCGACTAGGTGCCCTTTTTGTTTGGCACGCTTCAAGCTCTCAAGAAGCGCGTCGGTCACCTCAACATCCTCAAGCACCTCGATCACACATCGAGCCGGTTCGATGGGAATTTCCATCTCGAGCAATCTCGGAGTGAAATTAATAAACGCCTTGTGGTCACCGATCACGTCGTCGATGGACAAATTCATAAAGGCATTTTCAAGTACCGCGGACGTTGCGAAATCGCCATCCACCACATCGGCGCGCTCGGGGTTCACCTCGCGAAACAGTAATTCATAGGCCACGACCTTGGTGTTTCGGTCGAATATGGGCTGACGAGCCAGTAGCAGTTGACTGGACTGATCGCTACTCAAAGCAACTCCCTCTTTTGGCTCGATCCGCAAATGCGATGGTTTCGGTTAATGGCCATTTGTGACACGGGCAGTGACACGGGGCAAGCAGGACGCTCACATGCGCCCGGTGTTCCCCGAATTTTACACCAATTCGTCACCGATAAGGCTAGCGGTCAGTATGGTAGAGCAACTTCGTGCCGCCGTTTCGGGTGACGCCAAAGGCTTTTTTTACCACCGAAAATAACGACTCTGATTACCTGCAGGAGGGCAATCGCCCTAAGGGGACCCCCAGCGGGCCTTTTGGGGAGGGGGAGGGATGAGCCCGCTGGGGAGGATATCGAACGGTTTAGGGGGGGATCCGTACGACTCCGCAATCTGGCTGCCGTGCAGCACGTTTGCATCCACCCCTTCTTTAGCAACCCATGTGCCAACTCCTCAAAAATGCTTACATGCACAACGATCGCAATTGGGCCTTGAATGAAGATTTCTTTATCTTATTGTTTTATATTGATTTTTATCTCTTTCTCGTTCAGCGAGCCTACTTTTCAAAAAAAATTTCACTCTTCGGCAATTGCTGAGCAACCCAATAGAGAGCCTAGCTGCGGCTTTGACAACAGTTTTCAGCAGGCCTGATGCACGGATTCGGACCTGGTGCACCAAGGTTGAACATTAACCCCTTCTTGGCGACTTAATCGTAGGGGTTTACACCTGACCAGAGTTGAGAAGTAAAGAACACTGATTTGAGAACCGTACGATGAGAATCTAACAGCTTCTCACAAGCTCAAATCTTGACGCGCGAACTGGGTGCCATCGGGAGGACCAAAGAAAAGCTTCGAGTGAATCTCAATCATCCATTAAATCGGACGCAAAAAAACAGAAAGCGAGGATGTTAATCCGAACGACAGCCAGCGAGTAACAGCCTGGTCGGTTGTGCTCCTCGAACCCAAGATCGGACGTGACTCATATAATCAGCATCGCATCGCCGTAACTAAAAAACCGATATTCCTCCGCAACAGCCTGCTGATAGGCTTCTTGGATCAGTTCCGTTCCGGCAAGCGCGCTGACCAACATCAGCAGTGTCGAGCCAGGCAAATGAAAATTCGTGACTACTGCATCAATCAACTGAAACTGAAATCCAGGGTAGATGAATATCTGCGTGTCACCAGACTGAGCCGTCAGTTCCCCACCAACGCACGCGCTCTCCAGCGTCCGGACCGAGGTGGTGCCAACGGCAACAAGCCTCCCGCCATCGTGCTTATTCTTGTTAATCGCAAGAGCAGCCTCCTCACCGACCTCAAACCATTCCTTGTGCATTTGGTGATCTGCAATTGATTCAACCTGCACGGGCTGGAAGGTACCCGCCCCAACGTGCAAAGTCACATGGCATGAGCGTACGCCCTGATCTTCTAACTGCGTCAACAGCGCATGATCAAAGTGTAATCCGGCAGTGGGCGCGGCGACGGCGCCCGGCCGTTTTCCATACACCGTTTGATATCTTGCCCGATCCTCTGTTGCGTCTGGCCGCTTGATATAGGGTGGCAACGGCATGTGCCCATATTCCTCTGCAATCTCTGCAGGGTCTTCATCCATAAACTCCAGCTCAAAGAATCGGTCCTCACGGGCGACGATTTCGCAGCGCACGCGTCTTTCAGTGAGTAAAAGTTGGGCGCCGAGCGACGGCGATCGATTCGCGCGTATCTGAGCGAGGACTCTCCGAGATGAAAGCACCCGCTCAAACAATACCTCGACTTTGCCGCCTGATTCCTTTTGACCGAACAACCTCGCCGGGATGACACGCGTGTCGTTGAATACGAGCAAGTCGTCGGAGGTCAGCAACGAAGGTAAATCCACAAAGTGTTGATGCTGAATCGTTTGTTGCTGACGATCGATCACCATCAACCGGGCGTCTGATCGATTGGCAGGCGGCGATTGCGCGATGAGGCGCTCGGGTAAGTCGAATTCAAAATCGCTTTTTTTCACGCTTGTCTCCACTCGACCCGCTAACCCTACCGCGCAGGCTATTAACAACCTGCAGCTTTGCCGCCAACATCGTCTTCGCCTTCAAAATCTAAAGACTCTACGACGTACTGGCGTATGAGCATTATAAACGCAGCGATGCAGCGCACGGACTTTCTCTTCGACACGGAGTTTCAGAGCGCAAGCACAACAGATAACGATCAAAACTCGCACAACAGTCAGTCACGTGGAGGCGCTGCCCCGCCGCTCCACGCGCTCCTAGATTGTTTTAATTCTTTGCGATTTCAATCGTGAAAACGTCTGTTATACTCGCCATTCTCTTGTGCCGGGGTGGCGGAACTGGTAGACGCGCCGGATTCAAAATCCGGTTCCTTCACGGGAGTGCCGGTTCGATTCCGGCCCTCGGTACCAAGTTTTACTCAATCGCTGAGTTCTTTCCACAAGAGCAGCGAAGCTAGGATTTTCCGACCTATTTCCTTACCGCCTTCCTGACGGTGTTGCTCATTAGCATGCCCACTTAAAGCTTTCATTCGCCGAGCCACTTTGAGTGAACAAACATCTGTGCAACATGATAAGTGTCTCCGCAGACTCTTAAGCATAAATATAAGATCAGTGGAGCAAAGAAATTCAAAGGCAGCCGGCACGGCTGCCATAAACGCCCAAAGTCGCTTTTCTTCAATCTCACAGGATCAGTTGTTAGGTCTAGCCAGCGCCCTGTTTGAGTTCCGCCTCAGTCATATAATGCGCCGCTAGTTCTCGCCAGTTGATTGAATCCATGTCGATCATGTCAGCGAACATTGGCGGAACCTCGGCATCCACGAACATGCCCCAGATACACTGCTCTATGTAGAAAGCCATGTTCTGTTGGCCCTCGTTTGCGATCTGTTGGAAGTAACTACCCATCCACGAGTTGATGACCCAAGTCTCACGATTGGACCATCCTCTGTATCCATCAAACCCTTTATAGGTACTAACTGTCATTGCTCTCGCCCCTCAGCTTTGGCCATGGCTTGGCTGAAATGGCTAAAGTTCATGGCGAACTGATACGTCGTCGATGGATACACGGCATGGTGACACGCCACTTGAATCTCCGATCTCCTGGATACCGCAAGGATTACCTCTGATCTGCCTCTTCTATCCAGCCAGAAGTTGTCGGCCCCCTCGCGCTGGTAAAATTGCACAGGAAGCGATGCTTTTTCGTCCTGCTTTACCTGACAGTCGAGTGTATTGATGGAATCCGAATAAACCCCAGTCACAGGCTGGTTGTTGGGGTGCTCGTAAAGCCGAAACCACGGTGTCCTGGAGCCAGCATCAACAAACATCTTTGCTGTTAAAACGGACCCTGTCGATACAGGGTTCGAGAATGTTCCAATTGTGGTCAAGGAAACGTAGCCACTTGAGGTCTGATCACCAACCTCGTCAAGGTAGTAGCCAGTGCTCCACGCGCCCATTGATGGCGTGACTGTATTCAAACTGACTGGACTAGGGGATTCAGTGGGGGATGTAAGGTTTGCTTGATTGACTGTGCTTGTTCCATTGATTGCAATGTAAACAAGACAGCACATGAGAAGCGCAAGAGACTTCAACATAGGGATCTCCATTGGTTTTTAGAGTTTGTCGGGTTGTGACTTGCGGTGATGTACCGATGTGCCACTTCCCTTGCCCAAAGCTTTTGGCCGTGAGCGCAGCGCATTATCCCCCATTTCTGAATATATTCAACTTTGGGAGCACACCTAGCTCCGACTAGCAGACACGTTACAAACGAGCCAATCGCTTGGGCGTGGGGCATGCAGGGGTCGTTTTTGGAATGGTGTATTGGCTCGCAAGCGCTTGACCATTGCAGAGGGTCGACCAAGTTATAGCCGCGCGTGATGATTGAGGCAGAACTCGACTGTTGCAGCGCTTAGGCTGCTCGTCGATCAACACGCAAACCAGCCAGACGCTGCATTACTACCGACGGAGGTCGAACAGAGTTCCAGTATTGCTCAAGATCTCAACTGCATCTTCTTGTCGTCGAAATTCGCTACAAGTGTGTATGTCCTTGCCAGATGCCAGAAGTTCGCGGGCTGCCGAAAATCCGGTTACAGTCGGGGAAATCATCAAGGAATCCAATCAATGCTCAATTCTGACTTTACGCTCAGTCAAGCCATGTACGAGTGTCGGGCCATGCGGCGACTCAAAGCAGATCCTGTCAGTGACGAAGTCTTGATCGATCTCATTGACGCCGCAAACCAGGCAGCCAGTGGCAGCAACGCCCAAATGGCGAGGTGGATTGTAGTGAAGGATCCAGAGCAAAAGAGAAAACTTGCCGATCTCAACCGGCTTCACGGAGAACCCTATATCGCAGCAGACAGGGCGAACCCGAGAGACGACAAACAACGCCGATTACTCGACGCGGTCATCTGGCAGATGGACCACATGCATGAGATACCTGCGCTCATTGTTGCCTGTTATGACTATGAAACCAGAGTTGACGGGCCCGAGATTTACCGGAAAGCGGGATCAGTTTGGCCAGGAATTCAGAATCTATTGTTAACCGCTCGCGCCATGGGCCTTGGGGCGACACCGACGACTTTGGCACTACGCGACCAAGATATGGTCCGAGATGCTCTTGGGCTTCCGGAAAGTTTTGCAGCGCTGTGTTTGCTTCCCGTTGGCTATCCCATGGGACGATTTGGGCCTGTGACGCGCAAACCAGTTGAGACCATTATGCGTTTTGACCGGTGGTCATAATGTCTCGCTTGGGCTTACCGAGTGACGCCAGAACACTGTAAAGCAACGATGCCATAGTGGCCTGATGGAAAAGGTGACGAACATCAACTGACTGACGTAGACAGAGGGTTTAACAATCCCGACCACCACAGCTCCCCCACTAATGAACGGTCAACTGTGAGCATCACGTCCAGGTCGAACCCTTGTCATGTTGAACGACGCTTACTGATCAATCTGATGAAAGTACGGTTCTAGGGCGGCGCCGAGGCCCTTGCTATTGAGGGGTTTGGTAAGCACATCAGCAAAGCCTGCCTGAAGGAAAACTTCCCGTGCGGCCTCGTCAGCGTTCGCAGTAAAAGCAATGACAGGTAACGATAAGTCTCTTTGAATCCACTCGAGCAATTCGAGCCCTGTATGTTCGGGCATTTGGATATCGGTAATCACAAGATCGAACACATGACGTTTTACTAGATCGAATCCAATCTTTGCTGATTCTGCCATCGTCAAATCGACCGGCATTTTCGCAAGCATCGCCTTCATCACCACCCTATTGAGCGATGTATCTTCAACATACAGAATCCGAAGCAACCCTGCTTGCGAGTCATCTGCCGTTGACTCCTCTTTGATCACCGATTCTTCAACTAACCGATCGCTTAAAGGCTCGCCCTTGGCTGCTTCTGATTGTTGAACCTTTGCCTCGTCTGCGAGTTCTGTGGAGGCCTCCCCCGCAGTCTCTTCTGCAACCTTCTCAGTCTCGATGCCAGCCAACATTAAGTCATCCGGCTGCTCATCTCGCTTCTCAGCCTCTTGGGAAGTGCTGGAGGGGATTCTGCGGCCTCACGCGTTTGCACGAATTGCAGCCCAAAGGTAAACCGCGACCCTTCACCAAGCGTCGATTGAATGTCCAGCCGACTATCTAAGGCATTCAAAATACGATTGACAATGCCGATACCGAGGCCAGTCCCCGTCTGGTAGCCCGTAGAGAACTGCTGCTCTCGGGAAAAAGGCTCATGGATCTTCTCGAGAAAGGACTCGCTCATACCGATGCCCGTGTCCTTAACCGTGACATCCAGCCGTCCACCATGCTCGCTTTCCTCGAAATCGAACATCACTTTCACTTCGCCCTGTTCGGTATATTTACGGGCATTGCTTAGAAGATTATTCAGCACCTGCATGAGTTTGGCCTCATCACCAAGCACCGACCGACGCGTTTCCCCAAATTTCTCGACTTCAAATCGCACAGGCGTGTCACGAAACATCACTTGACCAATCCGATCGATTCGATCGATTAGATCGCTCAGCGAGAACCAACCAAGTTCAAGTTCAATCCCCTTAACCTCTGCTTTTTGAAATTCCAAAAGCTGATTGATGAGATCCAGCAATGCCTCTGACGACTCAATGCCTATTCCAACGAAACCACGAATGTCAGGATCATCTGCTTGTGTGGACATAGAGACCAAGTCGAGAGACGCGATGATGCTATGAAGGGGCGTGCGCAACTCATGCGATACGTTGGCAATGAATTCATCCTTGGCCGCAAGCGCGCGCTCAAGGTCTTCGGTCCTCTCTTCAACCTTGGATTCTAGACTCGCCAATAACTGCCGATTGTCCTCGGCTCGAGCAGCCAATTGATCGCGAAGGTCGTCAAGGACACCGGTCAACTGTTGCAACTCATCCTTCGCGTGCACTGAATCACTTTGATCTGTCGCTTTGTCATTCGCCGAATCTTGCGTTGCTCCTATGTTGACGGCCGTGCTGATCGCTTCCTGAACGGGCCGAATCACCCGACGACTGACGGTAAAAAAAAGGAGCAATTGCGTAATCAGCAGTGCGCCGAACACCGCGTACAACGGAAGATTGATATCGCGGAGCCTCGCTTCGAACGCGCGCTTTTCATAGCCGGCGAGCACCACACCGCTCGCACCTTCGCTCGTAAAGTCAACTTCTGAAAAAAACAGACGACCAGCGCTCAAGTCATCAACAATGCGCTCCGCGTGAGACTCAGGGAACACCGCAAACGGGGCTTCGCTGGACCGGTCGCCAAGGTAAATAGCCACAACCGAAATCCCGCTTGCTTGGCCTAGGTAGTCATTAATATCCGATAGAAGATTGAGCCGTTCGAGTTCTAAGGCCGCAACCACTCGAATCGCTACTGCTTGCGCAGCGCCATCAAGCTCACCTTGGATGCTTTCAGTGAGCGACTGCTTTTGTCTCTCTGGAACGATCCATAGCAGGATCAGTGCGGTGATCGCCGCGGCAATAATGCCCGGGAGGGTCACTCTAGTAGCGATGGAGCGGAAATTCATAGAGGGCTAGTGTCTACGCCTAGATTATCGATGGACTCGGACCATATTACACCGGCAGCACCTGGCGTAGCTCTGACAAATTGAAGAATCTCCTCAGTCGAACCGAGGAATCTTGGCGGATCCGCTCGCCCGCCGAAGGCCAATCTTAACCAGTGCCGCTGGAAAGCAGATGCATCCCTTAAACCCAGTACGCTCGATAGTTCATCCAGGTCACCGGACGCTTTCGAAGGTAGAACTAAATCGATATTGGATCCATCTTCCCAACGAACCTGACGCCCCATTAACACCGAACGAGGATCCGGGAGAGAGCGGCGCGATGCTGCCTGTGAGCCAGTCTCACTCTGATGGACAATCATGATCCATTGCCCGTCAGCCTGGGCAGTCAGGGGCGAGAGTGCCGTTGCGGCGAATGCCAGCAGGGCCAATAGGCTCAATTTTTGGATCACAAAAAATCGCACAGACTTAGATTCCGAACGCTAGTTGAACCCTGAAGGTCGTCCCGTAAGCCGCTCTGCTTTGACGATCAACGTCTTGGTGAGCGTACTCAAACTTCGCCGACGCTCGTGTGCCGAGAAGCCATTCAATTCCTACCCCCGCTTTTTTGTTGTGCCCTCCCGCAAAATGAAACTCGCTGCGATCTACCTTTAGAACATCACCGAAGACGTATGGTTTGATCGTCCCTGACAGTGGGAAAGCGAGGCGCTGGTAGGCTGTCCAACTGGTTTCTGAGCCTTCACTTCGAAACAAGAACACCTCGGTCATAGATTCGATATTCCTGCCCTGAAATACCGCCGAAGTCGCAAACGCATCATAGGCTAAGTCTTCTGGACCCATATGACCCATCATCCCGCCGTGATGGTCTGAGCCGTGAGATGGGTCAGAAAAGTGATCAATCAGCGTATCTTTGTATAGAGAGGCTCTTACCTTTAACTCATCGGTTGGCCAGAAGCCTGCTGACAGAGTCAAGCTTTGAACGCCTGATGGAAAGATATCGTTATGTGCCGATTGCCCGGATCCTAAAACCACATCATAGAAGGCGCGTTTCGCTCCTAGGTTTTCTCCAGACAGACGCAATCCGACCTCGTGGACCGGCACAAACTCACCGAACGAATAAGGCCGATCGATAGTCGGAAAAAAAAGACGGCCATGGTGGTAGGCGTCATTCCACTCGTTAACCGGTGTATGCATCTTGCCAAAGCTCATCCAGTGATTAGCGGAGAGCTCATAACGCAATCGAAGCCGCTCCACTTTCACCGTGTCCGAACGGTAGCGTTTTGGCTGATAAGAGATTTCACTCAGTAACGACCACTTTGAACTAAGGCGTCCTGTTATGAACAGCGCCGATTCGCCCAGCATCACATCTTCGGCAAACAGCTCATCCTCACCAGCGGCAGCCTCGAAGTGCCCGAACACCCGAGCATTCCACTCACCCGCACTCATCCCGTAAGCCACCTGACTCAGACAAAACAGCGCCATCGCGGCTAATCCACAGATCGAGCGTGCGAAACGATCAAAAAATTGGCGATCATCCACGTGAACATTCATTGCAAAAAGGGGTTTCATCATAATTATCTAACTGGATTTGAACGCTTAGATCAGCGCAATCATGAGCACACTTAGTCCATGGGCTCTGCGCTCCATGATGCCAAGCAATCGAAGACTCTAAAAATTGATCCCCGTCGTAGCAGCGCACTGAGTTAGCCGCTTCAACCACGGTCCTTGTATTACTCTGACTACCGAGCAACACGGCTGTCCTAATTTTAATCTCAAAAAGTGAATATGATCAAAAAGATTAGACCAAGCGATGAGTCTCAATAGCACGCTCACGTGCGCCCCTGGGTGTTGGTTTGAAACGATCAAATTACCTCTGCAATGAGCCTTGATCTCAAGGGTTAAGGTGAGTTTCCTGTGAGGAATTTTGCACAAGCACCAAGCCCATGACTTCCCAAGTGGCAGCAACTTCAAGCTAACCTTCGCCGGCTCACGCTCGTGTATGATCTTTGGATGCCTAAGAGGAACGATGTATGACAGCCAAACTGCCATTAGAAAATATGAACGTCTTAGTCACCGGCGGCGGGAGCGGGATTGGGCTTGCTTGTGCAGCATCCTTTTATCGCGACGGTGCTAACGTCACCCTGATGGGACGGTCCGAGCAACGCCTTGCCGAGGCCCGAGCTGCGCTCGAGGCAATCGATGTTCCTGGCAAGGTATCGATTGTCTCGGGTGATGTGGCAAATGAGACTGATGTCGAGCAAGCGGTTGATTCCGCAAGGCTTGGCGGCTCACTCGATATTTTGGTGGCCAGTGCCGGGAGGGGGGCGTTGTCCCCAGTTACGGCCACCGACGCGGGTGAGTGGAATGACGTAATGGCAACGAATCTGAACGGCACATTCTACAGCTTCAAACACGCCGCCAGGCACATGCCGAATGGAGGCGCCATGTGCGCCATTTCATCGATTGCTGGTGTGCGCACGCACCGATTGATGAGCACTTATTGCGTCAGCAAAGCGGGTATCGACATGTTAGTCAAAAATACCGCCGACGAGCTTGGCCATCAGGGCATCCGTGTCAATAGCGTATGCCCAGGACTCGTGGAAACAGAGCTGGCAAGTGCATTACTGGAAACGCCGCCCGTCTTGGAAGACTACTTGAACTGTATGCCCATCAAGCGTCATGGGACAGTCAACGACATCGCGTCTGCGGTCCGTTTTCTTTGCGGTCCTGAATCATCCTGGATAACAGGCGTCGTACTCAGTGTTGATGGCGGCCACCACCTGCGCCGGGGGCCCGACCTGACTCCTTTTGTGCCCGGCAGCGAGGGCTGACCTCAAGTAGTCAAGCAGCAGATCCTCCGGCGTCGATTCGGTAGGTCTCCATCGCGGTTCGATAGAACAGCTGGTCCCGCTCATCAGTTGAGAAGTCCTGCACTAATTTCTTAAAGGCGTTCCAAAGCACTCTGTAGGAGCAACTCTGCCGGTCAACCGGAAAATTACTTTCGAACATACAGCGCTCAACGCCAAAAAGCTCAATCGCTGTCAAGTAATACTGGCGAGTGAGCGCAACCAACTCATCGGAAGTTGGCGGCTGGGCACGCTTATGCAAACCAAAGCCATTGACGGGCATTACGAGCCCACCGAGCTTCACCTTCACGTTCTCGAGTTGGCTGAGCATACTAACTGACCGCCTCCAGTCCTCAAAAACCTGCGTCGCCTGCCCCGCATAGGGGCCGATTCCGAGGGGTCCACCGAAGTGGTCCAAAACGATATTTGCCTCTGGAAAGGCGGATGCCAAATCGGTGAGCTCATCAATTTGGTGGTGGTAGAGCCAAGCGTCAAAGGACCATCCTTGGTCTACCAAGACCTTAAACCCACGACGAAATTCCGGACTCGCTAGCATCCCTTCAAAAGGGTCGCTATGCGAGTTTCGTATCGCGCTATCTGGATGCCAACCAGCAGCGTGACGGATCCCTCTAAATCGTTCGCTGGCGCCAGCGTGGCTTGCTAACACTCTCTCAATCTGCGGTGACATTAAGTCAGCAAAACTGACGATAGCAGACGCGATTCGCGGTTCACCATAACGACCGGACGCTGACATAGCGGCAATGCCGTTGACAAACTCGGTCTCACCGACCGGCTTGAAAGCCTCGTCTCCTGTTGCTCGGTACATGCTCGCGCATTCAACAAAAACGGTGTGCTCAACGCGATGACCGTCATTCACATCGATTAAGAACTCGTCCAACAAATATCGGTGTGTCGGATGATCCCAAAGATGGTGGTGTGGATCACATATCCGCTGGTTTGGGTCGACCACTGGCTCAATGACCTGATCGAGCCAAGATTGATTTTGATACCCCATAGCACCCCCCTATATGTCGACTTGCAGCTTATCGACTGATTTCGATACCCTGCAACTAATGGTGCAAATCGCCCTTATCGATTACACCTTTCATTGTGTGGCACCAGTACCTCTAAAACACCCGAGTCCTTGTTATGACCTTTGATACTCACGTTGTGCACACCGACCTCAACTACCTGATTCCAGATGGTTTCGAGAGCGCCCCTCAATCTGTGGCTGTTCGCAACGCGAGACGGATGCCCAAGGAATCCTGGCAAACGCTTGGTTTTGAGTTGTTCCACTTCCCGTCGGTGGTGAAGAATTGGGACGATGATCATGCCATTGCTCAGCTGCACTACAAGGAACTTGTCGAATTCGCCATCGAACAAACGGGCGCCGATGTAGCCACCATCTCAGGGCACATCAAACGCAATCCTAGTGAAGCGGCAAAGCATGAAGACCTTGGTCCTATTACCTTCGTTCATTCAGACTTCGCGCCCAGCTACCGCCAAGTGATTATCGACCGTCATGCGGAGCCTGACTCCCTCCCAGACCTGGTGATGGGCCAAAAGAAAGCGTCGAGCGAGCACCCCGATTTAAGCCAAGCATCCCGCATATTGATTCTGCAATTTTGGCGGAATTTAGGACCAGAGAAGATGGATCTGCCCATCGCATTCTGCAATCCCGCTAGTATCGATACCGCATCGCTTCGTTTTTTGCCGGTCGAAGACTACGCGGGATCAGGGACCTTTTTTGAGACCATTGGAGTCGAATCCAATAACGTGGAAAACCATGATTGGCGTTACTTCCCGGAGATGAATCAAGACGAAATGGTGGTATTCAGAACGTTTGATACAGCGCGTCAGGCCGAGGATCTACCAGACTGGACCCCACATTCAGCGTTTCGAGACCCAGCGGTAGCACTTGGGGCGCCGGCTCGTTCATCCATAGAATGCCGAGTTCATTGCTTCTTTTTCGATGAGTAACCTTCTTTTAAGAGACACCCACCGCTGGCTTGGTCTTATCGCTGGTGTGCAGCTTCTGCTCTGGACAGTCAGCGGCCTCTATTTCACCCTGATTCCCATTGAGACCATTCGCGGGAATCATCTCCTCGTCGATCAGCCAGACCCGGCATTGCTTTTGAACACCAACCTCATCAGTCCCAGCGATTTAGTCCAGCAACATGAAGGTCTCGCATCGCTCACCATTAATGATATTCGTTTAACTCAGCGACTAGACCGATTGGTTTACGTGGCAGAAGACGCAGCTTTTGATGGGCAAACAGGGGAATCACTGGCACCACTCTCAAAAGAAGAGGCCATCCATATCGTTCGCGCACGCACCCGCCTTGAACCCATCAGCGCGATGAAACTCGAAGAAACAGCGCCCGATCACGAATTTAGAGGCGGGCCTTTACCTGTCTGGCAAGTACAAACCGACGTAGAAAATGCCCGGTTTTACGTTGAGCCTGTGAGTGGCCGGATAAGAGCAGTAAGAACCGATGCCTGGCGATGGTTCGATTTCTTATGGTCTCTTCACATCATGGATTACGAAACCCGAGACAATTTCAATCACCTCCTCATCCAGTTTCTTTCCGTACTTGGGTCTGCTTACTGTGTTGAGTGGCCTAGCGTTATTTGTCACTACCGAAATTCGCAAGCGAACGAGGATTCGTTCAAAGAATTGAACACGCCTGTTACATCCCATGGATACCTAGTTGAGTCAATGATTCAGCAGGCGCATGTCCTTGCATTCGCCAATGACGGTATCGACTGGAATAGCAGTGGTTCCCATCGAGCGACTCCATCACTAAGTGCCACTAGCAGAGACTGAAATTACAGTTGTCCAAACGCAACCTTCGGCTCAAAGGCTTGGAGGCTTGGAGGCTTGGAGGCTTGGAGGCTTGGAGGCTTGGAGGCTTGGAGGCTTGGAGGCTTGGAGGCTTGGCAGTATTTTCTATTTGGCGCGGGCAATGCTCTTAGTAAACTGATGCCCTGAGCAGACCGGGGAATTTATAGTTATCCCGCCCATAGGTCGACGAACAGTAAATTCTGTGGCCGAAAGGATTTAATGCCCAGCCCAAAAGAAATAGGCCTTAAAAGGCAGTTAGTCGGTCAAAACGTGGATCTACGCGCTCGCCATTCATCTCTCAGCGCGTCTCGAAATGAAGGCGCTGCTATCTCAATCAATGCGTTGGCCCTTGCATCGAGTGACCGGCCTTTTAGCTCTGCAACCCCGAACTCCGTCACCACTCGGTCAATATCGGTTCGAGCTGCTGTCGTTGCACTGCCAGGCGCAATCTCTGAAACAATCCTCGAAATTTCGCCTGCCTTTGCTGTCGCAGCCAACGCAACAATCGAGATACCACCTCTTGAGGCAGCCGCTCCTCTCATGAAATCCACCGAACCGCCAGTACCCGACAATTGTCGGCCGCCCACCATGTCTGCGCTGACTTGCCCTAGCAAATCAACTTCAATCGCCGAGTTCACGGAGATGAAGTGTTCGTGCTGCGCGATAACCCCAACTTCGTGGGTGTAATTGGCAGGTCTAAAGCAAACGGAGGGTTCATCCGCGAGGGCTTCATATAAGCCATGCGTGCCCATTGCGATTCCGGTGATGTGAAGCCCGCGGTCAATCGACTTTTTGTTGCCAGTAATCACCCCCCGCTGAATGAGCGCGAGACCCGCATCGTCAATCAAACCACCGTGCATACCAAGGTCATTGTGGTTAGCAAGCGCCCCCAAAATAGCTTGTGGTATTGCACCAATTCCAGTTTGTATACACGCACCATCTGGGACCATTGCGGCTACTCGTTCGCCGATGGTCTCTGCCACCTCATCCGTCATTGCAGGCTTTAACTCAGGAGGTAGTGTCGCGATCTCGACCAGCGCGTCGGGCACGCGCTCACCAAGTTCAGGCGCGCCGGCCGGTGGGCGCACGGATGGATTCAGTTGAACCACGAGCGCCCTCGTATTGCTCATCGCTGCGCTCAGAAAGTCCAAGTTGTAAAGATGACGCAGGACGCCTTTGTCGTCACGCGCAGCGTGCACCAGCACAGCATCGAATGGTTCCGCGGTGCCAATGTGGTCGAATACTCTCCGCATATGCATCGGCAGAAAATCGATCCTTCCCTCAGCAAAAGATGATCGAAGTGCGGGAGACATGAAAAAGGTCTCCATTCGCGCTGTGGGATGAAGGCTTGCGAAGTCCGTTCGATTCATACCCCCAATTGGGAATTGAACGTAAGTGGTATCTTGTGAAAGCGCTGGGTTGGCCGAGAGCAATTCAAGAAGCCCCTGCGGCTCACCGGATGCCCCGGGGACGAACACTCTTTTGCTCGCGCCCATGACTGCTTCAAATTGGTTTCGGCTCATATCGTCTCTAGGCAGTTTTGAACCATTCGTTGCCGCTTACGCGCTTTTACTCAGATCGACGAAGCGGCGGCGCAAGTCCCGGGTCCACAGCTCTTGCAACTTGCTCAGAAGGCGGCTTAAACCAACCTGGATCTGAGAATTGCCCCTTGGGCAGATCATCTCGAACTTTGACCATAGTGAACATTCCACCCATCTCTATCGGACCATAGGGGCCTTGCCCGACCATCATCGGTAGGGTGTTCTCGGGTCCTTCGTGATGGCCCATAGCCACATGCATGGCATGTTCGGCCATTCCGGCTTCCCCCATAGGCTGATAACCGGGGAGGAGTTTCGTGAGTTGCCGAGCCTCTTCCGAGACTTTAACACCGACAGGATTGGCTAGATCGTGCCCCATCGCATTCATGGTGTGGTGAGCCATGTGACAATGAAAGGCCCAGTCTCCGGGGACCGCCGTGAATTCGATATCTCGCATCTGGCCGACGCCAACAATCTCTGTTGACTCCGAGCGCCACAAAGTTTCGGGCCATGCCCCTCCATCTGAGCCAGTGACCTGAAACTGCACGCCATGCAGGTGGATGGGATGATTCCACATGGACAAATTCCCAATCCGAATCCTCACTCGCTCACCGGTTGCCGCGACCACCGGATCAATCGCTGGGAACACCTTGCTATTGAAAGTCCATAAATCGAAGTCTTGCAGCACACTAGGATCGGGACGATAGGTGCCAGGATGGAGTGCCCAGTTATGCGCGAGCAGGCAGTAGTCTCGATCCGGTGAGCGTTCTCTCGGCACTTTAGGATGAATGATGAACATCCCCATCATGCCGAACGCCATCTGAGTCATTTCGTCCGCATGAGGATGATACATGTGCGTGCCATGCTGACGCAGGACAAACTCGTAAACAAAAGTCTCACCTGGCTGAATATGTGGCTGAGACAAGCCGCCCACGCCATCCATACCACTCGGCAAGATAATTCCATGCCAATGAATTGTCGTGTGTTCGGGGAGATGGTTCGTCACGAAAATACGAACGCGGTCCCCCTCTACCGCTTCAATGGTTGGCCCCGGCGTTGAGCCGTTATATCCCCAGCAGGTCGCTCGTGTTCCTGGCGCGAACTCGTGCTCGACTGGCTCAGCCACCAAATGAAATTCTTTCACATCTCCGTTCAGTCGATACGGCAGCGTCCAACCATTCAGCGTTCGTACTTTTGGCGCGCCCGGGGCTGCGCTATCCGAAAGCAGCTCACTTTCATCCCGTGTAACAGGTGGGGTGTTTGATGCCATCCCTGCGGCACTGTAGGCGGCAAGCAAAGAGCCACCGCCCATCTTTAAAAATCCTCGTCTAGTGGCCACTGGCTGCTCCGTCGACTGTTGAAGCTTTCTTCTTTACTTGCTGTTTCTGCTTCGGTGCTCGTTCATGCGAATCCCTATGCTGATGCGAGGAATGCTCTTCCTGAACGCCGCTTGCGGCAGGCGGATGATCGGTACCGATACCACCAACTTTGCCGCCTAATGGGTCCATCCCTTGAGGCATGCTATGTCCTGAGTGATCCTTGCCGTGTGCCTCATGCTCGATCTGATGGCTGCTCCCTGACATACCGTGACCCGAGTGATCCGCATCGTATTGGTCATGTCCCATCTCATGGCTGCCCTCGGACATATCGTGACCTGAGTGGCCCATCTCATGAGTACCGTGCCTCATTTCATGATCTGAATGATCCATGCCGTGTCCATCATGTCCCATCTGATGGCCGCTCCCAGACATATCGTGACCTGAGTGGTCCATCTCATGAGTGCCATGACTCATTCCATGACCCGAATGATCCATGCCGTGTCCATCATGACCCATCTGATGGCCTGCTCCCAGACATATCGTGACCTGAGTGGTCCATTCCATGCGCTCCGTGGTGGTCATGTCCCTCTTCTTCTGCCTGGGATCCGGTCGGACCGCCAGGCAAAAATTGCTGCCAAACCAAAGTATCTGCCTCACGGAGCAACGATCCCCTCTGGTGACTCAGACTGGCCTGATCCAGCCAGTAACGCTCGGTTGCGTCAAGCAGCTCATGCAGCTGCTCAAGCAATGTTAATTTCACTTCCGCGAGCTCAAACACATCAATCAGCATGTAGCTCTCTTCTCTCTGCCTGAGGGCAAGACGTTTCCGCTGCAAGGGCAGAATTTGATGCTCCAAACGTCTCAAGACTGCTGCCTCAGCATCCAGTTGGTCTGCCAACCGACCTATTTCGAACTCAATGTCCCGCTCCAAAAGTGCGACCTGCTGGCGAGCCCGCTGCGCACGCTTGCTCATCGAGAGCAAGGCATCCGATTGCGTATCAAACGTCGGGAGATCCACCTCAATCTTCGGCCCCTTCTGGGTCCCATCTTCTTTTTCGACCTCAATGGTCATCCCCAACCCTGGTAACCAGCGAGCCCACCGCAAGCGGTCCCTCAAGTTGTCGGCGATGGGAATCTGTGTCGCGACGGATCTTAAATGCTTGTTTGCTTCACGCGCCGACTCGAATACGGCTGTATGCTCTAGAGGTGCGTGTTGAGCAGTGCTCCAAATCGGAACGGACAGTTCGGAAAAGACTGCATAAGGTGTGCCGAGCAGCTGCCCGAGTTCAGATTTCGCGCCGTGGGCTTCCGAGCGAGCTAAGCCCAGTTCATTCTGGGCGGTGAGATACGCTTGAAGTCTCGCTTGATGCTCCACCTCAGTAATATTTCCAGCTTCAAGATAGTCGGCTGACAATGCAGCCAATGCCCCTAAAAACAGGGTCTGATGTTGTCTTAGCTCAAGCCTTGCTTCCGACACCCCTGCAACAACCCATGCTTTCTCAAGGCTGACTAGGCCTTCGAACAAGTCGAGCTCTACTTGCGCTCGCGCCCTCATTGAGCTCGTATTCGAGCGCCCGATTCGCTGCTGGAACACTCACCAAGTCAATCAGCGAAAAACCTACCTCAAACAGCCGTTTCACGGAGTCGCCCACGCCAGTAAAACGACCCAACGCCAGCGTGGGATTCGAATAGCCCCCCTCATTTTGATTGATGTCGCTGAGCGTTATCTCGTAAGCCAGGAGCCTGTCCTGGACGATTGGAGAGTGATCCAAAAACACAGATCTTGCCTCGGCCAGCGTCGATGGAATCGATGTTGAGGGCCAGTTACCGGCGGCTACGCGTTCCCGCTCGACCACCTCAACGTCGCCGGCGTTTATTTGCGCGGTAATCTGCTGCCTGTTCTCGCTACTATCGCGAGACAACGAGGCACAAGCGCTCAGGCCGAACGCTAGGAGGGCTACCAAGACGGGCTTCGCGAACGTCACCCTTTTTGACCCGCTAGACGCGAACTTTCGCTGCGATCGTTCAATAACTTCGATCATTAATTTCTCAGTTTCCAACAATTAGTCTCAACCGTTACGCACCCAACTCGCCTCTCAATCGCGCCGCGTTTCCAACCACAGAGAGGCTAGACAGTGCCATCGCGAGACCAGCAAAACTCGGGCTCAACAGCCACCCCATGGATGGATAGAGCACGCCAGCAGCTACTGGAATCAAGAGCACGTTATACAAAAAAGCAAACCCGAGATTCTGTCGAACATTACGAGCAGTCGCTTCAGACAGTTTAATGAACTGGGTAAGCCCGCGCAGACCATTCGTTAACGTGACATCCGCCTGCTCGCAGGCTAGCGCTGTCCCGGAACTCATCGCGGCGCTGAAATGTGCGGCAGCCAACGCTGGCCCATCGTTTAAACCATCACCAATCACAGCCACATGCTCACCTTCTGCCTGCAACCTTTCTACCAGCGCAAGCTTGTCGAGCGGGGTCTGCTCGGCGTACCAGTTGATAGGGCCAATCGTCTCAGCGACGCGCTTAACGCTCTGCTCTCGGTCTCCGGATACCATCATGGGCGTCATCCCAGCCCTAATCAGCGCCTGAACCACGTCATGAGATTCATCTCTGATGCGATCGGAAAGCTCGTATTTGGCGATCAACTGCCCATCGACCCCCCAGTACATTTCAGGCCCCGCCGAGACTTCCTCATCGAGCGCGGCTGGCTGATCACCGGCAGGGATGGGAGCGTTCGACACGAAGTGATTGGCGCGCATCATGGCTGCGCTGCCAATACCAACCCTCTTGCCACCGATCGTGCCAAGTACTCCCTGGCCAGGCACCGTCTCAATCGCACCTGCTGCCTCAAGATGATCGGCATCTAAGGGGTCATCAGCTTTCGCTTCAATATAGTGAGCGACCGCTTTGGCAATCGGGTGAGTCGATTGACTGACCATCGCTCGCAGCTCACCGTATGTGGTTTGAACTTCACCGAACGCCAATTCCCGACGGACACTCAGGTTTCCCTCGGTCAATGTTCCTGTTTTATCGAATAACACGACGCTGAGCGCCCTCGCGCGCATGAGCGCGTCACCATTGCGGATGACTAGGCCAAGTTTCGCTGCCGTGCCAACCGCATTGACGAGGCTCATGGGTACCGCAAGTCCTAACGCGCAGGGACAAGCAATAATCAAAACAGAGAGCGCAGCGCTCATCGCAAAGCTCAATTCAGCGCCCAACAGCATCCACCAGGCAAACCCGGTCGCCAGACTAGTCAACAAGACCCCTGGGACAAAATACTGCGTGATGGTATCGATGTGTTGCGCAACGGCGGGTTTGGCATTTTGAGCGCGCTGCAAAGCGCGAACGACCTGAGCGAGCGCCCCATCTTGCTTTGTGCTCGTGACCTTGATGTCGACGGGCTGCGAGATATTCAGCGCGCCCCCTATCACTACATCTCCTGCACCAACGGCTTGCGGCAGAGCCTCTCCCGTCATCAGTGACACATCAACTTCAGTTTTGCCAACGATAATCTCGCCATCGAGCGGAATACGCTCACCTGCCGACACGCGAACCACTGTTCCAGGAATCACTGCGTCTAGTGAAACACTCACGGAGCGGCCAGATTCATCGATCACAGACGCTTTTTCAGGCGATAATCGAATCAGCGCATCAAGACCCGAAAGCGCTGACGCACGTGCCCGCATCTCTAGCGCTTTACCCAATCGAACGAATCCAATCACAAAGAGGCTAGCCTCAAAGAACAGATGCTGAGAGGGAAGATTCATCCCCCAAATTAAGACACTGCACGAATATAGCCAGGCTGTCCCAGTACTGAGTGCGACCAGCGTATCCATCGTTGCCCGACCATGCTTGAGCGATGTCCACGCCTTTTTGTAAAAATCCGCGCCGGCAAAACTGAGCGCACCGAGCGTCGCCACGGCAGCCACTGCACCCATCCAGATGCTTTCTGTGAGCGAGAGCCACTCCATCCACATGTTCAACATCATGAGCGAACCGAGTAGCAGTGCGACAGTGGCTTGGGTCATCGCGCGCCCGAATAGCTGGGCCTGATTCGCCGCTTTCGATGCTGGATCTTCCGCCGCCTCGGTCGCGCTATAACCCGCCGCACTAACGGCCGATATCACTGCTCCCTGATCAAACCTACCCGCCACCCACGCGCTTTCCGCAGCGAAATTCACTTCGCTCTGAATCACGCCTTCGACATTTAAGATCGCTCGCTGAACAGCCGATGCGCAAGCCGCGCAAGACATGCCTTTGATCTCGATGAACAAATCTTGCTCACCTTGGTTGTCGCTCGATAGCTGTGCCTGCGCACCGTCCAAAGCAGGTCTTTGAGCAATCGATGAGTTGGCATCTGCGTCTATTTCATGCGGTGGTTCATGCGGTGGTTCATGCGGTGGTGGTTCTAGGCGATATCCTAATTCCGTCACTGCTTTACGAACGACGGCCGCATCAACAGCACCCACAACGGTTACGCGATCGTGCGCTCGCTCAGCGACGACGCGAAGGTCAGTTCCAAGCGCCATAATCGATTCGCTAACCTTGGCTTCGCATCGACCGCAGGTCATGCCGTAGACGGGTACAACGATGGTATCGGGTGACTGCACCATGTGAGGGTTTGTCCTAAGTAGTGGCGTTGTTATTTTGCCCGAATAGGTAGGCTTCGTCGCTTTCTTCAGACAGCAACCCCTAACATTTGCGCTGCGATTTTCTCAGCCATCATAATTACCACCGCGTTTAAATTCCCGTTGGTGATCTCGGGCATCAGGATGCATCGACTACCCGTAAATTTCGAACCCCCCATACTTCACCCTCTGGGCTCACTGGAGCCTCTCCCTCTTTGCCCATGCGACAGGTCCCGCAGGGATGATAAGCACTCTCAGCTTGTAGCCGAATCCACTCATCGAGTTCAGCATCACTGCCAAAGCGTTTAAGCGGCCATGCTCCCATCGACTGAAAACTTTGCTCGCCTAATAACGCCTCAGCCAACCGAATTCCGCGGCGCATGACCGCCCAGTCCTCTTCGGCACTGAGATAATTGAATTGAATCTGGGGCGACGCGAATGGATCGCTCGACTGGATCGATACTCGACCCCGACTCAGTGGTTTCATCGGGCCAACATGAGCCTGGATTCCATGATGGTTCACCTGCTGACTGCCATCATAGTTCATCGCGATCGGCAAAAAATGGAACTGAAGGTCCGGGTAGCCGGCATCGAGACCGCTGCGCAAAAATGCGCCGGCGTGGAAATGGTTGGTGGCGCCTGCGCCAGACTTCAGTAGATACCATTCGACGCCGGCTCTGAGCTTCCCGAGTCCCCGAGTTGATGGGTAAATGGAAACCGGCTTTTTGATACCAGCCTGCACGTAGATCTCTAGGTGATCTTGAAGATGCTCGCCAATGTCGTCGTTGATCCATACGGGCGAAATGGCGAGTCGCTTCAACTCCTGTTCTGGCCCAATGCCCGACCGAATTAATACTTGGGGGGTTCCGATCGCCCCGGCGCACAACACGGTTTCCTTTCGTGCGTTTGACTGAATGGGGCGCCCACCTTTGCGATTGACCCAACTCACCCCCACGCATTGATCGCCTACGAACTCCAATCGATTAACGGTTACCCCCGTTTGAACGGTCAGTCCAGGTGACGAGCGCCCATCGAGGTATGTAACCGCCGTGCTCTGCCGTCGGCCATCTGCAATGCTGGCATCGAAAGGTCCAAATCCTTCCTGCTCTGCGCCATTAAAGTCCTCAGTACTGGGGAAACCAAGCGCAGAACCCGCAGCCAACCACGCCTGATTAAGCTCGCCCGACACATCCGATGATTGAACCCGTTGCGGGCCACCCAGCCCACGAAATAATGGATCACCGCCCGGCCGATCCTCGCTACGTTTGAAGTGTGGGAGCACCGACTGATAACCCCATCCAGTGCAGCCGTAGCGCGTCTCCCAACGGTCAAAGTCGCTGGGGTTGCCCCGAACGAAAATCATCCCGTTGATTGACGAGGAGCCGCCAAGCACCCTCCCTCGAGGACAATACAGCCGACGATTGCCGAGCTCTGCCTCTGACTCGGTGTGAAAACCGTAGTTGTAGGCCGTACTGGTCAGCACTTCCGACAACGCGGCTGGCATGTGGACACGAAAATCCCAAGCGTGATGTTTAGGTCCCGCCTCGAGCAGTAAGACCTCATGCTGCTCGGCTAAACGGCTTGCCATTACACAGCCTGCGGAGCCGCCGCCAATCACAATGTAATCAAACGTTTTCAATCGTGTCTTTCCGGGAACAATGCTTTGAGCAACTTCAGTGAATTTCGACGGTTACTCGAACGACTTCGCCAGACCACCCTCGTTAAACTGTTTGCCCGCTAGTATGTGCAAGTGCAAATGAAATACCGTTTGTCCCGCATCGGCGCCATTGTTAATGACCAACCTAAACGCATCACCACACCCAAGAAGCTCAGCCACCTTGCCAGCCACTAATAAGAGATGTCCCAGCAATTCTTGATGCGTATCGTTGGCATCGATGAGTCGTGGGATTGGATCGCGAGGAATAATCAGAACATGAGTGGGCGCTTGAGGCTGAATATCTCGGATCACGATGCAGCGGTCATCCTCATACACCCTGTCTGACGGTAGCTCTCCGTCTATAATTCGTTCAAATAGTGTCTTTTCCACAAGCCGCTCCTTCCTCTGCTCAGACCAGTTTTTCTTATTAACGTGTAGGCAGCGCGTCGCTAACGTTCTGTTAAGCGAGGCGAGGATCCAATCTGCCCCTATTTGAAGCGCCTGATTTTCGTACGACTACTTCTAAACCCAACCTCTTCAGCAAACCTTGGCAACCAACTTTTGCGTCAGACTGGGGTCAATGAGCCAGCTATAGTCAGCCGCCATCGGCACGGGGAAGAGAGGTCGTCCATCGCCTCTTAGTCAAGTCTATCACCCTAACCTCAATGTTCTTTCGTAGGCGGTGAGTTGATCGTTCCACCAAGGTGCGTCGACGGGAGTTCACTCTTTACTTCCAAGAACTAGACCTTCAAGTCACGAACCATTTGCAGTCGGTCACGCGAGTGTTTGGTAGGCCCGACACGCTCGAAGGAATGCCGCTCGAAGAATAACCGCGCAGGACCAAGGCCCTCCGAAAAATGAGTAGACAGGCCGTTTAAGCCAGTGTTCCTGCCGTATTCCAAAAGTCCATGCAGGAGACGAGTTGCAAATCCCGACCGCCTGAACCGCTTGTGCGTGAACAGCCCCATGATCTCGAGCGAACCGTTGGGCTGACGCTCCGCGATCATCCAGCTCACCGGTGGCTTAAAGCGCGGGACGCGCAGCCCCATAGACCATTGCTGATCCTGGGGCGTTGTTCCCTTTATGCGTTGCCATACAGCCTGCATCTCACCCGCATCAAAGTTTTCAGCCTCAAGCATCATTGACATGTCGTCAATGTGGCTGGCAGACAGTTCGACCCATTCAGCTGAGCCTGTCCAACCATCGCTGCTAGCTCGATCGGGTTGAAAAGCCTCTGCTAATCGATCTACGAAATCAGCGCATCTGTTGATACTGGAACGGATAGAGGGCGCTAACAACTGGGATTCCCGGTAAGCAACATCAACCCCATATCGATGTTGGCCCTGCCGAGTCAAAGCAATCACCCGACGGCGGCGATCTAATCGATCTCGCATCGAGAGCACATCGCCAGCTGACTCGAGTTGCCGGGTTGCCTGGGTCACTCCAGGATGCGCAACGTCTAAGCGACGAGCTAACTCAAGTACCGTGAGTGGCCCCTGGTCTGCTAGTTCAAGCGCTACCCTGTACCGGAGCGTTAGTGTTGCTTTTTTATCGTCTTGGGGGATAGAGAGTCGACTCTCGATGTCTGTTAGCTGATCGATCATCCGCCGAAGTTGTCGGACGGGGTGCTCCTCGATCACCACCTCTCTTTGTGCTCGCGGTCTCTTATCCCTTGGTTTCCCCTCGCTCATACTCTTAGCGCCCTTGTCTCTCATGGGTTGTTGTGCAAGTAGGCGTATCCCTTACCGCATTTGGTCCGTCATTGGCCTAACGTCCTCACGGCTTCAGGTCTAAAGGCCCCTGAGCCATGGGCTCTATCGACTGGCTTGGCTCACCCTCCAACCGAACGTCCTAATCCACCGAATGGGCAAACCCGTTCACCGCAGGGGACCTTGGGAGAATGGTCAACTCTCATTTGTTTCGTATTTTATGTTATTTTTTACGTAATTATATACTTTTTTTTCATCATTTACCGGACAACAGTTCTTCTCTGAATTTGTATTTACTATAGTAATCCCACCGCCATATTCGCTTGATATACTCACCTTTAAGGCGTTCGGTGATAAGGGTAGAAGTTAGTAAGCATTCACATACGCGTGATATGGCTGCTATCGATCCTAAGAAAGGAATAAAGATGATGATGGGGTCCATGATTCAGTGGCTTTACCTATGGCTTATCGCCGTCCCTTTCTTGGGGATCAGTACCTTTCTGATTGGCGTGCCTCTCACCGTGCTGTCGTTTTTTGGTTTAGGTGACTGGTGCTCTCGAACGCTCGCTGTGCTCTGGGCTCGCTCAAATGCGTTCATGCTGGGCATGCGTGTTTCCATTGATGGGCTTCAACACCTAAAAGAAGGTCAGTCTTATGTTTTGACCGCCAATCATTTGAGCCAGGTGGATATCTTGCTCATCTATGGCTTTCTTCCTGTCGAATTCAAATGGGTCCTCAAAAAAGAACTACTTGCTGTTCCAATTATCGGAGCCGCGTGTGCAGCAATGGGCCATGTGGTGGTTGATCGCTCAAACTCGCAAGCTGCGGTCGCCAGCATCCAGGCGGTTTCAAAACGATTGCAGAACGGCATGTGCATCATGTTTTTCCCCGAGGGTACCCGCGGCACTGCGGAAGGCGATCTATTACCCTTCAAACGAGGCGCGTTTCGCCTAGCAGCAGATCTTCAGTTACCAGTATTGCCGATGAGTATCAGTGGCACAGGACGTCTTCTTCCAACAGGATCGGTTAAGTGGCAACCTGGGCCGGTTAGGCTGATGATCCATCCACCCATTCAAACAACTGACCAATTAAGCGGCGACGTCACAACACTGATGAGCCAAACAGAGGCCGCGATCCGTTCTGGTCTAACAGCATCAGCACCAGAGACTGACGTTCCAATAAGCGCGCGAGGATAAAAACATGCGAGAGAATACTGTCAAAACGAAATGGCGAGCTGGGGAGCCCACCGTCGGTGGCTGGCTATCATTAGACTCTCCTTTGTCAGCCGAACAGATGGCTCAAGTAGGGTTTGATTGGCTATGCCTTGACATGCAACACGGAGTGATTGATTTCAAAGCAGTGACGCATTTACTCCCTGCCATCTCGACCACTAACACCATTCCCATTGTCCGAGTCCCTTGGAACGAGCCCTATGAAATTATGCGGGTGCTAGACGCAGGCGCTTACGGCGTGATTGTTCCGATGGTCAACAACAAAGAAGAAGCAGAGCGCGCCGTGTCGGCCTGTCGATACCCGCCCGCCGGTTTGCGATCCTTTGGACCAACGCGAGCGATGATGTACGCGGGCCGTGGATATGTTGAGGAAGCCAATGATCAGTTAGCGTGCATCGTGATGATCGAAACTCGCGAAGCGCTTGATAACCTCGATGATATTTTGGGCACGCCCGGCGTCGATGCGGCATACATTGGCCCAGCCGACCTTGCCTATGCTTTAGGACTGTCCCCAACCGGCGACAATGACCACCCCCTTCACGTTGAGACGGTGACCCATATATTGGAGCGTTGCCAGCATCATGGGATCGCGGCGGGCATTCACACAGGTTCGTTGGCGTTCACCCAGCGCTACCTAGCCCAAGGCTTCCAGATGGTAACGTTAGGTCAAGATACGGCCTTCATGTCTCGGTTAGCGAGAAAGGAGTTAAAGGCTGCGTTCGATCAGCCCAATGCCTCAGAAAAAACGGGTGACGCACCAACAAAAGGGGGATTCTACTGATGCCATCCAGATTCCCCAGCTCCTTGTCATCAGCGCCAGGTTGCACAGCATTATGAGCACTGCCAGGGAGGACGCTAATCACTGCTTTGTTTGTGGCCCGAACAATCCGATTGGCTTGAAACTCACCTTTTCACTCGATGGCGATGAGTGCGTGTCGGAATTTACACCCGATGCCGTGCACTGTGGGTACGAGGGAGTGACCCACGGCGGCATTATTTTCAGTACGCTCGATGACGTAATGGCGAACTGGCTTTATTTACGCGGGCACAAAGCGGTGACCGGGCGCTGCGACTTACGCTACAAGGCGGCCTTACCCACTGGGGTACCCGTTCACTTGCGATCCTGGTGCGTGAAGCAGCGTCGGAATGTAGCGACCATGGCCGCCGAAATGCGCCGACAGGACAGCGGAGACCTTGTTGCAGAATGTGAGGCCAATTTCATGATCCTGAGCGATTAGAGCTGCCAATCATCACCGTGCAAAGTGCAAGTCGTTCACCAATTGCAATCGTACAATCACAGCTTTCACATGATCCGAAGCAGATGCCTCGACTGTTTCTCACTGGATAACCGCCAGCAATGACATCAATCAATCACACTGCAGAGCAAAGAGCACAACTCAACAATGCGAGTTTTTCCCGACGAATGGGCGCCGCTTTCTACGATGGATTGCTGCTTCTTGCACTATGGATGATTTCAACATTAGTTGTGATCGCTCTAAATGATAGAGAAGCGCCTCTTCAAGGGCTGATATACCAACTGTTCCTGTATTTAGAGAGCCTGCTGTTTTTCGTTTACTTCTGGACATTCAAAGGTCAAACACTGGGGATGCAAGTCTGGCGGATCCAGCTTATTTCAGAATCGGGCCAACTGCTCAACCCAAGAGCCGCATTGTTTCGATACGTTGTCACGACGCTTTCTGTTGGGTGTTTCGGCCTTGGATACCTTTGGATGCTGGCACCCCACCGCCGCGCACTCCACGACCTTGTAACCAACACACGCGTGGTAGAGATTAAAAAAACCAGCTGAATCCCGCTTAGCGTTTGAAGCTGCCGGCGCCAAGCTCAAATCGAACACGGACCCTTCGGTTACACGGCACTAGCCGCTACTCCATCGCTGATCCGACAGCCGATACCTCGAAGTCGAATAATTTGGTTAACGAGAACGGTGTGGGGGGTTCTGATGTTTGTTTGCTGTTTGCTGTTTGCTGTTTGCTGTTTGCTGTTTGCTGTTTGCTGTTTGCTGTTTGCTGTTTGCTGGCAGCAGCTTGAAAGTTACGGATTGAAGGTTGCCTAAGAGGGGAAGCTCCATACAAATTCGTCCTCCGATCCGTCGCTGATTGATCTGGCAGTACTTGATCGAATGACCATTAAGCGAGTCGACGCAACTGATAAAAAGCAAGCCACAAGCAAAGTGCCGTCGGTAGAATGACAGCGACCAGCGGTGGGATGCCATACACCAGCGCCATGGGAGCAAGCAGGTCCTGCAGAAATTTAAACCCGACCCCTAGTAATAAACCCGTAAATATTCGAAACCCCATCGAGGCGTCTCGAAGTGGACCAAAGACCATGGCCGCGGAGAGCGCGAGTAGCGCCAGCGCCGTTAGTGGCTGGAGCACTTTTGCCCAGAACCCCAGTTGATATTTGCCTACCTCAAGCGACTGACGCTCAAGAACGGTGATTTTTTTGGACAGCGCACTGATCGACATTCTGGATGGTTCAACCAGCAACTCACTGCTGATTTCATCAGGGGTCAATTCCGTTTCCCATGTCGACCTCCGCCCTAGGCCACGCACCGACCGGCCCTCGCCATAGGTAACCTCCTCAACCTGCGATAGCTCCCAGTAGCTCGCTACTTCATCGCCGCCAGGAACGTATTGCGCGCTTTCAGCGGTTCGGACTTTGATGAGTCGTTTTCCTTCGTCGAAGATTAGCCACCTCAAACCCAACAAGGTGTTCTCGTGGATTAACTCGGCATGAATGAAGGCATCACCATCTCTCAACCAAATCCCGTATTCTGGAGCGATAGCATCTGCTATCGAGGTCGCTTGCCTACGCTCAAGCCGCGCCATTCGCTCTGCATCAGGCAGAACATATTCACCAACGAAGACCCCGCCTCCAGCCACGAGCAAGGCTGGCAGCATGGCATAGCTTAAGATCTTATAAACCGACATGCCGGCGGCACGCATGGCAATGAGTTCACTGCGAACAGCAAACCCTCCCAAACTAATCAATGCACCAATCAAAATAGCGTAGGGCAAAGTCTCATAGAACAGTCGCGGCACGCTCAAACCGACATAAAGCAACGCAGCCCAAAACGTGTACCGCTGATCAAGATCACCAATCTGGTCAAGCAACGTGAAAACAGCAAGCAACCCTGTGAGGGCGAGCGCCACAAGCACAATAGACCCGAAAACGGAGATCCCAATCAATCTTGCAACGATCGGCATCATTGGCTCGCCTTCGGCTTGATCCATGACCAATCGAAGAGTCGCTCTCCTCCTCGGTAAACCGTAAGCGCTAGGATGGCAAAGCCTGCATGGACCCAGAAAAGTCCTGGTACGGGGCCTAGCGAACCCGACTCAACGTTCGATCTCGCTGCGGATAGCAACACCAGATAGAGAAAACATAGGAGTAACGCCGGTGCAATTCGGGCAAATCGGCCTTCTCTCGGGTTGACCCTAGCGAGCGGCACCGCCAAAAACGCCAGGATCGGCACCATCAATACCAGTGACAGCCGCCACTGGAGTTCTGCGACGCCTGCATTCGATTCTGCCTTGAGCAAATCCCAAGTTGCCAACTGTTTTGCCTCGGTTCGGTCTAGCTTTGAGGGATCTCTTGCTAGCACCTGACCATAGGTCTCAAACTCGATCACCTGATGCCCTAACGCACCTGGCTTCATGCGATAGCGCTTTCCACTGCGCAGAATGAGCAAGCGATTGCCCTGCTCATCAATTCGCGTTTCTCCCTCATCCGCCACCATAACGACGGTGGTTCCGAGCTCGTCACCCTCTTCCTGCTCGAGCTCAGTAATAAAAACGTCTGACAACTCATTCGAATCGGCAATGTCTCGGACATAAGTCACTCTCTCCCCCTGACTCATGGTCTGAAAACGACCAGGGATCAACAAATCAAATTCCGTCATGGTCTTCTGATCCGCCTTGATCGCTTGGGTACCAATCTCCGCAAGCGGCCTCAGCCACAACGCCAAGATAGCCGTCACGATCATGATGGCTAACCCTTGCAGCAGCGTCATCTTGAGCAGTCTGGGCTCGCCGAATCCCGTGCTCTTAAGCACGGTCAATTCGTTGTCAACGGCTAACCGCCCATGGGCGATCATAATCGCGAGGAAAAAAGAGACAGGGATAATCAGCTCAAGCAGTCCTGGCAGTCGATAGAAAAGAATTAATCCCAACAACTCGCTATTCATCTTGCCAGCTGCTGCGTCGCCCAAATACGCGCTTAACCGAGATCCAGTCGCAATCACCAGCACGACCAGGGCGATCACACTCATCGCCTTAAAAACCTCAAGAGAGATATACCGAAAAAGAATCAAATCGCCCGCCAATCTCCAGCCATCATTGCCGTATAATAGTTCAACATGGATTAGCAATAGAACATTGCTGTCTCACACCTCAAACGAACAACGAGAAAACCCTCTTACATCAATGGGAGTACCTATGCGCACATACACCGTTAAAGCAGGCGAGTTAGGCAAAGCAACTATACCGTGCGCAATCATCGGCATTAGCGACAAACAAACAGACGGCCCTATGCTCAAAGCCATAGAAAAGGCGAGTAAGGGAGCAATTAAGCGTTTGATTAAACGCGGCGATATCAGCACGGCGTCGGGTACAACAACGCTCATTACTGATCTTGCCGGCACCAAAATCGAACGTCTGCTTGTGGTTGGTCTGGGCGACGGATCACCAGATCAGCTGACTGCAAGCTTTCAATCAGCGGCTGCACAGTTGAAGAAAATCGCCGCCAAGTCTGCGCTGGTAGTCATGGAAAATATCACTTCACAGGATCGCGATGCGAAGTGGGTGACAGCCAAGTTCATTGAATGTGTGGAAGACGCGCTCTATCAGTATGTGGCCATGAAAGGCACTGGAAAGCCCAAAGCGCCTGCACTCAGCAAAGTTCAATTTGCCGCCCAATCAGAAGACGCGGGAGCCATACGCGCGGGCCTTAAACTCGGTGTTGCGCTTTCGAAAGGCAAAAACGCCACCCGAGATCTTGGCAATGCACCATCTAACGTTTGCACTCCCACATTCCTCGCCAGTGAAGCCAAGAAACTGGCACGGGCTTATCCATCGTTAACGACCACTGTGCTCGAAGAAAAACAAATGGCCAAGCTGGGCATGGGTGCGTTCTTGTCGGTTTCTAAAGGAAGCGACGAGCCAGGAAAAATGGTGATCATGCATTACAAAGGAGCGAGCGCATCGAAGCAGCCGCACGTCATCGTAGGTAAGGGCATCACATTTGACACAGGCGGCATCAGCCTGAAACCTGGCGGCGGCATGTGGGAAATGATCTATGACATGTGTGGTGCCGCGACGGTATTTGGGACTATGCAGACGCTCTGCGAATTAGCACCCAAGCTGAACGTCATCGGCGTCATGGCCGCCGCAGAGAACATGCCATCCGGCGGCGCTTCGAAACCCGGCGATATAGTCACCACCATGTCTGGTCAAACGGTTGAGATTCTCAACACTGATGCTGAAGGAAGACTCGTGCTTTGCGATGCGCTCACCTACGTGGAGCGATTCAAACCGGCCTCCGTCGTAGACATAGCGACATTAACAGGCGCTTGCATCGTGGCACTTGGGAGTCAGGCATCGGCCGTCTTTGCCAATGATGATGCGCTCGCCAAGTCGCTGATTGACGCGGGCGAACGCACCCGCGATCGGGCCTGGCAGCTTCCTATTTGGGATGGCTATCAGAAGCAGATCAACAGCGCTTTCGCAGACATGCAAAACATTGGCGGCAAAGAGGCGGGAAGTATTACCGCTGCTTGCTTCCTAGCGCGGTTTGCGAAAAAGTATCCTTGGGCGCATATGGATATCGCCGGTACTTCATTTAAGTGGGCAGGCCTGAACAAAGGTGCCACAGCTCGCCCAGTTGGATTGTTAACAGACTACTTGCTATCCCAGAAGTGAAGTAATGCGCCTCGCCGCGCCCATAGAGACCTGATAGAGAGGGGAGGTTTGGTTGACACGAATCGATTTCTACCAGATTGAAAGCAAGGTCGACCCCCTCCTTTTTGCTTGCCGGCTGATCGATAAAGTCTATCGGCTGGGGCATCAGATTCATGTCCATACCTCGAGTGAGCAGGATACGTCTGCACTCGACGACCTGCTTTGGACCTTTAAGACAGAGCGCTTTGTTCCCCATAGCCGATACGACAGCTCGACCACGGCACCGATTCGCATCTGCCACTATAGCGAGCCGGTTATGCACCAGGATGTGCTGGTCAATCTGAGCGGCACAATCCCATCCTTCTTTAGTCGATTTGATCGGGTCGCAGAAATCGTTCCCGAAGTGGAAAGCACGAGGGAGAGTGCCAGGGAGAACTATCGGCAGTACAAATCCAAGGGCTACCCCCTTCACTATCACAAACTCTCATCGTAGCAATGACCAAGCAAACCGAGGATGAGGGACCGATCGGGGTTATGAATCGCAAGCCTGCCTTTGGCGAGGTAACAGAAAGCCCTCAGCTCTCATTGATTGAAGAACTAGCAAGCTACGTTGGAGCGAAAAAGAGGATCTCACCAAAACGAGTTCGATCCACCCGGTCCATTCGAGAATCTTCTGACCCGGCTTATGATCCTGACACCCTCGACCTTTTCGATGACATCGAGGCCACTATTTTGGATGACTCGATTAAAAGCGAAGCGCAGATTCTTCAGTGCATTGAACAGATTGTGTCCGAACATAGAAAAAAAGCGGCGCAAGTGATTCGGAGCTCCATGATTAACGAGCTGGAGGCGTTGCTCGAGGCCCTCGACTGACCGAGCAAGCGCTAGCTAAGGCACAGTTACCCCACCGACAGGCTAATGTTCTTCTAGTATACTTTGCCGCTTTCAAGCCGCAGAGCCAGCGATGGAAAAGTACGACCCCAGCCAAATCGAGCAGAAATGGTACCAGTCCTGGGAAAATCAGGGCTACTTCGCTCCGTCTGGAGAGGGACCCGCTTTTTCCATCGCGATCCCACCGCCTAACGTAACGGGCACGCTTCACATGGGCCACGCGTTCCAGCACTCATTAGTGGACGCCATTATTCGCCGTCAGCGCATGCTTGGGCGCAACACCCTCTGGCAAATGGGAACAGACCATGCCGGCATCTCCACCCAACTAATCGTCGCGGAACAAATGGCCGCTGAAGGGTTAAAGCCTTCGGATATCGGGAGAGATGCGTTCATTGAGCGCGTTTGGGAATGGAAAGAATCCTCAGGCGGCATCATCAGTCGACAATTGCGACGCATGGGCGCCTCGCTCCATTGGGATACTGAGCGCTTCACGCTCGATGAGGGATTGAGCCGCGCGGTTGTCACAGTTTTCGAACGGTTATTCGATGAAGGCCTCATCTACCGGGGCAAACGTCTGGTCAACTGGGATCCAGTCTTGCAGACCTCTATTTCTGACTTGGAGGTCATCTCAGAGGAGGAGCAGGGTCACCTGTGGCATCTCCGTTACCCTCTGGCCGATGACCCTAATCAACACCTTATCGTTGCAACCACTCGTCCCGAGACCATGCTGGGTGATACCGCGGTGGCCGTACATCCTGACGACGAGCGCTACGCTGCGCTCATCGGTCGGCACATTGCACTGCCATTAACAGATAGAACCATCCCGATTATCGCTGATCGCTATGTGGATATGGAGTTTGGTACTGGGTGCGTCAAGATCACCCCCGCACACGACTTCAACGATTACGACATGGGGAATCGGCACGACCTCCCAATGATCAATGTTATGAATCCCAACGGCACGATGAATGAGGCAGCTGGCAACAATTTCGAGGGACTTGACCGCTTTGAGGCACGAGCAAAAATCGTCGACGCCCTCGAAGAATGCTCGCTGCTCGAAAAAATCGAGCCGCACACACTCATGGTGCCACGGGGTGAGAAGAGTCACGCGATCATCGAACCCCTTCTGAGCGATCAATGGTTTGTGCAGATCGACCCGCTTGCCAAGCCCGCTATTCAGGCCGTCGAGGACGGTTCCATCGAATTCATTCCTAAGCAAGCAGAAAACATCTATTTCGCCTGGATGCGAGAGCTCAAAGATTGGTGCATCTCCAGGCAGCAATGGTGGGGCCATCGAATCCCGGCGTTCTATGACGCAGAGGGCAATATTTTTGTTGCGCAAAGCGAAGCAGCCGCACGAGCCAAATACGACATCGATGACGCTACTGCGCTCACTCAAGACGAGGACGTCTTAGATACGTGGTTCTCATCTGCACTTTGGACATTCTCTACCCTCGGCTGGCCCGACAAGACGGCATCTCTTGCGACATTCCATCCCACCAAAGTGATGGTTACGGGTCACGACATCATTAGTTTCTGGGTCTCAAGAATGATCATGATGACCCTGAAATTTATGGACGAGGTGCCCTTTAATCAGGTTTACGTCCACGGGCTAGTGACCGATGCAGAGGGTCAGAAGATGAGTAAGTCCAAAGGCAACGGACTGGATCCGATGGACATCATCGATGGGATAAGCGCCGAAGCTTTGGTCGAGAAACGAACCAGCAATCTCTTGCAAACCCGCATGCAGGACAAGATTGAAAAGGCTACCCGTAAGGAATTCCCCGAGGGCATCCCAGCTTATGGCACGGATGCCCTACGGTTTACTTTTTACTCTTTGGCAAGCGGCGCTCGCGGCCTTAGGTTCGATATGAAACGCGTCGAAGGTTATCGGAACTTCTGCAACAAGCTCTGGAATGCGGCCAACTTTACTCACCTCAGCACGCAATCGCTGACCGAGCATCCGACCGCACCATCCAACAACACCATAGATCGCTGGATTAATCAGGCGTTTGAAAACGCCGCGATGGCGGTTAACCGAGCGATGGAGGATTATCGATTCGATCTAGCGGCCAAAGCGCTATACGACTTTATTTGGAATGAGTTTTGTGACTGGTACCTAGAACTCAGCAAGCCGATTTTACAGACCGATCAGTTCAGTCAGGCGGAAAAAACGGCAACCCAAAGCAATCTATTGCAGTTGTTTGAGCGAATTCTTCGACTAGCGCACCCTTTTATGCCGTTCATTACAGAAGAACTTTGGCAGTCACTGCCAGCGCACGCCCGAACCGGGGATTCAATTATGCTTGCTGCCTTCCCGCAGGGGCAGGATTCGGAGGACCGAGCGATCCTTGATGATGTTGCCTGGTTGAAGGAAATCGTGAGCGCTATTAGAAATATTCGGGGCGAACAAAATATCCCACCCGGAAAACCAATCCCCATCATTTTTCACCTAGGGTCAGACAACGATCGCTCACGCTACCAACAATTTCTTCCCATGCTAGACGCGTTACTGAAGCCTTCATCCATCGGCTGGCATGAGAGCACGGAAAGCCCACCACCATCCGCTGTCCAAGTTATCGATGACCTTCAGATCCTCGTCCCCCTGGCAGGATTGATAGACAAAGCCCAGGAATTAGAACGCTTGGACAAAGAATTGACCAAGGTGGCGCAAGAGATTACTCGGATTCAAACCAAGCTGGGCAACGAGCAGTTCGTCGCTAATGCGCCCACCCAAGTCGTCGATAAAGAGCGTGAGAAGTTGAGCGTCCAGCAGCACCGGGAGACGGAGCTTACAGCACAGCGACGCCGCATCGAGGCCTTGTAATTTCTGTCCGTATCGAAAGTAGGAAGCGACCCTTGGCGGGGTACCTAACATCAACCAGAGCGCTTGCGCCCCACACTACACACAGAGCAATGAGACTGGTGGAGAGGGGCTGACGAACGCCGACCCCTCAATATTAGTCAAAATGATCGTAGTAAATTTGTTTGGACAATGCCTTCTGACTGTGCATTAATGGGGATCGCGCATTAAACGCGTGTTTGTAATATACGAGGTAGGGGACATGTCTGATAGACAAATGGGGACTGTAAAGTGGTTCAACGATTCCAAAGGCTTTGGTTTCATTGAGCGCGAATCGGGCGAAGACGTCTTTGTTCATTTCCGATCCATCCGGGGGGATGGTTTTAGGACGCTAAAACAAGGCGCTCGTGTCGAATTTTCAATTACGCAAACCGATAAAGGGTTTCAAGCTGAGGATGTCGACCAAAAGGACGACTAGTCTCGCTTACGCGTAGTCTGAACTAAGAAGAGGCCACTTGTTGGCCTCTTTCTTTCTTAAAATCTCGTTGTTGTACTCGTCGGTGTCGTTTCTCGAAGAGAAGCGAGTGCTTTCGTTGCGCGCGATCGATTTATATCGTTAGCACCACTTTGCCCTTCGTCTCATCCGATGCCATCAGCGCGTGAGCAGCATCGGCTTCGGCAATCGGAAACACTCGATCGACTTGGGGGGATAGGCTGCCATCGGCTAACTTTGGCCACACATACCGCTCAAGCTCAGCCATCACGGTTTTTTTCTCAACCAACGGCCTAGCTCTTAATGTTGAACCGATGACTCGAAGTCGCTTCATCATCAACTTCCCCATATCCAGTTCGGTTTTAGCGCCGGACATAAGACCAATCAATACAAGCCGCCCTCCGAGACGCAGCGAGTCTAGGTTGTCGCTCAGATAACCGGCGCCTACTGGATCTAAAATGACATCAACGCCCTCTGACTCACTCCAATTCATGACCGCTTCTTTGAAGGACCCGTTTGTTCGAACGTGCCCAGCCCCAGCACCCAGCGATTGGCAGTAGTGGAGCTTCTCATCACTACCAATGGTGACAAAACACGAAACCCCAAACGCCCTGCAAAGCTGGATAGCGGCACTGCCAACCCCACTCGCTCCAGCATGGACAACACAGCGCTCACCAGGCTGCAGCTCCGCCTCGATGAATAGGTTCAGCCATGCGGTTGCGTACACCTCTGGCAGCGCAGCCGCCTGAACAAAATCAAAACCATCAGGGACAGGAACGACACTGCCCTCATCGACCGCCACCTGCTCCGCATACCCCCCTCCGGGAAGCAACGCACAGACAGCATCACCGACCTTGAACCGCACCGTTTCATCACCAACAGCGGAGACTATTCCGGCACACTCGAGCCCCAGCACACTCGAGGCACCTGGCGGCGGTGGATAGAGCCCTCTCCGCTGCATTAAGTCAGCGCGGTTAATCGCGGTGGCCTTAACGGCAATCGCAACCTCCTTCGGGCCAAGCGCTGGCGCTGGCACTTCTTTCCATGCCAGCGTTTGATCATCCTCAACGACAATCGCTTTCATCAATTCAATCCCCTTCATTCGCTCTCCTCCACACGCTCTACTTTCGACGCCCCAGTCCACCCGCTCTTCTAGAGGAACACTAATTCATCACTCAACAGGTGTTCGGGTTGTACGAGACCTACATTTTCAATGTGTGGAGTAAGCTTCATTCCCCCAAGTCGTATTCGCAACGACGAGACCGAGAACCCCTTCTTCCAAATGAACAGTCTCAGATTGGGCGGCCCATTCGAGAGTGCCTTGGTCACTCAATAATGGGGAGGCGGTGGCTCAACGCTCGTCTTCGCTTCGCTATCACCCAGCAATCGCACCTGCTCCGAGAGCACCCGAAGCTGCTCTTTCAACAGTAAAATTTCCTGTTGCTGCTGGCCCAATGCCTCATCCAACTGCTGCAGCAACTCATCTTGAAACGACACTTTAATCTCAAGCGCCTCAACCGAATCATTCACAATCAGGCTCCGAATTCAAAATTCCAGGCGCACTTTCACGCCCTGCTCATGTAAGTAGCGTTTGATGTCGCGGATCGTAAAATCACCGTAATGCACCATCGATGCGACCAAAGCTGCATCCGCTTTGCCTTCGGTGAGAACCTCCCGTAGGTGTTCAGGATGACCTGCACCCCCAGAAGCTACAACAGGAACAGGCACAGCCTCGGCGATGGTTCGCGTTAACAAAATATCGTAGCCATCCCTTGTGCCATCGCCATCAATCGAGTTGACGACTAGTTCTCCCGCACCCCGAGCGACCCCTTCTTTTGCCCATGCCACAGCATCTATTCCCATAGGGGTGCGCCCCCCATTAATGACGATTTCGAAACCGCTTGGGCAAGAAGCTACCGACTCAACTCGCCTTACATCCATGGATAACACAGTATTCTGTCGACCAATGGCTCCTGCACACTCATTGATGAGCGCCGGACGCTTGACCGCTGCGGAGTTAACATTGATTTTCTCAACGCCAGAACGAAGCAGAGCATCAATGTCTTCAAGCGTTCGAATGCCGCCTCCTACCGAGAACGGAATGAAAATTTGTTTAGCGACCTCGGATACTACGTCCAGCATAATGTTTCGTTTATCGCTAGACGCAGTAATGTCATAAAACACTAGCTCGTCTAGACCCCCTTCGTAATATTCTTTGGCTTTTTCGACCGGGTCACCAATCGTTTTGGTGTCGACAAATTTAATGCTCTTGGCAAGCTCACCATCCTTGACGTCAAGGCACGCCACTACCCGCTTACTTAACATATCGACCATCCCACTTGGAAAAGTTAGCGAGCAATTGAAGACCAAAGCGGCCACTTTTCTCGAGATGAAATTGAGTGGCCACTAGATGATCGCGACCGATGACACTGGCGAAGGTTTGATCTCCATAGGTAGTCTCGCCGATGACATGACTGGGGTGCACGCACTCGACGAAGTAGGAATGGACAAAGTAGAACTCAAGACCTGTGGGAATGCCGTGGAGAAGCGGATGGTCAGTATTGAAATGGACCGCGTTCCATCCAATTTGAGGGACCTTTAAGGCCGCGTCTTCAAACGTAAACTGCCTACACTGCCCTGGTACTAAACCTAAACAGGCTTGATCTCCCTCCTCTGTTTGCTCCAATAAAATCTGGGCCCCAAGACAAATGCCAAGCAGCGGCCTACCGGCATCCGCGAAGTCGAGTAAGGCATCCCAAATGCCCGTTTTGTGCAGGGTGTTGACGGCTGACTCAGCAGTTCCGACACCAGGAAAAATCAGTCGCTCAGCTTTGCGGATGAGATCAGGGTCAGCTGATATCAGCGCGTCAATGCCAACCGCATGACAAGCTCTCTGAACGCTTTCAACGTTCCCTGCTTGATAGTCAACAATAATCGCTTGGCTGGTCGCCATTTGTTTTTCCGTCTTTCCGAATGCTCGATTATACCCGGGCTGTCGGCTTGTCGGCGTTACTTTCTAGGTAAGGAGAGCATTGACGAGGCTCAGCTGGCGACATTACCTCAACAATCAAAACATTATCCATCGAAGAGTCCTTCGCAGACGGTATACTGTCCTGACCTTACGTGGAGTTCATTATGTCGGCGGATTCTTTGCAGGATGCTTCTTCTCCAAGATACAGCGCCAGGGGAGTGAGCGCCGAGAAGCACGACGTGCATCAAGTGGTGGACCGGCTAGACCCTGGCTTGTTCCCAGGTAGCTTTTGTAAAGTGATACCTGACGCACTGGGCGGCAGTGAGCAACATTGCAACATCATCCACGCGGACGGTAGCGGCACCAAGTCCATCCTCGCCTATCTTCACTACCGCGAATTCGGCGATCCCGCGGTGTTTGAGGGGATCAGCCAAGATTCCATTGTCATGAACTTAGACGACCTGCTCTGCGTCGGCGCGACTGGCCATGTAGTTTTATCCAACACGTTGAATAGGAACGCCCGGAACTGCCCAGGCGAGGTCATTCGTGCCTTAATCCAAGGCAGCGAGGCTTTCATTCAGCATCTGAGGGACCAGGGCATCAATATCGTCTCCGGAGGGGGAGAGACAGCGGATGTAGGCGACCTGACGGGCACGATTACAGTAGACAGTAATGCGGTTGCGAGGCTGAGACGCGATGAGGTTATTCGCAATCACATCACGGGCGAACTATGTATCGTGGGTCTTGCGTCCAGTGGACAAGCCTCTTACGAAACGTTTGAGAACTCGGGCATTGGCAGCAATGGGCTAACCAGCGCTCGACACGACTTGCTGGCAGATTATTACCGATCTCAGTATCCAGAAACGTTTGATGCATCCATGCCCGAAGCTTTGTGTTACAGCGGGCCCTATCGATTGGAGGATGCCCTTCCGGGTTCAAAACACCTTAGCGTTGGTAGTGCGTTACTGAGTCCGACAAGAACCTATGCCCCCTTGATTGACGCGATCTTAAAAGCGCACCGCCCACAGATTACAGCGCTCATTCACTGTAGTGGCGGCGGGCAAACCAAATGCCTGAAGTTTGCGCACGATACCCACATCACAAAGGACAACCTCTTCGAACCACCCCCGATTTTTACCGCGATTGAAACCGCGAGCAGAACACCGCAAAAAGAAATGTATCAAGTCTTCAACATGGGGCATCGAATGGAGGTTTATACCGACCCAACGACCGCTGACGCCGTCATCACCATTGCAGAGAGCTTTGGCATTGACGCAAAAATTATTGGCCGCACCGAGCCTGCCGAGGCTAACCGCCTGACGTTGATCACCCCGTCCGGGGAGACTATTCTTTACTGAATCAGTTCATTTAGGGGTTTTGCTCTCCATTTCCATCGCTTAGCCCCAGACTATCTACCTCCAATTATCCACCTCCAATGAAGGAGCACTTCCATGGCCCAAATTAGCTTCGAAGATGCGTTAAAAGCGCTGTCAGAGCGCGAGGGATCCGACCTGTATTACTCTACCGGCGCCCCACCTAGTGCCAAGATTTTTGGCAAGCTAGAGCCGCTGTCTGATGAAATTATGAAACCAGGGGAAATTGACGTGCTCGCACAAGACATCATGGATGATGCGCAAAAAGAGAAGTTTGCTGAGGTTCCGGAAATGAACCTCGCCATCTCTCGATCTGGACTTGGCCGTTATCGAGTCAACATTTTTAAACAGCGCAATCAGACCTCCATGGTTATTCGCCGACTCGGCACTGATTTGCCCAACTACAAAGACTTAGGCCTACCACCGGTGCTGATGGATCTCATCATGCAAAAACGCGGGCTTATTTTGTTCGTGGGGGGTACTGGATCAGGTAAATCAACCTCGCTGGCAGCATTAATCGATTACAGAAATGAAAACTCCCACGGTCACATCATCACCATTGAAGACCCCGTGGAGTTCACTCACCGGCACAAAGGATGCATCGTGAACCAACGCGAAGTAGGGACCGATACCCTGACCTTCGATGACGCCCTTGCCAATACCTTGCGGCAAGCGCCAGATGTCATTCTCATTGGAGAGATTCGGCATCAGGAAACCATGGAGCACGCCCTTGCATTTGCCGAGACTGGCCACCTCTGTCTGTCCACTCTGCATGCCAATAACGCAAACCAAGCCATGGACCGCATCATTAACTTTTTCCCAGAGGAGCGTCACAATCAATTGCTGCAAGACCTGTCGCTTAACATGCGCGCTATCGTCTCGCAACGCTTGATTCCAACCGTGGACGGGAAGAGAGCGGCCGCTATTGAAATTCTAGTGGGAACGCCAAGGGCCGCTGACCTTATCGCAAAGGGTGCAGTGTCAGAGCTGAAAGAGCTCATGGAGAAATCGACCGAACAGGGGATGCAAACGTTTGATCAATCCCTCTACAAGCTCTACAAGGAGGGTCGGATTAGTCTTGAAGAGGCACTGAAAAATGCCGACTCGAAAAACAACCTGCGGCTACGAATTACACTAGATGAAAACCCGGCTGGGGCCGCCGCCATCGAAGAGGAAATGGCACGAGAGGCAGCCGCAGAGGCTAATCAACAATCTGGGCAGCAGGCTGGCGAAGGTTCTGGTGATAACCAATCTCTCGACGGGCTATCACTGGTCGATCTCGACCACTAACCCATCGCAAGACGGGTCAACCAAAGACGTCTAGGCAATCTTGGCAACTGAGCAATCAGACGAGCGCGGATCCGAGAATTAGCCGAGCAATTCTGCGGTTTGAAGATGTGCTTTGAGCGCCAAAAAGAAGTTTGACACTACCGGCAGCGAGTAGGTGGACTTACGTGCTACAAAGCGGACGGGGCGCATCAATCCATGCCGCCCTAGGCTGATCAGTAATTTGTCGTCAATCCCCAGTGCTCGAGCAACGCCGATGGGCACTAGCGCATGCCCAAATCCTGCGACGCCCATCTGGGCCACAGAAAAGAACGATTCCAGTGCGACCTCCCGCTTGATACCAAGCTTTGACACCAACTCTCCAAAAGACCGCCACGCGCCTGAGTAATCCTCGATGCTAATCACGCTCAGCGGCTGCCCCTCTGACCATTTCAGCTTTTTGAGTCCTGAAGGAATGATAACCATCGGTTCATGCGCGAGGATCTCTGATTGCAGATCGGTGTCGTGTGAATCAAGTCCGGTGCAGACACCCAACATAAATTCACCAGAGCGAATGCGATCCAGTACCACAGACGTTCGGTGGGCGTGAAAGGTGAACTGCACATCTGGCATGGTTGCGCTCACCGAGTGAAACGCACTTGCCCCCCACGAGGACAAAATTGCATCAGACACCCCGATCATCAGCTCCCCACGGGAAGCGGCCGAGTCTTCTACAAATAAGTCTCGCAATTCAGACAAAAATGGCGAAATCTTATCGACCAGTTTTTGGCCGTGCCTGGTGAGCTCTACTCTGCGACCTTTCTTTTGTATGAGTGGTCGGTTGTAGTATTTCTCGAGTGCCGCGATCCGCTTACTCACCGCGGATTGCGAAATGCGGAGTTCGGTACTGGCTTCTATCATGGTTCCAGCACGGGCGAGGGCCAGCAGTGTTTCCAGATTTTCAACCATTTAGTGATCTCCGTCCGATGCGCGAGCAGTCGCTCGCACTCATGCTGCCATCCTTTGACCCTTAAACGTCGGGTACAGGCTCCACAACGAAAAGCAGATCTCCCTCGTTGACGGCTTGTCCGCTCGTCACATTGATTCGCGTCACTCGGTACTTCTGATTGGAGGGATAGAGCTCTCCTGCGGCACTCGCATAAGCCGACAATCTAAACGGCGCAAACATTTTCATTGCTTCCAGAACACAAAGCACATCATCCACTGACACGACGTCGCCTAGATTCACATATTCAGGCTCAGAGGGGGAAGGCGTTCTAAAGAAGACGCCGGTCGATGGCGCCAGCACCCTAATTTCCCCACTATCTTCAATCGTTAGGGACTCAAGCGTTAAGTCCGAAGCACGAGAGCCGGCGGCCTCATCGATCTCTTCAATCAATGAATGGACATCGGTTCTGCCTAAAAAGCCAGGTAAGTAAGTTGTGTCGTAGTCTCCGCCTAAGAACACTTCGTCCCGCAGGATGCGTTTAATGAGTGCGATATTCGTGTTAATTCCTTCAATGACGACGTCGTCTAAATAGCTCGCGAGATTGGCAACCGCATCGTTTCTGTCTGATCCTTCTGCGATCACCTGGATGATCAAACTATCGTAAAACGGCGACACCATCTTGTCCGCGGCAGCCATGGAAATGAGCGTAATACCTTCTCGTTCAGGTAGCTCACATCGCGTGATTCGGCCTGGGGTCGGCTGGAAGGTGACCTGCCCCATCGCGTCAATCGATGCTCGCTCTGCATTGATCCTCGCCTCAATGGCATACCCTGTCTCTTGTGGCACCATGGCCTCAATAGACTCGCCAGACGCGATCTTGAACTGTTCAGCAACAATATCGATTCCTGTTGTTGCCTCGGTCACCGGGTGCTCGACCTGAAGTCGGGTATTCATCTCCATGAAGTACACCGCCTGACTCGGCACATCAAAAATGAACTCGACCGTGCCCGCACCAATGTAATCCACCTTTTCAGCAATGGACGCCGCGCACCTGAAGACCTCTTCCCGAAGCGCTTCTCCCAGCAGTGTGGAACCAGACTCCTCCAGCAGCTTCTGATTATTTCGTTGAACGCTACAGTCTCTTAAGCCCAAGACGCGCGTATTGCCATGCGTGTCTCTTAGCACCTGCGCTTCAATATGACGCAGTGAAGTCACGCACTTTTCTATGTAAACATCTCCATTACCAAATGCGCTACGAGCCTCGGTGGTGACTTGATGGAACAACTGATGCAGTTGTTCGGCCCGATCAACCTTAACAATGCCCTTGCCGCCGCCGCCGTGAACCGCTTTCAATAAAATGGGGTATCCCACCTGCTCGGCGATTTCCAGCGCGCGCTCTGATGAATCCACGATTCCGTGACTTCCGGGCACAACCGGCACTCCGATAGACATGGTGGTGCTAATCGCGTTGGATTTATTGCCCATGGTTTCCATACTGACAACCTTGGGCCCGATGAAATTGATGTCCTTTTGTCTGACTAGCGCGGCAAAGTTAGGCGTCTCTGAGAGGAATCCGATTCCTGGATGCAGAGCATCAACCCCCTGACTCTGCGCGATGTTCAAAATGCTCAATGCATTTAAATAGCTTTCATCAGATGTATTACCGCCGATAGGAACGACCGTCCCTTTTTCCCCCGCCGCTCGAACCAGGTCTGCTGGCACTGACTCCATATCGGGATCGCTTTGAACCAATACGACGTCCAGCCCATGCTCGAGTGATTTGGTCACCAGCTTCACCGCGGTACACCCTCTGGCATGGACCAGCACTTTTGAGACCGGCCTGATGACGTCTGGATTGACTGGCTGCGCCGAGGCCGCAGACTCGGGGGCGTCGCCCTCTAGCCGTCCTGCCATGATTCGATCAACCACTTGGACAACGCTTTCCACGGGGACGGGGATCTCGGGATCAACCGAGCGCAATTGCTCGTCTAGCTGAGCAGCGAAAGGATGCTGGACCAGCCCCTGCATCGCGCCATCGCGACTCGATAAGTAGTTACTCATTAGACAGGTGAAAGGAAGGTTTCTCTCGACCACCGCCTGCCCTGCGAAGGGCATGCTCGCTCCCGAGAAATAATAAGTTTGAACCAAGGGATGGGTCACAAAACTTGCCTGCGCACCTCCAGTACAGTCTCCGTACCCGAACATGATGATCGGCAAATCGTTATCTCTTGCGAATCTCGTAATCCGATCATTGACGACAGCCATCGTAAAGAGTGCTGCAGCGCCTTCTTTGGTTTGCATGCCGCCGGAGGATATAAAACAGATGACCGGCAACCGCTGTACTGCGCACTCGACCAGCAGCTTACAAAAACGAACGCAATCCGAGTTGTCGATACTCCCAGCCTGGAAGGCCACGTTTGACACGACAAATCCTGCTCGATAGCGGTGCTCAGCGCCTTTAAATTCGCCGATTCCTGTGATCAAACCATGCGGCCTGACCTCTGCCTTGAGGGCCGATTCAATAGACGGTCTAAACGTGGGGAACGAGACAGGATTCGCCGACATAAGGCTGGCGTCCATCTCAACAAAATTGTCGATGAAAGCATCCTTGATGCTGTCTATCGTTGTGTGTTTTGCCCTTTTTTCACGGGTCAATATCTCGTTGAACAGCAAATCTCGATAAGCAATGTTTAAGCGATTCCAGAAGTCTTTTCTGCGCCCGATGCGAGCTGGCTCAAGCCTTCCAGAAAATGCTTTACCCGCGGCGGCCGCACCCTGAAGCTCAGGCAAGACGCGTTCAAATAAATGGCTTAGCACAACGAACAGCGTATCCGACTTATCTTTGTGGACGCCGCGCATCCATTCTTCAACTTGACGCAAAAAATTCGAGCCGTTGCTGTGCTCTGAGAGCCGCATGCTCCACTCGACAAATCGCCCGCGAATGTCTTGCTCCGATCGACCCGCAAAGAGGGGCGACGCCGACAATCGATTGATCGCTTCTGCGAGGATCTTCTCAAGCGTAGTCTGCTGAAGCGCACGCGAGGTTTGAGCTTCTCGCGCAATCGCTACTAAATCTGCGATCAATGCATCGTAGACCTCTGAGAACACAAGCAAGTGCTCACATTCTTCAATGAATTGAGGTTGAATTTCTCCGTCGAGCAAGATGTCGATGACGGTGAGATCTTGTTGATCTCCAGGAACACCGATAGCGCGATACGGCTCGATTTGATTGAAAAGGGTTTCCTCGAGAATTCGTCGGTTCGCCTTGATAAAGGAGCTCTTGTGCTGACTCTCATTGATCAAGGCCATCGCGCTATCGCTTAGCGAGAGCTCACTGCCTGATCCATCGCCAACGAGCAAACCAGTCTCGATCATCAGATTAAGTTCAGAAGCGAGTTCGGACTTCAGAAAATCAATATTCTTTTGATCGATGTAGCCTGCATCAAATAACTTCCGGCCTTCGAAGCTGAACGACGACTTCACGCGGCCGATAAACTCGCTCGAGTCGTTAGACATGCTGCGCAGGAGCGACTTCACGTCTCTGATATCTTTGGTAGACAGCAGTGCCGAAGCATTTTCAAAGTCTTTCAGGTAATCGACGAGCGCCAGGAGGTTATCTTTCGCACTCGCCTTCCAGCGGTTATATAGGTGCAAGCCAATCTCAAGGGTCAAGTCACGTTTTGCTCGCTCGTAATTATCTTGAGGCTCACCAAAAAGGAAGGTTCGGATAGCGCCCTGCTCAGCGCCTAATCGTTCGCGACGATCTTGAAACGTCTTCCATGCCTTAGACAAATGATCTTCATAGAGAATTTTGTCTGGGTCCTGCAGCCAAGTTAAGAAAGCACTGCGCCGCTCTCGGTGGACTCGCTCTGCTAGCTCACCAGGCGGAATTTCAGCGTCAACCAAGCGGCCATATTGAGTCGTTGTTGTGGCCTTGATCCGGCTGCGTAAGCCCAAGTAACGAAGGTATCGGTAGGCAACGCCAAATACATTGGGGTATTCAGTGGGTGACGTTCTCAGCTTCAGCGTTGAGCTCGCGTTCACCGCTGACAAAAAGGGACTGGGCTCTAGATACCGGCGGATATTTCGATGATAGTGGTCCAGGATTTCAGGATGATCCGCGACAAAATTTCTCGCACCCGTTTCGATCGACTCGATTCCATTGACGATCGCGGCGTAAAAATGGTCGATGGTATCCGTTTCACCTGGGTCAAAATCAACGATGCCATCAATGTTTCCCTGCTTGTACAACTCGTAAGCAGAGACGCCCACAAATTTCGCACATTCTTGCCATGATAGGTTGTAGCGACGCACGAGGTTTGCGAGTGAGCGTGGATGAATCGTATTAAATACGCCGGTCCGACAAGAGAGTAGCAAGTTGCTGGCGGCCAGCGGTATTGCACCGCCAGAATACCCTTGCCCGATAATGATACCGAGCGTCGGCACATCGACATTACACAGCTCAGCGATCAGCCTTGATATGGAATGGGCTTGATTATTCCCGTTCGCTTCCTCGTACGGATCGGCTCCGGGAGTGTCCATTAATGTCAAAATAGGCAGCGAGCGGATAGCGTAGCTACTCGCTCTTTGGGCTGCGAGCTCATGATGCTCTGGGCCCCAAACTCCTGAGGCAGTTGCTCGATCCTGCGCGATAACACCAATTTTTCGAGGACCCGTTGAGAACTCTAACGTGAGTTCACAGGCATAAAATGGCCCCTGGCTCATTTCATTTACCAATGGCACGTTGAGCGATCGTAGGACTGCTCGAGCACCTGGCCGCCCTGACTCCTCGGTAGGTGCGACACTCGCAGCGATGTACTCGTCCACTTCCATAGACTGAAGCCGCTCGACCTGCGCGTTAATTTGGCGCTCTGTCAGCAGCCCCTTAATCACTGCTGCTGGCTCCTTTCGAGGAAACAGTGAGAAGTCTTGGGAAAGTTGTTCAGCGTTGAAGTAAAGCTGATCAACAGATTCGGCTTGGTCAGTCATACCGAGCGTTTATCCTTTCTATTGGTCGTTGGCCCCAGCTCACAGTGCAGAGTGGGCACTTTGTTTGGCCCAGAATTATCCAGCTTCCGTCACGGGGATCAATCCAATTTCCCCTTGCCAGTGTCGCGGCCCAGTCTGATGAACGGACTCGCCCTTGGAATCAACCGCGACGGTCACCGGCATGTCTTCCACTTCAAACTCATGGATGGCCTCCATTCCTAATTCGGGGAAAGCCACCACACGGGAACGCTTAATCGCTTTCGATACCAGATAGGCGGCCCCGCCCACTGCCATTAAGTAAACAGCGCCGTGGGATTTGATGGCTTCAATGGCGAGCGGACCTCGCTCAGCTTTACCGATCATCCCTAAGAGACCCGTCTTTTCGAGCATCATGGCCGTGAACCCATCCATGCGCGTTGATGTTGTTGGCCCAGCCGGTCCCACTACTTCATCCCGAACAGGATCCACAGGGCCGACGTAGTAGATAAATTTTCCGGTTAAATCGACGCCATCAGGGAGCGTCTCGCCCCGCTCGAAGAGATCGCGGATCTTTTTATGTGCAGCATCGCGCCCTGTGAGCATGGTGCCGCTAATAAGGAGCGTCTCACCAGGCTGCCATTGGCTCACGTCTTCTGCTGTTACCTGATCCAAATTCACGCGGCGCGCTCCTGCACCAGCCTCCCAAGTGATGGATGGCCAATCCTCAAGCGATGGAGGAGTCAGTTCAGCTGGCCCACTGCCATCTAGCGTGAAGTGAACGTGACGTGTGGCTGCGCAATTTGGAATCATGGCAACCGGCAAGTTGGCAGCGTGGGTCGGATAGTCCAGGATTTTCACGTCCAAGACCGTCGTCAGACCACCAAGCCCTTGCGCGCCAATCCCCAATGCATTGACCTTCTCAAAGATCTCAAGCCGCAATTCCTCGATCCGATTGCTGGGCCCACGATCAATCAACGTTTGTATATCGATGTCCCCCATCAACGACCGTTTGGCCAGTAGCATGGCCTTCTCAGCCGTTCCGCCGATGCCAATACCGAGCATTCCTGGTGGGCACCAACCAGCACCCATGGTCGGCACGGTTTTGAGCACCCAATCAACAATGGAGTCTGCCGGGTTTAGCATGGCGAGTTTTGACTTGGCTTCCGAGCCCCCGCCCTTTGCTGCGAGTTGGATATGGACTTCGTTCCCGGGCACTAACTCCATGTGAATGACAGCAGGAGTGTTGTCCTGCGTATTCTTTCGCGCGCCGGCTGGGTCAGCTAGCACCGAGGCTCGAAGCACGTTATCTGGCAACAGATAGGCACGGCGGACGCCTTCGTTGATCAACTCCTCCAAACTGCGGTCCGTCTCAAACCGCACATTCATGCCTACTGAGACAAAGACATTGACGATTCCCGTATCTTGGCAAATGGGTCGCTGGCCTTCAGCGCACATCCTCGAGTTGATCAAGATTTGAGCCATCGCATCCTTGGCAGCAGGCGACGCCTCTCTCTCGTAGGCTTCGTGGACTGCCTTGATGAAATCAACCGGGTGGTAATATGAAATGAACTGGAGCGCATCTTGAACGCTCTGGATCAAATCATCTTCTTTAATCATCACGCTCAACGCTTGCGCTCCTTGGTGATTGAATTTGGGTGAAGGCGGCGCGCTCTACTCCGTGTGCCGATAAGACGACCGCTTCAAGGGTCGCTCGACATAGGCGCTTACCGCTTATTTCCGGCCTAGGCGGCATGAGCGCAGGCCTGCGATTTGGAGCAGCTTACTTAAGCTCCCTTCAGCTCCTGATCCTGCAAGCCGGCTCAAGCCTCTAGATCGATCTATGAACAAAAAGTTTCTGGTGCTTAGGCGTACATCAGTCGCGTCAACGACTCTGCAACACAAACCGGCTTCGACCCACCTTCGAGCTCAACCGACACCTCACGCTTAATTTGGATCGTATTCGGCGCCTTTAGTTCCGCTAGCATTAACGTGTGACGGGCACGTATCTTTGAATTGACCGGTACTGGACCAGGAAAACGGACCTTATCCATTCCGTAGTTCACGCCCATAAACACGCCTTCTAGTGCCTCGGGCTTCAGTTGGGGAACGCTTTTGCCTAGGTGAACAATCAGAGACAGGGTCAGAAACCCATGCGCAATCGTCACTTTATAGGGGGATAGCTCTGCCGACTTTTCTGGGTCGATGTGAATGAACTGATGATCTAACGTTGCATCGGCAAACAAATTAATTCTGTCTTGCGTCACTTCAAACCATTCACCGACCCCCTCTTCTTGGCCTTCAATGGATTTGAAAATTTCTAAAGCGGCTGCTGCTTTTTCTGACATTTGGCTAACTCCCCATCAACTAATCCATCTCTGCGAATTCATGACATCATCGATCAAGTTTCGCCCGAGAATCATGTTCGGACGTCGCATCTAAATGGGCTCACTCGTCCTCAGATAACTACCTCCGTCCTGTCTGCGAGTCTATCACACGGCGGGCAGTAGGCCGGCACCGATTCGACTTCCTAGCACGTCGAACCGGACCTTCATCCATCACGAACACGCCATCGAGCAGCGCTATTCGCCTCAGCACTTCATCAGGCCCGAGACATTACACGGAAGTGCTGACGAGGCTTATATCGCCCTCCATTAATCGTCGGAAATGGGCTAATGCTATCGGGTTATTAGAGATTCCCCCGGGCTCACGAGATCAATCCAAAGATGACCGCCCGTGCCGCTAGGGCGTTACTGCATAACACCAACAATAGGGCCAAGTTAATTAACGTTGGGACTGGCCAGCCAGGGGAAGAGAGCCCTCAGCGCAGGCAAGCGCGCAATAAGAGCCCTCAGCGCAAGCAATAAGAGCCCTCAGCGCACACAACAAAGAGCCCTCAGCGCAAACAATACGAGCCTTCAGCACAAACGATAAAAGCCAAAAGCACAAGAACGGTAGGCCTTAAAAAAGTGAGTGACAACGTCGCTGGGTTAGGACGCCGTTGACTGGTTTGCAAAGCAAGCTTCCGCTATCCTTTGGCCCGGGGCGAATCTCGCGTGACATCCATTTTCTGGGAACTTTTAGGGAACAACTCATATGTCTGACGCTGTTTACATTATTGACGGTGCTCGAACCCCGATGGGCGGGCTCATGGGTGAGTTGAGTACACTTTCCGCGGTGAATCTTGGCGAAGTCGCTATCCGTTCAGCGCTGGAGAAATCCAATCTAAGCGGCGACGACATCGATGAAGTCATTATGGGCTGCGTCTTGCCCTCGGGACTCCGTCAAGGGCCTGCCAGACAAGCTGCAATCGACGCAGGTATCCCCGACAGCGTAGGCGCCACTACGATCAATAAGTTATGCGGGTCTGGCATGAAGTCGGTGATGCTATCGCACGATTTGATTCGCGCCGGGACGAATCAGGTCATGGTTGCAGGCGGGATGGAGAGCATGAGCAATGCACCTTACCTCCTGCCAAAGGCGCGCGGTGGACTGAGAATGGGTCACGGCGAGCTGCAAGACTGCATGTTCACTGACGGTCTTGAGGATGCGAAGACAGGTCGACTAATGGGCGCGTTCGCCCAAGATGTGGCCGATCAGCACCAACTCACGCGAGAAGCCATGGACGAATACGCGATTGGCTCATTGCGACGCGCCATGGCAGCGATCGAATCTGGGGCTCTCACCGCTGAGATCGCACCCGTTACGGTCAAACACCGCAAAGGCGAGACCATCATCGATACTGACGAACAACCGGGGAACGCCAATATCGACAAAATACCCCAACTGAAACCTGCGTTTAAGGCGGACGGCACGGTCACCGCAGCCAACTCCAGCTCGATCTCCGATGGAGCCTCTGCGTTAGTGCTGGCAAGCGAGACGGCCGTGGCTGAAAAAGGCTTGAAACCAATGGCTAAAATCCTTGGCCATACTACGCATTCGCGACACCCGTCAGAATTCACCCTGGCGCCTATCGACGCCATTAAAACCTTGCTCGATCGACTCAATTGGCAAGCCAGCGATGTGGACTTGTTCGAGATCAACGAAGCATTTGCAATGGTCACCATGTTGGCGATCAAAGAAGTTGGTATCGATCCCGACAAGGTGAACGTGAATGGCGGTGCCTGCGCTCAAGGGCACCCCATAGGCTCAACCGGTTCGAGGATCATTGTCTCGCTCGTCCACGCACTCAAGCGACGAGGTCTCAATCGAGGTATTGCTTCGCTCTGTATTGGCGGAGGCGAGGCGACCGCCGTCGCTGTGGAATTAGTCTGATCATTAGAGCCATGCTCCCAATCACCTGGTCGCGAGAGCGCCAATGAGGCTCATGCGCCAAGATCAATTTGCAAGGAGAGACCGACTGCCGTGACACGCCTACCCGTCATTGTTGGTTTTGGAGGCATTAATCCAGCGGGCCGAAGCTCTGGCCACCACGGCTACCGCCGAATGGTGTACGACGCCCTCGATGCCTCGAAGAAAGCTTCCACAATTGCTTCGCTCAGTGCGCTAATGGGACGGTCCGTCACCGAAGAGGAAGCCCTGGCAAGCACGCTGATTCGGAAGCTCGAGCACAATCTGTTTGATCCAAACTACTACAGAGCCAATCGACAAGCTGAGATTCACGGAGAAGGGGCATCCCCACTTTCCTTCAAACTCAAGAAGAACCAACTGCCTGAGCACATTCCTCCTTCGTGGACGGTCCAGGATGCTGAAAGCGGAATGGTGATGGTGACCGCTCCTGAGTCCACCGAGGTGTTCTTTCGTGATCTACGAGCGTCAAAGGTTAACGCTGCCGGTCAGCTACCCAGTGGTTTTGCTCCCGATCAGCTCTATCAAAGCCGAAGTCATCCTCGGGGTTTGCAGCTGACCGTATACGGCGCATCGGACGCGATCCAGTCGCTAGGTATACCCTGGGAAACCGTCCGGCAACGAGTCCCAGGCGACCAAATTGCGGTTTACGCCAGCAGCGCAATGGGTCAGCTTGATTTCAATGGATCAGGCGGGATGTTGCAGTCGGCCCTTTTGGGCAAGCGCGTGAGCGCAAAGAACTGCCCACTGGGACTCGCCGAAATGACCGCGGATTTCGTCAACGCTTATGTGATCGGCAGTGTTGGCGCAACCGGTGCCAACGTCGGCGCATGTGCCACCTTCCTTTACAACCTGCGTCAAGGCATGGAAGACATCCGCTCAGGCCGATATCGGGTGGCAGTCATTGGATCCAGCGAGGCACCGCTGACACCAGAGATTATTGAAGGGTACCGAACGATGGGGGCACTCGCTGAAGACGATGCCCTGATCAAGTTAGATGGGACCGGCAAGCTTGATCACCGACGGGCTTGCCGGCCGTTTGCTGACAATTGCGGTTTTACGCTCGCTGAAGCATCGCAATTTGTCATCCTCTTCGATGATGAACTCGCGCTAGAGCTGGGCGCTCACATCTACGCGGGCGTTGGGGATGTCTTTGTCAATGCCGATGGGTTCAAGAAATCGATACCGGGTCCGGGCATCGGGAACTACGTTACAGTTGGCAAGGCTATGGGCACGGTTCGAGCGATTCTGGGGGACAAAGCCCTATCGGAGCGCAGTTATATGCAAGCGCACGGCACCGGCACCCCGCAAAATCGAGTGACCGAGTCGCACATTTTTGATGCCATGGCGAAGGCTTTCGGCATCAAGGATTGGCCTGTGGCAGCGATCAAAGCCTACCTTGGTCACTCACTCGCGTGTGCATCGGGGGATCAAATTATCGCTTCGCTTGGTGTTTGGCAGGATGGGGTGATTCCGGGCATCGTCACCTCGAAACAGCTCGCTGAAGACGTTCACCACGATCATCTCAACTTCTTGTTATCGCACCACGTTGACGATCCCGATCGCATGCAAGCCACGCTCATTAACTCGAAAGGATTCGGCGGGAACAATGCAACCGCGGCGCTGCTGTCTCCCTCGGTCACGACGCAAATGCTAGAGAAGCGACACGGTAAAGCTGCCTTACGCTCACATGCTGCGCGCCATGAGCAGGTTGCCGAGCAAACCATTGCCTACGATGAGGCATGTATACGCGGCGAAAACCATGTGATTTATCAATTCGGCGAGGGAGTAATCGAGGGACCAGCGCTTGGGATCAATAGCGAGACCATTCATATCCCGGGCCTAGATCAACCCATTACTCTCTCTGTCCCTAATCCCTACGAAGATATGAGCTAGGTAATTTCCCGAGTCGCGCGAAAACGAACGTCGGGCCAGCGTTCCTCCATCAGTGATAGATTGACGCGGGATGGAGCAAGGTAGGTAAGGTGGCCACCGCCATCGAGCGCCAGATTCGCATCGGCTTTCTTTTTGAAATCGGCGAGCATTTTCGCATCATCGCATTCCACCCAGCGCGCGGTTGCAACCGACACCGGCTCGTAAGCGCAATCCACTTTGTACTCATCGAGTAATCGATAAACAACAACGTCAAACTGAAGCACACCCACGGCACCCAAAATCAAGTCATTAGACGCTACTGGCATGAAAAGCTGAGTCGCTCCCTCCTCTGAGAGTTGGGTCAGGCCTTGTCGCAGTTGCTTACTCTTCAATGGATCTTTCAATCTCACTCTGCGGAAGAGTTCGGGCGCAAAGTGGGGAACACCGGTATATCTCGCTTTTCGACCCGCTGTAAACGTATCGCCGATCTGGATGGTGCCGTGATTGTGGAGCCCGATGATGTCCCCAGCGTAGGCGACCCCCGTGGCAGCTCGCTCGCCTGCTAAGAATGTGACCGCGTCAGACACTTTGACATCTTTGCCAACCCTGACGTGATGCATCTTCATCCCTTGGGAGTACTCACCCGAGCAAACCCTCAGGAATGCAATACGATCTCTGTGCTTTGGATCCATGTTGGCCTGAATCTTAAACACGAAGCCGGAAAACTCAGGCTCTTCCGGCGCTACCAGCCCATCATTGGTTTCTCTCGCCTGTGGCGGCGGGGCCACATCAACGAACCCATCCAGCATTTCCATCACGCCAAAATTTCGTAATGCCGATCCAAAATAGACGGGGGTCAATTGCCCTTCTTGGTACATCGCTAAGTCAAACGAGTGCGCTGCTCCGCGAACCAGTTCGACTTCATCAACGAAATCCTGCCACCGATCCCCCAGGTACGCTTTTGCATCGTCACTATCCAGGCCATCAATCGTCTCTGTCTCAAGCTGATCTTTGCCACTGAAGCAATAAATACGGTCTTCATAGAGGTGGTAGACCCCTTTAAAGGAAGCGCCCATTTCAATGGGCCAGGTCATCGGAGCACATGCGATATCGAGAATCCGCTCGATCTCATCGAGCACCTCTATCGGGTCACGAATTTCACGATCAAGTTTGTTGATAAACGTTAGTATCGGCGTGTCACGAAGTCGACAAACCTCCATCAACTTGATGGTTCGATCCTCAACCCCTTTTGCCCCGTCAATGACCATCAGCACCGAATCGACGGCCGTCAGGGTGCGATAGGTATCTTCGGAAAAGTCCTCGTGACCTGGGGTATCGAGCAGATTGACGACACAATCTCGATAGGGAAATTGCATGACCGATGTGGTCACCGAAATGCCCCGCTCCTTTTCGAGCGTCATCCAATCGCTGGTGGCATAGCGATCCGACTTTTTCCCTTTCACAGTGCCAGCAACCTGGATGGCTTTACCCCAGAGCAGCAACTTTTCGGTGATCGTTGTTTTTCCAGCGTCAGGGTGAGAAATGATGGCGAACGTGCGTCTTCGAGCCATCTCGGACTGAGACATGACTGACCCCGTTTACAGGATGATGATTTCGAGGAGCCGGATTATACATGAGCGCCTCATCGGGTCATAAGCTGAGCACTTTAGCCATTAAGATCGCGTCCTCACGGCCACCATCTGCAGGATAGTAGCCTTTTCTCCGACCCGTCTCGTTAAATCCGGCGCACTCATAGAGCCCTATCGCCGCAGCATTGGACGCCCTCACCTCGAGGAACATCTCTCTCGCGCCTTGACTCTCTGCGCGGCTGATCACTGCTTTCAGCGCGCTGGTTCCCAATCCTCGCCCTTGGTTCTGCGGATGAATACAGATATTGAGCAAATGCGCTTCATCCAAGATGTACTTCATCACGGCATGACCCACAATCTCCCCGCGCACTACCGCCACCCAACATTGATCGTTGCCGTTTAAGCTCTGGCGCATCACGGTTTGAGACCACGGGAATTCATAGGCTGCATTTTCATTACCCATGACAAAGGGCAAATCAATGTGACGCATCGACCTCAGGATTAGTTCGCTTTGCACGCTAACCGGCTAGCCATTTTGACTGAGGGTTTCCCACAATCGACGTTTCATATCCGTTTGAGGCAAGGTTTCTCTACTGAGGGCCAAGTCAATCCACCTCACGTCCTTTGAGACCAAACCGAGCAAGTCGATAATGCCCTTTCCCTCGCTGGCTGACACCGTGTCATCCAGGATGATAACGCCAACCTGCGCACTGCTTCGTTTGACGGTCGCGACTAGTTCAGACGGCAGGTCGGCACCGGCTTGCTTCCAGGCCATACGAGACAGCGATCGGACCTCCAAGCCGTTGTAAGCCCGCACCACATCATCGGCAAACTGGACGAGACGGCCCTCTTCCTGGTCTCGCTCTGCGACCACACAAATCAGCAGCGTTCGATAGTCATAAAACGCAGCATGTAACTCGCGGCTCGCGGCAATGTCGCCCACCGCGGCCGAGGCAACATCTGCAGCCTCTGGAGAGGATGAGGCCTTCTCTGCTAGCACCTGGACGCTATCAGCACGCGCTGGCCCGTTGGGGCTAACGTTGGTTAAGTCGCGATCATCGACGGACCGTTGTGGCTCAACTGACGGAGCCTGTACTTCATCGGCCTCGCCTGCCGAACTGACTGCGGCACTCGTATTGGACCGCCCTCGAAGGCGCCAAACATCAATGCCCATGGCTTCAAGTCGGATTCTCTGTAAATTGGTTTTATTCGACATGCTTCTTACCGCACCCAGTTAACGCACCTAACGCTCATGCTGCTTGTTTCAGATTTCTTTCTATTTTTTTCGAGCTTCGTATCTGGCTTTTTTCTGGCTCTTTTCAGCCTTTATACGATCTTCTGTTCGGCTCGCTTTTCATCGCAGTTTTAAACGCACTTTTCATCGCACTTTTCATCGCACGTTCGTCGTTCTTCTCATCGTGATTTGCGAATCGCTCAACGGGCTTCGCGAATCCTTTGTTAACCGCTTTCTGGGAATCATTAAATAATCAGACCGCAGAATGCTCTCTAGCAACCCCTGGTCGATCTAATTCGCGCCGCTCTCGATCAAAAGTAATAGCGAATGCCGACGTAAACCACATGAGGGTTCCATCCAAATTCACTCCCAAGTTCGACGCCCGCAGGAGTAATCGCGATTTCCTCGTCCCCGTCAAACCGATAATACCCGGCCTGAACGCTCCATGCGTCAGAAAGGTAGCGGTCGACGGATGCTTGAAAAAAACTCGACCGATCGTCCAGATTCAAAATCGCCTGGGCAGCAATACTAGTAACGCCTGACAATTGCGCACTTAGCCCAGTCAGCACATACCGTCTGGCGAGCAAAAAGACACCAAAGTTTTGATAAGCATCGGGATGTTCGGTTGCTAGATAGCGGGAAACATCTTGCTCGCCAGCACCATTGTAGTGAAGCTCAAGCATCCAAAGACCGGTCGCGGCAAATCCTCCATCAATACCAATACTCGAGCGCCAATAGGACTCTCTGCCTGAGACACGCGCTGCCTCCCACCAGAGTCCAAATTGACCTGCAGCACCGTTAGCCGCGAATCCAGCAAGGCGATAATCTGGGCGCTCGATCCATGTTGCGGCGAGATCAACGCCTCTCGCGTTGGTAATCCATCGACCAAACCATGCTGATTCCTCAGGCTTCCCTTCAGCTCCCGATATCCATCCCGCATCGATCATGGATAAATCCCCCAATGACCGTTCAAACCGAATGGCATCAACACCGGGTCGGTATTCAGTATCTAAGACCCGCAGATCAAACGGTAGAAAAACGTCCGTCGGACTAATGATTCGAGCCGAGCCCAGCGATAACGCCTGACGCCCTAAGGTGATATCCCAAGCCCCTCTCGCAAGCCGCACATTGGCACGGTCCAATGACTGTTGACCTCTGCTCTTTTTGCCGCTAGCAAATACAGTGTTCAGATCATCAAAGCGATAACGCCCTTGGGCACCTGTTCTCAGCAATTGGGAGTCACCCATCCACTCCCGAGACCCAAAAAGACCTTGAATTTCGTAATGAAATTCAGTGCTCCAATCGAGTCCTTTTGGCTCCCACATCAGTCGCAAACTGCTCTCTTGAACCGCCTGGCGTGGAATCTCGATGTCTCCATTGGTTTGCTCGAACTGGACGAGCGAGAAATTCTTCAAGTAACCGGAGAACGTTTCATCAGCCCAGCTAGCGTGAGCGATGCATAGGCCAACTAGCAGTGCCCAGCGCCAAGCTTTCACAATCGCTCTGGTGCCTCATCTTTTGTAACCATGCCGTCCTCTAACCAGACAAGCCGTCTCGCACGCTCGATAATTTTTTGATCGTGCGTCGAGAAGAGAAACGTCACGCCCTCGTTTTCGTTCAGTTCCCGCATCGTCTCGAGCAACGCAACGCCCGTCTTCGAATCAAGATTGGCCGTTGGCTCATCCGCCAAAATAATATCTGGACTCGACGCCATCGCTCTTGCAACCGCCACCCGTTGCTGCTGCCCCCCAGATAGTTCCGCAGGCCGACGATGCCCGAGCCCATCGAGACCGACCATCTTTAACATCTCATCCACTCGCTTTCTTCGGTCTCGAGCCGCAAGTCCCTGAAGCAGCATGATGTATTCAATATTCTCTGCAGCCGATAACACAGGGATGAGGTTATAGGACTGGAAAATAAACCCGATATGATCCCGCCGAAAGTCTGACATTTCTGCTGAGGACATGCTCGTCAAGTTCATACCTGCAAGCGCTATGTGTCCTTCATCCGGCTCGTCCAGCCCACCGATCAGATTGAGCAGTGTTGACTTGCCGGACCCGCTTGGTCCAACAAGCGCCGCGAATTCGCCACTCTCTACCGTTAATGAGACCCCGCCCACCGCCGTCACCAGCGCAGCTCCCTCACCGAACCGACGAACCACCTGGTCGGTATAAATGACCGGCGTGTCTGTCTCTTGCTCTGTCATCTCAGTCTCCTTAGAGGGAACGTTTGATCGCCTCGGCAGGCGTTATCTTTGCCGCGTAAAGCGCTGGATAGAGTGCTGTGAGCAACGTCAGCCCGATCAAAAACCAAGATGCCTCAAGGAACTGGTTAACCAACATGACAGGACGAATTCGCTCGGGAATCACGACGCCACCGACTTCCATCTGACCTAGCCCCAGCCCCTCTCGCTCAAGGTAGTCCCCGACGAAATAAGCAATGAGCACCCCAATGGCTACACTCGCTAATGCCATCAGCAAAGACTCAAGAACAATCAGGCGACCGATCCACCAGGGCCGCGTCCCAATTGCCTTCGTAACTGCAAACTCATACAACCTTTCATAAATCGACATGAATATGGAGTTCACAACGCCAAGCGCTGCTAACAAAAACAACACCAGCCCCAGTATCAACCGTCCAAAGCCCGTCATCTCGAGCATGCCACCAATCGAGGGCTGCAACTTGAGCCAACCCTCGGCGGCAGTTTGGTCATCGCGCACGCGATCGTAGAGGGGAAGATCCGCTTCATTGGCTCGATCACGGTTCTCGAATCGGATCACGAACTGATGGGTCCCGTCACCGATCATCAGCATCTCGCGCGCGGCTTCAAGGTCGATAAAAGCGAGTCGATCATCCAATTCACTTGGGCCGAAATTGAGTACGCCAGACACTCGAAAAAGCCTTTGGACGAGCTCATTACCCTCAACAGAAGAGGTCGTAAGGACAATACGATCACCTAATCCCACTTCAAGCTTCTCGGCTAGACTGTCTCCGAGGAGCAAATCACTCCCTTTGGTAATCGGCGAGCCCTCAACCTGAGCCTCTCGAATCCGGCTCACTGCCTTCTCTTGCTCGTGATCAATGCCATAAATCATGACGCCTTGCGTTGCGTAGCTCGACGCCAACATGGCGGGAGTCATAACCCGTTCACTAAAAGCACGGACATCTTGATCCAATGCGAGCATCTCACGAAGAGGAACTGTATTGTCCAAATACAGGGAAGGGTCGAAACGTTCCCTGAAGCCCTGGTGGTAGATTTGCGCCTCGCCCTCTAGCGTATCGGTCAGGCTATCCACCATGAGCCGGCTCACGCCCACCATCATTCCGTCCATTAAGATCATGATGACTAACGCGCTCGTGAGCAAAAGACAGGTCAATGCAGTTCGACGGGTGTTTCGAAGCAAGTTTCTAAAGGCAAGCTTGAGAATGAGCATTAGTAGTGCCTCATCGCTTCAACCGGGCGAACCCGAGCGGCTCGCCAACCCGGCGGCAAACTCACCACCAATGCAGACACCAAAATCAGGGTCATCGGCATGACCAATACGTAGGCCGAGAGCATGCCTCGATAATGCGAGAATGCGACGCCCCCCATATCAATGGGATCAGCCAACTCGAACCCCACGTTGGTAAACCAGTAAACGAGCGGGAACACGGCAAGAAGACCGACTGCAATTGCAGCAGACGCTAACATGACGGTTTCTAGCGCCACCAGTTGAACCAGCCTGCCTGGCCGGCAACCCATAGCCCGAAGCACGCCAAATTCTCGGGTGCGCTCAAGCACGGACATGAGCACGGTGTTCAGAACGCCAATGAACACGAGGAAAATGATCAGCCCGAGGCCAAACTTGTTTCCCTCTCTGTCTGCTTGCATCGTTTGGTAAAACGTTGATTCGATGACCTGCCAAGGCGAGACCTCAAGGTTCGGAAATTGCTGTTGCAGATCCTCCGCTGCCGTACTGGCATCACCAATATCGTCTAGTCGAAGTGCGATTTGATGGACCGCGTCATCCAGCGCCAAAAACGCTTGGGCGGCGCTGAGCGGCAGGTAGACCGTCATTCGATCGGATGACTTCTCATTGCCTACTACCCCCACCACCTCATAAAGGTCATTCGCAATGCTGCCATCGGCGCCTTGACCAATCAGAACCAGACCATCGCCAACGCTGATGCCAAGCGCGCGTGAGATGCCGAGCCCAATCATGGCCGGTGTGGTCGGCCCGGCGGCCGCCTCGCTCAGGTAAACGCCTTCGGTTACTTTCTCCCGCAGGTGAGTCACCGATGCCTCTAATTGCCCATCAATGCCGACCACTTGCACTGGCGATGATTTTTCTTCTCCATAAGCGAGCGCAGCAGATAAGACTCGCGGTGCGACACCGACAATATTGGGCGCACTCTGCAAGGATGAAACCACTTGACTCGATTCCCGAATGACCCGCTGGGTCCTCGGTTGCACGCGATAATCCGGGGCGTGCAACTGCACATGGCCGACCCGATCGCGCGTGAATATTTCAATCATGTTGCCGTAACTGCCTTCAATCAGCGATACAGCAAAGGTAATCAGAAAGTAGCCACCCGCGATGGATATCCCTGTCAGAATCGATCGCCGCTTTTGCCGAAGCAGATTGCGCCAGGCCAACTGGAGCTCAAGCACTAGCGTCTCCGTCTCAAGTACTGAAGCGTGAAGGTCTCGCTCGGAACGTCAACGTCGAGCGCGAGCGTGTCGTAAGTGATCACGGTCTGATGGCCAGGCTTTCTTAGCGACGTCATTTCCATTTTGCTAGGCAGAAGCCTCTCGCCAAACTGTCTGATGTCTGAGAAGCGCAGCACTCGTATTGCCTCCCCTTTCTCATCAAAGTAGGTCTGAGTTTTGGGCAGTAGCGGGTCTTTGGTCACCTCGAACGAAATCTTGCCCCAGACGGTAACGGTCGCCTGCTTAGGTAGCAGCGTTACCAAATACGTATCTTCTTTTTCTTCAAGATCGACATCGTAAAGATCAGTCAATGTGGATTGCTTTACGAGATCATCATTCGTGAAGTCACTGCCCATCCATGAATTCATCATCATCGATGGTGGCACTTTGACGACGCGATTAATCTTGGGCAGGAAATTCCACATTTCCTCGCCTCGCATCAACGAGGCAATCCCGCGATCTTTTTTGGGCTCTAAGATTTGGAAATAGGCGTAGTCATCACCCTGGGTCATACCCTTGAAAACCAGCCGCCGCTCGTAGTCGGGCGTCTTGATTTCCATCACCATTTGCGCCTCACTGGACTGCCCCTGATATAGCTGGTCCAAGTAGTCGATGAGTGCCGGGCCGCTTTCAAACCGCGGAGATTCTGCGGCGGCTAGCGCAACATGCATTGCCAAAACGAAAGCAACCACGATGCGCGACCACCTATTGCGCTGAAGTGCTTTTTGCCAAGAACGGCGATCTTTATGAGCATCGAACGGATCCGTTGGGTCGCTCGCGAAACGACCCAGCCGCACAGATCTGATTATCGATAAGCAAAACAGAACCACGCCCCGCTGACCCATCATGCGCCACCTCGCTCTATGCAGCCGTTTACCCGCTAGACATTATCATCTCAAACGTCTGTGTGCCCACCTTGTCAACTGGAATATCGCTGAGCGCCTAAAATCAGCGCGCACAATCAGCGCCCGGTGCGCGTTTTCGCGTGTGACGCTCGTGAACCCATGATGAATTCGGTCAGGCTCAAAGCCAGGGTTTCCAATCGATGGTTCCTTAAGGTCAAACCCGTAAACGCCCAATTATTGAAAGCTGCTAACAGCTGCTGATCACAGCCATTCCGGCAACAGCCTCGATCGAGCAGACCATGACAGGGTGTCATAGGCTGAACAAACCGCCACCAGTGAACTGACCTACGCTCTCAATTCTTGTCCTTGGCCGAGTGATGCAGAGTTGCTAGGCTTTTGCTGCACAGAGACTAGGTGGTGAGCCATGAAGAAATCAGTTATCCAGCGTCAACGCCCTGATATCTTCGAGTCTTTTGATCACTTCAATGAATGGCTGAGCGCCCCAGGTCACTGGTTGTCCGGAGCGCAGCGCATTGACGTCGCGAAGGCTACCAGGGCAGTGGCAGACTGCCCTGCCTGCAGAACGATCAGTGACGCACTGTCTCCCAAGTCTCTCGACCATCAGCACCAATGCGATACGGGTCTGCCAGCGGACGTTGAGGTCGTCATTCATCGACTGATCAGTGATCAAACGCGGCTCACATCAGCCGATATCAGCTCGCTCTCCGACCTCTTTGGCGCTGACTCGGCTTATGCGTATGTGGAAATACTTGGCGTCGCTGTCTGTCAGTTTAGCCTCGATGAATTTCATCGAGGCCTGGGCCTCGCCCTGCCCGAACTGCCGAAGCCAAAAGAAGGCAGACCAGATCATTACCTTCCAGCTCACCTTGAAACCGACACCGCTTGGGTGCCCATGATCCCCACCGATCAAGTGTCTCCCGCCGAACAAGACTTGTGGCCCGGCAACCGAGGAGCCAATGTCTTGAGAGCATTGTCTGCCGCACCTGACACCGTTCGCGCTTGGCAACACTTATCCGAGACCATGTACCTCTCACTTCAAGGCATGGCTGAAATGATCCATGCACCCAACCGCATCTTGAGCCGCATGCAAATGGAACTCATTGCGGGGCGCGTCTCGGCGCTTAATCAATGCCTTTACTGAACCAGCTCACACGCCTCGATGCTTCGTGTAAGCGTCTCGCAATCTAGCCTGCAAGTAGACTTAAGCGGCTTACGCACTGGCGATTCACGGGCGCTGGACGCGATTCCGAACGCGAGCACGCTGATTCGCCTCGCGGATGCATTTATGAAACACGAGCCCGATCACCTCGCGAATATTCGAGATGAAGCAGCCTCGGTTATCGGTGAGCTTGGGGTGATAGAAGCAATCGGGGTTGCCGCCAATTTTCAGCGAATGGTTCGGATCGCGTCAGGCACCGGCATTCCTATTGACGAACCCGACCCTGAGTTCGGCACGGCAGTGCGAGCGGCACTCAATCTCAACAACACTGACTGGCATCCACTCAGCGAATAAAACGCTGGCTTCCAGTCCAATCAGGCACTTACCGCTCCCTCAATTTCCCTGTGTAGTTGTTCGATGAGGGGGTTTAGCAAACAGAAAGCAAAACCCGCCGACAAACGCGGCCAACGCCAACACCGTGAACCCGCTTTGATAATTGCCCGACAAATCGGCCATGACTCCTGCTATCACTGGCCCAAACGACATCCCGAGCATCACAATGAGCGATGAAAAACCCATGATGGTGCCAAACGCTGACGCACCGAAGTAGTCCGCTCTCAGCGCAACCATCAGCGGGCCTCGAATGCCCCAGGCCAGCCCATGTACCGTTGCGAGCAGGACCACTTGCCAAGTGCTCTCTGCATAGGCAAGGCCGAGCAGCGCCACTGCGTGGGCAATCATGCATGCGACGCTCAAGTACCGTTTATCAAATCGATCGCCCAGGTAACCGCCTAGCAACTGACCGACCATTTGACTGCCTGTCACCACGGTTACCATGACCGCTGCAGCGGTCAACGTGTAACCCAATCCTTCAGATAAATGAGCCACCAGATGCACCATGATCGCTGAAACAGTCAGTAGTGCAGACGCGTGGCCAACGCTGATCAACCAAAACGAGGAAGTCGCCATGGCCTGCCTGGCAGTCAGGTCTTTGGGCACGTCGCGTGGCGCGCCAGCGTCCTGCGTTGCGAGCTCGCCGTCCGGCACCGCGCCAAACGGCTGAGGTCTGTGCCGAACCACCTGCGCCATGGGCAACCCCAGCAGCAACACCAACACTCCAGACATAAACGCAGTAAACCGCCAGCCCCACGCCTCCAGCGCCAGCACCACAAGCGGTACCGCCATCCCGCCGATCGAGTAGCCGAGTTGAGACCAGGCCACCGCTTTTGAGCGATGTCGATCGAACCAATTCACGATCGCGACCATTACCGTCGCGAAGCCTCCGAGACTAGAGCCCACGGCGATCAGCCCAAAGGCAAGGTAGAACTCAAGCAACGAATCGATCCACGAGAACCACATAAACCCGAACCCAAAGAGCAAGGTACCAATGCTCAAAATCAGCTTGGGCCCATACCGATCCACCAGCCACCCTTGAAGGGGACCGAGAATCCCGCTCTCGATGCGGGTTAACGCAAACGCGGCGGCAATCAGGGTTTTACTCCAGCCGAATTCCGCTTGGAGAAAAACAACGTAGGCACCGTAGGATTGCATCCAGAGCATGCCCGCCAACATCTGCAACCCACCTGCAGCGGCCACAATATTCCAGCCGTAAAAAAAACGTCCGCCTGGGAAAAAAAGCGCTTTTAATTGCACGCTAAGTCCAGCCATGGTCTTTGATTGATTCCTTTTTCCACCGCAATGCTGTTTAGGGGTGGCTCAACTGATTTCGTTCACATTCAGCGTTAGGTGGCGCTGGGGCTATAGCGACCCGTTGGCATTATCCGTCAACCTGCTCGGCAACTTGCTATGCGAGGCAACCAGTTGACGCGGTTGTCCGTTTTTCACTGACTCGAGTCCGTTCTTGTTGCCGATTGAGGCGCTTTGTAACCGACTCGCGAGACCAAAGTGGCCCCTCTCCGAAAACGCCCTAAAGGTATTTAGCTCTCGCTAACCAACGATGCAGGTGCTGAAGAATGCGCCATATCTTCGCCTCAAGGTAGAGGTTTTCCTGCATGTAACTCTTGGGGGTCACCAGTTCACGAATTCTGAGTGAGCATCCTAAATCACCACAGACGACGTTCGAGAGCGTTCGCCGCCCACCACTGCCTTTTTCCGTCAAGGTGAACATCGCGGCTCCACCCATGGCGTGAACGTGGTGACAAATGCTGCACATATCCAGCCTCGCCGCACGCGGTCTGCGCTCATGGCGTCTCAGTACCACGCCATGCAAGTTACCGTCGTTGGGGGATCGCGTCACGATGTACCCTAAGTGGCCGGAGGGATGAATCCACGACAAAAAATCCCGATGATGCCACTCAATGTCTTCGAACGCTGGCAACCATAGCTCGTCGTTGGGCCCAAATGCTGCTTTTACGGCTTCCCCAGATAGTGCTTCCACTGCTACCGCCTCACAAGCCATAGGCCAGCAGCAGATAAAGCCACATTGTTGTCATCAGGCGATCGCGTCATTGTTCCTGTGGAGGTGGTGTTCAAGGTGGGCTTGAGCAATACTTCTGACTCAAGCATGAAGGAAGCCACCCAATGATTCAAATCGAGCACCATAATGACATCGCCATCTTAACCATGGATGCGGGAGAGAATCGTTGGAATACGACATTCGTTCGTGCTTTCGCAGCCGCGCTGGATGAAATTGAGGCAAGCGACTCTGTGAACGCGCTGGTTACCCGATCCAGCGACCCAAAATTCTTCTCGAATGGCTTGGATCTTGAGTGGCGCGCTAGCGATGGCGATCATCCAGGGGGCGATCGAGACGCGTTTGGTGCTGAGTTTATGGGGCTGATGGGTCGAGTCATTACCCTACCGATTCCTACGATTTGCGCCGTTGGCGGGCATGCATTCGGTGCTGGTTTCATGCTCGCCCTGTGCCACGACGTTCGCTTAATGCGCGAGGACCGAGGTTTTCTCTGCGCCAACGAGGTCGCCATTGGAATGGTCATTCCAGACCCCGAGATGGCACTCTTCAAGCACAAGCTTCCATCGAACACGTTCTTCAAAACGGTTCAGTTAGCCCATCGTTGGAGTGGCGGTGAGGCAGAGGCTCACGGGATTGTTGAATCAGCGGTCCCGCTAGACGCACTGTATGAGCGGGCTGTTCAGCGAGCCGAGCAACTGGCTCCGCTTGGTAAGAACCGGAAGGTGTTTGGCGCGATGAAGGAAAAACTGTTTGGCGAGACCCCATCGATTAATGCCTCTGCCGGCGCCGCGCACTTGCTAAAGACTGCGCACCACTAGCGAGTGTTCCAAGGTCGGGACTGATCTAATCATTTTGTGGCTACTCAGGTGGTTACTCGGTTGTTGGCAGCCTTGCGGGCAATCTGACCGCGGTTTAAGAGGGTTTTGACTCGCCCAGCGGGATGAGTTTTGTAATGATCGAAGTCCCGCCCGAAGTCGCTCCTGGAAGCCCTTCGCTTCAGCTCAATACGACATTCGCCTGAGGACATTACCCCTTAAACATTCGCTCTAAGACATCCACACCAAGACATCCACACCAAGGCCTCCACAAAGGCACTTACCCAAAGGCTTCCACAAAGTCCTCCAGCAAGGCATGGGCCTCGAACATATCAGGCCATTTCTCGGTGCAATAATGCAGCTTAAACCTGCAAACACTGGTATCTTATTAGGTGACAACGGTGACGCCGATTGATCGGTAATCTCTTCGAAAAGTCCTGGCATACCTAACGCCCTGGCAGGGGCCATGACGAAGGGGTAAACCGGGAAAAGTGGCGCATCGATAGAGGGGAATTAAACGACGCTGGCATCAATTAACGCCTCAAGCAAGAGGCGAGATAGCAAACCATCGACATGACGCGTCCCGCCCACAGTACAACAACAGAGAGATAGATGGACTACGAGTTAAGCGAAGATCAGGCGGCGTTTCGAGACGTCGCCCGCCAATTTTCCGACCGCCAGTTGGCTCCCAATGCGGCGGATTGGGATGCGAATAAAACCTTTCCTAAAGACGTTATCAAAGCGGCCGGGGACCTCGGCTTTTGCGGCCTCTACTGTCCGGAATCAGCCGGCGGACTTGGATTATCGCGGCTCGACTCGAGCATCATCCTGGAACAGCTTTCGATGGGCTGTACGTCTACCACTGCGTTTATCTCCATCCACAATATGGCCACCTGGATGGTCACAGAGTTTGGGTCCACCGAGCTTGTCGAGGCCATTGCACCTGGATTAATTGCAGGCGAGCAACTCGCGAGCTACTGCCTCACTGAGCCGGGCGCAGGATCAGATGCCGCGTCGCTTCGCACCCAAGCGGTCGTCGATGGAGACGACTACGTTATCAACGGCAGCAAGATGTTTATCTCGGGAGCAGGAGACACGGATTACCTTGTCACGATGTTACGCACTGGAGGCCCAGGACCCAAAGGCATTAGCTGTGTCGTCATCCCATCAGGCACGGAGGGCATTCAGTTCGGTCACAACCTCCACAAAATGGGATGGAACAGTCAACCCACGCGAGAAATCGTCTTTGACAATGTCCGCGTGCCCATCGGGCATCGTCTTGGCGAAGAAGGTGATGGATTTAAAATCGCAATGAAAGGTCTCGATGGGGGACGCATCAACATAGGGACCTGTTCTGTTGGCACAGCGCAAGCGGCACTCAACAGAGCCAAAAGCTACATGAGTGAACGACAGCAATTTGGGGAGCCGCTATCTAACTTTCAAGCCCTTCAATTTAAGCTCGCCGATATGGCAACGGAGCTCGTTGCTGCGCGCCAGATGATTCGCATGGCGGCTTCTAGAGTCGACGCCGGTCACAGCGAAGCGACGGTCTACGCCGCGATGGCAAAGCAATTCGCGACAGACGTCGGTTTTAAAGTGTGCAATGAAGCACTGCAAATTCACGGCGGTTACGGCTACATGCAGGAGTACCCCCTTGAACGCCACATTCGGGATACCCGGGTACATCAAATTCTAGAGGGCACCAATGAAATCATGCGCGTCATCACTGCACGTCGATTGCTAGCGCTTGCCGACATTGAAGCCATTCAATAGCAGCATCAATTAAGGAACTCTTCATGACTGACAAAATCAAGCTGGAGCGCCGAGGACACACCGCGCTGATTACCATCGATAACCCTGCCGCTAACACCTGGGACCAGGACAACCTTGGCGCGCTCGCAAGCATGATCGGAACACTGAACGATGATCTGGATTGCTATGCACTGGTGATCACCGGGCAAGGTGAGAAGTTTTTCTCAGCAGGTGCAGACCTCAACCTGTTTGCCGACGGCGACCCAGCTAAGGCCCAAGCCATGGCCGAGGCCTTCCATGAGGCATTTACTGCGTTAACCCATTTTAGGGGCGTATCCATTGCGGCCATTAATGGCTACGCAATGGGTGGCGGCCTCGAATGCGCACTGTGCTGCGATATCCGGATTGCCGAAACCCAGGCGCAAATGGCGCTACCGGAAGCAACCGTAGGACTACTGCCTTGTGGCTTGGGTACTCAGCATCTCCCATGGATCGTTGGAGAGGGCTGGGCAAAACGAATGATTTTGTGTGGTGAACGTATCGGCGCCGAGCAGGCCCAATCCATCGGGCTAGTCGAGGAAGTCGTCGCCCAAGGCGAGAGCTTAAACCGCGCGCTTATGCTCGCTGAGCAAAGCGAGAAGCAAAGCCCATCGAGCGTCTCCGCGTGCAAAAATCTAATTATGGCTGCAAGGACCCAATCCATGCCCGAAGCACTCGCTGACGAGAAGACGGCCTTCGTTGATCTCTTTTCTACCGCGGATCAAAAAGAAGGCGTGAACGCTTTTCTCGAGAAGCGGGCACCCTCTTGGAAAAACGCTTAATGGACGCGCCCGTTCTTTTTGAGCGCCTACCAACCACAAACGGCAGGTACCTTGGTCACGTCAGGCTAAACGCGCTAGCCACCCTAAATAGCCTCAGTCTTGAGATGATCGATCTCATTCAGGCAAAAATCGATGAGTGGCGCGATGACGATGACATCGTCGCGCTATTTTTTGATGCCGAAGGAGACAAAGCATTCTCGGCGGGAGGCGACATCCAGGCGCTTTACCACGACATGAAAGCGAATCCTGGCGGGCCTTGCACATATTGCGACGCATTTTTTGAGCGCGAGTATCGACTCGATTACCAGCTGCGGCAGTACCCCAAACCCACCATCGCCTGGGGCCATGGCATCGTCATGGGTGGCGGACTCGGCATCTTATCTGCGTGCACCTACCGAATCGGCACGGAGACCACGCGCATTGCCATGCCTGAAATCACCATCGGGCTGTTCCCCGACGCTGGCGGAACCTATACCTTTTCAAGAATGGATCCCGCGTTTTCGCACTTTATCGCGCTCACCGCAGCAAATATTAATGCTCGTGACGGACTCCTGACTGGCATGTTGAGCCACTTGGTACAGCAAGAACAAAAGGAAGCCGTGCTTCACGACCTACTCAATTCTGATGTAGACCAGGCCAATGTCTCAGCCAATCTTGACGAGATTTTACTGCGCCACAACGGCGAGGCAGAGGACAGTTTTGCGCCCGCTAACCTTGCAGTGCACGAAGAAGCGATTCGAGCGGCGTTTGAGCCAGCACTGATGGCTAATGATCCCATCAAAGCGCTGGCTGAAAACATGGCTGATTGGCCGGAGGATAAGTGGCTTCAGCGGGCACGGGCCAGTTTCCTTGGGGGATCGCCTGTCACCGCTCAAGTCATTCTTGAACAATTTGCGCGGGCCAAAACGCAATCGATGGCCGAGATGTTTCGTATGGAGCTCGATATCGCCACGGCTTGTTCCGTCCACGGCGAATTCACCGAGGGTGTTCGAGCACTGCTCATTGATAAAGACGGTTCGCCTGCCTGGCAATACCCGCTGGGCGAAGTGCCGAAGTCTCATGTTGAGCGTCACTTTGAGTCTGTCGCAACACCGCACCCTTTGCAGGATTTAGCATGATCCTGAGTAACGCAGCGCTAACGGCCCGAGGGCGGTACCGCATTTCCCTGAACCCCGAGTTCTGAATCGAACGAATGCATCCTAAGGAAGTCTAGTATGAAAAAAATCGGATTTATTGGGCTTGGCAACATGGGTGGCCCAATGGCGGTCAACCTCGTGAAAGCTGGCTATGTAGTGACAGCGTTTGATTTGGTGGAATCTGCTCTGGAACAGTTTGTTGAGCAAGGCGGGCAACGCGCTCCGTCAGCTGCGGATGCGGTCAGCGATGCTGACGCCGTTGTCTCGATGCTGCCAGCCTCTAAGCATGTCGAAGCCCTCTACCTTGGCGATGAGGGACTTCTGAGCGCCATTCAACCCGGAACGCTAGTCATCGACTCATCCACTATCGCGCCGGAATCTGCGAAAAAAGTAGCTGCTGCGGCTGAGAGCGCCGGCGTCCCGATGATCGATGCACCCGTCTCCGGCGGAGTCGGCGGAGCTATTGCTGGCACCCTGACGTTCATCGTGGGTGGCGAAGAAGCTGCACTAACATCAGCGAAACCGCTGCTCGAGGTCATGGGGAAGAACATTTTTCATGCAGGCGCTGCCGGGGCAGGCCAAGTCGCGAAAATTTGCAACAACATGCTGCTCTCAGTGCTCATGACAGGCACCGCCGAAGCGCTACAGCTCGGGGTGAACAACGGCCTTGACCCAGCCGTATTATCTGAGGTGATGCGAAAGAGTTCTGGTGGCAATTGGGCCCTTGAAGTCTACAACCCCTACCCCGGCGTCATGGAGAACGTGCCTTCCTCCAATGACTACCAGGGCGGTTTCCTTGTTGATCTGATGGTGAAAGATTTAGGGCTTGCGATGGAGTCGGCACTAGCCACCCAAAGTTCAACACCGATGGGGTCACTGACTCGAAGTCTTTACCTCGCCCACTCGAAGAAAGGTCATGGCGGCATCGATTTTTCGAGTATTCAGACCTACTTCCAATCATCTGATAATGACTAATCGCCCAAATTACCTTGGAGCAACTTTATGAGTGAAAAACAACTGACCCAATCGCAACAAGAGTTTCGCGAGTATTGCGCGCGCTGGCTTGAGGAAAACAAACCTGAGCCCCATCCAATCCCTCTGCCCCAAGCTGCTTACGAGGTCACTGACCCTTCGCATCTGACTTACTTGCAGGATTGGCAAGCCAAATGCTGGGAAGCAGGACTCATTGCTAGTGACTTGCCGAAACGGTATGGCGGCCACGATATGACCGATTGCCAAGCCATTGCGAGCGCAGAGGTTCGCAAGGCTGGTGTACCTTACTTTATCAACTGGATTGGACTCGGAATGGCAGTGCCAACCCTCTTGGAGTGCGGGAACGAAGCACAAAGGGAGCGCTTCCTTCCTCCGATCTTTTCCGGTGAAGACATATGGTGCCAGGGTTTCAGTGAACCCGGCGCTGGGTCCGATTTAGCATCGCTGCAGACGAGCGCTGTGAAAGAAGGTGATCACTGGGTCATCAATGGCAGCAAAGTATGGACGAGCCTTGGTCACTTCGCTAAGTACATGCTCCTCCTTGCTCGCAACGACAAGGCGGATAAGTACGGCGGCATTACCTACTTCTTGGCGGATATGGATCAACCCGGGGTTTCGGTAAAACCGATCCACAAGATGACCGGTGAGTCTGGTTTCAATGAGGTGTTTTTAGACAACGCCATTGTCGAGGACCATTTGCGGGTAGGTAATGTTGGTGATGGTTGGAAAGTTGCCATGGCAACCCTGACCAGCGAGCGAGGCGCTGGCGTTGGCGTCGGCGCTGTGGCCAGTGAATCACCGACGCTGGTGATGGCTCAGGTCATTGAGCTCGCTAAAACAACGCGAAGAAATGGACGGTCCGTTTGGGATGACCCCGTTTGGCGAGACCGTTTAGTCAAAATGTATGAGCGCACCGAGGCAGCAGTTCAAAACAGCCGCAGAGCAAGACTCAAGGCACTAAATGGTGGCGCCATGCGCATACCACTGCAAGGCAAAGTCGTGGGCAGTGAGATCAGCCAAGAACTCCATCACATTGCACTCGGCATCTTGGGTCTCAAATCGAGTCTTTACGTCCGTGATGCACATGCTGCCGATGACGGTAAATGGCCACTCGGTTACATGAACAGCTACACCGGGACGATCTCAGGCGGCTCAAGTGAGATTCAGCGCAACATTTTAGGCGAGCGCGTATTAGGGCTGCCCAAAACCAAGTAAGGCATACCGGGGGGATCATGTCACAACCAAAAGATTTCGGATTCGATGAAGATGTCCAGATGCTCAAAGAGAGCTTTGGTCGTTTCTTAGAAGAACAGCAGACGATTGAAGCCTTAAGGCCAAGTATCAAAGGCACTGAGGATCCCATTCACGGCGCGGACCGACCCGCTTTTTACGACGAGAAAGCCTGGCAGCAATGCATAGAACTCGGCATGCACGCCGTGTCTATCCCAGAGGAGCAAGGCGGAATTGGCATGGGCCTCGTTGCAGCAGTGGCCATATCAGAAGAGATTGGCCGTCATGCATGGGCAAGCCCTCTATCCAATACGCTGCAGTCCACATTCGTGCTCATCCACTGCGAATCAGACGCTGCCAAGGCGCTACTTGCCCAAATGGCAGAGGGCCATCGAGTTGGCCTCGCCTTAAATGGCGAAGAAGGGTCACTCGCGCCAGACGGAACGGATGTCACTGCCTCAGAAGACGGACGCTTAACCGGAACCAGTTGGTATGTCCAAGATGCAATGAAGGCAGAGACCCTGATCGTATCAGCGCGCTCTGAATCAGGAACCGATCTTTACGCGGTTGCCCTTTCGCAGCCAGAAGTCGCAATCCATAGGGACCGAATCGTCGATCTCACTCGGGACCAAGCGCATGTTGAGCTGAGTTCAGCCACTGCTGTCCGGTTAACTGAGAATGGCAGTGGCGCATCGTGCCTTCTCGCCTCCGCGCCTGCGCTGGCAACGCTTGTAGCAGCCGATATGGCTGGAGCAGGCGAGTGGCAACTCCAAACTACCGCTGAGTATGCAAAAGTCAGGCAGCAATTTGATCGGCCCATCGGGTTCTTCCAAGCCGTCAAACATCCCATCGTCGATATGATGATCTGTGTGGATGAAGCGAGGAGTCTCGTTTATAACGCGGCGGCAGCCTACGATTTTGATCGAGACGATGCACCTAGGTGCGCCCATCTCGCAAAAAGTAGCGCCTCAGACATGGGCGCGTTTAGCGCGCAGAACTCGACTCAGCTCCATGGCGGCATTGGTTTCACTTGGGAAGCTGATGTTCAGATTTATCACAAGCGCCAAATGCACAGTCAGTTTCTCTTCGGAGATGGCACTTGGCATCGCGAGCAACTCGCAGCGTTACTTTAATCACAATCAATAAAAAGGAGCCGATATGAGCAACGCTCTCCAAGATAAGATATGTGTCGTCACAGGCGCGACCCGCGGCATTGGCCGGGGCTGCGCTGTGGCCCTCGCTGAGAAAGGGGCTACCGTATTTGTAACAGGCAGAAGCGATGGCGATGGCGAACTCACCATTCAAGGGACTGTCGCCGCTATAGAAGCCGCTGGCGGAAAGGGGTTCGGCTTTAAAGTCGACCATGGGGTTGATAGCGAGATAGAAGCCTTCTTTGCCAAAGTTGCCGAGCAAGCCGGCAAAATCGATATTCTGGTGAATAATGTCTATAAGATCCCCTCACCTCCCGCCTGGGGTGGCGGCTTTTGGGATCATCCCGTGTCTATTTGGGACGACCAGGTCGGAATCGGGCTTCGCGCGCACTACGTCGCGAGTTGGCATGCGGCGCCGCTTTTGTTCGCTGCGGGTGAAGGTGGACTGATCGTCAACGTGTCCTCACCTGGCGGCCAGTCCTACCATTTCTCTAGCTCCTATGGTGCCGGGAAGGCCGGACTCGACCGGCTAACAGCGGATATGGGCATCGAATTAAAGGACAAAGGCATCGCAGCTATTTCTCTCTATCCGGGTTCGGTCGCGACGGAGTTCATTGTTGCTAATTCCGAGCGCACGGGTGGAGACCTTAGCCACGCTCAAACACCGCTCGGTGTGGGCAGAACAGTCGCTGCTCTAGCGCTGGCAGAGGACCTGATGGATCGAACCGGCACGATCCAATGGGTCGAAGACATAAGTCGAGAGTTTGATATTCGGGATGAAGAGGGTCGCCTCGCACCGCCTTACCAGCGGCGATAAGTCCGGAGCGTCAGAACGCCTCACTCGATAGGCGTTGAATTAAAGCTCGCAAATAAGGATGCAACGCTCGCTCACCCATGAGCGAGCGGCTCCGAGCCTTAGGCCTAGTCAGGCCGCTGCGAAAACACCCCAGAGCAAACAGAAAATACGTTGCACCGCGTGCCGCAATGCTTGAGACTGATTGGATCTCAAACAACCATTCAAAAAGGGGTGAGTCATGGCGGCTTATTTTATCGCTCAATACCAAGTCAACGATGCGGCGCTCTACGCGGAATATGGCGCTGGCGCGGGTCCAACCGTTGCTCAGTATGGTGGGGAAGTCCTGGTTTTCGATGTGGCCGCTGAGACCATGGAAGGGGTTTCGCCCGGACCACAAACGGTTGTGATCAAATTCGAATCTACCGAAGCAGCAAAGGCCTGGTACGAATCGGCAGAATATCAAGCTGTGGTTGGTAAGCGTCTATCTGCCACCGAAGGTTTCTCGGTATTGTCACAGAGCATGAACGCGGGCTAGAACCCCTAAGTTAAGATTGCGAGTCCTGCCAGCGTAAGCGCTGACGGGACTCCTTTCAATGCTTTCGCAGCGACTCGTCGAAATCTCAGTACCTGTGTCAGGAACCCGCGCTTACAAATGAATGGGGCGCCCAAACGCTTGCAGCACACTCTCATGCATCGCCTCGGATAACGTTGGATGAGGAAAAACGGTTTCCATCAATTCTTGCTCCGTGGTCTCCAGCGTAATGGCGATAGCGAATCCTTGAATCAGTTCGGTCACGCCCTCTCCGATCATATGCGCACCGAGCAGCGCGCCGGTGTCTGCATCGAAAATGGTTTTAATCAACCCCTCACCCGCATGGCTCGCGACGGCCTTACCGTTGGCGTAAAAAGGGAATCGACCAACGCGAATATTCCGCTCGCCCGCATCCTGTTCTCTTAGCCCAATACTCGCCACTTGCGGCGAACTGTAGGTGCATCCTGGAATGCGCTCAGAATGGAGTGGTGCAGGACTTTTCCCAGCAATCACCTCTGCGACGACAATCGCCTCATGGGTGGCCTTGTGCGCAAGGCAAGGCACGCCTGCCACATCACCAATGGCATAAATCCCAGGGACGCTCGTTTGCTGGTGGCCGTCGACCTCCAAAAAGCCTCGCTCAAGCATGAGCCCGACTCGATCAAGACCTAGCCCTTCAACATTCGCCATAACACCGACCGACATGATGCAGGCATCAAACCGTTTAGTTTGCCCAGCAAACTCAGCCTGCAACTGCTTCTTGCCAGACAAAGCGTCCAAAGGCGTATTGGTGTGAATCTCTATTCCTTCCTCTGAAAGCGCAGCCTTTGCTAGCGCTGAGATTTCTTGATCCTCTGCCGGAAGCACATTTGCCGCGGCTTCGATCAATGTCACCTTGGTCCCGAGCGCGCTGTACAGACTTGCAAACTCAACCCCAATGGCACCTGCTCCGACAATCAGAAGGCGCTTTGGCAGAAACTGCGGCGTCATCGCCTCCCTGGCGGACCAGATACGATCGCTCTCGCAGTCGATATGGGGTAGTTTTCGGGGCGTGGCACCCGTCGCAATGACGATCGCGTCTGCGAGCAATTCACCTGATTCAGACAAGCCGACTTGACCCACACCGAGAATCTCAGCGGTCTCGTTAAAAACAGTAATCTTATGCTTGCGCATTAGACCGGCGATTCCTTTAGACAACTGATTTGCCGCATCGCGCGATTGCTTGACCATCTGAGCGAGATCAATATCAACGCCCTTGATCGAGACGCCCAGCGCCTTGGCATCGCGCGTCTGTCTTAAGACGTCTGCCGCGTGGAGCAGCGATTTAGTGGGAATACATCCCCAATTTAGACAGGTTCCGCCGAGCGCCTCTTTTTCCACCAGCGCAACCGATAGTCCTTCCTGCGCAGCACGGATCGCAGCCGCATACCCGCCCGGGCCGCCCCCGATGATCACACAATCAAATTCTTTCATACGAGCAACCTATAAGGTTCAGACAACAACCCCACCACCGTGGCAAGAAATTCAGCCGCCGGCGCGCCATCAAGCACCCGATGATCCCATGTGAGCGAAAGATTCATCTGTTTCGTCTTGACCGGAGTGTCACCATCCCAAGCCAGGCCATCATAGATCTGGTTCACCCCTAAAATTCCCGGACTGAGGCCGATTGATAATGGGGGTAAATGAGTTCACACCGAACATGCCTAACGCTGATACCGTGAACGTTCCACCGGCGAAATCATCCAGCCCCAACGTGCCTTCTCGCGCGGCATTAGCCAGCCTGGCGCTTTCAATCGCAATCTCTTGAAGGGTAAGCTGATCGGCATTCCGAATCACAGGAACGAGCAGTCCCTCGGGTACTGCGACGGCAAGCCCCACATGCACTTCTTGCATCAGCTCGATGGCATCAGTCTGAAACTGACTGTTCATTTGTGGATGCTCGCGGAGCGCTTTAGCGACTGCCCGAATCACCAGGTCTGTGAAGGTGGGTTTCGCAATGCCTTCCCATTCTTTGACCAATTGGGTCCGCAACTTCACCGCGTCATCCATCGTTGCGGCCATATCCATGCTCAATTGCGCGGTCTCTTTGAGACTCTCATGCATGCGCTGCGCAATGGTCCGGCGCATACCTTTTAGAGGAATACTCTGACCCGGCAGGTATCGCTGGGCACCGGAATCACTGCTAGCGGTTGCGCCGCTGACATTACTCCCCGATTTTGAGGACGCAGCCTCGACATCTGCCTGAATGATGCGCCCTCCCGGACCACTCCCTCTGACCGTGGCGAGATTCACTCCGCGCTCTGCAGCGATCCTTCTGGCGAGCGGTGATGCATGAATGTGCTCGGCCTGCTTCATAGGCACCACCGAGGCACTGCTCGCTGGTTGACCGCGAGCCGCTTCAACATCGCGCTCAATAATTCTTCCACCCGGACCCGATCCAGCTAGCCTTGTGATATCGACCCCGATCTCAGATGCTAAACGTCGAGCAGCCGGCGATGACTTCAGCCTTCCATCACCCGAGGGCTCTGCAGGATTGATCGCCGCTATTGCGGGTTGAGATTGAACCGGAGCTGCCGCAACTGGTTCAGGCTCTGCCTCGGCACTCTCCGCAGGTGATTCAGCCGCGTCGCCCCCTAGCGGACCCTCAGGAACAGATTCACCATCAAGGTAGATATAACCAACCACATCGCCCGGTGCGAGCATCACGCCTGGCTCAACCAGATGTTTGACGATACCGTCCGCTTCAGCATCCACATCAAGGTTCACTTTTTCGGTTTCCAGTGCGTAAACCAGCTCGCCTTTTTTGACGGCACCACCATCAGGGATATACCACTCAGAGACCATCCCTTCTGTCATCGACATGCCTACTTTGACTAGATAGATTTCCTTTGGCATTTCACCTCCTCAATTATTTGAGAAACCACTTATTCCTGGCGGCCGCCGCTAAGACCCCACCGATATCTACAACCCCTGGACCCTCTCGCGACACGCGCATCGATAGGCGCGACCCTTCGGTTAACACATGCTCTCGCTCACCATCTAACGCAAGGGCACAAGGGCCTTCGAATGTGATGGTCCGATCAAGCCCGACCCGCCGGCAACTCGCGATAGGGATATCGCTCATTTTCCCAGGAATCATAGGCGCGGTCAGCGTCTTGCCGCCTTCACCAAACTCGACCAATAACCCTGCATCCTCGTCATCGCTCACTGGCGCTAGCAGCCCGCCTAGGCTCGTCATGCCTACCCCTGCGGGGTCAGCCCGACAAAGCAGCGCAGCCTTTAAAGAAGAAGGATCAAGCAGCGCCCTCGCGCCAATGAACTGATCGCTCGTCATTACGGCATCGATCAGCGCAATGTCAGTCTCGGAACCCAAATCCAGTTCGATCACCTTGCGCCGCTGAATAAACCGACCCATCGAACGTTTGCCCTGACTCATTAAGCCAAGCGCCATACCGGCAATGGTCGCCTCTTCTAGGACGGGAAAACGTTGTTTGTTCCCGTGGACAAGGGGATCAAATTCGCGTCGCGCCATCCCTTCACAAAGGCTCGGTTGGTGCCGTCTCCTCCCAGCGTCATCACGACATTGCAATCTGTTTGCGAAAACGCCTCAGCTGCAGCCAACGTATCAAGCGCGCTTGACGTCTTCGGTGTGGGAATACGTTCCACTTTGATTGATCGAGGCAACGCTGATTCGGCAATCGCGGTATGTGCGATACCGTGCGCGTCGTCCATGTAATAAAGATGCGACAACCCACCGCTGACTGCCCCTGCAAGGGCACGTTTTACGATGGCTAGCTTCTCTCGATTATCAAAGACAGAAGCTTTTCCCGTCAGCCGCCGTATGTCCTTACCGGAGGCCGGATTAACAACAAGGCCTGCCGGCATCGATGATTACATCCCCAATATTTTTTTCACTTCGCCGACGATCTTCTCTGCGTTGGGAACATACACCTTTTCCAGCGCGGGACTGAAGGGGACCGGTGAGAACGGTGCCCCAACTCGGCCAATCGGTGCATCAAGGTAATCAAACGCTTCCTCTTGCAGTTGGGCTACGATCTCGCCACCGAACCCGCCAAACCGCACCGCTTCGTGCACGACCAATGCCCGGTGCGTTTTCTTCAGCGAAGCGACCGCCGTCTCCGTATCAAAAGGCTGAACACTGCGAATATCGATCACTTCTACCGATAACCCATCGGCCTCCAGCGTCTTTGCGGCGGCGAGCGCTTCAACTACCATCCGGCCCATCGCCAAGATAGTGAAATCTGTGCCCTGCCGAACCACTTCGGCTTTGCCAATGGGAACCTCATACATTTCCTCTGGCACATCGGTCGTCATCGCCAGACTGGCTTTGTTCAAGACGACAAATACGGGGTTGTTATCTCGAGCCGCGGAGATAATTAAGCCCTTTGCATCATAGGCATTCGAGGGCATGACAACCTTCACACCAGGCAAGTGCGCCAGAATCGCCTCCCAACTTTGGGAGTGCTGCGCCGCGAGGTTCATGCCTGCACCGGCCATGGTCAAAACGGTGATGGGTAAGGTTGCACCACCGCCAAACATAAATCGCATCTTGGCCATTTGGTTAGCGACTTCGTCCATACACTCGCCCAAAAAGTCCATGAACATAATGTCCAGAATAGGACGGCACCCAGTCGCAGCCGCACCAACCCCTAAGCCAATGATGCCCTTTTCACTGATGGGCGTATCTATGATTCGGTGCTCACCGAACTGATCAATCAGGCCTCGATAGTAGCCATAGACGCTTCCCGCCTCACCGACATCTTCGCCCGCTACGAACGCGTTGTCCTGCTCTTCTAGTATTTGCCGGACACCCTCGGTAATCGCAAGCACGTAGGGAATCGCTCGACCCTCTGTTTTCACTGCTTCGCTCATGCCGTTGCTCCCTGGTTGTAAACGTCCGTTAGTAAATCTTCTGGTGCAGGATAAGGTGATGATTCTGCGAAAGAAATCGCCTGCTCGATATCCGCATTGACTTCGTCATACACCTGGTCAATCTTTTTCTGAGTCATGACTTTCTGTTTCAGAAGCACTTTCTCAAAGGATTGAATCGCGTCTTTGGCTTTCCACTCCTCAAGTTCCTCGTCAGTTCGATAGGTGAGCCCCATTCCGCGCACCCCGACGTGGTCATAAAATCTGTACGTTTTACATTCTAGTAATGTTGGGCCCTCTCCTTTACGAGCGCGGTCAATCGCTTCACCAGCTGCTTCGTAAACGGCGACAACGTCCATTCCATCGACCACCACACCAGGCATGCCGTAACCCGCCGCGCGGTCGGCAACATCGACAATCGCCTGATGATTCGCCTGAGACGTGTACTCTCCGTAACCGTTGTTCTCGCAAACAAACAAGCACGGGAGTTTGTAAAGCGCTGCCATATTGGCGGCTTCATGAAAGCTGCCTTCGTTGCTCGCCCCATCTCCGAAAAACGCGACTGATATTTGCTTTGTCCTCCGAAACCGATTGGAGAAGGCCGCACCCATGGCGATGGGTGGACCGCCTCCCACAATGCCATTCGCGCCAAGCATTCCAAGGGCCATATTGGAAATATGCATACTGCCGCCCTTCCCCTTACAGTAACCCGTGGCCTTACCAAACAACTCGGCGAACATTTTGGAAAAATCGCCGCCTTTAGCGATAAGGTGCCCATGTCCTCGGTGGGTACTGGTGATGTAGTCATCATCCGCTAAGTGCTGCATGACACCGGAAGCTACCGCTTCCTGTCCAACATAAAGATGAAGGGCGCCTGGAATTTTTCCATCCTCCATCAAACGGCCAGCTTCCTCCTCAAAACGGCGGATTCTAACCATCTTCAAATGCATTGCTTGCAGCATTTTGTTCGTAAGTTTCTTAGCCATACCTTTTGCCTCGATTCCTTGGCGCTTGTTCTAACAATTTACTGGTGAGTCTTTTTACTGACCAATCTCTTTACTGATGACTCTTTTCATCATCGCGTATCACGACATAGTTTTGTGCTGTTTTTTCTGGCTTTTTCTCGTCTGCCCTGCCCCAGCTTTTACTAGCCCGTGGACCCCCTTTTTCTCGTCGCCTGCTGGTGCGCTATAAGCAGCATGCGATTCGATTAGAACGATTCTATGTTCCCCGACATCACTACTTTTGTGGTCGTGATCCTCCAGCCTTGAATACTCCTCCGCTGAAGGCTCTTAACCCGCAACCCGCTGAGGGCTCTTAACCCGCAACCCGCTGAGGGCTTAACCCCAGGCTCTCCATCCGCAACCTCCATCCGCTGAGGGCTCTCCATCCCTGCAACCCGCTGAAGGGGCCTGAAGGCTCTCCATCCGCACAACCCGCAACCCGCTGAGGGCTCTTAACCCGCAACCCGCTGAGGGCTCTCCATCGCCGTTTTTTCAGGTGATCGAGCCGCCATTCAACCTACCCTCTGGGGCGAATTGGCATCAGCAATTTGGCTCTGCTCGCGCGGGCAATGACTCCAAATACTGATTCACGCCCAACCATCGCATGATGAAGGCTTTATCCGTCGACCGTCAAGGCTGACGGTTTTGTCAAAAGCCGTGTCTTTACTCGCCTGACGCCGTAAAGAAATCCGCCCGCGCGGTACCTGTTTCATCGTAAACCGGCTCAGCCGCATCTATTCGGTACTTCAGGACATCTGCCCCGCGAATACCAAACTGGGCCAACGCCACTCGCATATCCTGATACCAATGGTTATTAAAATGGTTCTCTAGGGCTTGCTGAGACTCCCACCGCTCAAAGACACGAATCCGGCCCGGAGTCAAAGGATCAGGGCACCAGTCATAGTCCATGATTCCTTCCTGGGTGAGCGCGCCTTCTATCAACGGCTTTGCCGCCGTCATTGCCGCTTCCATTTGCTCGGGATCGATATCCACTGTCCCGGAGATGATGATTTTCATGCGCTGTTGCTCCCTATCGGTTGTTCAAATCCTACTGCTTCGATCACTGTTAAGCGTTTATTCAATTGCTGGGACATTTAACCTGTCCGCGGCATAACTCACGCAGAGGATTGATCACCCCTTTCCATATGCGTCTTAGTCACAACTCACACAGCCTTAAGTGTTTCGGGGCAGTTCCTCGGTCCTCGATCAGTCTCTCTACTCCGCGCTTTTTGATCGAAGCACCTTGATCAGTGCGCTTTAGTCCTCGCGCTTAAGCCATCACGCTCAAGTGCGTGTGCTTACTTTTGTGCTGGACGAACACACCCTTGCTCATGTCCTTCCTTGCGCGATTCGTGGGCGCTTGCCCAACTATTCCTTGCTCGCTCCTTTTGCGCTCATCGCGGTGTTACGGTCAATGCGCGACACATCGCTCAACAACCCGCTCACTGTCTCCTTCAGCCACGACAGCATCTCCTGGGTGGAAGCGCTATCGGGTGACCGCCCCCGTGACTGGGTATTGATGGCGATGCCCTCCAGCATATAGCGGGTTGCCGCAGTCGCGATCCAAAACTGCTTGGATAACGCGAGGTCAGGGAAGATCGTTTGCGATCGAGATTGCCAAGCCCGCTCAAAGGCCTCTTGCGCTGGAGCAAGCGTTCGCCTTAGCTCATCGTCGGTCCTTGCAGCAACCAGCAATTCACAATAAATCGCGAACAATGGTGATTGGAGCTGTCGCCAAAACACCTCGATTCCCTCGGCAACTAACGTATGTTTTGCATCTTCATTCAGCGCGCGAAGATCTCGCTCGTATTCCTGAAGCCGCTTTTCGTGCAGGTGCTCGACCGCAGCACGCACTAATTCCGCTCGCTGCGAGAAATGGTGCAGCATGGCGCCGCGTGACACCTTGGCTTGTTTTGATACTTTCTCTGTCGTCGTATTGTGAAACCCATACTCTGAAAAGCAGTACAGCGTCGCTTCTAGAATTTGCAGTCGAGTATTCTCACTTTTGGTCTGTTGCCACGATTTTCCAGACGAGGCTCTAGGTTTAGCGGAGGACGTGGAAATAGTAGGGTCATTCATTACCGGGGTTGCTGGCCTGCAAAAGCTGCGCGGTTTTACTTCACTGCATCGTAAAGCGATACTGCCAACTATCGCAAGCGCACTCACCTTCCAGGACTATGTCAGGTCATCAACCCAACGTTCTATTAATAACCAAAGGACATCCCTTCGATAAAGGGGCTTTTTTCTCAATGATGGATGGTCTTACGTTTGACTATACCCATGTTGAGCAACCGCTAGCGGAAGCCATCCTCTCGCCGGACCATTGCCGAGACTATGACGCGCTTGTCTTTTATGACATGCCTGGCATTCGTTTTGGCGAGGGAGCACCGCAATTTGTTCCACCGACCGCCACCTTTGTTGAGAATTTCACTGCACTACTAAACGAGGGCAAGGGCATGGTGTTTTTACACCACGCGATTGCCGGTTGGCCTGCTTGGGAGGGTTACGCCGACACCTTAGGTGGCCGATTTTTGTATCTACCGCAGATGCTACGGGGCAAGCAGCGGCAAGACAGCGGCTATCGACATCAAGTCACCCACGAGATCACGGTGGCATCAAAGGCTCACCCAGTCACAGAGGGTTTGCCCGAAACCTTCTCGATGACTGATGAACTCTATCTGTTCGAGGTGTTCGAGGATGAGGTTGAACCACTTCTCACGAGCAACTACTCCTTTGACGAGGCGCACTTTTATTCTGCGACCCAAGCTGTCAAAGATAAGAAAATGTTCTCGAATGACGGGTGGCGCCACGATCCAGGAAGCAATTTGGTGGGCTGGACCAAACAGGTCGCCGAGAGCCGCCTCGTATATCTCCAAGGCGGCGATGATCCGGTCGCCTATGGAAGCCCCGAATATCAACGATTGATTCAGAACGCGGTTTACTGGGTCGCTGGCCAGTAAGCTGACCCGCCTTCAGGCAGCGATCAACCGATTGGACCAGCCCATTCAACCTAAATCGATTTCCCTGGGACGTTTGATGCGAGTAAGGAACGACGCGGCGTAAAAAGCAAAACCGTCTGCATTGACTCTTTTCCCTCGCCTAGGCTACCTTGATCTCCTCGGAGTCGAACCTTGTGCGGCTCCCACCATGATTAGGGGTTCATGCATTGACATCACCAACCGAGCAAGCACCGCACGCAGATTTAGTCGCCATTGTGACCGGTGGAAACAGCGGTATTGGCCTTGCCACTGCCAACCGCTTGCTCGAAGGCGGCGCCTCTGTGTTAGTGGTTGATCTCGCGGCCGAGCCGGTCATCGAGCATTCAAACCTTCGATTTCTCTCCATAGACGTGGCTGCCGAGGATGCGGCAACGCGCATTGCCGAGACGGCCATCGCGCATTGGGGGCGCATTGATTTTCTCGTCAATAATGCCGGTATGGTCGGAGGTGGGCCGGTTGAAAGCATGCAACTTGGTGACTGGGACAGAATCCTAAGTGTCAATGTTTCAGCGGTTTTTCGCCTCTGCCAAGCGTGCATCCCTCACCTCAAGCAAAGTCCCAGGGGACGAATCGTCAACATTGGATCAATCATGACCACCCTTGCCGGCGAAGGCATGGGGGCATACACCACCTCTAAACATGCGGTTGCAGGGCTCACTAAAACGCTGGCTTTGGAACTTGGCGAATTTGGAATTACAGCCAATTACATCCAGCCTGGCGCGATTGTGACAGGCATTACCAAGGCCTCATTGGATGCTGGACCTGAATTTGAGGCCTTCTGGTCAGAGAAGTCCGCCCTCGGGCGCCTGGGCCAGCCTGCGGACATCGCAGGTGCTATCAACTTTCTCGTGAGCAGTGATGCGAGCTTTATTACCGGCCATGGTCTCGTTGTGGACGGCGGCGTGATGCGAAAGGCGTAAGACCATGCCTCATTCCCGTTTTCCCAACCTTGACCATTGCCTGCTAGAAATTAACCGATCGAACAAAGCACAATGCAGTACTACCCTTTCCACTACACATCTTTTGAACATCAAGTAAGGAGTAAACCAACATGGATTTAAAACTGAAAGGCCACAACGTCCTGGTCACTGGCGGCACCAAAGGAATTGGTCGCGCCATTGTAGAAATTCTCTCGGACGAGGGATGCAACATTGCGCTCTGCGCGCGAAATGCAGATGACGTCAATGCTGCTGTCGAAGCGATCTCTGCCAAGGGCGTTAAGGTCGTCGGCCAGCAACTAGACGTTGGCGATGGCGATGCCTTCAAAGCGTGGATCGCTGCTGCAGGAGAGGAGCTCGGTGGACTCGACGCCTATGTTTCCAACGTCAGCGGATCAAACGCCCCAGGGGATGCCGGATGGCAGTCGCACTTTGATTACAACATCATGTCTGCGGTTCGCGGGGTTGAGGCGTGCATGCCTTTCTTTGAAAAGTCTGAGAACCCAAGTGTGGTCATGATCTCAACGACTGCTGCACTTGAGCACTTCATCAATGCAGGTCCCTACAATGCAATGAAGGCCGGCTTACTCAATTACTCTGGCGCACTCGCTCAGGAGATCGGCGCCAAGGGGATCCGCGTCAATGCAATTAGCCCCGGACCCATCTTCATCGATGGCGGGTCGTGGGACAAAATCAAGCAGGGAATGACTGCGTTCTATGATTCAACCGTCGCGCAGATTCCACTTGGCCGAATGGGAACAGCTGAAGAAGTAGCCGCTCAGGCAGCATTACTCATCAGCCCGCTTGGTGGATTCACCACAGGCACCAACGTTGTCATTGACGGCGGCCTTACCAAACGAATCCAGTACTAAAAAGAAGGATCTCAGCATGTCAGAACCCGCGATTCAGGCTTATTTGGTTGCAGCTGGAGACTTTCATGACATCGATTTTGCTCGTCTTGAACTCCTGAAACTGCTGTCCGAGCACGAGAATGTTCGAACCACGGTTGCCAGTGATTACAGTGATATCGAGGGCATCAACGCCTCCGACTTTCTCATCTCGTACACCTGCAATCTCATTCCTAGCGAGGCCGAGCAGGCTGCGCTAAAAGCCTATGTGGAATCGGGAAAGAAATGGTTTGCTCTTCACGGCACCAATTCGATTCTCGAATTCACAGATGCGGGTGTGGCATGCCCAGAGACCGCGCCCACCTTTATGGAGACACTGGGTTCACAATTTATGGCTCATCCTCCGATTCAGCCTTTTACTGTCAAAACAACCGCGCCTGATCACCCCCTCGTCAAGGGGGTTGGCGAATTCGAGACCGACGATGAGCTTTACTTGTGCAAAGCCCTTGCTGAACTCGAGGTACTGCTGCATACCAACTTCACGGGCGAGGCAACTGGTTTCATTCATGCAGACTGGCCCGATGATGAACCAAGACCGGTTTACTACATCAACCGACTAGGTGACGGAGAGGTGCTTTATCTGAATCTCGGTCATTGTCGTGGTCATTACGATATGCAGCCGAGGGTGCCCTACTACCCTGTCATCGAGAAAGGTTCTTGGGAGAAGCCGGAGTACTACGAACTGCTTCGTCGAGGCCTGAAATACTGCGCTGGAATCTAGCGGCCATGCCTCATCCGTTTAGATTTGCCGTTCAAAGTTTCAACGCTGACTCAGGACAAGATTGGGCCACCAAGGTTCAGCGTGCTGAGTCACTTGGCTACAGCGCCTTCCACCTCGCTGATCACTTGATTGGGCCAGGGCCTGCGCTTTCACGGACCAACCACCCTATCCAGGGGCTGGCTGCAGTGCCAGCCATGGCTTATGCAGCTGCGGTCACCTCGACGATCAATATTGGTTGCCGGGTTTTCTGCGTTGATTATCGATTGCCCGTTGTGCTCGCAAAGGAAGCCATGACCATTGATCTTTTGTCAGGCGGACGGCTCGAGCTTGGACTGGGCGCGGGCTGGCTAAAAGATGAGTACGAAGCGGTCGGCTTAACCATGGATTCCCCTGGAACGCGGATCAGCCGATTAGAAGATGTGATTCACGCCATCAAACAGTACAGCGACGACGGTGAAATTGACCTGACTAACGAGACCGTCAATTGGCATGAATTCGAGGGGCTGCCTAAGCCCGTTCAAACACCGCATCCCCCCATTATGATCGGTGGCGGATCAAAACGAGTGTTAACGCTCGCTGGTCAAACCGCCGACATCGTGAGTTTTAATTTCAACAACCGCCAAGGGGTCATTGGTCCTGATGGCGTGCAAACCTCAACTGAATCAGAGACGCTCAAAAAGCTGTCTTGGATCAAAGCAGGCGCGGGTGATCGATTTAGCGAGATCGAACTAGAGATTGGCGCTTACTTTACCTTTGTCACCGATCAGCCGGACCCAGTGGTCGCGATGTTCGCGCAAAATTTTGGGTTACCCGAAGATGAAATGAGAAAACACCCTCATGCACTCTTTGGTGATGTACCCACCATCTGTGAGGAGCTCGAGCGGCGGCGAGAAGCCTACGGAATTTCCTACATCACTGTGGGCGAGGACAATATTGACAGCTTTGCACCCGTTGTTGAGCGACTTAGCGGGCAGTAACCCGCAGTTCAGATTGCACGCCGAACCACAGCCTCACGAAAATAACCAACCCATCCAGCAAGGAATCTAAGCCATGAGTCTCGAAGGAAAAACAGCTGTCGTCATTGGTGCATCTGGGCAGCACAATTTCGGTGTCGCCATCGCAAAGGCGCTCGCGAATGAGGGCGCTAAAGTGATTGTTTCCGGGCGCAGGCAAGCACCCCTTGAGACACTGGCCAGCGAGATTGGTGGCATCGCGATTCCCTGTGATATGGGCGATGAAGCATCGATCCAATCGCTCTTTCAATCGGCATCCGAACAGGCAGGCCCTATACATATCGCAATCAACAGCGCTGGGGCGCTTGCGGGGAACCCCATCGCAGCGCTCACCCGCGAAGCCATCCAGCCCACCCTCGATGTGTCCTTTATTGGGGCCCTATTGATGTTCAAATATGCCGCTGAAGTCATGACCGAGGGCGGGTCGATTATGACCATTTCTTCACTCACGGCTCGGCTTCCAGGCCCTGGTCTTGCCGTTTACGCAGCGGCCCGTGCAGGCATCGATTACGCCATCAAAATCGCAGCAGTCGAATACGGTGAGCAAAACATCCGCTTTAATTCCATTGCAGCGGGATTGATCCGCACCGATATGACGGATGCCATTTTCGAACACAGCGATTCTGAGGAGCGATTTATCCCGCACATCCCCTCAGGCCGGATGGGTACTATCGACGACATTGCCCAGACCGCATTATGGCTTGCAGATGATGCGCGGTCAGGGTTTATCAATGGCCAGTTGATCGATGTATCCGGCGGGCAACACAATGGGCGGCTGCCCCACTGACACACGCGCCCTAGACCCACTCCCATCGAGGTTGATCAATGACAACGTTACTTGCACACATCGAAATTAAACCCGGTCGCGAAGCGCAATTTGAAGACATTATGAAAGACATGGTTCAAAAGACTTTGTCTGAGGAAGATGGCGTTCTGCGGTACGAGTACTTTAAAGGCCAACAAGACAACTTCTATTATTGTTTGCTGGCGTTCAGAGATAAGTGGGCGTTTTACGCGCACCAAAACTCCCCTTACCACGAGGGGCACGATTTTGGCGCTGTGCTTCAATCGATCCGGCTGGAGTACCTTGACCCAGTCCAAGGCGCCTGCCCGCTGCCGGAAACGCTGGACCCGCCCATCGATAGCGACACACCAGCAGACATGGTCGAAGCGAGCAAAAAGTATCCGCTTAGCATCGCAAGCTGGTGGGGTCAAAGGTTGTAACCTGACCCGGGCGGGCGACTCGAGCGGCATCAGCACCGGCACCCTATTTCTCGCAACGCTGATCATCGGTCAGCCCAGCTACGTCTCGGAATCTTGCTCTGTTGCGCGCACTGAAAAAACGCCATAGGCTGATTACATCTTAAGTGCTTCACAATAGGACACCATTATGACGCCAATCGAAACCGTCGAAGCCTTCATCGATGCTTGGAACCGAATTGATTTTGATGCCGTTGCTGAGTTTTTTGCAGATGACGTCGTCTATCACAACATTCCCATGGAGAAGATCGAGGGTAAAGAAACCGCCCGGGCCTTCATTGAGGCGATGCGCGCCGAACGAATTGAATGGACCACCTATCACATCGCAGCTGCAGGCCAGGTGGTTCTCACAGAGCGATTAGACGAATTCGATTTAGCCGACGGCAAGAAAATATCATTACCCGTCATGGGCACCTTTGAAATCGAAGATGGAAAAATAAAGGCTTGGCGGGATTATTTTGATCTCAACACCTATATGAGCCAGTTGGGCGCATAGGTCGATTCGGCACTAAAGCGCCTCCGCTCACGGATTAAGCCAAACGGTTAGCGGTTAGCGATTAACTGAGATTCTGCGAGCTTGAGGGTCTGAGGGTCTGAGGGTCTGAGGGTCTGAGGGTCTGAGGGAGGGTCTGAGGGTCTGAGGGTCACCAAGGGGAGCCTAGCTTCCTATTCCAAACATCCTCCTTGTTGATGCGTTAACGCTAAGCGCTCGTGCGTAGCAAGGCCACCCAATGCAAACCCAATGCAAAAGTTGTTGGCTGACCGATCGCGACCTAATGCTTCACTCAGGCAATTCTATGGAGACACTCGTTAGCAAGCTCAGCCTCCATCTGGACTCGGCGGAATTGATAGAAGATCCCAAAGGAGATTGACCCAACATCCGACTTCTCTCCTTCTGAATTTTTGTTCTTAATTTCGGTTATTTTCGGCAAAAACTCCATTTGAGAGTTCAATAATCGACTTGACCTTCACTTCGCTGATCGGGGATTATCGGACTGGGGAGGACAGTATTAGCCTGTTCTCAAAAGAAAAATAGGGAGGTTGATATGAGGCTGATCGTTGCATCTGCCGTTGCGCTAGCGGGGACTCTAGCGCCCACCACAGCAATCTACGCTGAAGAGTCATCTAGGACCATGGAAGAGGTCGTGGTGACATCTCGTCGACAAGAGGAATCCGTTCAGGATGTGCCGCTGTCCGTGACTGCGTTTGGCGAAGAGGCCATTGAGCGCACGAAGCCAAATACACTGAGGGACTTCGATGGATTGGTGCCAAACGTCTATATCGGTATGAACACAGCAGGCCCAGGCGCTAGTGCGCTGTACATTCGAGGGAGTCGGTTACGCTGATATTGAAAAGACCCAAAGCCCACAAGTTGGCGTGATTGTCGACGGCATCCAAATGGGTTCTAGCACGGGGCAGCTGATCGACATGTTTGACGTCGCCTCAATTGAAGTGAACCGTGGCCCTCAGGGTGTGCTTTTCGGCAAGAACACGATTGGCGGTAACATCGTCGTCAACCGAGTCAAACCGCAATATAACGAGTTCGGCGTGAAAGCGAGTGTCGAAGCGGGTAACTACAACTCGCAGACGGTCAAAGCTCGGGTCAATATCCCTATCGCCGCAGACAAGGTAGCGCTCAAAGTCGGCTTCAATGAGCGGGAGCGAGATGGCTTCTACGATAACGTGACGCTGAATCGAACGGCGGGCGACATTGATTTCTCATCTCAAACCGCTGCCCTTGCGTGGGCCATTAATGATGATGCTGAACTGGTCGTCACTTACGACCGCATCAACGACCGATCACAAACAATGCCTCAAGACCCTCGATTCGATGGGGACAATCGCTTCGTCAACCGAGCAGATAAGGTTGAACCCACCATTTACGAAGTCGACCAACTCGGTGCTCGCCTCGATTGGGAACTGAGTGACTCTCTGGTGCTTCACTATGTCTTTGGCGACTCAAGTGGCAGAGATCTTGTGAACCAGGATTTCGATGGTGGCGACATCAATGGCGCTGCAATCCCTTTTGCACAGCTACACACGCTAAGAGACCAAGACTACTCCATTCGAAGCCACGAGCTGCGCATGGACATCGACATCAGCGATCAGCTTTCTGCCATGGTCGGCTACTACAAGTTCGATTCGGATCTTGACTTCAGGCAGGACACGAACAACGTGCTTCAGCTGCCCACGTTCGCCATTGGACTTCCCGACGGCGTACCCTGTGCAGCAATCGGTTTTCGATCCAATGCGACGCCTGGTCTTGAAGCGTTCTGTCAGTTTCCCAATGCAAGAAGCACGCAGCTCGCGGGTGAAACAGTCGACTCATCAGCCATCTTTGGCTCAGTCACCTTCCGCCCATCGGATGCGATGGAATTGACCGTCGGTGCTCGCTACATTGATGAGAGTAAGCAAGCCTACAACGGCTACACGGACTTCTCGTTCAACCCTGCTGATGATCGAATCGCTAACCCTGTGTATGACGACACAACTGCAGCGGGTTACAACGAGCACAATTTCCGTGGCCTTGCTAGTGTGCCCGGGGCCTCTTACGAGACTCCAGAAAAGTCTTGGTCGGAAACGATCATCACGGTGTCCGGTAGCTACCGGGTAGCGGATCAGTCACTCCTATATGCCAGCTATTCAGAGGGCTTCCGAAGTGGTGGCTTTAGTATCCGAAATGCATCAGGGCCAGACCGCGCAGGTTACAACCCTGAAACCGCGGATCAATTCGAGATCGGTCTTAAAAATGACTTGCTCGACAACACGCTGCGATTGAACCTTGCCTATTACGTTTTGAACCGAGAAGGCTCGCAGTTCTCATCCATCATCACGCTGCCACCAGGCTCCATTCCTGGCACGACCACCTACATCAACAACGGTGGTGAGAGCGAAACCAAGGGCTGGGAACTCGAGGGTCAGTGGTACATGACGGATAACCTTAGCCTGATGTTCAACTACGGCACCATCGATGTTGATAACAGCGCATTCACACTAGCCTGCGAGCTGGTAGACGGCTGTGTCACCGCGGTCGTGGGTACGCTGGACCCGATTGGCACCTTGAGGAATCTAGGCGGTAATTCTGATTCAAGGCAGCCTGAAGATAGCATGTCGTTCCGTCTGGCCTATGACCAGGAAGTGGGCAGTGGCCTCTTCTCGGCCAACGTAGGCTACAAGACAGTTGGCGACTTCCTCTTAGTGAATACCGGAGGCGGTGCTGACCAGCGACTGTTCGAAGGTGGCTACAGCCAGGTCGACGCACGCGTCGCTTATAGCTTCGAAACTGCCAATGGAAACAACGCTTCTATCACGGTATTCGGGAAAAACCTGACCGACGAGGAATTCAAAGAGCACGCGCTCTTCTTAGGTGGACCGACCACTGGCTTCCAAGGTTGGGGTGCACCGCGCACTTATGCCGTCGAGCTTATGTGGGAGATGTAAGGCTCACAGCGCTTATGAAAAAGCAGGCTTCGGCCTGCTTTTTTGCGCCAAGATCATTGGTTTCGAACCCCTTATCGATCGCTCTAGCTGACTAGAGATGGTGTGAATGCATATCTCCCCAAAATAAATCAGCTGACTAGTGGACCTTTCTATCTCAATCCAGACAGGCCTTTTTGCTGAGGGATCCACCGACCTTTCTTACCCAATCCTGCCATTTTGCTAACCTCCGGACGGGCAAAAAAATCACCATTGACTGTTTTTAATCTTGTTCGTTACATTGAGCGCTGGCATCACTTTTTACCGTTAACCGGAGCGGTTTTTAGTAAGGGGTTCAAGCTGACGGGAGCAGTGATTCTTGATTTACGGGGCTCGGCCGGATCTGTACGATCAAACGATATGCAAGCACATATTGGTCACCAATCGAGTGCGACAACTGCTCGCTGGCAGACCCAAATAGATCGCTTGCAACACTATTCAGCGAGGGAGATTTAAGCGCGATATGACACAGTTTGCTAAACCTATAGGCCTCGCTCGGCCAGATGAAATTGCATTAAGGGACCCACTCCAAGCGCTCACCTGGCTCGAGATCGATAACATTCTCAACCGAGCCGCTAATGCCATTCGAGTCGCTGATCTCGGCGAGGAGCGGCGAATGGCCGTCTTTGCTGAAAACGCGTGTGAAACGGCGCTTGCCAATCTTGGCGGATTAGTCGGCGGAGCGTCCGTGGTTCCAGTTAACTTTCATTTGACGGCCGAGGAAGTCGCCTACATTCTCGAGGATTCGGGGACCCGCATGCTCTTTGTCGGCCCCGAAACCGCTGAACGCGGCATCGAAGCCGCGCACTTAGCAGGCGTACCTACCGTCATCGGCTGGCGCACGAATATAGAGGGGATCGCAGACTGGTCGACATGGCTCTCCGAGAGCAGTGACGACGAACCAGATGTTTCTGTCGCGCCAAGGCCCAATCTTCTGTACACCTCTGGAACAACCGGACGTCCAAAAGGAACGCACTTGCCCCCCACCATGTTCGCTGGTGGCAATACAGTTGGTGAGCATTTGGATAACCTGAAAGCCAACCCGCTCGCGGAGCTTGGACCCCATCTCGTCGTTGGGCCCATGTACCACACAGGTCCCTTGAGTGGCGCGCGTCTTCTTGCGGCAGGCGCACCGTCGGTGATCCTCACTCGGTTTGATGCCGAGAATACGCTGCGCGCGATTGAAACCTATCGCACCGCATCTACCATCATGGTGCCAACCCATTTCGTTCGCCTACTCGCGCTCGACGAGGAGGTAAAAGCCAAGTACGACATCTCAAGCATGGTTAGCGTGAGCCACACTGGCGCTAAGTGTCCCGTCGACGTTAAGCGGTCAATGATCGAATGGTTTGGGCCCGTGTTTAGGGACGCCTATGGAGCCTCAGAAGTAGGCACCACCTGCATGATTTCATCAGAGGAATGGCTGGAGCACCCTGGATCCGTTGGCAAGAGCATCCCTCCTTTCACCGCAATGATTCTCGATGACAACGATCAGCCTGTGCCCCCGAACACCGAGGGGCGGCTCTTTTTCGAAGACGCGACCGGCCGGGGCGTGGTTTACCACAATGACCCAGAGAAATCGGCCGCTGCGCATATCCGCCCGGGTGTCTTTACCCTTGGCGAGATCGCGTACATGAACGAAGAGGGGTATGTGTTTATCACTGACCGCTTCAGCGACATGATCGTGTCGGGTGGCGTCAACATTTACCCTGCAGAAGCTGAGCAAGTGCTTATTGATCATCCCTCGATTTTGGATGTCGCCTGCATCGGTGTCCCCCATCCCGAAATGGGCGAGGAGCTGAAGGCGCTGGCAATTTTGCGAGACGACGCGGCCGGGGACGCCAATGAGATCATCCATTTTTGTCGAGACAGGCTGTCTCACTATAAATGCCCGAAGACGGTTGAGTTCGTGACGGATTTAGGCCGCAACACCATGGGTAAGATCAATAAACGCAAGCTTCGAGCGCCCTATTGGGAAGGACATTCCTGATGACAGATGTTCAGCGGTTAGCACTGATTCGCCACGGCGAGACAGAAGCGAACGATGCCCAGCTCGCTTATGGTCGTCTCGAATCACCGCTTAACCCGCGCGGGATTGAGCAAGTTCGCTCGACTGCTGAAGCGCTGAATGCGCAGGCCACTGCCTTTCATCACATTGTTAGCTCCCCCCTTGGGCGCGCCCGCGAAACGGCCAGCATCATTGCAGATGCCTTAAACCTCGAGATCACCATTGAGGATGACATTGTCGAATGTGATCTTGGTGAGTGGGAAGGCATTACCTATCAGCAAATGCACGAGCGGGGATACGCGATCAAATCGGTCCGCGATGATCACTTTCGTGACCACGGCGGCGAAACCCCTTTCGAGATCTCAGAGCGAGTGAGTGCTGCGATTTTGAAACACTTATCGCAGAACGCTTCTAAAAATTTAATCTTTGTGGGTCATGGCGGAGCGTTTGCCAATGGGCTATCCGCTCTGTTCGCGGAGGGCCCTCGCTTTGGACCGAAGTACCTCATGCACAACGCAGCAATCACGGAATTGGTGCTTAAGCCCGCACCAGAACTTCTGCGATTAAACGACTACGCACATCTTCCTAAATCTCTCCAGAACGAGTCCAGGCGGCCCGACAATGCCCAACAAGCCTAATTTTCCCATCACCATCAGCGATATATCTGCTGACTGGCTGGAGTCCCGCCTCAGCGATGGGTTTCCTGGGGCCAAGGTTCAGGATTTTTCGGTAACGCAAATTGGCCAGGGCGAGGGGTTTATGGCGGCGCTCGCCAGAGTGATGCTGACAGGCGAATCGAGCGAAGGCTCGTTACCCCAGTCTGTGATCGTCAAGCTCTCTTCACCCATGGAGGCCACTCGGCAGCTAGCTGCAAGAATGAATTACTACGGCCGTGAGATTGGCTTTTATCGCGATTGCGCTCACGACTGCGGCGTTAAGGTGCCGCAATGCTACAGCGCCGAATCCGTCCAAGAAGACAACCGCTTTGCCATGATCATCGAGGATCTGGCACCCGCGTCACCGGTTGATCAAGTGGAGGGATGCTCCTTCGACGAGTCTGCAAAAGTCATGCGGGCTTTCGCTGACCTACATGCGCATTGGTGGAACAGTCCTACGTTAAAGTCTATCGGCTGGCCAAGCCCGATTACCCACGTGCAACCTGCCTCCGAGAGTCTTGCACTACTCGAGGCAAGCATTATCGATGCTGAAAAGACAGGTCGGTTCGACGCTTACCCCAACATGAAACGGCTACTGCCACTGCTACCGCCCTTATGCAAGATGGAGCCGCCTCCACCCTTTCCTTACACGCTGGTTCACGGCGACCTTCGTTCGGACAACATCTTTTTTCCTGACGACTCCGCGGACCCGGTCATTATTGATTGGCAAACCTCAGGAATGGGCCAGCCCATGACGGATATCGCCAGATGGTTGACCCAAAGCATCACCATTGAAACCCGGCGCTCCCACGAGCAGGAGTTGCTCACCATCTACCATGACAGGCTGGTGGAGAGAGGCGTAACGCAGTACACCAAGAAACAAATGATCAGCGACTATGAGCTCAATCTTGTTGTCACACTACTGATGTTTTCCATGAGCATGGATGAGATTGATCAGTCCTCTGATCGAGCGGCGGTACTATTCGATGCAATGTATTCGCGGCTTGAAGCCGCGTTAGAAGATTGGAACGTTGAAAAAATATTGAAAGTCCTGCCGCTGCTTATTCCTATTTTCAAAATCACGACTTGGTTCAAAATGACCTTCAGTAAAGAGACCTAACGATGGCTAAATCCCTTGCAGAGACCAATCCCCTAGACCCGGAAATACTCGCCTGCCCCTACGCATTCAATCAGCAATTAAGAGAGGAAGCGCCGGTTTACCACTGCCCGCAGACGGGGGTGTACTTTATTTCCAACTATGACTTGGTCGTTGAGGTTACGAAAAACGAGAAGCGTTTTTCCAACGAGTTTTCAATGATTCAAGCGGGCGATACCAAGCAGCGCGACCCGGAGATGGAAGCCATCATGAAAAAGGGCTTTCGAAGCGTGAACACCATGCTGACAGCAGATCCTCCAAGGCAGCGCCGGTATCGATCCCTCTGCCAAAAACCTTTCTCCGCGAGCAACGTTGCCAAGTTACAGCCCTACATCGAGTCGCTCGCGCACGAATTGATTGACGACTTCATCGACCAAGGCGAGTGTGATTGGATGGAAGCCTTTGCGGTGCCGATGCCCGTTCGAATGATTGCTTACATATTAGGTGTGCCTGTATCGGACATGGATTTATTCAAAGAATGGTCTGATGCGAATGTTTATTCGTTTTCGGCAGGCCAAACCCGAGAGGGGGCCTTGAATGCAGCTCGCCTTGTCGTCGATTTCCAGCATTACTTCGCTGAAAAGATTGAGGCGAGAAAATCTTGTCCGACCGATGACGTGCTCTCTGATATCGTGAACGCATCCGCCGACGGCGAGACTCCCATGAACATCGAGGAGTGTTTATCCGTCATTTCTCAATTACTGGTCGCCGGCAACGAGACAACCACCAGCACATTCGCTGAAGGTATGCATCTTCTTGCGAGCCATCCCGAGGAACTAAAAAAAGTGCAGGATGATCCAAGCCTCGTGCCCAATATGGTTGAAGAAATGCTCCGGCTTTCCACGCCCACGGCACAGATGTGGCGGATCGCAAAGGAGGATTGCGAGGTCGGTGGGGTCACCATTCCAAAAGGCGCCACCATGATGGTGAAGTTCCACTCAGCTAACCGAGATGAAACCGTCTTCCCTGACCCCGACGCCTTTAAGGTCGACAGGCCGAACCTCAAGTCTCAAATTGCCTTCGGCCAAGGGGTGCACCATTGCTTAGGAGCACCGCTTGCACGACAGGAGCTGATGGTGGGCTTCAAGGTCATTCTTGAGCGGATGACCAATTTCGGGCTACCCAAAGGCCAGGAGGAACTGGAATTCCTGCCGAGTTTGCTGCTTCATCCGCCCGCAAAACTATCGATAACCTTTGATAAACGACAACCTGCGTAACCAAGCGTTTAACAGGAGACGCCAACTGAGCTGAGGTCTGAACTCAGCCACACGAAATCAACCAGCGACTGATCCTACCGCCCATTGAGGATCCAGGCGCCGCGCAAGGAGAGATGTAATGAAAGCCGCCGTATTCCATCAACCAGGACAGCCACTGTCGATTCAAGATATTCCCACGCCTACGATTTCTAGCCGAGAGATGCTCGTCAAAGTGAGTCACTGCGGAATTTGTGGAACGGATATTCACGCATCTAAAGAAGGCCCATTTATGGCACCGCCAGAAACCGTCTTTGGTCATGAGTTCACCGGCGAAATCGTCTCCATTGGTGATGACTTAGTGGATGGGACATTCAGTGTTGGCGACCGCATCACGTCACTCCCCTTCATTGAAGATAAAACTATCGGTCTGGGCGCCATTAGCGGAGCGTATAGTGAGTACGTCAAAGTCGGCTACGACTTAGTGGTCAAACTGCCAGAAGGTCTTTCCAATCACGACGGCGCATTGGTGGAGCCACTCGCCGTGGGACTCCATTCCGTCAAAATGGCAGGTGAAATACGAGAAAAATCAGTACTCATCATCGGAGCAGGCCCGATTGGACTCACCTGTGCCCTATGGGCACGTTTTTTTGGCGCCAAACATGTCGTCATCAGCGAAATGGCGCCGGCGAGACTCGCCATGGCCGAAACCTTTGGCTTCACTCACTTTATAGACCCAAAAGGCGATGTAGGCGCTCAATTTGCTGCGTTAACTGATTCAACGCCTGAGATTCAGTTTGAATGTGTGGGAGCGCCCGGGATTATGCAAGCCTGCATCGAGCGTGCGCCTAAACAGGGCCTGATTATGGGTATTGGCGTGTGCGATCACCCTGACACGATCGTTCCGCTCATGGCCTTCGGCAAAGAATTAAGAATTCAATGGGCAGTGGGTTACGACAAGACCGATTTCGAATTCTGCATCGAGATGATGGAGCAAGGACGCATCGACCCTCGACCTATGGTCACCGACGTGATCAGCCTCGAAGAGGTTCCCTCTGCGTTCGAGGCACTAAAGACGCCTTCTGATCAATGCAAGGTGTTAATCAGTCTCGATTGAGCGTTTGGAGAGTGCCGCACCGATATCCATTAGGAAGCACCGAGCTATCTACAACGCGACGCAAGCGCGTGTTCGGAAAAAACGGTCGAAGACTGCGCCAAGAGAAAACGCTCAAAAGTGTGCGCTAGACAAATCGTTTACAGCGCTGCCTAGACACCATCTTTACAAAACTTGTTTGCAGGCGCTCTGTGAACCTTCCTAAAAAGAGGTTCATGGAAAGCGAGTCTCCCATGAAGCGCTATACAAAGCGCCCAAAAAAGCTCTGCAAAACGCTAAGGAGCGACCAGCAGCTTCCCTTTGTGGCCACCTGAAAAGAGCTTAATCAGGGCGTCAGGGAACTGCTCGATGCCCTCTTCCACCTGCTCTGGGAGCGTTAATTGACCCGCGAGCACCCATTCAGCAAGGGCTTCTCTAATTTGGTCGTACTCTTCGGCAAATCGAAACACGGTGTATCCCAGCATGCTGGCGTTTCGCTCGGGAATCTTTAGGTAATTGGTCGGGCCTTTGACATCACCCGTCCTTTCATACTGGGAAATGGCGCCACAAATCACGACCCGAGCACCTTCTTTTAGGTTCAGTAGCGCCGCATCAAGCACCGCTCCGCCAACGTTGTCGAAAAAGACATCTAATCCGTCGGGGGCGAGCGCCTTCAATCGCTCATCAATATCCTCATGCTTGTAGTCGATCGCGTCATCGCAGCCAATCTCATCGATCAGGAACTGACACTTTTCACTACCGCCTGCGATACCGATCACTCGAGCACCGCAATTTTTGGCGATCTGACACGCACAAGACCCTACGGCGCCCGCAGCGGCTGACACGACAACGACGTCGCTGGCTTGCACTTCTCCGACACGAACGATTCCAGCATAAGCGGTGAGCCCCGTTGTTACTCCAAGCACACCTAAGTGCGCTCGAGCCGGTAATTCATCCTCATCGATCTTCTGCAACATCGCTCCGGGCAGCACCGCATGGGTTTGAGCGCCCATCGGTCCAAATACCGCGTCACCTTGATTGAGTCCGTCGAACCTAGAGTCAATGACTCGGCCAATACCCAAAGCGACAATCGGCTGACCCAGGTCCGCGGTGCCATGAAATGCCCCTTCATTAAAGGTCGTTCGAATAAACGCATCGATCGATAAATGCTCGACTTGAAGCAGCACTTGATCTTCGGCAAGTTCGGGTATGGCCTCTTCAATGATCGCCATATGCTCTGCTTGTAATTCCCCTTTGGGGTATTCCTTTAGTACGACTCGCTGGAGCTTCATTAGTGGCCTCCGGATACGCGAATATTCTGACCCGTGACCCACGCGGCTTCCCGAGACAGCAAGTAAAGTGCTGCCATGCCTAGATCTTCTGGTGTTCCAAGACGGCCGGCGGGTAACCTCAGCATCTTCTCGAGGCCCGGCAAGTCATCTTCTTTGAGACTAAGCGCCTCCATCATGATCTCAGTGGGGACCGCCCCCGGCATAATGCAATTCACTCGTATGCGTGGACCTAATTCTTTAGCGAAGGTTTTAGTGAGCATATTGACCCCTGCTTTCGCGGCCGAATAGTGCCCGCTTCCTGGAATCACATCCTCAGCGGCGAGCGACGAGATATTTAGCACGCGCCCCTCGTCCATTTTCTGCGCCGCAACCCGCGTGCAGTGCCACACCGCCGTAAGGTTAAGCAGTAGGGTTCGCTCCCACTCCGCGGGTTCAATATCAACGAGTGGCGCCTGCGTTGGCGACCCCCCGGCATTATTCACCCACATATTGAGCGATCCATATTCGCTCAAAGCGGCATCGGCCAAGCGTTCAACAGCAGCAACATCGGTTACATCCGTCGCACAAGCGATTGCCTTACCTCCAGACGCGTTGATTTCATCCGCAACTCGCTTGATTTCGTGCTCCCTCCGAGCTGCGCAGACCACATTGGCGCCCGCATTTGCGAGCACTTTCGCGATACCCTCACCGATGCCCCGTCCGGCACCCGTGACTACAGCCGTCTCCCCGGTCAAGTCGAATACGCTCATCCTTTCGTCCCCTTTGCCTGCGTTGAAAACCGTCAAGCTTGCCGGTTTAATGACGGATCGGTCAAGCATCGATGATGCAACCGCATGTCCCGACCGGCAGCGGCTTGTGAAGTAGGCGCACCCTCTCAAAGGATTTCGGAAATGGATCGACAAGCACTCCTCAAAACCGCCAGGGCCGATCTTGCCCACGCTAAGGCAGGCACCATTCAGCAGATGACGACGCACTATGAGGTTCCTGCTGATCACTACGTTGACGAAGAACGCTGGCAACAAGAGGTGGATCTCATTTTCAAACGGCTACCGCTGATGCTGGCCACCACTGCTGAACTTCCCAATATGCATGATTACAAAGCGATGACCATCCTCGGCGTGCCAATTCTCATTGCTCGTGGAGAAAACGGCGCAGTACAGGCCTTTTTTAACGTGTGCAGCCATCGGGGCGCTCAAATCATGCCGGAGGGTCGGGGCAACAGCCACCGGTTCACGTGCCCTTACCATGCCTGGAGTTACAACCCTGATGGTGAGCTCATCGGGGTGTTTGCCGAACGCGACTTTGGCGAAGTCGACAGAACCTGCTACTCGCTGCGGTCGCTACCGTGCCTTGAGCGCGCAGGCCTCATTTGGGTACACCTTGACCCGAACCCTAGTCTTTCCATCGACGATTTCTTGTGTGGGTATGACCAGATGCTTCAAGGTTTCGGATTCGAGGGGTGGCATTACTTCGATAGCCAAATGGTTGAAGGTCCAAATTGGAAGATCGCTTACGACGGCTATCTCGACATCTACCATTTACCGATCCTCCACAAAGACACCTTTGGTTCGAACTTCCCGCATCGTGCCAACTACTATCCCTTTGGTCCGCACCAACGAGTGTCCGGCCCAAACCCATCTTTGCTCGATTACGAACAGATTGACGAGAACGAATGGCCACTTGATGCGTTGCTGGGGGGCGTGTGGACGATCTTTCCGCACATCTCAATCGCGGGCTTCGATGGCGGTGGTGGCGGAGTGCTGCTCTCTCAACTTTTCCCTGGAGCTACTCCCTCAGAATCAGTGACGATTCAACACTACTTGTTAAAGAACACCCCCGACGAAGCAGCGAGCCAAAGCGCCGCTGAGCAGTTTAAGTTCCTGCGCTACGTGGTCGAGCAAGAGGATTACGCCACTGGCATACGGCAGCAAGTTGCACTTGCCTCAGGCGCACGAAAAATGGTGACATTCGGTAAGAATGAAAGTGGCGGTGCTCGTTTTCATGCTTGGGTGGATCAATTACTTGAAACCTCAGATAGCGAGCTGACATCGCTTTTTCAAGCGCCAGTCGACCCCATCGCAGAAATGCTCGACCGCACTAATGAAGGAGAATCCTAAAATGAATAAAGCCGAAAACCATGAGGTCGTTTCCATCTACACCTTGGACGATGACGTTCGTGAGGCCATGCTTCTCGAACAAAAGGAGTGTGTACTGAACTGGTGCACCCAAGACGAATGGCCAATGGGCGTCATCCACTCCTATATCTGGCGTAAGGGCAGCATATGGATCACGGCAGCCGCGCATCGACATCGAGTCTCAGCCCTACGCAGAAATCCCAAGTCGTCAGTGGTCATTACATCAAAGGGAACGTCACTCGACGCGGGCAAATCGATCACCATTAAGGGTCGCGCCAAAATTCACGACGATAAGGACTTGAAGGCATGGTTTTATCCGGAGCTTGCAAGCGCGCTCAGATCAACGCCTGAGGAAGTGAAAGCCTTTGAAGACATGCTGGACTCTCCCCTACGGATTGTGATCGAAGTCGTGCCTGAAAAGTGGATTACCTACGATGGCGCTAAGATGCGCGCGCATACGCTCGGGACCATTGATGAGTCAAAGCTGGCAAAGCCGCTTGAGGCGGACACAGTGCGACTTGCCGCGGAGAAAGAGCGAAGAGGACTCAGCCATGACTGATTACCAGCACATCATCGTTGATACCCCACGTCCCAATGTCTCTCGCATTACTCTCAATCGCCCGGATGCCAGGAATGCGCTGAACAACGTCCTCCGAGGAGAGCTGTACAGCACGCTTGAGTCCAACGACCGAGATCCCGATGTCCGAGTGACTATCATCCGCGGAGCGGGCAAGGCCTTTTGCGCAGGCTATGACCTCAAAGCCAACAATCGCGATAATCAGCCATTTCACACATCCCCTGGGGATGGCAATTGGGCAAGACATGTGGTTGATGGGTTCTTTCGTGTTTGGGATTTAGCGAAACCCGTTATCGCCCAAGTTCACGGTTACTGCCTGGCAGGCGGTACCGAACTTGCGACGTCTTGCGATCTCGTCTACTGCGCAGAAGATGCAATGATCGGATATCCCGTGGTTCGCTCCATGAGCCCGCCAGACAATCAGTTCTTCCCTCACTTGCTGGGGCTTCGAAACGCAATGGAAATGATGTTAACGGGAGATGCCATTAGTGGCATTGAGGCAGCAGAGCAAGGCTTTGCCAATCGCGCCTACCCCATCGAGGATCTAGAGCGCAGTGTGCTGGAAATTGCGGAACGGATTGCCAAAGTACCCACCGACCTCCAACAGATGAATAAACGTGCTGTTCACCGGCAGATGGAGCTGATGGGTGTCAGAGCTGCGATTCGCTCGGGCACAGAAATCCAAGCGCTTGCATTCCACACCGAATCCACGAGAGCCCACTTCAAAGAACTAGCGGCAGGTCTTACCGATGCACTCTCGAAGAGAGACGGGCAGTTTGGTGATTACCGAACCACGACGAATGATGATTAGGTAAACGCCTGTCACAGCGAATCAATGCGCAATATCACCCGCTGATAATGCAGACTTAACCACCCTGTCACCCTTGAAGGATTGCCCAATGGCCATCAATTTTGAAAATCAGGTCGTACTCGTAACCGGTGGAACGCGAGGATTAGGAAGAGAATTTTCCCTTTGCCTTGGGGCAAGTGGTGCGACTGTTGCAGTCAACAGCACCACCAGTGACGATGCAGGCGTGATCGACACCATCACGGGCAGTGGTGGCCAAGCCGCTCACTTTGCAGGCCTGGTCGAGCATCCAGATTCGCTAATAGAGGCGGTCGTCGAACGCTTCGGTCGACTCGACGCCATCATCCACAACGCAGGATTCGTGCGCGATAAGACGCTCCGAAAAATGACGGATGAACAGTGGCAGGAAGTCATCGACGTTCACTTGAGCGCCGCATTCAAACTGACCCGAGCGGCTTGGCCCCATTTTGAAACGGCTGGCGGAGGCCGAATCGTTTTTATCTCATCTGCATCAGGGCTGTACGGAAATTTCGGGCAGTCCAACTATGCTGCAGCCAAGATGGGCATGTATGGCCTCGCCAGATCCATCAGCATGGAGGGTGGACGATCGAACATCACGTGCAACTGTGTCGCGCCCGTGGGCGCGACCACGATGAACAGCGGCCATTGGTCCGATCGGGATAAAGAGATCCGTAAGGCCGAATACGTTGCGCCACTCGTTGCCTACCTCGCGCACTCGAGTTGTGAAGAGTCGGGCAGTTTTTTCGAAACGTCAGCTGGGAGCTACAAGAAGTTACGATGGGAGCGCACCGAGGGCCTGAATCTCTTTCCCGCGGACACTCCTGTCACGATCGACACCATTGCTGAAAACTGGCAGACCATTACCAACTTCGAAGTCAACCGAGCACCCCCAGAGCATGGCAGACTCGCTTCAGAGAATGTATGCACGATTCGATGATTAAGCGAACCGGTGTGCGCTAGGGTTGCTCGCTATAGCGACGCATAGACCAATCCAAACTGCTGATAAAACAGATTTGTTGAACCACAAAAAAGGCGGTGTTCACCGCCTTTTTTATCTCTAACTAAAGCCCAAACGGGCTGCGACTGTTAGGTCGAGAGGATGGTAACCCCTGAAATACCGGGCGCACCATAAACGTGGGTATACGCCACCTTCGGATCGTTAGGGACTTGCCTTGAGCCTGCACCGCCTCGCAGCTGCAGTACGTTCTCATAGACTTGCCTCAAACCCGATGCGCCAACAGGCTCACCATTGGCAAGACAACCACCATCGGTATTAACGGGCAGCTTGCCGCCGATCTCCGTGTCTCCACGCGCTAGCATTGCCTCTTGTTCACCGTGCTCGCAGAAACCGTTTTCCGCCATATGCATGACTTCGGCGCCTGACTCCGTATCCTGCAATTGGGCAACGTCAATATCCTCTGGCCCAATGCCCGCCATCTCAAAGGCCGCCTTGGAGGCATCCACTGTTGGGCCATCGCTGAAATCAAGCGCCAGGGACGGCGCCAAAACCTCAAAGCTGCCATAGCGCCTAGATCGGACCACCGCAGACTTAAGGAAAATCGGCTTATCGGTATATTTATGGGCTTGATCTGCGCGAGCCAGGATCAGCGCCACGCCTCCCTCCCCAGGGGAGCAGAACATGTACTGAGTCAATGGGTAGGACAACATTGCCGATTGAAGGACTTCCTCTTCACTAAAGGCCTGGCGGCGCCACGCGTTTTCATTCATAGAGCCATTACGGAATGCCTTCGAAGCCACTTTGGCGAGAGACGACTGAGTGATCCCGTATTGCTCCATATAGCGATTGATCTTCATCCCAAAAAACTGAGTGGTAAGTGCCATACCGCTGCCGCCGTACCAGTCTCGCTCACCTGCTTTACCTGACTGAATTCGAAAGGCCCCTCGCTCGTGCTTGTCAAATCCGATCGCGATACCCAAATCGAACGCACCTGAACGGATTGTGTTGTAGGCAGAAATCAATGCTGAGCCGCCCGTGGCGCAGCCATTGACTACATTAATAAACTGCAATCCAGTCAGGCCCATTTGAGACACGATCGTATCTGCCGCTCCTGCTGCGGTGCTGCCACCAAATGCGAACTGGAGATCACTCCATTCAATACCTGCGTCCGCACACGCGTTTCGAATGGCCACCGCGCCCTGCTCCATGCCACTGACCCCATCATGGCGGCCGAACGGGTGCATTCCTATTCCTACAATTGCTACGTCATCACTCATCTAAGTTCTCCTAGCTTTCGGCAGTTTTTCTATGCCGGTGCAAACGCGAAAGTGACCAAGTCATTGCCTTCTTCATCTTGACCTATGACTTCGCCGACTAATTCCATTGCCATGCCTGACTTCAATGCCGTTGGGTCGGCGATGGTCAGTCTTGACTCGATTTTAAGTTGTCCGGGTAGCTCAATGTACCCAACGCCGTAGGGTTTAAACTTCGCTGGATCGGCTTCACCCAAATAAGGAGGCGCCTTCGGTGGGAATCCCTGGATCGTCCAAGCCCACAGCGTTCCTTTTGTGCCAAGCTCCACAGGCTCCACATCATCAGACGTACACTTTGGGCACCCCTTCTGATAAGGGAAGACGTGGTTATCACATTGGCGACAACGCACACCCTTCAAAATCGGCCCCTCATCCGTGAGCGTCAAGACATTTTCATTAATGGATATTGCAGCCACTTAACCCTCCAGTTCCCTCGATCGACTTAGCAAGTTATCAGCTTTCCCAGGTATTTCACAGCGCCTTCCGAACCTACTCCATCAGACTCAACAAGAAGCTCAGAACTCGTTGGGCTGCTCTTTTTTCGCTTGCTCACGAATGGCCGCCTCACCCTTTGGCTCGATGGCCCGTTGGTGAATGAGTCGCTCATGAGCATGCCCCATGTGTTGCAGCGACATCGCTGCCTGCAGCGCTGGCCAGAGCCCCTGCGCATCTTGCATTTGATTGACCGATTGTTTGGCAAGCTTCAAGCCAACCATCGGCTGTTTCGCGATATGTTCTGCCATGGCCATGGTGAAGCTCTCTAGCTCGTCGCCGGGTACCACATGGTTCACCATACCGAGCGACTTGGCCTCCTCAGCCGTGATGGCCTCGCCGGTAAAAAGCATTTCCTTCGCTTTTCGCACACCCACCTCCCATGGGTGAGCAAAGTACTCCACCCCATTCACGCCGAACGCCACAACAGGATCAGAAAATCGGGCATCCTCGCTTGCAATCACCAAATCAAATGGCCAAACCAGCATCAGCCCGCCAGCGATGACTCGACCTTGAACCTGAACCATGGTCGGTTTGGGAATATTTCGCCATCGCCAACAGAAACCGAGATACACCTCTTCTTCATACGACCAATGCCCTTCGATACCGGGCTGACGAAATCCACCCCAGGTCCCCACAGGCGTTTGGGTCAGTGGTTCTCGGTCTTTTAGATCATGGCCCGAAGAGAAGTCTGGTCCATCAGCTGCAATCACAATGACCTTGCATTCATCATCTTGGCAGGCCCGATCGAGCGCGTCATTCATCTCGTACAGCATGGCCTTATTTTGGGCATTCCGTTTATCGGGTCTTGCTAGTACGACTCTGGCAACGCCCCTTTCGACCCCCTCGTAACGGATAAACTGTGCTTCGCTCATCGCTCTATCTCCCTACTCGCACGTTCAAAACCAGACGGCTTCGACGATATCACAAGAGCCCACCCTGATCTGCCTTAGGGACCACTTGCTTTGACCAATGGATTTATTAGCTCGTGAATGATGGCTTACGGAAGCTGCCACTGGCCGAATTATTCTTGATCATTAGATGACCGCACTTAACTCTTTTTGATACAGTTCTAGCAAGACAAATACACCCTTTTACTCAGCAGGCCGAGGCCATACCATGCTGCCTATCATCTTTAAAACCTTTCAGGAAACCTCGCGATGAACGCTCAACCGTTAGTAGCAAAGACCTATCTCAGTCAATCGAAACTCGACTGGACGGATGAGGCTATCGATCAGTTACTCGAACGCAGCAAGCAAAACAATGCGACTAGAGGAATTACTGGCGCCATGATCTATGCCAACGGCTACTTCATGCAGCTGATTGAAGGGCCTCAGAACGAGGTAGAAACGCTCTATAGCGCGATTGAGGCAGACACAAGACACAGCGTACTGAGTCTACTCCATGACCAAGAAATTAAGGGACCGCCACTTCTCCGATTGGGCGATGGAATATCGGGATTCGGATGACTTGGGCGAGCGAGCGCTAATGACCATTCACGCGGCCAAACAGGACAATGAGCGTTTTCCTGTGATCCACTTCTTGGAGTGTTTTAACGACAGGAAATAATCGATGCGGGACCAATCGAAGGCAGCTGTCTCCCAGTGCTCGCCTTCTTACAAAAGATCGCTCCACGTCTTACTGAATGCGGTTTAACAAGCTCCCTCATCACAACCTGTTGATAACGCCCTCTTTGTGCAAAGCGATTCTTGAATAGCCCTCTTTGAAATCTCTTTTTGAAATCTCTTTTTGAAATCCTTTTTGAAAAGCTTTTTGCTAGGCCTAAGAAGCTACTTATAGAAAGCTGTTGTAGGGGGCTATCGATGGAGCGCTCTTCGCCAAGCGGCCTTTGCGAAACGCTCATCGTAAAAAGCCATTTGCTGACAGCGAGTGAATGAAAAAAACTCGTCATCACTTCCTGGGTCATCCAATCAGCTGGATCGCCGGACGATGCCATTGCCAGTTTCTTGGCCTCCGACCTTTTCATCAGAATCTTAGACCTTTGTGAGGCATTGTCTGGAAACGAACGAACTAAAACTGATTAGCGCATGCTGCTAGGCGGTGGACGAGGGTTATTCTCAAATTTCCTATTACCAGACTAACCTTTGAGATCGCCCACTGACCGAGCAGTTGTTCTCTGCTCACCGCACTATCAACAGTCTGCGCTTATCCTTTAACTGCCGAATCGATATCGCAATTTCACAATCAGGCGATTGACGATTGGGTCAACGAAACTATCTGTAAACAGAGACCCGAATTCGTCTTCACGATCAAACGGCAATTGATTCCCTCGGTTATAGACCACGTAAAGATCCGTCAGCGGCGCAATTTCCCAACGATAGCGCAGCTGGGCAGTCAGCAGACTAACGGTAAAGTTATTGGAAGCGTCGCCTCGACCCAGCAGTTCGAGCTCATCGTCACCAACTTGCGTCTGATAAAGGCCGTCCTCATAGGCCTTGACGCCCGCCCACTGAAGCCGAAGTTTGATTTGATGATTCGCCCGAATAAACCAGTTCACATCGACCGTAGGCTGAATGTCATATGCATCAAACGCACCAAACTGACGGCCACCCCGGTAAACGATCCAATCATCTCTTCGTTTAAAGGCAATGTCTGCATCGAAATAGAGGCGGTCCGACAATCTAGCGGTGACACCGGCGCTCACATTAGACGAATATCCCCCGAGATCCTCACCAACACCACCGACCCCAAAAGAATAGCTGAACATTCGACTTGCATCGGTTGACCACAAGACCTGCCACCAAGGCCTTGCGTCCGCCGCGTACTGACCGTTACCTCTACTGTTGATGTCTTCAACTCTAGCGGCATGCCACCCTAGCCCTGTACGAATCGTGTTCCTTCCGCCGACCTCCAGAATATTCCGCCAGTAGATGCCCCGGTCGACGGCATCGCCGGCTAAGTTTTCATAGTAACGGGCAATCACCGTGCCACGCGTGGCCCGATACCACGACGAAGGCTTAGGGAAAGCGTAGCTGAAGATGTACTGCGATCCTCGATAGTTATTCCGGCTCAAAAACCCCATGTCGTTGATATCAACAGTGTCATCGAACCGTTCAAGTTCTAATTTATGCTGATACCGAGACGATGGCGCGTAGCGCACATCCAAGACCGCCCCGTCTCCTGTTGTTCCCCGTTTATCACTTCGAACAAGTTGAAGATCGGCATTCAGAAGCCCCGAGGCCGAGGTGTAATGCGCGTCTAGACCGTGTACTTCCGCGTCAAAGAGGGGTCCCTCCACCAAAGTAGCGAGATAGCCCAGACCCAATCGATAACCATCACTCCGTTCGTACAATCCGCGCACTGCGCTAAAGCGTCTGCCATCTGCCGTAATCGGCTGCGGGCGCCCATCTGCGCCCAGCCCTCGCCAAACCACTTCATCTTCTTCTGCCGACAGGACGCCATACCGCAATCCGCCATAATTGCCCGCCAATTTGACCGCACCAAGCAGATCAGTGGGCTCATCTCGCTGACCTCGGTCCAACACAATGTCGGAGGGCACATTAATTTGATTCGCGGTGCCGCCGATCCTCCGTGTATTTAAGAGGCTGATCGGTGCAGGCAGCCCATCTCTTAGGAAGACGCGCCTTGACGTGGTTGCAAAATTTTCATTGGTAGTCTCCCTGAAGCCATTGCCCAAGTTGGATCGAGGGGTTGTCTCGTAAAGCTCGTTCCCCTCGAGAAAAAACAGGCGCTTCTCAGGGAAAAAGGTTTCGAGCGCGGTGAGGTTTAAGACCACGTCATCGGCTTCGACCGCACCGAAATCCGGCTCAACACTCGCAGTTAATCCAAGACGTGAGCTCAATTGCCAGTTGAAATCGAGTCCAGCACGCGCATCTTGATCACTCGCAGCATAGTCCAGCGTGCTCGAGACGTAGGGGATCAAACTCCACTGCCGCCTTGGCGAGACGCCTTCAACTGACATTGAATTAAGCGCCGTAACGAATTGCGGCGACGCATAGCTATGACCGGGCCACTGATACCGCTGATTTCGACTGGAGACTTGGCGACTAGCGGCAAAGCCGAGCGTCCTTTGTCCCTCTGCTGCCGGCAAATTCAACATCGACCACGGCAGGTAAAATTCTACGGACCACCCCGCTTCATGGGTTGCGGACTTACCGAGCCATGGTCCGTCCCAATCATTCGAGTAGCGGCGTTCGGGTAACACCTTGCCATCCATGACCGCATCGCCCAGCGCGATGATAAACCAATAGGCAAAAAGGCCTTGGCCGGAGGGGTCGATGGTGATGCCAAACGTATCGCGATCGATGAATTGGTCACGCGGCGTCAACCGCTTGGTCAACGAGTCGAGCGGCTGTTTCATCAAAGCCGAAACAAAGAGCCCCCGCTCAGTGGCAATCAAACGAATCTCTGTTTCGTACTCGGCAGGCTCGCCGGTACCAGGAACAGCGACAATCATATTGTCGTAATAGGGTGTCCGAGCCCAAACCGGTTCATCGATACGCCCGTCGACTTTAATCCCAACCTCACTGTGAGCGGCCGTATCGATCGCAAAGCGATGCATGGGGATACCGCCTAAGGTACCCTTCAGCGATTGTTTGCCAATACCCGCTGGCGTATCTGCAAGCGCTATTACGGCTCCCGCCAAACACACGCTGAAAAGAAATACTCTCAGTGACATAAATGATCTCCCGAGCCGGATGATCTGCCTTTCCCCGCACGAGTCCAGCCCCAAGAATCACCCGCACTGAACGCTATTACCCGGTTGTGACTCCACTCCCGTTTGAGTTAGGTTATTTCAAATAAGAGCCCGATCTTACGGCGCTAATCTTTGGGCACCCTGGGGGGATAAATGACGTTAATTACTTGGTCGTGGATATTCTTGGTGCTGTACATCGGTGCCATGATTGGCATCGGGCTATTCGCACAACGGAAAATTCAGCACGCTGATGACTTTGCCACCGCCCGAGGAGGATACGGTCCTTTCTTTCTTGCCCTGGCTTTTGCTGCCTCTACGGCAAGCGGCGCAACTTTTCTCGGCAGTCCGGCACTGTCCTATGAATGGGGACTCGCCGCCAACTGGGGTAACTTTCTTTACCCACTGGGTGTCTATTGCGGCATCCTGATTTCGATGCGGCTAATCGCTACCGCAGGAAACCGGTTCGGCAATCGATCGATCCCTGAGTATCTCGGTGACCGATACCAGTCTGAAGCCATCCGCATCATGGTGTCTATTTTGTCGCTCGTCCTCTTCTTCTACCTTGCTGGGCAGCTGGTCTCAGGCGTCGTGATGTTCGAGATTATGCTGGGACTCGACTCAGACTGGGCGCTCATTATTACTACAGTCGTTTTGTTGACCTATGTTGTGCTGGGCGGTGCGCACGCAGACATTCTGACCGATGGCGCTCAGGGCGCGCTTATGCTGATTCTTGCTGTGATCGTTATTATTCTGACGCTGATCGGCTACGGGGTAGAAGGCGGATTCTCTGGGATGATTGACGACCTTCAGCGTCAAGATCCAGAGCTGACGACCGCCCTCAATACGCAAACTCCGCTTTACCACTCATGGTGGTCCATCTTCGTCATCGCCTTTGCCCATATGCCGCTCGGATTGCTTCCCCACTTAGGCAACAAATTGTGGGCACTAAAGGATCAATCGCAGCGGTTTCAGTTCGTCAAACTGGCAGCCCTCTTTGGCGTTACCCTAGGGATGCTGGGGCTTGGAGGGCTGCTGGCTCGAGTCTATTTCGGAGATGCGCTGTATGCCGAAGGGGGTAACCCGAACCAATCACTACCCCTCCTTTTCGTTGAGATCTTTCCGACCTGGCTCGCTGCACTCATTGGTGTGGGCGTGCTCTCTGCCGTAATGAGTACGGCTGATGGACTGGTCGTTTCTTCGAGCCAGATTATTGCGAATGACCTTTATCGCCGCTCTCTCGCCCCGAAATTCCACGCACACCTCTCTGAGGAAGCCCTAGATCACCGTGTACTCATGATCTCTCGCTATTCGACCGTTGGCGTCCTACTGATCACCATGGCGATGGCCTGGGGCTTGCGCGATATTAACGTTGCCTTGATTGTGTGGATTGGCGTTGGCGGCATGATGGCAGCACTCTCGGGACCACTCATTATCGGCGCCCTCTGGCAAGGGGTTACTCGAGCAGGTGCCTACGCGGGCCTCATCGGAGGGATCACAACCTTTGTTATCTTGCATGCCCAATTGATCGATCCTAACTGGTTTGAACCAGGATTTTTCTTTGATGCGGCAACTTGGCTCTATGGTGAGGGACCCAATCCCTACTCGTGCGCTGTCATGGGCGAGATTGTGTCCGTGTCCCTGACATTCATCGTATCCAAACTCACGCAGCCATTACCGGAAGATCATCTACGCGCGCTTTTTCAGGGGTCTGAAGCGTAGCGGTAGCGGTGTCCAGCAGTAACGAGGATCGAGTATGGATGGCATTCATGACTTAGGCGGCAAGCCAGGCTATGGGTTCGTCGACCAAACTTCAAAGGCACATCCTTTTGAAGCACCATGGGAAGGCCGAGTCTTCGCGATGCTGAACCTTGTTGCGAGAGCGGGCGCTTATCGAAACACAGACGAATTTCGACACGCGATAGAACGCATTGCCGAAGATCATTACTTCGACCACGGGTATTTTGGTCGCTGGCTTTCCGCAATGGAATTGCTCCTACTGGAGTCAGGTCTCGTGTCTTCAAACGAACTTGATGACTTGCCTTTGCGACCAAGCGCAAACGATGGCGACTCGCCCTCAACCGCTCGAGCGAGACAAGCCAAACCCGCCGACCACGAGGGCCAAGCCGCCACACTCAGCGCCATGAAGGACCAAGATCTCATCCAGAGCGAACCGATCACTGCACCAAAGTATCGGATCAATCAAAGCATACGAACAATTAGCCACGCACTACCGGGTCACACCCGATTGCCTGAGTTTGGTCGAAACAGGGAGGGAACGATTGTGGACTGCCACGGGCTATGGACCTTCCCAGATACTAGTGCGCACCAGCTAGATCCAGCACAGCAGTTTTTGTATACCGTGCGATTAACGCCCTTCGCTAATGATGAGGGAATCATCCATCTCGACCTATTTGAAGCCTACTTGGAGGCAAACTGATGACGAAAACACCGACCATTGCCGATCGGGTTGAGGCGCTTGAAGCCTTGCTCACCCAAAAGGGCATCGTCACTAGCGAGCAACTGGATTCCATCGTGGCACGATACGCCGATCAAGTCGGCCCATTAAACGGTGCCCGCCTGATCGCTAGAGCGTGGACCGACCCCGAATTCAAGGCAAGGTTGTTGATTGATGCCACTTCCGTCGTGCAGGAGTGGAAACTTGAGGGCGGGCAAGTGGACCGCTTGATCGTGAAAGAGAACACCGCAAGCATCCATAACGTCGTAGTGTGCACACTTTGCTCTTGTTACCCATGGGCAATCTTGGGGCTTCCCCCTAAGTGGTATAAGTCACCAGAGTATCGTTCCCGAATCGTTGTTGAACCGCGCACCGTGCTAGGTGAGATGGGACTGCAACTCGACGAAGGGACAGAGATTCGAGTGTGGGATTCGAGCGCTGAGGTTCGATATCTTGTCCTGCCCGAACAACCATCTGAAACAGTTGGCCTGCCCGAAGGCGAACTGACGGCTCTAATCAGTCGGGATGCCATGATCGGCGTCGCTCGCGTCGAGCCAGTCTGATGGTACTGGTGCCAGAAGGGCTGGCGGGAGTTGCAGCACCCCCATCGGCCAATGGCGAGGTACAGTTCGATGCACCGTGGGAGCTAAGAGTGTTCACTATCGCCACCGCGCTTGCAGCCCAGGGGGACTTACATTGGCCGGGTTTACAGGCGCGTCTGATTGAAAAGATTAGGCATTGGGAGCTGACGCACCAATCGGATGACGCTTACCCCTACTTCACCATTTTCGCTGAAGCGCTGATCGAAAGTCTGTCGGCAGAAGAAACCATTAGCCATGAGGCGGTGACTGAGCTTGCGATGGAATTCGCCATGAGACCTCACGGACACGACCACGACCACGACCACGACCACGACCACGACCACGACCACGACCACGACGACGACCACCATGGTCATGATCCTCAGTGATCTCAGCAACTATCGATCACTGATGCTTTCTTACCCTCTGCCATATGGCGCTGTAGGCTTTGCCCCGGATTAGAAAACAGTCGACCAATCCCAGCTAACGTCAATGCAACCCTGCTAACTCCACCCCAATATAGTCACCGCGTTCGGGAGCCAAAACCGAGAGAGCCTTCGAACGCTGGCGTGCCTCAATCAGTCCAATCGAAGCCCATTGATCGCCCCTTACTTGATCCACCCAAGACGCCCATGCAATATGCTACGCAATACTCGAAAATAGAGCATCGAGCACCAAACAGTGAAGAAAAGGCGAATACAGCGTGACTGAGTCCATCGCTTACGGCGACCACTCAAGCGAAATGGCCAAATACTGCACCGAGGGTGAAGCCAGAGCCATGGCACTCGGGAATCGAGGGCCCATTCGCTGGGATCAAGATGGGCAACTTCACTCCGACATTATCCGAGCCTACAAAGCGACCGGCTTCTACGTATTCACTTCCGTTTTGGAGCCGGCTGAACTCGAGGACCTCGAGCGCGATCTAAATAACCTGCTCGCTCGAGCGCCTAAAACCAAGGGCTCGCCCGTAGATGTGTTAAATCGCCCAGCGCTGAGCTCCGATTGCAAGGCGAGCAACCTAGGATGGGTAGCGCCTTTATCAGACCCTGTCGGAGGGACCAAGCGCAGCTCAGGGCGCCATCCCGTCAAAATGTATGAACCGAGCGCCCCGAGTGATGCGCCCGAGGCAGTGCTCCAAATTGTATTGGGTTCTCTGCAGTTCTCCGATGCTCACCTTAGACTCTACGGTCACCCAGCGCTGCTCAGGGTTGCCGCGTCTATCAATGGCGAAGACTTTGTTCCTTTCAACGAAGCCATTTGGATCAAACATCCCCATCTTGGTGGATCAGTTGCTTGGCACCAAGACGGTACCACCCAATGGGACCACCCTGATTTCGATGAAGGAACGCATGGCTTCAATTTTATGGCGCAACTCTATGGCTGCGATGCCACCAATGGGCTATGGGTTGTCCCAGGGTCGCACCACTCACGCGCTGACATACCGAGACTTTACGAAAACGCTGGATCAGATCGACTCGCTGACGCCGTCCCGCTGCTATGCGAGCCTGGCGATGTCGCGATCTGCAACCGGCAAGCCGTGCACGGAAGCTTTGCCAACACCTCGCCAAACCCTAGGGTCACCTTCAACTTTGGCTTCCACCGGAGATCCTCTGTTCTCGGTGTTGCGGGCAACGGTATCCATAGTGCTGCGGCAATTTACGATGAGCAAAGAATCAATCAGCGATCAAAGCTTATCGGCTATGCCATCAGTGCACGTGCAGAGCGTTTTCCCGAAGAAACGGCTTACCATTACGAGCCACTCGCCAATCAATCCTTGCTCTGGAATGAAGAAGCTCGAGAGGACATCGCCGATTACAATTTGCTCGACTTAGGCATTTAGCGCGGCATCGGGCTCAAGATTACGAATCGCATCAACCATGCCTTCTTTGCCAATGAACGAGACGATCTCGCTGACGCCTTCACCGGTTCTCATATTGGTAAAGACAAAGGGTCGATCACCGCGCTGAGCACGCGCGTCTCTCTCCATAACCCCCAAATCGGCGCCAACATGAGGCGCAAGGTCTGTCTTGTTAATGATGAGCAAGTCTGACTTGGTAATGCCGGGCCCACCCTTCCGCGGAATCTTGTCTCCAGCGGAAACATCAATGACGTAAAGCGTTAGGTCCGATAGTTCAGGGCTAAACGTCGCAGCAAGATTGTCTCCACCACTCTCAATGATGATCAGGTCGAGTCCTGGAAATTCAGCATTCAGTTCGTCAACAGCAAGCAGATTCATGCTTGCGTCCTCTCGAATCGCCGTATGAGGACATCCTCCTGTTTCTACCCCCTTAATTCGATCAGGAGATAACGCCTGATGACGCAACAAAAAGTCTGCATCCTCGCGCGTATAAATATCATTCGTGATGACAGCTAAATTCACTCGCTGCCGTAGCGCCAAGCACAGTTGCTTGACCATGGCTGTCTTACCGGCACCAACAGGACCGCCAATTCCCATTCTCAAAGCAGGCTTTTGCGTTTGCTGATTCATATCCTGTCTCCTTTTCTTCTTACGCAGATCGATTTGTAGCGCGCAAAGCACCTTTGCCTTAGGGGGCAACTGTTTTGCCTATTAAGGACAAATACTTTGCCTATTAAGGACAAATACTTTGCCTATTAAGGACAAAATGTTTTGCCTAACTAGGACAAAAACAATCGATTCTCCAAATATTCATGACGACTCGATAGCATCGCTAATCCTGGTAGCGAGGGTCCCCAGGTCCTCTCATCAAACACTTCCTTTGGTGTTGATTCTACGACCTGGAAGAGTTGCTTCATTAAGCGGTGGACCTGCTGTTGACCGAGCGGCAGCAATTTTGCGCAGGCCAGGCAGGCATTTTCGAGCCAACTAAATATATAAGCCGAACGCGTTGCTTCTTCATCGATATCCCACATGACACCTGCCCGTGCCCACTGAGTGACCAGCGAACATTGCTCCAGTTGCACCACGTCAGTCCCGTCGACATCCAGCAGTTTTTTTAAGGCGAGGCCAAGGCGCATGTCCTCTTGCCACAACTCTTTCGTTTCGCGGCTTGCAAGCATCAATTGATTCAAGCGACTCATCTCATCTACGTCATTCGCGAGCCTTGCCTCACGCATCACCTGGAGCATAGGTAGATCAGTCCGACTGAGGCCTGCACTGTATACCTCTCGAAGCCACTGCTCGGCGCTCACTTCATCTATGACGACCCCATCATGGTGAGCACGCTCTAATCCCTGCGAATGCGCGAAGCTTCCGATTGGTAGCGCGCTGCTCGCTAATCTCAGCAACCTAAGATTCATGGCTGTGGTGATGGTGGTGCTTATAGGCACCATCAATGGGTTGAAAGGGCATATCAACGGGAACAGGCTCAAACCCAAGGTGGCGAACCATCCCATCAATTACGTGATCTCTTGCGTAGCGAACGATGGACCCTTCAAGCTGCACGGGGAGATGCCTATTGCCTAAGTGGTAAACCACCGGCAGTAACGCCTCAGCGGTTCCCCGCACTTCCGAAAGAGGCTCAGGTTTAGCCACCACTCGCACCCGCCGATTGGCGTCGCTGACCAGAACCGAGCCATGCGTGAGGACGGTCCCTCTCGGCAGAAAGGCTTCAACGACATGACCCTCAGAGTCTGTAGCTCGGAATCGACACTTCTTCCTGCTATCAAAGTCCAACAAAAGCTCGGGCAGTGTCTGATCTTGAGCCTCAGACTCTACGACTTGAAATGATTCACTCATGACTGTCCTCGTCAAAAAAGGCTATAGCGTTGAGCCATGGGCAGCACTGCCATCGGTTCACACGTCAATATTTCGCCATTTGCCCTCACCTCATAGGTTTCGGGATCGACTTCAATCTCAGGCAACCAATCATTGTGAACCATGTCGGCTTTTGTCACCGTGCGGCAGTCCCTAACAGCGCTCAGCTGTTTAGCGAGCCGAAGCTCGTCAAGCGCTCCATGCTCGAGAGAGGTAGCAGAAACAAATAGTAAGGAATTCATGCCCACTGCTCCGCCATAAGCGCCAAACATGGGCCGGAAATGGACGGGCTGCGGCGTTGGAATGGACGCATTGGGGTCGCCCATCGGTGCAGCGGCGATGGCTCCACCTTTGATAATCATAGCGGGCTTAATGCCAAAAAATTCGGGCTTCCAAAGCACCAAATCAGCCAGCTTTCCAGGAGCGATCGAGCCCACTTCGTGACTGATGCCATGGGTAATCGCTGGGTTGATGGTGTACTTCGCGATGTATCGCTTGACCCGTGCGTTATCGTGATCGACCCCAGCTTCGAGCACTCCACGTTGCACCTTCATTTTGTGCGCGGTCTGCCACGTCCTGATGATGACTTCACCGACTCGACCCATGGCCTGGGAGTCCGAGGCAATCATCGAAAATGCGCCTAGATCGTGAAGGATATCCTCTGCTGCGATGGTTTCTTTGCGAATTCGCGAGTCTGCAAACGCAACATCCTCAGGGATATTTGGGTCCAGATGATGACAAACCATGAGCATATCGAGATGCTCATCCACGGTATTCACCGTATAGGGCCGAGTAGGATTCGTCGAAGACGGCAATACATTAGCGTAGGCGCAAGCCTTGATGATATCGGGCGCGTGACCGCCGCCCGCACCCTCGGTGTGATAGGTATGAATCGCGCGACCAGCAAAAGCCGCAAGCGTGTCTTCGACAAATCCTGATTCATTCAAGGTGTCAGTATGGATAGCAACCTGGATGTCGAACTGCTCAGCGACATTCAAACAGTTATTAATCGAAGCAGGCGTGGTTCCCCAATCCTCATGCAATTTGAGTCCCATCGCGCCGGCCCTCACTTGCTCTTCAAGAGCGATTGGCAAACTGGCGTTACCTTTACCCAAGAGGCCGATATTCATCGGGAAAGCGTCGGTTGACGCCATCATTTGCGACAGATGCCAGGCGCCAGGCGTGCAAGTCGTCGCATTGGTACCCGTCGCCGGCCCAGTCCCTCCACCCAGCATGGTGGTTACGCCACTCATGAGTGCCTCTTCGATTTGCTGAGGACAGATGAAGTGAATATGCGCATCAATACCGCCTGCAGTGAGAATACAGTTCTCACCAGCGATGACCTCTGTGCCGGGTCCAATCACAATATCAACGCCAGACTGCGTATCAGGATTACCCGCTTTACCGATGGCGTGAATCCGCCCATCCTTCAATCCAACGTCTGCTTTGATAATTCCCCAGTGGTCAATAATGACTGCATTGGTAATCACCGTATCCACGGAAAATTCGCGTGAGGCCTGGCTCTGCCCCATCCCATCACGGATGACCTTTCCCCCACCAAATTTCACCTCATCACCGTAGTGGGTTCGATCCGCTTCGATCTCGATCCAAAGTTCTGTATCTGCGAGTCGAAGGCGATCCCCGGTCGTGGGACCATACATATCTGAATAGGCTTGTCTTGAGATCTTCATTTAATCTGCACCCTTAAGTTCGCCCATGACATCCCCTCGAAAACCGTAGACCTTGCGATCCCCAGAAAAGGGAATAAGCGTGATATCTCGTGATTGACCTGGTTCAAAGCGAATCGCTGTGCCTGCGGGAATATCAAGGCGACACCCCATGGCCAGATCTCGGTCAAACGATAACGCCGGATTTGCCTCAGCGAAGTGGTAATGCGAGCCCACTTGAATCGGTCGATCGCCAGTATTGGCGACGTTAAGCGCCACCCGATCGCGCCCCTCATTGAGCTCAATATCTTCATCACGGAGCTGTCTTTCTCCTGGAATCATCTCTTCAGCCTCTTAATTGATTGGATCGTGAACAGTGACCAACTTTGTTCCATCGGGAAACGTTGCTTCGACTTGCACGTCGTGGATCATCTCTGCCACGCCCTCCATGACCTGGTCACGGGTCAAAAGCGCTCGTCCACTCGACATCAATTCGGCCACCGTCTGCCCTTCTCTTGCCCCCTCAAGAATTGCCGCAGAGATGTAAGCAATCGCCTCCGGGTGATTGAGTTTTAGACCCTTGGCTAGTCGTCGTTCTGCCAGCAGGCCGGCAGTGAAAATCAGCAATTTATCTTTATCTCTGGGAGTGAGATCCATCACCTGCTCCTTCCATCAAGTTGACCAAATTCGTGCATCATCCGCGCTCAGCCCGAGTTGACTCAGAACCGAATGACGCACCGCGTTTAAACCCGCCCGACAACCCTCGGTTGAATGACCGAGATATCTCGCAATCAACAGTTCACCTTTTTGGGTTAGCTCCAGCTGCGCCAACTGCCCTTCCGTTGAGGGTAGAGAAGATTCGGATAACTGATGTCTTAACCGCGCTAGGTGATCGTCGAAACTAGGATCGATCGGGCAGTTCGAGATAAATAGCGTGCCTGCTACCGTGGCGCTGGCGAGCCCCCACTTCGCATCTGCGAATCTCTGATCCTGGCTGTCGATCATCAGGTTTTCTCGGTGCAGCAAATGCGCATCTCGGTAAATGTGCCAATGGGCCTGACAGGTTCCTTGAGAGAATTGCTCACCCGACGCTGTTCGACCGAGCGCAAGGATCTCCCACCCTACAAACCGGCCATCCGCTTCAAGGTGCACATCGGTCGTCATCCTTGGAGAGGCTCCCCGAAACACAATCGTCTCAAGGGGTAACCATTCGAGAACGGCGCCTTGTTTACTGGTCAACTGACACCCCTGGATTTGCTGCAGATCACCGTTATCTACACGGTAGAACTTCGTTGCCGACGGCGTGGTAACAAGCGCTCGGCTTCCCTCTCTCGCCGACACCTTGATCTCGATCGAATCGCCACCAACCACGCCGCCAGGCGGATGGAGAATATACAAGTGCACACTGCCATTGGCCTGTTTAAAAGGGCGTTGGACCTGCAGCGGCCCCCTTCGCTCATTAAGCAATAGCGCGCTTCTACCCCTCACTCGCCCAACGTCGAGGCAAATAGAGGCGGGCCAACTCGAATAATCGGTAGCCGTGGCACTGGGTGTCGAAGCAAACACATTCATCATGCAAAATTATACGAGGCTATTTTGTATTCCTATCTTTAGCACGACTTTGGCACTCGGGCCTCACTCGTTACGAAGATCGCCAGCGCGGCAACCGTAAAACCGAATGGACGGATTGCTTCCTCTTCGCTCCCATCCTGCATGCTGCCTTCTTGGGAGGTTTTTTCTTACCTGCTTTTTTCCTGCGAGCTTTTTTTGCCCACCTTTTATTGTAAGCTTTTTACTTGTGAGCTTTTTACTTGCGAGCTTTCTTCGTTGACGCGCTTATTTTCCTCGCTTCGGTCCCTCTATCTAAGAATTATGTTGGATGGGCGCTATGGTTGTGCAGTCATGGTTTGCACCGGTTCGTTGCTACGCCTTCTCACCGTTTTATTGGTCCTTTATCGCCGTTCTCTTACCGCTCTTTACCGCTTTCTCACCGCTCTCTCACAGTTACGTGCATTTTTTGTGCCGCATCGATAACGACAAAATGGAAACGCCAATCGCTCAATAGATGTGTCATGAAGAGTGCAGGCATACGACATGAGTCAAGTCCCGCCTGTTACCCGGCGGAGTGCTGCCCAACTGGAGACCCTTAATGAACAACGAGCAAACTGCCGTCACTCCTTTATTACCTTTATGTCTTATCGCACGCAGACTTTGATCCTCGTTACCCTACATCTCGGGTTTAGTGCCCAGAGCCGATTTGACTATTGGTCCTCCATTCGAGCGCCTCATCACTCAATCTCAATACCTGCGATTTACATTCAAGCGGTTGAGAAGACCGCTTCTTTCACGCTTCCGTTCAAGTTAGCGATTCGATCAGATATGCTGCACAGAAAACCGAACATCCCAATGCCTCTCTCGATTCAAGCAAAACCGATTCATCGCGACGATTTCGCGCCCTTTGGCGACCTGGTCACCCCTGAATCCGCGCACGAACAGCTGTCAATCAATCAAGGCAGAACAACGCGTTTCGATGATCTAGCCAAACTTTCCCTCTCGAAAGACACCATTCCTGTCAGCGAACAGCCGTTAGACGCCTCGCTTACGCCATGCGTTAGCATCTTTCGGAGTGACTTAACGACGCTCCCCTTTGTGATCGAAAGCCTCGAGCGCCACCCCTTGTCGAGTCAACTCTTTTTTCCGCTCTCTGATCGCCCATACTTGGTCATCGTTGCGCCCGCTGGTCCACTCAAGGAAGCCAATATCCAAGCATTTATAGCAACTGGTGTTGGCGTCAATTTTCACCCCGGTACTTGGCATCACTTTAATTTAGCCCTTACCGCTCCGTCTGACTTCCTGGTCATCGACGCCCATTCGAGCGAGCCCAACTGCGACGAGCAATCCCTCAATCAGCCCATCGAGGTCCGCCTGTGAGACTCGACACCTTTTTGATCTCCTACAGCGATTCAAGCTTTACCAATCCCCATGAAGTGGCCTTACCCCAACAACCAGAAAATCGAGCTGGGCAGTTTACGCACATGGGCGCCCAGTACTGGGGCTTCGAGACCAAACGCCACGACGCATGGACCCTTCATCCAGACAGCGAAACGCTTACTTTTTCGCCGACCGCGCAGCATGAGCTGGTGCTTGGTCTCAAACAGCCTGCCATCGTGGACCAAATCGATATCAGCACACACTGGTTCACTGGCAATCAGGTTCCGGCCGTTTCTATTGAGTTGATTAGAGGAGATCAAGCGGTAACCGTAGTCGATCGCCATCGACTTGAGCCTGATGCTGAGGTCACGCTTCGTTGTAAACCAACAGAAGCAGACAAATGTCGGGTGCTTTGCCATCAGGAAGGCGGGATCTCGCGCATTTCACTCTTTGGTGAAGCGCTTCAAGACCGCTCGCAGCCGATCAATCTTCTCGAATCTGCAGCTATCTGCTCAGTCTCCAATGCCCACTACGGGCATCCGGCTGATGCCATTGTCGGCGTCCGGGAAGTCGATCACATGAAAGGATGGGAGTCTGCTCGCGGCAGTTTTGGAGAACATGCCGTCTTTCACTTTGACCAACCGGTGACTCCGAGCACGCTCGTTGTCGATACCTACCTGCATCGACTCAACCCTCCGCTGTGTTGTCAGTTATTCGCACTTCCGTTGGAGCAAACAGCCCACACATCGCTCTCAGAACCCATACTTCCTAAATGGGAGGTATCGGTCAGCCAAGCGTATGGATTTGAGCCGGTGGAGGATCTCTCCGCGTTCATGTCGAACGAACTCGCCAAGTCACGTGCTGACCAGCGCGATATTCAGCTAAGGATAGGAAGGAACACCTCCCCTTGGACGCCAATCACTGGGCTCATCGGTCTGAGCCCCGATACCTATCACGAAGAGGCCACCGCTACCGGGTTTACGACTAAGGCGCTCTTATTTGTTTTCTTTCCCAACGGGGGCATCCATGGGCTAAAGGTTTATGGGGATCGCACCTGATTGATCCACGCTTGTTTTTCATCTTCAGGCAAAAAACTAGCCTCGAACCCGTTACAGACCAGCTGCCGCAATTGATCAAGCGATGGATCAAAGGCTTGGATCATTTGCTCCACATTCTCTATCAGATACCCGCCAAAGTAGGCTGGATCATCGGAATTAATCGTGACGCAAAGCCCTTCATCCAACAGTTGAAACAGCGGATGTTCAATTAACTGATCGAAGACTCGTAGTTTCAGATTGGATAGCGGACACATGGTTAACGGAACGCGGGACTCCGCCAATTGCGCTTTCAACGCTGAATCTCTGACGCATTGCACGCCATGATCAATGCGGCTGACACCCAATTCATTCAACGCTTCGGAAATATAGTCGGGGCCGCCCTCTTCACCCGCGTGGGCAATCCGACGCAAGCCAAGCTTAGCGGCTGCTTCGAACGCGCGCTTAAATTTCCCGGGGGGGTGTCCGACTTCTGCGCTATCCAGGCCGACTGCCTCGATATGTTCAAGGTAAGGCTCTGCTAACTTTAATGTCTCAAGCGCCGATGCTTCTGACTGGTCTCTCAAAAAACACATCAACAAGCGCGTGCTTTGTTGCCACTCGGTTTCGGCTTTCTTGATCGCCGCCAAAAACCCTGGCATGAAGACATCGAAACCAATGCCCCTAGATAGATGAGTCTGCGGGTCAAACATGATTTCCGCGTGGACGATATGTTCACGCCGACACTGTTCCAAATAAGCCAGCATCAACTCGTAAAAGTCATGCTCGTCGCGTAAAACGCCAGCACCCAAATAGTATAGGTCCAGAAAGCTCTGCAAGTCCTCGAAGTGATAGGCTGCTTCCACTTCGGCCAATGTCTGATAAGGCAATTGGACGCTGTGCTTGTCGGCAAGCGCGAGCAGCATTGACGGCTCGAGTGTGCCCTCTATATGTAAGTGCAGCTCAGCCTTTGGCCACTGCTTAATCAAAGACAATCGGTCTTCTGTCGTCATCGTGCATTCCTTATATTCAGTTGCCGCACGGGGCAAACGCTCGGAGCGAGGCAAACCCAACTTGTTTTGCACAAGGTTAGCTAACCCTTTGCTTCGACGGAATACAGGCGATGGGCACGCTACACCACTTCGCTTGATCGAGCCACAACAGCGCCGTATATCTGAACTGCTCGTTACGGGCGTTGCCTACTGCGCTTTTTCAACTAATTCTTTTGTAGCCTCAGCGCTTACTCGCGGTGGCTGGTGTTGATATTCGTCCCAGCCAGCGATCAACGCGTCAACCACTTTTGATGCCACGGTATAGGCAGACTCTACTGCGACCCCTAGTCCCGAATAACCCTCGTTTTCAGCGAGTAAATTCTCTGCCGCTGTCACACCGGGCGGTTGCATCGTATAGTTGCTCGCCGTTCGCAGCACTAGCAATCGATCGACGTCTACCTTGCCAATCCGCGCGAGCCAAGATAGCGACAAGTAGGTGCCTGTATCTTCCATACCTGACGAAACGAATTCACCTTTGCCATCGGTCCAATAGTCCACCCACTGATTGGCCCAGTCATTCAGGATGGCGCCATGCCAAAAGGTGAGCGCCGCCAACTGATCTCCCTTTAGAACAAAGGGCGGCTTTTGCGCCATCGGATGCTCGGTATAAAGCGCTCGATGTTTGGCTGCCCCCGGATCATCGATTAGCTTCATGTCTTTGGTCAGCTCATAGGCCCAGTTGACGAGCTCTGGGTCTAATGCGTACATCTCACCCGTAGGCGAGGGACGATTCGGATCAAAGGGTCCTTTGGTGTAGCGGGCAAAATACCCAAAGGGCCAATCTTCAGGAATCTCTCGGGCATCGATCTCGTGAGATAAATCCCCGTCAATCAGGTACTCGGCCCAAGCCGCAGATCCAATGGATGCGTCCGCTGGATCAAAACCAGCGATCCCGGTCACCACCCAATAGGCATTGGTTAAATCAAAACGAGGATCCATGCCAAGCGCCATAATCGCAGCCGTAGATCTTGCCGTGCCTATCCCAGTGACCATTACCATCAATCCAGTATCAGGATCAAAATGTAAGTCGCGATAACCCAAAAATGGATAGACCTTGGACAACTGCCGGCGTTCTTTCCAGAGTTGGAATTCACCGGCTCGATCACCCTCATCAGCCCCGATTTCAAACATAGTCACCACAACCACCTTCACTTGGACTGGCTCGATCTGCTCATCCATCGAGTGTGTTGGGTCGCTTGCACTGGGCATTGCTATCGCCAGCGCCAAATAGAGCCCCAAAAAGGCTCTAGTGAATGCAGATACTCCTGCTAATTTCTCGGACATATCGCCTTTCCCTTCCACTTCATTTTTCAAAGGAACAAAAAAAGGGGCGCAAGGCCCCTTTTTTCATCGCTCTCCTGCTTAGAACTTGTAGGAGACTTTTGCTTGATAGTGCCTTGGCAGTTCCGGCAAGACGACGGTCGTTCCGAACAAGTCTGGGAAGTTAGCCCGGAAATAACGCTCGTCAGTCACGTTCTTAGCCGCCAAGATGAAGCCCCAATCATCGGCTTCATAGCTGAGGCTCAAATTAAGCAGCGTGTATGCTGGCAGCCGTACCGCGTAGGACTGACCCGACGCTGTGTCGTCCACATCAACAACACTTCCACTAACTGCTACGCCGTTACCAAAGTCGTAGGTGGCCGTCATTGACATGATGTTTTCAGGCATACCTGCTCGAACCCCTTTACTAGGTCCTACGGGGATCAATCCACCGACTTGTCCACCCCAAAGCAATGTTGGGTCGATCAATGGAAGGTCCTCAGCACCCAAGAACGAGAACTCGCTGCCTGCAGCAATGGTTGCGAGCATCAATGCTTCAACGTTGCTGTAGCCGAACGTCATCAGGAACTGCTCGTTAACAGCCCAGCGCAATTCGAACTCCGTCCCTTCGGTTTTAACCGCCTGGTTAACCGTGATGGACTGAGCATTGAAGTCCGTTCGCTCCATCTCGTAAGTCGACAATGCGAAGTACAACCGATCATCGAGCAAGCTGCCCTTGATGCCGTACTCCATCAGTTCTGAGCTATCAAATGCGGCGTTTGTAAAGACGTTACCCACCTGAAGTTCAGCGCCCTGGCCTGCGATCACGGTGTTCTGCTCGGACGCAGTCACATAAGGGACGAGACCCATAGGAGTTGCCCAACTCACGCTCGCAGTCCATGACACACCATTTGGCTCGTCAGTTGCCTCGTTGACAGCCACATCTACACCGCCCTCACTTGACGTGAATGCCGCATCTGATTGGGTCTTTCCAGCTGGCGTCTTCGCGTACATGTCGATGCTGTCGTAGCGCGCACCCAGGAGGAGAGATAGACCTGATTCATGGGTCATATCCAGCATCACGCCAAAGCCAAAGTTGGTGTAGTCACCGACGTAGTACTCACTGTATTCAGCATCGATACGTGTCGATAGCACACGGCGGTCTAATGCCGTTGATGGCCCCGTCAAGTCACGTCGCGCGAAGTACTCGTTGTAGTAGTCATCACCGTGTTTAAAGTTGGTCTTTCTGATGGAGGGGGAGATCTGCACCGACGTTGTCAGCGAATCGCCTTCAAACACCTTGCTCAAAATGAGCTGCTCTTCGATCACCCAAGTGTCATGGAACTGAGAAAAGCCATAGGCATTCTCGTTCAAGTTCTCATAGCTCTCGTAGAAGAGCTTGTTGGTCAGGTTCCAGTCACCGCCTAGCGTCACATCGATATCGAAGTACAAGGTGGTGACCTGATTCTCAAGCGTATCGTCATCAGCAATTAGCGTTGACGACATGGGCAGTTGAGCCGTACCAACGTTCTGCAGAATCATGTTTGAATTTTCGTAATCGTATCCAAACGATGCGTCGCTCAGCGTAGCGAGGTCCATCTCTTTTTGACCAAAGAACGCGTATAGCGCGAACGGGTTAATGTTGCCTGCGTAGTACTCCGCATGTGAAATGAACCCATCAAGGTCGGTGTCGAGTGGAATTGGCGTACCCGTGATGTACGTTCCGTTGTCGATAAGATCCTGAGTTACACGGTTCCAGCCCGCATTCTGTGACCCATCATAGTCGTGCCACATCCCACCGAACTGCAACCGAACGGTGTCACTCAAATCCATGTCGAAACTAGCTTGGATAAGCGCCTGGTCCACCCCTGGTGCGTTGGTATAGAAGCTATCCGAGTGCTCCACTTCCCCGTAGAGGTAATAGCCGAGCGGCTTGCCGCCAAGCTCAGCAGGGCCACCCACTTCCGCAGTCATTACGCTCTTGTCCCAGCTGCCGCCCGTGTATGAGATCGCACCGACCCGCTCTTCAATGTAAGAGCCAGTCTCTTCGATACGCGCAGATTTTGGATTGAAGTTAAGGTACCCGCCGATTTTAGAGGGTCCGTAGATGGGGGAAGCTGGCCCGCGAACAATATCGACTCGGTCAGAGGCGCCAATTGGCGTTGGGTAGTTGCCCGGGTTATCTAGTCTTCTCACTCCTCGGAAATAAGTCTCGCCAGCCGTTCCTCGGACATCAAGTGAACCGGCAACACCGAAGAACGACTGCGTGAAGGTCCCAGGAGCAACAGCAACCAGCTCGTCGATGTCCGCCATATTGAAGCGGTCCATCATTTCTTCCGATACCGTGGATGCAGAGCGTGGCGTCTCTAAAATGGACTTCTCAAATCCAAACACTGACTCAACACGCTCACCAGGTAAGCTGCCAAGGTCGCCCTTGACAACAATTTCTTCCATCTCTTCTGCCATCGCATTTGAGCCCGCAATCGCAAGCCCCACCGCTGCAGCTAGTGTCAACCTTCTGACATTCTTATTCATAGATTTCCCATTCTTAGAATGAATGATTGTCGGCCGCTTCCGCAGCCAACGCCCCGAGTCCTTGTTTGTAGACCAACTGCACCTCGACATGCCTCTATCAAGATCGGCGGCCTACTCACCGCCTCAATTTTCAAACTGCTAACGCTCTACCGCTTATCTCTCTTGGCCTTTTGCCGACTGGCTCCCAAGTAACATCTTGCTCGGTACGCGAATCACAAAGAGCGCTCTGGACAGCTTTTGCCTGTTCTCACCTTGCAGCCGCTATTCGTCCACAACACATCAGCACTCAATCAGCAATTTTCGTACCTATCTTCCACCAGCTTCCACCTAGCTTCCATCTTGGCACGAGGGAACCCGATTTAACCGATCACCCGACCCATCACTCTATCCATTGCCCTGATCTGGCGCAGGCATTGAGCCATTAAGCCGCAATATCATCCAAGGCCAGGACAGTTTTGAGTGGGACGACCGTATATCGCTGCCTCATACATCGTCCATTACGTAATCGGTTCGGTCGGCCGTTGTTCGATGCCCCTGAAACACAAGCATCAGCCGATCCCGTTGCACCAATAGTTTACAGCAATCTCATTCACATGCACCAAAATGACACTCAATTCGATGATTTTGTCTCACAAACTTCGTATCGACTACACATGAAGGCGCGACGCTTTTTGTACATGGTAGGCTCAATCGCTATCTCGTCCGACAGCGCTCGCTGCATGAATTGCTCCAGCGCTTGACGAAACGCATTCAGGCGCTCTGCCCTCTCCTCCTCGGGAAGAAACGAATGCGACAGCGAGGCCTCACTCAACTGAACCACTTCTGGCCAACTGAGATTAAAGTGATGCACCGCGACAAAGAATTCATCCGTCATGTTCGTGTCCCACATGCCTCGATCGTCAGTTGAGAGCGCAACGGGGACGCCAAGACGCAAATATTCCGGAAATGGGTGGTCAGAGAAACGGTCCACGTACTCAAGCTTCAGATTACTGATGAGGTTGATTTCCATCAGAAACGGACCAAATCGAAGAGATTGCAGAAGGGGCTCATCGCTGATGAGATTAAAGGCGTGCCCAACGCGAGTCGCTCCAAGTAACAATGTGTCTCTCACATGCTCATTGGGCTCATCGACTTCACCGCCATGAATCGATAATCGCACTCCCGGATACACGCTTCGTAGTGCTCGGATGGGCTCCAAAAACCGCCTTGGATGTCCCTTGTCGTTATCCTCGCGACCGACCATATTGACTGCAACCCACATGGGCTCCTCCGCCACGATCTCAAACGCGCGAGCGAGGCGGTCCTCCGCATCAGGAAGAAATCTCAAGATAGATTGCTGAAAGCGATAGCGGATGCCAGACGATTGGACATCAGCTTCACCCATTCGATCTACTAATATCTGAGTTGACGCTTCAATCGGCATCGGCGTCCCATCTGGTGATCGATACCCCTCAGCCAGCACTTGCGGCTCAAAGTAGTGCAGTCCCTCTTCGGCAAACGCGAGCGCATTACGCGCTAGCCCCTCAGCTACGATGTAAGGGTTTGCGGTGAGATCTCCTAACCGCTGCCAATGCCTCTCAAAAAACTCATCGCGCCCCTCACCCTCGTGATCCAGCCGAATACTGCTCAGCCACGCCTTCTTTTCCTGCTCATCGAGCGCCTCCAGTGCTTTGAACTCACTTTGTGCGCAAGGCGACAGCTGGGCAAACCTCGGCTTATCAATGGTCTCAAAGTAAATTGGTTCTGTGACGGGCTCTGTGGTCATGACCCCGGTCTCGGCAGACCGATTGCCTTTCATTGCACAGTTATTCATCGAAACCCGGGTGAAGTAGGCATATCCCCGCTTCGATGAAGCCAATGCCAACTCCAGCCACCATTCCGGAAAGATAGATCCTGTGATATGTAAATGAAGGTCGCCGCCTTTTGGCATTGCCCAGAGAAAATCATGTAACTCTGAGGGCGTTGCACGCGCTTTAAACGCTTCAAACCACCCAGCAAACTCCGTGGGATTAATGTCACCTTGCAGCTTGTCTGCTAAGCCATCTGCGCTTTGATTTTGGGAGTAACTGGGACTGGACAACCCAACGCAGATCATCACCACAAACCCGAGGCCGACCAGCCGAATCCTGTAACCTGCTATCGTCTGCCAGAGTGTTAGTGTGTTCATATTCATTCGCTACTCATCTCGATCTATCTAGCGCGTTCTACCGCACGCTTGTGCCAGCCTGGCAGAGGCATCGTGTCTTTCGATTCGACCGCATTCTAGTGCCTGGCAGACTAGGTGGCTACAATACTTGCCACGACACGAGGAACCATCATGGACCTTAAGACAGAGCGAGACTTCATCGGATATGGCGGACAACCACCGCATGCTGCTTGGCCAGGCGATGCCAGGGTCGCTGTTCAATTTGTCCTGAACTATGAGGAGGGCGGTGAGCGCTCTGTGACGGATGGCGATGCTCATGCTGAAACCTTCTTGTCTGAGATCATCGGCGCCAACCCTTATCCTGCTCGACACATGTCCATGGAATCCATGTACGAATATGGTGCTCGCGCAGGCTTTTGGCGCATCCACCGGCTCTTCCGCGAATATGACCTACCCGTCACCGTTTATGGCGTAGCGGTTGCCCTTGCCCGAAACCCTGATGTCGTTGAGGCGATGCTGAACGCCGACTGGGATATTGCCTGCCACGGTTATCGCTGGCTGGATTATCAATTCGTTGAAGAGGCAATCGAGCGAGCGCACATCGAGCAAGCCATCGAACTGCATACCAAGATCGTGGGATCCAAACCCCTTGGCTGGTACACGGGACGAGACAGCCCCAACACGCGTCGCCTGATCCTGGAGCACGACCACTTCCTCTATGACTCTGACTCCTATGCCGATGACCTACCCTACTGGGTTCCAGCGCCTCAGGGTCATCACTTGGTCATCCCATACACACTTGATACCAACGACATGCGATTCGCCGCCGCGCAGGGGTTCAATTCAGGAGATCAGTTCTTCAGCTATCTTAAAGACGCATTTGACGCGCTTTACGCCGAAGGTGCGGACGCCCCGAAAATGCTCAATGTCGGGCTCCATTGCAGGATCATCGGCCGCCCAGCACGGATTCAGTCCTTGAGACGGTTCATCGAGTATGTACTCAGCCACTCCAATGTTTGGGTGCCAACCCGACTCGATATCGCCAAGCATTGGCATCGACACCATCCCCCTAACTCCTGAACGGGCAAACTATCGAATCCGCTTCAGCGCACGATCGATCAGGATCATCAGAAGCGCTGCATTCGTCACGGAGAAGGAAAAGGTCGAAATCACGACGGCTGGCAAGAACGACCACTCGCTGATCGTTTCTGCGATAGCAATCCCCATCACACCAGCAATCACTACGCCCACGTAATCGTAAACCCTAGGTGCCGCTGACCTAACGAGCGAGAAGCCGGCAAAGACAACAAGGCTAAAAAGGATCAGGGTCATACCTTTTACAACGGTCTCTGGAATCGCTTGAATCCAGGCGATCGTTGCTGGCAGCATCCCAAGCCCTATGAGCACAACCGCCGCATAAATCCCAATGACTGGGTTCGATGCGCCGGTCGCCCTGATCACGCCATTATTCTGACTAAACGTGGTGTTGGGAAAGGTGCCGAGAACGCTCGCTAATCCGGAATTGAGCGAATCGCCCATTAACCCACCGCGAATACGTAACCAATAGCTTTCGTCACCATGACGATGACCCGATAAACGATTCGTAGCAGTTAAATCACCGATACTCTCTGTGGCTGACACAATAAAGATCGGCATCATAATCAGGACCATTACAGGCTCTATCCCAAATCCAAACGGCAGCACCTCAGGCGTGAAAAAAGAAAGATCTGACGATGCCGAATCGGGTAGCGTAAATCGATCCATCAGTATCGCAGCGACGCATCCCGCGCCTAACCCAAGGATCACAGAGATCGATCGAATCGAAGCCATGGGCACCAGCATTGAAACGACAATAACGGCGGCGACTAGGCCAGCTAAACCGAGATCCAAAGCATCCAGCGCCTGGGATTGATACCCCTCCGCTAGGGACGATGCGGAAGACCAGACGAGCGACAACCCAATCATCATCAATGTCACGCCAGTCACGTTTGTCGTGATGACACCGCTCATTGATCGCACAAACCAAGCCAAACCCATCATGAGCACGGAACACACGATCATCGAACCGAATAGCGTGCCGAGTGCCTGCTCGGGAGCCAGTGTCTCGGTCAACTGATGAAACACATAAATAGAGGTACCGACGAAGGCAAAACTAGTCCCTTGAATGCTGAGTAACCCTGAGCCAATCGGGCCGACGCGGACGATCTGGATAATGGTGGCTAGCCCCGAAACTACTAGCGCCGCGGCAATGACATAAGCCGTCTGAGCTTCATTTAAACCCATACCCAGCGCGATGATCAGTGGCGCGGTAATAATGCCCCCCATAGAGGCGAGCGCATGCTGCAGGCCCAAATAGGCGGATCGACCGGAAAGTGCCATGGGGTCGTTGGTCATGAATAAGCCCACTGCTTTGCAAAACTGAGACTTTAGCTCATGGGCTCGTGAACCGTCACCTGGACCGCGCATGGCGCGCTGGACCAGCGACCTCAGCACCTGAATTTCGTAGCGAACGATTCATCGGCTGGCGTGGTCATCAGCGATGATGATGGGTAATATCGGGCCCGGGGACACTTGGCTTTCACACGCCGAACCAACGCTGAGCACGGTCGATTTCGATGGGTGACATTCGACCTACAAACTTTGGTTCTATAAAACGGCTAATCATCGCTCGATCGGCGATATGACGGGGTAATCATGGATAAGCACTTCATCTCTGCTGAGTCGCTGCTGCGAGACTCTTTCGTTCTTGCGCGCCAGATATTCGACAGCGGCTTTCGGCCCGACTTTATTGTCGGCGTATGGCGAGGTGGTGCGCCCGTTGGCATCGCTGTCCAGGAATTTTTAGAGTTTCAAGGAATACCGAGTGACCACATTGCGATCCGCACCAGCTCTTACACCGGTATCAATCAACAAGATAAACAAGTCCGCGTTCACGGACTCCAATACGTGATCGACCATGCAGACAGCGAGCATCGCTTACTCATTGTGGACGATGTGTTTGACTCAGGCCGAAGCATTCGAGCAATCCTCGAGGAGTTGTCCATCAAGTGTCGCAGGAATCTTCCGGACACCATCCGTATCGCTTGCCCATGGTACAAACCAACCAAGAATGTGACGTCCGTCACACCCGACTACTACGTTCATGAAACGGAACAGTGGCTTGTCTTCCCCCATGAGCTGAATGGGCTGACCCCAGAGGAAATTCAAGCTGGCAAGCCAGAAATGGCCGATCTCATCGGGCCTGCTACCACCTAGTCTTAAGAAAGGCCGAGGATCGAGTTCGCCGCACGAAGGCTATCGCGTCCTGTCGCTCTGCTGACTATTTGCCCGGTAAGGAATGGTTCCTCGATGAGTTCCCGGAACTAGAGAACGGTAGAGGCCAACTAGTCTTTGCGGCCGGCTGCTTGCGCAGCGTGATGCGAAGCCAGCAGCTTTGCTTGAATGTGTTCACCAGCGGTGGTCTTGGCATACCGCACGACATCTCCATCCGCCATAAATCCAGGCTGGACCTCGACTAGGGTATCGGCGTCCGGGTCGCAAAAAAAGGCGATCGAAAGGCGCGCCTTGCTCGATCGACGGCAAACGCGATGGCGGGTCGAAGGAAAACGATCATTGCTCCAATGCGCCATCAAGTCACCAGTATTAAGCACCACTGCATCGACGGCTGAATCCACATCAAGCCAATGACCAGGCTTTGATTCAACCTGCAGGCCATCCACACCATCTTGAAACAGTAACGTCATTAGCCCGTAGTCTGTGTGGGCTCCTGCGACTACTTCTCCCGTTGCCTCTCCCTCCGGGTAATAGAGTAACCGCAAGGTCACGTTTTCACCCGAATGGGCCCGAACAAAGAAATCAGCCGGCAAGCCACCGATAGCGGCGAGACACTCCATCACGTTTTTAGCCAGGTCGAAGCAAGTCGTGTAAAAGCCGACCATCGCTTGCTGAAAGGTTTCTGAGGGCCAGGCGCGATGCGGCGCAGGCGCCAACAACCCTCGCATGGTGAAGGTTTCTTTTCGGTCTGCAGCACCCGATGAAGGGTCAAGCGCTTCATCGCCAAATCCCTGGTAACCAAAGTTTTCGGCCGCACTTCGATAAGCAAACGCCTGCTTAAATGCCAGATCTTGATCAAAAAACCATGCGGCCTCATCAAACACTGTGTTTGCCAGCGACCAGTCGAAGGCTGGGCAGGTCAATTGAACGAACCCATCTTCTCGAAGCGCCCGGTCTAGTTGTTCGGGCATGGAGGAATGCTCGTTCTGAGGCCAAGCTAAGTCAAAGGCCAGACGCTGACTCATTGGGACACTGCATCCATCGCCAGATACTGAACCATGAAATCTCGATCTGCCTTGCTAAGACCGGATAAGTTCCCGAGCGGCATGTAACCTGACTGGATCGACGTCATCGCCCGCACTCGCTGCGACTTTAGCGTCGCCAAGCTATCGTAAATCAGTCCTGCTGGCGGGCTCGCGAATCCTGGGTGCGTTGGCTGCATGGCATGGCACTGGGCGCAGTGCGTTTGGACCAATGAAAGTACGCGCTGATCACGGTCCTGCTGCGATGCTGCTTGAGCAGGATCGAGTGCGCTTTCCATCATTTGCTCGTCCCCCTCACCTGGCACCGCGCTCGAATTCGGTTGAATGAGCAAGGCGACTGCGGCGAGAAGACCCGCGGCAATAACGAGATAGATTGGCTGAACAATACCAATGTGTCGTAGGTTGAAGAAGTGGCGCCCCACTGCTCCAGCGAGCATGACAAGAAATAACCCGATCGCTGCCATGTCGTGTTGATAGATCACCGAAAAATGCAAGCTAACCATGCAAAACAGTACGGGTAGCGTGAAGTAGTTATTGAAGAATGAACGCTGCTTGGCTTTTTCTGCTCGGTCGAGATCCGGCTCATTACCCGCTTGCACCGCAGCAACAAAAGCTTTTTGCGCAGGAATGATCCCGAAGAATACATTACCCACCATGATGGATCCCAGCACGGCGCCGACATGAATAAACGCTGCCCTGGGAGCGAACAACTCCAAGGTCAGAAAACATAAGCCCAGCACAAGCCCTGCCATGATCCATGCCAGCGCCTTGGGATACTCTGGTAGACGACTTCGAATGAGTAGCTCATAGATCAGGACAGAACCGCCAAGTACCAATAGGCTTGCCAGCACTGCTCGCAAAGGCGTCCTCATCCATTCGAGGCTTCCGTAGAGATACAGTTCGGCTTTCAAATAGTAGACAAGCGTGAGCAGCAGCATCCCGCTCAGCCAAGTGGAGTAAGCCTCCCACTTGGACCAGTGGAGGTCACTCGGCCAACTGGCTGGCGCGCCCTTGTATTTCGTGAACTCGTAGATGCCGCCGCCGTGAATCGCCCATAAAGTGCCCTGCCTCAAATCATCAGGGTCACTGGGTGGCACTAACCCTCGATCAACCCGCACAAAATGAAGTGATGCTCCGATCCACGCTATGCCAAACAAAAAGTGCATCCAGCGCGTGATCATCTCGATCCATTCGAGCCAATAGCTATCCATTCGAGGCCTCGAATTCATTCGCCTTCAGCGCGCCGGCTTGGTAGAGGGGTTCACCAAAAACGGATGTCTCCACAATCAATCGGGCATCCCCCAGAATCATCATTGCAAAGAGCGCTTCATCGATGGTTTGACTGATCGCTACTCGGCGCTCCACTTCTCGACTACGGGTTGGATCAAGCAGCACAAAATCTGCTGCGCTGCCAATCCTGAAATCGCCAATCTCGCCCTCTAGTTGCAACACGCGAGCATTTCCCTTGGTAATCCGAAAGAAGGCTTCGCGGGCCGACAACGGACGCTGCTGAAGTTGGAGCACCCGGTACGCATCGGCCATGGTGTGTAACAGGCACATCTGAGGACCCCCTCCTACATCGGAGGCCAACCCCACTGGGATTTCAGCGGCCTCGAGCCGATCAAGTGGCATCAGCCCGCTACCTAAAAACAAGTTAGAACTCGGACAGAAGACGGCCGCTGTCCCTGTCTCGCTCATCCGATTTACTTCTTCCTCTGACAAATGGATACAGTGGCCCATCATTGCTCGAGGCCCAATCAAACCAACCCGCTCGTAAATATCAAAGTAATGCTTCGCTTGCGGATGAATCTCTGCGGTCCATGCAATTTCTTCTACCGTCTCTGACAAATGCGTTTGCACCCACGTTTCCGGATATCGACTGAACAACTCCCCCGCGGCTTCGAGTTGCTCCGGCGTTGAGGTCCCCGCAAATCGAGGCGTGATGACATAGCCAAGGCGATCCACGCCATGCCAAGTCATAAGCAAGCGCTCACTCTCGCGAATCGCTTCAGGCATCGCGTCCCTTACCCCATCAGGCGCGTTCTGATCCATCAGCACCTTGCCCGTCAAAAGGCGCATACGTCTTGCTCTCGCTGCCTGAAATAGCGCTTCCACTGAAGTGGGGTGGCTGCTGGCATAGGCCATCGCTGTGGTGGTTCCTGCTGCTAATAGCGCGTTGCAAAACTCATCAGCGGCCGTTTCGGCAAAATGCTGATCAGAAAACCGACGCTCCGCCGGAAAGGTGTAGGTTTCTAACCACTCGAGCAGTCGAGTGCCATAAGACGCAACGACGTCTAATTGCGGGAAGTGAATGTGTGGATCAATGAATCCAGGCATCAGCACCTGATCGGGATGGTGTTCGCATCGCGACAGGTCGAGCCCTTGTGCTTGAAGTGTTTCTGCTTGGTCGAATTCGACAATCTTCCCGTCTTTCACGCAAAGCACGGCGTCCTCATGGAACACCATGGAATCATCCGTCGCTCCAGGAAAATGCAGTCCCCTCGCTCGAATAATACGGTCCATCTTAGCTTCCGCGGTAGGTGCTATAGCCGAAAGGACTGAGCAGCAGCGGCACGTGGAAATGCGCTCGATCATTGTCCTTTCGAACAATAAATCGGACCGTGACATCACCATAAAAACTGTCGCGAGCGGTCTCCTCGAAATAAGCGCCCACCGCAAAGGTCAACACGTAATCTCCGGCTATGAGATCAACATCACCAGACCACTCGTCAATTCGCCCGTCGTCATTGGTCGTACCTGAGAAAGATCGACCCGATGGATGCGCGAGCGTAACTGCAATATTCGCCGCCGGATATCCATTGTCCAAGTCAAGTACGTGCGTTGTAATTGCAGCTTTACCCATCAGCCCCCTCCAGAAACTGTTGCATCCTTAACGTCATGATCTGGCGTTGCTGCTCTGCCGCAATGCGGAGTTCTGTGTCACGATCATTGCCGAGGCGCTGGCGTAATTGATCAAGCATATGCTCGGCGCTCTTGCCCGTTGCGCAGATGATAAAAATATAGCCGAATCGATCAAAGTAAGTATCGTTGCCTTCTGCTAACGCATCGATCACAGAATCAGGCGCAGCACTGACTTGCCCTTGCTCCTGTTGCACCCGCGCCGCCAGCTTTTCTGCGAGCGCCTTGCGGTCGCCAATGCGAGGGTGCGCCTTGAACGCCTCCAAATAATCCGGTTCGTTGCACTCGGCCCAACACTCATCGGCCATGCTAAAGAGCGCCGCTTCACTCGCAAAAGGACGTGCATCGGCCATCCGTTCCGCCCACTTTTGACAATGACAAAAGCTAAGGAACCGCTGCCTTGCCGACTCGGTATCAGCGCAATTCAATGCCTCTAACGCCTTTCCTATCATTCGCGCCAATTCCCTTAGTGTTTCCCAAGTGCAAGCTGAACGTCTTTCCAGCTCGGGCCACTCGATTCGGTGCCTTCTCCGACCTCAGAGAGCAGCTGCGAGGCGATGCTCACCGCCACCTCCATCGGTAATTTCCCGCTCACCGAGGGCAAACCGACTGGGCAACGCCACCGCCAGTCCTCAGACTTCGGAACACCCAGTGCTCGTAACTGCGATTTGAACCGACTCGCCTTGGTTTCCGAGCCGATCAATCCGATCGACGCGAGCGCAGTTTCGTCCAGCAACTGGTGTAACAGTCTTAGATCAAGCGCATGATCGTGCGTCACGATGACCACCTTTTCTTCTGGCGCAAGTAAAGCAATCATCGATTCAGGTTCATCCATTGGAATCGCCTTCACATTACCGGCAAGCCCGGCTGGAAACCGCTCGCTTCGGGAATCAACCCATTGCACCCGGCTGTCGCACTGCTCCAAGACCTGAACGAGCGCCCGTCCAATGTGACCCGCACCAAAAATAGTGACCGCCAACCGAGCCACTGGAAACGTTTCAAGCAGCACCGCCACACTACCCCCGCAACACTGCTGGGCTTTACCAGCCAAGGGAAAGTGCTCTAGCTGTTGCGTTTTGACCTTAAGCTTCAGCGCTTCTCGTGCTGCATCGATCACTAGCTGCTCGAGCTTGCCACCGCCGATGGTGTCAAAAACAGTGTCTTCGGTGACGACCATTTTGGCGCCGCGATCTCTCGGGGTTGAGCCTTTGGTTTCAAGGACCGTCGCCAGCACAAACCCCTGCTTTCCCTGATGGCACATCGAAATTGCCTCAGCCCAATTCAGCGGTTTATTCATCAACGAACTCCCTCGCACGCTCCATTGCCCAGAGCACCTGCTCTGGGGTCGCAGGCACAGCAAGATCAGGGGATACCTTGTACTGACACACACTCGCGCATGCATCTTTTAACGCACACCACACGGATATCGCGAGCATCAGGGGCGGCTCTCCTACTGCTTTAGACCGATAAATGGTTGGGGCCTCATTCGCCCGCTCAAAGAGCGACACGTTAAATATTTTTGGTAGATCGTGAGCCGTGGGTATCTTGTAGGTTGAGGGAGAAGCAGACATCAGCCTACCCGCGTCATTCCAGAGCAACTCTTCAGTGGTCAACCAGCCCATCCCCTGAATAAACCCTCCCTCGATCTGGCCGCGATCAACCGCCTCATTCAAAGATTGTCCCACGTCATGCAGGATATCGACTTGCTCAACATGATATTCGCCGGTGCGTCCATCAACGTGCACTTCGCTAAGCGCGGCACCAAAGGCGTAATAGAAGAATGGATCGCCCCAGCGCCGGTCGAGATCGTAATCGAGTTTCGGCGTTCGATAGAACCCAGTGGCTGACAGTGATATCCGCGCTCGGTAGGCAGAGTCGACCAGTGCCTTGAACGACATCACGCGCTCACCGCCCGATACTAGCCAACCATCGTGAAGCCCGGGCTCTACCACACCAAGATCCTTCTCCGCGTGCTCCATGAGCCTTGCGAGCACCGTTTCAGCAGCTCGGGCGGCGGCCATCCCGTTCAAGTCAGTCCCGCTCGATGCCGCCGTTGGCGATGTATTGGGGACCTTATCGGTATTCGTTGCCGTCACTCGAATCTGGTCATCCGGAAGATGCAAAACTCTCGATACAATCCCTTGAATTTTCGTGTGCAGTCCTTGGCCCATCTCGGTACCGCCATGATTCACTTGCACAGAACCATCCTGGTAAAGATTCACAAGTGCCCCTGCCTGGTTCAGGTGCTTGGCCGTGAATGAGATACCAAACTTAACAGGCGTGAGCGCAAGTCCTTTTATGATTCGGCCGCGACGCTCATTGTGTTCGGCGATTGCCTGACGGCGCGCATCGTAGCGCGCCGTGACCCTTAAACTTTCCATGATTTCATTGAGCGGATGTGCGCCCACATCTTGCCCATAGGGTGTTACTTGCCGCCCAGGCCGGTAGAGGTTATTCAATCGAAATAGCAGTGGGTCCTCGCCAAATTGTCGAGCAGCAGTCTCCATCGCAGACTCGATCGCGAGCATTCCTTGCGGGCCGCCAAACCCACGGAATGCGGTATGTGAAACGGTGTTGGTCTTTAAAATTTCACCCTCGATGCGTGCGTCACCTAACGAGTAAGCGTTGTCCGCATGGAACATGGCACGGTCAACGATACCCTCCGATAAATCGGTCGAGTAGCCACAACGCGCAGAGAGCTGTATCGACGCCCCTTGGATAATTCCGGACTCGTCGATGCCAAGTTCCACACTCGATTCGACATCATGCCGCTTCCCCGTGCGCGTCATGTCTTCTCTACGACGCATCCGGTACTTCACTGCACGCCGAGTTTTGGTTGCCGCCAGCGCAGCCACACAAGCGAGCGCAGCAGCTTGGGACTCTTTTCCACCAAATGCACCGCCCATTCTGCGAACCTGCACGGTCACTTGATTAAAGGGAACGTCCAGAACGCTCGCGACCAAGTGCTGAACTTCCGTGGGGTGTTGGCTTGAGGTCCATACCTCGACGCCACCTTCTTCACCCGGTTTGGCAAGCGCAACTTGACCCTCTAGGTAGAAATGCTCCTGCCCCTTGATATGTAACTGCTGATGGACGCGGATCGGCGCCTCAGCCAGGGCGCGTTCAGCGTCACCGGATCTAAAACTTCGATTAGGACGCAGCAACTGGCCCGCCTCCCGCGCCGTCGCACAATCTAAAACCGGAGAAGTCTCGTTGTAATGAATCACTGATTTGGAGAGTGCGGCGTCTGCCTCGGCTTGACTCGTCGCAACGACTGCAAACAAAGGTTGATCGTGAAAATTGATTTCTCGCTCCACAAACAGCACATCTCCGTCATAAACAGGAGATACATCGTTGCTGCCGGGCACGGACTCAGCCGTCAATACAGACACGACGCCAGGTGACTCGCTGACCTGGGTAAGGTCCATCGACACCAGCTCGCCGGCTGTAATGTCAGAACCCTTGACGGAAACAAACAGGGAGCCACGCGGCACGGGGATATCATCGACGTACCTTGCCTCACCAGTGACATGCAATGCTGCGGACTCGTGCGGCGACGCCGTGCGCTCACCCACGCTCATGGGGAGATCTCCCCGCCGCTCATGCTGGCGAGCTGCGCTTCGAGACTATCCTTTAGCAGCACACCAACAAGGTGTTGCCGATAGCGCGCAGAGGCACGAACATCAGAGAGCGGAGATACCTCACTTCTTGCTAGTTCGACCGCTTCCTCGATCAAATTCGGGGTAAGCGCTCTGCTGGTCAGTAGCGATTCTGTCTCCAAAAGACGCAGCGGTCGCTCTGCAACGCCGCCGTAAGCCACACGTGCCAGCACCAGTCGGTCGCCCTCGACGCGCCAACGAAAGGCACCGCAAACCGCCGAGATATCGTCCTCATATCGCTTGGTGACTTTTCGATAGTCATGAGGATCGCCAATACCCTCTAACTGAATCGACGTAATCACCTCTCCCGATTGCAATGCTGTCTGCCGGTACCCTTTGATGAATTCAGACATCGCTATCGATCGCGTGTCGCCATTTGGTAGAAGCGTAGTGATCACAGCGTCCATTGCCAGCAGCACGGGCAGGCCGTCTCCGATGGGCGACGCCGTTCCAAGGTTACCCCCGAGTGTGCCTCGATTGCGGATTTGAGGAGACCCAATACGCGTCAAGAACGACGCAAAGTTAGGCCATACCGTTTTGAACGCCACCTCCATTTCGGAAAAAGTCACACTGGCACCAATGTGAACGCTCGACGCGTCGCCATCAATGGCGATGGATCGCATTTCTTCAATGCCCGTCAGCGAAATCAACGGGTTGAGTGTCTGGCCCTTTTGCGTGACTTCGAGCATGAGATCGGTCCCGCCCGCGCAAAGGTGCGCCTCTGGGTGGGCCGCGCGAGCCGCTCTGAATTCCGCAAGGGAGCGCGGCCTAAAAAAGCCTCCTAGACTTTCCGGGGTCAGCCCTTTCTCAGGCGAGCCATCCCCAGTCTCAATCACCAAGCCCTGTGGCAGCGTCCGCGATCGTGCAGCGGATTTAGCCGCCAATTTTGCTGCATCCAGAATGGGACGATAGCCCGTGCATCGACACAGATTGCCAGCAATCGCCTGGTTCCAAGCCTCTCTATCAGAAACCTCTGTTAATTCCCCTTGAGGATGGTTTGGGTCGAGCCGCGCGGCGAGCGCCATAACAAAGCCAGGCGTACAAAACCCGCATTGAGAACCATGCTCGCTGACCATGGCAGATTGGACCGGATGAAGCCCTTCCTCCCCCAGACCATCCACCGTCAATATTTCATGACCGACAACATCACCGAGCGGCGTAATGCAGGCGTTAACGGCTTGGTAGGGCGTGTTCGCGTCGCTGCGAACAAGACACGTGCAGGCACCGCAATCCCCTGATGCGCATCCTTCCTTTGTACCTGTGAGGCCGGCGTCAACACGCAAATACTCAAGCAACGTGGCATCTGCTCTGGTACTTGCGTTCACTTTAAAAGGGGCTCGGAACATGCGCTTCCTTGATGTGGCTCTCGGCCACCTGTCTATGATCGTGTTTAGGCGCTGTATTAGGTCAGCTCTTTTTGACTAGCTTTCTTTGATCAGTTTTTTAACAGCTTTATTTGACCATATGGTCAGCTTTTTTTCCAGATCAGAAAAATATCAATATTTTCTATTTTTATCAGTTATTTATATCTTGAATTTTCGTTTTTCATTTGACCATTTGATCAGTTTAGTGGAATCTACCCGTGGTTGGTTGCTCCCAAGCCGAAGATATCGGCACGCTGAGTAGCCCGAAACAGTCTTACTGGCTTCGCTGCCCATGAATGCTGGGTGCAGCAGTTTAATAGACTACCTGGTTCAAGCGTATTGCTGATGAAGGACATCTTGGACCAGCGCTCAATCACTCAGTTCATCAGTGGTGATGGCTCAAAGTGAGTCATCAGCGAGCAGTAGTTAAAGAACATCAGGGCAATGCACGATGGGCACTCTGTCAGATACACAAGCGCTACAAGACCGGCTCCTGACGGTTGCCAAAGAGGAGTTTGCCAAGCAGGGACTCAAAGGCGCGCGCCTGCAGAAGATTGCTGATGAGGCGCAAGTTCCCAAAGCTACGCTGCTTTATCATTTCAAATCTAAAACGGTGCTCTATCAGCGTGTTCTTGAGACGATCTTGTCTGCTTGGGATGAAGGGTTTGAAGAGCTGACCATCGACGCCGAGCCAGAGATTTTTTTTCGCCGCTTGATTGACACGAAAATAGCATCCGTGCGCACTGATCCCTTGGCCTCGAAGCTCTTTGCTCAGGAGATCATACAAGGTGCGCCGCACCTAGATGCACACCTTTCCCAGCAGGTAAAGCCGTGGTTTCGTCAGCAGGTCAGCATACTCGAGCAATGGATGGATGAAGGAAAAATTCGCAGGACGGACCCGACCCGCTTAATTTTTCTTATTTGGGCGGCGACTCAGCATTACGCCGATTTCCAGGCGCAGGTGCTAACGCTCATGAACCGACAGGAATTCGATGCCGAGCTTGCCACCGACACGAGCACTTTCCTTCACGAATTTATTTGTAACAGCCTTGGCATCATGGACCCGAAGCACCGATGAAAATTTGGATCAAAAACCCACTGACCATTTGGACCGGCAATGATCTGCCCAGCCCTTCTCACGGACTCCTCATTGAGGGAAGTCAAATCCAATCACTGCTCGAGGAGGAGCCTCAATCTTATGATGCCGTCATGGATGCATCAGGCTTGGTCGTGCTGCCCGGTCTCATCAACACCCACCATCACTTCTACCAGACGCTGACTCGGTCCGTCATTGCAGCTATCAACAAACCGCTATTTCCCTGGCTCACCTCGCTCTATCCGATCTGGGCGCATTTGACCGAGGATGACATTCGTCTTAGCACGCAATTGGCATGCGCAGAACTCCTACTTTCCGGGTGCACAACCGCGGTCGACCACCATTACATTGTGTCGACCAACATTCCTGACCCCTTCTCCATCCAATGCGAAGCGGCCGAAGCCTCAGGCATCCGCACAGTGATCTGCAGGGGATCGATGAGCCTTGGCGCATCGGATGGGGGCCTTCCGCCCGACAGTGTTATTCAAAGCGACGAAGACATCCTGCATCAGTCGGAAAGATTGATTGCCAAGTGGCACAATCAAGCGCCCGGCGCTAAGACCCAAATCGCGCTAGCGCCCTGCTCGCCCTTTTCTGTCAGCGAAACGTTAATGCGAGATACGGCAACATTGGCAAAACAGGAGAACGTCCTGCTCCACACCCATCTTGCGGAGACCGAGGACGAAAACGCTTTTTGTATCGAACGGTATGGAGAGCGACCGCTTGACTACATCGAGCGTCTCGGCTGGCTTGACGCCCCTGGCTGGCTCGCCCATGGCATCCATTTCTCGCCCGATGAAATCAAACGGCTTGGAGAGGCCAATGTAGGCGTAAGCCATTGCCCGTCCTCCAATATGATTCTTGGATCTGGGATTTGCCCTGTCGTGGATCTGGAGACTGCTCGCGTGCCGGTCGGGCTTGGCGTTGATGGGTCCGCCTCGGCGGATAGTTCCAATCTGATGCAAGAGGTTCGACAGGCGCTGCTTATTCAACGACTCAACTCACCCCCTGAGGCAATCACGCCAGAGCGTGCGCTTAGCTGGGGAACGGTTGGTGGCGCTAAACTGATCCAACGAGACGATATCGGCCAGATTGCCCCAGGGTATGAAGCCGATCTGGCGTTCTTTAGTTTGGACGAGCTGCGCTTTTCTGGTGCTGAAGATCCGCTATCCGCCCTTGTTCTCAGCGGCGCCCATCGCGCTAAACACGTGATGGTGGGCGGCAACTGGGTGGTGAGTGACTACCATCTCAATACCATCGATATCGATCGACTGGCCTTTGACCATAGCAGTGCCGCGAGCGCATTACTCGAACGCTCGCGACTCTGAATGGTAGCTAGACCGCTATCAAAGCCTCTTAATCGGCCCAGTCTTGAAGGAGCGTTTTGACCGCCGCGCGTCCTACAATGTAGGCCGCCTCAATCGCTTGCAGTCCAGCATCAGGATAAGGGCTTGTGGCACTCCAGGCGGCACTCTTTCCGGGTGGTGGCATGGTGAAGTTACTAACCGTCCGCAACACCAATACCCGATCGAGATCAGCGCGCCCCATCTGATCCAAACGGCGAATAGCAGTCAGCGTTCCTGAGTCTTCCATGTTGGACGTCATAAAGTTTTTGCTGGCGTCGCTCTGCACGACAACCCAATCGTTCGCCCACTCATTGAGCTTCTCGCCATGCCAATAAGTACTCGCGGCTAGGGTATCTCCTACGCGAACGCGAGGCGCTTCTTGGGCGCGTGGGTACCCTTCATAAAGCGCTCCCTGCTTCGAAGCACTATCGCTCACCGGCAGACGGATATCCTTGGTCGCTTCATAGATTCGAGTAACAAGCGCTTCATTCAATTGGAACGATACGGTGTCCACCGACCACCCATCGCCAATGGGCTCTCCGGGTCGCACCGGCTGCGTCGCGCCGAGCGGCAACAGCCCATAAGGCCAATCGTCTGGAATTTCGCGCGCGTCGATTTCGTAAGCAAGATCACCATCCACGACCTGCCTCGCCCACACCGCCGAGCCAAGACTGACATCCAGCGGATCACCACCGGCAATACCGGCAATGACCCAATACGCTTCGCTCAAATCAAATCTCGCGTCGACGCCAAGCGCCAAAATCGAGGCTGTCGCGTTGGCAATCCCACCTCCAGTACAAATCAACAAGACACCGTCTTCACTGTACCAGAGGGGCCGCACGCCTCCATCGAAGGGAAGGCTTTGAGAAAAAGGATATCGCTCAACCCAGAGCTGCATTTCTCCCGGGCGATCTCCTTCCGGGGCGCCATGCTCAAACATGGTCACCACCACCGCTTTAATCAAAAGCGGCTCGTCGCCGGCTAACTGTGGGCCCGACTCACCCCTTGCTGAGGTACCGAAGCTAGCGCCGACCAATAGGCAGGCAACGGATAGTCGGGATAGGTACTTGGCTCCAAGGTTCAGATACGAGCCTACTTTGAACCACGTGTCATAAAATCGAGTCATCGGCTTAGGTCATCCAAGAGCAATCTCCGGTTCTAAATTCTCGAAGTACTTTATCAACGGCAGCACTCTAGCAGTTTGTTTGCGGCAGGCAAAAAAAAGGGCAGTCAATACTGCCCTTTTTAAAACGCTATGGTCACATTCGATTAGAAATCAAACGTTACACGGCCATAGTAGTAAGCACCTTGCCAGTCTACTGTAGAACCTGAATCGTAGAGTCGGCCACAGCAATCATCGCCGAGCTCATCTTTATCAGGGTATTCATCGGTGACATTTCGACCACCAACCATGACCTTGATTTGCTCAGTGACTTGATACGCTGCTTCAACATCTAGGAACGTTACCGCATCCCACTCTTGGAAATCCGGATTGGCCCCTGAACCATTTTGGTTGTCCGACTCACCGAAGTAGCTCAAGCGGCCCATGAGCGACAGGTCACCCATGTAATGGTTGTAAGTCACGATCCAACGCGTGTTCGGCGTGTTGTTCACAAAGTCGAACTTGTCTTCGTTGCTGAAGAACTGAGTCACTTCAGATTCGAACTCAGTCTTGTTGTAGTTGAGTGATGCTGTCAACTTACCTGATGAATTATCGAAGTCGAATGGCATAGTTGCCACGACATCAACACCAGAAGACGATGTATCGAACGCGTTCGTGAACCAGAACACCCCACCGATAGAGTTCGCACCGGCTACGCCAGCTGCTTCAAGTGCCTGATAGTTAGCGAATGCTGCGCCAGAATCTGGGTCAGTTGAAACGTCCTGCGTAGACACAGAGTTGAATCGATCGTCCAAGTTGATCACGTAAGCATCAACCGTGATTGACGCACGCTCACCGGACAACACCAAACCAACCGTGTACTGCGTCGACTTCTCTGGCTCAAGCGGTGTTGCACCGAGGGCTTGCGCTACTGCGCCACCTGCTGGGAACAATCCTGTTGCGACCGGGAAACCATTCGGCAGTCGAGTCGATACGTTCGTCGTACCTTGCTGGCCAGGCGTTGGCGCCCTGAAACCCAGTACCGAATGAACCACGAATCGCCACTGCGTCGGAGATCTTATATATACCGGCCACTTTACCAATCACTTCTGAATCGAAGTCTGAGTAGTCTTCGTATCGCAGTGCAGCTTGATAAGAGAATGCATCAGATGCGTCACCACTAATCTCACCATAGAGTGCGTAGCTGTCTCGGCTGTAAGTTCCAGAGAACTCAGGAGAGTATCCAGGGAAGCCGTTTGAGCCAACACCCACAACTCGGTAGACAGGATCGCTGCCATCTGCACAGTCAAGGCTTGAACCGTTAGCGATCACAGCAGCGCCAGCGTCGGTTGCAGTACCGTCGTCGTTACAAAAACCCCAAGGATCTTGTACCGAGTATGGGCCTGCTTGGTAAGACGCGGGCTCACCACCACCGATTTCGTATTCTTCATCGATGTATGACAACCCGAAAGCAAGCGTTGCTGCATCACTTAGTGCATAGGCGAAGTCAGCCTGCAGTTGGAATTCCGTGTTGGTGAGGTCACCGTTGCGGAACTTAGTCTGCGTGCTCGTGTCGCCAAGGGATGGGTTGATCGTGTTGGCAAGCGTATAGTCGATCTCGTTGCTGCCGTATCGAGCGCTGACGTCGAGCGACAAATCAGAGCTAAGATCGCCCTTCCAGCCGCCGACCACAGAGACGTCTGTCACTTCACCGAAGAAACGCGGCGTGAATCCACCTGGGAATAATGACAGCGGCGAGTAAACGCTACCATCTTGCGTTCGGAGATTCTCGATCGTGCCATTAAACGGATAACGATAGAAGAAACCGCCGTCGGCCTCACTCGTGGTGTAGTTACCAAATGAGTAGATCTCGCCGTTGCTCACGGGAACTGCAGCGTTATAAAAGATGCCTGACCGCTTCTCGTTGGGTCGACCCCATGGCTGAACGATGTCACCTTGCGTCTCGAGTGATGCATTAGCGAAGTTGTTCACATAGGAAGCTTCTTGAGAGGCTGCGACTCGGTCTGCTCGACCATTCGCTACAAACGACGCGTAGGAACCGTTTTGACCGTCACATCCTGGTATTGCGAACCAAGACTGACAGTATTGCTCACCACGATAAGTAGGATCTGCCTCATAGGCTTCACCCGAGATAGACAGGAATCCGCTATCGCCCAGCGGCAAGCCGATGTTACCGCGAACCGTGACGCTCGTTCCGTCGCCCTCTGAGTATTCACCCATGTCTACGGACAAAGACCCACCTTCGCTGTTGTCTTTCAAGATGAAGTTAATGGTTCCAGCGATCGCGTCGGTACCATAAATCGCGCCGGCACCGTCTCTCAGCACTTCAATGTTCTTGATTGCACTCATTGGAATCGTGGCAATGTCAGGGCCCTGAGTACCTGAACCACCAATGGTTACGAGCGCTGCTCTATGACGTCGCTTGTTGTTAACCAAAACCAGCGTCTTGTCCGTTGGCAGGTCGCGCAACGCGGCAGGACGAATAAACGTTGCACCATCACTGATTGGCTGACGGCCAATAGAAAATGATGGAACGAGTGTCTTGATCACTTCGTTAGAATCGGTGTAACCCACCTCTTCCAGCTCAGCTTGGCTGAACACGTCAACAGGAATAGGTGAATCTTCTACCGTTCTGGGTTTTGCTCTGGAACCGGTGACAACCACCTCTTCCAGCTCTTCTGCACTCGCGGACGAGGCGATACCGGCAGACAGAGCGAATGCTCCCACTGCGAGCGGCGCACCTACGAAGCCGGCGAGCAATCGATTGAGTTTCGATCTCTCGATTGGCATATGCTGATCTCCATTAATTGTTTGTTAGACAGCAACATTCCTTTGCTGATCAGCGCACAGCTGCTTGCTGCTAATACCGATGCTGCGATAGCCGCTGCCCCGACGCCGATTAACTCTGGAAGTCTACTTACCTCTACGCCAGCGCCACGTGAGTGGATGACATCAAGGCTCCGCCCTCTTACCAGCCTAAAAGGCTGATAATAAGGCTCCAGCGCTTGGCACCAACCGTCCTTGATGGCTAGCGAAGACTACTTCCAGAGCACTGTAGGGATATTATGCGAAATACTTCCACCAAAAATCCATAGTTTGATGGAACTTTTTAGAATGAGCATATGAGTTATTGCGCGCGCAAACCGAGTCGTTAATCCAGACCCTTTAGCCTGAATCATGGTTGGTGACCGAAACTAGATGCCATCTCCCCCAACTTTAAAACCAATAGGCACTTTGCGCCGAATGCCAACCCTCACCCGACCCGTTTGATCAGGATATAAAGGCCGAAAGCAGGGCGTCACTGACGAATCCCCAGCTCTTCTCCCTGTCAGCACTCAAGGCGACTCGGTGAAGCCCAGCGGAGGCCTCATTCAAGACGGTCCTACCGCGCTGCTCGCCATCCAGCACACACGACAACTCGCCGCTTTGCCACGAGAAAAGCTCAGCATTCACCATTGCAACCGCCGCACTGGAGTCATGCATCGGGAACACGTCGCCCTGCCCTTTGGTCGAATAAAACTCTAGATAGTGCTGTTTGATTTGCCACAGAAATTCCCCAGCATCACCCAACCGCTCGGTAAGACGTTTCAACTCATCTTTAGTCACAAGATTAATCAACGTTGCGTCGAGCGGAACCAGGTCAACCTTGACCCCACTTTGGAACACAATATCGGCGGCTTCTGGATCGCCAAAAATATTCGCCTCAGCCCACTCAGACACATTACCTGGGACTGACACTGCTCCACCCATGATGACCACGCGGCGGAGTCGGCGTGCAAGATCGGGATCTTGGGTCAGTGCCGCGGCGACGTTGGTCATCCTTCCAACAGCTAACACGCTCAAGTCGCTCGTTTGCTTGGAGGCCTCGATGATAAAAGAGGCCGCATCAGACTCTTGCTCCTGGAGGTGAACCGGGCCAATCTCGATATCGCCCAAACCGTTTTTGCCATGAACAAAATCGGGAAAATCGGTTTCATCCTCTCCTTCGATAGTCCTGCCTGCCCCCCTGTACACGGGGTACGACAAATCGAATCGCTCACACATATAGAGCGCATTGCGGGTACAGGTGTCGATCGAAGCATTACCAAACACAGTGGTTATGCCAACGACATCGAGCGCATTAAGGGAATGGATTAGCAGCAAAGCCATGGCGTCATCAATGCCCGGGTCGGTATCGAAAATTATTTTTTCCATCAGCGCTGCTTCCCTCTCACTCTCTCAAATACCACGATCATTTACTCACTCTGTTTTACAAAGCCACTGGTCACTAGGGCCAGAAGCGCCATGACCACCAAGCTCGCCACACCCACGCCCATGGCGACTCTTGCTCCCGCCATCTCAACAACCCAACTGCTCAATAATGGACTGGTTGCAGTGCCAGCAGTCGCTAGCAATAACAATCCTGGAATCATGGCATCGGGAAGGCGCTTCACCGCATCAGTCGCAAGGGCGATTAACATTTTCAGCGCTCCGAAGTTGAGGATACCCCAGAGAAGCGAGACCCAAGGCAGCAAACTCGCTTGATCAAGCATCAACAGCAGCGCGCTGGCACCCGCCGCTGCTCCGAACGCGCCAAACCATAACACCTTCCTGCGGCCTATCCCGATCACTAAGACCACCGCTGTCAGTTGGCCAATGAACATGCCCATCCAGTAGCGACTCACCGCCTCCCCGCCCAGAGACAGATCTGGCGCTTCACTAACTAAAGCTGAGGGCAACCAAAGCAACACCGTTGTTTGGCCAAGGGTATAGGCGAAGAGCGCTGCCCCAACCGACCAGACGGGCCATGGCAGGAGCCCCAACCAACGCCAAGATCGATTCACAATTTCAGGAGAGGGATACCGCGTGAAACTGGCGACCCCAAGGATCAATAAAACCACAATGAGGATAGGCAGGTAGGCACCAGCCCAAGTCTGTACCCCCAATATCGGCGTCGCGAGCAGAATCATCGTCAGTCCCGCCATAACAGTTCCAGCTAAGCTGAAACTACTGTCAGTAGCCACGAGCAGCGCGGCTCTCTGATCGGCTTTATATATGACCGCTATCAACTGCGCCGCCACAGCGAGCCCAATGCCAAGCGTCAACCCTAGGCCAGCAAGAAGAAACCAAATAAGGGCTGGCTCGTTGACAATACCCAGCGCCACTAGGATTCCGGCTGCCGAAGTATAAATCGTCATCACGATTCGCTTGTAACTGAACCAGCTCAGTATAAAGAGCGCGAGCACCGCTCCCACTAAATTGCCCGAGGAAAACCCAGACAACAACCTCGCAGCCTCGACGTCCGACAAATCCAGTTGCGCCGAAATCGGCTCAATCAACAACCCCATAGGAGCAAGCACGCCAGACAACGCGAAATAAGACAGCAAACCAATGGTCGCGAGCAGAAGTCGATCCTTTTGTTGCAGCTCACTGGGTACCATCTACGCTCCTTAGCGCTGAATCGTCTCTGCCTTGGGCACCGACCACAAAAAGCCTGCCAACGCGGCTCATCATCCGGCGTCCCGCTTGTTTGCTCGGCTGCATTGTCGCTCTGCTCCTTGGGTAATCAGAAGAGGAAATAGCCGCTAACAACATTCCACACGCACTCCAGAGTCCGCTCATCAGCAAACCAAGGCATCGAGAGAGCTGGCACCGGCACGACTCTCGAAAGATTAAATGCAGACCTGCAGCTAAGCTGCGGCTGCACCCGCTCTATTCTCGAGCGATCAGTCCTTCCGGCATCCTCTTAATGACTGTCCCTTTCGGTGTCATCATCGAGGGCCTGCCCAGTTTTTCCGAGACGCCCGACGCTTCAGGGCAAGACCCCGTATCAAGATACGCGAGCGCGGCGGCGAGTCTTCCTTCGAGTGGATCCCCCAGCTGGCGCGTGAGGTCATCCGCCACCGCGCAGCCTTCTACCTCTTCACCCTGGAACGCCGCGCCACTTGGCGAGAATCCATCGGTGTAGTCCCCGAAGCCCAGTGCATTGACCCCTTTGAATTGGACCGTGAAGTAGGTGGTACTGCAATTATCGATACCATAAAAGCCATAGGGTTTACCGCAGGTGGTATCGCCGATCAGTACAACGTCCACGCCCACACCTCTTAGGCCATTGATAATTGCTTCACTCGCCGAGCAGGTGCCGGAGCCTGATATCACCACCACGCGATCCAAGTTAAGCATCGGTAGAGGCGTATTTGAACTGACTTCAAACCCCGGGGCTGTATTGGCAAAGAGTGAGGGCGACAACGCTCGCCCAGTGATCGGATTCACTGTGGGGTACTTATCATTAAACTGAAGTTCACTGAAGGTCTGACCTACAGCTTCCTCTCCAGCAATCATCGAGGCCACCATTCGCGCAATATCGAGGAAGCCGCCCCCGTTGTATCGCAGATCCAGTACTAATTCTGAGATGTTCGCATCTCGAAATGCCGTCATCTCATCAATCAAAAGCGATTCTGCCGTTCGAATGTGATCGTTAAACAGCACGTACCCAATGTTTGCACCGTCTCGCTCGAACACATTGGCTGACTGCACCGGGGTCGAGGCAATTTCTTGACTCTCTAGGTCAACGCTAAATGTCTCGTCTGTGGCGGGGTCACGAAAGGTAAAGGTATGAACTTCTCCAAGCTCGGCTGGGAAAAGTCCTGCGTTCAAGGTTGCCACATCAGACCCGTCTCTAAAGTCCACGCCATCGATCGCGGAGACTTCCAGACCGCGCACTACGCCTCCATCAGAAGCGGGCGTATTAGGTTCCGTGTAAGCAATAAGCCACTGCCTAGGTGGAGAACTCCGCACCCGATAAAATTCCATTCCATAGCCTGCTGAGATGCCGGATTGGGTCAGTTGCTCCCACTCTTCTGTGTCGTAGGTGAAGTGAAACCGATCTCTTGGATTGCCAGCAGCGGTCAATTCAAAGGTCTTCATTAACTCGAAATACTTCCGAGTCTCAATCCAATCTTCTAGCCGACTTTCTGAGACTCCCTTACCCCGAAGCTCGGCATCAAGCGTTTCTTCATCACTGTTTGGGTCGAGATCCGTAATTTCGTCGTACCAAAGGTAAGTGTCGAAGCTGTAATCTCTAATCCAGAACTTTTCTAAAGCGGTCGATCCCTGGAGTATCGTCATATTCGGATGAAGTGCGCGGATTCTCACATTGGGCAATGTAGTCCTGTGTCCAATCCCCGAACTCACCCTCCACCCATTCAGGGCCAGCGCTCGAGGAACCACCACTTGATCCACTACCACTCCCCCCCGATCCTCCAGAGGTTCCTCCTTGCGCAACGGGTACCTGCTGAGAGGACGACCCACCGCCACCGCCGCCACAGGCACTCAACAGTAACATTGCCAAGGCAATTACAAAGGCTCGCATAGTAGTCACTCATTTTCTGCTTTGCTGGCCAGTTTATCTGATTCAGCTTCACCACTGCTAAAGACTCATTGCGCACAAGCGCACGGCTTACCATGCTGCAATGTCAATCAATCTCCCAGGACCAGTTCTGGTGAATCATCCACCGGCCATGTCGGGCTCCGTATGGTTACAATGCCGCACTAACAGGTTTACTCAATCAAAGACCTGCCATTTCATCACTTGGCTGAGGGCTTGCGCTATGACCTATCGCACTTTAACGATTCAACGCGCAAAGCCCGCCCCCATCGTTGGAATCGTCCTCGCATTCATGATGACCTTGTTCGAACCCAGAACCAGCCACGCTGATGAGGATCTGACCCGCCTGCCCAACCTTGCTCTATCTACCCTTCAGATGATTGGTAGCCACAACAGTTACAAAAAGGCCATGCCTGCCAACGTGATGGCTCTTTTAAAGTGGGTCGAACCAGCGGTCGCGCAAGGTCTTGATTACAGTCACATTCCAATCGAGGAGCAGTTAGCACTAGGCCTGCGCGTTTTTGAGATCGATGTGTTCCATGACCCTGAGGGAGAGCGCTACAGCCGTCCACTGGGAAGAGGACTTCACCCGCTCACGCCAGCATTCAATGAATGGGAGCAAGCACAGTTGGATGCCCCGGGTTTAAAAGTCCTGCACATCCAAGATATCGATTATCGGAGTCACTGTCTGACTTTTCGTAAATGCCTGGAGACCTTTCGGGACTTCAGCGACGCCAACCCAGGGCACCTACCTATCTTCATTAGCCTAAACCTCAAGACGTCTCCTATTGCATTGCCAGGCTCAACCACTCCACTGCCATTCGACAAAGCGGGTTACTTGAACCTTCATCGTGATCTTGAGTCGACCCTCGGGCTGGACAACCTAGTGACACCCAGCGAAGTCCAAAAGGACAGCCGCTCACTTCGAGAGAGAATTACAACCGTTGGCTGGCCAGATCTCTCCGAACTGCGCGGACGTTTCATTTTTTTGATTGACGAGCCTTTAAAAAAAACTGCTGGCTATTTGGAAGATTTTGAAAAACATGAACGGCTTTTGTTTTTAAGTGTGCCTAGTGACCATGATCAAGCTGCAATTTTGGTGATGAATGACCCACTGAAAGCATTCGACGACATCAGAGCACGAGTGGCTGAGGGCTTTTTGGTCCGCACCAGAGCGGACGCTGATACAGTTGAGGCGCGCAGCGCCGATGACACTCGCATGCGCGCCGCTTTCGCTTCGGGCGCGCACTTTATCAGCACCGATTACTATGTGCCGGATGAGAGACTTAAGAGCGATTATCGGGTCCGTTTCCCAGAGGGCGGGTATGCTCGCCAATCGCCGCGCTCCGAAGTGATCGATTGAGCGCGTATTTCACGCGCAGCTACGCTACCGACAATCAAGCGTTCGCGGGGTAGAGGCTAACCCTATCTGCTACCGCGCATCCAGCCCAAAGGAAGGGGTTGTGCCCTGATAGATTGAGTGTTTTATGTAACTACGGCTCGAGGCCTATCAAACAGAGAGCGATGTCGTACGGTTTATTTGCGTAGCGCCAGCTAGCAGGTAAACGGTGCATACCGATCATCAGGATCAAGGCACTCACAAGAGACACATAGGTCTTGTATCGGGATGTAACGGGCAAAAAAAAAGCCTGGCTGCTTTCACAACCAGGCTTTCTATTTGATGCCCGACAATGTCCTACTCTCACATGGGAACTCCCACACTACCATCGGCGCTAAATCGTTTCACTGCTGAGTTCGAGATGGGATCAGGTGGTACCAATTCGCTATTGTCATCGGGCAAACTGTCTGCCTTTTCAGGCAATTCGTCGTGCCAATCTGGCCAATTCAAGCCAGGTTTCTGCGCACTTTAAGAAAATAAACAAGTGAAAAATTGACATCCTGTGTTGCTGCGTTCTGTTGAACGTTTCGAACACATTAGAAGTGCTTATCCTTTTATTTTTTTGTTCAAGTCTATGGCTTGAACCGTTGGGCATTCATATTAATGAGTTGTTTTTGCAGCCAGCGACCAGCTGGTCGGGGCAACGTCAATCACTCAAATTATATGATCAAGCCTCACGAGCAATTAGTACGGGTTAGCTCAACGCCTCACAGCGCTTACACATCCCGCCTATCAACCTCGTAGTCTTCGAGGGCTCTTTAGGGGATTCTAGATCCCAGTGAGATCTAATCTTGAGGGGGGCTTCCCGCTTAGATGCTTTCAGCGGTTATCCTGTCCGAACATAGCTACCCGGCAATGCAATTGGCATCACAACCGGAACACCAGAGGTTCGTCCACTCCGGTCCTCTCGTACTAGGAGCAGCTCCTCTCAAATCTCAAACGCCCACGGCAGATAGGGACCGAACTGTCTCACGACGTTCTAAACCCAGCTCGCGTACCACTTTAAATGGCGAACAGCCATACCCTTGGGACTGGCTTCAGCCCCAGGATGTGATGAGCCGACATCGAGGTGCCAAACACCGCCGTCGATGTGAACTCTTGGGCGGTATCAGCCTGTTATCCCCGGAGTACCTTTTATCCGTTGAGCGATGGCCCTTCCATACAGAACCACCGGATCACTATGACCTACTTTCGTACCTGCTCGACGTGTCTGTCTCGCAGTCAAGCACCCTTATGCCATTGCACTCATTGCATGATTTCCGACCATGCTGAGGGTACCTTCGCGCTCCTCCGTTACTCTTTGGGAGGAGACCGCCCCAGTCAAACTACCCACCATACACTGTCCTCAACCCGGATTACGGGCCTAAGTTAGAACCTCAACGTTATCAGGGTGGTATTTCAAGGACGACTCCACAATCACTGGCGTGACTGCTTCAAAGTCTCCCACCTATCCTACACAAATAAAATCAAAGTCCAGTGCAAAGCTGTAGTAAAGGTTCACGGGGTCTTTCCGTCTAGCCGCGGGTATACGGCATCTTAACCGCAAATTCAATTTCACTGAGTCTCGGGTGGAGACAGTGTAGCCATCGTTACGCCATTCGTGCAGGTCGGAACTTACCCGACAAGGAATTTCGCTACCTTAGGACCGTTATAGTTACGGCCGCCGTTTACCGGGGCTTCGATCATGAGCTTCGCCGAAGCTAACCCAATCAATTAACCTTCCGGCACCGGGCAGGCGTCACACCCTATACGTCCTCTTGCGAGTTTGCAGAGTGCTGTGTTTTTAATAAACAGTCGCAGCTACCTGGTATCTTCGACCGCCCTCAGCTCAGGGAGCAAGTCCCATCACCAAAAGCGGCGCACCTTCTCCCGAAGTTACGGTGCCATTTTGCCTAGTTCCTTCACCCGAGTTCTCTCAAGCGCCTTGGTATTCTCTACCTGACCACCTGTGTCGGTTTGGGGTACGGTTTACAATTATCTGAAGCTTAGAAGCTTTTCCTGGAAGCATGGCATCAACCACTTCCCGAACATATAAGTTCGGTTCGTCGTCACGTCTCAGCCTTAGAAGTCCGGATTTACCTAAACTTCCAGCCTACTTGCTTAAACGCGGACAACCAACGCCGCGCTGGCCTAGCCTTCTCCGTCCCTCCATCGCAATAATTGTAAGTGCAGGAATATTAACCTGCTTCCCATCGACTACGCGTTTCCGCCTCGCCTTAGGGGCCGACTCACCCTGCGCCGATTAGCGTTGCGCAGGAAACCTTGGTCTTCCGGCGGGGGGGTTTTTCACCCCCCTTATCGTTACTCATGTCAGCATTCGCACTTCTGATACCTCCAGCATGCCTCACGGCACACCTTCACAGGCTTACAGAACGCTCCACTACCGCGCGTACAAGTACGCACCCGCAGCTTCGGTACACAGTTTGAGCCCCGTTAAATCTTCCGCGCAGGCCGACTCGACTAGTGAGCTATTACGCTTTCTTTAAAGGGTGGCTGCTTCTAAGCCAACCTCCTAGCTGTCTGTGCCTTCCCACTTCGTTTCCCACTTAACTGTGATTTTGGGACCTTAGCTGGCGGTCTGGGTTGTTTCCCTCTTCACGACGGACGTTAGCACCCGCCGTGTGTCTGCCATGATTGCACTCACTGGTATTCGGAGTTTGCATCGGGTTGGTAAGTCGGGATGACCCCCTAGCCGAAACAGTGCTCTACCCCCAGTGGTGAGACATGACGCTCTACCTAAATAGATTTCGTGGAGAACCAGCTATCTCCAGGCTTGATTAGCCTTTCACTCCGATCCACAGCTCATCCCCTAATTTTTCAACATTAGTGGGTTCGGGCCTCCAGTTGATGTTACTCAACCTTCACCCTGGCCATGGATAGATCGCCTGGTTTCGGGTCTACTCCCTGCAACTCAATCGCCCTATTAAGACTCGGTTTCCCTACGCCTCCCCTACTCGGTTAAGCTTGCTACAGAAAGTAAGTCGCTGACCCATTATACAAAAGGTACGCAGTCACACCCGAAGGTGCTCCTACTGCTTGTACGCATACGGTTTCAGGTTCTATTTCACTCCCCTCTCCGGGGTTCTTTTCGCCTTTCCCTCACGGTACTGGTTCACTATCGGTCAGTTGGGAGTATTTAGCCTTGGAGGATGGTCCCCCCATCTTCAGTCAAAGTTTCACGTGCTCCGACCTACTTGTTGCAAACTTAGTTCTTCCCGCTTGTTTTCGAGTACAGGGCTATCACCTTCTATCGCCGGCCTTTCCAGACCATTCCTCTAACAAATGAGATAAAGATTGCTGGCTGGTCCCCTTTCGCTCGCCGCTACTAAGGGAATCTCGGTTGATTTCTTTTCCTCCGGGTACTTAGATGGTTCAGTTCTCCGGGTTAGCTTCTACACCCTATGTATTCAGGTGCAGATAGCCCCTAAGGGCTGGGTTTCCCCATTCGGACATCTCGGGATATAGCGCTTGTTTGCCAGCTCCCCCGAGCTTATCGCAGGCTACAACGTCCTTCATCGCCTCCAACTGCCTAGGCATCCACCGTATGCGCTTATTCGCTTGACCATATAATTTGAATGACTGTTTAACACCATTTCGTTGCTTAGCCTTGCCCTTTTGGAGGGCTCGTCTTCGCTTAAATGGCGGTTGCACAATCGATTCTCATTAATGTGTCCACCGGATATTGCGCTTCTACAAATTACTTTACTTGCTGTTTTGTTGCATCGCTTTGCAACCTAAGACCATGGCTGCTCGGCTAAGACAACACAAATAAAGAAGAATTTGCGGATGTCAATTTTTGTCTCGAATCTTTCGATTCGATACAGACTTTATCACTTGTTTACTTTGTTAAAGAGCTCAGCGCTGGGGCTGCCAGCGTTCTGTCTGTGAACCTAATCACATGCCAGAGCTCAACTTTCTTGCGCGACGACTACCGCCCACAAAAAACTTGAGCTCTACCTAGTGGGTAGGCTCAATCTGGGAACACAATCAATAGGTGTGAGTACTTGCAGAGAATGCTTTCTTTAAGGAGGTGATCCAGCCGCAGGTTCCCCTACGGCTACCTTGTTACGACTTTACCCCAGTCATGAATCACACCGTGGTGACCGTCCTCCGAAGTTAGACTAGCCACTTCTGGTGCAACCCACTCCCATGGTATGACGGGCGGTGTGTACAAGGCCCGGGAACGTATTCACCGCGACATGCTGATTCGCGATTACTAGCGATTCCGACTTCATGGAGTCGAGTTGCAGACTCCAATCCGGACTACGAGAAGTTTTTTGGGATTTGCTCCACCTCGCGGTATTGCTACCCTTTGTACTCCCCATTGTAGCACGTGTGTAGCCCAGGCCGTAAGGGCCATGATGACTTGACATCATCCTCTCCTTCCTCCGGTTTGTCACCGGCAGTCTCCTTAAAGTTCCCACCATTACGTGCTGGCAAGTAAGGATAAGGGTTGCGCTCGTTACGGGACTTAACCCAACATCTCACGACACGAGCTGACGACAGCCATGCAACACCTGTCTCAGAGTTCCCGAAGGCACCAAACCATCTCTGGTAAGTTCTCTGGATGTCAAGGCCTGGTAAGGTTTTTCGCGTTGCATCGAATTAAACCACATGCTCCACCGCTTGTGCGGGCCCCCGTCAATTCATTTGAGTTTTAATCTTGCGACCGTACTCCCCAGGCGGTCTACTTATCGCGTTAGCTTCGCCACTAAAAGGTCAAGCCTCCCAACGGCTAGTAGACATCGTTTACGGCGTGGACTACCAGGGTATCTAATCCTGTTTGCTCCCCACGCTTTCGCACCTCAGCGTCAGTATCAATCCAGGGGGCCGCCTTCGCCACCGGTATTCCTCAGAATATCTACGCATTTCACCGCTACACTCTGAATTCTACCCCCCTCTATCGTACTCAAGTCTGTCAGTTTGGAATGCAGTTCCCAGGTTGAGCCCGGGGCTTTCACATCCCACTTAACAAGCCGCCTACGCGCGCTTTACGCCCAGTAATTCCGATTAACGTTCGATCCCTCCGTATTACCGCGGCTGCTGGCACGGAGTTAGCCGGATCTTCTTCTGTAGGTAACGTCATTTCACAAGAGTATTAGCCTTGCTAATTCCTCCCTACTGAAAGTGCTTTACAACCCTAGGGCCTTCTTCACACACGCGGCATGGCTGTGTCAGGGTTTCCCCCATTGCACAATATTCCTAACTGCTGCCTCCCGTAGGAGTCTGGACCGTGTCTCAGTTCCAGTGTGGCTGATCGTCCTCTCAGACCAGCTATGGATCGTCGCCTTGGTAGGCTTTTACCCCACCAACTAGCTAATCCAACGCAGGCTCCTCCAATAGTGAGAGCTTTCATGAAGAGGCCCCCTTTCCCCCGTAGGGCGTATGCGGTATTAATCCGGGTTTCCCCGGGCTATCCCCCGCTACTGGGTAGATTCCTACGCGTTACTCACCCGTCCGCCACTCGTCAGCCGGAGCAAGCTCCGCTGTTACCGTTCGACTTGCATGTTTAAGGCCTGCCGCCAACGTTCAATCTGAGCCATGATCAAACTCTTCAATTAAATGAAGAATATCTGCACCACCTTGTTACACCCTTTTGAGGCTCCCTCAGTGTGCAGCTGCGAATTAAGTTCGCAAATCTGATTGCCGACTAGAAAATCTAGTACTGGCTCAGCAACGCAAAATTACCGTGTATTAAGTAAGTATCACTCAATAAATTGTCGGTAACTTGTTGCTGATAAATGTTGCATTCAGCTAACAAGTACCCACACCTATTGCTTGTGTTCCTAATTGTTAAATAGCGTTTTCAAAACCCTATCGCGAAGAATCCTGTGGCCGACAAATTGTTAGCCGAATTTCAGTGCGTTTGGTTTTGAAGGCGTTGATCCCCAATGATCGCTGCCTGTCTCGTGAAGAGATCGGCCTCCCGGCCGAGGTCGCGTATTATACGCGCGCTTTGTCCCTTTACAACCCCTTTGGAAACAAATTTTTTACTTGTTCCCGGCAGGGCTGCGCACTATACCCAAGACCCATCAGATACGCAAAGCTTTTCTGCAAAAAACCAGTATTACCGGGGCTTTCGGCTACTTCGTAGCCATCGGCAATTGGCAACCCGGCGCTGCCAAAATTCCGAGTTGCCACTGACAAACCGATGGGGTGCGATCTGAGCACGACATAGGCCTGCTCACAATTGATCTACCCGCTATCGTCCTAATCCGTCGGAAAACACTGAGTTCGATTTCACGAATATCAACCACAGAAGGTCCGGGCTGCAAGGCACTATCGTGCCGACAACCACCTACGGGCACGACGCCAAAGCCTCTCCGCGAACAACAGCGAAAACCCGCACAAGAAAAGCACGAACTCAAAGTAGTCCGCCCGAACCTGCCATAAGTGGTGCACCAAAAATAACCCAGACGCAGGGTAGATTAATTGATGAAGCACTCGCCACTTAGCACCGAGGCGGCGCACCGAGACGTTGTTTGAGGTCGCCGCTAGCAGTCCCAAAAGCATCACCGCTCCGCCACCCATTAGGATATAAGGGCGACTGGCAAACTCGGTCGCAAGCGCCTCAGCACTCCACCCCACATAAAACTGCGCAAAAAGGAGTGCGTGCAAGAAGGCATAAAAAAAGCAGGCGACCCCCACCGGTCTTCGATATCGCATCATCGAAGGCGCAAGCCAGCCCAAACGCCGCAAAGGACTAAAAGACAATGCCGCGAGCAGTAATAGCGCTGCAATAACGCCTAAGGTGTGAAGGCTATATTCCACTGGGTCTGCGCCAAGATAATAGGTGTAACGAGTAGCGTCAGACCAAAGGCAGCCTGTAAGCACGAGAACTGGCGTCGATAGGGCAACGCTCGAAATGACTAGCTGCTTCGCCACTTATTGATTGCTCTCTGGCTTTAATGGGTCGCAGCGCTAGTAAAACTTGCGCAGATCCATTCCCTGGTACAAGTCGGCCACTTCCTCTGCGTAGCCGTTGAACATCTGGGTAGGCTGACGGGTGGCTCCAAAGAACCCTCCCGGTAACCGCCTTTCGCTTGCTTGACTCCAGCGGGGGTGATTAACGCTTGGGTTAACGTTAGCGTAAAACCCGTACTCCCTCGAGTTCGAAAGCTCCCACGTGGTCTTAGGCTGATCCCGAACAAAAGAAATTTTTGCTATGGACTTGATACTTTTGAAGCCGTATTTCCAAGGCACCACCAGCCGAATGGGTGCTCCGTTCTGTTTTGGCAAGGACCGACCGTACACTCCCACCGCCAAAAAGGTCAGCGGATGCATGGCTTCATCCATTCTGAGCCCTTCAACATACGGGTAATCAATCGAGGGAAAGAGTGCCCGCTGGCCAGGCATCTCGCTGGGGCGCAGTACCGTCTCAAACCTAACAAATTTCGCCTGACTCGTTGGCTGCAATTGATCAATAAGGGAACGAAGCGGTATCCCCAGCCAGGGGATCACCATTGACCAGGCTTCAACGCAGCGCAAGCGATAAATGCGCTCTTCAATCTGATGAGGTCGAATCAAGTCTTCAAGCGCAAAGACGCCCGGCTTTTCTACCTCACCCTCCACCTGAATGGACCAAGGCCAAGGCTCGAACGATCCGCTTTCAGACGCTGGATCACGTTTATCGGTACCAAATTCATAAAAGTTGTTATAGCCCGATACGATCTCAAAAGGAGCAGGCTCTTCTGATTGTCTACGCGGATCGCTTTCAGGGATTGCGCGCTTAATTTTCTCGGTCAGCCAAGAGGGCGCCTCATCCTCTCCTTGGGGTCGCTCGCTATGAAAAATTTCTCCCGCCATTACATTTGGGGCGAACCCAAGCGCTAACGCTGACTGAATCACGCTCCTGCGAGACCAGAACCACCGCTCATCGGTCACCTCATGTTCACGGATATCTTTCCAGCTTGGCATAGCGATTCCCTACTTTGGCCTAATTGTTGGTTTACGCCTTAACTAGAGAGAAAGCTCTTCTCTTTGGACTACGTGCAGCTTGGACTAAGTGCAGCCGCTCACAGCTCCGATACGCTCATCGGCTAAGCCAATCGCCCAAAGACTCTCCCATGAAGGCGACGATCTAATGCTGAGCTTCCGAACGACTCGGTTGCGGATATTTGCGCCGTATCAGGAGCGTGAGGGGACCCGAGACGGTATACACGATCCCAATGAGAAGCAGCATTCCAGGCGGATAGACGGTGACCACTCCAAACAGCACTACAATCACAAACATGTAAAAGAAAGGCACCCTGCCATTCAGGTCAATGTGCTTGGGTGAGTAGTACCGCACATTACTCACCATCAAAAGTGCAATCAGCGACGTCACGATGGCGAGCGGTACTGCAAGCTCTAAACCAACAGCCTGACCCATATTGTCTGACCATGTCCAAACGGTCGTCGCCATGGTTCCTGCAGCCGCGGGGCTCGCTAGACCATAAAAAACTTTGGCATCGGGCGCTGTATTGAATCGAGCAAGTCGAAGCGCTGCACAGGCCATATAGAGAAACGCGACTAACCAGCCGACCTTACCTAAATCAGACAAAATCCAGCTAAACATGAGCACAGCAGGCGCGACGCCGAAAGCCACCAAATCAGACAAGCTGTCGTACTGAACGCCAAACTCACTTTGCGTATTCGTTAAACGAGCAATTCTGCCATCGAGGGAATCCAAAAATCCTGCGATCACAATCGCAATCGCGGCGAGTTCTAGGTCCCCGCTCATCGCCGCGATGATCGAATAAAAACCAGCAAATAGCGCCCCGGTAGTAATCAAGTTAGGCAACAAGTAGATGCCGCGACGCAACCCCTCTCGCTTAGGTAGCGGCCTAACATTATCCTCTACTGCCATCTCCTCACCCTCTTGTCATCCCTGTCCCTAGGATCCCGTACTCACTATAGACGCATCGTTCGGCGCTAAATCGTGAATCAACCATCCTAGGTTTTCGATTAATTGATAGCAAGGAACGCGGCGGCCACCGCTTTAGGCTTGAGCCTACCTGCTAGGGAAGAGAACAGTAACGCGTCTACAGCGACAGCGTTTTATCCCCACGGCTAAGACCGGTCACGCCCGTTCTAACAACCTCAACGACTTGCCCTTCCGACAACGCCTCTATAAACGCGTCAAGTTTGTCGGTCGTGCCAATGACTTGAATTGTGAAGAGGTGCGATGTGACGTCAACGATCTGCGCCCTGAAAATATCGGCGAGTCGTTTTACCTCGGCGCGTCCTGCGCCTCCGGCTTTCACCTTGACAAGCATCAGCTCTCGCTCGACATGGGCGCTTTCCGTAATGTCCGCTAATTTGACGACCTCAACGAGCTTATTGAGCTGCTTCGTGATTTGCTCAATCTCGGCATCCGATGCGCTCGTGGTCAACGTCAATCGCGACAAACTACTGTCTTCTGTTGGCGCGACGGTCAATGACTCAATGTTATAATTTCGTTGAGCAAAGAGCCCGACCACTCGGGATAGCGCACCTGCCTCATTTTCTAACAGTGCTGAAACAATCCGGCGCTTCACGTTCGCACTCCTTTTTTCAGCCACATATCACGCATCGACCCATTCGGCGCGATCTGCATCGGATAGACGTGCTCTTCAGGGTCAACCTCAATATCTACGAAAACGAGTTCGTCCTTCATCGCGAAGGCCTTTTCTAATCCTGACTTCAGCTCACTCGGTTTCGAAATTTTGATACCCGCATGCCCATAACTCTCAGCAAGCTTCACAAAATCAGGCAGCGAATCCATGTAGCTGTGGGAATGCCTTCCCTCGTACTGCATGTCCTGCCACTGCTTAACCATTCCAAGCGATTGATTGTTGAGATTGATGATTTTGACGGGCAACCCATATTGCTTGCAGGTCGAAAGCTCTTGGATATTCATCTGAATACTGCCTTCGCCTGTGATGCACACAACTGATGCATCGGGGAGGCCCACAAGCGCGCCCATGGCAGATGGCAAACCAAAGCCCATGGTTCCGAGCCCTCCAGAATTGATCCATTGCCTTGGCTTAGCATAAGGGTAGTAGAGCGCTGCAAACATTTGGTGCTGGCCAACATCGGACGTGATGATCGATTGACCCTTTGTCACTTCATAAAGTGCCTTGACCGCCTCTTGGGGTTTGATCACCCCCTTCACTGATTCAACCGCAAGACATTGCTGGTCCCGCCAACCCTCTATTTGCGCCCACCAATCTTCTCGGGCGGCTGCAACTTCCGCTGTGGGCTGAGGCGATTCTTTAAGCGTCTCGATCATTTCTTCGAGCACCGCCTGAACAGGCCCTACAATAGGCACGTCGACGACCACGTTCTTTGAGATGCTAGCTGGATCGATATCGACATGGATAAATTCTGCATAGGGACAAAATTTACTAATCGTGTTCGTCACTCGATCATCAAACCTTGCCCCGATGGCTAAAATCACATCCGCGTTATGCATCGCGTTGTTCGCTTCCAGCGTCCCATGCATCCCCAGCATTCCGAGGAACTGACGATCCTCTCCCGGAAAGGCGCCAAGCCCCATGAGGGTGCTTGTAAGCGGGAAATTCAATTGCCTTGCCAACTCGATCAGCTGATCAGATGCATTCCCCTGCACGACACCGCCACCCGTGTAAATCACCGGTCTTTCAGCCCTAACCAACATGCCGCACGCTTTCTTAATCTGCCCGGAGTGTCCGCGCTGCGCCGGATTATAGGACCGGATAGACACCTCTTCTGGATACTGAAAGGGGTAGAGATCCTGCGGGTTAGTAATATCTTTAGGAATATCTACAACCACTGGACCAGGCCGTCCTGAGGCCGCGATGTAAAACGCTTTTTTGATCACCAACGGAATGTCTTCTGCTGTTTTAACCAAAAAACTGTGCTTCACGATGGGTCTTGAAATACCCACCATGTCTGTTTCCTGGAAAGAATCAGTCCCAATCAAATGAGATTGAACCTGGCCTGAGATCACGACCATTGGGATGGAATCCATATAGGCGGTTGCAATGCCGGTGATGGCATTCGTTGCCCCTGGGCCCGAGGTCACCAAAACCACCCCTGTTTTCCCCGTTGCTCTCGCGTATCCATCGGCCATATGCGTAGCCGCTTGCTCGTGACGCACGAGGTAGTGCTTGACCTTTTCCTGCTTAAACAGGGCATCATAAATGTGCAGCACGGCACCGCCTGGGTATCCGAATACTTGCTCTACGCCTTCTTCTTGCAATGATCTGATGAGCATTTCTGCTCCAGATAACTGGAGGCAATCTGCAGTGGCTGAATCACTCAATTCGCGGTCCACGGGTCTACCTTTACGCTTGGCCATTGGCTTAGGGCCGGGCATTTTTTACTATACCCTTGCACTAGTCAAACCAAGCCCTTATCAATAACAGGGTCTAATTTCCTCAGGCCTAGGCAAATGATTGATTCCTCGCGATCTAACAATGACCACATCACATCGCCGCCTAGGTCCACTATCTACGTTACTTTTCTTCAATTGGTCGGACTACTCGCCATCCACATCGGTGTACAAGCGGAACCCATCTATCAATGGCAAGACGCCCAGGGTGTGCCTCACTTCTCGGATCGGCCGAGACGTGACGGCTTCTCTAATCGATTAGGGCCAGCCAGATCGTTTAGCGATCTCGCGAGGCAGCAACTCAATCCCGAACTGGGCATCGAAGTAAGAGAGGCTGATCAGTCGGCAATTCCCGAGAACGAAAGCGCTCGCGGTCCAGTTCGCCCTGACTCCGCAGTACCCCTTATCGAGCCGCCCATTCAACGCGTTGTCATGGCACCCGTCACCGGGACCGAACTAACAAAGCGCTGTGCCCAAGCCTATCGAACCCTGGGCGTTTTGAAGCGCCGTCCTAGGGCGACTGTACAGGCAGATGATGGGCGTCTCGTGACTCTTTCGAGAGACGAAAAAGCAACTTACATTGGGAATCTAGAAGCCGATATTGCTGCCTACTGCAAAGGGTAGGACTGAGCGCCGCCGCAATAGCGGGATCCGTTGAATTGCTTTGGCGAAAATAAGTTCGTCACACCCCGTTTGTTCGGGTTGGCGGGAAGCGAGTACCCCGGTTGATTCACCCTGGTTAATCTACTGAGACGAACACTAGGGCTCGACCCAAGCCAGTGTTGCAAACCGTCCGCACTGTCCATCTCTGCGGTAGGAGAAAAAACGCGACTCTTCGCAATAAGTGCACGCCCCATGATCGATAATGGTCGCGTCCGCGACTCGCTCAATTCGCCTGCGTATTTCAGCAGGCAGGTCGAGCATTAGTGAGCTGGTTTCGCTTCGCTCGATAAAAGAGCCGTCGTCGAAATAGGACTTTAGTTCTGCACCCACCTCAAAGTGACAACTCCGGATTCCAGGCCCAACCCACACCGTTGTTACGGCCGAAAGATGTGCGACAGATTTTTCTATAATGCCACCTGCAAGGCCCCGCCACCCTACATGCAGCGCAGCAACCGAATGATCGGCCTCAGAGTAAAGAACGACGGGAAAACAGTCTGCAGTGAGTATGCCAAGCACGACCTGACTTTTGCTGGTGACCGCAGCATCGCCAGCTTGCGCACGATTAACAGCCCCTGCGCGCGCCCGGCTATCATCGGTAACGATCGCAGTGCCATGGGTTTGCACTAACCAATTGACTTCTCCTGGTAAATCACACTGGTGCTGTATGAGTGAACGATTACTTGCCACCTTGTTTGGGTCATCGCCAACATGATCGCCCAAATTCAGGCTATCGAACGGCGCCTCGCTCACCCCACCATGACGCGTCGTACACCACACTCTGAGCCGCCCTTCCGAGAAGCATTCGTTGCGAACTGTCACGACGACTCCGAAACGCGGAGACGGTCGATCACGCTGCTCATATCATCTGGCATGGCCGCCTCGACCACAATTTTCTTGTTGGTCACCGGATGATCAAACGTTAAACGGCGAGCATGCAATGCTTGCCTGTCAATCCAGCTGGTCTCACTCGCCTTTACGGCTCGCCTGCCCATGTATGTAGTGTCACCCAGAATGGGATGCCCGAGATGCTGCATATGCACCCGGATTTGATGGGTGCGCCCTGTCTCGAGCCGGCAAGCGAGCAGTGAGATTCTTTCCCACGCATGAAGCCGCTCGAAATGCGTGACCGCGAACCGGCCTCCATCGACAACTGCCATCTTCGTTCGATGGACAGGGTGCCTTCCAATCGCCGCTTCCACGGTTCCGTGAGGAGCCGGTCGCCCGATGACTAACGCTCGATACTCTCGCTTGATCACCCTCTTGGCCAACTTGCGAATTAGCGCGAGCTGCGTTTGCGCAGTCTTAGCCACAATGAGAAGGCCCGAAGTATCCTTATCTAAGCGGTGAACAATGCCAGCACGGGGTAACTGGGAAGCCTCTGGAATGTAATGCAAGAGCCCATTCATCAGTGTTCCAGAGGCCTGACCAGCGCCTGGATGCACCACTAATCCCGCAGGTTTGTTCACAATCAAAAGTTCTTCGTCCTCCCATTCGACCTGAAGGGGGATTGCTTCGGGCTCGTGATCAAGCGTTAGTTTTTTCGCTTTGACGGCGATTAGATCGCCGACACGCACTTTTGATTTGGCCCTAACGGGGCGCTCATTGAGTGTCAACTCATCAGCATCAATCCAACGCTGCACAAGGGCCCTGGAAAATTGTGAAAGCAGCGCAGTCGCAGCCACATCCAGGCGCTCACCTGACAGTTCAGGAGTCACCGTTACCGAATGAACTTCCCATTCATTTTCCAAGGGGATAGATCTCAGTGCTTGGGGAAGTTTGGAGGCTATGGTTAAATACCGCCAACTTCAACCTAGACAGTTGCTGCCCATGCTGCACTCCCTGCCAGTTTCATTGAAATGGTTATCGCTTGCCTCGCTACTTTTACTCGGCGCTTGCGCGAAAGATGCCAACGATTGGAGCGAAGAAGCGTCAGAGGCTGCGCTGTATGAATCAGCGCAAAGCGCCATCACCGCTGGCAACTACTCACAGGCTGTAGCGCGTTTACAAACGCTCGAGGCCCGCTTTCCCTTCGGTCGCTACGCCGAGCAAGCCCAACTTGAGATCATTTTTGCGTACTACCGAAGCCGTCAAGCTGAGGCGGCTCGCTCGGCGGCTGATCGATTCATTAGGCTCCACCCCAATCACCCGAACGTTGATTACGCTTACTACCTCCGAGGCCTCGCTTCATTCGAGGAAGATGAAAACTTCTTAACGCGGATCTTTCCTTTGGATCCGTCAAAGCGTGACCCAGGAGCCGCTCGCGCCTCCTTCGAGGATTTCTCAAGGCTGATTGAGCGATTCCCGGCAAGCGAATATGCCCCTGACGCCCAGCGCCGGATGCGATACCTACGCAACCTGCTTGCCGAGGCGGAGCTGCATGCTGCGAGATACTACATCTATCGCGGTGCCTACATTGCTGCTGCCAATCGCGGCAAGTTTGTCGTCGATAATTTTCAAGAGACCATTGCCGTCCCGGATGCACTTGCCATCATGGTCGAGGCTTACCGCCTACTGGGCCAGGATCAACTCGCGAACAACGCACTTGATGTACTAAACGCCAACTATCCCGACATCGGCTACTTCGATGACAATGGCAAATTTATCAAAAGAGATGCCGTTGATAAGGGAGAAAAGTCTTGGCTCAATCTGCTCACGTTTGGTCTTTTCGGTTAATTTGGGGGTCGGTTAAAGAGAAGGCTCTGATCCATCCAGATGTCCTGTGAGACTCCCGCACCTCGCTCTTAATCTATTGCGCACACCTATCCCCTACTTCATCGCAACTAACCAGGTCGCGAGCCAGCCAAAATAGTAGTTCTCCACAACTTTCCCTGGTAGCGGATGCGCCCACTTTGCTACGACTCTCAGTCAGCGTCCAATGAGAGTATTCAACAACGGCCCGAACTGAATAGAGACAAGGCGACTGGGTTACGTGAGCAGGGCACCCGGGCTCGTTTAACCCAACTGGCAGGCGGCACGTGCTCATCAAAAAGACATGAACGCGGTCTCACTCTCATTGAGCTACTCGTCACGCTTTTGGTCCTATCGATGAGTTTTGGCCTTGCGATACCCCAGCTTAGAGAAATGGTCGACGCCAATAAAGAAAGAGCAGCCACTCATCAAATCATGGCAATGCTGGCGACCGCGCGGCTGACCGCCCTTACTCGTTCAACAACCATAGGTATCTGTGATTTTGGCGAACTCAAATGCGCGGCTAGTTGGCGAACGCTATCTTTAGTCGAGCGCCTTGATTCGAAAAAAGTGGCTCGCCACGCACTCACCCCAACCTTTCTAACCCTTCCACGGGAGTTGGTAGCGATCTGGCGCGGATTTCGCCGACGCAAGGCCATTCTTTATCGATCCACGGGGGCGCTAGATTCAGACAATGGACGAATCGTTCTGTGCCACACTGGCAGCCAGCGGGTTCGATTCGAGATTGTAGTCAGCGCGTCTGGACGATCACGCATTATCAGTAACACAGCTGTCATCAGCCAACGTCGATATCAACGCTATTGCAGCCAACTCACCTCCTAATGATGCCCTTAGGGTGCATTGGTCATTCGGCGCCAGGACAACCGTCCGGTATTGGTTGTGGCTGCAGTATTTGTCTTCACAATGTCCAACGACCGATCCGTGAGCTGAGTGACTCGATTCTCCCCAACGAATGCTGCATCGGTTGGCGCCGAGTCTTCGAAAATAGTGCCTGCCACTATGAAACCACTAATGAGATCGGAGGCATTAAACAGCCCATCATTGTTGATGTCGAAAATACCATCTTCAATGCAGCTGCTCCCTCCAGTAAGAGGACAAAACGCCAATCCAAACCCTCCAGCGGATGAGGAGCACGCGTTACTCACAGTAGGGATGACCGAGTTGACGAACCCCACTCCTCCCCGGAGCTGAAAGTTACGGACAGCACGCTCTCCAGGGTGCTCTGGTGGATCACCATCGGCTCCTCCAGCCGCGTACGCCTCAAGATCGTTGTACCACCCCTTCACTGAAGGAACGCCCACATCATCAGAGTCAAGATAGGCTACCGCATTGTCGCTGAGCGATCGGCCACAGACGTCGGTCGCAACTCCGTCAATGATCTGACTCTCACAGACGTTGGTGTACTCCTGCTGAATGAGCTCGCTTCGAGACACTGTTGAGGAGTCGAGCTGATCCCAAATCCCATAAATGGTCTGAATATTGGTGTCCGTCCGATCCCCGTTCACAACATAACGACCCGTTCCAAAAATGACGACATACCCCGCCTTACCCGTATTCTCAACCACAAGGGGCTTATTCAAGATAGGTTGTGCAGTGACTGTTCCCCCGCTGTCCGTGTAGGTGGCCGAGAAGATGGTTTGAACAGACCAAGAAGAGAAGATATCCGTCCCTTTTTTGCACTGGCCGGCCGCCCCTGAGTACTCGGTAAGCGCGCTAGTGGCTTCCCACTCAGGTAAGTCGCTTCTGCAAAGATCAAATCGATACAGGTTGCCGCGTAAGTCGCCGGCGTAAACATAATCCGCCGTTCCATCTTGGTCGGCATCAATGGCGCGAGGAGACCCCAAGCCATTTGGCAGAATGTTTCCGTCCTCGGTTAATGAACCAAACCCTGTATCTATTTTGAAGAAATCATAATCAGAGGCTGCACACCCCGAGCGGAGTGATCCTTCCGTATCAACGCTATCTGGATGGCACCAGACACCATCTTGCCCCCTATCTATGAACAGTCCGAACAACTTGGCGATCCCCGAGGTTGAATTCAAACCGCTCGATTGCAGCGCCATCCATTCGAGATTGCCATCAGCATCTGCCGACTTCACGTTGCTCATCACAATAACAGGCTCATCAATGGTCAATCCGAAATCTCGCACCGGCCGCCCAAGGGAATCAGTTCTGAGACCGCCTCCGCCCGCCTGCAATAACACCCCGTTACTGTCTTTGGGGTGGGTATCATCCATGTCGGTGAATTCCCACAGCACCACGTCATCGGCGTTCGATTCAGTGATGTTGGGGTCTGTAACATCAAGCGCAAAGAGTCCTTTTCCGCCTGCGCCGAAAGCGCCGATGAGCACCGTTCGCCAACTTTTTGCCGCCGCATCTTTAGCGTAACCATAGATGTCCTCAACGACGGGCGTTGCATCGAGAATGTATTGGTGATCGTAGCTAGGGCTCAGTAGTTCCGTGGCTTTGGTATTGGACGCGTTGGTCAAGGTTGCGTCCGGCATGTAGGCAAAGACCTCTTCTCCGGTCTCGGGGTCGATCGAATGCAACATGCCATCGTTCGCAGACACATAAAGACGATCCGCCCGCGCTGCCTGCGCCGTTTTAAAAGCAGCGTATGAATTCGCGCCAGTAGGGAAATGGATACCTCCGCGGAATAACGCCTCAGGCGCCCCGACAAACACGGGAGACGAGTTGATGATGTCGCCTAGCCGACCATTTTCGGTAGGTCGGGTGCGGTAATCGCCGTTGGGCTGTTCATCCGCCGCACTGCCTCGGAAGTAGTTAATTTTTTCTGTGACCACAGCGTCCATCGATCCATCAGCCAGCCATCCCAATGCGGTTTTTTGGGCGACCGACAAATTCGCCAACGACAGCGGCACTCCCTCGTTGGACACAGGGTCAAAGGTAAAAATGTCTCTCGCGCTCACGCCTCCAAGCAACTGATCATCGAGTTCACTGGCTGTGCTCCATATATTCGCGCCAACGTTTAAGTCAGCATCTAGGGTCGCGGCGACGACATCACCTGAATTTTCTAAGAGGTTGTAAAACGACCGGAACAAAACAACGCCATTGGTAATTTCCTGGCTGTTAAAGCTCACCGCGCTACCCGCGCCAATCCCAGAACTAAATTCGCTAAACGCTTGCTCAAGCGCGGAGGTCAGCTCGGCTGGATTTTGCGCATCCAAATAAGCTCCTCTGCCGTTAACCGCAGCATGATGAAGATCTTTGATTTTAAAGTTGGCATCTTCGCTCGCGCCCCAATCGTAAGCTCCTGCTTGATAGGACGCTGGTACATCGGTTAGCCCGCTGTCGATCCCAAACGCGACCACGAAAGTCTTGATATGTTGATGCATCGCGTTACCGGAGATCGCTCCGGCCGGGGCGTAATCTAAATCTCGCTGGAGTGGCACAACATCATTGGTGAGTTCCATGGTGGCGTCGACCTTGCCATCCTTGGTGCCGTTGAACAGGTCGCGCTCGTAATAGTACATCGCGATATCGGCTAGGTTATCCGAGCAGGTAGCGCACCCAGCAAACATTGCGCCGTCAAAATCCGATGTTGGCGGTTCATCTACGCCATCATTGTCGTGCTCATCCCCGCGAGCCACCCCCTCCATACCGCCATCGGTGACCAGCAGAATGTAATTCTGTTGGCAGGTTCCCTGCGGCGCTGGCAGCGCTGGGCAACCCGGAGAATTAAAGTCGTCACCATCAGTGGGATCGCCGCCACCTGCGACATTCATCACGTTCGTTTTTTGACACGCCAAATACTTACCCGATTTGTCGAAAGCGTCATAAAACTGGGAATTGCCCTGATAAGTGCGCTCGTATAGCCCCTTTAAAAGAAGGTTGATTTGAGTGTCGGCTCCCTGTGCAGCGTTTAGATCTCGAAGCTCGACATCGTTGTTGTTACCGTTGGAACCAGCAAATCCCACTCGCAAGTTTTGATCCGCTTCACTCATGACTTTGCCGATCGACGCCTTCATGGCAAACCCACGGGTTCGATACCAAACGTAATAGTTTTCGAAGTTCGCCTGCTCTTCCGCGAGCGTGCAATGAGTGTCGCTGGCACAGTCATTACGATTCGGAAATTTGGGGTAAAGCGCATTGCCATCGTCGTAGTTGGTTGGCGTAAAGTCGCGGAGCGACGCAAGACTTGAGGCCGCACCTTGGGTCCCGGTCTCCGATTTAATGCTCACTAGGTATCCTTCGGTGCATGGGTCCGTTGGATCAGTGCTCGGCGAAGGCAAACTATCGACCTCACCCTCAGTTCCGGATGGGCAATCAGCTTCTAACTTGTCATCCCAAACATAGTAGTAGTACAAATCTGCGGCAGGAGCATTCAAATCCCCACCCGATAAGCAACCATCAGGCGCGTCCGCAGTGCCATCGCACAAGGCCCACGGCTCGTACTGCACCTCAGGGTTGTAGTAAATCTTGTTGTAGTCTTTCGATCGCAAGCGCCAAAACCCAATACCGGGGGAGTCGCTCTCTGTCGGTGCATCATTGCCACCCGGTATGGAGTAAATATTGTCATAGGGTGAATCGACGTCCCCAGGGTCTGGGTAATAGCCATCCACCTCCTCCGTCATGATGTCTGCGTTGAGACTGTCTGATGTGTCTTGCAACACCAATACATTTGGCGACGACGGGGTTACCAGCTCAAGCGGTTCGTCGGACAAATCATAAAAGGTGCCCACTTCCAAATAAGACTCGTTTGCGGATACCACACTAATGCTAAAAATTTGTGATCCCGGCGCGCTACCATCTTCGTTACCGTCATCCACTGAAACGGTGAATTGCGCCGTTGCAGTATCGGAATCGTCATGCAGGAATCGCACATTCCCTGCGACGAGATCTGCCGCAGTAAAGGCGAGCGCGTTGACGCCGCTTAACTGGGTATTCCCGTTAGTCGGTCCGCTTACGGTGAAGGTCACCCCAGCATCCCCATCGTCAATATCCGAGTAGAAAAGGTCCGAGGTGGTCAATGTATAGCTGTCACCTTTAATGACGGTCGCGGAGTAGTCGCCCGATAGTGTGGGCGGATCATTAGTGCCGTTAACCGTCACCGACACTGCTGCGGCATTCGACGTCGCGCCATCATTGTCAGCAATGGTGTAAGCGAACGTATCATCACCATCAAAATCGGCTTCAGGGGTGTACGTCACCTCGCCAGACACAGCATCTACCACTGTCGACCCATTCAGCGGATCTTGGGTAACGACAACCGACGTCAAGTCGAGCGTACCGTCGCTATCTGAGTCATTGGCGCTCACGTCAATGACAACGGCCTGCTCTTCATTGGTGATCGCAGCTGTCATCCGCTGCGACTGGAGAATTGTTCCCAGACGAAATCGTGAGGTCCGCGCTTGCTGGACCATTGGACGCGCTGGATTGACCTGAGTTTCGACAGTTTTGGTTAGAAAAAATATCCACACTGACGGAGTAGGTGCCATCAGCCACGTTCGGGGACGTGACGGTATAAGGGCCGTACGCGGTTGGCGTTGTGGTGAGTACCTCTGTCGATCCGTTATTGATACAACTCGTTGAGCCGTCAATCGTGTAAGCCATGGAATTGAAATTGGTGTCGTTCTTGCCACCATTGACCGATTCGTCGTAGAAGGCCGTGACCGTGATATTGAAGTTGGTGTTCGGACCAACTGAGGAAGGCGCTAAGACTATGCTTTGCACTTCTTTATTCGCGAGAGCGGCTGGGGATTCCAGCAAGCCGCCAGTAATGATAACGACAGCAATCCATATGCGTCGCGCAATTAAGCGCGAAGGCCCCAGAGACAACGGACGATCACTCCATCTGAACCAATTTGTCATCACCGTCATGCTATGTGGCTTCACTTATCTTCACCATCTAATCAAAACCGTTTGCCAAACGTACTTTGCAGCATCACCACCGCCGCATCAGTCCCGCCAGTGCCTCTCGCCGTCACTCGAAACATTTGCGTGCAACAAATATTCGGGTTCTGACCGATATTATCGAGATTGAGCCGATCCTCGTCGCTCACCACCGTACCGATATGTTCAATGACATATCGCGGCTGGCTGTTGACGCCCTGAATGGCGCACGTAGCGTCCCCCGCCGCGCAAATACTCGCCGCCGCTGTCCATAGATCAGCGGACGACACATCTAAAGGGCCAAGGGTCACTGCATCGTAAATGAGCGGGCTAGCGTCCAGCGCGTAACTGATTTCCGTGAGGGCATTAATCTGACCTTCTGCCACAACAATCGCTGCTTCTGCTGCGTTAAAGGCCAAATTGCTATCGCGCTGATTGCGGGTAATCAGTTCTTGGAGGCTAGTGCTTTGCACCGACGACAACGCTAGCATCGTGAGAATCAGCAAAATAACCAAACAGGTCACGAGTACGATCCCGTCTTGGTGACTATGCCTGCCGCTTCGAAGCATCCTCACGTTTGGTTCCTAATTTGAATCGTGCGCGTAAAAGATCGCCTTAACAGGCCATCGATCGCGGTACCTGAGAAACAATCTTGAGCAGTCCGTAATTCACCGTCATTCGCTGCACACCCCCAGGTCGGTGCGGTCGTGCCGCCGATGGCATCAACGCTATTGGTGGTAATCGTGATCACAACCGCCATGACTTGACTAAAGTTGACAGTAGACGAGGGGTCCACATATTGATTGGGAACACTGTCGCCGTCTGTGTCAATCGCAAGTTGCAGCTGAAAATTTTCGACGCCCTCAACCAATTCAACCGCGTTGTTATCGTTCTCCCTTCGCCAGAGCGACAGCGGAGCATTGCCTTCGTTATTGGTTCCCGCGCCTGGGCCGATGAAATACGTGCGCGTAATAATCCCAGAGACCGCCGCATTCGTTGAAAATGTTCCTGTTTCTGCCAGTGCTAGGGTCCCGTTATCTTCCGGGCTCGCGCCGACCGCATGCTGCAACGTGGTCACGCCACCTGCATCCGCCCGCCCTGTCACCCTGAACAGCGTTGCTTTTTCGCAATCGTGAATCGCTGCGATGTCCCCTACCGTTAACGTCTCTAGGCCCTCATCAGTGATGCTAACCGTGATGTCCTCGATCGATGTCGCTAACGCGACGTTTAAGTACGCCTCATCGTCGTCAAGATAGCGAACCGTGAGCAAATCCGTGTCGAAAAAGGCGGCCCCTGTTACCGCCGCGTTCAACGAGGCGGTCGATGGCGTCCAGGTGCCATCACCGTTGGCATCAAACAATTCGATTCCGGTTCGCAAATCAGACTCGTAGGGGATCCCACTCGCTGATGTCATTGTGAAATAAGGACTCGACCCACTCGAGAAACAACCGCGATATCCTGCCTTTTGCAGATCCCGGCTAAGCGTCTCGAGCGCAAACCCTGCGTTTTCCTGCAAGCGGGTTTGCCCCTGAAGCGCGTTATAAGTCTCGCTATTAGCAGTAAAGAGACTCACCACGCCAATGGTGAGAACAGCGCCAATCGCTAGCGAAATCATCATTTCAACGAGCGATAAACCCCTCAATCTTTGGAAGCGCAGTTCTTTCATCACTGAACACTAGTTCGTAAGGTTAAGCTTTGGCAGGGCTGACCTGCATCCCGCGAGCCGCATAACGTCTGGATCCCGTCAATAGACCACCTGATTTCCACTTCATAGGTCCCGGCGGCGCCACTGACCGCTTCAATGCGACTGGCTCCAAGTGGCAGGACTCCCGCCACAGATAACGTCGTGCAGATGGGGAAGGTTTCTCCAGCTAGATTTTGCGACCGAACGGAGCAAGCCCATCTCGCAAGATCATAAGTGGCAAGCTGAGCCGAGGTGCACGTTGTACTTGAGCAATTCACCGCGCCCACTGGTGGCACGTCGCCAACCCCTAACGCATAAGTCTGGTTCCGGTTAATTCGAACCCGGTCCAGGACATCATTGGCCAACTGCACCGCTGTGAGTCTGAAGTTAACATCTCGCGTCAGTTGCATGCTGGTCACTTGTAGACCAGCGACACCAAGCACGCCTACCGACAAAATAACCAGTGTCACTAGCAGCTCAACTAGAGTGACCCCTCGTGACAAGACCTTTGACCGACTTAGCATCCGGAGAAATCCGAGAGCCGTGCGCGACCAGCAACCGCAATATCAATTTGTCTGCCCGCTAATCCATCACGACAGATGGTCATCGATCGGGTGCCGCCACCCGCGTTTGTCAGCCCACCTAGGCCATCAAACGATACACTCGAAACGCCTCCCGAAATCACCACATTGAGGGCATCGTTTAAAGCACCGAATCGCCTGATCAAACTGCCCGAGCAGTTGCCAGGATTGCCAACAACAACACAATAACCACCTCCAAGCGTGTCCGATGCCTCGGCAGATACGGCTTGCAGTGACACGGTCGCATCGCGTTTCAAAGCCTCGCTTCGCGCAAGGGCAAGTGCCGCCAATAAATCATTTCCGGCCGATGAAATACTAGATTGGGCAGTAAGCGACTGATAGGTGGGGACGCCAACCGATAACGCAATGGCCAAAACGGCAAGCGTGACCATGAGCTCGATAAGGGTAAAACCTTGATAGATCGCGCGAGACAACGGGGTTGATCGCCTTTGCGACTGGCGCCGTGGCGACGGACTAACCGCTTCCCGCGAGGCAAACGCCATGGTCATTGCCTTATTCAAGCCACTTCCCATTAATAGACCGTCTGCGTTCCATCTAGCGCAATCCGAACGCAGTCACCGCTGCATGATCCGGACACCGGGGTCGCCGTCACAGCATAAGTGGTCGCTGCGGCGCTCACGACGGCGATGACATACTGCTGCTCTCCATCGACCGGTGATGCAGCATTGCAGGCGCTGCCTGAGCCGACGTAAGTGAAATTGTTGGTGTAGAACCGCTCGACTGCGAGGGTGCAGGCTTTGGCGTCAAGCACTGCCTGGTTGAAGTAGGTGCTTTGAATGTAGTTCTGATAGGTTGGCAACGCGATTGCAGAGATGATCGCCATAATCGCGACAGCGATCATGAGTTCAACCAAGGTAAATCCCTGCGTTTTTGACGATTTCAAGACAGGAGCTCCCCCTATTGGATCTCCCTATCGTAACGCTTTGGGAAGAGAAAACTCTACCGTCTCCTCCGCGACTTTAATCTCACCTTGAAATTGGCCGCCCGCCTCTTCCAAACGCTGGATTACCGCTTGAACCAAGACTTCGGGGGCTGATGCGCCAGAGGTAACGCCGACCTTCTTTATCCCGCGCAGCCAATCCTTCTCCACTTCATCTGCACGATCGATGAGAAACGCTCGAGCGCCCAGGCGCTCAGCCAACTCTCGGAGTCGATTAGAGTTAGAGGAATTCTTGGAGCCCACGACCAAGATTAACTCGCTCTCTTTGGCAAGCGCCTTGACCGCATCTTGCCTGTTTTGCGTTGCATAACAGATATCATCTTTCCGTGGCCCGTTAATGTTAGGAAACCGCTTGCGCAAGGCACTGATCACCTCTTCGGTATCATCCACAGACAGCGTGGTCTGAGTAACAAACTGAAGGCGGTCAGGATCAATCCCAGTCAAAGCATCGACATCCTCGGGCGATTCAATGAGCAATGCGCGGCTAGACGCGTCGCTCGGCATTTGGCCGAGTGTTCCCTCGACCTCCGGGTGCCCCTCGTGCCCAATCAATATGACATCAAGACTTTCCTTGGCTGCCTTCGCTACTTCCATGTGCACCTTAGTGACAAGCGGACAGGTTGCATCAAACACATGCAGCCCCTTGTCCTCAGCCGCCTTTTCAACAGCCTTAGATACGCCATGTGCACTAAAGATACAGGTCGACCCAGCGGGAATCTCGTCAATTTCCTCGACAAACACAGCGCCTCGCTGTGTCAGCGTCTCAACGACGTGTTTGTTATGGACCACCTCATGGCGAACATAAATGGGGGCCCCGAACTGATCCAATGCGCGTTCAACAATCGCGATGGCTCGATCCACACCTGCACAAAATCCGCGCGGGTTTGCTAATCGAATAGTAAAGGGCTCAATACTCATCCCTTGGCGATCTCGCTGGTTACCTGAACAACCTCAATGATCTCTGCTTCGAAGACAATCTCTCGCCCAGCCAGCGGGTGATTGAAATCAACCTCGACCACCTCTTCTCGGACCTGCTTGATGATGCCTGGCAACTCTCCCTCTGGGCCTTGAAACGAAACCACGAGCCCTTCTTCTAACAGTAGTTCTCGTGCGAAAGTCACTCCGCTTCATCCAGTGAATATTATCCTCGTTTACCGCGCCAAACCCCTGATCACTTGAAAGCGTGACATGGGTTTGATCACCCGCAAATAGACCCACCAAAGCCTGCTCAAAGCCGGGCAGAAGACTACCATCTGCAAATTTGAACGTTGCGCCAGACGCGCCCGTTTGATCAATCAACTGACCATCGGGCAAAGACAGCCTAAAGTTCAAAGTCACTTCTGTTCCTGGGCCTATTGGTACACGGCTCAAGCCTTTTCTCCTTCCGCTTTGAAAAAATCAACGATCAAGCATGCAGCGCCAATCGAAATCGAGGCATCTGCAACATTAAAAGCGGGGAAGTAGTATTCCCGCCAATGGACTGAAATAAAGTCAATCACATAACCAAGCGCGGCACGGTCAATGAGATTGCCGATAGCGCCTGCCAGCACCAGAACCAGGCCAGCCCGGAGCCAGACCTGTCCTTCCTTTAGTGATCGAAGCCACACTGCGATAGCTACGCTGACTACTGAAGAAAGGATTAGCAGAAACCAACGCTGCCACCCGCCTGCATCACTCAAAAAGCTGAATGCAGCTCCCTCGTTATAAAGGACAACAATTTGAAGCCATGACGATAGCGTCCAGCGATCACAGGCGGCATAGGTACAAAGCCCTAAGGCGCTATCGATCCAGTGCTTTGACAGTTGATCGAGCAGCACAATCCCCGCAATGACCGCCCAATGCCTCATTGATGACCAACCATTCATTGATGACCAAAAAATGATTTAACGCGACTGACGTCTTCAGAAATCGCTATTTTAAGCGCATCGAGGGACTCGAATTTTTTCTCGTCTCTTATCTTCGCGACAAACTCAATCACCGCTTTTGTGCCATACACCTCTCGATCTAGCCCGAAGAAGTGAACCTCCAAGATGGGCTTTAATGCACCATCTTCCACCGTCGGGCGCACGCCAACATTCGCCACGCCATCAAATTGCTCACCGCCAAGCGCACCTCGAACGGCATAAACGCCACTAAGGGGTGCGGTGTACCGATGCAGTTGAATATTGGCCGTCGGCACGCCGAGCGTTCGGCCTATTTGCTTTCCATAGACGATTCGTCCAGAGATCGTGTAGGGGCGACCCAATAGCGCCTTGGCCTCTTCAAACCGCCCTTCGCTCAGACAGGCACGAATCCGTGTGCTGCTAACCCGTTGCGCGCCCTCGGTAATCGTTCCAAAGTCGCTTACTAAAAACCCGTTTTGATTCCCGGCGCGCTTCATTGCATCAAACCCGCCTGACCGGTCCGCACCAAAACGGAAATCATCGCCCACGAATACCGCCTTGGGCGCAAGTTCATCCACCACGAACTGAACGAAAGCCTCACCCGACATCGACCGGGTCGCCTCGTTAAACTTCATACAAAGAATGCGGTCCACACCGTGCTGCGATAGACACTCTACTTTTTCAGCAAACCGGGTGAGTCGCGCAGGCGCCTTAAACTCATCGAAGAATTCTTTTGGCTGCGGCTCAAAACACACCAACATCGAATCCACACCATCCTTTGTCGCTTGGCTTTTCACTGCTGCCAAGATGGCCTGATGCCCAAGATGGACGCCATCGAAGTTGCCGATGGTGACGACGCATCCCTTGTCCGATTCAGTGATATTGCGGCGCCCCCGAATCACTCTCATTGATCCACATTCCTCAATTGCGCTGGCCTTACACCCAGCAACAGCATCACTATGCCGTAGAGCATTGCTCCACCCAAACTAAGGCTCAACAGCCAAGCTGCTTTAACGCTGACGTCAGCCGAAAGCCATTGGTCAGTCGCAGGCACCACGAATTCAATTCCAAGCACCATCACAACCGTTGCAACCACTATTTGAAGCGCAAGTTTCGGCCAACCGCTTAAGGGCCGATACACCTCATTCTTTCTGAGTCTACGCCAGAGTAAAAACGCGTTGATAAACGCCGACGCTGACGTTGCCAATGCGAGTCCTATATGACCCAACCACACAATTAGCAGCGCATTTAAAATCATATTAGATACCAAAGCCACGATGCCAATTTCCACGGGCGACTTCATGTCTTGTCTCGCGAAAAACCCAGGCGCTAGGATTTTCACAAACATGTGCCCCAGCAACCCTGCAGCGTAGGCCTGCAACGCCAGCGCCGCCATCGACACATCAAGGGCGGTCATCGCACCTCGATAAAAGATCGTGGTGATTAGTGGTTCCGCTAACACGAGCAAGGCAACAGATGCGGGCACGCCTAATATGGCAACCCATCTTAGTCCCCAATCGAGTTTGCTCGAGAATGCCGCCATATCATCCTCGGCAGCATCTGCTGACAACGAAGGCAAAATCACTGTTGCGAGTGCGATACCAATAAGCGCAAGTGGTAATTCGAGCAGTCTGTCGGCGTAGTACAACCAAGAAATAGAGCCTTTGACCAAAAATGTCGCCAGCATCGTGTCGATCAATAAATTCAATTGGCTTACCGAGGCGCCAAAGAGCGCTGGCAGCATTAACACGAAGACTTGTTTGACCCGTGGGTGTCGAACATTCAGTTTAGGGATCGGCACCAGTCCCAGTCTGGCCAGCGACGGCAACTGAAACCCCAGTTGTAACAGCCCTGCAACCAACACACTGATCGCTAACCCTTCAACCGGCAGGTCGAGATACTCCTGACCCAAAAAAGCGCCTGCGATTAAACACAGGTTAAGAATCACGGGCGTGAAGGCCGGCACTGCGAACTTGCCATAAGCATTGAGGATCGAACCAGCAAAGGCAGTGAGGGAGATAAGCGCAAGGTAAGGGAAGGTGAATTTGAGCAATTGCCCCGCTAACTGCAATTGCGCGTCGTCCTCCTGAATGACATAGCCAAAGCCAAAGAGCATGACCAAGTAGGCCGAACCGAGCACCCCAAGAACCGTGATGCCAAAAAGCACGCAGCCCAGCGCGCCAGAGACGTAGTGGATAAGGTCCTCCACTGCCTCCTTACCAGAACGCTTCGCTTCAGCAAGGACGGGGACGAACGCTTGGGAGAAGGCGCCCTCTGCAAACATTCTTCGAAAAAAGTTAGGGATTTTGAACGCCAAGAAAAATGCGTCGGCGTTTGCGCTGGCTCCGAAAAAGTAAGCCAGCACAACATCGCGAGCAAGACCTAATATTCGCGACAAGAAGGTCATTCCGGAAACAATGATGCCTGAACGCATCAACCGGCTCTCACCCTCCGCTGCTTGAACAGCCATTGGCTCTATCTCGACATGCTTCTTCTATAGTTTAAGCCGCCTAAGGACTGAGAGCGACCATCGCTCGAGGAACGTTCCTGCCTTCGCCCTGGCAAGGCCTACCAGACCTCTAACCGTTGTCTATCCATTGTCTATCCGTTATCGACCTGTCACAGGCATCGCCCCATACCCACTTCGCAGATTCTAGGGACAAGTCCATAGACCTTCCGGCCTTAAAGCGCGCGATTTATCCTGATCAAGTGTCATTGACAAAAAGCCTTTCAATCGGCATATTAGCGCGCTCATTTTTTGCCAGATTCAGGAAATCACCCGTGGCCAATTCAGCTCAATCAAAGAAGCGCGCTCGCCAAGCAGAGGTACGACGCCAACGCAACGCCAGCCAGCGATCCGCTATGCGAACGGCGATTAAGAAAACGATTTCTGCCATCCAAGGCGGCGATCAAGCCGTAGCCACAGCCGCCTACGCATCAGCCGTACCGATTATCGATCGAGCCGTGACCCATGGCCTGATTCATAAAAACAAAGCGTCCAGACACAAGTCTCGCTTGAACGCGGCCGTAAAAGCCATCGGTGCATAGTCCGAACAACGCTGGAGTGTGAGGATCACACTCCAAGCGCCTCGTTTCACAGCGGAAGAAGATCATCCCTGTGAATCACCTCATCCGCCACCAGATATCCCAGAACGCCCTCTATGTCTTGAGTCCTGCATCCTTTGATCCGGTGTAGTTCTTGACTTGAGTAATTCGTTAAGCCTCTAGCCACTTCTCTGCCCTCTGGTGAGAAACAAGCTACCAATTCGCCTTGAGCGAAATTGCCTTCGACCGCTCGAACACCCACAGGCAGCAGGCTGCGACCCTCTTCTTCTAATACTCGAGTTGCTCCCTGATCAAGGATGAGTTGACCTCGAACGGGTAAGGTCGCCAACCACTGTTTTCTGGATTCGATGGGTGGGCTGTCGGCGCGAAGCCAAGTCCCTCGAGCATTCATACCGAGCGCGTCTGTCAGAATATCGGTTCTATCGCCTGCACAGATAAAGGTATCGGTGCCGCTGCGCGCCGCGATTCGAGCCGCATGAACCTTAGTGACCATGCCGCCCCGACCCCATCGCCCGCCATCTCCAGCGACTTTATCCAGGAGAGGATTCGCTGCCGATGATTCATCGAGTAATACAGCGTCCTGGTGGCTCCGAGGGTCTTTGTCGAAGATCCCGTCTTGATCAGTCATTATCATCAATCGATCAGCATTCACGAGATTAGCGACTAAGCCCGCGAGCGTATCATTGTCACCAAACCGAATTTCGTCCGTCACAACGGTGTCGTTCTCATTCACGATCGGAATGACACCCAGTTGCAAAAGGTTGGTGAGTGTATTTCTGGCGTTCAGGTATCGATCACGAGCGCGGAGGTCATCGTGCGTGAGCAATACTTGAGCAGACTGAAGATGATGCTTTTCAAAGGCCGCTTGATAGCGATGGATGAGACCCATCTGCCCCACCGCCGCAACAGCCTGCAATTGAGCAATCGAAGTGGGTCGTTTGGCGAGTCCTAGCTGTATCACGCCTTGGGCAACGGCCCCCGAGGACACAAGAATGACGCGAACTCCATGAGCCTTCAGCCTTGCAAAGCCACTTGCCCAATGATCAATCAGCTCGCCATTAATCCCACGACCGTGCTGAGTGATGAGGGAACTCCCGATTTTTACAATCCAGATAGGTTCTGACCCGCTCATCCCTCTCACCGCTCATAATGGACGGTGACTTCGTGATCATCATCCTCGTCGATCTGCCGCCGCTTCCGCCTTGCCTCGCGCAACAGCAGTGAATAGTCGTGGGCTTCTTGCCCGGCACGTTGCTCCAGTGCTTTCTGCTTATTTTGAGCCTCTTCGGTTTGATCTAGCAGGAACTGCCCAAGGTCACCGATGAGTGCATCAATACCCTCACCCGTCACTGAAGAGATGACAAAAATTTTCTGCGCTTTCGCTGCAGCGTGGGTCTCAAGCCGGTCAACAACCGCCTGAACTTCACTCTCACTCGCCGCGTCTGACTTCGACAACGCAAGCCATCTTGGTTTGTCGGCGATAGCCTGGCTGTATCGACCCAACTCTTTCTCGATCAATTCGTAGTTATGGATAGGATCACTACCGTCAATTGGATTCACTTCAATCAAGTGCAGTAACACGCGAGTGCGGCTTAGGTGCTTTAGAAAGTGTATGCCGAGTCCTGCTCCCTCAGCAGCATTCTCGATCAGGCCAGGGATGTCCGCGACGACAAAACTGCGATCAAACCCCTGCCGCACGACGCCGAGGCTCGGCACCAAGGTCGTAAATGGATAGTCAGCTACTTTGGGCCTTGCATCAGACACTGCACTGACAAAGGTTGATTTACCCGCGTTAGGCAGGCCTAGCAGTCCTACATCGGCGATGAGACGCATCTCAAGCCGAAGGTCATACATTTCTCCAGGCTGGCCCTTTGTAGTCTTTCTTGGTGCTCTATTCGTGCTGCTCTTGAATCGGGTATTACCAAGGCCATAACGTCCGCCCTCGGCGATCAGGATCACTTCACCTTGCGTCTTAACTTCCGTCACAAGATCATCGGTGTCTTCATCGTAAACCGCTGTTCCAAGCGGGACCTTAATGTAGAGGTCGTCTCCCTTGGCACCTGTTCGCTCTCTACCTTTACCCGACTCACCGGACTCAGCGCGATAGCGAGGCTTAAACCTAAAATCTACCAATGTGTTGAGGGCTTCGTCCCCGACAAAGTACACATGGCCGCCCATTCCGCCATCGCCCCCGTCGGGACCTCCGTACTCAATGTACTTCTCCCGACGAAAACTAAGACATCCATCGCCTCCGCGACCAGCCTCAACACGAATCGTCGCTTCATCAACAAACTTCATGGTTCATCCTTACTCGCCGTGAGGTTCAGTGGGCTTCGGTTCGTTATGCGCAAAAAAAAACCCTGCCGATGGGCAGGGTTTCCTTAGCCAACAATGACGTATTAGCCCTGCGCTAATACCGTCACAAATTTCTTGTTCTTAGGACCCTTCGTCAAAAACGCAACAGTGCCCTCGGCTTTGGCGAAGAGTGTGTGATCTTTGCCGCATCCTACGTTTGGACCGGCGTGAAACTTCGTGCCACGCTGCCGCACGATGATATTACCCGGGACCACGGTCTGGCCGCCAAAGATTTTAACGCCAAGCCGTTTGGACTCGGAATCACGTCCGTTTCTGGTGCTTCCGCCTGCTTTTTTATGCGCCATCTCTAACCTCCGACGATCTCTTTAATTCTAACTTCTGTATACCATTGCCGATGGCCTGCCTGGCGTCTGTAATGCTTACGACGCTTCATCTTGATGATATTGATTTTATCGTGTCTACCGTGGGTCACTACTTCAGCTGATACGCTTCCTGCGTCCACATAAGGCTGGCCAACCGTCACTTTTTCGTCCGAGCCAATCATCATGACTTTGTCAAAGGACACTGTCTCTCCTGCTTCGGCGTCGATCTTCTCGAGCTTCAGAACCTCGCCTTCAACGACCTTGTGCTGTTTGCCGCCACTTTCGATTACTGCGTACATGCTACTTCTCGCTTTAACTATCCGGACCCACAATCTGTCGGATCAACATCATGTTTGGACAACTGGCTGTTTCGAACACCAACGTGTTGCCAGCTTTTTACACGCTTTTTGTAAAAGCTGTGCAACCTTTTTCCAACCGTTCTACGACCTTTCTACAACCTCTGCGCAAGCCGAGCCTTTGCGAGGTCCCGCTTCATAAAGGGCGTAGTGCAGAGCCAGTATTTCTAAATTCCTACTTGTGCCTCTGGGCACATCGCCTCTGTAAAAAGTAGAAACACCCCGCAGTCTTTCTAAATGCTTGAATGGACTGCGTTAACCCCATTTCGTGGGACGCGAATAATAAGCGAGAAGCTATGCCAGTTCAACTATAGATTCGATCCTTGACTTGACACTTCGCACCCCATCCCCCTAGCATCGACTTCCTGTTTTTACCCTCTCCTGGCATGCCGTCGTCTCAACTTTTTGGCCCTGTCGCTAGCGACTTCAAAGCGATAAACGAACTGATCGAGTCCTCATTGCACTCGCGCGTTCCCCTTGTGGCAGAAATCGCTGCCTACCTCGTGCAGGCAGGGGGCAAGCGACTTAGACCGCTTCTGGTCTTGCTTGCTGCCAGATCTTGCGGAGATAGCAGCCCACACCCTGTCAAGCTCGCTGTGGCCATCGAGTTTCTACACACCGCCATGTTGCTCCATGATGATGTGGTTGACGAATCGACCCTGCGTCGCGGCAGACGGACCGCGAACGCTGAATGGGGCAACGCCGCAAGCGTATTGGTCGGCGACTTTCTTCATTCGAGAGCCTTTGAGCTCATGGTCGAACTGGGCAACATTGATGTCATGGCACTGATCTCAAAGGCCACCAATGGCATTGCAGAAGGAGAGGTACAGCAACTGACGCTTCTGCAAAATACGTCCACCAGTGAGGCAGATTACCTAGAGGTCATCTACCGAAAGACCGCCCTGCTTTTCGAGGTCTCCGCGGAATCAGGGGCAGTGCTGGGCGGCGCTAGTGCTAGCGAAGCGGCTGCTTACCGTGAGTACGGGCGCCATCTCGGGCTTGCGTTCCAGCTCATGGACGATTGGCTGGATTACGAAGGTTCGGCTCAAGACCTCGGCAAAAATACGGGAGATGACCTTGCGGAGGGCAAAGTCACGCTACCGATCATTCTCGCCCTCCAAGCAGCTGGCGCGTCGGACCGACGAATCCTCGAGCAGGCCATTACCCAACCAGGATCGATCGCTTTTGAGGATGTTCGCTGCATTGCAGAACGATGCGGTGGAATAGAAACCACGAAGCATCGTGCCGCTGCCGAGGCAAGCTTGGCGGAATCCGCCCTTCAAGACCTCCCCGACTCAGCCTGCAAATCGCAAATGATCCGCCTCTCTCAATTTGCAGTTGAGCGATCGAATTAACTCGCATTCCCCCATTTAACTTTTACCTTTGCTATATACTTGTTGCCTCGGGGTGTAGCTCAGCCTGGTAGAGCACTGCCTTCGGGAGGCAGGGGCCGCAAGTTCAAATCTTGCCATCCCGACCACGTCAGCCTGCCCGCGGCTCAATTCTGCATTCAGAGAAGAGCAGCCAGCGCCAATTTCAAAAAGGCTTTGTAGCCATTCTTTAGTTCTGTATCACCCTACTCTGTCAGATCTGCTGTCATCCCCGCTATGTGCCAGAGCACACCGCTTGGATCCCACAAGTAAGCCACGAGTGCACCGTGAGGTTGCGGCTCGGGTGGTTGGCACCTTGCACCCTCATATTGAGGCTTTTGAGACACCGCTTTGATTCTGGAGTACATACCAGACACGTCATCAACCTCTAAGTACAACATCGTATTGTCGCACCAAGTCGGTTCGTAGAAGTCTTGCAAGTAAAACTGACAACCTGTGAATTCAAACTGGATCAGATTGCTTGATTCCCAATTAATGGCGAACCCCATATCGAGGTAGAAGGCTTTTGACTGTTGGAAATTTTTCGCGCCAACGAATGGTTTAAGCGCTGTAGCGTTCACACGTTCGCTCATAACATCTACTCAACTGACATAAGTTGGGATCTTACTCTGGCCGATACCTCTGCGCTCAATGGTTGCCGTCGATGGTCATCGACACCACAGAGAGATCGTTTAGTTATTTCTTCCCTATCAACCTGCCGCGTTCCCTCATCGTAGTCTCGGCGTATCATTACCGTTCGGCCGGTCGAGTGACTAAATGCTTTCTTTGGACAAGAAAATACACTTCACCTCGCTACCCTATTCTCAGGACTCGACTACCAGAGCAATCATTAGCTCCACACCTCCCTCAATTACGCACTTGTATTACGCCCCTGCGTTACGCGCTTGAATTACTGGCATATTTTACGAGCTTAGCCGCCTCACCGAGGAGACGCTGACCACCTCGGTTGACGGGTCTGACGATAACCCTGATCCTTGGAAGACCCTGATATCGAACCAATCAGGCCGCAAATCCATTAACTGTGCTTTTGAAGTCAATCAAAGCACCCAGGACCAAAAAGGAGCGCTCACTATGTTTCACGTTGTTTGGCCGAAAATTCGTTGGGACGACGATCTCATCCCAGAGCGCTCGGGGTTAGGGTCAACAGAGGACATTACTGCTCACTTTTTCAGTCACCCTAGCGAGATTCCTAGCGATTTGCTCGCTGGCTGCGACGCGCTAGTCGGACCACCCATCCCGCTCGACATGATGGGTTCGATCGATAACTGCAAAATTTACGTCAAACCTGCGGTGGGATTCGATGAGGTCGATTTGCCCGCCTGGTCAAAGCTGGGTATTCCAGTCTGCAACACGCCGGACTACGGCACGCGAGAAGTCGCCGATCACGCCATGGCGCTCTTGCTTACCCTCTCTAAAAGCATTGCATTTCACGACGAATCGCTCAGGCAGGACCCCGTCGGCAATTGGCGACCCGCGCTGAACCCTTATGGTCAGCGCTTATCAACGCAAACCGTAGGTATTGTCGGACTCGGTCGTATTGGGACCGCTGCGGCGCTACGGCTCAAAGCCTTCGATATGGATGTGCAATTCTTTGACCCATTCAAACCCAACGGATACGAGTTAGCGCTAGGGATCAAGCGTGTCGATTCACTGGAAACGCTAATGGCAACCAGCGACATCGTCACACTGCATTTGCCGTTGTCTGAGGCGACACATCATTTGATTGATGCGAGTGTGCTCGCGGCGGCGAAACCCGGCCTCATATTGATCAATACCGCTCGCGGGCCCATTGTCGACATTGACGCGCTATATGATGGACTGAAATCCAATCAGATCCTCGCCGCTGGTTTGGACGTCTTGCCTGATGAGCCCGCGAATTTAGAGAAACCCCTGATTCGTGCATGGAAGGATGGAGAGGATTGGCTGAAACATCGCCTGGTCATCACCCCACATTCTGCGTTTTTTACCCCTCAAAGCATGTTTGATATTCGAAATTTTTCTGCGGTGACCGCGGCCAAATACCTTCGAACGGGTCGGCTCGAGAATTGTGTCAACGAACACTTGCTCAACCACAGGCGGTAATTGGCGGGCCTGACGAACATCAAACCTACAAACAAAAAACGCGGCAAACGCCGCGTTTTTTATTCCCTCAACTGGCGGGATTAGCCCTTCGCTTCTTTCCGCTCTTTAGCCTCTTTAATGACGTCATCCGCGACATTCCGCGGTGTCGGATCATAGTGGCTAAACTCCATCGAGAATTGGCCTCGACCTGAAGTCATGGTTCTCAAATCACCAATGTAGCCAAACATTTCAGACAGTGGTGCAGTTGCCTTCACGCGCACGCCTGTTGCGCCGGCTTCCTGCCCCTGAATCATGCCGCGTCGACGGTTCAAATCACCAATCACGTCACCAACGTGATCTTCTGGGGTGAACACGTCGATCTTCATAATCGGCTCCATGATTTGGGGCCCCGCCTTTGGCATCGACTGTCTGTATGCCGCTTTCGATGCCAACTCATAGGCAATCGCCGAGGAGTCAACCGCGTGGAAGGCACCATCCATCAGAGTCAGCTTGACATCCAAACAGGGATAGCCAGCCAAAGGCCCCTCTTCCAAGCTGACACGGAAACCTTTCTCAACCGCTGGCCAGAATTCTCTCGGAACATTTCCACCCGTTACCTTGGATTCGAATTCGAAACCAGACCCCGTCTCACCAGGTGCAACGATGTAATCGATCTTCGCGTACTGACCTGATCCGCCAGATTGCTTCTTGTGCGTGTAAGAATCTTCGATGGTTTGAGTAATCGATTCGCGGTAAGCAACGAGTGGCTTACCAACCACCACATCGACTCCATGGGTGCGCCTTAGGATGTCGACCTTGATATCTAGGTGAAGCTCACCCATTCCCATGATGATGGTCTCGCCAGAATCCTGATCCGTTTCCATTTGGAAAGAAGGATCCTCTTGAATCATCTTGCCAAGGGCGAGCGCCATTTTTTCGGCTGCAATTTTGTCCTTGGGCGCAATCGCCATCTTGATAACGGGATCGGGGAAAACCATGGGTTCAAGCGTTGCGGGGTTTCGCTCATCACACAGCGTGTGGCCTGTTTGGGTGTTCTTCATCCCAATCAGTGCAACGATGTCGCCTGCCTGCGCGCTATCGAGCTCCTTGCGCTCATCAGCATGCATCTCAACGATACGACCGATGCGCTCGCTTTTGCCGGTGTAGGTATTTAAAACGTTGTCGCCTTTCTTCAGCGTCCCCGAGTAGATTCGGGTAAACGTCAACGCGCCAAAACGATCATCCATGATCTTGAACGCAAGCGCTCGAAGCGGCTTGCTGGGATCAACCTCGGCAAAGCCACCCGTCGGATTTCCTTCCAAATCGACTTCTTCTTGAGGGTCTACCTCTGTTGGGCTGGGCAAATAGTCAACCACTGCGTCAAGGACATTCTGAATTCCCTTGTTCTTAAATGCAGAGCCACAGAAAGTTGGGAAGAATGTCAGGTCACGGGTGCCCTTACGAATGCAGGCCTTTAATTGCTCGATCGACGGCTCCTCGCCTTCCTCAAGGTAAGACATCATCAGGTCTTCGTCCATTTCGATGGCGGTCTCAATCAACTTTTCCCTGTACTCCGCCACAAGGTCTGCCATATCTTCGGGGACATCCTCCTCGTGATACTTGGTAGGGTCACCAGAATCGTCCCATATGAGTGCCTTTTGAGTCAGCAAATCGACAACGCCCGTAAACTGATCCTCGATCCCGATGGGTAGCGTCATAACCAGCGGGTTAGCCGCAAGCACATCTTCAACCTGTTTAACGACGCGGTAGAAATCAGCGCCGATCCGGTCCAGTTTGTTAACAAATATAATCCGTGACACCTCGGATTCATTCGCATAACGCCAGTTTGTCTCAGACTGAGGCTCTACCCCGCCTGAACCACAGAAGACGCCCACACCACCGTCAAGCACCTTCAAGGAACGATAGACTTCAATGGTGAAATCTACGTGCCCAGGGGTGTCGATGATGTTTAGTCGGTGATCCTTCCAAAATGTTGTTGTGGCGGCCGACTGAATGGTGATGCCTCGTTCCTGTTCCTGGTCCATGAAATCGGTGGTTGCAGCACCGTCGTGAACCTCACCAATCTTGTGAATCTTCCCAGTGATGTTGAGAATTCGCTCCGTGGTCGTGGTTTTCCCTGCGTCCACGTGGGCGAAGATACCAATATTTCGATACCGGCTGAGGTCTGTCATGGCTATGCTCTTAGTAGGTTGAGGTTGGGCTGCTTTGATTACTTCAAGGTCAATTGCTTCAGGACCGCCTCGCGTTTCATCGCGGACCCCCCGAAAAATCGCGGCATATTATCGGTTCCGCCCCGATAGTTCCAGCTTTCTTTCATCATTCATTGACCCAATGGACTCACCATAGACCCAATGAATTGACCGAATACTCCCCCCATTGACCGATCGTTGATCAATGGGACTCCGCGCAGATCAGTCGGACCCTTCCAGAGCGCGGTTGGGGGGTATTCTCGCTCCTCATAGCGACCATCCACCTAAGCGCCGAGATCCTCCTAAGCAAGCGCTCCCGTTGTTCCCGTTGTTCCCGTTGTTACGGCTATTGAGGCTATTCCGGCTCGATTGTCACTCGAACAGTGGGTTATTAGGGGAATATTTCATAAAAAGGATAAAATAATCTATATTTTAGGGATATAAAATAGTTTATTACTATATTTTTGTCTTTCTTAGGTTAATTTTTAATCTTTTTGTAAATTTTGATCAGATCAAGCGCCATAACTCTTAATATTCTGCTCTGAATTTTTAGCATTTCTCCGAATAAAAGCGTTTTTATATATTTTTCCATTTATATAGATATATTAATATTTTTTATTTAATCTATCCCTTGTTATTTTAATTTTTAAGCAAAAAGTGAAATTTTTTCCCATAAAAATCTCACATTAGTCCAAACCAGCCTGAGACACCTTTCGCATTTTCACCACTATTTTCATCACTGAATGATAACCTCGCCATTCGACCGACTTGGTTCCCACCTGCAACGAGGGCTAGCTGGCGTAAAGAAGGCTAGGCCGAGAGGACTTCATCATGGCTTCGACCTTTCATCCTGTTCTAGCCTTTGCTTTTGTCTTAGCGCTGATGTTTGTAGGGGCTCTTCTACGGCAACGTTTTAAGATCTTGCAGAGAAACCTCGTGCCGGCCAGCTTGGTTGGTGGAGTGATTGGTTTTTTTCTAGTTTCAAGCGGCCTTGGCCTCGGCTACCAATCGGCAGATTTCACGCCGATTGCTTTTCACGCCTTTACGCTGAGCTTCATGTCACTCGTGCTCACGAGTCGCAATAACGGAGATGGATCGAAAACACTGGCGATGGGCGGCCTCTGGATGTCGGTGATTTGGGTCATCAGCCTAACCCTTCAAGCCATCGTTGGACTGACCCTCATCAGGATCTACAACCAAACCACTTCGGATGAGTCTTTGTCGGACTATCTCGGCATGATCGTCACCCATGGCTTTACGCAGGGCCCTGGGCAAGCCATTGCTCTAGGGAACCTCTGGGAGAATTCGTACGACATCTCGCTCGCGACCGACTTTGGTTTGATTTACGCCTCACTGGGGTTCGTTGCAGCGTTCCTGGTTGGCGTCCCAGTCGCAAGATGGGCAATGGAACGCGAGTTACATGCCAGCCAAGCGGCGCTGGACGATGACTTCGAAACCGGGTTCTTCTCCAGCCAGCAACCGAGCAGCGGTCAGCAAATCACCCATCCCGCGACCATTGATTCCTTAGCGTTTCATCTTGGCTTGCTCGGTGTTGCGTACTTGCTCACCCACGGCTATCTGAGCCTCGCTCAATTGGTGGTGATAGGGACGCCAATCGAAAACATATTCAGCTATAACCTGTTCTTCTTCCATGGTCTGATGATCTGCGTGGTGATAAGGCGGTGCCTCGACCATTTTGGAATGGGTACTTTGGTTGATGACGAAACCCAGAAACGGATCACCGGCAGTGCAGTAGATGTAATGGTTACCGCCACGTTAGTGAGCGTTAACTTCGGCCTACTCATGCAGTTCTGGGCACCCATCTTGTGGGTGACGGTTGGGGTCACAATCGTTACGGCTGCGCTATGCCTTGGCGCAGGCTATCGCCTGAAGCGCTTTGGCATGGAAAGAGGACTAACTAGTTTCGGATGTTGCTGTGGATCGACGGGTACCGGCATTTTATTGCTCAGAATACTCGACCCGCAGCTATCTTCGCCTGTGGCTAAAGAACTGGCCTTCTTCAACATCGCCATCGTCTTTCTGAGCTTCCATGTCCTAGGCGTCATGGCGCCTATTCTTCCATCAATTCCGATGACCTGGACATTGCTCGTTTACGGTTTAACAACGCTCATAGGGGGGGTTGCGCTTCTGAAACTCGGGTCGGTGATCAACCTCGAAGCAAATCGCTCATGAATCGCTAGCTCGACTCAACACGATGCGTTGGCCCGGCTGCGCGATTCGAAAGCCGCGATCGAGCACTGACTGTCGCTCTGGCGAATTTGGGCGCAGCATTGGATTGGTGTGATTCATATGGATGAAATGAACCTTACCCTTGTCTTCCCGGGATAAGCTTTCAAGCAAATCCATACTTTCTACTACTGTGGGATGAGGAATGAGCGACATATCGCGCCCGGGAAGCTCGCCGGGCCCGAAAAACGAAGCATCGATAAAGGCAAGATCAACACTTTGCACCATCGTTGCTAAATCCACATTCCATTTACGCCACTTATCAATATCGGGCAAGTACAGTATTCGCTGGCCCGCATCGATCAAAAAGCCCACCGTCTCACTGTATTCATCTCGATGTGGCACTTGAAGGGGCTTCACTTGCACGTCGGCAACATCCACCGGCTGATTGTGCGTCAGCGTCTTCAGCAGGATGTTTTGCTCTGAAACAAGCTGACTCCAAGGACCATTGGTCTCAAGGAACTGTTTAAACCTAGGCATCACATAAACTGGCACGCGATCAGCGCTGATGGCCTCTTTGCCCAAATAGGCAAGCCCAAGGTAGTGGCCCATATGCGCGTGGGTCAGGAAAATTCCGCTGATATCTGCAACGCGAGTGCCCGTGGCTTGCCATAGGGTATAAAGCTGCTGAGGCAACTCGGGGGCGGCATCAAAAAGCAGAACACGACTATCCGCCGTTACCAGCGCCAGCGACGATGCGCCGGATTGCATCGGCGCTGATTCCCACAGCGCAATGCATCTGGGTTCGAAGCAGTCAATTTGTGGATAACCCGCATCTTGGGCAACTCCGAGGACCATCAATTGAGGGCTCTCATCAGCTGATGATCCACTCGCCCACGCGAAACAAATGAGCAACAGGAGCTGATGGTGCACCGCCTGAAAGCTGCCGGCTAATCGCTGGATGCATTCGAAAAATGAACCTTTGCCTTCAGCTTTTCTCATCTCTTTTCCACCCCGCGTACCAGCAGACAAACGAATAAACACACTCATGCTGCTGTCTCGTTTAGGTTGCATCACTTCTGATGCGGCCCTTTACCCTTTTAACTTTTTAACGCTTTAACGCTTTAACGCTTTAACGCTTTAACGCTTCCAACTAGGAAAACACGCTATTGACTCATCGACATCCAACCACCTCAATTGCTCACAGCTCCGACCTCACAAGGTAGCTTCACCTAGCAGCCTTTGCTAACAACTATTGCTAACAACCGCACGAAGCATCAGCCAGCGATTTACGCGGTAAAGCCAGACCCTCCACCAGAAAGGCACAGAAGGAGCGCGACGCAAGTCCGGTTAGTCACGATTCCACAACCACTACGCGCTCTACCCTGCCTTACGCGAGGCTTCCATCACCAATTACAAAACCAAATTAAATAGCGAAACCAAAACGAGCCTCCTCATGGCACCAACCTTAAGCAGATCGACCGAGCGCTTGAACCAACCCGTCTTGGCCAAAATGGATTACCATTTCCAAAACCAAGGACGTTACCCTCAATGCCCCAGCTATTTAACTACGGATCTTGCTGCATTGACCACGTGTATCAGGTCCCCCATTTTGTTGCCCCCGGTGAAACGCTTAGCGCTTCAACCTACGAGATTTTTCCGGGCGGCAAGGGCCTCAATCAATCCATTGCAGCTGCGAAGGCTGGTGCTCGCGTCTCGCACATTGGGGCAATCGGTGAAGATGGCCAGCATCTAAAAACATTGCTCGCGTCACAATCCGTCGAGACGAGTCATTTAGCGATGGAGCCCAGCGCTAGCGGTCACGCGATCATTCAAATCAATGACGCTGGCGAGAACGCAATTGTTATCTTTGGCGGCACCAATCTCGGAGAGCATCAAACCCTGCTGGAGCAAGGACTCGAGCAAGGTAGCAGCGAAGACTGGCTGCTGATTCAAAACGAAACATCATGCAATCAGCAAGCGATCGAGCTCGCTAAATCGCACGGTATGCAAGTCGCCTTTAATATGGCACCAATGAACGAGAGAGCACTCTCTCTACCGCTATCAGAAATCGACTTATTTATCGTCAACGAAACCGAGGGCGCGGCCCTAACCGGCGAAAGCGATGCCGAACGAATCCTTGATGCCGTCGCGTCAACCTACCCCAATGCTCAAGTGGCCCTCACCCTTGGCGATCAGGGCGCCTGGTACCAATCTCGATCGGCTCGCTCCTTTGCACCGGCTGCAAGGGCTACCGTGCTCGACACAACCGGCGCGGGAGATACCTTTACGGGCTTTTTCCTCGCTGGATTATTGGCAATGGACGCACCAGTAGACGCACTTCATCGAGCCTGTCTTGCCGCGGCCATTAGCGTTGAGCGCGCCGGGGCTGCAACGTCTATCCCGAGTCTTCATGAGGTGCTGGAAAGGGCTGCGGCTAACGCCGAATAGTTCCAAGCGTTCTTGCTCGCGGCCTTCATGGATAACTCACGTTAGCGAGTCTCCGCCCACTAAAAACAGGAAACCGATTCCCTCTTTCACGCTCTCGTTGAGAAGCGGGTCTTCGAGAGCAGGACTTCGTCCTTGGTGAATACGGTAGGCGCTTAATTGTTCAAACAGCCTCGAGCGAGCACCCGTACGCCCAAAAACTTTTTTAGTTCGCATGTGCGCCAAACTCATTGGGGTGTCGCCAGAGATCTGGTGAAGCGATACGGACTCCAGACGCGGGGAGCACGCTTTATCGCTATGCTGGGCCCCTAGCCTGCTAGCTGTCTGAGGGTCGGTTCGAATTGAGCCAAGAAAGCCCTGTTTCACTGACAGACTAAGCGACCAATCCAACTGCAGAAGGGAGGAGAAAGAGGAGAAGAAGCCGGATATCCGGTGATCAACGCAAGCAGGCGTCAATCACGTGAGGTAGATCTTCAAGTTCCATGCAGCATTCTTCACCGCTTATTTGACATTTCGCGCTAAACTAATCGCATCGCAGGCGAGCAGACCCTTATGGCAAAGAACATCGTTATCGTTGAGGACGATCCCGATCAAAGAAATAACTACATCGATGCCATCGGCAAAAAAGGGTATTCCGTGCGCGGCTTCTCGAGTCGGCCCGAAGCATTAGCGGGCTTCGACGAAGCCCTACCCGACCTCGTTATCCTCGACATTATTTTGGGCGATGAGGTCGATGCCGGCTTCGAACTATGCAGAGACCTCTTAAGTCGCGCCCCTAACCTGCCAGTTATTTTCTTGACGGAGCGCATCGCAGAGATCGACAAGATTAGCGGACTAAGACTTGGTGCCTGGGACTATCTTCCCAAACCCATCTCTTTGGACTACCTGTCTGAAAAAATTAGCTCATTACTCAGGATTCAAGAAGCTCGCTCGGCGAGCACGACTGGGAGCGGCGAGGCAAAGTTGGTGGGTGACATGTCCATTGACCAAGAAGCCCTGCTCGTCTCTTGGAAAGGCCAGGCGATCAATCTCTCAGGCACCGAATTTAGAATGCTAGCCAAACTGGTCCGCGTTCCAGGGCATGCGGTGTCATACGACACGCTGATGAATGCAACCATGCAGTCGTTGGTCACCAACAATACGATCAATACTCACATGCGGAACATCCGGAAGAAGTTTGAGGCAGTGGATCCGAACTTCAGCTGCATCAAGAGCGAGTACGGCTACGGATATCGCTGGTCGACCCAGTAGCGAATGGCCACCACTCGCGGGCCCAGGCTAGGGACAAAGCTCTTCATTCTGACCAGCTTTCTGCTGGTGGTCATTCCCTGGTTTAGCTATCTGTATTTAGCAGAGATGGAAGATGTGCTGCTTGAAAGCCAACGCAATGCCCAGCTTCTAACAGCGCGAGGCGTGGCGACCCTGCTGAATGGGAGAAACGATCTTTTCGACGAGCTCCCCATCAATCCTGATGGCTACGAGCAACTTTACGCCTACCCCCTCGAGCAACCCATCCGCATCGATGGCAACGATTCTGACTGGGAGGATATCCTCGACTACAACGTGAGTTTTGGCTCATCGCCCATTGCTTCGTCATCCCGCGCACTGAACCAGTTCTATTTGGTACTCGGCGAGCACAACGGCCAGGTATATGCCCTTGTGCAGGTCGTTGACGACCAAATTGTATTTCGTAATCGCAACATCCTCCGCCTCGATCTGTCAGACCACATTCGACTCACGTTTAAAGACTCGCTAGGAGAGACGCGAAAGATAGTCATCACGGCAACAGAGCCGGGAGTCACGACCGCTTACGAGGTCGATGATCGCTGGCGGTACGACATTGACGGTGCCGCAGAGAACCAGATCCCAGGCGTGTTGGTTGAAACGAGCGCAGGCTACGCTGTGGAATTCCGTGTTCCTCTTTCATTTTTAGGGGAGGCACGAAACTTTGGCTTGGCCGTAGTCGATGTGGATAGTGAAGAGAACCGGGCGATCGAATCCATTACCGGAACACTGCCCTCAGCCGGCATCGAAGCCTTTGGCCTAGTGCTGCTCAAATCGCCAGAGATTCTGCGAATCATCGAAGGTCTAGGGTATTCAGGCGCCAATATTCAAGTGATTGACGTTGATGGCCGCATCCGTGCCGAAATCGGAAGCTACGCCGACCTTGGGGCTGATTCCGCAGCGCCCGATTCTGGCGCATGGGCCGATTGGCTCGGAATACTATTAAACCCATTTTACCTGCTACTGGACCAAGCACTTAGCAGCCCCGCTGCAGGCCAAGAAGAAACGCTCATTAAGACTGCATTGGCAGGCGCTCCGTCAGTCGACTATGTGCGGACGCCGATCGATGGCAACGTTATCGTTGCTGCTCATCCCATTGTTAATCAAAGCTCGGTCATTGGGACGGTTGTTTTAAAACAAACGACGGACCGAATTTCTGAGATTCGCCGCGAGGCTTTACAAACCATCGTGAACTTTTCGCTGGTTTTCTTTTTCCTATTTGCTCTGGTGATTTTGACGTTTTCTGCGCGGCTGACCCGAAGAATTAGAAAGCTGGGTAACGAGACAGCGAACGTGCTTGATTCCAGAGGCCGACTAACCTCCAACCGCCTATCCGGTGAAATGGACGCGGGCGATGAAATTGGCGATCTCGCCCGACGCATCTCAGGAATGCTGTCGCGCATGCACCAGCACAATCAATTTCTTGAAAATATGCCGCGCACACTACGTCATGAAATCAATAACCCTTTAAATACCTTGTCCACGTCACTACACAATCTCGCAGCAACAGACGATGGGACTGAGCGCGAGCGCTACCTTGAGAGCGCGCAGCGAGGGTTAAATCGTATTGGCCTCATCGTGCAAAACTTGGCCGACGCTGCGAACCTCGAAGATGCACTCATTGGCGAGGATCTTGAGCGCATTGATCTGACGGCACTCATTCAAAGTTATCTCAACAATCTGAATGTCGTGCGCCCCGAGACAAACTTTATTTTCCAGGGCACGACTAGCCCAATTTATGTCATGGTCAGCGATTTCCGAATCGAGCAATTGCTAGACAAGCTCGTCGATAACGCACTCGACTTTGCATCCCCTGACTCACCAATCGTGCTATCACTGCATCAATCCGCAAATGCAGTGGAATTCTCGTTGACTAATTCCGGCGCCACTATTCCTACTGACATGCTTGAGGCCGTCTTTGATTCCATGATCTCGATTCGACCCGGCAATCCAGACAATCGTCTTCACTTTGGCATGGGACTGCATGTGGTTCGCGTCATTGCAGAGCATCATGGTGGCTCCGTCAGCATCGAGAATGTAACCGAGCCCGATGGCGTCAAGGTATCGGTCAACTTGCCGCTCGCGGGTGAGCCAAGCACTCAAAGCATCTAGACAATGCTCGACATGACGGTCAACCAGTAACCTTCCCGCTCAGTTGATAATGCGGGGTCGAGCGCCGTCATTGGCGCTGCTCTTAGGTCCAAGCATGCCATGCGGCAAATCCCACTTACCTGCTGCCGCCGCCTTTCCGATCATCGCAATCAAATTGAACGCCATAGCCCGATCCATCCCTAGCTGAATCGCAGTATCGCTTTTAGGCTTCATCGATACAGACAATCGGGAATCCTTAATCGAATAGGTCAATTCAAAGCCAACTGGGAATACCTCAACAGCTAAGTTAGTGGCCTCGGACCCTTCATCAAAAGGCTGGCTAAAGTCCGCTGTTTTGAGGGCATGTTGGGCTTTAAAGTCTCTTACTTCTGCTCGTTCGCGTGACCCGGACTGCGCCGCCAAATCGGCATCCTGCTCGATGAACTGTCCCAGCATTTTCAGCATCAATATCGTGTACCGCCTGGTCAGCCAAATACCCCTAGGCTGATTGCCATCCGACACGCGAAACAATATCCGGTCTTCGGCTGGGTCATATTTTGCTTGTAACTGAACCTTCATGTGTTGCTCCGACCACTCGTGACTGAAGATAGCAGGCAACTGATAGCGCCCGCCATGCTGGTTCGCGTTATTCACGAAAGTCAAAAACCTAACCCGATACATTGAGCTCCATTTAGCATCGGGCCGGAGCAGGGCCTACTGGGCTACCAACAAACAATTGGGGCTGTCAGCAGAGCGGACCGAGGAATCAGAAACCAGGCGGCGAACAACATATATCAAAATTTTTTGATATATGTTGCAATCTCTTGATCGGTCATTAAGATGGCGAGCCACTCATCACTGTACGCGGCCGTGAACGCCTCTATTTCAACCAGCGACCCTCTCATTCGACTGACCAAAGCGGTGGGCGATCCACTTCGGCTCGAGGTGCTGCGCCTTCTTCGCCAGGACTCGTTTGGCGTCTTAGAGCTCTGCAAGATCACAGATACGCCCCAATCTGGAATGAGCCATCACTTACGCATTTTGAGTGACGCCAATCTTGTAGAGCGCAGGAAAGAAGGAACCTCGATCTTTTATCGGCGAACCACAAAGGCGCCTCATGCGGCACTAGAGCCTCTCACCCACACGCTATTCCAGACCATTGATCAGATGCCGCTTTCCCTTGAGAGCCAAACACGAAAGGAAGCGGTGCATGGAGAGCGTAGTCGTCGTTCAGCGGCATTCTTCGAAGCGAACCATGAACAACTTAAAGACAACCAAGAACTCATTACCGATTTCGCCCAATACCGCGAGTGTCTTTCAGGTCTCCTCCAGTCTGGGGATCAGCATCCAGAAGCGACCGCGCTAGAAATTGGAGCCGGAAGCAGCCCCCTCGTGCAATTACTCAGCCAGCAGTATGCACAGGTGACTTGCGTCGATAACTCTGAAGCAATGCTCCGAGCGACTCGAGCCGCAATCAGAGCGTGGGAACTGAAAAACGTCGACTGTCGCTACGCAGACTTTTTGATCGATTGACCCAGAGGCGCAAGTGGATTTGCTGGTGATCAATATGGTCTTACATCACATTGCCTCACCCTCTTCCTTCTTTGAGGCAGCGCGCCCTTGGATGGCGCCGGAGGGACATCTCTTGGTAATTGATCTCTGCCCCCATGACCAAGATTGGGCGCGAGAAATCTGCGGCGATCAATGGCTGGGGTTTGACCCAAGCGACCTAATGACTTGGGCACTTAACGCTGGCTTTCGCTCAGACCAAACCGCCTACCTCGGGCTCAAAAACGGATTCCAAATTCAAATTCATCTCTTTCAACCAAACATCGAACTTTAAGGAATTATGATGACTGACTACAAAGTAGCTGACATGTCGCTCGCCGATTTCGGGCGCGCCGAAATTCAACTCGCCGAGTGCGAAATGCCTGCGCTCATGCGCCTGCGCGACAAGTACCGTGACGAGCAGCCTCTCAAGGGAGCTAAAGTCATGGGATGCATTCATATGACGATTCAGACCGCCGTATTGATTGAAACCTTGACTGAATTAGGGGCTGAGGTCCGCTGGTCCTCCTGCAACATTTTCTCAACCCAGGATCACGCTGCTGCAGCGATGGCAGCGGCAGGTATTCCCGTGTTCGCATGGAAAGGTCAAACCGAAGAGGAATTTTTCTGGTGCATTGAACAGACCATCTTGAAAGATGGCGAGCCATGGGACGCCAACATGATTCTTGACGATGGCGGCGACCTCACTGAAATGGTCCACAATCGATTCCCCGCCATGCTCGATCGCATTCACGGTATCACCGAGGAAACAACAACTGGCGTGCACCGACTATACGACATGATGAAAAAGGGCGAGCTCAAAGTCCCTGCGATCAATGTGAACGATTCAGTGACCAAATCCAAAAACGATAACAAGTACGGCTGCCGCCATAGCTTGAACGACGCGATCAAGCGAGCAACCGACATGTTAATGGCCGGCAAGCGCGCCCTCGTCATTGGCTATGGTGATGTCGGCAAAGGATCTGCTCAGAGCCTGCGACAAGAAGGTATGGTTGTCCGAGTGACCGAGGTCGACCCTATTTGCGCCATGCAAGCCTGCATGGATGGGTTTGAGGTCGTCTCGCCTTACATCAATGGGGTGAACGATGGCAGTCTTGACTGTATCGACACTCGACTTATGAACAGCACGGATCTAATCGTGACCTGCACGGGCAACGTTAACGTCTGTGATGAACAATTGCTGAGGACCGTTGCGAAGCATGCCATCGTTTGCAACATCGGCCACTTCGATACTGAAATTGACACTCAATTCATGCGCGATCATTGGCGTTGGGAAGAGGTTAAACCTCAAGTCCACAAAATCTATCGAAGCGATGATCAAGACGATTTCCTTATCCTTTTGTCTGAGGGGCGCCTCGTCAATTTGGGTAATGCAACCGGCCATCCCTCGCGCATCATGGATGGTTCGTTTGCCAACCAGGTGCTCGCTCAGATGTATCTCTATGAGCTTGCTTGGGCTGACCAGGATCCCGCCCAGCGCTCTCCTATCACCGTCGAAGTGTTACCTAAATCACTCGATGAGGAGGTGGCACGTTATATGGTGGAAGGGTTTGGTGGAACGATCACCCAACTCACCAACAAACAAGCTGACTACATACAAGTCAGTGTTGAAGGCCCATTTAAAGCCGAAGCCTACAAGTACTGATACACTGCCCGCTCGCGATATCGAATTGGGCGCCATCGCGGTGCCCAGTTCGATGACCCTCAGTAGGAGAGCACACCATGGATGCGGCCCTTCGGGATCTGCTTGATTTACTCGACCTCGAGCAAATTGATCGAGACATCTTTCGAGGAAGAAGTCCAGATGAGGGCTGGCAGCGCGTATACGGCGGACAAGTCATTGGCCAAGCATTGGTCGCTGCCTCAAGAACCGTGAGCGAACCAGAAAGACTAACCCATTCACTTCACGGGTACTTTCTCCGCCCTGGCGATACCACCATCCCCATCTTATATGACGTCGACCGAATCAGAGACGGCAAGAGTTTCTCGACCAGACGTGTCGTTGCTATTCAACGAGGTAAAGCGATTTTCAGCATGGCTGCATCCTTCCACGATGCCGAGGAAGGATTGAGTCATCAGTTCGAGCGACCAGCAGCCCCCCCACCTGAGCAGTGCATTACCGAGCAGGCGCTGATTGAAGAGTACATCGAGCACTATCCCGATGCAGCCGAGATTTATGGGAAACGAGCACGGCCGATTGAGATGAGGTACGTCGACCCTATGCGGGACCACGCGCCGGAGCCTATGCCGCCCGAACAACACGTTTGGATTCGGACCGTCGATTCCATGCCAGACGACCCACGCCTTAATCAATGCTTACTTGCATACGCATCGGACATGACGCTGATTGACACGAGTTATCGCCCCCATGCGGTCAATTGGCGCGATCAGAACTTCCAGGTCGCGAGCCTCGATCACGCCATGTGGTTTCATCGGCCCGTTAGAACCGATGAGTGGCTGCTTTATCACCAGGACAGTCCATTTTCTGGCGGCGCACGAGGGTTTAGTCGAGGCACGTTTTTTGACCAATCGGGTCAACTCATCGCATCATGTGCCCAAGAAGGACTAATTCGGCTTCACTCATGAAAATTCGCTATATTGATCGAACACGAGACTATTATCGCGCCCAGGGATTCAAAGCTGACTATGCCTGGTCAACGAACGACGAAACGCCATTTACCCCGCTGACCAAACCACTCAGCGAATGCACCGTCACCTTTGTTACTACCGCCGTTGTCGAATCAGATATTCCAAAGCCTATTCGAACCGCTCAGCACTATGATTTCGCGAGCGCACCCGCTCAGTTCTTTACTGAAGAACTCTCTTGGGACAAAGTCACGACGCATACGCGTGATCGAAGTAGTTATTTCCCTATCGAGGTGCTTCGCTCACTCGAAGAGGAGGGTGTCATTGGGAATATCGCCTCTAGGTTCCACTTCGTTCCAACAGAATATAGCCAACGACTGACCATCGATCAGGACGCGCCCGCTATTGCTGATGCGTGTACTGAAGATGAAGTGGATATTGCCATTCTGATTCCGTTGTGACCCGTCTGCCATCAGACCGTCAGTTTGACGGCTAGAGCACTCGAAGAACGCGGGATCGTGACGGTCGTGATTGGCGCGGCACTGGATATATTGGAGCAGTGCGGCACACCGCGGGTCCTTTACAACGACATGCCCCTAGGCAATCCCCTCGGGAAACCGTTTGATCGCTCTATGCACGAGGCCACACTCCGCGCCGCGCTAGTTCTTGCTGCAGAAGCCGTGGCGGCTGGCCAGGTGGTCGAGACGCCCTATGTTTGGGATGCCCTCGACGAAGGCGAGGCGTGGAAAAAGCACTTCATGTGGATTGATCCCAATGATCCCCACAAATATTTGCAAATGGGTGAGGAAAACCGGTCAAAGCGCCTAGAGAACAAAGCCAAGGGCCTATTCAGGTCTTAGCTCACACCCTCACCGCGCATCGAGCATGGCTTTCAGCGCCGTTACCGTGCCGATCACGCCTGAGGTAATGGCTGGCTTGGGGTCGATCTGAAAGATCGGCGAATGGTGCGACGGCACGGGCCGACCTCCATTGTTTGCCTCTTCAATGGCCGTCCTCGGCGTTCCACCTACAGAGAAATACACACTAGGAATATATGGATCTTCCGTCAAAAACGGGAAATCCTCTCCACCCATTCCCTCACGGTCATAGGTGGTTACATAATCTGAACCCAGCGAGGCATCCCACGCTGCATTGACGCGCCGAGCAAGCTCCGGATCGTTTGCCGTGACGGGCACGCCACCTACGAGACTGACCACAGGAAGGCGATCTTCCGGAAGTCCTGCTGCCCGCCCGATATTGACCGCAATCCGCTCGATAGCGCCGAGCAATTTCTGGCGAGTTGCCTTCGAGTCAGATCGGACCGTTAGCTCAAGCGTCGCGGATTCACCAATGACGTTGCGTTTATTACCCGCTTTAAAGACGCCAACCGTCACAACGCCTGGTTCACGAGGCGACAATTCTCTCGCAACAATGGTTTGGAGCGAGACGACAATTTGTGAGGCAACCACTACTGGGTCAATACCGCGATGGGGACTGGCACCGTGAGCGCCGATTCCTGGTACCTCTATGTCGATGGAGTCCACCGCCGAATAAGCCGCACCCTCTGACGCGTAAAGCTTGCCTGCTTCAATGTCTGCCGACACATGGAATGCCAATGCATAGTCTGGCGTGCCGTGAATCTCCCACACGCCATCGTCCTTCATCGCTTTTGCCCCGGACGTCTTCCATTCCTCGGCAGGCTGGGCAAGCAGCATCAATGTTCCAGACCATTCATCTCGATGGTTTGCCATATATCGGGCAGTACCGATAAGCGCCGTGATATGAACGTCATGACCACACGCATGCATGACGGGCATAAGGTCACCCTCGACCGTTTCCTGCATGACGCGGGAAGCATAAGAAAGCCCCGTCTCTTCCCGTACTGGCAGGCCATCCATGTCGGCTCGCATCATAACGAGGGGACCAGGACCGTTTTCCAAAACACCGATTACGCCCGTTCCACCGATACCAGAAGTCACCTCGTACCCCAATGCTTGCATTTCATCTGCCATGCGAGCCGCCGTTTTGAACTCAACAAACGACAACTCTGGGTTCGCGTGGAAGTGCTCGAACAACGCACCGAGTCGCTGCTCATAGTCCGCCTGAACTTCAGCTTCGAGCGCCTCAAGATCGGCAAGAAGTTGAGGCGTTAAACCCGTCAGTGCGAGACAAAAAACAATACAAACTGAGCGTTGTATCCAGGGCTTGAATGATTCGGGCCTCATTGGAACTCCTTTTATTAACAATCTCGTGGGATGCGCTATTTCAATTTGAGCAGATCGCGATAGCGCTCGCTCAACTGTTGCTGGCGGGTCGTCAAATCTACCCAACGACCATCGATCATGACCGCCTGGGGCGCAGACATGATTTCAATGGGATCGCCGTCCCAAAACACCAAGTCAGCCACTTCCCCCTCGGCAAGCCGTCCACCCTCGATACCCCAGATCTCCGCAGGTCCTTCGGTCAACGCGCGTAAGGCGCGATCCCAAGGCAAACCGTTTGCCACCGCCACGCCCGCCGCCTGGGTTAACGACCGAAATTCCGAATAAGGGGTCGTCGACATAAAGGCGATGGGCACGCCTGCTTTGTCTAGAATTGTCGCGGAATCAAGCCGCGCGCCTAGCCGGTCGAACGACTCGGGGACATTATCGAGCACATTCAGCAGTACAGGAATCGATCGCTCCGCGAGCATAGGTGCTAGGCGCCAAGCTTCAACGCCGCCAGCAATGATCAGCTTGACGTCCTCAAATCGCTCAAAAGATGTAACCACTTTTCGGATATCCGCAGCGCGATCGACATGCACCACAAGTAGTCGCTCTCCTTTAATGACGCGTCCCAAGGCTCTTAATTCGCGCGTCGATAACGAAAATGGGCGCGCCTTATTGCTGTTGTATTGGCGCTGATCCCTTAAAAAGCGCGCGGCTTCATCCAAATCCTCGAGCACCAATTGCAGCGCGTTACCCCTTGAACCACCGGCGCCACGCCGATTCCACTCTCGCAAGTAAAGGTGTTGAGCAAGACTCGCCTGTGCCAGGAATTTATCGCCCTTAACAAATCGGACCAGCGCGCTCTCGCCCGCAAAGTTAGCCTCATCTGCAGAGGGCGTGATAACCCCTCGCGTCACCCCGTCGGTAGGCGCGAACGGAATGAGAGACGAGCCCTCATTCAGTGCCGTCCAAACATTAAATCCGGCCGCGTTGCGAACCTCCTCAACGCGTCCATCACGCGAGGTGCCAAGTCCGCTGACCTCGGCAAGTCCTACACTCGTCCCAGAATCGATGTACCCTGGCGTGACAATCGCCCCTCCAGCATCGAACCTTTCAACATCATTGGCGGTGACCTCCGCACCAATGGACTGAATACGACCCTCACTGATTAGTATCGTGACTGGCTCGCCCTTGGCACCGCCTGTACCCGGCAAGAAAGCGTTTTCAACCAGCACGTCCACGGCGATTGCAGACATAGCGAATAACGTCGTCGCCAGCAGCGCAATGCCTCTCAACCCATCCATCATTTTCATTTCCATACCTCCTCTCGGTGGCCGAGCTCGAAGTCGGTGATCGGCCGCTCGCTACTGGATCGGTCATAGTGGACAACACCATCGACCATCACCTGCGCTGCCTGGGCATAAACACTGAGCGGATTGGCCGTCCAAACAACGATGTCGGCCATCTTCCCAGGGGCTAGCGTGCCGGTCTGATCCAAAACACCTAACGCGTAGGCCGCGTTTTTTGTCAACCAAGTAATCGCTTCAGAGTCACTGATCTCAAGCCCGAGCCTCCGGCCAGCCGCCAATGCTTTGGCGGCCTCTTGATTCAGTCGTTGGATCCCATTGGGAGAATCTGAATGAACGATGGCGCATGCGCCGGCAGCGTGAACCATAGGAACGTTCGCTGCGACCCCATCAAAAGACTCTAATTTAAACCGCCACCAGTCCGCCCACAGTGCTGAGCAAATGTTATTTTCGGCAAGTAAGTCACCAATCTTATAAGCCTCAACGGCATGGTGAAATGCCGTGACCTGATAGCCAAATTCTTTGCTGAGGTCGATTATTTGGGCCATTTCGTCAGCCCGGTAGCAGTGGTTATGGACCAAGATATCCCCTTCCAACGCACCAACTAGGGTTTCCATTTGAATATCGCGTTTAGGAGGCTTGGGCGCGCGAGGGGGCTCTTTTCCAGCGTCAGCATCTGCTGACTCATCACTAGCTGCGGCTAGCTTCTCCTCGTATTCAACAAGACTTTGCTCATAGTCTTGCCAGGCCCTTTGATATTCACGGGCTTGGATCCAGGTTTTGCGGTAACCAGCAAAATTCCCCATGCGCGTGGCAGGAGAACGTCCTTTGCTTCCGTATACCCGTTTCGGATTCTCGCCGCACGCCATCTTTAACCCGTAAGGAGCATCCGGAAACTTCATCCCTTGTACCGTTCGGGACCAGACATTCTTGAGCGTTACACTGCGGCCCCCAAACAAATTGGCAGAGCCTGGCAGTATCTGAAGCGTTGTTACCCCTCCTGCAAGCGCCAAAGGAAACTGAGGATCTTGGGGCCACACGCTATGCTCGGCCCATACTTCTGCTGTGACTGGCGATGTCGCCTCATTGCCATCGCTGTGGGCGCGATAGGAAGGCGCTGGATAGTCGCCCAAATGACTGTGCACATCGATGATCCCAGGTGTCACAAATTGCTCACCAACATCCCTGATCTCGATGCCCTCTGGTAGGGGAACATCCATCGTATTCACTGCGGTAATACGATTATTCTCAACCCGTACCCATCCAGAGAACCAACCTTCTCCCTCTCCCGCGTCAATGGCTTGACTCACCAGAACATAAGGCGAATGCGCCGACGCTTCGTAGGTTGACGGATAGGGATTGGCACTGACATGACCTATCCCCGCGCCCTGGAGCAACAAAAAAAGTGCTACGACTATTGATTGTTTCATTGCAAATCCTCCCGATTGCACCATAGCACTATCAGCGAGTATTTTTCTGCGCTTTTCTGCGCGAAACATGTGCCTTACCCGACCAGCGCTGATTTCAGGGTTACTTTCACAACTTTCTTTCACGACCTTCTTTCACGACCCTCTTTCTCCACCGGCTTTGGCCATTAAGGTTCAGAATCACTGTCCAGAAATGACAGGGTTTCGAGCATCAGTTACCAATGACAACTAATTCGGAAATTCGCGATCGATTCAGGGATGCGATAGGCCTGGCTGATCACAATCCTCGATGAGGAGCCGAACTTACGGACGCGTTGCTTCAGTGCTCATTATTCGCCTTCCTAATCGGGCGAGATTGGTCACGCAAATTGTTAGCACCTCGCTGTACATCGCTCGGGCACACTCCCATAATGCAGGTCACTTTTTCGCGAGCACCGTGTCAAAGCACTTATTTCACGACGGTATTAAGGGGATTAGTTTGTCGAATCAACGCGCAGAAAAACTGGCTACAGTAGAGGCGATTTCAGACGGGCTCGCGTCGCTCAATTATATTTCGAACCTTCATATTTCCACTGCAGTGTTTCTAGCGCACCACCTAGATAAGCCAGTACTCATTGAGGGACCACCCGGTGTTGGTAAAACAGAGCTCGCCAAAAGTGTTGCGGCTTTGCTTGACATGGAGTGCGTGCGCCTACAGTGCTATGAAGGGCTCGATGAATCCAAAGCGATCTACGAATGGAAGTACGGCAAGCAGTTGCTGTATACGCAGGTTCTAAAAGAGACCCTCGGCGAGATATTGGAAGGCGCGAAGGGACTGTCTGAGTCCGTTGCCAAACTGCACGAATTTGGCGATGTCTTTTTCTCTGAAGAATTCTTAGAACCTCGCCCGCTACTCAAAGCACTGAAGAATCAAGACGGCTGCGTGCTACTCATCGACGAGGTCGACAAGAGTGACTACGAGTTCGAATCCCTGTTACTCGAGATGTTGTCCGATTACCAGTTATCGATCCCCGAGATCGGAACCATCGCGGCGAATCCAGCGCACAAACCGCTGGTTTTCCTGACCAGTAACAACACGCGGGAAATCAGCGATGCGCTGAAGCGGCGCTGTCTTCATCTTTACATTCCGTTCCCTGATGCCGATCTTGAGACCGCTATTGTTCACGCTCGGGTGCCCGAGGTCCCGGACCAACTGAGACAACAGCTCGTTACATTTGTCCAAGAGCTGCGCGATCTGGATCTAAAGAAGGTACCAGCGATCAGCGAAACCATCGACTGGGCCAAAACACTGCTACTCCTTCATTCTGAGACACTCGATCAAGATCTCGTTCGGCAGACGCTCAACGTCATTCTTAAATTCCAAGAGGATATCGAGGCCGTTGAGGCAGAACTCGCGATGCTGACCAACAAAGCGACCAAGACCGACTAATGGAAAAGACCCTCGTCGACTTCGTCAAAGTATTGCGAACCGCCGAAGTCAAAGTTTCGCCTGCAGAGACATTAGATGCGATGTCCGCTCTGCCGATTGTGGGCTACGAGGACCGCACGCTATTTAAGAATGCATTGTCGATTCTTCTGTCGAAGAACCCCGAGGAGAAAGAGGCGTTTGACGCCTGTTTCGATCGATTCTTTACCGCTGAGGATCTTGCTGCATTGGCCGAAGGTGGGCCGATGTCAAACCCAGATGACTCATCCAGCGATGATGCTGGAGACGCATTCGATGATGAAGCCTCGGGCGAACAGCAAAGTGGCGGTGATCGAACACAAAAAGGTCAAGGTGGCGGCGGTGGCGGCGGCTCACGCAGCGAATCAGAAGCTGAGATGGATGCGCCCATCGATGAGTCCATGGAGCCAAGCTCCGCACTGGGTCAGCTACTGTTACAAGGATCTAGAAGCGAGCAGATGGTGGCACTGGCCGAAGCGGGACGCACCGCAGAGGTCAATCAGATTGTCGTCTTCACCCAGAAAGGCCTTTACACCCGCAAAATCATGGAAGCGATGGGTCTCAAAGACCTGCAGGAAGAGATCTCGGAGTTACAAAAAGCGGGCGGCCTCCCAAGACTGGGCCTCGCTACTCGCTTGAAACGGGCACGGGACCTACTTCGCGATCAGGTACGCGATTATGTGGAGCGCCAGTTTATGCTCCATGCAGATGAGCATGGTAAGCAGTTGCGCGAAGAGCTCCTGAAAAAGGTCAAACTAAGCAACCTTGAGAAACGCAACTTCAAGGATGTGCAGGAAATTGTTTTCAAAATGGCGAAGAAATTGATCGCCATTCACTCAAAACGCCGGAAAACCTATCGCAGAGGCCAGATCGATATCCGCAAGACGCTGCGAAACAACATGCAGTATGACGGCAACTTATTTGATCTTCGCTGGAAATCATCGAAAGTTGATCGACCTAAAGTCATGTGTATTTGCGACTGTAGTGGCTCCGTTAGCAACTACTCGCGATTTTTGCTGATGTTTTTGTACAGTCTGGCTGAAATTATTCCGAAGGTTCGCTCGTTTGCATTCTCCTCAGACCTCGGCGAGGTCACCGATATTTTTCAGCGAAGCTCCCTTGAGGATGCGATGGCAAAAACGATGCGCGACTACGGCAATGGTTCGACCGACTATGGGCAAATGCTCATGGACTTCAAACGCCGCTGCATGGATGACGTCAACAATAAAACGACCATCATTATCTTGGGCGATGCGCGCAACAACTATGGCGACCCGAAGAGCGAAATTCTTCGGGAAATGTACGAAAAGTCGAAGCGCGTGATTTGGCTGAATCCCGAACCCCGCTCCAATTGGACCGTGGGTGACGCTGAAATGAAGAAATACGCCCCTTGCTGCCACCAGACGGAAGTGTGTAATTCACTAACCCATCTGGAGCGCGTCGTCGCAAACCTGCTGAAATACTCTACCTGATCATCTGACTGCCACTTCCATGACCAAAGGGCGCGCGACCTGCTGACATACCCACCGCAGGTCTTTGCCGGCACTCTGAAGTACTAGAGCCAGTCGCTCGAAAGCACCTTTTCTCGCGCAAAGCGATGTCTTTGAAGATCATCTAATTCATCGACCTTGCATGCTAGAATCTCCGCCTCATTCAAGACACATCACCCCCATGCGCAATCTAGTCCTTCTTGCCGCTGTACTTGCTTCCCTGCTCCCCATCCATGCTGAGGCCACATCAGTCGACGCTGAGAGCCAGACCATCACGATTGCCCTCGCACAAGAGCCTCCACAGCTGAATGGGATGAAAGCCACCGACCAGGTCTCGATCCGAGTGCTCAGCCATTCTATGGAGGGGCTAACGCGCTACGACCGGCGCGGCAACCTGGCGCCAGGCGTCGCAACCCGGTGGGAGGTTGATGATAAAAAGGCGACCTTTTGGCTGAGAGAAGACGCTAAGTGGAGTAACGGTGACCCCGTGACCGCCCATGACTTTGTCTTTGCCTGGAGAACCGTTGTGACTCCGAGCACGGCATCGGAATACGCCTTTATCCTGTACCCGGTCAAGCATGCCGAAGCCATCAATCGAGGCGAGCGCCCAGCCAGTGATCTGGGGGTTCGCGCAGTGGATGATTACACGTTAGAGGTGGAGCTCGAACGGCCGACTGCCTATTTCATCAAACTCACAGCGTTCGTGAGTTACTTCCCTGTGCAACAAGCATTCTACGAATCGACCAAAGGCGCCTACGGCGCTGATGCAGACAAGCTGCTATACAACGGCGCCTTTCGCATCAGCGATTGGGTGCACAGTGCGTCGCTGACGATGCTCAAGAATGAGCAATACTGGAACCAAGACTCGATCGCTCTCAATAAGTTGGATTTCGCTTACATCACGGCCGACACCCGTGCGAGGCTGAATCTATTCGTCGACAATGAAATCGCCTATACGCAACTTGATGGCGAGACGTATAAAGATGCCCTCGCGAACAAGCTCCGAATTCGTAATTTCGTCACTGGAAGCGTCTTTTTCCTTGAATTCAATCACCGTGAAGACCGAGTAACTAACAACTTAAACCTTCGGCGGGCACTTGCAGCGGCCTTCGATCCTGAGGAACTAGTGAACCGAGTGCTTCAACAGCCCGGCAATTTGCCTGGCAAGAGCCTCTTTCCGACTTGGCTCCAAGGCGTTGAAGGCAAATTCCGAGATGAGTATCCAGCAACTGAACGAACCCCAAATATCGAGCAAGCCAAAGCGTATCTTGAAGCTGCCAAGGCCGAACTCGGGGTCGATCAAATCCCACCACTCGCGCTCCTTGTCTCAGACAGCCCCACAGCGACCAAACAGGCAGAGTATTTCCAGGGCCTCTACAAATCGAAGCTAGGGATCGACATCCGCATCGATGTACAAACCTTCAAACAACGATTGGCAAAGATGACCGCAGGGGACTTTGACATTGTGGGTGCCGGCTGGGGGCCAGATTTTGACGACATCATGACATTTGGCGACCTCTTTGCGAGCTGGAACCTCAACAACAGGGGTCGATATAACAATCCCGAGTATGACGCAGCGGTTCGGGTTGCCATGAATTCAACCGATCCACGCACACGGATGGACGCCATGGCAAAAGCCCAATCGATCATCGAGGAGGACGTGGTTGTCATTCCCATCTATGAGCAAGGCGTGATTTATCTGCTACACCCAAAAGTCCGAGGTGTTCGGCGAACCGTTGTGGGCGGAGACCCAGACTTCACTCACGCCCGGGTCATCCCCTAAGCCTGCCATGGGCCGATATATTCTCGAGCGGCTGGTCGGCGGCGTTATCACCGTTTGGTTTATCGCTACCGCCACCTTTTTCGCCATGCACGCCGTGCCCGGTGACCCCTTGATGAACGAAAAAGCGGCCACACCCGAGATTCGCGCCAATTTAGCGAAACAATACGGACTAGATCGCCCATTGCCTGAGCAATATGTGATTTTCCTCGGCAACATGGCTAGAGGCGATTTTGGTATCTCGTTTACTCAGCAAAACCGCAAAGTAAATGACATCATCAGAGATCACTTCCCAGTATCGGCCCTGCTCGGGGTACTCGCCATTGGAATTGCCGCGGCTGGGGGCATTGTTTGGGGAGCGATTACCGCGCTGTACCGAAACCGGTTGCCCGACGTCGTGATTATGTCGCTCGTCATTTTATGTATTTCTGTGCCGAGCTTCGTCTTCGCCGCCCTTGGCCAGCTTGCGCTGGTCAACGTTAATCAGTGGTTCGGAGTATCCGTTTTGCCAGTGGCGGGCTGGGGCACCCTCGCTCATATGCTCATGCCCGCACTGGTGCTCGGTCTTGGCACCATGGCGTTACTGACCCGACTCATGCGGTCTTCAATGCTTGATGTTATCAACGAGGATTATGTTCGTACTGCAAAAGCCAAAGGCCTTAGCAAGACAAGAATCTTTACCCATCATCAATTGCGCAACGCCATTCTTCCAGTTGTGACGGTGCTAGGCCCTCAGGTCGCAGCCATTACCACGGGCGGATTCGTTGTCGAGATGATCTTCGCAATACCTGGTTTGGGCCGCTATTTTGTTCAAGCCGTGCAGCAACTCGATTACACGGTCATTATGGGAACAACGGTGTTTTACGGCGCTTTTCTTGTATTCATGGTGATCGTCGTCGACATCCTCTACGGGTTCATTGACCCTAGAGTGCGACTCAAATGACTTCGCTCAAGCTATCAGCCGAAGACTTTGCGCCAGCGCCTCCTGCATCTGATGCCGAGCGGATCGCCCGCCCGTCGCTCTCCTACTGGGAAGACGCCTGGCAACGGCTAAAGCAAAACACTCGGGCCCTGATTTCTTTATACATTGTGATCGCGCTCGCCGCGTTCACGCTGATCGGCCCTCTGCTGTGGACGATCGACCCCAGCCAACAAGATCTCAACCAGATCTCTCAAGCACCCGGCCTGCCCAAAAGCGCCGTTCTGGTAGAGGACCGATCCGCATGGTCAGCACCGATTGATGAGCGCCATCCAGAGGCACCGAGCGGTTACCCCGACACCCTTCCATCAGTCACTAATCTGCGCGTCGACGGCGAACCCACGACTCACTACGTCAGGCTCGTTTGGTCTCCTGTGCAAGATGCTGGTGGCTACGCCGTCTATCGGAATAACACCGCGCCAGAGGGCATGTTTAACCTGGGGTTACCGCTGTCAACCCTGACTGCAGGCAATATCACAGGCTATGAGGACAGACTCAATCTTAATAGCGAGACTTATTACTACTCGATTGTTACCACCGATGGGTTTGACGAGTTTGATAGCGTGCAAACCATTGAAGTCACACCTACTCAATCCATTCGCGTTAGTGAAGCCATTAGCAGAGACTTGATCGGCGCTGAGGACGCGAATCCTGGCGATCGGGTCACCCTATCTTTTCATCCGTTTGGAACAGACTACCTAGGCAGAGATATGCTTGCCCGGCTTATGGAGGGCGCCCGAGTATCCTTATTCATCGGTCTTGTCGCGCCGCTGATCTATGTACTCATTGGCATCATCTATGGCGGTTTCGCGGGATATTTTGGAGGCCGCTTTGATCAGGTGCTGATGCGCTTTGCAGACTTTGTCGTCGCCCTCCCGTTTTTGCTGTTCATGATTTTGTTCAAAATCGCCTTTGGTATCGGGCCAGGTGAAAACGGTATCTTCCCCATGCTCCTTGCGTTGATTCTTCTTCTCTGGCCCGCGACCGCAAGGCTAGTCAGGGGGCAAGTGCTGCAGATTAGAGAGCAGGGCTACATTGAGGCGGCGCGACTGCTTGGCGCGAGCCCGAGCTACATCATCTTCCGCCACATTCTGCCTAATACAGTGGGCGTGATCTTGGTGACACTCACCTTTGCTGTGCCGTCTGCGATTTTCACTGAAGCGTTCCTGTCCTTTATCGGAATGGGGGTTGCACCGCCTACCCCATCCTGGGGCTCCATGTGTAACGAAGGCGTGAAGACTATGCTGAGTCACCCGCACGAATTGTTTTTCCCCGCGCTATTTATCAGCATCACCGTCCTCGCCTTCAATCTTTTAGGCGATGGTTTATCTGAGGCGCTGGACTCGCGTATGCGGGCGAGGAGCTAGCGATGACGTTGCTTCAAGTAGACAACCTTGCCGTCGATTTCCAAACCTATGGCGGCACGGTCCAGGCAGTGCGCGGTGTGTCCTTCGACGTCGAGAGTGGCGAAACGCTCGCTATTGTGGGTGAATCCGGGTGCGGCAAGTCGGTGACCGTCCAGGCGCTCATGGATCTGATTCCGAGACCGCCTGGCAACATTCGGTCGGGCCAGGCCTGGTTTGAGGGTGAGGATCTTTTCCAATTGTCCGATGCTGAGCGCACTCGATATCGAGGTCGAGACATTGGCATGATCTTTCAGGACCCCATGACCTCGCTCAACCCCACCATGACCATCGGCCAACAAATCGCTGAACCGCTTCGGGTCCATCGAGGACTTTCTCCTTCAGCAGCATTGGAATCTGCAATTGATTTGTTGCAGAGAGCCAACATCCCTGAAGCTGAGCGCCGCGCGAGCCAATATCCGTTCGAGTTCTCAGGCGGCATGCTACAACGCGCGATGATTGCTCAGGCCATGGCTTGTAACCCGAAGCTGCTCATCGCTGATGAGCCGACCACCGCCCTTGATGTCACCATTCAAGCCCAAATCCTCGCACTCATGTCCGAGCTTAAAGATCGGCTGGACATGGCAATCATTTTGATCACCCACGATCTAGCCGTCGTTGCCAAAATGGCTGATCGGGTCTGCGTGATGTACGCCGGCCAAATTGTCGAGCGAGGCTCGGCTGAGGATATTTTCTACCGCAGCCGCCACCCTTACACCCTCGGCCTAAAACAAGCGATGCCCAGCCGGTCGTTATCCCGAGAAAGTAAGCTTGCACCCATACCAGGCTCACCACCCGATTTGTTTGCTCCGCCCAAAGGCTGCGGCTACGCACCCCGATGCCCGCATGTGATGAACGTTTGTGTGGAAAAGGATCCCCCCGAAATCGCAGATCCGGCCTCACCTCAACACACAGCCAAATGCTGGCTACAACACCAGGATGCTCCAACGACTGATTTGATCTATCAACCCATTCGAGCAACTGAGGTGACGACATGATTCGCACCGAGGGACTAACCAAGTACTTCAAAATGGGCCGCGATCGCTTCCTTCATGCGGTCGACGGGGTGTCATTGACCATTCAAAGCAATGAGATTCTGGGCCTTGTTGGGGAAAGCGGTTCAGGGAAATCAACCTTCGGCAAAACGCTGATTGGCCTTCATGAGCGAACAGCGGGTGAGGCTTTTTTGAATGATGTGCCCCTACCCGCCAAATTCACCGCGGCAGACCACCTCACCTTCTCACGGTCGATGCAGATGATTTTTCAAGATCCGTATGCGTCTCTCAATCCGAGAATGACGGTATTGGATATCGTTGGCGAGGGCCTTTCGATCCGCGGCGAAACACAAGGGACGGTAAGAGACAAAGTCGCCACTTGGCTTGAACGGGTTGGCCTAAATGCCGATCACATGTCTCGGTACCCTCATGAATTTTCTGGCGGCCAACGCCAACGCATCGGCATCGCAAGAGCGATGATTATCGAACCGGAATTCGTCGTATGCGACGAGCCGATCTCTGCGCTTGATGTTTCAGTACAGGCACAAGTCATTAATCTGCTTGACGAGCTCAAAGCTTCCATGGGCCTGACGTTGTTATTTATTGCCCACGATTTGTCGATGGTTCGTTATGTGTCTGATCGAATGGCCGTTATGTACATGGGGGTCATCGTCGAATCAGGTCCATCTGACGAGGTGTTCTTTGACCCTAAGCACCCGTACACCCAATTCTTGATTGAGGCTAATCCCGAACCTGATCCAAAGTCAGAGCGAGACAAACCATTTTCACGGTTGACGGGTGAAATCACCTCCCCGGTCAATATAGGCGCGGGCTGCCGATTTGCGGATCGATGCCCCATCGCAGATACAGGGTGCCGAAAGGAGACCCCTCTTCTTCGCGCAGTGGGCGACAATCGCTTAATCGCCTGCCACCACGTCTAGCGACTCCCTAAACAAGACCTCTTTGGCAAGCGCTCTTTGTAAAACCCAATTGCAGCAAGCCAGTCAACAGTAACAACTCAGCCCCTATAAGGTTATCCAGTCTTTTCAACCATGCGGAGTATGGATCGCTCGCTAGTTAACGCTTCAATATCATCGAGTGCAATCCATGCTAGATCGTTCGATTCATCACTCACAACGAGTGGCGCGTCGCGACTGGTTTCAAACAGGTAGCGCACATCGAAGTGCTGGTGCTCGGGTTCATCACCGCGCTCGGGAATCGTGTGAATATCAAGGTCAAATATTTCAAGGCTCACGAGTTGAAGAGATTTCAGTCCGGATTCCTCAAGCGCTTCTCGAGTCGCTACCCGGGCTGTGTTGCCATCACCGTCAGCGTGCCCGCCCAACTGCAGCCACCGATCGAGTTTTTTATGATGGGTAAGCAGACAATGCTTGTGCGGGCTATCAATAATCCATGCCGAGCCGGTAACGTGCCCTACTTGCAGGCTCCTCGCAAAGCAATCTTCATGGGCGAGCACAAATTGTTTGAACTCCTGCCCTACTGCTTGCTCTTCGGGGTAGCGCTGGAGATATCGATCGATCGCTTTGACCAATTTTGGGCGTGACATGGTCAGCTGGCCCGCCTAGGTCCTGAAGCCGTCTTTTCATCAAACAAGTCGACGAGTCGCTCGGTCATCGCATCACCCAACTGCTCAGCGTCGGTGATGGTGACGGCATGCTGATAATGATGCGTGACATCATGACCAATGCCGATCGCGACGAGTTCTACGTCAGAATAGTTTTCGATCTGGTCGATAGCGTACTTCAGATGCTGCTCGAGATAGTTACTCGGATTAACCAACAGCGTACTGTTATCGACGGGCAAACCGTCAGAGATCACCATTAAGATTTTGCGGTCTTCGGGGCGACCTTGAATTCTCCCGTGAGACCAAAGCAATGCTTCGCCATCGATATTCTCTTTCAGCAATTCTTCTCGCATCATCAAGCCGAGGTTGCGCCGAGCACGGCGCCATGGCATGTCTGCGGCCTTGTAGACGATGTGTCTGATGTCATTCAGTCGCCCGGGCTGCGCAGGCTTACCTTGCTGCAACCATAGCTCTCTGGATTGCCCGCCTCTCCACGCTTTGGTGGTAAAGCCAAGGATTTCAACTTTGACCGAGCAACGCTCCAACGTTCTGCCCAAAATGTCCGCGCACATGGCGGCGATACAAATCGATCGGCCACGCATAGACCCGGAGCTATCGATCAAGATTGAGACTACGGTGTCTCTAAACTTTGTGTCTTTCTCTTGTTTGAAGGCCAGTGGGGAAAATGGATCAATAATGATGCTGGGCAAGCGAGACGTATCTAACACCCCTTCTTCTAGGTCAAAGTCCCAGCTACGATTTTGCTGAGCCATTAATTTTCTCTGCAGCCGGTTGGCGAGCTTACTGATAATGATTTGCGAATTTTGCAAATGCTGGTCGAGCACGCCGCGCAGGCGATCGAGCTCTTCGCCCTCACACAACTCATCGGCGAACACGATCTCATCGAATTCACTGGTATAGCTTTTGTATTCAAATACTTTGGGACGAGACCAGTTCTGCTCAACTTGTTGGTCTGGGGGAGCGCCAGATTCATCTTCTGTACCATCGGCGTCGATGAGATCTGCCGCATCCATGTCGACAGGTACCTCACCTTCAATGGCATCAGAGAGATCGCCTTCGCTGCCCGAATCTTCCTCGGCGCCCTCGTCACTGGCTTCGGTTTCGATTTCTTGATCTTGCTCTTCTAAATCGTCCGAGGCGCCTTGCTGGTCCTCTTCACCGTAGTCATCGAGCAGATCAAGTTGGCTCATCAACTCAATCGCAAGGTCGCTGTAGACCGACTGATCAAAACGCTGATCGATATAGTCCTCTATGTCGACCTGAATCTTCTCGCCGAGGTATTTCCTCCAAGGCGATAAAATTCGGTCAGCCGCTGGTGGCAGCTCTGCGCCAATGAGTCGCTCTCTGATCATTAGCCCGACTGCTGCGCCGAGCGAAAAATCATCCAGTTCTGCCATGGTAGTGGCGGTCAGTGTTTCAAGGCTTGAGTCCAATTCTGCTGACAGATTGTCCTGCACGCCGCGCATCAAGTGGGAACCAATGACAGCAAGCCGCGCCTCTTCCACAGCATCGAAAATCTCTTGAGCAACGCCACTGTCTGGGCGCTTCTCAAGATGTAAGCCCGCATCGTGGTAGCGCTCTTTTAGGGCAAATCGATCCGCAGTACCGCGAAGCACCGCCAGCCCCTCTTCACCAAGCCCGGCTTCAGGCGCTGGCAGACGCGCTTTGCTGCCTTGCATATAAGGCTTGCCTCGACCAAATGTGACAGACAATTCATCATTGCCTGAAATTGCCCGCATGGTTGAGGTGACAGCCTGGCGAAATACCTCGGTCGTATCGTCCATCGCGTTCTATTCCAGCGCGCTAAGCGCCCTCATTGAGAACGATACCAGCGCTCGATTCAGGCAATTCCGCCCCCATGCACCGCTGATAGTACTCGGCAATGATTGGTCGCTCGGTTTCATCGCACTTGTTCAAAAACGTCAACCTGAACGCGAACCCCAGATCATTGAACAGCGCGGCATTTTCGGCCCACATAATGACGGTTCTGGGCGACATGACGATGCTGATGTCACCGTTGATAAACCCTTGCCGCGTGAGTGCCGCCACCGACACCATATGAGACAGCGTCGCTGGGTCCATTCCAGGGTGCTTCGCCGAGACGATATTGACCTCGCTCTCGTGGGGTAGGTAGTTCAGAGTGGTGACAATATTCCAGCGATCCATTTGACCTTGGTTGATCTGCTGGGTCCCGTGATACAGACCCGTTGGATCGCCGAGACCGATGGTGTTAGTTGTCGCGAACATCCGGAAACTTTGATGCGGACTAATCACTCTGCTTTGGTCTAATAGGGTCAGCTTCCCCTCGACCTCCAGCACCCGCTGAATGACAAACATCACATCAGGGCGCCCCGCATCATATTCATCAAAGACGATCGCACAGGCGCGCTGCAGCGCCCAGGGCAACAGTCCTTCCTTGAATTCGGTGATTTGTTGGCCGTCTTTCAAGACGATCGCGTCTTTGCCAACCAGGTCCATCCGACTCACATGCGAATCCAAATTGATCCGGATGCACGGCCAATTCAGCCTAGCAGCTACCTGCTCGATGTGCGTTGACTTACCCGTTCCGTGATACCCCTGCACCATACAGCGTCGGTTGTGCGCAAAACCCGCCAGAATCGCGAGCGTTGTCTCTGGATTGAATCGATAAGTCGGGTCAATAGTAGGTACATGCTCAGACGGCTTCGAAAAAGCCGGAATCTCCATATCGATATCAAGCCCGAAGACTTCCTTTGCACTAACCGTGGTATCGGGAATTCCATCCCCACCGAGCGCATCTTTTTGCTTTGCCATGCATCGTCCTTACTACTGAAGATCTATTCGCTTGATTAGTCTCTGCTACGAGCGTTCATCAGGCCTGTATTGGTGGTGGTCGACGCTTGCGCCGCTCACTAGTCATTCGTCGGTTTAGCATTCTTGTCGATCGTTTCAGGACCTTTGTGCCGCCAAGCCCATGAGCGTTGAGCCGTAGGCTAACCATCTTGTAATCCACGATGAGTGCAGGATTCACTGCCGAGGACATCACACTCGTACCGATGTCCCTCACATCCTTTCCCTGCTTCAATCTGATCCACCGAGCCGCTTTTATCGCTGCCTGAACCGTATTCCTTACGTTTTTCACGCACCCCGAAGGGCCGATAAGGATACCATTCCGCTACCAAATTACCATGAGTCCCACAGGGTGCGTGTCGGCAAGAAATTGAGCCTAAAGCAGATCAATATTTATCGCGCAAGGCGCGGACATCAACCGAAGGAGTACTCAGTTGGCGCTCGCTAACTTCAGATTGAGATCGCTTAAGCGTTGCCAAGGGTTACCCTCCGCCTGGCCTTTGGCCTGCCGATCTAATTCGGAGAGCAACGGCAGTAACGACACGTAGTGCGAGGACGGTGAGCGCTTCAGCGCTTTCGCTATGAGCGGTTGACGCTTGGGCCAAATACGAAACCGCCGAATCACCTCATCAACACTTGAAGCATTCGCTTCAATACTCATTTGTGCCAGCTGGCGAACTTCGCGCGTCAAGGCTGAGGCGATGACAACGGCATCAACTCCCTCGGCCTCCAGCGCACGCAGCATTCGTAGACTTCGAGAAGTTTGTCCTGCTAATGCAGCATCAAGCCACTGGTAGACATCAAATCGAGCCTGGTCTGTCACCGCTGCCTCAATCATGTCTTGGGTGATTACGCCGTCAAGCGCCTGAAGCGCTAGGCGATCGATCTCTTGCACCGCTGCGAGCAAGTTCCCTTCAATTTTCCGGGCGAGTGCATTAATCGTGGCTCGGTCTGCTTTGAGTCCACGACCCGCCATCCTTTTATGAATCCAACCGGGCAAGTCTTTTGGCGCTAGCGGCCACACCTGAACGCTGATCGCTTGCGCCTCGACGGTTTTAAACCATTTGGTTTTCTGGCTCGCAGCATCGAGACGCGGAGAAGTAATTAGGATGATGTTGTCGTCGGTGCTCTCCGCCAATGATTGAAGTGCTTTGGACCCTTTGTCACCGGGCTTTGCTGACGCCAGGCGAAGCTCGAGCAATTTTCTGCTAGCAAAAAGCGACAAGGCATCTGACTCGCCAAGGACCTCTTGCCAGTCAAAGCCTCGTTCGACGTGGTAAACCACCCGCTCTTCGGCACCGGCACGCCTGGCGGCTGTTCTAATCGCATCCGAGGCTTCTTGTACAAGCAGGGGCTCGTCCCCTGAAACCCAGTACATGCGTCCCATCGACCCTGCCAGATGTCCGTCGAGCTTGTCGGGATACACTTTCACTGAGCTATTCCATTGGGGCTGAAGCAGTTGGTTCCATATTAGCGATCTTGAACCCAATCTGCCGCAAAAGTTTATCCGCTAACGCGTCGCGTAATTGATTTAACCGGCGTTCCTCCGCTTCACCTGCCGCGAGCAAATTGCTGCGCTGCTCAACAAACCGATCCGATGTATTGACGGTTAGCGGGCCCAATAGTTGACCGCCTTCATCATAGAGTTCGAGCGACCACGCTAATGTCACTCGATAGTTAATCACCGCATCTAATGGCGAAGCCGCAATTGGCCACTTTTGATACACCTCATCGAGCAACGCTAAACGGTAGTTCGGTGTTTGTAATTCACTGCTGGGTAATCGATCTGCGAGGAGGCGCTGTGCAGCTTGCAACCTAGGTTCACTCACTGCCTCGACGCTAACGCTGGATAGCTCAGCGCTTTCGCCCGCCACACGAAGCTGGTAGCCGCACCCCGCGAGGAGCGTCCCGATCAAGATGGCGAGCACACAGCGGGAAAAAATCATTAATTCACAACAAAATTAATCAGTTTTCCTGGGACAAAAATAACCTTACGAACGGTTTGCCCCTCAAAATACTTCTGACAATTCGGATGCTCCCGTGCGGCTTGGGTCGCATCTTCCTCGGAGATATCTGCAGCGACATCCATATTGGCTCTTAATTTACCGTTGATCTGAATCACCAAAGGTACGGTAGATCGCACCATGGCCGATTCATCCGCGGTCATCCAATGGGCATCGGCAAGTTCTGACTCATGCAGTGTTCGCCACAGCGACTCAGAGATATGCGGCGTTATCGGTGCCATGGCCATGACGATGGCAGAGAGCGCCTCATGAAGGACGCCTGGCGCCTGATCCGATGCAGCGTCGTGCTTATTGACAGCATTCATAAGACTCATGGATGCCGCAACGACCGTATTAAACGCAAGGCGGCGCCCGTAATCGTCGTAGGCTTTGGCAAGCAGCTCATGCGTTTGCCGTCTTAACTCTCGCTCTGCGTCGCTTAACGTATTCACGTCAATCGCTTTGCGACCGCTCATCGAGGCAACTTCATGCACCGCGGGCCAGAGCCGAGTGCGCAGCCATTTGTGAGCCGACTCAACCCCATTTTCCGCCCATTCGAAGCTCTGTTCGGGAGGCGCGGCAAACATCATCGCCATCCTGACCGCGTCTGCACCAAATCGATCTAACAGGTGCTGGGGGTCGCCTGCATCGCCAGCGGATTTACTCATCTTGCTGCCGTCTTTCAGCACCATGCCGAGGGCCAGCAATTTTTCAAACGGCTCATCGCCTTCCACAAGGTCAAAGTCACGCATCACCTTGTGAAAAAATCGGGCATACAGTAAGTGCAAGATGGCATGTTCCTCGCCGCCGACATAGTGATCGACACGGCCCCAATAGCGGGCCCTCTCATCGAGCATGGCGTTCGCATCGCTCGACATGAAGCGCGCGTAGTACCAGCTCGACTCCATAAAGGTATCGAAGGTGTCGGTTTCCCGCTCTGCGTCACCGCCGCAGCTCGGGCAGACCACCTTTGCCCAGTCCTCCATTTTCTTTAGTGGCGAGCCCACTCCCTCAAAAACGACTTCAGTGGGTAATTCCACCGGCAAATCGGCCTCCGGTACTGGCACTGCACCACACTCGCCGCAATGAATCATGGGAATGGGACAGCCCCAGTAGCGCTGACGAGAGACCCCCCAATCTCGCAAGCGGTAGTTGACCTGCCGATCCCCCAGCCCCTTTTCATTGAGTGCCTGAGTGATGGCGTCGAACCCGCTTGCGAAATCGAGCCCGTCAAACGGCCCTGAATTAATCAGGGTGTGTTTATCTGTCAGCGCGCCTTTTTCGAGATCTTGGTCAGCGTTAGTTGCCTCGATGACTTGCTTAATGGGCAATCCATATTTCTTGGCAAATTCCCAATCCCTCTGGTCATGGGCGGGAACGGACATTACTGCGCCACTGCCGTACTCCATTAGCACGAAATTCGCGATCCAAACGGGAATTGGCTCACCCGTCAGGGGGTGCTCGGCCACAAGACCAGAGTCCATGCCGAGTTTCTCCAACTTGGCCATGTCCGCTTCGGCCATTTTGACTTGGTTGCAAGCCTCAACGAACTCAGCGATCTCGGGATTGCTGTCAGCCGCCGCTTTCGCCACTGGATGTTGCGGAGCGACGGCAAGGTAGGTCGCGCCCATTAAGGTGTCTGGCCGGGTGGTATACACCGTGATGCCGCCAAAAGACGCCATGGGAAAGGTCAGTTCAACGCCTTCTGAACGACCAATCCAATTTCGCTGCATGGTCTTGATTTTTTCAGGCCAACCACTCAAGCCATCTAGCTCATTCAATAACTCTTCAGCGTAGTCGGTGATCTTCACGAACCATTGCGCAAGTTCCCGTCGCTCTACTTGTGCGCCCGATCGCCAGCCTTTGCCATCGACCACCTGCTCGTTGGCCAGTACCGTCTGATCAACGGGATCCCAATTCACCCAGGCCGCTTTTTTATAGACCAAGCCGCGCTCGAACATCCTGGTGAAAAACCATTGCTCCCATCGGTAATAGTCCACATCGCAAGTGGCGAACTCCCGACTCCAATCAAAGGCAAGCCCCAGGCGCTGCATCTGCCCTTTCATGTGCGCAATATTGTTGCGCGTCCAATGCGCGGGCGGGACTTGGTTTTTAATGGCAGCGTTTTCAGCAGGTAGTCCGAATGCATCCCATCCCATGGGCTGCAGAACCTGTTTCCCGTTGAGTCGCTGGAAACGAGCAATTACGTCGCCAAGCGTATACGTCCGCACATGACCCATGTGCAGCTGCCCGCTTCGGATACGGGAACATGGAAAGACAGTAAAACTTCTCTTGGTCTGGGACTTCTTTTACTTCATAGCGCCCCGTTGCAAGCCACCTGGCTTGCTCATCGCGCTCAAGTGCCTGCGGATCATACGCGGGAGTCGCTGCCTGCCCAGTCATAGCCAAAGTCCTATTCTGCAAGCCGGCAATTCTACCTCAATTGCCGAGTGATCTGGCCTACCAAACTATCGCCTTGGATGAATCCGCAACCAATTGGCACCCTCACTCCCTTCGCCACCGGGACGCCGCGACATTGAGCAGGAAACCGAACAAAAGGACCGCGCCTAAGACCCCGTAGCCCAACCGGTGATAAGGCGTATCACCACTCACAAGCACTAGCTCAGTCTGAAGCACGCCCTGCTGGTTGCGCGGCAAGAGATCAGTGACTTTGCCCGCATGATCGATTGCGGCGGTGATACCGTTATTGGTCACACGAAGCAACCCGCGGCCATTCTCTAGCGCGCGCATCTGAGCGATTTGCAGGTGTTGGACGGGACCAATCGAGTCACCAAACCAAGTGTCATTACTGATCGTCACTAGCGCCATGGGCTGGGTAGCCGCGCTTCGTACCAAGTGCGGGTAGGCAATTTCGTAGCAAATGGAGAGTGACAGCGGCTGTCCTTTGAGGCTGAGTGGCGCTTGCACTTGTGGGCCCGGCTGATTACGAGACATCGGCAGATCGAAAAAAGCGATAACGCCACGCAACCAACGTTCAAGAGGCACGTATTCGCCAAACGGCACAAGGTGACGTTTCGCATATGACCCGTCTACCTCACCCAAACCAAGCGCGGTATTGGTATAGCCACTTTCATTTCTGTCCGGCAAACCAATGATCAGCCCCTGACCTCGCTCGCTAACCGCAGCATCCATAGACTGAAGCAATTGGGGTCGATTCTTCTTAAAGTCAGTGAAGGAAGCCTCTGGCCACACCACCAAGTCGGCCTCGGACAATCCGAGTGTAGGTTGCCAATGTCTTTCAAAATTGGCGTCAAATTGGTGGCTCTGCCATTTCGTACGCTGATCCAAATTGCCCTGGACGGCAGCCACAGCCAACACCCCGCTCGGTTCAGTCCATTCGATGACGGACACCCATACCGTCACCATCAGTAAACCCATTGATCCCGAAAGCGGCACGATGTTGAGCCCAAGGCGGGGCCGACCCAGCCCAAGGATCAAGAGTTCGGCAAAAAGGGCAATGACGCCACTGACCAAAAATACACTACCGAGAGGCGCCCAACCCGCGAAGATCGTATTGACATGGGCTGTGCCAACGAGAAGCCAGGGGAAACCGGTCAGCACCGTCGCTCGCAGCGCCTCTCCCAGTACCCAAGTCACAGCAAACCAACAGCCGGCTCGACTCCAGCTCGCGTTCTCCAGGTGATGCAATAACCATGCTTGAGGCAAAAACGTCAGCGACCAAGCTAGGACAAAGAGCGTGACAATCAGCGCGGCCAGGGGTTCTGAGGTGCCTCCAAACTCGTGGATGCTAACAAAGATCCAGCTGATGCCTGTCGAAAAAAGACCGAGGGCGAAGCAGTAATATCGAGTCAAGCTGCCTCTTAACGATTGGCCCGAAGTAAGCAGCCTGAGCCCCGCCAGGCTGAAAAGGCCAAGCCACCACAATTCGAACGGCGCAAAAGATAGCGTTAGCAGCGCACCCAGCAGCACGCAAACGAGATGGCAAACAAACACTGAAGGGTTAGCGTTAGCCATCCTTATGACGACGAGTGACCTGCAACAGATGCACTCGGCGGTTATCGGCATTCATGACGCGAAATTCCAGCCCATCAATCTCAAGCACATCGTCTCGAGTGGGCAACCGGCCAATCCGATGCATCATCATGCCGCCAACTGTGTCGTATTCGTCATCGGCGAAGCTGCTGTCGAATACTTCATTGAAGTCTTCAATTGTGGTCAGCGCCTTGACCATAAAGGTTCCATCCGTATGCGCTTTAATGAAGTCTTCTTCGTCGTAATCAAACTCGTCTTCGATGTCACCGACGATTTGCTCGAGCACATCCTCAATCGTGACGATTCCGCTCAGCCCCCCGTATTCATCGTAGACCACCGCCAGATGATTTCGGTTAGCGCGAAACTCCTGGAGCAGCACATTCAAGCGCTTGCTTTCCGGAATACCCGAGGCAGGACGCAGAAGATCGCGCAGATTAAATTTCTCTGAGCGATCGGGGTGTGCAAGGAAAAGCAAATCCTTCGCCATCAGAATACCGAGCACTTCATCGCTGCCGTCAGCGAGCACAGGAAAACGGGAGTGTTTACTGTCAATCACAATCGACAGGATCTCACCCGGTGTCTGGTCAATCCGCACGAAGACAACTTGCGCCCTGGGAACCATGATTTCTCGAGCGCGCATGTCGGATACGGTCAGCGCGCCCTCGATGATACTGAGCACCTCAGCGTCTAAGAGATCGCGTTGCTCGGATGCTCTCAATACTTCAACCAGTTCATCTCGACTGCTCGGCTCACCCGTAAGCGCCATCGACAGCCGCTCAAGCCACGACCGACTGCTTTCAGATTTCGCTTCCGACTCACTCATGAATCGCTCTCCGTGTATGGATTGCTGATACCGACCTTCTCAAGCATGGCTATTTCCCGTGACTCCATGGTTTTCGCCTGACGCCCTGTTTGATGATCGTAACCAAACAAGTGCAGCATGCCATGGAGCAGGAGGTGAAGAAAATGGTCATTGGTGGACTTGCCTTGCGCCTTCGCCTCTTTGCGCACGATCTTCGGACAGATCACCAAATCACCGAGGCTGAGCGATCCATCTTCAAGCCATTCCATGCTTGGGAACGCAAGCACGTTGGTTTCTCGAGCGATGCCCCGATAAGACTCGTTTAAGGCGCTGATCTCCTGCCCTGTGGCCAAGAGCAGACCAGTCTCTGTTGAAGCGAGCCTACGCCTCTTGGAGAGTTTCGAACTCGCTAGCGTATCGGCCACCCAGTGGTGATAGGTTGACGAGAGCACTTGACCTAACCATTGCCGATCCGCGCGTCTTGGCGAAAGTAGTGCTAGGCGATGCTTGGGACTGGTTGAGGAATCGGTCGGCAAAACGGGGCGCTAACGGCCATCCTCATGGATTTGATAGGCCTCAACAATCCGCTGTACCAAGGGGTGGCGAACCACGTCTCTCGCGCCAAAGTGCGTAAACGAGATCCCCTCGACGGCACCCAACACCCTGATGGCATGCCGCAACCCGGACTGGGTTTTACTTGGGAGGTCAATTTGCGTCATATCACCCGTGACAACGACGGTGGACCCAAAGCCAATTCGCGTCAGGAACATCTTCATCTGCTCCGCCGTTGTATTCTGACTCTCATCCAGAATGATAAACGCATCGTTCAAGGTGCGCCCGCGCATGTAAGCAAGGGGGGCGACTTCGATAAACCCTCGTTCGATCAGTTTTTCTACTCTTTCAAAGCCAAACAACTCATAAAGCGCGTCGTAAAGCGGCCTTAGGTAAGGATCGATTTTTTGAGCTAGATCGCCGGGCAAAAACCCTAATTTTTCGCCGGCCTCTACCGCTGGCCGCACCAGCAATATCCGCGATATTTTTTCTTGCTCAAAGGCCTCCACCGCGCAAGCTACTGCCAAAAAGGTTTTTCCAGTACCTGCCGGACCAATGCCAAAATTGATATCGTGCTCGCGAATCGCTCTGACGTATTGGTTTTGATTGAACCCTCGGGGTTTAACCGATTTCTTTCTTGTCTTGATGACTTGAAATCCGGCCTCCGCGCCCTTTTTCAAGGCATCGATTCCGGAATCTTGCAGAGCAAGATGAAGGGCTTCTGAAGTCATCAATCCGCCTCCGCCGAGTTCTCCGTAGAGCTTTTCGAGCAGCGCTTTCGCCGATTTTATCTCCTCCTCTCCGCCGACAAACTTAAACTCATTGCCCCGGTTTGAAATAGTCACACCCAGTCGCTGTTCAATCTGGCGCAAGTGTTGATCAAATGGGCCGCACAATTCAGCGAGCTGCTGACTGTCATCAGGTTCAAGGCGCATTAGTAAGGTGGGGAGAGATGAATCGGTTTGTGGATTTAATGTTCCAAGGGTCAAGCGGAGGTGCTCCTAGTCACTGGGTCAATAATAAGCGTGCGCTGATCGACGGCCATGCATCGACCGCCGTATCATCCATCACTGGCACAGCCTTCCTCTCAGTGAGTTGGGAAGTGCTTCTGTAATTTCAGCATTAACGAATTGGCCAATCAAATTCTGCTGGTCGCTACTGAAATTAACGACTCTGTTGTTCTCGGTACGACCTTGGAGTTGTCCCGGATCTTTTTTCGATACACCAGTCACAAGGATCGACTCCTCTCTTCCTACCATTTGCCGGCTGATGACCATCGCCTGGTGATTGATCAGGGCCTGAAGCCGCGCGAGTCGGTCCTTCTTGACTTCCATCGGCGTATCGTCGGGCAGATCCGCAGCAGGGGTACCGGGACGAGCACTAAAAATAAAGCTAAACGAGTGATCGAAGCCGATCTCCTCAATAAGACCCATTGTTTGGTCGAAATCGGCGTCGGTTTCACCTGGAAATCCAATGATAAAGTCAGAGGACAAACTGATCGATGGCCGGATAGCACGCAGCCGCCTGATTTTCGATTTATATTCGAGCACGGTATGTCCGCGCTTCATCTTCGCCAATACACGATCTGACCCGCTCTGCACGGGCAGATGTAAATGACTAACAAGCTCAGGTGCTTCAGCGTAAAGGTCGATCAGTGAATCGCTGAATTCCACAGGATGGGACGTGGTATACCGAATGCGATCAATGCCGGGGATCTGGCGAATCACTGAAATCAAGTAAGCCAGATCCGCGAAACCGCCCTCATCAATCAAGCCCCGGTAGGCATTGACATTTTGGCCGAGCAAATTGACCTCTCGCACTCCTTGCTCGGCTAGCGTCATGACCTCTTTGACGACGTCCGTCAGCGGCCTAGATACCTCTTCGCCTCGCGTGTAGGGCACGACGCAAAAGGTGCAATATTTACTGCAGCCTTCCATCGTCGATACAAATGCCGTTGGACCCTCAACTTTCGCAGGTGGCAAGTGATCAAACTTCTCGATCTCCGGGAAGCTAATGTCGATCACTGACGTGCCCTCTTGCTCCGACGTCTTCAGCATCGACGGCAACCGATGCAACGTCTGAGGACCAAATACGAGATCCACGAAGGGCGCCCGGGTTTTAATGGCCTCACCCTCTTGGCTAGCTACGCATCCCCCAACGCCTATCTTCAAGGCTGGATTAGTCTCCTTCAGCTTCTTCCAACGACCCAACTGGTGGAACACCTTTTCCTGCGCCTTTTCCCTGATTGAGCAGGTGTTGAGCAAGAGCAAGTCGGCAGATTCTTCATCCTCAGTGAGCACATACCCGCCATGCACGCCGAGAAGGTCGGCCATCTTGGATGAGTCGTACTCATTCATCTGGCAACCGTGGGTTTTTATAAATAATTTAGGAGCGCTCACTCTTTTCTACCCCGCGAATTAGCCTTCTATTATACGAGTGTGCACTCACATCCACTAGCGAATCCCTGATAGCGCCATCCCACTGATTGTTTGCGTGTTTTTTGGGCATCCACTCAAACATCTCAGCCCTCGATCTCGACTTGAAATCGCGGAAAACGACCCAAAGTTACTGCCGAGACCAACGGAACACGAAGCGACGGGAAAAACAAGCCTTAAGCCGTTGTTCCATGGTGAACGAAAGCAGGTACACTTAGCAGCGCTGAATGGGCGGCCTGGTTCATCACTTAAGCACATTGATTGCGCTCGAGATTGAGAGGATGCGCGCGGATTTTCGAATCCTCAAGCCTCTCGCATACCAGACCGGACATCCACCACGAATTTTAGGTTAACCAATTTATGTCTCAGCAACCCACGTACAAAGTGATCTTCTACAACCAAGGTCAAATATTCGAAATTTACGCCCGCCAGATTTATCAGTCTGACCTGTACGGCTTTATCGAGATTGAGGAAGTGTTGTTTGGGGAGCGATCTCAAATGCTGGTCGACCCAAGTGAAGAGAAACTCAAATCTGAGTTCGAGGGCGTGAAGCGTTCCTACCTGCCCATGCACTCCATCGTTCGCATTGATGAGGTCACCAAAGAAGGGATCGGCAAAATCTCAGAGGCTAAAGGTAATGTTGCCCCCTTCCCTATGCCCGCCTTTACACCAAAGGGCCCATCAGAATAAGTTTGATGCATCCGACTTACCATAGTCTTCGCACGCCGGATAAGGTCGTATTTGCTGCTAGTGACGGCAGCCAAACCATTACCTATGCGAGGCTGGAGGCGGAATCCAACCAAACCGCCCACTTGCTGCGGGACCTCGGCCTAAACCAAGGCGATGGTATTGCCATCCTCCTTGATAATGATCCACGCTTTCTGATCGTAGCCTGGGCGGCGCAGCGAAGCGGCCTTTACTACACGCCCATCAGCACGTTCTTTCAAGCAGCCGAGGTGGACTACATTTTGTCCAACGCTGACGCCAAGGTCCTGTTTACAAAACGCGCCTTGTTCGAGCGATTGACGCTCGAGTCCTCAGCGCACCTCACCGTTATCCTTCTCGACGACGATGAACCAGAGACATGGTCCGAGCAAATCAAAGCGTATTCGCCGCTGCCTATTGCCGATGAATGCGAGGGGGCAGAGATGATCTACTCCTCTGGCACCACAGGGCAACCCAAAGGCGTTCGGTTTGAGATCACTGGGCAGCCTTTAGGCACCGTTTCCCCGCTCATTCAAAAGCGCATCGATCTACATCAGGTGGACGCCACCTGTCGATATCTATCGACCGCGCCGCTCTATCACTCAGCGCCGTTACGCTACAACCTGCTAGTGTCGCGTCTAGGCGGAACTAGCATCATCATGAAGAAGTTCGATGCCGAAGCCGCGCTCAGGCTGATTCAAGACGAGCGTATCACCCATAGTCAGTGGGTTCCGACCATGTTTGTTCGACTATTGGCCCTTGCGCCTGAGGTAAGAGGTGAATTCGATCTCAGCAGCCACCGATTTGCGATTCACGCCGCAGCGCCGTGCCCTAAAACCGTCAAGCACGCCATGATCGAATGGTGGGGAGACATCATCCATGAATACTACTCCGGGACGGAATCGAACGGGTCAACGGCGATTTCACCATCAGAATGGCTCGCGCATCCAGGGAGCGTTGGCAAAGCGTTCCATGGCGAAATAAAAATCCTGGACGAGCAATTTAATGAGCTACCTGCTGGAACAACTGGCCAGATCTACTTTGCTGGCGGCAACACCTTCTCCTATCACAAGGACCCGGCGAAAACGGCCAGCGCGTACTCTCCCCAGGGATGGTCATCCCTTGGCGATATCGGCTACGTGGATGACGAGGGCTATCTTTACCTCAAGGACCGAAAGTCATTCATGATCATATCGGGGGGTGTCAATATTTACCCTCAGGAGATCGAGGACGTACTGATCAATCACCCGGCCGTGCTCGACGTGGCGGTTTTCGGCATACCCGATTCGGAGTTTGGTGAGGCAGTAAAGGCGGTCGTTGAGCTCGTCCCAGGTGAAACACCCAGTGAGACGCTTGAGGCAACGCTCATCACTTATTGCCGGGAGCACCTCTCGCCGATCAAGTCTCCAAAGAGTGTTGATTTCAGTGACGCGCTACCTCGCCACCCAACGGGCAAGCTCTACAAGAGCGCCCTCAAAGCGCAGTACTGGCCCAGCGATCAATCCATCGCTCAATAGTCAGACGCATCCCAGTATTGAAGTGGGCTGCTCCCCAACTGAGCGAGCAACTCGCTGGCGGTTGCCTCGAACCCCGGCAACCTGTAATCCGGCCAAATCTCCACAATCGGCTGCAGGACAAAATCACGCTGCGCTGCTCGAGGGTGCGGGAGCGTCAGCGCCTCGGACTGACTGATCACTTCCCCCAACGCGATCAAGTCCAAATCCAGTACCCGCGACACGTTCTTCTCATGGTTCGCTGGACGGCCAAAAAACACCTCGAGAGAATTGAGAAAGGATAGGAGCTCAGGCCCGCTTTGCGTGGTTTCGAGGCGTACGACCGCATTAGCGAAATCCGGTGTTCCCTCGGGCATGGCATGGGGCGGTGTTCGGTAAATACTTGAGCAGACAAAAGTGCCCTCTGAATGCCGCTGCAAGTGCAAGATAGCCCGCTTGAGTTGTGTCGCTGGGGCGTCAAGATTACTCCCCAGTGCAACCAACGCATGTTGAATGGATGAATGGTTCATTGCCCGATCATAGCGCCTCATCGCGCTGTCTACTGCACTCTCTTTAACACTTTCTGCTGCACTTTTTATTGCACTTTCCGTTGCACTATTCGCCATCCTTTGCCGAAGGATTCCATGGCAGTCTAACGGGCATCTGTGTTACTTTTCCTGAAATCATAGTAGTTAGGCAATCCAATGAAAGCAGCCGTCCTTCGCGCACAGAACCAACCCATGGAAATCGAGGAAGTGGCCGTTTCTAACCCAGGCCCGCGTGAGGTTCTGGTTAGAACGCTAGCCGCGGGGGTTTGTCACAGCGACCTCCACTTTTTGGATGGTTCTTACCCGTATCAACTCCCGACCATTTTGGGTCATGAAAGCGCAGGCGTCGTCGAAGCTGTTGGGCGAGACGTAACCTATGTAAAAAAAGGTGATCACGTCATCACTTGCCTGTCCGCATTCTGCGGGCACTGCGACAAATGCGTCACCGGCCATTTGTCACTGTGTGCAAGCCCTGAGGTCGCAAGAAAGCCGGACGATAGTCCGCGTCTCGCGACAAAAGAGGGTGACGCCATTCATCAATTCCTAAACCTCTCCTCGTTTGCTGAGATGATGCTGATTCACGAACACGCGCTCGTTAAAGTCCGTGAGGACATGCCCATGGATCGAGCCGCACTGATCGGCTGCTCGACCACAACGGGCGTCGGGGCAGTGTTCCATACTGCTGGAGTTGAGCCTGGGTCAACCGTCGTCGTTATCGGTTGTGGGGGTGTTGGTTTAGCGGCGATTAACGGCGCTGCCATCGCAGGTGCCGGACAGATCATCGCCGTTGATCGGGTCGACTCGAAGCTGGAACTGGCCAAAAGCGTTGGTGCAACGCATGTGGTCAATGCCGCCGAGAAAGACGCCGTCGGCGAGGTCAAGGAAATGACTCAAGGCGGCTGCGACTATGCATTCGAGGCAATCGGCCTTAAGGCAACCGCCGAGCAAGCCTTCCAAATGTTAGGGCCAGGCGGAACGGCCACAGTCATTGGGATGATTCCAGTCGGAACCATGGTCGAGCTGCATGGCGTTGATTTTTTGTCCGAGAAGAAAATCCAGGGATCCAATATGGGCTCCAACCGTTTTCGTGTGGATATGCCTCGATTCGTTGAGTTTTACCTAAACGGCAAACTGCATTTGGATCAGATGATTTCAAAACACATTCGGCTCGACGATGTAAACCTTGCACTCGAGGCCCTAAAAACGGGCGAAGAAGCTCGGCACGTCATTATTTTTGATTGAGGCGACCCACAATGGCAGATATCGAAGTCGAAACTGAAGTGACAGGCAACGTCTGGAAGGTGCTCTGCCAGGTCGGTGACCGCGTTGAAACCGAACAGGAGCTCGTCATCCTCGAATCCATGAAAATGGAGATTCCTGTGGAAGCCCCACAAGCGGGGACGGTGAAAGCACTGAACGTCAGCGAAGGAGACGCGGTCGACGAAGGCCAAATTATCTTGGTTCTCGAAGACTAATCACCAACAAACGTAGCGGACGTCTTATTCAAAAACGCCAGCATCGCTTGCCTGCGATCATCCGTGGTCGCGGTGAGCAGGTTCTGGTCGGCATCCATGTGCAAAATGCTCGCGTCCAGCGCGCCAGCCACTTGATTCAGCGTCTGCTTGATCATTTGTGCGGCCACCGGAGGTTGCGCTGCATATCGCTCAGCGAGGGCCATTGACCGTTTTTTCAAATCCCCTGGTTCGCATACTTCATCGATTAAACCCCAGGCCTCGAGCGTTAAGGCGTCGAGGCGCTCACCCAAAATGACCATGCGCTTGGCGCGTGATAGCCCTACCAAGCGCTGACATAACCCAACGCTTTGCCACATGAGATTCATGCCGAGGTTGATCTCAGGATAACCCGCACTTGCATCACTCGACGCGACACGAAAGTCGCAGGCGGTCGCTATACAAAGCCCACCACCCAAGGCCACCCCGTGCATCTCGGCAATCGTTATCTGGGGAATATCCAAAATCGCTTTTAACATCCGGCCCCCGAGGCCTGCATCACGACGTCGTTGAACAAGCGGCAACGGATCTGAGGGCGGCGCTTTTAGATCTGCTCCGGCACTAAAGTGCTGTCCAGACCCTCTAATGATCACGACCCGACACGGATCATCGATCAATTCTCGCGCAAAACGCTCAATTGCTTTCATGAGAGGAACGCTGAGCGCATTGAGTGACTCAGGACGGTTCAGGGTTGCTACCAGTACGTCGCCCACGCGTCGCTTCAAGATCAGTGACTTAGCCATTATTCAATCTCCTGTTCAGGCGCATCGAAATACTCCGACCTCACCTGAGTCAGTGTTTCATAATTAGACTGCGAGATCTCAAACCGCCAGTTGGGCAACGCGTCCTTTGCGATGGCGATGCCAAGCGATACTTCACTGACAGGCGCCGCCGCTAACTCCTCACTCCCGCGGTCAGGGTCAGCCGAGTCACTAAAGGGCTCGAGCGTGGTAGCTGCGGGCTGCTCTACCTCAACCCGCAGCCAAAACCGTGCCGTGTCCATGAACGGATGGAGCACGAGTCTTTGACCATCGCTTAGATCAACGACGATTTCAGGGCCTTCAGGATCCATCGATGCAGGCCTCGCATCCACATCGACCAAGCGAAGCATCGTTAAGCGATCTGGCAGCTGATTTAGGACCGTGCTGTATTTCAACGTCTCACCTTCAATCGGGTCCCGCATGGACCAATTCAACGCACCGTCTGGTTTGATCAACGCATAACTCTCCGCGTCACGCGCATGATTGACCTGAATGGAACGAACGAACGCCTCTTTAATGTCGAAAATAACCGGGGACAACCAAGCGGCGGGATCTACTGAAGCCTCGATGCCACCCGATACCAACCACACCTGGTCACTATCTGGCGCCCGAACAAACGTGGCATCGCGCTGCTGCGCGGTTTGCCCGACCATTAGGCTGGCCGGCGCTTTAAGGCCCAGGGTGATTAACGTGCCTTGTCCATCTTCACCCGGCACGTTAGACAATCCGAGCCTCGCGTGATTCTCTGGTTTGGCAGTCTTTCGCTCTATCTTCTCCGCCTGCTCAAGCGATGTCGTTAAATCAATGATGCGCTTGATATCCGCAGGATACTGATCTCGACCTGCGACAACCCAACCCCCTGCACCTCGTTCTAGTCTGACCTCTGCATTGTCCTGCCTGATATCAATAAAAGACAAGCCAGCAATCTCGTCAGTCAAGCTCGGAAACCAAAGCGCACGCTCAGTCTGGTTCGACCGGCGGGACTCGAGTGCCACCGCCACAAGCCCCAACACTAACAAGACAAACAATACAGCGATCGTTCGCGTGCGATTCATCACCCTCTCACCCTCGTACTACTTTTTACGGCTTTTTCCTTTCAGTTTTTTCGCTGCAGCTTTTTCTTTCCAGCTGTTCTTGGCCTTTTCTCAGCGCTTTCTCAGTTGGGCCCACGCCGCCATTGCCAACATCAATGTCAGCAAGATGGGCAGAACGATAATATTGAGGAGCTTTAATTGCCCCCCTAGCTGATCGATATCTTGATCAAGACGGTGACGTACATCCCTTAGCGCTTTGCGTATTCGCAACTTTTCGTCTTGAAAACGCACCAGCGCCGCTTCCTGCTCGTCAGACAGTCGCAGTACCCCATCGCTTTCTTGTTGAGACTCAAGGTCAGCGAGTTGGCGCTCTGTTTCGTTCAGCTCCAGCTGGAGTTGCTCTGCGCTCGCAAGATATTGCGTCTCTGCCTCACGGCGCAGCGATTGAACCACCTCAAACGGTCGAGTGAATCGCCCCCGACTTCGAACGCTAATCAAGTCTTGACTGCCCGTAAAATAATCAACCAGATTCGTGAGCAGACTGCCGTTATCTGCAAAGGCGGTGGCAACCTGCTGGCCAAAAAAGTTCTGTACCTGAACCCACAGGCGGTCACTCAAGACGTCAGTGTCGCTGACTAGTATGAGGTCCAGATTCGACACCTCTACAGGAGCGTCGCCTTCAAGCCCTGTCTCCAGCGTAGTCGGTCCCGACAGACGAACCGCGATGGGTCGAGCCTCGCTCCCTTGAGAGAACGATTGCATCAGGTCTTCTGGATTTTGCAAAAACTGCAGCTGGCTCGCAGCAATCCCATTGGCGAACTCCGAGGATTCGATCAGCGTCTCCACCGAAACCGTTGGCGAATCGATGTCAAAAAATCCGGCACTCGCAAAGTTCAACGAATCCAGTTGCGCTGTGACAATCGACTCGCTATTTAATTGCGCATTACCGAGCCCCAATATCGCTAGATGACGGGTCGGAGCCCCCGATGGAGTGCTCACACTGAGCGCCAATTGGGGATCTCCCAAAACCTCTGCCTCGCGCATCTGAACGCCTAACGCGCGCGTCAACCAATTCAAACTCGATGCTTGGCCGCTTGGCAGGGACGGCATCATCGGCGATGCAGCCGCGCGATCCATTTCTGCCAAAGGATCGAGGAAAGCAATCACTTTTCCTCCCGAAGCCAGATAGCGAACCAGCGCTGTTTTCATCTGATCAGATAACGATTTCGGATGAATCAACACCAGGGCGGCAAGGCCCTCTGGAATTTCCTCGGCGGAGACATCGATGGACTCCAGAGTCACTGTGTCTTCTAGTGATAGGATCGACTGCCAACCAGGCTCGGGTTGAAAAGTCTGCGGATTCACCTGATTCGTAACCGGCAGGGTACTGATCAGCCCTACCACTTCCCTCTTGGGGCGCGCTAAGCGATCAATCAGTTGACTGATTTCATACTCCAGAAACATTTCGCGATCGGGCTGGAAGAACGGAATCGTTTCCACATTGTCCAAGGCATCAGATCCCGCCAACCCAAAGTACAGTGCATCACCCGTTGCCGAGACGGGTACCGCCTGCAGCCCAAAAGCCGCAGCCTCGTCTTCTGCCTCTGAGAATGGCGCTGGATCAATCCGCTCAACGAGCAGCATGCCATTTGAAGCCAGAGCAAATTCCTCAAGCATCGATTCCACGCGATCGGCGTAGGTGCGAATAGGGGTCAGATCCCGACTCGCCGCTTCCGAGAAAAAGAAGTACAACTGCACGGGTTCTTCAATCCCTTGAACAAGGTTCAGGCTTCCTTCCGACAGGGTATAGAGCTGGCCCTCAGTGAGATCGAGCCGCGCATCTTTAAACACCAGATGATTGAAGGCGTTAAACACGAAAAACAAGAGCACTGCGAGCGCGATCAATAAAGGTTTTTGTACTGCAGTCATCAAGCCCTCTCCTATTCCGCGCGCTTCGCTTCAAGGGCGAGGACCGTGAGATAAAGCCAAAGCGCCATCATTGATGCAAAGTACAGTGCATCTTCTAACGACACGACACCTCGCGTGATCGCGACAAAATGATTCAAGACACTGAGTCCAGCCACGGTGTCTAAAATCCATTGGGCAACCCACCCATTGAAAAAGTTAAGCACCAAAGGGAATCCGGCAAGGACAAACAGCAGGCACACACTTCCCGTCACAATGAACGCGATAATTTGACTCTTCGTCAGCGCGGACATGCAGCCACCAATGGCAAGGAATGCGCCTGCCATCATCCACGACCCCAAGTAGCTCGACAAAATCACTCCGTGATCGGGCTCACCCAGGTAGGAGACGGTCAACCAAAGCGGCACGGTGCCCAGCAACGCGCATCCAGTGAACACCCATCCGGCCAAAAACTTAGCGAGAACGGTCTCCCATAGCTGTATTGGCAGCGTCAGGAGCAACTCAATCGACCCAGACTTACGCTCTTCCGACCAAAGGCGCATGGATACTGCGGGCACTAGGAACAGATATAGCCAAGGGTGAAAGTTAAAAAAAGGCGTCAGATCTGCCTGCCCACGCTCAAAAAACTGCCCGAGATAGAACGTAAAGGCGCTCGATAGCACTAGGAACACAAAAATAAAGACGTAAGCGATGGGCGTAATAAAGTACGAGGATAACTCTCGCTTGAAGAGCGTACGGACGTTAGACATGTTGAGCTCCCGTGGATGCTGCGAAGAGGCTGTCGAGCGCACCGCCTTCCTGCTCAAAATCTGCGATGTGCCACCCTTTCTCTTGCGCTAGGTTAATGAGCGCCGATGCAAGCCCTCCGCCTTCCACATACCCTTTGAAACGATAGCGACCTGGCGCATCGCTAACGATGGTCACGTTGGGTCCGAGCCGTTGACAGGATGCCTTGATCTCATCCGCCGCCACCTCATTAATCGTCAGCGATACCACGCCATAAGCCTCAGCACGACGGGTCAATGACTCCGCTTCTTCATCGAGGACGACTTCCCCTTCATTGATAATGATGGCGCGAGTACAAACAGCGGCAACCTCCTCGAGAATATGCGTTGAGATCACCACAATTTTGTCGGCTGCAAGCCCTTTGATCATGTCTCGCACTTGGCGCTTTTGATTGGGATCCAGTCCGTCAGTCGGTTCATCGAGTATCAACACCCTAGGGTCGTGCAAAATCGCCTGGGCCAGCCCTACTCGGCGCTTAAATCCTTTAGACAACGTCTCGATGCGTTGATGAAGCACATGATCAATAGAAAGCTCTTCTGCGACGGCTGCCACTCGATCGTTCCGTTCCCTTCCCTTGAACCCTCGAATCTCTGCAATGAAGCGCAAGAAACTTTGCGGCGTCATATCCTCGTAGGAGGGAGCACCCTCTGGGAGATATCCCAGCATCGACTGGGCCGATTGCCGTTCGGCGACCACATCATGACCATAAATCCTGGCGCAGCCAGCACTTGGCTCGAGAAAGCCTGTGATCATCTTCATGGTCGTGGATTTGCCAGCGCCATTAGGCCCAAGGAACCCGAGAACCGTTCCTTCGGCAACGTCAAATGTCAGCCCTTTCACAACCTCGGTGTCACCAAATCGCTTGCTGAGTTGCTGTAATTCGATCACCGTCTCATACCTCCTTTGACCGACAGCGCCGTATATTAATTAATCGATTCAATGGGTCAACGCCCTTAGACCTATAGACCGCTTTCTCTCCGTTTTTATCCCGAGGTTCTGGTAAAGTCGCTACCCAACCGACACGAGCGAGCTTTCTTGGACATGACCTTTCTTCCCGCCAGCGCGCTCATTTTTGATTTGGACGGCACGCTCCTCGACACAGAGCCGCTTTACACCTTGGCAACCCAGCGGGTTTTCGACGAGTACGGCAAAGACTTCACGCTCGAGTTCAAACGCACCATCGTTGGTCGCGAAGCGAAGGAGTCGGCGGAAATGACGGTTCGGCACTTCGATCTACCGATTGATGCTGAGACGTTTCTCGCAGCGCGGGGTGACATCCTGAAGACGCTTTTTCCTGACGCGCCTGCAATCGAGGGTGCAGAGCCATTTATGACGGCTCTTCAATCATCAGTTTTCTCACATGGCATCGCCACCAGCTCAGCGCGCGCGCTATTTGAGCTAAAACGCTCAAAAAAACCGTGGCTAAAGGCGGTGACCCATACGCTCTGCGGAGACGAGGTAACAAAAAGCAAACCTGACCCTGACATATTTCTAACCATGGCCCGGACCCTGGGAGTCGATCCATCTGACTGCCTGGTGTTTGAAGACGCTGAGTCGGGGATTCAGGCTGCTGAGGCTGCTGGTATGCGCGTCATCTGTGTGGATAGCCCTTACATCGATGAAGCTGCCAAGCAGCGCGCTGACGCAGTCATCCAAGGCTTTAACGACATCGTGGTGACACGTGACCCCTCAGCAGGGATTCGCATCCATCCGTCCCGCCCACCAGGCTAGTCGATCAGACGCCATTGTCTAAAGAGATCTTGTCCCCGTTGGGCAGCGACGAGCAGAACCAGCGCTTAAGGTGGTTTCAGGTAACACGATTGGCAGGGCAAAGAACTAGCGAGCGGGTTGCGTTCCCTGTGTTGACTTCCTCACCCCGCACTACGAAGCTGAGAGGCGTTAGTCAATCATCACCTAGGAGTGCCCCATGCTTAAACAAGTTCAGCTTAGCCCTAGTGCTGGCCTCAGTGTGTCTCAACTGTGTCTAGGAACGATGAATTTTGGTATCCCGGGTCGTGGCCATCAAGGAGACTGGACCCTTGATGTTGACGCGGCGAGACCGATTTTTGAATCCGCTAAAACGCTGGGCCTCACCTATTTTGATTGCGCAAACGTTTACGGTTTGGGTGCGTCCGAGGAGGTCGTGGGTCAACTCCTGTCTGAAATTTATGCGCGTGATGAATTTGTCTTAACCACCAAAGTGGCCATGCCTATGGGGCGGTCTGCAACCCAAGGCGGACTGTCCCGAAAACACATTCTTGAATCCGTTGAGCAGAGCCTCGAACGATTGGGGCTTGATTATGTTGACCAACTCATTATTCATCGCCATCCCCACGCCATTCCAGGCCAGCCTCGGGTTCCCATCGAAGAGACGATGGAAGCACTCCACGACGTCGTAAAAGCGGGGATGGCGCTCTACCTCGGTGCGTCCTCAATGTTTGCGTGGCAGTTCGCAGACTTGCAAGCAGCGGCAAAGGCCAATCACTGGACCCCGTTTATCAGCATGCAAAATCACTACAACCTGATCTATCGCGAAGAGGAGCGGGAGATGATTCCCTATTGTAGGGAGCATGGCATCGGTCTAACCCCTTGGTCACCCCTGGCTCGAGGCATCCTAACGGGCGCTTACCAAGGCAGTCTTGAGGGCGGCACAACGGATCGCTCTAAGGGCGCCGATAAGCAACGAACAGCCTCTTTGTATCGCGGTGATAAAGATTTTGAGATCGCCGCCCGATGCGCTGAGGTTGCTGACAAACTGGGCGTATCCTCTGCAATCGTCGCCATCGCTTGGCTCATGGGAAAACCCATGGTGACCGCGCCAGTCATCGGCGTCTCCCGGGTATCCCAACTCGAAGATTTGGCTAAGGCCGCTGAAATATCACTATCCGATGAGGACTGTGACTATCTTGAGGCCCCTTATGAGCCGCTTGAAAACTTGCTCAGCCTCGGGATGTCTTAGTGCCCTAACCGGATGCCAGCTGAGTCATCGGCCAATCCCCTTGCTGGGCCCACTCAGACAAACTTCGGTCATAAAGGGCCACCCCTTCCTCGATACCGAGGAGCGCCAGCGAGAAAATAGGCACGGTTGCCGCGATTCCGCCGCCGCAATAGGTAATGATTTCATTTTGATCAAAGGCGCCCACTGCATCGAAATGCGCTTTAAGTTCATCGCTCGATTTGAAGCTTAAATCCTCGTTCAAAAACGAGCCCCAAGGGAGACTTTCTGAGCCTGTGATGTGGCCTGGCCGGCCATAGTGGGGACCCTCGCCCCGATACTGTTGCTCTGACAAGGCATTGATCAAGCAGAGCCCTCCCGCCGCTTGTCTCGCAAGGATCGCCTCACCATCGACAAACCGATCGTCCTGACGAACCGGCTGACCATATTCGGCCGCAACCTTGCGAGTTTCTCCTGCTTCAACAGCGAGACCCGCCGCCTTCCAGGCGGACAATCCCCCATCCAACAATTTAACGGTTTGGTGACCAAACAAACGGAACAACCACCACATCCTGGTGGCCCACATCGGGTGCGTCGACGAGTAGATCACCACTTCATCGCCCGCAGTTATCCCCAAGGCGCCAACACTACGAGCAAACTGACCGGCTGAAGGGACCGTGAAACGAAAGGAAGATTCAGCATCCGAGAGGGCACCCTGCAAATCCGCAAACTGTGCGCCCGGAATATGTTCTGACAAAAAATCTTCAAACCCAGGCTCACTCGCAAACCCACCGTCCTCGGTGGGACGAAGGTGAGTGGTTGCGTCCAGCACCTTGAGACCATCCGCCTCTAATCGCGAGGCAAGGTCCTCGGGTGAAATCAAATAGTCGGCCCGTGGGTTGGTCGCCGCCCCTTTATCAAGTTGCTCCTGCCACACTGTGTTCATTGTTGATCTGCTCTCCCCGAATGGACTGTAAATTGGGCGACGCGGCCCTTCCTTCACCTGCGCACACCTGCGCAGCCGAATACTGATCGCCCCTTCCCCGCATCATCGGATGCGGCTCCTTTTCAAACGCGTCTTTGACTATCTATTGACTATCTATTGACTATCTATTTTTCACGCAAGCGATTAGGGTGCGATTACTGAGACTATTCGAATCGCCCCCTATGGACAATGCCGTCACTGAGCGTCAACGACGCTACACGCTCTTTATGTTGGTCCTGGTGTTTACTTCCAGCCATGTCGATCGTCAGATCATGGGGATTCTGGGTCAACCCATCAAAGAATCGTTGCTGATTACTGACACCCAATTGGGTCTGCTGACCGGCATCATGTTCGCGGTTTTTTACGCGACACTCGGCATGCCCATGGCCATGTGGGCCGATCGCAGGAACCGTCGCAACCTCATTACTTTTTCGGTTTTTCTATGGAGTCTCATGACGGCTCTGTGCGGGGCTGCGGCGAACTATATCCAGTTGCTGCTCTATCGCATTGGCGTGGGGGTTGGCGAGGCCGGCTCCAACCCGCCCTCTCATTCCATGATTGCAGATCTTTACCCACCCGAGCGGCGCGCCACCGCGATGGCCATTTTCGGCACAGGCATCAATTGGGGCATCTTGATCGGCTTCCTTCTAGGCGGATGGATTAACGAATGGTTCGGCTGGAGAGTCGCTTTTTTTGTGGTAGGAGTCCCGGGCATTCTGCTCGCACTGGTGTTCCAATTGACGGTCAAGGAGCCTCCAAGAGGCTACTCTGAAAATATCGGCACACCGGTTACCCCGCCCAGCTTCGGGTCGGTGGTCAAATTCATGTGGGGATCCAAACCGCTCCGTCATATCGTGATTGCCGGATCGCTGATCGCTTTCACAGGGTACGCATCCGTTATCTGGATCCCCATCTATCTCGTGCGTATTCATGAGATGGGGACTGGCGAAGCAGGCAGTTACCTTGCGCTACTCATCGGTGTGGGCGGTGCGATTGGCATTTATTTAGGTGGGCGAGCTGCAGACGCACTGTCGCTCCGTTATGGGCAACAGTGGCTCCCTTGGCTAGTAGGCATCGTGAATCTAGCGGTGCTACCGCTCTTATACCTTGCATTCACTGCGCCAACGCCAATGCTAGCCATCGCGTTTTACGCCCTTCCGGCTATTTTGGGCACCGTTTATGTGGCGCCAGGGTTCGCACTCATTCAAAACATCACACCCATCGAAATGCGGTCAGTCGCCGCTGCCATTAATCTCTTTATCACCAATATTATCGGGCTGGGACTCGGCCCGTTCACCGTTGGGTTTTTTAGCGATTACTTTGGGGAAACCCACGGCATTGACGGTCTACGATATGGGCTCATGACGACGCTCGTCATCGCCGTATGGGCTGTTTTTCATTACTACCGATGCGGAGTTTCCATCCGATCAGCCGCTAAAGCCGGCTCGATAAGCTGATGCGCGACAGCTAAGCCACTGGCGCAATGAGGGTAGGCGCTGACCACATTGGGCTAGATTTCAATGAGTCCGGGTAGCGTCCGCGATTTGCACAACGTCTGACCACTGCGTCTTGGTGATGGGCATGACTGAGAGTCTCGATCCTTTGCCGGTCAAAGGTGAATCAGCGAATGAGACGAGCGATTGCAACTGGGCTCTACCAATGACGGTCTTAAAGGCCCTGTCCAAAACGAGATCTACAGCCGTCCACCGAGGCTGCTCGGGGGTACTTTTCGCATCGAAGTAGCGAGAGGCCACGTCGAACTGCAGCGGATCGGGGTAGGCTGCTCGGGTTACCTTCAGCGTCCCCGCAATACCAATGACTTTGCAGCTCGAGTGGTACAAGAACACTGAGTCATCGGTGTCCATTTTTCGCAGGAAATTGCGCGCTTGGTAATTACGAACCCCGTCCCAACAAATCGCTGTGTGCCCCTTGTCGACGAAATGTTGAATACCGCAGTCATCGGGCTCGCTTTTGACCAGCCAATAGTTCATAAGACCTCGAACTGTGGATCGAGTTGATCGTACCCAGTCACCCGTTATCGCCCTTTACGTCCCTTTTTCTTTTTCTTCCGAGACGCCTTGGTGCTCTTACTCTTTTTTTGACCCAGCGCCTCGGAGCGATAATCCGCAAATGCCTGCTGCATGGACTTAAGACGCCGAGCCTTTTTTACTTCCGTCGGCTTTTGCTTGGCTTTGTCAAAATCGACGACACGATCGGTCACTTGACGCTCTCCCTCTGATCGTGACATTTTCGATATAAGGCGCCGCGAACGCAATGTCGCTTCCGGACCGCACCCATACGACCCAATTTCCCTCTGTGAGATTTGCTATGCGGCTGTTACTTCTCCTCATTACTTCACTGATTACATTCAACGTAAATGCAGATAGCGCTAACCCGGCTCACCCCCCTTCAGTGGCTGCGGCACTCGAAGTGCTCGATAATTTCATGGCAACGTTTAATGATGAGGATATCGTCGGTTGGTCCGACACCCTTCACTACCCCCACGTCAGGTTTGCGAGTGAAACCGTAACGGTCTACCCAAGCGCCGCGGAGTTCACGGATCGACCCGTCTTCGAAGGACTCAGGTCAACCGGTTGGAGACGGTCAGCTTGGCGGTCACGCACGCCAACCCTTGTATCCGATTCAAAGGTCCACCTTGAAACCGTATTCGAGCGTTACAATGCAAAAGGCGAGGCGATTGGTCGCTATCACTCGCTTTATATCGTGACTAAAATAGATGGCCGCTGGGGTATCCAAGCACGATCAAGCCTTGCACCATAAAACGGACCCGAGAGAGCGATTCAAGGCTTGCCCCGGATGAAAACGACCACCTCCACCGTCAGCCATTGGAATGGAATCGCCCAAAAATACCCATGAAGAAAGATCACCCCGTTCATCAACTGTCCAAGCGCGAACCCACGTCACGCTATTACTTGGTTTGGTGTTTAGTCATCGGGGGTTATATCGCGCTTTTGGCCCTAGGTTTGTTAGGCGGCTTTGGTTTCATCGAGACGGAATCTAATGGCGAAGCCGCGCCAGCCTTGGCGATTTTTGCGTTTGCCGCACTGATGATCGGCACAGTGATCGGATTGGCTATCGTATTGTTTGAGCGCCTTAAGGCCAGGCGCCACGATCGCTACATCGATATACACCGCTGAGTTCGCGATGCTCAAGTCGGGCCACGCGTCCGAAATCCTGCACAAAAGGAGCAATTAACCATGTTAGTGACCACATCAGGCGCTATCGCCGGGAGAACCATCACCACTCATCTTGGGTTAGCCAAGGGCAACACCATTCGAGCAAGGCACATCGGTCGAGACATCATCGCGCTTTTGAGACTGTTGGTTGGCGGCGAAATCCAGGAGTACACCAAGCTGATGGCGGAGGCTCGGGAACAGGCACTCGACAGAATGATCAGCGATGCAACGGCAATGGGTGCTAACGCCATCATCGATGTCCGATTTTCTACGTCAGTCGTCGTCGGCGGAGCCGCCGAGTTGCTCGCCTATGGCACGGCGGTCGTACTCGACGAAGCGCCCTAGCCGTCTCACTAACATCAATCCATGAATACGTTTTCAATCTACATTGCTCTGCCATCCTGTGGAGACATTCAGTCGGGCAGGATCCCTTAGTCCTCGTGAATGCACCGCTCACTCAGCAAGAACTCACCGAATACGATGAAACAGGTTTTCTCGTACGCCGGGGCCTATTCTCAGGCCAGGAAATTGACCGCCTGCTGGAGAGCTTTCACTTGCTCGAGTCAAAAGCATCATCGCTCACAGAAAGCGCCCTGCTGGATGGCGCACAGTTCGTTATGGCACCAACGGGCTCGCAAGACCTCGCCATTGCGAGGGTAGTCTGGGCGGGCGGTGGCGCTCCCTATCTCTTATCCATCGGCGCAGATGAGCGATTGACCACGCCTGCGATGAGCTTACTAGGGACCAAACGCCTCACACAGATTCTCAATCAAGCTCACTTTAAGCGGCCTGGAGATGGGATCGCTTTTGACTGGCACCAAGACATAGAACACCGTGATAAGGGCGGCGGCACGTGGCAGAACATCGGTCAGCGAGGCAGTTACGTGCAAACGATTTTGGTCATCGATTCAATGGATGAAGCAAGCGGTCCAATCGAATTCATTCCGGGCAGCCAGCATTGGGGGAGAGTTCGGTTCACCAGCGGGGACGATGCAGGCACGAGCCAGCACGCCACCCCATTGATTGATCCAACGCACCATGCATCCATTCCCGTGATCGGACAGCCAGGAGACGTGATATTTTTTGGTCCCTACACGGCCCATATGAGCAAGGCCAATACGAGCGACCACTACCGGCGAGTGCTGGTTAACGGCTACGCGACACCAGGCGCCAATCATCGCGTCTACCCAGGCGCAGGGCTCGGCAGAGTATTGGAGCATTAGCGTGTTTTCTAGCCTTGATTGGGCCATCGTTGGCATCTACCTCATTGGGACCACTTGGATTGGGCACGCGCTTCGAGGCCCGCAAGCCACGAACTACGATTTTTTCTTGGGTGGACGCAATGTGCCTTGGCCCGCTGTCGCCGCCTCTTCTATTGCAACTACCATCAGCGCTATCACTTTTGTATCGGTGCCAGCGCTGGTCTACGCGGCGGACGGTAATTTCACCTACTTACAGCTTGCGATCGGCGGCATCATCAGCCGACTGATCGTTGCGTACGGTTTGGTTCCTCACTATTTTTCTGGTGATTACTACAGCCCCTATGACTTCACGAGGCACCGTCTCGGTCCGCGCGCTGGGCGCCTAATCTCTGGTTTGTTTTTGCTGGGTGGCGTGCTCGGCCAGAGTGTTCGAGTCTATGCAACCGCATTGGTGCTCGAACTCTTAACGGGTTGGGCGCTAGCCGAAAGCATTTTCGTGATCGCCTGTTTCAGCATCGCATGGACTTGGCTTGGCGGTATTCGCACCGTGATCTGGACCGACGTCGTTCAGTTTTTTGTGCTGGTCGGCAGCGCAATTTTTGTCCTCATCTATGTGATCGCCGCACTGCCAATCGTTGGGCTGGAAACGTTGACGAACCCTAGCACTCAAGAAAAACTCACCGTCTTCAATTTCACAACGGACCCAAGAGTCGCCTTTACCTTCTGGGCCGCGCTTATCGCGTTACCCTTTCAAAACGTCGCGGTGTACGGCGGGGACCAGCTATTTGTTCAGCGCTTGCTGTGCTGTAAAAATGAGCAGGCGGCCAAAAAAGCGGTCCTCCTCAGTATGCTTGGCGAAGTCATCCCGCTCATCATGTTAGCGGTGGGCTTGGGCCTCTTTATTTACTATGAAACCTTCCCCCTTGACCCAACGTTTGCGCCCATGGTCGCCGAGAAAAATGATCGAATTTTTCCTGTGTTCATTTTGTCGGTGCTGCCAGAAGGGGTTCGAGGACTCATCATCGCAGGTCTCTTGAGCGCTGCTATTTCGAGTTTGGATTCAATCTTGGCCGCGCTTGCGCAAGTCTCGCACCGCGCTGCGGAGAGCGTTCTGCCAGCGCTCAAAGACATCACCTTGTCACGGGCGCTTGTTCTCATGTGGGGTATTGCGCTCGCCATCATCGCGATGACCTATGAAACCAGCACCCTAAATCTGGTCGACCTTGCCTTTACCATGACCACCTACACCTACGGTCCAATGATTGGCCTGATACTGCTCAGCATCATCGGACTCAATCGTGCGGATTGGACGATTCCCGCAGTGATCGTGAGCGTTGGTCTTGTTGCCGCGCTAAATCATCCTAACTGGCTAGGCCTCCCGACAGAGGGCGCGGTACTCGCCTGGCCCTGGCTCTTTCCCATCGCCGCAATTACCACGGTAGGAGTCGCCATTGGCCTGGATCGACTAACCACAAGGAATAGAGAGTTATGAACGTAATGTCACGCTTCCGATTCGCAACCACGCTCTTAATCGTTGTTGCAATGACCAGTTGCCAACAATTACCGATGGTTCAATCGCCCTCTAGCAACTTTAATTCGCGCGTAAATCACTTGATCATTCATTTCACCTCCGAGAACTTCGGAGAGTCCTTGCGCATACTAACGGGGTCAGTTGATCGCCCTGTCAGCGCCCACTACCTCCTCCCGGAACCGGGTGATCCAACGTACGATCAGTCCGCACTGGTCATTTATGAGCTTGTACCGACTGAATTAAGGGCCTGGCACGCGGGCGTTTCCTACTGGGCTGGCAAGACCGGACTGAATGATCAGTCCATAGGCATCGAGATCGTCAATGAGTCACGCTGCCTCGAGAGCATTAAGGCACTCGCTAATAGCCCAGCATTTGCGGATCGCTGCGTGTTCAAACCGTTTTCGGATGAACAAATTGATCTACTGATCCGCCTGCTCCAATCAATCCTAGAGCGCTACCCGGATATTCGGCCGCACACGATCATCGGCCATTCTGATATTGCCCCTGACCGTAAGATTGACCCAGGCCCTCTATTTCCATGGCGTCAACTCTACGAAGCAGGCATCGGCGCTTGGTACGATGATCAAAGGGTTGAAACGCTCACCAAAGCGCTTGGCTCGCTGCAACTTTCAATTGATTTGCAACAGCGACTGCTGAGCGCCTATGGCTACAAGATTGAAGCAACGGGAATCGAAGACACTCAGTCACAGTTGGCGGTTAGAGCGTTTCAAATGCATTTCAGGCCGAGGGATTACTCTGGCTTTTTTGACACGGAAACGCTCGCCCGATTGATTTCTCTACTTGAGCGATACCGGCCAGAGGCCCTTGCTGAAATCGAGGACTTCCCTACCCTTTAAGCGCGTCCACTGGGAGCGGCTCTTTACGACGCGGTTTCGACCCGCTCACCCAAGGCTTTGGCGCGTTCCAGGCGCGTTGCCTCATCCTTTGGTAAATGCCTCCAAGCCAGCGTCAGCAATACAAAGGTAATCACGAAAATACCCATGGCACTGGTCATGGCGAGCTGAAGCGATTCTGCCGAATTCATCCCGTCTGCGGCATAGACATCCGATAGCTGGCCGATGAAATAAGGCCCCATCGCTAAGCCAATCATGGTATTTACCAAGATGTAATAGGCACTGGCGACGGCTCGCATCCTCGGCATCACCAAGTCACTCGCCGTCGAAGGGGGGATGCCCGGCCATGCGGCGCTAAACAAATGATGGAAGAAGTTGAGTGCAAAGGCCCACATCAAGCTTTCCGTATAGACCATCCAATAGACGAGTGGTGCAGTACCTAAGATCGCCAGATAGCCCACAATCAATCGACCGGCTGGATGTTTTGACTTTGCCCAGTCGCCAATGATGCCGCCCAAAGTGACACCAATCAGCCCACCCGCGGCGGACCCTAAACCAATGTACATTCCCACTTCGGCTGGACTGGTGTCATGGAGTCTGAGTAGCAAAGGTGCGGTCCAATAACCTATGCCATAGGTAACAAAGGCTATTGAAGGAAAGGCAAGCAAGGTATAGATCAGCCCCTTCGCCTTGAACATCATCGCGTGGGTCGCAGGATCTCTTGCCTTTAAGGCTTGGACCCACGAGACAGTCACGTATACCCCGAGGCCGAGTGCGACCCACTGGGGGATATTGTCTGTAATCAAAATGAGACCGTAGGCTGCCGCCGCGATGGCACCACCCATGGCGAGATTAAGCGGCAGACTGACACCCAGTCTTCGAAGACCGATTAAATTGATGATGGGCAACATAGCGGCAAGTTCAGTGCCGAGGACCTTAAAGGGCGTTGGATGCACCTCCGTAATTAGGCCCTCGCTTTGCCCGCGCTGAGGTTCTTTTAACGTCCAGACCCAAAACGCCATCAGAATGCCAGGGATACCAACCGCGAGGAACGCCGCTTGCCACCCTCTGATCCCCATGGGCGCCTCGGACTGAACAACATACGTGGCGTCCCAAGTCTCCATCACGAAACCGCCGAGGAATAGGCCTATCCCGCCGCCGATGTAGACGCCGGATGAATAGATGGCCAGCACCGTTGCCCGCACTTTTGGTGCGTAATAATCCGACAGCATGGAAAATGCTGCGGGAGACGCGCTCGCCTCACCAACCCCAACGCCGATTCTGAATAACGCCAACTGCGGAAACGACTTAGCAAAACCAGACAACGCGGTCATCGCGCTCCAAAACATCAGCCCCACACTAATGAGATTCTTGCGCACATAAACATCGGCAAACCGCGCGAGCGGGATACCAAACACTGCGTAAAAGACGGCAAATACCGTTCCGTATAAAAAGCCCATTTCTGCGTCCGAGACGCCTAGATCTTTTTGTATCTCTTGAGACAAGATCGACAGGATGTTTCGATCAATGAAGTTAAATACGTAAACAATCACCAACACAAAAAGAACATAGTGGGCGTACCAGCCTCCCGTCTTTGGTGCTTCCTTTTGGTCTTTGTCTGGCGCCTGATCTGACATGGTTGCCCCCCTTATTGATCGAGCTTACCGGCTTCTATGGCGGCAAGCGAGCAAAGGGACCTGACTAGCCTTCAACGACGATGGATAGGTTCAGGGCGAGCGCGCCTAAAGGCGCGGCCATTGACCGGGGGAGCGTCTTTATCAGGGCAACCACTTGGCCGTTCTGCCTGCACAACCGCTATTTACGAGCACTGCCATCACCACTTGCCAGTGATAATGAAACACACATCCATCGATTTCTAGCAAAGCATTTCTATTAAGCAACCAACTAAACCGAAGCCGCATTCGAATCACTTTGGCGATCACCCATGCCTCGCGTAGACTCTTTCTAAACGCAAAGGGGTCAATCATGTACAAAGAATACAAAGTTGAGGTCATCGAAGAAGGCGCTTGCGGCACTATCTTCTTAGGCTCCGCCCGAATGCCTGTGAAACGACTTGAGGCAAAGCTAAATGAGGCGGCGGCAGAGGGCTGGCAAGTGGTTTTCCAAGTCGTTGAGCAACGTCGATTTTGGTTGTTCTGGTCCAAAGAGGCCGTTGTCGTCACATTGGGCCGCCCGTGAAAGCCCTCGCATTGCGAATGATCAGGGCATACCAACGTACCGGGGGCGGACGACGATGGTTTGGAGTGATCTGCAATTTCACTCCGACCTGCTCTGAATACACAAAACAGGCCATCGACCGCTACGGCCTAGGAAAGGGCATCCAATTGGGATTTCGTCGCATTCGGCGGTGCAACGACCCTGACTGCCCCCACACGATTCAGGACCCATTACCGTAATGACTTGGACTACTATTTTTGACACCGCTCAAATCGAGCAACTTGAGGGAGCGGCCTTAGCGCGCCGCCGCGAGCTGACCGACGCAGATCGATCGTCCTTACTGAAGCAATACCAGACCGAATTCAAAGACCCCGATACGTACACGAGCCTTTGCTACGCATTTGGCTTTGGCTTACATCACCTGTATCTACGGTATTACGGTTTAGCAGCTATTGATCTCGCAGCCGGCCTACTCTTTTGGACAAGCCTATATTTCTTCTTTACCGAGGGAGCGGCCTTCGGACTGCTTTCCGCAGCTGTTGCGCTATACAACGGAATCGATTTTGTGTTGTGTCTCGTTCGAGGCGATCAAATTGTCCGCTACCACAACATTGTATTAGAGCAGTCGCTCATCGCGCGCTTTACTCACTCAGCTCCCTGACTCGCCTGGTCGGCCAATCGTGGGTTACCGGGTGACTGATTCGTCAAAGGTAATGACAAACTCCACATTACCAAACAGGTCTCCACGCACCTCGTACACCAATCTGATTTCCGTCGTGCTAGACCCTTGGTTAATCAATACTCGGTCTTTATCAACGAACTCGGCCAGACTATTGATCTTTAGCTGCTTTACGAGCCGCGTTCGAACCGCATCCACGTCTTCAAAGTCGATCGTTGGGTCAGCCAGTAGATCTTCACAGACAGAAACAGCAGTCCAATGATTCGTGTAGGCCGGCAGGACTCGCGACGCAATAGAAATAACCGAGCCAATAACGACTAACCAAATCACGACGTCCCACAGGGATATCCCTCGAACATTGCTTTTCGCTTGAGTCATTACTGCACCCTACTTTCAACTGCCGACTGACTTTCCAGTTTAACAACCGCATTCAATTTCTGCAGGTTGGCCGGGTTTGACTCAATTAACAGCGAACGCTTACCTTCTGAAACCTCACTTTAAACCAGCGCTAGGCAAGCCAACAATTGATAGCTACCATCCCTCCAGAAAACCCACAGGAAAAAACGATGGCGAATGCTCTCATCGAAGCGACACTAGAAAAGGTTGCAGTCAGCGATAGTGACTTTGACCAGAGATGTTTTGAGCGCTTTTTCCAAATGAGTGAAGAGGGCAAATCGCTCATGGCCCATATGGATCACGTTCACCGCGGGAAGATGATGGCGGAGATTTACCGGTTACTGCTGGCAGATAAGCTCGAGGACGAGGCCGACTATCTGAATTGGGAGGCCAAAAACCATGAGACCGCTTACTTTGTTCCGAAGCATCTGTACGCCATTTTCATGAGGGCCTTCCAAGCACTCGTGGCAGACACCTTGGGCAATGCATGGTCTAGCGCAGAATCGGACGCATTCAGTGCTCGCTGCAACCAGATCGCTCACGAAATTCAATCCCGATACAGTGAATAAACCGTATAGCTCGAGCCTGTTTTGACCTAGAAGGCCTTTCACTGCATAGTCGCTTCACAGGCAGACGAGTGGTTATGGAGGTAAGCAGTGTCTCGATTATGGTCTCCCATCTGTGATCAACTAGGAATTGAAACCCCTATTTTTGGCTTTGCTCATGATGTCGCAACCGTCGCTGCAATAAGCCGAGCGGGCGGCTACGGTGTCTATGGTGCGACTCGTCGATTCCCTCAAGAAATACGAGATGAATTAGCAGAGATCCGTTCTCTTGTTGGTGACAAACCTTTCGGCGTTGATTTGGTTCTGCCTCCTGGAATGCCCGAACACAATTCTCGAGAAGCGATCGAGGCAGAGATCCCCCAGGAACACAAAGATTTCGTGCAATCGATTATCGATCGCTTCGATGTACCAGCGGCTACGAAGCCCGGGATGCGGACACGGTTCATCCGTTCATCGGAAATCGAGGCAGAACAGATCGAGGCCGTCCTGGATTCAAGCGTCAATATGTTTGCTTGCGGCATTGGCGCACCGAGACCCGTGGTCGAGGCCGCAAAAGCGAAGGGGCAAACCACATTGGCACTCATCGGCAGCCCGCATCATGTTCAGCGTTCAATCGATGCCGGCGTTGAGATTATCGTCGCTCAGGGGTACGACGCTGGCGCGCACACGGGCACCATCGGCACCTTCTCTTTGGTCCCCCAAATCGTCGAGGCTGCGGGAGATATTCCTGTTTTAGTCGCGGGCGGTGTCGCGACTGGACAGCACATCGCCGCGGCGCTCGCCATGGGCGCCCAGGGAGTCTGGCTCGGAACCGCATGGCTATTTTCAGAGGAGCATCAGAATCACATGCATCCTGTGAATACCAAGAAACTCATTGAAGCGGGGAGCGGCGACACCGTCATCACGCGATCAGAATCAGGTAAGACATTTCGCCAAGTAAGAACAGGATGGAGTCAGGCTTGGGAAGCGGAAAACGCGCCCGCTCCACTCAAAATGCCCTATCAAGATGTGCTGGTGGGTGATCTGCTCGGGGCGATTGAAGAACACGATATCGAGCCTCTCATTCATTCTGGGGCAGGGCAAAGTGTGGGCTACTTTGATGAGGTGCGCCCCGTTAGCGCCATTTTACAAGCGTTGCGAGACGATGCGATTCAAGCCATTCAGGCCCAATCACAGTTCGTCCGCGCTTAGGGTTCAGCAGCAGCGGTGGTCAACCCCGTTTGTGTCTTGGGTATCTTTTAAACTGCAAACCGCTAATCAGCCAGGTCAATGACAAAAGCCTCAGTGCTTGCATCACTCACGGTCGGATCATCTTTCAGTTTGATGGCCAGCCGTAGGTCATTCTTTGACTCTGCGAACGCCATGGCATTGTCATAACTGATCTCGCCTGCGCTGTAGAGCTCAAATAGCGCCTGATCAAAGGTCTGCATGCCGGCCTCTCCAGATTTGGCCATTGCATCTTTTAACTGCCGCACCTCTCCTTTCGCAATGAGATCGGCAACAAAGGGCGTGTTAATGAGCACCTCAAAGACGGCTCGGCGCTGCCCTGCCGCAGTGGGAACCAGCTGCTGCGCGACGATGGCTTGTAAATTCAAAGAAAGATCGAGCAGAACCTGTTCCCGCCGCTCAACAGGGAAAAAGTGAATGATTCGATCCAGCGCCTGGTTCGCATTATTCGTATGCAGCGTTGCCAGCACCAAATGACCGGTTTCCGCCATCGCTAAGCACTTTCCATGGCCTCTTGATCTCTAATTTCACCGATCAAAATCACATCGGGCGCCTGACGAAGCACGTTTTTTAACGCTGATTGCCAACTATCCGTATCAATCCCGACCTCTCGCTGCGTCACGATGCAGCGGTCGTGCTGATGAACAAACTCTATCGGATCCTCTACCGTCACGATGTGCCCCGATGCCTCTCGGTTACGGTGACCAATGAGGGCTGCAAGCGAAGTGGATTTGCCCACCCCTGTTGCCCCGGTGTAGATCATGATGCCCCGCTTGGCCATCACGAGATCCGATAAGACGGGCGGCAAGAAAAGTGACTCAGGCGTCGGAATATCACTACGAATACGGCGAACCACCATACCGACCGATCCCATATGAAAGTAGGCATTTGCTCGAAATCGCTCCCCGGATTCTGAGATCAATGCGTAGTTCAATTCCTTCTCGCTTAAAAACTGATCTCGTTGCCATGCTTCCATGGTCTTGAGCGCGAGTGCTCTCGTGAGCGCCGGTGTGAGATCCTGCTTGCCCACCGAGAAAATCTCACCATTGACTTTGATCGACGGCGCTCTGCCTACCGACAAAAAGAGATCTGATCCATTCTGGTCGATCATGATCTGCAATAAGGGTTCTATATTCATCGTCAATCACTTAGCCACTTTAGGTAGTGGACGCATTCAGCCGAGCTTTTAATTGAGGGACCACCACTTTAAACAACCGCTCATGACTCTGATTTAACGCATCCACAGGCAGTCCGGGGGGTACCGCCATCGTGACTAAATCCGTAATCCCAAACGCGCGAACAAAGGCTTCCAGTTGGTCGACGCAATCCGACACATCGCCAACGATCCAAGTCTGAGGAATAGGCTCGCCGTCCTCACCGAATCCTTCATTACTTTCTTCGAAAAACCGTCGATAGAGCTGCATGCGGTACCGCTCAGCGCTGCGGACGGGGCGCCAATCTCGGTCTAGGTCATCGGTCACCAGCACGCTGCGAATAATTCCCTTGCGGTAGTGGTCAGGACTTCGTCCGCTCTCATGGAGCGCCTCTACCCAGGGGTCAAACGCTCTTGCCCTGAGACCTTGCGGAAGAATATGCGCATCGTGCCTCGCCACTCGCTCTGCGCCCGCTTCCGACATGGTCGCAATCCAAAGTGGTGGTCCGCCCTCTTGCACATAGCCCGGCGTAATCACCACGTCATTGAATTGGTAGCGCTTGCCGTCATAGCTAAACGGCTCGCCAGCAAAGCAGAGCTTTAAGACATCGAGCCCTTCCTCCATCAACGACACTCGGCGGGATCTTGGTATGCCGAACCCTCTGAATTCGTGGGGCGCATAACCGAGGCCCAAACCAATTTCCACCCGGCCGCCAGACAGGTTATCCAGCACGGCCAGATCCTCCGCAAGGCGAATCGGATGGTTAAAAGGGAGCAAACAGATGTCTGTATTGAAGCGCACATTGGACGTCACGCTCGCCATGGCACCAGCCACCGGCGCCCAGCTAGGCAGGTAGCCATCCTCTATAAAATGATGCTCAGTGAACCAAACGAGTTCAGCGCCAATGCTGTCCAGCCACTTCACTTGCTCAATGATTGCGGCGTAAAAATCCGGATTTTTGATGCCAGCGTCGGACGGATTCCGAAAGTCATAGCTCACTCCAACTCTTAACGGGTACATACGGCGACACCACTCGTCGATTGTCTGGGTTTGATCATTCCTTTGAGCACAATTGGTCAGGCTGTGCTGCTATCCCACAGATTATGCGATGGGCCACCCAAAAAAAAAGCCCCGCCGAGGCGGGGCTTTTTCGAACCGTTAAGTTCTTAACGCGACTTAGTGCGCTGTGTCGCCTGAATCCTTGACTGCAAGGTTCCAGATGATCAAGCCGAACAGGATCTTGTTCACGAAGTCAGCGAGGTTGTAGATGATGTTGAGACCATTTTCTCCACCACCCATTGAAAGAGCAACATACCCGATGGGATAGATTGCCCAACCCACTAACACGATCCATCGCATGGCGTTAAATGCTGACTGTACGGACTCCGAAGAGGCAGCAGCGGCCTTTCCAGCTTCACCGCCGTAGATTTCATAGATGATTACCGCCCATCCAATCATTCCAAGACCGAAACCGACCCAGTAGTCCATCAGGCCCGCTTCACCTGCATAGCCGAACACGAGCATGACTAGCGTACCGACCAATAGCCGCATGAAAGAACCTGCGCCTACTGCTCCACCTACCGCACGCAAAATGATGAAGAATTCGATCATCAGAAGCGGTACCGTGATCAACCAGTCGATGTATCGATAGTCAATTGGCGTAGATTGGTTGACGACCCAGAAGTCTCGCATGTAGTCGTAATGAACACCGGCCACGAGCGTTACGAGACCAGCTACCAGCAGCGAGAGTCGCCACTGTGGTTTGACGCGCAGTCCTTCGTATAGAAAGAAAACGGTCGATGCGACCATTGCAATCGATACCAGCCAGAAGCTGACGCCGACCATGTCGCCTTGTGCTAAAAACATTTTATCCATGATGCATCCTCTTTTTCCAAACGTTTGTTTATAAAAACCTAGTCGTTTAGGTCTAAGAGGAACGTACTGAGAGCTTTCTAGAACCACCGTGTTCACGAAACAGCAGCGCTCTGACAGTTCCACGTATCAGGAATTTGGTTTCAAGATCCTCCCTATCCTTTCAGCACCAACATCCGGTCGCGAACCGAACATTTGGCACCCCAAAGTTGCTTCCTAACACCGAGTTTACGTAACTTTTACCGAAAAGGTCCACCTTCTTTTTCGGCGCCAATTAGGGGACATTCGATATATTTCATTTTGATTGATTTAGTTTTTTGGGTCTCAGGCTGCAGAAGGCGGGTCTACGATTTGGCCCAGCCACCTTAAGGTGAGGACAAGCAGGCCTGCACCGAGCAAAAACCCAAGCCACCAAGGCATACCGAAACTAACGGGCAGGGTTCCCAATACGATACTGGCAACACCCACTAGAAGCGCGTACGGCATTTGCGTCCGCACATGCTCGATATGATCGCAACCAGCCGACAGGGACGACATCACTGTAGTATCCGAGATCGGGGAGCAATGATCGCCCCAAACAGCGCCCGCCAACACACACGAAACCGATGCATAAAGAATATAGAGGTGTTCTGGATCAGCACTGTCGCGCGCACCCAAGACTGCCCAGGACAATGGCAATACGAGCGGCAGCAAGATGCCCATCGCACCCCAGCTGCTGCCGGTCGAGAACGCGGTGAACGCAGCCAATACAAACACCATGGTGGGTAAGACACCCATGGGCAATCGATCACCTAGACTCGCAATGAGAAAATCTGCAGTGTGTAATTCGGAGCTTATTTCTGCCATAGCCCACGACAGTACCAAGATAATCATGGCAAGAAACGTGAATCGCGCACCGCTCACCCACGCATCAACGACCTCATCCAGCGACAGCAAGCGCTGCGAAAGGGTCATCACCACGGCAACCAGCACGGAAATAATAGAGGCCCACATCAGCGCCTGATAGGAATTGGCGGAACCGACAATGTCACTCACGGTTTCGCCCTCGCCCGTGACGTATAGCCCCCCCATAATCGCAAGCGTCATCGCGACCACCGGTACAATCGCATTCATCGCCCTCGGCGGCAGTCCTTCCTTCATCGCGAGTGCTGCCTCATCATCTGCGCCGAGTGTCGAGCTTGAATCGGGCACCACTTGGCCTGTCTCACGGGCACGGCGCTCCGCTTTCAGCATCGGTCCAAAATCCCGCCCCGTAGTAATCACAAGAATCACAAAGAAAATTGCCAAGAACGGGTAGAAGCTATAGAGAATCGAATTAAGAAAGACGCCGTATGGGCTGAGATCAAGGTCCGGGATCCGGGTCATCGCATCCCCAATCAACCCAACCTGATAGCCAATCCAAGTCGTGACCAGCGCGACCGTCGCCACTGGAGCAGCCGTCGAGTCAACGATATAGGCGAGCTTCTCACGAGAAATTTTCAAGCGATCCGTGACCGACCGACTCGTGTTGCCAACGACCAAAGTATTGGAATAGTCATCAAAAAATATGAGAAGTCCGAGCGTCCACACAGACACCTGGCCGCGTTTTGGCGTATTCGCACCTCGGATAATCAGCTCGACAATGCCACGCATCCCACCGTTTCTGGAAATGATGCCGACCATTCCAGCAATCATGAACGTGAACAGCATAATGCTTACGTGGTCGCGATCGGCAACCGCGTTCGTCAAATAGATATCAAATCCATCCAAAAACCCAGCGAAGAACCCTGAGACTGTCAGTCCATTCAGCGCCCACGCACCCAGCCACAAACCGAGCACGAGCGCAGGTAAAACGCTCCTGATCAGGAGTGCCACGAGAATGGCCGTCAGCGGCGGCAAAATAGAAAACCATGCAGGGATCACCTGCACTTCTGCTTCACCAATCACGGTGTCCTCGGCCATGACTTGCAACGATTGAGGGCTTTGGCTCGCGCGAACATTCGGAAAGATGAGCTGATCATCGGTCTTCACAAGCGGAATCACTTGATCATCAACAACAAGCCTAATGGCCTCTACATGGGTGCCGTGATCAAGGCTATCTCCATCGAGCCGAATGTCGTAGCCGATGTTCTTTAACATGACGCGAGGCAAATCAAGTTCCGCCGAGTATGCCGGCGAGGGGCAAAGCACAGCCCCGATCAACCACACGGCGCCAAGAACCCACCAACTTCGCATATTCATTTAAATCTCCTTGCCTGCAAGAGACTGGCCACGACAACCCATGCATCCCAGCCTGAAACGCTCGCCGTGCTGCGGGTGGATCCCACCAAGGGCAACCCCGCCAACCAATCGCTGTCAGCCCCGCCTATTTCTCGCGATTCAACGACATCAGGGCACAGTCATCTATAATGCGATTTTTAAAGCGGAATGAAAATCAATGATCGAAACCAATGTCGCTCAGTCCGTCATCCACCACGGATTAGAATTAGGGGCTGACTTCGCCGAGATTTACGTTGAGCGAAATCTTTCCAATCTTATTTCAACGCTGAGCGACCGGGTTCAGTCAGTTGAGTCGGGGATCGATTTTGGCATCGGCTTACGACTGATCTACGGTCACAAGGTGCTCTATGGATACACCAACCAAACCGATGAGGACGAATTGCATCGGATTCTCAGCGAACTTGCGGCAAAAGATCTAAGAGACCCTCAGGCAACGGCGACTGCGTTCGATTTCACGACGATCGAAACAAAGCACCCTGCGGCCCAGACGCTGTCAGATCACGCGGACGTGGATTCAAAAGTGGCCTACCTTCTTGCGGCAAATCGCGCTGCGAAGGCCTCGTCCAACCAAATCAGCCAAACCCGCGGCATGTGCAAGCAGCGTGAACAGCACGTTGCTATCTTTAATAGTGAGGGCCTCGCTACCGAAGACAGGAGGCATTACATTCGTGCGACCCTGACGGCCATCGCAGCCGATGGCAGTGAGCAAGCAACCGGCCAATGGGGAGATGGCGGGCTCCTTGGCTGGGAAATCAGCGAGCAACTCGACCCCGAGAAGACAGGCCAAGAAGCCGCAAGACAAGCGCTCGTGAACTTAGGCGCCAAGCCCTGCCCTTCTGGCCGCATGCCCGTTGTGATCGGACCAGGATTTGGCGGCGTGATATTCCACGAAGCCTGCGGTCACCTCCTTGAGACTACGTCAGTCGCCAAAAAAGCGTCGGTCTTTCACGACAAAATGGGCGAGATGATCGCGAACCCCGCCGTCAGCGCAGTCGATGACGGCACGCTGCAGAACGAGTGGGGGTCGATCAACATTGACGATGAGGGTATGGACACCCAGCGCACCCAACTCATCAAAGACGGAAAGCTCACTAGCTTCCTCGTCGACCGGGTTGGTTCTGAGCAAACCGGCTTTGCACGCACCGGGTCTGGCCGGAGAGAGTCCTACAAATATGCGCCCGCATCCAGAATGCGAAACACGTTTATCGAACCGGGAGAGCACGCGTTCGACGACATGATTGAATCAATCGATCACGGTATTTTCGCAGCCCAGATGGGTGGAGGCTCTGTCCAACCAGGCACCGGCGAATTTAACTTCGCAGTCACCGAGGGTTATTTGATCGAGTCAGGCAAAATCAAGCACCCGGTGAAAGCCGCGACCCTCATCAGTACCGGTCCAGCAGTGCTACAAGAGATCTCCATGGTCGGCAACGATTTCTCGCTGGCTTGCGGCATGTGCGGTTCAGTCTCCGGCGCGATTCCAACGACCGTGGGCCAGGCCACCTTAAAAGTGGATGACATTTTGGTGGGGGGGCAGGAATGAACCTCGACACTGCCATTCAATCGATCTTAAACAAGGTCGTCGATGCTGGCGCAGAGGGCGATCTCATCATCGATCAAGGCCAGTCGCTGTCACTCAAAGCGCAAAACGGGGCGCTGGAAGAGCACAAGGTCACCTCCAACCGAATCTTGGGCTTACGCGTCATTCGCGACGCTAAAGTCGGCACGGCGTATAGCGAAGCCATTGATGATGACGCCATCCACACCATGGTTGACCAAGCCCTACTGAATGCCAGCTATGCAGGCGAGGAGCCCGCTGAGCGGATTATCGCGAGTGAACACCAACTGCAAACCGATGACGCCCTGCTTTGCCCACCCGACACTAGCACCGTAGAAGAAAAAATCGACTTCGCATTAACCCTTGAAGCCTCCCTTGCAGAGAAGTCCAAGGTTCAGAGCGTCCCCTACAACGGGGTCCAAGCAGGCTTCGGACAGCGGCAGATTTTTTCAACGCAAGGACTATCGGCCAGCGCGCGCTACGCAACGATGAGTGCTTATGCCTATGCGCTGATTGAGGAAGGGGAAGTCAACGCGATGGAGGGTGCAGGGCAAGCGAGTCGCACCTTTGACGCGCTTGATAAAGACGCGCTTGTGGCTCGTGTTCACCAAGCAGGCCTCGACATCCTTCACGGCAAACCCGTCGCCTCCGGGCCTTACGACGTCATTTTTGATGTAGAGACCCAATCGGCACTGTTCAGCGTCTTCCTAATGATGTTTTCTGGAAAATCGGCCAAAGATGGGGTCAACCCAATGCGAGACCGGCTTGGCGAGACCATCGCCGACACCCGCCTCACCTTGGTCGATGATCCGGAAGACACGTCCGGATTTGGCTATAGCCTGTTTGACGATGAAGGCTCTCTCGCCAAACGAACCACATTGATTGATGCGGGCGTGCTAACGAGCCTCGCCCACAACAGTGTTACCGCAGCCCACTTCGATACGGGAAACACCGCACATGCCACCCGCGGTCCACGCTCAACGCTCGGCGTTGGCTTACACCAACTCAAAGCAATGGCAGGGGAAGAGACGGAGGAAGACTGCATGGCGGGTCAATGGCTAGAGATCACTGACCTTACCGGGTTGCACTCTGGCGCGAATCCCATCTCCGGAGAGTTTAGCTTTGGCGCTTCTGGATTTCTGCATGACGGATCGAATCGTGTTCAACCAGTGAGGGGCATCACGGTAGCGGGCAACTTCTACACCATGCTCAACACCATCAGCAGCATTTCCGATACGCCCCTTTGGAATTGGCAACGATCGAGTTGTTTGCCCATGATCCGATTCGCCAACGTCTCTGTCTCAGGCTAGGGCTTCCTGCCATCGCCCATGACAAGCGCAACACCCAAAGTACTGATTGTTGGCGCAAGCGGCTTAGTGGGCTCAGCTGCCGCAACCGCTTTCGCGCAATCAGGATGGCAAGTGCTGACCGCCTCGAGGCGAACACCCGATTGGATTGATGGCGCTTTCCAGCACTTTTCCCTCGATCTCGATGATCCCGATTCAATTCTCCCGGTCATCGCTCAGCACCCTGACCTCACCCATCTTGTTTATACCGCGGTATTCGAGCTACCCGGACTTGTGGCCGGCTGGAGTGATCCCAGCCAAATTGCCCGCAACGGCGATTGGTTCGATCAATTGTTAACCCGCTTACTCGACCAGACGGCCTTGACGCACGTCACCTTGCTTCAAGGCACCAAGGCCTATGGCGCTTCCGTTCAACCAATGCGGGTACCTGCAAGAGAGGATCAACCAAGAGTCGAGCATCCGAATTTCTACTGGCTGCAAGAAGACCGTCTCAAGAAAGCAAGTGAGGCCTCGGGCCTCACATTCACCATCTTAAGGCCCCAACTCATTGTTGGGCCAAATCAAGGGGTAGTCATGAATTTACCCCCGGTCATCGGTGCTTATGCGGCGTTACGGCGCGCCGAAGGACTGCCTTTTTCATTCCCAGGCGGGGCCGACTGGGTATGGGAGGCGGTGGATGTTCGACTGGTGGCCAACGCCTGCGTTTGGGCAGCGAGTCACCCGAACGCGGTCAATCAAACGTTTAACCTCACCAACGGCGAAGTCTTTCTCTGGCGAGATCTTTGGCCGGCGCTTGCCGATGTACTTGATATCGATACCGGACCCGACGAACCACTTGATCTCGCAACCTACTTCTCTGATCGGATTGACACCTGGCAGTCATTAGCAGCGACGCATGGACTGATCGAACCAAACTTGATGCGGTTACTTGGCGAGTCGCATCACTACGCGAATCTCTGTTTTGCTTACGGCGCGATCGCCAGTCCGCCACCGGCACTCGTTAGCACGATCAAAATCAAACAAGCCGGCTTCACTGAGACCCACAACACCGAGGCCTCCTTTTGCCACTGGCTGTCCGTGCTCCGCGACCGGCGGTTTATTCCCTAAAAATTTACATTGCCCTCATGATTCTGATTTAAGACACTGATGTCTCATCTCTATCTATGGGTGACATGAACGCACTAAGCTCTCTCAGAGTCGTAGAACTCGGCACCGGCCCAACGGTATCGCTGGCGTGCATGATCTTGGCTGACTTTGGCGCGGAGGTTTTGCGGATCGAGCCGCCGAGACCTGGGCCGCTCGATCAACTGCCTGCGGCACCCATGTGGCAGCGGGGCAAGTGCGCGACACCGCTCGACCTTGATCAAGAAGACGATGTTGAGGCACTGCTTGAGCTCCTTGGCGCAGCGGATGTGCTGGTCACTAACTGGCGATCATCAAAGCTCGCGGCAAGAGGCTTAGATTTTGAGCACCTAAGCCAGACTCACCCGCACCTCAACCTCTGCCACATCACAGGTTTCGGGCTGCATGGCCCCTTATCCGACCTGCCCGCATACGAACATGTCGTCGCAGCCCACACCGGCCGGATGCTGCAGTTCGCGGGATTACGAGACCGAGCAGGCCCGGTATGGAGCGCCGTGCAGGTTGCGACCCATGTTGCCACGCAATCAGCGGTGACCGGCATCCTCGCAGCCTGCTTCCAGCAATCAGCTGGAGGCAAAGGGCGCTACATCGAGACAAGCTTGATGAAAGGCTTACTGCCCTATGACATGGGCGGGCTGATCGCGCTTCAACACCCGGAGGCATTTGCAGGATTTCTGCCGTTCCTCGCCCGTAACGATACGCCTCCCAAACCCAGTCTTTATTACCACCCTGCTCAAGCAGGCGATGGGCAATGGATGCAGTTTGGCAATCTACTGCCGCACCTATTCGATAACTTTCTAATTGCCACCGATCTGATCGATGTCCTGGCCGACCCACTGTACGACCCAGCCCAAATGTTGCTCACGGAGGAAGACGCTCACGAGGCATTCAGGCAAAGGATGCTGGGGCGCATCCAATCCCAGCCATCCGCAGCGTGGATGCAAACATTGATCGACGATGGCGGCATCGTGGGAACCGCCTATCAGTCCACCCAAGCGGCCATGGACGATCCCGACCTTGTTGATAACGGACACGTTGTGCCCATGGGCGACGACGGCTTACAGATCGGCCCACTCGCAAAGCTCTGCGATACACCCGCCCACATTCAGGCGCCCATCACGGCGGTTGAGGAAAGGCTGAGCACATGGCGTCAATCCCCTCGGTCATCCAAGGCCACCGATCAAGCGGCAAGCCCACCGCTCCAAGGTGTTCGTGTCATCGAAATTGCCACCATCATTGCTGCGCCGCTAGGCGCGTCCATGCTGGCCGACCTCGGTGCTGAGGTCATCAAAATTGAACCCATTGCCGGCGATCCGTTTCGATCGCTCATGTCAGGTCTCGGCGCCATGCGGGTTAACGCGGGCAAAAAAAGCCTCTGCGTCAACCTTAAAACGAGCGAAGGCAAGCAGATTGTCCTTGACCTCATTCAAAGTGCTGACATCGTCATCCACAATTATCGCCCCGGCGTGCCGGAACGGCTCGGCATCGATTACGCAAGCGTTCAACCACTCAATCCAGCGCTCGTTTACATCCAGAGCAATGGCTATGGTCCTCATGGCCCGAGCGCGCATCGGCCAAGCACCCATCCCATTCCTGGCGCTGCCATGGGCGGTGTCTTTTACCAAATGGGCGAAACCTTACCGGGTGAGTTGCTGGGCGAAGATGACCTGCTGCTATGGACCAGTCGGTTGATGCGAGCCAATGAATTGAATCCGGATCCCAACACTTCAGCCGTGATTGCAACGTCTGCCTTGCTTGGCTTGTCCGCTAGACTAAGAACGGGGCAAGGGCAACAAGTCATGGTAGATATGTTTGGCGCAAACGCCTACGCCAACGCTGATGATTTTGTTCGCTACCCAGGCAAGGAAGCGCGCTCACTCCCCGATGCAGGTCTGCATGGACTTAGTGCTGGCTATAGGCTCTACGAGTGCCTGAACAACACTTGGGTGTTCTTGGCACTGGTGACCAACACTGATCGTGAAACATTCATCCATTGTTTGCTTGAGATGAATATCAACGACATCACGGCAGCGGACCTAGGCAGAAACGATGACCTCACTGCTGAGCAACTCTCGAAGGCGTTCCTGCTGCACAGCGCCGATGACTGGATGCGCCTCTGCGTCGATAAAGGGGTGAGCTGTGTTAGAGCAGACCATCTGACGCCAGCACAATTTTGGTCCTCTTCGCAGAACCCGCACAAAGTGCCCGCCCTTGATGCAAGCCTTGGTGCCTATCATCGCCATGCTCCGCTCATTGAATTTGACGAAACGCCCTACCCTGCCGGGGCAGCTCCTCTGATGGGCCAGCACACGCGCGAGGTGCTTCTCAAATTAGGACGCACCCAGGCTGAGATAAACATGTTAATTGAGCGCGGCGCGATTGGTGCTCGTTGATACCCTCACCTTGCGTCAAAAAAATCAATCCTTGATGGGCTCTCTAAGTCGCCTCCAAAGTTGCTTCCAAAGCCGCACTGGGCGCAGAGCCACAAGGCCGATATGCTAACCCCTTTCACCAAGGAGAATAGAAGATGAGTCGCACCGGTCGATGTTATTGCGGAGAAATTCAATACGAGTCAGCAGGTGATCCCGTCATGCAGGCTCAGTGTCACTGTCGAGAGTGCCAGTATCTGACGGGTGGCTCTGCCAACGTGTTCATGGCGGTTCCAGAGGACGGTCTTACGTTTACCCAAGGCACTCCTAAAGGCTTTACTCGAAGCGATATCGAGGGAGCGGTCACCCGAGAATTTTGTGCAAACTGCGGCACTCACTTACTGACTCGTGCGCCTGGACTACCTGGGGCAGTTGTACTTAAAGCCGGCACACTGGACGACCCGAGTGAATGCCAGCCGCAAATCGCCATATTTACTTGCGATCAACAACCGTTTCAGACGATACCTGAAGGGGTCGCCGCGTTTGAGCGCTTCCCAGGGTAATCTCATTGGTGATTTAGGTTTCTGCCCGCGCCGCTTGTTGCGCGAGCAGGAATGCACCATGTAATCCTGAGTCGCTCCCTAACTTTGGGCGTTGAACAAGGGATACAAGCGAATCAAGTTCGTCATAGCGACTGAGATACCCTCCAAGCTGGCGATGCGCCTCCTGCTGAATCTGCTCAAGCAATCCAGGCGCTTGCGCCACGCCGCCGCCGATAATGATTTGTCTCGGTGCCGTGACCAAAGTGAGTGAAACAACCAGCTGGCCAAGATAGTTGGCGATGAGCGGCAATCCCTCATGATTTGATCCCAGTGCTGTTAAATCGGCACCCCAACGGTCAAGGATTGCCGGTCCCGATGCTAAGCCTTCCAGGCAATCTCCATGAAAAGGGCAACAGCCGGGATAGTCATCTCCGGCTACCCGCCGAACGGGCAGATGTCCCATCTCCGGATGATCAATGCCGCTCGAGATAGTGCCTTGCTCAGCGACACCGCCGCCGATCCCCGTACCGACGGTGACATAGACGAGGTTTTCTTGAGGCGGCGCATGAGCGTCAAGCTCTCCGAGTGCTGCGGCATTCACGTCCGTATCGATTTGATAAGGCACGTCTAGTCGGCGCGCGATCGCTTTCAGGTCGACGTCTTTCCAATTTGGCTTTGGTGTCCGCCCGATAACGCCATAGTCAGGCATTGAGGGGTCAATCCCGAGCGGTCCAAAACTTCCAATACCCAATCCAGCGAGCGAACCCTGCAATTCAACCTCGCGGTCGATAAAGGCGAGTACTTCGTCAAGTGTCTCATCTGGCTCACGGGTTCTAATCTCGATGCGCGATGACTGTTTAACGCTTGTACCAACGGCGATTCGCCACTTCGTACCACCTGCTTCAATCGCAGCGAAGATTGGGGTTGCCCGCATCACATTACTCTCTGTTCGAGATCACCGATTGGCCGATCACGTAATCGGTGCATTTCAAGACGATAATCGCTCGATGGCACAAGCGCTCCAAACCTCGCGCCTTCAGCGAAACGATTCATTATCGATGACCATCATGGTGCTTTCAGCCGGCTCCGCTACCCTGGCCGATTGGTTCGATCCTTAAACCGTTCGTGAGGCCGAATCTTGTCGTATTCGCTAAGCACGGGTTCAATTTCCTCTGGGGTACTGGCATGGATAATGATTCCATCTGCGCCCGCATTAAACTGGTCAACCCAACGCTTGGCGCAGTCCTTGGGCGACCCTACAGCCGCTGGACGCCACTCATCCGGAATCAGCGATGCAATGTCTGCTAACTGGGCCGTCGTGGCAACGCTGTCGATCATGCCGCCGATAGACTTCACCCGAGGATCTGCCCTGAATGCCGCTAATACATCAGGGTCCCAACCATTGATCTGGACCAGCATGTCGCCGTAGCCAGGAATCTGTAGATAAGTGGCCAAGCGCGCAACGATATATTTCAAGTAGACCTCTTCAGAGACATCGCAAGCGGTTGCTAGCACCGACCAATTCTTCACTGTGCCTGGCACTCGGCCAGCACTTGCCTCACCTTTGCGCACCGCTTCAACCGCATTGGTAAGCGCCGTATCGCTCATAAACGTATGCAAGTGCGTACCGTCATAGCAGGTACCTGCGTGTTCAAGGCTCTTAAACCCGAAGCCAACGTACAGAATAGGGATGTCCTCATCCAAATATGCGGGCATCGATAGCACCGGATAATGACCGAGCGCGCCTTCGTACTGCGTAATGGTCTCGCCTTTCCACAGTCTTCGCATCAAGGCGATAAACTCTCGCTCGCGTGCATAGGTGGGGTGCTTTAGTCCCATCGCTTTCCAATGACTTGCTACACCCTTAGCAAGACCAAGCGCGAAGCGACCCTCCGATAGGCGATTCAGGGTGCTGCCAATCGATGCCGTCACTGTAGGGTGGCGTTTATTAAGGTTGGTCCCGGACGTACCGATAAAGATCTCATTGGTTACTGCTGCAACCGCACCGCACGCCGCTGCAATCTCTTTGTAATCACTGCGCTCGGAAATCATGACATTACCTAGCCCCATCGCCTCCGCATCTTGTACTTGCTTCAGCAAGTCTCGGGGCGTACGAGTGTGTCCGGGTAACCCATAGAAGCCCAACTCGGGATACTTTGATTGGTAGTCGGGAAATGTCATAGATCGCTCCTCAATGCGCACCACATTTCATTCAGTGTAGGCTCGCTGGCTTATTGTTACCACGCCCCTTCAAACTCTGGGGCACAAAGGAGTATCGGGCCCCTCATATGCAACCCCGGCCTGATCGCTGGCGCATCTGCCCTATCGAAAAGACCGCTCAGGGCTGTTACAAAAAAACGCTCAGGGCTGTTCACAAAAAACCGCTCAAGGCTGTTTATAAAAACCCGCTCAAGGCTGTTTATAAAAACCGCTCAAGGCTGTTTATAAAAACCGCTCAAGGCTGTTTATAAAAACCCGCTCAAGGCTGTTTATAAAAACCCGCTCAAGGCTGTTTATAAAAACCCGCTCAAGGCTGTTCACAAAAAACCGGTCGGGGGTGTTAGCGCATAACTAACACAATCCGTGTGCTAATCCTGTGGCCCTAATCGGTACCCTTTGTATCGCCTTGTGCTCTGGCCATGGGCTTACCCAATCAGTCGTCGGGCGTCAGCACCACCTTGACGCACCGCCCCGCATGCTGATCGCTAATGGCTTCGTTGATCTTTGACAACGGGTAAGTTTTGATCAGCCGATCAAAAGGCAACCGACCTTCGCGAAAATAACCCAGCAATTCAGGGATAAACGTGTCCGGATCACTGTCCCCCTCGATAATGCCTCGCACTGACTGTCCGAACATCATGAGACCTGATAGCTCACCAGGGATAGGCGTCCCTGGTGGCGTAATGCCGACAACGCCGAGGGTCCCCATCGATCCCAGGCAACCCATCGCACTTTGAAGCACTTCTGGAATTCCCGTTGTATCGAACGCGTAGTCTAGGCCGAGCGGCACGATGCTCCGCACTGCATCCACAAGGTCTGGCGTCTCATTGGGATCAATCACGTGCGTCGCCCCAAATTCTTTGGCCAGTTCGCGCCGATTGGCTTGGGGCTCGAGCAAGATGATCGTGCCACACGCTTGGATCTTCGCCCCCATCACTGCAGCGAGGCCCACGGGGCCTCCGCCCATGATCAGGATAGATGATCCTTTTTTCGCGTTGAGCGAACGCATCACGCCCCCTGCACCCGTCTGAATACCGCAGCCCAAAGGACCAAGTAACTCAAGCGGCAAATCGTCATCGACCTTGACGACATTTTCTTCGTAGGTGAGCGCGTGAGATGCAAAAGATGACTGGCCAAAAAAGTTTGATGCGACAGCACCTGACGGGCCACTCAGCGACGTTGACCCATCCTCACGCGCACCCGTGTAATTGAGCATCGGCATGGTTCTGCAGTAGGCAGGATCATGCGAGTCACAGCGATCACAATCTCCGCACGAGCGGAAGGAAATCGCCACTGCATCCCCCGGGGCCACTTTCGTCACCGCCTCGCCCACGGCCAGAACAACACCAGATCCTTCATGGCCGAATACCGCCGGAAAGGGATAGCCATCGGTGCGACCTGAGAACACGATATCCGTATGGCACAAACCAACGCCGGCAATTTTGACCAAAATTTCCTTCGCACGTGGTGGCTCAAGCTCAAGCTGCTCGATGCTAAACGTATCGCGATCTGCATACTTCACGGCAGCAGTAATCTGCATGACACTCTCCTTTTCTTACTGATTGGTTCAACCAACCCTGCTCTCTCATTTGTCGTTTTACCCCGCAGCCAAGGTCCTAAAACCTTGGCGCCAATGGGCGAAGTGATGACCGCAGGCCTCGGGTTAACCCGTCACGATTAACGATCACCGGACTTTCGAGGCAATCTCTTGGCCCAAGTGCATTGCTGAAGTCCATTTACCACCGAATACTGCAATGAGTTGCCCCATCACCTCAATCTCACTGTCTCGAGATGCACTGGAAAAGTCCCCATGACCCGCGCCTTCATAAGCAATGGGCCGAACGCCTGAAAATCGCTCAGTGATCTCTGATTCAACGAGTGGCTCACGCAACACACCGTCTACAGCCTGTACTAAATAGCGTGACTCGTCTGCCGTGCAGACGACTTCGGCGCCATCCTCATGAGGGACTTCCGTGGTACCACAGAGCATCCCTCCTGGTTCGGGCAGCAGAAATATAATGCGTTGATCGAATCGAGACTGAATCACTAAAGGGATGAGGGAGCTTACGCGCAAAGCGTAAGTGACTGCCACGAACCAATTCGATTCGATAGTTTGATGCAATTGAACTCGCCTGAAGCAAGGCCGAGGCCCAGGGCCCTGCCGCATTGACCACCCAGTCAAATGACAATGACTCTCCGGTCGCTAGCACCACCTTCCCTTCTGTCGACACGCGAGCTACAGGGGTGTGAGACATCAGCTCGACGCCCGCCGTCACTGCCCGGTCAAGGAGCCACGCAGAGAGACCAGGCTCGTCCATCTGTACATCCATGTAACTCACACTGCCTAGCAATCCGACGTCGCTGAGATGCGGGTTAGCTTCTAGGGTCTCGCTCTTTGAGTGATACGCACTGTTGCCGAGACTGTTTCGACCTGCGAGCACCTGATAAAGCTTTGCGCCTGCATAAAGCAGCCACCGGGAGCGCGGCATCCCATCATAAATCGGCATATAAAACCGGCGCTGCGTCGTGTATCGAGGGGCTTCCTTGAGCCACCAGGCCCGCTCCGACAGCGCCTCGCGAACCAATCCAAAATGAAAGTGTTCCAAATATCGGATGCCCCCATGCAGCAACTTCGACGACTTGGAACTCGTCTCGGCAAATGGCTCACCCTTATCGATTAACGTCACGTGATGCCCAAGTTCACCCAGCGCTACCGCTGCGCAAACACCATTCACTCCGGCACCAACAATGGCCACTGTTTTTTTCATCGTGAGTTAGCCGTACCTCCCTCGCGTCTTGTTCTGCATGACTCGCGTAGTTAGCAGGTGCAGGCCTAGACCGCGGCCCAGCCGCGCTTCAGTCTCCTTCAACTGGTCTAACCGAAGCCCAACAAATACTTTTCATTGTTTAGGAGGCGGGACCTACAACTTTAGCAATATCAATAAGGCCTGGATCTTAATTCATCGAGACCACAAGCTTACCGAGGTTGCGGCCTTCAAACATAAATTCGAGCGCCTCCGGATAGGCATGAATGCCCTCTAAGACCTCCTCAGGCGTTACTAACTCTCCGGCTTTCACCCATTCCAGCAACTCGTCTTTGGCCGTTTGAATCATTTCTGGAAAATGGAAGTAAGCGAATCCCTCCATCGAGGATTGACGCTCAGCTAGCCGCAAGTACATCGATGGGCCGATAACACGGTCCATATGGTTGTACTGCGAGATGGCCCCGCAAATAACGACTTTGCTTCGCATTGCGATGACATCCAGCACCGCGTCCAAAACCGGGCCACCGACGTTATCAAAGAAGATATTGACCCCGCCAGGTGCCAGCGACTTCAGTGCCTCGGTCACCGACTCCGACTTGTAATCGATGGCAGCATCAAAGCCGAGTGTCTCCGTCAAGAACGCCTTTTTACGCGCCCCTCCGGCGATACCAATGACCTTGGCGCCCTTCCGCTTCGCGATCTGGCCTGCGATCGAGCCTACTGCACCGGCTGCTGCGGAAACAACAAACACATCACCCGGAGCAGGCTTCGCTACACAATTCACACCAATCCACGCGGTAACACCTGTCGATGGACCAAGCGCACCAAGATGGAGACTGAGCGGCTGACCAGGTAGTTCTTCCACCAATTCGACCATTTTGGGCGACACCGTCGCAGCCGTTTGCACACCCAACCCTCCGCGAACGACCTGCCCAACCTCAAATCCCTCCGCCTTCGACTCTTTGATGCGGCCAACACCGCCTGCCAAAATCGTATCCCCCAGGGCGACCTGCTGATGGAAGCCTTCGCCAACCAACATGGTGCGGGTCCCTGCATCGACCGAGACAAAAGCCACCTCAACTCGAATTTGCCCATCCGCCAGGGGCTTTAGTGGCTCCTCTACGACGTCAAAGCAATCTGCTGTTGCTGTGGATTCCGGTCTTTGGCTGAGTATCACTTTCGTATTCATATTCTCGTTCATCGCAGTGCCTTATCGTTTTCTTCATTGTTTCGCAGCGTTAGTGCCATCCTGCTCAGCTCTGCTTAAGCGTGCTGATCACTGCCTACCTCTAAAAGATTCAGATTCATCAGGTCAAAGGGCAGTCACGAGACTCGCTAAGCGGGTAGAGACCGGGGGTCAGTCCGCGTCAAAGCCGACAAAATGAACCGCCTCGTCAAGGGATTTTCGACGCGAGACGACTGCATTGGCGGGAAAGGTCTCGTCGGGGTAGCCCATTGCCACACAAATCATAATCACTTGATCATCGGGAATGCCCGCGTGTTCTCTAACCACCGGTGACTGCATGATGCCTTGGCTGTTGATCACACATCCTAATCCCTTGGACCAAGCGGCGTTGACCAGTGCATTCGTCACCCCACCACAATCAAAGGGGGCAATATCTCCACCATGGATTGAGCGATCGTAGGTCACCACGATTGAGACAGGCGCATCAAATTGCCGAAAGCCTCGAAGCACCCAATCTTGTCTTGCAGCTTTGTCCTCGCGCTCGATGCTCATCGCAGCAAATAGTTGCTTGGCAATCTCAATTTGCCGCGTTCGATGATCACCCTCATAAGCCCCGTGGCCCCTGAACTCACGGGAGTCAGGCACGCCAGCAAGATTGCGCTCGGTATTGCCCTTGCGAATCGCATCCAGCGGCGCTCCACTGACCACGTAAAAATTCCACGGTTGGGTATTCAGCGAGGACGGGGCACGAATGGCCATCGATAGCACCTCGTTGATCATCTGCTTCGATACCGGTTTGTCTAGGAATCCCCGGATGCTGCGGCGCCCCATAACCACTTCTTGGTATTCCATACCCTCTCCTGCTCGAACACTTTTGGTGATTGTGTGTAGTTTCACCGATCCTACGCTGAGCTGATAAAGATATCAGCCACTAGCTGACCAAAAGCCCGAAATCTTTGGGCATTTGTGCCTCGAGAACAGTGCTCGCCACCGCAGAGACTAACTAGATGAACTTCGTTTGCTGAACGTTGCAAGTTAACTGTTGCTTGATTAGCTCTGATCGGTCATGTCATCAGTCAATTGTGCATGCGTTATCGATTACCGCTTTCCCTTCGCACACAACTCGACACTGAAACAACGCCACTCTTGTTAAGACCTTGCAACGAATCCCGCTTTGATCAGCGAGGAGAGCTTCGCTACTCTGTGCTCTGAGAACGATGCTGAGGGATCTATGCCATTAGACGCTTTTCGAGAAGAAGCCCGCCAATGGCTCGAGGCCAACTGTCCTGCCTCGATGCGCACACGAATGGTACCGGGTGAGGAGGTCAATGGCGGCCGCAAGCGCGCTAGCACTAATCCCGACGCATATGTTTGGCTGGAGCGAATGGCTGAGCGGGGCTGGACGGCGCCCACTTGGCCAAAGGCATACGGTGGAGCGGGTCTAGACCCGAGCGAATTTCAGGTGCTCATCGAGGAACTCCAACGGATTCATGCCAGGCCACCGCTCGGCGGCATGGGTCTAAGCATGATCGGCCCTACCCTGCTCGAATATGGAACAGAAGAACAAAAAGCGAGGCATCTGCCCCGGATTGCCCGCGGTGAGGTCGCCTGGTGTCAGGGTTACAGTGAACCGAACGCTGGCTCAGATCTAGCGAGCCTTCAGACGCGCGCGCTCGATCAAGGCGACCACTATCTCGTGAACGGATCGAAGATTTGGACATCGGGCGCAATGCACGCCGATTGGATTTTTTGTCTAGTGCGAACCAATGTCGATGTGCCTAAACACGAGGGAATTAGCTTTCTACTGTTTTCAATGGACAGCCCCGGTGTCACTGTGAAACCCATACGGCTGATCAACGGCGACTCCCCCTTTTGCCAAACGTTCTTTGATGACGTGCAAGTGCCAAAAACCGATCTAGTGCACCGTGAAAATCAAGGCTGGACCGTCGCCAAGCGGTTACTTCAGCATGAGCGGTCAGGCCTCGCGGCACTCGCGAACGCTGACGCCGCAGGGCCCCTTGAGCGCATCAAACCCGAGGCGGATTGGGGCGGTCTTATGCGCCACTATCTCTCCAACTACGAGGCACAGAGCCCAGTGATTCGAGACCGAATCACCACTGTTTCCATGCTTCATCGCGCCTTCTTGCTCACTCAGCAGCGGGCATTAGCCGAGCGGGATCACGAAGTGCCTGGCGCCGCCACTTCGATTTTCAAGTATGTCGAAGCAGAACTCGTCAAATCTCAACTTGAAGCGCAGCAATGGCTGAGAGGCAGCCAAGCCTTGGGTTGGGAGGGCGAGGGATTCGACGCAGAAGAGTTGAAAATGAATCGACTGAACTATGAGGCCAAGTCGATTTCGATTGCAGGCGGCTCGAACGAAGTGCAGCTCAACATTATTGCTAAACGCGTGCTGGGTTTGCCTGATGGTTAGCACCGATCCGTTATCAAACGCTATTCACCCGAACTGCGGTGTCCGTCAACCGGCATCCCCTCCAGACAGCAAGATAAGAGGCCATTCATGACTGACGTTAAGCAAGGCCCCCTATGGGCCGCAAGGAATTGGTCTGCTGACGCAGGCGCCGGGAGCATTCACGACGATGCCACCGCAACCGAACTCGGGTTCAGAGGAGGAACGGTGGCCGGCGATATTCACATGAATCAATTTCCACCCGTTCTCGTTGACCTCTTTGGCGAGACTTGGTTCGAGCAAGGCTACTTATCACTGCTATTTCGTAATCCGACCGTTGACCGAGAAGAAGTCCAGGTTTTTGCGGAAGTGCCAGCACCCGGCGCGACGCAGACCCGCGTGTGGATGGAGCGTGCCGATGGATTGCTCGTTTGCGAAGGCTCCGCCGGCCTGGGTGACCCGAGTGGATCTGCTGTTCGAACACTGGACTATCGGCCCTGCGATCCGTCAGAGCTACGAATCCTCAGGCGTGTCGAGCCAGGTATGTCCCTTGGTCACTATGACGTGCTCGCTGACCCATCCAAACAGTTCGAACGTTACGATCAGAACCTCATCAGCGACCCGCTACCTTGGTACCGCAATGTATCGCCTTGGGGCGAACCGGTGGGTGCGCCTTGCACGCTGGTTGAATTTTTATGGGGTTCGGCGATGCGGGGGCTCGGACCACTGGTCGAGGAATCTACCGGTCTCTTTAGTGCCATGGAAATCGTTCACGTCAATGGACCGTTTTTGATGAACCGCCCCTATCACATCAAGTGTGAGGTCGTCTGCGTTGGCCAGAGCCCAAAAACAGAATACGTTTGGTACGACCAGCACGCCTTTGACGAGACCGGCGTTCATGTGGCCACGCTCAGAATGCAATCCCGAGCAATGAAAGCATCATCTCCACTCTACGCAGACAATGGGTAGAGGGAGATGAACAAACGGAAGTGGCGGTCGTTCTCCCCGCCGGCTACCACTTGAACGCCGTAGAAGAAAACTGTGCAGCAGCGCCTCAGCGCTAGCTAACGACACCCGCCTCGCGAAGCTCACCCAATCTAGTGTCGTCAACACCAAACTCTAACAGTACCTCGTCCGTGTGCTGACCGTGATCAGGGCTTGGCCTAGCAGGCGCTAGCCTTTCTCCACCAAATCGAGCGGGCAGTTTGACCACTCGCATCTTACCCATGATCGGATGGTCGATCTCACCGACCGTATCGTTTGCCTCGATCTGCGGTTGGGCCAGCACCTCGTCCTTACTGAGACAACGCGCGCAGGGGACATCAGCGACCTTCAATTTCTCGAGCACTTCATCGGTGGTGTATTCAAGGTATGCCTCAGCGACCAATTCTTTGAATACGGCTAAGTTCGCAACCATTTTTTCAAACGAGTTGAACCGGTCGTCCGCCAGAAGATGCTCCATCCCAACGGCAATGAGCGAGCGCATCTGCATTTCTTCTGTGCCGGCTGAAATGGTCACAGCGCCGTCTTTCGTCAGCGTTAAGTCGTACAGCAAATCGATGAGTAAAGGTCCGCGGTCGTGATCAGCATCGAGCAACGTATGATTTTGAAATCCGTCAGGGAAGATGAAAAACAGACCAGCATCAAGCATGGATAAATCAATGTGTTGGCCCTCACCGGTTTTCTCACGAACGTAGAGCGCGGCTGTCACTGCCTGGCACGCGGTGTAAGCGGTGATCTTGTCGCAGATCAGCGTGCGAAAGAATGCCGGCTCTCCTTCACGGCCCTGCGTCGCCGCGAGCCCAGCGTGCGCTTGGATGATGGGGTCATAAGCGGGGGCGCCGCCGAGCGGTCCTTCTTTTCCAAACCCTGAAATCGCTGTGTAAATCAGGCGTGGGTTAATCTCGCGAAGGGCATCACTACCAAGGTTCAGCTTATCCATAACGCCTGGCCTGAAATTGTGGATAAACACATCGATCTTCGAGGCCATCTCACGAATAACCGATTGCCCCGCTTCATCTTTTAGGTCAACACGAATCGCTCGCTTACCGCGATTGCAATTGGCAAAGAGAGACGAAATTCCGCCCTTTGCCGCACCGATATATCGCATAGGGTCGCCCACATTGAGCGGTTCTACTTTAATGACCGTTGCCCCTTGCTCGGCCATCATCATGGCGGCAAATGACGCCGTGATCATGGTTGAAAACTCTAAAACGGTCACACCCTCTAATGGCTTCATATTTTTTCTCGACTGCTTTGCGTGAATGGTTACCGTTCTACCATTTTTCGGTGGTTCATCAAAAGCGGTGATTTGAGCTCCCACGTTCAATAGCCGGCTTAGATCTAGATTTTGGAGCAGTGTGGATTATCGCGCGTAGCGGGGTCAGAGGGGCGGAACTGCTGGCTAACCAGGGCTTCAAGAGCCATTTTGGACCCGTCAAATTTGGCGGCTTTTTAGCGCCCTCGTAATCAGCAAGACTAGACCGTCGTCCAATCAATCGATCGAAGCAGGCATGGCAATTGAAATCGAAACCCGATCCACTGGGTGCATTCGGGGTCGGCGTAGCATTTTGATGCCACGAGCGCCGGCCCACAGTCGACCTGGTCGTCAGCTTCAAACGAGCGCACCCTGACGCGAGTCAATGCCTCAATCGCGTGATCGAGCGCTTTTCTGGCTTCAAAATCATTCGTAGGGACACCACAGGCGGCTGCAAGTTCGGCTCGATCACACTCTAGGTGCCAAGCCGGATAGCCGTCCGAATTAGACCATACATTCCTGCCTGTTTGCTCCGGCCGGGTCGCCAATGAAACCAGGGCCTGCAGCACCGATTTTTGCTCCGAACTGATGGGCTGAAGCGTCAACATATCTGCTTTACCTGTCTTAAACGTTTTTGCCTGGAACGCTTTTGTCTGGAACGTTTCGGGTGATATTGCACGCGCCTATCGCACCTGCTCGCCTGACTTCCTCTGCGCAACCCGCATTAAACGAGAATTACGGATTGGCTATCACTATTAATACGCGCCAACCACAGCGCCCGTTCATCGTTGAACCATCCTCATTTGGCTTCGATAAGACGCCGCCAGCAGGGCGAGCCCTGACGCACATCAAATGAATTCGGACGGGTGCATCAAGCGCTGAGGCCCAATTCTTCTTAGTGAATCTCAAAGGGGAAAAGCACCCAACCGTCCTGCAGTGACAACGATCAAAGGCCTCAGCACCCCATTACTGCGCGCGCCATTCCAGAGCAGGGTCAAGGCAAACACTCCCTGGAAAACCGCCTTCTTATTCGTTTCCCGGCACCACGTGTGAACACTAAAAACCCATGGCCCGTGAGTCACGGCAGAAGGCGTCATCTTGCCGTTTAAAGGGGCCGATGGGGTGCTACATTAGTGCAATTTCGGGGAGTTGAGAGACAATCTGCCGGCTCGGCGTAGTGCGAGGGACTTCTCGTCGCGCATGAGACAGCGCAAGGGTTACAGAGGCAAGGTAGTCAGCACTTGAACATATCGATTCCAGTTATCCATCTCGGACAGACACCGCTCACAGATATTGAAACGGTGGCCTCGGGGGATTACGTCGAACGCGACGGCGAAACCTTTTATCGAATTAATCACGTCGATTCGATGCCTGAATTTTTTATCAGCATCGTGAGCCCCTCGGACCACTGGCTATTTACCACTTCGAGCGGCGGGATTACGGCTGGCAGAGCGAACGCTGAAAACGCCCTTTTCCCTTACTATACTGAAGATAAAATTCGCGATGGCGCCGCATTCACAGGGTCTCGCACCATCTTGCTCGTCAAGCGAGGCGATCGCACCTATCTCTGGGAGCCCCTCCACCCCTACGGCAACCCTGTCTACCGCACAGATCGAAGCCTTTTTAAGAGCCGATTCGGTAATGCGCTGATCTTCCGAGAAGAGAATTACGATCTTGGCCTGCGATTTGAATATGGCTGGCGAACCAGCGACCGATTTGGGTTCATCAAAACGTCCAGCATCACCAATACGGGTTCAGGGTCCATTGAGGTAGACATCCTCGATGGCTTGGAAAACCTACTCCCATACGGCGCGAGCACTCAGACGCAAAATGAGCTCAGCTGCCTACTCGATGCCTACAAACGAGCGGAGCTTGATGCTGCGACGGGTCTTGGTATGTACACCATGAGCTCAACCTTGTCGGATAAAGCCGAGCCGAGCGAAGCACTCTCTGCTACCACTGTTTGGTCGACAGGGTTAACGCCAAAGACAATCCTTTTGTCCTCATCGCAAGTCACCCGATTCAGAAAAGGTGCTCAGCTCTCTCAGGAAACTGATGTAAGGGGACAGCGCGGTGCTTACTTTGTTAACGCAAGCATCTCGCTTGATGAGGGCGCGGAGCGTCGTTGGTCGATAGTTGCTGAAGTCAACCAAAGCGCTGCTGCAACCCATAATCTGCGCCATGCCCTCGCAACTAACGGCGCATTGCATGAGGAACTTGAGGACAGCGCACGAACGGATTGCCTGCGACTTCGGGAAATCATCGCAGCAGCCGATGGTTTCCAGCTCTCCGGTGATCAGCCCAGCACCCACCACCACACGATGAACGTGTTGTTCAATCTGCTGCGTGGGGGCACGGTTGCCGATGGCTACACCATCAAACGCGCTGATTTCCTTGAGTTCTGCCAGTCAAGAAACCAAGCGGTTGCGAGGCGGCTGGCCGCAGCGTTCGACGCTGAATCACCAGCACTGCCCGAAACCTTGACCCTCCAAGCACTAAAAACGTGGGCGGCGGAATCCAAGTGCCCGGATTACCAAAGGCTTGCATTGGAATATTTACCGATCACCTTCAGCCGCCGACATGGCGACCCATCGAGGCCTTGGAATCAGTTTGATATCAAAATACACAATGCGGATGGCAGCCCTCACCTCTACTATGAGGGCAATTGGCGGGACATTTTCCAGAACTGGGAAGCACTAAGCCTTGCCTACCCTGGCTTTATCGAAAGCATGATCTGCAAGTTCCTCAACGCGACCACTGCCGATGGCTACAATCCCTACCGCCTAACCTCCCTTGGAATCGACTGGGAAGCACCCAATCCTGACGATCCCTGGTCAAACATTGGCTACTGGGGCGACCATCAAATCATTTACCTGCTCAAACTCCTCGAGCTGTCTAACAATTTGCATCCTGATGGCCTCTCGGATCTGCTGCTCGCACCTATCTTTAGTTATGCCAACGTCCCCTACCGGATTCGCACGTACGATGATCTACTGAAGGATCCACGCGACAGCATCGAATTCTTACCCGATCTTGACCAAGCATTAACCACCCGCAGCCAAGCCTTAGGCAGTGATCAAAAGCTAATGACTGACGCTGATGGGGAGGTCATCCACGTCAATATGATCGAAAAGCTGCTGGTTCCTGTTCTTGCCAAGCTATCGAACTTTGTTCCTGAAGCGGGGATCTGGCTGAATACCCAACGCCCTGAATGGAACGACGCAAACAATGCGCTAGCAGGGTACGGAGCGTCTGTTGTAACGCTGAACTACCTGCATCGACATCTCTCATTTTTAGAGGAATGGCTCACAAGTACCGACTTCGACGCGGTCTCGCTCAGCGAGAGCGTGTACGACTACCTCACAGCGATTCAAACCATCCTCGAATCTAACGGTCCACATTGCTAGCACCCATCAATGATGAAGATCGGCGTCAGATTCAGGACCAATTGGGGCGCGCCGGGTGCGATTATCGTCAAGGCCTGTACCAGCAGGGATTATCTCAAACCGCTCGTTCGCTACCTAAGGATGCTTTAGTCGAGTTCCTAGGACTCAGTCGATCAATCATCGCCCAGAGTATTCGCGCGAACCGCCGCGAAGATGGCCTCTATCACGCCTACAATCTGCTCGAATTCAAGGAGGGGCGTACCGAGGTTGATACGCTTTACGAGATGCTCGAAGGGCAGGTGGCCGTGTTGAGCGCGCGACTGCTGCCCGCTACCGAGGCATTGGAGGTGCTTGAAGCGCTTCAGGCGTCGGCCATGTACGACCAGAGAAGGGATAGTTATCAGCTCTACCCCGACCGAACGTTAACCCCATTCCTGCAAAAGAACGTCATCAGCCAGGCGGATATCGCGAGTTCGACGCTGCTTTCGCAGATGATCGAACAAGGCGTTACAACCATCATTGAACAAGATGCCCTTGGGCAATACCACTTCAATGGCAGTTTCCAAAACGTCGATTCGCTTCGCGATGCCTTGAGCGAGCTTCAGGATACCGACTATGAAACGCTCGCCGCGATGGAAAAAGAGGATCTAGAGGCACTATTCGAGCGCACCTTTCATCACCATGAATTCACCGGCCGCTCAGGCGGCATGTACGCGTATGAGGGACTTGGATCAATCTACTGGCACATGGTTGGAAAGCTCCTGCTTGCGGCTGCTGAAAATGTTGACTGGGCAGTGAAAGACCAGGCGCCTTCGGCTGATGTGCAAGCGTTGGTGGCCAAATACGATGCGATTAGAAGTGGGATGGGCTTCAACAAAAGCCCGGCTGAGTACGGCGCCTTCCCAGACGACCCCTACTCCCATACGCCAAGCTTTGGTGGTGCAAGGCAGCCAGGCATGACCGGCCAGGTCAAAGAGGAAATCCTCGCTCGATTTATGGAGTTGGGCGTTCGCTTTGAACGTGGAGCCATACGGTTCAGCAGGGAACTCGTTCGTCCCGATGAATTCCTCACATCAGACGCTGATTTTGAGTACTTAGATTGCCTGGGCCATTGGCGAACCTTATCGCTCAAAGCAGGCGAATACGCATTCACCCTTTGCCAAATCCCAATCGTTGTCTCTCGAGGGCCTGAAGCCAGCATTGAACTACAGTGGGTTGACGGGAAACGAGAGGCGATTGAAGGCGACACGATCTCGCAAGCCACGAGCCAGCGCATCTTCGGTCGTGAGGCAAGCATTGAACTCATTCGCGTCTGTCTCGTGACTGACTGATACACCCGACGCTAAACGCTCCTCGACGCGCCAACCTTCGGTTAGCCAGACACTTAATCGCAGTTGATCAATGTTCGCCTAGCGCTGCACACTGTTGCCTCACGCACTCCCACGCGATATTTGTGACTGCCGCACTTCCAGATGCCGATGAGTCAAACGGTGCGATACTGCGGCAAGCAACTCCCTTTTCCGGTAGATCCTCTCCAGTTAGCGTAGGTTGCGAACTCAATCGCCTGGATTGAGCAGCTTCGATAAGTTTCTTGACGCTTTGGTCGCGCCTTAGAACAAACCGTTCCACAGCCGCGCTAGCACCTCTCGCTTGAGCCTGATCTCTGCGTTGGGACGCTTAGTCGCTCGATAAAAGTGAAGTCTCTTCCGCCAATCTTTCCCGTTCAGACTCAATCCAGTCGGCAATCAATGTCTCAAGAAGTGACAAAGGAATGGCACCCTGACTCAGCAGGCGATCGTGAAAGCGTCGTAGATCGAAATCAGCGCCAAGCGCTTTGGTCGCTTTCTCTCGCAGAGAAGAAATCGATAGTTGCCCCACTTTGTAGGCAAGCGCCTGTCCCGGCCACGAAATGTAACGATCAATCTCATTAACGATATCGAGCCGTTTCCTCGGCGCATTGTCGATGAAGAATTCAATCGCTTGGTCGCGGGTCCAACCTTTGTAATGCATGCCCGTGTCGACTACCAAACGGACCGCACGCCACATGTCATAACTGAGCTGCCCAAATTTTGAGTAAGGGTCCTGATAAAGACCAATATCGTAGCCAAGCCGCTCACTGTATAGACCCCACCCTTCCGTGAACACGGTATACCCTGAATAGCGTCTGAAGTTCGGTAGTGACTCAAGCTCTTGTTGCAATGCGATCTGAAGGTGGTGGCCGGGGACTGCTTCATGAACGGTTAGCACTTCAATCTCAAACTTGGGCCTCGACCGCGGCTCATAAAGGTTGACCCAGTAATAGCCAGGCCTACTGCCATCGGCGGCGGGCCTAGAGTAATACGCTGTGGTTGTATCGGGGGCGACGGCTTCGGGGATAACTTTGATCCCGTAAGGCATTCTCGGCAACTTCGTAAAGAGCTGCACCATCTTGGGATCGATCTGCTTTGAAACTGCCTGGTATTCCTTTAGCAGCGCCATTGGGTCCTCAAAATAAAACTGGGGGTCTTCTCGCAGGAAGGTAAAAAACTCGGCCAACGTTCCCTCAAAATTGACCTCATTCATGACCTGCTTCATTTCGGCCCGAATCCTGGCGACCTCGGCAAGGCCAATTTCATGTACCTCATCCGGCGTCATATTCGTTGTGGTAAATCGTCTAACCCGATACTCGTAAAACGCCTTCCCATTAGGTAGCGATGACGCACCAATATCATCTGCGCATGCAGGCAAATATGATTCGGTGAAGTAGTCATACAGCCGCTGATAGGCGGGGACGACCACTTCCGCGATGACCGCTTTCGCCTCAGATCGAATACGTTCTCGTTCGACTGGAGACCAGTGGCTCGGTAATTGCTGAAACGGCTTGTAGAACAGACTTTGCTCGGGCGTCGCAACGATCTGCTTCTCAATTTGGGCCGGCACTCTCGACATTGTGATCTTAGGAGGCACCATGCCCTGCCTGACGCCTTCTTTCATTCGCTCAATCGTCTGATCCATCAACGCGTCGACCTTCCCTAGTCGAGCAAGCCAATCCTCATAGTCCTGAGCCGACTCCATTCGTAACCGATTACCGGTCTCATCTAGGGTTTGAATACCCCCACGCTGGCTGATGGGAATCAGATCGGTTCGATACTCCATCGCTTCAAGCCGGTCTCGGTAGGTATCGCCAAAGAGCTCATAGTTAACAAGCTCCTCGGGAGGGAGCACCTCGCGATCAATCGCTGCCAGCCGTTTCAATGCGTTGTTATAAGCCACCCTACGACGCTCTCGAGCCTCTTCGCTACTATCAGACCATTCACGATTGAAGCGACGGTCACCGAGCATCGAGGCCCAGACTGGGCTCTCGCGCATATCCTGATCCCAAGCATCTTCGAACAGTTGATTGAGCTGAGCCACGGCTGGGTCGCGGACCACCACATCGGTCAGCGCCTCGAGAGAGGCCAGCATCAATCCCACGACTAGCGCTAAACGAACTTGCTGCATACAGCATCTCCTTTCTTATGCATTACACCACTTTGATAGCGATCCTAACCTCCACTCACGCGCAGGATGACTTTCCACCCTACGAAGCAGATTAATCCTATCAACCCGCTATCGATTGGCCGGTGGCCCACCCTTGCCATCGAGCCTCAGATCAAAGATGGGCGCTACCCGCGCAACGCCAGCTTGGTGCGCCGACACCGCAGCCATGATTGTCTCCACAATATCTGGATGCTGGTCGGCAATATCCAGCCGCTCTCCAAGATCTTGGTGAAGATCAAATAGCGCTGGCCTCTCACGCTTTTTCCTAAAGCCGCCATCTTCATAAAACTGAAGTTTGTAACGCCCCTTTCGATAAGCCGTTAACTGCCCACGATGGTAGTAAGGCATCTCGAGCCTCGGACCCGGTTCACCGCGCGTCAGGACCCCGGTCAAGTCGACGCCATCGGCCTCAGGGGGCAAGGCAGCGCCCGCGAGCGCCAGGACCGTCGCGTAAATATCGAGTGTTGACCCAATATCGCTCACTGTTTTTGGCCTGATTTGATCAGGCCACCAAAAAATACCGGGCACCCTGACACCACCCTCCCAGGTGGTTCCTTTTGACCCGCGAAACGACCCTGCGCTGCCCGCATTCCGCGTAGAGACTGCTTGCCAAGGTCCGTTATCGCTGGAGAAAAAGACCATCGTTTGGTCCGCGATGTTGAGCGCCTCGAGCGTTTTTCGAATCTCACCCGCGCTCCAATCAATTTCACTCACCACATCGCCATAGGGGCCTCGAAGACTCGTGCCTGCGAACGCTTCGCTCGCAAACAGCGGTAAGTGGGGCATGGCGTAGGGCACATACAAGAAGAACGGCTGATCCTTATGATCCGAAATAAACCGAGTGGCCTCTTCTGTGAGTCGCTGCGTCAGCGTTGCCTGCCGCATGGGTCTTTCCACCAATTCATCACGAGTGCCCGCTTCGGTTCGCATGCTGCGATACAAGGGCACATTCCAATAGGCTTCCTTCGGGTCAGCAAAGGAATCGATTAGCGCTTGGAATCCACCGGCCAGTTGAGAAAGATTGTTCGAGGCGATGGCGCGCATGACCTCATCGATGGGCGGCGAGCCGACCCTATCCATATCGTTGGAGTAGGGCAGCCCGAACCAGTAATCAAATCCGTGCCGAGTTGGAAAATGGTCCGGTGAATCACCGAGATGCCACTTACCCATAATGGCTGAGGTGTATCCAAAGGGTTCAAGCGCCTCCGGAAGGGTCATCAGAGCAGACGGGATACCATTTGGATCCTCGGGGTGGAAAACATTGATTTTCTCGCCATAAAGGCCGGTTTTGATAGCGTGCTGTCCGGTTAGCAACGCGCCTCGACTCGGCGAACACACGGGCGACGCCACATAAAAATCCGTCCAGCGCTGCCCTTCAGCGGCCATTTGGTCGAGATTAGGGGTCCGGATGTAGGGGTTGCCGTAGGAGCCAAGATCGCCATACCCCAAATCATCCGCAAAGAGGATGACGATGTTAGGGGGCTGGCGCTCGCTCGCGAAAATGCCAGCCGCCCAAAGCCCCATGCACAGGATTAACCATCGCTTCCCCATCCCACTCTCTCCCTACGACACGTTTTACTGTTGACCTTTGATTACTTGCCGCTGCAAACACTCTCGGATCCGAAACCGCCCTACTCCAGCCAACCTATCTGCCACGATAGCTTGTGTCCTAGCGCTTTTGGAACGGCAACTCTGCCTCGCCTAGCCATCCTCTTAGCCCTGGCCAGCCGGCACCGCTCACACCCCATCGCACTAAGTTTTGGCGCTGCTTTGGTCTAGACCAGCGGGCAAGAACGTTGAAATGAAAAGCTAGCACACCTCAGATCACGGCGATTTGCTGGAGCTAGCGCTAGCCTGGAATCAACTGATCGGGATTGTCAGCAGGCGACAATTCCGTTAAATCGCTCTCGACGACGATATCCTCTGCCAAATGAAATTCACCGCTTAGTCGAAGATCGCGTGAAGAAGCGGCCAGATAAACCGTATAGGACCCAGCGTCGGCGATCCAGGCCGCTTGATCATCATAAAAAGAAGCCAGTGCTCTCGCGTCAAGGAGCATTGTCAACGTCTCAGCGCCACCAGGTTGAAGGGTCCCTGTCTTTGCAAAGCCTTTGAGCTCTCGAACCGGCTTGTGTTGTTTATGGCTCGGAGCCGAAAGATACAGTTGCACGGATTCCTTGCCAGCGACGTTGCCAGTATTCGTCACCGTCACAGACACACGAACCACCCTATTGAAATGCTCATCACTCAGCACAAGGTCCGAGTATTCGAAAGTGGTGTAAGAGAGACCAAAGCCAAAAGGATAAAGGGGGGCGACCCCAAAGGCGTCATAGTACCGATAGCCCACATAGATCCCTTCTGCATAGGTGACTTCTGCAGGTTTCGCCACCATCAGGCCCCCTGCAAAGACTTGGCCCTCTCCGTCAAGCTCAATACCAGGAAAGTGCTCCGCCGACGGCACATCTTCATAACGAACAGGAAACGTGGTCGGCAACTTACCGGAAGGGTTCACGTCACCGAGCAATACGTCAGCGACGGCGTGACCTGCCTCTTGACCACCCATCCAAGGCAGCACAATTGCATCGACCTTGTCTTCCCAACTTGCGACTTCAATCACATTCCCGCTATTGATCACCATGACCACAGGTTTGCCCGCCGCGTGAAAGGCTCGAGACACGGCATCAATCATGGTTTGCTCGGCAAGGGTTAGGTAAAAGTCGCCCTCGAGCGAGCGGTCCTGGAACTCTCCAGAATCTCTACTTAACGTGATCATTGCCAAGTCATTGTCCGCGACCGCGCGTTCAAGACACTGCTCGCTAAGCGGCATCTCCGGAATTGACGGCGCTAACTCAAAGAACATTCTCTTCTTCGGCAGTTTGGCTTTCTCTTCCGCCTCGTAAGTCGCGTACATCTCGCTGAGCGTTGCATCCAAACGAATGCCCCGGGCTTCGAGCCCCTCTACCAGTGACACCGTGTACGCCTCGTTGACATCGCCGCTTCCTACGCCGCCGGCGATAAAGTCATACGAGCCCGTGCCAAACGCAGCGACTCGCGCAGTGGACGACATGGGCAAGGTTGCCGATGCATTTTTGAGCAGCACCACGCCATCCGCAGCTGCCTGCCTGGCATGGCGAGCATTAGCCGGCAAATCCGGTGTATCAGTCCGCAAGTGGTCATTGGCCGTGAGCGATCGAAATACCACGTCTAAAATGAATCGTACATTGCGATCCAGCACCGCCTCATCAAGATCACCGCAGTCGAGTGCAGTCCGAATGGCCTCAGTCCGCTCGGGCATCCCTGGCATGAGCAGCTCGTTTCCCGCTTTCATTTGGGCGACTGCGTCGTACCCTCCGAACCAGTCAGTCATGACGACGCCATCGAAACCCCACTCATGACGCAGCACATCAATCAGCAGCCGTTCATGCTCCGAGACGGTTGTTCCGTTCACCTGATTGTAGGAACTCATTACCGACCAAGGCTTTGAGGATTTGACCGCAATCTCGAATCCCCTCAGATAAATTTCCCGAAGGGCCCGTTCACTCACTTTGGTATCCACCGTGACCCGATTGGTTTCCTGATTGTTCGCGACGTAATGCTTGATGGTCGCCCCCACTCCTTCGGCTTGGATGCCATCGACCGTTGCGGCTGCAAGCGTGCCCGAGAGGAAGGGATCTTCCGAGAAATACTCATAATTCCGACCCCCTAATGGGTCCCGATGAATATTCATCCCAGGAGCGAGCCAAAGATCGACCCCGTACTCTCTTGCCTCGTGACCCACCGAGTGCCCAAACGCGTTTAGCAGATCAACATCCCAGGTAGAGGCGAGTGCTGTCGCGATGGGGAAGGCTGTCGCGTAATACTTGCGATTATGACCTGGCCGATCGGGCCAGATACGCAGTCCGGCAGGGCCATCAGCTAGCACGATGGACGGAATATTGAGCCTGGGAACAGGATAGGTGTAGCCAGCCGCACCAGGGACGGTTTCAAACGCTTCGGGTTGCGAAAAATTGAGATTAAAGCCCAGTCCACTGACCAGGTTCACCTTCTCCTCTGCCGTTAACTGGGCGAGCAACGCCTCAACCTTTTCAGCCCTGGCGCGCGCTGCTTGATCGTCTACCGTCATCTTCTCTCCCCTTATTCCCAATTAGTCCGCCTCGCTTTCTACATTCAGCCCGAATGACTCAGCTGGCGTGACACAGCTCATGTGGTTCAGCTCGAGCAGCTCAACTCGTGTAACTCAGCTCTACTAGCAGGGTTGCGCGAATCCGGCTAGTCATCTTCGAGCCTTGGACACCGCTCACCATGGATCGTTTGAGTTCAACCATCCTCCAAACCCTTTTTGCATCCAAGGATGCCTTACTGGTTCAGCATGAGGATCCATCCCGCAGAGCGCAAGCCGAGAACAAGAAACCACGGTATTACTCTGCGTCGAACCACACCCTTTGTATCAACTTTCCACCCGCTTTTTTCCACCCGCTTTCCTCGCTTTCAACTCGCAGCACCCTGCGACGAATCGCGCCGAGGCTCACCTTACTATCTGCCCTGCCCGACGCTTTGCCACACTCCGAGTCGTCGTGCCCACGCTCAGCAAAGCCATGGGTGTTCGGCGCCTCTCAGCCCATTCAGCCTATTGTCGGCCCAATGATTCCACGTTACTTTCGGATCGAATGCTACGCGCAATATTGCAACCCTACATTCCAAAAGGAATCCCTTTGAGAAACGATGAATCGAAATGCCGGCCTATCGCCATCATGAGTTGGCTCCTAAGATTACTCGCGCTGGGAACCTTTGCGCCCTTTGTTGCCGCTGAATCTCATCCGCCAAATATCGTGCTGATTGTTGCCGAGGATATGGGGCTTCGAGTGGGGGCATACGGCGACGAAGTCGCAAGAACACCCAATATTGACCACTTGGCTAACGAGGGGGTTCGCTTTACCCACACCTTTGCCGCTGCAGGCGTTTGCGCGCCTAATCGGTCTGCTCTAATCACGGGCGTCTATCCCCAGTCTATGGGGACTCAGCAGATGCGAACCTCACAGATGAAATACGAGGCAGTCCCTCCAGCTAGCGTCAAAGCGTTTCCAGAACTCTTACGACTCGCGGGATACGCGACGGCCAACACGACCAAAACCGACTATCAATTCGGCGAGCCGTTCACGATCTGGGATGCCGATGTGAATAAGTCGTTTACGGCACCTGAAGATCTTGCCTTGTGGCGACATCTCCCCCCCGGTCAGCCCTTTTTCGCCATGTTTAATCTGGCCACAACCCATGAGAGTCGATTGGTTGATGCGTCCACCCAACCCACCAAACGACAGCCATGGGTCGCGCCGCTCATGAAGGCAGTTTTAGGGTTCAGGCGCGAACATATTCCGGCCATCACCGACCCGAATTCGGTCACAGTGCCGCCGTACTATCCCGACACGGCCGATGTGAGGGGCTCTATTGCCCAGATGTACAACAACATTCACTACGTCGATCAGCAGACGGGCACGATCATTAACAACCTGATGGAAGACGATCTGCTCGATAACACCATCATCTTGTGGACCACTGACCATGGCGATGGGTTTCCCCGCGCCAAACGCTCGATCTACGATTCAGGCATTCATGTGCCGCTAATCATTCGCGACCCTTTTCGAATGAGACCGGGCACAGTCGATGAGCGTCTCGTTTCATTTGTTGATATCGCGCCAACCATCCTCCAGATGGCCGGTGCTCCTATTCCGAGCTTCATTCAAGGTAGAAGCATCCTGATCGATGACCCACGAACGGCTGTTTTCGCAGGTCGCGACAGGATGGATGAAACCTGGGACTGGCAACGGGCCGCGCGAGACAAACGATTCAAATACATTCGCAATTACCGGCCTGAACTCGCCTACTTCAGGCCGCTCGCATTTCGAGACATGTTTCCCATCATGCGGAGATTGTGGGCCGATCACCGCGCCGGAACCCTAACGCCGGTGCAAGCGAGGTACTTTAGCGCGCCCCGACCAGTCAACGAACTATATGACGTGATTGCGGACCCACACGAGGTGAATAATCTTGCCGAATCTCCAGCGCACGCAGCGGACCTCAAGCGGTTGAGTACGGCCATGGATGAGTGGATTGAGCGAGTGGGTGACCTCAGCCAAATTTCTGAGGAGGAGATGATCGAGTCCATGTGGCCTGGTCGTATCCAGCCTCGCACCGGTACGCCCTCTTTTTTGAGCGACCCCTCAAGGTATCACTATTCACAGTGAGACTGAGGGCGCATCCCTCGGCTACCAAGTCCTGCCGACTGAGCAACCCAATCATTGGTTGATTTACCGTGACCCCATCGTCTTATCCCCGGGGCAAACCCTTCGAGCCAAGGCCATCCGCTACGGTTATGCGGAAAGCGATGTAGCAGCGCTAGGCTCATTCACATTCAGCGGAATAGCTCCCCGCATCGAGACAACATGGCGCAGCACTATGCCAGTTATCGAGCCGTGATCGATCCTCACTGAACGCAAATCGCTTGGCGTTCACCTCATGTCTGCTAGGATGGCGCGCATTCCATCAACCTCGCCACAGGAGAATCCGTTGTCTCAAACCCCTCGCCAGATTCTTGATCAAGAGCCAATGGGGCGATTTCAAATCATCGCGGTCACCATTTGTATCTGCCTCTACGCCATCGATGGGTTCGACGTTCTCTCCATTAGTTTTGCGGCACCGGGCATAGCGGAGGAATGGGGTATTAATCGAGCCGTGCTCGGCATCGTTTTATCCATGGAACTCATCGGTATGGCGCTCGGATCCATTGTGATTGGCCCCATCGCCGACCGTTGGGGGCGCCGGCCTACGATTCTCCTTTGCTTGGTGATCGTCTCTCTAGGGATGGCTGCAGCCAGTACCGCGAGCAGTGTTCCAGTGCTTGCCGCATACCGACTAGGCACTGGGCTTGGCATCGGCGGCATGCTAGCTGCAACCAGCGCAATGACCGCTGAATATGCGAGCGCCCGCTTTCGCCAATTGAGCGTGATTCTGATGGCAGGGGGCTACCCTGTAGGCGTCGTTATCGGTGGCTCGATTGCTTCTCAGCTCTTAGTGTCATACGACTGGCGAGCGGTGTTTTTGTTTGGCGCCGCAGCATCTGCACTCTTCATCCCCATTGTTTGGCTAGCCCTGCCTGAAAGCATTGATCACTTAAGCCAGAAACGACCAGAGAATGCGCTGACGAGAATCAACGCGATACTAAAGCGAATGGGCCACCAACAGGTGAGCGAGCTCCCCAATATTGAGCAGCCGACCGCTTCGCTGACCAGATTACTGGCACCCAACCTGAGAAAGACCACGCTACTCCTGATCCTTGCCTACTTCGTTCACATCATGACGTTTTATTTCATCTTGAAATGGATTCCAAAAGTGGTTGCAGATATGGGGTTTCATCCCTCAGAGGCAGGGGGCGTGCTGGTGTGGGCCAACGTTGGCGGCGTCCTTGGCTCGGTTCTCATCGGTCTGCTCACCCAACGATTCAAATTATGGTCTCTGCTACTCGGTGCTCTAGCTGGGTCCGCCGTCTGCGTCATTCTTTTTGGCCAAGGGCAAGCGGACCTCGTTCGCCTATCCATCGTGGCTGCCGCAGCGGGGTTCTTCACAAATGCCGCAATCGTTGCCATGTACGCTACGTTTGCCGACGTTTTTCCGACCGAATTACGCGCTGGCGGCACTGGTCTTGTGATCGGGTTCGGGCGCGGGGGCGCAGTGCTTGGACCCATTGTGACGGGATTTCTCTTTCAGGCTGAATTCGGGTTAAGCACGGTAGCAGTGCTGATGTCGCTCGGCTCACTCATTGCTGCTTTTGCTATATTCCTGCTTCGCAGCGAAATTGTGCGCGCCACCGAGCGACACCACGAGTCGCCCTAGCCAAAATGATCCATCGTCGCCCAACACTGGCTTCCGGAATGCAATGAGGTAATGCCTTAAAACCTTTAAATCCCCCTCGCCCTGAAATCGGTCCAGGCTTTGAGAAATGCCAGCGTTACCGCTATGGTGATGAAGACTAGTTAACAGGGGAACTCTATGTCTGGCCCACTCGAAGGCATCAAAGTCATTGATGTATCAGCCGTTGTCTCTGGCCCACTCGCCGCAATGATTCTCGGGGATCAAGGCGCAGACGTCATCAAGGTTGAGCCCCCCGGCATTGGCGAGGTCGTGCGGCTACCCAACTTCGAAAGAGGCGGCCTCACCTCACTATTTATCAACTGCAATCGAAACAAACGAGGTGTGGCACTCGATCTTTCAAAGCCAGATGGCGTCGAAGTGATGTATGAAATGATCAAAACCACGGATGTCTTTATCCAGAACTGGCGCCCTGGCGCTGCCGACCGACTCGGGTTGGGCGAAGCCAAACTTCGAGAGATCAACCCCAATCTCATTTATTGCTCGATTTCAGGCTTTGGGCCGAGTGGTCCCTACTCCGATCGTCGAGTGTACGATCCAATCATTCAGGGTCTGACGGGTCATCCAGCCATTCAGATGAGTCAAGATTTCCCTATCCCTGATTTGGTTCGTCACATTGTTGCGGACAAATCGACGTCCTACACCGCAGCGCAAGCCATTACAGCCGCGCTGTTCGCGAGGGATCGCGGAGCAGGCGGACAGCATATTGAGGTGCCGATGATCGATGCCTCGCTCGCTTTTTTCTGGCCTGATGGAATGATTCGGCACACGCTGGAAAATACTGAGGAGTTGCCCGGCAATTCGCTCTACGAAACCTACCGGTTGTGGCACACGCAAGACGGTCAAATCATTTATTTCACCGCCTCTCAGGTCGAACATGAGGGGCTCTTTAACGCGCTCGGGCACCCTGAGTGGATTACTGATCCTCGCTTTGCAACGACCGAATCGAGGATGGTCCCAGAAAACGCTGAAGCACTCGGCGCATTGATCGATGAAGCACTGAGGGCCAGCCCAACGGACGAACTGCTCGAAAAAATGCAAGCCAACGATGTGCCCAGCGGCAGAGTGCTTGGCCTTGAGGAAATTTTCGAAGATCCGCAAATCGTCCATAACGAAACCATCCTTGAGTTCAATCACCCCACGGCTGGGAAGTATCACCAAGCCAAACCTGCCGCGCGATTTCATTCAACTCCTCAGGACCCGCGGAAGCGTATGCCGCCGCTCCTGGGAGAGCACACCGAAGAAGTGTTACTTGAGACGGGCTTCAGTGCTGAGAAAATAGAGGCGCTACGCGAGCAGGGGATCGTGCCCTAGGGGTTAGGTCAATGCTTCAGCGCGGTTAGCGGTTAGCGGTTAGCGGTTAGCGGTTAGCGGTTAGCGGTTAGCGGTTAGCGGTTAGCGGTTAGCGGTTAGCGCACGTTGCCATTCCAGATGGACATCATGGAAGCGTTTGCCGCTACCGTGCCCGAGAGACATCCCTGCCCTCTCTGCCCTTAGTCAGACACGCGGACGAACCCCAACCATTTGTGCAGCAATTCCTCTGAAACACACAGGATCTGCGCTTGATCCTATGAGAGGCCGAGCGGGCGAAGGGTCATGGTCTACCCCCTAAACACCATTGTTGACGCAGCACGCTGAAATAGACGCACCCCTACAACCAAACGCTTCAAGCTCCGACCGGCAAGAATCGAAGAGATCAATCGCTTTTGGGGTTGGCCCTTCCGTCGATACTAGACCCCGCTTAATCGCCCTCGAAAGCCGGTTCATCTTAAATCGCATGACCAGGCCTCGCGCTCTTGTGCCCCAGGCCTAAACTCTCTTTTTTTCTTCAAAGAGTGAGCCACCATGGATCAGGTACGAAGCCGGCCCACCATCAAATTGGGCTTGATGGGCTTTGGTCAGATTGGTCGAATGATCTATCAACTGGCTCAACACCAGCCGGATATCGAGATCACTGCGATTGCGGACATCGGTGAACCTCACATCTTGTGTTACCTCCTTCAAGCGGAATTGGATGATCCAGCGTCTTTCCGTATTGAGGGAAATTATCTAGTCAGTCCACGTTACCGATCTCGGATGCTCCGAACTGACTCACCGGGGGAGGTGCCCTGGGACACCTTTGGTGTGGACTTGGTGATTGAGGCTACCGGTCAATTCAGGGACCGTGCTTCCCTTGAAGCCCATTTGCATGCCGGCAGTCCACGGGTGCTTGCACGAACGCTCCCCACAGAACTCATCGACCGAATCATCGTTCCTGGCATCAACGAATCCAGCATTAATCCTCACGACCGAATCATTTCGGCGGGGTCGGCAACTTTCGGTGCTGCCGCGCTGCTCCTTCAGGCAGTCACCGAAGTCGCACCGGTCGACAGCGTCAGCATTACTTCGATTCACTCGTATTCAAGCGATCAACCCGTACAAGATTACGCCGGTAGTGACTACCGAAGGAGCCGCTCTGCCGCAGAAAATATCATTCCCAATACCCACGAGGCGGGGAATTGGTTGCCCAACCTTCTCCCGCACTTAGAGGGCCGAGTTACCACCTCAGCGCTCAACGTACCCATTCAGCGCGGAAGCCTCCTTGATATATCGCTGGCGTTTAGTGACGACTCCATCACGGTTGACGCCGTGAACGATGCGATTCGCAGCGCCTCTCACTCGCGACCTGAACTCGTCCAAGTCAGCGAAGACCCGATCGTGTCCTCTGATGTCATTGGTCAATCGTGCACGGTGCTATTTGACGCACCGGGGACGATCAAAGCAGGCAGCCGGATGATTAAGTTGCTCGGTTGGTACGAAAACTTGGGTCACGCCGCTAGGCTGCTTGATGTGGCCCGGCTGTATACAGAATTGGAGGCGGCAGGCGTATGAGAGTAGCCATTAATGGATTCGGACGAATTGGCCGAGCGGTCTTCCGCATCCTGGAGAGCAGACCAGATATCGATGTCGTCGCCATCAACGACCTGTTTGACCCGAACGCCCTCCGATATCTTCTGAACTACGACACTGTCATGGGTCCCTTTGGCGCAGCCGTCGAAGTCGCGGACGGCGCATTATGTACGCCAAACACTCGCGCCAAACTGTTGGCCGAACCTTCACCGCTGTCGCTCCCGTGGGCTGAATTGGCCATCGATGTCGTCGTCGAAGCCACTGGAATTTTCCGGCACCGAGAACAGCTCGAGGCCCATCTCTCGGCAGGTGCCAAGCGCGTTGTACTGACCGTACCCGCTGCCGATGACATTGATTACACGGTCGTCCTCGGTGTTAACGATGATGGTCTCCTGCCCGAACATCAAATTATTTCTAATGCTTCCTGCACCACCAATTGCCTGGCACCGATGGCGAAGGTGCTGAACGATACCTTTGGGATTGCCGAGGGCGTTATTAATACCGTTCACGCTTACACCAATGACCAACGACTTGCTGACGTGCCACATTCTGATTGGCGGCGATCGCGTGCAGCAGCAGAAAATATCATTCCCACCTCCACTGGCGCAGCAAAAGCCGTCGGTGAAGTGCTCCCTGATCTCGCTGGACGGCTACACGGCATTGCCGCAAGGGTCCCCGTGCCAGACGGATCAGTAGTCGATCTGTTCGTAGAGCTCGAGACTGCGGTTACGGCAGAAGACATTCATCAGGCCGTGCGCTGCGCTGCGAGCACACCCGCGTTAGCCGGCATCCTGGAATATAGCGACGTACCGATTGTTTCATCGGACATTATCGGCAACGCCCATTCGTCCATTTACGACAGTGGCTTTACGGCCGTTTCCCAAAAACGCTACGTTCGAGCGCTTAACTGGTACGACAACGAATGGGGGTACTCAAGTCGAGTCTGCGATCTGCTGGGCGTCATCGACCGCTGGTAATCCAGAGCCCCAACCACCTCACTTCCAGAATCGCAGACAGCCGCGAGGATGCTCGTCACTCGGGCCTGTCGTTTTGATTGCTATACAAAACGCCGGATGATCTAGGCCGCCTGCTCGCTGCCTAGACAGTTCGCAGCACTTGCAAAGGGGGCTGTGTGCCACCACTTGCGTGATCGCCGATCACTTAAATCGCTGCGGCATTGATTAAGTTAGTTGAGGCTGAGAGGCTAATCACTCAATGAAGTCAGAGAGCCGTTCCAGTACTTCTGTAGATTTCAAATGCCGCATCACCGCCCAGAATCTTGGCGTGGTGGCCTCCACAATATTCTTCTCCGCCTCTCCCGGGGGACACAAAAAGTTTCCGACCATGCTGGCAAAGCCAAATAACAAACAGCTAGCAATCTGCAGATCGCGCCGGAGATCAGCCTCACTGTAATTCGCAACGCCCTCTTCCGTCAGTTTTTTGAAGTAGGCCGCTATGCAGCGCTCGCCTAAATCTGGCCATTCAGTCTCGCCGAGTGATTGGGCAAAGAAATAGCAAAGATCCCAAGCCGCCGGGCCCGTGGAGGTCAACTGCCAGTCGTACATCCTTGGCGCACCCGTCACAGGGTCAAAACACACATTTTCCATCCGCGCATCGCCATGCAAGAGGGTTTTCGGTCTCGACTCGGCAAAGAAATTGAAAATGGCGGCTGAGGCTTCATTACCCGCTTCAAAATACGGCATCAAGTCGTCATCAATGACATAGCTAAAGTGCGCTTCATAGAGCGGCCAACCGGTTTCGATGGCCGGCGGGTAAATATCCGCCCAAGTGGAAAATGGGTAGAGCGCATCCGAGGCCTGAATCGCTGGGTCCTCCCAATACTGCGCATGCATGGTCGCAAGCCCCTCCACCGCCCGGATGGCATCCGCCTCATCAATGCCGTCTAATTGGCTGACAAAGCGACAGGCCACTAGGTCCTCAATGACTAAAAGAAAGTCCCCGTTCCCACTCACATCAATAGCCGCGTGGCAGGCAGGTGGCTTTAGCGAGCAACCTTCACTGTGGCTTAGGTAAAACTTGGCCTCCCGTTCGTAGGCTAGTAACCCTCTACCCGTTTCAAGGTTGTCAGGTCGCACGGTAGGGAACTTCACGATGACGGAGGGTACGCCCTCGCCACCGCTCCAGGTTAGGTCGACCCGGCAAATATCTCCCAAGAAACCAGCGGTTTCTCCCACGGGTGACACCGAAAATGCGGTAATCGTGTGCCCCACATTTAGATGACTAAGCGTCTCGCCCAGCCATTCGAGTGTGATCGCTTCTCCATGATTTGGGGGTTGACTGACCATGCCTATGCCCTCATTTATCGTTTTGACATGTTTTGGCACGCAATCTCGACAGAATCAAGCCAGTTTCCTTCGCATGGGCCGGCACGAAGGATTGACACTATGATCCTTAAACCTTGCGGACCAAGAACAGGAGGGAGTGCTCGGCTCGCGAGAGTGCTGGTGTCGGTATGAGTACGGGTACGAGTCCGCTCACTTTAGATCGGACCCATCAAAACCCTGCAGAATGAAAGAGCTATTAGGAGGGGTAGTCAGCAGTCATGGTATCGAGCAAGCCGTCGCCGACTGCTTGCAGACAAACTCTTCAGGCAAATGGCTCGCGGGAAGTGTCCCTGACTCATTGAGCGCGCTTTGCGTCGAGAATGGCTATGACCTCAAGCATCACCGCCGAAGAGGTCTCGCGTGTAGACCTTCTCGTCCACATCGAGCAGTTCATCGCTCTTCCGGTTGGCAATGATCACGTCGCTGATGCGCTTGAATTCTTGAAGATCTTTGACCACCCGCGAGCGAAAGAATTCGGGTTCTTCTAATTCAGGTTCATAGACCACGATCTCAATGCCTTTCGCTTTAATGCGCTTCATCACCCCTTGGATCGCCGACGCCCTAAAGTTGTCTGACCCTGACTTCATGATGAGTCGGTAGACACCGACGACTTTTGGGTCGCGAGACACGATGCTCTCGGCAACAAAATCCTTCCGGGTCGTGTTCGCATCCACAATCGCCTGAATCAAGTTCTGAGGCACCTCGCTATAGTTAGCTCGCAGTTGCTTGGTGTCCTTGGGAAGGCAATAGCCTCCATAACCAAAACTAGGATTGTTGTAGTGGGTGCCGATTCGGGGATCCAGACCAACGCCCTCGATGATTTGCTGCGAATTCAACCCTCGCGTCTGCGCGTAAGTATCTAACTCGTTGAAATAGGCCACCCGCATCGCCAAATAAGTGTTCGCAAAGAGCTTGATGGCTTCCGCTTCGGTTGGATCGGTGAGCAGAACATCAATTTCGTGTTTTTCCGCACCTTGAACCAGCAAGTCAGCAAACCGCCTTGCTCGCTCTGATCGTTCGCCGACTACAATCCTCGAGGGGTGTAAGTTATCGATAAGCGCTTTGCCTTCACGCAAGAATTCTGGTGAAAACAGCACATTTTGGTAGTGATTTTCACTGACCAGCGCTTCGGTAAACCCGACGGGAACGGTTGATTTAATAACGACCGTCGCATCCGGATTAACACTTACCACATCAGCGACCACCCCATCGACCGTACTCGTATCGAATGCGTTCGTATCGGGGTCGTAATCCGTGGGTGTGGCCACAATGACAAATTCAGCCCCTAAATAGGCATCCCTCTTATCGGTTGTCGCGCGCAGGTTGAGCGCTCGGTTGGTCAAAAAGTCTTCTAGCTCAGCATCAGCAATCGGCGACACGCGGTTATTCACCATCGCTACTCGCGATTCATCAATATCTAGCGCAACGACTTCATTGTGCTGCGAGAGGAGCACAGCATTTGAGAGTCCGACATATCCTGTTCCCCAACTCCAACGTCATATGGATTTTGAATATTGATTGATTCGAGCAGACTTTACCACTCTTTGATCGTTTTTTTGGACAGCAGGTTTTCCTAAATGCAAGATCGATTGAACAAGAGTTGAAGCTTAACGCTAATCCGAGACTCATCACAGCTATTCTGGATTTGGCAAGCAACAAGTCAGCCCTATGCAGAGGCCGGGCTTTTATTCAGTCAGAAAAAGCAGTTACCTAGAAATGCCAATTTTGGACATCGCAGGGCCACTTATCCGAGCGTGTTCAACTTTCTCGGTAGCCAGCTCAAAAAGGCAAAGCGGATGGACTGCCTTCAGAGCACGCCATAGTGGGAAGTTGGGAGCAACTAAACCAACCTCCTGTTGAGCGATTCACGTCCCCAACCTACTCGACAAGTAGATTGGGGTTGTGATCAAGCAAGCCGCAGAATGCGGCGAGGCGTCTAGGACGCCTTAGCCATATTGATGATCTTCAGCTGGGTGAACTCTTCGAGCCCCTCTTCTCCAAGCTCATTGCCGAGACCAGATTGCTTCGCGCCACCGAATGGAATCGCAGGATCTAGCTCCGCATGCTTATTGATCCAGATCGTGCCAGCATCCATTTTCTCAGCCAGTGCGTAGGCTTTATCCAAGTCCGATGACCACACAGAGCCTCCAAGTCCCCAGGCACTCGCATTGGCGCGCGCGACTGCATCATCTTCTTCATTGAATTTAAGGACAGGCAAAACGGGGCCGAACTGTTCCTCGTCTACTAACCGCGATCCTTCCTCGATATCCCGCACGATGGTGGGCTTGATGAAATAGCCTGGCGCGTCTGGAACCTCGCCGCCAGCAATCACATTGCCGTCTTTTTTAGCTTCTTCGATGAGTTCCTTCACCCGCTCGTACTGCATTTTGTTATTGAGTGGACCGAGCTTCGTGCCTTGCTCGAGTCCATTACCGATGACCGTCTCATTGGCAAGGGTCGCTAGCTCATCACACATCTCATCGTAGATGTCTTCATGGACATAGAGCCGCTTCATCGCAATACAGACCTGACCGCTATTTTGGAAGGCGCTATCAAACACTTTTGGCGCCGTTTCCTTTGGATCCACGTCACTCAATACGATGCCGGCATCGTTGCCGCCGAGCTCCAACGTAATCCGCTTAAGTAAGCCAGCCGCGCCGGCCATCACCTTCGCGCCTGTTGCCGTCGAGCCAGTGAACGAAATTTTTCGTACGTCCGGATGCGCAGTCAGCGCTGCCCCCAAGTCGTTCTCGTCGGTAATGAAGTTGACGACGCCCGCCGGGACGATGTCTTTAATCAGGGCGCCGATGCGCAGTGTGCTGAGCGGCGTCGTAGGCGCAGGTTTGATCACGATTGTGTTGCCTGCAATCAGCGCTGGCGGCAATTTGAATGCCATCAGGATGAGCGGAAAGTTCCATGGGACAATCGCGCCAACGACGCCGAGCGGGCGCCGGTGCGCTTCGACTTTTCGACCTTCACTGTCATCGATCACCTTCACTGGGAGATCGAGCGACGTGAAGTAACGGCAAAACGCCGCCATGCCGTAGACCTCGCCAGTCGCGTCACCCAGAGGCTTCCCTTGTTCTTCAGTCAGCAGTTGCGCGAGCTCGGTCGCATTGGCTTCAATCGCATCCGCAATCTTTAGAACAACGGCTTTTCGCTCCTCAATGGCAGTTTCACTCCACGCCGGGAACGCAGCCTTCGCGGCAGCAACCGCGTCATTTAACTGCGCCTCTGACGCTTTGGGGCAATCCGCTAATTTTTCTTCGTTAGCGGGGTTAACGACCGCCATCGTGTGGTCACCATCCACCAACTGACCGTTGATTAATAATTGATAGTCCGACATGTGTTTCTCATCCTTCCTGTTGTCATTCATCGATGCTGTGTGGGTACCTCGCAGCAGAGACCGGATAGCCTGGCTATCCGACTTAGCGCATCACCTTGGCATAACTTCTATGTCCGCTCGCGCACCCCACGAATCTACCATTTTTACTGACCCGCGCGGAAACTGGCTCAATCACTGGCGAGCGCTAAGCCCCGCGCTGTTGCAAAGACTTCAAATTGGCACACTCGCTAGTGCTTTAGATGGAGCATTGGGCATTGACCTGCTCGCCGTTGAGGGACCAGCTAACCAAAAGAGAGTCGCTGCGCCTCTTATGCACTGCCTCTCGCCGCAATTGCAGATCAATCGCAAAACGAACGGCTAGCATTGAACCTCAAAAACACGACCTGCCACGTACTTCTGACCGACGCGCTTCGACAGCGAGCCATCACTTAATCTAGCGCGAAACGGTTTATCTGACCCGCACACCATCAGAAATGACGGCCTGAATGGTGCGAGTGTGCTTGATGTCGTCAAGCGGGTTATCCGCTAGCACAATCAAATCAGCTTCCATTCCAGGCTTCACCTGCCCCATGACCCCTTCCAACTTCAGGAACATGGCCGGCACAACCGTCGCCGCAAAGAGGGCCTGCCGCTCACTCAGTCCCGCATCGACTAGCCGTTCTAACTCGGTGTGAAGGCTATAGCCAGGAATGGCCTGCCCTATAGGCGTATCAGTGCCCGCACCGATGGGTACGCCTGCCCGTTGCATGGCATCTACCAGCTCAAGAGACCAGCTCGAGAGTTGCTCGCTCACACTGTTTTCCTGTCCCGCGAAGAACGTTGCCGTTTCGATCCACTGATTCGCTAAAGCCTCGGGCACATCGCTCAGCGCATCGCGCCAATCTGGGCGACGAATCGGGGAATACTGCGGTAGCGTGTTTAAGCGCAGGGTCGGCACTTGGATGGTTCCCTTCAGCGATTCGATCACGCGCTGACAGCGATCGGATTCAGAATCCGCAGTTGAAAGCGCGACCGACCGCTGACTTTGATGCAAATCACGACGCAATTCATACCCCGAACGATCTCCAGGGGATTCGATCATGGTCTCCCGAGCATCAAACAAAGACTCCGCGTCATCAGCACACGCAATCTCGATATTGCGGAGGTGTTCCATCGATTGGACGCGGGGCCCAGCAGTCTCAGCCATCATCGACAGCGGCACATGCGCGGCAATGGGTATGTTCGCGGCCCCTGCGCTCTCGACCAGGGCAGCAAACACCTCGGGGCTCACCAACTCATAGATCTTGATAAAGTCGACACCGGCGGCCACCAGGTCAGCTACCTGGTCTCTCGCCGCCTGAGCAGTTGCGTTCGACCGGCCGATCTCAGTTCGACCATTGCCGTCGTAGACCACCAATCGACCATCCAGCAACGGACCACTGAAAAAGATATCGGGAGCGGCCGCGCCAAGCGCTCGCCAACGGGCGAGTTCCGGCTGGATGTTGGCTAGCAGAGCGCCCGTGTCTCGAACGCTCGTCACTCCGTAGTCCAGAAACAGATCCGGCATCTGCTGAATCAGCTGCGCCTCGTAAACGATATGCACGTGCATATCCCAAAGCCCTGGCAGCAAAAACTGACCCGTGCCGTCGATTACTTCAACCGACGGGCCAACCGATTCACCGGGGTCAAGCACACGCGCAATTTTCCCGTCGTTCACCAACACCGATTGCTTGGATACCCCCCCGCTCACCACATCAATGACCGACACATTGGTAATCGCAAGATCCATGACTTCGTTGTCTTCTGAGTAGGACGAAGGGGCTAATGCGCACAGCAAAAAGGCCAGCGCCATCAATCGGTTATGCATAACGTTCATCTCAATGTCCGGTTTCACATTCTGTCACAGTCGTACGCAACAAGGGACGAAGGTTCGTTACACTCGGGACTTAGATCTCGCGAAAGGCATTTCAATGTTTCACTCAATCTCGACGCTCATTGGCGACCAACTCAGTCGTAATAAGGCCACTGTCTCGGTCGCGGAGTCCTCAACCGGCGGCCTCATTTCTGCCAATCTACTGTCAGTGCCAGGCGCATCCCGGTTTTTTGTGGGCGGGAGCGTTGTCTATACCCGCGAATCGCGGCGAGCATTCCTAACGCTCGATAAAGAGAAACTCACGGGCCTTCAGCCGCTTACCCCCGAAATCGTGCAGGTCTTCGCCGATGGCGCAAGAGAGACGCTGGGCACAACCTGGGGAATTGCAGAGCTCGGGGCAGCAGGCCCCGCCGGATCGCCCTATGGAGGCGGTGCGGGCGTCAGCGTGATCGGGATTAGCGGTCCGATCAGCCGCGCGATTAAAGTTGAGACGGGCTCCGATGACCGAGCAGAAAACATGCTCGCTTTCACTAAGGCCGCGCTCGAGCTGTTCCATACGGTGCTCACCGAATCCTAATGGGTGACGCAGGCCTGTCGTTTTCACCGCCATCAATTAGCGCTGCCTTTTCAAAGTTGCGCGCATTCTCAGAATTTGTTGATCCCCGCTAAACCATTCCATCACGCTGATCTGGCATCATGAGCGCGAAGCCGCGCGGTCCAGTCCTCCAGTTCTCCCTCTCTTAATTTTCGATAATCCTTTCATGCATGTTCACAGCCTGAGTACCTACTCAGTGTAATTGCCAAACTGACAAGCGCCATCGGATCAGCGGTCAAGCCGCTTTACCCTGCGGGGTACCACGCATCCGCCGCTTCAGGTTCTCCACCGAGCCGCAGAATCTGCGCCACGCGCATAGACAGTCTTGGATAATCGGCATCTCGTCCGCGCTGTATCAACGCCTGCGCATAATCGAGCGTTTCCTCAATGTATCGAGCGACAGCCTTTTCATCATTTGCCTTGCCGGCAGCGCGCACGAGGGTTGCATACGCGAGAAGCACTTGATGAATCTGGTCTTGGTATTGATCGATCACTTGCTCAAGCCGAGCTTGCCCCTCCGCCGTCTCACCCAGTTGCAAATGCACTGAACCCAGCCAACCTAACGTCTCTGCGATCTGGGAACGATCGCCTCTCGTGTAATGAAGCGAGCGCTCCAAATACGATTTGGCCTTCGCCCACTCGGATTCAGCACTCAGCAGCCGCGCCAGGTTCATCTGCGTCTCCCGATTGTGAGGGTGCCGCTCAAACGCCTGCTCAAAAAATCGCCTCGCCACTTTCGCGTTTCCCTGACGCTCCGCCAAGACCGCAACCTCAAAAAAGAACCGCCAATCGGTCGCCGGGGAATTCAATACGGTGCGCCGCTTTTGAATGAGTGTTTTTAGTGTTCCGAGTTCAGTTTCTAATTCGCCCGCGCGAGATACCAAAAACTGCTTCAACTCTTCATAGTTGCTCTGCCCGGTGAAGGGTGGCTTGTCCGCGAGTGCGGCCACCATTTTGAGGTTCTCAAGCGTCTCGTAGTTCGGGAACCCCACTAACCTTGCGAGCTGCTCAGCATCCAGTGGGTCCGAACTCACATCCAAATCCAATCGATCTAATATTGCCTTGCCAAACGCATTCGCCAGCACCACATTTCCTGAGAAGTCATAGTGAACGTGCTCCAGCAACAAGTTCCAACCCGGCTGATGGGGCAAACTTTCCGATTCAAACGCCGCTGCTGCATCAATCAACGTAACACCATCTTGGCTAAACTGATCGGCTACCTCTCGAATCACCTGATTAATGGTCGAATCAGCCCGGAATCGCAGCGCGTCTAAGTCGCGAGCCAATCGGTAATGATTTTTGGCCTGATCCAAGCGGTCTTGCGCTTCAAACACCCGAGCAAGCTGGAAATGGGTTTCGGCATAGTCCGGACTCAGCGCGAGCGCTTCGCGATACGCAATCTCGGCCAACTGCCAGTCACTCTTGGCCTGAGCCTCCGCCCCGCGCTGAATAGCGGCCTGCCATTCCGCTTGGACCACGCTCGAGCGTGCCACGGTGAGTTGATGCAAACGGTGCTTGGTCGCGAAGGTTCACGGGAACAGTGGCCAATAGCACGTGGATACCCTTGGCCCGCAAAAGGCCAATCGTATCGATCAAATTCGTTTCAAAATGGCTATACACCGCTTGCAGCCTAGGGTCATCGTGCTGAACGAGTTGCTCAGTGAACATCGCCATACCTTGCCACTCGAGCGCTTCTCGGGCCTGCGGCGCTGAAAGGCGGGCGACAGCGCCCGCAATCAACTGCCAAATCCGAGTGCGCTTCATCGCCTGCACCATCCGAATGCTGGTCATACTAGTGAGCGCGGTTTGATTAAATGTCCCAGGCCCATAAGGACCAACGACTTCATTGTTACCCAACAAAATCACCGCGAACTGACCCGGCGATTCCGGAATGGCCTTTGCCACTTCGTAAATCACATGAGAGTTCACTGCCGTCATCGCCGTGTTGATGACTTCGATCTGTTTGTTCGGCAAAGCGACCTTCAGCCGGGTCGCCAGCAGACGATCCAATCCATGATTACGATGCGGAAACCCCATCGCAGCCGATCCACCCAGCAAATAGACGCGGAGATCATCGACATCGAGATTAGCCGCGAATGTGTTGTAGAGCGGTCCGATGTTAAGCTCAGGCGCGTAGAATTGATGCGCAAATACAGGGTTTTCCTGTAAGAACGGCTCACCTTCGATTTCAATGTGGCGAAAATAGCCGAAGTCTTGGCCAATATTCAGCCATCGGAGTGATGCCTCGAGGAGCAAAAAGAACGCGAGCGGCACAACCAGCACCGCAATCAACGTGTAAGCGGCCTCTTTGATCGAGAATGACCGCAGGCTCACAAGCACCACCCGCTACTGTAGTCCGGGTAGTAGGAAGCGAATACCAATGGTCGTAACCCTATATGACTAAACCATCGATAGTTTTGGGAGTGTCCGCGTTTTATCACGATAGCGCAGCAACCATTGTCCGAGACGGCCACATTATAGCCGCTGCCCAAGAGGAACGATTTTCCCGCATCAAACACGATGCCAGCTTCCCCACTCAGGCCATCTTGTCTTGTTTAGACGAGGCCGGAGTAACGCTCACTGATGTGACTCACGTGACCTTTTATGACAAACCATTCATTAAGTTTGAGCGCTTACTTGAGACTTACTTCAGTTACGCGCCCCGGGGGTTCCGATCGTTCTTGGCGGCGATGCCCATTTGGCTGAAAGAAAAGCTTTTTCTAAAAACGGTGATTCGGCGAGAACTCTCTGCTCTCAGCCAACTACCTCAGAAAGCGCTGCCCCCTTTACTCTTTGGTGAGCACCATCACTCCCATGCGGCGTCGGCCTTTTACCCGAGCCCTTTTGAAGAGGCGGCGGTACTTTGCATGGATGGCGTGGGGGAATGGGCCACCACCAGTGTGTGGGTGGGCAAAGGCAATACACTCGTGCCACAGTGGGAAATCCACTTCCCTCACTCGCTAGGATTACTGTATTCCGCGTTTACCCAATACGCCGGCTTCAAAGTGAATTCTGGCGAATATAAGTTGATGGGCCTTGCCCCCTATGGCTCGCCTCGCTATGTGTCGCAGATTTATGAGGAGTTGATTGATGTCAAACCAGATGGGACCTTTCGCTTAAACCTCGACTACTTTGATTTCCCGGCCGGGCTGAGAATGATCAATCAGCGCTTCTGCAAGCTGTTCGGTGGTCCGGCCAGGGAACCAGAATCAGAAATTACGCAAAAAGAAATGGATATTGCGGCATCGATTCAGGTGGTCACGGAAGAGATTGTCCTACAGCTTGCGCGAACGATCGCGAGCGAGCTTGGGCAAACGCATCTCTGCTTGGCCGGAGGCGTTGCGCTGAATTGTGTAGCCAATGGTCGACTGCTACGAGAGGGGCCGTTTGACGACATCTGGATTCAACCGGCATCAGGCGATGCCGGCGGCGCACTCGGCGCCGCACTTGCGACGCATTACGAATATCTGGGTAATGACCGAGCACTCAGCGCGCAGGACCCAATGCGAGGCGCTTATCTGGGCCCCAGTTTTTCGAATGACGCCATTGCAACCGCGCTGGATGATTTAGAGGCTGTCTACACAAAACACGATGACGATACTTTGCTGCCACTGGCCGCAAAAGAGATCAGCGAGGGTCAGGTGATCGGCTGGTTTAGTGACGCGATGGAATTTGGCCCGAGGGCGCTGGGCGCACGATCCATCCTAGCGGACCCTCGTAGCCCTCATATGCAGACAACGTTAAACCTCAAAGTGAAGCAGCGTGAATCCTTCCGACCGTTTGCGCCAGCGGTGCTAAAAGAGCGCGCGGCAGACTGGTTCGAGCTTGAAAGCGAGAGCCCCTACATGATGCTGGTCGCGACGGTAGCCAACCACCAGCGGACAACCACGCCCGCCGATCAAGCAGCGTTTGGTATCGAACAATTGAAGCAGACTCGCTCCACTATTCCGGCCGTTACCCATGTCGACTATTCGGCCAGGGTGCAAACCGTCGACGCAGATACGAACCCACGTTTTCATCATTTGCTATCAGAGTTCGAGGCCATCACAGGCTGCCCGGTACTCATCAACACGTCATTCAATGTTCGGGGCGAGCCGATTGTTTATCGCCCGGAGGACGCGTATCACTGCTTTATGAATACCGGGATCGATCGGCTGGTCATTGGCAATTACCTACTGAAGAAAGAGGACCAACCATCAACCAACGTACTAGCTCGCCAGTTCGAGCTCGATTAGGCGCCATCGATGAACACACCTACCCGACCTGTCGCAACGCTGAAAGAAATCCGTTCTTTTGGATTGATCTTTTCATTGCTGGTTGTCTTGATCTTTGCTGGCCTCATGCCCTGGCTTTTTAATCAGTCGATGTCCGTGTGGCCCTTTGGAGTCAGCGCTATCACTGTGCTGCTTGCTTTGCTCGCGCCCTCCGCACTGCGCCCCCTTCACAGTCTCTTTATCAAACTGGGCACGTTACTCGGTTTCATCAATACTCGGATCCTTCTGTTTATTATCTTCTTCGGCCTTTTTTTACCGGTGAGCATCATCATGTGGCTCGTTAGACGAGATATTCTTGGGAGGAAGCCATCCACCGTTGATAGCTATCGCAAGCCGAGTCAGCCAAGGCCCCGCGACCACTTTGAGAGACCGTACTGATGATGGAATTGATTAAAGACCTACTTGGGTTTCTCGTAGAGAGAAAAAAGCTCTGGATGGCGCCCATTATTCTGGTGCTGTTGTTGTTTGGATCTCTGATCGTGTTGACTGAAGGCTCAGCCGTAGCGCCTTTCATTTACACGCTATTTTTAGAGCAACACCATCAAACCACGACGAATGAGCATCCACACTTGAAACCCTATTGTGGGATCAATTCAAGATTCGGGGATTAATAGACAATTGGGGTCAAAGGGAACCACTCGCCCTCAAGGTCGGAGCTTTCGATTTGCATGCTGGGGTTTCAATTCACCAGGTCGTTGAATCGACGCATCAGTTCTAATTGATCGAATGAGGGCACTTCCCCGCCTGTCGCGCCCGGGCAGGAATTTCGTGCGGTGCAGGTATTTGGAAAGTTAATGTCACTCAACGTGTAACCCTGGTTGGCGCTGTGCTCGTACTGAGTTAACACTACCAAGACCAGGTCTTGATCAGGCCATACATAGATTTTTTGTCCATCAAGCCCCAGCGCAGCGACGACATTGACGGGAGTCGCCTCCCCGAAAAAGGCATCATTAAGGATCCACCAGTGCAGACCATAAATCTCGGAACTTGGGGATAAACTCTCGATCACGAAAGAGGACGACACGATCTGCGTTTCTTCCCAGGTCCCGTCTCGAGCAATCATCAATCCAAATCTAGCCATGTCAACCGAACTTAGATCCAGTCCCATGTAGGTCAATGGGTTTTTGCCGCTGGGATCAAACCACATTCCTATTTGGTTGGTATCGACGCCAATCGGTGTTAACACCTTCTGCCTGAGGTAACTATGTGCATCGAGGCCCGTTGCCCGCCGGAGTATGGGCTCAATGAGTTGTGAGGTAGTGTTCGAATAGACGAAGGCGCTTCCTTCAGCACGCACCTTGGGCGCGGAAAGTGCAAACTCGGTTTGATTTTCCCGCAAAAAAATCGTACTTCCAGATCCTAGTCCTGCGCGCATCTCCAAAATTTGTCGGATGGTGACCGACTCGAGGTCCGTACCCACCCACTCGGAAAGAATTTCGCTAGCGGGCTGCTCTAGACCTTCTAGCCAACCTTCGTCGATGGCGACCCCGACTGCGATCGCGTAAAAGCTTTTGGCGACTGACCAACTCGTGCCCAGAGTTGCGCTGTCTGTCCCAGCGCTATAACGCTCACCAATGACATAACCGTCCTTAATGAGCATCGCGGACTGAACGGCCTGATCAGAAAAAACGAGATCGATGATCGCATCCACATCATTCGCTGCGAGGTTCAAATCACTAGGGTTTACGACGGAGAGACTCCAGGTTGGTTCTAATGCTGCGGTAGGCGTCGAACCTGTATTTCCTGCGTTTTGTACTGGAGCGCTGAAATCACTCCCCACTGCCTCCTCCACCGCAAGCCGTCAGGATCAGCGCGATGGGCAAAAGAATCGACGACGAGAAGCGTTTAATCATTGAATTGCTTCTAAACATAACCATTACTTTTCTTCTCTGCGCTAAGGCCTCATATAACTTACATAGGATGAGGGATAAAACAATCGGGTGACCGCGAATGGTCAACATTTTATGCCATCCGATTCCCCTTCCCATATTACCTTTCTCGTCCACGACAACCTCTTGATTCTCACTAACCGATTAAGGGGTTACTCATCTCTCTTACGGTTTTGCGTGCGCAGCTTCCAGTCTTATCCATTCGAATGAGGAGCTAGTGGCCATACGGTTCGGCCTGCACCGAGACAATTTAAAGACCTTCTGCCTGCGTCGTCTAATAAACAGCAAGCGTAATCAAAGCTGGAGGTTTCAAAGTACCCCAGGCTAGCTAGCGAGAACCTTAGACCGGAGGTACTTATACGGTAGCGAACCATAAAAAGGTGTCAGCCCTGCTATCAATAGCATCTAGATCCAGGAGTTAGACAGCAGATCAATCCTTTGGATATTCTGCAACGCCCGTAAGCAGGAAAACGCCTTGGACGACACCACTCGCATCAGTCGGCTGCAATCACCAATTGGCACCGTTCGTATGGTGCTTGATACGGACACAGCCAATGAAATCGATGATCAATTTGCGCTCGTCTGGGCGCTTTTATCCCCTGAGCGATTGAGTCTGGAAGCCATTTACGCGGCCCCCTTTTACGCTGACTGGCATCCTGGATCCACCTCCCCGAGGATGGAATGGAGAAGAGTTACGCTGAGATTCTCAAGGTTTTGAGTCTCATGGATACGCCAGTAACCACCCCTGTCTTCAAGGGATCAGCCGACTTCTTACCTGGTCATGGGCAGCCTGCGGCGGACAGCGATGCGGTTCAAGACTTGATCGAGCGGGCGCGTCAGCCAGGCTTGTTGTATGTGGTTTGCATTGGCGCGATCACCAACGTTGCGTCAGCGATTCTGCAAGCACCCGACATCATCGACGAGATCGTGGTGGTTTGGCTCGGCAGCCATGCCAGCTGGTGGCCAGACACGGCTGAATTCAACCACATGCAGGATATACCGGCAGCGAGGGTTATTTTTGACTCAGGTGTGCCGCTTATCCACATCCCATGCATGGGGGTTTCATCTCACTTGATCACATCGCCAGAGGAACTCGAAGTGAGCGCGAGGGGCAGTCGCATTGGCGACTTTCTGCACGAGATAGTGCGCGACTACCCGGGGCGTCGCGGTGCCGGCTGGTCAAAAGTGATCTGGGACATATCGACAGTTGCCTGGCTGATCAACGAGAAGTGGGTGCCCTCGCAACTCGTGCATTCTCCGATCGCTCAGGATGACCGCACCTTCAGCTATAACAAGGATCGACATCTCATTCGCCAGGCCTACTACGTTCATCGCGACGTTGTGTTTCACGACCTCTTTAAGAAGCTCGCGCAGCATGCTCGTCAAGGCAACGGTTAGCCACTCGCTAGGACCACTGGTGACCAAGCAAATCTTGCGCAAACGTGAATCAAGCATTCGGTGAGATGCTTCAAAAAGTATGACCGTTGAGCGTGAGCTGGGAATGGTTTGGGCACAAAACGTCGCGTTGGTGAAGACCGGCTTTCGGCATTTCGCCTCGCGAATTGCCTTTCGCCCTTCATGTTTGCGCTTCGCGCACAACCGATTGTCAGGGAATCGCCTCTCGCGATTTTCACCTTCGGCGAAAACGCTGTCAGCCTCCACTTTCTTCGCTCTGCGAAGAAAGTGAGTTGGTAGCTACGGGTGGGCTTGAACCACCGACCTCAGCATTATGAATGCTGCGCTCTAACCAGCTGAGCTACGTAGCCACATTTTTGGATCGCGAATTGTCGGGTCTACCCTTCTACTTGTCAACTTAGGCTCGTGTTCAATAAGTAAGGTTCGGCCACTCTTGCGATACAAATAGACCGGCAAAAGCCTTTCGATTGAAAGCGCTAAGTGATGCTTAAGCCTCGACTTTAAACGGCAAATTTGCGTGCGCCACCTTCCCTTCGGGATCACGAACATACACAAACAATCGATAAGCGCCTGGCGCGTCAGGCGCACTCAGTATCGTTTCAGCGCTGGCTGACGCGACGAGGCCTCGCAGAGTCGCTGGAATCACTTCGCGGTCACCGCCGATCTCTTTCGCTTGGCTCTCCTCCATCACGACCCATTCAATGGATAGTTGTTCGCTATCTATATCACCCGCTTCGACCAAAATCGGATAGTCGGCACCAGGCTCAAGCAACACACTCTCCGAAGCCGCCTGATCATCCAAAAAGAGGCCGTCAATATACGGCGCCCGATTCTCCGGCCACTGCCCAGACCACAATTTTTGCGCAGCATCGACCGGTTCGGTGATCTCGCCGTTTAACGTGAACATGCCATACCAGGTGGGCGTTCTCTCCTGCTTTTGACCCCACAGAAAGACAAAGCTACCTAAGACCTGATCGGGGAATGGGGCGATAGCAAGCTGGTACCCTTTAAGGTAGTGAGCAGCCTTTTCTGTACTGGTCAACTCAAGGGGCGCTCCCCAATCCGTCTGGGGAAGTTCCCAATGACCGACGGTGCCCCACTCGGTAACCATAATCGGCATATCAACACCGATGGAAGCGACATGCTCATGGAGCACCGTAAGCATTCCGTACACCTGGGTGCTCAGAAAATCGAGATCAGGTGCCCGGGTTTGAATCAGCGAATAGGTGTCCTCGCCCAATCCCGCAAGCGCCGTAGTTGTGGGGTGCAGACCATCCTCTTCATGAATCATCTTGGAAATATCGTTGACTGCATCCCAAACTTTGGGATTGGTGTGCATCAGGTTCAATTCATTACCGATCATCCAACCAAGCAGCGCAGGATGGTTTTTATATTGACGAACAGCCGACCGTGCTCGCTCTAATTGCGCATTCACGGCATCGGTGTCGTCATAGTCAAACCCGAGCCGTTCGGGCGCGATATCGAGACACAGTAAAACCGTCATCCCGCGGGCGTGAGCCTCATCTAGCACACTGCCATCGCCAACCCCCCAGGTTCGAATGGCATTCGCGCCCAACGACTTGAGCAGATCGAGTTTGTACACATCACCGCCTGCACCCTTCACAAAATAAGGCTCACCGCCTCTCAAAAGCTGCCATCCAGTTGCAGTTTTTTGAATTTCGACCGGCACCGGCTGCCAGTCATTTTCCGGTTCCGAGGCCGAGGCAGCGGTAAAGCAGTGAGCAACAATTACCGCCAGAGTCAGTTGTTTAAATCGTTGAAGCACAGTGGTTCCTTATTCATCGTCACTATTGCGAGCACTTAGGCTCAATATGAAGCGGTTTGGTCGCCAAGCGGCTCATCACCAATTTGTGAAGCGTCGAGATCCATCCGGCAACTCAGCCGAGCAGTCGAATCGCTACCAACAAACCACTCAAAACGCCCTGGCTCGACAAACCATGATCGGCCATCGTGGTAAGCCAAATCTTGAATACCCAGCTTGAATTCGACGCGGCGGGATTCTTCAGGAGCAAGCATCACCTTTTCAAAGGCCTTTAGCTCACGCACAGGTCTCGCCACGCGCGCGACTGGATCTCGTAAATACAGCTGCACCGTTTCGATCCCAGACCGATCACCGATATTGGTGACGCTCACTTCAATCGAGATGGTGAGTGTTTGCCCGGCACCCGCAACGCTCACTGCCAACTGGTCATAGTGAAAATCGGTATAGCTTTTGCCGAAACCAAAGGGAAAGAGCGGGCTAGGGTCAACGTCTAAATGGTAGGCCGTGTTACCGGTTGAATATTGCTTCGCCCCAATCGGAATATCGTCAAGAAACTGCACTTCTCCCTTGAGCGGCGGTCGACCGGTATTCCCTCTTCCGTAGTAAATGGGAACCTGCCCAACGCTCCTTGGCAGCGTGACGGGCAATCGACCGCTGGGGTCTGCGTCCCCAAGGAGCAGGTCAGCCACCGCGGGACCAGTGCCCGACCCAGGATGAAAACAGAACAGCACCGCATCTGCGCGCTCGACCACGTCGGCTAACTCGAGCGGCCGCCCGGCCAGAATCACAACAATGAGTTTTTCTGCAGCATCCGCCACCGCATCGAGCAGCTGAATTTGATCGCCGGGCAAGTCCAGCCGACTTCGGCAGTGCGCTTCGCCCGATAAAATGGCTTCCTCTCCTAGCACCAATACGGTTTGGGCAGCTTTTGCTGCTATGCCTGCGGCTTCTTCAATCCCGCCCTCATCCATGCCTCGACTATGGCTCAGCCCGGCACTATCCATGAGCGAACCTTGCCATCGCGCTTTCAGTGCTTCCAGGATCGAGACGGACACTTCCGGGTCAGCATCGAATGACCAGGTACCGAGCTGCTCTTCACGTTGATCCGCAAGAGGACCAATAACCGCCAGTGAATCGCTACGATTCATGATCGGTAGGGTGCCACCCTCATTCGTCAGCAAGACGCAGCTCTCGCTCGCTAGTTCTGTCGCACTGTGCAGCAGCGCATCAATCGCGGGCTCCATCGACTTCTTCTTTTGAGGCTCATGAAGACCTGCCAAGTGTTTGACCGTCAAAATTTCAAGTACCAAAGCATCGAGCTGCGCTAGATTCTCCGGATCCTCATCAACAAGCTCGGCAACAAAGCGCTCATAGAGACCACTCATCATATCGATATGAACGCCAGCATTGAGCCCGAGCTGCGCGGCCTCTTTTCCATCTTCAGCCACCCCATGAATGGGCAGTTCCGCAAGCGCGGCCCAATCGCTCACGATGACCCCACTAAACCCTAGCTGGTCACGAAGGAACGTCTTAAGCAGTCGCTGATTCCCTGCGCCCGGCTGACCGTTGACGTCACTGAAACTCGGCATCACCGTCATGGCGCCCGCATCGAATGCCGCGGCAAATGGTGGGAAATAAACATTGAACAGTTCAATGTCTGAAATATAGGTGCGGTTGTAATCCAAACCGCTCTCACTCGCCCCGTAACCGGCAAAGTGTTTAGGACAGGCAAGCAAAGATTCCTCGGGCGACGCCTGCAGGCCTCTGACAAACGCCCCAGCCATGACGCTGGTCAACCAAGCATCCTCACCAAACCCCTCCGCGATTCGACCCCATCTTGGGTCGCGACAGACGTCCAGCATGGGTGCAAATGTCCAGTTAATCCCTCTCGACCGGGCCGCAGCTGCGGTCAACGTGCAAAACTCTTCGACCTTGGCTGGGTTCCAAGTGGCCGCAAGCCCGAGGGGAATGGGTGCCATGACTTCGAATCCGTGGACGACATCACGACCGACGAGCAGCGGAATACCCAATCGGCTCTCGCCTGCCGCCGCCTGAAGGGCGTCTATTTCAGTGGGATCGACCACATTCAGCACGCTGCCGACACGCCCGGCGGCAACCGCTTCCACTAGCGCTGCCGACGCTGAATCCTCTGAGACTTGATTCAACTGGCCGATCTTTTCCGATAGCGTCATCTTGGCGAGCACATCTTGTGCCCATGCGTCTGCCGCATGGTGACGATCGGGGTCAAGCCCTTTCAAGGTACTGTGATGCCTCATGAGAGTCTGTTATCGACCTTGCGTCGACTGCCGGACAACCACGTCGCAGGAAAAGCGCGTGGGCCCATCATCAATCGATACGCCACCGACAGTTTTAATCAACCGATCAACCGCCGACCTCACCATCTGATGAATTGGCTGACGCACGGTGGTTAAGGGCGGCCAAATTCTCTGCGCCAGCGGAGTATCGTCAAACCCCACAACTGAGACGTCCTCGGGCACACTAATATTGCGTTCTCTTGCCTCAAACAAGACACCAGCAGCCATATCATCATTACTGGCGATGATCGCCGAGGGAGGCTCGGCCTGGTCAAACAGATGACGCGCCGCCAACCGGCCGGACTCAAAGTCGAAGTGCCCGGAGACGATCAACTCTCCATCGATCGTTATGCCATGCTCACGGCAAGCTCGCTCAAATCCAGCGAGCCGAAGCCCAGTTGCTCCGTGTGAATCAATGCCTTTAATGAATCCTACTCGAGTGTGACCTTGTTCCAACACGAGCGAAGTAATGGAGTGACTCGCGGCCTCATCATCGGCAAAAACCTGAATAAAATTGGGATTCAGATCCCTCGGCGAGATTTGCGCAATCGGGACGTTTAAGTCCTCGAGCAGCATTTGTACGTCGCGAGAGTCAGCAAGCGGAACGGGCAGGACAATGCCCTCGAGACTCGACTGCCTGACAAAATCTCGAATCGTATCTAACAGCCTATTCTCTGGCTCAGTGATCGGGCGTAGCAGTAAGGAGTAGCCAGCTTGCTCGCAAGCGGCAAGGGCGCCGCCTAACACCTGTTTGATGTAACTGAATTCCTGCGGGTCTTGATACACCAATCCGATCGCATAAGACCGCTGACCCGATAATCCTCTCGCCGCCACATTGGGGCTATAGCCCAGCTTCTCAACAGCAACAAGCACCCGATTGCGAGTGTCTTGTTGGACGTTTGGCTCAGCATTGATGACGCGAGAGACGGTCTTAATCGATACGTCGGCAAGCCTTGCTACATCATGGATTGTTGGGCGCTTCCTCATGACAGAATTCATGCGCTCTCCCCCCTTGCTCCATCATGCCAATGACGGTGTGGAGCGCGCAATGGTTTGTCACACGCGTCAGTGACATGAGCTGTCGCCGCCAGAGGCATTGGGAATCTAGGACTTCCCATCATTAGCCACCTGCCACCTTTTGCAACGCCTCGGTAGAGCTAACGTCCTCATGGCGGTAAACCCGCGCATGCTCAATCTCCATCCTCACCGGAAAGATTGAATCATCGATCGGACCACCCGCTCGTCCCCAAGCCCCACCGACCGCCACATTCAGGATCAAGTGAAAGGGATGATCAAATGGCCAAGCAGTCCAGTCTGCATTGGTTGGCTTTTGATATCGAAAGTAGTGGGTTCCATTCATATAAGCATCAATACGATCAGGCCCCCACACCAAGGAATAATCGTTGAAGGATTGATCAACAGGTGCAGCAACGATTCGCCCTTTGCGTTGCTCCCAGTTCACCCAGTAGCCGGCTTTGGTATGAACGGTCGCATGCACGTGATTCATCTGGTATCCAACATGCTCCATGATGTCGATCTCTCCAGAATTGGGCCAGGCATCGCAATTTGCGACCCCTTGCCAGCGCTCGCCTTCTGCGCAGTTCGACGCGTACTTAAAAGGATCCGATGGCAACATCCAGATCGCGGGCCACGTCCCTTGCCCCCCTGGTAGACGTGCACGCACATCGATCCGCCCGTACTGAATATCAACCTTGCCCTGGGTGGTGATTCGCGCGGAGGTATAAGTCGACGCGCCTTCACTCACTTGCCGATGCGCCTCGATAATGAGCTTGCCGTCCTCAACCCTTAGGTTTTCTTTGTTATCGGTATAGGCCTGGTCTTCATCATTGACTCTCCTTGGCTCCCATCGCTCGATGTTCCAAGAGGACAGGTCAAGCTCCGTACCTTCAAAGTTGTCTTCCCATACCAATGAGGACGGGTCCGGCTCGCCAAGTAAACGGGTAGGCTCAATTTCCAAAGCGCCCAATATGGGTTGGCCTTTGACCGGTACCAACCGAACGTCGAGCGCTCCGTCAGTCACTTCAATGTTGGGCAGCGTCACGGTTAGCGCAGACCTTGCTCTTCCATCCCGGAATAGCACCACATCGAGCGCATCTAGGTAGCTGAGTTTCCTCAACTGCGACTGCAAAGACGCGATCACCAGCTTTCACGTCATCATCCGGTTCCGCAAAATGAAGCGTTAAGGAGTAGCTCCCTTCCGGAACAGAGCGCCCGACTGAAATAGGGCCTTCTACGTAAGATTGATAAATCGCGGGATCATTGGAGCCAAAGATCTGATCAATACGCCCTCGGCGAAGCGCTCCCTCCACCTCGGCAGGACTAAAGGTTTTTCCATCGGACTGATCAACGCTCTCACCACCGACATTGAGTCGATAGGTGTCTCGTGCCTCGCTCAGGGGCATATCCGCCTCGCACCCAATTAACACTGCGAAGGCAACACACGCCATCACACGCGACATTCTGAATGTCATCTTTCAGAGATCCCCTTTCTTTCAATTCCGAGCTGAGCGCCCGAGGAAGCGACCTATCCAAACACCTTGCGGACAGCGTCTCGATAGTTGCGACTGACCTTCAACTGCTTTCCAGTTGTCAGTTCTAGCAATCCAGCGCCCTTTGGGAGCGCCGTTATGCTGACGATCTTGTCTACATTAACGACTGTCGAGCGGTGGATTTGAACAAACCCACAGGGGTCAAGCTTTTGAATCAGCTCCCGCATCGTGCTTCGCATGACGAGCGTTTCACCCTGCGCATGAATACACATGTAGTCTCCAGCGGCATCAACCCAGTCGATGTCATCAAACCGAACCACCTTGATAACGCCGCTGTCTCGCACGAGTAATTTGCGACGCATCCGATCTTTTTGGCCACTGTCTGCGTCGATCACGACCTCGTCTTTTAGCGAGTCGGCGGATGGCAAATACTCACTCTCATAGCCTCGTCGTCGACGCTGATAAATTCTCTCTCGCGCCCGTTGCACGGTCCGGCTTAAGCACGACTCATCGAGTGGGGCCGCGTTGTACTCGAAAATCTGCACATCAAGACTGGTGGCATCCCAGTTGGACTTGCCGGTAATGAAAAGAATCCTCGTTTCAGCATTGGTTTGGAGCGCCTGGGCCACTTCCATCGCACTGTAACCATCAATTTGGGTATCAATGAATAGGAGATCTGGTTTCTGCTGCAGACAGGCACGGAGGGCTTCCTTACCACTTGAGCACTCAGCGATCACGTCGACACCGGGGGTCTGGTTCACCATGGATCGGACCTGAGTCATGACCTCGGGTCGGCCACAGGCAACAACTGAGTGAAGGGTGCTGTTGGCAATGGCCGGTGTCAATCGAGTTTGGGCAGCAGTTGACGCCATGAATGTTCTCCCTATTCCTTTAGGTTCGTTCCTATCGCAATGATCACTCGGCCATTCGGCAACGCTTTTCGGCACCAAGCCCTAGCAACTTCTCCTGGCGATGCCAGTCATTTCGACAACGTTCACCGCCAAAATAACCATTGATAATCAGCCTTGCACCAAGCCTCACAACTTGGGTTGCTACGAGCATTGATACAAGTTACTACATTACAAGCACTACAAGCATTGCTACAAACCAATGACAACGTTGTCATTGCGATTTAAAAAAATACCCCCTTGCTTGAGCCTGTTTTTAAAAAACTATGACAACGTTGTCAACCCATAATGTTAACGCTGATAGGGGCCATGAGAGTTGATTCGAGGCTACCCTTCTATTGACCTATTTCATCCAGCAGTTTGCTAACTCGGCGGCTGCACGTTTGTCAGTCTCAGCCTCAAGGGACACAGTACACTCAGCGGCGAGTAACGCTTTCGCTCACCGCGTCGTTCTCGACGTCTCACTATGGATCAAAGAGACGCTGGTCGACTGAAGCGTTATCTATCGACAACCTGCGCCTTGGTTTCGGCACGAGCTCATCGACTTAGAATGAGCCGGCACGAGAGTAGCCGAGCGAGAACCAGCGCGTCAGTGGCGCCACTAACAATTGATGCGGGCAGACGCCCGATCCTTTTTTTCGCTTCCCAGCTATCTTTTGCCTCGGGATCCACACAGTGGAAAACGCATCCAGCACGTCCTAGTAGCTAGCACGTCCAGAGCCCTAGAAGATTTTGGCCCTCGCAGGCGGACACGCAATTTCGATAGCATTGGCCGAAAACCATTAGCCCCGGAAACTATTCGGTCAACCTGGAAACAACACAGCCAACTGCCACTTGCAACCGCGTCACCACGACTTCAATCATCCTACATCACTGCTTTTTTCCGGTGCCCGGCCCATGCTTCCCAACTTCCCGCTTACGACCTAGCGTCACCCCCGCGCTCGGCTGAACAAACTGTCCCCGTCATCGCAGAAAAGCCCTCGTGGTCTCAAACAGCGTTGAGTCCCGACCCCGCATCGATAGGATTTATTGCGGACTTTTGTCGCAGTCAAGGGGACACGCGTCATTTCCACAGTCATAAACACCACCTGAGGGGGTATTTACACCATGAAATTTAAGCGGAACCTACTCTCGAGCAGTATTGCTATTGCCATCTCAGGCAACGCGATGCCTGTCCTGGCTGAAGAGGAGCAAGGCGAGCAAGCACTGCTCGAAGAAATTGTCGTAACCGGCATCCGAGGCAGTCTCAAGCGGTCGATGGACATCAAACGGGACTCAATGGGCGTTGTAGATGCGATCTCGGCAGAGGAATTAGGTAAGTTCCCCGACGCTAACCTCGCGGAATCACTCCAAAGAATCACAGGCGTCTCAATATCGAGGCAGCGTGGTGAAGGAAGCCAAGTTACCGTTAGAGGCTTTGGCCCCGAGTACAACCTAGTGACTTTGAACGGCCGCCAAATGCCCACGCATAACGGGGTTACGCGATCGTTTGATTTCGGCGACCTAGCGTCTGAAGGCGTCGCCGGCGTCCAGGTGTACAAGACCGGACGCGCTGACATTCCCTCAGGCGGCGTAGGTTCCACCATCAATATTTCAACGCCCAAGCCACTTGAGGGTGAAGAGACAGCCAGCATTGCTGTGAAGATGGTTCGTGATACCTCAACGCGACGCGGCGATGACGTCACCCCTGAATTCTCTGGTATTTACCTAGATCGTTTTGCCGACGACACCATCGGCATCGCGATTACAGCCACCAACCAAACCCGCAATAATGGCGTCAATGGCGCGAGCACTGGTGGCTGGTTCACCCGAGCTGGCGATGGATTCAACGGCGTCTCGGCATCCGGCGCCGAGCTCTTTGGCGATGTGGTGGTGAACGACGCGAGCCAGGTCAACCGACCACAGGATCGAACCAGCACCTACTCCATCCCCCAATCCATGGCCTACAACATTGCCGAGTATGAAACGGAACGTACTAACGGGCAGGTTGTTCTTCAGTGGGCACCCACTGACACCGTGACTGCCACCGTTGATTACATTTACTCTGAGTTCCTGCTCGAGCGGTCATACAACGACATGTCCGCTTGGTTCTCTAATGTGTCAGCCGTTTCGCAGACCTCTGAGTGGACTAGCGAAGCGAATGCCTCGCCAGTTTTCTATACCGAGGCCGTGAACTACGCAGACTTCGCGATGGGCTCAGGTGAAGATGGTCGATTAAATGAGAACAACTCGATCGCGTTGAACATCGAGTGGCAAGTCACTGATGATCTCGTCCTCGAAGTCGACTATCACGATTCAAGTGCAGAGACTGGAGCCAACGGGCCCAACGGGACCTCATCGCTCATCACTATTGCGAACTTCAACAAAGTCGGGCAAACGATTGTCACCGGATTTGATATGCCGGTCATGTTGCTTGATTTGAACTCCGGTGGTGAAGCAGACAGACCCATGTATGCCAACGATATGATCATCACCGGGAGCGTTTTCAGTAACGATGCGTCTCGAATGGATATCGAGCAGGCTCGCGCCTCAGGCACCTGGGATATTTCTGACAACAGCAGCATCGACTTTGGCGTACAAATGACTGAGGTCAAAAACCGCGCTGTGTCCAACTTCACTCAGCTAAATGCTTGGGGAGGAATCTCCGATCCCGGTGAAATCTCAGATATCGTGGTCCGTTCGACCATTGAAGGGCAGTTCGATGAGCTCTCAGGCAGCGACTACCCGGGATTGCAAACCGAATTTTTCGCAGCAAACCTCGCTGATTTGCAGACCGCAGGCGAGGCTGTGTTCGCCTCAGGGCGCTATGACTACTCTGATTTCGCGTCGGGTGTGGTCGGAGACTGCGGTACATACTATTGCGCGTCATCCACCATATGGCCTGATGACAAACGAACCACGGAAGAAACACAGTCCGCTTACGTTCGATTGAATTGGGCGGGCGACATCGCGGGCATGCCGGCCAACCTGCACACTGGTGTTCGTTGGGAAGAGACGGATGTCGTCTCGGCTGTTGATACGCCTATCTGGGAAGGCTCGAGCTGGACCGGGGGTGGTAATGAGGTCTATATCACGCAAGCTGTTGACGCAGATGGCAACATTATCACTGCGTTCGAGCCATTTGATGGCAACTACGACCTGCTGCTGCCAAGTCTCGACTTTGACATCGAGGTTGTAGAGAACGTCGTTTTGCGATTCTCGTACAGCGAAACCATCACTCGACCAAGCTATGAGGACATCAAGGGAGGTCTGACAGTAAATGGTGGCGGTCAATACTACACGTACACCGGCACACCTAATGCCTCAGGCGGTAACCCGGGATTGGTGCCCATTCAGTCTGAGAATATCGACCTGTCGCTAGAGTGGTATTACGCTGACTCGAGCTATTTCTCGATTGGCTACTTCGAAAAAGACGTCGATAACTTTATTGGTAATTCTGTCGAAGGCGACACCCTATTTGATATTCCTAATGTCATTGGCGGGCAACTTTACAATCAGGCTGTTGAAGAAAGCGGCCTCGATGCCACGGATTACAGCGCAGTTCACCAGTTCATCGTCGACAACTATCAGGACAACCCTGCAGTTGATGGTGACACCATCTTTGGCGTGGAAGGTGATCCTCTCGTTGTCCTCAACGTTACCCGCCCAGTTAACCAACAGGCTGCAAAGGTGGATGGTATTGAAGTTAACCTTCAGCACACCTTTGGTGACACTGGCTTTGGCTTTATTGCCAACGCGACCATGGCCGATGCCAATGTTGGCTACGACTATACAAACCCCTGGCAGGGCCAGTTCGTGCTGAACGGTCTCAGCGACTCAGCCAACCTCATCGCTTTCTATGACAAGGAACAGTTACAGGTTCGTGTAGCCTATAACTGGCGCGATGACTTCCTGGCGGGCGTAGGCCAGGGACAAGGCACGCTCACTAACCCAACCCATGTGAAGGCCTATGGCCAGCTGGATGTCGGCGTTACCTACAACGCCACAGAGAACCTAACGATTTACTTCAGTGGTTTGAATATCACGGAGGAAACGGTTCACGTCTACGGTCTCACTGAAAGCCAAGTGCTGCAGGCGGTTCAAGGTGGACCACGGTACGACTTAGGCATTCGCTACACGCTCTAAGCCCGGTTACCGACGTAAAAAAAGCCGCTCAAATTGAGCGGCTTTTTTTTATGCTGCATCGTATAACCCTATTATAATAGTCATTTGCTTCAATCCGTCGATCAAAACAAGAGCACTGAAACCCCTTTCATGGCACGTCCCATAGAGCACATCGTTATTGTTGGTGGAGGCACCGCCGGCTGGTTAACCGCTTGTATCCTCGCGAGCGAGTTCAGAGACTCGGCTGGAACCCCATCGATCAACGTGTCTCTGATCGAGTCGCCAAATATCCCCACACTCGGAGTTGGAGAAGGCACTTGGCCGTCGATGCGCAGCACCCTGCAAGCGATTGGATTAGCTGAGTCAGCATTTATCACTACCTGCTCAGCCAGCTTCAAGCAGGGCACGCTGTTTGAGGACTGGCTACATGACGGGCATCGGTACATTCACCCGTTTACGCCTCCCTTGCGAGAAGGCCTTACAGACATGGGGTCAGCGTGGCTCGGCCCAGAGAGCGAGTCCTCATTTGCATGGTCCACCTGCCCGTCTGCCAGTCTTGCCTTTGGTGATCGCGCGCCCAAGCAGATCACAACCCCAGAATACGCCTTCGCCGCAAACTACGGCTATCACCTCGATGCAGGCGCCTTCGCACAGCTACTCACGCAGCACGGCGTCGAGCAACTCGGGGTTCGGCACCATCGCCTGGATATTAGAGAGACATTGCTTTCTCAGTCAGGTTCGATTGAAGCGCTCGTTACCGAAAGCGGAGAGCGCCTACAAGCCGACCTCTACATCGATTGCTCAGGCTCCAGTGCGTTGATGTTGGACCGAGCACTTAGCACGCCACTCATCGATCAGTCGCACATCCTATTCAACAACGCAGCGCTCGCAGTGCAGGTACCGCATTTGACGGAAGATGCGCCGATCGCCTCAAGTACTCGGTCCACCGCAGTCGCTGGCGGTTGGATTTGGGACATCGCGCTGAGCCACCGACGCGGCATTGGTTACGTTCACGCAACGGATTTCGTGGACGAGAGTGTGGCAGAACAAACCCTGCGATCTTATATTGCGCGTGAGTTCAATGACGCCGTTGCTAGGGCCATCACGCCACGGAAGCTGACTTTTTCACCCGGATATCGGCGCAAGTTTTGGGAGCAAAATGCGATCGCTATCGGTATGTCCTCTGGCTTCATTGAACCACTTGAAGCATCCGCATTAGTGATGGTCGAAACATCCGCCTGGAACCTTGCGAAAACACTGCCAAGCACACTTGAAGACATGTCGTCCAGCGCGGCTCGCTTCAATCAGGCAATGACTCATCACTGGGAAAAGATCATCCACTTCATCAAATTGCATTACGTGCTCAGCGAGCGCCAGGGTGAGTACTGGGATGCTCATCGCGATCCACGCTCATGGCCAAGCACGCTCAGCGATGATGTCAGCAGGTGGCGACGTCAACCCATCGATCATTCCGATGCCGATCGTGTGTCCGATCTCTTTCCGGCTGCAAGCTACCAGTATGTGTTTCATGGTATGGGACAACCGGTTGGTCATGATGCCAGAGCGAGACGGTCGGTTGCTAAAGTCAGGGCAGCGGCGCCGCACATGATGCAAGCAGTCGACAAACAGCAAAGAATGTTACAGGGCGCCATGCCAACGAACCGCGAATTGCTCGGGAAAATTGCCGTTTTTGGCCTACCCACCATATAAAGAATCCAAGGAGACTCGATTGGACGATTATCAGCTACTCGATCCAACCAAACACGCCAGTGTTCGAATCCAAAATCAAGGGTCTCTCCTTAAACTGGATCGAGGGATGCTTGCGCCTGCATTCCTTGGCGAGTTCCGCTCGCTGGCCTGTGAATTCCCGATCGTGCTCACAAAGGATGGAGAGACGGGACAATTCCTTTGCGCTGCGCTGCTGGGACTATCGCCCCAGCACCTATCCTGCGTTGATGCGAGCGGTGAATGGCAAGACGCCTATCTCCCATGGTCGTTGAAGCGTCAACCTTTCCTGATTGCAAATCAAGCAGACCCAGAGGGGACAGTGACGCCAATGCTTTCCCTTGACACTGCACATCCAATGATTAGTCAGGATTCAGGGGAGCTGGTATTTGATTCGTCGGGTGCATTGACGGACGTAGCTGAAGCCAAGCTCGCAGCGCTGCGATCTATCAATGATTTTGCTGCCAAGACCGCAGAGTTTGTTGATCGGCTCGTGAGTCTTGAGCTCTTAACCGGTTTGAAAGTTCAAGGACAGACAGCCAACGGGCACGACATCGTGGTCGATGGCATTTACGGCATCGATGAAGAAGCGCTTGGTCAACTGAACGAAAGTGTTTTAGGTGAATTACATCGAGCCAATCAGTTGGAACCCATTTATCTGATGGTGGCGTCCTTGGGGCGCATTAGTGCTTTCATGCGCCAGATCAATCACCAACAAACAGAGAGCCCTTAACGTTGACGCCCTCCCCCGCCGCTATTCCAGAAATTGATTGCAATGAGCAAGACCTGCTCGATGCAATTAACGCGCACACGGGCCCCTTCGTTGTTAGGGGTCTTGCCAATGTCTGGCCTGCGGCGCAACTTGGCGATGATCCCAAGGCATGTATTGGCTACCTAGAGTCCTTTGCCGTTGACCGACCCGTTACCGCGCTTCACACCGATGCCGATCAACAGGGAAAAATAGGCTACTCAAGCGATTTCTCTGGATTTAACTTTGAGGCCGAACGCAAACCCCTTGGTGCATTTCTCAATGACTTACGCCGTCAGCTAGATGCACCCACGCCTGAAGAAGGCCTCTATCTCGGTTCCACGAACATCGATCATTGGCTGCCGGGCTTTCGAGCCATTAACGGCTTCTCAACGCTGGATACCATGGACCCTTTGGTCAGTCTTTGGCTTGGCACCGAGAGCCATATTTCGGCTCACTTTGATTTCCCGAGCAATTTAGCCACGGTCATATTTGGAGAGCGCCAGTTCACGCTCTACCCACCAGACATGGTCGGTAACCTTTATGTTGGGCCAATGGAGCGAACGCCTGCTGGGCAACCCATTAGTTTGACTGACAGTGACTATCCACATGATGACCGGTATCCAGGTTTAGAGGTAGCGCTCGAACATGCACTGCAGGCAACCCTCGGCCCAGGCGACGCCATCTATATCCCGAGTTTGTGGTGGCATGAAATCAAATCCCGAGCGCCGCTCAATGGATTGGTCAATTACTGGTGGCGCGCTAACCCAGCCTACTTTGGCTCACCATTCACAGCACTCCAACACCTTACCTTCGCGCTGCGCTCATTACCCAAGGCCGAGCGTGAGAGATGGCGACCCATCATCGAGCACTATATCTTCGGCTCCCGAAGAGGTGGTTGCGGGCCACATTCCGGACACGGCGCGTGGAATTCTCGAGAGTCCAAATCAAGAAGAGGCAACGCTGTTCAAGCGATTTGTCGCTAATCAACTGTCACCAGGGAACCATTCATCATGACTACTGACCCCCTTGTTCGTCGCGTACTGATTGTTGGCGGCGGGACGGCTGGCTGGATGACCGCGGCAGCCCTATCCAAGCTGATCGGAAAGCATCTCGACATAACCCTTGTCGAATCTGACGCCATTGGGACGATCGGTGTGGGTGAAGCAACCATCCCTACTTTCATCGCGCTCCACCAGTTACTAAAAATACCTGAGGCAGAATTCCTATCCCGCGTTCAAGGGACGATTAAGCTCGGCATATCATTCGAGCGCTGGCAAACCCTTGAGAAAAACTACATCCACGCCTTCGGGACAACGGGCCAGGGGTGTTGGGCAGCAGGTTTTCATCACTTTTGGAATCGCGCTGAAAGGCAAGGCCTCGCAAAGGATTACAGCCGGTACTCACCAGAACTCGTGGCGGCCGAATCCAGAAAATTTGGCCATATCAAGGAAGCGCCTCTCAATTACGCGTACCACCTGGACGCGACAGCCTACGCAAAATTCTTACGAACCTTTGCTGAAGGTCACGGTGTTAGGCGCGTTGAGGGGCGAATAGAAACCGTACATACGAGCAGCGATGGCGCCATCAGCGCGGTTCAGCTTGAGAGCGGTGAGCAACTTGGCGCAGACCTTTTCGTAGATTGCAGCGGCTTTGCAGGATTGCTGATAAACCAAGCGCTCAAGACACCCTTCGAAGATTGGGGGCAATGGTTACCCTGCGATCGAGCGGTCGCCGTGCAAACAACCGCCATTGAACCTCCGATCCCTTACACGCGAGCGATCGCGCATGGTGCTGGATGGCAATGGAAGATACCGCTCCAACATCGTGTTGGTAACGGTTTGGTCTTCAGCAGCGAGTTCTTGTCTGATGATGAAGCGAGTCACTTACTTCTCTCCGAGATCACTGGTGAGCCGATCACTGAACCTAGGGTCATTCGCTTTAAGACGGGACAGCGTCAACAGCACTGGGTGAAAAACTGCGTCGCCATTGGCCTCGCGTCTGGCTTCATTGAACCCATGGAATCCACCAGCATCCATCTCATTCAACGAGGCATCGTTCGGCTCATGCAGCTCTTTCCCTATGGTGGAATCAAGGAGGGTGATCGCGCCGAGTTCAACGATCAGATGACCACAGAGTTTAGGCACATCCGTGACTTCATTATCATGCACTACCATCTGACCGATCGGACCGACACCGAATTCTGGCGCAGGAACCGAGCGATGGATATTCCTGAACCGCTTGCTCACCGGCTGGCACTGTTTGAACAAAGCGGCAATGTTTTCCAAGGCCAATGGGACGTCTTTGGTGAAAACAGTTGGACTCAGGTGATGATGGGGCAAGGATTAAGGCCTGCCCACTATCACCCGATCGTCGACATGATGTCAGATGATGAATTGGGTGGCTTCATCAAACACCAAGAACAAAAGGTCGAATGGGTACTGCAACACACGCCATCGCATCATGACTTCCTAGACCGATATTGTAAGTCACCGGCGCCTTAGATCTTTGTAGCAAGCCAACCGGCTGCGACCCCTTATCGAGCAAGGTCAATCGCCCCACTCCAAGGCCCACACCTCGTTCACCGAAGCCCGCGTCTTTTTTGAGCCAAAAAAAACCACGCCGAAGCGTGGTTTTTTAACAAAGACACTAAGCCTTAGTCTTTCTTCAATCTGAAAGACCAGAACACTCCTGCTCCAGCTTCGACCGTTACGGTCATCGAGTCGCTTCCCACGGTGAGTACATCGTAGGTGACCGACTCTGGCGTATCTGCAATGCTGCTAAGTTCTTGACCATTAACCGCTTTGGGAAGCGCGATATGCGATCCCAGACCGTTGATAGTCAGCGTGCCTGCGTCTGCATCGTAGTCAAAGCTGCCTGTGGTACTGCCGTCATGTGGCGCCACTGGCGCTGCGCACGCATCCGCTCCACCCTGCCACGCTTCGACGAATGTTTCGCCACCCATGGCATTCAAGAAGGTACCGTCCGCACCAAAATGCATGATGTCGTCGTACCAACAGGGACGATCCGCTTCGACCGAAGCCCACCACTCAGTGCTTCCCGCTGACGGACCCACTCCGGCTCCGCCGTCGCCATCCAGCTTCCAGTTACCGCGAAGTGGGGAGTTGGATACACGCTTCAGATTGAACGTCCACCAAACGCCAGCCGCTGTCTCAACGGTAACCGTCATACTGTCGCCGTCCAGCGTCAACACTTGATAAGTGATGAAGTCTGGCGTGTCAGCCACGCTTGCAAGCTCCTGACCATTCACTGCCTTGGGCAGTGCAACGTATGCGCCCTTGCCAAGCACGGTAAGCGTTCCAGCATCCTCATCGTAGGTGTAGACCGCGTCTGCACTGCTATCGTGTGGTGCAACGGGTGCCGCGCAGGAATCTGCGCCGCCTTGCCATACCTCTACCCAAGTATCATCACCATGAACATTGAGGAACGAACCATCGCCACCAAAGTCGTAGATGTCGTCGTACCAGCAAGGCCGGTCTGCTTCTACAGAGGCCCACCATTCCATGCTACCTGCGGTCGGCCCGACGCCTGCCGCGCCATCACCATCAAGCTTCCACTTTCCAGCGAGCTTCACTTCCGGCACGCGGACTAGCCTGAACGACCACCAAACCCCAGCGCCAGCTTCCACGGTGACCGTCATACTGTCCCCATCGAAGGTCAGCACGTCATAAGTGATCGATTCTGGCGTGTCTGCAATATTGCTCAGTTCGAGGCCGTTAACCGCCTTAGGCAGCGCGATATGCGAGCCGAGGCCATTGATCGTTAACTTACCGGCGTCAGCATCGTAGTCGAAGCTGCCAGTGGTACTACCATCATGAGGTGCCACCGGTGTGGCGCATGCATCCGCGCCACCTTGCCACGCTTCGACAAATGTCTCGCCGCCCATGGCGTTCACAAAGGTGCCATCAGCGCCGAAGTGCATAATGTCGTCGTACCAGCAGGGGCGATCTGCCTCAACCGAGGCCCACCATTCGGTGCTACCCGCCGATGGGCCCACACCTGCAGCCCCGTCACCATCAAGTTTCCAGTTACCCTTTAAGGGCGACGTTGAGACGCGCTTCAAGTTGAAACTCCACCAAACGCCTGCTGCAGTTTCCACCGTCAGGGACATGCTGTCCCCATCGAGCGTCGTGACCTGATAGGTGACGAAGTCAGGAGTGTCAGCAACACTGCTGAGCTCTTGGCCATTAACGGCTTTCGGCACCGCGAGGTACGCACCCTTACCCATCAACGTGAGGGTCGAAGCGTCCTCATCGTACGTGAATACGGCATCTGCGCTACCGTCATGAGGCGCAACAGGTGCTGCACAGCTGTCTGCACCGCCTTGCCAGCCCTCTACCCAGGTTGCATCACCGTGCACATTGCTGAACGAGCCATCAGCGCCAAAATCGTAAATATCGTCATACCAGCAGGGTCGGTCTGCTTCGACTGACGCCCACCATTCCATGCTGCCCGCCGATGGGCCCACACCCGCAGCACCATCACCGTCAAGCTTCCACTTTCCTGCGAGAGGCGATGCTGGGACTCTAGCAAGCCTAAAGGTCCACCAAACACCAGGCCCTGTTTCCAGGGTAACGGTCATGGAATCACCATCGAGCGTCAGCACCTGGTAAACCACGGAATCGGGCGTGTCCGCCGTGGTGGTGAGCTCTTGGCCATTCACCGCTTTAGGTAAGGGCAATGTGAGCGCCCTTTCCAGTAATGGTCAGCGTGCCCGCATCTTCATCATAAGTGTAGGTGCCAACGGTGCTGCCATCGTGTGGCGCCACTGGCGTTGCGCAACTGTCTGCCCCGCCCTGCCAGGCTTCAACAAACGTTTCATCACCCATGATATTGAGGAACGAACCGTCCTCACCAAACCGATGTACGTCGTCATACCAACAGGGGCGATCCGCTTCTACTGACGCCCACCATTCGGTGCTACCCGCACTCGGTCCTACGCCTGCAGCCCCGTCACCGTCAAGGAGCCAGTCGCCGGCCAGCGTGCTGTCGCCGTCGGCGCATCCTTCAATACAATATTGAACCGCGCTACCGTCAGTAGTTGCCGAGACCATCGCACCGACTTCACCGCTCGTGTCTTGGAACGTGATTTCAAACGTGACATCACCATCCACATCGAACTCTGTCATCATGCGCTTTGCGCGCCAGTTTCGGACATTCCCTGTCACTTCATCCGCAGGCACGCCGTTGATCGATACGCTTGGCTTCATGATCGCTTCGCTAGCAACGATATCGATCTGAATCTCTTGTTCGAGTTTTGCCTTTCCGTTTGGCTTCGGATCTCTGTCACGCGCCATTTTTATAGTGACTGACTCCAGCACTGGCGCCACTCCATCCGAAGCAGGCTCGGCCAGGTCATTGTTGGTAATCACCGCGTCGCTGCCCCCACACGCGGCAAGTGTTGCTAGGAGCGCGCCTAACAGACCGACTCTAACGAGCTCCGCCGCTTTGGACGGTGCGCGCCAAAGATTGTTCAAAATAGTTGCTGAATGCTCCATAAACTCCCCTCAATGCCCTCCCGTCTACAATCGTGACAGGTATTTTTTGACCCCAGCATTGTCATTGGCCGCCTGTACAGCCTCCACCCCAAAACGTCGAATAGGGAGATATATGCGGTGAGACGGATGGAGGTTTAGCTCCCGATTCGCTTGTCATTTCGAGACGGAAAAGCACCCGTCTCTGGCAGCTGGGGTAGGCAAGGAGAGTACACAATGGCCAGCGCTTGATAAGTTCTCAGTTGCGGCTTGACGATTCGCTCGCAACGGCCGTTTTGCATTAGATTTCGGCTGGCTCCGCCAGAGCCTTGATCACACATTGGAGCAATTCTTCTACTGACAGCCGAATATCCAGACGAGTTGCACGACTGGGCAGCTCTAAATCCCGCAGCTGGCTCTGCAACATCTCTGCGCCCATAAAATGACCTGAACGAGACCGGAGCCGCGACGCGATTAAATCACTCGGCCCATGGAGGTGGAACCAACGGGCGCTCGGCGCCGCTTCCTCAAGTAATGCGCGATAGGACTGTTTTAATGCAGAGCAAGCGAGGACGCAGCGCTCGCCTCTACCCTGGTGGTCTCTCAGCAACTGACTCAAATCCTCTAACCACGGCCACCGGTCAGCATCCGTTAGCGGCACTCCGCTTCGCATTTTTCTGAGATTTGCTTCGGGATGGAAATCATCAGCGTCGAGAAACGCCCAGCCTGTTGCCTCGGCAAGCGCACTCCCCACGACGGATTTACCTGTACCGGCCACCCCCATCATCACAACGACGGGTGCGACAGGCCCTCTTAACCCGGTAATGACCAAACTCCCATTCCTTGCCATCCCATCATTACTTGATCGCCTTTACTTAGTCGTTTTTATTAGCCGCTTTGTTCGTCGGCCGGTGTATTCATTGTCGGCTTAAGTCGACTTCAGATTCTCTCGATCTAACCCCACATCGGGTCACGACTTATCGCGGACCCCAAACGATTGCTCGATGCCTCAGCAAAAGCTTGCAGGCCGCCAGACAGACAGCGCACCGCCTACCCCTCTAGTCGGACAAACGGGCCATTTTACCGCAGCTTTCTAGCACTTAGCCCTGTCTTGGTGCGTTACTCAGCCTCTCATCGCCCACAAATGGCGCGGCGCATGCACCAACGATTAACGAATCGTCACGTTGCCATGGATCATTCTGGCAGTGACAATGCCAACCGTTGATCGCGACTCGAGCAAGAAGGATACAAAAACATGACCTCGAACATGGCTAATGCTGAAGCGCTAAGCTTCAAGGAAAAGTTGGGTTATGGACTCGGCGATGGTGCATCCAATTTTTTCTTTCAGGTCTTCAACATCTTTTTGCTCTACTACTACACCGACGTGTTTGGGCTCTCCCCTGCAGCGGTTGGAACCATGTTCTTGGTTACAAAAATTGTGGATACAGTGACCGATCCCATGATGGGGATCATTGGCGACCGAACCGAGACGCGATGGGGAAAGTTTCGACCGTATCTGCTGTGGATGGCCATCCCGTATGGTCTTTGCGGCTACCTCATGTTCGCGAATCCAGACCTGTCAGATTCTGGCAAGCTCATCTACGCCTACGTCACCTACACCCTCATGATGCTCGCGTATACGGCCATTAATGTTCCTTACTCAGCACTCATGGGCGTCATTTCGCCCTCGTCGATTGAGCGAACTAAAGTGTCGAGCTATCGATTCTTTTGCGCCTTTCTTGCTGGCTGGGCGATATCTACGCTCGTACCGACACTAAAGGATCAGCTCGGTGGCGGTGATGAAGCCATGGCTTTCCAGATCCTGATGGGTGTATTCGCCGTCATTTCGGTGGGGATGTTTTGGATTTGCTTTGCGACCACCAAAGAACGGGTGGTCCCACCCAAGCAGCCATCGGACTTGCGAGCCGATTTCAGAGCATTGCTCGACAATGGCCCCTGGCTCGTCCTGTTCGTCGCCGCTATTTTCACCCTGATGTCGGTCGCCATCAGAGCTGGCGGCACCATGTATTACTTCAAGTACTTCGTAGGCACCGGTGATACCCCGGTATTTTGGATACTGAACCAAACTTCCGTATTTTTGTCGCTCGGAACATTGGGCATGTTGGTAGGGATCACCATGACTCGGTGGCTAGTGGAGCGATTTGAAAAGCGAGACCTTCTTATCGTGCTTTCGCTCCTCAACGCGGCAAGTTTCATTGCATTCTTTTTCGTGCCCCCGGAAGCGTTTTGGACAATGGTCATCGTCAATGTCATAGGGTCTGTCATTAACGGCCCAACCCCAGCATTGGTGTGGGCCATGTATGCCGACACCGCTGACTATGGCGAGTGGAAAACTGGAAGAAGAACCACAGGCCTCGTCTTCTCCGCCGTCCAATTTGCTCAAAAATTTGGCTTGGCGATTGGTGCCGCCTTGTCAGGCTACATTCTTGCGTTATATGGCTTTGTCGCCAATCAGGACCAAACAGAGGATGCACTACTCGGAATTCGTTTGATGTTTACAATTTTCCCAGCGGTACTTTCCATCCTAGCCACCATTGCCGTTTGGTTTTATCGCATTGATCGCGCGACACTCGAGGCCGTGGAACGGGAATTAGCAGAAAAGCATTCGGAGACTTATTACCCGAATCGCTGAGGGGCGGTAGCCATTGACCACCGCTTCTATTGCTAAACGGCTCGCTGCACGAACTGCGTATCCGTGAGACGCCCTTGCGGCACAGATTTTAAATCAAGGATTCGTTGGCGTTTTGGCTCAAGACAGTCTTTTGTCTCGGCAAAGTTGTTTTACCCTGAGCAAGCCTCTGAGCCTTGTACTCGCTCCGAGGCTACAACGTGGAAGAGCACGCGTGATCCCGACTCTGTTTGCCTGGCTCTCCGAACATATTGCTTGGCGTCAGGAGCACCCAACCAATGGACAGACAAGTCCCTAACAAGACCGTTGGGGCAAGTAGCTAGTCGCAGACCGCACCCTACGACCTCTCTTTCGGGGAGCTGCAATGAGGTAGTGATTGCAGTAGTTCGCAGTTCAGTTCGCAGTTCGCAGTTCGCAGTTCGCAAAGCGCAGTTCGCAGTTCGCAGTTCGCAGTTCGCAGTTCGCAGTTCGTTCGCCAAAGGATTTTACGATTCGACCACCGATCACAAGTGCTTTTGGCCAAATAGATCTCTCGGCGCTTACGCAGTAACGCATTTATAGCCAGATCGAGCCCTACTCGACGGGCTGAAAGATTCGGATGTAGTCGACAATCATTTCCTGAGGAAAGACGACGTCATCATTTGCCGGGTCTGGGTAACCCGGCCAGTTACCACCAACCGCAACGTTCATGATCAGGAAAAATGATTTCCTAAACGGTGCAAGGTTTGCAGAATCGTCGAGCGCCATTTCATGGTAGACCTCATCATCAACCAGCCAAGTGAGCTTGTCGGCCGTCCAAATCAGACTGAATACGTGGTATTCGCCGAAGAAAGAGCCGCTCTCTAAATCAAACGCCCCTCCGAACATCGCCGGACTATACGGTGCGCTGACGCCGCCATTATTCCAGTGGGCTGTCCCATAGACGCGCTGATCATTGTTTCCAACGAGTTCCATGATGTCGATTTCGCCGCTCATCGGCCAACCAACCTCTGTGAAATTAGCGCCCAGCATCCAGATCGCAGGCCAGAGGCCCTGCCCTTTGGGCAATGCGGCTCTCACGTCGACTCGGCCATACTGAAAATCAAAACGCCCTTGTGACTTGATCCGGCTCGAGGTGTATGACTTACCCGCCAAGTCTTCGGATCGAGCCCTGATTGTTAGAACACCATCCCGAACCAGAACGTTACGATCCGTATAAAACTGAGATTCATTGTTGCCCCAACCACTATTCCCCGTTCCGATGTCAAAGGTCCAATTTGCTTCGTCGAGCTCGGTACCATCGAACTCATCTGCGAATAGCAAGTCGTAGCCATCATACGCGGTTGGAGATTCGGCACCTTCAAGCATTGGCACGGTCCAATCCTCGAACACATCAACCGTTTGCGCCTGCTCGTTCTCACTCCATGGGCGGAGACGGAAGGTCCAATGAACGTTGCCTCCTGCTTGGACGTAAATAACGAGTTGATCCTCCTCAAGGACATCGATTTGATACGTCACAGATTCCGGTGCATTGGCGGGGGATTTGAGCTCCGCTCCATTCACTGCCTTGGGCAAGCCAATATAGGCACCACGGCCAATCAGTTCTATCGTTTGAGCAGATTCATCCAACACATAAGTGGCCGACGCAGAGCCATCGTGTGGCGCGACTGGAGTGCCGCATTGAAAATTTGCTCCCTGCCAGTCCTCTAGAAAGGTCTCTTCCCCGTGCTCGTTCAAAAACGCTCCACCAGCCGTGAATTCATACACGTCATCGAACCAGCAGGGGCGATTATACGGACCGCTATTATTCACCTCGTCTTTAGATGACCACCACTCGTCACTACCCGGACTAGGACCAACAGACGCAGCGCCATCACCATCGAGCTGCCAGCGGCCAATCAATTTGGCCAGCGCTGATGTCTGAACAATAACGATCCGCTGAGCGACACCCGTTTCCCCTTCGGAGTCGGCGACTTGATAAGTAACCGTGTAGGTTCCCGGCGTATCGTTTTGAACGATCGCGTCCCAATCACTAACGACATTTTCGCTTAAGTCACCATCCTCTCTATCAGCTGCCGTTGCGCCAGGGTCACTTAACGTCTCTCCTTGGGTGAGCGTAATTTCGCTAGCACCCTGTAGGGTCACGAGCGGCGCACGATTTTCAAGAAAATCAACAATCCCATCGTTATCCGCATCAGAAATCTGCTCGAGGAAATTGGTCAGTTGCTGACTGGTTGCCCTGGCAGCCTCGTCGCTCACTGCGCCTTGGGCAAGCGCCTGGCCCTCAAATCCGAACAGGAAGCGGATGATCAAGAGCCCGTCAGTGAGCGGTCTTGCGGCACCATCGCCATCGATATCGAGATCCTGAAGGTTCGCACGAATATAATCGCCTATCTCAGATCGTGTCGCGGTTTCGGACACTGCGCCGGCCAGCAAAGCTTCTTCCTCAAATCCAAACAGTGCTCGAATGATGAGTAGTCCGTCCGTCAACGCATCTTGCTCACCGCTACCATCCACATCCAGGGTGAATCTCGTGCCGCTCGTCTCAAGCTCTGCGCTTGCCAGCGCAGTAGTGCAGGTCGCGCTTACTAGAAGGAGTAAGGAGACAATGAGATATCGAAAAGTATTGAGGCTGAAAGGCATATCAAGCGCCCTATTGTGGACCGCGGAGCACCCTAACTGCTTCCCTCCAAGGGGGGACGTTCGATCCGTCAAGGGGGTATCGAAGTGCGATGAGTGTTCCTTTTTGTAAGCTTACAGGGCTATCACTCTGCTCGAGCAAACGCACCATCAAGCTACTTATTCCAAGTCCGCTGATCAAAATGACGAGCCGCCTAGCCAGCAGCACTTGACCACATCCCCACTCAGGGCTGTCGTAACGCGCGAAAGGCATTGGGGTTCAGCGACTCCGCGACACGGTCAGTCTACAACGGGCGTTGGAGTGGTTGCACTCATGAAAATTTGCCCGTGACCAAGGTGCAGCAATGTTAAGGAATCAAAGCCGGAGCAATGAACCAGGCAAAGACGACAAGCCCATAACCACCCACCCAGCGATGATACGTTCTGATTAAATCGAGGCGCCTGAACTTCTTCTTCCTCGCGGCTCTCTCTAATGATGTTGCACATCATTAGATCAAACCCAATCAAAATCACGAATATAGGCACCACTGCGGGGATCACTCCGCCGAACACGAGATCCCATGTCGCCGTGTAATCAGGCCCATCAGCGATAGGCAGCAGCGTTGCACTCACAATGGTCGCTATGTGAAGGCCCTGCCTTAAAAGCCCGATGGTTCGCCACTTATCCAGCACAATCTATTCTCAACACCGCTACACGTTAAACCGAAAATGGACCACATCACCGTCTTGGACAAGATAGTCCTTTCCTTCAAGACGCCACTTGCCCGCTTCTTTAGCGCCCGCTTCACCTCCGCCTTCAACGAAGTCGTCGAACCCTATGACTTCGGCACGAATGAACCCTTTCTCGAAGTCTGTGTGAATCACGCTAGCCGCTTGTGGTGCGGTTGCCCCACTGCGCACAGTCCAGGCTCGAACCTCTTTTGGCCCAGCTGTGAAATAAGTTTGCAAGCCAAGCAATCGATACCCAGCCCTGATTACGCGATCGAGCCCGGGTTCGCTCATGCCTAGGTCGCTCAAGAACTCTAATCGCTCCTCATCTTCTAGTTCGGCAATTTCTGCTTCGAGCTTATTGCATATGGCAACCACCTCGGCCTGTTCATGCACCGCGATGGACTCGACCTCCGCCAGCAGCGGATTGTCATCGAAGCCGTCCTCATCAACATTGGCGATGAAGAGCACCTTCTTCATAGTCAAAAGGTGAAGGTCGCGAACAAGCACAGCCATAGGATCAGGAATGATCATGGTTCGAGCGGGTCGGCCCTCGTTAATGTGCGCCGATAGCTCCTGCAGGAAATCGAGCTCTGCTTTCGCTTCCTTGTTCCCGCTCTTTGCAACCCGCTCAATACGTGCCACACCACGCGCAATCGTATCGAGATCTGCGAGTTGAAGCTCGGTATTGATGACGTCAATATCTCTCGCTGGATCGATGCTGCTCTCAACGTGGGTAACATTCTCGTCTTCAAAGCATCTCACTACATGGGCAATGGCATCCGTTTCTCGAATATTGGCCAAAAACTGATTACCTAGTCCTTCACCCTTCGACGCGCCTGCTACGAGGCCCGCAATATCAACAAACTCCATTGCCGTGGGTACCACTTTTTGCGGAGAGACGAGTGCGGCGATCTGATCGAGTCGAGGGTCGGGCATAGGCACGACCCCAGAATTGGGTTCAATGGTACAGAATGGAAAATTCTCGGCGGCAATCCCAGCTTTTGTCAGCGCATTGAACAGTGTCGATTTCCCGACATTCGGCAGCCCCACGATTCCGCACTTAAATCCCATGATTTACTCCTTTTGCTCAGTGGCATCAGAGGCATCTGGCCGCGTATGAAGGCGCAACATCGCTTCCTCGAACCTTCCATCAACCACCGCATCAAACACATGACTACCCTCGTCAATGGCGCGCTCAATCTCGGCTACGTCACCAACGCTCGGTTTCTTCAGCACGTAATGGACGACTTCACTCGCTTTTCCTGGATGACCAATGCCGAGCCGCATCCTAACGAAGTCTCTAGAGCCTCCTAGTGCGCGCGCCACGTCTTTTAGTCCGTTATGTCCCGCAAGACCGCCGCCTACCTTTAACCGCGCAATCCCCGGCGCAAGATCTAATTCGTCATGGGCAATGAGAATGTCGCTCGGTGCGATTTTAAAAAATCCCGCGCAGGCGCCAACGGATTTTCCACTCTCGTTCATATACGTATCCGGCAGCAAGAATTTGACGTCTTGACTACCCACACGGAAGGACGCCAAGTGGCCAAAAAATTTTTTCTCTTGCTTGAACGTAAGGTTGAGCCGGCGAGCAATAGCATGAACGAACCACGCGCCAGCGTTATGACGCGTGTTCGCATACTTCTCACCAGGATTTTGTAACCCGACAACCAACTGAATCGTCATAACGCCGACCCTAGACAGGCTATTGCTATCGGATTATTCGTCCGCTTCGGGCGCTGGTTCAGACTCGCCACTGCTGGCTGCTTGGGCAGCGTCAGCCTCGGCGCGTTTGTTCGCATTGACCGAGAACACAATCTGATCGTGGTCTTTACCCTGCGCCAACTCAGGAATGGTAACCCCCGAAGGCAGGCTCAACTCACTCATATGAACGGTTTCACCCACATTGACATTAACCACATCGACTTCAATGTATTCGGGCAAGTCACTTGGCAGACAAGACACACGAATTTGCGTCATATTGTGGGAGATCAGACCACCGCCGGTCTTCACACCGACGCAGGACTCTTCGTTTACAAAGTGCAGGGGAACATCAACGGTAATCGCCTGATCTTGCACAATGCGCTGGAAATCCGCGTGCATGATCCTTGGTTTAGCAGGGTGCCGTTGTAAGTCCTTAATAATGGCCGTTGCCTTCGAGCCACCAACGTTGATGGTCAAAATGTGCGAGAAAAATGCTTCATTCTCCGTCGCTTTCATTAGATCCTTATGTGGGATCGAAATGCTCTCAGGCGCCTCGCCCCCGCCATAAATGATGGCCGGGACCAAATCCCCTTTCAGACGTAGGCGGCGGCTCGCACCTTTCCCCAAATCTGCTCGAGGTTCGGCATTTAATTCAAATTCTAATGCCATGGGTTTCTCCTTTTTTTAGTGCTGAGGGCTGCGACCACCACCCAACACGGCTCATTCCTCTTTCGAGGTCCTAAAACAGCGCAGTTTGGGACTTCCTATCAAACAGTGCGCTGAGCGACTCCTCATTGCTGATTCGTCTAATCGATTCGGCTAGCTCTTCCGATACGCTGAGCTGCCTAATTTTGCTGCAACCTTCAGCCTCTGGGCTCAAAGGAATGGTGTCTGTGACCACTAATTCATTGAGCTCAGAAGACTCGACATTCTCGACCGCCTTCCCTGATAACACCGGGTGAGTGCAGTAGGCGACAACATTGGTAGCCCCCTCCGCCTTGAGCGCGCCGGCAGCGGCACAGAGCGTACCCGCGGTGTCCACGAGATCGTCGACCAAAATGCAGGTGCGACCTTTCACATCGCCGATAATATGCATCACTTCCGATTGATTGGCTTGGGGCCTGCGTTTATCGATGATGGCAAGGTCAGCATCATTGAGCTGTTTGGCAATCGCCCGCGCTCTCACGACCCCTCCCACATCAGGCGAGACCACCATCACTTCTCCATAAACACCCGCGGCAATCTGCCGCTCGATGTCGTCGAGCAACACCGGAGTCGCGAAGATGTTATCGACAGGGACATTGAAAAATCCCTGGATTTGGTCCGCATGGAGATCCATGGTGAGCACCCGGTCGATCCCTGCACTCGTCAGCATATCCGCCACTACCTTGGCAGTGATCGGAACTCTTGCCGACCGCACCCGGCGATCCTGCCTGGCATAGCCGAAATAAGGCATCACTGCCGTGATTCGACCTGCTGACGCCCGGTGGAGACAATCCACCATGATCATCAGTTCCATCAGATTGTTGTTTGTCGGCGCGCAGGTCGGTTGGATGATGAAGACGTCTTTGCCGCGAACGTGTTCTGTGATCTCAACGCTAGTCTCGCCGTCACTGAAACAGCCAACCGCAGCATCCCCTAAGGTGATACCCAGCTGCTCAACGACTCGCTGCGCCAGGACGGGGTGTGCATTCCCAGAGAATATCTTCAATTCAGCCACGATGCTTTCCCAAGCGAGATCAGAAAATGGCTGGGGTGGAGGGACTCGAACCCCCGCATGCAAGGATCAAAACCTTGTGCCTTACCAACTTGGCGACACCCCAATGATCATTTTTCGACGGTTAGCGCTTACGACCTGCTCTGCGACTTTGTCACGCAATGCCACCACTTCGGGGGCACCTCTTTCGCTATCGACCGCGCTTCACTCTCTGAGCGACATTCTAAAAAGAACGTGCTACCTGAGCCCGACATTTTAGCAGCGCCGTACCCTCTAAACCAGCGCTGCAGGGCCTTAACCTCCTCGAACCGGCTGCATACTACTGGTTCGAGGTCGTTAACCCATTCTTCTTCTCGGACCGCCTCGTCCAAAAAGCCGGCTATTGTCCCCACCTCGTGGCTACGTGTCAATTCTTTGGATTGGAAGATTTCCTGGGTGCTCACGTGCACGCGAGGATTCACAAGCAAGAACCACCGATCTGGCATCTCAATCGGAGTGATCACTTCCCCCACGCCCTCAACCCAAGCATCCCTACCCAAGAGAAAAAATGGGACGTCCGCTCCCAGGCCTAGCGCGATCTCCTGCAGATCAACTGCCGAAACCATTCCTCCACTCAATTCATTGAGCGCAAGCAAAACGCTCGCTGCATCACTACTGCCACCGCCGAGACCAGCGCCAACAGGAATCTGCTTATCGAGCTCGATTCGAATATCCCACTCACATCTCGTTGTCTGAAGGAAAGCACTTGCAGCCCTCCACACAAGATTGTCCTCGGGCCGACCCAATGACGCTGGCGCGTCAACCGTAATGTTAGGAGGGCCACGCTTGATCGAAATCGCTAATCGATCCGCCAATTCCAGCCTGCGAAAAACTGACTGGAGCTCGTGATAACCATTGTCTTTCCTTCCGGTAACGTGAAGAAAGAGATTAATTTTCGCAGGCGCTATCGAAGTGATTTTGGTTACTTGCCCTGTCATCTTCTAATGACCTTAAGCACCACCTCGTCTGTCGAAATTTCCCAACGCATCATCGGCAACTGATTCGGCGAATCGAGCCCCTTGATAACGAAGCCAAACTCTTGAAAGCCGTTGCTGTTCACCACTGTTTCGGGAAGGGCTGGTCTACCCGAGAGCCAGGCAGGGATGGCGCCAATAGGGAAATCAGCGGAAAACAATCGACGCATCTCTGCCTTGACCTCAGGCGGCGTAAGCACCCTACTGCCAACCCTCATCGTCTCTAGCTCACCATCCAGAAAGATGACCTCGCCTACGGGGACCCCTAACCTCGAAGAGAGCTGCAGGCGCTGCTCATTGCCGCTTGATTCAAGGACATAAGCAACCGTTTGACGGTAAGGTTTGGACATCGTCAAGATGCCATTAACTACTCCGTTTTCAGTGCTGCCGCTGAAACGAGCCGTAGTTTGGCATCCCTCTAAACTAATAAGTGTACAAAGCAACAGCCCTCGCAATACAAGGCTGGCTGAGGGGATCGGGCATCTAAAGCTCAAACCGTTTGTACACATCGAGCAAATACGGACTATCCGGCGTTTTCTTGATCGCCTCTCGCCATACTTTTTTGGCTTTGCGTTTTTCACCCAGAGACCAGAGCACTTCCCCCAAGTGACTGGCCACTTCATCGTTTGAAAACAATTCGTAGGCCCGCTCGAGCTGAATCAAGGCCTCATCCAATCGCCCTAATTTAAAAAGGACCCATCCCATGGAATCGATGAAAGCTGGCTCATCGGGACGTATCGCGAGAGCGCGCTCAATCAGCGCCAACGCCTCTTCGTATCGATCCGTTTGATCGGCGAGGGTGTACCCAAGCGAGTTCATCGCATCCGCGTGCTCAGGGTGTAGCGTCAGCACCTGGGTCAAATCTCGCTCAAGGATATCCAAGCGTCCGAATTGTTGACCCACCATCCCCCGGTAATACAGCAGCGCGATATTACTCGGATCACGGTCTACGACCGCATCCAGAAAAGCAAGAACGACAGGGGGTTCGCTCCGGTCGACCAGCAGCTGTGCCTCGAGCATGATCAGCTGCTGATTGAGTTGAGGCATGGCCTGGCGACGAGCAGCAACAAATGCACGCGCCTCATCCAGCCCTTCTTGGTCGACAATAAGATCGGCTAGTCGTCGTTGCGCTGGCAACCACTGGTAGCCCCCATTGACCGTTTCATACTCACGCATCGCGAGCGCGGTTTGTCCCATGGCTTCCGCCACGACCCCGAGGTAGTAGTGCGCTTCGTTGGTCCGATGACCTAACCGCGTTTGCCGCAGCAAATGCCGACGGGCACTCTCAAATTCGTCGTCTTCTATCTCGAGCAGTGCTAACGCAAACAAAACATCGCCATCTTCTGGAGCGTCTTTAAGGATTTCGCCGTAAGCGAGCTTAGCGCCCTCAAGGTCTTGGAGTTTCAGGAGTTGTTGGGCATATAGCTTCTGCACACGCAAGCCACCTTCCTGCTCACCCAGTACTTTTTCTAAAGTAACTTTCGCCTCTTCATGTCGAGACAGACGGTCAAGCAAGTTGATTCGCAGAATGAGATAGTTCACCTCCTCAGGGAACTCATCGTTCAAGTCCTGCGCGAGGATCAGCGCGTCTTCAAACTGGCCCACCCGCTCAAGGAGTGCTGCCCGACTGAATTGGAGATGCTGAAGATTATCGAGATTCAGTGAACGCATGCTCTCAAGCAAGGCGCGCGCGGACTCTTCCGATAAGCTTTGAGCCCGATAGGCAAAGAAATCGAATTTTACCTCACCGCCAAGCCCGTCAATCTTCGACATATATCGAAGCGCGCTCTGATAATCCTCTTGCTGGATTGCAAAATCTGTGAGGTATTGCCACGGCTCCATGTGAGAAGGCTCGAGCTCGGACCAAACAGCCGCCACCTCCGCGAGCACATCGTTCTTTTTCAAATACCGGGCTAATCTGGCTGCTCTGGCAGCCACGCCAGGGTCTTGCAATCGGAGCGCCTGCTCACGATAGATTGCTAGCGCCTCGTCGTAGGCACCGCGGTAACCTGAGATCTCGGCTAAGAGGAGTTGATAAAGCGCATCCTCTGGGAAAGGACGAACAGGAACCGAAACTTTCTCCGGAGACTCTGGCGGCGTCTGCTCTGGCTCGACCAGCTCGCCAGCGTTATCTGTGGCAGTGACCGCACCTGTCGAGACGGGCCTAGTCGTGCAACCTGCCAACAGCATCAGGAAAACCATAGACCATGACAGGATCCGCTTCTTTCGTATCAGCCGTTGAACCTTGACCTGAAGCACTCACTCACCATTTCTTTTATCTAGTTACAAACAAAACATAGGCAACTTCTGCTGGGAACCAAAACGTGGCTCGCCACATGAGTCCATTCGCTGCCTGACCGGAGAGCGCGGAGCGACTGATCAACTCTCCTCGCACATTAAAACCATACCTATTCGACCGACAGTTCGCGGAGATGTTCCCATTGCTTGCCGCTATCTGCCGCTGGTTGGCTGTTCTTTTGTTGCTCTCGTTACAAACACCATCTGATTGGACCTGTCCAAGAACCCCAAGTGCTCGCCAGATATGCCGAGAACACCGCCGCTCTCGTGCAAATTTCTTACCGATTAACGGCCTCTTCTGCTCGGCTTCTTACGCAGCTCTTTACAAGGCTGCTTACCTGCATCTTTACCTGCATTTTTACTTGGTTTGAGCTAGCTATCGGCATCCCTAGCTAACTCCGCTCGAGGGTCGCTCGTCCAATCGAAGCTGCACCCTTACAACCACCGGTCACGCCTGCTTTTCAACCCAATCGCGCGTACAATACCCGGTTCGAAGGGCTACCAACTGCCCAACATTCTAATTTTACGAAGGATTAAAGTCATCCGATCCTACGGGTGACCGACTAGAATTCATGAATTTGCTCGTCCTAGGTCTCAGCCATGAAACAGCGCCCATTGAGTTACGGGAGCGCGTTGCATTTTCGGCCTCCGAGCTCGGAGACGCCGTTACCTCATTACGAACAGCGACGCGACTGGAAGAGGTCGTTATTCTCTCCACCTGTAATCGGACTGAGATTATTTGCACCGGAAACATTGACGATAAAGAAGCCATCGTTCAATGGCTCGCCCAAAATCGTCATTGCGATCTAGCAGCGCTCGCGCCCTCAATCTACCATCACGCGCAAATGGACGCGGTCAGCCACTTGATCAGAGTCTCAGTTGGCCTCGATTCGATGATCATCGGCGAGCCTCAAATTTTTGGCCAAATGAAAGACGCGTTCCTTGTGGCTTCAGGCATCGGCGCAACGGGACCGCTGCTTGAGCCACTTTTCCAACACATATTCAATAGCACCAAGCGAGTTCGCTCAGAAACAGCGATCGGTCGACACTCAGTGTCCGCGCCAGCAACAGCGATCGCATTGGCTCGAAATATATTCAGCGATTTGAGGTCATGCCGAGCGCTCTTGATCGGCGCGGGCGAAATGACCGAGGTGGCTGGGCAACCTCTTATCGAGGCACAAGTACAATCGCTCACCATCGCAAACCGTACGCCCGAGAATGCTCGAGAACTGGCTTCCAAGTTCAACGCCGAAGTGATCCCTTTGTCAGAACTACCCGATCAGCTCGATCGTTTTGATCTCATTTATTCAGCCACGGCAGCTCGGTTACCGTTCATCGGTAAAGGCCTTATGGAGCGCGTCATAAAAAAGCGGAAGCGGTCGCCTGTGTTCATATTGGATCTCGCAGTTCCTCGCGATGTTGAACCCGAGGTAGGAGAGCTCCCCGACGTTTACCTCTACTCCCTGGACGACCTGCAATCGACCATTGCAGACAATTTACGAAAAAGGAATGTAGCTGCAGATGAAGCTGAGGCTTTGATCGAGCGAGCTTCGCTCGCTTTTAAAGAGGAGCGTGCGGCGCGCAGCAATCAGGCAACGCTCCTCTCGCTTCGGCAACATCTGACTCATCTCGGGGAAGTTGAACTCGCCAAAGCGAAAGCGTCCCTTGATCGAGGCACACCACCCGATAAAGTCCTTGAAGATCTTTCCCGGGGACTGGTTAACAAAATTGCACATGCTCCCAGCCTCGCTTTGAAAGACGCGGGTAAACGAGGCGACTCCCACTTTATCGATGCCGTATCTACCCTCTTCGCGCTCGACGGATCAAACGATGAAAGCATCACTGACTGACAAACTGCTACAAATCCAAGATCGGTTCGAGGAGCTAGGAGCACTGCTGAGTGATTCGGAAGTGATTGCTCAACAGGAGAAGTTTCGAGCCTTTTCCAAGGAATATGCCGAATTGGAGCCCGTTGTTTTAAGCCATACCCGATATCAACAAGCTCGCACGGATTTAGCAGATAGTCTGAGTCTTGCCGAAGACAGCGATCCTGACATTAGGGAAATGGCTGCAGAAGAGGCCAAAGCCCTCGAGCAATCCATCGCGGAGCTTGAGCATGAGCTACAGATTCTTCTCCTGCCCAATGATCCAAACGATCAAAGCAATGCGTTTTTAGAGATTCGCGCGGGCACGGGTGGTGACGAAGCCGCCATTTTTGCTGGAGACCTTCTCAAAATGTACCTCCGTTATGCCGAAGGCATGCGGTGGAACATCGAGATCTTGAGTGATCGCGAGGGTGAGCACGGAGGCTTCAAAGAGGTCATTGCGCGTGTTTCTGGGAGCGATGTGTATGGCCATCTCAAATTTGAATCGGGCGCACATCGGGTGCAGCGCGTTCCACAAACTGAATCTCAGGGCCGCATTCACACGTCGGCGTGCACCGTAGCCGTCATGCCTGAAATCGAAGAAGTCGACGAGATCACCATTGATAAAGCAGAGCTTCGGGTCGACACCTTTCGTGCGAGTGGTGCGGGAGGGCAGCACGTCAACAAAACTGATTCGGCCATCCGGATCACGCACCTTCCCACCGGAATCGTGGTTGAATGCCAAGACGAGCGCAGCCAACACAAAAATCGGGCACGCGCGATGAGCTTGCTCCAAGCGAAATTGCTCGACAAAGCACAGAGCGAGCAAACGGCTGAGCAGGCCGAGCAACGCCGTTCCTTGGTTGGCAGCGGTGACCGATCGGAGAAAATTAGAACCTACAACTATCCTGATGGTAGGGTCACTGATCATCGAATCAACCTAACCCTCCATCGACTTCAACAAATAATGGCGGGTGAGCTTGAGGCAGTCATCGATCCCCTCCGCCAAGAACATCAGGCCGACCTCTTAAGCGCAATGGGTCTCGATGGAGACTGACCAAAGCGCAACTATAGCCTCGCTAATCAGGCACGCGAAAAACTTACTCCATTCCATCGACTCGGCTCACTTAGACAGCGAACTGCTCCTTGCCCATGTACTGGGCGTTGACCGATCTTGGCTCTTTGCCCGCCCCACCTCGCGCTGCACTTCCGAGCAGAAAGACAGTTATCTTCGGCTTATACAGCGTAGAGCCAGTGGTGAGCCGTTCGCTTATCTCGTCAATCAGCAATCATTCTGGGAGGACGAGTTTTTTGTATCCGAGGGAGCACTCATTCCAAGACCCGACACAGAGCGACTCATTGAGATCGTGCTGGCGGCCTTCGGAGATGAACCCAAAACTGTGCTTGATCTAGGGACAGGGTCCGGATGCATCGCGGTTAGTCTTGCGAAAGCGAGGCCCTCTTGGTCTGTTTACGCCAGCGATCTCGAATCCGACGCCTTGGCCGTTGCCAAGAAAAATAGTAAGGCGACGCCTAATTGCACACTCATACAATCAGATTGGTTGAAGGCGATACGGCCTTCAAGCGTCGACGTGATTGTCAGCAATCCGCCTTACATCGCACCCGGTGACCCTCACCTCGCGGATCTCTCATTCGAGCCGCAGCGTGCCCTGGTTGCTGAGCAAAATGGCTACTCCGCCTATACTGCTATTCTCCGCGACGCCCACTCCGTGCTGACCCCAAGTGGTACCCTCGTTTTTGAGCACGGCTATGAACAACAAGCGGAACTAACTACCATGGTTGAAGCAGCTGGATTTAGCGCGGTGGGATACATGGATCTCAGCGGATTACCACGCGTACTAGTGGGTACTCGATCGTGAAGGACTCAGAGTTACTAAGATACAGTCGTCATATTCTGCTCCCGCAAATTGATCTTGCGGGTCAGGAGGCCTTACTCCGTAGTCATGTCGCGATCATTGGCCTAGGCGGGCTCGGCTCACCCGCGGCGCTCTATCTCGCATCGTCCGGTGTGGGTCGACTGACGCTGGTCGACGATGACACCGTCGAATTGGGTAATCTTCAGCGACAAATCATTCACAGCGAAACAAACCTTGGCGATCTCAAAGTCCAATCTGCGAGGGAACGTCTTGCCTCCATAAATTCCCACGCTGAAGTACAGATTGTTGATCGCCGTTTGGACGAGCAAGGACTCATTGCACTCGCAAATGAAGCGTCAGTTATTGTGGACTGCACAGACAATTTCGACACTCGGCATCTCGTGAATATCGCCTGCGTTAAAACTAGAACACCGCTAGTGTCAGCCGCTGCAATTCGCTTCGAAGGTCAATTAATGATTTGGGACCCCGCGGTTCCGAACAGCCCCTGTTACGCCTGTCTTTATCCCTCTGACCAGCCAATTGAAATGAGCTGCTCAACAACCGGGGTAGCTGCACCGCTCGTTGGTGTGATGGGAGGCCTACAAGCCATGGAAACGCTCAAGTTGATTGCTGGCATTTCGTCAGATCATACGGGCCGCTTAACGACCTACGACGGCGTGTTCAACGCGTGGAATAGCTTCGCCTTCAAGAAGAAACAAGATTGCAGCGCTTGCGGGACTGAGACTAACTGACAGTCTTCCCAGCCGCCTGCTGATCCGCTTGATAGGACGAGCGCACCAATGGGCCGCTCGCCACTCGTTTAAAACCAAGTGCTCTTGCTTCCTCAGCAAGCGCTTCAAACTCATCAGGATGGACGTAGCGATCAACCGGCAGATGGTCTCGACTGGGTTGCAAATACTGCCCAAGGGTCAGCATATCGACGTTGTGGCGCCGGCAATCCTTCATTACTTCAACCACCTCTTCGAAGGTCTCCCCTAGTCCAAGCATCAACCCGCTCTTGGTTTGCACATCTGGCTGGACCGACTTGTACCGAGCTAGCAAGTCCAATGACCACTCGTAATCCGCTCCAGGGCGAGCTTTCTTGTAGAGGCGAGGAACTGTTTCCAGATTGTGATTAAAGACATCGGGCGGCGTGTCCGCCAAGATCGACAGCGCGATATCCATACGCCCACGAAAATCTGGCACCAAGACTTCCAATGTGGTGGTCGGATTTGCCTTCCTCACTGCCTCAATGCACGCTGCAAAATGGCCCGCCCCGCTGTCCTTTAAATCATCACGGTCAACGGAAGTGACAACCACATACTTCAATTGCATCTCGGCCACTGCTTCAGCCAGTTGGCGAGGCTCATCCGGGTCCAAAGGATTGGGCTTGCCGTGTGCCACATCACAAAAAGGGCATCGGCGAGTGCAAATCTCGCCCATGATCATGAAAGTAGCCGTGCCATGGGAGAAACACTCAGACAAATTAGGGCAAGAGGCCTCTTCACACACCGACGCAAGTTTGCGCTGACGCAATATTCCTTTGATGCGGTCGACTTCGGGGTTCGCGGTTAATCTGATGCGAATCCAATCCGGCTTCCGCAGCGGCTGATCAGTCGGGACAACTTTGATCGGAATGCGTCTAACCTTCTCCGCACCGCGAAGCTTCTCTCCTTGGATCAATTGATTTCGTTTGTCCCGCACACTGATTCCTTTCGTCTAAACGGTGATTGCACGCGCGCCTAACCGCTCGCTCAGATGTGTAAAGCTCTGGTTAATCAACTCTGCTTCGAGCTCATCTGCGCTCACTTCGACGCCTTGTTTAAGCAGGTCAGTGACCTCTAGCCCCTGAAAACCGCACGGATTGATTCTCGAAAAAGGCTCTAAATCCATCGCCCGGTTTAATGAGAGTCCGTGGTAACTGCAGCCTTTTCTGATCCGAAAGCCGAGTGACCCAATTTTCGATCCATTCACGTAGACACCTGGCGCGCCATGCTTGGTTTCTCCTTGGATACCAAAGGCTGCCAAACTATCAATCACTACCGTTTCGGCGAGTGTCACAAGATCTCTAACCGACAGTTTCAACCGCTTCAAATCCAGTAAATAGTAAACGACGGTTTGTCCGGGGCCGTGGTAAGTCACCTGACCACCCCGATCACTTTGCACAACAGGAATGTTTCCGGCTGCCAAAATATGCTCAGACTTCGCCGCCTGTCCCATTGTAAAGACTGCCGGGTGCTCGACGAGCCACACTTGATCATTCGAAGCTTCTGAGCGCGCTGATGTGTATTCAGCTTGGCTGGCAAATACGGTTTCGTACGAAACCAGCCCAAACGCCGAACATCAATGCCCTCTATTGACTCACTCGATCGAGGCATGATCAAAGGACCAGCTTAACCTGAGGTAGGTTTCGGAGCGCGTCGAATATCGTCCTAATATGGGGTTCCCCTGTCGCGAACAGTTCGACAGTCAGCGAGCGGTACTTTCCAGACTGACTCGTCTTTTCCGAGACCTTCGAGGCGTCCACGGTTGTGTCGTGTCTCGCGATGATCTCAAGCACTTGGGTAGCAAATTGGTCCGTATCCGCTCCTATCACCTTGATGGGGTATACGCACGGGAATGAAATTGTATTGTCTTCAGCCATATTAGGGCATGCTGCTAAGGCGCTAGCGGATCTCCACCCGTCAAATCAATGAACATCAGCTGCACATCGTCAAGCGTAGAGGACAGCCAGCCTGCTGCTTGTACTGGGTTGAGCGCAACGACAGGCCGTTCTACCAGCATTTCATCGCCGAGCGACAAGGTTAGCGCACCTAGGGTTTGGCCACGTTCAATGGGTGCCTCGATAACATCTTGAAGATTGATCTCCGCCTTTAGTTGGTCTCTGCCTCCTCTAGGAATCGTCAGCGTGATCGCGTCATCTAAACCGACCTCTAACGACTCATGCAATCCTGACCACACGCGAACGCGCTTAAGCGATGATCCGGCAGCATACAAATTGACCGTTTCATAGTAGCGAAACCCATAATTCAACAATTTCTGTGACTCGGCTGCGCGCGTACGCTCATCACGTGCGCCCATTACTACCGAGATCAGCCGGGTGTCATTTTCCATGGCAGAGGCAACCAAACAGTAACCCGCTGCCTGCGTATGACCTGTTTTCACTCCATCGACAGAATCGTCTCGCCACAACAGCGCATTTCTATTCGCCTGCCGAATATCGTTGTAAGAGAAGTACTTTTCCGAGTAGATCGCGTAATGCTCTGGAAATCGATTGATCAATGCACGCGTTAAGATCGCTAAGTCTTCGGCTGTGGTGTAGTGCATCTCATCAGGCAAGCCGGTCGCGTTCATGAAATTCGTGTTATTCATCCCCAGCGATTTCGCAGTTTGCGTCATCAACCCTGCAAACGCCTCTTCGTCACCTGCAATGTATTCGGCCATCGCCACACTCGCGTCATTGCCGGACTGGATTACGATGCCACGAAGCAAATCAGCGACGCTGACTTCCGTACCCTCTCGAATAAACATTCGTGAGCCTTCCATCCGCCACGCTTTAACCGAGATAGGCACACGATCATCCAGTGTGATTCGCCCTTGTTCGATCTCATCGGCAATGATGTAGCTCGTCATGATTTTCGTCAGACTCGCAGGCGGCAACCGCATCCGGGCATTCTCGCTGGCGAGGACGTCCCCCGTTGCCGCATCGATGACCAGATAACTTTCGGCGCCGATTTGCGGCGCGGCTGGAATAATGATCGGCGCGGCTGTCGCGGTCATGGCGCCCCATACTGCAACCATCGCCACGACTAGTTGTGTCATCACCCGCTTACTCATTCGCTGGTCCACCCTGCGATGCATTCTTTTGTCATAGTGCTTTTTTCTCGGACTTCTCGGACTTTTTATCTCGGACGGATTTTTTATTTCGTGCTTGCTTGACGCTGTTCTATTTTAACTTGAGGGCCAATGCGACGCTAATCAACCTGAACCCTCATTGGCTTTTTGACCCCGAGACCGGCAAGCAGTTCCGTGACTTCTGATGCGCGCTCGGGACTAGTCAGCGGTCCAATCCAAACTTTATGCAAGACCCCGCCCGTCTGCTCGCTTGGAAGCTCTCTCAACCCCACCTCAGCAAGCGTTTCGGGTAGTGCCGCTTCAATCTTATTCACGAGTGCTTCCGCAGCAGCGACGGATTGGAAGGCGCCGGCCTGGAGATAGACACTGGCTGGTGTGTCGTCCACTACAAATTGCTCGGGATAATTCACTGCATCAATCGCCTCAACGACAACAGGAGCAGTCCCTTGTTCTGAAAACCCAAGCGCTCTTGCAGCCGCCATTGAAAGGTCAATCAAACGATCATCATGAAACGGGCCACGATCATTAATCCGGACATCAATCTTTTTACTATTTTCGAGGTTGGTCACTCGAACGACCGTCGGGATTGGCAGCGTTTTGTGGGCGGCCGACACCTGATACATATCAAACCGTTCCCCATTGGAGGTTTTCCTGCCATGGAATTTCTTTCCATACCAGGAGGCAATTCCGACCTCCAAGTATCCCAAGCTTGAGCCCATCACTTCATAGGCATCGCCATAGACTTCATAGCTCGCGTTCCAGGGTTCACGTGGCGTTTTAATTGCCAAAGGATCTGGATCCTCTCCAGATGAGGCCAGGTGAGCAGCCGGCACTTTGTTGGAATCTTGGTCTATCACGTCTTTGCTGGGATCAACTTTGATCCCCCAGTCAGTCGTCTCATCGGGATCTGATCCTAAGGCTGGCGATGGCGCTGGTGGGCCTTTCTCTCCCTCGGCGCCGCCTTCAGCCCCTGCCTCTTGACTATTCGAAATTCCCCCGGAGGCACTAGAGGAGTCGTCGATATCTTGGCGCGCTAGGTGAATACCCGCCTTTTGATCAGTGCTAGAACCCTTCTCACTTGCCGTTAAACCGTCCACTGAGCCAAACGGCGATTGACTGCCTGGGCTGTCTGTAGCCACTGCCTTGCTCGCCGATTCGGTCTCTGGTGTTGGTGCCTGGTCAATGAGCGCTCCGACCATCGATCTTGGCATCGTTGCGCAACCCATGACGACGGAGGCAGTCAAAGATACTGCCATCATCCACCTCATGACCTGCGGGCTAACGACTAACAGAAGCCGCTTCACGCAGCTGCTCACTCAGTTGAAAAACAGCCATCGCGTAAAGCCGAGAGTGGTTGTAACGCGTGATCGTGTAGAAATTCTGAGTACCTACCCAGTATTCATCGCCAGTTTTTCCCGCATAACGGAGCAGCGTCACTTTCTCATCTGCACCAATTTCACTGGGCAATGGGACGCCCAATTCTCGAATCGACGCGGCGGTCCGCTTTGGTTTGAGCGCATTATCAAAAAGCGGCTCGAGAGAGGCATCTGGAGCTTCAAGCACAAACAAGGGCGTCAATCCTGGTGTCCAACGGTGCTCAGCAAAGTAATTAGCGACACTGGCGATAATGTCGTGCGGGGTGCTCCAGATATCTGCAAACCCGTTCTGATCCGCATCGATCGCGTAGGCCTCGTAGCTCGTGGGAATAAATTGCCCGTAACCCATTGCACCAGCGTACGACCCCTTCAAGCTAATGACGTCTTGCTTCTGCTCGTGAGCTAGCCTGAACAAGGCTTTTAATTGTCCTCTGAAAAACTTGCTTCGAGGCGGGTAGTCGAACGCGAGCGTCGTCAGCGCATCGATCACTCGGTATGACCCGGTAATTCTGCCGTAGAAGGTCTCGACTCCTAGAATCGACAGAATTACCCATCGATCCACCCCATATTCCCGCTCTATATCCGCGAACAACGACTCATGCTGCGCCAAGAAGGCGACACCCTCTGAGACCCGGCGGTCAGTCAAAAAAATATCCTGATACTCCTTCCAAGTGAGGACACGCTCGGCCGGTCGGGAGATGGCCTTAATGATGCTCGGCTGAAATCTGGCTTGCTGAAGGGATGCCTCCACCTGCGCTCGAGGCAATCCCTCTTCGTTAACAATCTCGCTAATAAAAAGCTGGACGTCTGGCCGACTAAGATCGAGCAGCCGGTCATCCGCTTTGCTCGTGGGCGCCCCGGCAAAGAACAAGCACCCCAAGACAGTGATCAGCAACAATTTCAAGATCTACACCCTCTTCTCTCAGCGGAACCTAGGTTACAGCATTATGCGTCGATGACTATGCACAGACATCAACAACCCAAAGCCAACAAACAACGTCAGGATCGACGTCCCTCCGTAACTCACTAACGGTAAAGGGACTCCCACCACCGGTAAGATTCCTGACACCATCCCGATATTGACAAATACATAGATCGCTAGCGTAAAGGTAATACTCCCTGACACCAATCGCCCAAAGGTGTCTTGCGCATTAATCGAGACTACGAGCCCTCTCATAATGAGCAGCGCGTAACATCCCAGCAAAAAGAGAACACCCATGAATCCTAACTCTTCTGCTAGCACTGCAATGATGAAGTCGGTCGAGCTCTCGGGCAGAAATTCGAGGTGTGACTGTGTCCCCTTCAGCAATCCCTTTCCTGACAGGCCTCCTGAGCCAATGGCAATGGTCGATTGAATGATGTTCCAACCAGATCCCAGCGGATCCCGCTCAGGATCGAATAACGTCAGGATGCGCGCCCTCTGATAATCCTTGATCAGAAACCAAAGCGCGGGGGCTGAAGCCATCAACGCTAGGCTTGACCAAGCGACCCACCGCCACGACAGTCCAGCTAAAAGAAGCACCAGCACGCCAGACCCTGCAATGATGATCGAGGTTCCAAGGTCGGGTTGAGTCACGATTAATCCGCAAGGTATAGCCAGCAAAGTAAGCGAGACCAAAACATGCCGCGGCTTTGGCGGCAGACTTCGCTCGTGCAAATACCAAGCAAGCGCAATCGGCAAACAGAGCTTCATCAGTTCCGAGGGCTGAAACTGGAACAGGCCCGGAATTCTCAGCCAGCGCCTTGATCCATTGACTTCATAGCCAAACGGGTAAATGAGCAGCAAACTCACCAGGCCCACGAGATACACCCATGGCCCCAGTCGCATGAAAAAGTGGGGAGGGAATTGAGCAACGATAATCATGATGCAAAGACCGAGACCAAGCCTCCAAGCCTGAGCCTCTAACAGCGCTTGGTTTTGATCCCCAGCACTATAAAGCACCACGAGGCCAAAACTGGCAATCACCGCAATAATGGCTAGCAACGTTGGATCCAGCCGGAGTGTTCGCCAAATCTGGCCTCTTCTCTTGGGTGATCCCCAATCGGCCGACATCTGGCGTTCGTATTCCTGGCTCATCGCGCTGCTTGAAGAAGGCTGCTGGGGTCCGCTGCTTGCAAAGATGGCTCGATATCCATCAGATAAGCATCGATGATCGCCCTTGCCACAGGCGCTGCATTCTCGCTACCACCACCGCCATTTTCCAATAAGACTGCCACCGCGATCGAAGGATCGACCACAGGAGCGAAAGCAATGAACCACGCATGCTTTCTCAGCCGCTCGTCGATGAGATCCTCGTCGTATACCTCACCCTGGCTAATGCCTACCACTTGCGCAGTACCCGACTTTCCAGCCATCGTATACGGAATATCTCGACCGATATAAGCCCACGCTGTTCCATTCTCTCCAAATCGCTGGTTGCCTCGATGCACCACTTTTTTCATGCCGCCGATAATCGTTTCCCAGGCCCAATCAGGAATGCGGTTTAGCTCATCGAACTGCCCCATCGAACCATTGTCTCGCACGCGGTCTTTCACCATGACCGCCGGTCGAAATTTCCCGCGGTTGGCTAAGGTTGCAACCGCCTGGGCCATCTGTAGCGGCGTGACCAACATATCTCCCTGACCAATACCTAAATTGATCGTATCTCCGGGCCGCCAAGACTCACCTCGACTGGCCTGCTTCCATTCCTGATCGGGAAGTAACCCTCGCTTTGCCTCTGGGAGATCTACGGATAGATTCTGACCAAACCCAAAGGGTCTAAGCTGGCTCGCCAGTAGGTCAATACCCATCCTATGGGCAAGATCATAGAAATAAACATTGCAGGACCGATAAAGCGCCTTTTGAATATGGACGTGTCCATGCCCACCTGAATCACTTTTGGTCCAATTCCAATCCCGGTACAAGCGAGTCTCACCCTCGAGCCGAAACCAGCCCGGATCGTCGATGACACCGTCGGTCGTTATATGACCCGACATCAGGCCTACTAAGCCAATGAACGGCTTGAGCGTCGAACCGGGCTCATACTGGCCTTGCAGCGCGCGATTGAATAAAGGTACGTCGATTGACCCGGTTAATGCGTCAAATGCCTCATGGGTCAACCCTGTCATAAAGGGATTAGGGTCGTAGGACGGTTTACTGAGTAATGCGAGCACCCCTCCTGACGCCGGCTCTATGGCTACAACCGCGCCTCGGCGATCACCCATCGCTTGGTCCGCCGCTCTCTGAAGACGGGTATTGAGATAAAGCATCAGATCATCGCCCCGTCTCGGAGCCTGCCGACTGACGACCTTCATCACTCTACCCTTCGCGTTCACCTCGACCTGGTCAAAGCCCACGCCGCCAAGGAGTGCGTCCTCATAAAAGCGTTCAACGCCGAGCTTACCGATATGGTTCGTGCCGACATAAGCTGAGGGATCAATCAAGCGTTGATCTTCACTGTTGATCATTCGTACCGAACCCACAGCATGTGCTGTCAGCGCTCCCTCGGGATAATGTCTCAAGAGTTCGGCACGAACAGCAAACCCCGGCAACCACATTCGGTTAGCTTCAAAACGAGCCACCTCCTCGTCGGTCAGGTTGTACATCAACGTTACGGCCTCAAAGCGCTTTGTTCGTCGCTTGAGTGCAGTTCGAATTCTTTCCTCTGTTGAGGCATCGATAGCCAAGACCTTTTTTAGCGCATCGAGACTATCGTCTACCGATCGGACTTGCTCTGGAATCATAACCAGCTGTCTTGCCGGTAAATTCTCAGCCAGGATGTTGCCTTCACTATCGAAAATGAGCCCCCTGGAGGGCGCGTTCGCCACAAGTTGCATTCTGTTTTCATCGGATCGAGTAACGAATGCGTCGTAACGCACAAACTGTAGGTATCCAACCCGAGCCAACAGCAAGCCAAACAGCAATGCCACCACCATCGCTCCGATCGATACGCGCTCGATGTAGATTTGCGCCTCGCTCCGATGGTCTTTAAGAATGGAAGGTTCAGCCATGCGCTCAGTTACTTATGGTAGGGATGCATACGGTTGATACTCCACGCACGGTAGAGCTGCTCAGCGATCAGGACCCGCATCATAAAATGAGGGAACGTCATAAGTGAGACACTGATCGATCGGTTGACATCTCGCATCAAACCGGACGAAAGACCATCGGGACCGCCGATCAGCAATTGGACGAGGGGATATTCATTCATCCAGCCAGACATTTCACTGGCTAGCGTCTCAGTATCAAGCGACTTACCCGACTTATCTAAGGCAATGACCAGTGCTCTTGGATGAATAAGGTCGCGGATCGCACGCTCCTCCTCTTTCGCATACTTAGCGATCGATCCCGTCTTGTGCCGTTTCGCAACTGGATACTCTTTCAAGATGAGCTCGCAGTCTCCTTTCATTCTTCCTTGATAGGTATCAAACCCTTCGCGGACCCAGCCAGGTGGCTTGGTTCCCGCCGCAATCAATTCAATCTTCATCCTGCGATGACTCAATCTGGCCAGGACTGAGGCTCCAAAGCCGTTCTAAGTCGTAGAGTGCTCGCACTTCGGGTTGCATGAGATGCACAATGACGTCGCCAAGATCGACCAGAACCCACTCACCATCTTCTTCGCCCTCAACGCCCAGTGGGCGACAGCCAGCCGCTTTGGCATGCTCGACCACATTGGCGGCGAGCGCCTTAATTTGCCGCTTAGATTGTCCGCTAGCGACAACCATAAGATCAGCAATATCAGTCTGACCTTGTACATCCAGGGTCACCACCTCTTCTGCTTTGATCTCGTCGAGTGCCTCTAGCACCAATGCCTTTAACGTTTCCAAATCCAAACCTCAGTGCCTCCTAGCCTCTTCACCTTCATAAAGCTGGTGTTGGCTTATATAAGCTTGTACTTCAAGCGGTAGATCCTCAACAGGCTTACCATCTGTTAGTTGCGCCCTGACACGCGTTGCCGACACGTCGATTGCATTGAACTCGAGTCGATAAATGCCGCCGCTCGCAGTCATATTATCTTCAATTTTTTGCAGCCGCGGATAGCGCGCGACCGACACGTTGGCTTCACCGCTCAGCCCGGCGCGAGGGACGACTAAAAAGTGCGCAAGGTCCAAAAGGTGCTCCGACTCAACCCAGTTAGGCAAATCCGCCAGTGCATCTTGCCCGAGCACAAAGAAAATGGGCGTTAGCGGAGAGTGCGTTTGCCGCAGATGCCGCAGTACCTCAATCGTTGGCACGGTGCGTCCCGTTTTGTACTCGAACCGATCGATCACGACGCTTCGCATTTTCTTCGTTGCGAGTTCCAGCATCGCAAGTCGATGCTCTGGAGAAGCAGTACAAGCTCCTCGATGACCCGGAACGTAGGCAGGCAACATTCTAACGCGCACTCCCAGTTGGGAGATAAGGGATCTAACAATGGCGAGGTGTCCTTCATGGACGGGATCAAATGTGCCACCGAATACCACTTCGGCGCTTTGCTTGCTCATCCGCGGATTTGTCCCTCGCCTCGCACCACCCACTTCAATGTGGTCAACCCTTCCAAACCCACCGGACCCCTAGCATGCAAGCGATCTGTTGAAATCCCGATCTCTGCACCTAATCCATATTCAAAGCCATCAGCGAAACGCGTTGAAGCATTAACCATGACGGAACTGGAATCGACCTCTCGAATAAAACGATTCGCGCTCGCCTCCTCAGCTGTCACTATCGTTTCTGTGTGATGAGAGCCGTAGCGATTGATATGACTAATCGCCTCGTCAACACCCGATACCACTCGAATTGAGATGATTGGCCCAAGATATTCAGTTGACCAATCGGCTTCCGTCGCCCCAACTACTCGCTCCACGCCACCCAATAAGCCCATGGCACGCTCGCAAGCTCTTATTTCAACGCCTGCATCGTTCAAGCGGCGACCGATGTTGGGTAGCCAATCGCTGGCTATCGCTTCATGAACCAGCAATGACTCCAGCGCGTTACAAACCGAGTTGCGTTGGGTTTTCCCATTCAAGACAATCGCACTCGCCATCTCAGGATCCGCGCTGGCATCAATGAATGCATGGCAGTTGCCGTCCAAGTGCTTGAGCACCGGAATCTTACTTTCGCTGGCAATCCGCTCTATCAAAGACTTGCCACCACGTGGAATGATCAGATCAACATCCCTTGCTTGCTGTAACAGGTGGCCAACGGCGTCCCGATCTGTGGTGCCAACCAATTGCACGAGTCCCTTGGGTAGTGAAGCTGATTCAAGGCCATTCGCGATTAATGCAGCGAGCGCTTGATTGGTCTTAATACACTCAGATCCACCTCGAAGGATCACCGCATTGCCTGCCTTAAGGCAGAGCGCCGCTGCATCGACCGTGACATTAGGCCGCGATTCATAAATCATTCCGATGACACCGATGGGCGTTCTCATCCTTGAAATTAGTAAGCCGTTGGGCCGCCTTGTTTCGTCAACAATCGCACCCACCGGGTCTTCTAGTGCCGCCACCTGCGTCAGCCCCTCGCACATTGCCGATACGCGATCGGAATCAAGGGTCATTCTCTCAATGAGTGGCGGCTCAAGGCCGTTAGATCTTGCCCGATCGCAATCAATGGCGTTGGCTGCGAGAATGCGGTCGACTTGTTCACTAAGAAGCTGAGCTATCGCCTCGAGCGCGTCATTTTTCTGATGAGTGGTCGCTCGGCTGCCCACCGCGCTGCTTGAGCGCGCTTGCATCGCAAGGGATTCGATGTGCTCTTTTACATCCATGTCGCGTTACTCGCTGTCCTTCCTAGCATTCGTCTAACAAAACCTAACCCTTACAACCGCTGGGGCTATATATTACTCACGTTGGTGAGCGGCCATTTGTCTGCCATAGTTCTGGCTATCTGTTTGCTACGTTTTTGCTATCTATCTGCTGTCTGGCTGCTGTCTGGCTGCTGTCTGGCTGTTAGTTAAGTGCCCGCTGACAGTAACTGATGGATCATCAGCCATCCAATGGGTATCTCGTGCGCCGTTGCCTTAACTAACAAGCTCTCTCGATTTTGATTCAAGCCGCGATTTGATCGTGTTTGGCAATGCTTGACGTAGTGGCTATCTGACCTGCGATCAAATCACGAGCATGCTAAGGCTATTCGTAGTTCCTGTGGTAGTGGTAGTTCTTGTAGTAGTTCTTGGCCTCCTTGCAGCCAAGGGCACTCACCGACGTTACTCACCGGTGCCTTTTTCTTTTTGTATCTCGTCAAGCATGCGCTCTATTCGCGTCAAGCGAGCCAGCGGATCGGAAAGTTCAAGAAAGCGCTGACGCATCGCATTCTTAATGGGTAGCAGCTCAACCAGCCGCCCTCCTAACTCAGCCGCATGCTCATAACGAGGCTGCCTTGCCTCTCGAGCGACACCGGGATGCGCAAGGAGGTCTTCCAAAATCCCGACCAGCAGCTCGTCCTCTGGTCCCACAGGAATGGATGGCTCTGGCTCGAGCAACCGACACTCGGCTCGCAACCCGCCCGATACATCTTCATACGCGTCAAGAATTTTCAGCTTTTGGCGGGCAGTTAGCACCACCTCAAGCTGGCCTTTGGCGTTTTGGTCAAAATCCAAAATCTCGCAATAGGTCCCGACTGACGCAATTTCAGGATGACTTTGGGCACGTGTTTCTTCTGCGGATGCAGCATCACCGGTTGAACCATCGTTTACCCAGATCTGCTGCTCGCTTAGGACTAAGCCAACGCCCACCGCATCTTTAAGACTTCGACCCAGCAGGTCTTGATCTTGAGCCGACGCAACCGTCATCTTTAACTTCCCGCCCGGAAACAAAACCAGAGGCACCGGGAGCAGACCTATCTCAATGTCCGAGTTGTGCACATTCATCATAGGGAGATACGACGCCTTTACTTCACCTACCAATTAGAAAGGGATGTCATCGTCAAAGTCGTCTGATGGGGGAGGACCGAAATCATCTGATTGTTGACTCCGACTGGGGGCTGAACCGCCACCACCCATTGCACCCATCCCGCCTTCACCTCGCGAATCCAACATCTGCATTTCGTTGGCGACGATTTCTGTGGTGTAGTGCTTTTGCCCTTCTCGCTCCCATTCTCTCGTTCTAAGTTCGCCTTCGACATACACTTTTGAACCTCGCTTGAGGTACTCATTGGCGATCTCAGCTAATCGGTTGAAGAAAACAATCCGATGCCACTCCGTTCGCTCCTTTTGCTCTCCAGAATCGCGGTCTCTCCAAGACTTAGAAGTAGCAATAGACACATTAGTCACCGCACCGCCGGAGGGCATATATCGTGTTTCTGGATCTCGCCCCAGGTTGCCAACCAGAATCACCTTGTTGATGCCTCTCGCCATTTGATTTCTCCCAACTATTTTTCTGCGATTCTAACACCTGAATCTCTTAATCGTGGTCTCATTTACAGGACTTTGACTCTTCAACCTGGCCGTATCCACCTAAATTCAGCATGCTTTGGCTACTTATCATTCGCTATTAACCAGACACGCCTGCCTCGAATCTTGACCTCAATGCGGCCCGTTCGACTACGGTGAACAGAGCCAACACCGTCGCGCAAACGATCAGAAGCGCAGCATCCCCCAGCACAGAAACAATGAATCCTCCCGCTGCCCCGCCGAGAGCAATGCCGGCGAATTGGCAGGTGCTGTAGATCCCCATCACCAATCCTCGACGTGATGCACTAGCCAACAGGGTTGCTCGACTAGGGTAGCTGGCTTCAAGAAAGTTAAATCCCATAAAGAGCAGAATAGACGCGAGCACGAGCAGCCCGGGCGTAGGTTCAGTCGTCAATAAGATCATTGCTATCGCCATCAAGGGAAAAGGCCAAACAGCAGATGAAGTGCTTCCTCCGCGTCTATCTTTCGCGAGCGGCCAAGCGATGAAAACAAGCGAAAGCACTAAGACAACCAGATAGAAAAGACCATGGTCGCCAACCGCCACCCCCGCTTGAACTAGCGCCTGGGGCAACATCAGAAATACCGCCATTAGTACGAAATGATTTAAGGCGATCCCGACGCAAATAAAAGTAAGGCTCGCTCGATGGTCAGGAGTCAGCCATGGCCCCTCGTCTATCTGTCCATGGATTTGGGGTGATTGGTCTTGCCGTTCATCGAGAGTCAAAACCAGCAATGCCGCAACCAATGCCAGCCCCCCACAGAACCAGAACAGAGAAGACAGCCCCAATGTCGAATAAAGCCAAGGCCCAACCACCATCGACAAGCCAAATGCCAAGGCAATACTACCTCCAACCCCAGCCATAGCCACTGATCGCCTCTCTGGAACGACGACATCTCCAATCCACGCAAGTAAAACGCCAGCAATAGCGGCGCTTCCCTGCATAAACCTTCCGGCAATAACACCTAGCGCCGTGTCGCTGAGCGCAGCTATTACACTGCCCGCAGCGAAGACAAGTAACGCCATTAGTATGACCCTTCGGCGTCCATACCGGTCAGAGGCCCAACCCAAGGGTATTTGCAGCAGACACTGGGCGATGCCGTAGACCCCAACTGCTAATCCGATTTGCCATGCTGTTGCACCGAGTTCCTCAACCGCTGCGATTGCAAAGACAGGCAAAATGCAAAAAAGGCCGAGCATTCGCAGGAAATAAAGCAGGTAAATCAGGCCTATTGTTGGCATGGTTTAACACCTCGCGCCGAAGGTCATTCCAAAAAAAGAGTGATCTTTTTGATATCGGTTCGCGTTAATCGATGATGATGCATTCCGATCTCTCGGTGGCTCTGCGTGTATTATGCGCTATCGATCTAACCAATTTTGGCTACACCCAACCGACGAAGCAGCATATCGTTGAGATGAATTGATGTCAGCAGAAACTATTTCTATTCGTGGCGCGAGGCAGAATAACCTTCGAAATATCGACGTCGATATCCCTCGAGAACAATTGGTCGTCATTACTGGAGTGTCGGGGTCGGGTAAATCATCCCTTGCTTTCGACACGCTTTATGCCGAGGGACAGCGCCGATACGTCGAAAGCCTATCGACCTACGCACGACAGTTTCTTGCGACCATGGAAAAGCCAGACCTTGATCATATCGAAGGCCTGTCCCCCGCCATCTCAATCGAACAGCGAACCAGCAACCACAACCCTCGATCGACCGTGGGGACAATCACCGAGATCAGCGACTTCTTACGACTTCTATTCGCGCGAGTGGGGACTCCGCATTGTCCCGATCACGGCAGTCCTTTAATTGCTCAGCCGGTCTCGGCGATGGTTGACCAAGTCTTAGCGCTTCCAGATGAAACCCGGATTATGATTCTCGCGCCCGTGGTGCGAGAGAAAAAAGGCAATCATCAACATCTATTGCGAGAATTGGGCCGAAGCGGCTTTGTTCGAGCGAGAATCGATGGCCTGGTCACCGAACTGGAGGACGCCCCGCTTTTAGACCGTGGTCAGACTCACACGATTGAGGTCATCGTCGATCGATTCAGGGTCAGACCGGAAATGAGGACCAGAGTTGCAGATTCCTTCGAAACGGCATTATCGACTGCTGACGGGCTGGCTATCGCCTCGTTCATGGATTCTGAAGATGAGGACCTACTCTTTTCCTCCAAATACGCCTGTGCAGAATGCGGGCACAGCGTCCCTGCGCTCGAACCACGACTCTTTTCCTTTAACAGTCCCATCGGCGCATGCGGGTCATGTGAAGGCATGGGAGAGGAGACTTACTTCGATTCCGGGACCCTCATTCGCGACCCAGCACTCAGTTTGTCTGAGGGCGCCATCAGCGGGTGGGATCGTCAACACGTCTATTACTATCAGTTACTCGAGCAACTGAGCGAACACGATCAGTTTTCGATGGACATCCCCTTTGAGGACCTTGATCCTAAACATATAAAGACCATTTTTTATGGTAGTGCGGCGAGAGAAATCCCTTTCACTTACGTGGATCAGACAGGGGAACGCGTTCTGCGTGCTCATTCTTTCGAAGGCATCATTCCGAATCTTGAGCGGCGTTTTGACGAAACCGAATCTCAAACCGTTCGCGATCAGTTAAGCCAGTACCAGGTGACCCAGCCCTGCCGAACTTGTCGCGGACAACGGCTAAGTCGTGATTCGCTCGCGGTAAGGATCGATGGGCGAAATTTTGCACAGATCTCTGACCTCTCAATCCAAGACGCCAGTGATTACTTTGAGGCCTTCGACCTTGGAGGCTACCAGGGCGAGGTTGCCGATAAGATCTTAACTGAATTAAAAGCTCGACTTTCGTTCTTGTGCAATGTCGGTTTGAATTACCTTACGTTGAGCCGTTCGGCAAGTACGCTCTCTGGAGGCGAGGCCCAGCGAATCCGACTCGCGAGCCAGATTGGAGCAGGACTCGTCGGCGTTATGTATGTTTTGGACGAACCCTCTATTGGGCTTCACCAACGAGATAATGAAAAGCTGCTCAATACGCTGATTCACCTGCGCGATTTAGGCAATTCAGTCATCGTTGTCGAGCATGATGAGGATGCGATTCGCACTGCGGACTACATTATTGATATGGGGCCAGGTGCTGGGGAACAAGGCGGCGAAGTGATTGCTGCCGGGCCGCTGACGTCTATCCTTGCGTGTTCTGATTCGAAGACCGGCCAGTACTTATCGGGTAATAGCGGGCGTCGGGAGAAAAAGCGTCTGTCTCCTCCGCCAAAGGATCAATGGCTCGTTCTCCATGGCGCTCACCAGCATAACTTAAAGCGCGTTAGCTTCGAGTTGCCTAGCGGTCTCATGACGGTCGTGACCGGCGTATCTGGATCAGGCAAGTCGACCCTGATCAATAAGACGCTGTATCCAGTAGCCGCACACCAATTAAACCGCGCTAGCAAACCAAATGAGACCCACTTTGAAACACTCACCGGGCTCGATTTATTCGACAAAGTGATCAACATTGATCAAAGCCCTATTGGCCGCACACCCCGATCCAATCCAGCCACCTATACGCAGATCTTTAACGCGGTGCGTGATCTATTTGCGGGCACGCCCGAAGCGCGCAGCCGAGGTTACAAGGCAGGACGATTTAGCTTCAACGTGAAAGGTGGGCGTTGTGAGGTTTGCCAGGGTGACGGGCAAATTAAGGTCGAAATGCACTTTCTTCCTGACTTTTATGTTCAATGTGATGAGTGCCAAGGTCGACGCTATAACCGAGAGACGCTGGAGATTCTGTACAAGGGTAAAACCATTGCCGACGTTCTGAACTTAACCGTCGCAGAAGCGCTCCCGTTCCTAGGCGCGATCCCCGTCATCAAACGACGTTTGAGTACGCTCATTGATGTTGGGCTCGGTTATATCCGGCTCGGCCAAAGTGCGCTGACGCTGTCTGGAGGCGAGGCACAGCGGGTGAAACTGGCACGGGAGCTGGCAAGGCAGGACACTGGACAGACGCTTTACATCCTGGACGAACCAACAACGGGTCTACACTTTCACGATATTGAGCAGTTACTCGACTGTCTCGAGCAACTCAAACAACGGGGGAATACGCTCATTGTTATCGAGCACAATCTCGACGTCATAGCTGCTGCTGACTGGGTGATCGACCTGGGTCCAGAGGGAGGCGAAGGCGGCGGTAACATCATTGCCGCGGGCACACCAGAATCCGTTGCAACCGTGGCTGAGTCGTTCACCGGACAGTATCTCGCAGCGCACCTAGCAGCCAATCGTTAGGCAAATGCCTCCATCGTAGCGGGTAGGGCGGCCCCTTGGGTCACTGGTGCACCGATATCAGCGAGCACCGACTCTAGTGCTGATACGCATAGCAACACATTTTCTCTTCGACTCGCATAGCCCATCAACCCGATACGCCAAACTTTGCCCGCGAAAACGCCAAGCCCTGCACCAATTTCTAGGTTAAATTCGCTAAGCAGACGCTGACGTACCAGCGCTTCATCGACGCCATCCGGCACAGACACAAGGTTCAACTGCGGTAACCGCTCGCTCTCAGGAACGACAAAACTGAGCCCCAGCGCCTCAAGCCCTGCCTTCAAAGCTTGATGATGCATCGCATGACGACGCCAAGAAGCCTCCAGCCCTTCTTGCTGAAGCAGCGATAAACTCTGATGCAGCCCATAGAGTGCGTTGACCGGAGCGGTATGATGATAGGCGCGCGTGGTGTTTTCACCCCAATAGCCCATCACCAAGTTCATATCCAAAAACCAGGATGCAACGGGGTGATTGCGCGCTTTAATTGCTTCAATGGCGCGATCCGACATCGAAAAAGGAGAAAGACCTGGCGCGCACGATAAACACTTTTGCGTACCGCTGTAGGCCGCATCAGCTCCCCAGTCATCAAGTGCAACCTCGATTCCAGCAAGGGACGTCACACAATCTACAATCGTCAGGCACCCAGCCTTTGCGGCAATACTGCAGATTGCCTTGGCGTCCGAGGCCACACCGGTGGATGTCTCTGCATGGACAAAGGCGACCAGCTTTACCTTCGGATGGTCTTTTAGCGTAGCCTCGACCTGGGCAGGATCGATCGCTCGCCCCCACTCGGATTGAAGGAGCACTAGCTCACCGCCAAAGCGCGTCACATTTTCTGCCATGCGGCCACCAAACACGCCGTTTTGGCAAACCAGCACTTGATCCCCCGGACTCACAAGGTTTGCAAAACACGCTTCCATTCCCGCGCTGCCAGGCGCTGAGATCGGCAAGGTCAAGGCATTCTTGGTCTGAAAAGCCCACTGAAGTTTGTGTTTAATATCATCCATCAGCTGAATGAATTGGGGATCAAGATGACCAATCGTGGGACGAGCCATTGCGGTGAGAATCTCTGGATGGACATCAGATGGGCCAGGACCCATGAGTGTTCTAGCTTGGGGAATAAATGCGACTTGATTCATGTTCGATCTCTTTACTGCACGTGTTGCAGGTTTGGACATTCACCCAGTGGGTGTCCACTTTTTGAAACAGTTGATTTGAAGGTTACCCATTCGCTCGCTTGCTACTTACGACGCTATTTTCATTGGGGGTTCATTCTCAAGCTACCACGAAAAAGGGCCGGAATACCGACCCTTTTTTGGAAACACTTGAAGACGACCCGCTTGCTAGGATTCTTCTACCACTTCCTCAAATTCATCCTCATCAGAAACCTCTGGCCTATCGACAAGCTCAACGTACGCCATAGGCGCTGCATCGCCGGCTCGGAATCCTGCCTTTAGGATACGGAGATAGCCCCCTGGACGTTCCTGATAACGCGGACCTAGATCGCTGAACAACTTACCCACTGTCGCTTTACTGCCTGTTCTTGCAAACGCTAACCGGCGATTCGCGACCGAATCTTCCTTGGCCAAGGTGATCAAAGGCTCTGCGTAGCGCCTGAGCTCCTTAGCTTTGGGTAAAGTCGTTTTAATGAACTCATGCTCCACTAGGGAACACGTCATGTTCTTGAACATCGCTTTCCGGTGCGATGTATTGCGATTGAGCTGTCTACCACTTTTTCTATGACGCATGGTCTTTCCTACTAAAACTAGTTGGCGTTATACATTAGCCGAGCAAACGGTCATCGCCTCGAAGTGACGAGGGTGGCCAATTCTCCAACCTCATTCCCAGCGATAAACCACGTGATGCTAAGACGTCCTTAATTTCTGTGAGGCTCTTCTTGCCAAGATTTGGCGTTTTCAAAAGCTCAACTTCAGTTCTGCGAATCAGATCACCGATATAGTAGATGTTTTCGGCTTTTAGGCAGTTTGCCGATCGCACCGTTAACTCAAGGTCATCAACCGGGCGGAGCAAAATAGGATCAAGCTGCTCTTCCTGGCTGCTGTCATCTGCTGCAGCACTGCTCTCCAAGTCGACGAATACCGCGATCTGTTGCTGCAGAATCGTTGCCGCTCTACGAATGGCTTCCTCTGGGTCAATCGTGCCATTGGTCTCAAGCTCGATGATCAGCTTGTCCAGGTCAGTACGTTGCTCCACTCGAGCACTGTCTACCTTGTAAGCCACCCTCCGCACGGGGCTGTAAGATGCATCCAGCATCAACTGCCCAATCACTCGACCTTCCTCTTCGTCCGTGATTCTTGCATCGGCAGGGACGTATCCTCGGCCTCGGGTAACGTGTGCTCGAATTTCGATACTGCCGCTGCTGTTCAAGTTAGCAATAACGTGATCGGGATTAGCGATTTCAACGTCATGGTCAAGCACAAAATCCCCCGCGGTTACCGCGCCGGCGCCCGACTTTGACAGTGTCAACTCTGCCTCATTGGCAGAATTAAGGCTGACAGCGACGCCCTTCAGGTTTAGAAGGATTTCAATGACATCCTCCTGTACGCCCTCAATCGCGCTGTACTCATGAAGAACACCGTCGATGGTCACCTCAGTGATCGCGCAACCTGGCATTGACGACAACAAAATACGTCGCAAGGCATTCCCTAGCGTATGGCCAAACCCTCGCTCTAGTGGTTCAAGGACCACCTGAGCACGAGTGTTGCTGATCTGATCAACCTGAATATGTTGTGGCGTTAAAAACTCGAGTGAAGAATGGGGCATTTTTTTCCTTCCTTAATCGATCAATCGCTATCTACTTACTTAGAGTAGAGTTCGACAATCAGGTTCTCGTTGATTTCTTTAGGCAGTTCGTCTCGTTCTGGATAATGCTTAAATACACCTTCCATACGGTCGACGTTCACATCCACCCAATCAACAGGTGCACGTTGCGACGCAAGATTGAGCGCCCCTTGAATTCGCAACTGATTGCGGGACTTCTCTCGAATCGACACGGTGTCGCCCGCTTCTACTTGGTACGACGGGATATTGGTCACCTGCCCGTTAACGAGGATCGATTTGTGAGAGACCAACTGGCGAGCTTCTGCACGGGTGCAACCAAATCCCATGCGGTAAACCACGTTGTCTAAACGGCGCTCCAGGATGCGCAACAAGTTTTCACCCGTTGCTCCTTTTTGACGATCCGCCTTCTTGTAATAGTTCCTGAACTGCTTTTCCAGGACGCCATAAATTCGACGGACTTTCTGCTTTTCACGCAACTGAACACCGTAGTCGGATGCTCTCGCACGGCGATGACCGTGCATGCCAGGCGCCGTCTCAATCCGACATTTGGATTCGATGGGACGGACTCCACTCTTCAAAAAGAGGTCGGTTCCCTCACGTCGCGCTAGTTTTAGTTTTGGGCCGAGATATCTGGCCATATCCGATCTCCTCTCTTACACCCGACGCTTCTTCGGGGGTCGACATCCGTTATGGGGAATGGGTGTGACGTCTGTGATGTTTGTGATGCGAAAACCAACAGCGCTTAGCGCTCTCACAGCCGCTTCTCTGCCTGGACCTGGACCCTTCACGAACACTTCCAGGTTTTGAAGCCCATACTCAAGGGCCGAGTTACCTGCTCGTTCCGCTGCAATCTGTGCAGCGAAGGGTGTGCTTTTACGAGCACCACGAAAACCAGAGCCGCCCGCTGTCGCCCATGCTAAGGCTCCCCCCTGCCGATCAGTGATCGTCACGATGGTGTTGTTGAACGACGCATGAATGTGAGCAAGTCCGTCCGCTATCTGGCGCTTGCCTTTTTTTCGAGCAACCGGACCTGAATTATCTGCTGGTGCCATATTTTGTCTCGCTTTTCCTTCTGTCCTACCTGGATCAATAGCGATCTGTAGGTGTTTTATGCTGTCTTTCTATTGCAATCTTTCAATGCAATCGGCTCTTAACCGATTTGCTATGTTGTTACTTACGGATTGGTCGTTTAGGTCCTTTGCGGGTCCGCGCATTCGTTTTCGTGCGCTGTCCACGTACCGGCAGGCTGCGTCGGTGACGAATACCTCGGTTACAGCCAAGGTCTAGTAACCGCTTGATGTTCAACTGGACTTCACGCCGCAAATCACCTTCTACTGGCAGCTTGGCAATCTCAGACCTCAACTGATCCAATTCGCCTTCGGTCAATTCGCCCATTTTGGTGTTGGGGCTTATTCCAGTTGCATCACACAACTTTTTGGCCGTTGTTCGCCCAATCCCATAGATATAAGTCAATGAGATTTCCGTGTGCTTATCATCTGGAATGTTGATTCCTGCTAAACGAGCCATTCGCCGCTCCTGTCCCTTTTAAACGGGTTTAACCCTGACGTTGTTTGTGTTTTGGTTCAGAACAAATCACGCGAACCGATCCGTTGCGCCGAATAATTCGGCAATTTCGACACATTTTTTTAACTGAAGCTCTTACCTTCACTTCATCCTCCTAACCGTGCGCCTACCGACGTCCGAAATTCTGCAGATTCGACTTCTTCATCAACGATTCGTACTGATGCGACATCAAGTGCGTCTGCACTTGCGCCATAAAATCCATAATGACGACAACTACAATCAGGAGCGCTGTGCCTCCTAATTGGAACGTAATATTGAACTGCAGGACTAAGAACTGAGGGAGCAAGCAAACAAGGGTCATATATAGCGACCCGAATAGCGTTAACCGCGTGATGATGCTGTCAATATATCGAGCGGTCTGGTCACCAGGACGATATCCAGGAACAAATGCCCCAGACCGCTTCAAGTTATCAGCCACCTCTTTGGGGTTAAACATGATCGAGGTGTACCAGAAACAGAAAAATATAATGCCTGCGGAAAACAAAATGATGTTGAGGGGTTGTCCTGGCGCAATTTGTAAACTCAGGTCCTGAAGCCAACCCATACTCTCGTTTTGGCCAAACCATTGCCCAAGCGATGCTGGGAATAGCAACAAACTACTGGCGAAAATTGCTGGAATCACGCCCGCCATGTTGACCTTCAAAGGCAGATGCGAGCTCTGGGGTTGGTACATTCTGCGACCCTGCTGACGCCTAGCGTAGTTGACGGTGATTCGTCTTTGACCGCGCTCGACATACACAACACCCGCGACAATCACGATAGCGAGCGCTGCAATCCCGAGGAGTGCGATGATCTGAATTTCTCCTTGCCGCGCCTGCTCAAAAGATTGACCGATCGCGCTGGGAAATCCAGAAACGATACCGGCAAAAATAATGATTGAGATGCCATTACCTACGCCGCGCTCCGTGACCTGCTCACCCAACCACATAATGAACATCGCACCTGTTACCAACGTCGTGACGGCAACGAAGTGGAACATGAGCGAGCTGGTGTATGACAGTCCTTGGGACACAAGCCCACTGCTCATCGCCATCCCTTGAACGAGCGCCAGCGCCAGCGTGCCATATCTTGTGTATTGAGAGATCTTTTTGCGTCCTGCCTCACCCTCTTTACGCAGCTGCTGGAGAGAGGGCGTTGTCGCCACAAGTAGCTGAGTGATAATGCTGGACGATATGTAGGGCATGATGCCGAGCGCGAAAATACTCATCCGCTCAAGTGCTCCACCACCAAACATATTCACGAGATCGAGGATCCCGCCCTGATTCTGGCTAAAGAGTAGCTGAAGACGCTCAGGGTCGATGCCCGGTACTGGAATGTGACTGCCGATGCGATAGACAACGATTGCCATCAATACAAACAGAAGCCGGCTTCTCAGTTCTGAGAGACCGCCCCCGCTGGCTGTTTGTCTGGCTTGTGCGAGCGCACTCGTCATAATAATTTCTCTGACCTAGCCCCCAACATTGGCGGGCGGATCGTTCTAATTAACGCCTATCTTTAGTCTTCTACTTTGCCGCCAGCTGCCTCAATGGCCGCGCGTGCACCTTTGGTGACACCTAATCCCTGCACGGTAACTGCTTTGTCAATCGAACCTGATAGGATCACTTTGACTCTCGCCAGCTTTCGGCTCACCAAGTCAGCCTCTTTTAGGACATCGAGTGTCACTACATCGGCGTTGGCCGCCGCCACTTCGGCAAGCGTGACTTCCCCAGTTGTCCGTCCAACTTTCGAGGTGAACCCAAACTTAGGTAACCGGCGCTGTAATGGCTGCTGCCCGCCTTCAAACCCGGGAAGAATTCGGCTTCCAGAGCGTGATTTTTGACCTTTGTGGCCTCGTCCTGCCGTCTTTCCGAGCCCGCTGCCTATGCCTCGACCTACTCTTTTACGGGCGCGGCGGCTACCTTCAGCCCCTGAAATCGTATTCAGTCGCATGCTCACTTCTCCTCTCTACGCCTCTTCGACGTCTACCATGTACGCGACCTTATTGATCATTCCGCGTACTGCCGGGGTGTCCTCGAGCACTCGGCTCTGACGAATCTTTCGTAGCCCGAGACCTGCAACGCAGGCTTTGTGGCTCTTCAAACGACCGTTGAGACTCTTTTTCAACGTTACTTTGACTGTTTTATTTGCCATGTTTTGTTACCCGGAAATTTGTTCCACGGACATTCCGCGCTTTTCTGCAATCGCAGACGGTGACCGCATGTTCTTCAGCCCTTCAAAGGTTGCGCGAACTACGTTTACTGGGTTCGTCGACCCATAACACTTCGCCAATACGTTACGAACGCCCGCAACTTCCAAGACCGCACGCATCGTTTTGCCCGCGATAATGCCAGTACCTTCAGAGGCAGGCTTCATAAATACCTTTGACGCTCCATGGCGAGCAGTGACTTCGTACTGGACCGTTGAACCATCGAGTTCAACGTCAATCATATTTCGGCGCGCAGCTTCCATCGCTTTTTGGATCGCTTGAGGCACTTCCCGAGCCTTGCCTCGCCCATACCCCACTCGCCCATTGCCATCGCCAACAACGGTCAGAGCCGTGAAGCCAAAAATTCGACCACCCTTCACTACTTTGGCAACTCGATTGACCTGGACCAGTTTTTCCTGGATTCCCTCTTCGTTGTTGTCTCTATCATTGAACGCCATGACTATTCCTTTTACCTGCCTTTGCAGACCGACTTTTTTGCGATTGCGCTTTGCTTACCCTGCGCTCTAACGCTTCTCTCAATTTGGGGTCGAAGGGTTTTCCATCACCGCCCTCACCCAAGCGCCTTGATCAGGGCCGTCCTTCCTTAAAATTCCAGTCCACCCTCTCTGGCAGCATCAGCGAGTGCCTTGATCCGCCCGTGGTACTTGTAGCCCGAACGATCAAACGCCACCCTGGACAATCCAGCTGCCTTTGCTCGCTCCGCGATAAGCGCGCCCACTTTGGCCGCACCTTCTACGTTTCCGGTTGATCCAGCTCGAAGATCTTTCTCAAGCGTGGATGCGGCAGCTTTTACTGAGCTACCGTCCTCAGAGATAACCTGCGCGTAGATGTGACGTGGTGAGCGATAAACACTTAACCTTGGAACTAGCAATTCCCGCATTTTGGCTCTACCACGCTGAGCTCTACGCAAGCGGGCGGTCTTTTTACTTTTCATATCCTGTTTCTCCAGCTTAGCGCTTACTTCTTCTTCGCTTCTTTGCGCTTCACATACTCATCGGCGTATCGAACGCCTTTGCCCTTATAGGGTTCGGGGGGTCGAAACGCTCTAATTTCTGCAGACACTTGCCCTACTCGCTGCTTATCCATGCCTTTCACCAAAATCTGAGTCTGACTCGGTGTCTCTACATCGATACCCTCTGGAACTTGGTACACAACCGGATGGGAAAACCCGAGTGACAAATTCAAAGACCGGCCTTGCGCTTGTGCCCTGTATCCAACGCCCTGAAGCTCAAGCTTCTTCTCAAATCCCTCGCTCACACCCATAACCAGGTTCTTCACCAGAGACCGAAAGGTTCCTGACATGGCAACCGCCTGCTTCGTCGAACCGACTGCCGACAATTTCAATTCTGACTCTTCTTGAGTAATGGCCACGTCGTCATGAAGCGTCAGCGTGAGGCTGCCTTTGGCGCCCTTCGCACTCACTTCTTGACCAGAGATCGTCACCTCTACACCCTTTGGGATTTCTACTGGACTGTTCGCTATTCTCGACATAGTTCTTTTGATCCTTGATCAGTCGCCAAACACGGGACGGTCTAAAACACAGAGCAGAGGACTTCACCGCCAACGCCTTCCGCACGCGCTGCTCGGTCAGTCATAACACCCTTGTTGGTCGATAAAATGACAACGCCTAAGCCCCCTCTGACCGAGGGAATGTCATCCCGACTCTTATAGACACGAAGGCCGGGGCGGCTCATGCGCTTGATCTCCTCAATAACGGGCCGTCCGTTATGGTATTTGAGACCAATTTGTAACTGGCTTTGACCGCTATCGTTATCTGCAGTGGAAAAGTCTTCAATATAGCCCTCTTCTTTCAGTACTCGGGCGACCTCGACCTTTACTTTAGAAGATGGCATTGAAACGGCAGCAAGCTTTGCAGTTTGTCCGTTTCGAACGCGAGTCAGCATATCCGCTATAGGGTCTTGCATTGTCATAGTGTTCTCCCTTACCAGCTCGACTTCACAAGGCCCGGAACGTCGCCGCGCATTGCCGCTTCGCGGAGCTTCGTTCGAGCCAAACCGAACCGACGATAGACTGCATGAGGTCGACCCGTTAGCTGACACCGACGCACTTGCCTACATGGGCTTGCATTGCGGGGCAGCTTTTGTAATTTCATCTGCGCGTCCCAACGCTCCTCGTCTGACAATGACAAATCTCGAATTTGCGCCTTTAGAGCAGCTCGCTTAGCCGCGTATTTTTTTACCGTCTTAGCGCGCTTAAGCTCGCGGTTAATCATTGATACTTTTGCCATTTGGTCCTCTAACTCTTGTTCGGTTTCAGCTTTATCTCTGCAATCGCAGCGGCTTAGGCCTCTCGGAAAGGGAAATTGAAGGCGCTCAACAACGCCCGACCTTGCTCGTCCGTTTTCGCGGTGGTGGTGATATTGATATCTAGGCCACGAATTCGGTCAGTCTTGTCATAGTCAATTTCCGCGAAGACGATCTGCTCCGTGACTCCCATGGAGAAGTTTCCTCTTCCATCAAACGCCTTCGGACTGACCCCTCTAAAATCGCGTTGCCTTGGAATGGCGATGCTAATCAAGCGGTCAAGGAACTCATACATGCGACTCCTGCGAAGCGTGACCTTGCAACCGATTGGCCAGCCTTCACGCACCTTAAAGCCAGCAATTGAGTTGCGAGCCAACGTCACCACAGGCTTTTGGCCAGCAATCAGCTCCATATCAGCCACTGCCGCGTCCAACTGTTTCCTGTCACTCAGCGCTTCGCCCACACCCATGTTCAGTGTAATTTGCGTAATCCGAGGCACTTCCATGACATTAGCGAGACCCAAGGATTCCTTGAGTTTGGGCCGAATGTCTTCTTCGTATAATTTCTTTAAATCAGCCATATTAACTATCTATTTGTTCGCCATTTGACTTGTACACACGGACCCGCTTTCCATCTTCAAGCGTTTTGATACCTACCCGGTCTGCCTTCCCGGCGTCCCGATTGAAAATCGCTATATTAGAGATATGCAGCGGTGCTTCTTTTTCGATAATCCCACCAGGCTGTCCCGCCTGCGGGTTACCTTTTGTGTGCCGTTTGACCATATTGACGCCAGAAACAAACACCCTGTCGTTGTCTAGAATCCGCGTTATTTCTCCGGTCTTGCCCTTGTCTTTACCTGCGAGGACCACAACCAAATCGTTTTGCTTGAGCTTATTCATGGTCTCCTTCCTACAGCACTTCGGGGGCAAGAGAGACAATTCGCATAAAATTGTCTGTTCTCAGTTCTCGGGTGACTGGCCCAAAGATCCGGGTTCCGATGGGCTGCTTGCTGGCATTGAGTAAAACAGCAGCATTGTCATCGAACTTGATTAAAGAACCATCGGCTCGCCGAACGCCCTTCTTTGTCCTCACAACCACCGCATCAAGCACCTGCCCTTTACGGACACGTCCTCGCGGAATAGCTTCCTTCACGGTGACTTTGATAATGTCTCCTACGCCGGCATAGCGCCGCTTGGAACCACCGAGCACCTTGATGCACATCACGCGACGGGCGCCGCTGTTATCTGCAATATCTAGATATGTTTGTGCCTGAATCATTTTCTATCTACTCCACCGCCGACTGCGGCATGACCGCTTTAAATCTGCAGCGCCTTCTTATCGATTGAACTAAGCTTCCAGGTCTTGTGCTTAGAGATGGGTCTTGTTTCTTCAATGGTCACAAAATCCCCTTCTTGACACTGATTCTCGGGGTCGTGTGCCATTAGCTTCTTCGAGCGCTTGATATACTTCCCATAAATCGGGTGCTTAATGCGACGCTCGACCAGCACAGTGATGCTTTTGTCCATCTTGTTGCTGACCACCGTTCCGCTGACGTTTCTGGCTAAGTTATTTTCACCACTCATTTTCGTGCCCTTCTCTTTGCTGGTTAGCCAGCACGTTTTTCATTCAGAACTGTCTTTACTTGAGCAATTTCTTTCTGAACCTTTTTGAGCAGATGTGTTTGGGTCAACTGACCTATCGACTGCTGCATTCGGTACCCGAACTGCTCTTTGGACAAGTCAACCAACATCGTGCCTAACTCTTCCTCGGACTTTTCTCTTAAATCTTTTGCGTTTTGCACTTCACTCTCCCATCACATGATGGCGCGTTTAACAAACTCTGTTTGAAAGGGTAGTTTTGCGGCCGCTAACCGAAACGCATCCCGCGCGACCTCTTCGCTAACGCCTTCAATCTCATACAAGACCTTTCCTGGCTTGATCTGCGCGATCCAGTATTCAACGTTGCCCTTTCCTTTACCTTGCCGGACTTCAAGCGGCTTCTGGGTAATAGGCTTATCGGGGAATACCCGTATCCAAATCTGACCGCCCCTCCTGATTCGGCGAGTCATTGCCCGTCGAGCCGCTTCAATCTGCCGAGCAGTCATTCGTCCACGACCGGTCGCTTTGAGCGCGAACTCACCAAAACTCACAGTGCTGCCACGGTGTGCAAGCCCCCTGTTTCGGCCTTTCTGCTGCTTTCTAAATTTTGTTCGTTTTGGCTGTAGCATGACTTAGTTACCAGTGATTAAGCGTTGCTGGCAGATTGCTGAGGCGCTTCGCGCTCGCCCAAAATCTCACCTTTAAAAATCCAAACCTTGACACCCAAAATCCCGTAGGTTGTCAGTGCCTCTGCCGTGGCGTAGTCAATATCTGCACGAAGTGTATGCAGCGGCACTCGGCCCTCGCGATAACTTTCAGACCGGGCGATTTCAGCGCCACCTAGCCGACCAGATACCTGAACTTTGATGCCTTCAGCACCCAGTCGCATCGCGTTTTGCATGACACGCTTCATCGCTCGTCTGAACTGAACGCGACGCTCAAGTTGCTGAGCTACGTTCTGCGCAACGAGGAATGCGTCTAATTCAGGCTTTCTAATTTCTTCGATATTGATGTGCACTGGGACGCCCATCATTTTCGATACTTCTTGCCTTAAGACCTCAACGTCCTCACCTTTCTTGCCGATGACAATGCCCGGACGAGCCGTATGGATGGTGATGCGCGCAGTTTGCGCTGGCCGATGAATATCTATCCGACTGACTGACGCCTGGGCCAACTTCTTTTGGATGAAGGCTCGCACTTTTAGGTCGACGTGCAGGTTGTTTGCGTAATCTTCGCCTTCTGCATACCACACCGATGTGTGGTCCTTAACAATGCCGAGGCGAATGCCCGTCGGATGAACTTTTTGACCCATTCCGGTCTCCTAGTCTTTACTGCTTGCTTATGCGTTGTCGGACACTGCCACCGTAATATGGCAAGTGCGCTTGAAAATTCGGTCTGCTCGCCCTTTTGCACGAGGCTTAATGCGCTTCATGGTCATTCCCTCATCAACAAAGATGCGAGACACCGTGAGCTCGTCCACATCAGCTCCATCATTGTGTTCAGCATTCGCGATCGCCGACTCGAGCACTTTCTTCACCAAGTGCGCCGCTTTCTTGGTGCTAAATGTCAGCGTATCTAAGGCCTGACCCACGCCCTGGCCACGCACTTGGTCAGCGACCAGCCGCGCCTTCTGAGCAGAAATTCGTGCGCCTTTTAACCTTGCAGATACTTCCATCAGTCTTTCCTACTTGTTGGCGTCCTGGCCATAACCCATCCAAAACGCTTTCGTTTCTTCCTATTGCCCCGTACTAGGGATACCTGACTATCTTCGCTTCGCCTTCTTGTCAGCTGCGTGGCCGCGGTACGTCCGAGTCAAGGCAAACTCTCCCAACTTGTGCCCCACCATATCTTCTGTCACGAAGACGGGGACATGCTGACGCCCATTGTGGACTTGGATCGTCAACCCCACGAAATCAGGGGCTATCATTGAGCGACGAGACCACGTTTTGATAGGACGCTTATCATTGGAGTCGACTGCCTTTTGCACCTTTTCCATCAAATGGATGTCAATGAAAGGACCTTTCTTCAAACTTCTCGGCACAATACTTCTCCTATCGGCTCGAACGACGACGTCGGACGATCATTTTGTCCGTGCGCTTGTTTCTTCTTGTCTTGTACCCTTTAGTTGGCATACCCCATGGGCTTACCGGGTGACGGCCACCTGAGGTCTTACCCTCGCCCCCACCGTGCGGGTGATCTACCGGGTTCATAACAACACCGCGTACGGTTGGCCGAACGCCTCTCCAACGCTTGGCACCCGCTTTACCAAGTGAACGCAGGTTATGCTCCGAATTGCTCACTTCGCCGAGCGTCGCGCGGCAGTCTGATAGAACGCGGCGCATTTCACCGGACCGAAGCCTTAGCGTGCAGTACTGCCCTTCCTTGGCTACGAGCTGTACCGAGGTGCCCGCGCTCCTCGCGATCTGTGCGCCCTTGCCTGGCTTCAGCTCCACGCAGTGAATGACACTACCCATAGGGATATTTCTAAGCGGCATGCAATTGCCAACACGGATTGGGGAATTTTCTCCTGCTTGGACCACGTCTCCTGCTGCGAGATTCTTGGGCGCAATCACATACCGACGTTCACCGTCGCTATACTTCAGCAACGCGATGTTGGCTGTCCGATTTGGATCATATTCCAGCCGTTCAACGGTCGCTTTTACGCCGTCTTTATCGTTGCGACGGAAGTCGATGACTCGATACTTTTGCTTGTGGCCACCGCCAACGTGACGTGTCGTGATTCGACCCGCATTATTCCTTCCGCCTGACTTCGACTTGGCTTCGATAAGCCCTTTGTATGGCGCACCCTTGTGAAGATCCGGGTGTACCACTTTGACTACAAAGCGGCGACCAGGTGAAGTTGGTTTTGATTTAACGACTGGCATGATCTTTCTCGTTTCTTACCCTGTTGTGCTGGGTTTCTTACTTCGCTTCGGCCGTGAAGTCGATTTCCTGTCCCGCCGCGACTCTCACATAGGCTTTTTTCCATGAAGCGCGCTTCGACAACCCACGCATCGTACGCTTCACTTTCCCTTTGACGTTGGCAACACTCACCGAGTCAACGCTGACTCCGTAAATCTGTTCGACCGCGCGTTTAATTTCGGGCCTGGAGGCGTCCTTTGCGACCTTGAACACGAACTGATTGGACTCATCCGCGACAATCGTGGACTTCTCCGAAATATGTGCGCCTAGCAAGATGTTGTAGGTTCTTTGATTACTCATCCGAGGAGCTCCTCTGCTTGCTTGAGCGCACCAACGGTAAAGAGCACCTTCTCATACCCGATCAAGTTGACAGGGTTGACGCCCTGAACGTCGATCACATCTACGTTCTTGAGATTTCGAGCGCCGAGGTACAAGTTTTCATCCACCGCTTCGACAACAACGAGCACGTTGGACAGCTCGAGTTCTCCTAATCTGGCGAGCACTTCTTTGGTCTTCGGCGCTTCCACCGAGAAGTTTTCTGTGACCACTAAGCGCTCTTGGCGCGCCAGCTCCGACAGAATCGATTGCATTGCACCGCGATACATCTTTTTATTGACCTTGACGCTGTGATCGCGGGGCTTTGCTGCGAAGGTCGTACCGCCGCCTCGCCAAATTGGGCTGCGTATCGTGCCCGCGCGTGCGCGGCCAGTGCCCTTTTGACGAAAAGGCTTTTTCCCGCCACCGCGAACTTCGGATCTGGTTTTTTGCGCTTTAGTGCCCTGTCTCGCACCAGCCATGAACGAGACCACCACTTGATGGATCAAGGCTTCGTTGTATTGCCGCCCCAAAAGCGTCTCCGAGACCTCGACGGCTTTATCGGTGACTCCGACACCGGGCTCTGAAATATTCAGGTTCAAGATCAACCCTCCGCCTTCGCTCGGGCCTTGATCGAAGGCTTGACTACAACAGTCTCGCCTTTCGCTCCTGGCACCGCGCCTTTAATCAACAGCACATTATTCTCTTCATCGACTCGAACCACTTCGAGCGACTGAGTCGTGACCTGCTCTGCACCCATATGGCCGGCCATTTTCTTGCCTTTCCAGACTCTACCGGGAGTCTGGCATTGGCCGATCGAACCAGGCGCTCTATGGCTCAATGAGTTGCCGTGGGTCGCGTCTTGCGTTCTAAAGTTGTATCGCTTGATAACGCCCTGGAAACCCTTACCCTTTGATCGACTGGTGACATCAACCATCGCACCAGCCTCAAATGTAGAAACCGATATCTCAGCACCCACTTCTAGCTCAGATGCCGAGTCAAGCCGAAACTCCTTCAGCGCTTTGCCTGCTTCTACCGAAGCCTTCGCATAATGACCCGCTGAAGGCTTATTCACCTTTGACTGCTTTACAGAACCAAACGTGACTTGGATGGCGTTATACCCATCGGCGTCGGCGTTCTTAACCTGGGTTACTCTATTGGGCGCTGCCGATATCACGGTGACAGGAACCGACTGCCCGTCTTCCATGAAGACTCGAGTCATTCCTTCTTTAATCCCTACAATGCCGATACTCATTAAATGTCTCCAAATACCGATGGGTTACGCGAGATTGATTTGAACCTCGACCCCTGCGGCCAAATCCAGTTTGGTGAGTGCGTCTACAGTCTTTTCAGTCGGCTCAAGAATGTCTAAGACGCGCTTATGAGTGCGTATCTCGTACTGGTCGCGCGCATCTTTATCAACGTGTGGCGATATCAGTACCGTGAACTTTTCTTTCCGGGTGGGCAGCGGGATCGGGCCTCTGATTTGTGCTCCCGTTCTTTTCGCTGTATTCACGATTTCTTCCGTCGAAACATCAATTAGGCGGTGATCGAAGGCTTTTAGACGAATCCTGATTCTTTGATTTTGCATACTGCTCTCGTTTGCGCTGCTCTGCCTGAGATGAAAGATCGTGGCCACTGCTTGACTGAGCAGCGTTTTCGACCGTCCCGTTTCTAAAAATTGGGATGCAAAAATACCCTCCTCTCAACGAGGAAGGGCACACGTACGTGTTAATGCTCTCTCGAGCTTCCCTTGGCTCTCTTTTAGAGCCCTGTTTTCGCAACCTTGGTTGCGCTACCGACGGCCCGTCAATGGACCCGTACTTAACGACTTTTACCGCTTCTTTCTACCTTTCTACGATTCAGACGAAGCGCTGAAGTCGTTTCCCTCCAGCCGTTTTCCGGCGCATTTGCCTTTACCGGATCACGGGACGCGAATACTACCCGCGATTCGCCTCAATTACTACCCTTTTTCGTAGTGAATTTGAGCGAGCAATAGTCTCTATCCGCTGGCCAGACCGGCTGATGAGAAACCTTGTCGCGACTTATTTCACCCCCATCGCCGCATGCTCAGCGCCAAACCTAACGAGGCTTACTCACCAACGATTCAGCGACGTTGTCTGGCACCTCGCGATACTTTTCAAATTCCATAGAAAATGACGCTCGCCCCTGTGTTGCAGAACGCATATCGGTGGCATAACCAAACATTTCTGATAGCGGCACCTCCGCTTTGACCGCCTTTCCTGCCGGGACTTCTTCCATTCCGAGCACCACACCCCTTCTGCGATTTAAATCTCCGATGATGTCGCCATAGTGTTCTTCTGGTGTCACGACTTCTACTTTCATCACCGGTTCTAACAAGACTGGGCTAGCATTGAGTGCTGCCTCCCGAAGGGCCATCGATGCTGCCACCTTGAACGCCACTTCACTAGAATCAACATCGTGATAAGAACCATCGAACAATGTCGCACGCACTCCCTGCAGGGGATAGCCCGCGAGCACGCCATTCGCTAGCTGGTCTTTCGCACCTTTCTCAACGGCACCAATGAACTCTTTAGGTACGACGCCTCCAACGATCTCATCGACAAATTCAAACTCGGCGTCGGCTATAGGCTCGATCCTTAACCAAACGTGCCCATATTGCCCCCGGCCGCCAGTCTGTCTAACAAACTTGCCCTCTGCCTCCGCGCTGGCGCGAATGCTTTCTCGGTAGGCCACTTGAGGCTTGCCGATGTTCGCCTCAACGCTGAATTCACGCTTCATTCGATCAACGATGATATCCAGGTGAAGCTCTCCCATCCCGCTGATAATCGTTTGACCGGATTCTTCCTCGACCCTCACTCGAAAGGACGGATCCTCATTGGCTAATTTACTGAGTGCAACGCTCATTTTTTCCTGGTCAGCGGTTGAGCGAGGCTCTACTGCAACGTGAATCACTGGATCAGGAAACTCCATCCGCTCAAGCGTGATGACTGCGCGCTCATCACACAATGTGTCTCCTGTCGTCGCTAGTTTCAAACCAATCGCCGCGGCAATGTCGCCTGCACGCACTTCATTAATCTCTTGCCGATCGTTGGAGTGCATTTGGACCATTCGACCGATACGTTCTTTCTTCCCCTTTACGGCATTGAAAACAGCGTCTCCCGATTTCAAAACACCGGAGTAGACTCTGAAAAAGGTGAGCGCGCCGACGAAAGGATCCGTCGCGATCTTGAACGCTAGCGCAGCAAAAGGTTCTTCATCATCTGCATTCCGGAAAGCCTCTTTTTCCGACCCATCATCTAGAAACCCGCGGATTGCCTTAACTTCATTTGGCGCTGGCAAATAGTCCACCACCGCATCCAGAACAGTCTGAACGCCTTTGTTCTTAAATGCTGAACCACAGAGCGCTGGAACAATCTCGTTTCGCAGCGTTCGAGCGCGAAGCCCGGCGACTATGTCCTCGACACTCAAATCGCCATTTTCTAAATATTTCTCTGTTAGCTCATCACTGCCTTCAGCGGCTGCTTCCACCATCTGCTCACGATAGTATTCTGCATCCGCTAACTGATCCTCTGGGATTGGGCGGTCTTCAAAAGACAACCCTTGATCATCGTTACTCCAGTAAATAGCGCGCATCGATACGAGGTCGATAACGCCCGCGAATGCCTCCTCGTAACCGACTTGCAATTGAACGGGAACGCATTGCGAGCCGAGCCGCGTTTCGATCTGCTCACAAACCCGGAGGAAATCAGCACCTGCACGGTCTAATTTGTTGACAAAAACAATACGCGGGACTTCATATTTATTGGCCTGTCGCCACACGGTCTCAGACTGTGGTTCCACGCCCGATGTTCCGCAAAATACGACTACTGCGCCATCCAACACTCTTAAGCTGCGCTCAACCTCGATAGTGAAGTCAACGTGCCCTGGCGTGTCGATGATATTGATACGGTGTTCTGGATACTGTTTTGAAGTGCCAGACCAAAAGGTCGTAGTTGCGGCCGAGGTGATGGTGATTCCTCGCTCCTGCTCTTGCTCCATCCAATCCATTGTCGCTGTGCCGTCATGGACCTCGCCAATGCGATGAGACAACCCTGTGTAAAACAACACCCTTTCAGTCGTCGTTGTTTTACCTGCGTCCACGTGCGCAACAATGCCGATATTACGATAACGATCAATCGGCGTTGTGCGGGACACGGCTGGTTCGAGAGTTGCTGGTTAGCGTTTAGTAGCGGTAGTGCGCGAAGGCTCGGTTCGCTTCAGCCATGCGGTGCGTATCTTCGCGCTTGCGTACCGCAGCACCTCGACCTTCGGAGGCATCTTGGAGTTCACCCGCTAGGCGGAGCGCCATCGATTTTTCGCTTCGATTTCGAGCTGAGTCAACCAACCAACGCATGGCCAAAGCCATCCTTCTTGATGGTCTCACTTCTACAGGGACTTGATAGGTCGCGCCACCTACACGCCTCGACTTCACCTCGACGGCCGGAGAAACCGCTTCCAGGGCCGCTTCGAACACATCAAGCGGGTTCTTGCCAGCTCGACTCTCAATGCGATCTAGTGCGCCATAGACAATTCGTTCAGCAACCGACTTCTTGCCGCTGACCATGACATGGTTCATGAATTTTGCCAGCGTTTGATTACCAAACTTGGGGTCAGGGATTATTTCTCGTTTTTCGGGGGTGCGTCTTCTTGGCATGATGCTCTCTCTTCAGGTTGCTCGAGATATTTTCACTCGACCTTACTTTGCCTCAGCGTGCTGAGGCGTAAATGATGGTTTTTTACCTGCCTTAAACCGCATTGCTATGCAGCCAGGATGGGTTTACTGCTTACAGTTGTCTTACGATTCTCGTGTGTCTTTATTAGGATTTGGGCTTCTTGGTTCCGTACTTCGAACGACCTTGGTTCCTGTTGTTAACTCCCGATGCATCCAGAGCGCCACGAACCGTGTGATAACGAACACCTGGCAAGTCCTTTACTCGCCCGCCTCGGATCAGGACAACTGAGTGCTCCTGAAGATTGTGTCCTTCACCACCAATATAGGACGTGACTTCCATCCCGTTGGTCAATCGCACACGACATACTTTTCTTAATGCCGAGTTAGGCTTCTTTGGCGTGGTGGTGTAAACGCGGGTGCAGACGCCTCGTCGCTGAGGACAGGCCTGAAGTGCGGGCACGTCACTCTTCGCTACCTTGCGTCGTCTGGGCTTTCGCACCAGCTGATTGATTCTTGCCATTCAATTTCTCCTTCGCATCCCGGTAGCCGGTGATGCCGCGCGACCCCTTTTTCAGAGCCGCGCATTCTAATGAGCACCCATCCTAGAGTCAACTGGCTCTTGTGGTAGCTCTACACCGAGCGCACCACTTTTTTGTGCGCCCCAACCCTTGGGTGGCGACTTACAGCTCGCCCTGACTTAATGCCTCGCTCAGCGCTTGCTCCACTTCACTCGCCGTCACTGTGGGCTCTTGATCGCCTCCCTCTCTACGAGCCTTACGCTCGTTGTGGTAGGTCAACCCGGTTCCCGCTGGGATCAATCGGCCAACAATGACGTTTTCCTTCAATCCGCGCAGATAATCCCGCTTACCGGTCACAGCGGCCTCGGTGAGCACTCTGGTGGTTTCTTGGAACGAAGCGGCAGAGATAAATGACTCAGTTGCCAGCGACGCTTTCGTAATACCTAGCAGTACTCGCTCGCCAGCCACAGAAAGCTTGTCCTCTTCCGCTAATCGATCATTCTCTTCAAGGTATTGATTGAACTCAATTTGCTCACCCTTCACAAAGGATGAATCGCCAGAATCCGTCACCTCGATCTTGCGAAGCATTTGACAAACGATAACCTCAATGTGCTTATCGTTGATTTTCACGCCCTGTAGGCGGTAGACGTCTTGGATTTCCTTAGTGATGTAGTTTGCTAGTGCCTCTACGCCTTTTAACCTCAAAATATCATGCGGATTCTCAGGACCATCGGAGACAACTTCACCTTTTTCAACATGCTCGCCCTCGAACACCGTCATATGACGCCATTTCGGAATAAGCACCTCGTAATGATCGCTGCCATCAGGAAGCACAGCGTTATCAGTGGGAGTAATCACTAACCGACGCTTGCCCTTTGTCTCTTTTCCATACGAAACCGTCCCACTAATCTCAGCAAGCACGGCAGCCTCTTTTGGCTTTCTCGCTTCAAATAAGTCAGCGACTCGAGGCAGACCACCGGTAATATCACTGGTCTTAGACCCTTCTTGAGGAATCCTTGCAATCACGTCACCAGCAGAGAGTTCATCGCCGTTCTCGAGCGACAAAATGGCGTTTGCTTCCAGGAAGTAGTGTGCGGGCAAATCTGTCCCCGGCAACATCAACGACTTGCCTTTACCATCTACAAGCAACACGGCCGGGCGCACGTCTTTTCCTGCGCTGGGTCGATCCTTCGGATCAATGACCGAAATGCTGCTTAACCCGGTTAGCTCGTCCGTCTGACGGCGAACTGTGATTCCTTCCTCCATATTCTCAAACACGACCTTACCTGCCACTTCCGTGACAATCGGTCTCGTATGAGGGTCCCAATTGGCAACAACCGCACCCGCATCGACCTCATCACCAGCGGTTGCCTTAATGGTTGCACCGTAAGGCACCTTATAGCGCTCTCGCTCTCGGCCCGTTTCAGAGTCAGCAACGGCAAGCTCACCGGATCGCGACACAGCAACCAAATCGCCATTTGGCTTCTCGATTGTCTTTAGATTATGGAGCCGTAGGGTCCCTGCATGCTTCGCTTGAACATTATCGACCGCAGTTGCTCGCGAGGCAGCACCACCAATATGGAACGTACGCATCGTGAGCTGCGTACCAGGCTCACCGATGGACTGGGCAGCGATTACACCAATGGCTTCGCCAATATTGACAAGGTGGCCGCGACCCAAATCGCGACCATAGCAGTTGCTGCAGATCCCATATCTTGTCTCACATGTGATCGCGCTGCGAACTTTAATCTCGTCCACACCCATTGACTCGATCTCATCGGCCAGCTTCTCATCGATAAGCGTGCCTCGAGCGATTAGCAACTCGTCGCCTGCCGCGTTAAATACATCTTCTGCAACCACTCGGCCAAGCACGCGGGTGGCGAGACCAGCGATTACATCGCCTCCCTCGATCACCGCATTCATAATAAGACCCTGGTCAGTACCGCAGTCCTCCTCCGTAATAACCAGATCCTGGGCAACATCGACTAAACGTCTTGTCAAGTAACCCGAATTCGCCGTCTTTAATGCAGTATCGGCCAATCCTTTCCGCGCCCCGTGCGTCGAAATGAAGTACTGCATGACCGACAACCCTTCTCGGAAGTTTGCCGTGATGGGAGTCTCGATAATCGACCCATCAGGTTTTGCCATCATGCCGCGCATCCCCGACAGCTGCCTGATCTGTGCGGGTGAACCTCGCGCTCCCGAATCCGAGTACATCCAAACACTGTTGAAAGAGGATTGCGCTTCTTCTTCGCCTTCACGGTTAATCACCGTCTCCGTGCTCAGCGTGTCCATCATTGCGTTACTGACCTGGTCACTCGCCCGTGTCCAGATATCGATCACTTTGTTGTACTTCTCACCTTGGGTCACCAAGCCCGAAGCAAATTGGCTTTCGATCTCTCGAATTTCATTCTCCGATCGATTAATGATGTCGGCTTTCTCAGCAGGAATGACGAAATCTTCCACACCGATAGAGGCGCCTGAACGTGTTGAGTACTGATAGCCCATGTACATCAACTGGTCAGCAAAGATGACCGTCTCTTTGAGGCCAACCCTTCGATAGCAAAGGTTAATTAGCCGCGACATATCCTTATTGACCATCGTTTTGTTCACTTCATCAAACGATATGCCCTCTGGAACAATCTCATAGACCAAGACTCGGCCGACGGTGGTTTCATGAACGCCAGACCGCGCTTCAATCTCTCCGTCATCATTGATCACACGCTCGTTTACACGAACTCTGACCTTTGACTGCAGGCCAACAGCGCCTGTACTGAACGCCCTCGATACTTCGTCTGTATCGGCAAATAACATTCCCTCACCGAGATCGTTGACCCGATCCCGAGTCATCCAATAGATCCCGAGCACCACGTCCTGAGAAGGAACGATGATAGGCTCTCCATCTGCAGGCAACAAAACGTTATTAGTCGACATCATGAGCGCGCGAGCTTCCAGCTGCGCCTCGAGGGTCAGCGGCACGTGCACTGCCATCTGATCACCGTCGAAGTCGGCGTTATACGCGGTACACACGAGCGGATGCAGCTGGATCGCTTTACCCTCAATCAAGACGGGCTCAAATGCCTGAATACCAAGCCGATGAAGCGTCGGCGCACGGTTCAGTAGCACAGGATGTTCCCGAATGACTTCTGCGAGGATATCCCATACTTCTGGCGTTTCTCGCTCGACCATCTTTTTGGCCGCCTTGATCGTAGTAGCAAGGCCTCGCGCTTCGAGCTTTCCGAAGATGAAGGGTTTAAACAGCTCTAGCGCCATTTTTTTCGGCAGGCCACACTGATGCAAACGTAACGTCGGCCCGACAACAATAACCGAGCGTCCAGAATAATCGACCCGCTTACCGAGGAGGTTTTGTCTGAACCGGCCTTGTTTACCTTTGATCATATCGGCAAGCGATTTCAGCGGCCGCTTGTTAGTACCCGTGATCGCTCGTCCTCGACGACCGTTGTCCAACAAGGCGTCAACCGCCTCCTGGAGCATACGCTTTTCATTCCTGACAATGATGTCGGGCGCAGCCAAATCGAGCAGCCGCTTCAAGCGATTGTTTCGGTTGATGACCCGGCGATACAAATCGTTGAGATCAGAGGTGGCAAATCGACCGCCTTCGAGTGGCACAAGCGGCCTTAGGTCGGGCGGTAGCACTGGCAGCACGTTAAAGATCATCCACTCAGGCTCGTTTCCTGAGGAAACAAACGACTCAAGCAGTTTCAGACGCTTAGTCAGCTTCTTGATCTTGGTATCTGAGTTGGTCTGAGGTAGCTCCTCTCGGATCTCTGCGACTTCCTCGCGGATATCCATTTGGGCCATCAAATCTTGGATCGCTTCAGCACCCATCTTGGCTTCAAACTCATCGCCAAATTCCTCAAGCGCCTCGTAGTACTGCTCATCATTGAGCAGCTGACCCCGCTCAAGGGAAGTCAGCCCTGGATCGATGACGACGAAACTCTCGAAGTAAAGAATTCTCTCGATATCTCGCAAGGTCATATCGAGAAGCAGGCCAATGCGGGATGGAAGTGACTTCAGAAACCAAATGTGCGCGACGGGCGCTGCAAGTTCGATATGCCCCATCCGCTCTCTGCGAACTTTGGCAAGCGCAACTTCTACCCCACACTTCTCACAAATGACGCCGCGATGCTTCAATCGCTTGTACTTCCCGCACAGACACTCATAGTCTTTGGTGGGTCCAAAAATCTTCGCGCAGAACAACCCGTCTCGTTCTGGTTTAAAGGTTCGATAGTTGATCGTTTCTGGCTTCTTAACCTCACCGAACGACCAGGCTCGGATCATCTCTGGAGACGCGAGACCAATCTTCAATGAGTCAAACTCTTCAGTTTGGCCCTGTGCTCGCAACATATTTAACAAGTCTTTCACTGTATTCCTCCAACTAGTGGGCGGTTAGCCCGCAGAAATTCGTTTCGATTATTGCCTTCGATCGCTATTCGTGTTCCAACTCAATATCGATCCCCAGCGAACGAATTTCCTTCACCAAGACGTTAAAGGATTCGGGCATGCCCGGCTCCATACGATGATCACCATCAACAATGTTCTTATACATCCGCGTTCGTCCGTGAACGTCATCTGACTTGACGGTCAGCATTTCTTGCAAGGTATACGCGGCACCGTATGCTTCGAGCGCCCACACCTCCATCTCACCAAACCGCTGGCCGCCAAATTGCGCTTTACCACCTAACGGTTGCTGAGTGACTAGACTGTATGACCCAGTGGATCGGGCATGCATCTTATCGTCAACCAGGTGATTGAGCTTCAACATGTACATGATGCCCACTGTTACCGGGCGATCGAATTGATCTCCCGTACAGCCATCGAACAGCAGGGTCTGGCCGTCCTGCGGCAGGCCTGCGAGCTCAAGCATTTTCTTAATCTCGACCTCGTTAGCGCCATCGAACACGCCGGTGGCCATTGGCACCCCTGCTCGCAGGTTATTCGCTAACTGCACGACCTCTGCGTCGGTCAAAGAGTCCAAATCTTCCATTCGACCGCTTTGATTGTAGATCTTCTCGAGGAACTTGCGGATTTCTGTGACTTCTCGCTTAAGGTCAAGCATCTCACCGATCTTCACGCCCAGTCCCTGCGCCGCCCATCCTAAATGCGTTTCTAGGATCTGCCCAACGTTCATTCGTTTGGGTACACCAAGCGGGTTCAATACGATATCGATTGGCCGGCCATCAGCGTCAAACGGCATATCCTCTTCTGGCTTAATCACCGAGATGACACCCTTGTTGCCGTGGCGTCCGGCCATTTTATCGCCGGGCTGAATGCGACGCTTAATCGCGAGGTAGACCTTGACGATCTTCAGTACTCCGGGCGCCAAATCGTCACCGCTTTGCAGCTTGCCTTTGCTCTCTTCGAATCGCTCATCCAGCTCTTGACGACGTGCCTTGAGTCGCGTTTCCGCCGACTCGAGCTGCTCATTGAGGTCATCTTTTTCCATCCGGAGTTTGAACCAATCCTCGGAAGGAAGCTCCCGCAGATACGCCGCGGTGACCTTGTCCCCTTTCTTCAGCTTCGGTCCAGCAATCGCCACTTTTCCACTCAGCGCACTGGCCAACCGCTCGTAAGTCGCGTTTTCAACGATCGCATACTCGGCTTCGATATTTTTTCGGACGCGAGCCAGTTCCTGCTGCTCAATGTCTTTCGCCCGCTTGTCCTTCTCTAGACCATCTCGGGTAAAGATGCGCACATCAATCACGGTACCATTTGCCGAGCTAGGAACCCTGAGGCTTGTGTCCTTTACGTCAGACGCCTTCTCTCCAAAAATAGCCCTCAGCAGTTTCTCTTCTGGCGTTAATTGCGTCTCACCTTTTGGTGTGACTTTACCGACCAAGATGTCCCCTGCAGCCACTTCGGCGCCGATGTAAACGATGCCTGACTCGTCTAATTTCCCGAGCGCCCCCTCTCCCACGTTCGGGATATCGCAGGTCACTTCTTCAGAGCCGAGCTTGGTATCGCGCGCGATACACGTGAGCTCCTGGATGTGGATCGTTGTGAAGCGATCCTCTTTTACTACGCGCTCCGAAATGAGGATTGAGTCCTCGAAGTTATAGCCATTCCAGGTCATGAACGCGATGCGCATGTTCTGACCCAGCGCCAGCTCACCCGTATCTACAGATGGCCCGTCGGCTAGAACATCGTTCTTTGCGATGGTGTCGCCCTCACGAACGAGCGGCCGCTGATTAATACAGGTGTTTTGGTTGGATCGGGTGTATTTAACGAGGTCATAGATATCAACCCCCGCTTCACCACTTTCAGTCTCATTTTTGTTGACACGAACCACGATTCGCGCGGCGTCAACCGTTTCGATAACGCCCCCTCGACGAGCCGTAACACAGACCCCGGAGTCTCTTGCGACTACTCGCTCGAGACCTGTACCAACCAGTGGTTTTTCTGCCGCTAATGTAGGTACTGCTTGCCGCTGCATGTTCGAGCCCATGAGCGCCCTGTTAGCGTCGTCATGCTCGAGGAACGGGATCAGTGCTGCAGCAACGGAGACCACCTGCTTGGGTGACACATCCATAAAGTTGACGTGCTCGCGAGCCATCTTCGAAAACTCGCCTTGGTGCCGAACATCGACCAAGTCCTCTACCAAACGCCCTGACTTATCGAGTTCAGCGCTAGCTTGTGCAATCACGTAGTCTGACTCAACAATCGCTGACAAAAACTCGATGTCGTCAGTCACTTTCCCATCAACTACACGACGGTAAGGGCTTTCAAGGAATCCAAAATTATTAGTCCGAGCATAGGTCGCGAGCGAGTTGATCAGTCCGATATTCGGCCCTTCTGGCGTCTCAATTGGGCATACGCGACCGTAGTGTGTTGGGTGAACGTCTCTTACCTCAAACCCGGCGCGCTCTCTCGTTAACCCACCAGGGCCGAGCGCTGACACCCGTCGCTTATGCGTAACTTCAGATAACGGATTATTCTGGTCCATGAACTGCGATAGCTGCGCAGAGCCAAAAAATTCTTTAACAGCTGCAGCCACAGGTTTCGCATTAATCAAATCCTGAGGCATTAGTCCTTCCGACTCAGCCAGGCTAAGTCGCTCTTTCACAGCACGCTCAACGCGTATCAAGCCCAGACGGAAGGCGTTTTCGGCCATTTCTCCAACCGAGCGGACCCTCCTATTACCGAGATGGTCAATATCATCAACCACGTCGTAGCCATTTCGAATAGCAATGAGCTGCTTGATCACATCGACGATGTCGTCATTGTCAAGCGTACCTATCCCTGACTCCTCTTCGCGACCTAGACGACGGTTAAACTTCATTCGACCTACCGCTGTCAGGTCATAGCGGTCATCGCTGAAAAACAAATTATTGAAAAGATTCTCTGCTGCGTCCTTGGTCGGTGGCTCACCGGGGCGCATCATTCGGTAGATTTCAACAAGCGCTTCGAGGCGATTGCTTGTTGGATCCGCGGTCAACGTGTCAGAGACAAAAGGCCCACAATCTAGGTCATTGGTATAGATCGTTTCGAATTCTCCGATACCGAGCGCCGTCATTTGCTCAAGAACTTCTTCGGTGATGATGGTGTTACAACCGATTAATACTTCGCCTGTTTCTTCATCCACCTGATCTTTGGCAAGTCTGTGGCCGCACACATATTCCGCAGGCACTGCGAGCGCCTGTAAATTGCGCTTTTCCATCTCTCGGATATGCCGGGCGGTCACTCTTGAGCCTTCCGGCACAAGCACTTCACCCTTGGCATCTTTGATTTCAAACTGAGCGGTTTCCCCCCGGAGACGATTGGCAATCAAGCTCAGCTGATAACCGTCTTCAGTGATTTGGAATGTATCCGTATCAAAGAAGGTATCGAGGATCTCTTCCGCCGATAAGCCAAGCGCTCGTAACAAAATGGTGACAGGCAGCTTGCGCCGCCGATCAATGCGCACGTATACAAGATCTTTGGGATCAAACTCAAAGTCGAGCCATGAACCGCGCATCGGGATCACGCGTGCAGAATATAAAAGTTTTCCGGACGAGTGGGTTTTTCCTTTGTCATGATCGAAAAATACGCCGGGAGAGCGATGCAATTGCGATACGATCACTCGCTCAATGCCGTTGATCACGAAGGTACCGTTTTCGGTCATGAGCGGGATCTCGCCCATGTACACTTCTTGCTCTTTAATATCTTTGATCGCCTTATTTGACGAGTCTTTGTCATAAATAATAAGACGTACTTTGACCCGAAGCGGGGCGGCATAAGTCACGCTTCGAGACTGACATTCTTTGACGTCAAACACCGGCCTACCTAACCGATAGTCAACATATTCTAGAGCGGCGTTACCCGAGTAAGAGGCAATAGGGAACACTGAGCGAAAAGCAGCATGAAGACCCGAATGAGTGCGCTCGTCTACATCGATGCCCTCTTGCAAGAATTGCATGTACGAATCAACCTGTATCCCGAGCAAGTATGGGATATCCATGACCGTTGGCAACTTGCTGAAGTCTTTCCTAATCCGCTTTTTCTCTGTGTACGAATAGGCCATTCGTGCCTCCAATTTGTGTCTTAAGTTTCCGCTTGAATCTCTACCGCTTCACCACAAAGGTCGACGGGTATCAACGACACCCGCCGATCGATGATGGTGTGCTTACTTCAGCTCTACAGTGGCACCAGCTTCTTCAAGCTGATTCTTGATATCTGCGGCTTCGTCTTTGCTGACACCTTGCTTGATTGAAGAAGGCGCTGAATCGACCATGTCTTTCGCTTCCTTCAGGCCAAGCCCTGTGATTGAGCGAACGACCTTGATCGCGTTCACTTTCTTCTCACCACCAGATACCAAGATGACTTCAAACTCATCCTGCTCTGCTTCACCGCCAGCGTCGCCGCCAGCCGCTGCCGGCGCGGCTGCAACAGCTGCTGCTGCAGATACACCGAACTTTTCTTCCATCGCTTCAACTAGCGCGACAACATCCATCACGCTCATTTCCGCGATTGCATCTAAGATTTCTTCTTTTGATAACGACATTTGTCCTATCTCCGTTTGTTTCAGACTAATCAGGCTGCTTGTTTTTGATCGCGAACGGCTGCAACTACTCGAGTAACTCGACCTGGAATGTCGTTCATCGTGCGCACCAACTTGGTTACTGGTGCTTGCATGACCGCCATTAACAGCGCGAGCGCTTCATCTCGGGTAGGCAACTTAGCAAGCGCATCAATCTGCTCAGCAGGAAGCAACTTGCCTCCGACACTAAGCGCCTTGATCTCAAACGCTTCTTGCTCTTTAGCAAAATCCTTGAACAACCTCGCGGACGCTCCTGGATCTTCCATCGCAAAGGCTACGATGCAAGGCCCTGTCAACGCGTCGTTCATACATTCAAGTTCGGTACCCTCAAACGCTCTTTTTGCGAGCGTATTTCGGATCACGCGAACCTGAACGCCTGATTCTCTAGCTGACTTCCGAAGCTGAGTCATTGCGTCTACAGTGACTCCCCGGTAATCAGCCATCACTGCTGACAATGCGGCCTGCGCAGTTTCGTTCACTTCTGCAACAATCGCCTGTTTTTCTTTAAGTCCAATCGGCACGTGTGTACTCCTTGACTCACCCAAATGACCCTAGGACTTGCACTCCTCGGGCGTTTCTACGGCGACAGGATTCATGGCTATGAATCGCCCTCCACCGTCTGCGTAGGCCTGCATTCGCAATTTAGTCGGCTGACGCCGAACCTACGGTCTTTGACGAGCGGTGACCGATGGCCAGCCACTCCAAAGAACTCAACATTTCTCTTACTAGGCCTCTAGCGAGCCTTGATCAATCGCGATTCCTGCGCCCATCGTGGTGGACAGGGTGATTTTCTTCACATAAACCCCTTTCGCGGACGCGGGTTTTGCTTTCTTTAAATCACTCAGAAGTGCTTCGATATTTTGTTTGATGGCCTCGGGCTCAAAACCCACTCTTCCAACACCACCATGAATGATCCCGCTTTTATCTGTGCGGTATCTGACCTGACCTGCTTTTGCATTTTTCACGGCCTCGGCAACATCGGCAGTGACGGTGCCAAGCCTCGGGTTAGGCATTAACCCTCTCGGACCAAGCACTTGCCCAAGCTGCCCGACAACTCGCATGGCGTCCGGAGAGGCAATCACTACGTCAAAATCAAGTTGGCCCGCCTTTACGCTGGCTGCCAAATCATCCATGCCAACCACATCCGCTCCTGCGGCCGTGGCCTGCTCAGCGTTATCTCCTTGGGTAAATACAGCGACCCGGACATCTTTTCCCGTTCCATTGGGGAGAACAGTGGCGCCGCGGACAACTTGGTCGGATTTGCGAGGGTCTACACCAAGGTTGATGCTGACATCAATCGACTCTTTGAACTTGACTGAAGAAAGCTCGTTCAAAATCGATACAGCCTCAGTAATTTCGTAGGCCTTCTCTGGGTCGACCTTCTCTTTAAAGGCTCTGACACGCTTGCTTAACTTGGCCATTAGTTCACTCCCTCAACTTCGATACCCGCGCTTCTTGCACTACCCGCTATGGTGCGAACTGCCGCATCCATATCTTTCGCCGTTAAGTCGGGCATCTTTGTCGTCGCAATTTCTTCAAGCTGAGCGCGATTCACCTTGCCTACTTTCTTAACGTGCGGCTCAGGGCTTCCACTTTGGATACCAGCTGCTTTCTTCAACAAAATCGAAGCTGGAGGCGTCTTCTTGATGAAGGTGAAGCTTTTATCGTTGTATACGGTAATGACAACTGGAATAGGCAGACCTGGCTCCATGCTTTGGGTATCTGCATTGAAAGCCTTACAAAATTCCATGATGTTGAGTCCATGCTGACCCAGGGCTGGGCCCACAGGCGGACTCGGGTTGGCCTGTCCAGCAGGCACCTGCAGCTTGATGTATGCATCAATTTTTTTTGCCATGATTCACCTCTCTTTTGGGTTCAAGCCCTGCACCAAAAACTCAATCGAGCTTTTTTGACAGGTCCCCGCCTATCTAGCTTTCTTGGCTTGAAAACTAGATGTCGTTAATTCGATCAGCCCTTCTCGACTTGACCGAAGTCCAATTCGACCGGAGTCGATCTGCCGAAGATAGTCACTGCGACATGTAATCTATTTTTCTCGTAATTCACCTCTTCAACCACACCGTTGAAGTCGTTAAACGGGCCATCAACCACCCGAACCAGTTCGCCCGGCTCAAAAACTACTTTCGGAGTTACCTTTTCACTGCCGACCTGAACGCGCTGCAAAATAGCAGATGCTTCAGCATCCGTGAGCGGTGCTGGTCGATCCGCTTTGCCGCCAATGAACCCCATGACACGAGGGGTCTCTTTGACCATGTGCCATGTCTCATCATCTAACTCCATTTGAACTAACACGTAGCCGGGAAAAAACTTGCGCTCACTTCTGCGCTTTTTCCCAGCCTTCATCTCCACTACTTCTTCGGAAGGAACCAGCACCTCACCAAACTTTGCTTGCAGGCCAGTCAACTCGACCCGCTCTTGCAGCGCGCGCATGACGTGTTTCTCAAATCCCGACAATGCATGGACGACATACCACTTCTTATCCATCGCAAGCCCTTCCTCTTTCCTGAAGCTTATTTACTAAGCCCTTAATTCAAGACATCTCTGCGAGAGCCAGTATTCTTGGCTCCCTCAGCGACCTATTCCTACCCAATCGTTATGCTGACGATATAGCTGAGTCCGCTATCGATCATCCAAAGCACGAGCGCTACGAGAATAACCATCACGACTACGATGAGCGTCGTCTGGGTGGTTTCCTGGCGAGTTGGCCAAACCACTCTGCGAATCTCTATCCGCGCCTCTTTAGCGAGCTCCCAAACACTTCGACCCGCCGCAGTCTGTAACGCAATGGCGGCACAAACGCCCGCCAAGGCGACACCTGCCAGTGCTCGCACCAACAGTGACGTCAGCGCATACTCCATATTGAGATAGATGCCAGCGGCAACTAGCGCTACCACCACTAGCCATTTCAGCCAATCTAACGTGTGTTTTGCTTCACTAGCAGAACTCATTGATTACCCTGTTTTTTCTTCAATCTTCGGGGACGCGAAACCCCGATGCCAGAAATGTTCTTCCGACTCGGGGTCTTAGCATCGCCTCAGACTGGATTAACCACACAGCCTTTACGTGGCAGGCCAGGAGGGAATCGAACCCCCAACCTGCGGTTTTGGAGACCGCCGCTCTGCCAATTGAGCTACTGGCCTAAAGCCTTCTCGCTACGCAAAAGTCTGGGTTGACCCCCTGAGCAAACGTCTTTACTCAGCGATTTTTGTTACAACACCAGCGCCTACTGTCCGGCCGCCTTCGCGAATCGCAAAGCGCTGACCTTCTTCCATCGCGATCGGTGCAATGAGCTCGACCTCAAGGTTCACGTTGTCGCCTGGCATAACCATCTCTGTTCCTTCAGGCAGCTCACAGCTACCCGTGACGTCAGTGGTCTCAAAGAAAAACTGTGGCTTGTACCCTTTGAAGAAAGGCGTGTGTCGGCCACCCTCGTCCTTCGACAATACGTAGACCTCACTGGAGAATTTAGTGTGCGGCGTGATAGATCCGGGCTTAGCCAGTACTTGACCGCGTTCAACTTCCTCTCGCTTGGTCCCTCGTAAAAGAACGCCGACGTTTTCACCTGCTCGGCCTTCATCGAGCAGCTTACGGAACATTTCTACACCGGTGCAGGTCGTCTTGGCCGTTTCGCGGATACCAACGATTTCTACTTCGTCCTGAACAGTCACAATCCCACGAGCGATACGACCCGTCACGACGGTTCCACGCCCAGAGATGGAGAAGACGTCTTCGATAGGCATCAAAAATGGCTGATCAACGGCACGAACTGGCTCAGGGATATAACTGTCCAAAGTCTCTACAAGCTTAGTGATTGCAGTGACGCCGATGTCTGAAGAATCACCTTCCAATGCTTTCAGCGCACTACCGATAACGATCGGTGTGTCGTCACCTGGGAAATCGTACTGATCAAGCAGCTCACGAACTTCCATTTCAACGAGCTCGAGCAATTCTTCGTCGTCGACCATGTCAGCTTTGTTCAAAAACACGACAATGTGCGGAACGCCTACCTGCTTGGACAGCAAAATGTGCTCTCGCGTCTGAGGCATGGGACCATCCGCAGCAGAGACGACCAAGATAGCGCCATCCATCTGCGCCGCACCGGTGATCATATTTTTCACGTAGTCCGCGTGACCCGGGCAGTCAACGTGAGCATAGTGACGGTCAGGAGAGTCGTACTCAACGTGCGACGTTGAAATCGTGATGCCTCGCGCTTTCTCTTCCGGGGCGTTATCGATTTGATCAAACGCACGCGCTTCGCCACCGTAAACTTCTGCACACACCTTGGTAATGGCCGCGGTCAACGTCGTCTTACCATGGTCAACGTGGCCGATAGTGCCCACGTTTACGTGGGGCTTCTTACGCTCAAACTTCTCTTTGGACATGCTAGCCCTCTCCTCTATGTAACGTCTCGTTTCGTGAATGTTGCAACCTTAGGAACTCCTAGGTTCGCAATACTTTAAAACCGCGCTAGCGCGGGTCACTTTTTATCTGCTTCTTGTTTTCTTGTAATCGCCGTTTATTGCTACTAGCTTCTTACGAACTAAAGCTTACCGACTGCTTCTTTCTAACTATTGCTTCCCAACTACTTCGGCCGCTGCATTCTCTGCTTTGTTTCTAGCGCCTACTTCTTTTTTTACTGCTCATACTCTTACTGGCGTACTCTTACTGCCCGCACTGCGCCCCATTCAAGGAGCCCAATGACCCAATCGATGGAGCTCATAACCGGATTTGAACCGGTGACCTCTTCCTTACCAAGGAAGTGCTCTACCTACTGAGCTATATGAGCGCTAACCTATGGCGTAATCACTCTTCTTATTGATGAACTTCCTACCTATTTGCTGCCTGCTGCTTACTGCCTGCTGCTTATCGCCTATCTCTACTGCCAAAACGCTTGTTACTAATACCGAAGCCAGCTGCACCTAACTCGGCGAGCGGTCGGTGCCGCTATCTTGCGGTTCGCCCTGAGGACGCTACTTTGAGGGTAATGGAGCGGGTAGCGAGAATCGAACTCGCGCCAACAGCTTGGAAGGCTGAGGTTCTACCACTGAACTATACCCGCGTCTTTCCCAATCCTCTTGTCCACCGCGTTCCCGCTTATCCTCGCGGCTCGGCGCTCCTGCTGTTGCGTCTGCCTTTTGACCTGAAGCCATCCCAGGACTCTTTCAGCAACGCCCTACCGTTCTTTGCTTGTTCTACTTGTTTTGCTCTTACTGGCGTCGCCCCTAACGGATTGTCCGTGTTAAATGGTGGAGGGGGGCGGATTCGAACCACCGAAGCTTTCGCGTCAGATTTACAGTCTGATCCCTTTGACCGCTCGGGAACCCCTCCATTTTTGCGGCGCTAAATTCTGCCAGCGGGCCTATTCAATGTCAACGAGCAATATCAATCGATTAGACAAGACTCCCGAGCTACTTTCACACAGCGGGCTTGCCTTCGATTTCTCAAATTCCTTAGATATTGGGGCTCTTAAGGTTTGGCATTAATGAACGACATTCCCTTTTGCTCATTCTTTCGCCGAAGAAAAGAAAATGGTGCCGCCACCAAGAATCGAACTCGGGACCTACTGATTACAAATCAGTTGCTCTACCTGCTGAGCTATAGCGGCACGACGCGGATTTTAGGCTAACGGCGTCATCGACACAATTCTAATTTAGATCAAATTTTTCTAGCTTTTCACATGGAATTACTAGTGATTCGCCTGCCCCAATTTTCGCAACCAATCCGTCAGCGAGTAACGCTTCGAGCAGATCTATCTCAGTGCCAGCCACCCACCACTGCGGCCAACGCTGAACGTCAGGAACAATCGCGATAGAGGACGGCTCGAGCACCGTTTGATCATCGATCTCGTCACGGACGGAGAGTGCCGTCTGCTTTTCCTTAAAAATCCCCAGGGAAATTGCGCCAGCAAAGGGTCCGCTCGTCATAACAAAGCTATCGATACCAATCAGCCGGAGCCGCTTCACGGTGTCATACGCGGCCTCTTTACTGCCGTAGGGCTTGGTCACCAGGCGATAGGTATGCTCGCCCCTTTGCTTGCCTAGCACCAAAGGCACAGTTAACGCCTTTGAATCATCGCCGGCATTAACCCACTCAAATGGTCCGAGATACTCGCAGCTGGTCGCAGGCCTAACATCAGGGGTTGGCGTCTGGCCAAACCGATTTGGGCCGTCCGGGCTAGTCCCTTGGTTTGGCTGATCAAAGTAAGGGGTTTCCGAATCAAGCGTTAAACCCGTGCGATTTACACCCTCTTCAACAGCGCTTTGCCTGCCCGTTACTTCAGCTAACTGATCGGCCTCTTGCGCGTGCCAAGCCTCCACCACGAAGTAAAGCAAGCCAACGTTGATGACAACCAGCAATGCGATCCAAATCCGTAATTGCATATTATTCGCTTTCGCCCACGCTAGGCCTCAGACTAACATCACCCATAGAAAATTCCTCTAACCCCGATGTTGTTTCGATCAGCAAGTGACCTGCGTGGTTGATCCCCACATTGGTGCCGCTGACCCGATCTTCACCGATCAGTAGGTCAACTTCTTGGTTTTGGTAGGCATCTACTTCCCGCCACCTCTCAACAATCGGAGACAAGCCTTGTAGGATGAAGCGCTTTGCGGACCGTTCAATGGCGCGAATAGTGATAAGCGCTATTGTTTCGCGCGAGAGCGTTGATGCTAAGCCAATCCGAGTCGCTTGCTGTCCAATCACATCGACGTGTGGGAAAGAACCAACATTGACACCCACGCCGACCACTACCTTGGTGCGATGAGCGGTCACTGGATCTACCTCAATCAAAATTCCGGCGGTTTTCTTACCGCTCAGTAACACGTCATTGGGCCACTTAAGACTGATGCCCTCAACTTTTTGAGCCCTAAGCGCCTCAACCATTCCAAATCCAATCGCTAGCGACAATCCACCGAGACTAGCAACCGAGCAATCAACAACCATCGCCACGCTCAGCGACAGGTTATCGCCATAGGGACTGATCCACTTCCGACCGCTTCGGCCGCGCCCACCCGACTGGAACTCAGCGATAAAACAAGATGTTCCCGTCAGCGAGCGCTCCAGCGCAATACGATTGGTGGAGTCGACCACACGATCGTAGTGAATCTCTGCGCCGGCCCCCATTTGGCCGCGGAGCCAAGTTATATCGAGCTCAGTTGGGGGAGTAGTCAGTCTAAGAAGATCGCCCTCGATGTAGTGTCTTAGCCCAAGCGCCTCAACGTATCTCTCTAACGCAGCAGAGCGCTGGCAAGCGCTACCCGTTAGCAACGCAGAAAACGTTGAGCTTTCGGCAAACGCCGCGAGATCACCGAGCTGATCGAGCGGCGCTTGTTGCCGCTTCGCTGGCGACTGCTTCGCTGTATTTATCGGTTCCTCCACCGTCTGAATCCTTGTTCAATCCTACTGATCAATGGTTTTAAGCGATCTTACCGAGACGCGTCTAACCCATTTGGCGAGCCGCTGGCTAGGAAACCCATACGCTAACCTTTGCGGCCTTCACCCTGTTGTCCACATCGCCCTGAGTACTGATTGTAAATCCACTTCACCTGCGTATAATACGCCGCCTCGGACATCAGTCTGCATCTCGAGGGTCTGTAGCTCAGTTGGTTAGAGCGCATCCCTGATAAGGATGAGGTCGGTGGTTCAAATCCACCCAGACCCACCAATCGAACACTGCGTCCGAATACTTGTCGCGTTTCGCTGGAATCAACCAGAGCAAACTCGATAACGGGGCCATAGCTCAGCTGGGAGAGCGCCTGCCTTGCACGCAGGAGGTCGGCGGTTCGATCCCGCCTGGCTCCACCACTTCCCCTTTAAACTTAGCAACCGCATCAAACTGCGCTGGGACTACTAGTAGCCGGAATCTCTTTATTATCTCGAGCAAACGAACAGCAGTTCGATAACACCCGAGTAACTAGTCGATGACTAAAATCGCGACTGGCTATGACAAAGCACCCTGATTGATCTGCACAGTAGATGCTTTAACAGCAGCGCCTATGGCGCCCCGTTACACGCGGCTCTCATCACGCTCAACAAAATGCACTCAACAAAGTTCGTGGGTATCCCCGCATTGGAACCTTTACCATTAACCTCTTGTAGAGGGATTACTGACTGAATAATCTTTTCAGGTGTGGGGCCTGTTCCGCTGGATTAGCGCTGCCGGTTCCCCATAGGTGAGAACCTAACTAGACGTTGTCTTTACTGATCGTTAGCTAACGCTACTAGATAGCTCCAGTGATCTAAGCTTGCACGCCTACCTATTAATCCAACGGAAAGTGCACGGATTCTTCCTACCGATCCCCTTTAACAAAGAGATGGTGTTGCTTTTTCCCTTTTTTTACGAGGTAGTATCTCTCGTGCAAAGCGCCCTCTGAGCCCAAGACCGTTTCATCGTCGGTCGTCTTGAACCCATTAATCGCAATGGCGTTGGAAGCAATCAGTTTTCTGGCCTGACCTTTGGTCACTTCGCCCTTGGGGGTCACTGCAAGTCCTGAATCAACCAATGCGTCTATTAAGGCGACATCGTCAGAACCGAGATGAGTCGCGGGTAATCCATCTTGTGCCAACTGCGCAAAATCGTCCTGAGTCAGCGCATCGATGTCGTTGGCGAACAGTGCTCGACTAATCCGTTTTGCGCTCTCGAATGCAGCGTCGCCGTGAACTAGCTCTGTCACTCGCTCGGCCAACACCCGCTGCGCTTCTCTCTTCTCAGGCGCCTCCTTAAGGGCGTGCCCCAAGGTTTCAATGTCTGCTGATTCCATGAATGTAAACGTTCGGAGAAATCGAATGACATCCGCATCAGCCACATTGAGCCAAAACTGGTAGAACGCGTAGGGGGACGTTTTCTCTGGATCGAGCCAGATCGCGCCTGAAGCACTTTTGCCGAACTTAGTCCCATCCGACTTGGTGATTAGTGGGTAGGTTAAAGCGTGAGCACCCTCGCCGCCTCTTCGCCTGATGAGGTCGATTCCACTCGTGATATTGCCCCATTGGTCGGACCCACCGATTTGTAACGTGCATTGGTATTGCTCGTTTAGTACCGCGTAATCATAGGCCTGAAGAATCATGTAGCTAAACTCGGTGTAACTGATGCCCATCGACTCATCTTCTAGGCGCCTGCGCACCGTTTCTTTTTGGATCATGGCGTTGACGCTGAAGTGTTTGCCGATATCTCTAAGAAAGCTAATCACGTCAATCGGCTCGATCCAATCTGCATTGTCGACCACTAACGCGGAGCGCTCACCACAATCAAAATCGAGAAATCGGCTCGCCTGATCTCGTATCTTCGCGACGAAGCGTTTGACCTCATCACGCGGTTTTAGCTCACGTTCCGAGGACCTCCCTCCAGGATCGCCGATCATGCCGGTGGCACCGCCTACTAACAAAATAGGGCGATGCCCAGCCAACTGGAATCGTCTGAGTGCGAGCAGTGGCACTAGGTTACCCACATGCAAACTGTCGGCCGTTGGGTCAAATCCGCAATAGAGGCTACGGGGCGCCGATAGGTGCGCTTTGAGCTCTGCTTCATTACTGGTTTGAGCGACCAGCCCATGCGCTTTTAGCTCATCAACTAGAGAGTGGTCTGCCGTCTGTGCCATACAATTGTCCCAAGCGCGCTTGCGAGCGCCTGCGATAGACACTCTGCCGTTTTGAAGGTCACTCATTATACCGAAACCGTCCCTTGCCAGCCGAAAAAAAGACCTGACACTGCGAAGGGTTGCTACGAAAGCCCGTCGGCTCTTCTTTTCTTCATTTAGATCTTGCAAACTCCCCGGGCAAATCACCTGATACTTGTTAGTTCGCTTACCAAAGGTCTGCCCGCACTTCATTCCCTTAATATGGTTAACCGCTTTCCAGCTCTTCATGCGCGAACGATTGCAGCCCTGATTGCCCTGGGCCTACTCCTCTATCTCTATTGGCCCGCTAACGATGGAATAGAGCGTTCTGCCAGTTCGACGATTCCTTTAGAGCTGCCGGTTTCTGGGAACAATCAACCTGAGCAGACTGGAAAGAGCGGTGAAGCGGAAAACAAGGCTCCAGCGTTGACCTGGCAAGAGGAGTCGATCAAGCCAGGCGATAACTTGTCGAATATCTTTCAGCGCATGGGGATTCCAGCCTCTGCGCTATTGCAAGTAACAAAAGCGGCGAACGATAGCGACTTAAAGCGTATCGCGCCTGGGGAAACCCTCGAATTTGCTTTTAATGAATCCGGTCAATTTTCTGGCCTGAGACTGAAACGGGATGCGTTAAGGACGACAGAAATTCTTCTCAATGACGAGGGACAATTCACGGCGTCCACCATTCAAACTCCCACAACGACAAGACCGATCGTCAAGATGGGCCAGATCACAACCAAGCAATCCTCCCTGTATTTGGCCGGGCAATCGATCCAGATGAGCGACAAACTCATTATGGAATTAGCAAGCCTCTTTCAATGGGATATCAGTTTTGCACTGGATTTACGCCAAGGGGACCAGTTCTTCGTGATTTACGAGGGCATCTACACAGAGGACACACTGATCCAAGAAGGCGATATTCTTGCCGCACATTTTTCAAACATGGGTCAGCAGTACGAGGCCTATCGCTACACAGATCCTAGTGGCAAGGTCGGCTACTTCGGTGCTGATGGCATTAGTCTCAGAAAAGCATTTATCCGAGATCCAGTGCACTTTTCTCATGTGAGTTCCCGATTCAATCTCAATCGAATGCATCCTATTCATAAGCGGAAAATGCCCCATCGAGGCATTGACTATGCTGCTGCGCGAGGCACGCCAGTCCAAGCGGCAGGGGACGGGAAAGTTATCTCTGCGACGCGTAACGAAGCGTCTGGAAAGTTCATTGTCTTGCAGCATGGCGAACGCTACACAACGAAGTATTTGCACCTTTCAAACTTCGCAAAAAACATTAAACGTGGTGCGACCGTCAAACAAGGACAGGTGATCGGTTTCGTAGGGTCTACGGGCTGGGCCACCGGCCCCCATCTTCATTACGAGTTTCTCGTAGCGGGCACTCATCAAAACCCGAGGACGGTTAAATTGCCCGACGCCGCCCCAGTCGCCCCCATTTACCGCGACGACTTCCAGTCGCACATCGCTAAGCTACAAAGCCAATTGCAGTTCCACATTGCCAACAATCAAGCGCCACAACCAAGGGAAGGGGCTACCCAATCCATTTAATGGCTTAAGTCCCGTTAGGCGATAGAAAAGGAGTTGCCGCAACCACACGTCACGCTGGCATTTGGATTGTTCACAACAAACCGTGATCCTTGCAAGTCTTCCTTGAAATCGACTTCCGCGCCGCTCAGGTACTGAAAACTAAGCGGATCGATGAGTAGTGTCACACCTTGGTTTTCAATCAGCGTGTCGTCCTCTTCGACATCTTCATCAAAGGTAAATCCGTACTCAAATCCGGAGCAGCCGCCGCCTGTCACAAACACTCTCAATCGAAGATCCGGGTTAGCTTCTTCCTCAATAAGACGGCTCGCTTTTCGTGCGGCGGCATCGGAAAAGGCCAGGGACAATGTGGGTTGAAGGGTTTCGCTCATTGCCAATCTCTCTTGTCGCTATTTTCTCTGCGGATTTGCCTGCGTTCAGGCTTACGTGCAACGTTTCTATCTACTATTTCGCTAATGTTTGGAGCTCTTTCAAAGAGCTCAAGGTTTTTTCACCAAGGCTCAGGGCTGTTTTATACCTAAGGCTCAGGGCTGTTTTATACCTAAGGCTCAGGGCTGCCTATTTCTAGGCCTTTAACGATTCTTCTACTCTTGTCGTTTGCTCAACCTTTGATACATCTAGCACCACTTACGGTCATCGACCAATTACAGCTTTCACTCCTTTGAACGAAATCGCAGGCCTGTCAATTTAGCGAGCCAAGCCGGCCTGCACGCATCCGCTGCTCTCCAAGACTTAGGTTGATTTAATGCTTGTCACCGTAGCCGCTCTCTGCGCCATCCGAACCTCCGCTTGTTCAACCACCATCGCGGACTCGAGCTGACGAATGCTCCCCGTGAATTGACCGCCTTTCGCCATCTCCATCGAGGAATAATAGATATTTCCATTCACCCTAGCAGAAGCAAGGAGAGAGATATGCGCACTAGCGTAGACATCACCCTCTACTTGGCCACTGACCATGACCGTAGGAACCTTGATATCTCCCAACACCTGGCCACTGGGGCCGATTTGAACTTTCGACTGCAAGTCTCTGCCAATCAGATCTCCCCGAACCACACCATTAACGATCAACTCTCCAGAAAACAGGAGCCGACCTTCGATTTCGAGATTTTCTGCTACAAGAGAAACTCGCGTTCCCTTTAAATCTGGTCTCTTCACGTCTATCCACCAACCCTGCCACGGGTTATCAGTCACTGATTTCAATCATGCTTTTCGAGTTTCACCCGAGTCACGATCGTTTTTCACAAAAGACACACCGTCTGCCTTCACCTTATCGTAGCCGTTTTTACTCCCTACTACGATCAGCTGGTCAAGCCCCCAAAGAAGTAAACGCCTGATTGGCCACTACCTTCCCATCGATTTCAACACTAATTGTCGCCGACCGAACCGCAACCCCTGGCGGCAGCGGCGCGTTGCCCTCAAACCGCTTGAAGTAAAGAAACTCAAAAGGCACCTCGTCCACCACTTCCTCGAGACCGCTTAGCAAATCAACACCCTGTTCGGCGTACTCATACGTTAATCGCATAACGCCTTTTGTTGATCGCTTTTGAACCGATGATTGCGTGATGAGAGCCCAAAATTGCCACTCACCATTGGGTCCCTGAATCATTTCGGCAGACTCTACCACGACTTCGGAGCCCGCCTCCGACGTGCTCAGCAAGTTCTCGTAATATAGCTGCTGATCCTCGAGCACTTGAATGGTCGCTCGATATTCCGTTAGCTGCGGCGCGAGCACCTCGAGCCGTTCTCTTAGCGTTGTCCTCTGCAGCTCAGACGCGACCAAGGCTTGCTGCGTTCTCTCGAGGGTATTCGACAAATGTTCGACCTCAACATTTAACGTTTCGATTCTGGAGGCCATGTCGATTCCTGCCTGATTAGCTCGATTAATCCCTGCTTCGAAACCCACCCAACATAAACAGGCGAACAGCAGCAATGCCGCAGTCATTGCGAGCCAACGATTAATCGGTCTTCTGTGTGTGACTACCGTTTTCTTTTCAAACCATGCCCGCACAGTGATTTCCTTTCGCCCGCTGGTTGCACGCGAGCATGATTACCCGCTTGAAACAGTGCGAGACCTCGATTGTTCTCCCGCCGCGTTCACCGGCGGGTTTTAAGTTAGACTGGAACGAACTTTTTGCTAGCCTTCGCATATGTGGCGATCGTTCCTCACTCGCTTTCGAACATTCTATGATGTTCACGCCTTTCGATCTTCCCTTACCTCGCTCGATGCACTCCCACAATTTGCACTGCTGGGTATCCTCGCAGGTACCGTCACTGGGCTGGTCATTCTGTTATTTCGAGGGTTAATCGAATTCACGCTTTTTCTCGTTCTCCCGGAAGGGCCAGAGTCTTTCGAGATGCTGTCACTCTTGGAGAGAGCCTTAACGCCCATCGCCGGGGCACTTTGTATCGCCTTTTACCTATTTTTTTTCAACTCGGGTCAGGCAAGGGTGGGTGTCGCACATGTTTTAGAGCGACTCCACCGACATCAAGGCCACATGACACACCGGGGATTCATCGTACAGTTCATTGCAGGCTCACTCGCACTCATATCGGGTCAAACAGGAGGTCGCGAGGGACCTGCTATTCATCTGGGTGCTGCGGCCAGCAGCCTCCTCGGTCAGCATCTTCAATTGCCCAATAATTCCATCCGAGTGCTTGTTGGCTGCGGCGCCGCAGCGGCAATCGGGTCATCGTTTAACACCCCAATTGCTGGCGTTATTTTCGCAATGGAAGTCATCCTGATGGAGTACACCATCGCAGGTTTCATGCCTGTCATTTTGGCGTCAGTCACAGGAACCTTGGTGGTGCAGATCTTTCTCGGCAGCGCCAGCATGTTCTCTGTACCCAGCGTGGGCCTCAGCCAGTGGCAAGAGATTCCATTCGTAGTCGTCGCAGGATTACTATTAGGTTGCCTCGCTGCCGCATTGGTTCATGGTGTTAGGTTTGTTCATCGCTATGCTCCGAAGGGTATGGTCGTGAAAATCACTTTGGCCGGTGCGACCACAGCAATCATCGGGCTATGGATTCCAGAAATCTTAGGCGTCGGTTACGACACAGTGAACTTTGCCTTGGCAGGCCAATTGGGTCTTCTCGCGTTGACACTGATTGTGTTTGCTAAATTAGTTGCAACGCTGGTTGCTGTCGCTTTCGGGCTGCCGATCGGTGTTATCGGCCCAACCCTATTCATTGGCGCCACCGCTGGGTCAATTCTTTGGCAGCTGAGCCAGTCAGTTGGATTGAGCGATACCGATCCCGCTTTCTTCGCCTTGCTCGGTATGGGCGCGATGATGGGCGCTACGTTGAATGCGCCGCTTGCCGCACTAATGGCGATCATGGAGTTGACACAAAACTCCGAGATTATATTGCCCGCGATGCTTTGCATTGTGATTGCGACGATTACCGCCGTTCATGGTCTCAAGATGCCGTCACTATTTAATCTGCAACTTCAGCTCCAGGGGATTCAGATTTCGACAACGCCTATGCGTCAGGCGCTCAGCAGAGTTGGTGTAGAGACGTTATCGAATCCTAATTTCGATACTGTGCCTCAGTTAATTGCTCGTGAGGATTTAATGTCAATATTGGAGCGTGAAGTCGACTGGCTCCTCATAGAATCTGAGGACTTATCCGACCGACTAATATCCGCGTCTGCTGCCCGAGATCATCTCAGTACTGATCAATCAGCAATCATCGATTTTTCCGGTCCACTAGAGGGATTGTTAAGCGCAGCCCAAGTGCCCTGGCAAGCCACGCTGGATGAGGCATTTGATATAATTGCTGAGAAAAACGTAGAACTGCTCGTTATTTACAGACCCTCCGCAGCAGGGGTGCGCACGCCAGCGGGAATCGTGCTCGCCAGCGACATCAACAGCCACTCTTGGCAGTCGCGCTAAGAGACACCAATGAACGAATCAATATAAGTTGTATCTCCATGACTAAAAATTCGGAAACTCTGTTTTCACAGGCCTGTGACATTCTGCCAGGAGGGGTGAACTCACCTGTTCGAGCGTTCAAACGCGTGGGTGGCGCACCCGTTTTTTTCGAGCGGGGCGAAGGCGCTTATCTCTATGACGCCGAAGGACAGCGATACATTGACTATATTGGCTCTTGGGGACCGATGATCACTGGCCATGCCCATCCGGCGGTCATTGACAGCGTGACCAACGCCGCAAAAAAAGGCTTAGGGTTTGGTGCCCCTACTGAAATCGAAACCGAGCTGGCTATCAGAGTTCGCGAGCTCGTGCCCAGCATGGAGCGCCTACGAATGGTGAGCTCAGGGACCGAGGCCACGATGAGCGCCATTCGGCTGGCTCGCGGATACACGGGTCGCGACCGAATCGTCAAGTTTGAGGGCTGCTATCACGGTCATGCAGATTCTTTGCTGGTCAAAGCGGGTTCCGGAGCATTGACCCTGGGTGAGCCAGATTCAGGCGGAGTCCCAAAGGCATTAGCAGCGTTAACCTTGACACTCCCCTTTAATGACGAGGAAACCCTCAGGGCGTTTTTTAAAGCAGAAGGTGACACTGTCGCAGCAGTGATCGTCGAGCCAATAGCCGGGAATATGGGAATGGTGGAACCACTTCCGGGATTTCTTGAAGCGCTGCGAGCCGTCTGTAATGACCATGGGAGCGTGCTCATTTTTGATGAGGTGATGACTGGATTTCGGGTAGCGATCGGCGGTGCCCAAAGTGTTTTCGGTGTCACCCCAGACCTCACCACCCTCGGTAAAGTCATCGGCGGAGGCCTTCCTGTGGGCGCCTTTGGTGGTCGAGCCGACATCATGAATTGTATTGCTCCGATGGGCCCGGTCTACCAGGCTGGAACGCTTTCAGGCAATCCAATTGCGATGGCATCAGGACTTGCAACCATCACACTCCTCTCCGAGCCAGGGTTCTTTGATCGCTTATCGATAACGACCCGTCAATTGGCTGACGGGCTCAAGGCACGAGCTGCATCACATGGTATCTCGCTTGCGACCGTTTCAAGGGGCGGGATGTTTGGGTTTTTCTTCTCCGAGGCAGACCCCGTCACCAATTTCGATGCCGTGATGGCCTGCGATGCTGAGCGGTTTACCCAGTTCTTTAAGGCAATGCTTGCTAAAGGCATTTACCTTGCTCCATCGCCGTTCGAGAGCGGGTTTGTTTCAGCCGCACATGACGATCGAGATATTGAAACCACGCTGCAAGCCGCTGATGAAGCGTTTGCCGAACTCACTCACTAACACCCGTGCGACCAGTCCGACTGGTAAAAACCCTCACGCGCTAGGAGTAGACACTAATGTATGACGTTTATGGCGTAGGCAACGCTTTGGTTGATTCTGAATACCTGGTCACTGAAGCTATTTTGGCGGAATCCACATTTCCAAAGAGCGGTATGTCACTTGTTGACGAAGCCAGTCGAGCGGCCCTCCTCGATCTGATTGAGCAGCGGCATGGAATTCAGAGAAAGGCGCTCGCAAGCGGTGGCTCAGCGGCGAATACCATTGCCACCGTTTCTGGACTTGGGGGAAAGGCCTTCTATAGCTGCAAGGTTGCTGGAGATGCGACCGGTGCTTTTTTCCTGAGAGACCTTAGTACCCAGGGGATAGGTTGTAACTACGATGAGACCGACTGCCCTGAAGGCGTTACCGGGGAATGTATTTCCATGATCACTCCAGATGGTGAGCGAACGCTCGTTACGCATCTTGGGATTACCCAAAACTACTCGCCCAGTGAGATCAAAGCGGCCGCCCTGACCCAGTCGAAGTATCTCTACATCGAGGGATATCTAGTCAGTTCAGAAACAGGTTTCGAGGCGGCGCTCGCCGCGCAAGCGATTGCTAAGAGTGCCGGAGTACCGATTGCGCTCACGCTTTCTGATATCGGCATGGTGCAGGGGTTCAGGGACCAGTTTGAAAGACTGTTCGACGTGGGCGTCGACCTCATATTTGCCAATGAGGATGAGGCCATGGCCTGGACAAACACAGCAACCAGGGATGAAGCCGCTTCGCGTCTCGCATCAAGCTCCAGCGCTTTCGCAATCACCCTTGGTGGGGAGGGAGCATTGGTTAGTGAGGGCCAAAGAGAGCCTAAACTGATACCAGCAAGGTCCGTCAGCCCGATTGATACCACGGGCGCTGGGGATACTTTCGCAGGGGGTGTCCTTTACTATTTGACAAGCGGTTGCGATCTCGCTGAGGCGACTGCACGATCGCACCCACTGGCTGCCGCCGTGGTCTCGCAATACGGCGCTCGGCTCAGCCATGACGCGTTGCAAACACTCTCTGCAAAGTAGGAGAGTCCGATTCAAGCGAGAAGGCGGTTCGCAGCGCTGAAGGTGTGAGTACCTCACTGGGACGACCAAACCCCACTTGAGAGCCCCGCTCGCCAAGGAGCAGAACAGTCTGGTCGTGCACCGGCATGCTCACAAACTGGTGAGTCGCATCGATCAGCGTCAACCCATCCTTAACCAGCTGCTCCAACAATCCAATGACCTGATCCTGGATCTTCAAGTCCAAAGAAGTCAGCGGCTCATCGAGTATTAAAACGCGCTGATCAGGCTCGAACCAAACTTGGGCCAGGACTCGCGCCAACCGAACTCGCTGAAACTCGCCACCCGACAGGCCGATAACCTTGCGTTTTCGAAGCGCTCCGAGCGTCAACGACTCGATGACAGCATCCATCACGTTGCGGTGATTAAACGTCTTTTCGTCATGGGGCACTAAGCCAAGGGAGACGTACTCCTCAACTGTAAAGGGGAAAGAGGTGGCGGAAGATTGAGCCAGATAGCCGACGTATTGGGCTCGATTTAAAGGGGCCATCCCAGTCACTGGCTGATCTCTCAGCTTAACGTCGCCACCTGATGGAGCGTCCAGTCCGGCCATCAGTCGCAAGAGCGTCGACTTACCTGCACCATTCGCGCCGACTACGCTGAGCCAACCTGCCTGCCCAAGGACAAAAGACAAAGGGCCGAGGATCTGGCGCTCTCCCCTTGTCAAAGTGAGCGACTCAACCCTAATCATCACTAACAACCTGTTTACGTAGCAGGGCAATAAAAACGGGTGCGCCAATCAGCGCAGTAATAATGCCAATCGGAATCTCCATAGGTGCAATTAGGGTTCGACTCGCGGCATCCGCTAACATCATGAGCATTGCTCCCATCATAAACGCCAGCGGCAACAACGTTTGATGCATTGCTCCAAAGGCTATGCGAGCCATATGCGGAACGATCAAGCCAACAAACGCGATCACGCCTGTCAGGCTCACAGCGATGCCGGTCATTGCAGCCACCAGGACAATGACCTCCCTCCTGATCAATTGTGACGAGTAACCCAGCGAAGAAAATTCGTGCTCGGATAGCACCATGGCGTTCAAAGCCTCGGCCCGATAGATCAACCGCCAAGCGAGAGGCAACATGAGCAAAGCAACGACCACCTCCTGCCAAGTGGCGTGATTCAGGCTTCCTAGTGTCCAAAAAGCAATGCTCCGGAAAGACTCATCTACCACCAACACTCCAATCAGTCCCACCAATGCGAGCGACACTGCGTTAACTGCGAGCCCTGCGAGTAATAACGTGTGCAGAGCCGTTTCGCGCCCCGATATCGCTAGAACCAAAAAGGTGACGGTCAATCCCCCCAAAAATGCCGCGCCCGCTATCCACCAGGGGTTTGCCAGTAGCAGGGGCGCGACTGCGATACAGATGGCGGCTGCTAAGGCAGCACCACCAGCCACACCAATCAGCGTCGGGTCAGCCAAGGGGTTGCGAAAAAGGCCTTGAACGCAAGCGCCGGCTAGCGCTAGCCCACCACCCACTAATCCAGCGAGTAGCACTCGTGGCAACCGCAATTGCCACAAAATAGTCTGACCCTGGGAGTCGCCAGCCAACAATTGAGTCCAGTCGAGTGGTACCGCGCCCACCATCAGGACCAGACTCCCAACCAGGATCATGGCGAATATGCCCGTTGTTAAATGCATGATCTTGATGTGGGCCCCTTTGTACTATCGAATATGGACGGGCAACGCTTTGGTCACAAACGCATGCGGGGGTCGGAACTGTGTCTTGAATGCTTTGCAGACCACGCCTTCTGAAACGACCTGCGCTAAAGCCTCAGCGTAGACCGGGTCGACATCACGGGCAGGTTCAACTGATTTTATTCCCGAGTGTTGAACGCAGAACACTAATGTACCGCTTGCTCCTTGTTTTACTAAATGAGCTAGGTGAGCCAGGTGCTTAACCGCCCGGTCCGATTTTGCGTCGGGAAATCGGCCAATCCCCTTACCCTCCATCCAAGTCACACTTTTAACCTCGACAAAGTGATCCTGATCATAGCTGCCTAATCGAAAATCAAGACGCCCCCCCTCAAATGCAACCTCTCGTTCAGGATGTAAATCATGCAGCGCAGGCCCTAGCCGGCCTTTCATAATGGCTTCTTCGATAAGGCGATTCGCATTGTGCGTGTTTAAGCCTATGTAATGTCCGTCTATTCGCGTCAGCTCCAGGGTGAAAGCGGTTTTTCTTGACGGATCATCCGAGTGTGACAGCCAAACATCCGCACCAGATTCGAGGCAACCGGTCATGGCCCCAGTATTTGGACAGTGGGCAGTCACCTCTTGGTTCGACGCTTTGAGCCGCACATCCGCCAAAAATCGCTTATATCGTCGGACCAAGGTACCTGCTTGCCATTCACCCCGTAATATCTTCACGCGGCCAGCCCACGCAGCCTCTGGAGCGCATCGAGCAATGCTGAAGTCGGCTGCGCACAACTAATCCGAACAAACCTCTCAGTGCCATTGTCACCAAAATCAATACCCGGTGTCATCGCAACGCCAACCTGCTGAAGCGCCTGCTGACAAAATGTCTCTGCCTCGGGTGCTCCGGCTGGAACTTCCGCAAAGAGGTAAAAAGCGCCGTCGGGATTGGCGGGAATCGTAAAACCTATCGCCTCCAGCCCCTCGCTCATTAATCGCCGCTTTTGAGCAAGATCGAGTGACCTTCGGTCGGCCTCTTCTATGGCCTCTTCACGAAATGCGGCGACCGCAGCCGCTTGCGCCACCACAGAAGGACAAATGAAGAGATTCTGTGCAATCCGAATCAATGGATCCACCGCTTGATCGGGCACGATGAGCCAGCCGAGTCGCCAACCGGTCATTCCGAAATACTTCGAAAAGCTATTCACGATAAAGGCATCATCCGTCTTCGACAGCATTGTGGGTAGTGGCTCTCCCTCTGGCGACACACCCTGATAGATTTCATCGACAATCAGGTGCCCACGCTTGTCGGACACCACCCCCGCGATCTCTCCAAAGACATCGGATTGTATGCAGGTGCCCGCCGGGTTTGAGGGCGTCGCAAGCAAGCAGGCTTTGGTATTCGACCGCCAAGCCTCCTGGATTTGACTGGGCGTTGGCTGGAAGTGATGCGCCGCGTCCACAGGGAGCGCCTGCACGTCGCACCCAAAAGCGGAGACAAAATGACGGTAAGAAGGATAGCCGGGATCAGGCAACAACCAGCCTTGGCCCGGATCGGTCAGCAACGGCAACAGCAACGCGAGCGCACCTGACGCGCCGGCAGTGACAATGACCCGCCTCGGATCGATCGCGAGACCGAACCGATTGCCGTAAAACGCGGCAATCGACTCTCGCAATTCAGGAAGGCCCTCGGCGTTACTGTATCCGGTCAGATTTGACTCAATAGTCGACTTAGCTCGATCGCTAACAGCGTGAGGGGCAAAAAAATCGGGTTGCCCGACTTCGAGGTGGATAATCGACCGACCCTGCTCCTCAAGCAATCTGGCAGCTGCCATCATTTCCATCGCTTTAAAGGATTGCACAGACTGGCTTCGTGCAGAATATTCCACTAGTTGTTCGCCTCGCTGGATCTCTACCGCGGCCATGCTAACACGGGATGTTTGATTGCTATGCTCACAGCGTGGTACGAAAAATTGCGCTTGGCGAGATGCTTCCATTCTGTTAATGTTCGGCGCTTGATTTTTGGGACACCACTACTCAACCGCTCGAAGGAGAACCTATCATGGCGGCAAAAAAGTCTGGTAAACCAAAGGCTTCGGCTCAATCCGCCGCTAGGGCGTCGAAGCAGCCTGCCCCCAAAAAAACATCAGCAAAGGCCAAACCTGCAGCAAAAAAGAACGCTGCCTCGACGGGAGCAAAAAAGCCTGTGACGACCAAAACTCGTTCTAACAAACAAGCATCTGTTAAGAAGACAAAAACAGCCGCTGCTAAAGCGTCTGCGAAAAAAGCACCGGCAAAAAAAGCGCCAGCAAAAAAGGCACCGGCAAAAAAAGTAGCCGCTAAAAAAGCAGTCACTCCAAAAGCGCCTGCAAAAAAAGCACCGGCACCGGCAAAAAAAGCACCGGCAAAAAAAGTAGCCGCTAAAAAAGCAGTCACTGCAAAAGCGCCTGCGAAAAAAGCACCGGCAAGAAAAATAACCGCTAAAAAAACGGCCACCGCAAAAGCGCCCGCAAAAAAGGCACCGGCAAAAAAAGTAACCGCCAAGAAGACGGCTGCTTCAAAACCCCGCGCCAAGCGTGACAGTGCATTGAGCCCGACGCTCTCATCAGGTGGAATCACAGGCACCTCGTTCACTCCTTATCAGCCGAAGCGAAACGAGGAGTACATGAGCGAAAATCAGCACGCGCATTTCAGGGCGATCCTCATGGAGTGGCGACGCGAGTTGATGGAAGAAGTCGATCGAACGGTAAGCCATCTCAAAGACGAAGCAGCGAACTATCCCGACCCCTCTGATCGCGCCAGCCAAGAAGAAGAGTTCAGCCTAGAGTTACGCACGCGTGACAGGGAGCGAAAGCTCATTCGCAAAATCGAGAAAACCCTTGAGCTTATCGATCACGATGACTACGGATTTTGTGAAACGTGTGGCATCGAAATCGGTATTCGAAGACTGGAGGCGAGACCCACAGCCACTGAGTGTATCGACTGTAAAACGCTGGCTGAGCTAAAAGAACGCCAATTGCACGGGTAGATCACACAAAGGGGCATGGATACTCGGACCCCCCATTTCGTGGGTCGCTTTGCTCCCTCTCCGACGGGCCCCCTTCACTTTGGTTCGCTCACGTTGGCATTAGCCAGCTACCTCAATGTGAAATCTCAGGGAGGCCAGTGGCTAGTCAGAATGGAGGATCTGGATCCTCCACGCGAGCAACCGGGTGCCAGACAACTCATTCTGGAACAACTAAGCGCCCACGGTTTAAAGAGCGACCTCCCGGTTACCTATCAAAGTGAAAGGATAGCGAACTATCACTCGGCGCTCGATGCACTGCGGCAACAATCACTGGTTTATCCCTGCGATTGCCCCCGTAAACGCTTACCCCGCCACTATCCCGGTTTTTGTAGGTCTCGCATCGAATCGGATCCAGCGCTTGGGGGCTATGCACTAAGATTCAGGATCCAACGCGACCAAATCACCCATGCCGATGCTCATCTAGGGCAACGATCATGGAAAATGGGCAAGAGCCTCGGCGACTTTATCGTCCGCAGACGCGACCAGCTCATCGCCTATCAGTTGGCAGTTGTTTATGATGACATCGAGCAAGGGGTTACTGAGGTTGTTCGTGGCTCCGACCTCATCGACTCGACACCCTATCAACTCGAGCTCTATCAAGCGTTCCATCATACTCCGCCTACGTTTTGGCATTTTCCTGTCGTCCTGGGGAGCGATGGGGTGAAGCTGAGCAAGCAAACTGGCGCTCAATCCGTTGATGTAAGTACACCCGCTGACAATTTGAAAAGAGCCTTAAGATTTCTTGGCCAATCAAGCCCTGATTCGAAAGAAACGAGCAAGATCCTCAAGAGCGCAGTCACCGCTTGGCAGCCAGCCCAGGTCCCTAAACTCATGGGCCGCAGCCTGTAGCGCTGCCAACGACCTGACGAGAATCTAGGCAGTTAATGAGGCGACTCCAAGCCCGAGGCCGCCAGCTAGATTCATCTGCTAAACTCGGCCTCAACTTCACTCATTGCGGCGTCCACAGATTAGTTGTTGTCCATCGAACCAAAGAACATCAGCCCGGCAGCGAGATACGTTGTAGAGGGGCTGCAAAAGGCAGGCTTTACCGCTTATGTGGTGGGTGGCTGTGTCAGAGATTTGCTCCTTGGCCATCAACCCAAGGACTTCGATGTCGCAACCAATGCAACGCCAGAGGAAGTGCACGAGCAATTTCGGGGCTCGCGGCTGATTGGTCGCCGATTTAGGCTCGTGCACGTCCGCAAAGGTCGAGAGGTCATTGAGGTATCGACGTTCCGAGGCAGCCAACCTCACGCCGAGCAGGGACCGGCGCACGGCAAGAACGAAAACATCTTTGGAACCTTCGAGGAAGACGCTTTTCGCCGAGACTTCACCATCAATGCACTCTATTACGACCCCACTAAGCAGGAGCTGCTTGACCCAACAGCGCAGGGGTTAACAGACCTGAACGCGCGAGCGTTAGTCATCATTGGCGACCCTTTGACTCGTTTCACAGAAGATCCTGTCCGAATGATTCGCGCTGCTCGGTTTTTGGCAAAGCTCGATTTTAAGATCGACCCATCGCTTAAGACAGTGATCAAAAAAAATGCCGCACTGCTACAACTGGTCGCGCCGGCTCGACTATTTGAAGAGTTTCTTAAGCTGTCACTCGCCGGGCAATCAGAGTCAACATTTGAAGCGCTGAATGATCTCAATCTGCTCCACCCTATGTTTCCGTTTAAGCATCAAACCCATCAACTGACCGCGTTCGAGAGACACGCACTCGCATCGACTGATGAGCGCATACGATCAGGAAAGTCGGTCACCCCAGCTTTCTTGCTAGCGTCACTGCTATGGGATGGCTTCTTAGTCCAAAAACAGAATTCCTTGGAGCAGGGGCTTGGCCTGCTGGATGCCGCACAAGCGGCATCTGACATCACGGTGCTCGATCAGTTACCTGCGATTGCGATTCCGAAACGCTTTACTCAAACCATGAAAGAAATATGGGAACTTCAAGATCGGCTGGAATTCAAAGTGGGGCGCCGCCCCCTAAGATTGCTCGAGCACAAGCGTTTTAGGGCCGCTTATGATTTCCTGCTACTGCGAGAGAAAGAGGACTCAAAACTAACCGAACCCGCCGATTGGTGGACTCGCGTACAGGGCGAGTCTCCCGACGTCCAGCGAGACATGTTGAAACTACTCGATCGTCATCCCAAGCAGCCGCGGCGAAGGAAGAAACGCCAACGAAAGCCCTCACCTCCATTTGAGAGCCCATCAGAGTAGGCCGAACTAGATTTAACGCTTGCGATCACGGTCGATGGTCATTCGAGTGTGCTTGAACGATTCCGCTGGCCGTGGCGAGATTCTCGGCCACGGCATGACTACAGTTTCCTGGCCCACAAACTTGTGGCAACCTTCAGGCAAATCACAAGGAGTCACGGACAATGTCCGAGGAGAAGCTATACCCCGTCTTTGCGGAGGCAGCCGCCAATACTCACCTTACAGAGGCTCAATACCGAGCCATGTACGATGCTTCGATAGCTGATCCAGAATCGTTCTGGGCAGAACAAGCACGTTCAACTCTCACCTGGTCTACCCCTTTTTCATCGGTTGTTGAATCTAACTTAAGGGAGGGACAAGCCAAGTGGTTCGCCGACGGTTCGTTGAACGTGACAGTCAACTGTATCGACCGACACCTTCCGGACCGCGCCGATCAAGCGGCGATTATCTGGGAAGGGGACGAACCTACTGATTCGTTGACCATCACTTACAGCGAGCTCAGCACCCGCGTCAACGTCATGGCCAATATTTTAAAGTCGCGAGGCGTTAAGAAGGGCGATCGCGTGTGCATTTACATGCCGATGATTCCTGAGGCGGCTTACGCAATGTTAGCTTGCGCTCGAATTGGCGCGATTCACAGCGTGGTATTCGGAGGATTCTCTCCGGGAGCGCTGCGAGACCGGATTTTGGACGCCAACTGCGAGTCAGTGATTACTGCGGACGAAGGCGTCAGGGGGGGCAAGACGATCCCACTCAAGCACAATGTTGATCTAGCTGTTGAAGAGTGCCCGAATGTCCACACGGTTCTCGTGGTCCCTCGAACGGGCGCTGATATGACGATGGTACCCGAAAGAGACGTGGACTATGCGGCGGCGGCGATCAATGCCTCAGACGACTGTCCTCCAGAGGCAATGAATGCCGAGGACCCTCTTTTTATTCTCTACACCTCAGGAAGTACAGGAAAACCTAAGGGCGTCCTGCATACCACCGCCGGCTACTTGCTTGGCGCAGCGATGACCCATCGTTATGTCTTCGACTATAAGGATGGTGACATCTATTGGTGCACTGCGGATGTGGGCTGGGTAACCGGACACTCCTATATCGTTTACGGACCACTAGCCAATGGCGCGGTCACGCTCATGTTTGAGGGCGTGCCCACCTATCCGGATGCTGGCCGTTTCTGGCAAATCATCGACAAGCACGCAGTCAATATCTTCTACACGGCACCCACCGCGCTACGATCGCTTATGGGCCTTGGGGATGACTTTGTGACGAAGAGTAGTCGAAGTTCATTGAGGCTGCTGGGATCAGTTGGTGAGCCCATCAACCCTGAGGCTTGGGAGTGGTACTTCCATGTTGTTGGCGATAGTCGTTGCCCCATCGTAGATACCTGGTGGCAAACAGAAACTGGCGCAATCATGATCACGCCATTACCTGGTGCAATTGCGCTGAAACCTGGTTCCGCCACACTCCCATTCTTCGGGGTTGAGCCCGTGCTCTTGGATGCCGAAGGACAGGAACTAGAGGGCGAGGCTTCCGGGAACTTAGCGATCCGTTCATCGTGGCCGAGCCAGATTCGAACGGTTTATGGCGACCACAAGCGCTGTGTCGACACGTATTTCAGCACTTACCCAGGCTATTACTTCACAGGCGATGGTGCTCGACGTGACGCTGACGGCTATTACTGGATCACGGGTCGTGTGGATGACGTACTGAACGTCAGCGGCCATAGAATGGGAACAGCAGAAGTCGAGAGCGCATTGGTATTACACCCCGCGGTCGCCGAGGCGGCAGTGGTTGGGTACCCCCATGACGTCAAAGGTCAGGGTATCTATTGTTTTGTCACACTCATGCAGGGCACTGAAGGGACAGACGAACTAAGACAAGCGCTGGAGCAGATGGTTAGAACGGAAATAGGTGCGATAGCAAAACCCGACATCCTGCAGTGGGCACCGGCCTTGCCAAAAACGCGTTCCGGCAAGATCATGCGCCGTATTTTAAGAAAGATCGCGGAAAATGAGCTCGATCAACTCGGTGATACCAGCACACTGGCCGACCCTAGCGTGGTAGACGATCTAATCCAAAACAGTCCCACAGCGAATCAATAGTTAGACGAGGCAAAAAAAGGCGCATTGAGCGCCTTTTTTTGATTGCCCAAAAGCAATCGTGTTTCAACCAAGGTCGACCCGTATTCTTATGACGGTTGCTCCTCGCTACCGTCATTCTCGGCTGGGTCAGCTGCCTCATCAGCAGGTGCATCAGCGCCCTCAGTCGCTTGCATCTCTTCGGTTTCAGCCTGACTAGCCTCATTCGTCGCGCTCGCATCATCCGAATGCTGTGCCGTTTCCTCGGCGCCAGAAGCCTCATCGGCCTGCGCTTCTTCCTCGGGGACCTCTTTCATCGAGAGCTTGATTCGGCCACGTTCTACGTCAAGAACGATGACGCGAACCTCCTGACCCTCTGATAGGTAGTCAGTGACTTTCTCAACACGCTCTTTGGCGATTTGAGAGATGTGAACCAGACCATCTTTTCCGGGCAGAATATTCACGAATGCGCCAAAGTCGGCGATTTTGTTTACTTTGCCTGTATAGATCTGGCCAACCTCGGCCTCTGCTGTAATTCCTTCGATTAAAGAGACTGCCTTGTCGCGCGACTCAAGTCCCTCACCAAAAATGGTAATGGTGCCATCATCGTCGATGTCGATAGAAGCACCGGACTCCTCAGTAATTGATCTGATGGTTGCACCACCCTTACCAATGACGTCGCGTATCTTGTCTGAATCCACTTTCATCGTGACCATCGAGGGGGCAGTTTCAGCCACTTCGTCTCGTGATCGACCAATGACTTTATTCATCTCGCCCAAGATATGAAGCCGTGCTTCACGCGCCTGCTCAAGTGCGGAATCCATAATCTGTTCGGTGATGCCCTGAATCTTGATATCCATCTGCAAGGCGGTGACCCCTGTTTCCGTACCCGCGACTTTGAAGTCCATGTCGCCCAGGTGGTCTTCATCACCGAGAATGTCGGTCAACACTGCGAATCCATCGTCCTCGAGCACGAGCCCCATAGCCACTCCGGCCACAGGCGCCTTCAAAGGGACACCAGCATCCATCAGGGACAGGCTTGCGCCACACACCGATGCCATTGAGGAAGAACCATTGGACTCAGTGATTTCCGATACCACCCGCGTGGTGTACGGCCAGTCCTCAGCTTTTGGTAATACTGCAGCAATGCCTCGCCGTGCCAAACGACCATGACCAATCTCACGGCGCTTCGGCCCGCCCACAAATCCAGTTTCCCCAACACTGTAGGGAGGGAAGTTGTAATGAAGCATAAAGGGATCTCGGTATGAGCCCTGCAACGCATCAATAATTGCAGCATCTCTCATTGAACCGAGTGTGGTTGTGACCAGCGCTTGAGTTTCGCCGCGGGTAAATAAGGCAGACCCATGCGTTCGCGCCAGCACACCAACCTCGACGCGGATATCACGTACGGTTTTTGTATCTCTTCCATCGATGCGAGGTTGACCATCAATGATGGCCCGACGAACCGTTTTCTTCTCGATTTTGCCGAAAATTTCACTGACCTCATCTCGCGACGGGCCTTCTTCCGACACAAATTGCGCTAATGCTTCTTCTTTGAGCGCGGCGACTGCATCTTGCCGCTTCATTTTCTCACTGATCTGATAAGCCTCAGACAGCTTTTGACCAGAGGCCTCTACCATTGCATCCATCAGCGACTGGTTGACGGGTTCTGGCGTCCAGTCCCAGGACTCAACCCCGACCACTTCGCAGAACTCATTGATTGCACGAATGACCACCTGCATTTCTTGATGCGCATACAAAACTGCGCCGAGCATTTGGTCCTCGGTCAGTTCCTTCGCCTCTGACTCAACCATCAAGACCGCTGACTCGGTACCCGCAACCACCATGTCAAGATAGGAATCCTCTAACTGGGACATCGTTGGATTCAGTTGATACCCTTCTCGAGTAAAGCCAACTCTTGCTGCACCAATAGGCCCAGCAAAAGGGATTCCCGATAACGCCAGTGCGGCAGACGTGCCAATCATTGCAGGAATATCGGGGTCAATGTCTTTTTCTGCCGAAACTACCTGGCAAGTCACCTGCACTTCATTCATGAACCCCTTAGGGAATAACGGCCGAATGGGTCGATCAATCAACCTTGAAGTCAGGGTTTCTTTCTCAGAAGGTCTTCCTTCCCGCTTAAAGAATCCCCCAGGGATCTTTCCAGCAGAGTAGGCTCTCTCTTCGTAGTTGACGGTCAAAGGGAAAAAACTCTGCCCAGGGTTCGCTTCTTTGCGGCCAACCACAGACACTAAAACTGCTGTCTGACTCATGGTTACAAGCACAGATGCAGTCGCTTGCCTTGCAATTCGACCCGCTTCCAAGACAACCTCATGGTCGCCGTAATTAAATTTCTTTTGTATTGGATTCACACTTTTCTCCGTTTCAAATCCAGCAATTACCGTCGTAAGCCCAATCGCTTGATGACATCGGCATAGCGGTCAGCGTTCTTTCGCATGAGGTAGTTCAGTAATTTTCGTCGCTGACTAACCATTCTCAAAAGTCCGATTCGAGAATGGTGATCGTGTTTATGCGCCTGAAAATGCCCTTGAAGCTTATTGATATTTGCTGTTAACAACGCGATCTGTACTTCTGGAGAGCCCGTGTCTGTCTCAGAGGCTCCGTATTCTTTTACGATCGCTACTTTTTCTTCATTGCTTAAAGCCATGTTGCTTTCCTTCTAATATGCCATCGCTCAAAGGCGATTCGTTGGTCTTACTTTCCTGTTGTAAGGCATGTCCGCGCATATTTGCAGACACCCTCTCCTATTGCGCTGCGATCAATCGCCGCGGCGCAATCTTTCCATCGTCGAGCACCTCTCCGATTCCTATGAATCGTTCTTCAGTGCCTAACGAGTGAAATAGTTGCACTAATCCAGCCTTTGGAGCGCTAGAAACCTGAACCGGCTGTCCCTGTAGTAAATACGCACCGGTATGTTCAGATAACTCGACTCTTGGTAAATTCACCACTGCCTCTTGAATGGGCAATAGCAAGGGGTCCATTCCTTCTGGCCCGTCGTCGCTGCGCCCTACCACCGTATCCATCGATACGGCATCCTCAATGCTGAACTGTCCGACACCCGTTCTTCGCAGTTCAGCAACATGCGCGCCGCAGCCAAGCTCCGTTCCTATGTCCTCTGCTAAAGATCGGATGTAAGTGCCTTTAGAGCAGTGGACCCCAAGGTCCAGTGTTTCCGGTCCCATTCCTCGCAAAACTAATTCGAAGATGGTGACAGGCCTTGCTTCCCTCTCAACTTCTATTCCTTGTCTCGCCAACTTATAAAGCGGCTGACCGTCTTTCTTGATGGCCGAATACATCGATGGTGTTTGATGTATTTCCCCTCTAAATCGACCCAAACACCTTTCCACCACTTCCTCGGTCAGTAAAGGTACGGGCGTTTTGGCAACGATCTCGCCCTCTCGATCGCCCGTTGCCGTCTGGGTGCCAAGCGAAATGGTGGTCTCATAGCGCTTGTCTGAATCAAGCAAATATTGCGAAAACTTGGTTGCTTCTCCGAAGCAAATGGGTAAAACCCCTGTTGCGATCGGATCCAAACTCCCTGTATGACCAGCTTTCGCTGCACCATATAAGCGCTTGACTTGTTGGAGCGCGCCATTTGACGTTATTCCCGCGGGTTTGTCCAGCAGCAATATGCCGTCTAGCGGGCGGCCCTTTCCTTTTCTTCTAGCCAATGCCGCTACTCTTGATCGGCTTCGGGCCGCGCTTGTCTCAAGGCCCGATCAATCCGATCGCCCGTCACGAGGCTCTCATCAAAATGAAACTTCAGCTTCGGTGTGACTCGAGTTTTCATCGCTCGACCCAACCACTTACGCAAAAAAGACGCGGAGTTGCTTAGCAATAACTCCGTTTCCTCTGCTCGTTCCTCGGGAAAGACCGTGAAGAAGACGTTGGCATGAGACAGGTCTTTCGAGACCTCAACGTCGCTGATCGTGACCATGCCTAATCGAGGGTCTTTTAGCTCACGTTGCACTGCTACAGCCAATTCTTTTTGAATCTGGTCAGCAACCCGGTCAACACGGCTAAAGCCTGCTTGCATACCCAACGCCGAGCCTATAAGGCTCGAGCAACCTCTCTCGTGTCGAACACTTCGATCTGATCTTTCACACGGACATCGTTGTAGTTCTTAACGCCAATCCCACACTCTGTGCCACTTCTGACCGATTCAACCTCATCTTTGAAGTGCCTCAGACTCTCTAATTCGCCTTCGTAAATGACGACGTTATCTCTCAGAACACGAATCTTTTTACTTCGGAACACTGAGCCTTCGACGACCATACATCCTGCAATGGCACCAAATTTCTTGCTATCAAATACGTCGCGAACCTCTGCGATACCGACAATTTCCTCTCGAATCTCTGGAGCCAACATCCCAGACAATGCAGCTTTGACATCGTCAACTAAATCGTAGATGACCTTGTAGTAGCGAAGGTCAATGCCTTCTTTCTCGACAAGCCGCTTAGCTTGTGTATCGGCGCGAACGTTGAAGCCAAATACCACGGCGTTGGCGGTGACCGCGTAGTTAATATCGGTCTCAGATAGCCCACCTACACCCGAGAAAACAACGTTGACTCTGACTTCGTCGTTTCCTAATTCATGCAAGGCGGCCACAATCGCCTCGAGCGACCCTCTCACGTCTGCCTTCACAACAATATTGAGTGCTTGCGCCTCTTGCCCGCCAAAGCTTGCTAACAGGTTGTCGAGTGTGACTGCTGGCGAAGCGAGTCTTTCGTTCTTGCTCCGATCCTTTCGGAATTCAGCGACTTCTCTAGCAGACTTTTCGTCTTTTGTGACGACAAACTGATCGCCGGCCGCCGGAGTCCCATCCAATCCCAGAATTGAGACAGGTGTGGCAGGCCCTGCAACTTTAAGCGGTTGACCATTCTCATCGCTCATCGCTCGCGTTCTGCCGTACTGCTCACCAGCCACCACGATGTCACCCTGCTTTAACGTACCGTTCTGGATCAAAAGTGTGGCAACAGACCCTTTGCCTTTATCGAGCCTCGACTCGATCACGACACCCTGCGCTGGACCATCTTCAACGGCCGTCAGTTCAAGGAGCTCAGCCTGCAGCAGTACCGCTTCTAGTAACTGATCGATACCTTCGCCGGTGATTGCCGAAACGGGTATGAACTGAGTATCGCCACCCCACTCCTCGGGAATGACCTCTTTTGCTGCCAACTCATTTTTCACCCGATCGGGATCCGCACCTTCTTTATCGATCTTGTTAACCGCCACCACGAGCGGGACACCTGCTCCCTTCGCATGTTGCACCGCCTCCTCAGTTTGCGGCATTACCCCATCATCAGCAGCAACAACAAGAATCACGATATCTGTCGACGTGGCGCCCCTTGCTCGCATGGCTGTAAACGCCGCGTGCCCAGGCGTGTCAATAAAGCAAATTTCACCGTGATCAGTGCCTACACGGTACGCACCAATATGCTGAGTGATTCCTCCAGCCTCGCCGCTAGCCACCTGAGTGTTACGAATGTAGTCAAGCAGTGATGTTTTACCGTGATCGACGTGCCCCATCACTGTCACCACAGGCGCTCTCGGTTCGGGTGTTGCGTCGTATACCAGTGCCTGTTCTAGCTCTGTTTCTACGCTGTTAGCGTCGATCAATTTGACCTGATGACCAAACTCTTCAACCACCAATGCGGCTGTTTCTTGATCGATGGAGGCATTCACATTCGCCATTACCCCGAGCCCCATCAGCGACTTCATCACCTCGGTCGCCTTCACGGACATTTTCTGGGATAACTGCTGCACGGTAATGGTGTCTGCCAATTCGACTTCTCGTACGATCTCTTGAGTTGGCGCCTTAAATTCGTGGGTCTTGTTCGCTTTTGGTACTGCTGACGCACGTCTTGATCTCAGATTTTCGCCAAGACCTAGCGTGCTCGATGAAGTCTCTGTCACATCTTCTTCTAGCAGGTCATCCACTTCTTCGACGAACAGCTCTTCGACTCGTTTCTTTCGGTTTCCGTGCTTGGCTTTCTTTTGCTGAATTTCATCAAGATCAATGTCTTTGCGATCTCGTTTGTCCTTTCTGGAGCTGACCCGTTCATCGCTTTCTTTCCCGCTATCGCCAGATTTTGCCTGACTGGCTTTCGCTGCTTCTTGTGCTGCTTTCCGGGCTTTTGCCTCTTCTTCCGCCTTCGCTTTAGCCGCTCTTTCCTCGGCTTCTAACCGTTTAGCCTCAGCTTCCTTTTCCGCCGCAATATGCGCAGCACGACGAACTGCTTCTGGATCCAGCTGCTCAGGTTTAGTCTCTACCACCTCTTCAATGATTGGCTCTGCAGGCGCGGCAACTGGCGCCGCATCCTCATTCTCGACCTCAGGTGGCGCCTGCTCTCTGCGGACGTATGTCCTTTTCTTGCGAACTTCTACATTGACCGTCCGACCTCGGCCTGCCGCCCCTCCAGCTTTCACCGTGCTGAGTGTTCGACGCTTAAGCGTAATCTTTTTGGGACCGCCCTCGGTTTCTCCGTGTGCGCGCTTCAAAAATGCAAGGAGGGACTCTTTTTGAGTTTCATCAACTGCATCGCCCTCCTCCTTCTGTGGTAATCCAGCCTCCTGCATCTGCTGCAGCAAGCGGTCCACTGGAGTTCCTACGATTTCAGCTAATTGTTTAACCGTTGTATCAGCCATGATTCTTTCCTCTCATCTCCGCACTCGTAACGCCGCTCTCACTCAAACCATGGGGCGCGAGCCGTCATGATGATTTCGCCTGCTAATTCCTCGGTCATCGATTCAATATCCATTAAATCGTCGATCGCTTGCTCGGCTAAGTCTTCCATTGAAACGATTCCTATTGCAGCGAGATCGTAGGCCAATTTAGTTGTCATTCCTTCCATTCCGAGGAGATCCTCATGGGGTTCCTCAGCAATTCGCGTTGCTTCGTCTGCGAGTGCCTGAGTGGTCAAGACGTTACGCGCCCGACTTCGGAGCTCTTCAACGATCTCTTGATCAAACCCTTCAATAGCAAGCATCTCATCCAACGGCACGTAAGCAATTTCTTCCAACGTTGTGAAACCCTCTTCAAGCAGCACCACAGCAACGTCCTCGTCCACATCTAGCTGTTCCATGAAGTTGGTTACGATTTGTCCCGCTTCCTCTTCTTGCTTCTCGCTGGCTTCCTCTTCAGTCATGATGTTGAGCGCCCAGCCGGTGAGCTCACTTGCAAGCCTTACATTTTGACCGCCACGACCGATTGCTTGAGCGAGATTATCCTCGGACACAGCGATATCCATACTCTGCGTTTCTTCATCGACCACAATTGAAGCGACCTCAGCAGGCGCCATTGCGTTGATGGCGAGCTGAGCCACATTGTCATCCCAAAGGACAATATCGATTCGCTCGTTGCCCAATTCTCCTGAGACCGCTTGGACTCTTGAGCCCCGCATTCCTACGCAGGCTCCAACAGGGTCGATGCGCCCATCATTGGTCTTGACCGCAATCTTTGCTCTTGAACCGGGGTCTCGGGCTGCACCCAATATTTCAATTACACCATCGGCGATTTCTGGAACTTCTATCTTGAACAACTCGATCAGGACGCTCGAGCTCGTGCGTGTCAGCACCAGTTGGGGGCCCCGAGCTTCGGGGCGAATCTCGTGAAGCAGCGCTCTGACGCGATCGCCGACTCGAAACAATTCTCTGGGCACCCAGTCTTCGCGAGGCAGAATCGCTTCTGCATTATTACCGAGATCAACGATCACGGCCTCACGCGTCACTCGCTTAACCTGGCCATTAATCAGCTCACCAACTCGACCTGAGTAAGCCTCGACAACCTGAGCTCGCTCCGCCTCTCTCACCTTTTGAACGATCACTTGCTTCGCTGTTTGCGCTGCAATTCGTCCAAATTCAACTGAATCGACTTCTATTTCATGGTACTGCCCAGGTTCCAAAGAGGCGTTTTGCTCTTTTGCCTCCTCAGGAGTTAATTCAGCTTCTGGGTTCTCTAGCATTTCGTCAGATTCAACCACCAGCCATCTGCGAAAGGTATCGTAATCGCCTGTCTCACGGTCAATCGATACACGAATGTCAGATTCTTCCGAATACCTTTTCTTAGTTGCCGTGGCCAGAGCCGACTCAAGGGCCTCAAAAATGATGCTCTCGGGCACCCCTTTTTCGTTAGAGACCGATTCAACCACCAACAAAATTTCTTTGCTCATTTGCTCTTACTCACTCTCTCGTGACCGGACGGCTCTTTCCGGCATTTGCACATTCGCCCTCTCAATTGCTTGAAAAGGCAATACGATTTCTTCCTCGTCGTTCAGTCTCAACACGATGTCCGACGCTTCTGTACCAACAATGACCCCTTTGAAGCGCTTTTGGCCTTCAAATGGCTGACGCAATTGAACGGTGGCAGGCTGCCCAACGCAGCGATCAACCTGTGCGTGTTTGAATAGCCGCCGATCAATCCCTGGGGACGATACCTCAAGGGTGTACTCCTCATTAATCGGGTTTTCGACATCGAGGATCCCGGAAACTTGACGACTAACGGCTGCGCAGTCATCAACGGTAATTCCGTGTTCAGCTTCGATAAAAATTCGAAGCAGCGATTGCTTCCCTCGCCTTACCAATTCAAGACCCCACAACTCGAAGCCCATCACTTCGATCGCAGGTTCGATTAACGCTTCGATATCGTGCTCGCGCATCCTTTTACAGCCCATAAAAAAAATGGGCACTAGTGCCCACTTTGGTTTTGACTTCGCTGCCAAGGGCACCGCGTCAAATTTGCTAACGCCTTGTTGATATAAGCAAAAAGCCCCATAAAGGGGCTTTCCGTAAAGTGGTAGCGGGGGCAGGATTTGAACCCGCGACCTACGGGTTATGAGCCCGTCGAGCTACCAGACTGCTCCACCCCGCAACAACAAGGGCGCCCATTATAGGGGGGCGAATATGGACGGTCAACCACTACTCTCCAGCAACTCGAATGACTGGTATTCCTTTGATGCAAAGAATACGAAGGAGTGGCGGAAGGAGCGCACGGAAGAAAAGCAGGCAAAAAAAAGCCTCCGTCGTGCGAAGGCTTTCATATGGTGCCGAAGAGAGGACTTGAACCTCCACGGGGTTTCCCCCACTACCCCCTCAAGATAGCGTGTCTACCAATTCCACCACTTCGGCAATTCTTGCGGACCTTACAGCAACTGCGTCTTTCATTCTAGAGCAAGTTACTTTGACCGACGTAATCTATTCTATATTTCAGGCACCTCAAGGTCGTCGGCGGCTGGCGTTTCTGAGATTGTCTCAATTTGGGGCATTCCCTCAGTCAACGCTTGAGTTGAGCGCTCTCTGGCCACATAGGCAAGCCCAAAACTCGTTAGGAAAAAAGCGATGGCGATCCAAGTGGTCATTCGAGTCAAAAAGTTGCCCGCACCACCACTGCCAAACACCGTATTAGAGGCACCCCCACCGAAACCAGACCCCATATCCGCGCCCTTTCCGTGTTGGATAAGCACGAGACCAATAATGCCTAGCGCCGCAATCACGTGAAACACTAGGACCAACGATTCAAACAGATCTAAATTCATGGTTGACTCTTCTTACTCTTTCGTTCGTTCGGGCTCGCCTTCAACGACTTCAACTGGCAGGCCCGCTTTTAATTATTCTTATTTTTCTTGTTTTTATTTGTCTTGTTTTATTGTTGCTTGTCTTTCATTGTCGCTTTTTGATTTCAGCTGATTTCAGTCCTTTCCTTGACTTGCCTCTGCTGTCCCTGCCGCCCTTAATGCCTTGTTTATCAACGAGCTTTGTCAACGAGCGTTGGATGAGCAAACGCTCATCAGTTCGGTTCGTTAACCTTCTTGACTGGCTGCCGCAACCTCACGACAAATCTCCGTGAAAGCGCCAACATCCAGCGATGCTCCCCCGACTAACACACCATCAACATGGGGCTGCCTGGCAAAAGGCCGCACATTATCTGCTTTTACGCTGCCTCCATACAAGACCCGAAGCGAAGATGTTAATGCTGGCCATCGCTCAGCTACCCGACTACGAATAAAAGCATGCACCTCATCGGCCTCTTCTGGCGACGCCTGCTTACCAGTGCCGATGGCCCAAACGGGCTCGTATGCGATGGTGAATCCGATAGCCGGACTCGCGTACTCAAAACCCATTTCAATCGATTCGAGCTGCGCTGCAATGACGGATTCGACGATTCCTTGCTCCCGCTCTTCAAGGGTCTCACCCACGCATAACACCGGTGCTATTCCGCTCTTCAATACCCTTTTCAACCGCTGACCACACAGATCATCTGTCTCACCAAACAATTGCCGGCGCTCAGAGTGGCCTATTAATGCTGCGCTCACACCAAGGTCTTGCAACATTGCACACGACACCTCTCCAGTGAAGGCTCCACTTTCGTGCTGAGAAACATGCTGGGCGCCAACAATCATCGTTTGACCTACCATGGCAGTCGCCTCAGCCATGTAGGGCGATGGCAGGAACAACCCGATATCCAGCAGATCGCTTTCAACGACTTGCAGTGCTTCGATAAGGTCGAGGACTAGTTTCTTCGAACCATTCATCTTCCAGTTTGCTGCGACAAAGTAGGGCTTCATGGTCTTCTGCCTCACACTCAGGTGGTCTTAACCGCTCATCGAGATCGATGGTGTTCCTCGTCTATCCCGTTGCGCTTAGTGAACGATGCGAGAGACGCTCTCCGCGATGGCTTGAGCGCTTTTTTCGACGAGATCTTTGTGCACTCCTTCAACCATCACACGTATGAGCGGTTCGGTGCCTGACGGGCGCAGTAGCACTCTTCCTTTATTGCCGAGCTCACTTTCGACTGCCGCCACGGCCTGTTTAACACTCGGGTGCTCAATGTGAGTTTTGTCATCGCAACGCACATTCACCATGTGCTGTGGGTACTTTTGGAACCCTTGTTTTAGCGCTGATAACTGCTGACCTGTCCCCGTCATCGCGCTGAGTACCGCTAGTGCGGCCACAATCGCATCGCCGGTAGAGGTTTTATCCAAACAAATGAGATGCCCAGAACCCTCGCCACCGAGGCTCCAGCCCCTCGCTTCCAACGCCTGCATGACATAGCGATCGCCGACATTTGCTCGGTGGAAGTCGAGACCCATTTCGCGAATGGCTTGCTCAAGGCCCAAATTGCTCATTAACGTTCCAACGATGCCCTCAACGCTGCGCCCTCTTCGCACTTGATCCGCGGCCATGATGTACAGCAATTCATCTCCGTCGACTACCACTCCCTCGTGATCTACCATCACAAGACGGTCTCCATCACCATCTAACGCAATGCCGATATCCGCCCTGCGAGCGATAACCTCCTTTGCCAGAGCTTCAGGGCTCGTAGCACCCACCTCTTGATTGATGTTTAGGCCATCTGGCGACGCACCAATAGAAAACACTTCCGCGCCCAGTTCACTAAAGACTTTAGGAGCGATGTTATACCCCGCTCCATGAGCAGCATCTACCACCACTCGAAGGCCACCAAGGTTCACTTGCTCTTGGTAAGTGCTTTTACAAAATTCCGCGTATCTTCCAGCCGCATCCGCAATTCTTGAAACTTTTCCCAAAGCCGCGGGAGAACCCATTTCCATTGGCTGATCCAAGTAAGCCTCGATGCTCGCTTCCATTTCATCGGATAACTTCTTGCCATTCCCCGAGAAGAACTTGATCCCGTTGTCGTAGTAGGGATTGTGCGAGGCACTAATCACGACGCCTGCTACTGCACTCTGAGTGCGCGTCAAGTAAGCGACGGCAGGTGTAGGCACCGGCCCTAAAAGCCGCACATCCATTCCCGCTGAGGCAAGTCCAGCCTGGAGCGCGGACTCAAAGACGTAACCCGAAAGCCGCGTATCCTTGCCAATCAATACTAGGCCCTGGCGCTCTGATGAAAGCGCTTTGCCCGCTGCCCAACCGAGCTTCAACACGAACTCTGGCGTCATGGGATGCTCGCCGACCAAACCTCGAATGCCGTCCGTGCCGAAATAACGTCGATTCACTTTGATTTCCCCCTTCTTGCCATTCGAGCAAACAAACGCCTAGCCACTCGATCCCTTAATCGCCTTATAGACTTGGATGGCGCTAACCATCGGCCCGACGTCGTGCACGCGAACAATACTGGCCCCCGCCAACACAGCCAGTAGATGACCTGCCACTGACCCTGCCACGACATCGCTTGCCGTTTCGGCGATGGACCGCTTCCGAGAGAGCCCCATGAGTAGCGGCAGTCCATGGTCAAAGAACTGATCAAGCCCATCGACCAATTTGAAATTGTGCTCCAGCGTTTTGCCAAATCCAAACCCTGGATCGAGAATTAAGCGGCTGGTGCTAATCCCTGCCTCGGCGCAGGCGCTGATTCTATCCTCAAAAAACTGATTTATCTCCCCGAATAAGTCAGCATACGTAGGATCGCGCTGCATTGTCGCTGGTGTGCCTTGCATGTGCATCAGAACAATATAGCCGTCCCCATCTGCACAAGCTGACAGCGCCCCCTCTCTCGTTAACGCACGAACATCGTTAATCACTTCAACACCGAGAGTGAGTGCGGCGCGCATCACTGAGGGCGTGCTGGTATCGACTGATAAGGGAATAGGAAACCTTTGCCTGATGGCTTCGACAACGGGCATAACCCGCGCTAATTCTTCGGATTCGGTGACCGGAGCAGCGCCCGGCCGTGTGGATTCGCCGCCAACATCGATGATATCCGCACCGGCCTCGATCATGGCTTCTGCCTGCCTCAACGCATCGCTGAGATTGGTGTAGCGCCCTCCATCGAAGAAGGAATCCGGCGTGACATTCAATATCCCCATGACCAGCGGGGAGTCACGTAGCTTCTTGCCTAGCCCAGGGACGTCACTCACAAAGCGTTAAGCACTGGACGGCGCGTTGCCTAAATCCTCGCCTTCGTCTGGCGCCTCGTCACGGTTGACCGGATCGGTCGGCGGCTCACTCGGTGGATCGTCATTCCAGTTAGATGGCGGACTGGGCGTTCGGCCGGCCATGATGTCGTCGATTTGAGGCCGATCGATTGTCTCGTATTCCAGTAAGGCGTCGACCATCGCGTCTAGTTTGTCGCGATTGTCGACCAGAATGTTGCGCGCCTTCTCGTAGCAGGAATCGATGATCGTTTTCACCTCTTCATCGATAACTTTGGCTGTCTCACCTGACACGTGTGAACGCGAGCTACCGGCAGACTTGCCGAGGAATACCTCTTGATCGTCTTCCTCGTATTGCAGCGGACCAAGTTTCTCTGACAGTCCCCATTTGGTCACCATCGATCGAGCCATCCGCGTGGCGCGCTCAATATCGTTTGATGCGCCGGTGGTCACGCCGTCAAACCCCAGGGTCAATTCTTCTGCAATTCGGCCGCCAAACAAACCACATATTTGTGACTCAATCGAACGCTTACTCATGGAGTAGCGATCTTCCTCAGGCAAGAACATGGTCACGCCCAACGCCCGCCCTCTTGGGATGATCGTCACTTTGTATGTGGGATCGTGCTCGGGCATGAGGTAGCCCACAATGCAATGTCCAGCTTCATGGTAGGCGGTATTACGACGCTCTTTCTCTGACATCACCATGGACTTTCGTTCAGCGCCCATCATGATCTTGTCTTTGGCTTGCTCAAAATGACGCATGCATACCAAGCGTTCGTCTTGCCTAGCAGCGAAGAGGGCTGCCTCGTTCACCACGTTGGCAAGATCCGCGCCTGAAAAACCTGGCGTGCCCCGTGCAATGTCAAAAGCAACGACATCCTCTCCCATTGGTACTTTGCGCATGTGGACTTTCAGCACCTGCTCTCTACCTCTCAAATCAGGGAGCGGCACGACGACCTGTCGATCGAATCGACCCGGGCGAAGTAGCGCTGGATCCAATACGTCAGGCCGGTTGGTCGACGCAATGACGATGATGCCTTCGTTGCCGTCGAATCCGTCCATTTCAACCAGCAGCTGGTTAAGCGTTTGCTCTCGCTCATCATGGCCACCACCCAGGCCCGCGCCGCGATGGCGACCCACCGCATCGATTTCATCAATAAAGATGATGCACGGAGTGGCTTTTTTGGCTTGCTCAAACATGTCTCGTACACGAGACGCGCCCACCCCGACAAACATTTCAACAAAGTCAGAGCCCGAGATAGAAAAGAAAGGCACTTTCGCTTCACCAGCAATCGCCTTTGCGAGTAACGTTTTCCCAGTGCCGGGAGGCCCTACCATCAAAGTTCCGCGCGGAATTTGGCCTCCCAGTTTCTGGAACTTCCCAGGCTCGCGTAAGAAATCAACCAGCTCTTTTACGTCTTCTTTCGCTTCATCCACCCCGGCCACATCGGCGAATGTAGTTTTTATTTGATCTTCACCCAAGAGCTTCGCTTTGCTCTTGCCAAAAGCGAGCGGACCACCGCGCCCACCGCCGCCGCCCTGCATTTGACGCATAAAAAACATGAACACCGCGATGATGACAAGAATAGGGAAGCTCGCTACCAAGAGTTGTGTCCAAATGCTCTGCTGCTCCGGGCGTTCTCCTTTGAACGTCACATTGTGATCAAGAAAGTCATCGATTAAGGCTTTGTCTACGATTTGAGGTTGAATGGTCTCAAACTGTCTGCCATCGATTCCTTCTCCGCGAATAGTTAATCCATCTACCTCGACCGTCGTCACCTGATTACGGTTAACCAGATCAAGAAAGCTGGAGTATTCGATTTCCTCAGGCCCGCGTTGGACGTTGAAGTTTTGGAAGACGGTCAACAGTACGGCTGCGATCACGAGCCACAGCAGTAAGTTTTTACCCATATCGTTCACTTGTTTTTCCTATTTGTTAGTGCCGGCTCATTGTTTATGCCGGTTTCTTTCTGTCGATTTGTTACTGTCGATTTGTTTCTGTCGGTTGTTTTGCCGGCTTACTGGATCCCGACTATATCTTGGGGCCCATTGTCGAATGCAGCTACTTTATCTATCTCTTTCATCTATCTCTTCGCCAACGCTTCGCGCTGATTTTTATGAAAGAGCATTTAAGCCAGGTTGTGCGCTGCGCCCCTAAATCTTTAGCTTACTCAGAACCCGACTTGGATCGTTAACCTGTGTTGTCATCCGCATCGAACTCTGCGGTGCTGTAATCCCACTCCGCCCTCTTTTGACTTCTCTTTTTCTTATTTTTTTGGTTTTTCTAGTTTTTTCTCTTAGTTCATTTGTTTTTCTTGTTTTTAAGCCTTTTGGAACCTATTCGGTTTTTCCACTTTTCTGCCTTTCTACTTTTTCTTTTCTAGCCCTAGCAGATAAATCTCTTTTGACCGACTTCTGGACGCTTTCGGCTTGATATTAACCTGTTTCGTATACCTCGTACGAATGTCCCGGCGAAGGGTATCAATCCCCTCTCCTTCAAACGCTTTCGCCAAAAAATGGCCGCCTGGTCTTAAAAACTCATCCGCACAATGGATGGCCAGTTCGACGAGATAGGCGCTCTTTGGCTGATCAACCGCCTTCATACCACTTAAGTTGGGGGCCATGTCAGAAATTACAAGGTCAGCTTGATGACCACCTAGAAATGCCGAAATAGCATCCAATCCATGATCCTCGGTAAAGTCGCCCTGGAAGACCGTTACTCCTGGAATGGGCTCTATCGGCAGCAGGTCAATCGCAAAGACACTGCAATCAGAGCCTCCTTTTCGCCTGAGAACCTGACACCAGCCCCCTGGTGCCGCACCAAGGTCCAAAACCCTCCTGGCGCCATGCAAAAGCTGATAGCGCTCCTCAATCTCTAACAGCTTGTAACTCGCTCGCGACCGGTAGCCCTCAGCCCTAGCGCGGCCCACATAAGGATCCTTTTCGTGCTCTTGAAGCCATTGATGACTCGATTTTGATCGGCTCATACGTCGCCTGCACCCTCATTTTCCGCTTCGTTCATTTGTTGTACACTCTGCGGCCTTTCCATATGCATCACTCAATGACAACCTATTCACAACAAGATAAGAAACGTTTTCGCACAATTGGTCACCAATTGCGCCCCGTGATCACTGTTGGTAACAAGGGGCTAACTGAACAAGTGATGCAAGAATTAGAAAGAGCCCTTACTGATCATGAGCTCATCAAAATCAAAATCATAGGCGACCGAGAAGAGCGGGATGAGATTTCTGCTCAGGTCCTGGACCAAACGGGTGCGACCTGCATCCAGTCAGTGGGTGGGATGGTGTTGATCATCAGGCCTGCAGCAAAGCCAAAACCCCACTTATCCAATCTTATCAGACACGGTTAAATCAAAGCCGCTTAGGTTTACATGAGTAACCGGTTTCGCACGCGCGCCTCGCGCTTAAATTTATAAGTGTTCGATGGTGAGGATTTCGTACTCGACCGGACCAGATGGTGTTTGAATGATAACGCTGTCGCCTTCCTCCTTGGTGATCAGCCCGCGAGCAACAGGGGAATAAACTGAGATCTTGTTCTTGGTGATGTCCGCCTCATCGTCGCCAACAATTTGGTAGGTCACTTCATCGTCAGTATTGACATTGAGCAGCGTGACGGTGGTGCCAAAAATCACCTTGCCACTGGGTGGAATTGAACGGACATCGATAATTTGTGCGGCCGATAACTTCGCGGCAATTTCTGAAATGCGCGCCTCGATCAGGCCCTGTTCCTCTTTGGCATACTGGTATTCAGCGTTTTCACGAAGATCGCCTTGCTCCAATGCTTCAGAGATTTCCTGAACGATTCGGGGCCGTTCAGTCGACTTCAGTCGATTGAGTTCCTCGCGGAGTGCACTGGCACCATCCGCAGTCATTGGCACCTTTTCCATTTGCCTTATCTCGCGCCAAACGTTTACTGGATTAGCGGCGCTCGCTAATGGCTTCGTGGAGCGCCTGCAAACAGTATACTTCGATTTCCCCTTGGTGGCGCAATGCGGCAACTACGGCTCTGCCACCTGCCATCGTCGTGGTGTAGTACACATTGTTTTGAAGCGCAGTACGCCTAATGGCAAATGAATCAGCAATGGCTTGCTTGCCCTCAGTGGTGTTGATGATGAGATCAATCTCATGATTTTTTATCGCGTCGGTGATGTCCGGACGGCCCTCGACGACTTTGTTGATGCGTTCAACAGGTAACCCAGCGTCAGCGATGACCGATGCTGAACCACGTGTAGCACACAAAGAGAATCCAAGATCGAGCAGATCCTGAGCAAGTGGCACAAGCTGATCCTTATCAGGGTCCCTCACGCTAAGCAGGGCTCTACCACTTTGTGGAATGGGATCGTTGGCTGCCCATTGCGACTTGTCATAGGCTTCGCCAAAGGTTCGCCCAACCCCCATCACTTCACCAGTGGATTTCATTTCTGGGCCTAGAATCGGGTCCACACCCGGGAATTTACTAAACGGGAACACGGCTTCTTTGACGTGGAACCGCTCCGGCTGAATGAGACTTGTGAAGCCTTGATCGGCAAGTGATGTTCCCGCCATACAACGAGCCGCGATTTTCGCAAGCGAGCGCCCGATACACTTCGAAACAAAAGGCACCGTTCTCGATGCCCTTGGGTTCACTTCCAGTACAAAAATTTGCTCGCCCTGAATCGCGAACTGGACGTTCATTAACCCCACTACCTTGAGCGCCTTAGCAAGCGCCTCAACCTGACGCCCTATCTCTTTGATCAACGCATCCGATAAGCTGTAAGGCGGCAGCGAGCAAGCAGAGTCCCCAGAGTGCACACCGGCTTGCTCGATGTGCTCCATGATTGCACCAATCACCACTTGCTCGCCATCTGATACAGCATCTACATCCACTTCAATGGCTTGGTCTAAAAAGCGGTCAAGCAACACAGGAGAGTCGGGCGTCACCACGACGGCTTCTTTCAGGTAACTCATCAATTCGGAAGGTTGGTAAACAATTTCCATCGCCCGACCACCCAGAACATAAGAGGGTCTTACCACGAGCGGGTAGCCAATTTCCTCGGCCGCACTGATTCCTTCATCCACGTCTCGGACGATTCGGTTCGCCGGCTGTTTGAGGTTCAACTCGTTCAGCATCTGCTGAAAACGCTCTCGGTCTTCAGCCGCATCAATGGCGTCCGGCGTTGTGCCAATAATAGGAACGCCCGCTGCCTCAAGGGCGCGAGCGAGCTTTAACGGCGTTTGCCCTCCAAACTGAACAATGACGCCTGCCGGCTTCTCGATGTCTGCGATAGCAAGCACGTCCTCAAGCGTCAGAGGCTCGAAATACAAGCGATCTGATGTATCAAAGTCGGTGCTCACCGTCTCTGGATTGCAATTGACCATGATCGTCTCATACCCATCTTCGCGCATGGCAAGCGCTGCATGAACGCAGCAATAATCGAATTCGATCCCTTGACCAATTCGATTGGGGCCGCCCCCCAAGACCATGATCTTCTGGCGGTCCGTGGGTTCCGCTTCGCAAAAGGCCTCGTAGGTCGAGTACATGTAGGCGGTTGTCGCAGCGAATTCGGCCGCACAGCTATCAACCCGCTTATAAACTGGCCTAACATCAAGCGACAGCCGCTTTTGTCTAACTAATACCTCGGGCACCGATAACAGCTCCGCTATCCGGGCGTCTGAAAAACCGTCTCGCTTCAAGGCCAGCCAGTCTTCACGACTCATATCATCAAGTGACCGTGCGGTTAGCGCAGCCTCCGCCTCAATTAACGCCTCTACTTGCGATAGGAACCAACTATCGATTCCGGTCAAGTCTTCGATGTGCTCGCGGCTCAATCCAGATCGAAAGGCCTCGCCAATGAAGAGGATTCGCTCAGCTCCGGGCACGCTGAGATGATGCTTGATATTTTCAAGCGCCTCGCTAGACCCATCGTGAGCTTTTGGCGAAAATCCACTGATACCAATCTCGAGTCCGCGCAATGCCTTTTGCAATGATTCTTTGAAGGTTCGACCAAGCGCCATCACCTCACCCACTGACTTCATTTGCGTCGTTAAGTGGTTTTCAGCCTGTGGAAACTTCTCAAAGGTGAATCGCGGAATTTTAGTGACGATATAGTCTATGGTCGGCTCAAACGATGCTGGGGTTGCGCCACCAGTAATCTCGTTTTCCAATTCGGGAAGGGTGTAACCAATCGCAAGCTTGGTCGCGACTCGCGCAATTGGGAATCCGGTAGCTTTGGAAGCAAGCGCCGATGAACGCGAAACACGGGGGTTCATCTCAATGACTACCATCCTTCCGTCGGCAGGATTAATCGCGAACTGCACATTGCTCCCACCCGTCTCAACGCCTATCGCCCGAAGCACATCAACGGAGGCGTTTCTCATCACCTGATATTCTTTGTCGGTTAGCGTTTGTGCCGGCGCGATGGTGATGGAATCACCCGTATGTACGCCCATGGGATCAAAGTTTTCGATGGAGCAAACGATGATGCAGTTGTCCGCACGATCTCTCACTACTTCCATCTCAAACTCTTTCCAGCCGAGGAGCGACTCGTCGATCAACAGTTCGTTCGTGGGGGAAAGATCCAGCCCTCGCGTGCAAATCTCGACAAATTCATCCAAGTTGTAGGCAATGCCACCGCCCGATCCGCCAAGGGTAAAACTGGGGCGAATAACACAAGGGAACCCCAGTCTTGACTGAACTTGCTTCGCCTCCTCTAGGGAATGAGCAATCCCACTTCTTGGCGTTTCAAGTCCGATCGACTTCATCACTTGATCGAATAACTGACGGTCCTCGGCCTTATCGATCGCTTCTTTTTTCGCTCCGATCAATTCGACGTTGTAACGATCAAGTACCCCTTCGCGCGCAAGATCCAATGCACAATTCAGCGCGGTTTGTCCTCCCATGGTCGGTAACAACGCATCAGGACGCTCTTTCGCAATGATTTTTTCGATGACCTGCCAGTGGATAGGTTCCACGTAAGTGGCATCAGCCGTGTCAGGGTCGGTCATGATAGTGGCCGGGTTTGAATTCACCAGAATCACCCGGTAACCCTCTTCCTTCAGGGCCTTGCAAGCCTGAGCCCCCGAGTAGTCGAACTCGCAAGCTTGCCCGATCACTATAGGCCCTGCCCCGATGATCAGTACACTTTTTAAATCGTCTCTAGCTGGCATGACGAGGCCTATCCTGCATCAGGTGAATGAAATGATCGAAGAGCGGAGCAACGTCATGAGGGCCGGGGCTCGCCTCAGGATGACCCTGAAAGCCATACGCTGGTGCGTTGTCTAACTCGATACCTTGGATGGTGCCATCGAACAATGACTTGTGTGTAACACGGACGTGATCGGGCAAGTCATCATCAATACAAAATCCATGATTCTGACTAGTGATGAGTACTTCACCGGTTTTTAAGTCTTGAACTGGGTGATTTGCCCCATGATGCCCATGGGGCATCTTTTTGGTGGTCGCGCCAGAGGCTAGCCCTAGCAACTGATGGCCAAGACAAATCCCAAATAAGGGTAGGTCCTGCTGCAACAACTTCTTGATGGCCGTGATAGCGTAATCGCAAGGTTCCGGATCTCCTGGACCGTTGGATAAAAACACGCCGTCTGGACTGAGAGCCATGATCTCCTCGGCTGTTGTTTTGGCGGGTACCACGGTGACATCGCAGCCTCGATCGACAAGCATTCGAAGAATATTTTTCTTCACACCGAAGTCCATGGCGACCACTCGAAACCGAGATTCAGGCAAGCCCTGCCTGGTGAGGGTCGAGGCTGCCTTGAACTGCTCAATGCTAGGTTCGCGCCACTCATAGGAGTCCTCGGTGGTGACGACCTGGGCAAGGTCCATATTGGCAAGGCCCGGGAATGCTCTAGCCTCTGCCAATGCACGCTCGATGTCGTCCTCAGCAAGGGACTCGCCAACCATTAAGCACCCGCTTTGGGAACCCTCGCTGCGAAGGATCCGAGTCAACGCGCGCGTATCTATGTCTGAAATACCAAGTGTCTCGTGCCTATCCAAATATTCTGGCAGCGACACCTGATGACGCCAGTTGGACGCAACAGGAGATAAATCCCTGATCACGAGTCCAGCGCATGCAATTTGGCTTGACTCACTATCTTCGGTATTACACCCGACGTTACCAATATGCGGATGAGTCAGTGTTACCAATTGTTTCGCGTATGACGGGTCTGTCAGGATTTCCTGATATCCAGTAATCGCAGTATTGAAAACAACCTCTCCAACAGACGTACCCGCCACTGAGCCAATGCTCTTCCCTTTGAACACTGCCCCGCCAGCTAACACCAGAACCGCCTCTAACGTCATAAGCGCTCCTCTACTAACTCTTCTTGGACGACCAACAAATTCGAAACCAAAAAAAAGCGAGGAAGGTCGCCCGTCCTCGCTTTTTTGAAATGATTAGTCGTTTTCATACTAGGCGCGCATTGTAATTGAGGCAGCGGCGAGACGCCAGCGGAATTCGTATTTTTGAGATGGTAATTGCCTATATTCCAGTCTGTATCTATCGCCCCAATCATGAGCCCCCGAGCTCCACTAGCAGCGGCATCATCGAAAGGTGGTTTTTGCCACTGTCGCAGGCATTTTATAGAGACTGGGGGACCCAGCATATTCATTGCCCGATCGATCAAGATGCAATCAACGCCTTCTGTAGCGTTTATTACATCGGAGTGCGGTTTTCTCGCCTGGGTAGCGTTTATTGCAGCGCACGCCCAACGGATAGCAGTCCTTTGAGAGCTAAGTCTCTGAGTTCGCGATGAGATGCTCCATACCATACAGGCCAGCTGATGACTGAGCGCTCAACCATTTCGCCGCGGCAACCGCGCCCTGAGCAAAATTCGTTCGCGTTGAGGCGCGATGAGTCAGTTCTACTCGCTCTCCCTCAAGGGCGAAGATCACCGAGTGCTCTCCCACCACATCGCCTCCTCGCAGTGCGTGCATGCCGACCTCTCCTTTCGAACGAGGCCCAACCATTCCTGATCGGCCGTCCGCTACCGTCGGCTCTTGACTGAGCTTGGCTCGAATGGCCTCAAGTAGTGACAAGGCCGTTCCTGAAGGCGCGTCGACCTTTCGGCGGTGATGCATTTCGACAATCTCTATATCGGCCTGATCGCCTAAAGTTGCGCTCGCCAAACTCACCAATCGAGTGAGGAGCGCGACCCCCAATGAGTAATTGCTTGCCTGCATGATGGGAATCTCTAGCGCTTTGGCCGCAATGACCGCTTGCTGCTCATCAGTGAAGCCCGTGGTACCAATGACCATCGGTTTTTGTGCGGCAGCGCACGCCTCCAAAAATTGGAGACTCGCCTCAGGTGCAGAGAAGTCGATAAGCACATCAAAGGAATCGCGAGTGAGGTCATCGCTAAGTTGGACCGCATCCCATCTGCCTGCGTCCATCATGGACCCTGGCTCAAAAGATCCAACTCGGTCGATCAACTGAACGGGTTTAATCGCATCGTCCTCGCCAAGCAGACTGAGAATAGCGCTTCCCATTCGGCCCTGCGCACCAGTAATTACCGCTCTTAGTGGATCCGCCATTCCGCTCACCTTTGTTTCAATTTGTCGTGCGACTGACGGACTAAGGTTAACCCGTCTTGTGCCATCAACTGTGCTGTCAGCCGTGCGCAGCTATGGCGTTAGGCGACCTTCCCGCAATCGGCTTTAGAGGGAACCCCGTGTCGCTACCACTAAGCGCTCGAGCAATCTGCCAAGGATTTAACAGGTGACGACTCACTGTCTCCCCCCCGCGGCCATCCAATCTGTTACCGGGCTCGCCCCAGCTTGCGCCCCAATGCCTAACACTCGCATGTAGCCGGCAGATAAAGGGCAGTGATTAGTCTCTCAATGCGTCGATAAACCGCTTAACGCCGTCTACCCAGGAGCTTTGGCGAGGGCTTTGAGAGGCGTCTTGATTTCCCGCGAATTCTCGGAGCAATTCCTTCTGGCGCTCGCTCAAGTTGACGGGGGTTTCGACGACGATTTTGCAATATAAATCGCCCAATCCGCCTCCGCGAATTTTGGACATATCAACGCCCTTGCCGCGTAAACGGAACAAACGACCGGTTTGAGTTTCATGGGGTACTTTAAGGTTGACCTTGCCCTCTAGCGTTGGCACTTCAAGCGTGCAGCCAAGCGCGGCATCAACAAAACTAACGGGCACTTCGCTGTAAAGGTCCGCTCCATCTCGCGTGAAGATGGGATGATCGCTTACTTGAATCTGTACATAGAGATCCCCTGAGGGACCGCCGTTCGGGCCCGCCTCACCTTGGCCCGACAGTCTGATCCTGTCGCCGGTATCAACGCCGGCTGGCACCTTGACGGAGAGCGTCTTGCGTTCTTGAACACGGCCCTGACCATGACACTTGACACAAGGGTCGCTGATGACACGACCCGCTCCCCGACAGCGAGGGCAAGTTTGCTGCAACGAGAAGAAGCCTTGCCTTGAGGTAACCTGCCCAGACCCACCACACTGAAGACAGTCCATGGGATCTGTGCCCTTCTTTGCACCCGACCCCAGACATTCCATACACTCCACTAGGGTTGGAATTTTGATCTTAGGGTTGGTGCCTTTGACTGCTTCCTCTAACGAAATGTCGAGGACGTACTTGAGGTCAGAACCTCTTTGCACCTGCGACCGCCCACGGCCACCACTGAAGATGTCTCCAAACACATCCTCAAAGATGGATCCAAAGCTACTTCCCTGACCAAACCCTCCGCCAGCGCCGCCCCCCTCGAATGCTGCATGACCAAACTGGTCGTAAGCCGCGCGTTTCTCGTCGTCAAGCAATACCTCGGCCGCTTCACTCGCTTCCTTGAATTTCTCTTCAGCGGCTTCATCCCCTGGGTTTCGGTCAGGGTGATGCTTCATCGCGAGGCGTCGATAGGCCTTTTTGATGTCCTTTTCCGACGCGCCTTTCGATAGCCCTAGGACTTCATAGTAATCACGCTTGGCCATAGCTCACTTCCGTTTCTAGCGACTTGCTAGCGATCCTTACTTGTCATCCTTCACTTCTTCGAATTCAGCATCAACCGCATCGTCGTTGTCACTTGCGGCGCTTGCTGATCCCGCATCAGCATCAGTGGCTCCACCTGCTTCCGCTTGTTTAGCGTACATTTTCTGGGCGAGTGACGAGGATACCTCTGTCAACTTCTGGGTCTTTGCCTCGATATCCTCAAGGTCGCTAGTCTTTAGCGCGGCCTCTAGGGCTTCAATTGCTTCACCAATTTCCGTTTTCTCGGCGTCGGTCGCTTCGTCGCCAGCCTCAGACAGTGTTTTTCGCGTTGCATGAATCATCGCGTCTGCAGTATTTCGCGCCGTGACCAGTGCTTCGAACTTTTTATCTTCATCCGCGTGGGCTTCAGCATCACGAACCATCGACTCGATCTCATCATCCGACAGCCCGCTACTTGCTTTGATCACGATGGACTGCTCTTTGCCCGTGGCCTTATCTTTTGCAGATACGTTCAAAATGCCGTTGGCATCGAGATCAAAACTCACTTCGATCTGCGGGGTGCCGCGGGGTGCAGGCGGAATGTCAGATAGATCGAATCGTCCAAGAGATTTATTCTGATCCGCTTGCTTTCGCTCTCCCTGAAGCACGTGAATCGTTACCGCAGGCTGATTATCTTCTGCGGTTGAGAACACTTGCGACTTTCGCGTCGGAATCGTTGTATTTTTCTCGATGAGCGCGCTCATTACCCCGCCCATCGTTTCGATTCCGAGCGACAATGGCGTTACATCAAGCAGCAATACATCTTTGACATCTCCTGCCAGCACTGCGGCCTGAATGGACGCACCCATTGCGACAGCCTCGTCTGGGTTGATGTCCTTGCGCGCTTCATTGCCAAAAAACTCTTTCACTTTTTTCTGAACTAAGGGCATCCGCGTTTGACCACCGACCAAAATAATGTCGTCGATGTCAGAAATGCTCATGCCAGCGTCTTTCAGCGCAGTCCGCACGGGATCAATGGTTCGGTCAACCAGATCCTCAACTAGCGACTCTAATTTACTCTGCGTGATTTTTAACACTAAGTGTTTGGGCCCGCTTGCATCAGCGGTGATGTAAGGCAAGTTGATTTCAGTTTGTGAACTGCTAGAGAGTTCGATTTTGGCCTTTTCAGCGGCCTCTTTCAGGCGCTGAAGCGCTAGCGAGTCTTTGCTGAGATCAATTCCCTGATCCTTTTTAAACTCATCGATCAAGTACTCAATGAGTCGCATGTCAAAGTCTTCGCCTCCAAGGAAAGTATCTCCATTGGTTGAAAGCACTTCGAACTGTTTCTCTCCATCTACATCAGCAATCTCGATTACTGATATATCGAAGGTGCCGCCGCCTAGGTCATAAACCGCGATGGTTGAGTCACCTGAGGCTTTATCCATTCCGTAAGCAAGCGCCGCCGCAGTGGGCTCGTTGATAATTCGCTTAACATCTAGGCCAGCGATACGACCTGCGTCCTTTGTTGCTTGTCGCTGCGAATCATTGAAGTAAGCCGGTACAGTGATCACCGCTTCGGTTACTTCTTCGCCCAAGAAGTCCTCCGCGGTTTTCTTCATTTTTTTGAGCACTTGGGCAGAAATCTGAGGGGGTGCCATTTTTTGGTCATTGACATTGACCCATGCGTCACCGTTATCAGCTTTCACGATCTCGTAAGGAACCATTTTGATATCACGCTGGACCACGTCGTCACCAAACTGCCGCCCAATCAAACGCTTGATCGCAAACAGCGTATTCTGTGGGTTTGTGACAGCCTGTCGTTTTGCCGATTGGCCGACCAAGACCTCATCGTCTGCGTAAGCCACAACGGACGGGGTGGTCCGGTCTCCCTCGGAGTTCTCGATAATCTTTGTGTTGCTGCCGTCGAGAACAGCAACACAAGAATTCGTTGTTCCTAAATCAATTCCAATTACTTTTGCCATATCTTCCTCTCTTCCGAGCTCCGTCCTATTCGGCGCTCTCTCATTCTGTTATGTAGTCGCTCAATCGCTCATTTCAAGCCGGTCTTTTCAAGCCGCTTTTTAAAACTGGGTCACTCGCCCTATGAGGGCGCTTTTGAAACCATGACCTTTGCTGGCCGAACTAACCGTTCGTTCAGGCGGTAGCCCTTTTGGATCACAGTCATCACCGAATTAGGCTCAAGGTCGGGGTTCTCTATCATTGACAGCGCCTCATGAAGATTGGGGTCAAAAGGCTCGCCTTGGGGATCAAGCGCTTCAATTCCTTCTTTGGTCAGCACGTCGATAAATAATTTGCTGCAGAGCTTGATGCCCTCTAGTTGGGGATCATCCTCTGCTTGTCCTGCCGCTTCACTCGTTTCGATGGCTTTCTCCAAGCTATCGAGAACGGGTAACAGATTTTGCAAAAGCCGTTCGGTGCCAAATTTATGGGCGTTTTGAACATCTCGCTCTGCACGACGCCGAAGATTCTGCATCTCCGCCTCAGCTCGCAAGGCAACATCTTTATATTTCTCTACTTCCGCTTCGAGCTGGGCGAGCTGATCGACTTCGGGTGCCTCCTCAGAAGCGGGCTCCGTAACAACCTCAGAATCATCTGCGACCGGCGAACCCGCAGATTGCTCAGCGGTGTTCTCAGCCTCGTTTTCCGGGGTTTCTTGCTCCATCTCATCGCTTGTTTGTTCAGTCATGCTGCTACTTCCTACCGTAACCCGGGTACTATGGGGCTGTTTGAGCGCTTTTCAAGGGCCTGACCTCTTGTCAACGGAATGTTGGGGCGTGCAGACGCTTTCCCATGGTGTTTGCTTGGTGGTTTTACCGCGAAACACGCACTCTTCCGCTTAGAGCACCCACATAGGCCCCAGCCATGCCGGTCACCCCTGCCGCGCAATGAGCAATGCGATTGCTGCCCATCGAGGAGCAAAAGGCCCCCCGGTCAAGGTTAAGAAAACCAGATGTCCAAGAATCGGATGTTCTCAGCGATTAGGAGGGGCCACCGCAAGGAAGTCTTGTGCCGAGTGTGCCGAAAGACTGGAAGATTACCGGTGGCTCAGCGCGTGACTCAAAGAAGAAGCTGTCGCCTGTACTAGGGGAATGACCCGGTCGTAGGGGATCCTCGTGGGCCCTATCACGGCAAGCGCACCGACCCATTCGCCATTCATGTGGTAAGGGGACGCGATCACCGAGCATTCTTCGAGCGACGCCGCGCCTGCCTCAGGCCCAATAAAGAGCTTCACCCCCCTCGTATCGAGACAACGATCAAGCAACAACACTAGCTCTTCCTTCAAGCTCAGGGCTCGATACAGTGTTCGGAGTTCCTCTAGATGATCGACCTCAACCGCGTCGAGTAGACGATCTTGTCCAGAAACTAGGACATCGTCTCCCTGATCACGAAGGAACAATTCGGCCATTTCCAACGTCGCCCGTTCAAGGGCGTCAATCTGCCTTCGGTCGCCTCGCATGGACCGCTGAATCCGCTTCCTGATCCAACCCAGCGAGTGTCCCGAGTAATGGGTATTGATGAAATTGGAGGATTCTTTCAGCCTGGCACTCGAAAGCTGGGTGTTCATCGGCAACACCCGATGCTCAACTTCCTGATCGTTAAACACGATAATCGCCAGCACCCGCTGGTCCGCGAGTGGCAGAAATTCAATTTGCCGCAGGACCGCTAGCGAAGCTTTGGGTTTGGTTGCCAGACTCGCGAGATTGGTAATGTCTGCCAGGAACCCCGAAGCGTGATGCACCCACTGGTTGACGCTCTGATCGGGATCGAATCGGCCCGTGAGGCCTGACACCTCGACTTGAGGCACGCTATCGGCCATTGACAACTGATCAACGAAGTAGCGATAGGCTTGATCTGTTGGGATTCTCCCAGCCGACGTGTGAGGAGACTTTAGATAGCCTTGCTCTTCTAAGTCAGCCATCACTGTTCGGATAGATGCCGAACTGAGTTGCAGATCCTCTCGCTCAGACAGCCGCTTTGAGGCCACTGGCTGCCCCAAGCTGATATATTCCTCGACGACAGCCTGCAACACCAGTTTAGCCCGGTGTGAGTTTGGACTTGCCGCTATTGCTGAATAATCGCGTTCCATCTCTACGAATATAGCCTGTCCTCAACCATGAAAAAAGCACACGCTCGGTATTGGTTAGAGGGTAATATTTATCGTTACTAGCCACCTATTAGAACCGCTAACTAGACCATGCTGCTCTCTCTTCACCTCAAAAACTTGGCGATCGTTGATAGCGCAGATCTCGAGCTCAACCCTGGAATGACTGCGATCACCGGTGAAACCGGGGTGGGCAAAAGTATTTTGATTGACGGTCTCTCCTTGGTGCTAGGAGGCCGTGCAGACTCCGGGATAGTTGGAGCAAGCAGCAACCGCGCCGAAATCATTGCCGAGTTCAATCTGGCAAACGCCGACGAAGCACACGCTTGGCTTCAAGAACGTTCGCTTGAATCAGATGAGAATACTGTCCTTGTTCGTCGCGTTCTAAGCACGGAGGGCCGGTCGCGTAATTTCATCAATGGAACTGCGGTCACAGTTGGTGAGCTCAAACACTTGGCGAGTTATTTGGTAGACATCCATGCGCAGCATGAGCATCACCAACTAGGACAGAAAACAGCACAGCTCGCGATCTTTGATGCATTTGCGAATGTGGAGCGTAACGTCGCCGAACTAGGGCGTTGTTATGGCCGCTGGCGATCGCTAAAGACAGAGATTGAAACGCTTAAGGCTGCTTCAGCCGCGCGTCTCAAGGAGCAGCAGCTGCTGGACTATCAACTCAGTGAATTTGATGCCCTAGCAATCGCCGACGGTGAATATTTGACACTGACCGAACAGCATCAGCAGTTAAGCCATGCCGACGAGACCCAGCAAATTCTTGGTCGAGAAGTCGGCAAGCTAACCCAAGCTGAAGAGAGCCTGACGGATCAATTGAGACGGTCCGTCAGCGCGCTCACAGAGATTAAGGATCCAGCGGTTATTGCGCTGGTCGCGCCCATCGAGGGTGCTTTGATTCAAATTGAGGAAACGGCCAAAGATCTTCAACGTTACGGGGAAGGCATAGAGAGTCAGCCGGAACTGCTGAGTCAGATCGAGTCGAGGATCGCACACATCGTCGACCTGGCTAGAAAGCATCACTGCAAGCCCGAGGATTTGCATTTAACTTGGGAAGCGCTTCAGGCTCAACGTGCCGAGCTTGGCCAAGCAGAGGAAAGTCTGGATTCCCTGACTGCCGAGCTTGATGCGGTTCAAGCTGAATGGCAAAAGATTGCCGAATCCGTTAGCGCCCAGCGCCATGAGGCGACTCAGTCTTTTCAGACACTGATCGAGGGCCATCTTCAGTCACTTGGAATGCAAGAGGCTAGACTTCAGGTCCTACTAACCGCTTCTGAAGGGATAAACCCTGCCGGACTTGAATCTGTAGAATTTGAAATCAGCACCAACAAAGGTCAGCCCTTCGGGCCAATCCAAAAGATCGCCTCAGGCGGAGAGCTATCCCGAATCAGTCTTGCCATCCAAGTTGCCAGCCTTGGCGATGAGGCCCCTCGAACCCTTGTATTTGATGAAGTCGACGTTGGCATCGGTGGCAGCGTTGCAGAGACGGTTGGTCAGCTTTTGGCCACACTGGGCCAGCATCACCAAATCCTCTGTGTGACCCATCTTGGCCAAGTGGCTGCTCAGGCAGATCATCATCTTAAGGTAATAAAGTCAGGCGACCCTGTTTCGACATCTATTACGATGCTTAGCGACGACACGCGAGTGGAAGAGATTGCGCGAATGACTGGCGGCGCGAGCATGACCGACGCGAGTCGAGCCCTTGCCGAGGAACTGCTCAACGAGCGCTTTAAACGACAAACCGCGGGCGGCTAAGAAACCTCATTGAGAAGCTGCAACAGGCTGTTTCCATTAGCCTCAAACTGCCTGCCAAAAGGAAATTTGGCAGGCGCAGGCGATGAACCCGCTATCGGCAAACCGGGCAGAGCCCATACATATTTAAATCATGATCGGTGAGCTCAAACCCCAGCGACTCTGCAATCATTTTTTGGCGTCTTTCGATTTCCACGTCGTTGAACTCTTCCACCTTGCCACACTTTACACACACGATATGATCATGATGCTGATCGGGCGACAGCTCGAACACTGAATGGCCCCCTTCGAAGTGGTGGCGCGCAACAAGTCCGGCATCCTCGAATTGGGTTAAGACACGATAGACGGTCGCAAGCCCAATCTCCTCACCATTCTCCAGCAGCAACTTATACACATCTTCTGCGCTGACGTGCCGCACCGACGTCGACTCTAAGAGCTGAAGAATCTTCAACCGTGGCGCTGTGATCTTGAGTCCAGCGTCTTTCAGTCCTTGCTCTTCCGACATGGTTCTATCCGTACTCGTAGGTGTGGAAAATTATACGGTACAATGCGACCTCCAAGGAAAACGCAGCGAAACCTGCCATGAGCCGATCAGCACTCAGACAATGTTTTTACCCGCTCGGGCTTACAGCTGTCCTTTTGCTGTCCGCCTGCAGTTCTCTCGAGTTTCCTGGTGTCTACAAACTGACTATCCAGCAAGGCAATATCGTTTCTCAGGAGATGGTCGATCGATTGAAACCCGGAATGACACGCAGCCAAGTCCAATTCGTGTTAGGTAACCCCGTATTGGCTGACTCCTTCGAACGAGATCGCTGGAACTATGTGTACACCATCGATATCCCTGGCCAAACAATCATTGAGCGAGAACTTATTATCGTGTTCGAAGATGATCGCTTACTCAGATTTGAAGGCGACTACACACCGTCGGAAAACAAGGTGGATGCTACCGCTAGCTAAGGCTTTTTAGCTCTAGCCCGGCGCGCCTCTTTTGGGTCGAACTGAAGTGGCCGGTAAAATTCAATTCTGTCCCCTGCTTGCAACGGATAATCGAGCGCTTTGCGCTCTCCCCAGACGCCGACGGCCACTCCATCTAACTCCTTTGGGAATGAGCCATCCCTGAAGCCTTCCGCTAGTACCTCTTGAATGGTTGCGCCCTCAGCGGCCATCCACTCAATTTCTCGCTGATCGGTTGGCGTCGCAATAGCAATCAAAACGCGGAATTTACCCATAACGTTTTGCGATCTCGCCAGAAAAGGCATCAACCATTGTGTCTGCTGCCACGGAAAATACGCGCCCGAAGGTCTGATCGAGCAGTTTGCTCTTAAATTCAAATGCTAATTTCAAGCTCACTTTCACGCCGTCGGCGCCCAACGGTTCGAAAAGCCAGCCCCCTTCGAGGCTTTGAAAGGGCCCGTCCACTAGAGTCATGGTCATACCCGATGGCGGGGTTAACACATTTTCAGTAACAAATGACTGGCGAATCCCTGATTTTGCGAGCGTCAGCTTGCCGATGAGTCGATCACCCTCCGTTGAAACGATTTGACTCTCAGCGCACCATGGCAAAAACGCCGAATAGGACTCGACGTCAGCAACCACCGAAAAAGCTTGTTCGGTAGAAAAGGGAATCAGCGCGCTCCGCGCGACCTCACGCACAAAAACGACCTATAGCCAAGCAAGTACGGTTACCGCAAAGACCATCATCACCCCAAGTGGAGCCACAATCCGCGCAAGCCACAACCAGAGACCGAGATATGCGGTGTCTTCTTTTAATTGCTCCTGCAAAATCGTCTTGTTTAGCAACCAACTGGAGAATAGCGCGATTAAAATGCCGCCTACGGGCAATAACACATTGTTCGAGATTTGGTCCATCACATCGAAAAAATTCCAGCCATTAGGCAACGTGACATCCTTCCAGACGTTAAAGGAGGCCGCACTGCCTAGGCCTACTAGCCATGCAATCGCGCCCACGAGGCTGGCAGCTTTTGCCCGCGACAACTTAAGTCGTTCTCCAACCCACGCAACCGCTGGCTCGAGTAACGAGATGGATGATGTGACAGCAGCGAAGGTAACAAGCACGAAGAACAAGGTTCCGAATATTTGACCACCGGCCATTTGACCAAAAGCGATAGGCAAAGTGATGAACATCAATCCCGGGCCAGCTGCACTCTCAAGGCCATTGGCAAACACCAAAGGAAAAATCACGAGCCCGGACATCAGTGCGACCGAGGTGTCTAGAACGGCGATCGTAGTTGCCGTACCAACAACAGAGGAGCCCGACGGCATATATGCGCCGTAAGCCATGATTGCACCCATACCGAGGCTAAGCGTGAAGAAAGCTTGCCCCATAGCAGTGATGACACTCTCTCCGCTGAATCGCTCCCAGTCTGGCGAGAACATAAAGGAGAGTCCCTCAAGGAAATGCCCTGTGGTCAGCGCTGAATAACCCACAAGGGTCACCAACAGCAGAAAGAGCAGTGGCATGAGATAACGCACCGTATTCTCGAGACCCTGACTCACTCCGCGAGCAGTAATCGATACAGTGATCAACATAAAAACGGTTTGCCATCCAATCACTCGCACGGGATCACTGATGAACTGGTTGAATACTTGGCTCGCTGCCGCTCCGCTGATCCCTACAAAATCGCCGGTGGCCGTGTCACCCACGTAGGCCATTGCCCAACCAGCAATCACCCCGTAGAAAGACAAAATCATGAACCCGGCAATCGCGCCCATCCAGCCGATAACTTGCCAAAATTGACTCGCATTTGACTCGCTCGCGAGCAGCTTCATCGTTGTAATCGGGTTTTGTCGGCCCGCTCGCCCCATCAAAATTTCTGCGATCAGTATGGGTAATCCAATCAGAGCAATGCAGGCAAGATAGACCAACACGAATACCCCGCCGCCATTCTCTCCAGCCAGATAAGGGAATCGCCAGATGTTTCCCAAACCCACGGCGGACCCTGCTGCCGCGAGAATAAACATCAACCGCGAAGACCACATCACGTTGGTAGGATGAAGACTGGGTCACCATAAGCTCTATCCTCATTGCTTTGATCGATTGTCACCGTTTTGGTTTTCGTCCACAAGTCGCGTAGAAGCGCGTAAACTTAACTGTCTCTCACTTATCGTAATGCTAATGGCGCCCAAAACGTCCCCTAACACCATCGCCTCCAACAAACGCGCGAGGTTTGAATACCACCTTCACGATGAGTTTGAAGCCGGGGTTCAATTAGCAGGCTGGGAGGTAAAAGCCCTCAGAGCGGGCCGTGTTCAGCTCACCGATTCCTTCGTGACGCTGCACAGGGGAGAGGCCTATCTGCACGGCTGTAACATTAATCCACTGCTATCGGCCTCGACGCATGTGGTTGCAGAACCTAAGCGAGTAAGAAAACTCCTCCTGCACCGCAAAGAACTCGCCAGATTAGTTGGGGGAATCAACCAAAAGGGTTACACCTGCGCTGCGCTTTCCCTGTATTGGAAAGGCCCCTGGGTGAAATGCAAAGTGGCGCTCGCCTCAGGCAAGAAGGCGCACGACAAACGCGCCTCCATCAAAGATCGAGAGTGGGCAAGGGATAAAGCCAGAGTCATGAAGGATAGCCGCGGGACTTGAGCATCCCTCATCACCCCCGAGATTCCAATGCTTAATCATGGCATTCGGCGTGAATCAGGTTTTCAGGGTTCTTAGTTGTGCGGGGTTTTTATTTGCTTCAGGTCCTGGGTCCGTTTGCTTCGCTTCTAGTTGACCCGATTGATACCTGATGGACGCCAAGCGCCTCGGCGTAGACGCCACCCATCAAACCGGTCAGTCCAACTGCTCTCGTAGCCTCATAACTAAAAAGCTCATCTTTGCCTGGCTCCTCTGTGGCTAGGGTTTCATCCAAGTCAAATCGGCACACAGAAGCATCCCTTGCCCCTGGACCCTCATTCGACACTTGCTGAATCGATGGCTGGGTTACGCATCCACTGAGGACAAGTGCGATCCACCCGGTCATCATGAAAAACCCCGTATAGCCGGGCACTATCTGGCGGTTCAATGTTTCTTTTGCGATTTCATCGTTCCATCATGGTGACAACGAGTGAACGCAATATGAACGAGGAGATCAATCTGATTTTCTATGCACCAAAAAAAAGCGGCCCGAAGGCCGCTTTCTTGAACTCAGCTTTGAGCCTTACATTAGCGGATTCATCGCTACTGTGAACTCAAGACCAAACAGCCGTGGAAGCGTTGTTCCAGCAGACTGTCTGAACTGCTCTTCTTCACCGTGGCGGAGTACCTGGAGTACACCAACGTCATCCATCACGTTGTTGATGAAACCAGTGAGCATCATTCGGCCATCTGATGACGTCCATGAAGCTCTCACGTCCACTCGGCCATAAGCGTCTGCCATTTCGTCTTCGTTCTGGAAAGGAGAGTAATAAACCTCATCAATCCAAGCGTAGCTGGTAGAGAAGCGTCAAATTCGCTCCACTATCCAGTGGCATGACATAGGTCGCCCAACCGTTGAACTTCGACTCGGGAACCTGCAGCAACTGATTGCCTTTCACGTTCTGAAGCGCAGTGTTCGCACCGAATAATGAAGCTGGTCGGTCAAACCCTGCTGGATCAAGCATGAAGAGATCTTCTGTGTACTCGTTCGGCGTGTAGCTAAAGCTACCACCAACCGTGAGTTGATCCGTAGCAAGCCAAGTGAGTTCGGCCTCCATTCCCTTGATCTCAGCACCTGGTGCTGGCAGCACAGAGGTTGATGTACCGAAGAACTCGTTCACTTCAGTCGCAACCGTGTGAATGTTCTCATAATCATAGAAGTAGAAAGAGCCGTTCAACTGCAGCGAGTTATCAAGCCATTGCGTCTTGTAACCCAACTCATATGCAATGAGCTCTTCTGGATCGTATGTTGGTGTCTTGCTGAAGAACACGAGGTTGTAACCCGCCTGCTCTGTGACCTGACGTTGCTGACGCATAAAACATCACGTTGTCATTCATGTCGTAGTCCAAGATTCAGACGGAAGGTCGTTTTCGTATCTTTCTCGATCGAATGGACGATAGAGGCTCACAGCAATCGGAATACCACCGTTCACCGCCAGACGCGTCGGTGTAGGCTGGCCAAACTCGTTCAACTCAAGACCAAACGGGTTACCCGCTGCAGCGGCTTCAGCTGTTTGCACGAAACCGCCATTCGCCAAGCTGATTCCGAAGGCACCACCCCAAAACGCGATCAGTCCGCCGAGATCACTTTCGGTGTAGCGGAAGAGGTTTTCTTCAGCAACGAGTTCGTCTTCTGCGTAACGCAATCCCATGGTCAGCGCGAACTGATCATTGATTTCCCAGACCGCCTGCGTATAGGCCGCGAAGGCCTCACGCTTTGTTTGCGTGTGATAGAGCAGATCACTTCCCAAGGTATTTGGGCCCCACTGAACGTCGAGGTCAGGATTGCTGCCGTCGTCTCCAGCCCAAACGCCAATTTGCAGGTTTCGGCTTGGGTTCTCGGTGGCCGTCGCGCCAGCATCAGCATTTTCTACCGAGTCATTTACGGTTACAACCAAACCGGTCGTCGCCAATACAGGAGTCACGCGCCGAATGCAGAGTAACAGGACCGGGTACTGAAATACCGAGTGCGCCCATCATGTTGTAGATCGAAATACCTGTGAATAGCGGTGTGAGTGCCTCGCCGGCGCCTAACGTGTTAGACAATACAGAGTCTAAGCCCGCTCCGAGTGCGGTGTTGTCCACATACGGGTCGATGAATCGTCTTTCACCCACTGCAGAGTAGAAGTCCCCACGCTGGTCGATCTGAGCATCGTAGAAGAATATCCCTGAGGTAATAGTGAAATTATCGGCAAAATCGACAAATGCCACTAATTCATGTGATTCATAGGCTGCTTCGTGATTCACATAGAACTGACGGTCATGAAACTGACTGTTTGTATTGTCGTCATCGGTCGTTCGACGATAGATCAATTCGTTGTGACCAAAGATATACTTCAGCTCAACGTTGTCGGTCAGCTGATAGGTGAAGTTCAACTGCGTGGTGTTCGCATCGAATTCTTCACGGTTCAAGCCGTTCGTTGCTGCGCACAGCTCGTCGCCCCCAATCTCACCCGGGAATACGCACGCGTTCAACGCTGCAGCTGAGGCTGCCGACGTCACGCCAAAGCCATCCATCATTGACGCAGCATTTTGCGTTCCGTTGAAGTCACCGTAGTCCATCCCGAGGCGATTATTTTGTGCCAGCACAGCTGCCCCAGTATCTGGGTTAGTGAACGTGTACGTAGGCATGTTGGGAACTAAGAAGTCGCTCGCAAATGGGTTTGCCTGCGTTGCATCGACTGCTCGATAGCCAGGCACGTGAGCCCAAGTGTTACGAACTGGCGAGTCTTCCTCGTTAAGCACAACTAGACCACCACCGTTGGCTCCACCAAACGGTCGGTCCACGCGCATTCCATTGTGTCGAATATTGAGAGACGCACGATCGTTTGGATCCCACTGGATCTGGCCGTTGTAGTTTTTAACGCCTAATCCATCGAGGTCTTGACCATCGCCGACTTCCTGAACAACCCCGTCTCGATTTCGGACAGCGAAGTTAAATCGAGTCGCGAGCGTCTCGGTCAGCGGAATATTGAGCATTCCATAGGACTCTAACTGGCCCATGTCGCCTACGATTGAACGGATCGCCCAATCTACTTCCTCTGTTTGCGGTGCTTTCCAGATCATATTGATCGCGCCACCTACAGCGTTTCGGCCATAGAGTGTGCCCTGCGGGCCACGCAAAACCTCGATTCGGTCGACATCCCAGAAGGTTTGCGCCGTTGCCGTGAGCAAGTCTTCTGAGTAAACGCCGTTCATGTAAGTCGCAACCCCTGGATCGCCCCCTAATGCTCGGAAGTTTCGCCCCACACCGCGCACAGTTGCGTCGTATGGCTGGATGGTTGTTGCTGGAACGAAATTCTGGAGGTCTTCTTGGTTACGAATACCAAAATCATCCATGAATTCGGTCGTGAATGCCGTGATCGACATCGATGTGTCCTGAATCGATGCTTCCCGCTTTTCTGCGGTTACGATTACTTCTTCAATCTGGCGTCCAGATGAAGCAGCAAACGTCATCGAAACAGGGACGACTGCAAGCGACAGTGTCGCAGCAGCAATAGCTTTGCGATTTAAACGCATGTTTATCCCCTCATTTATTACAACACATTGCCAAATCCCCTTTGGCACATAGGTGTTTTATCGAACCTCTTCGTAAATGTAAACACTTAATAGGAATACGATTTGAGGCCATTCAGAAGCCAGCAGGCACCATCCGGCCTCGAAATTACCCCAGCCTAGACTCTCTCGATGATGATCGCCGGTGCCATGCCACCCCCAGTGCACATGGTGATCAATCCTGTTTCAAGGTCTCGGCGCTCGAGTTCATCAAGTACGGTGCCGATTAGCATGGAGCCAGTGGCAGCAATCGGATGGCCAAGGGCCATGGCACCGCCATTCACGTTGACCTTAGTAGGGTCAAGATTTAGATCACGAATGAACTTAGCGGCCACCACTGCAAAGGCTTCATTCACCTCAAACAAATCGATGTCATCCAGCGTCATGCCAGCTCGCTCGAGCACTTTGCGGGCCGCCGGGACAGGCTCGTTCAACATCAGCGTAGGATCACCGCCAACCGTCGCCATGGCCTTGATCCTGGCCCTTGGCTTCCAGCCAACACTGTCTGCGTAGTCTTTGGTTGACATGATCAGTGCGGCAGCGCCGTCGACTACGCCTGAGCTATTACCCGCGTGGTGAACGTGATTGATCTTCAGATCTGGATACTTCCGTTTGACGAGTTGATCGAAGGTTTCACCTCCATTGTCAATCGGCGCGTCCATAAAGAGGTTGAACACCGTGTTCAACTCGGCGAGCGACTCCATCGATGTGCCAGGCCGCGGGAACTCCTCTCGGTCAAGCGCTAAGGACCCATCATCGTTATAGACGGGGATTACGCTCTTATCGAAATGCCCGTTCTCGATCGCATGCTGGGCCCTGTTTTGACTCTCCACCGCCAGGGCATCCAGCTCCTCCCTGGTAAACCCGTCGAGCGTTGCAATCATATCCGCACAAATTCCCTGATGAGGCTGCGGATGAAGGTCGCGCAGGTGCAGGTTGCCGCCATCTACCGTTCGGTTATTGGTGGGGTTAGAGAGGGTCGCGGTATAGGACATCATCTCTACCCCACCAGCAACGCACAAATCGTCCATCCCGCTCATAATATTTGCCGCAGCTAGATTGACGGAAGTGATTCCTGAACCACAAAAACGGTCCAGGGTTGTTGCGCAAGCTTTCGTGCTCCATCCGGCATCCAGCGCCGCCATGCGGCCAACGCAAGCCCCTTGATTACCCACCTGAGAACTGCAGCCAACCACTACATCATCGATCTGGTCAGTGTTCAGTTGGTTCCGCTCGCCGATCGCTTCGAATACCTTCGCGAGTAATCGACCAGAGTGGAAGTGCGACAGCGCTCCACGACCTGCTTTGCCAATCCCTCTCGGCGTTCGCGCCGCATCGATAATGTATGCATCAGCCATTGTTTTCTCCTTTCTACAACGCTTTTCTTTTTATAACGCTATTTTTTTAACTGCTTCTCGTTAACTGCTTCTTTTTAACCACTGCTTTTGTCTGCTAATTTCTTGGACGCGCTTGCTTCAAGCCGTTTTTTCTCGACGCGCTCTTTTCTCAAGCCGCCCCTCGTTGCCTGCGCCTTTGCTTACACTTTTCTGTAACGCTTTCTTTTAAGCGCTCTCTGAAAGCATCCTTTGCTAGGAATGCCGTGCTTGCGCCACCGCTTTCTTGTTTCACCTCCACCAGCGCTTTCGATTCATCAACCATTCGCTGTCGAGGTCGCTACAGCAGCCACATCACGCCTCAAAAAAATCGACAGTATCCCTATTAGCCGAATCAAAGTGACTAGTAGGCGCTCCGACTGCCAGTCAGTTGAGATGGCAAACAGCTACGCCGCTAAAGCCTCTCTTGCCTGGCTGCCCGCCCGACTATAACGCGACGTTTGGACGATTGTATATCTGCGGTCTGCCAGCGCACCCGATGGCTACTTTGGCGGGCGCAAAAGGCAATGACAAAGCTGAGCTGGGTAGAAAACGCTCCAGCCACTTGTTGAACCTACCAGACGGTGGCGGCCGGCCAGGGACCCAACTTCCCAAAGCCGAATCGGTGAGCGGCTGATGGATGGCCAACACCACCGAGCCCAGTTAAGGAACAAATGGTTAAGGAACAGGTGGTTAAGGAACAAATGACAAGAGGTTGAAAAGCAGCTTGATTAGAGGAGCGCCCACCTCGATTAGGACGCGTTTGCGGTTGCCTGCTCTAGCTGGGGAAACTAGGGGGCGTCATTATGACGCCCCCACCCATTACTTTGCATCTTGAGCACTGCTCGCTGAGCAATAAACAGCGCCGCGCATCAAGACCTTCAGTCGTCGTCGGACACCCAATTCCCGTGAAAGCCTGCGGGAACCCTGACGGGTAGCTCGATCACAGCAGCGGGCTCTCCCGTAATGTCTTGCCCGTTCAGGATTAGCACTTCGCTCTTGTCTCGCTCTGGTTGATAAACATAGGACATCACCCAGCCATCATCCTCATCTGTTCCGTCAGGATTGGCCACGAAAACCGGCTCACTGGCTTGCCCACCCTCAAGGTCCCGATATTCCGATGTGCCGCTATCAACGTCGTACTTAATGAGACCCTGTCCGAAGGGCGCCCCCTTAGCAAACGCGGCGCAATATCCATACTGGTGTTTTAAACCAACGACCCGATCGGCCACGCGAGGAAAGTCCACCATGCGATCGTCTAGCTGAGTCTCTTCCACACGACCTTCAGCTGTCTTGATGGTCCAACGAGTGAGCTTCGGTTCGGACGACGATCCGGGTTTCATAGTGTCATCCATGCGACACACGTCTAACACTAAATCGGACCCTGATTCATAGGCATTCACGGGTGGAACACATAGCAGGGCTCGATGTCGTACCACGTAACATCAGCATTGCCGCCATTTCTAGGCATCACGCCAAGACGGGCACCATAGGATTCATCCCAAACGATAGGCAGTCCATTGTCTGCCATCCCTTCAAGGTTCCACACTGCTGGCAGATCCATAAAGATCACATAGTTTCGCGTGACGTTGAAATCGTGAACCATGGTGGCGCCTGGTACTTCTATTTCTTCAACCTGAACCAGTTCGCCGTTTTTAGACACGCGATAATAGGTCAAATAAGGTGGCGCCATCCCGTAGCCAAAGGCCAACATTTCTCCGGTCTCAGCACAGATTTTTGGATGCGCCGTCATCGCGCCGGGAAGCTTCCCTCCGTAGTTATGTGGACCCACCGTTTCAAGATCATTTGACACTTCAAAGGGCCAGTGCCCTTCCTCTAGCGCGAGAATCTTTCCCGCGTGCTTTATAACGTGGGTGTTAGCGGCTGACATGGACATGTCACCCAACCCTGACATGATGTCTGCATCTGGATTCAAATACAGCGGCGTTTTCACATACCGGTTGCGATACCAGTTCGCAGAACCCTCAGAGATTTCAACCCCATGCAACATGCCGTTGCCTAAAAACCAGTGCAGTGACTCGCCCGTTTGCGGATTGGCCCCGTTTCTTAGAAGCCGGCCATTTAGCGCACGGGTATGGTGCCTCTAACCGTCAGATTTTCCGCGGTTGTCTCTTCAAAAACTGGCGCGAAATTATCCTTTAACCAAAACGGTGTGTTCTCGACTTCTGCTTGACTCATCACTCCCCCTGCTCATTGATTGATCACTGGTGCTGATAGCGGTTTAGAGCATGCAATGATTCTGTACACAATTAAAGTCATCCGTAACGCCTCGATGCTTGCTGCTGAGCAGACGCTCCTCTATTGACTGTACATGCCGCTATAATTCCGGCACCAATAGCGCCTGAAGTCCAACTAATTGTTTTGACCAAAGGATTCAAAAAGAAAAGGGCCAGCCAACCGACGGCTATTAAGGAAATCAAGTGGGTTATCTTGAAGCAATTATTCTTGGGATCGTTCAAGGGCTGACGGAATTCCTTCCTGTCAGCAGTAGCGGTCATCTGGAATTGGGCAAGGTGTTGCTCGGTGACACGAGCCTGCCGAAAGAGAGCATGCTGTTTACCGTTGTGGTGCATTTCGCCACCGCGCTCAGTACGCTCGTGGTTTTTCGTCGCCAAGTGTTCGGCATCATCGCTGGGCTCTTTGAACCCGGAAACAAAGAGAGCTGGTCGTTCTCCGGGAAAATAATTTTAAGCATGATTCCTGCAGCGATGGTTGGCGTCTTATTCGCTGACGAACTTGAGCGCCTTTTCGACCGACAAGTATTGCTCGTCGGCGCCATGCTACTTGTTACAGGCTTCCTTTTGATCGCGGCGGATCGGCCCTCAGGTCAAGGCCGATCAGTCACCACGCTGGACGCGATAATCGTGGGTTTGGCACAGGCCTTCGCCATTCTGCCAGGCATCTCAAGATCGGGCGCCACGATTTCGTGCTCGGTCCTGCTCGGCATCAGAAGACAGGATGCGGCCGAGTTTTCATTCCTAATGGTGGTGCCGCTCATTCTCGGCAAAATCGCGAAGGACCTGCTCGATGGTGCGCTTTATCTCTCTCCTGATCAGCTAGGCGTGTTGCTCGCAGGATTCGTTGCCGCCTTCGTGAGCGGGCTGCTGGCGTGTCAGTGGATGGTTACTTTGGTGCGAAATGCACAGCTGAAGTATTTCGCGTACTACTGTTTCACCGTCGGAGCATTGGCGATCGCCTACCATTTCATCGTGATGGCGGCGTAATGAGCGATTCCCTTTTGAGACGGCGGAAGCAAGTCTAACCTTCAACCCTTTGTTCGCGGGTCATCTTTCGCCGAGGTTAGGCCTACTCGTTAGAAGCGAGTACCGAACGTTACTCGCACATTGAGGGGTGGCGCGACAGTCACCTGATGTGTGCTGTGAGAGCTTGGAAAGTAAAGCGCATCGGTTACGTTTTCTACCCTCACTTGAATCGACGAGCGCGCTGACCACTGATAGTTCATCGTTGCGTCCACCCTGGTATAGCTCGGCAAGGTCGCAGAATTACTATTGTTAATGAAGCTATCACTTTGGTAGGTGACCCCGCCGCCAAGCGTCAACCGCTCTGTGGCATCGAATTCAGTCCAGAGCGAGGCCATTCGTTCTGGCAGCTCCCGTGGGCGCAGCCCAGTTCCTCCGTTTCGATTCACCTGCTCACCTTCTAGTGTGCTCACGCCCGCGAAGACCGACCATCGATCACTCATCGCGCCAGAAATCTGGGCTTCAAATCCTGATATCTCCGACTCGATCACATCCAGTGTGGCTGGGTCGTTGTCTGCCACTTGGGGAGAGCGCTTTTCGATTTCAAACACTGCGGTGGTAAAACTTAAACCCTCTGCAATGTCCCATTTCAACCCGGCTTCCAGGTTTCGGTAGGTGTCAGGATCTAACCGATTATTATCACCGTTGATGTTGGCGTATTGCTCGCCACTTCTGGGCAGAAAGGTTTCTGAGAAACTGGCGTACATCGACACGTTGTCCGCCCATTTATAGACCAAGCCGAATCGTGGAGAGACCTCTTGATCACGCCTGTTTCTTCTGTCAGCAGCCGGCACGTTCAACACGTCAATATCAAACTGATCAAACCGCACGCCGAGTAGCACGGAAAAGCGCTCACCTAACTCCATCTCGTCTTGGACGTAGGCAGAGATCACGTCGACTTCTACTCGCGTGTCATCATTTAAGTCTGTTGAGAAATCAGCCGTGACGGGCACCCCTGCCGCATTGGTGCCGCTGGCAGCGACGAGCCCCATGGGGCGCTGAATCAAGAAGACTTCCTTGTCCGTTTGTGTGGATGACCACACAGCGTTGAAACGATCCTGGTCAGATGACGTGTTGATATATTCGATGCCGGCAAGAACCGTGTGGTGCGCGCGGGCGAGCGAAAACTCAGTAACCAGTGTGCCTGCGATATTCGTATTTTGCCGCTCGGTTGAATCTACATAGCCGTCTAACGTTACCCGGTCAGGTGTTCCCTCTTGGTCATAAGACGCCGCGTACAGGTTGCTATAGCCTTTTGAAAAGTCGCTAAATGAAGTCGCTAGATTTAGCTTAGTGCTGTCCGCGAGTCTCGTCTCGGTCAGCAACGAGAACATATGCGCTTCGAGCGTTGATACGTTTGCTTTCGCATCGCCAAAGACGATGGACTGAAACGCCTCTACGGGCTTGCCATCGACGCCAGTGGGAATCCCTCGATCAATGAATCGCTCGTTGTTCACGTATTCGTAACGCGCGTCCATGCTGAATCGATCTGAAAACTCGATCCTCAGCGCCGGGTTGATACCCATTCGATCGCCGAAATAGTGGTCGCGATGGTTGTCCAGTTTTTCAGTCATCGCATTGAGCCTTAGCCCAATGGTTTCATCGATGCCTAGGTTGACGTCAACTTGCGCGCCGAATTCGCCTAATCGATCACCATGCAACCGAACAGACTGAAACCCCTCACCCGGCTTGGCTTTTTTCGTGACTCGGTTAAGCACACCGCCAGCGCCACCTCGACCGAACAACAGTGCATTGGGACCACGAAGAATCTCGACCTGATCTAGGTTATAGAACGAGCGATAGTACTGGCTGTCATCCCTAATCCCATCGATGAAAAAATCTGCAGTCGATCTCACGCCCCTGAAGACCACGGCGTCGCGATGACCCTCCCCCTGCGACATGCTGACACCCGGGATATAACTGATCATATCGTCGACACTCGCGTAGCCGCGCTGTTCTATCTGTTCCGACGTTACGATGCTAAGGCTCTGGGGTACGTCGATGATCGGAGTAGGCGTGCGAAGCGCCCTCACGGCTTCTGACTGCAAAAAACGGCCAAACACCACCACTTCCTCAAGCGGTGCTGCCTCGTTCTCGAGCGCTTCTCCACTAGATTCAGCAAAGGCATCGAACGACATGACGGCAAGCAGGAGCGCGGTTGATCGCGATGGTAAATGTAAGTACCTAGCCATGAACTGGGAGCATTAATAAACGAAGCAGGATCTTAATGAGAATCATTCTCATTATCAACTGATTTCTGCTGATCCCAACGGCGCTGCTGTGGCGCCTGAAATAGCACTGCAAACGGAGAGTCGATCAACCAATCCAAGCAATTAATGCCAAGGCAACTGAGACCCGAGCCGTCTCGCTGTGTGCATCATCCTGCGGACTGAAAACTTGCCGGGACCGCCTGACATGAGCATGGTGCTGAGAGCTCTTCTGCCAGCCTTTCGCTTGGGTCGTGCTCAGATCTCGCTTGGGTCTTGCCTGACCCATACAAGCCTATCCAGCGAATCCCCGGATCTTTCAGCTTACGAATCCAACCGACTACCCGCTGACAGGCCGCTTAGTGATGGCTTCGCCATCAACGGGTTGATTCACTGAGTTCTCCAGTAAGCGGGGAAAGCCCCTCACCTTTGCTAGCCCACTTGATCACCACCTCAATCGAGAGGGATTGATAGGACCGCCGCTATACTCTTTTTGAGAGATTTGAATACAATGGCCACACACCTCGATGAGATTACATGATGATTTTTTTCCGTTCGTTGAAAAGGCTTTTAGTTATCGCACCGATCACGCTATTTGGCACAAGCGCCGCGCAAGCCGATTTTCTTGGCGTCTACGTTGGTGCCGGTGTTTGGGGCCAAGACTTTGCTGGCAGCGCCGTCAGCGATGTGTCCATCGAGGATCAGTTGGGTCTTGCGGACAACAGCGGCGTGCAAGCCTATTTCAGATTTGAACACCCCGTACCAATGCTGCCCAATATTCGAATTGCTCGCAGCGACATTGAAGATGCGGGGGTGGGTGTGCTGACCAGCCCGTTTGAGTTTGGCGGGGATGCATTCGTTCCAGGCCAAAGCGTAACAACCACCGTCGATATGACGCATACCGATGTCACTTTGTACTACGAGTTAGTGGACCTAGCCTTTGACTTGGATCTTGGTTTAACCGCTCGTGTACTAGACAGCCAGCTCACCATTGATGGCGTCACTGAAGAAGAGAACGCCGTATTGCCCATGCTCTATGCTGCAGGCAAGGTCGGCCTACCCTTTTCCGGCTTTTACCTTGCAGGCGATATCAATGGCCTTGGCTTCAATGGCGCCTCCGTGATGGATTACGCCGTTAAAATTGGGTGGGAAATAGAAAATTTCATCCTTCCAGAGTTTGGCGTTGAAGCCGGATTCAGACGTTTTGCCATCGACGCGGGTGACGACGACTTAGACTTTGTCATCGATATGGATGTGGAAGGCGTGTTTTTCAATATCACTGGGCACTTCTAAGACCGGAGGACCTAACCGCTGACCTCGTTGAACTAGCGAGGCTGAACCGGTTCAGCTCACAGTCACTGTTGCGTGAATAAGCATTCCATTCAGGATCGCGGCCCTAACGACCGCGGGACCGCTAGACCGTGTAGAGATAGAGCTCGTAATCTATTTCAGGAATAGCTCGCATGACCCTAACGTATTCCGCTTCTTTCACCGCAATGTAGGTGTGGTGCATCCCTTCACCCAGCGCTTCTTTTAAAAAAGAGGACTCCTTGGCAACGCGAATCGCGGCAGCCCAATCACCGGGAATGGCTTCCGCTTCGGTTGAAGCCTCATAGCCGTTCCCCTCGGTTTCGGCGCCGGGATCAATCCCTTGCTCTAATCCCTCGATCATTGCAGCGATGAATACAGAAGCGACTAACAGCGGGTTCGCATCCACGCCTGCGACGCGGTGCTCAATCCGCCTAGCCCCCGGTTCAGAATCGGGTATTCGAAGCGCCACCGAGCGATTGTTGACACCCCAAGTGGGCGAGATCGGCGCGTAGCTCTCACTGACAAACCGCCGCCATGAATTCGCGTGCGGCGCAAAAATCAACATGCTTTCTGCAATCCGTTGACGTGCGCCACCAACGGCATGACGCAAGGTTGGGCTAAGCGCGCTCCCTTCCTCGGCGAAAACGTTCTGACCCGCCTCGTTTTGGAGCGATAAATGGCAGTGCATTCCCGAACCAGCGCACTCGCTCATCGGCTTCGCCATAAAACAGGCAGTAATTCCTTGGGCACGGGCTTGTTGTTTTACGATTCGCTTCAGCGTCATCAGGTCGGTCGCAGCCTGCATGACATCGTCGCGATAATGCACCGTGAGCTCGTATTGGCCAGGCGCATATTCTGAGATCATGTTTTCTATAGGAATCGCTGCTGCCTCGGCGGCGGCATAAATTTCATTAAAGAGCGGCAACATCCCCTGCAGCTTTTCCATGGAATAGACGTCAGTGGCCGTCGTGGCGCGGCCGTCCAGCACATCGCTCGCAGGTCGTACGGCGCCATTGGCATCGCGCTCGTTATCGAGTAGGAAAAATTCAAGCTCAAAGGCTGCGGCTGCCCGAAGCCCCTTGTCCGCCAACCGATCAATCTGCCGCTGAAGAACATGGCGCGGGTCGCTGGGCATGGGGCTGCCATCCAGATCGTAGAGAGAGATCAGCATTTCCCCTCGAAGCGGCGAGCTACCGTGCACCAGTTTGAGCGTACCTGCGACGGGCCAGGCTCGCATGTCGCCATCACCCCGATCCCAAACAAGGCCTGTGGCATCCACATCCTCGCCGCATACTTCCTGACCTAGGATACTCGCGGGCAGTGACACACCCTGTTCGAACACATGAACAAGTTCGGCGCGGCGAATAATTTTGCCTCGCCCAACACCGTTCCCGTCGTAAAGGATTAAATCAACCGCTTCAACGTCTGGAAATCGATCTAAAAAGGCGACTGCCTCGTCAACACTCACATTCGCAGGATTCATTGATTGACCATGCCTCCACCTTGCCAAGCTGGACTGTAGCGATACCTCGACATATTCGCTACGCCCGGTAATTTACCCCGTTCGGGGAGGCGTTGCGATCGACAAAAGAGAACTCAATTGCCCGGTCTAGGTCCCCGGGAAACGCGGGACACCACTATTTGGGAGTTTAAAAAGGTACGCTTAGTCAGCCAGCGGGTATTTTTCAAGCATGCTTCGGGTGTTAGGCCCGCGATACCAAATGATATTGCGATAGTCCTTTTTGCAGTCCACCCCTCGTTCAGCAATTTCCTCCGCCATGATGGAAAAATTCGCTGCCAGCAGTGATCGAGCCGCTCTAGGATCCACGATAGGAAAATAAAAATAGTGGCAAAGGGTTCGTGTGTCTTCCTCGCGCCAATACCGCTTGAGCGCTTCAACCCGCTCGGGTGTTTTCTGCTGACAAGCAACCATCAAAGAAATAAGTGGAACTTTTCGAAGCGTGCAATTTGCCTCTTGGGACGCCTCAACACGATCATTCACTAATAGGAGCGAGACAAAAACCGCGCCTGCGGCAGAAATCATCTGCGTTGTGCGCCGCACGGAAGAATAGGGCGCTAGGCTATTCGTGAATGGAGATGGGTAAAAAGTCGGCAGCGAGATCCAACCCTAACCCAATGACTAGTACCTTCAGCATCAGCTTAGAGCGCTTGTCGAGCTGATCTACCTTTTTCGCGAGACGCTCGACCTCGTCCTTCATTGCGGCAGCACCCTCACTGATCATCGATTGTGTTTCAGTCAGAGCCGGCCCAGCTAGACTCGAGGCGAGCGGCGCCGCACAGGCCAAAGCCGCGCTGCTACCTGCCAATCGCTTTAAAACATGACGTCGATTCATTTGCTGTTTCCTTTTCGCCCGCTCTGGTTGAAGTGCTCAATTTAAAGTATAGCCTGCTGACCTGACGTTTGCCTTGGGGCAAGGCCTTCAGCTTCTTTTAACTATTACGTCTTTACGTCTTTACGTCTTTACGTCTTTACGTCTTTACGTCTTTACGTCTTTACCCCTTCCCCACTTAAGCACTTGCGGCCTTACGCCTTTCACTTACAGTATGTCGTTTCTTGTCTCTCCTAACCCTTCTGTCTTCTCTCGCCCAAACCCAAAGATACGGCAGTTCGCAACGGGCCAAGAGCGGAGCTTCACAGACACTCACATACGTTCAATCGCAGCGCCTGATGCGAATGCATTAAGGCGTGGGGGGCGGGACAAACCCTCGATAAATAAAGTGCGCAAAGGCAAGCCACAACAGGCCATAAGCCAAGGCAAACCCTATGGGATAGCCTGCGTAACCGAGCACGATGCCGAAAACTGGCGTCATGGCTAAGAAGTGTCCGCGTACCCAACTGGTGGTCCACCAAGAGATCATCACCGCGCTGACGAACGAGATCACCATCAGCAAGGAAAACGCATGCGTCGCCCAGGGTGCCCATTCGGCCAGCATCAACCCACCGAGCACAAGCGCCAACACTCCGGCGCTACTATGAATAATGACATCCCAACCCATGATCTCCTCCCTTTAATCTCTGACGCTCTTTTGTATCTGCTGCAAAGACCGCCGACTTTCGCCATCGCTAATCGGTCAATGTAATCCAACCATGGGCGAGTGTCCCATTCGGATCGAGGCACATTTGACCTGTGAAGACCCCATTCACTGGCCCATGGAGCCTATTCTAAGAGAGCGTGACTGCTCCGAGAACCAGATAGATAACGGTGCTCAAGAGTCCTAGAAACAGTGCATAGGGGAGCTGCGTTTTAACGTGATCGATATGATCGGATGCAGCACCGGTTGACGCAAGAATCGATGTATCCGATAGAGGCGAGCAGTGATCACCAAATACACCCCCTCCCGCCACTGCCGCTAAAGTGGCCAATACAAGCGGTGATAGCTCTGCACCAGAGAAGCCAAACGCGAGCGGTATCGCGATGGGAATGGTGATGGCATAGGTGCCCCAGGAGGTTCCTGTCGTGAACGCAATCAGTGCGCAAATGAGAAAAACCACAGCAGGCAGGACCGCCGGACTTAACCAATCTCGCGTGACTGTAACCACATATTCTGCAGTGTTGAGTGCAGCCGAAAGGTCGTTCAACGCGTACGCAAAGGCAAGAATAATCACAGCCGGCATAATCCCTTTGATCCCCATCATCGCTGTAGCGGTGATTTCAGCGAGCGAGAATCCTTGGATACGCATGATGATGCCAAGCACGAACACCGCGAGCATAAACGCCTCTAGCGGCTTTGCACTTCCAAGCATCACCACCGCCCCGATCGCAAAGCCGACTACCGTGCACACCGGCAAAAAGAAATTCCAAAAGAGACTGGTTTTAATGGTCGATGCAGGCTGAATCTCAGTGAGCTCTACCGCCATCAGCGGCTCTGCGCCATCGGCCATCAACTTGCCCTCTGACTGCGCACGCGCTTCGGCAGCGCGCATGGGACCAAAATCGGGGATCCAAGCACTTGCAATCAGCCCAACCATTGCGACTGACAATAAGGGGTATACGTTGTAAGGAATGGCCGCAATAAATGCGGACATGGCATCGGCCGCGGTCACAATCGGGCCCATGCCGATGATCAATCCGGCAACAAATACTGCCCAACCCGTGATGGGAACTAAAATGCTAACGGGTGCAGAGGTTGAATCGCAGATGTAGGCCAGTTTCTCGCGGGATATCTGATAGCGATCTGACAGGCTCCTCATGGTAGATCCGACAAATAGCGGACTAAAGTAATCGCTGAAGTAAACAAACATGCCCATCAACCAAGCGGTCAATTGTACGCGCACACGCGACATCGCCCGTTGCTCAATAAACGCCGTGAAGTTCTGGATGGCACCGGTACGCTGAAAGAACGCAATCAAAATGCCGATGAAAAACTCGAGGAGCAGGATCCAAGAGAAATCGGTGTTACCCAAGGCGCCCACCAAGAGCTTTGGAAGGCCAAGCAATCCTTCACCCGCGATCAGCACGCCCACCAAACAGGCTGACAATAGCGAGATCACCGTATTCCGCGTAACAAACGCTAAAACAATAGCGGTCGCCGCCGGAACCAGTGAAAGCGGACCCAAGTAATCGGTAGCCTCCATAACCCTCCCCCTTTTTTGCTCGCGCGCCCATCCGCCGCTACTGAAGGCCTTTCGCTATAGCTCTTCCCGCCCCTGCCAACTCTCCCAGGCCGAGGTCAAGTGAAACCCAACCGACCGGAAAGGTTCTGGCGGCATCCAGCTTGCTTGTCCGAACAGGGCGAACACATCAGGCGTCGGCTGACCCAATGCTTTGTCGGCAATGAGCGACCCAAGTAGCGTCCCTTTGACTGTGCCACCACCATTACAACCACAAGAAGCGAAGAGGCCCGGTTCAAGCTCACCCCAAACTAAACCGCCGTTTAACGTGAAACCGACTGCGCCGCCCCATAGGTGCTCAAAATCCACGCCCTCCAATTGCGGAAAACGGCTATGCAATCTGCTTTTTAGTTCCGATCGAATGGACGAGGCAGGCCTTTCCTGTTCATAGTCGTGCAGCGATCGAATCAATAACCGGCCATCGCTCGTGCGACGCAAGGTGCTGCCCAACCGATGGGTCGGCAAAAGCCCCCAATCCTGATTTGTGCCGAGAGTATCGAGCACCGATTCGGGTAAGCAAGGGGTGAGTCCCGCATAAGTGTAGACACTGGCGAGCTGCCCTCTAGCGAAACCCAACTTCGCAGCGAAGGCATTATTAGCCAGCACTACTTTGTCGGTTGTAATAACGCCGTGAGGTGTAAGTACCCGCCATTTACCCAACTGAAGATCTAGCTTAATCACTGGCGAGTGCTCGTACAAAGAAACTGCGCTTGGTAAGCCTTTCGCCAGCGCACGAATCACCGCCGCGGGTTGCGCCAAATAGCAATCAGGCGAGTACAGACCCGCCTGGTAAAACCGGGTGCCAAGTTCCTGCTCCATTTCGGTAGCAGAGAGGCGTCGATAGGAAAGACCAGCTGCGGCTAAAAACGTTTCGTACCGTTCGAGCGCGGCAAGACCAATTGGACTGGCTGCGGCGCGATAAGTGCCAGAGCGCGCGAGGATTCCCTGCTCACCAAACCGATCCACGTCTTCCTTAATGGACGCCATAGCAGCACGAGTGAGCCGGTTCGAAGCCTCCAATTGTGCGATGCGGCCGGCCTCCGCATCCTCAGCCAGGGCGATCTCAAGCAAAAACCCTGAGTTCCGGCCCGGATTGCCCTCACCGACTGTCGTTGCCTCCAGCACGACTATCTCATCCTCTGGCGCCAGTGATTGCCACCTTTTCGCGCAAGCAATGCCAGTGAATCCTGCGCCAATGACCACGACATTTGCCGTGCGCTCTCCCGGTAAGCGGCTCTTTCGGGACACGAGGAGGTAGGCAGTCATTCCATCCGCATGAGAGCTGATATTGGCTCGTCATCACTCCCTACCCTTCATCCTATTTCGTGGCAGCACCAAAACGCTGTCTGCGTGTGCAATATACCTTGTTCGACGCCCAGATTAGATTCTGAGCCGCTGATAACCATGTTCGTGGTTCGTTCGCATCATTGATGCTACTCATTCACCGGCGAGCGCCTAACTGTTATCCGGTCTCCAGATTATCTCGTTCTTCTTGGTGCAGCACTCAAGCTGCGTTCAACAACATACTCACGAGCGCCTTCGCTGCTTGGTGATTGGTGATTGGTGATTGGTGATTGGTGATTGGTGATTGGTGATTGGTGATTGGTGATTGGTGATTGGTGATTGGTGATTGGTGATGATCAGTGTGCTGCTGCAAGTAGGTTTTAGCGAAATACGCTCAAGACTGAACCCTGAACATCATCCAATCAGCCGTCACACCAACCAGCCTACTTCAGCACACTCTTTTATATACTGCGGCGCATGAACTAAACCCACTATTGGAGAATCTTTTTGTGAGCAACAAGCTGAACGACTTTCAGGGCAAGCGAGCGCTAGTGACCGGGGCAGGAGATGGCATAGGTGAAATGCTGGCCAAGAATCTTGCGGGTGCAGGGTTATCGGTTGTGGTCCAGGACATTCGCTTAGATGCGGCCGAGCGCGTTGCGCAAGAGATTGGGGATGCCGCAACGCCAATCGCCTTTGATGTCTCGGACCGAGAAGCGTGCATGATCGCGGCGGAGACAATCGCTAACGACGGTCCGTTGAACTTGCTCTGGGTCAATGCTGGAGTTGGCGTCGGCGCCTCCATCCTCAAAGGTCGGCCTAACGCCATTGAGTGGGCCGTCGGCGTGAATGTTTTGGGCGTCGTTTGGACCACCCAAGCGTTTGTTCCTCTGATGGCAAGTGCAACTGGACCAAGACACGTTGGCTTCACTGCGTCGTCTGCAGCATTAAGAAAGGCTGAGGGAGCCCATCCGCTCTATGCAACGAGCAAGCATGCAACTTTTGCGTTCGCAGAATCTCTAAGCACTGAGTTGGCAAATGAAGGGATCAACTCAACGATTTTGTGTCCTGGATTACTGAATACCAAGATTTGGGATGGAGCCAGAGCGAGGCCCGATCGATTCGGGGGACCGAGATTTGCTGATCCGGCGCTATCAAAACAATGGGATGAGGCCAAGTCACCTCAGCTCATGTGGCCTGAGATCGTTCGATCCATTGAAGCCGGTGGCGGGTACCTCACTTGCGCGACGGACAATGGCGAGACACGGCAAGCATTTGAATCACGAGCCGAGGCTATTGCCGCTCATATCGTACAAATTTGATCAGACCCTGATATTCCAAAAGATGCGGGACACCTTGTCGAGGCTAGTTTCTATCGACCATATCTTTATCCAACCTGCGCCAGGTCAGTAAGAAGAAGAGCGCCCCAACGGCATAAATAATGGCCATGATGATCATCGAGGACTGCAAGCTTTGGGCATAGACCATGCCACACACTTCTTGCAGACTGGCGCTTAATTCGCCAACCGTACTAGGGTGGCATTGGTTTCTTGCAAGATCCTCTGTAGTGACGCCGAGCGCCGCGGCACCACGAGCAAAAAATACGTCGGACGTATATCCAATAAAGAGCGGCCCAAACCCGTAGCCAATGAGGTTAGCGATAAAGAGCAATACGGCAATTGCCATGGCGCGCACCCGCATGGTGACAACGCCCTGGCCTATCGTGTACTGCGCAGCGATGTAGCCGTATTTCACGAAGCCACCAATGATGAGCCCAAGCGCGGCAAAGAGCAGGCTCTCCGTCGTAAAGGCAAATACATAAAAAGGAATTGATAGGGCTAACCCCAATGCGGGCACCCAAGCGATGGCGCCGGGGTGCGTCTTATAGAGCCGCGTTGCCAGCCAGCCGGTCACAAATGTGCCGATGGCCGCCGATAACGCAACGGGCGTATTGATCCAGATGGCTGCCTCACCCGTGGTAATCCCGTGGGTTCGCACCAGAAATATAGATTGGAAAGAGGAAATCCCGTAACCGCAAAACGCAGCGATTGTGGCGCCCGCAGTCATCAGCCAGAACGCCGGTTTTTCTAAAAGCGCATTAATCGCCTCTCTGAGCGGCACAGGGTCACTGGCTTTTGTTCCTATTGGATCAGTGAACCCTCGCGGTGGTTCCTTCACCGTGAGTTTAAAGATGAGCGCAATCAATAAGCCCGGGAGCCCGACTACAAAGAATGCAGTTCGCCAATCAAAGGCATCGGTGACCCAGCCGCCGATCAAATTGGCGAACATCCCACCGAGGGTGACTCCCATAGAGTAAACGCCCAGCGCTTGTGATCTGTCTCGGGGAGCATAGTAATCCGCGATCAGTGAGTTCGCAGGCGGAGTGCACCCAGCTTCACCAATGCCAACGCCGACACGGCATGCGAGCAACACCCAAAAGGCACCAATGGTCATGGATCCAATAGTGACTTCGGTAGCAAGCCCGCAAAGCACCGTCATGAGCGACCAAAGCGCCACACATACGGTCATAATCCAAACACGGTGACTTGCATCGGCGAATCGAGCGAGCGGGATACCGACGAATGTATACAGCAGCGCAAAGCCGAATCCGGTTAGCAAACCGAATTGGGTGTCCGATAACCCTAGCTCCGGCACGAGCTCTGGGCCAACCACCGCGAGCAACCCGCGATCAACAAAGTTCAATATGTAAATAAGCGTGAGCGCGGATAACACATAAGTTCGGTATCGATAGGAACCGAATCCTACATTTTCATCATCGGCTTTGGTTTCTTCAGAGGCGGTTGTGGTCACTGCATTCGCACTATTTGACGAATCCTCAGTCTCAATAAAATGCTCTCGGGCGTCAACGATTTGCGGCTTCACGTGCCCCGCTGTCTCGCAGCACTAGAATCCGAAACCGTGAGGGGTGCTTCACTGCAGTATTGTTTTGCGTGTTTTGCCAATTCCTACTTGCAGGGTCGGAGTTCGGAGTACCAATCTCAGGGCCCCCATGGGCCGTCAATCTAATGTGGTTTGTGTACTTTTCTGCACCGCTGACCTCAATCGCTTTAGGTGCAGAGAGATTGTTGCTGGTTCTCGAAAAGGACAATTGGAAAATATCTTCAATCAAGAATCACTATGTGATCTTTGGACACGAAACCATAACAGAAGGATATCTTAGGAGACTTCGTTCGACTAACTCTGGGGATTCCGTCATTCTCGTAGATGATCGGTTTAGCGCAGCTACAAAAAAAGACCTCTCAAACCGCTTCGATTTGACCTGTGTAGATGGGAGTGTGGCTATGCACACACTAGCCGAAGATCTTAGATTGGAGCATGCAAAAAAGATTTGCATTTTTCCGGAGCAGAGTTTGAGACTTTGAGTGCGGCGACTTCATTCCTAACGAAATGGCCCGCGCTGAAGGGTAAAATAATTGTTCAAAGTAGCGATCTAAGGTTTCTTCGCTCGCTGAAGAATACGAGCCTAAGCAAACAGTGCATCCTCTTCAATTCATACAATCTCGCAGCTGCCACACTGGTTTCGTCGGCTCTCACTAATCATTTCAAGAATAGTCCAGAGCGCGATCTGGTCGTCATAGCAGGATACGGGCGCTTTGGCCAATCGATGCTTATGCTCCTTAATGAAATGGCAGCCCCAAGCATCAAAAGAGTAGTCATCATTGACACCGACATTGAAAAACAAGTTTCTATCGCACGAGAACAATCAGTTTATCGAGACGATATTCCCGCTACTGCAATAACTGGCGACGTTTCACACCCAGAGCTATGGGCTAAGGTAACTGAAAGCGATGATCTAAAAGAAGGCACTCCGACGATTATACTGGCAACAGGAAATGACAAATTAAACTTAAATACCGCAATAACCCTGAAGAACCGCTATCCAAATCTATCAATATTTACACGTACTCAGGAGCCTAATCTGTTTGTTAATCAAGTAGCAACAGAGGAAGGTTTCCATGGCTTTAGCATTGATCAACTAGTCGAAGGGGGGTTGCCTCAGGATTGGATCGACTGAGTTGTGATACTGACTAGCCATCACAACAGTAAAGATGAACCCTAATTAGGCCCACGTGCTGCCCGATTAAAAGAAACACTCGTTAATAAGGGAGACGTAGTTACGCAGGCTGGAGAAACTGAACTTCTTTAACAAACGCTCGCAAGCCTTGCACAGCCTATTCCCAACATTGAGAATTAGTGACGGTAGCTCTGGCGCGATAAAATTGACGAGTCATGCCAAGAGCCTAGGCAATGGCAGGTTAATATCCATCTACTACTGTGCTTAGCAGGTGATTTTGAAAAACCTCATCCAACGAGTACGTCTCGCTTATTACTTACCTAATCAACGAAAGCGCTAACTGAGGTTGGGCATTTGCTTGAGCTAGCATCGCAGTCCCTGTTTGCTGAAGCACCTGCGCCTTAGCAAGCCTTGCGCTTTCGGCGGCAAAATCAGCATCCTCTATTCTAGAACGAGCAGACGTAGTGAACTCAGCGACGTTCATGAGGTTTGAGACTGTGTACTCCAAGCGGTTTTGAAGTGCGCCTAGCGATGCACGTTGGCCTGAGACTTGGATCATTGCACTAGAAGATTGACCCAAGCGCAGAAGAGGGATCTTGGGTTAGGTCGATAGCCTTTAAGAAGCTCCCAACCTCAGCTTCATATAAATCGCCTTCAATGGTCCCAATCACTGTAACCTCGTCTTTGTAATCAAGTTCCCCAGGTACCATTGCGTTTCAACCCAGAATCCAAAATCGTCGAACCCCTCCGTTCCATAGAACTCCAGCGTGTCAGGTCTGGTAACAGTAAGGCTGTCAGATAGTCCAGCGTTTTCAAGGGCCGTATTCCAAGAGCCTGCGTACCCCTGATTTTCAACACTAAGCTCAGTGATTTGCCCATCGCTATGCCTAACATAGAAGGTGTTTGGTACGTTATGTGGATCTATAGGCTTGCGAGATCCGAAAATGCCACCAGCCACAGACTCTTCGTTTGCGACAAGGACTGGTTGTTCGCCAAGGTTGTCTGCTGTTAATGCAGCCACAGAAAAGCCTACTGTCTGCCCAGCCTCAGTGCCTACTTGAATGGACTTGTTCTGGAAACTGCCATCTAGCAAAACCTGACCGTTGTACTGGGTTTGAGTCGCTACGCGGTCAATCTCTTGAATCAACTGACTCACTTCTTCTTGGAGAAACGCTCTATCCACTGAACCATTGGTATCGTTGGCTGCTTGGATAGCCAGCTCACGCATCCGCTGAAGCATGTCAGTGACATCATTGGTGGCGTTCTCAATGACGGCTAGCATAGATAAACCATCGTTGGCGTTCTTGGTGGCCATATTCAAACCACGTATCTGAGCAGTCATGCGCTCAGCAATAGCGAAGCCAGCGGCATCGTCCGCAGCAGAGTTAATTTTCTTACCTGAAGATAGACGCTCCATGGCTGTTTTGAGTTCAGCACCAGATGAAGCAAGAGAGCGTTGGGCATTTAAAGACCCAACATTGGTATTGACGACCAAGCTCATATCACGATCCTTTTAAACCGTTATATAAGCTGATCCTTGAAGTACCTTTTTAGGACCCCTCCAAAGAAGCCACAAAGGTCAGCGATGTATTAAAAGCGGCAAACTTTTGCCGGTTACAAACAGTGTCGGACAAGTTAGAGATAACTTTAGGAGTATTTTGGATTACTTTAGAAACGGGCGTTTGCATCAGTCCAGAGCCTTAATCTCTGCTAAACCAGCACCCCCGGGTGAACACCTGTCCAAGCATCTGCAGTTCCCACGCACACAATTAAAACGTGATTTTGAAAAAGGCGCTGTCTGTGCTTCAAGTGGCTACCATCAGGGCTACCGCATGTTGGCTCGCTAAGTACACCCACATATATTTGAAGTGGACTGAACGGGACCTGGAATTAAATCAAGGCAAACCACACCCAAGTGATGTAGGCTTCTCTAGTCTTAGGTAAACCAAGGACTTGTCCTTGAAATTCAATGGAGGAATTGTGCACTACCAACGATTCTCATATGGGTCCGCCGTTAATGTTTGTGAGCGCAGATTAAAGATCCTGTTCTTTTGGGTTTTCTTGGTTGCACATCCACTAGCATCTGCTAACGAGCCCTCTGATTGTTACCCTTATTGCTCTCAAACTGAAATAACCAAGGCTAAGCAGTTTGTCACCACAGAGATAAACAAATTGAGCCTGCAGATTAGACAATCTGAATCAGCTATTAATAGGCTTGAAAATGATATCGCTGTAGTGGAGTTCAACATAAGACGCTCGCAGATCGGTTCAAAGATAACGAGCACCTCAAACCAGCATAGCGAGTATTTGCAGAGCTCATCTACCGATTCGCGATCAAAGCTGGTGAACATGCGAGAAGAGCTTGACATTGCACAGCTACAGCTAATTGAAGCGAAATCGGCGTTGGGAATGCGCCAAGACTTACTAGAAAAATTTGAGAATTTGACTCCATCTGAGGTGCCTAAAGAGATAGTAACAAGGACTTTTTCCGATCGAGCTACCACAGAATCTGTACAGGTGATGAATGGGGAAGCGATTACGAATTTGATGACGACGACAACATAAAGCTGTTAGTAGGCAACTATTACGCGCTCCTCATTGGCGTATCAGACTACTCGTTTGAGGAAGTTAACGATTTGGCGGAGCCTCTCCGCGATGCTAATGATCTGAAGGAAGTTTTAACTCGTGACTACAGATTTGAAGAGAGCAATGTAGCACTCCTTGCAAACCCCACGCGCAATGAAGTTCTAGATTCCTTAGAGGCTCTGGCGCGAAAAGTTAAAGGAAATGACAACCTATTAATTTTTTATGCGGGACACGGATATTGGGATGAGGAATTTCAACAGGGTTACTGGCTACCAAGTGACGCGCGAAAAAACTCAAAATCCTCGTGGATTAGTAACGCGACGATCAGAGACTACATTTACGGAATCAAAACAAAACATACGTTACTGATCGCCGATGCCTGCTTTAGCGGCGGGATGTTTAAGACAAGGAACGCGTTTTCCGGAGAGGAAAAGTCATAGACCACCTTTTTCAGCTCACTAGCCGCAAAGCAATAACTAGTGGGACCTTAACTGAGGTCCCAGACAATAGTGTTTTTATGAAATATCTGCTCAAAAATCTTGAAACTAACAAGGCAGAATACCTGCCGGCTCAGGACCTATTTTCTACGTTCAAGATAGCCGTCCTAAATAACAGTGTGCTTGATCAAATACCGCAATACGGTGTCGTGCAAGGAGCCGGAGACGAGGGTGGTGACTTTATATTCGCGCGGAGATAGAACTGTAACCCACGCCAAACCCATAGGCGGGGGCGGTCAAACATCTGTCCAAGCATGTGCAGTTCCCCGCAGATATTTAAGGCGTGATTTTGAAAAGTTAGCCCAGCGAGTCCCGTCTCGCTTAAAACTTACCTAATCAACGAGAGTGCTAACTGAAGGCTGGGCATTAGCTTGAGCAAGCATCGCAGTCCCTGTCTGCTGCTGAAGCACCTGTGCTTTAGCAAGCCTTGCACTTTCTACAGCAAAGTCAGCATCTTCAATCTAGAACGAGCAGGAAGTAGTGAACTCAGCAAACGTTCACAGGTTTGAAACCGTGTATTCAAGCGGTTCTGAAGTTAGCGCCTAGCGTTGCGCGTTGACCTGAGACTTGATCAATTAATCTATATTGATTGCCAACGGCGCCCGCTTCCTTGTTCAGTTAATTGATAGTTTGAAGCTTCCTCAAACGCGTTTCGCCCACTTTAAAAGCTGTACTCCCCTTCCAAAATCCAATGGTCTCACCAGCCTCTTGAGACAGATTGCAGCGCTTATGTCATGATATCTGATCTGTGTGCCGTCAAGGGTTAATCTATAAGTAAATGTCATTTAAAGTCTGTCCTCATTCCATCCGTCATATTCGTCACCAGATAAGGTTTGCATTGTGAATATCACCGTCGATGAGTGTCTGGGATCCTTGCTCACGATCAAATGTCACCAGACAATGCAGATCACCTAGTGTCCGTTTCATCGGTGGCTAAGCAGATGCTTGTAAGTCTGTCTTGGAGTCGACACTAAAACTAACCGTTTGCCCTGCCTCAGTTCCTACCTGTATGGACTTGTTCTGGAAACTGCCATCTAGCAAAACCTGACCGTTGTACTGGGTTTGAGTCGCTACAAGGTCAATCTCTTGAATCAGCTGACTCACTTCCTCTTGGAGAAATGCTCTATCCACTGAACCATTCGTATCGTTGGCTGCTTGGATAGCTAGCTCACGCATCCGCTGAAGCATGTCAGTGACATCATTGGTGGCGTTCTCAATGACCGCCAGCATGGACAATCCATCGTTGGCGTTCTTCGTGGCCATTTCAAACCACGTATCTGAGCAGTCATGCGCTCAGCGATAGCGAAGCCAGCGGCATCATCTGCAGCAGAGTTAATTTTTTTACCTGAAGACAGGCGCTCCATGGCTGTTTTGAGTTCAGCACCTGAAGCTGCAAGAGAGCGTTGGGCATTTAAAGACCCAACATTGGTATTGACGACCAAGCTCATATCACGATCCTTTTAAACCGTTATATAAGCTGATCCTTGGTACCTTTTTAGGACCCCTCCAAAGAAGCCACAAAGGTCAGCGATGTATTAAAAGCGGCAAACTTTTGCCGGTTACAGTTAGGGTCGGACACCTTAGAGATAACTTTAGGGGTATTTTTAGGCTTTTTGCGAAAAAGGTATCTGAATTGGTCTGAAGCCTTAACCGATATCAAGCTGATGCTCTGATCCCCGAAGGATCTTTTCAAACTCAACCTATGCAGATCAGTTGGGCGGCATCGAGATGAGTATGACTATCATTTTGATCGCTTTTTGATCAAGCTGTTCAGGCTGATGACTAACCACATTAATGAGGGGAGACAAATGCTTAAAGTTCTGGGCTTCGTTGGGATGCTCGTGATAGTGGCTATTGCCATGAATATGGCGGCTGGATTGGGTGCTTTCATTGACATCAATTCCATTGTAATCGTATTCGGTGGTGCCGCTTTATTCGCATTAGCAGTAGGTGGGTCCGCACAGTCGGCCTCTTCTGCGCTCGATAACTTAGGGACTGGGGCTGTATATTTCGGCTGGCTGGGGTTCTTAATAGGGGTTGTGGCAATTGCACAAAATCTAGACACCATTTCTGATGAGGGTGGATTAAACGTCATAAGACTGGGCGAAGCAGCCTCAATAGGGATGCTAACTGTTTTATATGGCTATCTAACATCGTGGGTGGTCGTGCCAGTAATCAAGAGCCTCACGCAGGACGTGTTAGAGACTGGTTGTTGCCGGGAGCTATGGTTTATCCATTTTGACCCTAGCTCCAGCACGAGTCCCATTCGTACTAACCACGCGCTCCCAAACAGAAATCTTGGGGGGCCGGGTGAATATCTGTTTAGGTAAGAGTTGTAGTTGAGCAGATACATCAGCGCGGGTTTTGAATGACAGTTCTGCAATAGACTGAATCTAAGATCAACGGAATTGACGAAATATTCCTACTCATTAATTCCGATTAAGGCGTCAGATCTCTTATGTAACCAAACTTTGACTCATAGTGGATCGTTGGTGTCCCTGTCGCCCTAAGCAACTCAACTGCCTCTTGGGATACCTCCCCGTAAAGCTCTACAGTAAAGGCGTCAAGTAAAGGGCTTACCTCGCTCAAGTACTGCTGTAAAGGCGGGTTTTCTAAGTGGAAGATCAGCGAGTGGCTGTCAGCATAGACCTCTGTCCAAACAAAACCTAGCGGATCAGCAGGATCTTGATCAAAAGTGTGCAGAAGCATTCCTGGCTCAGTTGCCATGACGGCCTTATCGGCTGCTTGTGACAAACGAATAACCTCTGCCGACTGATCCGGTAGCGCATGTAACCTAGCTATCAAAACAAACGGTTTCTGCGTAGTCGCTGCCTCCGCTGAACTGGTTTCAGCCAATGCTCCCGATATCCAACAGAAGTAGAGAAAACTGAGCAGCAAGTACTTCATAAACTTATCCTTTAATTTCAGAGCAGACTAAATGAGTAGGTCACTTGAATCAATCATCTGTTCGCAGCTCACATGCTTGGCAACTTCTCACACGCGTCCCTCTCGTGCTAACCACCCGCTCGCAAACTTCCAGCATGGTATCGACTGCCCACTTATCCTATTGCCGCAGAACTAGCTAACAGGGGATTAACGCCAAATAATAAGAAATACCGCGTTCATCCTCTGGAGTTAATTCATGTCTAAAAAGATCTCTGCACTAATCGTCTTTGGTCTCTGCGCTTCCCTCTTCTACTTGTCCGAACTCAAGCTGGAGCGGTTGGTGGAGATAAACAGCATCGTCATAGTCTTCGGTAGTCTCTTTCCCATCGTTTTTTTCTTAGCAAGGAGCGGAGCAGCACACTGGTCTGAATCTATGTCAGCGCTTGGGGTTCCTCTTGGCCTGTTGGGCGGCACCATTGGTGTCACAGGGATGAGTGCTTGGTTGACTGATTACAGGCTGCCTACCCAGCGACCTCAATCATGCTACTTACCGTCTTGTATGGTGGGATTGTGTCCGCGTTTGGGTATTTCGCGATTGGCAGGTCAGAAAAACTAAACGGTCGGCTATCAAGAACCGATCAGATTTTAGCTCTTTTCCCATTTGCCTTCATCATCCTATGGATGATGATTGATGCAGGCGGTGTCTCAACATTTTTATCAATAGAGGCCGTTAGCGTATTTTTTTGCAGTTTTCGCCTCGCAAGTCTTTCTTGGCAAACGATTTAGTTTGCAACGTGTGACCGAAGGGGCTTTGTTTTCAGCCATCCTTTGCTTGGTACTCGCATTGATTCAATGGTACAGCTCTGGTGAGCTTGATCGCGATGCCATTAATCTGGCCATTAATGGGCTGAACTACGGATTAATCATTTACATCTTTGCTTATGTAATCTCACGGTCCAAAGGGGATAAGGAATCAAACAAAATAGAGACGGGTAGAGCTAACTGGCACTGGATGGAAGTGACAGCGTTCATGATCTTTATGTTGTTTGCGCCAGAGACCCTAAGAGAAACACTCATGAACGAGCAGGATGATGAAGCGCAGGTTGAGGAAACTGAACTTCTTGAACAAAGGCTTGCCCGCCTAGAGCAGCGTATTTCCGACATTGAGAACCAGTGACTAGTTTGGGCCTAACTCACTGGCTATAACATTGTGATCAGGCGTCAAGATCCCAGCCCGGTGGCGAGTGAATATCTGTCTGAGTTGAATTGTGCCTGAACGGATACATAAAGCGGGGTTTTAACGAAGGTAGACTTTGGAAGTAACAAGGCAGTCACGAGGGCTGCCTTGATAGTTTGTTCCTAAGGATTAGTTGTTTCTTGGGTAAAGTTTCAACGTTTGAACCTGAGTGGTGTTCACAACTCTTCTCATGGACCCAGCTGTTCTATTAAATTCTGCAACCGCCGGGTGGCTCATAATTTGGCTATTAATCTTATCCATCTCAACAATGGATCTCGCGCCAAACCAAACCCAGTTTGTGAAATTATTCCGGCCATAACCAATCGATCCAAGTCCATAAGAACGAATGTCAGTATCTTCACTTAGTGCGGAAGTCATCTTCGCAAATGCGGCTGCATAGTCTGCTTGGTTCTGAGGTTCTACGATCAGATCCCATTTGCTAAATACCGAGTCTTGGCCCCAGTCATTTTCGTCTATTGGAGCCATACCAATGTACTGCGAGACCCGCTCAACTCCAGCGGCTGCCATCTCGTTTAAGAAGGTAATTGCCGATGGACAACTCCTCATGATTTCAGCTGCCTCTTGCTGATCGGCCGCATTTCTAAAGGTATTGATAATAAAATGAGTAGACTGATACCCACCCATTAAATACCTCCCTGATTGAGTCCTGCGTCCGCTGGGTATTTTCTACCACAGTCGGAAGCCCAGAATTTATCCATCGCCGCTACAACTGCAGCGGGGTTCGGTGCCGCGAAATGGTAAAACGCGTAAAAAGGTCCGGACATCTCATGATCGTCACCAAAGACAGATGTTGAGAACAGAATTAGAGCGGAATAAATCATCTTTTTGAACATTATTTGGTCCTGCGGTGGGTGTCCTTAAAATATTCAACAATATTCTGTGGATAGCAATATTTGTTCGGCTTTCGCCAGGAGTTCTGAGGCTTTGGCGCTCCCGTCCTCATCAACATCAAAACTAAAACATCCAGACTTACACGAGAAACGACTTGGCGGATCTGCGTCACCGTTACAACAAGAATCAGTCTCTAAGCGTGCTACTCAACCTCGCTAGGTAGGACCTCTCACCTACTTTTTGCTGTTCTCGGAGTAGAAAATTTCAAACTTATCTCCTCGTGGGCAGGTGATCACCAAATCGAGGTCTCCATCCCCGTCGGTATCAGGCAAGTAGATTCGATTACAGTTGTAGTCCTGAAACAAAGCGTTAAACCCTTTCATGGATAGTGACCAGCCAGGATTTAAGTTCTCATGGAAAGCGATAGTGTTGCCGTGCGACGACTCAGATGGCTTTAGCGTAGACACGATATCCAAATCGCCATCAAGATCTAGATCCAGGAATTGGAAATTCTGATCATGTGTCGCCCCTGTTTCCGGAGGTTGATCCGATGCGAGGCTGAAGCCACCTCCATCGCTATTTCGCTGGTAAATCGAGATAACGAAAGTGCTGTCTTCTACATGAAATTGGTTGTTCTCGAGCGCGACAAATTCAAGCTCTCCATTTCGGTCCAAATCAACCATTTCAGTTTCCCAGTAGTGGGTTGCCTCAGGGCTTAGTTCAACTCCGTCATCTCTGATAACACCAGTGATTCCATCGATACGAAACCCAAATTCGAGCTCTTCGGGCAAGGCCGAAAAATTAAACGTAGCGTTCTCTTGGAAGTATCCGAAGTTTGAGTAGGAGCGCTTGTAGTTCGATTCTAGATCAAAGTACTGAGGGTCAATGAAAGCATTGAACAAAATGTCATTAAGGCCATCGTTATCTATGTCTAAAACTTCGGCGTTGTAGATATTAATGCCGTAACTATCGGGGTGACTGGTGTCATCGTAGCCTGCAGGATGGTGTACCCGACATTTCTCATCGCAATCAACAACCAGAGCGCGCGGCCAGCCTATGTTTTTCATGGTAGCGAACATCAAAAATTCGTTGCGACCATCATGTGGTCTATGTCGCCCGGTGATCCTTCTCGGCAGTCATGTCGCCAGAGTGAAACTGGGTATCGTTCTTCAGTTGATCATCTGCAGATACCAGGCCTGAGGAAGATCCGAGGAAGAAACTCATTCTGCTGATCGATGGACTATCCTCCGCGTAGGTCTCATTTTTGTGACCTGCGCCCATAACGATCAGGTCATCGAAACCGTCCAGATTTAAGTCTGCGACCGCCGTATCCCTGGCGCCTAGCGCTTCAGAACTAGCGATTTTGACAGTAGGAAGTTCCCCTTTCTCTGCGCCGTAGACGCCTACGACTCTAGTCCCAGCACTGCAAAAATTATCGGCCGTCTGGTTCCAGTAATTGTTCTCATCAATCGTGAACACTAGATCTTGAAAGCCATCTCCATTGAAATCTCCATACTCGTAACTCTCCATCAGTAGCATATATGGGCAGCCTGCGAGCTGTTGGTAGTCGAGAGAAAGCAGGCGTTTCAGGGGTTTGGCATCGAAGTGGCTCCTCGCGGTTCTGCTGTCTGTTTGCCACGGTGCAGCTAGGCTATCGATGAGATTATTGGGGTCGCGGATCTCTGACAATTCAAAATTTTCATCGATCCTGCCGGCGATTCGCTCAGCAGCCGCCTCAAGCGTTTCGCCGTAGCTACTCTCGAATACGTCACCCCACTGGATCGAAGAAGATCGGGCTTCATACATATCCGACGAACACGTGTTTGGCACCAAATTCAGCGACTAAGGTGGTTACAAAGGCAAAACCGGCCTCAGGATAGTCCGCTTCCAAAACGCTGACTGGACCATCGTCTGCTGCAAAACCTCGGAGTTCAAAAGAAACGCGGCTGAGATAACTGGGGATTGGCTCGCTCAGGAATGATTCAGATAAGAAATTGGCCGACAAATAATCAGTCTGTGCTCTAACCCACCAGGCTGGTACATTTTCTATCTTCGATTTCCTTATCTGTCTTTCGATAAATAATCGAGCCATGCCTCTAGCAGTATTGACCACCCGCTCATTCGGGAGGTCATCCTCTGACTGTTCGAGAAACAGCAGTTGAATAGGGACAGCTTGACTCAACTGGTCGTATCCCAGAATCAGGGTTCGGTAGTCGTACCCAAACTCGGCTAAGTCGGCCAACTCCTCTGAAATCGCCAAGATTTCGTCTTGCGAGCAATTTGAAGCCACCAGTTCGCATACTTCATTGAGAAGCAATTCGGGTAAGGAGTCGCCTGCATCCAGGAATATTACGTAGACATCACCGCCGCCGAAGAGCTCTCCAGCACTCTCAATAATTTCCGCTACAGATTCCTTGGTTGCACTCGGCTCATTAAATTGCAGGATTTTCGCTTCAGCCCCTTGCAGTACATCCCACCCTGCGTTTTCGAGGACAGAAAGGAACTGAGTTGACCAAGAGAAAGGAGCGTCCAGGAAATCTTTGATATCAGACTCGCTTCTTCGTCTGGCGTCAGTAGAAAGTGCGCCTTCGATCAAGGACTGACCAGAGAATCCAAATTGTGATCGAATCAGCAAGAGGCCGTCTGTTAGAGCTTGGCTTTGACCATCTCCGTCGATGTCCAGGAATTCCTTGTGGGTATGCAAGTAAGCCGAAATTTCCTCCGGCGATTTTCGTTGCGCATCAGCTGCGACTGTCCCTGAGTTGAGGGACTCTCCTCAAAACCAAAAAGAAACCTAATAGTAAGGAGCCCGTCGGTTAGGCCTTAATCTCACCATCGTCATCGATATCAAATACGGGGCTAGCAACAGTCGTGTTCGAAAAGAGAACGGTCATTGCCAGGAGAAAGCTAAGTGAAGTTTTCATGCATTCCACCATAATGGCGTCTTATCAAGATAGTTTTTAATTCTCTGCTCCCGCTCTAATTAGGGTTAGATCCTGCTCGGGCACGGCGTTAGAGCTGCAGTAGTCGTATATAATATCCGAGCTACTGAATTTATATGATTTATTTTCAAAAGATATCGGATATGCCCCCAAAAACAATCTCGCCTGTCTGTGTAAATCCGCTGAATCATGAGTAGAGGAGGATATCGCGAAGGAGCAGGACGCCCTCTAGGGTCCTCAAACAAATGCTCTATCCAGCAGTCTCAGCGCCTGTCAGAGCTTGCAAGGGCACACACAGATGAAGCACTCCTAACACTAGTTGATGTCGCCAGAAATGGGCGTACAGATGCCGCTAGAGTCTCTGCAGCTAATGCCCTTCTCGATCGAGCCTACGGCAAACCAGCGGTGATACAAGAGAATGAGGTAATAGACTTACCGCCTCTGATCATTCAGCGGGCAGAGCCAAGCTAGCAATATTTTGCAGCAGCGTGGAAAGAGTAGCAGGAAGCTACTTTTGAGAGCCAGTATCTTTGGCTAAGTTGATTTTGATACCTGGGCGTTGGTTGTTCGCCGCCGCCCAGGCCGTAGCTAGCAAGCAGTAGGTATTCGACCCGCTACGTAATCAAGGGTGGAATTCTTTTAAGCGTTCGCCATTACAAACTCTATAAGCAATTGATTTATTTATACTAAGCCGAGATTTTAGGTAGGTATAGGTCAAGGTGCAGGTATAGGTAAGAGTCTGAGTAAAAGTGCTGGCTCAATCACCTTCGATGACCCTCAGTAGTTTTCCTATCTTGGAGTATCTGAGTGGTTCTGGCAGGGACCTCCCTCTCGATTCCTTTACCGTCACGACTTCCGCCTCAATTACAACGTTTTTAAATCTGCTCATCGGTAATCTGTCAAGGCGTTTTGTTCGCGCTGGAAACAGGCTCAGATATTCTCTGAGAAAGTCTCCGCTCTTTGAGACCTTGGATCGTCCATTTTTACCTTTCCCTATGAGTTTTTGACGTTGTAGTAACGAGGTATCCAAGACCCGAAGCCTTCACCAAACGATGTCACCTTTGAAATGCAAAATGAGCTTGGGCGCTTTATCAAACATTATCGCCGTCTGGTAATAATCGATTACGTTGTAATTGCCTGGTCTAATCAACGGCGGTAGATTCTGATCAATCAGGAAGTCACTCACAGCGACTCATCTCTCTCGACTCGAGCTTCAGTTATCCGCTGATCAACCCAAATCTCAATGTCATCTTCTAACCAGCCAACGCATCTCTCACTTAGCCGAATCGGGCGTGGAAATTTGCCGAGAGCGATTCTGGAGTAAATGGTCGACCTACCGAGCCCAGTTCGCTTTTTTACTGCAGGAAGTCTTAGGATGATTTTAGCCATGAGCAAATCCTTTGGGACGTTGTTGAACATGGCTACCTATTGTTCACATGGCTGTGTGCTTTCAACTGCAATTACAGTGAATGCTGCTGCAATTGCAGTGAACACCTACTTTGTCGCGGCGAGCGTGCGAGTCGCTTCTGGTAGCTTTCTGGCGAGATTAGATTCGGACATGCCATCATATCCAGCGTATTGCTCACTGAGTGTTTTGATCAGCCGAGTGCTATTTTCAAAGTCTGGATGGGGGCGCAGACCGGGGGTTTGTCCATTAATATATTCGAGCAGTGCGGCGATGATGTGTTGGTAACAGGTTTCTGATCGCGGACTGAGTTCTGCTGGTGGTTCTTGATACGTCAAGTTGGCGGGAAATAGGAACGCCGGGCGCTCATTTGGGAACGACTTTTCGATCCAGTCCCTAAGGTCCTTTCCCAGTACATGCCTCCTCGAGGCTTTTATGCCCCCCAAGACTTCTTTGCCGCCAACCCCATTTTCATCGATGAAGCTCAAGCGCCCCCAAGACATAGCGTCGTTAATAGCGCGAGAGCGTTCTTCAAACCCCTTCAAGGAATCAAGCCTAAAGACTCCAGATGGAGTTGTTCCATCGAGCAGAGGCTTCGCCTCGCTGGCCACATCAGATAAGTTTTCTTCGGTTACACCGCACCAAAGAGCTGCTGCCTGAGGAATTGAGAAGACCCTGTATAAGATCGCGATTTCATCTATATCTGAAGCCATAGCTCTGCCTCTGAGGTGCTGATGGGATTAGCTTGCTGTCTCGCTAGCCTTTAGAGTATCCAAATAATCTGCCCACGCTTGCATCATTTCTTTGCGCTCGTCGAGGTGAGTGGTTCTGTTATATGCGCGCCCCAAAGGGTCACGCACTTGATGGGCAAGTTGCTGTTCAATAATGTCGGGTCGGTATCCAAGAACCTCATCCAAGATGGTTCGGGCCATCGCTCTAAACCCGTGCCCGCTCATTTCCTCCTTGTCTATTTCCATTCGGCGCATCGCAGACAGAACCGCGTTGTTACTCATTGGCCGGAACCGACTTCTGGCTCCCGGAAAAACAAATTCGCTTCGACAAGTAAGAGGGTACAGTGCTTCTAGAATCTCACTCGCTTGCCTTGCAAGGGGTACGATGTGCTCTGTTTGAGTCTTGGTAACCGTGAAGCGCCACTCGGCTGCCTCTAGATCAATATCGGACCAGAGCGCAGAGCGGAGTTCTCCCGGACGCACAAATACAAGCGGGGCCAGCTTCAAGGCGCATTGAACGGTCAGCGTTCCTTGGTAAGCGTCAATCATGCGGAGCAGTTCGCCGGTCCGCTTCGGTTCCGTCACAGCAGCAAGGTGGGTTTTAACGACTGGCTGGAGTGCGCCCTTCAGGTCCAGGGCGATATTTCTGTCGGTCTTACCTGATGCGATTGCATAGCGATAAACCTCTCCGACGTTACCGAGTACGCGATGCGCTGTCTCATGAGCACCCCGCTCCTCGATTCTTCGAAGCATCTTCAACAACTCAGGCACGGTGATATCTGGCAAGGCTCGACCGCCGACATAGGGAAAGACATTTCTTTCGAGACGATCCAGGACATTCTTTGCGTGTACCGTGCTCCACACACGACTTTTCCCGGTGTGCCACTCGCGTGCCAGCGCCTCGAATGTATTGCCGTTGTTTAGCGTCTCAGCGGCTCTCTGAGCCTGTTTATGGGCGCTAGGATCGACCCCATTGCTGAGTTGCGTTCTAGCCTGATCCCGAGCCTCGCGAGCCACTTTGAGACTTCTCTCGGGGTAGGAACCAATGGCGAGCCGCTTCTCTTTACCACCAAAGCGATATTTGAGGCGCCAGAGCTTGCCACCAGCCTTGGTGACCTCAAGATAGAGACCCTTTTCGTCATAAAGCCGGTAATTCTTATCCCTAGGCTTGGCATTGATGACCGCAGTGTTGCTAAGCGCCATTTGGGGGCATCTTCCGGAGTTTAATTGGATATGCCCCCAATTATGCCCCCAGATTCCACGAGAAAGTAATGGACTTCTGTGGACTTCAATTTGGTGGAGGTGGCGGGAGTTGAACCCGCGTCCGTCAGTTCTCTGCCTTCGGCTCTACATGCTTAGTTTATCTATTGTTTAACTGCCCACTGGCCCGACAAACAGGGATTAGGCAGCGAGCTTGCTTTCATTCTGACTGCTTCAACCACAAGCGGGGTCTGACAGCGGTCCCATGAGTCGATGCCCTCGGTTTGAATACATGGGCACATCCGCCCCGAGGTTAGCTAACAAAAAGTGACCCGAAGGTCAGAGTTTATGCTGCTAGTGCGTAGTTTTCGTCGTTGGCAACTATAACTAGTTACAGTGATTGTTTTACGAGAGTCACTACCCTCTCGGCATGCACCTTGGGTTTCGCAACCGGCGTCGAAGCCAAGTCACCCCCGAACCTAGTATTATAGCGCCAAAGCGTGATGGCAGAGAACTGTGCGTTAGGCGAGACAAAGAGTAAGCCAGAGCACGCACTATCATGAGCCTTCGACTGGCTCGCATCGTAGGCTTTGTTACCAAAAGTGGGAGTCAACCATGAGCACGGCCATCGTATTGATCAATTTGGGCACACCCGATAGCCCGACGCCTCCCGCCATCAAGCGATACCTCGCCGAGTTCCTTTCGGATCAGCGGGTCGTGAATCTGCCGCGAGCCGCTTGGAAACCAATCCTGCATGGCATCATTTTAAAAACCAGACCCAAACGGCTCCAGCATGACTACAAGAACATCTGGGGCACTCACGATGGTCCGATACGAAACATCACGAATGCATTAACGGCCAGAGTCGAAGCGTATTTCTCCAAGCGCTATCCCGAAAGAAAGCTCAAGTTCTATACCGCCATGACCTATGGGAACCCCAGCGTCAAAAGCATCATTGAAACGGCCGAGGGAGACGGCTGCGACGACTTTCTATTTGTTCCCCTGTACCCACAATATGCCGGCGCAACGACCGGCGCAGTATTTGACCAAATCAGTCGTGCCTTTCAGAGCATGCCGGTTGCGAGCCATCGATTCATCCGCGACTACCATGACCATCCCCGCTACATCCACGCGCTGGCAAAGACACTGGAGCGTTACAACCCTGCCATCAGGGATGGGGCCCATGTGTTGTTCTCCTTTCATGGCATCCCCATGTCGCAAGTCAATCAGGGCGACCTTTACCCTGCGCAATGTGAAAAGACTGCTGCCTCAGTGGCTCACGCGGTGGGCCTTGGCAAAGACCAATGGTCGATGAGCTATCAATCCAAATTTGGGCCTGGCGCCTGGCTCACTCCCGCGACGATCGATCAGATGGCGGCCTTCCCGGCTCGAGGAATCAGTGATCTCATCGTGATGTGCCCAGGGTTTTCTGTGGACTGCCTTGAGACGATTGAGGAAATCAAAGTTGAAAACAAAGACGCCTTCTTAGCAGCGGGCGGTCAACGCTTTCGTTACGTCCGGGCGCTCAACGCCTCGAAGTTCCACGTAGACCTCATGGTCGCGCTGATTGAATCCTCCCTATATAGTCACGAGCTACGTTCCTGATACATCGACGCAACGCTTGGAAATAAGGCTATGGAAATAAGACTAGATGGACGCAAAGCGCTGATCACAGGCGGCAGCAAGGGCCTTGGCCTGGCGATGGCCACCACGTTTGCAGAATCCGGGGCTGATGTTGCACTCCTTGCTCGAACGGAGAGTGAGGTGAGCGATGCCGCCGAGGCGCTAGCCGCAGCTACCGGACGACTCTGCCGAGGCTATGCGTGCGATGTGGCTAATGCATCTGAGATTGATCGAACGTTCGCTCTCGTGCGCGCCGATTTTGGCGAGATCGATATCTTGGTCAACAATGCCGGCGTTGCGAAAGGGGGTGCATTCGAGTCCATCACAGACGAAGAGTGGCAGTACGATTTCGATCTAAAGTTGATGGCTGCCGTGCGGCTCAGCCGACTGGTTCTTCCTAGTATGAAGGCAAACCGGTGGGGCCGAATTCTCAACCTACTCAACACTTACGCTAAAACGCCCGAAGCAGGAACAGCGCCGACCTCCGTCACGCGAGCAGCCGGCATGGCGCTTACGAAAGTGCTGGCCTCAGAGGGTGCGCCGCACAATGTGCTGGTCAACGCGCTCAATATCGGTCGCATCGAGTCTGATCAAATTCGCAGACAACATGAGCGCTCTGGCTCAAACCTCTCCCTTGAAGCCTTCATCGAGAAAGCGGGCGAAGGCCTGCCGATGGGCCGGTACGGTTATGCCGAAGAATGCGCGAGCCTTGCTTGCCTCCTTTGTTCAGATGCCGGAGGCTATGTGAGCGGCACCGCCATCAATGTAGACGGTAACCTTTGCGCGGCAGTCTAGTGATTGACCATTCTGCACCGCCTAATCTCAACACCTAACACCTGGTGAACGCACCATGAGCCTACTGACCCTCCTCTTTGTCATCATCGTCGTCGCCCTCACCGTCAACGTCTATGCGCCGCTGAAAAGTAGCGAGCGGTTGATGGGCCTCACGTTTGGCCTCGGGTGGCTTACCGGGGAATTAGCAGGACACGCCGCGATTACCATCGTCCTCATCACTTCGATCATTGCCGCCGGCGAAGGGTTTGAGGGTTTCATCGGCTGGGTGGGATTACTCGTCATTCTCATGGCATGCGGGGCACTTGCGCGCTTTCACTGGCAAGGTTTATCCATCGGCCCTTTGGTCGAAAGTAGCTTGCAGCAGGGTCTTGGCAAAGCGTACCTCAACACCCTATTGCCGCATCACCGTAGTGCCATTCCACTCGGGCCCGACCGAGACGCCATGATGCTACCTTTCAAGCGTGACTGGACAGGCATCGATCACTTGAAGGACGTGCCTTATGACCACGCCAATTTAAAGCTCGATATCTACCGTCCCACACGCGCCGTTCTAAACGCACCTGTGCTCATGCATATTCACGGCGGTGCGTGGAAGATCGGGGACAAGTACGGGCAAGCGTTACCTCTCATGCAAGCCATGACTCGGCTGGGCTGGATCTGCGTCTCAATCAGTTATCGGCTCAGTCCTAAAGCCACTTTTCCGGATCACATCATCGACTGCAAGGCAGCGCTCGCGTGGACCAAACGCCACATTCAAGACTATGGCGGCGACCCTGCATTTATCGCGGTAACGGGTGGTTCGGCCGGCGGGCATCTCACCGGGCTCATGGCGTTGGCGGCCAACGATCCGGCTTTTCAGCCCGGCTTCGAAGACCAGGACACCACCATTCAGGCGGCGGTTCCGTTTTATGGTCCGTTCGACTGGACTGATCGAGACGAATTGCAACCCAACCAAGGGCTGCGTCACCTCCTTGAAAATGAGGTCATTAAATCGCCTTTCGAAAGTGCTGAAGCGGTGTACGAAGCTGGATCGCCACTGTTACGAGATCTCACCTCCGCACCACCCATGATGATTGTCCACGGCGATCAGGACTCGCTGGTGCCAGTTGGTATTAGTCGCAAGATGGCCGCTCTTCACCGAGCTCAAGCTGAGACGCCTTGCGTCTATCTTGAAGTTCCCGGCGCACAGCATGCCTTCGATATCTTCGCCTCACCCCGAAGCGAACATACCAAGCTGGGTGTCATGCGGTTTCTCTGCTTTTGCTATGCCGAATACCACGCATCAAAAGGTTGAAACGGCAAGCTCTTTTTCAGTGATAAATTCAATCAGGGCCGCCTGACCGCGCTCGGTTGCCTCGATGCCACGCCGCAGCGCATCAACGATTTGCGAAGGATCCTCTACCCGCTCGCCGTAACCGCCGAAGGCCTCTGCCATTTGTGCATAGTTCCCGGAGATATCCGTGCTTCGATACTTTTCTGTTGCGACCTGCATGATGGGCAGTTCAATCGCCATGGAAAAATTATTAAAGAGGATCGATAAGATCGGCAGCCGCTCACGGACGGCTGTTTCAAAGTCCATCCCGGTGAAGCCGATGGCCGCATCGCCCCATACGTTGATACAAAGCGCCTCGGGGCGCGCGAGCTTTGCCCCCATTGCGAGCCCAAGCCCGTAACCCAACTGCGTCGTTTTCCCCCAGCCAATATAGGAAAGCGGTGTTGTGCTCTCCCAGAACGGTGACAGCTGATCACGGGGGCTGCCGGCGTCATGGGTGATGACCGTATTGTCTTTATCGACCAACCGGTTCAACTCCCAAATGACCCGATAAGGACTGATCGGCGCAGATTCTGAGGTTAATTTAGGCATCCACTCCGAGAGCCACTTGGACTTCATGGTCTGGATGGTGTTCGGTGCCTCTGCCTTTCTGGCAGCCACCATGGCATCACGGGCATCGTCAGCCTTAAGTGACGCCATCGCGCCAGAGAGCGCTTGCAGCGTTAGCTTGGCATCACCCAGCATCACGTGCTGCGCCGGCACATCCTTGTTGAGATCCTTCGCATCCAGCGTTGCATGGATAATGGTCTTACCCCTTGGCATCTGCACACCAAACCCAGTCAACGCAAAGCTACATCCAATTCCGAAAATGACATCTGCGTCTTGGAGGAAGGTATGGACCGTCTCCGGTATCGCTCGCCCACCTGAACCCAGCGATAAAGGATGGGTTTCCGGGAAGGCACTCTTGCCCTCAAGACTAGTCGTCACTGGAATACCCCAATCCTCAGCAAGCTGCTTCAGTTCATCCCACGCTTTTGCGTAGTGCACCCCTTGCCCTGCGTATATCACTGGGCGCTCGGCCGACGCTAGCACCGACGCCACACTGGCCACCGCCTCGGGATCAGGCCCTGTGCGAGTCTTGTAGCTTGGAACATAGTTCATGTCGCCTACATCTTCTCGAAAGACATCCAGCGGCACTTCGACGAGGGCAGGTCCACCTCGACCATTTCTTAACTGCCAAAACGCTCTCCGCATGACCTCAGGCACGGCCTTGCCCATCGAGATGGGTTCGGCACTCTTGGTGATGTGCTGCATGTTGAGCGTCGAATTAAAGTTGGGGTAGTAATGGGCCAATCGCCGGGTGTAGCCAGCAGGCATCACCAAAATCGGAACAGATTCACTGTAAGCCTGGGCGACGCCGCCAAAGGCGTTTTCAGCGCCCGGGCCATGCTGCATGACAAAGACTCCAATATCATCGCCGCTCGAAAGCCTGCTCACTGCATCGGCCATGTGCAGCCCAACTCTTTCCTGACGGACAATGATGGTTCGGATGTCTGCCTCGGCAGCGGCCTCGATAATGGGGTTAACCGGATAGCCAACAATAAATTTGACGCCTTCTTGTTTTAGGATAGCCGCGATGGCCTGTGCTACTTGCATACTGACTCCTTGAATTGACTGATAAGCGGATGCTTGCCTATCGGTTGGGTCCGCGTTCCATGGGGAAAGGTTGCCACCGCTCGAGCGCTGATCGCGGCAAAACCGTGGGGTTCACACAACTCATAGGCCATTTGCCTTGAAGCGCCATCGCCACTTCACGCCCGTTACGCCTTCTGGTTTCAGTCCGCATTCGCGTCGTTGCTGACGCAGCGTGTGGCGTAATCAAAACGTTATCCATAGCAAGCAGCGGGTTATCTGGAGCAGGCGGCTCCTGCTCGAGCACATCGAGGCCTGCAGCAGCGATCTCGCCCGCCTCAAGCGCCCGGATGAGCGCCGACTCGTCAATCACCGGCCCTCGCCCGCAATTGATAATGACGGAAGTGGATTTCATTTTTGCGAACGCCGCGTCATTCATCATGCCTCGCGTCTGATCATTGAGTCCCGGGTGCACAGACAAATAGTCACTGCGCTCGAGCAACTCGTCGAAAGTTACCGGCTCAACGCCTTCAGCAGTCATCTTGAGCTCAGAGATATAGGGGTCATAAGCAATTACGTGCATTCCGAACGCTTTTGCACGCCGGGCAACCGCAGTAGCAACATTACCGAACGAGATGAGTCCTAGCGTTTGCCCCCAAAGCCTCGGAACATGATTCAAAATCGGGCGCCCTTCATACCAGCGTCCCTCACGAACCAACTGATCCATGAGTTTGACTCGCCTGCCCGCCGCTAGCAGCAACATCAATGTGTGGTCGGCGACCTCTTCAATAAAAATATCTGGCACATTGGTCACAACAATGCCGGCTCGGGTAGCCGCATCCACATCGACCATATCGACGCCCACACTGCCAACACCGATCACCACGCACTGCTCAAGCGCATTGATAATGGTCTCATCAATATGAATGCCCCAAGAGGTCATGATGGCATCCGCGTCCTTCGCCCCCTCAATGAAGGCTTCCGTGGAGGTTCCATCCACCTCAACAATCTCGGCCACCGAATCCAGCGCCTCGAGCTCGAGCGCATATCGCGTCGTCACAGGCGCTTCTTTGGCAACGGGAGGTAATTGCACGACAACTTTCTTTTTCATGAACAATCCTTCGATTGGTCTGCTTCGCTTCCATTGATACTCTCATACAAACCGCGGAGGGCACAGCACATGACACAGCACTATCAAATTGGCGATGTTCGGGTTTCTAGAATCGAAGAGCTGATGGGCCCCATGTTCGATCCTGTCCGGTTTTTTCCTTCATTCGATCCGTCACTCTTTGATCAACATGCATCCTGGCTCTATCCCAATCATGCAGAGCGCGAGTCTGGCCGGATCGTCGCGAGCATGCATAGTTGGCTGATCGATACCGGCACAACCAAAATTCTCGTTGATACCTGCCTTGGTAACCACAAGGATCGGCAGCCTTACCGTGATTGGGATCATCTCGATACTCCGTGGCTGAGCAGGCTTCACGCCGCAGGAGCGCGCCCAGAGGACATCGACTACGTTCTATGCACCCACCTCCATGTTGACCATGTTGGTTGGAATACCCAGTTGAAGGACGGTTCTTGGGTACCCACGTTCCCCAATGCACGATATTTGTTCTGCCAAGCTGAGCTGGACCACTTGGTAGCAGAGCTCGCTAATCTTGATGAGGAGGACACGTTCGGTCAGGTCAACGCGAAAACGTTCGAGGATTCGATAAAGCCCATCCTTAGTCAGGCTGAGCTTATTGATCACGACCAAGCGCTTGCTGACACGGGCGCAGAGCTCATACTGACACCAGGCCATACCCCTGGGTCAATGAGCCTTCGCCTGTCATGCACCGACAAACCCGTGTATTTCACTGGCGATGTGTGCCACCACCCCCTTCAGATGTTGGTACCCGAAATGAATAGCGCGTACTGCCAACAGCCAGACGTAGCCATTGCCACTCGGCGGTCCTTATTGTCGAGATGCGAGCAAGAAGGCGCATTACTCTTACCCGCACACTTTGGTCCGCCCCATGGTTGCCAGGTCCGAGAGGAAGAGGCGTCGTTCATTCCTCTTTGGAAGGCGATGGAGAGGGCGAATTAACGCCCCACCGCATCAAAAAGATCATTCAACATTCGAAAGGTAAGCCCCCACACCACCTGATCATCGACCTTGAACCCAGGGAAGGTTCCGTGTCTGTTGAATTCAGGGAAAGAGGCATCGGTTCGGGACGCACCAGAGTACATATCGGTCACGTCGCCCCATAGCACCTTTTGCACTTCGTGGTTGGGAGCGAGCTGGCTTGGCCGCGCCTGCAACTCGAACACCTGAGGTACCACCATCAAATCGATCCCAGAACGAGGGTTCGCGCGCACACCGCTTAGGCCCCCTAAAAACTCCCCGTGCTGAGCGAGGTCAAGACCCGTCTCTTCCCATGTCTCGCGAGCAGCGGTCTCTGCCAGCGTTAAGTCTTGAGGCTCCCGATGTCCACCAGGCAATGCCATTTGGCCAGACCAAGGGTCGCCTTCTTTGCGGGCTCTCAAAATAAACATCATCTCGAAGCTCGACTCTCCTTGGAGGAGAATCATGGCGACTGCCGCTTCACGGCAATGCTTTGGGACGACCGGGTCGCCGCCAAGATCTGCGACTGCGCGGATGGCAGCAATAGTGATCAAAGAAGCACTCTCTGGTTAACACAGGCGGACCGCCAGCCTATCACGGCTAGCAGCCTGATTAAATTTCAGGGAACATATTCTCCTTTGTTAGTAAAAACCCAGCAGACGAGCCATTGCCATGATCAAACACCGCCTTACTCCGATCGTTTCAGGCTTGCTTTTAGCCGCACTCATTACAGGCTGCGCGGTGAATCCGGTGACTGGCCGAAACGAGCTCTCGCTGCTTGATGAAACTCAGGAGATCAATCTTGGGACCAATCAGTATGGCCCGACGCAACAATCCCAAGGAGGCCCTTACACCGCTGACCCCGAACTCTCGGAATATGTGAGCAAGGTGGGGCAGCGACTCGCTCGCGTGAGCGATCGATCACTGCCCTATGAGTTCGTCATCATTGATGACAGCACGCCTAACGCATGGGCGCTGCCAGGCGGGAAAATTGGCATCAATCGAGGACTGTTAGTACGGCTCAACTCGGAAGCTGAGCTCGCGGCCGTACTGAGTCACGAAATCGTCCACGCTGCAGCCAGACATAGTGCTAAGTCCATTGAACGAGGATTACTCGTTGACGGTGTGTTAAATGCCGCGGGAGCCGCTCTCGAATCAGGCAATGTAAATTACGCAGGGATTGTTCAAGACGGCGCTCGCCTCGGCTCCCAAATGCTCCTTCAATCCTACGGCCGGGAGGCGGAGTTAGAGTCGGATGCCTACGGCATGATCTACATGCTTCGTGCTGGCTATGACCCGGAAGCCGCCGTCTCCTTGCAAGAGACGTTTGTTGCCTTGTCCTCGGGTCGATCGTCTGACTGGCTGTCAGGGCTGCTTGCAAGCCATCCCCCGTCTGAGGAACGCGTCGCCAAAAACCGTGCGCGCGCCGAGCGGCTTAACCCTGACAACGCGTCGCTTGAATTGGGCTTTGAACGCTATCAAGCCGCACTCGCTAACCTCACGAGTCAGTCTAAGGCCTACGATTTACTCGAAGCGGCAAGCAAAGCGTGGGCTCAAGGCAACCTTGCCGAGGCCCGCGACAAAGCGAACCAGGCCAAAGGGCTGGAACCATCCATCGCAAAGACGCACACCCTGCTTGGCGAAATTGCGATGAAGCAAAGAGACTGGACTGCCGCGCTGAGTCATTTTGATCGGGCTATCTCGCAGGCTGGCGCACCAGGCTACTTTAAAGACTACTTGGGCCGCGGGCTTGCTCGGGCATCGCTTAATCAAGATAGCAATGCCAAATCAGATCTTGATCGATCCATGGCGCTATTGCCCACCGAAGCCGCGAAAGAGGCCCTCGATCGCATCGAAAACCGTCAGCGTTAGCTCAATCTCGCGAACGCCACCTGCCATCGCTTAGGCTCGATGCTGATATCATCCGATCATGAGTGACACCATAGAGGACCCTGGAACTCCCAGCGGTCGTTGGCATGGCACCTTCGCCGCATTTGAGATCATCAATTATCGATGGTTTTTCGCGGCCCTGTGCGGCAACTTCGCCGCCATGAACATTCAAATGTTCATTCGTGGATGGCTCGTATTCGAGATTACAGGTTCTTATGAAAAGTTAGGCTGGATGACGGCGGCGGGCGGTCTCGTTGGTTTGGTTGCAGCGCCCCTTGGCGGCGTGGTGGCGGACCGGGTCAAGCAAAAGAAAACCATTTTACAGCTGGCAGGAATTGCCAACGCTCTCATCACGCTCGGTATCGCGGCACTCATCTTCCAAGGCATCTTGGTCTTTGAACATTTACTCATCTCCTCGATTCTTCAAGGCCTGGTGATGAACGCGATGATGCCGGCAAGGCAAGCGTTCACCAAAGATGTTGTTGGCCTTGACCGGCTCACCAATGCCATCGCGCTGAGTACGTCTGGCATGAACACCGCTCGCTTGCTTTTACCGGGTCTAGCGGGGGGATTGGTTGCCGCACTCGGCGGCGGTGGCGGCAACATCGACCCGGCAAAATGGGTCTATCTCACCATGGCTGCACTTTACGTCTGGAGTGCCAGCGTGATTACCCTGATTCAGGTCGAGGACCGAGCACCAGATGATGAAAGCCAAGGATCGATCCTCTCCGACCTTTCTTCTGGGTTTAAGTACGTGCTGCGCACACCCATCATCGCCATGTTGCTAGGGTGCAATTTCCTGATGGTCTTTTTCAGCTTGACCTACTTCATGCTGCTCCCGGGATTTGCCAAAGACGTACTGAATGCTGGGCCAGACGACCTTGGACTGTTGATCTCTCTGTCGGGAATCGGCTCTTTGCTTGGTTCCTTGTACGTCGCTTCCTTTGGCAACCGCAAGCGTGCAAGGCTGCTGTTGATCGGTGGGCTATTGATGGGCGTGAGCCTCCTGGGTTTTGCTTGGTCGACCCATTTTTGGCTCTCCACTGTGCTGCTGACAGTGGTGGGTTTTGGGCAAGCATCAAGAATGTCGTTATCCAACGTGCTGATTCAGTCCTATGTGGATGACGATTTTCGCGGACGCGTCATGAGTATCTACATGCTGGAGATGGCCTTCTTATCCATTGCCATTTATCCCATCAGCCTATTTGCAGATTACTTTGGCCCTCAATGGGCGGTGGGGCTATCCGCGATGGGGTTAGTCCTACTTATCCTTATTCTCTTTCAGATACCGCAATACCGCGATCTCGATTAGTCTTAGTACCCATCAGTCTGGGAGTAGTTCCGTGCGACATCCTCTCTGGGAAAATCCTGAAGTCATCGGCATTGGGCGAGAGCCCATGGGCGCTCACTTTCATATCTATGGGAACAGCCAAGACGCCCACAACCAAACCGGTGAGCAAACTGCGCCGCTCGAGGGGCAATGGACCTTCAACCTTTATGCATCACCAGAAAATGTGCCACAGGATTGGCTCAGCATTCAGCAGGATGGCGCGGAGGGCCGAGCGATCGCTGTTCCGCACCTCTGGACCATGGATGATGCCGAGTCAGACCAACCCATCTACACCAATGTGCGCATGCCCTTTCGACATGAGCCACCACGAACGCCACGACACAACCCCACAGGGATCTACCGATGCTGGTTTGATGTCGAGGAAGTAGACGGGCGAACGCTAATCAATTTAGAGGGTATCGAGAACTGTTACGAAATTGCCTTGAATGGCGAATGGCTCGGCTTCAATAAGGATGCACGGCTACCCGCCCATTTTGAACTCACCTCGAAACTGCGCCGCGGACGAAACTTACTGGCACTCAAAGTGCTTAAATTTAGCGATGCGAGCTACATCGAGGATCAAGATCAGTGGTGGCATGGCGGTATTCACCGACCAGTGACGCTGACGCGAAGGCCCGACGTCTTTATCCGCGACGTCTACGCCAAACCAGCGTACGACCCTGATGCTGGACGAGGTGAACTCACCGTTTCGATCACTCTAGATGGCCAAGATCGAAGCAGTATTCATCACCAGTGCGAAATCCAGCTGCTTAGTCCCGATGGACGAGCCAAGTTCCGGAAGTCGCCCAGCGCCACCCTTGAAAAAAGTGATTTCGCACCCGTGACGGGGCGAGGCCCCACGCTCACGCTGACGAAATCTGTTGGCAACGTTCGGGCTTGGACAGCCGAGACACCGCATCTCTATACCTTGCTGGTGACATTGAGGGCGCCAAATCAAGCCATCACCGAAGTGGTTCGACTGAACATCGGATTTCGCCGAATCGAGATCGTGAATCGCGAGCTACGGATCAACGGTCGAGCCCCACTGATCAAGGGCGTGAACCGACACGACCATTCACCCACCGAGGGCAAAATTATTAGTGAGGCGCTCCTTCGACTCGATCTTGACCGAATGAAGCAGCACAACATCAACGCCATTCGGACCAGCCACTATCCCAACGCGTCCCGCTTCTATGAGCTGTGCGATGAGTATGGGTTTTATGTGATCGACGAGACTAACCTTGAAGCGCACCACCACTACGCCCAACTGGGGCGACAGTCCCAATGGGCCCCCGCGTTTGTTTCTCGCGTCTCGCGCATGGTTGAGCGCGACAAAAATCACGCGTGCATCATTGCTTGGAGCATGGGCAACGAAACAGGGTATGGCGCCAATGAAGAGGCCATGGCGAGTTGGGTACGCGCCTTTGATCCGTCGCGCCCGATCCACAACGAAAGCGCAATCTGCGAGCAAGGGGTGGGCCGCGACTGGAATGCCAATCATTTGGGGACAGATCTTGTGTGCCCCATGTACCCGAGTGTCGATGACATTATTCAACACGCTGTCGAAAGCAATGACCCACGGCCGCTCATCATGTGCGAGTACGCCCATGCCATGGGCAATAGCGGCGGCAATCTCAAAGAGTATTGGGAGGCCATCGAGCAATATCACGGGCTTCAAGGCGGGTTCGTGTGGGAGTGGGTCGACCACGGCATCGCATCCACGGCCAACGGCATTGATTACTGGGCGTACGGCGGCGATTTTGGGGAGGACATACACGACTTAAACTTTGTTTGCGACGGCCTGTGCTGGCCCGACCGAACGCCGCACTCCTCGCTGATAGAGCTCAAGAAGGTATTAGAACCCATTCGAACGAAGTGGGACCGGCGAGGCCTCATCGTTCACAACAAGTTCACGTACTCGACACTCGACCACTTCGCATGTCGCTGGACCTTGCTTGTCGGGGGCGAACCCACGGGTACCGGCACATGGCGACTTCCAGATGTAGCGCCTGGAGCGACCGCACGGATTGCCATCGATGAAGCCTTTCGGCAGGCGCGACAAACCGCGCGCGATGTCGCGGAGAAAAATAGCGCAGCCTCTAATCCTGCCTCTCGACACCACTTACAGGCAGGCGCTGCTAGCGCCTCCATCTTGGTCGAATTCGTCACCACCAAGGAAAGCCATGGCCTGGCTAAGGGAACCTGTCTTGCCTGGGGTCAGCATTCGGTTGAGCTACCGAAGGCGTCCAAAGCCCTAAAGCAGGCAGGCAGAGCAAGCCAAACCAATGATCGGATCAATAGTTCCCCCATGGGAAGACCCCAAGACCCGCGATAGAGACCATTTCAAAAGGGACGCGGGTCACCCATGGCAAGCTTCGTTGCGAATTCGATGATCAAGGCCTGACCAGCATTCATTTCGGCGGGCGCCCCATTGCCCTCGGCGGACCAGAGCCCAATTTCTGGCGGGCACCCATGGACAATGATGGTATCAAAGGGTGGACCGGCCGGCAGTTCAAGGCGCTGGATCGATGGAAAGAGCAAGGCATCTTTGAAGCAACGCATCATGTCGAGCAGTTCACCATCCGCAAGCAGCGAGACCAGGTCATCTGCCTGACTAAAGGGCACCTCGCGAGCAAGGTGGGCAAGCTCCGGTACCGCACAGAAATGATCATTGGTGATGCCGTGATTCGGCTGAGTCACCGATTTGACGTGCCTAAAGCACTCCGCGATTTGCCGAGACTCGGAGTCAGATGGCGTCTGGCCGAGGACTTAGAGGACTTTGAATGGTTGGGCGAGGGTCCCCACGAAACGTATATTGACCGGAGAGCATCCGGACAGATGCGGGTCCATCGCAGTACCGTCAGCGAGCAATATGTTCCTTACATTCTTCCTCAGGAACACGGCAATCACACCGGGGTCCGGTGGCTCTCTTGCGGGAATGCAGCGACCCAAGCGAGCTTTCATGCCGCTCATCCCATTGAAGCAAGTGCAAGTCGATACCCGCAGGAACAGCTGCTACCCGCCTTCCACACCTATGAACTGTCGCCCACGTCCTCCGTTTATGTGTGCCTTGACGTCATGCAGCGAGGCGTAGGAGGCGCAAGCTGCGGTCCCGATACCTTGCCGCAATATCAAATCGGGCACGGCGCGTTTGACCTCACATATGACCTGCTGATCAAAGACCGACTCACAACACCCCCCGATTAAGCGCGAACCTTCCGACCAGCCACAGGCAGCCGACCTATGACTAAAGCAATCAACCCTTCGTCCGATGACGCATCAGCCCCGAAACAAGAAGTGCCCGCGGAGGCTCAGCGAGCACCCCGTGCGAATGACCGAGTGCCGATCAAGGTGTGGGATCTCCCGATTCGGGTCTTTCACTGGAGTCTCGTGATCACGTTATGCGTCAGTGCTTACACGGGCCTCACGGGCGGTTTCACGGAAATGGATATCCACATGCAATCTGGCATGGTCGCTTTGGCGCTGGTGGCATTCAGAATTGGTTGGGGGGTATTGGGTAGTCACTATGCACGCTTTACCCAGTTCGTTCGCGGCCCGCGCGCTGTTTTGCAATCAATACGCGCGCCTGTCGATGCACCCGGCCACTCGCCCCTTGGGGCACTATCAATTATCGCGCTACTCGTCTCGTTGCTTGTGCAAATCAGCACAGGGCTCTTCGCTAATGACGATATTTTTACCGAAGGGCCGCTCGCTTCTTGGGTCACTTATGAGACGTCCCGCCAGCTCACAGCAATTCACGAGACCAATATTTGGATTCTTGGCGGGCTAATCGCACTGCACCTTAGCGCGATCAGTTACTACGAACTTAGACGAGGTAAACGCCTTATCCTCGCCATGGTGACCGGTCACCAACCCGGAGAAGCGGGGTCGCCGGAGGCAGACGATACGATGGGCAAACGCCTCTTTGGCCTTGCCCTCTTTGGGGTAACGTCTGCGGGAGTTTACTGGCTCACGACGCTTTAGCCTCGTCTTTGAGGCAACCTCAGGGTGCTCCTGAGGGTGCGACTGCTTCAACCGTTACTTAGTGATCCGGTAATCGTCGTGACACCCTTTGCAGCTTTTACCCAGCGCTTGCATGGCCGGCCCCACTTGGCCCATATCCCCCGATTCAGCAGCGACAGCCATCTGGTTGGCCGCAGCAACGAATTGATCCATTGCTGCATCAAAGCCTTCTCGATCAGACCAAATCTCCGGTGACGACTCCGTGTCACTGACCCGACTGCCCTCTGGGAAAACGGTGGGCATAATCCCTGCGACATCAGCCATGCCTCGTGCGTGGATCGCTAAATTATCGAAGTGCACGCGTCCTCGCAAAATCGCCACCATCGAAGACATGTGGCCGCCCGCTGATTTCATGATGCCTTCCCGATACTTATATTCGGCCTCACCATCTGCCCATGCTGATGCAGACAACGCTGCGAGCATTACTACTAACCATCCTTTTTTCATATCCACTCCTTCATTGCGCCCTGCGGGGCCAGACAGGTGTCCAGGCTCTTGACCATTCACGTTGTAGGTTGCCCTGTCTGCCGCCTTTTTTGCAAGCACCCAACTTATCCTTCCTATTTATCCTTCCTACGCCATGCCAAATGCGAGATGACCGACTGACCGAAGGTTCCGAGCTGCACACACCCTAGGTAAGTGAAACCCAATCTCCACGAACTATCCGAGCCAACTGTCCTAAACCTAAGACTAGGAGCTAATCAGGGGCACCCCGATCGAGCGCTCACTCAGGCCCTAACTGAGGCTCGAGATGCAGCAATCACGAGCGCCGGGTGAAAATGTCCCTCAGCCATCAAGCCAAAATGGCCCTCATGCGTTGACCCCAAGTCGGTGGACCAGTAACGTGCTACCTCGTTTATGGGAGACACACCTCATGGCCAACAAAAAGACTTTCCCGTTCGAAGCCACGCTCGAAAAACTTGAGGGTATTGTTGAGACCATGGAATCAGGCGATCTTTCGCTGGAGGAATCGCTCCGGGCCTTCGAGGAAGGTATTCAGCTCACCAGGGCTTGCCAGCAGGCACTCTCTGATGCCAAACAGCAAATTGATGTGCTTATCGAAAAGAATGGTGAACTAACGACGGAGCCGATGCTCGACGGTACCGATGGGGAGTGAATTCCTCGCGCCGTTCCAACATCGGATCGAGCAAGCGTTAACTACCAGTCTATCGCAGCCCACCGCCTCTCATTACCTCACCGAGGCAATGCGCTACGCTACATTAAACGGCGGCAAACGCTTACGCGCAGCCCTCGTTTATCTGGGCTGTGAAGCCCTGGAACTTGACCTCGAATTGGGGGACAGCACGAGCCTCGCGATTGAGCTAGTTCATGCCTATTCGCTTGTTCATGACGATCTTCCCGCCATGGATGACGACGAGTTAAGGCGCGGCAAACCCACTACCCACATTCAGTTTGATGAAGCCACTGCCATCCTAGCTGGAGATGCCCTGCAGTCCTTGGCATTCCATCAACTAGCAACGGATAAGCAGCTCTCTACTGACGTCAGGATTGAACTCATCGCTAAGCTAAGCGCTGCCATCGGCCCGGACGGTATGGTAGGCGGACAATCGCTCGACATGTTGGCTGAGGGCGCCGAGATCAAGCTTGATGCATTACAAAATATTCACGCCCGAAAGACCGGGGCGTTAATTCAATTCGCAGCTACGGCGCCTGGCATCATTGCTGGCCAGCACCAAGCGCCACTTGCTGCATTTGGATCTGCATTGGGCATCGCGTTCCAAATTCAGGACGACATTCTTGACGCCACAGGGGATGACCAAGCGCTTGGGAAGCGCTCGGGCGCCGATGCCAGGCAGTCAAAGTCCACCTACGTCAGTTTGCTCGGTATCGATCGAGCACAAGATGCCCTTCAAAGGATGCTGGAGCAATCTCGCCAATCACTGGATGACGTCAATCTATTGACCCCATCTTTTGATCAACTGATCCATTTCGTCGCCCATCGCGACTACTAACGGTTAACCAATAGTCATCAAACTGAGAGCGTTTAAGTTAAACTGCGCGCTGCTAAGGCGGCTTTGAACGTCATGTTTTACACGATTCCAACAGAACGACCCGAGACGCCGCTGCTGAACGCAGTGGATTCTCCGAGTGATTTACGCGAGTTAACCACAGGCCAGCTGGAGACGCTCGCCGAGGAGCTCAGACACTTTCTGCTTTTTTCAGTCGGGCAAACAGGTGGTCACTTTGGCGCTGGCCTAGGGGTTGTCGAACTCACGATCGCCCTTCACCACTGCCTCAATACGCCTCACGATCACCTGGTCTGGGATGTGGGTCACCAAACCTACCCGCATAAGATTCTAACGGGCCGTCGTGAGCGGATGCACACGTTGCGACAAGCAGGGGGAATCGCCCCCTTCCCGATGCGAGAAGAGAGCCCTTACGACACGTTTGGCGTCGGCCACTCTTCGACATCCATTAGCGCAGCGCTCGGGATGGCCATCGCCAAACAAGCGAAGGGAGACCCGTCCCGCACGGTAGCGGTGATTGGCGATGGGGCAATGACCGCGGGTCTTGCTTTTGAAGCGCTCAATCATGCGGGCGCGACGAACGCGAATTTGCTCGTGATCCTCAATGATAACGCGATGTCGATTTCTGAAAATGTGGGGGGATTGTCTCGTTACTTCGCTCGCATCTTGAGCAGCCAGTTTTATTTGAGCGTTCGAGAAAGCGGCAAACGGATGTTGAGGGGTCTGCCGGGCGCCAAGGCGCTTGCCAAACGGACCGAAGAGCACATGAAGGGCATGGTGGTGCCCGGGACGCTGTTCGATGAACTTGGACTCAACTATATGGGGCCCATCGACGGCCACGACTTGCCCGCGCTCGTAGCAACGCTTAACAACATCAGAGACCTCCAAGGTCCTCAGTTTTTACATCTCGTCACTCGCAAAGGGAAAGGCTACTTGCCCGCTGAAGAGTCGCCCATTGGCTCACATTCATTGACTAAACTCGAGGCATCCAAGGGCCAGAATGAGAAGAAGAAAAGCTACTCCAATGTCTTTGGCGAGTGGTTGGTGCAGCAAGCGGAAAAAAGTCCTGAATTGATGGCGATCACGCCAGCGATGCGGGAGGGCTCTGACTTGATCGCTTTTTCCGAGCAATTTCCCGAGCGTTATTTCGATGTAGCGATTGCTGAGCAACACGCGGTGACGCTAGCGGCCGGTCTTGCTTGCGAAGGGATGAAACCGGTCGTCGCGATCTACTCAACCTTTTTGCAGCGTGCTTACGACCAAGTCATCCATGATGTCGCCCTTCAAAATCTGGACGTGCTCTTTGCGATTGATCGTGCTGGGCTTCTAGAGGATGGCCCCACGCACTCAGGCGTCTTTGACCTTTCCTTTTTGAGGCCCATCCCGAATCTCATCCTGATGACGCCATCGGATGAAGCCGAGTTGCACCAGATGCTCACCACCGGCTATTTGTTCACAGGGCCGGCAGCCGTACGCTATCCACGAGGGGCTGGACCCGGGGCTTTATTACCCAATGAGCTCGAGCCCATGCCCGTTGGCAAGGGCGTGACAAAAAGAGAAGGAAACGGCGTCGCGATCTTAGCCTTTGGCAGCATGGTCGCACCTGCACTAAGCGCAGCCGAGTCGCTCGATGCTACCGTCGCCGACATGCGTTTTGTAAAACCCATCGACGTTGACCTCATTCTCGCGGCGGCCAAGACCCACTCGTTGCTAGTGACTGTCGAGGAGAACGCGCAGCAGGGCGGTGCGGGCTCCGCCGTGGGAGAGGTGATTCTCGAGCATGGCATTCAAACACCGCTGCTTCGAATTGCCATTCCCGATGCGTTCATCGACCCGGATAAACCGGAGGCGATGCGCAAGCAATGCGCGCTAGACGCCGAGTCCATTATCGCTGCCATCGATCGCTTTCAGCGAGATCACTAAACCGGCTCATTGTCTTCGGAAAATCTCTCGACTGCTTGTAGTTCATTGACTGCAAAATGGATCGGTCGGCTAAAAATTCTGTTTTGTACCACCCCACTGCGAGGGAACAGGGAGGGCTTACACCGTACAAATGGGATTGCACGCGCCGAGTCAGGCGCTTATGAGGATTCGCTAGTTTGTTCGAGCAAATGGCCCATTTTCCCTGCTTTGGTGTCGAGGTAGCGTGCATTGTGATCGTTACGCCCAGTCTCGATAGGGACTCGATCGGAGACATCAATCCCCAACTTAGTTAATGCATTCACTTTGAGGGGGTTGTTGGTCAGTAGTTGGATGGAGCGAACCTGCAGATGAGCGAACATGTTCCGGCAGACAGAATAGTCACGCAGGTCAGCATCGAACCCAAGTCGCTCGTTGGCTTCTACCGTATCCGCACCGGCGTCCTGCAGTTGATAAGCTCTGATTTTATTGATCAAGCCAATACCGCGACCTTCTTGCCGAAGATACAGCAATACTCCGGTTCCTCGCTCTGCAATCAATTGCAGCGCCATCTCTAATTGAGCCCCGCAATCGCACCGTTTGCTGAATAAACAATCACCGGTGAGGCACTCAGAGTGAACGCGGCACAGCACGTGCTCCGACTGGTGAACGTTACCCAGCGTTAACGCAATGTGTTCTTGACCGGTGTCCGGATCTTCAAACCCATGCATCTCAAACGTTCCGAACTGAGTCGGTAATTCGCAAGAAGCTACGAATTGGACAGCCATAAGCGATCAACAGCAAAAAACAGAACGCGGAGTGTAGCAGGGCGCATCGACAGGAGGAAATCCTTGATAGGACCCTAGCTCACTCGCTCATTTATGCTGGAGCCTTTATGACCACACGACTATGATGGAAGGGGATTCGCGCGAGCCGTCTCGTGTCGTCCTGCTCGCACCTCAATCATTAGGAGCCCTTTCATGTCTGATATTGCTACTGTCGCCGATCGAATCGCCATTCAAGATGTCATGAGCAACTATGCCGCAGGAGTCGACGAGCGCGACCTTGAGCGGTACCGCCGGTGCTTCGCCGATGACGTCGTCATTGTTGGGTTTGGCGAGGGAATCACCGAAGGCGCTGATCAATGGGTCACTGACGTGATCGGCAAGCTTGAGGCGTTTGGAGCCACCCAACACATGCTGGGTCCTGTTTATGCAGAAATCGCCGGCGATCATGCTGACGTTCGAACCGATGTCCAGGCGCTGCATTACATGGCCAATGATCCAGAGACGACGCTCATCTTATGGGCCACCTACATCACCGAGATGAAACGGATCGACGGTACTTGGAAGATTAGTCGTCATGAATTGGTCCGCCGGGGCACTCGTATCCAAAAAGGCTGATCCACCTGCCGTCGTTGACAACGGTTTAACAGAAACCGTGACACGCAAGGTGCGATGGCCTGCGATGATCGATGAGATAAGGGCTCCGTAATGTTTAGGTGGATTACTATACTGATTGTTTGTGCGGCGACTCATGCACCGATCACCATCGCCTCAGATCAGAGCACGCTTGCCGAACTCGTCGAGCGAGGCAACGTCATGGAAATCAGCGCTGCGCTCCAAGCGGGGAATTTCACGAGTCGCGCGCTCACCAAACACTATCTTGATCGAATCGATCGCTATGACGAGGAATACCGAGCCATTTTGGCCATCAATCCCAACGCAGAGAGCGACGCGATCAAGACAGACGAAATGAGAAGCCAAGGCAGTCGCGCTCCTCTGCTTGGCATTCCCGTGTTGATCAAGGACAACATCGAGACCCGCGAACTCCCAACTACCGCAGGCGCCCTTGCGCTGAGGGGGAATCGAACAAATCGTGACGCGCCGCTTATCGCTCAACTGCGGAAAGCTGGCGCGATCATTCTAGGGAAGACTAACCTCAGCGAATGGGCCAACTTTCGATCCGAGCGGTCTTCCTCCGGCTGGAGCACGGTGGGTGGTCAGACAAGAAACCCTTATGACCCGCTTCGAACGCCTTGCGGATCAAGCTCGGGGTCTGGCGCGGCGATTGCGGCCCGCTTTGCGCCCTTAGCAATAGGCACAGAGACCAATGGCTCCATCGTCTGCCCCAGTCACGTGCAAGGATTGGTCGGGTTTAAACCAACCGTTGGGCTCGTGTCGCAGACACACATTGTTCCTATCTCGGCGTCTCAAGATACCAGCCGGCCCCATGGCGCTAGATGTTGACTCAGCCAGACAACTGTTTCTGGCGATCTCGAACCAATCGACGCTAGGAGAGCCGCTCTCGAGATCCAAACCAACCCAACCGGCAGAGTTACGCCTCGGCATCGTCAGAAGCGCAACCGGATATCACGAGCGGGTTGATGAGACCTTCAACACGACTATCGAGCAGTTAGGCGATCATGGCGTGACGCTCGTTGATGAACTAACGCTAAAACCCAGTTATGACGGATTTTATGACGACACCTATTTGGTCCTCCTCTGGGAATTTAAAGAAGGTCTCAATGCCTATTTGTCCACTTTGCCTGCTCCAATGCCCGTGGATTCGCTTGAGTCGCTTATCACATTCAACCGTCAGCATGCCGATGAGGCTTTGCGCTATTTTCCTCAGGATATCTTTGAACGAGCAGCATCATTAACCCCAATTGATGCGCCCCGTTACCTAGCCGCAAGACAACGCGTCCAACAAGAAACGCGGACGGCTATCCGCTCGCTTATTCAAGAGCATCGTCTGCATGGGCTCATCGCGCCGTCAGGAGGTCCCGCATGGTCCATCGACCGAATTACCGGTGACCGGTTTTTAGGCGGATTTTCTACCTACGCCGCCGTCGCTGGGTTTCCCCACCTCACCCTTCCCATGGGCTCAGTCTTTCATCTACCTGTGGGGCTATCGATCATTGCCGAGGCGAACGCGGATCAAAGCGTGCTAGCGGTGGGGCGTGCCATCGAGCAAATACTTCGCGTTCGGTTAAGAGCTACGCTCATCGATCCTGCTCATAACTCCTAGCTTTTAACTCCTAGCTTTTAACTCCTAGCTTCCAATTCCTGGCTTCTGGTTTCTGCCTCCTAACTGGGGCTTGGAAAAACGCGATGTATCGCCTCATCAAAGACGGAGAAGAGCGCGCTGTCTATAAAATCGACGACCCATAGCCAACGGATGAATGATTCTCCTAGCGCACATTCCCTCTCTTACGCTAAGTGGTAATTGATCAAAGGGGTTGCCTAGGCCGACGCTGCCTGCCTCAACCACTTATCCAATGCATTGGCGAACTTCTGTCGGTCTTGCTTGGAGAGCACGGGAGGTTGCGACATTTCGATTCCGGATGCGCGCATCGTATCCATAAAATCTCGCATATTGAGTCGCTCGCGAATATTCTCAGGGGTAAAGAGCACACCTCTCGGCGATAGCGCAGTCGCGCCAAGCGTAATAACGGCATCCGCTAGCGGGATATCCTGAGTCACCACCAGGTCGCCAGGTGCACATCGTTCTTCAATGGTGGTGTCCGCAACATCGAAGCCTTTGGGGACTTGCACGAACTCAATCCAGGGTGATGGTGGTCGTTTCAAAGGATGATTGGCGACTAACGTGACCTTGCGCCGCTGCCTGTCAGCGGCTCGAAAGAGAATCTCTTTAATCACGTTAGGGCAAGCATCAGCATCCACCCAAATTTGAGCCACCATTCACCTCATTCTTCCAGCAGCGCGGTCCTGGAATTGCCCTGAATTACTTTTAATTATCGCCGGCGCTCAGCAAGATGCTCTGATTTGTCTTGCCAAGGTTCTATAGAAAAACTTGCTCATTCAGCTCTGGTCGACCGGGCGCGCGCCTCCAAGAGAACGCAGCGCGCTAGTGCTCCAGCAAAATCTCCACACCTAGACTTTCGGCGATCTCATCAAGCGATGACTCGAGTGTTCCGATATCTGTGTCGGGCGGCGCGAGCATGTCGACCTCTGCAAAAAAGGTCTGGTCACCCGTCATCGGTGCCGGCCCCACTCGAGTTTGCAGCTCTACCACACTAATGGCCGACTTGCGTAAGGCTCGCGTGACTTCATCCAAGATACCCGGACGGTCGGGCCCAATAATACTGATCGTAAACGCTCTCAGCTGCGGGTTATCTTCAAGCGTTCCAGCGGGCTCAACGTGAATCGACATACCTTCCAGCGATTCAAGTTTTTCGACCAAAACTGCCGTCGATGCCTCGGGTAGCGATACGCGAACCACTCCAGCAAATTTCCCCGCGAGGCGAGTCATCCGGCTTTCTAACCAATTGCCGCCCACTTCTCGAACGCAATTAGCCGCTTCCTGAACCATTCCCGGACGATCGTCACCGACCACCGTCAAAATCAATTCCGTTTGCATGATTCTCTCTCTTGATAGGCCTAAGGACATTCAGGTACGACCACCCGAAGCCAAACGATCCAATTCGATATTCGTGCTATTCACCCTGATGACACGTGGCGCTACTTGGGCGCGTTTGACCATCTTCGCTCTTCGCTCTGACATCCCTGCTTTGATATCCCTGCTTTGATATCCCCGTACTAACATCATGGGTCTAAATTTTCTGACAACCTATTTCTGGTCGTAAGGCGCAACAGGGATTCCTCGGGGCGGCGCCCTAAATATCGTCCCAGCGAGCTACCAATGATTGCGTTTGGCTCGAAGCGCCAAAAATACCTCTCGATCACTCGCCTCAATCAGCTCGAGCGACGCTTGAATCTCTCCGTTATCCAGCCGAAAAAATGCATTGAATGTCCGCTCATCGCCGATACTGGTCACGACCGGTGTCTTCCCCGGGTCGACCCCCTCGACACGAGCAAGCCAAGATTTCGCCGCCTCATTAGAAGGTTCAAGCGATAACGTAAACGCGAGGTTATTGGCTAAGTAATCGTGCCCAGGGTAGACCAGAACCCCATCAGGAAGCGTATGAAACTGCTCAGCAATCGTCTCATAGAGGGCGTCTGGGCTGCCGCCGTTGTGGCAGTTACCAACACCGGCATTAAACAAGGTGTCGCCAGTGAATACAGCCTGCGGCACCCCGTCTTGAAGCGTTAAGAAACAAAGATGAGCAAAGGTGTGACCTGGCGTATCAAGGACTTTCAGCTCTTCTGACGCTGACAGGGTGATGGTCTCGCCCGCAGATAGCGTCCGAGTCAGCGCGGGAATTTTTCCTTCACCATTTTTGTGCGCCCAAACCTCACAACCAAATTCCGCCACCAACGCCTCATTGCCTCGGGTGTGATCCCAGTGCTCGTGCGTGTTGATAATGGCTTTGAGCGACAATCCCTTTGACCGAACGGCGTTGGCAGACTCCTCTGCATCCCAAGGATCTAAAACGAGCGCTTCTTTGTTCTCAAGCTCGATCACATACGTGAAATTTCGAAGGTCGTTATAGGTATACATTTGGTGAATATTAATCATCGTCTTAGCTGCCCTATGTTCGTAGTTATCTGGTTTATCTCTGTCTTTGTTCTTCTACTGCTTCCGCTTCTAATCCTGCTTCCGCTTGGCAATTGACGCTTAGCGTAAATGGTTCTTAGTCAATCAAGGCCAAGTGCTCCTCGCTGCTGTTTTTAAACTAGCCGCAGCGCCACAACTATGAGGACGCTCGCCATCGCCCCTGCGATTAGATCATCCACCATAATGCCAACGCCCCCTTTCACGTGTCGATCCGCCCAACCCACTGGTGGGGGTTTTGCGATATCAAACAACCTGAAGCAAAGAAAGGCAAAGGCAATCCAAGCTAGCGACCAGGGAACAAAAAAGAGCGCGATCCAAACACCAACAATCTCATCCCACACAATACATCCCGGGTCGGCTAGCTTCAGTCGCTTTGCGGCATACTCACAAATAAAGCAGCCCAATACTGCTGCGACAAGAATCGCGCCGCCTTTGACGTACCAGGGCGCTGTAATCAAGGGCAAGAAAAGCAAGACGCCAACGACACTGCCCATGGTGCCCGGACCTCGGCGCCATAGTCCTGACCCAAACCCTAACGCAAGGCACATTATTGGATCTCTTAATATCGAAGGGGACAGTTTCATGCGAAGTGCTCGTATCCTTTTACCTTCAACAAGTCCGACGCTAAAACACCCTCTGGAAGGCTGTGAAACCGCACACCCTTGGCCTCGCTGATGCGTCCAATTCGGGTAAGCGGCAATTGGAGCTCGAGCGCTATTGCTTCGACCATTGCCCGTTTGGCTTCATCAACGCAGAAGCACAATTCATAGTCGTCGCCACCGGCTAGCGCTAACCGCAAGATTTCTCCATCAGCGCCATGAAGCGTCTCGAGCACCTTATCCATCAGCAGCGCCGACGCATCGATCTCGGCGCCCACGCCGCTCATAGTCAGCAGGTGACCTAAGTCAGATAACAGGCCATCGGAAATATCGATTGCAGCGCTTGCAACACCAATGAGCTTTTGGCCGAGCGCAAGCCTTGCTTTCGGCGCCGAGTATGCAGCCTTGGCAACTGACGCGGCGTCCTTCCACTCAATCGAACGCGCTTCTCCTTCGTTATCAGTCTGCAGAATCAAGTCGAGACCTGAAGCCGCGCGGCCAATCCATCCGCTGACGTACACGTCTTGCCCTACTTCAGCCCCGGATCGAGTTAACGCCTCACCCGCCTTGACTCTGCCCATCACTGTCCATGTCAGGCTGAAATGTGGACCTTGAGTTAAATTGCCACCCACCAAGGGCAACCCATTGACTCGAAGCAATTCACCCAAGCGCTCAGAAAAAGATTCAAGCCACTCCGAGTCGATGTCTCTTAGTATCAGCGCGCCCACAACCGCCAAGGGCTCTGCACCCATGGCTGCGAGATCACTGGCTGCGGCCGCAAGCGACCGCTCGGCGACGAGTGGGCCCGATGCCCCGTTTGGAAAGTGAACGCCCTCCACAAACGTGTCCGTGGAAACCACCAGCTCAAATCCGGACCCGACATCCAATAGTGCGCAATCATCGCCAACACCAACACGTACATGCTCGCCGGCCCAATCGCTCAAATGCGCAAAATAAGATTCGATGACATCGAATTCAGAGGGAATCATGACTCAACTAGCCGGCGACGTTTCCACCGGCCGGTAGTGTTTCGCCAGTCGATCTAATATTGAGTTGACATATTTGTGCCCGCCTTCTGCGCCAAATTCCAGCGCAAGTTCAACCGCTTCAGCGAGCACGACCCGGAAAGGAATTTCAGGCTTTGCCGAGAGCTCAAATGCACCCAGCAGCAAGATCACCTCTTCAATGACGTCGATAGCGTCTGTTTCCCGATCGAGTAAAGGCTCAATGACTTGCCACAGCGTCTCTCTAGAACGTGCGGTCCCTTCTACTAACTCTCCAAAATAGGCAGCATCTGCCCGCTTGAAGTCGTTGTCTTCGTAGAACTCATCAATGATTTGACGGGCGGGAATGTCAACGAAGCGCCCTTGATAGAGCGCTTGAAGTGCAAATCGACGGGCGCGGTGCCTTGCAGCTCGGGTAGATTTCATCCCATTTTTCTTAAGAGACTGATCATCTCGATCGCGGTGACTGCGGCATCTGCACCTTTGTTGCCCGCTTTAGTACCAGACCGTTCAATCGCTTGTTCGATGCTGTCCGTTGTGAGCACTCCAAAAATAACGGGCTTGTTCGCATCCAGTCCAACCTGGGCAATGCCGCTTGCCGCCTGACCTGCCACATAATCAAAATGCGGCGTCCCGCCGCGAATAACAGCGCCAAGCACAATGACAGCATCACACCCTTCTTGTTCGGCGGCTTTTTTTGCTGCCAGCGGTAGCTCAAATGCACCTGGCACCTTGACGATTGTGACATTGCTGTCCTGCACCCCGTGCCGCTTTAAAGCATCGAGCGCGCCTTTTAGCAAACTGTCCACCACCAATTCGTTGAATCGTGCGACGACAATCGTAATGGACGCCGTCGTGGCGATGAGATCTCCCTCTATTACTCTGGTCATCGTTTATCTCCGATTAGGATCTTGGGGGACGCCAACACGCTGCTCCCTACCAATGAACGCTCACGCAGTTGGCGGATCACAATTGGCGGGATCCCTCTTTGACTCCGGGCCTGACAATCACTCTCAGGTCCTGATCAAGTTGTGATACCGACACGATCTCGTGTGCCGCGAGGTCGCCCATATTATCAATTTCCGGCGAATGAAGTAACGAGCGTCCGGGCCCCATAAGCTTAGGAGCCAAGTACAAAATCAACTCATCCCAAAGGCCGGAGGCAATGACGCTCCCCGCCAACGTTGGACCACATTCAAAGAGTACTTCGCTAAGCTCCGCCTCCGCGCAATGTTCTAGCAAGGCATTAAGATCCACCCTGCCAGCCTCATCCGTCCTGAGCGCAATACCCCTCTCATCCGTCGTGCCTTTGGCAAGCACTCGCCTTGCTTCAGGGTTAGCCCAGAATTTCGCGCTCATCGGTACGCGCCCACTCGTATCCAACACAAAGACGGGTCTAGGACGGGTCACCCACGCCTCTGGTAAATGCGGCGCAATGCTGGCATCTCTTACCGAAAGCGCTGGGTCATCAGCTAGGACCGTGCCTGCGCCGGTGATCAACACCGCGCTTCTGGCCCGCCACTTTTGAACATCTTGTCGTGCCGCTGGTCCTGTAATCCACTGGCTGTGACCGTTATTGAGTGCCGTGCGACCATCCAGCGTTGCGGCGAGTTTTATCCGCACGAACGGACGCCCTCGCTCGTGCAAGCTCACATGACCCGGATTGAGCGCTCGGGCAGCGTCGCTCGCTGCGTCGCGCACTACTTCCACGCCAGCGGCCTCTAGCATGTCGAAACCATTGCCCTGATTGCGCGGATGTGGATCAGTCATCGCGGCAACCACGCGCTTGACCCCTGCTTCAATCAAGGCGTTGGCGCAGGCTGGGGTTCGGCCGTGAAAGCTACAAGGTTCGAGCGTCACATAAGCCGTGGCACCTTTTGCGTTTGCACCCGCTTCTTTTAGGGCGATTACCTCCGCGTGCGCTTCGCCTGCCTTTGCGTGATAGCCGCGACCAATCACGGCATCGTCCTTGACGAGCAGGCACCCGACGCGAGGATTGGGGTGCGTCGTGTAAAGCCCCTCTTTCGCGAGCTTTAGCGCTTCCGCTAAGAAAATCTGATCACGATCCTTTTGCACGACTACTCGCTTTCTTTTTTGGCCGCTTAACCTGGCCCATCGAATCAATTTCGCGTTTGAATTCCTCGAGATCTTGAAAACTTCGGTAAACCGAGGCAAAACGCACGTAAGCGACTTCGTCTAACTGCCTGAGCTCAGTCATGACGACCTCGCCTAAGTCTCGGGATTTAATCTCAGGCTCTCCGGTTGAGCGGAGCGCGCTTTTAATATGAGCCATCGCGTTTTCCAACTTTTCCGCGCTAACCGGCCTTTTTTCCAGCGCCCGCATGAGTCCCGAACGGAGTTTTTCTTCGTTAAACGGCTCTCTGACGCCATCGCGCTTAATGACCCTCGGCATAATGAGCTCTGCAGACTCAAACGAGGTAAACCGCTCACCGCAAGCCAAACACTCCCGACGACGGCGAACCTGATGGCCCTCTGCAACCAAGCGCGAATCGTTGACCTTCGTCTCACTGTGGGAGCAAAAGGGGCAATGCATCGTGCAATCTCCTCAATCTCACTCGATGGTGTCCTGGATATTGTCCCATAGATTACAAATAGCGCACACGGCGACGCGAAAGGCTAACCCATTGTCTGTGCCAGGGGAGCATTGCACGCCATGAAACGCACCACTCAATCAGCAATTCAGCCGAGCGGCCTCATGCGCATATCATCGGAGTCGCGTAAACTAACGCGTTCCAATGGTCAGCAGCTACCGGCCTTAGCGCGCCGCGAGGCTAGCCTGATCCATCGCAAGCCAAGGAGTAGGAGGTCACGTGGCACAATACGTCTATACGATGTCTAGAGTTGGCAAGGTGGTTCCGCCGAATCGCGAAATTCTTAAGGACATCTCACTCTCTTTTTTCCCTGGTGCAAAAATAGGCGTACTCGGCTTAAACGGCTCGGGAAAATCTAGCCTGCTGCGAATCATGGCAGGAATAGACAAAGAGCATCTGGGGGAAGCCAGACCACAGGCCGAACTCAAGATCGGTTATCTCGCGCAAGAACCCGAACTCGATGAAAGCAAAGATGTGCGCGGTAACGTTGAAGATGGCGTCCGTGAAATCAAAGACATCATTGATGAGTTTAATGCGATCAGTGACCGGTTCGCTGAGCCCCTCAGTGACGATGAGATGACGGAGCTGATGGACCGTCAGGGCGAACTGCAACTCAAGATTGATGCCGTCGATGGATGGGACCTAGAACGCAAGATTGATGTCGCCGCAGACGCACTGCGGCTGCCAGCCTATGAGGCTGACGTCTCGACCCTATCGGGGGGTGAGCGCCGGCGGGTAGCGCTCTGCCGATTGTTACTCGCTAACCCTGACATGCTTCTGCTTGACGAACCAACCAACCATCTGGACGCCGAAAGCGTCGCCTGGCTCGAGCAATTTTTACAAGAGTTTCCAGGCACGGTGGTCGCCATCACCCACGATCGCTACTTTTTGGACAATGCTGCAGGCTGGATCCTCGAACTCGACCGAGGACACGGCATTCCTTACGAGGGCAACTATTCCACTTGGCTGGAAGCGAAGGAGAAGCGCCTGCAAGTCGAGCAACGACAAGAGGCGGCTCGTCAGAAAGCGATTAAGGCGGAATTGGAATGGGTACGAACCCAGCCAAAGGCGCGCCAAGCTAAGAACCGAGCGCGTCTCGCGCGCTTTGATGAGTTGAATTCGCAAGAGTTCCAAACTCGAAACGAAACCCAAGAAATCTATATTCCGCCAGGCGCCCGACTTGGAGACAAAGTGCTTGAGGTCGACGGGGTATCCAAGGCATTCGACGATCGGTTGCTCATCTCTGAGCTTTCGTTTTCTGTGCCCAAGGGAGCCATCGTTGGCATCATAGGCGGTAATGGTGCAGGGAAGTCGACCCTGTTCCGCATGATTAGTGGTGAAGAAACCCCTGATACCGGTACCGTAGACGTGGGAGAAACCGTTCATCTTGGTTACGTCGATCAGAGCAGGGACAGCCTGTCGGACGAAAAAACGGTTTGGGAAGAAATCTCGGAAGGCAACGAGATCATTCAAATTGGCAAATACGAGACCCCCTCTCGCGCTTACGTCGGCCGATTTAATTTCAAGGGTTCTGATCAACAGAAATTGGTACGCGATCTTTCCGGAGGGGAACGTAACCGTGTTCACCTGGCCAAGTTGCTCAAGACTGGCGCTAATTTTCTACTTCTGGATGAACCCACCAACGACTTAGATGTTGAGACCTTGAGAGCGCTCGAGTCGGCCATCGAAACCTTCCCAGGATCGATGATGATCATCTCTCACGACCGGTGGTTCCTTGACCGAATTGTGACCCACATCCTAGCCTTTGAGGGCGATAGTAGGACCGTCTTCTTCGAGGGCAACTATTCTGAGTATGAAGCGGATCGAAAGAAGCGAATGGGTGGCGAGGCGACGCCGACCCGAGTGCGATACAAGCGCCTGGCATAATATTCAAGAGCGTTCGCTCAAGCGACGCCCTAATGAATGGGCTAAAACGGTGTCGGTTGCATAGGCTAACGCCTTTACATCCAATCCTGGATCAGCTTCATGGCATCACTCAAATGCTGAACCGGGTGCACGCTCATATCGCCAATTTGCTCTTTGGGTAAATTGGCCTTCGGCACTAGCGCACGCTTAAACCCATGCTTCACCGCCTCTCGCAACCGCTCGGGGCCATAAGAGACAGGCCTCACCTCTCCTGACAGACCAATTTCACCGAAGCAGATGAGGTCTGAGGGAAGCGTCCTGTTTCTGGCACTAGAAATAACGGCAAGCAATACTGCCAGGTCAGAACTGGTTTCCTCGACTCGCACGCCACCCACGGCGTTGAGATAAACGTCCTGATCCCCAAGTTGCAAACCGCCATGGCGATGGAGTACTGCAAGTAGCATCGCCAGTCGCTGACTTTCAAACCCAACCGCGATCCGTCTAGGATTGGATTGCATGGATTCATCTACGAGCGCTTGAGCCTCCACTAACAGCGGGCGGGTTCCCTCCCAAATCGCCATGACCTGACTACCGGGCGCACTCGCTTCTCCGCGGCTCAAAAAAATCGCTGAGGGGTTTTCAACATCGAGCATGCCGGTTTCCATCATCGCAAAGATACCCAGCTCGTTCACGGCACCAAACCGATTCTTGACTGAACGCAGCATCCGAAATCGACCGTGATCTTCCCCGCCGAGCATCAAAAAGGTGTCAATCATGTGCTCAAGCACTCGCGGTCCCGCGATATTGCCTTCCTTGGTAACGTGACCCACAAGAATCAAAACCGTTCCTAATTGCTTTGCACGCTGGACCAGGCGCGCTGCTACTTCCCGCACTTGGGAGACGCTCCCTGGCAATGTCTCAAGCGATTCGCTGTGCATGACCTGGATCGAGTCGACAACGAGAACGTCGGGCTTATAGTCATCCCAATATTCAAATACCGCCTCGAGCGAGGTCTGGGCCGCCACCGATACCGCGTCAACCGGCAATTTGAGACGTTTGGCGCGGAGCGCGACCTGCGCCAGACTCTCCTCGCCCGTGATGTATAGGCAGCGCTTTCGCTCGGCGAGACCGCTTACCACCTGCAGCAGCAGCGTACTCTTCCCAGCGCCGGGCGCCCCACCCATCAAAATCGCCGAACCCGGAACAAGTCCTCCACCCAATACTCGGTTCAGTTCACCGGATTCAGTTCGCCAGCGTTCATTGTCCATGGTTGGGACAGACCCTAAGGTCTGAAGCGGTGCCAATTGGCCACTGTAACCACCTCGTTGAGTGACGGCGCTTGCGCCTGCGGCCACGCTGAGCTGGCTTAAGGTGTTCCACTCACCACAAGACTGACACTGACCTTGCCACTTGGCATGATCTGCGCCGCAGTCGCCACACACATAAACGGTCTTTTGCTTTTTCATTGCGCGGTCTGCCCCGTATAGACGCGATCGACCCGACGGCCGATACCACACACAAGGGTGTAGGCAATGGTATTGCACCGGTCACCAATATCCTCAACCGGCACAGACGCCCCCCACAGTTCAGCCCAGTCTCCAACCTCAACATTCACCTCATCAGGTAGTGCGACCGTCATCATGTCCATGCTGATTCGGCCTGCAATGTGTGCGAGGTGACCGTTGATAGCCACTGGCGTCCCTGAAGGGGCCTCACGGGGATAGCCATCAGCATACCCTGCGGCAATCACGGCTAACTTCGTCGGCCGATCGGCCACCCAGGTGCTGCCATACCCCACAGTCTCTCCCGCGCTCACGGCGCGAACAGCAATCACAGGTGCATTGAATGTCATCACTGGCAAAAGCGGCGCATCTCGATCAAGAAATGGATTGATGCCATACAACATAATCCCAGGGCGTACCCAGTCCAAATCTGTACCATGCCCCCCTAGAATCGCTGCAGACCCTGACATGCCTCCCGGTAAGCCATAGCGGGACCTCAGCGCATCAAACCGACGTCGTTGATCCTGATTTTTCTGGTGATATGGCGCATCAGCATCCGAAAAGTGACTGAATAGTCCAAGCTGCCTCGAGGGCGGAACGATCTCCATGAATGGCTCGAGCTGATGAGCAAGCAGCCCAAGCCGGTTCATGCCCGTCTCGACTTTAAACCAGCAGGCCAACCCGACCTTTCTGAGCAAGTGCAACTGCGCCGGGTCGTGAATCACAACAGCGAGGTCGTAGTCCGATGCCAGTCGCGCGCCTTCCTCAGTAATCACCCCTTCAAGCAGGGTGATCGGGTGGTTGAAACCGGCTTCACGAAGCTCAATCGCCTCTTTAACCCTCGCAACGGCGAACGCATCAGCATGACGAAGCGCATTCGCAACGGGCAGTGCACCATGGCCATAAGCATCCGCTTTAACGACCGCCATGACGTTGCTTTGAGGTGCAGCTTGCGCCGCCTGATTGAAATTGTGCGCTAGATGATCGAGATCGATCACTACTTTCGCGTCGAATCCACTCACTCGTAAAAGTCTTCGTAATCTCGAGCCAAGTCTTCAAACTTGGTGAATCGTCCAACAAAGGCCAACTTTTTACGCCCGATCGGCCCATTTCTCTGCTTGAGGATGATGATTTCGGCAATGCCTTTATCCGGCGTGTCCTCGTGGTAGACCTCGTCCCGGTAGACAGCCATGATCACATCAGCATCCTGTTCGATGGCGCCAGACTCACGGAGGTCAGACATGACGGGTCGCTTGTCCGTTCGCTGCTCAAGACTACGATTCAACTGGCTGCCCGCGATAACTGGGCAATCAAACTCTTTGGCAATGGATTTCAGTGACCGTGAGATCTCAGAAATTTCGACCGCTCGGTTCTCCGACATGCCAGAGACCTGCATCAACTGCAGGTAATCCACCACAATCAACCCAAGAGGGCCGTGCTCTCTCACAATTCGGCGACTTCGCGCGCGCATCTCGGTTGGCGTCAACCCCGGCGTATCGTCAATAAAAAGCGGTTTATCGTTTAAGAGTGTGACAGCGGAGGTGAGCCTCGGCCAATCATCGTCGCCCAACTGGCCCGTACGGATTTTGCCCTGATCAATTCGCCCCAATGACGACAACATACGCATGATCAGCGAGTGAGAAGGCATCTCTAAACTAAACACTAACACTGGCTTGCCACCCGATATCACGGCGCTTTCAGCGATATTCATCATGAAGGCGGTTTTACCCATGGAGGGACGACCTGCAATGATGACGAGGTCTGAGGGTTGCAATCCGTTGGTGATGTCATCGAGGTCCTGAAACCCCGTGCTAAGGCCCGTTAGCGCCCCTTTCGTCAGGTAGAGCTCATCGATTTTCTCAATCGCCTGCGCCAACAGCGGTCGAACGGATTCGGGCCCGCCCCGACTGGGCCGCTCGTCACCGATGCGGAAGACTCGGCTTTCCGCCTCATCGATCAGCTCAGCGCTGGAACGGCCAAGGGGGTTAAATCCGCTTTCAGCGATCTCGTGCGCAACAGTGATTAACTTTCTGACGGTACTGCGTTCTTGAACAATCTCGGCGTACGCGGTGACATTGGATGCCGAAGGCGTGCTTTCCGCCAAATCACTCAGATAGGGTAAGCCACCAATGGCCTCTAACTCGCCATGGGACTCAAGCGACTCAGCAAGGGTCACAATGTCGAGGGGTTTATTGTCTGCCGCGAGCCACTCCATCGCCCGAAAGATGGTTCGGTGCTCGCCGCGGTAGAAGTCGTCGGGCGTGACCAGTGACGCGATGGCATCCCAGGCCCCAGTATCGAGCATGAGCCCACCCAGCACTGCTCTCTCGGCCTCGAGTGAGTGCGGGGGGACTTTGAGTGATTGATGATCGTCGACGTCGGAGGCCAAGGGTCTGCTCGTTGCTAGGGGGACCTTAGCCTAATGCAATCCACTTAGGATTCAAGTGCTTCCTCGGGCACGACAATCACTTTCAGTGACGTCTCGACTTCCGGGTGCAAGCCCACTTCGATGGCGTATTCACCGACTTCTCTAACCGGTCCGTCAGGGAGACGGATTTCGCTACGATCGAGTTCCACCCCTGCGTCTGCTGCCGCTTGCGCAATATCTCGTGCGCCCACTGAGCCGAACAGTTTTCCTTCCTCTCCAGCATTCGCAGAGATCGTGAGTTCGAGTGCTGCAACGGCCGTCGCCCGAGCCTCTGCAGCCGACAGAATTTGGGCCGCTTCTTTTTCAAGCTCGGCTCTTCTCGACTCGAAAGCCTCAATGTTGTCAGCGGTTGCAGCCACTGCCTTCGCTTGAGGAATCAAGTAATTCCGCCCGTAGCCTGCCTTGACGGTCACCCGGTCACCGAGTGCTCCAAGGTTGGCGATTTTTTCCAACAAAATGACTTCCATAATGCTTCCTCTCAGACGTTTGTCTTTCGTCTCAAATCTAAAAAACTATCGGCGATCATTACCAAGGCCAAGATCGCCATTGCCATCTGCGCGAACAACACAATGCTTGCGTAGAACGCCACGTACCAGTGCCGCGATACCCCTCGCTGTTTTAACAGCGCGTGGGTGAGGCACGCCCCACCAACCACAAGCGGCAAACTAACCACTGCCGCCCAAGCACTGAGGTCTGGCATCCCCGCCAACCCGACCGTGGCTAGCCCTAGGCCAATCGCCACTGGACGCGCGACCTTTACGCGCTGGATCTCATCACCAAACCCACCACGGTGATAAATCTCGCTTTGCCACCATCTGGCTAGCATCAGCGTTGCAATGGTCAGTACTCCCTGACCTAAGGCAAGGAATGCCAGGGCCACACCCCGCGCTCCTGCCTCATCTGGAGCGGTAGCTGCCACTTCGGGCACCGACTCCAACATTCCTAGATACAAGCTGATAAACCCATCAAGTATCGGGCTCGACAACCAGCCAAACAGCACGGCCTGGATGATCGCCAGTATCATTGCCCCGTATAGCACCAGCTCCCACGAGCCTGCCGCTCTGAGTAACGAGGCGGAAGCGACCACCGCCACAAAGGCAAGTAAGCCACTAATATCTTGAGCAACCGCGTATCCCACCAGCAAAGGCAGCGATGCCCACATCGCAACAAAGAGACCCTCTCTTGGGCCTTTGGCTAGCACGACGAGCGCAGCCACTGCGCCGCCGATCCAACTAACAAACGGTAGGCTCGCCAGAATCGCCGCTGCGATGATCGCTTGGTGTCGACCTCGCAACGCGTACTCTGCGAGCCATCTCATGCCTAATCGAGCCGTTATTTATGGCCGTCGGTGTAAGGCAGTAGCGCTAAATAACGCGCACGCTTAATCGCCTTGGACAGCTGTCTTTGGTATTTCGCTTTAGTCCCAGTGATACGGCTGGGAACAATCTTCCCGGTCTCCGTGATATAAGCCTTCAGCAACTCCACGTCCTTGTAGTCCACTTCGGTAATGCCTTCGGCAGTGAAACGGCAGTACTTTCTTCTTCTGAAAAATCGTGACATTGCTTAAGCCTCCTTTGCTTCAGACGTTGCGGTGGCTGGCGCTTCATCACTTCCACCAGCCGCTTCAGCACTTGGCTTAGCTTCCGTTTCCTGCTGCGCTGCTTGCCTGGCTGCTCGGGCTTCGTCGCGTTCTTTTCGCTCGCGGCTCTCGTTCTCGAGCTTCATGATTGGCGACACTTCAGTATCTGCCTGCTTTCGCCCCATCACCATGTTTCGAATGACCGCATCGTTGAAACGAAAAGATTCGGTGAGTTCATCAAGTGTCTCTAAGCTGCACTCAATGTTCAGCATCGCGTAGTGCGCTTTGAAGATTTTATTGATGGGATAAGCCAGTTGACGGCGACCCCAGTCCTCCGACCGGTGGACACTGCCGCCGCCTTGAGTAATCAAATTAGAATAGCGCTCGATCATCCCTGGGACTTGTTCACTTTGTCCAGGGTGCACGAGGAAGACGACCTCATAATGCCGCATAGCGTGCTCCTTTCGGGTAATTGCCGCCTGCTCATGCAGTACAGCAAGGAGTTAATGAAATTTAGGGACGCGAAGTCTAATCAATCGAGTAGGTAGTTGCAATCCGGCCATCAGCCCTTAGGTTCTTGCTGATGTTGTCGATTGATCTCATAGAGGCATATGCCTGCTGCGACGCTCACGTTTAGCGTGTAACTCGTGTCAATCATAGGGATCATAACGAGCTCATCGCACTGATTGCGTACATTCCTGCGGATACCCTCGCCCTCAGAGCCCATGACTAGCACAAGGTCACCGGCTAGCCCCACCTCATCAATCGGGCGAGCAGAGGCATCCATCGCTGTACCAACCACCCAATACCCTGCCTCCTTTAACTGGCGTAACGTTCTAGCTAGGTTCGTCACTGTCAAAACGGGCAGCGAGGCCGCAGCACCCGCTGATCGTTTGTGAACAGTGGCATTGACTGACGCAGATCCATGTTTTGGAACAATGACTCCATCGACACCGAACGTGGCTGCACTACGTAGACAGGCGCCGAGATTGCCTGGATCGGTAACGCCATCCAGTGCCAGTAATAACCGGCGACCTTCTTTTGCCATCATCAGCGCGTCTAAAGACACTGTTGGTGCCTGACGCTCGCCGCTTTCGAACACCACTCCCTGATGTCGATCGGTACCGGTTAACGCGTAGAGACGAGATTCATCGACCCACTCCAATACTTGATCAGCCGCACAGAGCGTCAATACCTCATCAATTCTAGGTGATCGCTTTCCGCTCCTCACATAAAGATGACCCGCTTGACCCGATTCGATGGCCCGGCGCACCGCATGCAGCCCGTAGATGATGCTCGCCTCGGTCATTAAGTCTTCCCTTTCGAAATTTGTCTTTTAACGGGTTTTCTCGTGCTGGACCGATCTGCCGTCAATGGCTCACCTTTATTTTTGGGTGAGGAGCCTTTAGGTGAGGAGCGCTTAGGTGGCGGGCGCTTGGCTGCTTTCACAGGGTTATCGACGCTTTGTTTTGAGCCTCTTTTAGCGTCCGCTTTTTTCGTTACCCCTTGCTCTACCACTCGCGAATTTTGCGACGACTGCTTTCCTTGCTTCGCCCCTGATCGCTTCGCGGGTCGAGACGCTGCTTGTGATCGTTTTGCCCGCGATTTCCGCGGTGCAGCCGCTCGATCCATCAGTCTTTTCATCCCGTTTTTCAGGAACGTCCTGGGAAACCTCGGTTCTTCCCTGCTTGGTGGATCGCTTTGTTTGAAGCCCCTTGCGTCGCTTGCCTGCCTTTTCAACCTCGGATGAACTAGAGCGACGCGGCTTTGCGAGGTGACGAGATCTTGAGGTCTTTTGCTCAACTAATTCGAACTCAATATGACCCAGCTTTTCGTCCACTCGAGACAGCTGGACGGTGACCTCATCCCCCATCGACAAGCGCTTCCCAGTGGCATCGGAAACGAGCGCATAAGGCAGGACTGACAATCGCCCTAACTGGTCCCGGATGGCACGAAAAGGAATTAATCCCTCGATAGCGAGCTCATCCAGCAGCACGAAGGCGCCTGATTTTGAAACATGAGCCACGCGACCCTCGTAGAATTCACCCAAACAGTCCGCTAGATACTGACACCTCAAGAACTGATTGATGTCTTGTGAGGCTTTGTCCGCTCGCCGCTCTGTTTCACTCGCACTCGATGCCAAACCCTCGAGCATGATCTGGCTCGTAGGCGCATCGCCAGTCGCGGTGCTGGTTTTCAAAGCGCCATTTTGAGGTCTTCTGTTACCGGTGGCAGTCTTATCAGTTAACTCCATGACTTCCTTGATTAATCGATGATTGACCAAATCAGGTAGTCGGCGAATCGGCGACGTGAAGTGCGCATAGCGCTCATAGGCCAGTCCGAAGTGTGGCGCCTCAATGGCGCTGTAGAGTGCTTGCTGCATCGATCGCAACACGAGCGGCATCAATATGGGGGCGTCGTCAGTTGCCGCAACCTCATTGAGCACGGTTTGGAATGCATCCGCTTCTATTGTCTCTGCCAACGGGATCTCGGGTAATCCAAACCACCTGAGAGCCTCATTCAGCGTTGCGAGCCTCTCGGGTGTCGGTGATCCATGGACTCTGTAAATGCCGCCCATGTCTGCGGACGCGAGATAGTCGGCGGCGGCGACGTTCGCAGCCAACATGCATTCTTCGATCAGCCGGTGCGCATCGGTGCGAGCGTTTAGTCGCTGATCAATAGGCTCGCCCGATGCATCCACCACTATTCTCGCCTCTGGCGTCTCAATCTCGAGGGCGCCTCGCGCTGCCCTGGTCTTTAACAGCAAAGCCAATAAATCATTTGCCGCGTCTAAAGACTCAACAACGGGCTTTGGAACATCGAGGCGAGACTCCCCCGACAAATGCAGGGCAACCGCCTCATAAATCAATCTGGCTTTCGAGCGGATGCTAGCCTCATAGAAGGTGTACCCAGTACGCCTGCCTTTGGCATCGAACTGTAATTCACAAACAAGCGCGAAGCGCCTCTCATCGGGTCTCAGCGAGCAGAGATCATTACAAAGGTGCTCAGGCAGCATGGGCAATACGGTTCCGGGGAAATAAACACTGGTTCCTCGCTCAATGGCCGCTTCCTCGATCAGCGAGCCAGGCGCCACGTAGTGCGCAACATCAGCAATCGCGACCAGCAACTTAAACCCTGCGCCTGACCGTTTGACGTAGATGGCATCATCAAAATCGCGTGCGTCCTCGCCATCAATCGTGACAAAAGGGAGCCGCTCAAGATTGCGTCTCTTTCCGCCTTTTTCAGGTCGCTCTGGCGGCGTGAGCGCGATGGCCGCTCGCTCCACGTCTTCCGGAAACGCAAGAGGGATCGATTCAGCCTCAGCCACCGCTCGAATTTGATCGCTCAACCGATCACCGGTTCCTTCTTTCAACGCGCGAGCAGTCGCAGACGCTTGAGGTGTTGGGTAACTGATCATTTCAACCTCAATGACCCTACCATTCTCAAAATGAAGGCCGTTCGCATCAATGATGCGCACCGAATGCGTCAAATTCTTCGCCAGCGGCTCGCCCCACCACGCTTTCCCGCTTCTCGTGAGTCGGACCAACATTCGCTCAAAGCTTCGCGCGACCACGGCATCAATTATTCCCTCGCTGCGCCCACCGCGGCCGGGGCGCCGAAGACATCGAACCCTGTCACCGTGGTAAACCTGACGCATCTGATGCGGGGATAAGAAAAGATCGTCGTCTTGCTCAGTTTGCACAAAGCCAAACCCATCGGGATGCGCAAAAACCCGGCCTTCCTCGGTGTCCGATTCCGGTCGCACTGAAGCGCGATGGTACCGGCGGCCAACCCCTTGCACGAGGTCCCCTTTTTCCATCATGGCTGCGAGGGCTTGGGTTAAGCGTGGTTTCTGCGCTTGGGATAGCGCCAGTCGGCCTTGGATTTGCCGCCTGGTTAACCCATTATCGGCGCCCTCGAGGAGCGCCTGAATCTCGCTGATTAGCGAATTTGGGATCGCTTGACGATCTATTTCTGGGGAAATCTTGCTTGATTTCGAGGCAAGTTTCTTGACCTGCGATTGACGGGGGGCCTTCGTTGACAGCGTCTTACGCTCCTTGTAATCTCGCACCCCTTGCCGAGGTGGTGGAATTGGTAGACACGCTAGCTTCAGGTGCTAGTGCTCGAAAGGGCGTGGAGGTTCAAGTCCTCTTCTCGGCACCACCTCAAACACTTCATTTTAGGCGTTCTTACGTCATTTATTGATGAATCTTCTTTGCTTGAAAAAGGCTTTTTAGTGAATGGGTCGACGGTTACCTAACCCTTCGTCGGTTAAAGGGGCGGATGTTTTGGAAACAATCTTTATCGTTCAGATCTTATTCAGACTCGGGGTCACTCCAGCGCCAAACCACCTGCTCGAGCGTCGAATCCAAATCGCCTCGCTAAACCATTCCGACCCTCCACCGATGGCGCCTCAAGGGGTATTCCTATGGCATCAGCAGCACGGGTATTTAGCTCAAACATCGCCATCACCGCCGTGAGATCAACGAAACGCTCCCAACCGAGGCGGTCAACCACACGCTGTCTCGCGACTTGAAGGGCCACTTCATCTGCCCCCAACGCCGACTGGACAAAAGTCGTAATCACCTCTCCGGCTGGAACGTCCGAAACGAGTTGGCCATGGACCATCAAGTTAGAGTCCTCACTGCCTAAAATCGCGCCGCTTTCCCGAAGCAGCCCTGCGTGTGCAGTCGTTCAGTAAAAACAATCGTTATAAAGTGACACCTGGGTTGCGACGAGCTCCATCTGCGCTTTCGAAATCGAGCGATCATGATCATCATCGGTGTACTGCGTCACCGACTGATAGTCCAGGTAATGACTTTGCATCAGTTGATTGGCGAGCCTTGTTGAGTCGGGTACCAGCGAGAAGGCCCGCTGCACATTTGGCACAAACGCTCGCGGGTTGAACAGATCGCTCGTATCCTCATCTAGCCCGTTAATAGGAATCATTGGCACGAAGGCGCCTTCATCTGCCGCGCTTGGTGGGCGATATCCGCTCGGGTCGCCGGGCAGCGGGTCAGGTTCAGCCAGCTCGGGCAAGCCCACCCCTTTACGAAAGGTATCGACGACACGGATCAAGCACACCAAGGATGCGATCTCGACATAGGCGCTATCTGATATTCCGATCGCGAGCTTGTCCACCTTGGTCTTCGTTTGGTCCCTGAACAATTTCAACCTCAGCTTCCGTCAACAGTCCCGCCTTTTTTGAGGGGCTTCCCAAGGAGGCCTTCTTTTGCGCCGGGGCGATGGCTTGCTTTCTTCGACTGCATAACGAGCAAATGCTTGCGGCTCGCGCCTCGCTGACGATCGCGCAACGCTTGGTTCCGGGGAGCGTAGCGCCCGGTGAGGCGATTGATGCCCAAACCCGATCATGGGCCGTCGTGATAGCCGCTCGCACTTCACCCTGTGACTGACCCACCGCGGTCACCCAGCTATCCAAGCGTTGATGTCGCCGCCCGTCATGCCCGCCTTTTCTGCCGCATCACAAATATCCTTTAGCGATCCATCGTCGATGGGAATACCGTTCCGCAAACGATCCGCCATGGTCTCTCGCTCAGGATCACCAGGAAGACGGACATGATCGACGCCCTCTGCGGGCCTCGATGAACGCGCGTATTGCTGCATCCCTCGACTTCAGCCCGAAACTGCTCACCGCCCCCAAAAAGATCAGGGTCCAGAACAAACATCAGCATATGATTAACTGTGATTTGGCCCTGCTTCGACTCATCTTGCATCGTCCACTCGCCTGCGAGCGCGCCCCCTAACAGCTCGCATATGTAGGCAAGCCCAGACCCTTTGTGACCCCCAAAAGGGCCAAGTGATCCACCGGATGCAATGACACCCGGATCATTCGTTGGGCGTCCTTCAGCGTCAAATAAACACCCTGGCGGCACATCCTCGCCTTTCAATCCTGCGACCCTGACTTTGCCAAGGGCGATTGCACTGGTTGCCATATCTAAAATAACTGGGTCATCACCCGTCGGCACGCCGCAGCAAAAAGGATTGGTTTGTACCCGTTTATCCCGACCGCCCCACAACGAAACAAAGGGCGGATGACCAACAACGTTCACAAAATGGATGGAGATTAATCCCTCTCGAACGCAGTGCTCTGCGTAGGTCCCAATGCGTCCTAGGTGGTGATTATTGCGGGAGCCGACGCAGGCCATGCCCATGGATTTCGCTCGCTCAATCGCCAAGTCCGTCGCCTGCCGGCCGACCACCTGACCGAAACCGTATCTACCATCGACCAGTAAGACTGCGCCTTTGTCCGTCACCACTTCGGCATCGGCATTCACTTTAAGCCCGCCTCGAAGCGCGCTCGCCACATAGTTGGGGATCATTCCAACGCCGTGAGAGTCATGCCCTTTAAGGTTTGAGAGCACGAGATGTTCGGCCGTTTCCCTGGCCTTCTCCTCCGCAGTGCCTAGCTTTTCAAAAATAGCCTGCGCAAACCCGGTTAATTGTGTGCTGTCGATCTGCATCCTGGCCTCCGATTACCTTTGCTGGGACGTAGCTTAACCCGATCGCCATCAACCCTGCATGGACTCCTACAGGCGCCGGCTTTTGGCTCACTTGAGCCCTTGATGCTCGGCTGCTCGGCTGCTCGGCTCGATGCTGAAGATTAGAGTCCAGGGTTATCTATCGCGGTCAGCTGCGTTTAACTACATGGTCGCAATGATTTAGCTGCCACTCAGTCGATGGAAAGAAGTCGTACAGCTCGCGCCTGCTCCTTACGAATTAGGAATAAAAGTCACCACGAACAATCGTCTCGACTCGATCGGGACCGGTGGAAATAATGTCGACAGGTATTTCAATCAACGATTCTATTCGCTCAACGTAATGCCTTGCAGCGGTGGGCAATGCCTCGTAGTCGGTTAATCCAATCGTTGAGGTATTCCAGCCAGGAAACACTTCGTATTGAGGCTCAATCGTTCCTCCGCTAGTTTCGTGGTAATCCACACACAGCGCGATCTCGTCGAGCCCATCCAGAACATCGAGCTTCGTGATGCAAAGTGCCGACAGACTATTCAGCTCAGCAACTCGCTTTAACGCGTAGCCATCCAACCAGCCACATCGCCTGGGGCGCCCCGTCGTTGCACCAAACTCATGTCCTTTCTCCGCAAGATGCTTGCCCACTTCATCAAACAATTCTGTGGGAAATGGACCTTCCCCGACTCGAGTCGTGTACGCCTTGCTGATTCCGAGAATATAGTCGATGTACCGTGGGCCAACCCCACTCCCCGCACTAATCGCTCCTGCCGTGGTGTTCGATGAGGTCACATAAGGATAGGTGCCATGATCAATATCCAACAGAGCGCCTTGGGCCCCCTCAAACAACACGCCAACACCTTGCTTGCGGCAGCGCGCGAGTTCACTCGATACATCGACCACCATTGGCCGAAGGGCTTCCCAATAACTCGCGGTGGCCTCAAGACACTCGTCGAGGCTAACGGGCGCGCTATTGTGAAACTCTGTTAGGACGAAATTGTGATAGTGCAGATTGCTTTCAATCTGTTCAGCTAGCCGACTCGGGTTCTGAAGGTCTCGTACGCGAATCGCCCGCCGGGCGACCTTGTCTTCATAAGCAGGACCAATCCCCCGGCCTGTTGTACCAATCTTTTGATTGGTCCCCGATTCACGGACCTGATCGAGCTTGATGTGGTAAGGCAAAATTAAGGGGCAATCGAGACTAACAAAGAGCCGGCCACTCACATCGACGCCAGACGTTTCGAGCGTTTTTATTTCGTTGAACAGTGCAGGAAGTGATAACACCACGCCGTTACCGATGTAACACTGAACATCGGATCTCAAAATACCAGAGGGAATCAGATGCAACACCGTCTTTTCACCGCCGACGACCAAGGTATGGCCAGCGTTGTGCCCCCCCTGAAACCGTGCCACCGCGCCGACCTGGTCTGTCAAAAGATCAACGATTTTCCCTTTACCTTCGTCACCCCAATGGGTGCCGATCACGGCAATATTTCTGACCATGGTGATCGCCTTTTCTTAACGGTCTTTTAGCACCCACTGTGAGCCGTCGAACTGTAATCGCTTCAGCGCTTCTTTGCCCGCCGACTCGCCCTCGATTACGCGGTACCCTTCGCTGCGAAGCACTGCTACCTTCTCCCACAGGGCCGCCTCTATCGCTTTGGTTGGCTGCTCCACGGCGTCAACGACAACGAGCGGATTTGTCTCTTCTCTCCCTGTTGATGGCAATTGATCAAGTAGCGACGAGAGTTCGATATCGAATCCGGTTGCTGGCCGGGCCCGTCCAAACAGCTCACCCACGTTATCGTAGCGGCCGCCCCTCGCCATAAGACGCCCAGATCCATTGTGATAGGCAGCAAAGCCAACGCCGGTGTGATAGCTGAATCCTCGCAGTTCACTCAAATCGATGCTGAGCGTAAGCGAGGGAAAACGACTCGCAAGCCGCTCTATCAAAGCACGCAGCCGCTCAACCGCGCTTAACGCCACGCTGTCACTGGCAAACAGACGTTCAGCGTCATCCAGAACGCTGGCCGAACCACATAATTCCGGCAATGCATTGATTCGGTCTGCGAGCACCGGGTCCGCCACCCGCGCTTTAGTCAATTGAACCAGCGCGTGCCGCGCTTTCTTTTGGATCAGCCCAAAAATTTCATCGCTCACGGACGCGTCAAGCGCGGCTTGCTCAATCAGTGTTCGATATACACTGACGTCGCCGAGTTCCACGTGAATATCATCGAGACCCAGTGAGTGAAGTGATGAGATCATGAGGCTCATGATCTCAAAATCCGCATGGATGGAGCGGTCGCCAAACAATTCGGCGCCCGCTTTTATGGGCACCCGTGCTCCGACAAATCCTTCTGGGCGACTTCTGACAACACTACCTGCGTAACAGAGCCTATTGACACCCTCGCTGGGCAGACTGTGCGCGTCGATACGAGCAACTTGAGGGGTAATATCGGCAGGCAGACCCATCAGCCGGCCGCTTAACTGATCAATGACTTTGATCGTCTGCAGATCTAGGTCTTTGCCCGTTCCCGTCAACAGCGAGTCGATAAATTCGAGCTTGGGCGGCATCACATAGTCAAAGCCCCACGAGCTGAAGACGCGGATCAATGTCTGCCTGGCCGCTTCAAGCTTCCCTGCGGTTGGCGGCAGCAAGTCCTCCACACCATCAGGGAGCAGCCAGTGATCCAACTGATTCAACTTTGCCTCCTAGGGGCTAAGCCACACCAACAATAACGAACCAGAGATCATCATGGCGAATCCAACCCACCTGAGCACCGAGGGCTCCGCTTCAACGACTTGCCTCAGCCAGGCTTGCCACTTCTCTGGATAGAGAAACGGCATCATACCCTCGATGACCAAGAGCAAACAGAGGGCAACCCATAAATCATCTAACGTCATGAGCGCGGTGCGGCGAGAAACTGCGTGATAGCCATCACGTCAGTGCCCCGCCCTTAGTCGACCTTACTGTTGCTCAAATACTTAAAGAAATCGCTGTTGGGGTCTAAGAGTAGAATGTCGCCCTTCTCGGCAAACGTCTTCCGGTAGGCAGACATGCTGCGGTAAAACGCATAAAACTCTTTGTCTTGGTTGAACGCCAGCGCGTAGAGCTTGGCAGCTTCAGCATCGCCATCCCCACGGATGGTCTCCGCATCGCCGTAGGCCTCAGCCAAGATGACGGACGTTTGCTTATCCGCGTCAGCAATGATGCCAACCGCCATTTCTTGCCCTTTCGCGCGGTGCTCTTTGGCTTCAATATCCCGCTCGGTGTTCATCCGATTGTAGACAGACTGACTCACCTCAGGCGGAAGATCGATTTGCTTGACGCGCACATCAACCACTTTGACCCCTAGCTCGTCATCAGCAACCAAATTGAGATTCGCTACCAGCGCTTCCATGAGCTCATCACGCTCTCCTGATACAACTTCATGCAAAGTTCGCCGACTCATCTCGTTGCGGAGGCCATTATTAATGCGCTGCTTGAGCAGCTCCTCTGCTCGACGCTGATCGCCCGAGGTTGCTGTGTAGTATTTCTCTACATTCTGTACTTGAAATTTCGCGAACGAATCAACGATGAGCGCCTTCTTCTCCAGGGTCAAAAAACGCTCAGCTGGCGCGTCAACGGTCAGCACACGGCCGTCGAATTTCCTAACTTCCTGGACAAATGGGATCTTAAAGTGAAGCCCGGTTGGCACGTCAGGATTAACCACCCGACCCAGTTGCAAAAGGACCGCTCGCTCCATTTCGTTCACGATATAAAGGGCGTTACTGCCTAAAAATAGGATACCAATGACCAATATCCCGATGATGGTATTTCTGTTCGACATGCGACTCTCCTATTGATCGTTACTGGCGATCGCGACGGGTTCTTGGGGATGAAGTGGCCGAGTTTCGAGATGCGCCGATGGGCGCAGAATTGACCTGCCCGCCGACGCTCGCATCATTTTGACGTTGCACCATTCGGTCTAGCGGCAGATACATCATGTTATTGCCGCCCTCAACATCAATCATCACCTTCGATGACTGGGACATCACAGATTCGAGCGTGTCGATATAGATGCGCTCCCGGGTTACCTCAGGAGCGACTTGATACTCGACCAACAACTTGGAAAAACGCTCCGACTCACCTCGTGCTTCAGCAATGACCTGCCTTCGGTAGGCTTCCGCCTCTTCAAGATAACGCTGGGCCTCCCCTCTTGCTTCTGGGATCACCTTGTTCGCGTAAGCATTCGCTTCGTTACGAACCCGCACCTCGTCCTCTCGGGCACGAATCACTTCATCGAAGGCTTCACGTACCGCATCAGGGGGTGCGGTCTCGTCAATGTTCACCTGCGTTACGGCAATGCCGGTACCGTAGTCGTTCATGTAATCCTGAATTCGAGTTTTAATCTCGGTCCCCATGATTGCTCGACCCTCAGTGAGCACTCGGTCCATCTCGGTGCTACCGACTACGTGACGCACCGCGGATTCCGTGGACTGATACAAGCTTTGTTCGGGTGATTTCACATTCAGCGCAAATGCTTTCACGTCGTCGATCACATATTGAACCGTCAGTTTGACCTTCACGATATTTTCGTCTTCAGTCAGCATCTCGGACTGCTGCGGGTGGGACCGAACCCGAGACACGTTATGAATAATGACCTTGTCGATTAATGGCGGCTGCCAACTCAGACCGGGCATTAAAATGGAGTCCGTTGCCGTCCCGAGTCTTAGGACCACGCCTCGCTCCTGCTCATCGAGGGTGTACACCCCCATCATTCCATAGACAATGGCTGCGCCGGCGAGGGCTAACCCGAGGAGAGACTTGCTGACCGGATTACCGCCGCTCCTTTGGCCGCCACTGCTCTGACCGCCACCGCCAAACATTTTCCCCAGATTGTCTTGAAGCTTTTTAAACGCTTCATCGAGATCTGGTGGGCCATCATCCTGCCTGTTGCCCCAGGGATCACGACCCCCATTTCCTGGCTCATTCCACGCCATGCTTTGCTCCTTCAAGCTCGCTGTTGCCTAATCATCCCATGTCTTAGGCATTCATCATAATTTAACCGGCCTGCAGCACTGACTCGAGCCGGGCCATATTTTTCTTCTCTATACGTAAGCGCAGGCAAATATCGCCAGATTCGCTCGCACTTTCTTCTTGCACCTCTGCCAGCTCAAAACATCGCGCTCTGGCAAGCCCTTGATGCGGCGCCAGCGTAATCGTCGTCTCTATCATTTGATCAGCCAGCAAAACTGCCATCGCCTCTGCCAGCATTTCCATTCCAAACCCCGTTGTGCAAGACGTTGCAACCGATACGGGCTGACCCGCAGCATTTTGATGCAATGGACTAAAAGGCTCATCCAGACAGTCCACTTTGTTAAAAACGAGGAGCTGAGGGACCTCTGCAGCACCGATTTCATGCAGGACATCGTTCACTTCCTGAATGCGCGCCCCGCGCTCTGGGGCCGCAGCATCGACCACGTGCAGGATCAAATCGGCCTCTGCCACCTCCTCCAAGGTCGCTTTAAATGCCTCAATCAAGGCGTGCGGGAGATCCCTGATAAACCCTACGGTGTCAGAGATAATCGCTCGACCGACGACCGGAATATTGATCTGACGCAGTGTCGGATCCAAGGTTGCAAAAAGCTGGTCCGCTGCATACACCTCACCCTCTGTCAGTTGATTAAACAGCGTCGACTTTCCCGCATTGGTGTACCCAGCAAGGGCGATCGTCGGGGTTTCTGATCGCTTTCTTGAGCGACGGCTTTGATTTCTCTGTCGGCGCACCCGCTCTAAACGCTCTGACAATTTTTTGCGGCGAGCGCCCAGCAGCCGCTGATCAGCCTCGAGCTGCGTTTCACCCGCGCCACCGAGACCAGCCCCCATTCCGCCGCGTTGGCGATCAAGGTGAGACCAGCCTCTGACCAGCCTTGAGGCGCTGTGCTGAATCTGTGCCAACTCAACCTGCAGCTGGCCCTCGTGGGTGCGTGCTCGCTGGGCAAAGATTTCTAGGATCAGTCCCGTCCGGCTCAGCACACGGCGTTTAAGATCGCCCTCTAAATTCCGCTCCTGAGCAGGGGACAAATCTTCACTAAACAGAATGAGTTCGGCTTGCTCCATTTCAGCTGCCTGCCTCACTTCCTCAAGTTTCCCCTGACCGACGAACGTCTTGGGGTGCGGTTCGCGCCTAGCGCTATCAACATGGCCTACCAGCTCTAAGTCAGCGGACCTAGCCAGCTCCTCTATCTCAGACAACGTTGCGAGCTCGGATCGATCATTCTTGATATGAACAATGAGCGTTCGAGAGCCCTGCTCAGGCCGTTCAAAAAACAATGCAATGAACTCGCTGGAACCGTCTAATCATCGACGTCTTCGGCCGACTGATTCGTTAGGGGGAGCGTAGGCGCTCGGGAGGGAACCACCGTTGATATGGCGGATTTGTAAATCATTTGGTTAACGCCATTTTTTAGAAGAATCACGAATTGATCGAAGGATTCGATCTGACCCTGCAATTTGATACCACTGACAAGAAAGATGGATACAGGAATTTTTTCTTTCCGCAACGCATTGAGAAACGGTTCTTGAAGTGATTGTCCCTTTGGCATGGTTTCTCCTTACCAGCGCTTAGCGCGCCTATCACCGGGGTTAGCCGGGCAGCCAGCCGCGCAAAGCCATTCAGCCTTTGTTTACCTTCTAGGAATGCCTGTTGTAGCCATTCCAGAAGCTAACCAAATATGTGTGCCAATGCTTTGATTTTCAAGAGCGCGTCGAGATTGGGGGAGGGTAACCGATGAAGGTGTGACCATCCCCTTAGCCACGTGAGCTGCCGCTTTGCGAGTTGCCTTGTAGCAATGATGCCCCGCAGACGCATCTCGGCCCAATCAATCTCCCCCTCGAGGTACTCCCAAACTTGGCGGTAGCCGACCGATTTCATCGCAGGTAGGGTTGGATTCAAATCGAACGTTTCTCTTAACGCCTCTACTTCGGGCACAAGCCCCTCCTCCAGCATCTGATCAAACCGGGCGGCGATGCGTCCGTGTAACTCAGTTCGATCAGGCGGTTCAATCGCGACTTCAACCGTGTCAAGCGTCAGATTGCTGTGAGATTCTGCTTGCAGGTCACTCAGTTTACGCCCAGTTAATTCAAAGACTTCTAGGGCTCGCTGCAAGCGTTGTCGATCACTGGGTTTGATTCGCGCTGCTGCTGCAGGGTCGATCTTAGTGAGTCGCTCGTGCAAATAAGGCCATCCTTTCTCAGCCGCCTCCGACTCCAGTGCAGCGCGAACTGCAGGCGAGGCGCTTGGAAGCTCCGCCATGCCTGACCTCAGGCTTTTCAGGTACAGCATCGTTCCGCCCACCATCAGCGGCGTTTTACCTCTGGCGGTGATCGACTCAATCAGGCGACTCGCGTCAGTTACAAAGTCGTGGGCCGTGTACGGATCCGTTGGGTCTCGGATATCAATGAGGTGATGCGGCACTAGACGCTGCTCCGCATCGGTGGGTTTTGCAGCGCCAATATCCAACCCTCGGTAAACCTGCGCTGAATCTACGCTGATCAGCTCGAATCGATCAGGGAACCGTTCGCACAACGAGTACGCGAGTGCCGACTTTCCACTCGCTGTGGGCCCCGTAATAACGAGCGCCAAAGGCTTATCGGCCACGAGAAAAAAGGCTATCGAGTTCGGCCAACGAAATCTGAAACCAGGTGGGTCGACCGTGATTACACTGGCTACTTCGCTCGGTTTCCTCCATTAGCCGCAGGAGATGATTCATCTCTTGCAGACTTAAGCGACGATTCGCGCGGACCGCTCCATGACAAGCCATGGTCGCAAGGAGTTCATCCCGCTGTTCCGTTAAACGCTCGGTCTGACCATGCTCAACAAGATCTGCCAGCACGTCGCGGACCAGTTGCTCAGCATGCTCGCGTTGAAGGAGTGCCGGCACTGCACGAATGATAATGGATTCATCTGACGCCACCTCGAGCCTCAAGCCACGAGCTAGCAAGACATCACGATGCGATTCTAGCGCTGTCACCTCTCTCGTGCTCACCGCGACACTTTGCGGTACCAGTAATGGCTGAGACGTCACGCCAGCCTCATCCATCTGTTGCTTCATTTGCTCGTAAGTGATTCGCTCATGCGCTGCATGCATATCCACAACGATTAACCCAGATTCATTTTGCGCGAGAATATAGACGCCTAGCAGCTGTCCAATCGCATAGCCTAGCGGCGGAATCTCTTGTTCGTTTTGTGCCGCATCGCTCGAACCGGCTTCAGCCAACGGTGCGGCACCAGGTTCGAGCGCTTTGGAACGCGGATTCGCCATCGCCAAAAAATCGAGCGCGGCGGACAGTGATTGAGGCCTACCCTCGCGCTCCGCCATGAGTAGCGAGCGCTGGGAGAACACATTCGAAGGGAGGCTCGACGACCCGGGATCATATTGAGCGCCGGGCATCGGTTCCTCTTGCGATGGAGTCGCAGCCCCGCCCTTAGCCAATGAACGCGACAGCACATGATGAACAGTGCTAAATATAAAGTTGTGAACGCTTCGTGACTCTCTGAACCGGACCTCGTGCTTCGTTGGATGGACATTGACATCCACAAGCCGTGGATCTAACTCGAAAAAGATCACATAAGCGGGCTGGCGACCATGGTGAAGCACGTCGTGATAGCCCTGTCTGACCGCATGGCTGAGCACCTTGTCTCGAATGCTTCTCCCGTTGACGAAAAAGTATTGTTGATCTGCCTGGCTTCGGGAGTAGCTGGGGGTCGCAACCCATCCCGATAAAGTCATCCCCTCTTTTTGCTCTTCAAAGTACATCGCAGCGTCGATAAATGCGGCGCCCAGCGCCTGACGTACTCGAAATTCTCGCTCAGCCATCGACATTGCTGATGCATATTGCCTAAGCGACTTCCCTTGGTGCGTGAGCTGGAGCTGTACGGCAGGGTGGCTAAGGCTGATTTTTCTGACGATATCTTCGATACGCGATAGCTCCGTTCGTTCCGTCCGAAGGAACTTTCGCCGCGCCGGAGTATTGTAGAAGAGGTCTTCCACATCAACGGTAGTGCCTCGCGGGTGTGCTGCCGGCTCTAACGCGGACCGCATGGACTCACCCTCTGATCGCACTCGCCAACCAGACTTCTCATCAGACGCATTGGATGTCATTGTCAGCTTTGATACTGAGGCAATGGAGGCTAACGCCTCGCCTCTAAAGCCCAAGGTGGAAATACCCTCCAAATCCTCTTGCTCTTGTATTTTCGAGGTTGCATGACGTTCTAACGCGAGCTTTAGGTCATCCGCTGAAACCCCCTCACCGTTATCCCTCACCAACATTCGTTTGACCCCGCCATTCTCAAGTGCGATGTCAATGCGAGTGGCGCCAGCATCTAGCGCATTCTCTAGCAGCTCTTTAATCACCGACGCGGGTCGCTCGACCACCTCGCCCGCGGCGATTTGATTCGCCAAACGAGGCGTTAACCGTTTGATGCGAGTCATGTTCGGGGGATCTCTAGCACCTGACCAATTCGAATGGTGTCGGTGCGCAGCGCATTAGCCTCCTTGATCCGCCGGGAGGAGACTTGAAATCGCTCCGCAATTTCCGACAGCGTATCCCCTCTTTTGATTTTGTAGGTGATCGCCTTAAGGCTTTGTTCAGAGGATCGCGCGGCTAACATGGTGCCTGGTGGTGGGTAGCTGCTGAAGTAGGTGTCAACCCCTTTGAAAATCGCTCGAGCCAACTTCTCCTGATGCGATCGAGTAGCGAGCCTCGCGGCCTCGCCAGGGTTCGAAATAAAGCCCGTCTCCACCAGAATCGAAGGAATATCGGGTGACTTCAGAACGATAAACGAGGCTTGTTCCACTCGTTTTTTATGCAGTCGATTGAAAGGTTTGAGCGCTGCCAAGACAAATTCGCCAATCTGGATACTCGAGCTCAGTGACGCCGTCATCGAGAGATCAAGCAGGACCTCCGCTAGCACATCATCTTTATCGTCTAGGCTGACGCTGCCCACACCACCAATGAGGTCTGCTCGATTCTCACTTTCTGCAAGCCATCTCGCTGTTTCACTGGTCGCGCCTGATTCTGAAATGGCGTATACCGAGGCGCCCCGAGCATCCGGCGTTTTCCAGGCATCAGCATGAATGCTAATGAACACATCAGCCTGGTGTTCACGAGCAATGGCCGTCCGCTCACGATGAGCCAGATAGTAATCGCCCCCGCGCGTGAGTATTGCTTGATAACCCGAGTGACGGTTGGCTTCCTTCTGTAACGCCTTTGCAATGGCCAAGACCACTGTTTTTTCATAGATCTTTTTTGGCCCAATGGCGCCCGGGTCATCCCCCCCATGCCCCGCGTCAATGGCAATGACCACATCGCGTGCACTTTGTGGTCTTTCCGGAGCTACGGGTTCGCGCGCAGCTGGGAGAACTGCTTTTTCACGGGCCTTTACGAGATCGACCACCAATCGATCCCCATACTGTCCGATAGGTCTCAACAGAAAACTCTTGGGTTTGACCGCGGCCTTTAACTCGAGGACGACTCTTAAATTCTGTGAGGTCTCTGGTGACAAACGAACACTTTTTACAGGACCTTTGGTGAGCGTACTGAGCCACTTCCTGTCCCGGAATTGACTCGAGTTGGCTGCGGTATCGAGAATGTCGATCACCACGCGGCTCGGCTTATCCAGGGTGAAGAGCGTATGTTCGACTGGGGCGCTAAGATCCATCACCAGCCTCACCTTTTCTGGGGACTCGTGACTTCTGACCCCTTTCAACTCAGAGCCCTTTGCCCCTGCCGCGGCAAGGCCTGTGACAAGTACCAGCTGAATCGGCAATCGAAAGGTGCGCAGCTCATGAGAAGCCGCTTGGCGCATCAAACGAAACACACCGCTAAACAGCTGCCGCAGCAAACGGGACGATAACGCGAAGTAAGAAGACGATTGCGTCATGGGTCGTGCATTCTCCAGCCGCTCCGATTTGCGCATTACAGCATACTTAGTAAACGGTGGCGGTGACCAAAAGCGCCTCGATAAGGACGATAAAGGTTAGCAAACGGGGGCGCAAAATTCATGACCCGACCCTTAGCGTTCCGCCGCAGCTGAGGGGCTGTTGCCCAGATGGAGCAGCCCGAGCCCACTCTATCCGAGCCGCCAAAGGCGACTTGTGGAGACCTGGCTACAAGGACCGGGTTGCAAGGGCTAATCAAAAGGTCTGATTGCAACGAGGGGTCCCCTTAACTAATCGCGCCGAAGTTCAACCAACCCGGCAAATTGATCGAGTACTCCCCTGCCTGCAGCACTTCGCGCCATGACATCAAGCACCCTCTGCTCCCCCTCTTCTGCAGTTATCGATAACACGACATCTGCTGGATTAAGCACGCCTTTGCCTTTATCGGGCCATTCCACCAAGCAAATACTCCGGTCGTGGACATAATCTTCAAATCCCATGTAATCCAATTCCTCGGGATCAGAGAGTCGGTACAAGTCGCAGTGATAAACATCGAAGCCGGATAGCTGGTAGGGCTCAACCACAGTAAAAGTGGGGCTCTTCACTGCCTGATCGTGACCAAGACCCCTCATCAGCCCACGACAAAAGGTGGTTTTGCCTGCCCCAAGATCGCCTTCCAGATAAATCATCAAGCCGGGCGACAGACATTGTGACAGAAGATAAGCCGCTTCAAGGGTCTTCGATTCATCTTGAAGAAAAAGGCGCATAAGCATCTCCTCGAAACGATCGGCCTAACCTTGCGATAACATCTGATGCGATTACCGCTACTTCGCCTAAGTCAGCCGCTGCCCACTCGCCTGCGCGCCCATGGTGGGCGACTCCTTGCGCCGCCGCATGACCAAGGTCTAGACCTTGCGCCACAAGTCCTGCAATACAGCCCGTTAATGCATCGCCCATGCCTGCCGTCGCCATGGCTGGCGAGCCGGTGCCGTTGATCAACGCGCGTTTGCCGTCGTGCACTAACGTCGCAGCACCTTTCAGCACGACTACGCTTTGATACCGGTCTTGGAGCATGTGTAAGACTTCCAATCGGTCGGGGCGGACGACTGTCGCGCCTAGCATTCGAGCCGCCTCTTTCGGGTGGGGGGTGAGGATCGCATTGGGCAGTTCGCTGGGCCTCTCGGCCAGCATATTCAACGCATCAGCATCCATTACCATCGGCAGTCCGCTATCCATCACTTTCTTGAGGAGCGCTTTAGACCACTGGCTCTGACCGAGCCCTGGACCCACCGCAACGACGGTCGCTCGTTCAAGTAACGGGTTCAGTGCATCGGCGTCAGATACCCCTTGAATCATCAGCTCGGGCTGATAGGCGGCTAAGCTTGGAGCGTGCGACGGATGGGTCGCCAGCGTCACAAGTCCTGCCCCGGTTCTGAGCGCCGCCGATGCTGCGAGAAGACCAGCCCCTGCCATCCCCTCACCGCCTGCAACTACCAGCACATGACCGAAATGACCCTTGTGCGCAGCCCGCGAGCGCGGTGGTAGGGCTAATGGTTCAATGACGTCGACGCCTTTGCCCTCGAACTGATCGAAGAACGCGTCTGGCGCGCCCAGCGGGGCAACACACACCTCTCCTGAAAAGTCAGGACCTTGCTCGGCCGCGAGGCCCAACTTCAGCGCAATAAACGTCACGGTATGAGAGGCGTGAACCACAGCGCCCTCGGCGACGCCAAAGTCGGGATGCAAGCCAGAAGGCACATCTAGCGCAATGACTGGTGCCTGCTGGGTGTTCAACCATTCAATGGCTTGAGCAAACGGCTCTCGGGCGGGTCCAGTTGTGCCAAGCCCGAGCAGTGCATCAACCAACACATCCGCTTGCCCCGCCCCATCGCCCTGAAACGCATCCCAATCCATGATCGGAACCGCTTGCTGCGCGCAGCGGTCTCTCGCAGTGCTGGCATCTTCGCCAAGTTTTTGAGGATCACCCACTTGCACCACAAGCACGTCTATCGCTCGATCCTGAAGTTTCGCTGCCACGAGATACCCATCACCGGCGTTGTTGCCGGTACCGCAAAAAACAATCACTCGCCGGGCCAACGGATATCGTTTGCGGAGGAGATCGACAGAGGCATCGGCAGCCCGGCTCATCAGTGTTATGCCAGGTATGCCATACTCGTTAATCAGCATTTGATCCATTAAACGGATCTGATGGGCAGTGAATAGCCGACTCAAGGCCTCTGCACCTCAATTTCAACTCGACTCAGTATAACGCAGGAACAGTTTGAGCCTCGGACAAACCCATTCATTTGATGCGCTGCTCGATCAAGCAAGGAGCTGGGCCTCCGAGCTTGGGTTCGACAGCTTGGAAGTTCGCCCGATTGAGAGAAGTGATCATGAGCCTCATCTGAGGCAATGGCTTGCCAAGGGCTACCACGGCGAGATGGGTTATATGGCCCGCAACGTTGATTTGAGGGTCGAGCCCAAAGCCCTTCATCCCGGCGCGCTGAGCGCTATCAGTGTAGCGATGCCGTACCTCGACCCCCGCGCCGAGCAACAAATTGCGTCAACCCTAGCGGATTCAAAGGCGGCCTACATCGCTCGCTACGCGCTTGGTCGTGACTACCACAAAGTCATTCGAGCAAGGCTCAAGCGCTTGGGGCAACAAATGAATGAGTGGCTGGTGGACAACGGGCATGACGCCTTCACCGCCAGACCCGTCACTGACAGCGCTCCCTTTTCTCGAAAAACGATTCGCTGAGCAGTCAGGGCTGGGCTGGATTGGCAAACATACGCTCCACATTCGGGGCACCAAAGGGTCTTATCACTTTCTTGGCGAGTTGCTGACCAACATCCCATTTACTGCGTCCGGTGCAGCGTCTACGAACCACTGCGGGTCATGCGCGCGATGTATCGAGATTTGCCCGACCCGAGCGATTGTCGGGCCCTATCAGCTGGATGCTAGGAAATGCATCGCGTACTTGACGATCGAACATCAAGGCGCGATTCCAGAAGAACTTCGGGCACCCATGGGCAACCGAGTGTTTGGGTGTGACGATTGCCAAATGGTTTGCCCGTGGAATAGGCACGCAAAAGCAGTCCCTATCGGAGATTTTTTACCGAGACATCAGCTCGATCGGTCATCACTGCTGACCCTATTTAGCTGGTCACTGGAAACGTTTTTGAAAAAGACCGAAGGATCCCCGATACGGCGGGCGGGCTACAATGGCTGGCAACGCAATATTGCGGTTGCGCTCGGCAATGCGGCTTTTGATCCAGAGATTTTGAGAGCGCTCCGCGCTCGCCTAATAGTCTGTGATTCACTCGTCGCCGAGCACGTCTCTTGGGCAATCAATCAACAAATGCTCAAGGCGCCTCAAGCATCGTGAACCCAGCAGCGCTGTTAAGGGATTAATCCTGCCGCCCAACTTTGCTCGCCCGGGCCTAGTCTTCGAGCCGGAAAAACAAGTCTCGATAAACGCGTAATTCGTGGATGGACTCACGGACGTCCTCTAATGCCTGATGCATGTTGTTTTTCTTAACCGCATCCAAAACCGAGGGCCGCCATCTCGCAGCGAGTTCTTTAATGGTGCTGACATCAATGCTGCGATAGTGAAAGAACGCCTCCAACTCTGGCATGTATTTCACTAGAAATCGTCGATCCTGGCCGATGGTGTTGCCGCACATGGGCGAGGCGCCTTCCGTCACGTGTTCCTTAAGAAATAAGAGCGTCGCAAGCTCCGCCGCACGGGTGTCGTGAGACGCGGACAATACCCGGTCGACCAGTCCAGAGGCCGTATGATGCGTTGTATTCCATTCATCCATGCCATCGATCACCGACTGCGGCTGCCGAACCGGTAAGCAGGGTCCTTCCGCGATGATATTGAGATCCCCATCGGTGACAATGGTTGCGATTTCTATGATGACATCTGATTCGGGTTCAAGACCCGACATCTCTAAGTCAAGCCAAATCAGCCGATCCGTGTTCATGCCCTTATCCTCATCCCACCTTTGACTATTGTGCGGCCACGCAGCGCGTGGAGCAACGGTACGTCAATTCGCGTACCCTGCTGCTGTTGCCGTCAACTATCGTGTGGTGCCGTCACCCGCACGAGGGCTAAATTGACGCCCGCCGAGCTCCGAGCCCATTGTATCTCCCCGCTTGATCTCGACGAGTTCTAAACCGTAGCTCTCCTCGGGATTGACCTCTATGCGATTGACCATAACCCGGTTTGCTCTCACAGTATGGATGACGAGAATCCATCAAGTATGATGCTTGTCGTTTTACGAGCTAAACCGTTGCAGACACACCGACGAACGGACAGGCCGCAAAGAGCCGCTGGTCGGCCGATCATCAGGGATCAGATTTCCTATGCTATTTTCATGGTTACAGCGCATTCTCCCCATGCATTTTCTCTCTCGCTGCGTAGGCTTTTTCGCGAGGAGCACGCTATCTCTCGTACGCATTCCCTTGATTTCAAGTTTCAAAGCCTATTTCAAGGTCGATCTCACCATTGCAGAGCGCGACAATGTTCGCGACTACGCGTCGTTCAACGACTTTTTCACTCGAGCGCTCAAGCCTGGCTTGCGAGTCCCATCTGGCACTCTGTCCGCACCCGCCGACGGCGTTATATCTGCAGCGGGTCAAGTCGAACAAGGGATCATGCTGCAAGCCAAAGGACAATCGTTCGAGATCGCAGAGTTGTTGGGTGACGCCAACCACCCTTTTCAGTCGGGGAGCTATATCACGACTTATCTGTCTCCTAGAGACTACCACCGCGTCCACTTTCCCTGTGATGCCAGGCTCGAGACGTCAACCTACGTTCCCGGCACGCTTTTTTCGGTCAACGCGCAAACAAGCCAGCACATCCCGAGACTGTTCGCCCGCAATGAGCGCCTAGTCATGAACCTTGCTTGCGAGCACGGCCAAATCGCTATGGTGCTGGTAGGCGCAGCGATCGTTGCGGCGATTCAACCCTTTTGGCAGGATCATCCGCTAACGGCCAGGCGATTTGAATCACGAACGATGAATAGCGTTGAGATCGCTCAAGGGCAGGAGGCAGGTCGGTTTCTTTTAGGTTCTACCGTGATCCTATTAACGGAGTGGTCGACAGATTGGGCGTTTGAATCGGGCGAGTCCATACAAATGGGCGACGCATTGATTCAATCGCTTTGATCAAACCCAAGGCAAAACCATCGCTTGGTCAAGCCGCTTTAGATCGAGTAAGCAAAGTACCAAGCGATCAACGCCCATTGCCGCACCTGCTGAAGGTGGCATGTCTGCCATGGCCGCTTTGAGCCCTTCATCCAGCGCCAGCTGCGGCAATCCCCGGGCTGCCCGCGCGGCATTGGCTTCAGCCCAACGCCGTTCAAGCTCATCAGTATCGCGCAGTTCTTGATACCCGTTAATTAGCTCCAGGCCTGAAAAAAAGAGCTCCGTTCGAAGAGACAATCCCGATGCATCGTCGATTTCAGCCAAGGCAGCCTGCGATTTGGGAAACCCGGTCACCGTGCAAATGCCCGTCAAATGAGGCTGAACCTCACTGCTGAAGAGAAAATCGAGCACATCCGAGCGCCATTGCGAATCAGCCAAGTCACCTAAGTGATTTGATTCGATGGGGTACTGATCAAGGCAGCGCCTTAGCGCTGCATCGTCAACGCCCTCTGGATCAACACCTGCGTGTTCGATCATCAGCTCACGATACTGAAAATGTTTCACAGGCTCTGAGAATGCTTGCGGAACAAAGGGAAGCTCACGGATGAGATTAACCATCTCATCCATCAGCAAAGGCAGTTCGAGACCTGGGGCATACCATTCAGCCATTGTGAATTCAGGCTGATGCTTTGGGCCGATGTCGCCTCCTCGAAAGACCGGCCCAATCTGAAATATCCGCTGTCCGTGAGCGGCTAACACCTGCTTTAACGCGTACTCAGGAGACGTCTGCAAGTAGTGGGACTGCCCGGCTATGGGGACTTCAATGCTATGAAGATGCGGATCAAAAGCACCATGTCGACCAAGCACCGGCGTCTGAACTTCAGTGTACCCTCGCGCCTCAAAACCAGCCCGAAGGGTGTGGATGATTTGCGACCGACGCTTGAGAATGTCCCAACTGGGGATCATGACACGCTGCGACGCTAGGCCTTACTCCGCCCTTGATACTCTCCTGTTCGCGTGTCGACCCGGATGGTCTCACCAATATTAATGAACAGGGGGACCTTTACGACTGCGCCAGTCGTCAGCGTCGCCGGCTTTGTCCCACCAGTGGCTGTGTCGCCTCGAACACCTGGGTCTGTTTCAACGATCTCGAGATCCACAAAATTGGGCGCGACCACTTGAATAGGAACATCATTCCACAGCGTCACCGTGCATTCGCCCTGTTCTTTCAGCCACTGCATCGCATCGGAGACGGCATCCTTGTCTGCAGCAATCTGCTCATAGGACCCATCGGTTTTCATAAAGTGCCAATACTCACCATCGGTGTAGACATATTCCATGTCGTGTTCCATCACATCGGCTGCTTCAAGGGTCTCACCTGACTTAAACGTCCTTTCCCACACCCTGCCCGTCTTCAGGTTCTTTAACCGTACCCGGTTAAACGCTTGTCCTTTTCCAGGTTTCACGAATTCATTTTCAACGATACTGCAGGGGTCACCCTCCAGCAGCACTTTCATGCCAGATTTGAATTCATTCGTGGAATACGTCGCCATGGGTTAGTTCCTTACTGAATAGAGAATAAATCTAGGCCCGCCTCATCCTTTATCTGTGCATCAGCTTATGCATCAGTGAATGCGTCAGTGGATAAGGAGCCAGTTAACCAACTCTTTTCTGCCATTCTACGTCAATGGGGCCATGATTGCCGTGGCCGTTATGATTTAGTGTGCATGCGATTGATCGCGATCGCTGATCCCTAAAAGATAAAGAATGCTGTCTAGCCCCAGTGTAGAAATGGCATGCTTCGAGCGCTCACGCACAATCGCTTTTGCGTGATAAGCAATACCGAGCCCGGCGGCGCTGAGCATTTCAAGGTCGTTAGCGCCATCACCAACCGCTATCGTTTGCTCGAGAGAAATGTTCTCTTTCGCAGCAATCTCTCTCAGCGCGACGGCTTTCTGTTGCGCATCGACAATGCCCCCTACGACTTGACCGGTCAGTTTGCCCGACTCGATCTCTAACGTATTGGCAACGACATAATCCACACCCAACTTCTGCTGCAAGTAGTCTCCAAAGTAGGTAAAGCCACCAGAGATAATCGCCGTTCGATAACCCAGTTTTTTCAGCATAAAAAACAACCGTTCGACGCCCTCGGTTAAAGGGAGGCGTGCCGCGATCCTTTCAAGGTATGACTCGTCCAACCCAGCGAGCAACGCTACTCGCTGTCTCAAACTTTCCGAAAAGTCTATCTCTCCAGCCATCGCTGCCGATGTGATCGCTTCAACCTCGGACCCAACGCCCGCAACCCGAGCCAGCTCATCAATCACTTCTGTGTCGATCAACGTCGAGTCCATATCGAAAGCAATCAAGCGCCGATGTCTCCGATAAATGCCATCCTCTTGCACCGCTGCATCTAGGTCGAGTGAGGAGACGCACGCCATTAATTCCTCCCTGAACCGATCAGTCGGTGTGCCCCGCAGTGAAAATTCAAGGCAAGCACGGGTTTGGCTTGCGACGCCAGAAAGCGGAATGCGTCCAGAAAGCCGATTAATGTGATCGATGTTGAGTCCGGCATCCGCGATAAGCTTCGAGATGACGGCAAGTTGATCCGCGGAAATAGACCGAGCTAGCAGCGTTAAGATGGTTCGGGATTGCCCTTGTCGCTGCACCCATGCGTCGTAATCCTCTTCAGCCACTCGCGTGCGCGAAACGACAAGTCCACGCTCGTGAAAGACGCGAGCCAGATCGTCGATCACCTCCTCACGACCCGTCTCACAACGAATCATCAGTCCGAGGGTCAAAAAGTCATGGATCACAGCTTGGCCCATATCCAGGATCATCACGTTCGCACCCGCAAGACGATCCGTCAGCATCGCGGTTAACCCAGCTTGATCGCGGCCAGTGACATTAATGAGTTCTATAAAGTACATACGAAACCTCTAAGGCTTCATTATGAATGATTCGATCTGAACCTGACAGATTGGAGCGCCTCGTCGAAACGAAGGAAGCGCCGTAGCTAGGATGGAGGTTTCGTTGGGTTGGCGGAGATGCTGCCTTGATTTGCTGATGTTTGACGCATTGATTTGACGCATTGATTAGTTATCTTATTTGTCCCAGCTAGCTAGCGCTTGGTTTAGCCAAGCAGGTCACGGTTTGACTTGAACTACACATTCGGCGAGCCTATCGCCCGCCATGGCTAATCGACCATCACGCCTGCTCATTCTCATCCTCGCGCCTGCCCTAGGTTTTGGATTGCTGCTCGGTTGGCTTTCGGCCGAATTTGCCTCGAGTCGGATCGAACAAGCCGAACTCGAACTCGCAGAAAAACTGTTAGCTCGAGTCGAAACGAACATCCAACCATTCTTAGATCCGGTCGATCCCATTTCTTTACAAGTTGTGTTGGATGAGTACGCCCGCTCACTGCCTGATGCTGCGATCTCGCTCATCGATATCGATGGCATGGTGATTGTTAGCGCGGGAGACGTTCCCGATCACCATCAGGCGTTATCTGTCGGACTCATCAACAAAGGGGAGATGGTAGGACAGCTGGTTAGCCAGCTGAGAATCGAGCGCGCAGACGCTGCCCGGAATGCAGTTTGGAGTGGCGCGCTGATCACACTCATTGTGATGACGGCATTGCTTACGGGCCTTGTGTTCTTTTTTGGTGACTTTGTCATGCTATGGCTTGGCTTCCCTGCGGGCCCGGCTCGCGGCACCCGCCCCCAACCACCAGCATTGTCACCTAACCCAGAGCTCCCAATGGCGGAGGCCGGGGCAGAGGCACCCGAAGCGTGCTTAAGCGCATCGCTCCACTTTTTCCCAGGGCGCTTAATCACAAAACAGGACGTCACTGCGGCGATTACCCGTGCTGATTTAGAGGTCACCCAGATTCGCGAGGGGGTCTTCGAGCTTCACTTAGCGCCCTGCCGACGAGACCACGATTTTTCCGATGTGATCGGCATGCTCGCAAGCCTCTGCGCCAAGCATGGGGACATCACGCTACGCGGCGCACTGCTCACAGGACACAGTACAGACCAAGACGACCTAAAAAAGAAAGCCCGATTCTATGCGTTGAGCGCTAAAGACGAGCTAATCATTGACCGCCAAGTCCAGGATGCGCTCGTCAGCGTGGGTTGGGCCGACGAAGAAATCATCCAGCCTTTTCAATCAACGCTGATCTCAGATGATCAACTCTACAGCTTTCGATTTGACTGACTCTAGGGGCGAATCAGTTCGACGTCATCGACCTTTTGGAACCCTCTCGGTAATTTGAGCCCGCGTCGCGCACGCTCTCCCTGAAAATGCGCGAGGTCTTTCATCGACAAATTCAAATGCCGTTTGCCTGAGAGCACTTTCAAGCTATCCGCTTCAGACATTACGGCCATGAAGGCTAGCGTTTCTTCTCCGGCTTTAAAGAGCGGTGTGGGAATATTGATCATTTTGTTACCTTTGCCCTTCGCGAGCTGCGGTAGATCTGCTGCTGGAAATACGAGTAGTCGCCCCTGAGACGTGAATGCAGCGATGTACTGGGATTCAATATCATCAACGCGCGCTGGTGCGAGCGACTCGCCGCCTGCCGGGACAGACAGGTAGGCTTTCCCTGCCCGGTTCTTACTGATCATGTCCGATACAGAACCGATAAACCCGTACCCCGCCGTACTAGCAATCAGATACTGCGTGTCACCTTCATCTAGCAGGACGCCTTTAAACGTGGCTCCCGTGGGCGGATTAATTTTGCCCGTTAGCGGCTCTCCCTGGCCCCTTGCCGATGGCAGCGTATGCGCCGCCAAGGCGTACGTTCGCCCAGTAGAGTCCAAAAAGACTGCCGTTTGGTTGGACTTGCCACGCGCCTCACAAAGAAAACTATCCCCTGTGCGGTAGTTCAGCTCGTCTCCTCGGATGTCGTGGCCCTTTGCGGCTCGAATCCAGCCATTGACGCTCAGCACCAACGTAACGGGCTCTGTCGTCATCAAGTCCTTTTCAGAAAACGCTTTGGCCTCGTCTCTTTGAACGATTGCGCTCCGCCGGTCGTCACCAAAGGTTTTTGCATCCTCTAACAATTCTTTTTTGATCAGGGTCTTGAGCCGACTCTTCGAGGCAATGATTTTTGAAATCGTCTCACGTTCAGCATCAAGTTCAGACTGCTCGCCCCGAATCTTTTGCTCTTCAAGCTTCGCTAACTGACGTAGCCTCAGATCGAGGATCGCTTCAGCCTGGCGGTCGCTCAGCTCAAACCGCTTCATCAGTACTGGCTTTGGCCGATCTTCAGTACGAATGATGTGGATCACTTCGTCAATATTGAGAAATGCGATCAGTAACCCTTCGAGGATGTGTAATCGGTCTAGGATTTTCTCTAACCGGTGGTTCAGTCGCCGAAGCACCGTTTGACTCCGATATTCAAGCCATTCCGACAGCAAGTCTCTCAGCGAGCAGACCCCTGGGCGTCCAGAGAGCGTTATCACGTTATGGTTGACGCGATAGCTCCGCTCAAGGTCTGTCGTTGCAAAGAGGTGGTTCATCAGCTGCTCAGAATCAACACGGTTGCTTCGGGGCACGATGACGAGTCGAGTCGGATGCTCGTGATCGGACTCATCCCGCAGGTCTTGCACCATCGGCAACTTCTTTGATTGCATTTGCGAGGCGATTTGCTCTAGCACTTTCGTACCGGAAACCTGGTAGGGCAGTGCCGTGATCACAATCTCACCCTTTTCTTTCGACCACTTCGCGCGGGCCTTGATTGACCCGCGACCCGTCTCATAGGCTGATCGTATATCTGCTTCGCTTGAGATAATTTCAGCGCCGGTAGGGAAGTCTGGTCCCTTTACGTGCTCCATCAGGTCAGCCACCGATGCCTTGGGCTGCTCCAATAACCGCACGCACGCTGAGACCACCTCGTTCAAGTTGTGCGGCAGAATGTCGGTTGCCATACCCACAGCGATTCCGCTGCCGCCATTCAACAGCACATTGGGCAAGCGAGCTGGGAGGAGCGCTGGCTCTTCCATCGTGCCATCGAAATTTGAGAGCCAGTCGACCGTCCCTTGACCAAGTTCAGAGAGCAGCACGCTCGCGTATTTGGTGAGCTTTGATTCGGTATACCGCATGGCGGCATAAGACTTCGGGTCATCCGGCGATCCCCAATTTCCTTGGCCATCCACCAACGGATACCGATAGCTAAACGACTGCGCCATTAACACCATGGCCTCATAGCTGGCCGCATCACCATGCGGGTGATACTTGCCGATGACATCGCCAATGGTGCGCGCCGACTTCATGTACTTTGCATCCGCATTCAATCGAAGCTCTGACATGGCATAAATGATCCGCCGCTGAACGGGCTTTAGACCATCACCGATATGCGGCAGTGCGCGATCGTTGATGACGTACATCGCGTAGTTGAGGTAAGCGTTTTCAGTAAATTCTGCGAGAGGAATTGATTCCAATTCGTCCGCCATCAAATCTGTTGCCATTCTTTGTCCTACTTCAGCTCTTCGTTTGCAGGGGTTGTATTTGCTACTCGTTATTTAACGCGCCTTTTTGACGCTTTTCACTCGCAGTGCTTGGCTGCTAGCCGACGCCTGCCGCTTTTGGTTGAGCGCTTTTTACTCAAGTGCTTTCATTTAGTTGCGTTTAATCTAGTTACTTTCAATCTAGAGCCCTTCAATCTGGGTGCCTTCAATCTAGATACTTCGGTTGCCGTGCGGCAGCTGGCCAGCTATTACGCTCGCTCGCCGTTTGCCAATCGCCAACTACCGCTTTGTTCTCGCCGGCTGCGTCACGCTCTACTTCATCGACGATCGCTGCGTCACTGCGCACTCATGATCACTTTGGTTCACTGCGACCCTTGGTATTTGCCGCCTCATTCTCTAGGGGTCAATCAAGGTGTGCTGGCTATAGCCGCTCCGCCATGTCGCCTTTTCGCTCCAACCAAGATTTTCGATCGCCCGCGCGCTTTTTCGACAACAGCATATCGAGCACGCTTTGCGTCTCGTTGCTCTCATCGGCAACCAGTCGAACGAGTCGTCTTGTATCGGCGGACATCGCCGTCTCCCGGAGTTGCAGCGCATTCATCTCACCCAGACCCTTGAAGCGCTGCACCTGTATCTTGCCTCTAAACTTCTCCTCTTCGAGCCGAGCAAGGACATGCTCGCGTTCAGCCTCATCGAGTGCGTAATGAACATCTTTGCCCGCATCAATGCGATATAGCGGCGGCATAGCCACAAAGACATGCCCCTCACGAACAAGGGCTGGAAAATGCCTAACAAACAAGGCGATGAGCAGGCTGGAGATATGAAGGCCGTCTGAGTCTGCGTCCGCAAGAATGCAAACCTTTCCGTACCGCAAACCCGACAAATCTTCAGACCCTGGATCCATACCGAGTGCAACCGATATATCGTGGACTTCTTGGGATGCCAGAATCTCGGCTGAGTCCACTTCCCAGGTGTTAAGAATTTTCCCTTTAAGCGGCATGACTGCCTGAGTTTCCCGGTCCCGTGCCTGTTTCGCCGAACCACCCGCCGAATCACCCTCGACCAGAAATAGCTCGCCGGCCATGACGTCCTGGCAAGAACAGTCGGTCAATTTTCCGGGAAGCGCAGGACCTGAAGTGACCTTTTTTCGAGTGACTTGTTTGCCCGCTCGCAGGCGAGATTGGGCGTTGCTGATCGCCATCTCCGCCAATCGCTGGCCCTCTTCAGTGTGCTGGTTAAGCCACAGACTAAAGTGGTCTTTAACAGCGGCTGATACGACGCCTGCTATGCCTCGGCTATTCAATCGGTCTTTGGTCTGCCCAGCAAATTGTGGATCGAGCATCTTGACGGACAGCACATAAGCGCAAGATTCCCAAATGTCATCCCCAGTTATTTTCACGCCCCGCGGGAGCAGATTGCGAAATTCGCAAAATTCACGCAGCGCCTCGAGCAGCCCGGTTCGCATACCGTTGACATGGGTGCCGCCCAGCGCGGTAGGAATCAGGTTGACGTAACTCTCATTCAGCGCTTGTCCGCCTTCGGCCAGCCATTGCACGGCCCAATCGACCGCGTCAGTTTCACTCTCTATCTGCCCAACAATCGGGTCAGCAGGAACGGTCTCGAAGGCCTGCATTTCAGTCGTCAGATAATCAGCAAGCCCATCTTGATAAAACCATTCGGTGACTCGCTCATCGTCACTGGCCGTCTCGTTGGTAAACACAATTTTTAAGCCTGGGCAAAGAACAGCCTTGGCTCTTAACAAGTGTTTCAACCTCGACACCGAAAACCGATGGGAATCGAAATACTTTGGATTGGGTTTGAACGCGATGAGCGTGCCCGTGTTCCGCTTGCCTACGGATTCTTTTATCGCAAGCGGGGACTTCATCTCGCCGTCTTTGAATGACATGTGGTGCAGATTGCCGTCTCGTCGGACAAACACCTCGAACCGTTCCGATAGCGCGTTGACGACCGACACGCCCACCCCGTGGAGACCGCCCGAGTAGCGATACTGATCGTTGTTAAATTTAGCGCCGGAGTGGAGCCGCGTAAGGATCAGCTCAACCCCAGACACTTTTTCCTTTTTGTGAACATCGACCGGCATGCCGCGGCCATTGTCACTGATCGACATTGAATGGTCTTTACTTAGCGTGACTTGGATTTCGCTCGCATGTCCTGCGAGTGCCTCATCGACGCAGTTATCGATGACCTCTTGTGCCAGATGATTGGGCCGGGTTGTGTCTGTGTACATCCCGGGGCGCTTTCGGACAGGCTCTAGCCCTTCAAGAACTTCGATCGCGTCCGATTGATAACTTTTGGCCATAGGTCATACCGTCCTGGTGTTCAGCAAGTTTAGGTGTCAGCGCGCCGGCGCCACAGCATTATCAGCAGGCGGAATCTATGTCTCCGCGGCCGCGATTATACCGGGGCAATATTCTAGGAAGAACCTAAACAATCGAAATTGGGTCAGTGGCCATCCCGTGTGACAGACACAACGTCAGCAACTCACCGAGCAGCTGGTTCACTTGGGACTTCTCGTCGGGCTGGTAGTGCTCGGGGTTGGGCAGTGAATAGACTTGCCTCAGCTTCCTCGATTGACCGACGCGTAACACTTCGGCAGTCGCCAGGTCATGGTATACCCTGACTTCGAACTGCGGCCATATCAGCCAGTTCAAGCCAATATCCAGTTGGTCAAGTTCAATGGACAAGGTTGCGGTATATCGCGCACGTTCGAGCACATGCATGGTCACCGAAGCCCGACAATGCTCGCTCGCCAACCCGAAATGACGGGTGTCTTGCTCGTCTAGGTCAGCAAATAGGCGCCGGATACGAATGTAATTCGCATCGCAAGCTGCCATATCTTTAACGAGATCTGGCACATACCGTTTGCGTTTATGAAAATCCACGAGCTCAGTTCATACCCTGTTGCGCTGCAGCAAAGCTTAGCACGAAGCATCCGGGGCCCGAGCCTCAGTGCCTAGCTCGAATTGTTCGACTCTCGCTCTGATGTCCTCCCGCACCGAGCGGAACCCTGCTAGGACAACAGCATCGTCGCCCTCGATGGCGGCAGGGTCAGGAATGGGCCAGTGCGTTTCTGCAACGCCAGCTGGGAGGACCGGGCAGGCCTCTCGCGCATTTCCGCATACGGTGATCACGGCATCTGCCCATTCGATCATGGCGTCTGTCACTACCTCTGATCGATGACCGCTAATGTCGATGCCGGCCTCTCCCATGACAGCGACCGCCGTTGGATTCAAACCATGGGCCTCAATACCAGCGGAACGAACGAAAAATTCATCCCCTCGTAAGGCCCGAAAGTAGCCTTCGGTGATTTGCGAGCGACAAGCGTTACCCGTACACAGAATGAGAAGATTGGTCATCGCTCGGACCCCTTAGCAATATCCGGTAAGACGTTCGCAGCGATTAGGGCAGCACGTGTTCGATCGAGCGCCCCTGATTCACGGTGAACGAGCCGCAGCGCGCTATCGCTTAGCCTTGACCGTTCTTCATCATCGCTTAGAAGCTGACCTAAAGCCGTACCTAGCGCTTGTTCATCTTGGACTTGGACCATTGCCCGCTCAGCCAAAAATAGCGCAGCCATCGACTCAAAGTTATACAGCGACTGACCCACTATCACTGGACATTCAGCGGCGGCAGCCTCCATAAAATTGTGGCCCCCATGGTCGATAAGCGTCCCACCGATAAAAGCCGCCTGTGCAACGCCATACCACGTCAGCAGCTGTCCCATTTCATCGAGCACAACCACATCAACGTCATTCAAAGGACCGTTCTGGCTCGTCACCTTTGCTTTAAACCCCGCACTGACAGCGTCGTTGACTAAACCATTTGCGCGATGAACATGGCGCGGCGCGAGCACTAATCGGAGCGACGGATATTGAGATTTGAGGGCTTTGAATGCTGTGAGGCAAAACGATTCCTCAGGCGCGTGCGTGCTAGCCGCGAGCAGCACGGGTTCTGGCCCTAAACGATGCTTTGTCCTTCCCACATCTTCCTGAAAGTCTGGGGGGAGACCCGCATCGAACTTAATTGATCCAAGGGTTCGAGCACTCGATTCACGAGCTCCGAGTGCCAAGAACCGCTCACGATGCGCTTCACTTTGGCAGCCCACCAGCGCAAGGGATTGAAGCGCTGCTTGGATTAGCCCCTTGGCCCGTGCATACCGCCGATACGACTTCTCCGATAACCTGCCATTGATCAGTGCAGCAGGTATGCCTTGACGCTCAAGCGCCGCAAGCCAACCCGGCCAAATTTCCGTCTCAATGATCAACGCCGCGCGAGGCGCCATACTCCTCAAAAAACGATTCACGCAAAAGGGCACATCATAAGGCGCGTAAACCAGCGTGATCGACGGACCGAACAGTCGATGTGCCGCTTCTCGTCCAGCTGGCGTGGTCACGGTCAGAACAATCGAGCGCCCTTCCTCGAGTAATGATCGGATCAGCGCCTCAGCGGCGATGGTTTCGCCCGCGGAAACAGCGTGGATCCAAACGTCGTGAGTAGGGTAATCCCCAACCCATCCAAAGCGCTCAACCAAGTGGGCACGGTAAGCGGGTTCACGAATAGATCGATAGATCAGCCGGAGCACCACAACGGGTAGCAATATCAGGATCAGCAGTTGATAGATGCGCAGCATAGCTGGCCTTTAAGGGCAAGATTAAAGGGCATACCGTTCTTCGCTTGAACTTTAACACGCCACTATCGCGCCCTTCACGATAAACGCCTAAACTCTCGCCGGATCGGCTTGAATGGACCTCATGAACCCGCACCAGTCTACCAATGACGTGTCCCCACTATCGCACCGATTGCTTTGGTGGTTGCTACGCCGCATTACCAGCCTCAGCCACGCTAACCAGACCACCCTCAGCCGGTGGTTAGCGAGGCTCGCTCCAATCGTTGCTGGTCGCCGCATGCGTATTGTTCGCGCCAATCTTGCCATCTGCTTTCCCGCCCTCAGGACATCCGAGCGAGAAGCGCTAGCCAACAAGGTGGCTTCCTCAACCATTCTCGGACTGCTAGAAACCCTGACCGCATGGGTCAGGCCAGAGCAATTGGCGACCAAGCAACTAGACATTGAAGGGTTAGATTTACTCCGAGAAGAACGGCCGCCTCATCAAGGGGTGCTGCTGGTTGGCATGCATTTCGCGACCCTCGATATGGCTGGTGCACTCCTCAGTCGAGAGATCCCATTCGATGTGATGTACAAGCCTAGTCGCAAGCCGTTCATCGAAGCACTCATGGTGCAAGGGAGAAATCACTATTTCGACCAGGTCATCAAGCAGAGCAACATTCGAGAGGTTGTGAGAAGGCTGCGCGCCGGGCACATCGTTTGGTACGCGCCAGACCAGGATTATGGTCCTGAGAACGCAGTGTTTGCGCCATTTTTTGGCACGCCAGCCGCGACCATCACAGCGACCTCAAGGCTAGCGTCAATGACCGACGCTAAGATTGTTTTTATGAGTCATTTTCGGGTGGGGGAGGATCATTACCGCATATGCCTTACGCCGGCACCTTCAACGCTTCCCTCTGGCAACGAACTGGACGACGCTACCGCGATGAATGGAGTCATCGAGGCAGAGATTCAAAAAGCACCGGAGGAATATTGGTGGGTTCACCGCCGATTTAAATCAGCACCCGAGGGTGGTCGAAGAACGCTCTACGATATCAACTCTAAAGGCGCATAACCTCGGGGTTTAATCGCCGCTGCCCTTTGAAATCACGCTGGGCACCACGCGCAGTACTTCCGACATGGTCGTTTGACCGTCCATCACCTTCGTCGCTCCGCTTTGCGCCAATCGCTGCATGCCCTCCGCTTCAGCGACGAGGCGGATCGCATCAATATCTGTTTGCTCATCAATCAGCGCTTTGATCTTGGGTGAAAGCGTTAGCAACTCGTAAATGCCAGCCCTCCCATGAAACCCAGTGTCTCGACATTGTTCGCATCCTACCTCACTCCGGTAGAGCATCTCTCTATCTGCGGGCGCCTCGTAACCGAGCAGCGCGGCGATATCCTCACTGTCGACATCCGATGATTGAGCGCACCGATTGCACAACGTACGCACCAATCGCTGAGCCATCACACCAAGGACCGTGGCTTTGATCAAATACGGTGGCACACCGAGCTCGAGCAACCGGGTGATGGCGCTTGGCGCATCATTAGTATGCAAGGTCGATATGACTAAGTGGCCCGTTAGCGCTGCTTGAATGGCCATTTCAGCGGTTTCTAGGTCGCGAATCTCACCAACCATAATAATGTCTGGGTCCTGCCTTAGTAGCGCGCGAACCCCTTCGGCAAACGTGAGATCAATGTTGTGCTGCACCTGCATCTGATTGAACGCGGGCTCCACCATCTCGATGGGATCTTCGATGGTGCAAACGTTGACCGACTCGGTCGCTAACTGCTTTAGGCTGGTATAGAGCGTTGTCGTTTTCCCGGATCCTGTCGGGCCGGTTACGAGTACGATCCCATTGGGCTGACCGACTAAAGACTCCCAGGTTTCCTGCTCCGCTTCAGTAAAGCCCAGCTCCGCGAACGTCTTCACTAAAATAGAGGGATCAAAGATCCGCAACACCATTTTCTCCCCGTGCGCAGTGGGAAGGGTCGACAGTCGTAGCTCAACTTCTCTGCCTGATTGCGAACGGGTTTTCAGCCTCCCGTCCTGGGGTCGCCGCTTTTCGGCAACATTCATTCGTCCGAGCGTCTTAATTCTTGAAACGACTGCCGTGATGATCGCTGGTGGAAGCTCGTACACGGTATGAAGCACGCCATCAATACGAAAGCGAATGGACCCCTTATCACGCCGCGGCTCGATGTGGATATCGCTGGCTCGTTGATCAAAAGCATACTGAAGCAGCCAATCAACAATGTTGACGATATGGGTGTCATTCGCTTCGTTACCGTCAAGCTCGCCCAGCACCAGCATTTGCTCGAGGTTATTCAATCCGCTGGTGGTCAACCCTTGGGCAGACGCGCGTTTGACACTTTGGGCGACAGCATAAAATTCAGCGGTATAGCGCCGAATGTCCGCTGGGTTAGCGATGAGCCGCCGAACGGTTTTGCCAGGCTGGCTTTGCTCCACAAGCGCCTCCCAGCTCGTTACCTCTGGTTCGGCGCTAACGACGTGAACTTCTCTCTCCGTGACTTCAACTACGAGGATCTGATGGCGCTCGGCGAACTCTCTTGAAACTACCCCCGTTACTTCCTGCGTCTCGATCTTTAATGGATCGATATGAAAGTAGGGCTGCCCATAGTGGTCGCTAAGCCAGCGAGACAGCCGCTCGAGCGTCCATCGTTCGCCAGGCTGTTGTAAGTCAGGCGCGTCGGCCTCAGCGATCAACTCAATGGGGTGCCATAACCGTTGCTCAGTGGTTCTGGATTTCAATCGTATTCGGTCCGCCTCATCTGCACCCAGTCGCCCCTCGCTGACCAACCCTTGCAGCAGGTCCGTGATATTCAATCGAATGTCTATTGCGGCCATCTAGCTGAGCCCCTTGCCCGTTCCCTCATCGCAATTTAACCCGTTCTATCGGGGTATATGCTAGCGCAAGCACCTACCCATCGGATTGATGGTCAACCAGCAAGTCCCCTGCCTATCGCCCTTAATCACCCAGCCCTATCGCTCATCAGGGCGAATGAGGCGTATACTAGCGGCGCTTATTCCGAGATGATTCAATCACTTAGAGTTCTCAACATGGCTGAAGCAATCGACCCCATCTTATGGTTCCGCCGGGCGTCGCCTTACATCTATCTGCATCGTCAAAAAACCTTTGTGCTTTGTCTCGATGATCAGGCGATGTCCAGCGACAATGTTTCGAACGTGCTTCGCGACATCACCCTACTGCATTCCCTAGGCGTCCGGATCATCTTGGTTCACGGGAGCTGCGCGCTAGACGATGCAGCCCCAAAAAGCACGGATTCAAAAAGCACCGATTCAAAAAGAGTCCCTGTCAAAGCTTGGGTCTCAGAAGTCGGCGGGGAGACGCATCAACTCATTGCTGAGCTGTCCGCCAATGCTCATCACAGCTCTCCTTTTTACTCTGATTTAGTCGCTTGCACTGGCAACTTCATTCGCGCGCAACCACTCGGCGTGATGAACGGGGAGGATCAGGGGCCACTCGGCAAAACGCGAAAGGTCAACACCAGTGCCATAACTGCGCTGCTGGATGATGACATGTTGGTGATTGTTCCCCCAATCGGCTATTCCCTGACCGGCGAGACGTTCGTTTTGGATTGCAAGGCGCTGGCTGGCCAGGTGGCAGAAGCACTCTCGGCGGATAAACTCATTTACTTTCTGCCGACCCACGGTATTCAAGATGAAACTAGCCAGCGCGTCAGTGAACTGCCCAAAGCGCAAGCCATAGCGAGCTTGTCCAGCAGCAACGCTGGTATGGCGTCTGGGATAGATGCATTGTTAACGAGTGATCTCGATGCGCAGTCGAGGCGATGCCACCTGGTAAGCCACACTCACGATGGCGCCCTGTTAGAAGAACTGTTTACCCTAACCGGATCAGGGACCATCATCACGCCCGGGTCCGCATTGATAAGGCCCGCGAGGCTCGATGATGTCGATGCAATACGAGCACTAGTTGAACCCCTTGAGCAATCAGGCGCACTCATTCCAAGAAGCATCAACGCGATAGAGCAGCACCTGGAAGATTACCTAGTGCTCGACCTTGACGGAGCACTCATTGGCTGCGGCGCGTTGCATGCGTTTGAAGATACCGCAGAAATTGCGAGTCTTGCTACTCACCCGGGGCATCGCGACCAAGATTACGGAGAGCGAATTCTAGGCGCGCTGCTGCACAAAGCCGCTCAACAAGCGTTGCGAAGTGTCTTTGTACTAACAACGCAGACAGAGCATTGGTTTTTGGAGCGGGGCTTCATGCGATCGGATCAATCAGCCTTACCACTCTCCAAACGCGCGACCTACGACGATCGTCGAAACTCTAAGGTCCTCGTCAGGCAACTATGAATTAAGTTGAGCGCTACGCCTGGTAGACCTGTTGTCCCTTAATCAAGCTCTGATCTCACTCGACCTTTGTTGTACATACTGAACAAGGGCTTTGACATGATCCACCGGCGTTTCGGGAATAATCCCGTGACCAAGGTTGAAAATGTGCCCCGGTCGCGTCCCAACCTCCTCCAAAATTCGATTGGCCTCTGATAACACAGCGCCCTCTTCTGCGAGCAGCGCGATGGGATCTAGGTTGCCCTGCACGGCAGTGACCCCGGTTGCATCCCACGTTGGGATTAACGGAGAACGCCAATCGAGGGCCATCACCTCTGCACCGCATGCCGCCATATCAGGCACAAGCGCGGGATTACCCGTCCCAAAGTGAATGATGGGTACGGCGCCCTGAATCCCCTTGATCAGCTTCAAAGAATGAGGCGCAACGAACCGGCGATACTCTGACACCCCCAGTGCCCCAACCCAACTATCGAACAGCTGAACCGCTTGAACGCCCGCTGTGATTTGAACATTGACATAATCGATCACTGCGGTCGCGATCTTGTCCATCAGCTGATGCCAAGCTTCAGGATGCGAGTACATGAGCCGCTTCACGTGGGTGTAGTTTTTTGAACCCTGCCCCTCAATGGCATAGGACGCGAGCGTGAAAGGGGCGCCAGCGAATCCGATCAAAGGAATATCAGAGGGCAGTTCCCGGCGAATCAGTTGAATGGCATCGGCAATATAAGGCATCGATTCGATGGCTGGCGGCGCCGTCATCGCATCGATCTGCTCGAGCGTCCTAATGGGATTGCTAATGGAGGGACCAAACCCTGCAATGTAATCAAGATCGAACCCAAGCGGTTCAAGAATAGGTAGCAAATCTGCGAACAGTATGGCGGCATCGACTCCCAAAATCCGCTGCGCATCGCAGGTCACCTGCGCAGCGAGATCTGGGGTTTTGAAAAAATCTAAGCTTGGCGTTTGGCCTTTGACCTCGTGATATTCCTTCATATATCGACCCGCCTGACGATTCAACCAGATGGGCGTGTAGGGTGTCGGTTCACCTCGACAGGCTTTCATAAAAACGGAGTCTTGTAGTGCTTGATTCATAGTCGCTTCCCAGCTTGGCTCGCCATTATATCGCTATCGGGCCATTGAAAGTGGACCGAACGGGCTCGCATGCACTGATTCAAGCCCCTTGGCATGAGAGAACGCCAAACGCCATCAGATTCATCCGGTGATGAAATTGATGCCTGTTCGGAAATCAGCGTTTCAAAAGGGCCCGCCTCGGCACACAATCTTGCCGCCACATTAATCGTGGTTCCTGCCGCGGTGAAATGCTCCCGTTGCCCGCCGCCAAACCGCCCCAGTAGCGCGGGGCCGGCATGGATACCCACCCTGAGCGCGGGGAAAGTCACAAGGCGCGCAGGTTCAATGCCTGACCACGCCGCGTGACACTTGTGCAGCGCGCCAGCCAACCGCGTGGCCGATTCAGCATTTTGTCGTTGTCGCCTATGGTCATGCAGCTCAGCTTCGAAGATAACCATCAGACCATCTCCCAGAAATTTATCCAGGATACCTCCCTCGTGACTCACAAGTTCGGCAACGCATTCGAGGTAGGTGTCGAGCTGCGCCGCCAGGGCTTGCGCGCTTAGCCCCGCGCTCCAGGCAGTGAAATCACACATATCGGAGAAAAGAACGACCAAATGCACAGAACGATGTTTGGCCACCTTCTCTTTGGTGAGGTGGTGATTCGGCAGTAAATGCAGCGCTCGGGCGTGTTCGGCCACCAATGAATGCCACTTTGAGCCCTGGATTCGCCGCATGGCACCTAGCTTTAGGCCTCTCTGACAGACGGTATGGCCAATGATCAAAAGGTAGCCCGCAACGAATACCACCGCCCCCAGTTCAAAGGGTGTTAAGACCAACCATAGTGCATCAGCCGCGGCGATTTGCACCGCAAGGGTCAACAGCAAACCCGCCACACTGGGTAAAAGAAAAGGTGAACGCCAAGGAAGACAAATCACGAGCGTCAGTAGCATGAGATAGATAAGGCCGGCGCCCAAGAGCGGCGGCATGCCCGGAAGAGAAACCGAGCAGCCAACGACCAGCGCATCAATCGCAAAGGCACCGCCAATCGATAAGGGTTCCTTAGGCCTTACGATCGATAGCAAATACACAATATGAGGGTAGACAATGAGTGCCGGCAGGACGGCGGTCCATACGCCAGCATCTTGTGCCGGCATCGATCCCTTCAGCATCAGCAGCGACACGAGACTGACAAAGGCAAAGACACGAACCGGATAGATGTTGGTGTGGAACGACCGACCAGTTTTCATGATCAAACTGTGCCGCCCGCCAACTACTCAAACTAGCGGTGCTCCCGGAAGGTCGCGTACGTCTTTACTGCTATTGATCCACTTCCTCAAGTGGGATGGCGACATCAACGATTTGCTCCGCCTCGTAGTCGACACCATCCACGTCGAATCCGTGCATATTCAAAAATGCTTGCCTATAGCCACTAAAATCGGTGAGCGTATTGAGGTTGGCTTCTGTGATTTCAGACCAATGCGTTCTGACGTACGCTTGAATGTCCTCAGCCATTTCGAGCTCATCCATCCGGAGCCGCCCTTCGTCATCTCTGCGTTGCCCCTCTTTCGCGAACAGTTGCGTTCTGAACAGTCGATCAACTTGTTCGATACATCCCTCATGAGTGCCGTTCTCTTTCATCGCCTTGAACAGCAGTGACAAATAAAGGCTCATGCCTGGAATGGCAGAAGCAGCCTGGGTCAATAATCCCTTCATCACGATCACTTCGGCTTGCCCGTTCAACGATGCGAGTTGCTGATTAAGCGCCGCTGCCGTGCGGTCAAGATCTTCCTTAGCCTTACCGATGGTTCCGTGATAGTAGATCGGCCATGTCACCTCGCTACCTAGGTAGGTGTAATTGGTGGTCACGCATCCCTCAGCGAGGCAATTCGCGGCGGACAAGGCCTCCATCCACTCACGCCAATCATCACCACCCATCACTTTGACTGTGTCCGCAATCTCATCTTCACTGGCCGGATCAAGACTAATCGATCGGATTTCTCCTGAGTTAAAATCAATGGTGGAACCAGAGAACGCGTCGCCAATGGGCTTTAACGTGCTTCTCACCGTCTCGCCTGATGGCAGCGTGCGCGCTGGCGCTGCTAACGAATAAACGACCAGATCGACTTGCCCCCAATCAGCTTGAATTTGCTCAATCACCTTGGCTTTTAGAGAGGCCGAAAATGCGTCACCGTTAAAGTGCTTGGCATACAGGCCGCGCTTTTCCGCCTCGCGGTCAAATGCGGCCGTTTTGTACCACCCTGGGGAAGCCGTCCGCGCGCCTTTCGCTGGCCGCTCAAAAAACACGCCCATGGTCGCCGCACCACAGCCCATTGCTGCAACAATTCGACTGGCTAAACCGTAACCTCCGGAAGCGCCGATCACGAGCACTCGTTTTGGCCCACCATCGATCGGCCCCTGCGCTTCAACGACCTGAATCTGTTCATCGACGTCTGCGGCGCAGCCAGCGGGATGAGCCGTCGTGCACAAAAATCCCTTGATTTTTGGTTCTATTCTCATGATGTCATGCTCCCTATCGCTGCCATGCGCTGTTATTGGGTGGTGTTAGCCTGTTGTTATCTGTTGTTATCTGTTGCCATCTGTTCTCAGCCGCTATCCACCGGCTCTATCGACTGGTTGTGATCGACTGTTGGTCTAGGACTCGATCTAATGCGCTGGTTTTCGCAGGATCAAATACGCGCCCAATAATACCATTGGCACACACAGAATTTGTCCTTGGGTGACCCACCCTAGCGCCATAAACCCAAGATGCGCATCCGGCAGCCTAAAGAATTCGGTGCAAAACCTCAGTACGCCGTATCCGAGCAAAAATGCGCCGGACAGCTGGCCGGCTCGATCGGCGCTTCGACTGAACCACCAGACAAACAGTAAAAGCAGAGGGCCCTCGGCCACCATTTGATAGATACTTGAAGGGTGACGGGTAACAACATCGCCAGGATAGACCAGCGCCCAAGGCACATCGGAGACTCGGCCTGGTAGCTCGGCATTAATGAAATTCCCGATGCGACCACAGGCCAGGCCTAAAGGCACCCCTAGTACCACGAAGTCAGTCACTGAGAAAAATCCGCGCCCTGTCCGGTTGGCATACACCCACAGCGCGACAATGACGCCGAGCAATCCTCCATGGAAAGACATCCCTCCTTCCCAAATCCTGAACAGCACGAGTGGATTACTGATAAAGGCATCAAATCCGTAAAACAGGACATAGCCGATGCGCCCACCCAAAATGACGCCCACCATGCCAGCAGATAACAAATCCGAGATTTGCTGGTCGGACCACGCACGATCACCTGTTCCACGTGTTGCTTTCATGATCCGCCAACACAAGAAAAACGCAGCGAGATACGTCAGCGCATACCAATGAATATTGATCTGTCCGAAAATCGACAGCGCAATGGGATCAATGTCTGGGTACTTCATCCTGCTCTTGTCCTCTGCCAAGGCTAACCATGCCTCCGATCATACTGGCAGGCGGCATAGTGGCGCGAGCGCAGTCTTTATCCGAACTTCGTAGCTTTGCTATGCTCGAGATTCTTGTTTACCCACTGTGATCCTATGTGTCTTATCGCCCTGGCCTATGACCCCTTAGCTTCCGATCAGCTTATCGTCACTGCCAATCGCGATGAGTTCCACGCCCGCCCGACTACGGGCGCGAACTTCTGGACCGACCAGCCTTCGATACTAGCAGGCCGAGATCTTCAAGGCGGTGGAACATGGATGGGGGTTGACCGCAGTGGGCGCTTCGCAGCCTTAACGAATTACACAGAACCGACCCCCGATCCACTCCCCCAAACCACGCGGGGCGACTTGATCACCCAATTTCTGGTTGGCGAGCAATCGGCAAAGGCTTATATGACGTCGCTAGCCCGTACCGCCGATGATTACCGGGGTTTCAACCTTCTCCTGATGGATGAGGAGGGCCTCTATTATTTCAACAACCGGCTCAAGCTGCATCAGCGCCTAGAACCTGGCACCTATGCGTTATCGAATCGTTATCTTGATTGCAATTGGCCCAAGGTAAAAAGCACAAGGAAGGCCCTCAGCCAGTGCGTTCAGTCTTCCGCGCCGCTCGATCTGGAAGCCCTCTGTGACATCATGCAAGCCAAAGGGGATGGGCGCCCTCACAGTCAGCCGTTTATTACAGATGATCTCTATGGGACGAGGGCGACCACAGCAATTATCATCAGCGCCGATAGCAACGTGCACTTGCTAGAGAAGAACTATCTTGAGAGCGGAAAGCCCGGACCCGTTAACGCTTACTCCTTTCCCGTTGTCGCCCGCCAGGACCGCGAATAAGAGAACCAAGGCCCTCTCGTCTGAAAAGCCGATCTACCGTTGCTTTGACGGCTTCCGCGGAGTCGAGTGCTAGCACGCGACCCAAAGTCTTTTTGGCTGTTTCAAGAGGGATCGTCGATAACGCTTTTTTGACCGGCAGCAGGTTCGTCATGTTCATGGACAGCATTTGATAACCCATGGCCATTAAGAGCAGCGCGGCTTCCGGGTGTCCGGCCATTTCCCCGCAGACAGCAATGTCTTTGTTCATATGCTTGGTGGATCTCGCGATCTGGCTCAGCGCTTGAAGTACGGCGGGATGAAATTCTTGAAACAGGCCCGCCACTTGAGGGTTATTGCGGTCGACGGCGAGCATGTACTGCACTAGATCGTTACTCCCCACTGACAAAAAATCGACCCGTTCTAGAATCGCTTCTGCTTGATAAACCGCAGCTGGCACCTCGATCATCACGCCGACCTCGGGCATACGGATCGATGCGCCCTCCTCGGTCACCTCCCCGTAACACTGATCAATAAGCCGTTTGGCCGCATCAACCTGAGCAACACTACTGACCATCGGCAGCATGATTCTGAGTCTGGCTTTCAGCCCCTCACTCGCGCGCATCATCGCGCGGATTTGGGCAATAAAGATCTCGGGATGATCGAGCGACACTCGCAGACCCCGCCAACCCAAGAATGGGTTGTCCTCTTCAATTGGAAAGTAAGGGAGCGATTTGTCGCCACCAATATCGAGTGTTCGCATGGTGACCGGACGAGGAGAGAACGCTTCCAGATGTGCTCTATAAATGACTCGCTGCTCTTCTTCGGTAGGGAAGGTGTCGCTCGACATAAAGTGAATTTCAGTGCGGTAAAGGCCGACGCCCTCCGCGCCTCGGTCGATTGAGCGAGTGGCATCTCCCAACAAACCGGTGTTCACCCAGAGTTTCGTCCGATGACCATCTGGCGTCGTGCACTCGGCAGTGGCCAGGTGCTCGAGTTCATCCGTCAGCGTTTGCTCTTCGACTTTACGCCGCGCATAGGTGTCACGCTGTGAGCGATTGGGCGACGTGACGACTGCCCCCTCTAAACCGTCGACAATGATGTGCCCCCCGTCAATCATCGCCATCGGCAGGTCTTTGACACCCATCACCGTGGGAATGCCCATGGCTTCGGCCAAAATCGCGAGATGAGAGTTCACCGACCCGCGGCCTGACACCAAACCCTGCAAGCGATCTCTTGGCACCTTGCCTATATCAGCCACGCCCAGATCATCGCCGATCAGTATGGTGTCCCTGGGAAAGTGCTGCCTGCGTTTATTGCGTCGCTCAATATGACCAAGCAGCCGATTGCCGAGCTCCCGAACGTCATCGCCTCGCTCTCGAAGATACGGATCATCCATCTTCTCGAATTGCGCTGAATGCAGCGCGATGACCTCCTTCAAGGCGCCTTGAGCCCATTGGCCTTCTTTGATCCTGGCAATCACCTGAAAGGGAATCGCATGCGGGTCCAACATCTGCAAATAAGCTTCAAAGATCCCGAGCGTCTCTCGATGGATCTGACCTACCAATCCAGAGGCTACCTCTTGAATTTCCTCCTTGGCGCTGGCCACGGCTCGCTCAAATCGCTCAATCTCTCGCTGTGTATTTCGCACTTGCCGATAAGGGACCTGTGCGAGATCAACCTCCGGGTAAAGCACGATAGCCGTACCGAGCGCTATTCCCGGCGCACCTCCCGTGCCTCGAAAGAGACTGGAACCCCGCCGAACTTTGGGTCCCGTGATTCTGCCCATTGCTTCAGCATGAGCAATCACACCGGCCAATTGAGCCGACAAAGTGATAAGCAGTGCCTCTTCACTTTCGTCGAAACGCCGACTCTCCTGTTGCTGAACGACGAGCACCCCTACGGTGTTGCCCTGGTGAATAATCGGCACCCCAAGAAAACTACTGTAAGCCTCCTCACCAATGCCTGGGATGTAGCGATTTTTGGGATGGCCAACCACTTGTTCGACATTGACGGGCTCAGCACGCTCTGCGACATGTCCAACTAGCCCTTCCCCAATGCCGAGCGCCACCTTGCCTACCAATGCCTGGTTCAATCCTCGAGTAGCTCGGAACACTAACCGGGTTGGCTTAGTCTCGAGCAGGTACACGGTACAGACAGCCGAACCCATCGCCTGTTGCACAGAGGCAACGGTCGTTTCTAGTGCAGCATCAAGATTGGGGGCTGCGGCTACGTCCTGAACAATTTTTCTTAGAATCTCAAGCATGGTTCACGTTGATTCACATCTCGCACTCGCTTCATTCCGGGCAACGTTTGGATGCAGCACTAGCCCTTCATGCATTGGGCAAGCCGCGGAGCCAGCTCCTTTAGCGCGCGCTGATAAACCCCTTTCTTAAATTCAACGATTTGACTGACGGGATACCAATAGCTGACCCAACGCCAATCATCGAACTCTGGCTTTTGTTGACAATCGAGCTTGAAGGCTTGGTCATCCGATACCAATCGCACGAGGAAATACTTCTGCTTTTGGCCCACAAACCTGCTCTGCTTATCGCGCTTAAAATGGGCAGGCAGCCGATAGCGCAGCCAATCTTTAGTCACTGCGACAATGCGAACATCTTTTTTCACCAGACCCGTCTCTTCCTGTAACTCGCGGAACAACGCCTCTTCCGGCTGCTCGCCGCTCTGGATACCGCCCTGAGGGAATTGCCAGGCATCTTGTCTGGCTCGCTTACCCCAAAATACCTGCCCTCGTTTGTTGGCAATGATGATTCCTACATTGGGCCGGTAGCCATGTTTGTCAATCATGATGGGTTCTCAGTATTAGCCTGCACTTGGGCAGACTCACAACAGCGGTTTCAGCGCGAGCCGTTTTGGCCAAAAGCAAAGAGCGACTAGTCCCACAGGGAGACCCCGTAATGACCTCGCTTACTGCTTTATCACTCACTACTTGCCGCTGGTTAAGCGGCATATTCTCGCTCGGCCAATCACGCTTGACTGGCGTCGGGTTCATGCAACGCTCTACAAACAGCGTCGGCACCTGACCCTTGGCGATGTTTTCTTATATCGATAACTTTAGATTACCACTTGCGCGTTCAGATGGAATCCTATCTGGATCCGCTCTGGATTCCGGTTGCTTAGTGGGTTGGCATATCGGACCCGTTGCGACGCAGTGAATCACCTCGCCACTCGCGGGTGGGCCTATCTTCGCGTCGCTATTTATCGCTATTCATTGGTCGCGCTGGATTGGTCGCGCTAGATCCGGCGGTCAGTGAGGATAAGGGCGTCGCGACGATGGCGACAAGCCATGCCCTCAACCCCGTTACGATTTAGCATGTGACCTGAATCGGCGCTCAGCTCGCGGCATAGGCCAAATCAAGATCGCGTGCGGCCTTAACATCATCCAACCGCTTAACAGGCATCGCGTGGGGCGCTGTCTTGACGCGCTCGGGATCGCTCAACGCTTCCTCACGGATAACGATCATCGCGTCGATAAAAGCATCCATCTCTTCTTTGGTTTCCGTTTCCGTCGGCTCGATCAAGAGACACTCAGGAATTAAGAGAGGGAAGTAAGTGGTCGGAGCGTGGAGCCCGAAGTCAAGCAAGCGTTTAGCAAAGTCCATGGCAGTGACGCCGTGACCTTTTGCCTCCTTGGACAAGGTCACAATGAATTCATGGGTTGCCCGTCGCTCCGGGAACGCGAGCTCAAACCCGGCCGCTTTTAACCGTGCCGCCATATAGTTGGCGTTGAGCGTTGCAAACTCGCCCACTCGCCTCATGCCTTCGGCGCCTAGCAACCGGCTGTAAGCAAACGCTCTCAGCAAGATCCCAGCGTTACCCATGTGGGCTGACAGCGGGCCGATGGTATCGGGCAGATCCTGCTCATCGAGCCAGCGATAGTACGGGCCCTCTGCGGTCATCTCACATCCCACAATTGGGGTTGGCAAAAAGGGCAACAAACGAGGACCTACCCCGACGGGGCCAGAACCCGGACCGCCGCCGCCGTGAGGCGTCGCAAAGGTCTTGTGTAGGTTCATATGGAGCACATCAAATCCCATATCGCCTGGACGTACTTGGCCTAAAATCGCGTTGAGATTAGCGCCGTCATAGTAGAGGAGCCCTCCCGCTTGGTGGACGGCGTCGGCAATTTCGGGGATCTGTCGCTCAAACACGCCGCAGGTTGATGGATTCGTCATCATTAGACCTGCTGTGCGCTCACTCAGCACCGCCTTCAAAGCGGCGAGATCAACGTCCCCTTCTGACGTAACAGGTATCTCTCTCACCGTGTATCCGCACATGACTGCGGTAGCCGGGTTAGTCCCATGTGCCGCTTCGGGAACAAGAATCTCTTGACGATCAGTATCACCGCGCTTGTCATGGTACGCCCGAATCATGGCCACGCCGGCGAACTCACCTTGAGCACCTGCCATGGGAGTAAGCGACACGCCTTGCATACCGGTCACTTCGGCCAACTCTTGTTGCAGTTCGTAAAGACAAGCCAAATATCCTTGGCTAATCGATTCTGGCGCAAGAGGATGACGGGCGAGAAACCCAGGAATGCTGGCTGCCCGATGCGCCCCTCGAGGGTTGTATTTCATGGTGCAAGAACCAAGGGGATAAAACTGCTTGTCAATCGCAAAATTCTTAGCCGATAAATTCGTGTAGTGTCTAACGACGTCGAGTTCGGACACCTCGGGCAAGCCAACGTCCTCGCGGCGCAGGTGGTCCTTCAACCCCGCCAGTAAAAGCTCATCGTCTTGCTTACCTGGCGTTTGTGCACGCGCTTGCCGACCTGGCCGACTCTTTTCATAAATCAACATTACGCTGCCTCCGCTTTAACGACCGACTGCATCAGGGCAACCAGATTCGCAATATCTTCTTCTGTCTTTGTTTCAGTCACGTTGATCAGCAGCGAATGGGCAAATCGTTCCCCCATAAACGCGAGGCTGAGACCGGGCACGACACTTTCCCGGAGGAGCGCATCCACCATGGCATCAGCCGCCACCGGTAACTCGAAGACCTGTTCGTGGAAGCAAGGACCATTGAACCGAGGAGTAATGCCGACCGCTGCGAGCTCAGCGCGCAGCATCGCAAGCCCTTTGTGTGACGCAACCGCGACTTCGCGAAGCCCCTGACTGCCAAGCAGACTCATGTAAATAGTGGCTGCGGTGACCAACAGCCCTTGATTCGTGCAAATGTTAGACGTCGCCTTGCCACGTCGTATGTGCTGCTCCCTTGCCTGAAGGGTGAGCGTAAAGCCTGGCGTTCCATCACTGTCTTCTGTTCTGCCAATAATCCTGCCCGGCATCTGTCGAACAATTTGCTTTTTGCAGCACATAAATCCCAGGTAAGGGCCACCGGATGACAACGGGATTCCAAGAGGTTGCCCGTCACCCACGACGATATCCGCGCCTTGCTCGCCCCAGCTCCCGGGAGGCTTAAGCAGCGCCATGGCTGTGGGATTAACCACACCAATGACCAGCGCACCTTGCTCATGAGCGAGTGTCGTCAGTTCATCCACTGCATCGAGTCCACCGAAAAAGTTGGGATAAGCGATGGCCAGTGCAGCGGCATCCTCAAGATCAGAGACCGGCCACTCAATGCACCCTGTTTCACTGCTGAACGGGACGGAGCGAAGCTCTAGGCCTTGATTTTTGACAATCGCCTGGCATGCCTTCAAATAACGGGGATTTAGGTTGCCGGCGACCAGAATAAGTCGAGACTTGTTTTTTTTGTTCGCGCGTACGGCCATCAACATGGCCTCTGCCAGCGCCGATGCGCCGTCGTACACCGACGCGTTGGCAACCTCCATTCCCGTCAGTCTGGAGATCATGGTTTGAAACTCATAGATCAGCTGTAAGGTGCCTTGGCTGGCTTCTGCTTGGTACGGCGTGTAAGCCGTCATGAATTCGCCGCGACTAGTGAGGTCCCACACGGCGGCGGGTATGTGATGCTCGTAAGCGCCAGCACCGACGAAATTGAGCGCCACTTCATCTCGCCTCGCGCGCTGCTGCATTAGGCGCATCAAGGCCATTTCCGACAGGCTATCAGGAAGGTTCAATTCACCTTTGAATCGCATGTCGTCTGGGATTTCATCAAACAATGCAGCGGTGGAGGTCTCGCCAATCGCTTGCAGCATGGCGTCGATATCCGACTGAGTGTGAGGAATGAAGGGCATCGCTGTTTACTCTTTGGTCACTTTCAATTATCGACTAATGGTCGCTCGCTTCGCACAACGCCTCGTAGGCTTCCGCGGTCAGCAGCCCATCGAAAGCGTTAGGGTCAGCAGGCTCAATCACGAAAAACCACGCATCATCGTACGGCGATTCATTCACTAGTTCTGGCGCTTCATCAAGCTGGTTGTTAACCGCGCGAATAGTCCCTGCTACCGGCGCATAAATATCAGAAGCCGCTTTTACCGATTCGACGACCGCCACTTCTGCTTCGGCATCGACAGACGCACCCACCTCAGGCAGTTCAACAAAAACGACGTCTCCTAAGGCATCCTGAGCATGGTCACTAATCCCTACAACGATTGAGCCGTCTTCATCCTTTCTGGCCCATTCATGCGAAGCTAAATACCGCAGCTCACTTCTTACTTCTGACATCCCGCTGTCTCCATATTGACTTTAATTCGCATTTATTCGGCGTTTTGTTGCTGTTTTGCCGATGGTCTTTGTCTGGTTTTGGCCTGCCTCTGGGCTTAGCTCTAACGTCAGCTTTGGGTTAGCTGACTGCTGCTTGGTCAATCGCCCCACCGGGCCTTTTCACTTGTTTCTGGCTTTTATGTTCTTCTATCTTCTTTTTTTGCCTTTGAGTTGCCTTTGAATTGCCTTTGACGCTTTCTTTGATGCGCTCTTTGCATTTTCTACTGTGTTTTTACTTTTTGTTTTTTCTTTGTCTCTTCCGCCAATCGCGCAGAAACCGCGATATAGCGCGCCAAACCTTGGTTGCAATGTCGACCTTCTACGCAATAGTCGATCAATTGAACTGCCCCCTTGGGACAAATGGCAAAGGCACCACCTCCACTGCTTGGCGCTTTCCTCTGATTTCGACCTCAAGTGTTTTCGATGACGACCTGACCCGCGCGAGCCCGATACCACAGGCCAATGTCGGCGAGAAAGCGCCGCTCGTCACCACACCAATCGCCTCATCTCCAGAAAAAAGGGGGTACCCGGCGCGAAGCACCCCTTTGCCGACAAGTTGAACGCCGATCTGGCGCTCACCACTCGTTGGATGGGTGGCCATGGCGTCTTGACCAATAAAATCACGATCTTTCGTTACCACCGTCCATGACAGATTCGCTGCAGCAGGACAAACCGTTTCGTCTAAATCCTGACCGTACAAATTCATTCCCGCCTCAAGCCGCAGCGTATCGCGGGCGCCAAGGCCGATGGGGGAAGCCCCTGCTTGGCGGAGCGACTGCCACAGCGCCACGCCTTCACTCGCGTCAACGATGCATTCAAACCCGCTCTCACCGGTGTAGCCCGTTCTGGCAAAGAGCGCGCCTTCGCGCTCGAAGAAACAAAAAGGCTTCAGGGCACCTAACGCAGCCACATCCCTATCGGAGAGCACAGCGCTCAACACCTTTCTGCTTTCCGGCCCTTGCACGGCGATAATGGCGTAATCGCTCGGTGTCTCGACCGAGACGTCAAACGCTTCAGCATGCTGACGCATCCACGCCACGTCTTTCTCTTTTGTTGCGCAATTGACGACGAGTCGATAATCCTTTTCCCGTCGATACACGATCAGATCATCAATGATGCCGCCTTCGGCATTCAACATCGCCGTGTAAAGCGCGCGACCCTCGTCTAACCGATCGATATCGTTGGCGAGTAACCGCTTAAGGTAAACCGCTTGGTCTGGGCCAGAAACATCAACAAGGGTCATATGCGAGACATCAAACAACCCAGCGTGATTTCGGACTTGGTGATGCTCTTCTACTTGGGAGCCATAATGAATGGGCATTTCCCAGCCAGAGAAGTCCACCAACTTGGCGCCATCTTGGCGGTGACATTCAATCAATGGTGTTTGCTGCAGCATGATTGTCTCTGCATGGTCTCTGCTTGCCCTAACCCACCATTCTACGGAAGTTTGCGCTGTAAAAGACTAAATCTTAGTCACTTTGAACAACAAAAACCCTCAACTTTCCGAGATCAAGCAGAGATCCGACTGAGCCGATAACTAAAGCTTGCCTGAGGCTGCATCCGTCAGCCAACCCTTTAGCCGGGACTCTTGGTCAAGCACCCGCATGCCAACGCTCCGAGCGGCACGCAACCAACTCGGCATTCCATCAGCAAACAGCTGGGTTAAGCCATCGGTAGCCAATGTCATCGACAAATTACGGCGCCGCCGCGCTTGCTCGAACGCTCTCAGCGGTTTCTCAAGTAGCTCGCCCGGCTCCAGCATCGATTGGGAGATGGCCATGCCGAGCGCCGATGCATCTGCAAACCCCAGATTCGCTCCCTGGCCGGCCAACGGATGGATCGAGTGCGCGGCATCACCAATCAATACAGCTCGACCTTTGACGTACTGAAGCGCGTGCTGAAGCTTGAGCGGGAATGTTGCTCGCGCTGAGACCAGTGCGAGCGTCCCCAGCTCACGGTCAGTTTCCCTGGCTAGTAACGCAATCAATTGCTCGGGAGGGCATGATGTCATCGCCTCACCATCACTGCTGGACCAAACCATCACTACGCCGTTCGGGTCATCGAGTGGGAGTAATGCTAATGGGCCGGTTGCGGTAAACCATTGCCTTGCCACCTTATCGTGGGAAACCTCGCTGCGAAGGACCGCGACAACCGCTTGCTGCTCATAGTGCCGATTGACCGTCGGAATCCCTAATATCGATCGGACCCGGGATTCTGCGCCGTCAGCGCCAACGAGTAATGCTGACTCGAGTTGCTCTCCTGAATCTACATCTAGCCAAGCAGCATCTTCTGTAACCTTTGAATCTCGAATCTGTACCGACCAACGAATAGGGATTCCGCGCTCAACCACCCGCGCCATCAGCAGCGCTTCAAGACGATGGTTTTCAATGATCAAACCGTTTGCGTCAAATGACAGATGGCCCGACCATTCACGGTCCCAAACCTCCATCCCAGTAAAGTCCGACCCTTGCTGATGCAGCTGCTCCTCGCTGATGCCAACCTCCATCAACCCATCGATGGTCGCAGGGTTAATGGCAAGGACCCGGGGCGAGGCCGTGGCTAGCGACCGTGGTGCAATTAGTGAATCCTTGCTCGGTGAAGGGTTTGCACGCTGCTCAAGAATAATCCCTCGCCAACCCAAGCGTTCAAGCTCGAGCGCCGTATAGAGCCCAATTAGCCCGGCGCCGATAATTACGTAATCGAAGGAATGGGTGTGGGTCATAGGATCAGTGCTTGATCACCGAGGACTGCTTCAGCTCAAAGAGCTCGGCCGCAATATTGAGTGCTGCGATACGAACAAACTCCAGCACCTCAACAAAATCTCGCTCGTTCTCTTCACCGTCTGCGATTTCGCTTCCTGTTCGCGCGATCATCAGCAGATCATCAACGAGCTCTCCCACTTCCGTTTGCTTCAACTGCTCAATGAGTCCTTTCGTTTCACCAAGTCCCGACAGGAATCCTGCGCACCAACAGGTCAGCTCGAATAACTGCTCATTTAGCGGCGCATCCTCAGCTGGCAATACAATCGCGAGATCATATTCGGCGTAGGGCGCCACTTGATCACGCGTTGCCTCGGCGAGTGTCTTAACCCGCTGACGCAGCTCAGCCGATGGTGATTCAATATCAAGCCACGCATTGATGGCCAATTGCGCACCGAACTCATCGTACCCGCTCTTGGCCGCATGGGCCGTTAACACGCCGTGCAGCTCACTCGCGCCCATTGCCGCGCCCGCTTGCTTTAAAGCGGACTGGAGATCATTAAACATGTCACTGGGTAGAGTCATACGATCAAGTCAATTCGTAGGTTATTGCTTGAGAGCTTACCACTTGCGTCAGTGGGTTGTTTTGGCACCCACATTGACCTCAGTCATGGCTGGGTCATAATACCGATTCACTACCCGGGCAGCAGTATGGACGATCAACCCACTTTGAACGCAAAACTTGCTGAACTCGAAACGCTCTGCGCGCAACTTATCCAGCAACATCAAGCATTAGAACTTGAACAACAACGTTGGCGACAAGAACGGAAACAGTTGCTCGACAAGAATCTCGTGGTCAAAGGAAAGCTCGAGGCAATGATCAACCGTCTTCGATCGCTGGAGCAAGCCTGATATGGCTGAGCAGGAAACCATTTCAGTCTCTATCTTCGATAAGTCGTTTAAGGTCAGCTGCCCCCCCGATGAGGTTCAAGCATTGCGTGACTCTGCTCACTATCTCGATAAAAAAATGCGAGAGGTGAAAAGCGCTCGGACGGTGATGGGTCTCGATCGGATTGCGGTCATGGCTGCGCTCAATATTGCCAATGAACTATTGACCGCAAATAAGCAGCGGGACGCTTACGAAAGCGAAAAAGGATCCGCTGCCCTCACCCTATCCGACGCAGAAGACCGAATCTCCGCTTTGGTTGAAACGCTCAAACAGCGCTAGCGCCAATTAGGACTGCTATACCGCTTGCTGCACAGCCTCTTTCCTCGTGGGTAGTCACTGGGGGTGCCTCGCACGCTTGCAAGCCGCCCAGAGAAAGTGAGATCAAAAAAGGCCGCCTTAAAAAACACACGGCGTAACCGCACAAACTGAGCGCCGTCCATAGACTAGTCTCCGAGTGATCTACCAAGACAGTCAGTGAAGGCCCGCGGTAGCATTAAAGACCCTGCTATAATCCGCTGATCCCCTGGGTTGTTAGCCAGTTGAAATGCTCTCGACCCTTTATGTAACCACCAGGGGGTCTTTTTTCGACACTGTTGCGCGTGCCTGCTACGGCGGGATGCCTGATGTTCGTTAGGGACCACCGCCTTGAGCCAAAGGGTTCAAGGACTTTTCCGACAGCGGCAACTCGGGGGACTACTCACTTCCAGCAACGGTCGCTTATCGAGCGCCTAATGACGAGGCCGCCCACAATCCGTCGCAAGCCCTACGTTTTGCTTGCTCATGCGATAGCTGCCAAAGCTGATCGCAAACCTTTGAGCTCGAGAGCAACATGACCGTATTCAGCGCCTTCATCGAAACCAAGTACAGCCATCTGTGATGACGGACGCTAGCCAACGTAACGTCATGCGCCGAAAAATGCGCGCTTACCGCCAGGCGCTTACGCCTGCGGAGCAAAACCATGCATCAATCACGTTGTGTCAGATCGCCCTATCGAGCGCTCACTTCACTAACGCATCAACAATTGCCTTTTATTGGCCCATCGACGGCGAAATTAACCCTATTCCGCTCATGCGCGCGGCGCTGAAATCTGGCAAGTGCTGTACCCTACCCGTGGTGCCGGAAGAGGAAGAAGGTTTACTCACGTTCCAGCGCGTCACAGGATCGACACGTTTTGTGAGAGACAAGTTTGGCGTTTGGACACCACGGCCCACAGCCGCTGGGCTCGTTACCCCAACCGACCATGATCTTATCCTGACCCCTCTTGTCGGCTATACCCGAAAAGGCGATCGCCTAGGGTTTGGCGGTGGATTTTACGACCGACTGTTTGATGATATGGGTCACACCGCCAATCTTCCGCTGCCCAATCTTCCGCTGAAAGTGGGCTGCGCGCATCAAGGTCAAGAAATCACGTCCGATTGGTCGCCTGCCCCTTGGGATCGGCCGCTCGATGTTGTGTTAACCGACCAAGCATTGATCACCGTGTCTTCGCAAGCATCCTTTGAGGAATCCAGTCATGACCGTTAGAGAGATCATCCGAATGGGGCATCCCGCCCTGAGGGAAGTAGCGGAGCCCTACCCGATTGAGTCCATCGGCTCACCCGCCTTCGACCAACTCGTTGAGGATCTGATTGACACGCTCGCTGCGTCTGGTGGGATTGGGCTCGCAGCGCCCCAAATTAATGAGCGGGTACAGGTCGCCCTCGTTCATATTCCCGGTGGGCCTCACCGCTACGGTGACCTTGAGACGGTTCCGCTGACCGTCTACGTCAACCCAGTTATCCGGGTGCTCGACGATTCACGCCAAGGGTATTGGGAGGGATGTTTGTCGGTTCCAGGGCTCCGCGGATTCGTGGTCCGCCCGCAGCGCATTGCCATTGATTACTACGATAGGGAAGGCAAGCCCCAGCACACGGAGGTGACTGGTTTTACGGCCACCGTTTTCCAGCACGAATTCGATCACCTTCAAGCAAAGCTCTATGTCGACCACATCGAGGATTCAAGACTTCTAGTCTTCGAAGATCAATTCCTCGCGCACGATGTGGATGAGCGCACAAGATCCTTACAAGAAGAGGTCACGCGCAGGATTCTCTGACTCCTCCCAAAAGCGATAGCCGATCGATTGCAGGCGCCGAGCTAATGCTTTCGATTGATGCTCTGCCCCTTGAAGCCCGATCAACACTCGGCCGAAGGCGGCGCCATGGTTTCTATAATGGAACATGGTGATGTTGTGCTCACCGCCCAACCCCTCGAGAAAATTCAACAGCGCACCCGGCCGTTCAGGGAATTCGACCCGGTATAAGCTTTCGGACGCTAGCGTAGGGCTACGACCGCCGACCATATGACGGACATGGAGCACCGCTAGTTCGTTGTCGCTAAGCTCCGTCACGGGGTATCGTTTGGTTAACCGTTTAAGCAGCGGGCGACGCTCTTCCTGCGACCCTCCAGTCTCGATACCGACCAGGACCTGCGCATCTCCCCCACCGGAATAGCGGTAGTTGAACTCGGTAATGTTTTGCCGACCCAAGGTTTTGCAAAACGCCAGAAAACTCCCGGGTTTCTCTGGAATCGTGACGCCAAGTAACAGTTCCGTTTTTGCGCCAAATGCCGTTCGCTCGGATATATGCCTTAACCGGTCAAAGTTGATGTTGGCGCCACTCACGACAGCAATGTCCTGACCTTCTGTGCCATCGGGCTTTTGCCCTACCCATTTCTTTAGGCCAGCAACAGCGAGTGCGCCTGCTGGCTCAGAGATAACCCGCGTGTCCTCAAAAATATCCCTGATCGCTGCGCATATCTCGTCGATGGAGACGGTTATCATCTCGTCCACCAGCCGTCTTGCGATATTGAAGGGTTTGGCGCCGACCTGCCTTACCGCTGTGCCATCCGCGAATTGGTCAAGCGTCTGCGCAGGCAATTTAATCCGGCGACCGGCGCTAAGTGCCTCGGTCATACCGGCCGAACCCTCTGCTTCAACGCCGATAATCTTGATCTCTGGACGAAGCGCTTTGACGTAACTCGCGACGCCCGCGATGAGACCGCCGCCGCCTACCGGAACGAATATCGATCCGACCGGGCCACGCACTTGGCGCAGTATTTCCATACCGATCGTACCCTGTCCGGCAATGACGTCCTCGTGATCAAAGGGCGGGATCAAGGTCAATCCTCGTTCTCGAGCCAGCTGGGCCGCATGAGCCGCGGCCGCATCATAATTCTCACCAACAAGTTTGACCTTGGCGCCTCTCGCCTTGACCGCATCGCGCTTGATCGCGGGCGTGTTGACACCCATGACGATAGTGACGGGAATGTTCAGCGTCTGTCCAGCAAGCGCCACGCCTTGGGCGTGATTGCCGGCTGATGCCGTAATCACCCCGCGCACCCGAGCTGCTTGGGGTAACTGGCGCATCAGGTTGTAAGCCCCTCGCACCTTAAAGCTAAAGATTTCTTGCAAGTCCTCGCGCTTTAAAAGCACCCCTCGACCCACTTTTGCTGACAGTCTCGGCGCTTTCGTTAGCGGCGTTTCCTGCACCAAATCATAAATGTCAGCTTCTAAAATCTTTCTTATGGTCTTGTCCACGGAGGCATCCTTGTCTAACGTGATGAGTGTACCTCGATCCGCTAAATGGCCCGAATAAACATGACGACCGAATCCGTCAAAGAGAAAATTGGTATCGCTGCGGCCGACTATATTGACCGCTTTTTAACGCCCGAAACCATCATTGGCGTGGGCACAGGCTCGACCGCCAATTGCTTCATCGACGCGTTGGCCCCAAACCGCCACCGGTTTGAAGCTGCTGTCGCGAGCTCTGAAGCCACGGCCGAGCGTTTGCGCTCGCACGGTATACCCGTTGCGTCCTTAAATGATGCTGGGTTGCTTTCCATCTATGTCGATGGTGCTGACGAGATCGATGCCAGCTTCAATATGATTAAAGGGGGCGGGGCAGCATTGACGCGGGAGAAAATCGTCGCGGCTGCGTCAACCACCTTTGTCTGTATTGCCGACGCGTCTAAGCAAGTTCAGCGTCTAGGCGCTTTCCCGTTACCGGTTGAAGTGATACCTATGGCGCGATCGCTGGTTGCGAGGCGGCTCGTCGCAATTGGAGGGTCGCCGGTGTGGCGCGAAGGAGTCATCACCGATAACGGTAACGCCATTCTTGATGTGCACGACCTAACGATCGACGATCCCGCCCGATTAGAATCGGAGATCAATGATTGGCCAGGAGTTGTCACTTGCGGCCTGTTTGCCATGCGCGGCGCCGATGCGCTGATCGTTGACGACGGCGATGACATCAAGATTCTGAATCGGACCTAAAGGTCGAGAATTTTCCCAGGATTCATGACCCCCAGAGGATCCAGCGCCTGCTTCAGCACTTTGATCTGATCGATTTCAGCGGAAGAGCGGGTATATTGAAGATAGCGTTTTTTTAATAATCCAACCCCGTGTTCAGCCGACACGCTGCCGCCAAACTGCTGCACAACACCCATAATGGCATCACCCAGCGGCTCACACGCTGCCTTAAATGATTCGATCGGCTGATCGATGGGTTTCAAAATATTGAGATGCACATTGCCATCGCCGATGTGCCCAAACCAAATGACCTCAGCGTCGCTCGCCATGCGGTTGACCAATTCATCGACGGCCCTTAGAAAGGCTGGGGCCTGATGAATATTGACCGACAAATCGTGCTTGTAAGGCGTTCTTGGCGTAATAGCCTCGGAGATACCCTCTCGGTAACGCCAGAGCCGCTGATTGTCACGTTCGCTCTGAGCCAGCACGCCATCGGTCACCAACTCCGCTTGGTAAAGCGACTCGAACATGTCCGTACCAGGATCAACTAACGCGTCCGACTCGTACTCAACCAGCACATAAAAAGGCGCGTCGGGAAGCGATGATGGTTCACCCGAATGCTGAACAACATGGTCCACTGCCGCCGCCGAAAAAAACTCAAAGGCAGTCAGCGAAAGCGCCTGTCGACAACGGGTCAAGACGGACAGCGCGTGCTCCATTTGGGCGACGCCGAGCACCATCACCCGAAGGGACTTTGGCTGGCTCGTAAGACGCATCCATGCTTCAGTGACCATGCCAAATATGCCTTCTGATCCGATGAACAGTTGCTGTAAATCCGGACCCGTTGCATTTTTGACGAGTCCAGCATTCAGCGTCATCGCTCGACCTTGGCCCGTGACCACCGACAGACCGGCCACCCAGGCACGGGTTAATCCATAGCGCAGTACTTTGATGCCACCGGCGTTGGTGGCAATGTTGCCGCCGATTTGGCTCGACCCCGAGGAAGCAAAATCCACTGGATAGTAAAGCCCCTGTGACTCGGCAAACTGTTGCAGTGAGGCGGTCACACAGCCTGGCTCAAGGCGAACCAACTGATCCTCTTCTACGAAATCGATAATGGCTCGCATTCGCTCGAAGCTAACAACCACTTCGCCATCACACGCGGTGGCGCCACCCGACAACCCTGTTCGGCCACCGGAGGGCACAAGCTTTAGACCCGACTCATTGGCAACACGAACGAGTGCTTCAACCTGCGCTTTTTCTCGGGGAAACACGACCACGCAGAAGGGTTTGGTGCAAGGAACCTTGACCAATCTTGGCCATAATGCTGAAGATCGGCTGGGCTCGTTAGCAGATCTTCAGCCGGAAACACATCATTCAGGCGTGCCAGGGAATCTGTCATGCGCCTTGGTAACGAAGCGCCATGGCATCAAGCGGGATCGGTTTAATCAGCGACGCATTGCCCGCCGTGCCAAACGCCTCGTAGCGGGCGATCACAATCTCTTTCATGGCGTCGGTGGCTACTTGCAAATATTTACGAGGGTCGAACTCGCTGGTGTTGTCTCTCAGGAATCGCCTGATCGCACCTGTTGAGGCGAGGCGCAGGTCGGTATCGATATTGACCTTGCGAACCCCGTGCTTGATGCCTTCTTGAATTTCTTCAACAGGTACGCCATACGTTTCTGGAATCTCGCCTCCTGATTCATTGATCACTTGTAACCAATCTTGAGGGACACTGGACGATCCATGCATCACAAGGTGAGTGTCAGGGATCCTTTCGTGAATTGCCTTAATCCTGTCAATCGCTAGGATGTCGCCGGTCGGCGGACGGGAAAACTTGTAAGCGCCATGACTGGTGCCGATGGCAATGGCCAACGCATCACAACCCGTTTGGTCGATGAAGTCGGCAGCTTGATCAGGATCGGTCAGCAACTGATCCATGGACAAGGTCCCGCTAGCGCCAACGCCATCTTCTTCGCCGGCTTCACCTGTCTCAAGGGACCCTAAACATCCTAGTTCACCTTCAACGGTAACGCCGCAGGCATGGGCCATCTCAACGGTGCGCCGCGTGACTTCAACGTTGTACTCATAGCTCGCCGGCGTTTTCTGATCCTCTAGCAACGAGCCATCCATCATGACCGAAGAAAAACCAAGTTGGATCGACCGCTGGCACGCAGCTGGGGACGCGCCGTGGTCTTGGTGCATTACAACAGGGATATCGGGGAATTCTTCGATGGCAGCCAATATCAAATGTCTTAAGAAATTCGCCCCAGCGTACTTACGGGCGCCGGCAGAGGCTTGAACGATGACCGGGCTATCTGTCTCGGCGGCGCCCTCCATGATGGCCCGCATTTGTTCCAGATTGTTCACGTTGAAAGCCGGAACGCCGTACCCGCGTTCCGCTGCGTGATCCAGCAGTTGTCGCATACTTACCAACGCCATGCCGCTCTCCTCTTACTGTGCTTTCTATCTTTTGTCTGACTATCTTTTATCTAACTATCTTTTATCAGAGCGCTTTTCAGAGCGCTTTATATGGATTCTTTATCTGGATTCTCTCTATGCGCCGATTTAATGCGCTGATTGATCGCTGCCTCATTCTTATCTGAACGTTGTCTTAACTCTGTCTTATCTTTTTTTCTTCCTTTTCTTCGAGCCTGCTCTCAGTCAGTATTCCCTAATCGTCTTTTACACTCGTCGCGAGCGGTCTCTTTTCAAGGGTCTGCTTTTGACCAGTGCGCGGCTTTATCGCAGCGCGTTAATGCCAAGAAACGCAGCCCTCTAAACAACGCTATTTACAACCCTATTTTGGAAAACCGCTTGCGCTCTGCTGAGCATTCATCCCAATTGGTCAGTTTCCCTTGTCGGTCAGCGCTTCAAGCGCTGCAATAGCAGGCAGCGTTTTCCCCTCAACAAATTCCAAAAACGCGCCGCCGCCCGTTGAAATGTAGCTAATCGCATCGGTCACGCCAAATTGCTCGATGGCAGCCAGTGTGTCACCACCGCCAGCAATGGAAAACGCGTCAGAAGCCGCGATAGCCTCTGCCAGCGTTTTGGTTCCCTCGGCGAAAGGCGACATCTCGAAGACGCCAAGCGGACCATTCCAAATAATCGTTTTTGCCCGCCCCATTTCCTCCGAGAGCGCGGCTGCCGTCTGTGGCCCCACGTCCAAGATCATTTCTGCGTCCGCTACGTCGCCGACGGACACCGTACGAATATTCGCCGTTTCAGAAAACGCATCAGCCACCACAACATCAACCGGCATGGGAATGCGCGTTTTGTCCATGATGCGCTTTGCTGCGTCCATGAGCTCGGGCTCATAGAGCGACTGCCCAACCGAGTGCCCAGCCGCCGCCAGGAAGGTATTCGCAATGCCGCCTCCTAGAACCAGCGCATCCACTTGTTCGCTTAGCGCTGAGAGCACTTCGAGCTTCGTTGACACTTTGCTACCGCCCACGACAGCAACAAGCGGCCGTTCAGGGGCAGCCAGCGCGCGACTCAGCGCGTTTAACTCTGCCTCTAATAAGGGTCCAGCGCAGGCAATGGGTGCAAAAGCCGATACGCCCGACGTTGATGCCTGTGCTCTGTGCGCTGTGCCGAAGGCGTCCATCACGAATACGTCGCATAGCTGGGCAAGCTCTCCCGCCAAGTCTGCATCATTTGCTTTCTCGCCTTCGCACAGGCGAATGTTTTCGAGTAACACCACCCGATCGGTAGGCAGCGATGCGCCGCCCAAATAATCCTGAACCAGTCGAACCGGTTCGCCGAGCAAATTCGAGAGTCGTTCCGCCACGGGTGCCAAGGTAACGTCCGGTTGCTCTACGAGAGGGACCCCTTCTTTGGGGCGTCCGAGGTGGGATGCAATCAGCACCTGGCTCACGCCTGCCGACAGAAGTTGCCTTAGAGAGGGAAGCGCAGCTCGAATTCTTGCATCACTGGTAACCTGCCCATCTTTGATCGGCACGTTAAAGTCTTCGCGAATGAGCACTCGCTGCCCAGCAAGCGGCACATCGCCTAACGTTTTAACGCTCAGCATTAAGCCCCCTTGTCTGCCAACCTTGTGGCTCTTTCGAGCACGTTCTCATGACTAAACCCAAAATGCGCCATGACGTCACCGCCTTTACCGGAGGCGCCGAAGGAATCAATGGAGACCACGTCTCCATCAAGACCGACCCACTTCCGCCAGTAATCGCCGTGGCCAGCCTCAATAGCCAGACGCTTACGAACCGATCGTGGCAACACTTGTTCCTGATACTCCTCATCTTGCGCGGCGAACACTTCCGCGCACGGCATCGAGACTACCCGCACGCTGCGGCCTTCAGTCGCTAATGCCTCGGCCGCGGTCCTCGCTAAGTCGACTTCTGATCCAGTCGCCAAAAGAATGATCTCTGGTGAATCGCCATGATCAAAAAGTACATAGCCGCCACGTTGAATCAAGGCCACTTGCTCGTCTGAACGCGCTTGGTGTGCAACAGACTGTCTTGACAATACGAGTGCCGTTGGCGCTCGCCGCCGGCTAATGGCATGACACCAGGCTGCGCGCACCTCGACCGCATCGCAGGGCCGCCACACGCACAAATTCGGCGTAGTTCTCAAATTAGTGAGTTGTTCGATCGGTTGATGCGTCGGTCCATCCTCTCCCTGGCCAATACTATCGTGGGTATAGACGTGTATGGCCCCTACGCCCATTAAGGACGACATCCGGACCGCATTTCGGGCGTACTCCATGAACATCAAGAAGGTCCCGGTGAAAGGGATGAGTCCACCGTGCAAGGCGAGCCCGCTTGCGATGGCCGTCATAGCGAACTCCCGAACGCCGTAGTAGATGTAATTGCCACCATTGCCCGCACCCGTTACTGGCGCTGCAGCAGCCCAAATCGTGCTGTTCGAACCGGAAAGGTCTGCAGAACCGCCGATCAGTTCGGGCAGTTGCTCACTCAATTCCGCGATAAAGTCGCCCGATGATTGTCGAGTGGCTTTCGAAGTCGCCGCGGCTTGGGCTGAGGCGAGCGCTTGCTTGGCGAAAGCATCCCAAGCGTCTGGCAATTGTCCTGCTAGGCGACGCTTAAATTCGGCGGCTAACTCTGGCAGCGCCGCCTCGTAGGCAGCAAACGCTTCATTCCAAGCGCCTTCTCGCGCTGCGCCTTCCGACTTTGCATCCCAAGCGTTGTACACAGCCTCTGGAATCTCAAACGGACCAGGCTCCCATGAGAGGCGTTGCCGAGTTGCTGCGATCTCATCATCGCCAAGGGGTGACCCATGGCTCGCTGCCGTTCCTTCTTTATTGGGCGAACCAAACCCGATGCGGGTTTTACAGCAAATGAGTGTAGGTTGGCTCTCGTTCGCCTTGGCGGCTGCGATGGCCGCTTCAATGGCAGCCGAGTCGTGCCCATCAACCGCCTCAATGACTTGCCACCCATAAGCACGAAACCGTGCAGGGGTATCGTCGGTGAACCAATCCTTGACCTCGCCGTCAATCGAGATTCCATTATCGTCATAGAGGCAAATTAACTTCCCAAGCTGCCAGGTCCCTGCGAGTGAGCAGGCCTCGTGCGAGATCCCCTCCATCAAGCAACCATCTCCGGCAAATACATAGGTGTGATGGTCAACAACTGTATGTACATGACCGCTCGAATCAGTCGCATTGAACGTTTGAGCAAGCACTTTTTCGGCGAGCGCCATTCCCACAGCATTGGCGAGACCTTGGCCTAACGGGCCAGTCGTTGTTTCGACACCCGGCGTGTCGCCATATTCCGGGTGGCCAGGTGTTGACGACCCGAGCTGCCTGAACGCTTTCAGATCATCCATTGACACGTCATAGCCCGTGAGATGCAGGAGGCTATAGATCAACATTGACCCGTGCCCGTTAGAGAGCACAAATCGGTCGCGATTGACCCAGTCTGGGTTTTGCGGGTTGTGTTTTAAGTGATGGCGCCAGAGTCGCTCAGCCATATCCGCCATTCCCATAGGCGCGCCTGGATGCCCGGAGTTGGCTTGTTGGACGGCATCCATTGCAAGCGCACGAATAGCATTGGCGCATGCTAGGTCAAGACTCATTTCTTCACTCATTGGGCACTCACTCACTAGGGGAATTTATTTGCCAGTTATTCTCCCACAGCAACCCAAGAGGGGCCACGAGAATCCTCGGTTTCCCTGAAAAATTTCTTCTGTTTACACTCTTTTGCGCTTTGAACCGGGCGCCGGTTCGTGGCAAGGCGCATCAAACAACTATTCCGCATCAATCAGAGCCCTGGGGGACAAAGCCTGTGGTCACCAGGCCTCGATTCGTGGCCCGGTCCTAATTTGCAGAGGTGGACGAAAGAAAGAGGCAGTAAAGACGATTGCAAAAAAGATGATCGTAAAAAGGTAGTGAACGCTGTTGGAAGATCGAGGCGCCGCCGAGGGCCAATACCCACCTGATCCAAATTGGTCTGGATCTTGAAGATTCCTCAAACAGCCCGCTTCCTGTCGTGGTTTTGAGTGAGTACTATAGCGATCCATTTTCTCGAAGAAGATCGATATGGCCGATAACAGCGTCTTTACCTCAGAGTCTGTTTCTGAGGGTCACCCAGACAAACTGTCCGATCAGATATCAGATGCGATTCTCGATGCGCTGCTCGAGCAAGATCCAGACGCGCGTGTCGCCTGCGAGACGCTGGTTAAAACCGGAATGGTGGTATTGGCTGGTGAGATAACCAGCAGCGCAAACATCGACTTCGAACAGGTTTGCCGCGAAACCATCATTGATGTGGGTTATGACTCCTCGGACGTAGGATTCGATGGCGCCTCGTGCGCGGTGATCAATGCCCTCGGTAAACAATCACCGGATATCGCAATGGGCGTTGATGAGACCGCTGATCATGAACAGGGGGCAGGCGACCAGGGCCTGATGTTCGGCTACGCCTCGAACGAAACCGATGTGTTGATGCCGGCTCCCATCACCTACTCTCATTTGCTGGTAAAACGTCAGGCCGATGTGAGAAAAGCTGGCACGCTGTCTTTTCTGCGGCCAGACGCTAAGAGCCAAGTGACCTTTCGCTACGAAGAAGGCGCGCCTGTCGCCATCGACGCGGTGGTCCTATCTACCCAGCACGATCCGGACATCTCGCTCGCAGACCTTCAAGAAGCCGTGATGGAAGAAATCATTAAACCAGTGCTGCCGGCTAACTGGCTCTCGGCACAGACAAAGTATTTCATTAATCCAACGGGTAATTTTGTCATCGGAGGCCCCGTGGGCGATTGTGGTTTAACGGGTCGGAAAATTATTGTCGACACCTACGGCGGTATGGCAAGGCATGGCGGCGGGGCGTTCTCTGGCAAGGACCCCTCAAAAGTCGACCGAAGCGCCGCTTACGCTGGTCGCTACGTGGCTAAAAATATTGTTGCGGCAGGGCTCGCCGATCGCTGCGAAATCCAGGTGTCCTACGCGATTGGCGTAGCAGAGCCCACGTCCATCAGCATTAACACCTTCGGCACTGGGAAGCTTTCCGACGACGCCATCGAAGCCCTCGTGCGTGAACATTTTGATCTTCGTCCGAAAGGACTGATCAGCATGCTGGACTTAAAGAAACCCATTTATCTACCCACCGCGAGTTATGGTCACTTTGGCCGCACCGAAGACTCGTTCTCATGGGAAAAGACAGACCGAGCCGAACAGCTCGCCGCGGCGCTTTAGTCACTCAGCGCCGTGTCATCACTGCCACCGCTCAGTTTCGAATTTTCAGCGCCTAAGGATGATGCAGCGCTGGCCCGCCTCATGCGAAGCCACGAGCGTCTCAGCGCACTTGCTCATGACTACGTATCGGTCACTTACGGAGCCGGTGGTTCTACCCGCGATGGGACGCTCGAAGCGGTCTTTCAGCTCAGTGATACGGGCGCAGACGTTGCGCCCCACTTGTCATTTGGCGGCGACACCCCCGACAAAATTCGTGGCTTGCTAGACCAGTATCGGACAAAAGGGATTAAGCGACTCGTAGCCCTTCGAGGAGATCGGCAATCAGGCGTGTCGACCAGCCTCGCTTACGCCGCGGAACTCGTCGCCTTCATCCGAGAGGAGCACGGTACATGGTTCGATATCGAGGTGGCTGCCTACCCAGAGCTGCATCCTGAATCGCCGACGCTAGAATCGGAGCTCCTGCACTTCAAGACCAAAGTCGATGCTGGCGCAAATGGCGCGATCACTCAGTACTTTTATGCGAGTGATGCTTACTTCCGGTTTAGGGACGAGTGCTTAGCGCAGGGCATCGATATTCCGATCACGCCGGGCATCATGCCCATCACCAATCTTGCCGGCATCAAGCGTTTTTCAGCAGTTTGCGGCGCCGATATCCCAAGATGGATCCTTCGCCGCCTCGAAAGCCTCGAGGACGACAGCGATAGTCTCAAAGCCTTTGGCGAGGAAGTGGTCACATCACTTTGCGAGCAACTCATCCAAGGGGGCGTCCCTGGCCTTCACTTTTATACCCTGAATCAGTCCAAACCAACCCTGCGCCTCTGCAAAAACCTTGGGTACTGAGCAACACATCCCTCGCATCTTTATCGATCAGCCATTGTCGGTCGGCCAAACGCTCGATTTGCCCACCGATAAGACCCATCACCTCATCGGCGTGCTCCGTCTCCGGGATGACGCCGCCGTGACGCTCTTCAATGGAACTGAAGAAGAATTTGGTGCCCGCTTGAAGGTGATGGACAAGCGGCGCGTTTTAGCAACGATCGTCAGCGCCGAGTCCCCTTGCCGAGAAAGCTCGCTTTCCATCACCCTTTGGCTCGGGGTGTGCAAGCGAGACGCCATGATGGCGGCCTTGCGACGCTCGACGGAGCTTGGCGTTTCCGCCATTCAGCCAGTGTTGACTGATTTTTCTGCTGTTGGGAGCAAGCAAGTCAGCAAACTCGCAGAGAAGTGGCAGCAAGTCATTGAAGGCGCCGCCGAGCAATCAGGGCGCACTCGGCTGCCAGTGCTGCATGCTGTTTCAGACTTGCAAACGCTACTGGCTCGAGCGATGAGTGACCCTGCTGAGACCCGCTACGTGGCCCACCCCGGGGGCGGGGCATTTTCACCCCCTGGGGAAAACTGCCAACGCTGTCTCATCGCCATTGGGCCCGAGGGCGGTTTTTCGACCAATGAAATCCAAAGCATGACAGACACTGGATTTACCGCTGTGTCGCTCGGCCCAAGAATTTTACGAGCGGAGACGGCTCCCGCAGTCGCTTTGTCCTTGCTCCAGTACATGAGCGGCGATCTATCGGGGTGATGGAGGCCGCCGGTTTCTCATCACCGCCAACTTTCATTAGACAAATCAGGGAACTTAGCCATACTGTTTTTCTTACTGAACCGAATCCATTGAGGAGCGAACGTATGCAAGCCACTGCAATCACCATGGGTCGCGCGCTCCTTGGGTTATATTTTTTTATTCCTGGGCTCACCAAGATAACAGGCTACGCCGCAACCCTGGATTACATGGTGCTGCATAACATCCCGCTTCCGGACATTTTGCTGCCGCTCACGATTATCATTCAGGTCGGGGGAGGCCTTGCGCTGATGGCGGGCTTTCGCATTCGCGAGATGGCTTTATGCCTGGCAGGGCTCACGATTTTGATCAACGTCGGCATGCACGACTTTTGGAACACTTACCCCGAGCTGAATACGCAACACGAAGTCCAAAATTTCGTTAAGAATTTAGGGATCTTTGCTGGCCTACTGGTACTCTCTGGCGCCGAGCGACTTCCTCAATTCGGACTATCTCACCGCCAATAGCTAAATCGATATCCGCGCCAGCTTTCATTCGCTAAACTGTCGCTTTGATGCATTTGCGAATCAAACAACGAGTCGTATGAACTACTCTGATAATCAAAAACTCATCCGATGCCATCTCGCTAGAGCAGGGAAGCGCGCAACAGACTCGTTTCATCGAGTTCGAGCTGTTCAAACTTTGGCAATACATGATGCAAACCAAGCATGGATTTGAGGTGTCAGACTTAACCATGTGTTTATGGGTGCCGGTGGATGAATTCAACACCCGCGCCAAACTCTATGAGCGCATCGGCGCCGTGGATGAGGTCACTCGTCTGACGATTACTATTTTTGATGAGCGTCACGGCTTTACCCATGTTTCTCACCGATACGCTGAGGCCGCCGAGGCAAGCACCGTTCAAGGCGTTTTGCTATCCCATATCCCGGACAGCGTGACCCAAAGCCAACATTTTGAGTTGACGGTGTCCGAGGGTCGCACGGTGGAGAAGGGCCAAGTGTCAGGATTGAGCGAGATCAGCCTCGGCCTTTCCAACGACTAGCCACGAACGGGTGAGCGTCACCAAACTGCATCAACGTCAGTAACCGACGCGAAACCGACCACAAAGGAAAAATTGTGAGCAAGCACATCGGCGTAGTCATGGACCCACTAGAGTCCATTTCGCCCAAAAAAGATAGCACGCTGGCGATGATGCAAGCGGCACAGGACCGGGGCTGGAAAGTCTCTGAAATTCAATTAAGCGGCCTCTCGATGCAAAACAGCCGCCTTGCCATCGATTATCGGGTGGTGAGTGTGCGGCACGACCCCAACGACTGGTTTCAGGTGCTAAGCCACGAAACGGGCTTTGCTCAGGATTTTGACGTTCTCCTCATGCGGGTCGACCCTCCATTCAATATGGACTATGTCTACGCGACCTATTTGCTGGAGTTTGCCCAGCGGAGTGGGGTGTACGTGGCCAACGATCCCGGCTCGATTAGAGACTGTAATGAGAAGCTCTTTGCATTGCAGTTTCCTGAGTGCACACCGCCACTCATCGTTTCGAGAAATCCGGACACTATCAGAGCATTTCACAATGAGCATGAGGACATCATCCTTAAGCCTCTAGACGGCATGGGTGGACAGTCGATCTTTCGGCTGAAAGAAGACGACACCAACCGCAACGTGATCATCGAAACCCTCACCGAGGGCGGTCGTCAAATCATCATGGCGCAACGCTATATCCCAGAAATTCGAGAGGGAGACACTCGAATCTTGATGATCAACGGACAACCAGTGCCCTATGGCCTTGCCCGCATTCCCTCTGCCGGGGAAACACGGGGGAACCTTGCAGCCGGTGGTTCGGGCGTTGGGCGTGAACTCAAAGCGCGGGACCGCTTCATTTGCGAACAAGTCGGACCCATCCTGGTCGAGAAAGGCCTCAACTTTGTCGGCCTCGACGTGATCGGGGAGTACCTGACGGAAATCAACGTCACCTGTCCAACCTGTATTCGGGAATTAAACGAGCAGTTCGATCTCGACATTGCCGGGGATTACATCGACTTTGTGGCTGCCGAAATTGGCTGAGCGCATCGGGCAGTACAGCGAGAGTGCCGCAAGAGACCGTCTAACCTTTTCTCTCGCCCTTGCGCTGATTGTCCATGTCGCGTTCTTTTTCGCCGTTCGATTTGAGCCGCCAATTGACCAAGCCCAAATGGCTGCCCCGGACATCGTTCTATCGCTCAAGTCCTCGCGAACAGTGCCTGATAACGTACAAGTCTTATCCAACGTAAACACGGGTGGCGAGGACGATGAGGCTCCATTGCAGCAAGAGGAGGCCATGCTCTCTCCACCGATTCCAAGCGAGCAAAAGGCCATGCCCGTCGCCCCGATCACTGAGCGAGCGCAGGATGATGCTGGCCCCGACAAACCGCTGGTCCTGGCCCGTGATCTCAGCACCTATATTCAGCCGGGTTGGCGGGCGCTAAATACCGTCGGACAGTCTGACCGTGTGAAGCGAATCTCTAGCGTCAAGGCAAAGGCGAGCCCCGAGGCTTTCTATCTGGAATCATGGAAGCGAAAGATCGAGGCGGTTGGTAATTTAAATTACCCCGCAGAAGCAAAGGCAGAAGGCATCTATGGGCGGCTACGCGTGCTTGTCTCGATTTACCCGAACGGCCAATTAAAAGAAGCTCGAATTTTAAGCTCATCGGGCCACCCCGTGCTGGATCAAGCGGCGCTGACTATTATTGACCTCGCTTCACCCTTTGCGCCCTTCCCGACCGCACTACGCAAGGAAGCTGACCTACTGGAAATCGTCCGCGTCTGGGAATTTAGACGACAAGGCGGCGGCTTACGGTTTGGGTCATAACATGACCATCGAGCTTACGCTTTCAACCTCCCTCTTGATCGCGCACCCGCAACTCGAAGGAGAATTCTTTGCTCGGTCTGTGATTTACCTTGTTAGTCACAATGACGAGGGTAGTTTTGGTTTCATCATTAACAAGCCGAGCGATTTTTCGCTAGACGACTTAATGGGTGAAGCAGCGCCCGAGGGAGATCTGCCCGCCGTTCAGATCGGTGGACCTGTTGGCCTCGACCAGCTATTTTTCCTTCATCCCTCCGAGGCAGATATCGGCGTCACCGAATCATCAAGCGCTACCGTCCCTATTTGCGATGTTTCAGCGGCAGTGCCAATTGAGGCCCCCGCAATTGCCATGCTTGGATATGCAGGTTGGAGCCCAGGTCAACTCGAGGACGAACTGAAACAAGACGTATGGCTTGCCGCACCGGCTAACCGCGCGATGATTTTTGATTGTCCGGTTGAGGACAGGTATCGAGCGGCGCTTGCCTCACTTGGGCTCGAAGACACGCCTCTTCCGCCCATGCAGGGCCAGCCACAGTGAGCAAGATTGTGCTGGGTTTTGACTTTGGGCTTGCACGCATCGGCGTTGCAACTGGGCAAACACTCACCAAGACCGCAACGCCGCTTACGATCTTAAAGGCGCAGCAAGGCCAGCCCGATTGGACTCAGGTTGAACAGCTAGTTAGGGAGTGGAATCCCGATTGCTTCGTCGTTGGGTTGCCACTCAACATGGACGAATCGATCGGGACACTTGCTCAGTTATCCAGCAAATTTGCGCGCCGTCTTGAAGGTCGGTTCGGCCGACCCGCGTACCTAATTGACGAGCGATTATCCAGCGTTGCTGCCAAAGGCGCTAACAGGCAGCGAGCGTATCGATGATGTTGCGGCGGCTCTCATCCTTGAGAGCTGGCTTGGAGACCGCGCGGAGTAGATATCCTCTATTTGCTGGATGAGGTGGCTAGGCAAAATCCTCTGGGATTTTGGCTTTCTCGCGAGCGGCGTCCTTAGTGATCATTCCTTTGTCGACTAACCCCTTTAGGCATTGATCGAGCGTCTGCATGCCCAGCTGGCCTCCGGTTTGAATGGCCGAGTACATCTGAGCCACCTTATCCTCCCGGATTAGATTTCGGATCGCTGGCGTGCAAAGCATGATCTCGTGCGCAGCCACTCGGCCCCCACCCACTTTTTTCAACAGTGTTTGCGAGATCACGGCCTGTAAGGATTCCGACAACATCGATCGAACCATCGACTTTTCTGCCGCTGGGAACACATCGATGATCCGGTCAATGGTTTTTGCCGCCGAGGACGTGTGCAGCGTGCCGAAGACCACGTGCCCCGTTTCAGCCGCTTCCAGCGCTAAACGAATGGTCTCGAGGTCGCGCATTTCTCCCACAAGAATGATGTCCGGGTCCTCACGCAGCGCAGAGCGGAGCGCCTCGTTAAAACCGAGCGTGTCTCGATGAACCTCCCGCTGGTTGACCAAACACTTTTTGCTTTCATGAACGAATTCAATCGGATCCTCAATCGTCAAGATGTGCTGATACCGGTTGGTGTTGATGTAATCCATCATGGCCGCAAGCGTCGTGCTTTTTCCAGAGCCGGTTGGACCAGTCACTGTGATGAGTCCCCGCGTGGTTTGTGCGATCTGACTGAAGACATCGCCCATTCCCAACTCATCCATTGTGAGTACCTTTGAGGGAATCGTTCGAAATACCCCGCCTGAGCCTCGATTCTGATTGAAAGCATTGACCCTGAAGCGAGCAACGCCTGGGATCTCGAACGAGAAATCACACTCAAGAAATTCCTCGAAATCTTTGCGCTGTTTGTCGTTCATGATCTCGTAGATCAATGCGTAGACTTCTTTAGAATCCAGCGGCGGCACGTTAATACGCCTGATATCACCATCCACCCGAATCATTGGCGGCAGCCCCGCCGATAGGTGCAGGTCAGATGCTCCCTGCTTCTGACTAAACGCAAGTAATTCGGTGATATCCATCGTCATCCCCTTGTTGAACGGTCATCCAGCGCGCTTACCTTAGCTACCCCATCTATCTCAGCCGGAGCATCTGTCCTAGCAGCACCCTACCCGCCCAGTTTACCCATCAATTTGAGAGATTGCCGCAACAGATGATGGGTACCGAGTATGCGACAATGAGCGCTCCAAGACACGCTCGCCCATTCATGAACATCAGCCACAACTTGTCTCTGGTACTCGACCGAATTAATCAGGCGGAAAGCACTGCCCATCGCAACCCTGGGTCCGTACAGCTGCTCGCCGTCAGCAAAACGCAACCCGCCTCGGCCGTGCGAGCGGCAATCGAGGCTGGTCAGCAGCACTTTGGTGAAAACTACCTGCAGGATGCGCTCAGCAAAATTCCTCACTTTCCAGAGGCCACCTGGCACTTTATCGGCGCCATTCAATCCAACAAAACGCGAGACATCGCCAAGCACTTTGATTATGTTCACAGCGTATCGAGCCTCAAGGTGATTCAGCGCCTGAATGCGCAACGTGACGAGAAGCAAGGCCCACTCAATATTTTTCTGCAAATGAATGTGGCCCAAGAGGCGAGTAAATCTGGCGCAAACCAGCGCGAAATCGAGGAATTAGCCGCCGCTGCCCTCGAGAGCCCTCGCCTCAACCTGCTAGGACTCATGGCCATTCCGCCAGCGGGGCTGACACCAGAGGAACTCGGCGCCTATTATCGGAAGCTCACTGGCCTGCAAAATAGGCTCGCACAACGCTTTGGGCAGGCGCTTGGGGAATGTAGCTTCGGTATGAGTCAGGACCTCGAGATTGCCATTGCTTCCGGTTCCACCTGGGTTCGCGTGGGCACCGCGATTTTTGGGCCGCGAGCCGGAACAATCGCGAATAACTAACCGGGACCCTGCGCAAGCAAACACAAGGATCAGTCACTATGAACAAACGATTGGCTTTTATCGGAGGTGGCAACATCGCTCAAGCCATCTTGAGCGGACTTGTCCCGACCTTCGAGGATCCCCGGACCATCATCGTTGCTGATCCAAGCGAAGAGCAGGGCTTGCAGTGCAAGGCACTAGGAGCGACCTGGACCCAGGACAATCCAGCCGCTGTCGCAGGTGCTGACGTCGTACTGCTGTGCGTCAAGCCGCAGCTCATGGAAACGGTCGTGAGTGCGCTCAGCGGGCAACTTGCCGGCAAGCTAATCATCAGCGTTGCTGCTGGGATTACGGCCGGGCAACTCAGCACCTGGTGCGGTTTGGACAATGTGATTAGGAGCATGCCGAATACTCCAGCGCTCGTAGGACAGGGGATGCTTGGTCTTTACGCCGCACCGTCCGTATCTGACGCAGATAGAGCGCTTGCCGATGAGCTCCTCTCTACGGTGGGTGTCACCCGGTGGTTTGCAGACGAGCATGACCTTGACGCTGTCACGGCAGTGTCGGGCAGTGGGCCCGCCTATTTCTTTTACTTGATGGAAGCGATGATCGACAGCGCCCAGTCGCTAGGCTTGTCCGCCGAGGCAGCCCAGGAGCTGGTGACCCAAACTGCACTTGGGGCAGCAGCAATGGCGAACCAGCAAAGCGCTAATCCAGCTGCGCTTCGGGCCCAGGTCACGTCCCCCAACGGCACAACACACGCTGCATGTGAACAGCTGAGATTGGGTGGGTTTGAGGACTTGGTTGATCGCGCGCTTCGAGCAGCCCGAGATCGGTCTATCGAGCTATCAGCGCCGTAACATCGCAGAGGAACGCGTCATGATTGATACCCTAGCAGACAGCAGCATTTACATTATCCGAACCTTGGTTGGCTTGGTGACTTATCTCCTCCTGGTTCGTTTCCTCATGCAGGCAAGCCGAGCCAACTACTACAACCCCATTTGTCAGGGGATCCTCAAAGCAACCAGCCTCCTAACCAAACCGTTTGCGGCGATCATTCCGTCGTCAAAGCGGTTTGATGGGCCAACCCTGATGGCTGCCTTACTGATCCAAACCATTGGCATTAGCGTCATCATGGGGCTAGCAGGCTATGGCGCACTGTCACCCATTTATTTCATATGGAGCGCAGTCGCACTCGCCAACACACTGCTCAGTATCTATTTCTTTGTGCTGCTCGGTTTCGTTATTTTGAGTTGGGTCGCGCCCTTTTCTAATCAGCCAGCAGCCGAACTGATCCGAGATCTTGCCGAACCCATTTGCGAACCAGCGAGGCGAATTATTCCTCCGCTGGGCGGCTTGGATTTCTCCATCATTTTGGTGTTCATTGGTCTCAACCTACTGCAAAACTTCCTCCTGATCGTGCCCTTAGCACGCGCGAGCGGATTACCTTCAAACCTCATCATGGGTCTCTAATGACACTCCCAAGGCCCGGAGGCGCTCGACTTAAGCTTTGGTGGCTCATGGCTGCCATCGGGCTTTGCGTGACGCTGCCCGCTAAGAGCGGCGAAATCATCCTGGATGATGTTCACATCTACTACAGCGCTTTCCCCTCGCGCCTGATTCCTCCAGGCGTCGCAGCAGCACATGACCTGACTCGGGCTGAAGATTTAATGATGATCAACATCTCAATCAAACAGGGCGACCAACCGATTGAAGCCGAGATTTCTGGTGATGTGACCAACATCCTCGGTCAAGCGCGAGCCATCCGTTTTGTGCCCATCGTCGAACAGGATGCGCTCTATTACTTAGGCGAGGTCATCGTGGATGAAAAAGACTGGCTTCGCTTCGACCTGACCATCGATTCTGACTCCATGAGTGAACCCTATGAACTCCAATTTGAACGGCGCTTCTACTGATCTCTCGCGCGTTGTCATTGCCACAGGCAACGCCCACAAGTTCAGAGAGTTCGAGCAGTTACTGGATGGCGTGTTCCAGCTCGTCTCGTCCAGCGATTATGGCGTTCCCTCGCCAGACGAGGACGGATTGACCTTCATCGAAAATGCGCTCATCAAAGCCCGACACACAGCCGAGGCTACCGGTCTGCCAACGCTTGCAGACGACTCGGGTATCGTTGTCCCCGCACTAGACGGCGCGCCAGGCATCTATTCGGCGAGATATGCAGGGACCGGTGCGAGCGATGCGGACAATCGGGAGAAACTGCTCGCCGCGATGAATGGAATGCAAAACCGCGCTGCCTACTTTCACGCGACAATCGTGCTCGTTCGATCGGCCAATGATCCCGATCCACTCGTTGGTCAAGGAAGGTGGCAAGGCAGGATTGCTCATGCGGCCAAAGGAGAGCAAGGGTTTGGTTATGACCCGATCTTTATCGATGAGCACTCTGGGCTCCATGCCGCTGAACTGAGTGATTTGGAAAAGAACCGAAGGAGCCACCGAGGACTAGCGATCGCTTCACTCATCGATCAATGGCGAGCGATAAAGGCACCTTAACGTGGCCACTAGCCTTAGCCTCTACGTTCACATCCCGTGGTGTGTCAAAAAATGTCCCTACTGCGATTTTAACTCGCACGCCCTCTCAGCGGATGGGGGACTCGATCCCGATCTTGCCGAGACCTACGTCAACCAACTGATCACAGACCTTCATGCTGACCTGGAAGATTTCGGGTTAAGTCCTAGCATTCACTCTATCTTTATTGGAGGGGGCACCCCTTCCCTGCTCCCAGTCCGCTCCCTGGATCGTTTGTTCAAAGCCATCAGTGCTGTAGCCCCAATTGAGGCAGACGCTGAAATCACGCTTGAAGCCAACCCGAATAGTGCAGACCAAAGCAGACTTCGCGGCTATCGTCAGGCGGGCGTCAATCGCCTCAGTCTCGGCGTCCAAAGTTTTGATGACCACAGTCTCCTGCATCTTGGACGGCTTCACGACGGCGCCGACGCAAAGCGAGCCATCGACGCCGCTCGGGCTGCGGGATTTTCCAACCTGAATATCGATCTTATGTTCGGTTTGCCCCATCAAACCCTTCCGATGGCGCTTGCTGATTTAGATCAAGCGCTCGATTTTTCGCCCGAGCACCTCTCTTGGTACCAATTAACCATCGAACCCAATACGGTATTTTTCAATCGCCCCCCGCACCAACCCAGCCATGATGCACTCGCAGACATTTCAAGTGCCGGCAGAGCCTTGCTCGAACAGTCAGGTTTCGACCGTTATGAAGTCTCCGCCTTTGCCAAGCCAGGTCGTGAGTGTCGCCATAACCTGCACTATTGGCAGTTTGATGACTACCTTGGGATTGGTGCAGGCGCCCACGGAAAAGTGAGTGATCACGAATTCATTCAGCGAACACAAAAGACTCGCGCACCGGGGGATTACCTTGCGAGCGCCCAACCGCCAGACACGCACAGTCTCAGGGCATGACCTCGTTACCGAGTATTTGCTCAATGCACTCAGGCTGCGTCGAGGGTTTACGCTTGCGCACTTCGAGGAAGAAGACGAGGCAGTCTGCGAGCCAACTGCTTCCCGCGCTCGAACGCTGCGAGCAGCTCACGTTACTGTCGCTTCGGAATGAGCACGTTTTATTGACAGAGTTTGGCTACGACCATCTTGATAGCTTGCTCGCCCAACTCACCGAAAACTAAACCGCCTTTTTAATCGCCAAATCTTGAATGGCGTGGCCCAATCGCTCGCCTCGGCGCTCGTATTTTGTCGTGGGCCTCGATGGCGCATCGATCCCGACATAGCGAGCATCGCTCGAAAATAGTATCCCGATTTCCTCTGCGTACGGCGCCCAGTCTGTAGCAACGTGGACAATGCCCTCAGGTATCAGTAATCGATGCGCCAGTTCCAGAAATGCAGGTTTTAATATTCGTCGCTTATGGTGCTTTTTTTTGTGCCAAGGATCAGGGAAAAACGTCTGCAATTTGGCCAGGCTTTCGGCAGGAAATCTTGAGATCACAGGAATGGCATCCGCCTGGGAAACTCGAAGGTTCGATAGCCCTCGCGCCTTTATACCAATCACCAGATGACCCACGCCCGGCCCGTGAACTTCAAACCCCAGAAAATTTTGATCGGGATTGTCAGCCGCCATCTCAAGCAGCGACTCTCCGTTACCAAACCCGATTTCTACGGTGAGTGGCTGATGAGATGGGAACGCAGATTGAGGGTCGTTCTCGTGTTCCGCGCAAAATTCGTATCGCGGCAAGTCTTCTTCTAGCGCTCGGCGCTGGCCGGGTGAAAGTCTGCCCTGCCTCAATACAAAGCTTCTAATCGGTTGATCTGTGCGTTCCAGGCCGGCCATCAGCAACCAGTCGCTATCAAGGAATCGGTGTCTTGATCGCAGCGGCAGCAAACAGTAGCCAGCCTGCAATAAACAGCGTTCCGCCAATGGGAGTAACAGGGCCTAGCCATCTTGGACCGCCTAACGTTAGTCCATAAAGACTGCCAGAGAAAAAAAGGATACCAAAACAGAAGGCCAACGCAGCATATCGTGAAAGCATGTCCTCTGGGTGACGCAAGAGCCAAAGGCCTACGGCAATGAGCGCAAGACTGTGCATCATCTGGTACTGAACAGCTGTTTGAAAAGCCGACAAGGCGTCTGCTGACAACCTGGCCTTTAGCGCATGTGCTCCGAAGGCACCTAGCATCACCGAGATGGCGCCACTCACTGCTCCCAGCGCGAGCAGGAGCGAACCGTTCATGACGAGAGCTGACCCATAGCGGATCGCAGCTTTTTCATAGCAGCCTGCTCTAGCTGCCGCACTCGCTCGGCTGATATGCCGTATTCATCAGCGAGCTCATGCAACGTTGCTTTGGTTTCGTTTAACCACCTGCGGGTGACAATAGCCTCGGCCCTCGGATCAAGATGCTTCAACGCCTGCTTTAGCCGGGTCAGCTCATCCGCGGAGGCATTTTCTTCAGCCACAATGTCTGCAGGATTGGCCGATTCGGACGCGAGATATTGGGCGGGCGAAGGAACGAGCGCATCATCGTCATCATCCTGCGATAGATCAAAGCTGGCATCCGCTGCAGCGAGGCGCCCTTCCATCTGAACCACCGTCTCCGGTTTGACCCCCAAGTCAGCAGCAATCTGCGCGGCTTCTTTGTGGCCAAGCCACCCAAGCGCCTTCTTCTTACTACGAAGGTTAAAAAATAGCTTTTTTTGCGCCTTGGTCGTTGCTACTCGCACGATGCGCCAGTTACGCAAAATGAATTCGTGTATCTCAGCCTTAATCCAGTGAACAGCAAATGACACCAATCGAACGTTGTACTCCGGGTTGAAGCGTTTAACAGCCTTCATCAAACCGATGTTGCCTTCTTGGATAAGATCGGCTTCAGACAATCCATAACCAGAATAAGAACGCGCGATGTAAATCACGAATCGGAGGTTAGCCAGCACCAGCTGGCGGGCCGCTTCAACATCTCCATGCTCGTGCAAGCGCTCAGCCAGCCCTCGTTCCTCATCAGCGGTCAACACGGCGATTCCGTTGACGGCCTTCACGTAGGCCTCAAGATTTAATCCTGGCGCAGCGAGATCGATTGTGGCGGGTAGCGTGCTCATAGTCGGCGTTTTGTTCTGTTCTTGGCTGTTATTGGTCTGGCTGTTAGCTATGATTAATAATAGAATCCATTATCTGCTGTTTCGGCTCTCACGGACTCAACCGTTTAACGAATCAACCGCTTACACCATTAACGTTCTATCGAAGCTGCTAGTGACTGAATCACCTTATTGTTGAATCTTTTTGCTCAGTCTTCTTGTTAAGTTGTTGTTTGGCCACTGGTACGGCGAGTTTCGCTTGCGAGATCTCTTAAGCGCTCTGTTTCATCGGCTTAGTAGCGGCTTTGTATTTCTACTTTCTATTTCCGCTGTCTATTTCCGCTGTCTATTTTCGCTTTTTACCGTTTATCTTTAAATGGGTCCTTTGATCTGTCCTCTGATACGTCGACAAACAGTTAGTCAATTAAAAACCCTGCCACCCTTCCACAAAGGCCCGCCCCTGCGCGGGCCGGCGATTCTAACACCTCTGAAAGATAAGCACCAAATGGCATGATCATCGCGCGGGTTTAGCCGCAAGGAGGTTGCTCTACGCTTTGACCGCGCGAGTAGGCATTAGTTTGGTTCGACGTTCTTTAAGTGCCGGCCCGTCGCGACCCAGGCGCTCATTAGGCCCAAAACGCCTCCAAATAGTGTCAAATTCACTAACTGTGTCAGCGGCATGCCTTGCAATGCGAAGCCGCTACGGTAGGACTGCGCCAAGACTTCGATGGGTGCTGCCAAATACGCGAGCGCCCCTTGGACTAAAACGCCAGCGACCAAAGCGCCGCCTGCTCCATGAAGCAGCCCAAAATACAGAAACGGACGTCTAACAAACGCATTGGTAGCGCCGATCAGTTTTTGAACCTCGATCTCCACCCGGCGGCTCTCAATGGCCAGCCTTAAAATGCTGGAAATAATCAGAACCACGCCGATACACATCACGATACCCAGCGTCGCAATCAACCGAGTCGCTGTTTCCATCATCGCCTCAAGGCGCCGCATCCAGGCCTCATCGAAAATCACATCCTCAACCAGTGGGTGCCCGCTAAGTCGTTGTCTCACCGATTCAACGGCCATACCGTCCCCGCGATTTGGCGTAATTTCAATGATCATGGGTAGCGGGTTGTCGTCAAACGCGTTAAGCAGGTCAACCATGCCCGTTTTTTCTGCAAACTCTTGCAGCGCCTCCTCTCTCGCGATCAAGTTGACCGCCATAACGCCAGGGATGTTGGCCGTATCCTTCACGAGCTGATTGGCTTGCTCCGCGGTAGCGGCCTCAATCAAGTAAACGCTGACTTTAGCCTGGCCCTGCCATTGTCCCTCGTAGTCCGCTAACTGACTCAAAAAACTAAATAGAAAAATGGGCAACCCAAGCGCAATGCCCATGGCGCCCCAGGTACTCAGACTGCTCCATTTTTGATCCAAAATAGTTCGCGCCGCCCCGCGAGCGTCATGCTGATGGCGGCGCGCCCACTCACGAAGCCTAGTCATTTAAAGTCCTCGCAGCCAAGCGCCCCTCATCCCCATTCACGATGTCGAACCCTCTTCGAAACGGCCGTCAACCAGATGCAGACGTCGATGGGGCGAGCGTTCGACGAACGCAACATCATGGGTCGCAATGAGTACCGTGACTCCAACCTGCTGAAACAATTCAAATACCCCCATGATCTCTTCGCTCAGTGCGGGATCAAGGTTTCCCGTTGGCTCATCAGCCAGCAAGACCGGTGGCCGAGTCACCACGGCGCGAGCGATACCGACGCGTTGCTGCTCACCCCCTGACAACCCGATGGGCATGTGCTTGGCTTTGTCGTGCAATCCAACTTTAGAGAGTGCAGCGCTGACTTTTCTGGCTACTTCGCGGGGCTCTGTACCTTGGATATAAAGCGGCAGCGCAACATTTTCAAAAACGGACCGATCGAACAACAGATGATGGTTTTGAAAGACAAATCCAATTTGTCTACGTAGCGCCGGAATTTTTCGGCGAGCGATCTTTTCGAGCGATTGGCCATTCACGACAACTTTGCCACGGGTTGCAAGCTCTATCGCCATGATGAGTTTTAGCAACGTGCTTTTGCCTGCGCCGGAGGGGCCTGTCAGAAAGGCGAATTCTCCAGCGTCCAGCGTGAAATTAACGTCGGACAGCGCTTCATGACCCGTTTCGTATCGTTTAGTGACATGTTCAAACTGAAGCATTTGTCATCCCCAATGCCTTAGGCAGCGTCAAAAATCGCCTCAACGTAGGCCTTCGCATCAAAGGGCCGTAAGTCGTCCAGTTGCTCCCCTACCCCGATAAAGTGAATCGGTAAGCCGAGCTCTCTGGCGAGCGCGAACATCACGCCGCCTTTGGCTGTGCCGTCGAGCTTGGTTACGACCAGTCCGGATACGGGCACGCTATTTTTAAACTCCCGCGCTTGCATCAGTGCGTTCTGACCCGTTCCACCATCGATGACCAATAAGACCGAGTGGGGGGCAGATTCATCGATACGATTCATCACTCGAACAATCTTTTCTAACTCCTGCATTAGGTTGGCCTTGTTCTGCAGACGGCCTGCCGTATCGGCAATCAGAACATCAGCACCCTTCGCCTTCGCGCTGCTCAAAGCATCGAATATCACAGAGGCACTATCCGCTCCTGTCTGCTGGGCGACGACGTCAACGCCGTTGCGCTCTCCCCAGGTCTTCAACTGCTCCACTGCTGCAGCCCGATAAGTGTCTCCGGCCGCCAGCATGACGTGACGTCCTTCAGACTTAAATCGATGCGCTAGCTTGCCAGCGGTGGTGGTCTTACCCGCGCCATTGACCCCAACCATCAACACGACCAGCGGTTCTGCGTCGCTTTGGGGCAAAGGAAGTGCACTGGGCTCAATCATTTGTACCAGCGTCGACTTAAGCGCTTCTCGGACAGCCTCGGCGTCTTTCAACGACTTTCTCGACATCGCTTTTGTTAGCGTCTGAATCACTTCTTCAGTGACGGGCATACCAAAATCAGAGGTAATGAGCAGGGTCTCTATCTCATCCAGCAGGGTTTGGTCGATGGCCTTTCCCACTGCAAACATCTGATCCAGTCGAGAGGACAGCCCGTCACGCGTTTTAGCAAGGCCCTGCCGCAATCGAGCAAACCATCCCGGCTTGCCTTCCACTTGATCATCTGCAACATTGCTCATGGTGTGTCCTGTGGTGAAAGGTATCAATTGAAGCAGTCGTCTTCAGCCAATGTACGAATTATCGGCGGTATGTGGCGACACCGTAAAGTATCCTTCCCTTCTCATTTTAACATTCGCCCATCGCCGGACCGCGTCCGAGAAACGCTCTTCAACTGGCTCCAGGGCGATATCGCCGGGCGACGGTGTCTTGAACCCTTCGCAGGCAGCGGGATTTTGAGCTTCGAAGCGCTCTCCCGAGGGGCAGCGCTGGTGACGCTGTCAGAGACAGTGCCCGGGGTTGTTTCATCCCTCAAGGCCGAAGCAGACAAATTAGGCGCGTTAGCACCTGCCTGCGATATTCGCCTGGCGGATGGGTATGCGTTATTGAAAGCGCCTCCGCCTCTGACTGATTTAGTCTTTTTGGATCCCCCATTTGCCGAGGCGCGATTTGAGGAATTGTTTGAGGCGCTGTCGGAAGAAGAGCGATATCCAGCCCACCTTTTGGTTTACGTTGAAAGTGCTGCTCCACTGCCTGAATCGAGCTTTGCCTCATTCGGCTTCGAGCCCATTAAACAAAAACAGGCCGGTCGAGTGACCTTTGCACTCTTCGCTCGATGCGCTTAACACGAGCGAGTGTCGTGGGTAGAATCTTGTCCTCAATCCAGCAGGTGGCCCCATGAGAACCGTTCTTTATCCTGGCACGTTTAACCCCATCCATAATGGTCATATCGATCTTGTTCGGAGGGCAGCCGGCTTATTCGACCGGGTCGTACTAGGCATTGCAACGAGCCCACAGAAAAATCCTAGTGTCTTAGAGGTCAGAGTGAACCTAGCAAGAGAGGCACTACAGGCGATGGACAACGTTGAGGTGATCGGGTTCAACACACTGACCGTGGACTTCGCTCGAGAAGTGGGGGCCAGTGTCATCCTAAAGGGCATTCGGACAGTCACTGACTTTGAATACGAATTTCAGATGCTCAACATGAATCGTGCGTTGTCGCCCGGGCTCGAGACGGTGTTTTTGGCCCCATCCGAGGAGCACTCCTACATCTCCTCGACACTCGTGCGCCAAATCGCAGGATACGGCGGCGATGTCAGCCAATTCGTGCCACCAGCGGTAGCGGCTGCCATCAAGGCGGGCGAGGTTGGCTAACGCTGGCACCGCTTGCAAAAGACCGTTGCTCTGCTGCTGATCCGAAGCGACGTCAGCGCCCCACCACACCGATAGCAGGTCTCTCCTTCTCGACCGTAAACCTGAAGTTCGTGCCGAAAGTAACCCGGTTTACCGTCCTCATGGAGAAAGTCTCGCAAGCTAGTGCCGCCGGCCTGAATCGCCTTTTCGAGCACCATTTTTACGGCAGGTACAAGCCGACCCATTCGGCGCCTGCTCACTTTACCTGCCTCTACTAACGGCCTAATCCCGGCGTAATAAAGCGCCTCATTGGCGTAAATATTACCCACGCCAACGACCACCTCTGCGTCCATCAAGAAGGTCTTGATGTTCCGTTTGACGCTCGCCGCGCGACCCATCAAATAATCCACCGAAAAATCATCTGAAAGCGGCTCCGGGCCTAGCTTGTCGAGCAAAGGGTGGCTGAGCGCTGTGAGATAAAAGAGTGATCCGAACCGCCTTGGGTCTCGATATCGAAGCACCTGCCCGCTATCGAGCAGAATGTCGACATGGTCGTGCTTGAGTGGCGCCGTGCCCTGGGGTAACACCCGCAGGCTCCCGGACATGCCCAAGTGAAGCATTAACCACCCTTGCTCTAACTCAAGTAATAAATACTTTGCTCGACGAGACACCCCGGTGATCCGTTGACCTGATGCCCACTGCGACAAATGCGGGTCCACGGGCCACCTCAGTCGATGCTCTCTGACAAGGAGTTGGTTAATCACACGCCCTGTCACATGCGGCATGATCCCGACCCTTGTCGTCTCTACTTCTGGTAACTCCGGCATGGTTCCATCACCCATTGATTAAAACGCCGCTGGGTAGGCAGCGTGTTTTGCCCAGGTATCAAACCCCAAGGATGAAACCCCAGACTTCAAACTATAGCTCACTCATCTGGGGCTATGATTTTTTAGAAGGGCATTATCACAGAACGGCTGATCAGCGCATTCCTGTGGCACTCGCGGCTAACCGAGGTCAGCGCTATCATGCTGGCATGCGCAACGCAGACCCTGCTCATTTTGTTGGAATTGATACCGGTGGCACATTCACCGATTTTATCCACGTCGGGCCAAGCGGTATCGCCTCATGCAAGATATTATCGTCGCCCGAGGCACCCGAGAAAGCGATTTTTCGCGGGCTTAAAGCCCTCGGGCTGGAGGCATCTCTTGGGAGCGGTGATGTATCAATTGTTCACGGCACCACGGTCGCAACTAACGCAGCCCTCGAACACAAAGGCGCTAAAACCGCCTTTATCACCAATCAGGGCTTCGGTGACCTACTCGAGCTTGGTCGTCAGAACCGCGCAGCGCTTTACGAATTAAACCCAAGGGTCAACCGTCTCGGTTCGGACAAGGTTTATCGACTAGAAATCGACACTCGCAGAGATGCGTCAGGCGAGCTCATTCAAGCACTCACGCCCGCTAGCATCGAGGCACTGACCCGCGAGATTGCTGCACTTAAACCCGAAGCCATTGCCATTTGTCTCCTATTTGCTTTCAAAAACAATCAGGAAGAGCGAGCGTTACGGGAGGCGCTATCGCACATTACCGACACCATCACCTTATCGAGCGAGCTGCATCCTGAGCCTGGAGAGTATGAACGCGCTGTTATCACCGTCTTGAATAGCTATCTTGCCCCACCCGTGCGGGGCTATTTATCTCGGCTCGTAACGGGGACTGCACCCAGCGAAGTCAAGATTATGCAGTCATCTGGCCTCACGATTTCCGCTGACAAGGCAGCCGCCAGAGCCGCGCACCTTTTGCTATCAGGGCCAGCAGGTGGGCTTATCGGCGCTAACCAGTGTTTTCCAAATAGCAACTTGATGACCTTTGATATGGGCGGCACATCAACCGACGTCGCCCTGATCGAGGGCTCTATTACTCCTGCAACATCGGCAGACCTTGATGGCCTTCCCCTTGCGATGCCCGCGCTGGACTTAACCACCATTGGCGCCGGTGGCGGCTCAATTGCTTGGATCAATGAGGGAGGCTTGCTCTCACTCGGGCCCGCGTCTGCGGGCGCAAGCCCTGGGCCTGCTTGCTATCAACAAGGCGGCTCAAAACCTACCGTAACCGATGCCCATGCCGTGCTCGGACATTTTGAGGGGGCCGAGACGCTTTCCGATGACATTCAGCTTTCGAGCGAAGCCGCGGCACGCGCTATTCAACCACTGGCAGAAGCGCTAGGCATGCCTTTAAACGACACGGCAAGCGGCATTATTGATCTTGCGAATGAGAAAATGGCCCAAGCCTTGAGGGTGATTTCAATTCAGCGGGGATTTGATCCTGCGGATTTCACTCTGACTTGCTTCGGCGGCGCAGGCGGTCTTCATCTTTGTTCTCTTGCGCAATCACTCGGGATGAGGCGCGCAGTGGTACCCGCGTTTGCCGCCATGTTTTCCGCACTCGGCATGCTAATGGCCAGACCAGGCCGCGTCTTTACACGAGCGATCTATCTGCCCTTTGCGGAGATCAAAGACACAACGCTGTCATCCGCCATCCAATCACTGATTGATGAAGCCGTCAGTCATGCGGATTTGGCCGATCGAGGGCCTCGTACCGATGAGCTTGCAGCAGACGTTCGGTACGCCGGTCAATCTACCACGTTGGAAATCCCTCTCTCGGGTGATCTTCGTGAGATGCGCGCTCAATTCGAGCGGGCTCACGAAACAAGGTACGGGCACAAACTGATGCAAGAGCCTGAGCTCGTTCGAATCAGGTGGCGCGCAGAGGATCGACATCCTCTCCCGCGGTCAGTTGCATCGTTACAGCAACCCGATTTAGCGGCTTCTTTCCAGCGGCTCATGGCGAGCCCTCCAGCCGATCTCGAATCACTGCCCGCCATTCTATCGGTCAAGGACCTTCAGCCTTATCAGCACGTCGAGGGCCCGCGAACCTTGCTTGCGCCCGGCACGACCATCCGTCTGGATAAAGATTGGATCGCTATGCGCGATGAGGCCGGCCACCTGTTGCTCATGCACAAACACTAGAACTGGGGACGTCATGAAAGCACCTAGATCTCGTTTGAGCTCGATGCTGGCTGTTGATTGACAGGAGGGTCCAAGCATTAGATCAGGACTGATCGTTTAGGTGGGACGCGCGATTGGGAGTGGGCTTCTTTTGACTTGCCTTTTAGCCTGATTTTTAGCCTAGGGGCTTTCACACACTCCGCGTGGCCTAGCAAGGGTTGTACGCCGTTCCCAGGTGCCGCCTGATAGCAGACGGCTTCTACAGCGAACGCTTATTAAAAGGCGTGAGTCGTTTGGGCTGTGTTACTTAATTTTGGCTTCCGTGTAGGTGACATGCTTACGGACAACCGGATCAAACTTCTTGATTTCCATCTTGTCAGGCATGTTTTTCTTATTCTTCGTGGTCGTGTAGTAGTGACCCGTTCCCGCAGAAGATACGAGCTTAATCTTGTCTCTCATCGTCTAATTCCTCTTTTCAACCCGCTTAGTTCTCAATGGGCCTGTTTTTATAGCGTTTTCCCAACCGAAAGCGCCAGTGCGCCCTACCAGTTGGTTTTATACTCGCTGGCCTTGTGCTCGAAGGTCCGTCACAACCTGCTCGATTCCTAGCTTGTCAATGATCCGCATGCCTTTCGTGGAGACTTTGAGCTTTACGAAACGCTTTTCGCTTTCCAGCCAAAACCGATGCTGTTGAATATTAGGTAGGAACCGACGGCGTGTTTTATTGTTGGCGTGCGATACATTGTTGCCGCTTTGGGGCCGCTTCCCCGTCACTTGACATACTCTTGACATGACTTTCTTCCTTACGTTTCACGATCCGTTACACAACGTACCGCGATCTATCTCAGCTGCTAGGTTGTCGACCCTTTTTGGGACTTTCTCGACACCCGCTTCTTCTCTCGCCCCTTTACGCTCACCTTTTTGTGTCCGCTTTTTACAGCGGAGCTTCACACCTGCATTTGCACCTGCTCTTTGCACCTATTGGGCGCCGAGAGACCGCGGTAATGGAGGCGGAACGCGCGACTTTCGTCTATCGCAGAAGAGCGAATTACCGGCTAACTCTGAATATTTACCGGCCGCCGCTCGAGCGAGCGCGCATTTATAGCAAAAGGTCTTTGATTTTTCAACGAAAACCCGCTGTGCTTTTGCGGGCTAAACGATGACGCGCAGCCCTTTTCGATAACGTGCCAGATGGTTCATTGATCACATTCGGTCACATTGGGTTCAGCCCGAGCCGCTCGCTTGTAGCACTTTCCTCGGCGCGATCTGATTCCCTGATCCGTTCCCTAAGATCTTGCACCTGGCTGGGCGATGGTCTTGAGGAGGCGGACATGCTCGTCAATCCTATCGCTCCAATCAACTATCGAGCGCTATCTCGATTGGCCGGTTAGCCTTGGTACTAATTCAGCCTCGCAAACTGCTGGTAATCGATCCAGGACAGCCATCTTCAATGACTAGCCTTCACGGGGCGCTCAGATCTATGCAGCCTCACCTTTTTCCGTGGGGTCTGCGATCGAGACGGCTTTTTTACAGATCGCCAACCACGCCGATAGAGCGATCCTGCCCACGTGATTTGGGTGCCAACCCCGTTTAAACTGGGTACTATTGCGCCGCCAAAGGCTAAAGGGAGAGGGCGATCTCATGGACAACCCCTTACTAACGCTACACAACCGCAGGATTTTGTTAGGGATCACTGGCGGTATCGCTGCCTATAAAAGCGCTGAGTTAACGAGACGCCTACAAGACCTTGGCGCCGACGTTCGGGTCATCATGACTCGATCAGCAACCGAGTTCATCACCCCGCTCACGATGCAAGCGTTATCAAAGCACCCCGTTCATCTGGACCTACACAATCCGGACACTGAGTCGGTGATGGGCCACATCGAACTCGCACGTTGGGCCGATCTCGTGCTTATTGCCCCCGCCAGTGCAAACTCCATGGCACGGCTCGCAAGTGGCCACGGCGACGACCTTTTAACCGCGGTATGCCTTGCGGCAGAGTGCCCGGTTGCCGTCGCACCCGCCATGAATCAAGCCATGTGGGCGAAGCACCCTACTCAGAAAAATCGGGCGATTTTGAGCGAACGCGGGATTCACTTCCTCGGACCAGACTCTGGGCTTCAAGCCTGCGGTGAAGTCGGCGCTGGGCGATTACTCGACATCGATGCGCTATTACTGGAGGCAAGTGCGTTATTCGCTACCGGCCGGCTGCAAGGCAAGACGGTCCTAATCACCGCGGGCCCAACCCGTGAGGCAATCGATCCGGTTCGGTTTATCAGTAACCACAGCTCGGGCAAGCAGGGCTATGCCCTCGCCAGTGCTGCCGTTGATGCCGGCGCCCACGTGATCCTTATCTCTGGCCCCACCGCGCTGACCCCGCCGGACCGAGTGGATATCGTCAACGTTGTTTCTGCCCAAGATATGCATGAGGCGGTGCAGGCGAGGCTACCTGAAACGGATATCGTCATAGGGGTAGCAGCCGTGTCGGATTACCGGCCGCAGATGGTCGAGGCGCAGAAAATCAAAAAGGGACAGTGCGGCGAACCCACCCTGACACTCGAGCTGGTGGAGAACCCCGATATTATCGCCGAAGCAGCGAAACACCCGAGCGCTCCATTCACCGTTGGGTTCGCAGCAGAGACAGAACACCTCGAAGACTACGCCAAACGAAAATTAGCCGGCAAAAATCTCGCCATGATCGTGGCGAACAACGTGGCGAACACCCAAATAGGCTTCAACAGTGATGCTAATGCGACGACCATTTTTTGGTCAGGCGGAGAGCTCAGCATCCCAATGATGTCCAAGAGGGCGCTGTCAGAGCGGCTGATTGCGGTTATTGCTGATCGTATCGAGGCGGCCTCATGAAAGTTCAAATCATGCGGGTTAGAGATTCTGCGCCAGCCGCGCTCCCGAGTTATGGAACACCAGGCTCTGCGGGACTGGATCTTGCGGCCGACCTTGATGAGCCTGTCCGCCTTGAGCCAGGACAAACGACCTTGATCCCAACGGGGCTTGCGATCCATCTGAGCGACCCCGCCACTGCCGCCATGATTTTGCCAAGGTCTGGCCTTGGCCATAAACACGGCATTGTGTTGGGCAACCTTGTTGGCCTGATTGACTCCGATTATCAGGGCGAACTCATGGTCTCTTGCTGGAACCGAGGCACAACATCCTTTGACATAGAACCTGGGATGCGCATCGCCCAACTCGTGATTGTGCCCGTGATTCAGGCGTCCTTCGAGGAGGTAACGTCGTTTGAGGCCTCTACCCGAGGTAGCGGCGGGTTCGGCTCCACAGGTCTTCAATCCTCCTAACGTCAGGACAACCACCATGACCGTTTCAAGGCAACAAGCGCTCGAGATCGCAACCGTTCTGACCGAGGCGCTCCCGTATATCCAGCGGTTTAAGGGGAAAACCTTCGTGGTCAAGTACGGCGGCAATGCCATGACCGACGAGACCCTGAAGTATAGCTTTGCGCGGGATATCGTCTTGATGAAGCTAGTGGGAATGAACCCCATCGTGGTGCATGGCGGAGGTCCTCAGATTGGCTCTCTGCTCGAGCAATTGGGTATTGCTTCGCACTTTGTTGACGGTATGCGTGTCACCGACAGCGCCACCATGGATGTCGTCGAAATGGTGCTTGGCGGGTTGGTCAATAAGGACATTGTTAACCTCATCAACCAAAATGGGGGTAAGGCTCTCGGCATGACCGGCAAAGATGCCAATATGATCCAAGCCAAAAAGCTAATGGTTGAGCGGCCGAGTAAAGCGCTGTCGACTCCTGAGATCATCGATATTGGTCATGTCGGTGAGGTGACCCAGATCGACCGGCAGGTGCTGGACGTTGCAGCCGAGAGCAATCTGATTCCTGTGATTGCGCCTATTGGTACCGATGCTGAGGGTCACACTTACAACATCAACGCTGATCTTGTCGCGAGCGCCATCGCTTCAGCCGTCCAGGCAGAAAAACTGGTTTTACTCACGAATGTGCCAGGCCTGCAGGATGCAGACGGCTCGCTTTTACCTACGCTTAATGCGAACGCTGTCCACACTATGATTGAGGAAGGCATTATTTCAGGCGGGATGTTACCCAAGATTCAGTGCGCACTAGATGCGGTCCAAGCAGGCGTCAATAGCGCGCACATTATCGATGGCCGAGTTGCGCATGCGGTGCTGCTTGAAGTGCTGACTGACGAAGGGGTCGGCACCAAGATTTCCGCTCATGAATGAAACCCGTAGCCAGAAAAGCACCGGCAATCGAAAAGCGGCGATTTTAGAAACGGTTGCAACCATGCTCGAGAAGGCGCCGGGCGATAAGATCACCATCGCTAAAATCGCAGCCGACGTCGGCGTATCAGAAGCCGCCATCTATCGGCATTTCGCGAGTAAGGCCCAGATATTTGAGGCGCTCATCACGTTTGCTGAAGAAGCGCTCCTCTCCCGCATCAATACCATCCACGCGTCTGATCAATCAATCAGTGTTAAAACACAAGACTTCATGTTGCTCTTGCTCACGTTTTTTGAGCGCAACCCAGGCATCGCTCGTCTTCTGCTAGGCGACCCTTTGGTCGGCGAGGCGCCAAGACTTAAGCCTCGCGTTCGTCAGTTATTCGACAAAATGGAAACCGCCTGCAGACAGGCACTGCGGGATGCTCAATCAACGGCCTTCGCCAAACCCCCGCTTTCGCCGACAGCGCAGACCGCGCTCGTGATGCAGCTCATTGAGGGGGCAGTCACCCGTTACGTTCGCAGCGAATTTGCACAGTCGCCAACCGAGCACTTCGCCGAACAATGGCCCATCATCGAAATCGGCTTGACCAACGCTGACGTCTAAACGCCGTAGGCTTCTCGATAGGCCAGCATCGTATTAAGCGCTTCTGGGCTCTGCGTTTCTTCCACAAATTCGAGGATCTCGGAAAAAGTAACGATGCTATATACGGGAATACCGTGATCAGCCTCGAGCGCTTGAACCGCAGATAAGGAGCCTTCTTGGCCCCGCTCCTCGCGGTCAATCGCAACGAGCACCCCGGCAGGCTCAGCCCCGGCCGCTCGGATCATTTCAATGGCTTCGTTCGCTGCGGTGCCCGCGGTGACCACGTCGTCTACGATGAGCACACGTCCTTCGAGCGGAGCGCCGACCAACACGCCACCCTCTCCGTGGTCTTTCGCCTCTTTTCTGGCATACGCATAAGGGAGTGACCGACCATGATCCCTTGAGAGCGCGACGGCCATAGCCGATACCAGCGGGATACCTTTGTAGGGCGGGCCGAACAGCACATCAAATGATCCGGAAGCCGCCATCATGCGATCCGCATAAAACGCGCCCAATGCAGATAACGCATCTCCCGTTTGAAAGAGTCCGGCATTGAAGAAGTAGGGGCTAACGCGCCCAGATTTCAACGTGAAGGCTCCAAATTGCAACACGCCGCTCGCAAGCGCGAGTTCTATAAACGCTCTGTTATTGTCTGCCATCTGTCATTCCCTATTCCATGGCGCGTCGTCTTGTTCGTTTTCTACTTCCAAAACTTACTTTAAACGTACTTCCAAACGTGCTTCTAAAACGTACTTTTCAAGCCTGCGGGGGCCACAACCCGCGATAGCTTAGCCGCCGCTCCTCGACGCCTTTTGAAGCTCGATGAGTTCCCCGACGCCTTTACCCGCTAGGTCAAGTAACTCATCGAGGCCAGAGCGACTAAAAGGGGCGCCCTCGGCCGTCCCTTGCACCTCAATGAAGCCGCCAGATTCGAGCATCACTACGTTCATGTCCGTTTCGGCACTGGAATCTTCAACGTAATCGAGGTCCAGAACCGCCTGGCCCGCAACCATCCCAACCGAGATGGCAGCCACCCACTGGCGTTCGATCGTGTCGCTATTGGGCAATGTATCAAGTGCGTCAAATAGTGCCACGCAAGCCCCCGTAATCGAGGCTGTTCGAGTTCCGCCATCAGCCTGTATGACATCGCAGTCAATTTTTAGCGTCTGTTCACCGAGTGTCTTTAGGTTAACTGCTTGACGCAGTGACCGGCCGATGAGTCGTTGTATTTCCTGTGTTCTGCCGGATTGTTTACCGCGAGAGGCCTCTCGCCCCATGCGATCATGAGTCGACCTAGGAAGCATGCCGTATTCAGCCGTGATCCAGCCTTCTCCTTTGCCCCTTAGAAACGGTGGCACGCCTGATTCAACGCTAACGGTGCAGATCACCTTTGTCTGGCCGAAGCTGATGAGCGCTGATCCCTCTGCATGGGCATTGAATCCTCGCTCAATGGTTACGACACGCAGTTCATCGGCTGCTCTGCCCGAGTGTCTCTGTCCTTCACTGTTAAGGTTCAAGCGTCTACCTCTGCATCAATATGGGTGGTCGATTATACTCACTCACCGCCGGCAAATAAGGCTCTTTATGACATCCAGCATGACAGGCTACTTTAGCCTCGTTGACCAAGGTCTCTCTTGCGAGGTTCGCTCGGTCAATCACCGCTTTCTCGAGATCTCTGTACGCGCACCTGAGGGCTTACGCTACCTTGAGCCAATCATCCGTCGTCAGTGTAAAGCGAGCCTTGGGCGAGGCAAGGTCGATTGGACCATTCGGTCAACCGGTGAAAGCGAAGCGGCTTTAGCCGTTGATACTGCCAAGCTCGCTGAGATAGCAGATGCCCTTGAAACTATCTCGCAAGTCGTCCCGAGTGCTCAGCCCGCCTCACTGACCGATCTGCTTGCATGGCCTGGCGTAGCGCACACCCCCACAACGGCACCCGACCCGGGTCTGATCGAAACATTCATTGACCAAGTGTTAAACGGTCTCATCCAAGCGCGACAGGCGGAAGGGGAAGCCCTACACGCCATTCTTTTAGCCAAGCTCAATGCCTTGAACCACCATGTTGTCGCGATTAAGTCCGAAACAGAGCGCCTGATCGAGCGCCAAACCGAACGAATCCGAGACCGTTTTCAATCCCTTCAGGTCGATGTTGAACCTGAGCGTCTTCACCAGGAAATCGTGTTACTGGTTCAAAAAAATGACATAGGCGAGGAGCTCGATCGCCTCTCAACCCACATCGACGCATTTACAGCGCAATTGAACCAAGGAGGCTCGTCCAAAGAGAGTGTCGGCAAACGCCTCGATTTTCTGGTCCAAGAGCTAAACCGGGAAACCAACACCATTGCTTCAAAGTCGTGGGATAGCGCACTCACACTGCGCGCCGTCGAAATGAAAGTCCTTATCGAACAGCTACGGGAACAAATTCAGAATGTTGAATAAGCAGCCCATAGATTGCCTCGCAGCCCTCGATCCCGTACCCTCTTTCGCCTTTTAGCACTCAGAGTATTCTCTCGCTCATGACTACTGCCTCAAGTTCCATTGATGCTTTCTTATTCGTTGTTGCAGCCGCATCCGGAACCGGAAAGACGTCACTCGTGGCAGCGCTGAGGGAGCAACGGCCAGATCTCGCGGTGAGTGTGTCGCATACCACGAGACCCATGAGGCCAGGTGAGCGTGACGGGGAAAACTATTACTTTGTCGAGCGCGGGACCTTTGAAACGCTTGTAGCAAGCGGTCAATTTCTCGAGTCGGCAGAGGTCTTCGGACATCTTTATGGAACAAGCCTGAATGAGATTGACCGCATCAAGGCATCCGGTCGGAGCACCCTACTTGAGATTGACTGGCAGGGCGCTTTGCAGATCAAGGAGCAACTGCCCGAAGCACAACTCATTTTCTTACTGCCTCCGTCGCTCGATGCGCTTCGAACCCGCCTGTTGGGACGAGGGCAAGACAGCAGCGAGGTCATTGAACAACGCCTTAGCATGTCCGTCAGCGAAATCTCCCAGTACTCAGCGTTTGATTACCTGGTTGTCAATGACTCCTTCGACCTCGCATTGAGTCAGCTCGATGACATCATCAGCGGTCGTGGGGGCGCCTTTCGGCGGGACGTGCAAGAGATGGCGCAGGGCGAATTACTCACAGAATTGCTCACCGAGGCGCGGTGACCCCTCAGAACAGATTTCTTGCAGCGTTTGCACTTTATGGCTACACTTCGCTCCCTTTTGTGACGGGTTTGGCACTCTTGGGTGTCACCAACAGCGCAGTGATTGCACGGAACGGCCGTTAAAACGCTTTTTAGCTAACGCTTGTTTATTAACAGCTTGGTTGTTAACCGCCGCCTAACTGGACTCGCCAAGCCCATCACTCACCCATCACCCATTGATGTACACGTCGATGCTGATGGTTTGAAGACTATTGATTGAAGACTACTGATTGAAGAGGATGGATCATGGCCCGAGTCACTGTTGAAGATTGTCTTGAGAATGTTGCGAATCGATTCGAGCTTGTCATGGTTGCCAGCAAGCGCGCTCGTCAGATTTCAACAGAAGGCAAGGACCCTCTTGTTCCGCTCGAAAATGATAAGCCCACCGTGCTAGCGCTCCGCGAAATCGCAGACGGGCTGGTCGGACCAGACATCTTGGTCGAGAAGCCAAAAGAGGACTTTGAGCCGCTCGCGATGGAATTGCTCAGCGAAGCCTTTGACCGCGAGCCTCCCGCCCCCGAAGAGTTTTAATCGCCGAACCGCAGGTTCCCTGCAGTCAAATTCAATCTAGCGTGGGGTGAATCGAGGTCATCGAGGCAGCCCACCCTCAGTCAACCATTTCTGCGTTGCAGTCGTACTCAACTACGAGTAGATTCTATCCAAGACCCGTCGTCTTGATGAAACGACATGTCAACCATAGACACCTTTGCTGAAGACCTTCACGGGTACCTCGCTCCAGAGCAGGTCGCCCAGGTTGTTCGCGCTTACGATTTTGCCGAAGAAGCCCACGAAGGACAGACCCGCAAGTCTGGTGAGCCTTATATCAATCATCCCCTTGCCGTCGCACAAATCCTGGCCGACATGCGCGTCGACCACCAATGTTTAATGGCAGCGCTTCTCCACGACGTCATCGAGGATACCGGCGTCCCAAAGCAACTCCTGTCGACAAATTTCGATGATCAAGTGGCGGAGCTGGTAGATGGCGTTAGCAAGCTTTCCAGCATGTTCCTGTCTAGAGCTGAAGCGCAAGCCGAGAATTTTCAAAAAATGACCCTGGCCATGGCCAAGGACATCAGGGTCATCTTGGTCAAGTTAGCTGACCGCCTTCATAACATGCGCACCCTGGGTTACCTTGACCCTGAAAAGCGTCGAAGAATCGCGCGGGAAACCCTCGAAATCTACGCTCCGATTGCCTTGCGGCTCGGCATGAATACCATCCGAGTCGAGTTCGAGGAGCTTGGCTTCAGAGCGCTTTACCCGCTTCGATCAAGCATGATTGAAAAGGCAGTGCGTAAGGCTCGTGGCAATCGGAAAGAGGTGGTCACCAAACTGCAGGATTCCATCACTGGACGCTTGGAAACAGAAGGGATTTCGGCTCGCGTCTTTGGGCGAGAAAAACATCTCTACAGCATCTACACCAAGATGCGCTCTAAGCGCCGCTCGTTCGCCGAAATCATGGATGTTTACGCCTTCAGAATCGTCGTAGAGGACGTCGATACGTGTTATCGGGTGCTCGGCATGGTGCACAACTTATATAAGCCCGTGGCGGGTCGATTCAAAGATTACATCGCGATTCCCAAAGCCAACGGTTACCAATCCCTCCACACGACATTGTTTGGAATGCACGGTCTGCCCATCGAAATTCAGATCAGAACAGAAGAGATGGAGGAGTTCGCCAACCACGGGATTGCGGGACACTGGCTGTACAAAACGAGCGATGAAAGCATGACGTCAGGCCAGCACAGAGCTCGGGCGTGGATGCGCGGATTACTCGAGCTGCAGCAGAGCGCGGGCAACTCGCTTGAGTTCATTGAGAACGTCAAGATTGATCTCTTTCCCGACGAAGTCTATGTCTTCAGTCCGGCAGGAGACATCTACGAGCTACCCCAGGGCTCGACCCCGGTAGATTTCGCCTACGCGGTGCACACCGATATCGGCAACACGTGTGTGGCCTGTCGCATCGATCGCCGCCTTGCGCCACTGTCCGCCTCTCTTGAAAGCGGACAAACGGTTGAGATCATTCGTTCGGCAGGCGCCTTGCCGAATCCCGCTTGGCTGAGCTATGTCGTCACAGGAAAAGCGCGTAGCGGGATCCGCAATGCATTGAAAGTACAACAAGAAAGCGAATCCGTTGAATTAGGTCGACGGTTGCTTGAGCGCGCCTTAACGGCCCTCAATTCATCGTTAAGCGATGTTGAACCCGATTCCTTCTCTGAAATCGTCGAAACTGGCAAATTTCAAAACGAGGAGGATTTGCTTCATGAGATCGGCCTCGGCAACCAGATGGCCAGCGTCGTCGCGAGGCGACTTGTTCAGAGTCAATCTGCTGATACACCGCTCGAGCTCGATTACGAGGGGCCGCTGGCCATTAGGGGTACCGAAGGCATGGTCGTGACCTATGCCCGATGCTGCCGGCCTATTCCTGGTGACCCCATCATTGGGCACATCAGCGCTGGTAAAGGCATTGTCATTCACATCGATAGTTGCCGAAACATGGGCGAGCTTCGAACAAAAGGCGAAGAGGTGATGGCCGTCCGATGGGAGGACCAGATCGACCAAGAGTTTACGGTCGAGATGCGCATCGAACTTGAGCACGAAAAAGGGCTCATCGCTATGCTCGCTTCAACTATTACTGGGGTCGACGCCAATATCGAGCGGATTAGCATCCTCGAGCGCGACGCGCGACTCACAACAGTCAACCTTCTCCTACAGGTCAGGGACCGCGTTCACCTTGCCGCCGTCATCAAGAAGCTACGTCACATTCACCACGTTAATCGCATTGTCAGAGTCAGGAACTAACGGTGAAGCGAGAAGCCATTCAGACTGACAGCGCTCCAAAGGCGTTGGGCCCGTATTCTCAGGCCGTCCGTCATGGCAGCATGCTGTTTGTTTCCGGACAACTTGGCCTTGACCCAGTCACCAATCAATTGGTGGGTGACGATATCGAATCGCAAATTGATCAGGTGCTGGCGAATGTAGAGGCGATCTGTGTCGAAGCAGGAACGAGCATTCAGCACGCGCTCAAGCTCACGCTCTACCTCCAAGATCTATCTGACTTTGCAGCCGTCAACCAAGCGCTCGAAGCAAATCTCACCGCGCCCTATCCTGCCCGGGCCACGACTCAAGTTGCGGGCCTACCGCTTGGCGCATTGATTGAGATTGACGCCATCGTCGCGGTTCATGGTGAGTAAAAAAGAGACTGCTCAGCGTCACCCGGCTGATATACCGGTCACCACACTAAAGGGCGTTGGTCCCGCCGTCGCCGCCAAGCTTGAACGACTCAACATCACCACTGCAGAAGACCTTCTGTTTCATCTGCCGTTTCGTTACGAGGACCAAACCAAACGAACACTGATCGCTGACCTGCGACCTGACGGCGAGGGTGTTGTCGAAGGGCAAGCGATCTCCAGCCAAGTCCAGTTTGGTAGGCGCCGGAGCTTGCTCGTGACCATCGAAGATGAAACGGGACGCTTACCGGTGAGGTTCTTTCACTTCAATCGCTCGCAGCAAGCACAGTTCGATGCCAACCCTCGCGTGCGCTGTTACGGACGGATCCGCAAAGGGCCACGTGGCCTTGAAATGATTCATCCCCAATATGATCGCAATCCCAAAGCATCTCTGCCTGACACCCTGACACCGGTCTATTCAGTCGTTGAAGGGTTAGGCCAAGCCAAAATGCAGTCGCTTGTGCGCCAGGCTTTGGCGATACCGGGACTGGAAGCGGCGTTTAAACCCCTCCTGAAGAATCGCCCAGCGGCTGATTTGTGGGCGGCACTCACCATGCTCCACTCGCCACCTGCTGAAGAGGATCTAGCAGCCATACAGCGCGGTGAGCACCCGACCCAGCGATTACTCGCGTTCGAGGAACTCACCGCCTACCAGCTCGGCATGATGCTCTGGCACCGTGAAACCCAAGCCGAACCGAGCCGTCCGCTTGAATGCCCAGCGCCGATGTTTGACGCGTTTATAGCCAGACTGCCCTTTAACCTGACCGGGGCCCAAACACGGGTTGTTAACGAGATCTTTCACGATCTAAGACAACCCTCCCCTGCCCTTCGTCTCATCCAAGGCGATGTCGGTGCGGGAAAAACGGTCGTCGCCGCACTCGCCGCACTCGCGGCGATGGCGTCCGGCACCCAGGTGGCGCTGATGGCGCCGACCGAATTGCTCGCTGAACAACACTTTGAGACCCTGGCCAACTGGTTTGAGCCGCTTGGGTTTCATGTCGGTTGGTTATCGGGCAGCGTGAAAGGAAAAGCGCGGGATAAGGTTCTAGCGCAACTAGAGACCAACCAAATCCATTTCTTGGTGGGTACCCACGCGCTGTTTCAGAGCCAAGTCGAATTCGCGCAGTTAGGTCTTGTTTTAATCGATGAACAGCACCGATTTGGGGTTGCACAGCGACACGCACTCTTTGAAAAAGGCGAAGATCAATTCCGTCCCCATCAACTCATTTTTTCGGCAACGCCGATTCCCCGGACCTTGTCGATGACCTTATACGCTGGGGTCAACGCCTCCGTGATTGACGAGCGCCCTCCGGGCAGAACCCCGATTACGACGCGTGTGATGGCCAGCGAGCGCAGAGAGGCCGTCATCGATCGACTAGCCGAGGCATGCGCAGAGGGCGCGCAAGCCTATTGGGTTTGCCCCTCGATTGACAGCGAAGATGGCCAACTCGTTAGTGCAACCTTCACTCATCAACACCTAAGCAAACGCCTGGCGGATCATTCGGTTGGCCTCGTGCACGGCCGTATGAGCAGTCAAGAAAAACAAACCGTCATGCGCGAATTCAAAGAAGGGAAGATCAGTGTCCTTGTGTCCACGACGGTAATCGAGGTCGGTGTTGATGTACCCAACGCCATATTGATGATCATTGAGAACGCCGAGCGATTTGGGTTAACCCAAATTCATCAGCTACGAGGGCGGGTTGGCCGAGGTGATCAGGCCAGCGCCTGTATTTTGTTGTACGAGTCTCCGCTCGGCAAAACAGGCAAGCGGCGTCTTGGGGTACTCCGGGATTCCATTGACGGCTTCTACATCGCTGAGCAAGACCTTGAAATGCGCGGTCCAGGCGACATGCTGGGGCGAGACCAATCCGGAGAAGTGCTTTTTAAGCTCGCGGACCTGACAAGGGATGCCGACTTATTAACCGAGGCGCACGAGGCGGCGAGCGAGTTGCTCGCTGAGCCCTCCGAGCATCAACAAGCACTGCTCAATCGATGGCTCGATTTTCCGCCGATGAAGTTACAAGCCTAGCGGGCTGATTCTGCAGCGAAGATCTCATCTTCAAATTGACCCTCGCTTCGGGCCACAACGCTTGAAACCGTCGCATCACCCACCACGTTGACCACTGTTCGGGTCATATCGAGCAAGCGATCAACGCCAATAATGAGTGCAATGCCTTCAACCGGCAGTCCCACTTGGGTCAAAACGAGCGCCAGTGTAATTAAACCCACACCTGGGACAGCAGCCGTACCAATCGATGCCATGGTTGCTGTCAAAATCACCATCAGATAACCGGTCAGGCCAATATCAACGTTAAACGCCTGGGCGATAAAAACAGTAGCCACGCCCTGCATAATCGCAGTCCCATCCATATTGATGGTTGCACCCACCGGAACCACAAAACTTGCAATCTCGTTACGCACACCGATGCGCTTTTTCACGGTTTCCAAGGTCACCGGCAACGTTGCTCCACTTGATGCGGTGCTAAATGCGAATGCCATCACCGGTGCCATATGCTGGTAAAAAAGCACTGGGCTTACTCGGACCAGTAGTTTGATAAGCGTTGGATACGTAATCAAAAAATGTAGCGCCAGTACTAGTAGCACACAGAGGAAATAGGCCAGCAGATCGAGGATCGCCCCGAACCCTAACTGAGCACCCAGCGTTACCATCAAACAAAATACGCCAACGGGCGCTGCCAGCATGAGCATCATGACCAGTTGCATAATGACTTCATTCCAGCGGTCGAAGCTCGCTTTTAACGCAAGACCCGCGTCGCCCGCCCGGGTTAACGCCACGCCAAGCAACAGCGCGAAAACAATAATCTGCAGCATGTTGCCTTCGGCCATGGCTGCAACCGGGTTGCTTGGAAAGATATCCAATACAACCTGCGTAAACGGCGGCGCTTCCTTCGCCTGGAATGTCATTCCCTCGGCCATGTTGATGCCAAGCCCCGGATTGATGATATTCGCCACCGTCAACGCGAGCGTGATAGCGATAGCCGTTGTCATCAAATACAGCGCGACGGTTTTTAGTCCGATTCGCCCCATATTGTTTCCACCGGCTAAACTGCTCGCGCCACACACTAAAGACACAAAGACAAGGGGCACCACGAGCAGCTTCAGTGTCTTGATAAAGATCTGCCCGCCTAGGCTAAAAATCCCGCCCACCAGAAATTCGCCGATAAAGGCGTTCTCAGACCAATCAAAGCCGTGAATCAGCGCGCCGATGGTGAATCCAAGCACCATGGCAACAAGGATCTGTTTAGTGAGCTTGATTCGATCCATAAGGGTTAGTCGATTTCCATCATTTCAAAGTCGGCCTTACCAACCCCGCATTCGGGACAAACCCAATCCTCTGGGATGTCCTCCCATCGTGTGCCTGGAGCAATTCCCTCTTCCTCTAGACCCTCTTCTTCATCATAGATAAACCCACACACGATGCACTGCCACTTTTTCATATCACTTCACTCATCGGTTTAACGGTAACGGGCAGGCAGCACTCGCTGCATACCCCTATAAAGCTCCGTATACTACCTGATTTGCGTCTCGGCTGTTTCCTCACCATGGCATTGAATCTATCGATCCTCGACCATTCGAAATGGCCTGCGTTACTGAAGGTCGCAAGGTTAGATCGCCCCATCGGATCCTTGCTGCTGCTTTGGCCGACGCTCGCAGCACTATGGATTGCAGCAGAGGGCACTCCGTCGTTGCATCTTCTGATCGTGTTCTCGCTGGGGACACTGCTCACTCGCTCTGCCGGCTGCGTCGTGAACGATCTGGCCGATCAAAAGCTGGATGGACACGTCAAACGAACCGCGCTTCGGCCCTTGGCAACCGGTGAGATTGTCTCGAGAGATGCGATCGAGTTCATGGTGCTACTGCTACTTGTCTCGCTTGGATTGGTGCTGACCACGAACCTTATGACGATCGTATGGGCGATGGGCGCTGTGGCGGCCGCCGGCATTTACCCCTTTTTGAAGCGAATCACGCACCTGCCGCAGGTGGGTCTGGGGATTGCGTTTTCCTTCGGTATTCCGATGGCCTTTGCCGCTACGGGCGCACCCATCACGGCAGAGACTGGCCTCTTATTCCTGGCGAATCTCATCTGGGTCATCGCCTACGACACCTGCTATGCCATGGTTGACCGCGATGATGATCTGACCATCGGTATTCGTTCGACGGCCATACTCTTCGGTGATCTGGACCGAACCATCATCGGGCTACTGCAAACGCTTGTGGTTGGGTTATTGATCGCGCTGGGAATGAACCTTCAATTTGCCTGGCCTTACTATCTTGCTGTCTCGGTGATCAGCGGGCTTTTTATCTACCAGCAGTGGCTGATTCGAGCGAGAGAACGAGAAGGGTGTTTTGCTGCCTTCCTAAATAACCAATGGGCAGGTATGGTGCTGTTCGTTGGCGTTCTTAGCCAGTATTGAGTAACCGCAATGCACCGATTATTAACCCGATTGGATCAACTCTCTGAACGCGTGGGCGACGTCTGCGCGTGGATGGTCTTTTTGATGATGATTGGAACAACGGTCGTCGTGTTCCTGCGCTACTTCCTGAATGTGGGCTCTATTCCGCTACAAGAGGCGATTCTCTATCTTCATGGCGCCGTCATTATGCTTGGCATTGGATTCACGCTAAAACGAGGGGGACATGTCAGAGTAGACATTCTCCACCGCTCGCTGAACCCCAGACTTCAGAGACGCATTGATATGGGCGGTACGTTTATTTTTCTGATTCCATTTGCTTTGTTCACGCTCTGGTCGAGCCTGCCTTATGTTCGATTTTCTTGGTCGGTTCTAGAGGCGTCGTCTGCGCCTGGTGGACTACCCGGGGTGTTCTTGCTCAAGTCGCTGATCCCACTGATGGCGGCGCTGCTTCTTATTCAGGGCTGTGTCGAACTCGCCAAAATGATCGCCACAGCAAGGGAGCAGCGCTAGTGGAATACGCCGCGCTGTACATGTTCACGGCAGTCTTTGTCCTACTTCTTTTAGGTTATCCCGTAGCCCTTACGCTCGCCGGCACGTCACTCATCGCTGCACTCCTCGGCGTTATTACCGGTCACTTTGACCTAATCTTCTTGAACGCTCTACCCAACCGCCTGTTTGGCATCATGACCAATCAAACCCTAATGGCCGTTCCACTCTTTGTGCTGATGGGTGTGATTCTCGAGCGGTCGAAAATTGCAGAAGACTTATTGGATGCAATGACCAGGGCCTTCGGTCGAGCACCGGGTGGCCTCGGCCTTGCCGTCTGCCTCGTTGGCATGCTCATGGCGGCAAGTACCGGCATTGTCGGTGCCACGGTTGTTACCATGGGGCTGATGGCGCTGCCAACGATGCTCAAAGCGGGTTACAGTCCAAGGCTGGCAACCGGCACCATCTGCGCAACCGGCACCCTCGGCCAAATTATTCCGCCCTCTATCGCATTGGTTTTACTGGGCGACGTCATCGCGAGCGCGTACCAACAGTCTCAGCTCTCGCTAGGCATCTTTAACCCGAGGTCAATTTCGGTAGGCGACTTGTTTGCCGGCGCCATCATTCCAGGGTTGATCCTGGTGATGCTATACAGCGTTTTGATGATTGTAGTCGCGCTGGCAAAGCCAAAGCTTGCACCGCCTGCTGATCTACCGAGTGTGCCGCTTCCTGCCCTACTGAAGAGCGCCGCGCCTCCGCTGATCCTGATTATTTTAGTGCTGGGGTCGATTCTGTTTGGCGCCGCAACGCCCACCGAAGCGGCTGGCATTGGTGCAATGGGCGCGCTCGTCATGGCCTTCTTTCGCAAAACGCTCGATCGCGAAGCGCTGTCATCAAGCCTCTCCTCAACGGTTGAAACGACCGCCATGGTGTTCTTTATCCTGATCGGCGCGTCGCTTTTTTCGTTGGTGTTTCGCGGCTATGGCGGAGATGAGTTGGTCGCAGGCATTTTTGAGCACATGCCTGGGGGCGTTGCAGGTGCCCTTGCAATCGTGATGCTCACCATCTTTTTACTGGGTTTTATTCTCGACTTCATCGAGATCACTTTCGTAGTGGTACCTATCGTTGGTCCCATTCTGATGGCTATGGGTGTCGACCCCATCTGGCTGGGCATCATGATTGCGGTCAACCTGCAAACGTCGTTTTTGACGCCACCCTTTGGGTTTTCTCTCTTTTACCTGCGAGGGGTTGTCCCAGATAGCGTCGCCACGCGCGACATCTACCTCGGCGTGATTCCTTTCATCTTGATCCAGCTTGCGATGCTCGCGCTCTTAGTGTGGCAGCCTGCACTCGCGACCTGGCTGCCAGAACAGCTCTACCAATAAGCTAATCGCCGGTGTAACCCTCTAAGTCTGCACGCACATTCGATAGTGCCCGCTCCGACAGCTCGTTGTAGTTCATCACGTTCTGTCGATATTGGATGTAAGACTCATAAATTCGCCCGTACAGCGGATCTTCACCAATCATGGCCTGCACTTTCTCATCTGAGATTCGCTTCAGCTCGGCAAGCACATCATCTGGTAGACGCCTGACGTCGACCCCATGTTTTTCAGTCAATTCCTTTAATGCTTGATTATTTCTTGCCGTGTATTCGGCGAGCACATCGTTATTGACCGCTTCAGCCGCGGTTCGCACCATGGCTTGCAGATCCTTTGGCAGTTCATCCCAAGCCGCTTGGTTAATGGTGAATTCAAGATTCGGTCCTGGCTCCTGCCATCCAGGGTAGTAGTAGTACTTCGCGACCTGATGGAATCCGAGGACTAAGTCGTTGAACGGGCCCACCCATTCCGCCGCGTCAATGACACCGGTCTGCAGGCTCGTGAAAATCTCGCCAGCCGGTATGTTGACCGCCGTGCCACCTGCCGCATCAAAGACCTCGCCCCCCAGGCCGGGAATGCGCATCTTCACGCCTTTCAAGTCATCGAGCGTATTGATTTCTTTGTTGAACCACCCGGCCATCTGAACACCGGTGTTACCACCCACGAGCGGCACCAGGTTGTATCGGGCATAGAGCTCCTCCCACAGGGCCATTCCGCCACCATGGAGCAGCCAACCATTCATCTCTTGCGCGGATAGCCCAAAGGGTACCGCCGTGAAGAGCTGTGCCGCTGGTACACTGCCTCGCCAGTAATAGGCAGCGCCATGACCCATCTGGACCGTGCCTTGAGATACCGCTTCGAAAATCTCGAGCGCTGGAACCAACTCGCCCGCGCCATACACTTTGATATCGAGCCTGCCATTGCTCATTTCACGGACGCGGTCCGCTAATTTCTCAGGCGCCATTCCCATGCCTGGAAAGTTTTTTGGCCAGGTGGTCACCAATCGCCATTTGAACGTCTGTTCGGGTTGCGCCGCGCTCGTATCGCTGGTTGTCGTTTCCGCCGAACCACCGCAACCAGCCACCATCCCGATCACACCCAATACCAATACGATTCGTCGCCACATGGTCTCTTATTCCTTTGGTTCTAGTTTTGCCATGGCTGCCATGAGCCATTTGATTCCCTGCCCATCAAACGCTACCTGCACCCGCGCCTGTGGGCCCGTGCCCTCGTAAGCCAGGATCACGCCCTCGCCAAACTTAGCATGGTTAACTTTCTGCCCCAACTTGAGCTGAGTGCCCTCCACCTCCGACTTGAAATGAACCTTAGGAGGCCTGCTCGAACTGAGTGCGGGTCGAACCAGCACTTCATGGGCGCGGATTTCTTCGACCAACTCCTTGGGGACATCGCTAATAAATCGCGACGGTCGATTGTAATGATCGCTGCCGTTCATGCGCCGCGACTCGGCATAGGTGAGATACAGTTTTTGGCGTGCCCTCGTGATACCTACGTAGCAGAGCCTACGTTCCTCTTCGAGTCGTCCCGGTTCGTCCATCGACATTTGGTGGGGGAACAAACCATCTTCCATTCCGGCGAGAAAGACCGTCTTAAATTCCAGCCCTTTAGCGCTGTGCATGGTCATCATTTGCACCGCGTCTTGATGCTGGTCACCCTGAGCATCACCCGCCTCAAGCGCTGCGTGAGACAAAAAGGCATCAAGAATCGAGATCTCAACCTCGCTGTCATCTTCAAAGAGGACTTGATCATCAGGATCAAAGGACCTCGCCGCTGAGACCAATTCCCCTAGGTTTTCCAGTCGCGCTTGCCCGCGTTCACCACCTTCTTTTTCATAGAGTGCTTTAAGCTCAGCTGCATCGATGACTGCTTCTACCAGGCCAGGAAGGTCAAGCTGCTCGGTGCTCTCATCGAGTTCATTGATAAGCGACAAAAACCCAGCGACGGCACGATGGGCTCGGCCAGGCAGTGACTCAGCTTCGCACCGTTCAGTGGCTGCCTGCCAGAGTGAAACATTGTTCTGACGGGCGGTTTCTCGCAGGAGTTCTACCGTCTTGTCACCGATACCTCTTGGCGGCACGTTAACAACACGCTCAAAGGCGGCGTCACTATCTCTCGACGTGAGTAGCCGCATATAGGCCAACGCCGTTCGAATTTCCGCGCGCTCGAAAAATCGCTGACCGCCATAAATTCGGTAAGGGATTTGCGATCGTAAAAACCCCTCTTCCAAGACCCTTGACTGAGCATTCGAACGATACAGCACGGCGTGCTCTGAAAGCGCCTCACCTTTAGCGAGTCCCTCTTGGACGCGCGCAACAATAAAGCGGGACTCATCGATCTCGTTATAAGCCGCATAAAGACCGATACGCTCGCCTTCTCCATCGGCGGTCCATAACGCTTTACCCAGACGGTCCGCATTCTTTTCAATCAGCCCGTTGGCTGCCTGCAGAATCGTCGCCGTTGATCGATAATTCTGTTCCAGGCGGAAAACGGTTGCGCCGCTAAAGTCTCGCTCGAAGCGTTGGATATTCTCAATCTTGGCGCCACGCCACCCGTAAATGGATTGATCATCGTCCCCCACCACCATCACCTGGCTGGCATTCCCTGCCAGCACTCTGAGCCATGCATATTGGAGGGCATTCGTATCCTGGAATTCGTCGACCAAAATCGCTTGGAATCGCCTTTGGTAGTGCTGGAGCAGCGCTGGCTGGTTCAGCAGCGTCTCGTGCATACGAAGCAGCAGCTCGGCAAAGTCGACTAGCCCACCACGTTCACACGCTTCCTGATAGGCCCGATAAATGCGGAGCTGAACTTGAACAAAAAGATCGCCTTGGTCATGGATATGCTCTGCCCGTAACCCTTCGTCTTTTTGCGCGTTAATCCACCAAACCGACTGGCGCGGCGGCCACTTTTTCTCATCGACATCGAGCGCAGCCATGACTCGCCGAACCATACGGAGTTGGTCATCGGCATCTAGGATTTGAAAGTTCTGATCCAGACCCGCATCTTGCCAATGTGATCGAAGAAATCGGTGAGCGAGCCCGTGAAAGGTGCCAACCCACATACCGCGAAGCGGCATGGCCAACTGACTTTCGATTCTGTGACGCATTTCGGCGGCGGCCTTGTTCGTGAAGGTCACCGCCATAATGCTGAAGGGGGAAAGCCCTTCGACTTCAGCAAGCCAAGCAATTCTCTGGGTTAATACGCGAGTCTTCCCACTACCGGCTCCCGCTAGCACGAGCGCGTGGCCTAACGGCGCCGACACAGCCTCGCGCTGAGCTTCATTCAATTGATCGAGAATCGTTGTGACATCCATGCGTTTTCTTGGAAGACCGGGCCGCCTGAAGGGACCGCCAGTGTAGCATTTTGTTTACGATCTGAGCCCAGCCTCTAGCCTCAGATCTCGCCTTCGCGCCGATGAAATGGCATGCTTTGCCGCGGTGAGGAGAGCTGAATGAACCGATTAGCGCGATGGCAGTTAAGCCTTAAACGTAAGGACAAAGGATTTTTGTTTGACGGCGATGATGCTGTCTTTAAAGCATTACTGCCTCAAACAACTACCTACGCGGAATATGGCGTTGGTAAGTCCAGCCTATGGGTGCTTGCGAACACTCCCGCCTCTATTTTTGCCGTAGATACTTCTCAATACTGGATCGATCAAGTGCGCAGTAAGGCGGGCGAATCCGCAGCTCGCTTCGATATCGACTGGGTCGATCTAGGGCCCATTGGCTGGGCAGGTCGACCAAAGAATTATGCAAAGCGTGCAGCCTTTCAGCGCTACATTGAATCGCCCTGGAACCGTGGCCAAAAGCCTGAAGTCATACTGGTTGACGGTCGATTTAGAGTGGCTTGCTTTCTCTATTCCCTCGCCAGCGCCGACCCCGGATCGACGATCTTGTTTGACGACTATAAAGACCGCGAACACTACCATGTCGTCGAAGAATTCTTGAAACCCAGTCGGTTTTGCGGACGCCAGGCGATCTTTGATGTGCCAGAGGCATTAGACCGCGAAGCGCTACTCGCCGAGTATGAGAAGTTCCAGTACGTGATGGATTAAGGGTGCTGGCGCTGGGCCTTCACACAACAGACTAGCGATCACCGGGCCCTTTTGTCGTCTAGCGACTTGTTACTGAAGCGTTCGTATTAGAGCACTTTTGTTGGGGAGCTTAACGTCTATGGGCCTGGCGTTTAGGCACCGGATGTTTAATTGTCTTTTGGCTCTGACCTTTCCGTCTTTCCTTTTGTCTTTTTGCCCCGCTTCATTTGCTCGAACGCGTCGCTGATTTTCTGCTCTAGCGCCGCTTGGCCGTCATACGCCATATCGCGAAACGACTTCGCGATTCGAGGCGGCGCTTTGGAGCCCACCTTTTGAGATTGGCGGTCACTCGATGCTTTGGTCTCGCTGGGAGGCTGACGCTTTTTCATTCTGTTGCTACTCGATCCGTGTCTAACTCATCGTTGTTAGATCTAACGCTTCATCGATAACGGCTAAATTCAAATAGTCGCTGGTTGTGCTTCACGCTCGCTTGCTCGGTAAGGTAAGTGAAAACCTAGCCAACGCTTCAGTCCCGCTTAAGGGACGCGCGCACATTCATCGAAGGCATACCACTAGCCCCAAGGCCTCCTAACAGAGCTGGGCCTCAAATGTCGCGTCGATCGATAAGTAGCCTTACCTGCTTATCCTGACAGCCCGTGAGCATCACCCATCGTGCAAGGCGTTGATCAAACCCATCGCCTCTGACCGAACGCTATCGGCATCAGGGCCAATCAAGGTGATATGCCCTAGCTTTCTCCCCTTGCGCACGCCTTTGCCGTAGGTCTGAATGAGTGCTCGAATAGGCCCAGCCGGCAACGTTTCTGGCAACTTATCGTCTAGGAGATTAACCATGGCTGCCGCTTCAGTGAAATGCGGGGGCGTCACAGGCTCGCCCATACAGCACTTCACATGCTGAACGAATTGATCGGGGCCCACCGCACCGATCGTCCAATGGCCGGTGTTATGGACGCGGGGCGCAATTTCATTCACGATCAGCTCGCCTTTGGTCAGGAAGAACTCGATCGCTAAGACACCCACATAGTTCATGGCTCCTACCAACCGCTCAGCTATCGCTTTGGCTTGATCCGCCAACGCTGCATCGATACCAGATGGAACAAAACTACCGATCAAGATCCCGTCCCGCATCACATTCTCTGTCATTGGGTAGGTCGTGGTCTGACCTTGCTCGTCTCTGCCAATAACAATGGCATATTCCAGGTCGATGGCTATCTCGGCCTCAGCAATGACCGGATAAGCATCCTCTGGAATATCGCTGATGGAATCGCTACCCACTCGCCACTGACCGCCGCCGTCATAGCCGCCGAGTGTTCGCTTGCAGCGAACATAGGGGCCGGGCAGCGCCGCGAACCCCGATTCAAGTTCCGCAGAGTTCTGGGCCAAGAACCAGGGCGATGTCGGGATATCTAGCTGATCTAGTAACGCTTTCTGCGTATCACGCTCTCGCAGCACAACGAGCGCATCGTAGTTCGGAGCAAGGCCGACGTTAGACGCGCGCCTTAATAGGTCATCCGGCAAGCTTTCACGCTCAACCGTAATCACATCACTCGCACTTAAAAAAGCATCGAACTGATCAACACCGTAAATAGGGCCAAGACCGGTAACGACAGGGGTTTCATCCAAGCAGAGATAAACGACGCGATACCCTAGCCTATTCGCGGCTTCCCCCAGCATTTGACTGAGTTGGCCACACCCCATGATGCCAAGACATTGATTTGAGGGTTCACGCATCGAGGCTATTCAACGGGGTCAACTGGAACGTTGGCCGTTTGCTGTTCACGATAACGGTCAAGGGCGTCTCTAATCACGGGGTCTTCAAGCGCCAGGATAGAAGCAGCAAATATTCCCGCATTGACGGCGCCAGATTGGCCAACCGCGAAGGTGGCGACCGGGACGCCCTTGGGCATTTGAACAATCGACATCAGCGCATCCATCCCATTTAAGGCCGTCGCATCAACGGGCACGCCGAGCACTGGAAGCGGCGTCATTGCCGCTGTCATCCCAGGCAAATGTGCCGCCCCACCCGCGCCCGCAATGATGGCTTTCAAACCGCGCTCACGCGCGGTTCGAGCGTACTGGACCAGCCGGTCTGGCGTTCGATGCGCCGACACGACCTTAGTCTCATAGCCAACACCCAGCTCATCAAGCACCAGCGCAGCGCTTTCCATCACTCGCCAATCTGAACGGGAGCCCATGATGATCCCAATTACGCTGTTCGTCATTTGCTTCAATACCTAGCCAAGTGAAGGCTGCTTTAGATTGGATCTCAGTATAACCGACCACTATTTCGCGTAACGAACTTTATCCCTCTTGGCCGGTCGTCAAATCGGTAACCCGGCGGAATTTGCTTTCAAAAATGAGAGGTTTCTTCAACCCTTGGCTTTTAGCCACCGGGTCAACGTCTCATTCATAGGTTTTCAACATTGGGATTGGCAGGGGGCGTTTGACGAAAAGAAGAATTTTAGAATTGATGCGATGTTGCAAGTCTATTCAAAGGCTTTTGCTCGATCTATTCGTCAAACCAATCACCCGGGTCTACTTGGTCGGTTCAATAGACACTGGGATCACGCTGAAGACTACGGTTGGATTCTCTTTCATCAGCCGCGATGACATTTTTATTTCGATGGCCTGATCTGAATCCGTGTCGTAACGGTAGGTTTTTGTATTCGCGGGAATCTCAATAGTAGCGGGTTGATCAAACTGGAACTTGAGAGCGCTAGTCTTTGGCGCGAAGAAAGACATTGCGCCGGCCATCTTCTTCACAAACTGATTAAAGTCTTCAATGACGATGAACAAATCTTTGTAGGGCATCATTGTTGAAGAAGGGGGCTTAATACCGGCATTCAAGTTGACTACCAATGCGTCCTTATCTTGATTTAATTTCAGAGCGAGTTGCTTCGCGGTGTCGTCTTCGAATACCGGCAGTTCAATCGTCCCTGTGATCACATCCACAGGTATCTGTTGGAGCATTTGATCGCCATTAACGATCGACACTTTGACATCGTCGTAGGAGATCTCGTCGCTCAGAATCTCCAGTTTAATCTCACTCTGAATCAGCGGCGATTTAGATTGACTGACTGTGCTCAGAAGCCGATTAATCTTTTCATATTCAATTTCTCGGCCCTCAGACGCTAAAGCCGCGGGTCCAACTATCAATAGGAAGGCCCAGAGGGTAAGTCTGCCCAGCAATCGTTTTGTATCGATGAGAGCCTCCTTCCTCTGGCCTATTCGACAGTCACAGATTTGGCGAGGTTCCGTGGCTGATCAACATCTGTGCCTCGCATAACCGCTACGTGATAGGCAAGCAGCTGCAAAGGCACCACATGCACCATCGGCGACAAGATAGGTGGGACCTCGGGCAAGATCACTGTGGTTAACCCCTCTTCACCAGCGAACTCGGCGCCGTGATCGGTAAAGACGTAGAGCTTTCCACCTCGGGCTGCGACCTCTTGAAGATTAGATTTCACTTTGTCGAGCAATTCATCGCTGGGCGCGATGCAAACCACCGGCATATCTTCATCAACCAGCGCAAGCGGCCCGTGTTTAAGCTCACCGGCTGGGTAGCCCTCGGCATGGATATAAGAGATTTCTTTAAGCTTCAATGCCCCTTCCAGCGCCACAGGGTAGTGCACGCCTCGGCCCAAGAACAAACTGTGATCCTTCTCGATAAATGCTTCTGCTACCGCTCGAATGGCAGGCTCAGCTTCTAACACTTGCTCGATTCGATCGGGTAGAGAATGGAGCGCGGCAACCAGGTCTGCTTCAGCCTCTGAGCTAAGGCCGCGACTCCTCCCTAGCGCGACGGCCAACAAGAGCAGGTCGACCAGCTGCGTCGTAAATGCCTTGGTGGACGCAACGCCAATTTCAACGCCCGCATTGGTCATGATGGCGGCGTCTGACTCACGTACCAGCGATGAATTCGCGACATTACAAATACACAGCGACCCCAAATAGCCTTGGGTTTTTGCTTGCCTCAGCGCGGCGAGGGTGTCCGCCGTTTCACCGGACTGAGAAATCGTCACGAAGACCGTGTTTTCAGGTACCGCTGCTTTGCGATAGCGAATTTCCGACGCGATCTCGACCTGGCAAGGCAGCTGAGCCAACTCTTCGATCCAATAGCGGCCGACTAGCCCGCTGTAATAGCTCGTACCACACGCCACGATCTGAATATTTTGTGCCTCGCGCAGAAGTGTTTCTGCGCCTAAGCCAAACGATTCAATCAGCACGCTGCTCTGCCCAAGCCGACCCTCGAGCGTTGACCGAACCGCCTTCGGCTGCTCATGGATCTCCTTCAACATGAAGTGCTTATAGTTACCTTTGTCTGACGCATCGTCTCGGCTATCGAGCTCCACCGTGCGACTTGCAATGGAGGCCTCGCTCGCGCCGAAGATTGAGATATCGTCACGACGGACTTGAACTAACTCGCCCTCTTCTAGGTAAATAAAACGGTCGGTGACAGGCCTCAGCGCCTGGGGATCAGACGCGATGAAATTCTCATCAATACCGACGCCGACAACGAGGGGACTTCCTTGCCTTGCGCCGATTAGCTGATCTGGGTAGTCAAGATGCTGCACGGCAATGGCATACGCGCCCTCCAGCATGGCTACCGCACGAGAGACCCCTTCCTTTAGGTCCCCTGCTACGGCGACCTCTCGGTGAATGAGGTGCGCCATGACTTCTGTGTCCGTCTCAGACGTAAACGTATAACCATCGCCCTTCAACTCAGCCCGCAACGCTTCGTGGTTTTCAATAATGCCGTTGTGAACAACCGCTACTCGATCGCTGGAAACATGGGGGTGGGCATTTGCTGCGGTTGGTTTTCCGTGCGTTGCCCAGCGTGTGTGGGCGATGCCTATCGTTCCTTCGGGCGCTTGCTCATCACAGCTGGCTTTCAGCTCAGCGACTTTACCTACCTCACGAATTCTGACCAGTCCATCGCCCTGCTTTAGGCAAACTCCAGCAGAGTCATAGCCCCGATATTCCAAGCGCTTTAAGCCTTCCAGCAAAATCCCGCGGACATTCCTCGTGGAGGCGGCACCAACAATTCCACACATAATTCAATTCACTCCGCTTGCGGCTTTTTCTTTATGACCAGCCCTTCGCCGGCGGTTTGCTTCGTTGGCCTTGGCCAGTTTGGAATATTGCGCTGTTTACCGCGGCCGATACCAAGGGCGTCATGCTCTATACGCGCAGTGATGGTCGAGCCGGCACCAATCGTCGCGCCTTCCTCAATATGGACGGGGGCCACCAGCGCCGTGTTTGACCCGACAAATACTCCGTCTTCTAGGACGGTTTGCCACTTATTAACCCCATCGTAATTACAGGTGATAGTGCCCGCCCCAATATTGACTGACGCTCCGATCGTTGCGTCGCCAAGGTAGCTAAGGTGGCTCGCCTTGGAACCTTTCCCCATCGTGGTGGCTTTCACTTCAACAAAATTACCGATGGAAACCTCATGCCCTAGGTGCGCGCCAGGCCGCAGCCTCGCATAGGGGCCGACCTGACAATCACCAGCAAGATGCGCACCTTCAAGGTGAGAGTGCGCCTTCACTGTTGAGCCCGTCGCCTATAAAACTGTCCCGCACCACGGAGTGCGACTCGATTACGACCCCTGCTTCAATCGTGACATCACCCTCAATCACCACATTGACGTCGATTACAGTGGACGGTGCGATCGATACGTTTCCTCGAATATCGATCCGATCGGGATCAATGATGCGCACCCCCTCGCGCATCAGCGCCTCGGCCTGCCGCCGCTGGAACGCCCGTTCTGCGCTCGCGAGTTGCACGAGGTCGTTAATACCCATCAGCGCCTCGGGGTCGGTCGTCAGCACTGCCTCTACCTGCTCACCATCGGCTAGGGCGTGCTCGATAACATCGGGCAATAGATATTCGCCTTGTGCATTGTCGTCACTGAGCTTAGGCAACCAGCGGGTCAGTGCGCCTTCTGCAAAAAAGAACACCCCTGAACTCACTTCTTTGATGCGCCGCTCATCTTGCGTCGCTAATTTTTCCTCGACGACGCCTTGGACAAAGCCGTCGCTGCCGCGCTTCACCCGGCCGTAACCGGTTGGATCAGCCGCGTTAAAACTCAGCAGGTTCACAGCTGCTTGTGATTGCACTAGGCCCTCTAACGCACTCGCAGTCAGCAGTGGTGTGTCGCCTAGTAACACGAGCGTGCTTCCACCCTCTTCCAAGAATGGCGCTGCCTGCATCACCGCATGACCGGTCCCTTTACGCTCAGTTTGCTCTACGAAGGTAACGCTATCATTGGCAAATTCCGCTTGTAGCGCGTCCGAGTCAGGGCCAACGACCACAACGATCTTTCTAGGATCAAGCGCTTTTGCAGCGGCAATGATATGCGCGAGTATGGGTTTGCCCGCAATGGGCATCATGACCTTTGGCAGTGGAGACTTCATTCGCGTCCCTTTGCCTGCCGCAAGAATAACGATGTCTAATGATTTCATGGTGATAGTTTATCGCTTACAGGAGAGTGAAACGAGGGAATACGCTCAAAAAGCCTGGCTGGCGCTGCTTGGTTGGGCGATATGCGAGCTTCCTAAGAAGATCATTGAGCCATGAGCTCAAGAGCGCTAGGCGCTTTTTCGACACTACTTATAGGTAAATCTTTAAACAGCGCTTTTAACCAGAACGCCTCAGGTGAAGCCACTGTTGGCCGCGTCGATGAGTACGAGATGCAACGTCCCGCGTTGCGATCGCTAACAGAGTGCAAAGTAGCTTTGGGGTAAAGGGAAACTAGGTCGAGAACCGAATCTACGCTCGGTTTTTACGCTCTCTCAGCTTGCGAATCGTTCGAAGCATCGCCGCTTGCTCAGCGAGGTCAGCGTCGATCTTGGCGAAGTCGGTTTCGGTTTTCTTATCATCCCGTGCTTGCCGGGCTTTTCGTTCCGCTTCTTGCGCCGCCGCCTCATCAATATCGTCGGCACGAATCGCTGTATCTGCGAGCAGCGTGATCGAGGTGGGCTGCACTTCTAGGAACCCACCCGAAGCGAAGAACATTTCCTCAGAACCATCTTCCATGGTCAGCTTGACGGGCCCCGGCTGGATTCCCGTCAACAATGGTGTGTGGCCTGGGTATACCCCGATATCGCCGAGAGACCCAGTAGCGACGACGCGCTGGACCGTTCCAGCAAAGATCTCTTGTTCAGCGCTTACAATGCTGCAGTGGATGCTTGTTGTCATGCCTACGTGCCTCTCTCGCCCCGGGGCCAGTCCTAGCTACTGTTCGCTTCGATTAAACCGTCTTCGCTTTTTCTACCGCTTCGTCGATGTTCCCCACCATGCTGAACGCAGCCTCTGGGAGATCATCGTATTCACCATCCAAAATACCCTTGAAGCTTCTGATCGTGTCTGCAAGCGACACATAAACGCCGGGCTTGCCGGTGAATACCTCAGCGACGTGCATAGGCTGTGAGAAGAATTGACTGATCTTTCTTGCTCGATAAACGGTGAGCTTGTCTTCTTCCGACAGCTCGTCCATGCCGAGAATTGCGATGATGTCTTTCAATTCCTTGTACTTCTGAAGTACCCCTTGGACACCCTGCGCAACATTGTAATGCTCCTCACCAACGACCAGCGGATCAAGCTGGCGAGAGGTTGAGTCAAGGGGATCAACCGCGGGATAAATACCGAGGGCCGCAATGTCGCGAGACAATGTCACTGTTGAGTCCAAGTGCGCGAACGTCGTTGCTGGTGACGGGTCGGTCAAGTCGTCAGCAGGTACATATACCGCCTGCACCGACGTAATCGAGCCTGTCTTCGTCGTGGTAATGCGTTCCTGAAGAACACCCATTTCCTCAGCAAGCGTTGGCTGATAGCCCACCGCTGACGGCATCCTTCCGAGTAGCGCCGATACCTCAGTTCCAGCAAGGGTGTAACGGTAAATATTGTCGACAAAGAGCAATACATCTTTGCCTTCATCGCGGAATTTCTCGGCCATGGTCAGCCCTGATAGCGCCACACGAAGTCGGTTTCCAGGCGGCTCGTTCATCTGACCAAATACCATCGAGATCTTATCGAGAACCCCTGCTTCCTGCATTTCGTGATAGAAGTCGTTCCCCTCACGAGTACGCTCACCCACGCCTGCGAATACTGACAAGCCGCTGTGCTCTTTCGCGATGTTGTTAATCAATTCGAGCATGGTCACCGTCTTGCCGACACCCGCCCCGCCGAACAGGCCAACTTTACCGCCCTTCGCGAATGGGCAGATCAGATCAATCACCTTGACGCCTGTTTCGAGTAGGTCGCGCCCACCCGCTTGCTCTGCATAGGAAGGCGGATCTCGGTGGATCGGCATGCGATCTTTCTCGCCGATCGGTCCTTTTTCATCGATGGGGTTGCCGAGTACATCCATGATGCGTCCGAGCGTCTCTTCGCCCACCGGTACGGAGATCGGTGCCTTCGTGTTCTCAACGGCGAGGCCCCTGCTCACGCCCTCAGAACTGCCCATCGCGATCGTTCTAACGATCCCATCACCCAACTGTTGCTGCACCTCTAGGGTGAGATCACCCTCGGCGACAACCAAAGCATCGTACACATTGGGCACATCATCTCGTGGAAATTCCACATCGATGACCGCGCCAATCACCTGAACAATTCGTCCGCTACCCATGCCTTTTTCCTCTTCCTTTACCGGAGCGCGGTTAAACCGCGGCTGCCCCGCCTACAATTTCTGAAATTTCTTGTGTGATAGCCGCTTGTCGAGCGTTATTCATAATGAGTTCTAACTCATCGATCAGCTCACCCGCGTTTTCTGTGGCGCTTTTCATGGCTACCATTTTTGCAGCTTGCTCACAGGCTACGTTCTCTACCACTGCCTGATAGACCTGCGCCTCGATATATCGAGTCAGCAAGTCTTCAATTAATTCTTTCGCCTCAGGCTCATAGATATAGTCCCAACGATTTTTCATCGTCGCGTCGTCTGTCGGATCCAGTGGTACGAGCTGGCGAACGGTCGGTTCTTGGCTCATGGTGTTCACAAAAACGTTGTTGGCGAGATAAATCTTGTCAACGTTCCCTTCCTCAAAGGCGTCTAGCATGACTTTGATGCTGCCGATCAAATCTGCGACCTCTGGTGACTCCCCAATGTTCTGAGTCGCAGCCAGGATCCTTCCGCCATACGTTCTGAAGAATTGGATACCCTTGTTGCCAATCAGGCACAGATCCGTTTCAACGTCCTGTTCCACCCACTTTTTCATGTCCGCAATAACGGCCTTCAGCAGATTGACGTTTAGACCACCGCAGAGGCCCTTATCGGTGGTGACAATGATGTACCCCACGCGACGAACTTCCCGCTCTTTCATGAACTGGTGGTGGTACTCGCTCGATGCGTTCGCCATGTGGCCAATCACTGATCGAATTTGATCCGTATAGGGTCGTCCCTTGGCCATTCGATCTTGTGCTTTACGCATTTTGCTCGCTGCCACCATCTGCATTGCGCTGGTGATCTTCTGCGTGTTCTTAATGCTGCCGATCTGTTTTCTAAGTTCTTTTGCGCCCGCCATGGTGCGTCAATTCCTTTCTGTCTTAGAACGTTTGAGTTGCTACGAAGCTCTCGAGCGCAGACCGCATGGTGTCGATGACCTCATCGGTGTATTTGCCCTCGCGATTGATTTGATCCATGAAATCTCCGTGCGAAGTCTTCATGTAGCTCAGTAGCGCGCTTTCAAAATCGAGCACTTTATTGACAGGTACATCAGCGAGGAAACCTTCGTTCGCTGCGAACAGCACGACGCCCATTTCAGCAACGGTCATTGGCGCGTACTGCTTTTGCTTCATGAGTTCGTTGATTCGCTCACCATGCTCGAGCTGACGCCGAGTCGCTTCATCAAGATCCGATGCGAACTGCGAGAACGCTGCCAACTCTCGATACTGGGCAAGCGCTAGCTTAATGCCGCCCGAAATCTTTGACATGAACTTCACCTGAGCGTCGCCGCCCACCCGAGATACCGAAATACCTGGGTTCATCGCAGGGCGCTCACCGGAATTGAACTTGTCGCTTTCCAGAAAGATCTGACCGTCTGTGATGGAAATCACGTTAGTTGGAACGAATGCGGATACGTCACCCGCCTGGGTTTCAATAATGGGAAGTGCCGTCAGTGACCCCGTCTGGCCTTTCACTTCGCCATTGGTTTGCTGTTCAACGTACTCGGCGTTCACCCGGGCAGCTCGCTCAAGTAGCCGCGAGTGCAAGTAGAAGACGTCCCCTGGATACGCCTCTCGGCCTGGGGGACGGCGAAGCAACAGTGAAATCTGACGGTAAGCCCACGCCTGCTTCGTTAAGTCGTCGTAGATGATCAACGCATCTTCGCCCCGATCCCTAAAGTACTCGCCCATTGCACACCCTGAATAAGCGGCGATGTATTGCATAGGTGCTGGGTCGGAGGCACCAGCGGCTACAACAATGGTGTTTTCCATCGCGCCGTATTCTTCAAGGGTTCGCACCACATTGGCAATCGATGAGAACTTCTGGCCAATTGCTACGTAGACGCACTTAATGCCAGAGGCTTGCTGGTTGATAATCGTGTCGATCGCAATCGCGGTTTTTCCTGTCTGACGGTCACCAATAATCAGCTCGCGCTGACCACGACCTACAGGGATCATAGAATCGATACATTTAAGGCCGGTCTGAACAGGTTGATCAACGTGCTGCCTCGCGATTACACCAGGCGCCACTTTCTCTACCGGCGAAGACGCGCTAGCGTTAATTGGCCCTTTCCCATCGATAGGGTTGCCAAGCGCGTCAACCACTCGGCCGAGGAGCTCTGGGCCAGTGGGCACTTCCAAAATTCGTCCGGTGCACCGAGCCGTTTGGCCTTCTCGCAGCCCTTTGTAATCACCCAGCACCACCGCACCGACCGAATCTCGCTCCAAGTTCAGCGCGAAGCCAAACAAGTTACCGGGAAACTCGATCATTTCACCGTTTTGAACATCAGCCAGACCGTGGATTCGAACAATACCGTCTGAAACGCTGACAATGGTGCCCTCGTTGCGAGCTTCCGAAGCAACGTCTAAGCGAGCAATCCGCTCCTTGATAATGTCGCTAATTTCGGATGGGTTGAGTTGTTGCATGGTTTACCCCTCAAAGGTTGTTCTTACCGAAGAATGCCTGCTAGTTTGTTGAGCTTTCCTCGGACCGAGTCATCAATCACCGTGTCTTCTGTGCGGATCACGACTCCGCCCAGCAACTCGCTGTCGATGGTGGTTTCTACTTCAATGTCTCGTTGCAAACGATTGCGCAGTGCGCCTTCGATCAGCGCCTGTTCAGATGCCGACACTTCGAACGCGCTCGAGAGTGTCACCCGCATCGTCTTTTCATGCTGCGCCTTGAGTGACTCGTATTGCTCGGCGATCGTCGGGATCAGCATGAGCCGGCCGTTACTCGACAGGACGTCGAGAAAGTTCTTCACTGAATCTGACAGCTCGTCAGCAAACATGGAGACTAAAAACGCTGCCGATTCGTGTCCCGAAAGCTTTGGATCGTCTAAATGCGTTGCAACGCCCTCGTCCTTAGCGGCTCCCGCAAGGAGCGCCAACATGCTTGACCAGTCTGTCAGTGCATCTTGCTCTAGTGCGACGGAAAACGCGGCTCGCGCGTAAGGCCGAGCAATGGTTGCTAATTCAGCTTCTGCCATTGACGCCTCGCTTACAGCTCGTTCGCTAGCTTTTGAAGCATGGCTTCGTGAGCACTACGATCGACTGAGGTTTTCAGAATTTGCTCGGCGCCCTGGACGGCCAGTTCGCTCACCCGTTCTCGGAGCGCTTCTCGGGCCTGATTAACCTCTTGGTCAATCGCATCTTGAGCACCTTGAACGATGCGATCCGCCTCGATCTTGGCTTGGGCTTTTGCCTCGTCAATGATTTGATTGGCGCGGGTGTGTGCTTGTGAAACCAAAGCACTTGCTTCCTGTTTTGCAGCCTCTAGCTCGCTAGCGACAGACTCGCTCGCCTCTTGCAGCTGCTGCTCCGCGCGTGCGGCATTTTCTAGGCCGTCCGAAATACTCTTTTGCCGCGCTCGCATCGCACCAGTCAGCGGTGGCCAAACATATCTCATGCAGAACAGCACAAAGATGGCGAAGGCCAAAGACTGCGCGATCATGGTCAAATTAATACTCACAGATCACCTCTATGGTTTTGTGGCTCAGAAAGTCGCGTCGCTTATAGAGCGAAAATCATATAGAGCGAAATACCGACACCGATGATGGGCACCGCGTCAACTAGCGCCAATACGATGAACAACTGGGTCAGGAGCATAGGCTGGAGTTCAGGTTGGCGTGCTACACCTTCAAGGTACTTTCCGCCCAACATACCAATCCCTACACCACTACCAATCGCAGATAGCCCCATCAAAATACCGCCAGCAACCAGGATTAATTCCATTGCTTTCTCCTACTGTTTACAACGAGTGTTAATGTTCCCCAACGTCATGCGCCTGGGTCAGGTACACGATGGTTAGAATCATGAAGACAAAAGCTTGAAGCGCGATGACCAAGATATGGAATACCGCCCAAACAAATTGCATACCGCCACCCATCACTCCTAGCAACGCTCCGGATGAGTAAAGCAACGCAATCAAAATAAAGATCATCTCGCCGGCGTATAAATTGCCGAACAATCTCAGACCGTGAGACAGCGGCTTCGCCAGCATGTCGACGGTTTCAAGAATGAGGTTAAACCAATACATTGACCAATGTGGGATTGGATGAGTCACCAATCCTTTGCCAAATTCAATCGGGCCTTTGATCTTAAAGTTGTAATAGAGCACCAAGAAAAACACGGCAATGGACATGCCAAGCGTTGCGTTGGGATCAGTTGTTGGAACAATTTTAAAAAACGGAATCCCTAGGACCAGCGCCAAATGAGGGATGAGGTCAACTGGGATAAGGTCCATAAAGTTCATCAGGAAGACCCACACCAAAATAGTCAACGACAGTGGGCCAATCAAAGGGTTCGGTCTCGTGCCAAAGACCTGCGCAATATTAGTCTCAACGAACTCTACCGCCATTTCGCAAAGATTTTGTAGGGTTCCTGGCGCGTCAGTCGTTGCTCGTCTCGCAGCCACAGTAAAGAGAAACAAGAACAGACAGCCGAGTACAACCGACCAAAACATGGTGTCGAGGTTGATCGCCCAAAAACCCATTTGGGAGATCTCTTCTTGGGACTGCGCAATTCCCCACGAGCCATCTGGCTTTTGGCCATAAGTCAAATTGGTTAAATGGTGCTCAATGTAAGCTTCTGAAGTGAGTGGCCCTTCACTTGCCATATCCGCCTGCCTCTTGATGCAAAATGCTACTGCGTCTTACTGTTTTCGTCGTCGCTTAGCATCGCCGCTTACTATCGCCGATTGCTTTTACTGTTTGTTGCCGCCCGTCTGAAGCGCGACCAGCCCTTCATCCCTATTATTTCGCTATAACCGAGCTGGAATCCTTCCGCTCGCTTTACTTCCCAGGGCGCGGGTCTCGACACCCTTAGCCGCCGTTATCCCTATAGCTAACTTCTCTCTCATTGCAGGCCCTGCAACTGGAGTCGGTCAATATCTCCGCCTATTCATAGCGACAATCACTGCGCTAATCGGGCCCGCTAAGTTGACTGCGAGCGCGCCTAAAATCAAAAGCGCTAGCGGGACTGCATTCCACCCGCTAAATACGGCAGAAAACCCCAGTGCTATCACAAGCCACTTGGCAATCACGCTCTGGCCCACTCGATCAGGTTTTCTTTCCGACCAAGCTCGTTGAGCGGTCAAGGCCCCGAGCAATATCAACCCGCCCAACACCCAAGCCATCGCCTGTTCCAACCCCCAGAGCAATCCCAGGACCGCGCCAAAGGCAATCACTGAGCCCTCCACTAGCACGTGCTGACTTCTGCTAGTACGCATGTCGTTCTGCTTTGAACAAGGTGTTGTGGCGAACCCAACCGTTCACCCGGTTTTGAGCGGGGCGGAGTATAAGAAATCTACAGCCCACCTTCAACCAATGATCGCTCGACTTGACCGGTTTTTTAAGGGAAGCGAACGACATGCTCTCCGTTAACGATTGGCCTCAAAGCCCATTCGTTCTAAGACACCATCAAGCTCTTCTAAGCTGTTGTATTTGATGGACAAAGCACCTTTGCTCTTTCCGCTCTGCTTGATAGAGACAGACTGGCCTAAATGCGCCGACAGATCTTGCTCTAGTCGAGCAACATCTGGGTTTACTGCCGAATCCTTCCCAGGCTGTGCTGGTCCTACTAGCGTCTTCTTCACCCAGGCTTCCGCCTGACGCACGCTCATGTTTTTTGCTACGAACAGACGGCCTGCAGCACCTTGTTGCTCGACCGGCAGCGACAAAAGCGCACGGCCGTGACCCATGTCGAGCGCACCCTCTGCAACGAGCGTCGCTGCATCAGGAGCAAGCCTGGCCAAGCGAGTCGCATTGGTCACTGCCGTGCGGCTCTTACCCACCGAGTCGGCTACCGCCTGGTGGGTTAAGGAAAACTCTTCGATCAGCCGCGTGAGCGCATAGGCCTCTTCCATGGGATTAAGATTTTCCCTTTGGATGTTCTCTATGAGTGCCATCGCTAGCTGACGATCTGGTGACACTGATTTAATTAATGCGGGAATAGTATCAAGGCCTGCGGCCTGACTGGCTCGCCACCTGCGTTCACCAGCGATCAATTCAAAGCGATTCTGGCTTTGTTGTGTGACTACGACCGGCTGCATCACCCCGTGCTGACGAATCGAGTCCGTCAGTTCGGCTAGCGCTTCTTCATCAAAGTGCCGTCTTGGCTGATATTGTCCGCGCGCGATTTGGTCAACCGGGATTTGCCGCAGGACCCCATCGGCTACCACATCCTCTGTGCTTGAAGGCGATCTCTCCGGCTCGGCGACCTGTTTTGGCCCTCCTAACAACGCGTCCAGCCCTCTGCCTAATCCTCTTTTCTTTCCAGACATGTGACTACCTATCCTTCATTCATCAGGTTGTGTGACGTCATGGACTGCTCCTCGCGGGAGACGTTCGCGTCGCCAGGCTCGCTAGCCGGCTTAGCCTGTGACAATCGACCAATCAATTCACCTGCTAACGCCAAGTAGGTTTTGGCACCAACCGATTGCGCATCGTAGAGGAGCGCCGGCAATCCATGGCTGGGTGCCTCGGCCAATCGTACATTGCGAGGAATCATGGTTCTAAACACCTGATCACCAAAATACTCATGCAGCTGCGCCGTGACATCTTTGGTCAAGCTATTGCGCATGTCGACCATGGTTCGCAAGATGCCGATGATCTCGAGTTTCGGATTGAGGTGTTCTTTTATTCTAGATTGCGTTTCAAGTAGCGCAGTCAGCCCTTCCAACGCGTAATATTCACACTGCATCGGGATCAATAGTCCGGTCGCTGCTACTAATGCATTCAGCGTCAAAAGATTCAAAGCCGGCGGACAATCAACCAACACGACATCGAACTCGTGTTGCAGCACCGTAAGCGCCTCTCGAAGTCGTGTTTCTCTATCAGACCTCTCACTCAATGTAAGCTCTAAGCCCGTAAGGTCGCTATTGGCACCGATCAGGGAAAGTCCAGCCACCGATGTTTCCGTTATCACACTTCGAGCGGGCAGATCGTCAATGAACACATCGTAAATACTTCGTTCGAGGGTGTGCTTATCGACACCAACCCCCATGGTCGCGTTCCCCTGTGCATCTAAGTCAATTAGCAGCACCCTACGATGCATCGCCGCCAGGCTCGCAGCGAGATTAACGCTGGTGGTGGTCTTGCCAACGCCTCCTTTCTGATTGACTACTGCAAAAACATGCATGTTAGATCTCTATTCTTCCTGGCCTTTTCGATACTTTTGATGTTGTTGGCGTCGCACTTTAGCCCACTCAATCTTTTATCGTCCGATCTTTCCTTGTTCTTTTTCCTTGTTGAAGGGGTGACCCCTTAATTCAGCGATGCCACCATCAAATGCCGCGATTCCTCGAGCTGGGGCACATTAAGCGAATGGATTTCATAGGTACTCGCCCCTAATTGATCTGGCTCAGCATGCTCAGGCGATTGACCCAGCATCGCAAGGAGCCGTCCCTGCTGCTCGATGAGGTGAGCAACCTTGGGGAGCAACTCTGGTAACGGGCTAAATGCCCTACAGATTACTTGCTCGAAACGCCGGTCCCGGAATGCTTCCACCCTTGCGTGCAACACTTGCACATTATCGAGCTTCAGTTGAGCTTTCACTTCCGTTAGAAATCGGGTCTTCTTACTATTACTGTCTAACAGTAGCACGTTGAGGTTAGGGAATAGGACAGCCAAAGGTATCCCGGGGAGTCCAGCACCCGTGCCTACATCCAATAACTCTGTATCTTCTATAAACGCTGCGACGGCGAGCGAGTCTAGTAAGTGCTTACTAACTTGTTCTTTCGCGTCTTTGATGGCCGTAAGATTAAATTTCCCGTTCCAGCGATTGAGCAAGTCCAAGTACTGAGTAAGCCGCATTTCGGTCGCCAGGTAATCGGCGCCTGGATGCTGCTGGCTCAGCGAAAGCAGCCCCTGATGAAGTAGCAGCGACGCCGTCACTCTTGCCCCGAAGCGATGCGATTGAATCCTCTGCGCTTGAGATGCACCAATAGTAGAGATACTGCAGCAGGCGTCACCCCAGAAATACGGCTCGCCTGACCAATATTTTGAGGCCTGACAGTATTCAGCTTTTGTTTGACTTCGTTCGAGAGCCCTCTGATGTCGTCAAAATCGATAGCCGCTGGAATTTCCAGCGCTTGTTGGCTCTTTAGTTTCTCGACCTCTGCCTGCTGCCGATCAATATAGCCCTGATATTTCAATTCAATCTCAACTTGCTCGATGACATCATCGGTTGCCGAGATCCCTGCGGCATCGAGCAAATCGGCAAGTTTGACCTTTGGCCTCCTCGTGAGCTCAGCAATCTTTGCTTTTTGTGCCAACACTTCACCTGATAACTGGTCAGCACCGACCTCCTCACTCGTCAATGAGCGACTTGCGGCGTCGCTTCTAAGTTTCGCTACCGCTTCTTGTTTATCGCAGTACCGACTGTACTTCTCATCAGATAGCAAACCGTAGCCTCTGGCCAATTCCGACAACCTAACGTCCGCATTGTCCTGCCTGAGAATCAGTCGATATTCGGCGCGGCTGGTGAACATCCTGTAAGGCTCGAGGGTGCCCAGAGTGATTAGGTCATCCACTAATACCCCGAGGTATGCCTCGTTTCGCTGCGGCGTAAAGGGTGCTTCGTCCCTAGCGCTTAGCGCTGCATTGAGGCCGGCTAACAACCCTTGCGCACCTGCCTCCTCGTACCCGGTTGTACCATTGATTTGACCTGCGAAGTAAAGGCCGTCGATCGCTCGAGTCTCTAGCGAGTCTTTCAATGATCTTGGGTCAAAATAGTCGTACTCAATGGCGTAGCCAGGCCTGGTGATGTGCGCGTTTTCAAATCCAGGAATACTTGCAACAAGCGCAGCTTGAACGTCAAAAGGCAGGCTCGTTGATATCCCATTTGGGTAGAGCTCATTTGAGTTAAGTCCCTCGGGTTCCACGAAAATTTGATGAGAGGCTTTATCCGCAAATCTAACGATTTTGTCTTCAATGGACGGACAGTACCGTGGACCAACACCGTCGATCTCCCCGCTATAAAGTGGCGATCGGTCTAGACCATTACGAATAATGTCGTGAGTTTCCTCGGTGGTATGAGCAATGTGACAGACCACCTGCTCTGGATGCGCTCCCGCCAGGGTCCAAAAAGATAAATTGGGGGTGGGCTGGTCGCCCGGCTGTACCTCAAGCTGGCTGAAATCGACGGAACGCGCATCGATTCGCGGTGGCGTGCCTGTTTTTAAGCGGCCTACTCCAAGATCAAGCGCTCTCAATCGTTCTGCTAAGCGAACAGAGGCGGGATCACCAGCCCGACCACCGCTTTGCTTATCGAGCCCAACATGAATCACCCCTCCAAGAAAGGTGCCCACGGTGAGCACCACCGATCGCGCGTGAATTCGCTGCTGCATGGACGTGACTACACCCGTTACGCGCCCACTATCAACAATCAGATCATCGACGGATTGTTGGAAGATCAGGAGATTGGGCTCTGCTTCAAGTCGTCTGCGAATCGATTGTCTATAAAGTTGGCGATCCGCTTGGGCTCGAGTTGCTCGGACAGCCGGTCCCTTACGGGCATTCAATACTCTGAAGTGAATCCCAGCGTCATCAGCAGCTTCCGCCATAAGGCCGCCCATGGCATCAATTTCCCTGACAAGGTGACTTTTTCCTATGCCGCCGATGGCGGGGTTGCACGACATTTGGCCCAGCGTTTCGATATTTTGTGTGACCAAAAGCGTTCTCGCACCGGCACGGGCTGAGGCCGCCGCTGCTTCACTGCCGGCGTGACCTCCTCCTACTACAATGACATCAAAATCTTTCACGTCGTGCTCATTCCTCTCGCTTGGCTCTGCTTATCGCCACTCTTTTCACAAAGTCCTCAAGCGCCCAAACAATCTAACCTTGATGGAGCTGTGACACTCTCTTGGTCTCTGGCAATCCATTAATCGCCCGCTGTTCAGCGATGACCCTATCCGCTTTATGAAGCTCAATTCACCGGGACCCGCCCTGCAACACCACGATAGATAGATGGGGTGCGAAGGTCCTTTCCCGTGTCGGGGCGCGACGACAAAGGCTCACTGTTGACAGCCTCTAGGCGCGACCCTTCCGTAGGCACGCCAGTTTAGCGTCCAATACACCAGAATCAATCTGACTCACCCTGGCCCGGATGCTCTATTTGCCAATGCAAAAACTGGAAAAGATTCGCCCGAGCAATGCATCGCTCGAGATGCGCCCGGTTATCTCCCCGAGCGCGTCTTGGACACGGCGTAAATCTTCGGCAACGAGCTCGCCCGGTTGATCTTCCTCCAACCCTCTCTGGGCGTCAGCTAACGCTAATTGCGCAGCCTGGAGCGCCTCCACATGTCGTTCTCTGGCGGAGAAAGTAGATTCACTCTTGGTAAGCGCCTCAGCTCGGTCAGCAATTAACGCCTCTAGCACCTCTAGACCAGAACCCTCAGTGAGCGATGTCATGGCTACGTCTGTTCGACTCTTCAGGCCTTCCCTCATAGCCGTCTGTTCTGAGACCTCCAGTCGATCGATTTTATTAATGACGAAAAGGTCGTTGGGCCGCTTGGTACCGAGAAGCTCTTGGGGCAGAGCCACTTCTAAGGCCCAATCATCAATTACTGGTTGCTTGGTTGATGGTCCGGCTGCTCGCTCTTTTTGAAGAGAAACCAATGTCTGCGCATCTACCAAATAGAGTGCGACGTCACTCTCCGACATCGCTCGATGTGAGCGCTGGACCCCTTCCACCTCAACAGGATCCATCGTCTCTCGGATGCCTGCTGTATCTGAAAGCTGAAACATCCAGCCATCAATAAACACTTCTTCACGAATGACATCGCGGGTTGTTCCGGCGATGTCCGTCACGATGGCCGCGTCTTGTCTTGCGAGCACGTTCATCAAACTTGACTTGCCCACATTAGGCTCACCCACCAGCGTGAGCTTTAACCCATCTCTCAGTTTTGCTCCCGCTTTGGCTTCATCTAATAGCTTCGATAACGATGCGCTCAGCGTTTGAACACGACTTAAAACCTCACCTTCCTCAAGAAAATCGACGCCCTCTTCATCTGAGAAATCGATGGCCGCCTCAATGAAGACGCGCAGCGCCGTGGTTTCCTCGGTGAGGGAATGGACGAGTTCAGAAAAAACTCCCTTAAGGCTCTGCAACGCATTTTTTGCCGCCTGCTCGCTCTCGCTGCTTATCAAGTCAGCAACTGCCTCAAGCTGAACAAGGTCCATCTTTCCATTAAGAAAAGCGCGCTCGCTGAACTCTCCTGGCCTTGCCATCCGAGCGCCTTGCGCTCTACAAGCAGCAATGGTTCGCTTTACAACAATGGGCCCACCGTGGGTCTGAAATTCAACGATATCGTCGCCAGTAAAAGACTGGGGAGCCTTGAAGAATAGAACTAAGGCTTCGTCGATGAGCGCGTTTTCCGAATCAACCACCGGCCTCACACGCGCGACTCTGGGCTCACCCACTTTGCCAGAAAGCGCTTCTGCGATGCTTTTGGCATTGGGTCCTGAAACGCGAACGACCGAAACACCCGCCCTCCCTTGAGGAGTCGCCTCTGCGACGATCGTGTCAACGGTCGACTGCTGCCTCTCAGCGTTCTCAGTCACGCCCGAGTTCGATTTGCCTCGTGACATAAAGCTGTTGAAGCACTGACAGGATATTATTGACTAGCCAGTAAAGCACTAGCCCGGATGGGAACCAAAGGAAGAAAAAGGTAAACATGACCGGCATGAACTTAAACACTTTGGCTTGAATAGGATCCGGCGGCTCGGGCTGCATCATTTGCGTCAAGAACATCGAGATACCCATCAGGATGGGTAGCACAAAGTAGGGATCCATCGCCGACAGGTCTGTGATCCAACCAATGAAGGGCGCCTGACGAAGCTCAACGCTCTCCATTAACGTCCAGTAGAGCGCGAGAAAGACCGGCATCTGTAACAGTATCGGGAAGCACCCCCCTAACGGATTAACTTTTTCCTTTTTGTACAGGTCCATCATGGCCTGGCCGAGTTTTTGCCGGTCTTCACCGTACCGATCTCTCAGGCGAACCATTTCTGGTTGCAACTTCCTCATACGAGCCATGGACTTAAAGCTCGCCGCAGACAGCGGGTAAAGCAAAATCTTGACGCAGACAGTGAGCAAGATAATGGCGACGCCCCAATTCCCCACCCAGTCGAAAATCCATGTGAGACCTGAGAACAAAGGTTGCGCGATAAACCAAAGGAAGCCGTAATCAACGGTAAGATCGAGACCCTCAGCGATACTCGCGAGTCTCGGTTGGTCCTTTGGCCCCATATACAGCTGGCCACCAAGCTCGACCCGCTCTCCTGGTGCGATGGTGACTGGTGCCGCGGTGTAACCAATGGTGTAAAGGCCTGCGCTGCCCGCAGCCGGCTTACCAAAGTAACGGACCGTTTGATCACGAAACGGTACCCAAGCAGTCAAGAAATAGTGTTGTAGGAAGGCGATGTATCCCCCGGTGAAATCATATTGGTAAGGGGCTTCATTCAAATCTTCGAGGTCAATTTTGAAGTAGCGCTCATCCTCTCTTCGGGTTGCCCCACCAATAAATGGTTGCAAGGTCATGAAGTTAGAGTCTTGCTCCTGCGGCGGCTGCCCATCGCGTTTAATCTGCCCGAAAAAGGCCATGGTCTTTGGTGTAGATCCTCGGTTTTCTATCTCATAACTGACGTCAACAAGATAGTCGCCCGATCGGAATACATATTCCTTTTGAATGGAGAGTTCGTTCACACCATCTAGGTTCGGTGTCAGCTCGACACGCAATTCGTTACGACTACCTAATTCGTAATCCACTTGGGCCGACTGAAAGATTGGTCGATTCCCGGCTTTGTCTATGCCATCTGGGCCAATCAACCCGCTTTGCAATTGATATCGGTTGAAATCGCTCACCAGTCGAAGCGGTTGATCCTCCTGCTCTAGGGTCGCAGGGAATGCGGGTAATGAAATCGCCACAATATCACCACCCACAGGGTTAATCCGCGCACGGAGCACATCGGTTTCGACACTAATTAACGGCTGGGACGGCGCTTGCGTGGCAGGACTCACAGCGCTTAATGGCATGGTCGGAATGGTGCTGAGTTCAGGAATGCTCGAATCACTCTGAGCGGGGGTGCTTGGGACCGATCCACCCAATGTCGTTGCTTCCTGAGAGATGCTTGGCACCTCTTCGGTCGCTGTCTTGGCGCCATAGTCTTGCTGCCAGGTAAGGATCAAGAAGTATCCTGTGACCGCAAGTCCTAAAAATATAAATACTCTTTGGAAGTCCATAATCTCAACCCTACTGCTCGGTCTCCGGTACTGGATCAAGACCACCCTCGTGAAGCGGATGGCACTTTACTAGTCTCTTCAGGGCAAGGCGAGTTCCTCGCCAAGCACCGTGTCGATCTATTGCCTCGATAGCATATTGCGAACATGTCGGATAAAACCGGCATCTCGGTCCCAAAAGCGGACTGATCATCCACTGGTAGGCTTTGATCAAATATTTTAAGCAGCTTTTCATGGACGCTGTTCGCCTTCCAGTCGAATCAACAAATCGCTCAGTTCGTCCGCCAAAGCACTCGATCGAAGCTTCTTTTTATTCTGTTTGGCGAGAACGATGACATCTAGCCCTTCGATTAGTGACCGTCTGAAGACCTCTCTTGTTATTCGCTTGAACCGGTTTCGCTGAACGGCCAGGGGAATGTTTTTTTTCGCAACAATAACGCCAAGCCTGGCTCGCTCTCCATCGTTACGCCTTGCGAGCATCAGACAAGCGCGCCCGTGCAAACGGCAGTCTGGGGCCGAAAACACAGCATCAAACATCGATTTATCTAAGAGTCGCGCTTGGCGAGGAAAAGACTGGGGCACCGGCGGTTTGAAGTACGGCCCTTGCGTGGTCTCGTTACGAGGCTCTAGGCTGATAGGACCTTTCGTCCTTTGGCGCGGCGACGCTTGAGGACCAAGCGGCCATTTTTAGTTGCCATGCGCGCCCTGAAGCCATGCGTTCTTTTTCGCTTTAAAACGCTGGGTTGAAATGTTCTCTTCATTGCGGTTTCTCAACTCTTACCTGCCTCTTCGGACGCGCGATTCTAAAGACTCACTACACTGAGGTCAATCGTTCTTAGATGATCACTTCATCACTCGATAGGCCAGCATAACTACCTTCGGCTGCCAGTTGGCAACTGTTCCGACGCACCAGGGACTAAGGGTTAACTGAGCGCCTCGCGTAAAACTTCGTGGAACGAGTGATTGAGTGTCTCTCAGAATGATCGTTTTCTTTATATCAAGGCTCAATCTCTGAGCTTGGCGCTTTAAGCTTACGTGTCAGTTGATCGGTGTTAAGTGATTTATTGTTCTTTGTCGACTTTGGTTTCTTCGATTGACTTAGGTTTCGTTACTGAGGAGTAATTAATAATTAAATAGTTATATATAAAGCTTGTTGTTATTGTTTTTGTTAAAGAAGAAATTTTCGTGGAGAAGTCCTATTTCTCTAGCAAATTCAAGGATATATCCGTTCCACAACCCAGTGGTTAGCCTGTGGGTTATTTCTGAGATTTCTGTAAGAAAACCTTGGCTGATTTGTGAGTATTTGACTCGCGGGCTTCCTTTAGCCAAGGAAATTTCACTGAGCCACAAGGTATCCCCAAGTTATCCACAAGATGTTGGGTAACTCATTGATCCCGGGCCATTTTTTTTGCGGAAATTTAGTAAAATTTCTAGCCAAATTCCGGTGTTTATAGTTAGTATGCAGGCTTAGCGTAGCCGATCAATGGGTCGTTGAAAAACCAGACCTCAAGGTCGATTCGGGGGCAGCGTTGGCGATCACCAAAACACCTAATGGTGTGGTTCGATTGGTTTCTCGACAGGTCGCTCGATAGCCTGATAGCGACTAGTGATTGGCAGTCATGACATGGAGCCTGATGTCACTTGCCGGTTGAAGCAATTGGCAATATATAACTTTATTTAACCAAAAAAGTTACTTAACTAAAAAAGTTGGCGGAAGACGTGGCAAAGGAAAGGGGCAAGAAGTGCAAGAAGTGAAAGATTGGACAACTTGCCTTGAGACCCTGGCGCTCGATCTCTCTCAAGAGCAGTACAACACCTGGATTCGACCGCTTCAAGCCGATCAATCACCAGACGGCGCTCTCACGCTTTACGCACCGAATAAGTTTATTAAGGACCAGGTTGCTAAAGAGTTCTTAACGAAGATTCGTCATCACTTTGAGGGGTTAACGGGAAACACGGTACATATTCGCGTTGGCGCCGCGCCATCAGTGCGTGGGGTGATGCCAGGTAATGATCGAAGTGAAGGTTCCGCTGTGAATAGCTTTAAAGAGCGTGAGCGATTTTATCCGCTGCTGGAACTGAACAAGACGTTCACTTTTGACACCTTTGTGGGCGGACAATCTAATGAAATGGCAAGGGCAGCTGCTGTTCAGGTTGCTGAAAATGTCGGCATCTCTTCGTATAACCCGCTGCTTCTCTACGGCGGCGTGGGCCTTGGTAAAACCCATCTTATGCACGCTGTGGGCAATGCAATTGTCGATCGTCATCCCCATTTAAAGGTTGCTTATATGTACTCCCAGCGGTTCATGGAGGACATGGTTCGAGCTATTGAGCGGGGAAGCATGGGTGAGTTCACGCAGTATTATCGTTCAGTCGATGTGCTGCTGATGGATGATATTCAGTTTTTGGCCAAAGGAAGCAAGTCGCAAGAAGAGTTTTTCCATGTTTTCAATAGGTTACAAGAGGACGGCCGTCAAATCGTGCTCACGTGTGATCGGTATCCCAAGGAAATACAGGGTCTTGAGGAGCGGTTAGAGAGTCGATTTGTTTGGGGAATGACGGCAGCTGTAGAACCCCCAGAGCTAGAAACAAGGGTGGCGATTTTGCTCAAAAAAGCAGAGCAAGAGGATGTGCCACTCAGCCCTGATGTTGCGTTTTTCATTGCTGAAAAGGTTCGATCGAATGTCAGAGAGTTGGAGGGGGCGCTCCGGCGCGTCATAGCGAATGCCCAGTTCACTGGGCGAGATATTACGATTGAGCAGACAAAGTACGCGCTGAGAGATCTGATAGCGATCCAGGCTCGTCAAATTAGCGTGGAGAATATCCAAAAGTCGGTCGCTGATTATTTCAAGATTAGAATGGCGGACTTGCTGAGCAAGAAGCGTAATCGGTCTTTGGCGAGGCCAAGGCAAATTGCGATGGCGTTATCTAAAGAACTAACTCACCACAGCCTTCCAGAGATAGGCGACGCGTTCGGTGGCAGGGATCACACAACGGTTCTCCATGCTTGTCGGAAAGTCAGCGAACTACGAGAGCTTCATAATGAAGTACGAGATGACTATCGAACGCTCAGAAGAATGCTTACGAGCTAGGTGTTAGCTGAAGGCCCAACAAAAGCGTTAGGCCGCAAAAGGAAACGTAGATGAAGTTTGATGTCGAGAAAAGTGCGCTTATTGAGCCGTTGCAGCGAGTTGTCAACGTGCTTGAGCGTCGGCAAACCCTGCCGATCTTGTCTCACGTGCTGATCGAGTGTAGTGAGTCCGGCATCGTGTTGGTTGGGACTGATCAAGAGATTGAGCTGTCTGCTCGTATACCGATCGATAGCGTTGATGTATCTGGCGTTGGTGCTGTTACCGTACCAGGACGCAAACTGCTTGATATTGTGCGCCATTTACCAGAGGGCGTAGTGATTAGTTGCGAGGCGGAGGCGGACCGATTTGTATTGCGAAGCCAGCGATTTGAATCACAGCTAGCAACGTTGCCAGCGAATGAATTCCCTTGGATTGATCTTGCCGTCATAGCGAATGACCCTATTAAAGCTAGCGGGAAGGCGCTTAAGACTCTGCTTTCCAAGACGATGTTCGCAATGGCTCAGCAGGATGTTCGTTATTTTTTCAACGGTATGTTGTTCGAGTTTGAAGCGGGTCTACTTCGCTGCGTTGCGACCAATGGCCAGCGCCTGGCGATAGCGGAAGCCGCACTTGAAGGGGCGCCAGCTGGATCGCGCCCCATACTGCCGAGGAAGGGCGTGACAGAGCTTGCTCGACTGCTCGATAGCGACGCCGAGGAAGTTCGACTCCAGTTCACGGATCAACACGTGCAAGCGGAAGTCGGACTCGACCGGTTCGTAAGTAAACTGATCGATGCGGAGTACCCCGACTACACCAAAGCGATCCCGTCATCCAGCGACCAATCATTTTCGTGCTCGAGAAACGATTTGAAAGACGCACTAGTCCGCACAGCTGTGCTGTCGAACGAGGTGTATAAGAATGTCAGACTGTCTTTGTCAACAGGCCAATTGGAGATCTTTACTAATAACCCTCAGCAGGAGCAGGCCATAGAGCAAATTTCGGTCGACTACACCAAAGAGCCGTTGGAAATTGGGTTTAATATCCATTTCCTAATCGAGGCGCTATCGGTGATGTCCGGGGATTCGGTCAGGGTTGAACTAACAAACCCCAGCAGCCCATGTAAGTTACAGGACCCAGATGACCCGAGCGCACAGTTTATTATAAGCCCGATGGTTTTATGATAGTGACCACTCACTAACTGACGATTATTGAACAATCAATTGCCATTAATCCGGTCACGTTGTTCACGCAATTTAGGAAGGACTCATGAAATTCTCCGTTAGCCGAGATAACATTTTAAAACCGCTTCAGCAGGTTGGTGGGGTAGTCGAGCGAAGACAAACGCTCCCGATCCTGTCGAATGTTTTACTTGTATTGGAGGGGTCCAAGCTCTCGATGACGGGGACCGATCTAGAGGTGGAAATGGTGGCCAGCGTCAATGTGGAGGCAGATTTGCCAGGCTCACTCACGGTGCCCGCTAGGAAACTGGTTGATATCATTCGCGAACTACCTGAGCAGGCCGAGATCGGTTTTACCCAGAAGGGCGAGCGGCTAGAGGTCCGGTCCGGCCGGTTTAAGTCTAACCTCTCGACACTGCCTTCGACCGATTTCCCCGCTGTGGAGTCGGACACATTGAGTCCCCCGGTTTCTATTGGCGCTGAAACGCTGAAATCTCTGCTCGACTTAACCGCGTTTGCCATGGCCCAACAGGATGTCAGGTATTTCTTGAATGGGATGTTGCTCGAGGAAAGTGAGGGGCAGCTGAGATCAGTGGCGACGGACGGTCATCGGTTGGCGCTTAATCAAGTCGCACTGAGCGCTCAAAGGGACGATGGCATGGGTCAGGTGATTGTTCCGAGAAAAGGCGTTATCGAGATGCAGCGGTTGCTTTCAGATAGCCCCGATGAGGTAGAGGTATCGGTCAGCAGTAGCCATTTGTGCTTGTCCTCTGGCCCGTTTGTTTTGACAACTAAGTTGGTAGATGGTCGTTTTCCAGACTACCAAAGGGTCATTCCAAAAGACGGGGACAAAGTTATTCTTGCTGATAAGTTGGAGCTTAAGCGAGCGCTCAATAGGACATCGATTTTGTCAAACGAAAAGTTCCGTGGAGTGCGGGTTCAGTTCAAGTCAGGGTTAATCGAAATATCGACGAATAACCCTGAGCAGGAAGATGCTGAGGAATCACTGCCCGTTGAGTACGACGGCCCAGAATTAGAGATTGGGTTCAATGTTGGGTACCTTCAGGATGTCCTAAATGTCGTTCGTGGCAGCCAGGTCAAACTAACGGTCAACGATGCAAATAGTAGCGCCTTGATTGAGGACCCGGAAGCTGAGCAAGCGCTTTATGTCATTATGCCCATGAAGCTTTAGGGGCCCCACCACTGCTATCCGCTAAGGACAAGCTTTGCCCGCTGCAGCCTCTGGGATGAAACCAGGCAATCTAATTCTCTTGATTGGCAAGCTAACCAAAGTCGCGTGCAACGCTGAACCCATCAGTTTGCCTGAGCGGTTTAGCGTTAAACAAAAGAGGGAGAGCAAGGTTCCGTGAGCTTATCCCGTCTTGAAGTAGCGCAATTTCGAAACCTTGAGCCAACGACTCTTGACCTCACCGGGCAAGTGACGGGGTTGTTTGGCGATAACGGCTCGGGGAAAACTAGTCTACTAGAGGCAGTTTATTGTCTTGGTACCGGGCGATCTTTTCGTGTTGGGCAGCCAAGCTCCATGATTCAGCACGGAAAAGAATCCCTCTTGGTTCGAGGTCAGTTGTCGTCTGGTGAGTGGTTGGCGGTAGAACGCGGCAGAGCACAAGCCATTCGAGCAAAAATTAACCACGATGTAGTGACCCAAACCTCTTCTCTTGCCGAGGCGTTGCCTGTTGAGGTGATGGACCCAACGACGATCGAGCTGCTGCTGGGTGAGCCAGAGCGTCGTCGGCGATTGATTAATTGGGGATTGTTTCACGTGAAACCAGCGTTCAGGCTAGCCTGGCACCAGGCGAGTCGAGCCTTGAAGCAAAGAAATGCCTGTTTGCGCTCCCCTGGGCTAGGGAACTCCCGAGAATGGCTTGAGGTCTACGCTAGGCACGGAGAAGTCATCCATGAACTTCGAGAGCATCACATCCGGGATTTAGCTCGGTCTTTCACAGACTGGCTCAGGCTTTTTGATTGGCCAACGGAAGTGACGCTCGATTATCGGAAGGGCTGGTCTGCTGACCGCACTCTTAAAGAAGCGCTGTTAGAAAACGAAGAATCAGACAAGGAGCGCGGGTTCACCCAAAGAGGAGTACACAGAGCGGATCTCGTTGTAAAGATCGGGCAGCATCCAGCGTCATTGGTCTCCAGTCGTGGCGAGGTAAAAATGTTGGCGTGGCTGCTGAAGTTGGCGCAGCTTGGCTTGCTACCTGACGAAGTGCAGAACCAGGCTGTTTTGTTGCTCGATGATTTCTCTTCAGAATTAGATGAAAAGAACGGCCGGAGGCTCGCGGAGACCCTCCTGAGGCTACCGTTTCAAATCATATTAACTGGTGCGTCCATAGAGGCAGCAAATACGCATTGGGGGGCGCATTTAGCGCGGGTGTTTCACGTGAAACAGGGTATAATCGGCGAGAGCGGAGGGTAATCCTATGACAGACGAAAGAACCTATGACTCTAGCAGCATCAAGGTGCTAAAGGGGTTAGAGGCTGTTCGAAAGCGACCAGGAATGTACATTGGCGATACCGACGACGGAACTGGCCTCCACCACATGGTCCAGGAGCTGGTTGATAACTCGATAGACGAAGCGCTAGAGGGTCATTGCTCTGAGATTCAGGTGATTGTTCATATGGATCAATCTGTCACCGTCTCTGACAACGGGCGAGGCATTCCGACCGATATGCACGAGGAGGAGGGGCGTTCAGCTGCCGAAGTTATCATGACGGTGCTCCATGCGGGCGGCAAGTTCGATGATAGTAACTACAAGGTATCGGGTGGTTTGCATGGGGTTGGTGTGTCTGTCGTTAATGCCTTGTCCTCGGAACTGACGCTAACGATTTGGCGAGAGGGTCAGATTTGGGAACAAACCTATCACCACGGCGAGCCTGAGGCGCCGCTTAAGGCGATAGGGTCGACGGAACAAACCGGTACGCGATGCCGCTTCAAGCCCAGCGAGGAGACGTTTTCCAATATCGAATTTAGCTATGACGTCTTGGCAAAACGGCTAAGAGAACTGTCGTTTCTTAATTCTGGAGTGGGTATACACCTTAAAGATGAAAGAACTGGCAGAGCCGAACTATTTAAGTTCGAGGGCGGTCTGCGGTCTTTTGTGGATTACTTGAATGAAAACAAGACCACGCTCAACCCCGTCTTCCATTTTCAAACAACGCGAGAGGACGGTATCGGTGTGGAGGTTGCCCTTCAGTGGAACGATTCGTATCAAGAGTCGTTACTCGCGTATACCAATAATATTCCCCAAAGCGACGGTGGGACGCACCTACAGGGTTTTCGAGCAGCGCTTACCCGCTCACTGAATGGATACATTGAGCGAGAGGGGTTGGGTAAAAAAGCGCAAGTGAACACAACAGGCGATGATGCCAGAGAAGGCCTAACGGCGATTATTTCTGTCAAAGTGCCCGACCCTAAGTTCTCCTCTCAAACCAAAGACAAGCTTGTGTCCTCTGAGGTGAAGCCGGCGGTAGAGCAAGAGATGGGGCAAGCCTTCGGTGATTATTTGCTAGAAAACCCGCAGGATGCGAAAGCCATTGTTCAAAAAATGATCGATGCAGCCAGAGCCCGGGAGGCTGCTCGAAAGGCGCGGGAAATGACTCGGCGTAAAGGGGCGCTCGATATCGCTGGCCTTCCGGGTAAATTAACGGATTGCCAAGAACGGGACCCGACGCGTTCGGAGATTTTTCTGGTCGAGGGCGATTCCGCGGGCGGGTCTGCAAAACAAGGACGTGATCGTCACAATCAGGCGGTGCTTCCACTCAAAGGAAAGATTCTCAATGTCGAAAAAGCTCGTTTTGATAAAATGTTGTCGTCCGCGGAGATTGCCACGCTAATCACTGCATTAGGCTGCGGTATTGGCCGAGATGAGTTTGATGCGGATAAATTGAGATACCATAAAATTATCGTTATGACAGATGCGGATGTGGATGGCGCCCACATTAAAACGTTGCTACTGACGTTCTTCTTCCGACATATGCCTGAGTTGATCGAGCGCGGTCATGTACTGATTGCGCAGCCGCCGCTTTACAAAGTCAAGCGGGGCCGTCAAGAGCGTTACATCAAGGACGATGCAGAGCTTGCCGCGTTTACCTTGGAGCTAGCGCTCGATGAAGCCAGTGTAGAGTTGCCCGATGGCACCGTCCTCTCGGCCGAGACGTTAGGTGAATTAGCGACGGCTTACCAAAAAACCCAAGACCGAATTCATCAACTTGACCGAGTTTATCCAGCCGTTGTGCTTGATCAGTTTTTGTTCTTGCCAGCGCTCGCGGTAGAGGCTTTTGTCAATGGCGGCGAAGTTCTCCAAGCGTTTGGGGCGCAACTAAACGAGCGATTGGCAGCTATGCAAAATGCGCAGTTTCAGTATAGCGTCGACGTAGTCGAAGCGGTGGATGGCAACGAGGCGTCGATCCAGGTTTCAGTGATCAATCACGGCTTTGAGCGACGGTATGAATTTGGTAGAGACTTTTTCGCGTCGCAGGACTACCAAGCGCTCGCTGCCTTTGGTGCAGAGATGCTCGTTGCCGTGCCGGAAGGCAGTCGAGTGTTGAAGGGAGAGCGCTCGCAAGCGGCTAACGATTTGGTTGAAGCGTTGAGTTGGTTGCAAAAAGAAGCAGTCCGTGGTCAGAGCAGGCAGCGGTTCAAGGGCCTTGGAGAAATGAACGCTGACCAGCTGTGGGAAACAACCATGGATCCCGCTCATCGGACGTTACTCAGAGTCTCGGTGGAGGATGCCATCGCAGCCGACCAGGTGTTCAACACGCTGATGGGTGACCACGTGGAGCCTCGACGAGACTTCATTGAGCAAAATGCGCTGGCCGTCGCTAACCTCGACGTGTGACAGCTAAGCAGCGGTTTCGAGCAAGGATAAGTCGGCGATCTGATTAACAGCGTCGCGAAGCATTTTCAGGGTTGAGACGCGATTGGCGCGTAGCGCCGCGTCGTCACTCATGACGAGCACATTGTCGAAATAATCCTGAATAGCGTTCAACCCTTGGCCGAGTTCGGCGAGACGGTTTGAGAGCGGAAGGTCTTTAGTCTCGTTCAGAGTAGCCGCGAGGCCAACCACCGCTTGCTCGGATGGATGTTCAAACAACGCCGGCTCGATATGGCCCACTTCGTCCTCGGTTACCTTGGTCAGCAGATTGTTGATCCGCTTTTGAGCGGAGATAAGGGCCTCAGCTGTCGGTTCTGCCTTAAAGTCTGCGAGGGTTTTCATATCAGCGTACGCACTAGCGAAAAGCGGTGCGTCGTCTTTTCTCGCTAAAATCGCGCGGACAGCATCGTAGGGAACACCCTCATCAATGGCCCATTGCTCGAATCGATCAGTTAAGTAATCTTTCACCGGTTGACCGTCAAACTCACGGGCAAAACCGGCGACGGCATCATCGACTAACGTGAATGGCGATATTGGCAGCTGACTCTCAACACAAATCCGAACGACACCAATCGCCTGCCTTCTTAATGCAAACGGGTCCTTGCTCCCTGTTGGTGGCTGGTTGATACCAAATAATCCGACCAGCGCATCCAAACGATCGGCTAGCGCGACGGCTTGACTGACCTCACCCGTAGGTAGCGCATCGCCGGCAAATCTTGGCTGGTAATGTTCTCGAATCGCCAGGGACACCGTGCTCGCTTCGCCAGCGGCCCGCGCGTAGTACTCCCCCATGACCCCCTGAAGATCAGGGAATTCACCCACCATTCCTGAGACCAAGTCGGTTTTAGCGAGCTGACCTGCGCGCTGCGCTGAGGATTCATCGATGCCCATACGCCCGGCGATTTGCGCTGACAGTGAGCCTAGGCGCTCCGCCTTTTCGAAATAGCTGCCAAGCTCCGCCTGATAGGTCACCTGTTTCAGCGATTCGAGCCATTCGGCAGGCGGTTGCTTGAGATCTTTGTCGTAGAAGAACTCGGCATCTGTTAAGCGTGGCGTAATGACCCGTTCGTTCCCCTTGATCACCATTTCGGGTTTGGGGCTATCGACATTGGCCACCGTTAAGAACACAGGTAACAACTGGCCAGCCTCATCAACGAGGTGGAAGTACCGCTGATGTTCCCTCATCGCGGAAATGAGCACCTCGCTGGGTACGCGAAGAAAACGTTCGTCGAAGTGGCCTGCTAAGACAGTTGGCCATTCCACAAGCGCGGTTACTTCGTCGAGCAGGGCATCGTTTTCTGGGATCACTCCGCCCAAGGACTCTGCCTTGGCCATGAGGGCGGTCCAAATCATCTTCTGCCGGTCCAATCGATTGGCCATGACGAAGTGCTCGGCCAACTGCGATGCGTACTCGAGCGGTGATCGTATCTCGAATGCGCCTTGGCCCATAAAACGATGGCCCTGGCTTTGATTGGACGCGGTGCAGCCAAATAGCTCGATGGGCACGACCTCGGCTCCAATCATTACAGCGAGCCAGCGGACAGGCCTAACGAATTCGGCGCTCAAATCACGCCAGCGCATTCGCCTGGCGATGGGTAGTTGTTTTAAGGCCTCTTCTAAAATAGGTCCCAAGCGCTCGGCCAATGTCAGCCCCGGTGTCGTGGCTCGATAGACGACCCATGCCCCTTTGTCGGACGTGATGGTCTCAAACGGTGTATCAGCAGGTACCCCGCAGGATCGAGCAAAACCAGCAAGCGCTTTAGTCGGTTGACCGGCTTGGTCATAGGCTGCCGTCACCGCAGGACCTCTGCGCTCTATGGCTTGGTCTGGCTGAGTGGTTGCAATGCTATTGATGACGATGGCGAGGCGTCTGGGCGTTGCAAAGGTTTGGAGCCCATCATGCTCGAAGCCCTCGATAAGCAGCGCTTCGCCAATGAGTTGCCCGAACGCGCGCTCAAGCGTCGTTAGGCTCGTGGGTGGTAGCTCTTCCGTGCCGATTTCAATGAGCAGGGGTAATGCATCCGTCATGACACTTTATCCATCACACGTTTGCGATCGTGGTCGGTCGCGAGCGGGAAACCCATCTGTGCTCGTGAGTCAAAGTAGCTTTGAGCCACCGCTCTCGCAAGTGCCCGAACTCGAAGAATAAACCTTTGACGTTCTGTCACCGAAATAGCGCCTCTAGCGTCCAAGAGATTAAACGCATGAGAGGCTTTCATCACATATTCATAAGCGGGAAGCGGCAAGCCCGTTTCAAGGAGCCGGTTCGATTCTGCTTCGAAAAAATCGAACTGATTCTGCAGGCCAGTGATGTCTGCTTCATCGAAATTGAAAGCGGACATCTCTACCTCGTATTGATGGAACACATCAGCATAGGTCACCATCTCATCATCGTGCCGGGACCAAATCAGTGACTGGAAATCCTCGACGCCCTGTAAATAGAGGGCCAGCCGTTCCAGGCCATAGGTGATCTCTCCCATGACGGGGTCACAGGGTAGCCCTCCCACCTGCTGAAAATAGGTGAACTGGGTGATTTCCATGCCATCCATCCATACCTCCCAGCCGAGACCCCATGCCCCTAAAGTGGGTGATTCCCAGTTGTCTTCGACAAATCGAATGTCATGTATGGAGGTATCAATGCCGAGGTGTTCAAGCGATGCTAGGTACAGCTCCTGAAAATCCTCTGGGTGTGGCTTCATGACCACCTGAAATTGATAGTAGTACTGGTAGCGATTGGGATTTTGGCCATATCGTCCATCAGTGGGCCGACGGCATGGCTGTACGTAAGCACTGGACCAGCGTTCGGGACCAATCGCTCGTAAAAAAGTGGCTGGGTGAAACGTTCCTGCGCCTACTTCCAGGTCGTAGGGCTGCATAAGGACGCAACCTTTATCAGCCCAGAATTGTTGTAAGGTCAGAATCAGATCCTGGAAAGTGTCTACGTTGGCCATGATTGCGCCCAATGAGTAAGGCGGCGATTATAGCCTATTCCGCCCGGATCGCCTGCGGGCCAGGTTGGCAAAGTACTGTCGACCTCCAGCATGAATGAGTCAGCTAGGCGATGGTGGCGGTCTAATCTGAGCCGGCTTGAACCGGCCGCTATAAACAGCGCTCAGTTGAGCAGCAACGGGAAACAACAACGTGATGAAACGCCGCTTTCTTCTCGGAGCATTCTATTTGGCCAGCTGGATGCCACGCTCGATCGCGCAGCGGATGGGTCGACTGCTCGGCCGGGTGCTTTGGCTTGCTAATACTGAAGCGAGGCGAGTGACCGAAATTAATCTTCGTCTCTGCTATCCCGCGCTTACTGAGGCCGAGCGCGAAGGACTGGCGAGACAGAGTCTTATCGCGACAGCGATGACCGCATTAGAAACCCCTAAGGTTTGGCTAGGCAACCGGGAGGCGCTTGCCCATTGGGTCACGGCTGTCCATGGTTTAGAGGCATTTGATGCGTTGTGTGAGGAAGGCAATGGTGTGTTGTTAATGGTGCCTCATATCGGCAACTGGGAGCTGTTCAATGCGTATCATGCCGCGCGTGGAAAGCGTTTAACGGCCCTCTTCAGACCTCCCCGGCAAGCTGCCATGGCAGGGATCATCCACCACCTGAGGGTACAGTTCGGAAACGACATGGTGCCCACCACTCCGCGAGGTATTGTTCAATTATTCAAGCGGCTTCAACAAGGTGAAGTGGTCGCTGTATTGCCTGACCAAGTCCCGGAAAGCGGGGTGTTCGTTCCCTTCTTTGAACAAGCCGCATTGACTGATCGGTTAGCCCATCGACTCGTGCAAAAAACAGGAGCATCGGTCGTGATGATGGGCTTACTTCGCAATGAAGTTGGCTGCTTTGATTTACATTTAGTACCGATCGAAGGACTGAGTAATCCGGATGAGGCCGAAGCATTAACTGATCTCAACCTCGCCATTTCGCAGCTCATTGAGAGAGCGCCCGCCCAGTACCAGTGGGAATACAAGCGATTCAAGCGCCATCCAGATGGAGGGCGAGACCCTTACCTCAAAGGTTAGGTTTTCTTGCGATGATCATCCCGTGGTAGGGCGGGACCCCGTGATCCAGCGCTGGCTCAGCGTCCGTTTCAATGAATTGGATAATGTCCAGACTAGGAAACAGCGCCAGTAGTTCGCCATCTTTCAATCGAAAGTCGGGATTGCTTGGCCCTGGTAGGTCGCGACGCTGCTCGGAGGTTAAATGCTCGGGGGTCAAAAAGGTTGAGGCAACGAGCAGACCACCAGGCTTCAGCGACCGGGAAATGGCTTCAACCAGTGATCGGTCGAGGAAGTGGTGAAAGTGAACCAAGTCGTAGTGATTGGTTTTGAGTGTGTCGCTTCGAATATCGATGGCGCTTGCGTGAATGGGTAGTGTTGCTTGCAGCGACTGATTGTTCACCCAGTCCATCGCGACCGACGAGATATCGATTGCGTCAACGGTGAGTCCTTGCTCTGCCAGGAAGCGACTGTCCCCGCCTAGCCCGGCCGCGATATCGAGGGCGCATCCTTTTTTCGGTAATAACCTGGCGGCGCTAATCAGCGCCAGATTCGCCTCGATCTCAAAAATGGTGAGATCGCCCGAGGCGATTTTTGCCCTGTAAATGCGGTCCCACTTGCCTTGGGCAGATGACATCACTTGCGCCAAAACATCCCTGTAAATAGCACGAGCACCGTGAAGATCTCGAGGCGCCCTAGCACCATGCCGACACTGAGCGCGATCTTGGCTGTGTCACTGATGTCCCCGTAGTGAGCTGATACCGCACCAAGGCCTGGCCCGAGATTATTCATGGCGGACGCCACCGCAGAAAAAGAGGTTTCGAAATCCAGCTGAGTCGATAACAAAATCATGAGCAAAATCATGAAGACAAAGACGTAAATCGATAGGAATCCCCAAACCGCTTGAATCACGCCTTCGGTCATGACCCGCTGTCCGAGCTTGATGGGAAAAACGGCTTGTGGATGGATGAGTCGATAGATTTCTCTAAGACCCTGTTTGTAGATTAATAAGACGCGGATCACTTTTAATCCCCCGCCAGTAGAGCCTGCGCAGGCGCCGATGAAAGCCCCGAAAATGAGAATGAACGGTGCGATGCCAGGCCAATCGACGAAGGATGTGGTCGCAAACCCCGTGGTGGTAAACATAGACACCACTTGAAAAAGACTGGCCCTGATCGAAGCGGTTGTGTCTAAACCGCTAAAAATTAATACCCCGGCTACCAAAATGGTTGAAGATGCCATGATAAGCAGCAGCGCTCTGACCTCTTCATCGCGCCAGTAAGCGTTGAGTGAGCGGTCGCGAAAACCAAAGAAATGCAGGGCGAAGTTGATGCTCGATAACAGCATAAAGACGATCGCTACTGCCTCGATCGCGGGCGAATTGAAGTAACCAAGGCTTGCATCGTGCGTTGAGAAACCCCCAATTGCCACGGTGCTAAAGCTATGGCAAACGGCATCAAAGAGGGACATGCCGGCAGCAAAATATCCCAGACAACAGGCCGCCGTGAGGATGACGTAAATCGACCAAAGCGCGAGCGCGGTCTGTTTGATTCTAGGGGTCAGCTTGCTGTCCTTTACCGGACCTGGCGCCTCCGTACGATAAAGCTGCATGCCTCCTACGCCCAGCATGGGCAGAATCGCGACCGCAAGCACAATGATGCCCATGCCCCCAAGCCATTGTAGTTGCTGCCTGTAATACAAGATGGAAGGCGGTAGCTGATCAAGTCCAGTCATGACGGTCGCACCCGTCGTCGTTAGCCCTGAAAACGATTCGAACCATGCATCCACCCAACTCATGTTGAGCGCAGGGTTGAGCGCCAGGGGAAGCGCGCTAAATGCACCAAGTGCGAAGTAGCAAAGCGCTGTGACTAAAAACCCATCTTTCGTCCGCAGCTCGTTGGCGAATTGTTTGAAGATGGTCATCAAGACTGCGCCAACAACAAATATCGTGATGCCTGCCTGACCGAAGGTGATTAGGAGGCCGTCTTGATAAATGATGGAGACGATGGAAGGTGGAACGAGGGTCGCACTAAAAAAGACCAGTAATGTTCCTAGAATCCGAAGTGTGACGCCTATTCGCATGGGCTAGAAAAAACTCACTGGCGCTTGGAACAGGGCTTCGACGTCTCTAATGGTGGTTTTATCGACCAAGAACAGAACGAAGTGATCATCGGGTTCTACAACGATATTGTCGTGGGCAATCATGACTTCATCGCGCCGGATGAGCGCACCGACGGTGGCGCCCGAGGGCAGGCTCAGCTCCCCTAGGGTTTTACCAATGACTTTGGATGATTGGTAGTCGCCATGCGCAATGGCCTCGATCGCTTCAGCGGCGCCCCGCCTCAGCGAATGAACCTTTACTACATCGCCCCGACGAATATGAGTCAGTATCGCTCCAAGTGTGGCAAGTTGCGGGGATATGGCGATGTCGATGTCTTGGCCCTCAATGAGATCAACATAGGCAGGATTGTTGATGAGGGTAATAACGCGTTTGGCACCCAGGCTCTTTGCCAGCATAGATGACATGATATTGGCTTCGTCATCATTGGTGATCGCACAAAATACATCGGTGTCTTCAATGCTCTCTTCGATCAAGAGCTCGCGATTCGACGCGTTGCCGTTAAGGACAATGGAGCGTTCAAGTGACTCTGAAAGGCTAAAGCATCGGTTTCGGTCTTGCTCAATCACCCGCACGCCGTACCGGTGCTCAAGCTGCAAGGCAAGGTTTTCGCCAATATGACCGCCACCGGCAATAACGACTCGTTTATTGGGTCGCTCGCTTTGGCGCAGTGCGTTCATCAGCTTTGGAATGTGTGGCGCAGACGCAATCAAAAAGACTTCATCACGGGCCTGAAGGACCGTTGAGCCCTCTGGGATCATCGGGCTGTTCCTTCGAAAAATGGCAGCGACTCGTGCGTCGACCCCATCGACTAAAGATCGAATGGTACTGACTGTCTGATTGGCAAGGGGGCTGCTTCTATCAATTCTGAGACCGACTAACTTTGCCTGGCCACCCGCGAAATCCATGACCTGAAGTGCGCCGGGGTTATCAACGAGACGTTTAATATCGTGCGTGAGGATCTCCTCGGGATTCACAATGTGATCCACCGGCATCGCGTCGTCTCTGAAAATCCCGCCACCTGCTAGATACTCTCTGCTGCGGACCCGGGCGATCTTGGTCGGAGTGTGAAACACACTGTACGCTACTTGGCAGGCCACCATGTTGACCTCGTCCGAGTTAGTGACGGCGATCAGCATATCGGCGTCCTCGGCGCCAGCTTGCCGCAACACTGATGGATGCGATGCACTGCCGCAAACAGTGCGAATATCGTACCGATCTTGCAGTCCTCGGAGTCGATCTGCGTCGGTATCAACGAGCGTGATATCGCTCGCCTCTTTAACGAGATTTTGTGCGAGGCTGCCGCCTACTTGCCCAGCCCCTAGAATGATAATCTTCATTACGCGCTCGCCTCTTTCTTAAGAAGCGCATAAAAGAAACCATCTTGCTCGAACGGTTGCGGCAGATACTGCAGTCCGGGGTTCAATGAGATTGACTCAGGGAGCGAAATGGGCGCGGCCTTCGCATCGGTCGTCTCGGATAAGAAATGACTAATCACCGCATCGTTCTCCCTACGAAGAATCGAACAGGTCGCGTAGAGCAGTCGGCCGCCTGGATTGACTAATGTCCATGCAGCGCGGAGCAGCGACTTTTGTAGGGAATGAAGCTTATCAATATCTGCTGCTTTTCGCAGTAGCTTGATATCCGGTCGACGCCGAATGACGCCAGTGCCCGAGCAAGGGGCATCGAGTAAAACCGCATCAAATTTGCGCCCTTCACTGGCGTATTGCACAAGGTCTTGGCAAACGATCTCGGCGTCTAGGTTAAGGCGCTGAAGATTGTCTTTGATGCGACTACACCGTTCACTATCAATATCGATGGCGGTCAAATGAGCGCCAGACGCTAGCTCAAGCAAGTGCCCTGTTTTGCCGCCAGGTGCAGCACAGGCATCCAGGATGGATTCTTGAGCGGTTGGTGCAAGGATCAGCGATGCCAGTTGCGCCGACTCGTCTTGGACGCTAACCATACCGCTCGCAAACCCAGGGAGTTCGCGAACCGGCACGGCGTGCTTAAGGCTGATGGCACCGGGTGCCCGCAGACTAAGCTCATGATCGAGCCCTTTCTCACTGAGTAGACCCGCATAGTCATCGCGGCTGATCAGTAACTGATTCACGCGGAGGGTCATTGGTGGCGGTGTAAGGTTAGCTTTGAAAATTGAATCGGCCTGATCAGGCCAGTCTTCTTCTACTGTACGGATCAACCACTTGGGATGATTTAAGGCAGCGGTCTCGCTCTCTTGGCAGGCGGATCGGATTTCGTGCCGCTGTCTGATGAAGGTTCGTAGTACGCCATTGATTAATCCTTTCGCCCACTCTTTGCCGAGTAGCGAAGCCGTCTCTACCGCCGCGTTCACGCTGGTATGTTCGGGCTGCCGGAGGTGATCGACGGCGGACATCCCAACCAAGAGCAGGCATCGTAGATCCCTATGCTTTTTTGGCAATGGCTTAGCGAGTAAACGATCAATGGCGAGGGTGTACTCAAAATAATGGATGAGCGTTTGGCGTACCAGCTGCTTGCCCAGTGAATCTAGCCCGTCACCCCTGAATGCATGGCCGTCAATCACCGTGTTCTGTGTTACGGCGACCTCGTCGCGGAAATGTCTCATCGGTAACGGCTAGTTGCCTGATAGCGAGTCGAAACGCGCGCCGACTTTGATACCGAATGCGGACAGATTTTTAAGCTCGCCATAACGCATGACGCTCCCCTTGGCGTTTGGAATTTGCAGAGCAGTGACTAGCAAATAGCCATCTGTTCCCAAAATCTTGACCCCTGCTTTGGTGATCTCGCTGATGGTTCCGGGAGCGCTTTGCCCAGCGTCCGTTTGCTCCTGCTGTGCGCTCGCTTCGAGAACCTTAAATCGTGAACCACTTATGGTAATAACAGGGGCGGTCTCACTAAAAAAAGCGCGCACGGTTCGCTCGAGCTGCTCAACGGGTGTTTGCCAATCAATAATCGCCTCGGATTTCTTGATTTTCTTGGCATAAGTGAACCCTTGATCAGGCTGAGCCTCAGCCACGTAACCGGGGTTATCCAGCTGATCAAGCGCAGTCAGCAGTGCGGGCATGCCAATGGCTGCTAGTTTCGCGGTTAGACTATCGCCTGTGTCGTGTGCCGTTATCGGCACAGCGGCTCTCTCGTAAACCGGTCCTGTATCAAGCCCTTCATCCATCTGCATGATGCAAACCCCAGTAGTGACGTCCCCGGCTTGGATGGCTCTTTGTATAGGCGCTGCACCTCGCCAGCGAGGCAGCAAGGAAGCATGGACATTAACGGCTCCGAGGCGGGTGGCATTGAGGGCATCCTTTCGCAAGATTTGCCCATAAGCGACAACCACTAGAACATCGGCCTTCCACTCAGTGAGAGCGCTCCCGACTATCTTCTTAGGCTGAAGTACTGGCACACCATGCTGGTCCGCAAGGCGTTTGACCGGTGATGGAACCAATTTCTTCCCCCTTTTCCCTGGGCGGTCGGGTTGAGTGATGACGGCTACGACGTCGTGCTCAGAATCAATGAGCGCTTCGAGGTGACTGGCGGCAAACGAAGGAGTTCCCGCAAAAATGATTCGCATAGCGGATCACTGCCTCTGCTTTTGGAGCTTTAAGAGTTTTTTTCGAATCATTTGTCGCTTCGTTGAGGATAGGTAGTCAACGAATAGCCGACCATCGAGATGGTCAATTTCGTGTTGAATGCAGACTGCGAGCAATCCCTCAGCCTCAATCGAGATGGGCTCGCCGGCACGATCAAGTGCTGAAACAGTGATGGTATCTGGCCGGTTAACAGGCTCGTAGAAACCTGGGACGGAAAGACATCCTTCTTGGGTTTCAACATCGCCAGTCGCGGTTTCAATCTCAGGATTAATGAGAACGAGCGGTTCGGATTTATCGTCGCTGACGTCGCAGACCAGAATTCGCTTTTGCACGTTGACTTGGGTTGCTGCGAGGCCAATGCCGGGAGCCTGGTACATGGTTTCGAGCATGGCCTCGCACAAAGCAGTCACCTCGCTGGTGACGTGAGAAACAGGGGCCGCCTTGAGGCGTAATCGAGGGTCAGGAAACTCTAAAATAGTCAGCAGGTCCACAAAAATCTCTTCCTTTGGAGTCATTGGCCATGCCGCAAGGTACGCGAGGCAGTTGGTTTACAGCCTGTTTCCAGGCTCGCCGATGCGATATTGTATCGCGAAAGGATGAGGGAATTCTTTGATGATTAGAAAGTTCATCGTTGTGTTGGGGCTAGTTCTCTTCCCGCTGGTGTCGGTGGCTGATCGGCTATCACTCAAAGCGGGCGCCCCTGAAGTGTACACGGTGAAAAAAGGTGACACGCTCTGGGATATCTCTGGAATGTACTTGGAGGCGCCCTGGCTTTGGCCCGATCTGTGGGAGGTCAACCCGTCCATTGAAAACCCGCATTTAATTTATCCCGGTGATCGCATCAGCCTTGTCTATGTCGATGGGGTCCCCAAGCTTCGGATCAACGATGGGACGCCTGGGGTAACAAAACTGTCACCCGAAGTGAGAGAGAGCCCCTTATCGGGGGCAATCCCGCTCATTCAAACCAGCGACATCGCGGCTTGGGTTCGAGAGGCTCGGATTGTGGATCAGGTGGAGTTGGAGAGCGCTCCGTATATCGTTGCTGGCACCGACGACCGATTGCTATTAAGTAGCGGCGACAGAGTGTTTGTGACTGGTTTGGCAGCAGATCGCCATCGGGTCCAGGGCATCTATCGTGCTGGCGACACTTATCGTGATCCTGTCACCGGGCAGTTGCTGGGTCTTGAGGCGGTGGAAATTGGAGTGGCCCATATCGAATCTTCGGTGCCTCCCTACGATGAGGCTGTTATTGTGCGGGCGAATCAGGAGGTGAGGCCAGGTGATCGGCTTATCCCGAGTGAAGCCAAAGTCCTTGATGCTTCCATTTACCCGAGTGCTCCTGAAGGCGTTGTCACGGGGAGCGTGATATCGGTCGGCGATAACCAGACACGGGTGGGGCGATTTTCCGCCGCAGTCATTAATGTTGGTAGCAGCCAGGGACTGGAGCGAGGCCATGTCCTCAAGGTGTTGGGTCCAGAGCGAGCGGTCCGCGACCCTATTACTGGTAAGAAAGTGACCCTCCCGGGCCAGACGAAAGGCCACGTGCTTGTTTACCGAAGTTTTGAAACATTGGCCTACGTTCTAGTGATGGACGCTGCAGAGTCGCTGTTGATCGGAGATCTCATCCGCAACCCCTAAGCGGTTACGTCGCGATCCTTCAAAAATATGAAGTCACCAGCGACGTGTCCTCATTCTTGTGGTCTCTCTATTGATTGCGCCTGATTGATTTCGCGCGGCCCATCTTTAAATCAGCGTTTTCTTAGACTTCATAAAGAGATGGCTTGCTTAGCTTGCTAGTTGCATCGGTTACGTTTCACTGATGACTTAGACCTCGCGCTCGCATCGCGACAAGTGCTGGTCCCAGTTTGCAACTGTTTCAAAACGGCGGCCAATCGTGGATGTCAGCGCTTTGTAGCGTCACAGCTCGGCCATGACCCCATCGGGCTCTGGTCAGTCGTGAGGGGTAAAGGGTCAACCAATCCTGGGAGGGTGGTGCGCTCCGCAAGGTCGGGCGTTGACTAAGCGGCTGTCAACGTTTGTCACTCAATCAAAGTCTGTCGCCAAGTCAAAGCTTGTCACTGCTTGTCACTGAATCTTGTCACTGAATCAAAGCTTGGCTCGAAAGCAAAGGCTGGCGCTGAGGTCGCTGAGAATGTTGGTTGCCAATACTAACGACCTACCAAAAAAGTTGAATGTAAAGGAGCTTATGCTGAATGGGTCGATACGAAGGCGCCTGGATTAAGCGGGGTTCCGCCCACTATCCGGAGGGATTTCAAAACGTCTCCGAGCCGCCGCCAGGGGTTTATGTTGCGGGGAATAGAGCATTACTTAACGAACCCGCAGTCGCGATGGTAGGTAGCCGGAAAGCGTCGCATTATGGCATTGAGATGGCTGAAGCACTGGCATTTGATTTGGCAAAGCAAGGTTGGGTGATCGTCAGTGGTTTTGCTCAAGGTATTGATACCGCAGCCCATCGGGGAGCCCTTGCGGCAGGGGGTAAAACGATTGCCGTTTTAGGGTGTGGTCTGGCTATTAATTATCCTAAGCCTAATCGCGAGCTAAGGCTGCGCCTTGAGCGAGAGGGGTTAGTGGTCAGCGAATTTGAACCCAACGCGCCCCCTTACCCCGCGCACTTTCCACAGCGCAATCGTCTGATTGCGGGCTTGTCCGTCGCACTCGTTGTGGTGGAGGCAAGGGACCGTAGCGGCTCGCTGATCACTGCGCGGCTGGCCCTTGAGTCTGGCACTGAGGTTGGCGTCGTCCCTGGGCCGGTCACGGCGGGAACGCATTCGGGCTGTCACGCCCTTCTGAAGGATGGAGCCCATCTCATCGAAACCGCTGCCGACGTAATGCAAGCGGTACCCCCTTGGGTTGCTCAACCAGATTCCTTGATGAAGGTTTTACCTGTGGAACCCACGGAACCCTCGGAACCAGGGGCTTTCTTGGTAGAACCAAAACATCCGAGCCAGCCTCTCGCCTCAAATCAACTGCGTGAATTGACCGAGAGACATCACGACTTGCTGAATTATCTAGGAGAGGCGGCCTTATCGCTGCCTGCACTGTCCGAAGGGCTATCGAGTCCTATTCAAGCATTGCAGCCTCTGTTGACGGAGCTGGAAATCGGGGGATTTCTCGTTAGGCAAGGCGCGGTGTATCGAGCCTCGAGAAACAGGATAGGCAGCGGGGGAAACTCATCGTCTCGCTCGGGTTCCAGGGGCTCGTAGAAAAAGCCGCTACAAAACGCCGCTACAAAACGCGTAGATAGATAACGCGCCTTCATAGAGGCTCGTAATCTGGATACTGAGCAATGACCTCCTCGAATGTAGCCGCCTAACCTGCTAAGCACCGAGCGCCTGGAGCAAACGATTGTCGAACACCGATCCCGTATAATCGGCGGCAAGTCGCGGGTCAGGTGCGTTATGTCCGAACAAGAATCTTTATTGAGCAGGCTGAGAATGGGCGCCGTTGTCGCCTATCCCACGGAGGGAGTGTGGGGTCTAGGCTGCGATCCCCACAACGAGCAAGCGGTTCATCGCATCCTGACGATCAAGCAGCGGTCGGTTCAGTCCGGCCTCATACTGTTAGCGAGCAGTGTTGATCAGCTGTCTCCCTATCTTCAAGGCCTCAGCGCCGAATTGGTGGCTCAGGTAGGAAAAGAGGAATCCGGTCCTGTTACCTTCTTGATTCCAGATAACGGGTACTGCCCCAGCTGGATCCGCGGACAGCATGAATCAGTCGCGGTCAGAGTGACTAACCATCCTACGGTAGCAACCATCACGGCGGCCCTCGGAGGACCCATCGTCTCCACCTCGGCGAATCGCCATGGCGAGCCAACACTTAGCTCGGCTGAAGCCATTCGGGAATCGTTAGGAGATGAAATCGACGGTATTGTTGCTGGGGAGCTAGGCGGTGCAGCCGGAGCATCAGAGATTCGTGACCTTAAAACGGGGCAAATCATTAGAGAGGGTGGAAAGTGATTCAGCTTGGGGTCCTAGGACATCCTGTAGCACATAGCCGCTCGCCTGAGTTGCACGCGCAATTCGCTAGGCAGGTGGGCCTAGAGATTGATTACCAGAAGCTGGATGTCGCGCCAGGTCATTTCGCCAGCGAGGTCACAAGGCTTCAAGCCGAGAAATGGATTGGCTGCAATGTCACGGTGCCGTTTAAGCCTGACGCACATGACGTTTGCACAACACTTAGCCGTGAGGCAGAGGTGACTGGTGTCGTCAATACGCTAGTGTTCCATGACACGGGTGCAATAGAAGGGCATAACACAGACGGTCGCGGCCTTGTTGTAGATATGACAACCCATCAAGGCTGGAATCTAGATCGTGCGCGGGTGCTCATTTTGGGTGCAGGTGGGGCGACCCAAGGGGTGCTGGGCGCGTTACTTGAAACTAACCCGGCCTCGATTCATGTTTGGAATCGCACCCACGCGAGAGCCGAGCAGCTGGTGCACCAGCATAACGACGCTCGAGTGGTTGCGATGGCAGCCGATGACCTCGAGTCTCATTATGATTTCGTGCTGCATGCCAGCGCGGCTGGTTTGCAAGGGCAGCGCGTTGAGGTCCCAGTTCGTTGTGTAGGCTCCTCTACTCGCGCTTACGATCTAAGCTATAGCGCTGAACCAACGCCCTTTCTCCACTGGGCGTCATTAAACGGAGCAGCAGCGTGCGCGGATGGCCTCGGCATGTTGATCGAACAGGCAGCATTAGCGTTCGAGATTTGGTTTGGGGAGTTGCCATCGACGATTCCGGTTCGGCGAGCAGAGGGCCTTGCGATCGATAATGGCTGAGCGATGGGCTTTGATATAAACCGTTCAGTGTCAAAAGCGACCCAACGATAGAAGGCCCTTCTTTTAGGAGGTTTATAGAGGGCCGATATAGGGTTCATATGCGGTCTTGATAGGTTCTAGCGTGTGCAGAGTTTACTGCCAGCGCTTGACGGTTTGCATTCTTCATCCACCTTGAGCGCGATGACCAAAGAGGGCCCTCTGAATAATGAACGGATGTTCGTAATAGGACGTTCGTAATAAATTGGATACGAGCCTTCTGGCCGTTCCGTAAAAGATCAGACATTAGTGAATGAGACCAGCGATTCTGTTGGAAGTGGAGAGGATCATCAGATGAGCTCCTTGCTCCCAGAGCCAGAGCGATGGGTCGCCCCAAGAGCTGCAGTGATTGGACCCTTGGGATATGAAATAACAAGCACAAATCGGACGCCATATGTTTGCTAAGTTTGGTTGGCAACGGTGGCAGCACGTTTCAGAGATAAGGAGAGTGACATGACGGAATTCAATCCACTGCTCGTCGAGGGCGACTTCCCGCTGTTTGACCAGATTCGTCATGATCATGTCGTGCCGGCAGTGACGCAGGTGTTGGCATCGAATCAGGCGTCCCTAGATACCCTCAAACAGCGAAGCCCGGAGATGATTACTGCGAAGGATTTGCAGGAGTTTGAAGCACTAGAAGCGCGGTTATACGACGTGTGGCATCCGGTTGAGCATCTCAATGCAGTGATGAACAGCGAGCCTTTAAGGGAAGCCTACAACACCGCTCGCGCCGCGATAACGGCCTATCAAACAAAGCTAGGCCAAGACGAAGCGCTTTATCAGCTATTTAAAATGTTGCAGCAGAAGGCGGATGATATTGGTCTTAGCTCAGAGCAACGAAAAAGCGTTGCCAACTCGCTCTTAGAGTTTGAGCTATCGGGCGTTGCGCTAGCTGGTGAGTCGCGTGACACCTACGCGCAGCTGAAAAACGAGGTCAGTGAGCTGACGAGCCAGTTTTCGGAAAATGTGCTCGATGCTACTGATCAGTGGAAGAAGTTGATTGATGATCCGCAGCAATTAGCTGGCTTACCAGGCTCGGCAATGGAGATGTTTAGTGCCGCTGCTCGAGCGGATGGTCAGGACGGTTATCTCGTCACGCTTGATGCCCCCTCCTATTTGGCGGTGATGAAAGGGTGTGAAAATCGGGAGTTGCGCAAGGAGGTGTACGAGGCATATGTGACCCGTGCATCAGATCAGGGCCCCTCGGCAGGCACGTTCGATAACAGCGACATCATGAACCGGATTGTCGAGGTTCGACAAGCCATTGCCAAACTTCTTGGTTATGAGCAGTTCTCAGAATTTAGTCTTGCGACCAAAATGGCTGAGACTCCAGAGGCAGTGCTCGCTTTCCTCAATGAGTTAGCTGAGCTCTCCCTTCCTGTCGCGGAAGAGGAGATGCAAGCGCTAAAAGCGTTCGCATTAGCAGATAGCGGTGTGAGCGATCTCAAGGCCTGGGATGTTGCTTTTTACTCAGAGCGTCAGCGACAAGCCGAGTTTGAGTTATCAGAGGAGGCTCTGAGGGAATATTTCCCAGCCGGCCAGGTGATCCAGGGGATGTTCGATATCGTCTCGAAGGTATTCGGCGTCGATGTTAACCCCTGTCCAGCAATGGCGACCTGGCATCCTGATGTGCTGACTTATCAGGTGGAGCAAGAAGGAGAAACGGTCGCCTTCTTCTATCTGGATCTTTATGCCCGTGCGAAAAAGAGAGGCGGTGCCTGGATGGCCGAATGTCGGAATCGAAGACTCACGCCAGATGGTCGCCTGCAACGCCCGGTTGCGTTTTTGACCTGTAATTTTACCCCCGCGGTAGGAGATAAGCCCGCCCTGCTGTCGCATGACGAGGTAGTGACGCTGTTTCACGAATTTGGGCATGGGCTGCACCATATGCTGACGAAGGTGACGTGCGCTGGCGTCTCTGGAATCAATGGTGTCGAGTGGGACGCAGTGGAGTTGCCGAGCCAGTTCCTTGAGAACTGGTGTTGGGAGCGAGAGGCAATTCCCATGATTTCGGCTCACATCGATAGTCAGGAGTCATTGCCTGATGTCATGTTAGATCGCCTGCTGGCCGCTAAGAACTTTCAGGCAGGCATGCAGATGGTCAGGCAGCTGGAGTTTTCGCTGTTTGACTTCCGCTTACATCATGAGGCGCATAAAGATTTGGGCATTCAGGGGGTGTTAGATGCGGTTCGAGACCAGGTGGCCGTTGTTGAGGCGCCCCCATTCAACCGCTTCCAGCATAGTTTTGGTCATATTTTTAGTTCGTTCATTGGTTATGCCGCGGGCTACTACAGTTATAAATGGGCAGAGGTATTGTCTGCCGATGCGTTTTCGGCGTTCGAGTCGACCAATCCATTCGATCGCCAAGTGGGCGATCGCTTTGTTTCTTCTATCCTGGAGCGAGGTGGCAGCGAAGATGCGATGTCGCTCTTTGTTGGCTTTATGGGCCGTGAGCCTCAGGTTGACGCGCTTTTAAGACAGGAGGGCATCGCGAGATGAACCAGAAGCGGTTTATCTCCGGGGCAACGTGTCCGAATTGCGGGGCTTCTGACGCGCTTTTTATGTACGCGCATGATGAAAGAGATCATGTGCAGTGCACGGACTGCGATTACTCTCAACATCGTCCTGAGCCAGTGCCCTTGGTTGGCAGTGATCAGCCTGCGGGAACGACGCTAGCATCGCCCCCTGCCGGTGTGTTTTGGCGCCAGGCCGTAAACCCTGGTGATGACACGAAGTCTTGATCAGAATGGCTGAACCCTCAAGTTGTAACGAGCAGAGCGTGTGTCTGAGGCGCCCGGTAAAACCCGGTAAAAAGAATCGCTGTTAGATCAAAAGGCTTTGTCGGCAAAAAGTTGCGTTTTCGGAGCTTCCATTCGGTGTCGTTGCATAACTGTTGCATGGAGAAACAGAGACCCGAGTTCAGGCATCTATCCAGCGATGGGTCAGAATTGGCGTTAGCTCGGGGCCAACAATTCGTTTCTCGTTAGCACCTGGCGAGGCCCATCGGACTGGCCAACCAGTGTCAATAAGCCAGGTGATGATCGCTGATAAAGCTGGTGGATGCTGGATTCCAGGGGTGCAATCGCCATCTAAACCGGCCATAATACGCGCCGCTAACGGTGCCCCCGCCAGATCACCAGTATCAAGCGGACGCCGGTGTGCGATAAGCAGTAGAGGTCTACTGCGAAAAGCCATTAGTAGGCTTTACAGTTAGTTTTTCTGGAGCATGATCCATGACACAAGGAAAGAGCCAAGAATCCCGCTCAGGGTGGGGCTTGCGAGCCATTCAGTGGGCTTTGGCAAGCGCATTCTTGCTTAGTAGTTATCACGCACAGGCCGATTGGTCGGCCTTAAACATGACGAAGGGTGTGACGGAAATCAGTGAGAAAGTCTATGACTTACACATGCTGATTTTTACCATTTGCGTTCTGATTGGAATCGTCGTGTTCGGTATCATGATTGTTTCTATGCTGATGCATAGAAAGTCAGTTGGCGCCGTCCCTGCGAAGTTTTCGCATAACACCAAACTTGAGTACATCTGGACGGTGATTCCGATCCTCATTTTGCTTGGTATGGCGGTACCCGCAACGAGCACGTTGCGAGACATGTACGATGCATCTGAAGCGGATATTGATATCGAGGTTCGTGGGTATCAATGGAAGTGGCAATACACGTATCTGAACGACGATCCCGCTCAAGAAATCAAGTTCATGAGCGCGCTCGCGACCTCACAAGACGAGATCTATAACAAAGCGAACAAGCGTGAGCACTATCTACTCGACGTCGACAATCCGCTCGTGATTCCCGTTGATAAGCGGGTTCGATTCCTCGTGACGTCAAATGACGTGATCCACTCTTGGTGGGTACCAGACTTCGCCGTAAAGAAGGATGCGATTCCAGGGTTCGTTCATGAATCTTGGGCAGTCGTAAAGGAGCCTGGAGTTTATCGCGGCAAATGCACTGAGCTATGCGGTAAGGACCACGGATTTATGCCAATCGTGGTGCATGCGGTCGAGCAAGATGAATACGACGCTTGGGTTGCCATGAAGCAAGAAGAGGCGCTTCAAGTCTACGAGACGGTCGGTAAGACTTGGACGATGGCCGAGCTGATGGACACGGGTGAGAAGGTTTATCAGCAAAATTGCATGTCTTGCCACCAGGCGAATGGCGAGGGGATCCCCCCAGCCTTTCCGTCACTGGTTGGCCAAGGGCTCTCGATTGGCCCCATTGGCGAGCACATTGACATCGTCATTAATGGTAAAGCGGGCACAGCGATGCAGGCGTTTGCATCACAGCTGAATCCCGCAGAAATTGCCGCAGTGGTTACGTATGAGCGTAATGCATGGGGTAACAACGTGGGCGATATGGCGCAGCCCAGGGAAGTGAATGCGCTGATTACCGGTGAAGAGTAGGAGTAATAGATGAGTGCAGTAATCGAAAATCACCACGATGACCACGATCATGGGCCTGACAAAGGGCTGATGCGGTGGGTACTAACGACGAACCATAAGGACATTGGTTCGCTCTATCTTTGGTTTAGTTTTGCGATGTTTTTGGTGGGCGGATGTATGGCCCTTGTCATCCGAGCGGAGTTGTTTCAGCCAGGATTACAGCTAGTCGCGCCAGAATTCTTCAACCAAATGACAACCATGCACGGGTTAATCATGGTCTTTGGTGCCGTGATGCCGGCATTCGTGGGCCTTGCCAACTGGCTGGTACCGATGATGATTGGCGCGCCGGACATGGCGCTGCCCCGGATGAACAACTACAGCTTCTGGATCCTTCCGTTTGCTTTCGGAATGCTCATTAGCACACTGTTCATGGAAGGCGGTGCACCCAACTTTGGCTGGACGTTCTATGCGCCCCTGTCAACCGAGTATGCGCCCCCATCTGTGACTTACTTCATCTTTGCGGTTCACTTGATGGGTATTTCGTCCATCATGGGCTCGATTAATGTCATCGTCACGATTCTAAACATGCGCGCTCCCGGCATGCGTTTGATGGATATGCCTTTATTTGTATGGACGTGGCTCATTACGGCCTATCTGCTGATTGCGGTAATGCCTGTACTTGCTGGCGTGGTGACCATGATGCTGATGGACATCCACTTTGGCACTGCTTTCTTTAGCGCTGCAGGTGGAGGGGATCCCGTGTTATTCCAGCACGTGTTCTGGTTCTTCGGGCACCCAGAGGTCTACATCATGATCTTGCCGGCCTTCGGTATCGTGTCGGCGATCATTCCAACCTTTGCTCGTAAGAAGCTGTTTGGTTATGACTCGATGGTCTACGCCACAGCTTCTATCGCATTCTTGTCCTTTATCGTTTGGGCGCACCATATGTTCACGGTGGGGATGCCAATCGCAGGTGAGCTCTACTTCATGTATGCCACCATGCTCATTGCCGTCCCGACCGGCGTAAAGGTGTTTAACTGGATTGCGACGATGTGGAAAGGGTCAATGACGTTTGAGACGCCGATGTTGTTCGCGATCGCATTCGTCATCCTATTCACGATTGGAGGATTCTCAGGCTTGATGCTGTCCATCGTGCCAGCGGACTTCCAGTATCACGATACGTACTTTGTGGTAGCGCACTTCCACTACGTGCTAGTTCCCGGCTCGATCTTCTCGATTATGGCGGCGGCTTACTACTGGCTGCCTAAGTGGACGGGCAATATGTACGATGAAACGTTGGGTAAAACACACTTCTGGCTGTCATTTATCGGAGTCAATGTGACGTTCTTCCCGCAGCATTTCATTGGCCTTGCCGGCATGCCACGTCGTTACCCAGACTATGCGCTCCAGTTTGCCGATTGGAACATGGTCTCGAGTGTGGGCGCCTACATTTTCGGTTTCAGCCAGCTCTTGTTCCTCTTTATTGTCATCAAGACGATTCGCGGCGGGAAGAAAGCTAGCGATGAAGTGTGGGATGGTGCAGAAGGTCTTGAGTGGACGATTCCGTCACCCGCGCCTTATCACACCTTTTCTACGCCGCCTGCTTTACCTGCTCGAGCACACTGAGTGAAGGCAGGAGCGAGATAGGCCGCATGACAATGAAAGAAGCCACAACATTCGCTACAGCAAAGCTCGCGGGCATTGCTGTAGCCATGTTCGCCTTCGGATTCGCCTTGGTGCCGCTGTACGAGATCTACTGCCAGGTCACTGGCGCCAATGGCAAAACGGGTGACCAATACCAGGCAACTGAGCAGCTGATCATTGACGAAAGTCGAGAAGTGACTGTTCAGTTCTTAGCGAACAACAACGCTAATATGCCTTGGCAATTTCGCCCGTCAGTTCGAACGATGAAGGTTGTGCCTGGGAAAATGTATGAAACCACGTTTTTCGCGGGCAACATTACGCGTGATTCGATGATCGGGCAGGCAGTGCCAAGCGTCGCACCGTTTCATGCTGCGGAGTATTTCCACAAAACAGAATGTTTCTGTTTCGAACAGCAAGAATTGGCTGGCGGCGATCAAATTGACATGCCATTGCGGTTCATTGTCGATCCACAATTGCCAGACACGGTGAAAACCTTAACACTGTCATACACACTGTTTGACGTCACAGAGGCGGTGCGCGCAAGCATCGCTGCTGAATAAGTAGCTGAACAAGTAAAGGAATAGAGAGAACCAATATGTCCTCTGATACTACCTACGAAACGTATTACGTGCCCCACAACAGCGCATTGCCGTTCTTCGCATCGCTTGGAATCTTCCTGACCGTATTTGGTGCCGGCAATATCATGAATGAAATGTCGTCGGGAACGGAGAGTAGTTTCGGCGAGATTGTCTTCATGATGGGCGGATTGGTCATGGCGGCCACGCTTTTTTTCTGGTTCTCCAAGGTCATCGAGGAAAATCACGCGAAGCTTTACAGCCAGCAGATGGACCGATCCTTTGTTTGGGGCATGAGCTGGTTTATTTTTTCTGAGGTGATGTTTTTCGCCGCGTTCTTTGGTGCTTTGTTTTACGTACGCTTTTGGCTTGTAGACTGGATTGGTGGTGAAGGTGAGCGAGGCCCGAGCGACATGCTCTGGCCAGACTACGTCCCAGAATGGCCGCTTTTGTCTAATCCTGACAACACCCGCTTTGCTGGGCCGGAGGGCGTCATTGGCTGGAACGGACTGCCACTCATTAACACCATTCTTTTGCTCTTATCCAGCGTTACGGTAACGTTTGCTCACCATGGCATCAATGAGGGTAATCGATCAAAAATCATTAATTGGTTGATTGCCACCGTCGTTTTGGGCATAGCCTTTCTCTTTTGTCAGGCATACGAGTACTACGAGGCCTATGCTCACTACGGCTTGACGCTTGACTCCGGCATCTTCGGCTCGACGTTCTTTATGTTGACCGGCTTCCACGGCGCTCACGTCACCATCGGCACCATCATGCTACTAGTCATGCTGGGTCGAGCCATAAAGGGCCATTTCACAGCGACCGACTGCTTTGGATTTGAAGCGGCTGCTTGGTATTGGCACTTTGTCGACGTCGTCTGGGTGTTGCTCTTTATCTTCGTTTATATTCTCGGCACCTAATCAAGGGCTTTGACCCCGCGTGTACTTAGAATGTGCGCGCGGAGGGAACAGTTCATTGGCGGGCTTAAGCGCTAGGCTTCGAGCACCAGCATAGTTTCTCGGCTACCAACGTCGGCAAATAGAAGCGTCTCTGTTGTGTAAAGCGTGTTCTAGATGGCGCTGCCCTTCCGCCAGCCCCGGCAGGAGCTCGCCTTTATATAATTTTGTGAGAAACGATGCGACTGAGTCCTGACCGAAGGGGGGATGGCAATCAGCATCTTGTTGAGTTCGGATACTTTCTTAGACTTAGCTGCGGGTTATGGTTACAGCCAAGGAGCAGACAGGCCCAGTTGCCCGGTCGTCATCCCGAATACAACGGCCCCAATAGTGACGGCGCCGAGCGCAACCCTAATCGTTAGGTACTTTGCCGTCCTGGTGCCTTCGCTATTGCCCATATCGACCATCATGGCCCGATAAGCTAACGCCAACACAACGATGTTAGCGAGTAGGAGTAAACAGATAATTACTTTCAGCAGCATGAGGCACCCTTTTGTGCAGTCCGTCATTATACGCACGACTGCAGAATCTGATCGAATGCCGGTTGAGTTAAATTAGACTCACCATGAATCGGCAATTGACTATCCTAAACTTCCGGCTGTTGCTGTTTACCGTATTTTTCTTGGCGGTATTTGTTCGGCTAGGATTCTGGCAACTGGAACGAGCGCAAGAAAAAGAGGCGCAGAGGAATGCCCAAGCCGTGGCCGACGGCGCGCAGCCCGTGACGCTCTCGCGAGCGCACCGCGAGCGCTCGCGTTTATCTGGGCAATTGATCGAAGACCGAGGGCGTTTCCTTGAAGAGGTCGTGTTCCTTAGAGACAACGTGATCTTCCAAGGGACAGTCGGTTTTGAGGTGATGAGGCCTTTTCGTTCTGAGGCCGGTGATATCGCCTTGGTGAATTTTGGATTCGTGCCGGGAGGTAGCGATCGCTCTGTTTTGCCCTCGGTGCCTGCCTTGACCGAGGTCGATGAACTCTCAGGACGAGCGTATATCAGCGAGTGGGCAAGTGATGCTGGCATCGACCTCTACACTGGCTGGCCACGAATAACGCCGACCCAATCACCGCTCGCCAACGGCAACATTGCGGGGCTTTCGCTGTTACCCTTTATCGTGCGCCTAGACGCCAGCCACCCCGACGCGCTGCCACGATTTTGGCCGCTCACGGTGACGAGCGCAGAGAAACATCGAGGCTACGCAGTTCAATGGTTCTTAATGGCGGTGGCTCTACTGACATTATTTATCGTATTTACATGGAAGCAGTACAAGGAGCAGCGGGACAAGTCTCCCGCCCACGCGACAAAGGAGATCGATGGACATGAACGACGCGACGCAGAGTAACTCTCGCAAAAAGCTGCTCCTGCTGGCGGGCATCGCATTCGTACCGCTTTTTATTGCGTATGGGATGTTTTTTTTCGCGCCCGGTCTTGCGCCCTCAGACACGAAAAATAATGGCCGACTCATTCAGCCGCCCCTTGAGGCCACCGCCTTGGAGACACCCACTAGGCAGTGGAGCATCCTGGTGCTCACCAGTAATGACTGTGATGCTTCGTGTGAAGAAAGGCTCTACCTGACGAGACAAATTCATACCGCGCTAGGCAAGGACTCAGAGCGTGTCATTCGCCGATGGGTCCGCCCTAATCCAGTCAACCCTGATGCCTGGCAAACCATTGGACCCGAGCATCCTGGCCTCGAACCTTGGATATCGGCTGACCTCCAATCGACGCTCGAAACCTATTCGAACACACAGTTACCAGGAACGGAGACAGCCGTCTTTCTGGCTGACCCATTGGGAAACATCATGATGGCTTTTCCTGATGATCAGGTTGGTAAACCGCTATTAGAAGATTTAAAGCTCTTACTCAAGCTTTCGAAACTCGGTTAGAAGACCATGAAAAAGCCTGTTTCATCCGGTAAAATGCCCGGCCCTGCGATCGCCTCACGCTAGCTATGACTGAGATCTCTTCCACCATGCCCGCCGCAACTTGGCGCGACTACTACGAAATGTGCAAGCCTCGCGTTGTGTTGCTAATGCTGCTTTGCACGCTGGTGGGTATGTATTTGGCAACCCCTGGTTGGGTAGCGCTTGATCTCATTGCAGCATGCTTGACCGGCGTTGCTCTGGTTGCAGGGTCTGCAGCAGCGTTGAACCATTTGGTTGATGCGAAAGTTGACCAGAAGATGGCGAGAACGGAGAACAGGCCGGTTGCCCAAGGTCGCGTGAGTTTCCAGCAAGGGCTGGCGTTTGTCGCACTCACAGGGATCGTTGGCGAAGCCATTTTGTATCTCTACGTGAACCCCTTAACCGCATGGCTGAATTTCTTCTCATGGGTGGGCTATGGATTGGTTTACAGCCTGTATCTCAAGCGAGCGACGCCCCAGAATATTGTCATCGGTGGCCTCTTTGGGGCCGCGCCTCCTCTCTTTGGTTGGACGGCGGTCACCAATAGCATTGATGGCGGCGGCATTTTGCTCGTTCTCATTATTTTCGCCTGGACTCCCCCCCACTTTTGGGCGCTCGCTGTGGATCGCTTAGAGGAGTACCGGAAAGTCGACATGCCGATGCTGCCCGTCACCCACGGCGTTCAATACACGAACTTGCATATTCTTTTGTACACGATCGTGCTTATCGTTGTGTCGATCCTTCCTTACGTCATAGGCATGAGCAACCTCATTTATTTGGTCGCGGCGTTAGGGCTCGGTGCAGGATTTCTCTATTGGGCGATTGCGATGATGAGAGGTAAGAATCCGCGGGCCCCTATCGAGACTTTCCGCTACTCAATTCTCTATTTGGCCGTCTTGTTTGTCGCATTACTCGTGGATCATTATGCGATGCCGGTGAGTTATGCATAGCGCTGAACAGAAAAAAGGCATCCAACGAACGCTGTTTGGTATCGCGGGATTCATTGCCTTGGTGTTAGGCCTTGTTTTCTCGACGTATACCTTCAGGGAAGTCTCTCTGTCACAGGAGGAGGCTGCGGCGCTGGGCTACATCCAGTTCGAGCAAGCCCGTCCGGTTGTCGGACTCGCAATGATTAACCAAGACGGGGACTTGGTGAGCGAATCCACATTTCTCGGGCGCTGGAATCTGCTCTATTTTGGCTTCACCTATTGCCCAGATATTTGCCCGACAACGCTGGCAGTCATGAATCAAGCGCTGGAAGGAATAGAGAATGCCCCGGCAGTGCATTTGGTGACGGTCGATCCAGAACGAGATACGCCAGATCAGCTTCGTCGGTATCTCGCAGCGTTCAATCCCACCTTTCTGGGGATGACCAGCACGCATGAAGCGACGGTTCACTTTGCCCAACAAGTGAACGTTGCCTTTGGAAAAATCCCAGACAAAGAACCAGGCACCTACACGATGGATCACACGGGTTCGATTGTGGTGATTAACCCTCAAGGCGGTTACCAAGGGTTCATTAAGGCGCCCCACAACGCGCAAGATCTTGCCACCATTATTCGGCATCTTTAGGGCTGCAAAGTGGAGGCAAGGCAAGCGCTCCTTGCCCATATCAAGAGGGTGTTAAGCCCGAGCCGCCTGCATGAGTCGACTAAGCAGGGTCGCGTATTCCTCTGGGTCTTTTCGAAACCGGCCTTGTTCATCTCTGGTGCTTAGTCTCGAACAGAGCAAGCGCGCCGCTGCAATCACCTGCGCGGTAGGCAAAGCGCTTCGTTCTTCGGGCTCTAATGCACGAACCGCTTGGTAACCCCGAAGCAGTGCCTCTGCGGACTGTTCCCCGCCCTCGCTGCCAACCATTGCTCCGCACCAGTCGTTGATGGCGATTGCGAGATCCATAACGAAAGGATCCGAGCCAGCGTGAAAATAATCGAGCAAGCCACTGAGTGTGCCGTCCGGTAGAAACAAAACGTTATCCCTAAAGGCATCCCCGTGGGTCCATCCAGTCGGCAAGTTAGCGCCGAGTAAGTCGTCGTACAGCGAGAGTGCATGATGCAGCGCTTGCCTTTCATTCGTCGACCGCTCAGCCGCATAGCTGTCGATGGCAGTAGCGAGCCACTCGGCATCGTAGGGTTGATGGGTCGGAGGCCGAAAAGCACTTGCGACCTGGTGAAATTGTGCCAGTGTTCGACCGAGCTGATCACAGTGGGCGAGGGTTGGGTGAGTGACGTGGCGGCCTGGCAGCCACGTGCATAGGGTGACAGGGCTATCGCGAAAACTAAGGAGTCGCTGATTCGAGCGGCTCGTGACAACGTCCGGAAGCGTGCACCCGTAGAACTTGAGATGCGTCATTAGATCGACGATTTCCTGAGATCGTCGGAAATCGGCAACCTCAATGAGCGTTAATATGTATTTGGTTTGATCGTCAAACGCTGTTAACTCGACCAGGAAATTAGAATTCTCGATCCCTGATGCAATTGCAGACCAATGGGTGAGCGTGCCGCGGTCGTATTGGCCAACCATTTGCTCGATGTCGCGCTGGTCAAGGTTGGAGTAGACGCCCATAAGCTACCACTCAAGCAAAACCCAATTTGGGTACAGGTGCTTTACTTCAGATAGATCCTGATAGTGCGGGCTGCCATCTGCTGGGACCATATAGTAGGGCCTCCCTTGATCGGGAATCACCTTGATCATGATCAACACACCGTTTTGCCGGAATTCGAACACTTGACCGAGCTCCGACTGATCGACGATGGTGATGCTTTCTTCTGCCGCCTCAAACGCTTCTGCGTGTGCGAATAAAAGCCATCCGAACCCAAGGGCTACGATAGCGATTGAAAGGATGGCTCGAATCAAAGTATGGTGCCGCACATGTCAGATCAAAACGATGCAAAGTTTAGCGTAATCCTTGTAGACGGTTCATCCTACCTATTCCGTGCGTTTCACGCGTTGCCGCCGCTAACCAACCAGACAGGTCATCCTACCGGTGCCATCAAAGGCGTGATCAGTATGATCAAGCGGTTGGAAGAAGGGTTTCCCGATGCGCTGCTCATTGTTGTTTTCGATGCGAAGGGGAAAACATTTCGCAACGACTTGTATGCGGAATACAAAGCAAACCGACCGCCCATGCCTGAAGAATTGAGAGTTCAGATTGAGCCGATTCACGAGATCGTTCGCGCTATGGGACTACCACTTTTATGTGTCCCTGGTGTTGAGGCGGATGACGTGATTGGCACTTTGGCCGCCCGTTATAGCGAATCGGGTGAGCAAGTCTTGATCTCAACCGGCGATAAAGACATGGCGCAACTGGTCAACGCCAACACTACGCTGATGAATACCATGACTGATGAGCGCTTAGACGAGCAGGCGGTTGTTGATAAATTCGGTGTACGTCCGAATCAGATCATCGACTATTTGGCCTTGGTAGGCGATTCCGTAGACAACATTCCAGGCGTTCCAAAGTGTGGTCCTAAGACGGCCGTAAAGTGGCTCGGACAGTATGAATCACTCGAAGGGGTGATGGCAGCAGCTGACGATATCAAAGGGAAAGTGGGAGAGAACCTTCGAGGGGCTCTGGAGTATCTCCCTTTGTCTTACGATTTGGCGACGATCCGGTGCGAGCTCACATCAACCGTTGTGCCCAGTGTTCAAAACGGAGAGGAAGATAAAGCAGCGCTGAGGGCCCTGTATGAAACTTATGAGTTTAGGTCCTGGCTGGAGGGTTTAGACGGCGACGACAGTACGATTGCTGGCGCCGAAGCCATCGAGACTGACTATGAAACGGTATTAACCCGCGACCAGTTAGACGCATGGCTTAAAACACTGGCATCGGTAGATCGTTTCGCATTTGACACAGAGACAACAGGGTTAGACTACATGTCAGCTGAGTTAGTCGGGATTTCGGTAGCGGTTGCTCCTGGACGCGCTGCCTACATTCCGCTGGCGCATGATTACGACGGGGCTCCCGCTCAGCTTGAAACGATCTCAGTGTTAGACGCACTTGTGCCTCTTTTAAATGACACCGACAAGACCGTCATTGGGCAACACCTAAAGTATGACCTCAACGTCCTTGCGCGTTATGGCGCAACCATCAACGCGCCCATCCATGACACCATGTTGATGTCCTATGTTCTAAATAGTGTTGCAACGCGGCACAACATGGATGACTTGGCGCGGCACTACCTAGGTTACAAAACAACAAAGTTTGAAGAGATCGCTGGGAAAGGGGTCAAACAGAAGACGTTCAATCAAATTGAGCTCAGCGAGGCTGCCCATTACGCCGCTGAGGATGCCGATATCACGCTGCGTTTGTTTGAGGCGCTGTTGCCTAAACTCCAAAGCGAACCGTCGCTAATGAACGTGTACGAAACCATTGAGCGGCCGCTCGCCCGTATTTTGTCGAGGATTGAGCGAGGTGGTGTAAAGCTTGACGCCGAGCAGCTTCTCAAACAGTCAGCAGAAATTGGTGCGACGCTCGACCAGTTAGAGCAAGAGGCTCATGATCTGGCTGGCGAAGTGTTTAACCTCGGATCCCCAAAACAGCTACAGCAAATACTATTCGAGAAACTGGCGCTGCCAGTGATCAAGAAGACACCGAAAGGGCAACCCTCTACCAACGAGGCAGTGCTTCAAGAATTGGCGCTCGACTATCCGTTACCCCAGGTCATTCTGCGCCACCGCAGCCTCTCAAAGCTGAAATCAACGTACACTGACCAGCTACCGAAGGAAGTCCGACCCGATACGGGCCGCTTGCATACGTCTTATCACCAAGCGGTGGCAGCAACTGGTCGTCTCTCAAGTACTGATCCAAACCTTCAGAATATCCCGATTCGGACTGAAGAAGGCCGTCGAGTCAGAAAGGCGTTTGTGACTGAGCCAGGGGCTTTGATGATTGCTGCAGACTATTCCCAAATTGAGCTCCGCATCATGGCGCACCTCTCAGAGGACAGCGGTTTGGTCAGTGCCTTCAATGAGGGCCTTGATGTTCATAAAGCGACCGCTGCTGAAGTGTTTGGCGTCTCACCTGAGGCGGTCACTACTGACCAGCGGCGGAGTGCGAAAGCCATCAATTTTGGCTTGATTTACGGAATGTCGGCGTTTGGGCTTGCCAGGCAGCTCAACATCGCAAGGCAAGACGCGCAAATGTACATTGACCGTTATTTCGAGCGGTATCCTGGCGTTCGGTTGTATATGGATGAAACCCGGCAGAAAGCCGCCGAACAAGGCTTTGTTGAAACGCTCTTCGGTAGAAGACTGTACTTACCCGATATTAAAGCGGGTAACTTTCAGTTGCGACAGGCGGCCGAGCGGACGGCGATTAATGCGCCGATGCAAGGAACGGCAGCTGACATTATTAAGCTCGCGATGCTCTCCGTACAGGCATGGCTTGATGAAGCCGCGCTTGATACCAAAATGATCATGCAGGTGCATGACGAATTGGTGTTTGAGGTTCCAGCCGAGGAACGTGAGGAAGTGACTCAGCAGGTAACAATGTTGATGAGTGGAGCGGCACAGTTAGCCATTCCGCTAGAAGTAGAGGTTGGCGAAGGCAGTAATTGGGAAGAGGCACATTAAAAAATAATTTCCACATTTGATAGGAACTTTTCTGAAGCTTCGCGGTCGTAGATTAGGTAAGCCCTTTAGGCAGCAAGCTTCGGTGTTTCCCCATTTAGCCGAAGTTCTTGGCCCCGACCACGATCCCCGTTGTGGTCGGGGCTTTTTATTGGGTGAATACTTTATCGGGTGAACACTGCACATTGGATGATCAGACCGCCAACCACTGTGTCAGACCGAACTCACAATAGGCGGCCAAAGGTTTCAACTAGGCGTTGTGGGCCAATCGCATTCAATAATGCGCGGTAAGCGTCCGCATTCGATTAAGGCGAACAGATAGATCCTCCCATGGCACAGGCTTGCAGTTTCATTTACGGGGCGACTAAGCTTCGCCCGGCGTTAGCCACCGCTCAAGCGTGTCAGTCAGCTCCGCCAGGCCAAGACCATTTGCGGCCGAAAAAAGTTGTGACGATAAGGTCCCTCGCGTTGATTGCCTAAATTTAAACAACGCTTGTTGTCCTTGGTTCTTTGAGAGTTTGTCAGCTTTCGTAAGTAACACGTGCAGCTGCAAGTTCGCGGTGTTGGCCCACTCCATCATGGCAAGGTCAAATGGTTTTGGAGGATGTCGGCTATCAACCAGCAAAATAAGTCCAACCAAACTTCTGCGATCGCGCAGATAGGCGTCCAAATGCTGCTGCCAAAATTGCTTGACCGATTGCGGCACCTTCGCATAGCCATAACCGGGCAAGTCGACCAGCCGCTGATTCTCACTGACAGAGAAAAAATTAATGAGTTGTGTGCGGCCAGGCGTCCGGCTCGTTCTTGCTAGCCGCTTTTGCTGCGTTAAGCGATTGAGTGCACTCGACTTGCCAGCATTTGACCGGCCGCAAAAAGCGACTTCCAGGCCATCATCTGCTGGCGCTTGATTTAACGTCGCCGCACTAGTTTGAAAGACGGTTTGTTGGAATGGGATGCTTGTCATGAATCGTCTAGTTGACCTACTTCTTCGGCCAGATTTCGCTATAATAGCGCATCTTTTTTCGGCACTAGGTCGTGGTCAAGGGAGTGGCTGCGAGAAGGAAGGTGTCGAGCGGGTTTAGATGAAGGTTGTTTGATCTCATGATTCGATTGATTGCTGGATTAGTGTTGATGAGTTGGCTGAATGTGGCGTTAGCAGAGGGCGACGCTGAGCGTGGATCGACACTCACGGCCACGTGTGTGGCTTGCCATGGAAATGATGGCAATAGTCTTGCGGGTTCGTTCCCCAACATTGCTGGGCAAAACGAAAAATATATCCTCAAGCAGCTTCGTGACATGAAATCCGGGGCTCGCGCCCAGAATTTGATGGTTGGCATTGTCGATACGCTGTCGGATCAAGACATGCAAGATCTGGCCGCTTTTTACGCTGGGAAAACGGCCGCTGAAAGCGCAGCCGACCCTGAGCTAGCGTTGCAGGGTGAGCACATCTATCGCTCAGGTATTGCGCGAAAAGGAGTGGCTGCCTGCTCAGCCTGTCATTCGCCTACCGGCCAAGGAAACGATCTGGCTAGTTTTCCAAAACTCGCAGGTCAATGGGCGGAGTACACCGAAGCTCAGTTAAAGGCATTTCGAGTCGGTGAACGCCATAACGATGGTGAAAGTAAGATGATGCGGCTCTCTGCAATGGACTTGAGTGACGCAGAGATCGCAGCGGTTGCCTCCTATATCGCTGGGTTGCGTCAGTAATATGAAGGTATTGCGCATGAGTAACCCACTGAATCGAGCATTGTTAGCAGCGCTGGCTTGCCTCGTTGTTTGGTCGGGGTCTAGCGTAGGGGCGCAATATGAGGAAGGCGTCCACTACCAAGTCCTGGATCCGCAAGCGCCGCTGTCAACGTCAGGGGACGGCATCGAGGTGAGTGAGTACTTTTCGTACGGCTGCGGGCACTGCTTTCAGTTCGATCCAGTACTAACGGCGTGGCTTGAAACGCTGCCAGAGGATGTTGTTTTCGATCGAACACCCGCTATTTGGAACGACTATTACGGGAACTTAGCGCAGACCTACTACACGCTGAAGGCAATGGACTTGCTTGAGTCATTGCACCTTCCAGTGTTTGAAGCTATCCACATTAAACGTAAGAACCTAAGCAAGCCTGGCATCATGGCTGACTTCCTTGAATCGTCAGGCGTAGAACCAGAGACGTTCGCAAAAGTATTTAACAGTTTTGGGGTCAGAATGAGCTTGCAGCAAGCCGAGGCTCGTGGCCGAGCTTACCGAGCGTCCGGCGTGCCAACGTTGATCGTTAATGGCAAATATCGAATCGAAACGAGAGGCGCCGGTAGCACAAGAGAGATGCTCAAGGTGGCGGAGTTCCTGATCCAGCTGGAGCGCGAGTCCTAGTCATTCCATCCAGTTGTATCGAAGCCCCTACTTCTGCCCTCAGGAGACGGTGGGTCTGGCGTTCTTAGACCCTCGATTCTCATCGCAGCGGTATTCTCCTCAATCCCTCATACCGCGCGCAGGCCTCCTAGTCGCGAACCGTGGAACCCTCTTTCAAGTCACTTTCGTTGAACTGCTACCGGCCTTCGCCTAAAATTCGCCATGGCTCGCGGCAAACCCCTATCCATACGCTTTCGTATCCGTGACGAACGGTCACTGAGATTCCGCGCGGCTCTGATGCCCGTCCTGGGCTTACCCTATTTCAATTCCGTTCCGGCTCATCACGCCGTAAACACCCGTTGAGGAGAATTCATGGCGACTATCATCGAAGATATTTCGCGTACCTTTGCAGAGTACCTGCTATTGCCGAGGTTGACCCCTCGAGATCTGCGCACGGATAGCATCAGGGTTGCGGCACCCTTAACCTCAGATGGTCGCTTTCAGATCAATATTCCCGTGGTCTCGGCCTGTATGCAGGCAGTATCGGGCACCAGGCTTTCTATTTCGCTCGCACGGCAAGGCGGGCTAAGCATGATCTACTGTTCGCAGGGCGTTGCTACGCAAGCCGATATGGTTCGGGAAGTGAAAGCCCATAAAGCGGGATTTGTAACCAGTGGAGCAAACACGACGCCTGGAAGCACGCTGGCATCGATCGTTGAGACGATGCATCGAACCGGACATTCAACGATCCCGGTGACCAATGACGGTACTGCTAACGGGATGTTCTGCGGTTTGATTACTGATCAAGATTTTTGGGAGTTCGAAGACGATTTGAATAATCTCGTTGAGCAGCATATGACGCCAAAGCATGAAGTCATTTTTGGTGAAGAGGGTATATCGCTTCGCGAGGCGAACCAGTTGCTTCATCGACATAAAAAGGATTGCTTGCCCATCCTTGCAGCAGATGGGCGACTCAGCGCGCTGGTATTTAAAAAGGATTACGTCGATCATCAGAAAAACCCGAATGAGTTGCTCGACCAGCAAAAGAGATTGTGCGTTGGCGCAGCCATCAATACGCACGACTTCAAAGATCGGGTGCCTGCATTGGTCGAAGCGGGCGCTGACGTGCTCTGCTTTGACTCATCCGATGGGTTTACCGAATTCCAGTTAGATGCAGCGACCTGGATAAGGGAACAATACGGTGAGGATGTTGTGATCGGCATGGGCAATATCGTTTCAGGAGAGGCATTTGATTACCTCGCTGAATCGGGCATCCCGGACTTCATAAAGGTTGGTATTGGCGGCGGCTCAATCTGCATTACTCGTGAACAAAAAGGCGTGGGTCGAGGCCAAGCGTCGGCCCTAATGGACGTCGCAGCGCATCGAGACCAATGGTACGCCAAAAAGGGCCGTTACATTCCGCTTTGTTCAGATGGCGGGCTGAGTAACGATACGCAGATTGTTATGGCACTGGCGATGGGAGCGGATTTCGTCATGATGGGGCGTTATTTTGCTATGACTGAAGAGAGCCCTACCGAGAAAATTTCTATCAACGGACAGATGTACAAACCCTATTGGGGCGAAGGGACTAGGCGGGCACAGAATTGGCAACGGTATAGCGAGGGAATGAGCACGCGGAAAATGATGTTTGAAGAGGGTGTGGACGCGTTCGTGCCTTTGGTTGGACCGGTCTCTGAGGCGCTTGATGTAACGATAGACAAGCTGAAAAGCACGATGATGAACACTGGGGCGAGCGACCTAGCGCAGTTCAGAGAACGTGCGGTTTTAACGCTCGTTTCAGAGCAATCCATAGTCGAGGGTGGTACGTCTAATGTATTCAAATTCTCGAGAAATCGGGATCTAGACGAGGCAGATTGGGGCAACTGAAACCGATTTCCGTTATACTCCGACGCCGTGTGACAAAGCAGGATGCGTGTTATGAAAAAGTGGTTAGTCAGGTCAATTGGATTGGCAATGGTGGGGTTTTTAACGGCTGCGATGGCGAGCCCAATTGAAGACGCTATTATCGAGCGCATCAAAAAAGCAGGCAGCGTTTGTCTTCAAGGCGAAGCCTGTGCCGGGCAAGCGGTGGCCCAAGCTTCAAGCAGCGGCGCGCAAGATCCGCAAGCGATCTACGACAGAAGTTGCGCCACGTGTCACGCGATGGGAATCGCGGGCGCACCAGCCTGGGCTGATGTGGATGCATGGGCCCCACGAATCGAAAAGGGCATGGATGTGCTCTACGCGAGTGGTATTAATGGGCTAGGGGCTGCGATGCCTGCCAAGGGAATGTGCTTTGATTGCTCGGATGACGACATCAAAGCTGTCGTCGATCTGATGGTATCAGTCTCTCAATAAGGTCGACGCCTCGGCCGATCCCATTTTCGGCCATTAGCCTCCAGGTGATAAGCGGCGAGTGACTCGCCGCTTCCCCTACTTAACTTGAATGACAATCCCTGAAGGGCAGTTGCGGCGAACATCACCCCAGCGCGGTTCTAAGGGCCAGCGCGCTGTCTATCTGTTCAACGAGCACTTCATGCTCAGTTGCTAGGTCAGCCAGAGTCCGGCTGACGCCAGCAATTTTATGGACTGATCTGGCCGATAAGCCTAGTGCATCTGCTGACTGTACCAACCGCGATTTAGCTGCAGAAGAGAGGGAAGAGAGGGCATCGTTCTTCTCCGCCTTCAATCTTTGGGTGCGAAAAGCCCTCGCGTCCTCAAGCTTGGACAACAAGTCCTCCTGGTGGGTATCCCCCTCGAAAAGTCTCGATGAGTTCACTGGCGAAACGGCCACTTGAAGGTCAATGCGATCTAGAATCGGTCCAGACACCCGCTGTTGATAGCGAGCTATTTTTTGTGGGTCACACGAACAGGGTTTGCCACTCCCTAACCAACCGCAGGGGCAAGGGTTCATCGCTGCGATCAGCTGAAAGCCCGCGGGATAGGTTACTCGGTAGTGCGCACGACTGAGCGAGATCGCGCCCGATTCAAGTGGCAGTCTCAATTGGTTGAGCGTCCCCGGAGCGAACTCTGGTAACTCATCTAGAAACAACACTCCGCCATGCGCTAGCGAAATTTCTCCCGGCCGCGGGGGCGCCCCGCCTCCGATCAGGGCGGCCGCTGAGGTGGAATGATGAACCACCCGAAACGGGCGCAGGTTTGGTTCTATGCCCTGCTGCTCAGGACTGATTGATCGTAAACAGGCAATTTCCATGCATGTTGCCTGGGTCAATGGTGGCAAGAGGGGCAAAATCGCCTGAGCTAACATGGTTTTGCCCGACCCAGGAGGACCGCAGAGTAACAGGTGATGCCCTCCAAGCGCTGCTGTTAGGAGACCCAGTTTTCCCAAGGGCTGATCTCTAATGGCTTGGAACTGCCGATGGGCTGCCACTCGATTGACTGCTTCGGAGGGTCCCAGAGCTTGGTCAGTTGGCTTTAAAAAGGTGGAGGACGGAGCGGACCAAAACGCGGGGTCTTTCAGGTTAGCGAGGTGATCAAGCCGAAAGTGTTTGATCCCTCTCACCAACGCTGGCAGAGCATCGGCGCCGCTGATGAATGGCTGACCACGCTCCAGACAGGACTTTGCTGTGAGAAGCAATCCAGGGACTGGTAACACTCGGCCATCCAGTCGAAGCTCTCCCAAGGCACAAATGGGTTGACTCACTGTTTGGTCAATGGAGTCGGGTAATTGGTTGCTGGCAGCCAGCAGCGCAAGCGCGATTGGTAAATCATAGCCAGGGTGGTCAGTTGGCAGGTCAGCGGGAGAAAGGTTGATCGTTATCCGGCGATCTGGGACCGTGAAGCCACTATTGAGCAGGGCGGCGCGTACCCGCTCGCGAATGGCTTTCCCTCGGGTTTCAGACAAACCAACCAGTTGTATTTGTGGAAGCCCAGCACGAATATCCGCCTCGATGCTGAGAATAGGCGTGTTGAGGCCGAGAAATGCTGTTGAAGTAAATTGCCAAGTTATCGTCATCCAACCATTAAGCTGGACTAAGGCTTTCACTAGGTAGCGCCATCAGCGCGCGCGGGTGTGCGGCGGTGCACCTTTTTGGCGCAAGTAAACGCCTAATCCGCCGTAAATTGGTCAGTAAGAGCTTGGCTATTCGTTAGCTAAGGTCATAGAGTAATCAAAAGAGCCAGCTCAGGGCGCGACAAATAACGGTTTGAGCAGGCAATAGGGCCCGCGAGTGACGTTTGAGTGATATTGGCACAAGCTATGCATTATTAAGTGGGCGGTACACGCTGACATCAGCCGAGCGGATAGGTGTCAGTCGCGAAAAAGTGCGGCCTGAAGTCGGATACAGTAGACTTTGAGATCGCAATACGGTGCTGTGGTAGGGTGCGGTAAGTATTCTAGGCAGCATCAATTAAAGGGAACGCCCTAGCTCTACGAGATGGGTTATTAAGAAAAGAGCGTGGGTAGCACAGTATTTGGACGTGATCGGCATTGTTGACCGATATTAATCGACCTAAGGAGAACGTATGAAATTGGTCACCGCCATTATCAAGCCATTCAAGCTCGACGATGTTCGAGAAGCATTGTCTGAAATCTCAATCCAAGGGATGACTGTAACTGAAGTCAAAGGATTTGGTCGTCAAAAAGGTCATACCGAACTCTACCGAGGTGCTGAGTACGTGGTCGACTTTTTGCCCAAAGTAAAAATTGAGGTGGCCATCGATGATTCCAGCTTGGATGGAGTGATTGAAGCAATTACTAACGCTGCGAACACGGGCAAGGTAGGCGATGGAAAAATATTCGTCACAGCACTTGAAGATGTGATTAGAATCCGCACAGGAGAGACAGGCGCGGAAGCGGTTTAGCCCAGTCACCAGCGCGTTGAAACGCATCGCTTTCCGCGACGCGCCGAACCGCTTGGATAGCAGACCAAGATGGGGTGAAGTCACCTGCTCACCCCGCAATCACACCCTTAACCCCACCTAAGGTGCGACACTCGGTCGCGTCGAAAGGCCATTAACAACAGTCGCAGCGTTCGTATCCGGATCGCTACTCGGTGCAACGTGCGCCACCTGAGAAGGCTGACCACGATGGCTTAGTTCTCGTGATAGGCCCCGGTGATAAGTCTTCGCAATAAGCGCTTGATCGCGATAGGGGCTTGTAAAGCGCTATCACAGCGGTATTCGGCTTTATTAGCATAAGGCGATGAGTGGCCGCCAAATACACATACAGCATGTTGGAATCCGCTATTGCCATTTGCCCCCCCTGTCCTTCCTCACTTCCCCAGCACCTTCGCATCATTTGGCCCAACCCATTAGATATTCAAGGTAAAATACCGGGGAGTCGACGCAGGAATGGCACCACATGAAGTACCTTAGCACCCGGGGTGGTGTGGCACCGGTTCGTTTTAAAGATGCAGTGATGATGGGTCTCGCCAGCGATGGCGGTTTGATGGTGCCGGAAGCCGTTCCAGACGTGAGCGGCAAACTATCAGCCTGGTCTGGTCTCACTTATCCCGAGCTCGCTTTTGAAGTGATCCGGGTCTTCTCCGACGACATCAGCGACGCTGATCTCAAACGAATGACCGAGGAGAGTTACGCGGGGTTTGATCATGCTGACGTAGCGCCCCTACGAGAAGTCGGATCGGTCCACGTGTTGGAGCTGTTCCACGGGCCGACCTTGGCATTCAAAGATTTTGCGCTGCAGTTCTTGGGTGAGCTGTTTTCCCATATTTTGCTGGAGCGAGGACAGACCTTAAATATTCTAGGTGCTACCAGTGGAGACACAGGCTCAGCCGCTATTCACGCCATGCGTGGGCGCCCGGGCATCCGAGTCCTTATTATGTTTCCTGATGGTCGCACGAGCCCGCTCCAAGAGCTCCAAATGACCACGGTGCTCGACGACAATATTTTCAACCTCGCCGTCGATGGCAGTTTTGATGACTGTCAGCAATTGCTCAAATCCGTTTTCAACGACTTGCCGTTCAAACAGGCATTCAGCCTCGGGGCTGTCAATTCAGTGAATTGGGCAAGGGTGCTGGCTCAAGTGGTCTACTATTTTTGGTCTTGGTATCAATTGCGCTGCCCGGCAGAATTTGATGTAACGGTGCCCACTGGGAATTTTGGCAACATCTTCGCGGGCTACTTAGCGAAGAAGATGGGACTGCCGTTAGGCAGATTAAACCTCGCCACCAACGATAACGACATCTTAGCCCGCTTCTTTAGATCTGGGATTTATGAGCGAGGCTCAGTGCACTTCTCGCTCAGTCCTGCCATGGATATTCAGGTCGCTAGTAATTTCGAGCGATACCTTTACTTCCAATTAGGAGGTGATGCGGAAAGAGTGAAGGCATTTATGTCCGACTTTCAACAGAGCCAAACCTCAACCTTGGAGCACCCTCAGGGAGATTTCGATTGGTTTCAGGCTGGCGCGGTCAACGATGCTGAGACGGTGGCAACCATTGAAAAGGTCTTTAATCAATTCGGGTATCTAGCCGACCCTCACACTTCGGTGGGGATGGCGATTGCTGAGCAAAATCTACGAGATGAGGTGCCCATGGTCGCGGTTGCAACCGCTCATCCTGCTAAATTTGTTGAAGCGGTTGGGCAGGCACTTCCCCGCACCCCGAATCACCACCCTACTTTGCAAGCGCTATCCGGCAAAGAGACGCGAAGGTACGACCTTGCTGCGAGCGAAGCGTCGCTCAAAACGTTTATCGAAGGGGCTTGCGCCTAGTATTGTTCGATGCGCTCAATGGCTATCGGCAAGTCTTCCAGGTGATGGATGGTCGCGTGATAGTTGGGCTCCACTTCCGGCTTCTTCGCGTCCGGAGACTGAAACCACACCGTGAAAATGCCGAGAGATCGAGCAGCCTCAACATCAAGCGCTGGGTCGTCGCCTACGTAGACCATCTCACTGGGTTGACACTTTGCGGTCTTCAAGGCTTCCAAGAATAAAGCGGGCTCCGGTTTTGGCGCACCCACGTCCTCCGCTGATCTCGTAAACGCAAAGTGGCGTCCCAAGGCGATCTTGCTAAGGTCAGCATTCCCATTGGTTAGGGCGCAGAGCGAAAAACGGGCGCTGAGCGCCGTCAGCACACGATCAGCCGATGGGTATGGCTGAACCTGACTACGAGCGTCTAGAAAAAGGTCCATGGCCTGGTCGGCGAGCGCCTCTACTTGATCCTGTAATTCAGGCACGTCGCTCAGCACATTGATCAGCAAAGCGCGCCTGAACGCGGTGAGCCGAAACGCTAACGACGGGTCGGCTTCGATCAGTGTCTCGCGATAAGCCTTGCTGTCTGGATGGGGATAGCGCACATCTTGATGCAGGCTGTGAAGAAAATCAGAGAGGCGCTGCTCTGCACCGATGATGGCAGGCTTTACGGGCCAAAGCGTATTGTCGAGGTCAAACCCGATGAGTTTAATCATCGACAGAACGGCCTGTGGTGATGGGTTTTGATGATTGTTTGCGAGCCCGAGGATGGGCTGAGTCGTACACCTCAGCCAGACGTTGAAAGTCTAGATGAGTATAGATTTGGGTGGTGCTAATGTCTGCATGTCCGAGCATTTCCTGTACTGCACGTAAGTCCCCGCTTGATTCCAACACATGACTCGCGAATGAGTGGCGTAGCAGGTGAGGGTGTAAACGGTGACCCAGGCCTTGCTTTTTCGCCCAGTGTTTTAGTCGGGCGGCCACACTGGCCACACTGATTCTATGTCCCCGCTCACTGATAAATAGTGCGTTAGCGTCAGCGACTCTTCGACTCACTGGGAGGTCGTCTCGAACATCGCGCCAGGCAGCGATGGCGCTAAGCGCGAGGCGTCCAACAGGAATCAAACGGACCTTCCCGCCTTTGCCCAAAACGGTAATGGTACCGGCTGACTCATCGACACTCTCAAGGTTGGCGCCAACTAACTCGCTTAAGCGCAGCCCAGAAGAGTAAAACAGTTCCAGCATGGCCTTGTCTCTAATCTCGTGCCAACCACTAGCGGGGGTCGCCAAAAGCTGTTGCATCTGGTCGGTGTCGAGAATAGACGGCAGTCGCTTAGGGCTCTTTGGGGCCTTGACGACCTCGGCAGGGTTCTCATCAATACCTTCCTCGCGGCCAAGATAACGAAATAAGCTCCGAAGGCTGGAGAGCCGCCGCTGTTGGGTCTTTCCCGATAAGCCCTTGCGCTGTCCGCTCCCTAAAAAGCCTCGAATGTCATTGGGTGTGATATGTCGCCAGTGTGATTGGTTCTTTGCCTCCAAATGCTCGTTAAAGGCAGCGAGATCCTGTTGATAGGCACTGACAGTGTGCGGCGAGAGCATTCGCTCGTGCGCCAGGTGGTTTAAAAAGGGTTGGATGGTGTCGCGAAATGCCAGCGTCATGAATTGACAGTGCCCACGCTAGGGGTGATCCAAGCAATGACATCGGCAAGTAGTTCTAAAAAGTGGGTACTCAACTGCGCGTGGAAGTGGTTGCCCTCAGCGCTTCCTAAACAAAATAGGCCAATGAGCTGCTTGTTCCTTCGAACCGGAACAATAGCAGCAGACGCCACACTGTTCGCATTAGGGAAAATCGTCTTTGCTTCGTCCGGGCGGATGGCGCCCAGCCAAGGAGCGCTCGTCGTGAATAAGCTACCCATCTGACGAGACAACGCTGACTGATCGATACGAGTGAGATCGGGGCTTGCGTCAACCTCTCCATCTTCGAATAAGAAAAGGTGATGAGCGTGAACGCTAAATGCCTCGCCCAGGCTTCTTTCGATGCTGGGTGCTAGGGCGTTGATATCGCGGCCTTCAATCAGCTCGATCAGGCATGTTTTGCAAGCTTGAAACAGTCGCTCGTTGTCTTTTGAAACATCGATCAGTTCTTGGAGCTTCGCTTGGGTCTGGGTGAGCCTTTCCTCAAGCGCTTCTGCCCTTCGTTCAGCAAAGGAAATCGTGTTGCTCCCTTCGGTCGACTTCAGTTTTAGGGATAACACCGCCTCGGGGTGATCGGAAAGGTACGCTTCGATCGCTTCAATCGTTACTGTCACAACGCACGCCTTTGACTGGATTAGAGAGAAAGATGAGCCGACCCTTCAAACACGCGAATGGCAGGGCCAGTCATCTCAATCTTATTCCTGCCGCCCTGCCAAGCGATGGATAGCGTCCCACCTGGCATATGGACCTTAACGCTTGGCGCCAGGATTTGCCATTGCCGACCTACAGCGACAGCAGCGCAAGCGCCTGAACCGCAGCCGAGCGTCTCACCCGCGCCCCTTTCGAACACCCGGAGCTTGACCTCGTGCTCGCTCATCACTTCCATAAACCCGACATTAACGCCCTCTGGAAATGAGTGAGCAGTTGTTAGCGCTGTCGCCCACTCGGACAGGTTACTCGGCGCTGCGGATGGTAGTAGTAATACGGCGTGAGGATTACCGACGTTGCACACCCCAAATTGAACGGAAGCCTGGCCCGGCGGCTCAAATGCCCATTTGGACCCCTCTGGGTGGGATTGCCCCGTGGGCTTAAACGGAATTATCTCCGGATCAAATTGCGGGGCTTCGAGAGAGACTTTGAATTCGTTGGCGCTAAGACGCTTTGTGGTCAGCCTAGAGGTTTCGGTCTGCAGGGTGAGGGACCGCTTTGGGTTAAGGCGCTTATCGTACACGTACTTTGCGAAGCAGCGCGCGCCATTGCCGCATTGCCCGGCGGCTGTGCCATCAGCGTTATAGATTCGATAGAAGAAGTCTGCACTGGGATGGGTGGGTGCCTCGACAACCAGCAACTGATCGAACCCCACACCCGTGGTTCGGCTCGCTAACTGGCTAATCTGAGATGGACTCATTGAGACGTCTTGAGTGAGGCCATCGACGATCATGAAGTCGTTGCCAATGCCCTGCATTTTCGTGAATCGAAGGGGTTTCATGATGACTTAAGGCCGTCCAGCTCATGGGCTAATAAGTCATCAAGGGATTCTCTGCGCCTTATGACTCGCGCCGTCCCTTCCTCGATCAGCACCTCACACCCCCGAGGGCGGGTGTTGTAGTTCGAGCCCATTCCAAAGCCATAGGCACCCGCGTCAAGAATGGCAAGATGATGGCCGGGCTCAGTGACGAGTGGTCTGTCTTTGCCGAGAAAATCGCCGGTCTCACATATCGGGCCAACCACGTCGTAGCGTATTTCTGGTGCACCTGGTTTGATTGGCTCGACGGTCTCGATTCTCTGCCACGCCCCGTAGAGCGAAGGACGGAGCAAATCATTCATGGCGGCATCAACCACACAGAAGTGCTTTCGCTCGGCTACTTTCGTGTGCAGCACGCGAGTGAGCAGGAGCCCAGCATCAGCAACAATCGAGCGTCCCGGCTCCAGTATTAGCTGAAGTGCTCGCTGATCAAGAAGCGGCTTTAGCCATTGTGCGAGGGCTTGGAGATCAATGAGTTCCTCTTCTTGGTACTGAATCCCGATACCGCCCCCAAGGTCAATGTGGCTGAGCGCAATGCCATCACCGCTCAAAGTGTCAGTCAGGTCCAGTAGCCGAGACGCAGCCTCCTTGAATGGCTCGATATCCGTGATTTGAGAACCGATGTGGCAATCGATACCCGTCATATTGAGATGAGGATGTTGGTGGCCCTCTCGGTACAGATCGAGCGCTGTATTCATCGATAGGCCGAACTTAGCCTCTAGCAGACCGGTTGCAATATAGGGGTGTGTTTTTGGATCGACGTCAGGGTTTACCCGGATAGAGACAGGTGCAGTAACCCCGAGCGATTCAGCGATACTAGCGAGTAGCGAGAGTTCAGCCTCGGACTCGACATTAAAGCAATGAATGCCTTCGATGAGTGCATCGCGAATTTCATCGGCTGTTTTGCCCACGCCAGAGAAAACAACATGCTTAGTCGAACCGCCGGCTCGCTTGACGCGGGCTAGCTCTCCTCCAGAAACGATGTCAAACCCGGATCCGAGCGAGGCAAGCTTGGCAAGAATAGAGAGATTGGCGTTGGCCTTGACGGCATAGCAGATCAGCGGCTTAAGCTCTCTGAAGGCATGCTCAAACGCGTGATAGTTGCTCGCAATCGTCTGGGCGGAATAAATGTAGCTGGGGGTTCCGAAAGCCTCAGCAAGGTTGTCGAGTCGTTGACCCTCGAATGCTAGAACACCATCGATGCGAGAGAGTGTCACGGTTGCTCCTCTTCGGCGCTTACCTGGGCTTCATTCGCATCAGGCGCAGAGGCGGGTACGTAAAGCGCGCCCTTTTGACCGCAACTCGCGAGTAAAGCCATAGCTAAAAGCAGGAAAAAACGCATAAGAGAATGAGATTGAAGCAATAGGAAATTATACTTGAGACTTTGACTGAGTGGGAGCAGACCGGTGACCGACACGTTGACAGAACAAGCATTTCACGCGTTGCTGGATGATCTTATGTTTGCTATCGAGGATGAGGTGGACACGCTGGATGATGATTTCGATTTTGATCGAACCAGCGGACAGCTCGTTATTACCTTTCCAAACACATCCCAGGTGATCGTGAGCCGACAAGTGGTCCAGCAACAGCTGTGGGTGGCTGCCAAATCCGGGGGGTTCCATCTGACCTACGAGGCCAGCGATTGGGTGTGTCAGTCGACAAGTGAGCGACTTTGGGTGTTGTTAGCTCGCGTCTTTCAAGAACAGTGGCGTGCAGACAGCACAGCCTTCAATCACCTAACCTAGCCCGGGCAACGGCGCTTGCCACTTCAGCAGGTGCTGTGCCGCCTAGGTGATTCCTTGCATTGACTGAACCTTCCAGCGTGAGGCATTCATAAACATCGTCGCCAATTTTGTCTGACACCGCCTGCATGGTGGGTAGATCTAAATCTGCAAGGTCTACTTGTCGTTCGATCGCAATGCCAACGAGTTTGCCTACGATGTGGTGTGCATCGCGAAAGGGAACATCCTGTCTCACGAGATAGTCTGCAAGATCGGTCGCCGTAGCGAACCCCTTGAGTGCAGCGTTGCGCATGACCGTTCTATTGGGCTCGATATGGGGCAGCATGTCGACAAAAGCACGTAGACAGTCCTGCAAGGTTTTGACGGTGTCAAAGAGCGGTTCTTTGTCCTCCTGATTGTCTTTGTTGTAGGCGAGTGGTTGGCTCTTCATGAGGGTCAGTAAGCTGATCAGCGCACCATAGACTCGCCCAGTTTTGCCTCGGACAAGTTCCGGCACGTCCGGATTTTTCTTCTGCGGCATAATGGATGAGCCAGTGCAAAAACGGTCTGGCAAATCGATAAAGCCTAGGAGCGGTGAGGACCAGAGGACTAATTCCTCAGACCATCTTGAGAGATGCATCATGAGCAGGCTTGCGGTATGGCAAAATTCAATCGCAAAATCGCGGTCGCTGACGGCGTCCAGTGAATTCTGAGCGATGCCGTCGAAGCCGAGGAGTTCGGCCGTCCTTGCTCGATCGATGGGAAAGCCCGTTCCCGCAAGCGCGGCGGCCCCAAGCGGTAGAACATTGAGCCGCTTTCTTGCGTCCTTGAACCGGTCGGCATCCCTTCTGATCATTTCGCGCCAAGCCATCAAGTGGTGCCCAAAAACGACAGGCTGAGCAACTTGTAAGTGAGTAAAGCCTGGCATGATCGTGTCCTTCTCTCGATCGGCTAGGTCAACAAGAATCCGATCGAGCGCGCTGATTTGCTCAAGAATGTGGTCAACGGCATGGCGGAGATAAAGCCGAATGTCGGTTGCGACTTGGTCGTTGCGTGACCGAGCCGTATGGAGCACTTTGGCGACGTCGCCAATACGATCAATGAGCGCAGATTCAATATTCATGTGGACATCTTCGAGACCAACAGACCACTCAAACTGTCCAGACTGAATGTCAGCAAGGATGCTGATTAGACCCTCACGAATTTGCGTGAACGCTGCCTCGCTGATGATCGATTGCTCATGCAGCATAGTAGCGTGCGCGATAGACCCCTCGATATCGAAAGGCGCCAAGACATGATCAAACGTGACCGAGGCAGTGAAGGATTCAACGAAGGCATCCGTCGATTCGGAAAAGCGACCGTCCCACAGTTTTTCTGATTCATTGCTCATAAAGGCATGCTCGGCATAGAGATGCGGTAGTATATCAGCAAGCATTTTGAGTGAAGCGATGGGCCGCTATGGTGCTGCGTGATCGCTTGGCCGTCGCCACGCAAGGATCCCAGCGGCAGCCCACTCACATTACACGCTAACCGTTCAACACAGCACCAAATAGTAGGGCCAGTGAAAAAAATCACGATCACGACGCGAAAAAGCATCCTCGCCCAATGGCAAGCGAACGAGGTTGCTCGCCAAATCAAAGTGCTGTCGCCTGACACCGAGGTTGAAGTGATGGGCCTTTCGACCGAGGGCGATCGCAGGCAAGACGTTTCACTGAGTACGCTCGGGGGCAAAGGCGTGTTCGTCAAAGAGCTTGAGACAGTGCTCTTATCGGGGGATGCGGATATCGCAGTGCACTCGATGAAGGATGTTCCGGCGGTGCTGCCGGAGGGGCTCGAGATAGCCGCTGTGCTGCCACGAGCGGACCCCCGCGATGCGCTGGTGAGCAATTCGGCAACCACCCTTGATGCGCTGCCCGCCAGTGCCCGTATCGGGACATCTAGTTTGCGGCGTTCTGTGCAGTTAAAGCAGGCATTCCCAGGGTTTCAATGTGAGCCGTTGCGGGGAAATGTCGACACCCGTCTCGCTCGTCTCGATCAAGGTGACTTCGATGCCATTATTTTGGCCACCGCTGGATTGGATCGATTGGGACTGACTCATCGGATCGCAGAGAGAATACCTAGTACGATCTGTTTACCCAGCGCAGGACAAGGGGCGGTGGGCATCGAGATTCGGTCAGATCGACCTGAACTACGAGACTGGCTGGGTAGCCTTAATCACCAAGCCACTTGGCAAGCCGTGGGCGCCGAGCGCGAAATCATCCATCAGCTCTCAGCGACTTGCAATCAACCGGTTGCGGTGCACTTTGAGCCGATCGCCAAGGACAATTATCGCCTTAGCGCGTTTGTTAGCGATCCTGAGGGACAGTCCTCCGCAGTGGCGAGCGCGGAGAACTCAGGCGATCAAATCGAGGCGATGATCCAGTCGGTCACGCAATCCTTGATTGATCAGGGAGCCCGCGCGTTATTGGCGACGATATGACGGAACAAGGCAATCGCTGGCTGCTGACTCGGCCCGATCCAATGAATGGGGTATTAAGTCGTGAGTTAACTGCTTTGGGTGATGCCGCCTGGGTTCACCCCCTTTTATGTATTGAGCCGCTCGCTGAGGCTGCCTCGCGTCTTATAGAGGAACCTTTTCCCTGGAAACATGTGATATTCACCAGTCAGCCCGCGGTAGAACACTCGTCAGCATTGCTCGCGCGGCTCATAGGTAATCATGGCTTGCTACCAACGTGCTATGCCGTCGGCGACGCCACACAGTCAAAGCTCGCAGAATATGGAATCAAAGCTCGTTCGGGAAATGAACCTGGATCAGAGTCGCTGCTTCGGGCCATGCTGCCACTTCCCCCGCGGCAGTCGGTGCTGCTCGTGACAGGAGAGGGAGGCAGAACCTTGATCGAGGACACGTTGCGAGCGGGGAACCATCTCGTCACACGGTGTGAAGTCTATCGTCGCCGAAGCTTGGTCGATTCTGGTCTGACTGGATTGGTGGAGGCGCATGGAATTAATCGGGTGCTTATCACGTCAGTGCAAGCGTTAGAGGCCCTTGTTCAGTCTCTTGAGCTGACGGTCTATGAGGGGCTGACGGTCGTCGCTGTATCAGAGCGAATCGCCGATGTGGCGTCGAATTTTGGTTTTCCAAAGGTTGTGGTTTCTCAAGGGATGAACAGTGAAGCCGTTCGATTGGCGCTAGAATCAGGAAACTGAGTGAAGGATCTTTGCTAATGACAGAGCCCGATCAGCGTGATGTAGATGTGCCATCAACTGAAGTGGTGCGGAGCGATCATTATCGGCCGAAAGCATCGTTTCCTCTGCGCGTATTAATCACCTTGATGGTGATGGGAATAATCGGACTAGGCGCGGCGGGCTACTTACTCTTAGAGTCCCAGCGGAGTCTATCGATCAGTGTGGCAGAGAACGCTGACCGTCTTACGGCGCTTGCATCGCTTGAGGCGAAACAAAGTGAATTGATCGCTTTGGTCGAATCGCACACCGGCAAGCTGGCAACTCAGGGCGACGCGATTAACGAAATGCGACTTGCGACGGCGCCGCTGTTATCGAGACAAACGCGCATTTCTACGTCAGCGTTGATCGCAGAGCTGAACGTCTTGCTGAGAACAGCAGTTCTTGCGCTTAGCCTTAACGGAGATACCACGCTGGCAGCTGAATTGCTGGATGAGGCGATTCGAATGATCGCAGCGGAAAGTTTACCTGGCCTTGCTGATTTGCAGGCGGCGCTTATTGATGATCGAACCTCGATGCGAAATTTTGTCGGTGTTGATACCACCGAGACCTATCTCATGCTTGAATCGGCGAGGCTCTGGCTCGTCGCATTGCCGCTTCGATCACCTGGGGATCGAGATTTCGCAAAGCGGGAGGGGGAGCAAGCGCCCTATTGCAACCGGCAGTTGGGAGAGCTTCGCAGATAGACTCCTAGCGCAATTGTCATCGCTCGTAGACTTCAGGCGTAATGAGGTGCCGATTCAGCTGCCGCCCTCCCCTGATGACGAGTCCTTGCTGGTGCAGCGACAATTGTTGTTACTTCAGTCAGCTCAACTGGCACTGTTACAGCAAAACCAAAGCGTGTTTCGAAGCAGCATCGAAGAAATTGAACGTCAAACTAATGCTCATTTTGTGGTTCGCTCAGACGACCCCGTGTGGCAATCGATTATGTCTTTGAAAACGATTTCCATCGATGCCCTGCCCCCTAATATTGATCGATCTCTCGGTGCATATGAGCGGTTACGTGCCTCGGTTGAAGCGGCATCAAAGTGAGGGTGTGGATTACAGCATTACTCGTTGGTATCGCCGTTCTGATCGGAACGTTGGTGAGTAAAGATCCAGGGTACGTTCTGATCGCCTATGGGCCTTATCAGCTCCAGACCAGTGTCTGGATGATGCTTGGTCTTGTCATCGCGGCTTGGTTGTTAGTACGACTTGTGATCTCGATCGTCCGCCAAACGCTTGGTATTGGGCAGCATTGGCAAGAATGGCAGGCACGTCGCGAGCGATTGAAAGCGCGGCGTTTTGTCTTACGTGCTTGGTCCCTTTCGCAGGTTGGTGAAACTGAACGCGCTAACAAGTACTTAGCCACACTCGAGCAAAATGAAGACTGGCGCGATTGGGCCGAGCTCATGCAAGGGGCGGTCGACGCAGATAGCGCTTTATCCACAGCAAACGCTGAAGACACGACCCTGGAAGCGCGAGATTGGTTGAAGAGTGAACAACTTATGTCGGTTGGTCGGTTTTCGGAGGCCTTCGCCCGATTAGAAGCGCTCCCAAAAAATCGATCAACTGGAGAGCGAGTGGTGGACATTGCGCTTGGCGCGAGCGACCTTGGCTTGCTTAAGAAAGCTTTAGGCTGGGTAAAGAAAATTGATCATCTGCCGACTGAGGCTCAGATCGGCGTGCACCTGGCAAGAGCAGGGTCGGCCGCAGATGATGCGGCGCGGAGCGCGTGGCTTGAGCTGTTACCTAGGCTACACCCTCATCAGGATTTGAAGCTCTTCCATGTTCTCCAAGACTTCAAGGCGGTTAGCGCGAGAGAAGAGGCCGCGAGAGCGCTCGTTAAACGCTGGCCCCAGTACGGAATGTACTTGATCTATGGTCTTCTGGCATCGGAGGCTCCTGACGGTTTTGATCGACCACTAAAGAAGGTTCGGAGCAAAGCCATCGATGAGGATGCGCTGAGATTACTCGATGCCGCTAGAATGGAAAGGGTTAGTCCAGAGGCGAGTCTCGAGACCTATCAAGACATAGCCGGCCGAATAGAAAGCCGCCTACTTTGCCAGAGAGTGTTGGTGCTAGCAGTAGCCTTGAACCGTACCGACCTCATCGCCTCGGCCGAGCGAAGGTTTTCGTAGCCAGGCGCTATTTCCTCCAGGCTAGCTCGCTGGGTCGTGGTCGTCTTCGCGTGCCGGATGGCCCTCGCTGCTTAGCCTTGGCGCGGAAGCGCGCTATTGTCGAGGGGCGTAATCGAACACGTCTGCGCTGACCCTGTCGGCATCGACACCTTGCTCTACGAGGCGGTCAAGGGTCCCATAAACCATGGTTGGACTGCCGGATATATAAATGTCGGCGCTAGATAAGTCTTCGCAGTCCTCAATCGCCGCATTGACCACGAGCCCTTGTCTTCCGCGCCAAGCGCTGCTGCCTTGGCTGACAACAGGACAGTACTGAAAGCGGTGGTTGCTGGCAGCGAGGCTCTCGAGTTCGTCGGAAAGATAGAGTTCCTCCGGAGTTAATGTGCCCCAAAACAAGGATACGGTTGGCGCTTCGGGCTGCGCGAGCAGCCAGAGCGCAATGCTTCGCATCTGGGTCACGCCAGTTGCGGCGGCGATCAGAATGACAGAGCGTTCAGGCACGCCATCCACATAGCAGTTGCCGTGAGGGTATGTGAAATCGACCGATGCCGGTTTCTCGTTGAGGTATTGCTCGACCATCAGCGAGTCCGCTGAGCCCTCGGTCGGCTTGATGTGAAGCTCAAGCTGATTCGTTTGCGGGGCACTTGCGATAGAGAATGGGAAGCGCTGATCGTCTACGATTAGTTGCAGATATTGACCCGCGTAAAAATTCGGGATCTGCTCTGGCTTCTCAAGGATTAGACGACGTACATCGGCAGCAAGAAAGTCGTGCTCCAGAACCCGCGTGGACCAACGGTTGCTCATCCTTTGATCCGTGTCTAGCTGCGTTTCATTGAGGCAAAGAACTCCTCATTGGTCTTTGTCTTCTTCATCTTCCCAAGCAGAAATTCGATCGCGGCCAAGTCATCCATTTCATGCAAGATCTTGCGCAGGATCCATACCTTTTGCAGCTCCTCTTCGGTCATGAGGAGATCTTCTCTTCGAGTACCTGATCGGCGAATGTTGATGGCTGGGTATACGCGCTTCTCTGCGATCTTGCGTTCGAGATGCAATTCCATATTACCGGTGCCTTTGAATTCCTCGTAAATCACCTCGTCCATCTTTGAGCCAGTATCGATAAGGCAGGTTGCGATGATCGTCAGACTACCGCCCTCCTCGATATTTCGTGCTGCGCCGAAGAATCGCTTGGGTCGCTCAAGCGCATGCGCATCGACGCCCCCTGTTAATACTTTCCCTGACGCCGGGATTACCGTGTTGTATGCCCTTGCAAGCCGGGTGATGGAGTCGAGCAAAATGACGACATCGGTTTTATGCTCAACCAATCGTTTGGCCTTCTCGATCACCATTTCGCTGACTTGAACATGACGCGACGGCGGCTCATCGAAGGTTGATGCAACGACCTCCCCTCTGACTGAACGCTGCATCTCTGTCACTTCCTCTGGTCTCTCGTCGATGAGTAGGACGATGAGATGCGTCTCTGGATTGTTACGCATAATCGATTGCGCAATATTCTGCAAAATAAGCGTCTTACCCGCCTTTGGCGGAGAGACAATCAACCCTCTTTGCCCTTTTCCAACGGGCGCCGACAGATCGATGATTCTCGCGGTTAAGTCTTCAGTACTGCCATTACCCCCTTGAAGCGTTAAAGGTGCATCGGGAAATAGAGGGGTTAGGTTCTCAAAAAGGATCTTGTTTTTACTTTCTGACGGATCCGCAAAATTGATCTGATCGACCTTCAGCAGCGCAAAGTAGCGCTCGCTGTCTTTGGGTGGCCTTATTTTTCCGGAGATAGAGTCACCGGTTCGCAAGTTGAATCGCCGAATCTGGCTGGGCGACACATAGATATCGTCCGGACCAGCGAGGTAGGAGGAATCAGGCGACCTGAGAAAGCCAAAGCCATCTTGGAGGATTTCGAGCGTGCCGTCGCCGTAAATATCCTCACCGCTTTTGGCGTGCTTTCGCAGCACACTCGCAATAATTTCCTGCTTCCTAGAGCGGCCCAGGTTCTCTAGCCCCATTTCTTGCGCAATGTTTAACAGTTCAGGAATGGGCTTCGCTTTTAAGTCGGTCAAATTCATAGATAGATTGGTCTTTGAGAAATGGATGGTTTTGTTGCGCTGCGACGAGCCAGCGACGTTGATTTGAGTGCGGGGAAGTTAGTATTTCACGCGGATGGCGGCCGCCATCAGGCGTCCACGATCAGCAAAATGCAGGGTTCGGGGTGAAAAGTCAACTATTTTCTGAGGGACGCTTGAAGCACTGTTGCCACTGCATCAGTGCTTCAAACTAGAAAAAGCTAGATATTGCTATCTAAAAATGCCGTGAGTTGGGATTTAGAAAGCGCGCCAACCTTGGTTGCTTCAACGTTACCGTTTTTAAATAGCATCAGTGTAGGAATGCCGCGGATGCCATACTTGGGTGGCGTCTCGCCATTGGCGTCGATGTCGAGCTTACAAACTTTCATCTTGCCGTCGTACTCGGTTGCAATTTCCTCGAGAACAGGCGCGATGACTTTGCACGGGCCACACCACTCCGCCCAATAATCAACAAGCACTGGAAGGTCTGAGTTCAGCACATCGCTCTCAAAACTTGCATCAGTAACGTGGCCAATATCCGCCATAAGAGGACTCCAAAGTAGAAAAAAGTTGCGCAAGTAGTTTAGGGGTTATAGCCGTTCGACACAATCAAAATGGTCCCCTACAGCGCTTGTTCAAGCGAGATGCGCGGCTCAGCCCGTTTTTAATTCGGTAGCCGCGCGTTTTGCGAAATAGGTGAGAATGCCGTCCGCGCCAGCCCGCTTCATTCCCGTTAGGCTCTCAAGAATAACTGACTCGCTCAGCCAGCCGTTATCGATTGCTCCTTGGTGCATCGCATACTCGCCACTGACTTGGTACACCATCGTCGGCACCCCAAAGGACGCTTTGACGCGATGCAGAATATCAAGATAGGGCATGCCCGGCTTAACCATGACCATATCGGCGCCCTCGCTGAGGTCGAGCGAGACCTCTGTGAGGGCCTCAAGCGCATTACCAGGGTCCATTTGATAGGTTTCCTTGCTTCCCTTGCCAAGCTGCTTGGCGGACCCCACTGCGTCCCTAAATGGCCCGTAATAGCTCGACGCATATTTTGCCGAGTAAGCCATAATCTGTGTGTGGATAAATCCCGCTGACTCCAGCGCGTTACGAATGGCGCCGATTCGCCCATCCATCATGTCGGACGGTGCAACAATATCCACGCCCGCTTCGGCCTGGGAGAGGGCCTGCTTCACTAAAATATCGACAGTGATATCGTTTTGGACGTAGCCGCTGTCGTCAATCACGCCATCCTGGCCATGGCTAGTAAATGGGTCGAGTGCAACGTCAGCCATGACGGATATATCAATGGCTTGGGATTTCAGGGCTTTGATGGCTCTCTGTGCGAGTCCGTTTTCGTGGTGGGCTTCGCTGCCTTCCAGATCCTTCTTCTCTGCTGGAACCACTGGGAAAATAGCCATCGCTGGAACGCCTAGATCAGCGCAGTCTGCCGCCTCTTCAAGGAATAAATCGATCGTCATCCGATTGACATTAGGCATGGAGGGAACCGGCTCAAGGGTGTTGTCCCCCTCGATCAAAAATACGGGATAAATAAGGTCAGAAGCGGTTAATACAGTTTCCCGAACGAGTCGTCGGCTGGCTGCTGTCTTCCTTAATCGTCGTGGTCGTGTGGCTGGGTACGCGCGCATAAGGCGATCCTTGATCGTATCGGCAAACCGGGGAGTATAGTGCAAGCTCGGTTTCGGTGTTGCAGAGCGTTCCTCGAGCTCGTTGGAAGCGCGATATTAGCCCGTCAGGCTGTCCACTTGGCTCGAAAGCTCGAGCCATTCGGCTTCTTTTTCCGCGATCTCTTCAGTGAGCCCCAGTTGATTTCGTAGTAGTTGTTGCAGATCGGGATGATCGCTATCGGCATAGAGCGCTGGGTCAGAGAGTGCGTCCTCCACGGCTTTAAGCTTGCCCGACAGTCGATCGATTCGCTCCATTAATGTCTTCATTCGGGTTTCAAGTTGTCTTACCTCTCGGTGGTTGCGCCTCGAAGGTGAAGGCCCACTGGGTTCACTCTGTGGCGCCGCCTCAGGCAAAGCTTTTGACTGGTTGAGGAGGCCTTTGTAATCGTCGAGATCCTGCTCAAATGGGATCAGTCCGCCTTCCTCGATTTTCACGAATTGTTCGACCGTGCTTTTTAGTAGAAAACGATCGTGCGAGATGAGCAAAATCGCACCCGGAAACGCGTTCATCGCATTGGCAAGTGCTTGGCGCATTTCCATGTCGAGGTGGTTGGTTGGTTCATCAAAAAGCAGGACATTGGGCTCTAAAAACGCCACTAAGGCCAGCGCGAGCCGGGCTTTTTCTCCACCAGAGAAAGCGCTGGGAAGCTCGTGGACTCGATCGCCTTGAAAATTAAATCCCCCTAAAAACTTGCGGAGCGTTAGCTCGTCGGCCATAGGGTCCAATTGGCTTAGTTGCGCAAGTGGCGATTGCTCGAGGTTCAAGTCGTCGACCTGGTGCTGGGAAAAATAACCTACCTGCAGATGGTGTCCCTCTAGCCGCTCGCCAGCGAGCATAGGCAGAATACCGATCAACGTTTTTATGAGGGTTGTCTTGCCAGCGCCATTAACGCCTAAGAGGCCGACCCTATCCCCAGGGGAGAGCGTGAATCGGATGCGCTCTACCAGCGGCTCTCCGTAACCGATACTGGCATCATCTAAGCGCAACAGTGGATCGGACACTTTGGCCGCATGAGGGAACTCAAATCGGAACGGGGAAGCCTCGTGGACTGGAGCAACCTTCGCCATGCGCTCGATGGCCTTTAATCGACTCTGCGCTTGCTTTGCCTTGGTGGCTTTGTAGCGGAAGCGGCGGACATAGTCCTCCATGTGGGCAATTGCTCGCTGCTGTTTGGAGTATTGCTTCGCCTGGTCTTCGAGTTGCTGGGACCTGATACGCTCGAACGCTGAGTAGTTGCCTGAATGAAAATGAAGTGTCTGGTTGTGTAAGAAGGCGGTGTGGGTGGTGCAGTCGTCGAGAAAGTCTCTATCGTGGGAAATGATGATCAGCGTGCCTTCAAACTTCGATAGCCAGGCGGATAGCCAAAAAATCGCATCAAGGTCTAAGTGGTTAGTGGGTTCGTCAAGCAGAAGGAGTTCGCACGGTGCCATAAGGGTGCGGGCAAGATTCAGCCTAACTCGCCAGCCTCCTGAAAATACTGAGAGCGATTGCTCGAAGCTCGATTCAGAAAAACCCAGCCCCACAAGCAGTTGCTCAGCTCTGGAGCGCGCCGTGTAGCCGTCAAGGTCGGCGTATTGCTCATATAAGGCGCTGATGGTTGTGTAGTCATTCTCAGCTTCAGCGACCGCAATTTTTTCCGAAACTTGTTGCAACGCGGTATCGCCCGACAAAACGTAGTCGACAGCGGTCATGCTCGAGGCTGGCACTTCCTGCGCCATATGCGCAATACGAAGCGAGGGAGGGATCTCCACCCGCCCCTGATCAGCGTCCAGCTCGCCAAGGATGAGTTTGAATAGACTGGTTTTGCCAGACCCGTTGGCGCCGACCAAGCCCACTTTGAAGCCGGCGTAGATGGTTAGGGAGGCGTCTTCAACAAGCAGCTTTGATTGGCGCCTAAGCGACAGTTGCTGGAAGGAAAGCATGGATTTACCGGTGAATCATAGGATGTAGGTTATCGGCGCCGCAGTACCATTAGATTGCCGATCAGTAAAGGGATACACCCAATAACGACCCATCCAGGAATGCTAATACCAAGGAGTTGCCAGCTTACCTCTGCACAGCTGCCATCACCGGCAAGGACCATTTGCAACACGTCCATGAGGGGAAACACGTCCATTAAGTAATCGAGACTTGGACCGCATGCAGGGACCTGATCAGCGGGTAAGCTTTGCAACCACAGTTGACGTGCAGCGATGCCGATGGTGACAAGGCAGGCGAAGATCCCGAGGCCGCTGTAGATTGTTTGGCCAAGGGTGGCTGGATTATGGATGAGCGCAATCAGCGCTACGATGCCAACGGCAATGACACCAACCCGCTGAAAAATGCACAGCGGGCAGGGCTCAAGGCCCATGGCGTGCTCCATATAGAGGGCCACAAGGAGGTAGCTGGCGGTTGCCGCTACCAATAAGCAATGAACTGTCCGAGGGCCAAGCGCGAGGAGTGATCTCAGCATAGTCTTGCTCCTTCATTGTATGGAAACCGAATGTGTTGAAACCGTATGCGTGTAAACAATTGGTGGCTGATTACATCGCGCCTACTCTTCCGGTGGCAGATCGGCAATAAACGTATCGACTGCCTCGCTAAGCGCGCTGAAGAACACATCAAAGCGAGGAAGTATAACGGGTTCCAGACTTTGAATCTGACGAATGGTCGATGGGGTGATCAGCGCTTGTCCGTTGCGTAGCCGAGATCTAACCCCGCTAAGGCTCCGTGACAAAAACTCGGGGTCAACCGTGCGAGACAGACTCAAACGATCACTCATTGCCTGGCACTGAGCTAGTGCGGCCCGAGGAAAGTACGGTGCGTGTTCGTTGGCTAGGAGGCGAGCGAAGACTCGGCGTTCAAATACCTCCAGAGCATTTGGGTGCCACTTCGTAAATTCAAGGGCTAATTGGTGATCAAACATAAGGTCGAGCGCAATGCCTGCAATTTTTCGGGTTGAGTCAGGGAATAGTGCGCGAAGCCTAAGGGCCTCGGGGTGATGATCCGTAAAATGGTCAATGTAACGGTGTAGCTTAATGCCTTGTTCGATGGCAGGCGGGCGATCTCCTTTCAGCCTACCTTTAACGAAATCGCCTAAAAACCCGCCAACGAGTAGACCATCGCTGCGCTCGGCGAGGAGCAGGTGGGCGAGGTGGTTCATGGCGCTAGGCGGTAGGCTGCTACAAAGTCGTCAAGGTATTCCAAGAAGTGATGATCATCACTGTCTGGGTAGGTCTTCGCCGCCTCATGTGATTGGGCAACGGTTTGGGTGAACGCCTCGTGAAGATCCCCTGGCCAGGGATGCGCAACCAGTGCCTCGTGAAAACGCTCACTCTGGCGCTGCATCAGTTGCCTGAGCGATATTGACTCCCCGGTCAGCATGGCGAGTAGCTGCCCACTAGGCGTTTTGTCTGGATGGTTCACTCGCTCAGTCATGGCCGCCAGTGCTTCAGAATACCTGGATGACTGAGCGCTTTGATCAAGACGCTCGGCGAGGGGTGATAGCGCATCAAGTAGCTGCTTGCCCCAATCGCCTAACGATACATGCGTGCCTTGATTGAGGAGCTGGACGTTATGTCTTCGACCCTCGGTAACGGTTTGACGAAAATTGCTCTGTACTTCATCGCACAGTGCGGGATCGTGTTGAGGGCTGTCGCTCAGCAGACAGTGGAGGAGGAACAGGTCGAGGAAGTGGATTTGCTCTGCCGTCACTCCAATGTCGGTAAAAGGATTGACGTCGAGTAACCGTATCTCGATATAGGTTGGGCCTTGGCGCAACAAATGCGTTAGGAAGTTTTCTCCGGGAGGCGCAGCCGTCTTTGCCCTGACGGTGGTGTAGAACTCGGCCTCTGACTGGAGGATATGCGGGCTGATTTGTGCAGCTGGGCCATGATGTTCTGTTAAGTGTTCGTAGTTTGCATGGGGGGTAGTGATGGCTTGCCGGAGGCTATCTGCGTAATCGGCCAAGCTGTTGTAACAAATATTGATGTGATCCGACTGGATATGGCTCTGATAGCCAAGGTCCCCCGAACGCAGGCTGGTGGCAAAAGGCAGGTAGAAGGTGTCCGCGTCTAATTGGGAGAATAACGACTGCTGCTTCGTCGTTAAAAATGAGCGATCCACTGCGGGTGACGCGCCAAAAAGATAAAGCGGCAGCCATGACCACCGCCTGAAATTGCGCATCAGATCGAAGTATCGACGAGCAACGAATTGCGGTCTCTCCTCGTCCCTGGATTCGATGTTACGAAGGCCATCCCAATCTGCGTCGCTTAGTGAAAAGTTATAGTGCACGGCGCAAATCGTCTGCATGATGCGGTTGTAGCGAAGCCCTAGTCCATTGCGATAAGTCTTCTTTAGTCTGCCCAAGTTGGATGAGCCGTAGTCAGCCAGCGGGATAGCCTGCTCATCGGGCAAAATGCACGGCATTGAGCCAGGCCAAAGGCGCTCTTTTCCAAGCTGCCGCGTCACAAACTGATGGGTTGCTGTTAGGTCGTGAAGCAGCGCATCGACCGACTGGAAGACTGGCGTAATCAGCTCGAGCTGTGATTCAGAAAAGTCGGTGGTAATGGACGGATGCGTTAATTTGTTACCTAACGATGCGGGGTGGGGAGTGAGACTTAACCTCGCTGAGCCGTCGGTTCGTAAGGTTTCCCGTTCAATACCTCGATTGATGACGACCGGTTGCCCTTGTCGCTCGATCAATGCCTCTAAGCGGTCCGCTGATGTCTGGGCTGCATGGGTGGAATGAGGCATGTCGGAGTAATCGCTGGAATGGCAATAATCAGCCGCAGGATACCACTAACTGAGGACTGCGAAACGGTTTCGCCTAAGCCCAGTAATAGTTGGTATTTGGTCAACAACCCATGGAGGGGGTGCAGGGCGGCAAGAGGCACACGCGCGAGCATGCTCAGTCTGTTGCTCCTTTCGACACGGTTAGCTTTTTAGCCCTTCAGCGTAAACCCCTGTCGTGACAGCGGGAATTGCCGTACTCGCTGGCCTGTTGCATCAAAAATCGCGTTAGCCAGAGCAGGCCCGATGGCCGTGCTGGCTTGTTCACCCACTCCGGTTGAAGGCGCATCGGATGGCATGATGTGGACTTCAACTTTCGGCATTTGATGAAAGCGGAGCGGGACGTAGTCATGAAAGTTACTTTGCAGCACTCTCCCCTCCTCGATATCGATGGCGCCCATCGCAGCCGCATTGAGGCCGAGCATGATGCCGCCATGGATCTGCGACTCAATCCCTAGCGGGTTAACCGCAAACCCGCAATCGATCACGCAAACGATCCGATCTACTGTGTATTGCCCGTCGTCAGACACGGTGACTTCCACGGTATTCGCAATGGGCGATACGGAGTAAATGCGTGAGGCGACCCCCCGGCCCCTTTGTGGGCCCATCGGCTCGTCCCATCCGGACACTTGGCGAAGCGTTGTGAGAAGGGCATGCATTCTTTCGTGCCCTTTCGTCAAATGTAGCCTCAAGTCCAACGGATCCTTGTCGCCTAAGTGCGCGAGCTCATCTAAAAAGCACTCATAGGCGATGCCGGTATGGGTGTGACCTACCGCTCGCCACTCGTGGGGGTAGACCCCAACTTTCGGCGGGTTATGACTCTCGATTCGGTGGTGCGGAATTTGATAGGAAGTGCCGTAGGGGAAGACACCAAAAGGCGCTTGCAGGCAGCCGTCAAGGGAGTAAATGTCCATTCCCCGCACCATATAAGCCGGGTCGTGCTTGGTGTTTTGCATGATGGATTGACCGACTGCGCGCTGATGCCAGGCCAGGGGGAAACCCTCCTCGTCCACACATCCTTTGAGGCGATGAACAAATAGCGGCCGATAATGACCGCCTTGTTGAATGTCTTCCTCTCTTGACCAGATGATTTGCACGGGTCGAGTCTCGCCCATCGCTGCTTGAACGGCCTCAACGACAAAATCGGCTGTCTTGCTTGCTCGGCGCCCAAAGGTTCCGCCCATGAGTGTCCGGTGGATAGTCACCTGCGACTCGTCCATACCGAGCGTTTTGGCCGCTAGCGTGCGATCGTTACTTTGATACTGGGTGCCTACCCAGATGTCACAGCGATCTTGGTGCACCTCCGCGGTGCAGTTCATTGGCTCCATGGTGGCATGGGCGAGATAGGGCAGCTCGTACACGGCTTCAATGGCATCGGGGTGCTGGGCGAGCGTACGTTCTGCATCGCCAATATCTTCAGCGAGCATGCCGGGTTCGTTGCTTAATGCACGATACTCGGAGAAAAAGCCCTCGGTAGACCATCTGTCTCCGTCGCCGGTGTCCCATGTGACATCGATGAGGCGAGCGGCTTTCTGGGCGGTCCAGTAATCTTCCGCAAGTGCGACAACGCCCGCATCAATGGCTTTGACTTTGACAACGCCTTTGATCTCTAACGCCCGACTGGCATCAAAGGTTTTGACTCGGCCTTTAAAGATCGGCGGACGTTGGATCGACCCGTACAACATGTTGGGTCGCTTCACATCGATGCCGAATTGAGCGGCTCCTGTCACTTTGTCTCGGCCCTCGATTCGTCTGGTGGGCTTACCCAGTACATCGAACGCGGATGCTGGTTTGAGTGAAACGGTTGCCGGTGGCTCGAGCTTAAATGCATGAATCACAGGAACCAGTTCAGCAAATGTCAGGGAGCGGCCGTCAGCCGCAGCAACACGCGACTGGGATGCGGTGAGTGTGGACTCCTCCACATCAAATGCTTTGGCAGCTGCGGCAATGAGCAGCGCTCGGGTTTTTGCACCCGCTGTCCGCATAGGAATGAGGGAGCTCGCTGTTGAGACAGACCCAGCCGTCAAATACTCCCCAAATAAGGGGCTGTAATACTGTTTCTCGGTGGGAGCGGCTTCAATGCGAATCGTGTCCCAGTCCAATGGCAATTCTTCTGCGATCATCATGGCAAGGCTGGTATAGGCACCATTGCCAAACTCCGCGTGATTCATCAGGATCGTGGTGGTGTTGTCGGGATTGATTCGAAGAAAGGCATCGGTCATTAGAGACTCGGCGGCGCCCTCTAATCGCTCCAGCGATTTGGGGCTGTCGCCCAGGGCTGGCAGCTGAAATCCGACGAGCAAGGCGCCCGCTCCCATGCTTGAAGACCGAATAAAGTGGCGTCTCGTGAGCGTATTCATACGGCGCCTCCCGAGCTATTCGTCTGTTTGGCAGCAATATGAATAGCCTCTCTGATTCGCTCGTAGGTTCCGCATCGACAAACGTGTCCTTGCATGGCGGTATCAATTTCTTCATCGCTAGGGTCGGGGTTCGTTTTTAGTAACGCCTCGGCGGCCATGATTTGACCGGATTGACAGTAGCCACATTGAGCGACGTCCGCCTCCAGCCAGGCCATTTGCACTGGGCTGAGGGAGCCATCTGCATCAGCAAGATGTTCGATGGTCGTCACCTGCTGATCATTCACTTGGTCAATGGGCAGCAGGCAAGACCTGACAGGAACCCCATTAACGTGAACCGTGCACGCGCCGCAGAGGCCCGATCCGCAACCGTATTTGGTGCCTGTTAAGTGAAGGTGGTCTCGCAGCACCCAAAGGAGTGGCGTATCGCCACTGGCGGTCACCTCGTGAACGCGATCGTTAACGTTGATTTTCACAGGGCCTCCTTAGCATTCGAGCGCTAGTCTCAGTAAAAACCTAGCAGTCCCGCACTATGGCATCAAGCATTGATAAGGTAGGGTCAAAAGAAGTCTTAAGCGCTCCAGCATGGGCTTGAATAGCTTGAGACTGAATAGCTCGGGGTTGAATTCGATTTCCCGCGAGACGAGACTCATAGCAGTTTCTAGTCGACTGAAGTAAGAGAGTCATCATGGAAGACAACAATACTCAATTGATCATCAATGCGAGGGTCATCGATGGCGCTGGTCAAGCGCCGTTTGACGGAGCCATTGCTGTACAAGGTAACCGCATTTTGTCGGTAGGTGCTGAGCCTCGTGTACGCGAGGCAGTCGGCCCAGGCGCAGAGGTTGTGGATGTCGCTGGGGCCACAGTTATGCCTGGATTAATCGATAGCCATTGTCACGTCACGTTTGACGAGCCTCAGTCAAACGATGAGCTGTTTTTTCACCGTCGTGCAGGACTAGGCGCCTTGGTCGCTTCCGTCAATGCGCAAAAAGTGTTGCGAGCAGGGTTTACCAGCCTCTTTGATGCCGATTGTATTTTTGATGTTGGTGTTGACCTTCGAGACGCCATAGAGGCGGGTGTGGTTCAAGGCCCAAGGATGACGACTGGCGGCAACGTATTGATCAACTGTGTAGGGGGCACGGCCAGTCGTCTGCTTCCTGACCGTGGTCGGCGAGGTTACGGCATGATTGTCCACACGCGCGATGAAATCGTGACTGAAATTCATCGGCAAATTAAAACGGGCGTTGACTGGATCAAGGTGCACGTTAGCGGGATGCCTATTCGCCCGCATGGCCACGAGGGGGAAATACAAACCTGGACGCTCGATGAACTAAAGCTGGTGTGCGACACAGCTCATCAACTCGGTGTGCCCGTGGTTGGTCATTGCCGTAATGCTTCTAGTGTTCGCGATGCGGCGCTTGCTGGTTTCGACATGATCTTGCACGCGACCAATATGGATGAGCACGCCGTTCGTGCGGTGATTGATCATCGAGTGCCTTTGGTCCCGACCTTTACGTTCCAAGCGAACTTGGCCGATTACGGAAGCGCGATCGGGGCTGACCCACGTCTCCAAGAGATTTTTCGCGAGGAAATCGTCCAAAGTGCCGACACCCTCAGCGAGGTTTTCAAAGCAGGTGTGCCGATCTTGGTCGGCAGTGAGAGCGGGTTTTCCTTGACGCCGTATGGTCATTGGCACTACCGGGAGCTCAAGATTCTGCAGACGTATCTCGGCATGACGGCGCTCGAGGCGATTCAGAGCGCGACGCAGCACGGTGCGATCTCGCTGCGCGCAGAGGGCGCGCTTGGCTGTCTGGCTGAAGGTTATCTCGCTGATCTCATCGCAGTGGAAGGCGATGTCTTGGATGACCTTGATGTGTTGGGGCGACCCGGTGCGATTACGCGCATCATGAAGGATGGTAGATGGGTCGACACAACAAAGCCCCTTCCGAGCGAATGGTCGATTCCCGGATGGCGCTTGAGTGAGTTTTCGGGTGAAGTGTTGACGCGCTCCCGCGCAGAATCAGCGATGGGTCCACTATGACCACCCATCGCTTAACCCAATACCACCTCTGTGAAGAGGCGCTAAAACTTCCCGATCTTCGTCAGGCGCTTTACGATGAGGGCGCCATTCTCATGCGCGATGTACTGGTGAATTTGCACGGAGAGGCGCACAAGGCGCGTCGACGAGTGGAGGGTCAGCTGTTTCGTCGAGCCTATTTTCGGCGGTTGGAAATGGAAGTATTGCCCGCTTTAATGGCACGCGCGCTTGCCGAAAGAGCTGAGGATGAGCACCTAGAGCTGAAGTCGTTGGCCTATGATTTGATGCTCAACGTATCGCTCCTTTTTGCTGGAATCGACCGGCAAGCCGGTACTCAAGCAGAAGCGAAAGCGTTAAGTGATTTGCTTGTTCGTCTAGGGCAAGCAGCGACGTTGGGGCAATACACCGGTGACCAACACGCTGCTGTCGTGCGTGATATTGAGGCGGCGATGGAAGAATTTGACCGATTGTATTTGCAGCCCTCGAAAGCGCGACGACTAGCGATCCTCCAGTCGGCCCAGAGCGATATGAGCGATAGCTTGGACCGGGAGGCGGCGCAGTCAGGTCATCCAGACGACGTGTTAACCCTGTTGCTTCGCCATCAGCAAGCCCTCGATATGGACGATGCCGGCTTGCTAAGAGAGGTGGCTTTCTTTTACTTGGCGAGCGCGCATACCTCTGTTCACTCTATCGTGCACGCTTTTCATGAAATCCATAGCTGGGCGGAGCAAAGTGGCCGCTCGGTGAAAGCGCTCGCGAAGGATCAAGCACTACTGCAGCAGTGCGTCCACGAAAGCCTTCGTTTGCACCCATCGAGCCCTGAATCGTGGCGGCGCGCACTGGCGCCTCACCGGCTATCGGACGGAACCGAAATTGCGGCAGGTGATCAGGTCATCATTGAGCTTGAAACGGCGAATCGGGACACGAATGTGTTTGGATCGGATGCCAATGTTTTCAATCCCTTGCGCGCTCGTCCACCCGGCCGTAATCCCTCAGGATTGTCGTTCGGTTTAGGGATGCACGTGTGTATCGGATTGAACTTAGTGGCAGGAACGATTGTGAGAGATGAGCAGGCGCTCGATGAGACCACTCATCAATATGGTTCGATGACGGTCATTCTTAGAGAGCTGATAGCCGCAGGCCTCGCGCCTGACCCAGACCGGCCAGGCGTCAAAGATGCCGAATCAAAACGTGACACGTGGCTGGCCTATCCGCTCATTAGCGCTTCATGAATCACGGGGAGCATCAAGCAAAGCGGCAAGGTGAGGTGAGCGAGGCGTTAGACAAGACCGAGGGCGAACCGCGGAATCTCACCGAATTTAAGTCAGCGTTGTCCTTACTTGTGAAGCGCGACGTTCACCAAGCCATGTACGAGCGGTGCCCCTCGCTCATGGCGGATGTGATTTTGAATTTGGAGGGCAACGCTCACCGAATCCGAAAGCGACTCTTGATGCCGCTTTATCGCCGTGAATCGGCTAGAGCGCTTGAAGATTGGGTGACGAGCCAATTGCTACCGGATATAGACCCACTGATCCGAGCGCCAGCGAGCCAAGACTTGGTTCAGCTCGCCCAGCTATCGATGCTGCGTGTTTCCGTCAGGTTGCTTGGCTTGCCCCCGCGCTGCGCAGAGTCGCGGCTGCTTCAGTTGGTCGACACGTTTAGTGCCTCGGCAACCGCGGCGCAGTCGATGGAACACGAGGACGCACTGACACAACAATTACAAAACGCGTTGACGCTGTTTGATCAGCAATATTTTCAGCCTCAGTTCGCCCGCGCTCGCTCAGATGCGCAGAGCATGGCATTGTTGCCGCTTCTAAAACACGGGCTTGAGCAGGGCGTACTAGATAACATCGACTGCCTAAAGGAAGCCGCGTTCTTCCTGCAAGCGTCGCTTTACAGCACAGCGAACGCCCTGGTGCATGGTTTCCATGAGCTGGCACATTGGTTTGCTGAGCAGCCGAACGAGAGAATCCGGTTTATCGAGGAGCCGCTTTGGGCTCAGCGGTGCGTTGCTGAAGCATTGCGGCTGCACCCGGCTAGTCCGGTCATGGTGAGGCGATATCAAGGCGATCAGTTGGATTTTGACCTACAGGCCATTAATCAAGATCGTGATGTCTTTGGCGATGATGCGAGCCGCTTTGACCCCTACAGGCGAGTGAAGGCATTGCGACCCTACTCCGGATTGACCTTCGGCGTGGGTCACCACAGTTGCCCCGGGCGCGAGTTGGCCGCTGGTCTCGTTCGGACCGAAAAACGGGGGGGCGATGAGGCACAGATTGGTGTGATCACGCGACTTCTGGTTCACTGGATGAAGCATGGGCTGAAGGCTAGTCCTAACGAAGCGCCAGTGCGCGTGACAGGCACGACCAGACTCAATTGGGCTCGCTATCCGGTCGTATTCGACCCAGGTCTACAAACAGCGCAGCGTAATTAATAGCAAGAGGACAACCTATGAAGGCGGTAGTCACAGGGGCGGGAGCAGGGTTAGGCGCTTCGATCGCGGAGCGGCTGGCCAGTGAGGGTTATGCGGTCGCTTTACTTGATCAAGACGGAGATGCGGCAAGCCGTCGCGCAGAAGAACTAACCGGTGCGAGCGCGTTTCAGGTGGATGTGTCAAACCCCGAACAGGTTGCGGACGTGTTCTCCCGCATTGGTGCGGTTGATTTGCTGGTCAATAATGCTGGCATTGCGCGGTTTGGTCCTTTGCTTGAGCAATCGCCAGCGGATATGCAGGCCGTTATCAATGTCAATCTCATGGGGACGGCGTTATGCGCGCAGCAGGCAGCGAAACAAATGACGGAGCAGGGCGCGGGTTGCATCATTAATTTGTCGTCGATCAATGCGGTGACGCCAGGGCCTAACGTTGGCTTGTATGCGGCCACCAAAGCCGCAGTTCATAACTTGACGATACTGCAAGCGCTAGAGTGGGGCCCCATGGGGGTTCGAGTGAATGCGATAGCCCCTGGATTTATTGATGCGGGAATGTCCGCGCCGTTTTTTGAGCAAGCGTCGGTTCGAGAAAAGCGCGCAGGTGGCGTCCCGCTCAAGCGATTGGGTCAGGCAGATGACGTGGTGAATGCCGTCGTTTACCTCCAGTCAGAAGCTGCGCAATATGTTAGCGGCCATCAACTCGTGGTCGACGGCGGTGTGGTTGGGAGTCTGCTTGCGCACTTGCCGAGAGACTAATCGCATGAGCCTTGAAGTCGAGTGGTCACGAGCAAGAATGACCAAGTCATCATCGAACGCGACTTCATTAGCGCGCGTGGGATTAGCGCTCCTAAGATTAGCGTGCTAAGGAGAAACGGCATGACTCAGCAATTTAGGTCTTGGCCGCGCTCCAGCGAGTGGTCATCGTCGATGCGGAGGGCGCCAATAGAATCGGGGGATCGCCTCGGTCAGTTGCTGGTGACTCGAAAAGGGTTGCAGGGACCTAGGGAGCACCCTGACGCTGATTTCTTAAGTGAGGGCGCGAGATGACGACGCAACATCGGCAACTCATTTTAAGCGGCGGAATCCACCACGCGTTTAACCAGACGTCCGCACTCCTTTCGCCCCTGGGTGAACAACACGGGCTGGCTACATCAATCGTTGTTCACCCAAATGCCGCGTTTGAAGCGCTTGAGGAGGCGTCGGTCCAATTGTTTGTGGTCAACGCACTCTTTTGGGAAATGGAGGGATCCAAATATGATGAGTTCAGAGCGGATTGGCAGTTTTGTGTGTCGCTCGAGCAAGCAGCGTGTTTGGATCGTTTCGTTGCCCGAGGGGGCAAACTCTTAGGCCTGCACACTGCGAGCATTTGTTTCTCAGATCTACCCGTTTGGAGCCGCTATCTGGGCGGGCATTGGCGGTGGCCAGAATCGTTTCATCCCCCAATCGAGGCACTTTCGGTTAACCCGACTCCAGCAGGAGAGGCGCTCGGGCTCACGGCGTTTGAGATCGAGGACGAGCTCTATTGCTCGCTTCATCGAGATGCAGACGCTCTGCCGCTAATGACGGCGAGGAACGCAGACGGCGCCGAAGAAGTGGTGGTCTGGCGAAAGGAACATGGCGAGGCCAGAAGCGCCTACTCTGCGCTAGGTCACGATGTGACATCAGTCAGCCAGCAAATCTCCAGTGGATTACTGCCAACCCTTTACGAGTGGTTGCTAGGAGGTGTCAGTGGAGCGGTTTAAAGGGAAGTCAATGTTAGTGACAGGCGGCGGCTCGGGCATTGGTGCCGCAACCGCTCGATATCTCGTTGACGCAGGCGCGCATGTGACCATCTGTGGTCGCCGCCAAGACTCGATCAATCAGATTGGTCTTGAACTAGGGCCTGCTTGCAAGGTTGTGCAAGGTGATATCACTGTGGATGTAGATCGAAAGCGCGTTCTTGATTCGGCCCTGGCGCACGGTAATGGGCTCGATGGACTAGTGAACAACGCGGGCAATATGTACCGCGCAGCGCTCGCGGATCTAGACGAGTCAGCACTGATGGAGGTGTTCCACCAAAACGTCATTGGCGCCATGATGATGTCGTCCATTTGCACGCCTGCACTGGCTGTGCGAGGTGGGAGCATCGTCTTTATTGGCTCGATCCATACGCGACGAGCGTTCCCAGGGGCCAGCCCTTATGCAGCCACAAAGGCAGCCATCCAGGGGCTGACCAAGGTGCTTGCCGCGGAGCTTGGTGAGCAAGGAGTGAGAGTCAACTGTGTGCTCCCGGGCGCAGTGCCCACCGAAATTAATGAGAGGGCCGGGCTCGGTTCAAAGGCAGAGCTTGATGCGCGCATGCGCGCACTAGAACCGCTCCATGCGTTAGGTCGGGTGGGTGAGCCCAGTGAGGTGGCAGAGGCGATCGCATTTTTGTTGGACGCCAACTGGGTCACTGGTGCGCTGCTCGATGTGGATGGCGGCCTGGGTCTTGGGCTGACCCCGCTTTAGGGGCGGCATAATCGAGCTGTTCTTGGCACTTCCCGTTCGTCGCGACTCGGCCATTCGATCCAAAGGCGATGAACGATGCCTTTCAATCTGCGCTACTGCGGGCTGCTCTGGGGCGAAGACAGTAGTCGATGGACAACTTCAGGGGATGGAGCCGTTTAGCGTCCATTTCAACTAAAAAGGGTCTTGAGTCGAAAACTGGGTTAGTCGTCGCCAGGGTGCCGCGTGGACTTAAACCGGTGAATCTGCCGCCTGTCTCGCTTCGTGGGTCGGCCGAGCGGCCTGACGCTGCCCCCCTCCGCCTTGCGCCTAGCTGCTGCGTCTTCCCGCGCCTGCTGACTGGCTTCGGTCTCATCAAAAAGCGCCGCCGCCTCGGGCGCGCCGCGTCGCACGTCTGATAACGCTCGGACGATCAAGGTTCTTTCATCATAGCCCGCACGGTAGCGAACGGTGTCGCCAATCTTGATCTCTTTCGAGGGTTTGGTGCGATCGCCATTGACTTCAACTTTGCCCCCATCAATGGCTTCCTTTGCTTTGGCACGAGTCTTATAACACCTAGCCGCCCATAGCCACTTGTCAATGCGTACGCCAGTCATGATGCAAACTGAATCTCGTCCAGTGACGTGACCGACTCATAATCCGTCACGGCTTTGGGAGGCTTGGAGAGATCGGGCTGGTCAACAGCAATACAGCGCCCGATACCGAACGTTGTTGCTGCCTTCAATACAGCAAGGTTGTCATCTACAAATAGCGCTGACTTGGGATCAAACGATTGGTCGTTCTGCAGCGCCGACCAGAAGTCGACGGATTCCTTGGCCGCTTGGTATTGATGACTCGTTACGATGGCATCGAAAAACGAGGAGAACGGTAGTCCTTGCTCATGAAGGGCGGTCACTTTGAATTCCACCAAATCAGGGTGAGCGTTGGTCGCGAGGACGGTGGGTATGGCGAGGGATTTTGCGCGCTGCAGAAAGTCTAAGGTGCCTGGCCGGTAGCGGATGAGACCATTGTATTCGCGTTTCAGTTGAAGGATGTTAACGCCTAGTTCCTCAGACCAATGATCAATGTTGTACCAGGTCAGGGTTCCCCGCGCTGCCTTAAGACGTGCCGCCACGTCCGCGCGAGCCGTTTCATGGTCGATACCATGATGGGCCGCGTACGCACGTGGCAAGAATTGTTCCCAAAATTGATCGTCGTACCGAAGATCAAGCAAGGTGCCATCCATATCTAACAGGATGATTTCAGGCAGCGGCTGGCAGTGCGATTGATGCATAAGGTTGGCAAGTTTAAGAGAGCAAATTGTACGCGCATCGCGTCGATAGGTTCGTTTCGGTTACCCTACCATGCGTAAAGAGGGAGAACAGCGATGAGAGAGACGTTGGAGGCGATTGCCACTGAAGCGGGGCACGCGATCTTAGCCGTGTACGACAGCTCGGACTTTAACGTTGAGATGAAGTCAGACGACTCGCCGCTAACGCGGGCTGATCTCGCCTCACACGCCGTGATTGTTGAAGCGCTAGCGCGCCATTTTCCTGAGATCCCGGTCCTGTCTGAGGAAGGCTCGCTACCGCCCTTCTCTGAGCGGCAAAGCTGGTCTCGATATTTTCTGATTGATCCGCTCGATGGCACCAAAGAATTTATTGCGCGAAATGGCGAATTCACCGTCAACATTGCGTTGATCGACCACGGCGTTCCGGTGGTTGGCATTGTTCATGTCCCCGTTCTGGGTGTGACCTACTCAGGGTCTGTTCTTGACGGAGATCACGGTGCTTGGAAAGTGTCTGATGGACAAAGACAAAGTATCAAGGCTCGTGCGCTGACCAAGCCGATAGAGCAGTTAGTGGTTGTCGCCAGCCGCCGGCACGGAGCCGAGGCGCTTGATGCGCTCTTAGCACAATTGCGCAGCCACCTGCCCTCCATTGAGCTCACGAACATGGGGAGTTCCTTAAAGTTGTGCTTGGTGGCCAGCGGTGACGCCGACTTTTACCCTAGGTTGGCGCCGACATCTGAGTGGGACACCGCAGCTGCTCACGCTGTAGTCCTTGCCGCTGGGGGCGAAGTAGTGGATACCTCGTTCGCTCCACTCCAATACAACACGAAAGACGATATTTTGAACCCTCACTTCCTGGTTATCGGTGATCCGTCGATAGACTGGCAATCTTGGTTGTCCGGCGAGGAGTGACCCCCCAGAAGACGGGCTCGAGCGTCAAGGCATAGCGGGTGCGGTTCGCAATCAAGCCGTGAGCTGCACGCCTGCCGCGAGCGTTCCCTTCTGGGTCAACCTTCAGTGACACGAATACTCAATCCCCTCAGCATTTAGCGTTGAATCAGTTAGGCCCCGCTCGGCCTGGCGAAGCGCTGAATCAGGTACCGCGGTGATCGCTAAAGATGCGCTAAAGCTAAAACACGCCCGGGGTCGCGATGCATTGTGGTGGGTGATGACAGTGATTCAGGAGCGGTTTCAGACCAATCACCAAGACAGCGTTAATGAATAGAAGACAGCGCACAGCGTTTGAGAACAGCCCCTAAAAGATTGAAAAAAGCGTTGAGAATTTGATGGACGGCGATCAGCGAGCGCTAGCTCGAATCGGTTGAGGGCGTTGGATGGCTCAGAGACCAGATCGATGAGGTTTTGCTTGTAGAGATTGGTCTCGACTAGCCCAGCTGATTGTGTATCCGTCCTGCCGAGGAGAACACATTTTTTGCAACCAGCTGGAGCTAGCGAGGGTTGCTACTATAGATCCGAATAATGGGGATAACATCAATGGAAAAGTGGAGGTTTCTCGGGCGTTTCCAGGTTGACAATGAAGCCCACTTTCTGGAAGTCATTTAGCACGCTGGCGGCGAGTTGGCTTGCCCGTACCCTTAGATTGTCTGTCATCTGACGGCTGAGGGAGCGACAAAAAGGGCTAAAAGTGCTGTGTAACGGATCGGCAGATGCAGTTCGAAACGACGGTATTTTGCCGACCGGAATCCTAGATTTCTCGTTTTGTGTCCCTTACAACCTCGAATTCGGGACCGGAGAGCGCTCTGGCAGTTGAAATATCTTCGTTTGAATGGACTTGATCGCCCAACTGTTCTCGGTTGGGTACGGTGCAGCCAGTCGAGTGACCTAAACCACGGAGCCTATTCTTACGTAAGGTTCCGTAATTACAGCAAAAAATTACGTCAAAGGCTCGAGGCAAGAGTCCCCCTTCTGGCTAAATCAGTGTTATGCTTCGCCATAGATCGCATCTATTATGGTGATCCGAGCAATCGGTAGTCGGGCCGGTAGTCGAACAGCTCATAAAAAGCTAAAAAGCTAACGAAAAGCTAACAGGAAGGCATCACCCTGATCGATCCATGCGTTAGATCAAGGCGGTAGATTTCGAGATAAAAAAACGGTTTCACCTGTAGATGCGAGCAGGCGCTTGTGCTCAAAAGCACACGAAGTACATGAAGCGAGCATTACGAGAAGTACAGCCAAAGGCGGATGCTGTGCTGCGGGAGCAGGAGCGAAAAACGCTCACTGTCCAACCCAAACAGATGGCCAAAAATAAGGATTGAAGCATGTCAAATCAGATGAGTGAAGGCGATTTCGATTCGATCATTGAAAATGAGTTGGTCGAGGCGTCTGAAGATGAAATGGATGCCCTGGAGATCCTCACGAGCAGAGTTTCTCTTGGTGAGGACGCCGAGGACGAAGCTGAGACCCTCGAGATCGCGCTGGCCGGACTGCTAGACCTAGGTCGTCAGCAAGGGTATCTCACACTGGATGCGATCGCTGAAATTCTGCCCCAACAAATCGCAGCAGGCGGCGATGAATTTGAGTCCCTTTGTCAAGCCTTCACTGATCTTCATATCCAAATTTTAGAGACAGCACCCAAAGATGGTGAGGAGATCAAAGGGCAGTCCGATGATGAATTGCCAGAAGAGTCGCTCCTCCCGATATCGGATGCTCACGGCAAAACAATGGATCCCGTGCGCATGTACATGCGCGAAATGGGTACCGTGCCGCTTCTGACTCGCGAGGGCGAAATCGTCATTGCCAAGCGGATCGAAGATGGCATTCGAGACGCTATGCGGGTCATGGCAGGCTACCCAGGCCCAGTCGAGCAGATTATCGCCTCTTACGATGCGATCATGGACAACGAGGAGACTGATCCGAACAATCCAGATTTCTCGTCGATTCTGGCGGGCTTCTTGGACCCCGAAACAGAGATCCCTGACACTTCGCGTATTGCCGAAGCAAAATCCAGCGGTAAGTTCGATGAGGCCGAAACAGAAGAAACTGGCGGCTTAGATTCATCGCAAGTCATCGCCAGAATGACGGCGATTAAAAAAGCAAAAACAGCGTTTGATAAGGTGGCAGCGAAGGAACCCTCGTCATCGGCGAAGTATAAGAGCAGTCTCACGAAGCTGCAGGAAAATTTCTGCTTGCTAAAACTGGTTCCAACCCTCATGGATGAACTCATCACATGGGTGGGCTCCGATATGGAAGCCATCAGGGCTCAAGAGAAAGTCATTCAAGATATTTGCGTGAATAAAGCACGTATGCCTCGCGATCAATTCTTGAAGCGATACAAGGCCAACGCAATTGACCTGAAGTTCGTTGATCGGTTGGAGAAAGCGGATGAGAAATGGGCTGCGAAAATCACGGCTAATCGAGTGCCGTTGCGGCATGCAGTGAAGACGATTTGTCGCATACAAGAAGAGGTGGGTCGCCCGCTAGCTGAAATTCGCGAGACCAACAAAAATCTGAATAAGGCCATCCTTCATATGCGCGCCGCTAAGCGCGACATGATTGAGGCTAACCTGCGACTGGTCATTTCAATCGCGAAGAAGTACACCAATCGCGGGCTCCACTTTTTAGATCTGATTCAGGAAGGCAACATAGGGTTAATGAAAGCCGTCGATAAATTTGAGTATCGGCGAGGTTTCAAGTTCTCGACTTACGCCACATGGTGGATCAGGCAAGCCATTACCCGGTCTATTTCTGATCTCGCGAGAACCATTCGTGTTCCTGTCCACATGATGGAGACGGTCAATAAGATCAATCGTTTGAGTCGACAGTTGCTGCAGGAGCTAGGCCGTCCTGCCACCATCGAAGAGCTCAGTGAAAAGATGGAACTTCCGCAGGATAAGGTCATCAAGGCGCTTGATGCTGCGAAGCAACCAATATCGCTCGAAACTCCTGTGGGAGACGACGATGACTCGACGATTTGGAATTTGGTCAGCGACACTTCGATTGAGTCGCCGCTTGATCAAGCATCTGATGAAGGATTGCGTGAGACGACCAACGATGTGCTGCGAGCGCTGACCGAGCGTGAGGCAAAGGTGCTCAGAATGCGATTCGGTATTGATATGAATACCGATCACACGCTTGAAGAGGTTGGGCGTCAGTTCTCCGTGACGCGCGAGCGAATTCGCCAGATCGAAGCGAAAGCTTTGCGTAAACTGCGGCATCCTTCTCGTTCAGAGCAATTGAAGAGCTTCATCGAACGATAGAGCGCCCTACTCGGCTCCGGGTTTATTTGCTTGTTTCACGAGGGAACATCTGCTCTGCAAGGGTGTGCCCTCACTCGTTTGGTGAGCCCATCACGATTCCTGGACGGATGGCTTAAACCGTTCGGTGCCTGCGCGGACGGAGTCTGCTCATCTCGCTCATTTACCTAATCGGCACGCACCGAGTACCGCACCCAGCAAGGCAGTTTCATTTGGAATCGCCATCGATTGAAACGCCGCAGCTCGAGCGCAGACTTTGGATCCCCAGCCGCCGTTCACAAACCCTAGCTGAGCATGTGGTCGCGTGCTTAAAGGTTATCCTGGAAGGTGAATGCGATTTTTGAGCGCATCAATCACGCGATGCTCGTATTAAAGTAGCGACAGAAAATGAGAGATGAACAACGAACGTTGGCTGCAGCAGGTAAACGAGGGACCGCTTGCCACGCGCAGGAGATAGGATGAAAACAATTGGCATTTTAGGGGGTATGTCGGCGGCCTCCACCCAACTCTATTACCGTGAACTTTGCTCGTTAACCCAAGCCTCGATGGGTGGCCTTCACTCGCCCGAGTTGTTGATTCGGTCACTAGACTTCGCCGTCATCGAAGCGCTCCAGGCTGAAGATCGTTGGGAAGAGGCGGGTGAACGATTAAATCAAGAGGCCCTTGCGCTTGAGCGAGGCGGCGCCGAAATACTGGGTCTTGCGACCAACACCATGCACAAAGTTGCCGAGACGATGATGAGGGGAGTATCCGTACCGCTTGTGCATATTGCTGATGCCACCGCCTCCAGAATAAGCGACCTGCAGTGCTCGCGACCTGGTTTGATGGCAACTCGCTTCACCATGGAACAACCCTTTTATATCGAGCGATTGCAGGATAGAGGCATCACTCCCGTCATCCCTTTAGCAGATGACCGCGATAGCATTCACCGCGTCATCTATCAGGAGTTGTGCCAGGGCGTCATAACCGCAGAGAGCGAAGCCGAGTATGTAGCCATTGCAGATCGGCTAGTGGATCAGGGGGCAGACTGCCTCATTTTAGGGTGCACCGAGGTCGGCCTTTTGCTGAACACGGGCAATGTGTCTGTTCCTGTATTTGACACAACGCTGATCCACTGTGAAGCACTGCTGGCCGCGGCGATAACCTAACGAGGCGGTGGGACCGATGGTGGTGTAGATGTTGATGTCGGTGTAGATGAAGATGAAGATCTTGATAACGCGCTAACGCTCGCCACCCTATGCGCCAATCTGCGGGAAGGGTGGCAGGCATCACCTTGGCGATAACTTTTTGGTTTGTAACCTTGGTTGCGCAATGTCGGTCGCGCAATGTGCTGGATGGGCTGGCATCTTGCGAGTCTGCGTTGAAACGGTCGCCCGGCGAGCGCTTGAGCTAAGCTTGTTTTTGTTGGACAGAGTGAAGCTTATTTCTGTTGGATAAAAGGAGGATTACATGAAGCAATTCTTAGCAGCACGGCCATGGTGGGCAAACGCTTTACTTGCATTCTGTGCCTATATGACAGTGATTTATCTGCCTTTCGATCTCTTCTTTAAACCAGTCTCTGATGATCAAGAGGTTTGGTTTGGCATCCTATTTTCGGGATGGGCAGCGAAGTGGCTCGCGATCCCCCATTGGTTTGTCTATGCCTGGGGAGCCTATGGCTTCTATCACATGAAGAAATGGATGTGGCCTTGGGCCGGCGTCTATGTGCTTCAAATTGCCTTTAGTATGGTGGTCTGGCAGCTAAGTGACGACCGAGGGGCGGGTCTTATTCAGGGGCTGGTGGCCCTCGGGCTCTTCTCAGCACTGGCAGTGGTGTTACTTCGTCGGCCAACGGCATTCAATCAGCGGACTTGACCATAAAGCACCCGTTGCTGTTTTGATGGACTGTCTGTAAAGGGCGGCTACCTTTCAGCGCTCCATTGACATCATCTCCCCACGATCGTGTACTGCGCAATGAGCAGGCTGCGTGTATTGCGCGCGGAAACAGCGTGGCGGCAGCTGACAGCGGAATTAAAAAGGGGTGATTCGAATCGGTGATGGATCGATGACGGGTCAATGACGCAAAGGGGGCTGATCAAATGGATAGTTTTGACAATAAAGTAGCGGTGGTGACGGGCGGTGGAACGGGGATGGGTCGCGCCCTGACCTTGGCGCTCGTTAGCCAGGGATGCGAGGTCGCAATCTGTGACGTCTCGGAAGACAACATGCAAGAGACGGCAAAGCTGGCGCAAGCTGCTGGCGATAGTAAGGTCAGCACGTTCTTGTGCGATGTCTCAAGTGAAACCGAGATCAACGCTTTTCAAGCGCATGTCGCCGACCACCATGGTGCAGCCATCCATCTCTTATTCAACAATGCAGGCATTGGCGGTGGCGGCGGGTTTGTGGCGGGGTCACGCGATGAATGGGAGCGTACGTTCGCGGTTTGCTGGTACGGGGTTTATTACGGTTGCCGCGCCTTTTTGCCCATGCTGCAAGCAGCGGATGAGGCGCATATCGTCAACACGTCCAGCGTTAATGGGTTCTGGGCCAGCATTGGCCCGACTACGCCACATACGGCGTACGCAGCGGCGAAGTTCGCAGTGAAAGGTTTTAGCGAGGCGCTCATTACCGATCTCCGGATTAATGCACCCCATATCAACGTATCGGTCGTCATGCCTGGCCATATCGGCACGTCGATAGCGATTAATTCTAGAAAGGTCCTGGGTCATTCCGATGCCCTCAATATGACTGAGCAGGAAGTAAAAGACCTTCGGGAACGGTTGATGCATCAGCAGGGAGATGACGCGGCCCACCTCATGAATCTGAGCGATGATCAGTTGCGCGAAATGGTTCACCAGCAAGGCTTGCAGTTTCGCGACCAGGCGCCAACCAGCGCAGATCAGGCCGCCGAGATCATTTTGAAGGGCGTTAAAGACAAAAATTGGCGAATTTTGGTGGGAGATGACGCGCATCAATTGGACGCTCGCGTGCGAGCGAATCCATGGGACGTGTATGAGCATGACTTTCGAGCGCTCACGAGCATTACCGAGGCGAATTGACAGCGGTGCGCATAGAGAACGCTGAGTCCAAGTGCACTGCAAGCGCATTGATGCTCGCGAGGCATTGCCGTGTCTGAATTGGATCAGTTACGTGAGGCTGCAAAAGTCGTTTATGCGTCGATTAGTCCGTCACCTCAGATCAGATGGCCACTCCTCGAATCGAGGCTTGGCTGCCCAGTCTGGCTAAAACATGAAAATCATCTTCCGACGGGCGCGTTTAAGGTGCGGGGCGGGCTTCACTACTTTGCTCAATTAGCGGCGACAGCGATGCCAGAGCGCGTGATTTGTGCAACGCGGGGTAACCATGGCCAGAGCGTTGCCTTTGCGGCAGCGGCGGCAGGAGTAGAGGCCGTGATCGTTGTCCCGCGTGGCAATAACCCAGAGAAAAACGCTGCCATTGAAGGATACGGGGCAAAGCTTTTGGTAGAAGGTGATGACTTTGTTGAGAGTCTCCGTTTCGCCGAAGCCCTGGCCCAAAGGGAGAACCTGCACTGGGTGCCGTCATACCATCAGGACTTAGTGGTAGGTGTTGGCACTTACGCGCTTGAACTATTGAGCGCAGCGCCTGATTTAACGCGCATCTATGTTCCGATTGGATTGGGCTCTGGAGCTTGTGGTGTCTTGATGGCAAAGGCAGCGCTGCAGCATTCAGTGCAAGTCATTGGCGTTGTATCAAGTCACGCGCCGACTTATTTGCAATCGATCATGAAGGGTCATCCCATCGCGAGCGATAGCGCTGAGACCATAGCTGATGGGCTAGCGGTTCGAGAAGCGAATCCTGAAGCGCTGTCGTGGCTAAGAACAGGACTATCAAAAGTGATGTCGGTCACCGATGACGAAGTCACAGAAGCCATGCGCGTTTTGTTGAAAGAGACTCATAACCTTGTCGAAGGAGCAGGCGCTGCACCGTTTGCCGCTGCATTGCGCGACCAGGCGTCCATTGCGGATGGTGAGTCAATTGGGGTGGTTATCTCGGGTGGTAATGTTTCATCTGAGGTGCTTAAGCAGGCGCTAGAAGAAGGCTAGCCCGCACCACTAGCCCCGCTTCATTGGTGACAAGTGAATCCATCCACGTGAGCCGTTGGGGATTTGAGGCGTAAGAACCAGCTGAGATCCTCTTAGGGACGATGTCTTGCGGCGTAAGTCTCCCAGCTACCGTCAGTGGGCGAGCGAGCAAACCTAAAAAGCGGTCAGAAGACAACCAGAATCATCAGAAGAAGCTTTGGGTAATGAGCTCCAAGCAAAAAGCTTCTAGCAAGAAGAAGCTGCCAATAAGAAGAAGCGCGAAGTAAGCGGAAAAAAGTGAAACGACGTGGAAGCAAATAAGCCAACAAATGGGCAGCACCGCTCCTTGACCGAGGGGCCAGTGAGCCTTCACTTGTCCCGCTTAACCGGCTTCATGCTCCTTGGTTTTGTAGCCGTCATGGGCGCAAACCTGATGGAGTCGCTATACATCAGTCAGGTTGGCACGTTGGAGCTGGCGGCACTCGGATTTACCTTTCCTTTAGTGATGATGATGCAAGGCGTAACCATGGGGCTAGGCGTTGGCGCCTCGTCAGTCGTTGCCCGCAAGATCGGTGCTCATGATTGGACCGACGCAAAAAGGCTGATGAGCCATGCGATTTGGATGGTCATCGGCTTCACGGTTGCACTTTCATTCCTCGTGTATTGGTCCCTTGAGCCCATCTTTGGGCTGCTCGGCGCGGATCAGGCGGCGGCGGAGCTTGCGATTCAATATATGAGCCTTTGGTTAATCGGGTTGCCTTTTTTTGCTGTGGCCATGGTCGGCTCATCACTCATGCGAGCAGCTGGAGACGCGATCAAACCAAGCTATCTGATGACCTTTAGCGCAGTCATACAAATCGTATTGGGCCCGCTTTTTATCTTTGGCATCGGCGCTTGGGATGGACTGGGCATGCCGGGTGCGGCGTGGGCGTTTTTGGTGGCGCGCTTTCTCAGTTTTGTGATGTACCTCTACGTCATGCGTGAAGATGGACTTCTAGTCCCAGGGCTCGAAGGGTTTGCCGCATCGAGCCGAGCCATCTTGCATGTTGGTCTCCCCGCAGTGGCCGCTAATTTAATCTCGCCCGTGTCGATGACGGTGATCACACGGTTACTCGCAGGTCATGGCACAGCGGTCGTGGCAGGGTTTTCCGTAGCGTCCCGAGTTGAAACCTTGTTTGCGATGTTTTTATGGGCACTGAGTATGAGCATTGCGCCCATCATTGGGCAGAACTGGGGCGCTGGCCGCTTTGATCGTGTTGATTCGGCGCTGAAGACAGCCTATTGGTTTGCACTCGGTTGGGGCCTGCTCTCGTTTATTGTCTTGTTCACCGCTGGGCCGGTTGTGCTGACCTGGATCAGTGATGATCCCGAGGTGGTGGTCGCGGCGACAGCACATCTATCCATCTTGCCAATCGGTATGGGCCTCATGGGTGTCATCGCGATTGCAACGTCGAGCTTCAACGCGCTTGGGCGCCCCAACCCACCATTGATGATCTCGGTCATTCAGATGCTCTGTTTGTCGGTACCGTTTGCTTTGATTGGCAACGAATGGTTCGGATACATCGGCATTTTGTGGGGTTCGGTCGCCTCGATATTTGTCACGGCTGGACTGTCTTTCTTCTGGTTGAGGTTCTCAATCAAACCGGACGAGACCTTGATATCAGGCGACGCTCGAACCGCGAGTTAGGTGCGATTGGAGCGAGTATTCACTCTCAAGCCAAAAACCGCCACGGCCGCCAGCATGTAAAGCGCTAAGAACGTGTAGAAGGCCCAGTCGTAGCTGCCTGTTGTATCAAACACCCATCCTGCGAATGGCGTCCCGCCCAGATGAATCACTGACATTGGTAAGCGCATCGCGCCCATGACGCGTCCGAATGAAGCGCGCCCAAAGGCCGCCCCGACCACTGCGCCTTGCATTGGCACGATGCCACCCATACCGAAACCAAAACTGCACGCGCCCAACATGAACCAAAAGTAGTCGGATGTATTGAGCATGACGAGTTGCCCAACGATTTGAAATGCAATGGCGAGCCACAGTGCGTGCCTCGTATCCCAACGGTCTACCAGCGCGCCGTAGGCGAGCTTACCAAACACACCACACCCCGCGGTGGCAGCGGCGATCAATGATGCTGCTTGCAGGCTAATCCCTCGGTCGGTGAGCTGCGGCACCATGTGGATCAGCGTCCCGGACTGCACGCAAAATAAAAGCCCGATGATGGTGACCAAGAGCCAAAAATTTCGATCACCAAGGAACTCTTTGGTTCTGAGTGGCGCTTTGACAGCAGGGAGTTCGGTCTGAGACTTTGCGCCGTCAGGCAATTGAGCGACATCTTCCGGGCGTGAGATTACGAGCCTTAAGACTAGGGGAACGACCAGGGTGAGCGTAATCAGGCCGTACACCAAGAACCCAGAACGCCACCCAAATTCGGTCACAAGGTAAGCACTGATATTCGGCATGATGACCCCTGAGACCGAGATGCCCGTCGCTGCGATTCCGAGTGCAGTCCCTCTTTTTCTTACAAACCAATTGCTAACCAGTTTTGATGTGGCTAGCTGGCCCATTGCGCCCGCGCCAAAGCCAACGAAAATGCTAAGCACTAGGTAGAACTGGAACGGAGACTGAACTACCGACAATAGGGAAAACCCAGTTCCCATGGAGAGGGCGCCGAGCGCCATGATGCGTTTTAGTGGATAGCGGTCGAGGGCTCGCCCTATGAATGGCGCGAGCATGGCGCCAACCCCTTGGGTGAGGGTAATGCCGATGGCAACATCTAAACGAGAATCACCGAATTCAGCCGCAATCGACTTGAAGAAAATGCCGTAGGAGTAGAAGAAAAAACCGACCGCGATGAAGTCTACGAAGAACGCCACACCGGCCATACGCCAACCAAGAAATGGTTGCGATGATGGGGCTTCAGTGTTCAAGTGAGGGTGGCCTCAGCAGTGCTACGGGGAAGCCGAAGTCTACGGAAGTGTCTCTTTTGAAGCGAGCTTTTTTCGCCAATGGAGCCCCTTTCGCTGATGGAGTCCCATGACCCAACCTAGGCTCGGCGATGGTGGAATGGGCACGACCCATCAAAGACGAATCAGGAGATAACGATGGCGATGTTCAATGCTCCCAGTGATCAAGTCGTAGGCGAGACGGCGACCGGTCCGATTCTTGGCTGGGTGAAGGCCGGCTATGAGCCCGTGCTAACGGCGTTTGCCGACAATTTCGAGCATCGCGGCGAAGTGGGCGCGAGCCTCTGTATTCTGAAGGGTGACGAGACCCTGATCGATGTGTTCGCAGGGACCTCGATTGACGGCGAGCAGCCGTGGCAACGCGAGACGATGAGCGTGGTCCACTCCTGCACCAAAGCCGCGGTTTCCCTCTCCCTTTTGTGGCTGATTGATCAAGGGGAGGTAGCGCTTCATCGCGAGGTGGGTGATTACTGGCCTGAGTATCGTCAGGCGGGTAAGGATGCAACAACCATCCGCATGTTGCTTGATCATTCGGCGGGATTACCAGCCCTTCGCGCCAAGTTAGCCCCTGGTAGTTTTTTGGATTGGGATCTCATGGTTGAGTTGTTGGCAAAAGAAGCGCCTTTTTGGGTGCCCGGCAGTGCGCATGGATATCAGATGACAACCCATGGCTGGTTGGTGGGTGAGATCGTTAGACGCGTAACGGGGGTCTCCCTGGGTCAGTTTTTCAATGAGCAGTTCGCTCAGCCTCTGGGTTTAGATTTTTGGATTGGCTTGCCCGATGGCGAGCATCACAGAGTCACGCGGCTTAAAGGGGCGAAACCTGTTCGTGGAGAGGCCGTTCCTCAGTTCACCAGGGCACTCCTTGATGACGCTGCCGGCATTCCGGCGCTTGCGTTCTTCAATACTGGGAAGTTTCGAGCGGATGATCCGGCGAGCTACCGAGCAGAATTTGGTGCAGGTGGTGGGATTACGAACGGCCGAGCACTGGCGCGACTCTTTGCACCGCTCGCGGTTGGTGGCAGCTTGGGGGGCACGCGCTTCTTCTCCGAAAGCGCGATTCATCAAATGTCAAAGACTTGGGTCGCAGGTGCCGACCAGACACTGTGCATGCCCTCACATTTCGGGCTGGGATTAATGAAGTCGATGGATAATACCTATCGGCCTTCAGGTGCGTTTGAAAGCTGCGTCATTGGCCAACATGCGTTTGGGCACGCCGGTGCGGGTGGCAGTATGGGGTTTGCCGATCCTGCGTTCGGATTCAGTTTTGGGTACACCATGAATCAGATGGGGCCCGGTATTTTGCTCAACGAGCGCGGTCAAGCGCTGGTAGACGCCATTTACAGCGTCAATGGCGCGCGCCGATCCGCTGCTGGCGATTATCGCTAAGCATCCTCTCTCGTAGAACTGCCGCTGGCTTGTCGTGCAAGCAAAACGCTCGGAGGGCCTGCGACGTAAGCCCCTTTCGCGAGTGGGTGCTGACCATTGTCGCCCTTGTGAGTTTGCGCAGGCTGGGTTTGGTTGTGTTTCCCACCTGGACTGCGAGCCCACAAAGATCATGATGCTTTCATGGGCGTTCCCGAAGCGGGGCGTTTGGCTGTGTTGCGTAAGGAGTAAGGATCCTTACGGGGTGTAACTCGGCACGCTCCGGCTCAGGAGGAACGGGAAGATCTCTTGCTTTATTTGCGGGTAGAAGTCTGCTTGCCCTAGCTATGCCCTTCTCCTTGGTCCAAATAGAACACATTGCCATCTTGATCTTCGACCAAGGCTAATCGCCCTCCCCAAGGCTGACGAGTCGGTGGCATCGGAAAAGATGCGCCGCGCTCAGTCAGTTGCTCATAAGCTGCCGTTAAATCGTTCACCATGAGGCCAATTCCGGTGTGTCGTCCTAATCGACTTTGATCACTGGTCACCTCAAGCGAAAGCGGCAGCGGTGAAGACTGAAATCTTGCATACCCATGGTCAACTTCAGCGTCGATTAACGTCAGTCCAAACACTTTGGTATAGAACTCAATCGCTGCCTCAAGATCTGAGACAAAGACGTTGATAAACCCTAGTCGCATGATGAAGTTCCCTTTGTGGTTTGAAGCAGCTTACCGCGTGCCAAACGCGAACCACAGGGCGTGGCGGTTAAGCCTCTTGAGCGTACCTGCTTCGCGTCGCGCGGAGGCAATCTACTGTGCGCCCTTTGACCACATCGGACCAAATGATGCGGGCTGGCGCTTTAGTAGAGAACTGGGTGGCGTTCAAGAGCGCCAGATAAAACGCTTGCCCAATTCAATTTCCCTCCGAGCAAAAGATACTGTCTTTTAAGGATAGTGCAGTAATGATGGCAATCTGGGTAAACCACTAACCACTAACCACTAACCACTAACCACTAACCACTAACCGCTATCTGCCGATCCCTAATCCCAGGACCTAAACACCGACATCGAGCATCTAACAGGGGACGATCATCGATACCGTGGTTTTAACGCGCTGGAGGATTGAGGGATGGCCGCTAGGACGGCCTTGGCGCTCTGCGGTGTCGGTGTTAGGTTAGGGGCTCGGCTGGTATTGGGGAGGCGTTGCTCCGTAAGGGGAAACGCGATCGCCGAATTGAATGTGAGGTCTCGCATGGTTTGCCACATGGCTTTGTATGCCTTGGGAAATCAGTAGCCGTTCGGAAGATCATCGTGAAATGATCGGTGCGATCAGAGGAGCCTCTAAGCAGGCTCGTGACATTTTTAAACTTAAGGTAACCAGGATATGAACTTTGAATTTTCAGAAGAGCAGAATTTGCTCAGGGAGCAAGCACAAAGCTTCTTAAAGGATCAATGCTCCTTGTCAGCAGTTCGCGCCGTGCTCGATGGCGAGCAATCCTTTGACGAGGGACTTTGGCAGCAAGTCGCTGCGATGGGCTGGACTGCGACCACCATTCCAGAGGAGTACGATGGGCTCGGGCTGAGCTATCTTGAGCTGTCCGTGATCGCTGAGGAACTCGGCAGGCAAATCGCGCCTATTCCTTTCTCTAGTTCTGTTTACCTTGCGACAGAAGCGATTTTGCTGGCGGGTTCTGATGCACAGAAAGCGCACTGGCTTCCCCAGCTTGCAGCTGGCTCAGTGATTGGTTGCCTAGCGGTCAATGAAAGCGCCGGTGAGCCTTCTCCTGACACTTTGCAATCCAGTTTCTCTGATGGCGAGGTCAGCGGCTCAAAGATTCCAGTCGCCGATGGCGACATCGCGCATCTCGCAGTGGCTTTGGTCAATACGAGCGAGGGACCAACAGCTGTTTTGATCGATTTGAATCAAACTGGCGTGACGCGGACCCCAGTTAAAACAATCGACCCTAGCCGATCCCACGCTCGACTCGATTTTGAAAATGCCAGTGCCGAGATACTGGGTGAGCCGGGTCAAGGGTGGTCGTTGTTGCAGCGAGTCTATGATCGCGCAGCGGTGCTCTTCGCCTGGGAGCAGGTCGGTGGTGCCGAGACATCGCTGAATATGGCAAAGGAATATGCCCTTGGAAGATTTGCTTTCGGTCGCTCCATCGCCAGCTATCAAGCCATAAAGCACAAATTGGCGCACGCCTACGTAAAAAATACGTTGGCCCGTTCCAACTGCTATTACGGTGCCTGGGCATTGTCGACCAATGCAGATGAGCTGCCCCTCGCTGCTGCAACAGCGAGGGTGGCGGCCACTCAGGCGTACTACTATGCGTCAAAAGAAAATATCCAAACCCATGGCGGCATGGGTTTCACCTGGGAGTTTGACTGTCAATTCCCATACCGACGCTCAAAGCTGTTGGCCGTGACCATCGGGTCCGAAGCAGTGTGGCAGGAGAAGTTGATTAGCGCCGTTGAAAACGCGCAAGCGGCGTAAGGAGAGTAAGCGAAATGGACTTTAACGATACAGCACAAGAAGCAGATTTTCGTGAGGAAGTGAAAACCTGGCTTAAGGACAATGTTCCGAGCGAGGCAGAACTCACAGGGCTCGATTACATTGGGCGGGCAAAACTTTGGCAAAAGCGCAAATACGATGCCGGTTGGGCCTGTCTCCGTTGGCCGAAAGAGCATGGTGGCCGAGGGGCGAGTGCGATTGAGCAGGTGATCTTCAATCAGGAAGAGTCAAAGTATCAGACGCCAGATAGCATCTTCTCCATCGGTCAAGGCATGTGTGCGCCCACCATGATGACGTGGGCGACCGAAGAGCAAAACGAACGCTTCATGCCACCGCTTGCAAGCGGCGAAGAGGTGTGGTGTCAGCTGTTCAGTGAGCCCGCCGGAGGCAGTGATTTGGCAGCGCTGCGCACTCGAGCGGTCAAAGATGGCGACGATTGGATCGTCAATGGCCAGAAGATCTGGACATCTGGCGCCCATTATTCTGACTACGGCGTGTTGGTACTAAGAACCGATCCAGATGTTCCCAAGCACCAAGGGTTGACCTATTTTTTCTTGGACATGAAGTCGCCAGGCATTGAGATCAAACCCATCAAGCAAATCTCGGGCGGCGCAAACTTCAACGAAGTGTATTTCACTGACGTTCGCATCCCAGATGCGCAGCGTCTCGGCGCGGTGGGCCAGGGCTGGCAGGTGGCGCTCACGACGTTGATGAATGAGCGTGCCTCCATCGGCGGAGGCGGCGGTGGTTGTAATTTTGATTCAGTGTTTGATTTGGCGAAGCAAGTGTCGCTGGCAGGGCGCCCCGCTATTGAGGATCCCTCAGTCCGGCGCAAACTTGCCGACTGGTACGTGCAAGAGTCGGGTTTAAAGTTCACGGGCTACCGTTCAATGACGGCGCTGTCCCGGGGTGAAATCCCAGGCCCTGAGAATTCCATTGGCAAACTAGTGGGTGCACCCAAGCAGCAAGATATGGCGAGCTTTGCTCTGGACCTCCTCGACCAGCACGGGGTGATTTGGGACAGTGAGTTATCAGAGAAGGCGGGTCTATTCCAGGCGGCGTATATGTCCTCTCCTGGTCTTCGTATCGCCGGTGGTACGGATGAAATCATGGCCAATATCATTGCCGAGCGGGTGCTTGGATTGCCCCAAGATGTCAGAGTCGATAAGGGAATCCCCTTCAAGGATGTGCCTACCTCTTCATCCTAATGAGTGAGTGGGCCCTAAAGGGTTGGTGGCAAGTTGGGCTGCGGCTCGGCTTGTCATAACCCGTACTAGAGGCCGTAATGGGGCCTGCATTGGGCAGTGTCTGCATAGAGACAGAGAGTCGCAGAGGCAGAGAGACAGCGCGTTGTAAGGCGAGCCTGGATAAGCTCTAAAACAAACGAATCAAATGACCAAAGACCCGGCTAACTCTGGGGTGCGTACGCGTCTCGACGATAGCGGAGCATGCTGCCTGATCTGGCGTTGCGATGCTGGCCCAATTGAAATGCGACTTTGCCGCCAACAACAACGGTATGGATACCTGACGCCAGCTGTTGAGGCGCATCATAGGTTGCCTCATCGTGAACGCGCTCGGGGTCGAACAAAGTAAGGTCCGCAAACCACCCCTCTTTAATTTGACCGCGATCAGATATTCCAAAGGTTGCCGCTGTCAGAGAGGTCATCCGCCGCACCGCCTCAGCGAGCGACAAAATATTTTGATCGCGAACGTAGCGCGAGAGGACGCGAGGGAAGGTGCCATAAAGCCGGGGGTGGGGTTTGCCCTTTAGGTTCGGGATCCCGTCTGAGCCAACCATCATGTCTCGCCACTTAAGGTTTGTCTGAATGTCTTGCTCGTCAATGAGAAATTGAATGCAGAGCGTTTGGTCGCCCCTCGGTGCTGTGAGGATGGTATGCACGAGCTCAGTCAGCGAGCGACCCTCCTCACTCGCGATGTCCACGAGCATGCGCCCCTCAAACGTTGGGAAGGCAGGGCAGCTCGCAATTCTGATGACTCTCGCGAGATCTTCATTGATTCGGTCGAGGTTGAAATATTCAATCATGCGACCGCTGCCAGCGGTATAGGGATAGACATCGAGCGACACCCCTTGGCCATCTGCAAGGGCTTGCTCGATTCTGGAGAGTGATTCCGTCACTTTGCCCCAGTTGGGCTCGCCTGCTGCTTTGTGATGAGAGATGTGCGTGTGGACGGCTGCATCTTTGCCGATCGTCAGTGCCTCCTCTACCGCCTCTAATAGATGATCGCCTTCGTTCCGCATGTGCGTCGTGTAAAGGCCGCCAAATTCCGCCACCGTGCTGGCCAGTGCCGTTACCTCCTCGGTGTCGCTGTAGCGCCCGGGCCGGTAAATCAATCCACTCGAAAAACCGCATGCTCCCTGCTCCATGGCGAGGAGGATGTGCTCTCGCATCAGGCGCAGTTCGTTTGCCGAGGGTGCGGTTTTCGCTTCGCCCATCACAAGCGATCGGACGGTGTTGTGGCCAACAAGCATCATATTGTTGATCGCGGGACCCTCAGCCAACGCTGCACGGAAGTAACCTTCAAGGTCTGTAAAGTCCCCACGAAGCCCAGCGAGAATGCCGCCACTGGCGCGGCGCCAATCGACATCAGGCGAGGCTGGAATAGCACTAAAGCCGCAGTTGCCATTGACGACGGACGTTACGCCTTGGGAAAGCTTGAAGGTCATATCTGGGTGCCTGATAAACGCGCCATCATCATGTCCGTGCGCATCGATGAATCCAGGCGATAACACGTAACCCTCGCAGTTAATTTCCTCCTCGCCAGCGGGGGCTTGACCGATGTGTGAAATCCGATCATCGGTGACGGCAACGTCCGTGACGATGGGTTCCGCGCCAGTGCCGTCTAAGACAGTGGCCGAACGAAAGACGAGATTAGGCGGGTTGGGCATGGTTAGCTCACTTCAATTCAATCCGAAATTGGCGGGATGGGTGTTGATATCCTGTGCAAGTTTCTCGCCGATCATGAGACACGTGAGATTGGTGTTGGCCCGCGGCACGGAGGGCATGATGGAGGCATCGGCGACCATGACTTGGTCTAGTCGGTGGAGCTGGCCCCATTCGTTGACCACGCTCATGGCGTCACTGGGGGCCCCCATTTTGGCGGTCCCGCAAGGGTGATAGCCACTGCCGCAGAACCGCTGGATCAATTGCCCAATGGCATCGGTATCCTGGCTCCGGGCGGGATCAGGAAAGATGACGGTGTCTATCATGTCGCTCAAGAGCGGTGATCGAGTGAACGCGAGCGCATCCATAAAGCCTTGAGTGAGTGCTGCGCGATCTCGCGGGTCCTCGCAAAAGTGGTTATGAATCAGCGGTGGGTCATTAGGGCTCGTGCCACTTAAGAAAAGTGCGCCGCGTCCATCTTGGTATTCTAAGCATGCGGCGATGCCGATTCGGGCTGGGCCATCGGGGCGACCCACGTGACTGAGTAGCTCGATTTGCATGTTGTTGCGTGCTGACTCGCCGCCTGTCGTGTAGCGCAAAATAGTCTGTATCAGCGGGTCGTCGTGGTTGAGTTCGATGCCTTCTTTCAACTGGCAGACTACCGACAGCGCAGGATGATCGCTTAAGTTCGCGCCAACACCGGGCTCATCGGCGAGAAGCCGGATACCGAAGTGTTCGAGTTGGGCTTTGGGTCCAATTCCCGATCGCATGAGTAAGGTTGGCGTCAGTAGGGCCCCCGCTGAGCAAATGACGAGGGTTCCCTGTACGACAGTCGACGTTCCACTTGGGGTGGTAATTTCAACGCCGGTACACGTCTTACCCTTAAAGCACAGGCGATTAACCAGGGTATCGGGCCAAATGGTGAGATTGGGCCTGAATCGCGCGGGGGCGAGATAAGCAATGGCGGCGCTAACCCTTAGCCTGCCTATTTTATTCATGGGCTGGGGGCTGGCTCCCCATTCATCAGGATGGTTGGCGTCGGGGCAATGGGGGTAACCCAGCGTTTCTGCATCGGCCATGAATGCTTGGTGATGCGGCAAGAGCTGGTGGGGCTTATAACGGGTAATAGTGATTGGGCCAGCATCGCCGTGGTGCGGAGCATCACCGAAATCAAGGTCGCGCTCGAGGCGGTTGAAATAGGGAAGCACGTGAGACCAAGCCCAGCTTGTCCCAGCCGCTTCTGCCCAGCTGTCGTAGTCTTCGGGAATCCCGCGTAAGGCAATGGTGGTATTGACTGCGCTTGAGCCTCCAACCACCCTGCCCCTTGGGAGCGCCACACTTTGGGTTTCGGTGGGTGCGTAGTTCAGACCCCAGTCGTGGTCCTTCAGAGCATTCCGGTGCGAATTCACCAGTTCAAATGGCAAGCTGTCAGCGGTTTGGTAATCGGGCCCTGCTTCGATTAATAAAACCGACCGGTCCGCATTCTCGCTCAATCGGCTAGCGAGCACCGACCCGGTACTGCCCGCCCCTATGATGATGACGTCGTAATGTTCCATTGCGATACCCGTAAGACGATCGTCTGAAGCCTACCTGATCGACTATACCCCAAAAAAAACGCCTCCAGAGGAGGCGTTTAAGATGACGACTGACATCGTTCATCGAGGGGTGCACCGAAGTGCTAGCGCCGGGGACTGGCGCCAAGGGGTTAAAACTGGTTCATGGTGTTGTCTTTACCACCGGCAAGCAGTGCGTTTTCACCAGAGAAGTACTCTTTGTGATCATCGCCAATGTTGGAACCTGCGAGATCCTGGTGTTTCACTGATGCCATATCACGTCGAATCTCCTGCCGCTGGATGTCTCGTACATAGGCCAGCATTCCGAGATCCCCGAAGTAGCCTTGGGATAGTACATCGGTACCGAGTGCTGTCTCGTGATACGTGGGCAGTGTAATGAGATGGTGAAAGATACCCGCTTCGCGAGAAGCATCTCGCTGGAATTGCTGGACCAGTTGATCAGCTTCTTGTGCGAGAGGCGTTTCGTCCATCTCAAGGGCCATGAGGCCTCGTGGTGTGGTTGCGGGGTCTGGGTAAGCGCTCAAGTCTTTGCCTGCAGCCTGCCACTCGCCGTAGACCTGCTCTCTGAAAGCCAGCGTCCAGTTAAACGATGGGGAGTTGTTGTATACCAACTTCGCATCTGGCACGTGCTTACGCACTTCATTCACCATGCCGGCGATCTGCGCGACATTGGGCTTTTCCGTTTCGATCCAGAGGAGGTCCGCACCATGTTTCAAGCTGGTCACGCAGTCGAGCACCACGCGGTCAAACCCTGTGTCCTTGCGGAATGCGTACAGGCCGTTATCTAGCCTGAGCGGTTTAACGAGGTTCCCTTGCTGGTGAATGATGATGTCGTTTTCTGCCAGCTCCGAGAGATCGTTCACGGGCGCTGATTCCAAGAAAGCGTTGTATTGGCTTGCTAGGTCGCCAGGCTCTTTCGAGACAGGAACCTTCTGAGTCAGGCTGGCACCGAGTGAGTCCGTGCGAGCGACGATGATGCCGTTTGGCACACCGAGCTCCAAGAAGGCGTATCTGACCGCGTTAATTTTCGCCAAGAAATCCTCGTGGGGAACGGTGACCTTGCCATCCTGGTGTCCACACTGCTTGGCATCAGAGACTTGGTTTTCGATTTGGATCGCGCAAGCCCCTGCTTCGATCATTTTCTTAGCAAGTAAGTAGGTCGCCTCTTCATTACCGAAGCCCGCATCGATATCCGCGATGATGGGTACAACGTGCGTTTCGAACTGATCGATTCGCTCTAAAATAGCATCGGTAGGCTGGCCCGCTTCGCGCGCCTCATCCAGCTCGATGAAGATGTGTCGCAGTTCTCTTGCATCGGCTTGCTTTAAGAAGGTGTAGATTTCTTGAATAAGATCCGACACGGTGGTTTTTTCGTGCATGCTTTGGTCGGGCAGCGGACCAAATTTTGATCGTAACGCCGCGACCATCCAGCCACTCAGGTAGATATAGCTCTTGTCCATGGTCCCGCGGTGCTTCTTCACTGACATCGCGAGTTGCTGCGCAGTAAAGCCATGCCAGCATCCAAGAGACTGGGTGTAGCGAGCAGGATCAGCATCATAATCTGCCATGTCGCGTCGCATGATGTCGGCGGTGTATCGCGCAATATCCAGCCCAGTCTTGAATCGGTTCTGCAGTTGCATACGAACGGCGTACTCAGCGCTGATTCCTTTCCATGTCTCAGCGTTCTGGGCGATAGTGGCATCCATGTCGGCAATTTGCTCCAAGTAGGCGGAGCTTGGTCCAGCGTTTAAAGCCTGTGCGGCGTTAGTCGACGTCATGACAAAGAGTCCTGATCTGAAAGAGGGGGCGACTGTATCAACGGCCAACGCTTTATTGAATAGAAACGATGGATAGTAATATATTCCTAATACTCAACTATTAGGATTGGCTCGAGTCCCTGCTCTTAAACTTGCCGCTCGGGGAGTAGTGATCCTGTCTTCCCTTGATCCGGTCGACTGTGAGCGACAGTTAATCGAAGAGTGGACCGCAGGGTCTGGAGTTCTCGACTTAACCTGGTCTGAAGAACGACTAGCATGGACGAGCGCCGAGATTCGGCTTTAATCGATGAACATTTAATCGATGAACAGCGGGTTTGGCATGGGCTCAAACCGCTGATTGATGCCTCCATCACGTTTGGATGCAGCGTGAATGTATTCCGAGATCGAATACCAGGCAGCGTGATTGCGATGGCAAACATTCAGCAATCGCGCACCGAGGAGCAGTCCAAGCGGATTCCTGACAAAAAAGCCAGCCAAATGAAAGCAACGACGAGCTGGTTCCTTTGCTCTCCCAAGTAAAAGGGTAGAGATGCGGTAGCATAGAACTTCAGTCGATAGAATCTCATTCAATGAGCGCGTAATGATGACATCCACCTTTACCGTAGCATCCGTCCAAGTCGGCAAACGGGAGACGCTCGATCTGGGTCGTCGTCAGGTCTTTACAGGCATTCACAAGCGACCCTCGGGAGCGCCCATTCATGTAGGCGAGCATGGTGTATCCGGGGATGCGGTGTGCGATACCCGTCATCATGGGGGAGCGGACCAAGCCGTTTACGTGTACTTAATGGCTGATTATGAATATTGGTCGAGGCAATATCAGCGCGAATTCACGCCGGGCGAGTTTGGGGAAAACATCACGATCACGGGGGATCCCGACTACGAATGGAAGATCGGCGATCGCCTCCAGTTCGATGAAGTACATATTGAGGTAACCGCCCCACGAATCCCTTGCGGGGTGCTTGAGACCTCCATCGGAATCAAACATTTTTCTGCGGCATTCGCGAAAGCGAATCGCAGTGGTTTTTACGCGCGAGTCTTAAATGCGGGTCGGATCGGCCCCGGCGAGAGGGGTGTGTTAACGCAAAGCGCTTTTGATGTCACCGTGAAGGCAATGCTCAACGCGAACTATGGGCATCCCAGCCGCGAGGTATTGGAGACATTGGTCGCCGCGCCGATCGATGCGCGATCACGTAAAAAATTCGAGCAAGCACTCAGCACTATGGGCTAGCGTGATCTCGAAGAATCAGCCCCGCGCCTTTTTCAGCAATCATCATCGTGGGTGCGTTGGTATTGCCTGAGGTAATGAGGGGCATGATTGACGCATCAACGACCCGTAAGCGCTGACACCCGCGGACCTTCAACTCATCATCAACGACCGCCATCGCGTCTTGACCCATTTTGCAGGTGCCGACTGGGTGGAAAATCGTCGTGCCAAGATCGCCTGCGGCGGCAAGCAACTCGTCGTCGCTTGCGATGTCCGGCCCGGGTTTCCACTCTTCCGGGGAGAAAGGGGCCAGTGCCTCTGCTGCCATGATTTGCCTGGTCATTTTGAGCCCATCAATAGCCACTTTTCGATCATGATCGGTGCTGAGGTAATTCGGCTGGATCTTGGGTGGTGCCAGCGGGTCCTTGCTCTCAATGAGCATGGTCCCTCGACTGGATGGTCTTAGATTGCAAACCGAAGGGGTAATGGCGTTAAAGGAATGCAGCGGCGATCCGAATTGGTCTAATGACAGAGGTTGGACGTGCCATTCAATATTCGCCGATGGTTGGTTCTCGTCACTCTTTGCGAACGCGCCAAGTTGTGACGGCGGCATGGTCAGCGGCCCGGTCTTAAAGAAAAGGTATTCCAAACCCATCATCGCCTTGCCCCAGAGGGAGTTGACGCGCTGATTGAGTGTCACCGTATTGTGAACCTTATAAATGGTTCGGATCTGCAGATGATCCTGAAGACCATGCCCGACACCTTGGCTGTCCACATGGCAAGGGATGTCATAGTCGCTGAGATGATCGCCTGGGCCGATCCCAGAGTGTTGAAGAATTTGCGGTGATGCTACAGAGCCCGCGGCAAGGATGACTTCACGCCGTGCGGAAATGAGGCGGGGTGCTCCGCCCTTCTCGCCCACCCAAACGCCTTCAATGCTAAAACCCTCGGGGCCTGCTTTGCCCTCCAGCCGATGCACTTCAGCGTGGGTCATGACGGTTAGATTAGGGCGATGTGTCACGGGTCGTAAAAAGGCTTTGCTTGCGCTCCATCGAACCCCTTTGCGCTGGTTCATTTGGAAATACGCGCAACCGAAATTGTCGCCCCGATTGAACTCATCGATCGTGGGTATACCGCACTCAGCGGCGGCTTTTTGCCAGGCATCGAGAATGTCCCAGCTGACCCGTCGCTCTTCGACTCGAAGCTCCCCGTCACCCCCGTGGAACTCGTCAGCACCGTGTTGGTAGCGCTCCATGGATTTGAATAGCGGTAGCACGTCATCCCAGCTCCAGCCTCGGTTCCCGAGTTGGGCCCATTGGTCGTAATCGCTCTGCTGGCCGCGCATATAAATCATGGCGTTGATGGAGGATGACCCGCCTAGCCCTTTGCCTCGGGCGTACCCGATTTGGCGGCCATTCAGGTAAGGCTCTGGCGCAGTTTGAAGGCACCAGTCTGTCCTTGGGTTATTGATGGTGTAAAGGTAGCCAACTGGAATGTCGATCCAGAAGTAATCATCTACGCCGCCCGCCTCGAGCAGCAGTACATTGAAGTTAGGGTTGGCCGAGAGTCGGTTGGCGAGCACGCACCCTGCGCTACCCGCACCTACAATAATGAAGTCGAATGTTTGCATGGCTCCATGATAGTGAAGTTGTCGTGGGCTGGGAATTGAATTAGCGTCGTGGGTAGCAATGCACCTAATACGGAAGGCCGGCCCATGATCGAGTCGTACGAGGAAATCGCGTTTAACCAAGCGCCTGATTCCGATAACGAAATCCATAGCGATGAAATGGCTCAGCGATTTGGGTTTGAAGGCGGACTCGTTCCGGGAGTAACCGTATCGGCTTACCTTGTGCAGCCTGGAGTCGAGGCCTGGGGTGAGGCTTTCTTTGCTGGCGGCGGCGCGCATGTTCAGATCCTGAAGCCGACCTACCATGATGAGCCTTTTCGCTGCGAGATTACCGCTCAGACCGACGCGCGGTTTGAATCGCAGATTGTGAATAGCACTGGCCGGGTTAACGCAGTCGCAACGGTGACTAGGCAGGTGGATGAGCAGCAACAACCTTTACCCATCTTTCGTGGAGACCGGCTTGCGCCCACGGATTACGTGCCGCCGAGCGCAACACCCGAGCGGTTTGAAGCACTCAAAGAAAAAGGCTGCTTAGCAACCGAATATCTGTTTGACGCCGCTAACCCGAGAACCTGGTATTTCCATAGGGCGCCCCAGATGCCGAAGATCCATCAACCAGGCGGCGAAGATGCTGAGGCAGTGGCGCCTACCTCTTTTTTGTTGGGATGCGGGAATTGGATTTTCTCTGCCAATGCGCGGATGAACCCTTGGGTGCATTTAGAGACTCACCATCGATCGGTCGCACCGATCCGACAGGGTGAAACGGTGCGTTGTGAAATGTTGATCGAGGATTGGTTTGAAAGAAGGGGGCATTTGTTTGCCGATGTCACGATATCCCTCTTTGAAGCAAGATCGAGGGCGCCCCGTGGGGTCATCCATCAGCGTGCCATCTATCGACTCCGTGGTTCAGACGCGCCTGCTTAAATCTCGACCATCAGGCTAGCTGTCTTCCGGCTGGGATGAGGATCGCAGCGGTCTTTTGCCCCAGTCTAACGGCCTCTCCAATTAGGAAAGGTAGCTAGGAAGGTTAGCGCTGCAGCCTTCCAGACTCGCGTGTCGCGCCTCCCTCCTCTGCGGATGCAAAACGCCCCGCACCATGCGCTTAGGTGACCCGTCACGGGTCAGAGCCAGAAAGCGTCTGGAGGTTGTAGATTGTGATCGGTGTGAGCGATACCGCTCTTTTCGGCGGTGGCGGCTGCCGTCGACTTCGTCTCCTGGCCTGGCCCTTAATCACCCCTCTTTTGGTCAGTTGTTAATGCTGCCTGTGTTGGGGTAGGTTTTGGTTATCAAGACGCATCATTCGAATGATCACTGGAACCAAACAGATGCCAATACAAGATATTTTTGCCTACACCACGTCGCTGAAGTCAGAGATCGAAAATTTGAGTGTGGAATCGCTGAAGGAAGAGCTTGCGCAAAACCCAGAGCTCTTATTGATCGATATTCGCGAGATTCAGGAAGTCGTTGACCTTGGCACTATCCCGGGGGCGATCCACTGTCCGAGGGGGATGCTTGAATTTTGGGCGAGTCCAGCGAGCCCCTACTTTAGGGACTACTTCCAGGAAAACCGCCGAACGGTCGTCTTTTGTGCCGGCGGTGGCAGGAGTGTGCTTGCGGTCAAGTCGATGGAAGCCATGGGATTTAATGATGTTGCTCATCTAGAAGCGGGGTTTGGCGGCTGGCAAAAGGCGGGCGAAGCCATCGAGGACGCGAGTCAAACCAGCCGCTGGATGCGAAAGCCCAAGGATGCTCCGTGAGCGAGGCATCTCGGCAGGATGCATTGCTGACGGAAATCTTCGCGTCGAGTCGGCGAATTGCGGTGGTTGGGCTCTCGCCCGATCCATCAAAGGCAAGCTACGGTGTCGCGCAATACCTTAGCCAGTATTACGAAGTGGTGCCTGTCAATCCTAACTACGAGGATATCGAGGGCGTTCGGTGTTATCCCTCGGTTGCATCGATTCCCGGCCCCGTTGATCTCATCGATGTGTTTCAAAGAAGTGAGCGCGTGCCCGATTTTGTAGACGACGCACTCGCGGCGGGTTCGCCTTATTTCTGGATGCAGCTCGGTATCCGCAATGCTGCTGCGCGCGCTGCCCTTGAAGCCAAGGGCGTACAGGTCGTCGACGACCTCTGCACTAAGGTAGAGCATGCAAGATTGTTACGGCAGGGAGCGCTAGGTTGACTGGGTATCGCCAAATCTCACGGCGCGAATGTGCATGACGGAGGGGATGGTTGCGAAATCGGGGTGAGTCCCTCGATCACCGAACGCAGCGCCTGATTTCATGAGGTAATTGGGCCACCCGTTGGTTTAGAGGGGTGCGCAAGTAGAGCGAGGAGCACCTGGAGCGAGGAATAGCTAGCGGAATTGAGCGCCGCGAATATCGGATAGGGGGGAAGATGACAACACCGCACGCATTTACGCCTGAGGGCGTTAAGGAAGCACGGGGCGAGGGAAGACCGCTCTTTGGTGATTTCTTAAAGTCTAGAGAGCCGTTCGAAACGCTACTGCGTGAGCATCCGTGGCTGCTACCGCCGAATCCGAAGGCCCCGCTTGATCTCGAGGGCGATCACTACTGGAACACGACCACGGGTGATCAGCATCCAGATTGGGAGGGGGTGCCGTTGCCTCAGCCCACCCAAGACCTCAATCAGATGCGAGCGGATTTCAGACAATGGGGGTATACGCTTATTGAGGCGGGTCTATCAGAGGCTCAATCTGAACGGTTTTTGACGCGGTTATTAGAGCAAGCTGACGCAGAAGCGGCGATTGGAGTCGATCTGCAAACGCCCACTGGCCAGTACGTACCTTGTTTGATCAATAAAGGGGACTGCTTCCGTGGCGCGATCGAGCATGATCCGGCGCACGTTCAGGCAGGACCGCTCATCGAGGCCTTTCTTAATGAAACGCTGGGGTATGGCTGGATTTGCCACAGCTTTCTTGCGAACGGTGCCTACCCTGGTCGATATCCCCAAGGGCTCCATCTAGACCAAGGGCCTTTGCTACCTTGGATGACGAGCGAGGCACCCGCGCTCGTGAATACCATGTTTATTCCCCAGGACGTGGACGAGGTAAACGGGGGAACGTTGATCGTCCCGGGTAGCCATCGACTATTCATAGAAGCAGGGAGCGCAGGCCAGATCGAGCGTATGCCGAGACCCATTAACCTGAAGGCGAAAGCGGGAACCATTATGATGTTCGACGGCCGCGTCCTTCATGGCACGGGGGTCAATCGAACGGATAAGCGACGGTACGTTGCCACCATGAGCAATGTGAAGTCATGGATGCGCCAGCAAGAAAACTGGGTGGTTTCGACCCTACCTGAAATCATCAATGCTGCGTCACCAAAGCTTTTGCATCGTATGGGTATGCAATCCGTCACCTGGGGTGCCACGGTGGAAGGGTTTGGCCTCGCAGCGAGAGGCCGCGCTGGCGACCGACTGGGCAATATTCAAAAATTCCGCCAGGCGCAGGACCAAGGTACCTATCAACGGGTGGGTATGCTCACCCACGCCGACATCAAGCGCTATCAAGCCAGTGATTTCACGATTGCTGAAGTCAACGAATGGATGAGAGCCGATAGTTCAAAGTCCTAGAAATCATCGGCCAGCAGGGTTTGGCTCCTTGAGATAAAGTGTTGCCACCAGCGGATGACTGATGAACCATTTTGCGCCGTAGCCCGACTGTTAGGTGCTTTACTGCTCGCTTTGAGCAAAGTACAGGAGTTACTGAGCTAGAATTCCCCTTGTCCTTCAGCGTCTCAAAGAATGTCTCGAGTATATGGGCAGCCGTTTTGACCTCAGTAGTTGGCGATGCCAGAGGGCGAGTGTTGCTATCGATGATGTGATTAGTTACTTGAGGGTATTTGCCGCTGTGGAGCATGCTTGCAACCCACAACCCACAACCCACAACCCACAACCCACAACCCACAACCCACAACCCTCGACCCCTAATCTGAAGAGGAGCATAGAGCTGACGCCTATTGTCCAAACAAAGCCGTTTATAATGGGCGGAAGCGAGGGAGAGAACGCCAATGAGAATATTTCGACATAGCCTGACTGCCATGGCGCTGGTAGGTGCGTCTATCGTCCAAGCGGACACCCGAATAGCAGGTGGCACGATTCACACCATGGATCCAGCCAACCCTAATCCTGAGGCGATTTGCGTGGGGGATGACGGGCGCATTAAAGCCCTCTCAGGCTGTGACAATGAAAGCCAACTAGACCTTGCGGGCGGCACGCTGATTCCTGGGTTCATTGAGGGGCATGGGCACTTGATGAGCCTCGGCTTTTCAAAACTCAACTTAGATTTAAGCCAAACAAAGAGCCTTGATCAGTTGGTCGCAAACGTGGCCGAAGCGGTGGACGAGGCAGAGCCGGGCGAGTGGATTGTCGGGCGCGGCTGGCATCAGAGCAAATGGACCCCCAAACCTAAAATGGTCAAAGGGTTTCAGACCAATGAGACATTGAACGAAGTGTCTCCAGATAACCCGGTGTATTTGGTTCACGCGAGTGGCCATGCCGCGTTTGCCAATGATAAGGCGCTCGAAGTCGCCGGCATTGATGAGAACACTCGAGTGTCGGGCGACGGGGAAATCATTCGAGATGCCACGGGGCGAGCCACCGGTGCGTTGAATGAACGAGCCATGCGACTCGTATCCAAGCACATCCCCGATGTATCAGACGCGCAGCGACGGCGCGCACTGACATTAGCCCTCGAAGAATTGGCTTCGCACGGCATCACCAGTTTTCAGGATGCAGGCACGGGTCAAGCGGACATCGATTTGTATAAGGCGTATCTGGAAGAAGATAAGCTATCCGCAAGGGTCTACGTCATGATCACTGGTGGTAATCCTGACCTTTTGGCGAAGTGGTTAGATCAAGGCCCCGAGATTAACTTAGGTCAAGACGAACTGACGATTCGTAGCATCAAGCTCGTCGCGGACGGGGCGCTCGGCTCCAGAGGGGCTTGGCTGCTGTCAGATTATGAAGATCGAGCCAATCACGCTGGGTTACCCACCATGCCCGTTGAGGATATGGAGGCAATCAGCCATGCCGCCTACCAGAATGGGTTCCAAGTTGGCATCCACGCCATTGGGGATCGAGCCAATCGTGAAGTGCTCGATATTTTCGATGCACTGTTTGATGGGCGTGACCGGGGCGTGCGCTACCGCATCGAGCATGCTCAACATATCGACCCTGCGGATATCCCGCGTTTCGGGCAACTCGGGGTAATCGCATCCATGCAGGGCATCCATATGAGTTCCGATCGACCTTGGGCGATTGATCGACTTGGCTTAAAGCGGATCAAAGAGGGCGCCTACATGTGGCGAAGCTTGTTAGACACCGGCGCGGTGATTAGTAACGGCACCGACGCGCCTGTCGAACCCGTGAGCGCAATTGCCTCATTCTATGCACTGGTGTCGAGAAAAACGTTGGCCGGCCAACCCGAAGGGGGATATGAGCCTGAGCAGCGATTAACTCGCTATGAGGCGCTGAAATCTTACACGTTGGATGCCGCCTACTCGGCCTTTGAGGAGGGTATCAAAGGAAGCCTCACACCAGGCAAGTGGGCGGACATGGTTGTCCTTGACCGAGATATCCTCACTTGCCCGGAGGAGGAGATTCTTGGCGCAAGGGTGCTCCGCACTTTAAAGGGCGGCCAAACGGTCTTTGCAAGCGATATTTGAAGGAAAAAGGCGAGCGATGAGCAGCACGGTAGATGTTGAGATAGAGCAGGAGCGGGGTCTCAGCGTGGGTCAGGATGTAAGCATTCGACCGCGCGGGCAACTGGATGTGTTGTCCAAACGGGAAGTTGCACAACTGCTCGATACCTCGAATACGGGACTCTACCAGCTCTATCGAAACTGCTCGCTCGCGGTATTGAATAGCGGTGCTTACAGCGATGATGCACGGCAAATGATGGAGACCTTCAAGGACTTTGACATTCGGCTTCTGCAAGAAGATCGTGGGATTCGGTTGCAGCTAAGGGGCGCGCCATCCGGAGCCTTTGTGGATGGCAAGATTCTGACGGGTATCCGCGAACATCTTTTTTCTGTGCTCCGAGACATCCTCTACGTCAATGCCGACATGGTGCCAGAGCGCGCCACTGGCGAAGAAACCACTCACGCCGTGTTCGATATTTTGCGTAATGCCGGTGTGCTTAGAAGCGACACCCCACCCCGTATGGTGGTGTGTTGGGGCGGTCATTCAATTTCCCGCGAGGAGTATGAGTACACCAAAGAAGTAGGTTACCAGTTGGGGCTTCGGGGCCTTGATATTTGTACGGGTTGTGGCGACGGGGCCATGAAAGGTCCGATGAAGGGCGCTGCCATCGGCCACGCTAAACAGCGGATTAAGACGGGCCGGTATCTCGGTATTTCTGAGCCCGGCATTATCGGTGCGGAGCCGCCCAACCCAATCATCAATGACTTAGTGATCATGCCGGATATCGAGATGCGGCTTGAGGCGTTCGTTCGGGTGGGTCACGCGATTGTGGTCTTCCCAGGGGGTGCGGGCACCGCTGAAGAAATCCTCTACCTCGTTGGTTTGCTCATGGCGCCTGAGAATGACGGTCTGCCTTTTCCCTTGATTTTTACGGGCCCAGAGTCAGCTCGAGCCTATTTTGAGATGATCGATGCATTCTTAGTGAATTGTCTGGGTGAATCAGTCAGGGAGTGCTACGAGATTATCTTAGGTGATGCGGAGTCAGTGGCGATTGCTGTCCAAAAAGGGGTGCGAGGTATTCGCAAGTTCCGCAAGGCAAGGGATGATGCCTACTACTTCAACTGGCGGCTGTTTGTGCCTCCGCCATTACAGCGCCGCTTTGAACCGACCCATCAATCCATGGCTGCATTGGACTTAACTCGGGATCAGTCGGTGAGTGAGATGACGTTCAATCTGCGGCGCGCGTTTTCAGGCGTGGTTGCGGGGAATATCAAAGAGTATGGGATTGCTCAAATTGAGGCGAGCGGCCCCTTTCAACTCCGGGGGGATCCCGCTGTCCTTGAGCAGCTGGATGAACTGCTTAAATCTTTTATCGCTCATGGGCGGATGCGGCTGCCGGGAAGAAACTATACCCCGTGTTATGAGGTGGTTTCCTCCTAACGCAACTCGCCTCGAGCAACAGCCACGGTCCTAAAAACACCGAGGCTTTTTCTCAGAATGGTATGAGCATACAACCACTTGATCTAGGTGCGCGGCTATTAAGTGCGTTATCCTCAGAGCAGGAAGGAGGGGGCGCCTGCAGGATAAGCGCCAGTGAAAGCCACGCACGTTTTGAGCGGGAAGTCGGTTGCAGACGTTCTCTGATCGACCAGAGCAGCGCCGCTCGGCCACTTCAAGTCGCTTCGTAGATAGCGGATTAATCAACGTCTAGAACAGGACAACATATGAGCATTCAAGGTAAGCAATTCAGAACGGAAATCACTGCAGCCGGGGAGCTAAAGCTCTCGCTTGAGACGGTGGATTTCCCAGACCCCAAAGACGATGAGGTGTTAGTGAAGGTTGGGGCATCCCCCATTAATCCATCGGACCTTGGTTTGCTCTTTGGCCCCGCAGATATGAGCCAGGCCACGTTTGGAGGCACGCCAGATGCGCCAACCGTGACAGCTAAAGTTCCTGACAACATGATCCGTCTCATAGGTGCGCGTGCGGGGCAATCGCTGCCTGCCGGCAACGAGGGGGCGGGTGAAGTGATTCAGGCGGGAGCAAGCGATGCCGCTCAGGCGCTGATGGGCAGAACCGTCGCGATTTTGGGCGGCGCCATGTATTCCGAATATCGCTTGATGAAGGTCAGCCAATGTTTGCCAATGAACGAGGGCGTCACGGCTAAAGAGGGTGCGAGTTGTTTTGTGAACCCGCTCACTGCCCTTGGAATGGTGGAAACCATGCGTCAGGAGGGCCACACCGCCCTCGTCCATACGGCAGCCGCTTCGAACCTTGGCCAGATGTTGGTAAAGATCTGCCTGAAAGACAATGTGCCGCTCGTCAATATCGTCCGAAAAGATGAGCACGTGGAGTTGCTGAAAGGCATCGGCGCCCAGCACGCGCTGAATTCAACGTCCCCCGATTTTATGGCGGACCTGGTCGCGGTGTTGACTGAGACAGATGCAACGCTTGGATTTGATGCGACAGGTGGCGGAGTGCTGGCCGGGCAGATTCTGACGGCCATGGAAGCCGCTCAGGGCGCGAAAATGGGCGAATTCTCACGGTATGGTTCGACCACGTATAAGCAGGTCTACATTTACGGTGGTCTAGACCGCTCACCAACGACGCTTAACCGAAGCTTTGGTATGGCATGGGGCCTCGGTGGTTGGTTGCTGACGCCTTTCCTACAAAAGATTGGGGTGGATGCAGCCAATGCGTTGCGTCAGCGCGTTGCGGATGAAATCACAACCACGTTTGCAAGCGCCTACACCGCAGAAATTAGCCTCGCGCAAATGCTCGAGGAGCAGCACTTGATGACCTACGCGAAACAGGCCACCGGCGAGAAGTATCTCGTGGTGCCTAGCGCTTAGGGTTGTGATGCTAACAGCGCACCCTGATCTCGGAGTGCGCTGATGGCGGCTTCATCAAAGCCCAGCCAATCGCTTAAAACGTCAGCATTATGCTCGCCGCGATGGGGGGCTGGTCCTCGCACCCCGCTCTTGGCGCTGGAGAATCGGTAGGGAGACTGGGTGACCGGCCGTAACCCCCCGGCACGATCATCCACGTCGACAATCGCTCCTCTCGCTCGAAGCGTGGCTTGATCGCGCGCATCGATCGGGTTCCTAACCCTTCCCCATGCGAAGTTCATGGCTTGCATCACCGCATCAAAGGCCGCTTCAGTTTCCAGGCTTTGCAAGAACGCCTCGGCAGCTTCTCGTCGCTTGGCAACCTTTTCGTCGAAGCTATCGGATGGTGTGCTTGGGTCTTCGATGTAGCCCAGTTCCACCAGCCGCTTGAAGAGCAATCTAAAATCAGTGGAGAGGAGTACCGGCCCGTGTGGCAAGTCATAGATTTCATTGCGTAAGGGAGCTGTCTCCCAAGACGCTTCGAGGTCATAGTGAATTTTGTCGTCAGTGGCGACAGTCGCATCGATCATCGCGATATCGATGTGCTGTCCTTTTCCAGTGGTTTGCCGATGGATGACGGCGGCCAGCAGGCCTACGAGACCATGCAGCGAAGCATTGGTGTCTGCGACCGACAGCGGCAAATCCTGATAGTGCCTGCCGCGGTCGGCGTTCGCCGCCTCAGAGGCTGAACGATGAATGAGACCCGCCTCTGCATGGATCACAGGGGCGTAGGCGGGCCGCCTGGACTCTGGGCCGCCATGCCCAAAGCCGCTGATTGAGAGCATGATAATGCGTGGATTAATGGTTTTTAGATGGTCGTAGCCGAGGCCGAGACGACCCATCACATCAGGTCGGTAGTTTTCGATCACGATATCCGCTTCTTTGACAAGCGCCTCGATGACAGCAATCGCTGCGGGCTCTCGTAGGTCAGCGCAGATATTCCGCTTGCCGGCGTTTTGTTGATGGTAATATCCCGGGAGGTCCGCGATACTTTTACCCCAGAAGCGAGTGACATCTCCCTCTGGTGGCTCAACTTTAACCACATCAGCACCCAGGTCACTGAGCATCCGACCAGCAAAGGGCCCAGCTAGCACGCGAGAAAAGTCGAGTACTTTTAATCCAGAGAGCGGGTAATCCATAAGACATGCCTCGAAACCAGATGAATTGAATCTAAATGCATGGGCCGCAAATGAAAAGGGATCAGCCCCGCCGCAAGCTGGTTAAGACTGCCGCTATGGGGTTCTTGGTAGCGCTTCTCTCCCACCCGTCGATGGCATCGGGCTTTGAGGTAAAGGCATTATTTGATGGGCACTGGGAAATCGATTTTGCCCGTAGCGAAAGTCCCAGCGACAAGCTTCGTTATCTTTACGATGTCACGTTGAGCGAACATCGCCGCCGATTATCTGCCTCTGACTCGAGGCTCGGCGATTCCCCTCTAACTGCTATGAAAGACCTTCGTGGGTTAATTAACTTGGGCCGGCTAGGGGAGCAAATTACGCGAACCAGCACACTCGAGGTGGTGTCGGGCGCCAGAAGTCTTGAGATTCATCGGGACGACAACTTTACGCTTCGCTGTGAGGAAGGGTTGCCTGAAACTGGCATCACCAATCTTGGGCTGGCCCGCTGTGAGTGGCAGGACTCGCAACTGATTGTCAGACAGCGCTTGCCGGGAGGGATTGGTATTGAACATCGTTTGACATTGTCACCCGCCGGCCGCGAACTAAACGTTGCAACCTCCATCCTGGGACAGGGTGTGACTCAGCCTTTTACCATCAATCGGGTGTATGTGCCTTACCAGCCTGGTGAGGAGCGTTTCCAATGTGAGTACCAGATCGGGAAAGGCAAGGTTTGCTCGCTTGGTGCAGGAAGCGCATCGTGATTGATGCCATCCCGAGGGCGGTCCTTTGATGACCAGCAACCGGCAACAGCGTGCAGCGTGTTTTATGCTCGCCGGAGCCTGGCTTGGCCTCTCGGCGAGACTGGCGGCAGTGGCCTCACTGCTGACGCTTGCAGCTTGCCAAACCCCGCCCGTGAATCCGAACCCAGTGCCTGTAGACGAAGGAGTGTCACGGACGACGGCACTCAGTCAATCGAATGTGGAGCGCGGCGGCCAATCTTTGTTAGACGTGTCTATCGTCTTGTTTCAACACGAGACGGATGCGCTAACGGAGTCCGAGACTCGCTTGCACAATGCGGAGCGACATTATTTTCCTCTGCTATTCAAGGAAGTGCTCGATCAGTCTGGGTACTGGGGAGCGGTTCGGGTATTGCCAGAGGCAGATGTTGGCTCGGAGCTCGAGTGTGAGGGCCGGATTCTGCACTCGCACGCCTCCGAATTGCGGTTGAGTCTGATCTGCCGGGACGCGACTGGGGCCGTATGGCTCGATAAAACGTCCTTTCAGCGCACTGGCGAGAAAGACTACCTCGATGAGCAGATGGCGGTTCAAGACCCGTTCCGGCCGCTCTTTTATGACCTGGCCAACGAATTAGCGGCCGCCCTAAACAATCGATTTGCTGATTCGGCTGAATTGATTCGGGCGACCGCCTTGATGCGTTACGGCATAGCGCTGGCACCCGATACGTTTAGTGCGTTTGTGAGGCCGGTAGATGATCGGTTTGAGCTCGTGGGTTTGCCGGCCAAAGGCGACCCGATGCGTGAGCGGATCACGCGTATCCGAGAGAGTGAGTATCTTTTTGTTGATGCGGTGGATGAGGCATACAACGAGGTGTTGATCAATATGGTGGGGCCCTATCGAATCTGGCGGCAATACCAGTACGAATTTGAGACCTACAATCAGTTGCTTGGCGCGGATGATCGTGTAGGGCGCCAGCAGTTAGCCTTTGATTATGATGCACTGCTTGGCGCTTATCGGCGTTATCAGGACTACCGGCGCAACCAGGACGAGCTGGAGGAGATGGCAGATTCCTTGAATCGGTCGCTAGCCCCAACGTTGGCAGAGGTTGAGGGTCGGGTCCTAGAGCTCAGCGGTAACTTGGCTGGGCAATATCGAATGTGGCGGAGTTTGCTTCGTCAACTTTACCGCGAGGAAGGTGGAGAGTAGCGACGCGCTTATTGCAGCGCGATGAGCCGCTCGTTGGCAAGCTCAGTGAGCCAGGGCCACGCATCCCATCGGTCTCTTTCACTGATGGCTTGATACAGGCTGATGGCGTTTTTTACATCACCAGCGGCCTCGGTCGCCAATGCCTGGGCGAGCTCGAAACAGGTCTGAACCCACTCCGGTTGTTCAGTGAGTGTTGCAGCTTGAAGGCGCGAAGTAGCGCCTTCACCGATAGGCTTGCCTTGATGCCAGCGGGCGTAGACCCACCACATGTCTGCCAGTAAACGGTGCGCAGTTTTATCACTCGGAACGTGAGCCAGCATGGTGTTGACGGCCTCCTCAGCGCGCTGCCAGTCATCGCCCACCACAAAGCCACCAATCAATGCGAGATGAATGCGCGGGTTGGTAGGGTAGCGTTTCGCAAGCGGCTCAAAGTACTCCCACGCCGACCCTTGGTGGGTTGGCGACTGAATCAGTAAGTCGCCTAAGACAAACAGCGCGGCGTCTTGGTAAGGCCCTTCCACTTCGGTGACGTCTCGTAAGTAAGGAAGGCTCTTGTGCGATGAGCCAGAGGGTATAAACCACAAAAGTGGTGCGACCATTTTTACAAACGAGGGGAGGTGGTCTGCGTAGTAGTACGCCATGCCAAGCGGCAGCTTAATGGCGACGTGATCAGGCGTTCGATCTAGCGCGGACTCGAATGCGCGAATGGCCTGGGTACCATTGACGCCGGCCTGGTAGTAACTCCCCCGCACCCCAGACAGAAACGATAACGCGAAGTGACCTCGCCCGCAGTGAAACGCCTCGATGGCAGGCACTCGATCAAACTTGCGCTTGCAATGTTCGATTAATGTGCTGGCAAGGGTTCGAATGCGTGCATCATATTGGGTGTTGCTGGTATCCCAGGATAGCTCAGTCGCCAAGTTGTCGATTTCAAGCGCCAGTCCCATGAGCTGTGTTGATTCGTTTGCCTGCAAAGACTGACTCAGTGTGTTGGCTAGCGTGAGGTCGCCTTTTAGCCGCGCGCTCAGGATGTCGTATTCCAGCGAGGCGGCTAATTCGGCAGTTGTAAGGAGAGTGCTGCCCGCGCCAGATCCGTTCGACGACGCTTCCGCAACCTCCGCAGCTTCTATCCCTCGCTCGGCCGCCGCACTCGCTCCTGGGTTGTTGGCGGTGAGTGTGCTGACCTCCCCTTTGTGCCCCACCAAAGTGCTGTCCGCCAGTGAGCTATTTGAAGAGACAACACTTGGAGCCGTTTTTTCTCGAAGCAGTGGGTCTAGACTGCTGGTTGGTTCGCGAGCCGTAGTTATGTTCGCTCCACGGCCCGAGCTCTCTGCCATCGCAGTATTCGTCATGAATTGACAGGCGAGGGTAGCCGCGATGAAGCAACGCACTAAGTGCTTGCCTGAAGAGAGGAGATGGCTGAGTGAAAGCCGATAAGACATAACCCCATCTTAATGACGCGTGTCATCGAGCAAAAGACTGATTACGCCGACTAATGAGTGCGTATGCTCGGAATCGATGAAGCGTTAAATCCGGAGTTCCCGAGCAGGTGTCGATTTTGGGCGACGTTTGCGCGAACATTGGCCCCATGAGAAACCTGATCCCCGAGGCTTGATATGACCGAACACAGTCAGTCCTTGTCACAGTCGCAGCTCGACGCTTATTGGATGCCCTTTACGGGCAATCGGCAGTTTAAAGAGGATCCGAGGATTATCACGGCAGCTTCCGGGATGTACTACCAGGATGATCAAGGTCGATCGATCTTTGACGGCTTGTCAGGGCTTTGGACGTGCGGGTTCGGACACAACGTTTCTGCCATTAATGCTGCGATTGCGGAGCAGGCGGGTCGACTGGATTTCAGTCCTACGTTTCAGTTTGGTCACCCGGGTGCGTTCCAGCTCGCTGAGCGGATTACGCAATTTATGCCCGAAGGGTTAAATCGGGTGTTCTTTTGTGGCTCTGGGTCAGAGGCCGCAGATACCGCGCTCAAGATCGCCAGAGGGTATTGGCGGGCTCGAGGACAGGCCAGTAAAACGCGGCTCATTGGTCGTGCTAAGGGCTACCATGGCGTGAACTTTGGCGGCATCTCCGTCGGGGGCATTGGTGGCAACCGGGCCAGTTTCGGTGAAGGGATCGCCAGCGATCACCTGCGACATACCTGGCTCAAAGACAATTACTTCACGCCTGGCCAGCCTGAGACGGGAGCGGAGCTCGCCGATGATTTGCTGGAACTGATTACCCTGCATGATGCATCGAATATCGCTGCTGTGATTGTCGAGCCGCTCTCTGGCTCGAGCGGCGTGTTCCCGCCGCCGAAAGGCTATCTTCAGCGGCTGCGTGACATTTGTGACCAGCACCAAATTCTCTTGATCTTTGATGAAGTCATCACGGCTTTCGGGCGGATGGGGGCAAACACGGGTTCAGAGGCGTTTGGGGTCAAGCCCGATATCATCAATGTGGCCAAGCAACTGACCAATGGCGCCATGCCGATGGGTGCGGTGGTGGTTGATCAATCCATTTACGATTGCTTTATGGATACGAAAGCGCCGCATTATGCGCTGGAGGTCCCTCACGGCTACACCTACTCTGCTCACCCCCTCGCCTGCGCGGCAGGGTTAGCGAGTCTTGATATCCTTGAGCGCGAGCACATGATCGAACGAGTCAACGCGATCGCGCCAGTTTTCGAGCGGTCCATCCACCAACTCGCGAATACGCCATCGGTAGTGGATATTCGAAACTACGGTTTGGCGGGCGGCATTACGCTTGCGCCGTATGAGGGTGAACCTCTCCGTCGCCCGTTCGAGGTGGCTATGTCGATGTGGCAAAAGGGCTTCTATGTTCGTTATGGCGGGGACACCATCCAACTCGGGTTACCGTTTATAGTCGAGGCGCCTCAGATCGATCAATTGATGAACGCCCTTGGTGAGAGCATTGGTGAGTGCGCCTAGTCGCGGCTAGAGCCAGATAAATTTGGCTAAGAACAACGCCGCGATCACGTAGATGGGAATGTCTGCACGCATCACCCTTCCCCAGCTGCCCAAGCGGATCAATGCGTAACTGATAAACGCAATCCCAATGCCGTCAGCAATCGAGAAGGTGAGTGGCATAGCCATCGCGCCGAGGACGGCTGGGACAAAGTCGGTGTAATCCTTCCAGTCGAGCTCAGCCAGACTTCCCACCATGATGCAGGCAACAAAGAGGAGCGCTGCCGCGGTTGCATAAGGTGGAACGCTCTGAGCAAGGGGCGCCAAAAAGATCGCGAGCAGAAAAAACACACCTACCAAGATCGCCGTGAGCCCAGTGCGGCCACCTGCCTCCACGCCGGCTGAGCTTTCGATGTAGCTCGTCGTCGACGAGGTACCGAGTAGCGAGCCCAGCATGGTGGCGCTCGAATCGGCCAATAATGCGCCTCTAAGGTTTTTGATGTTCCCTTTATCGTCAGTCAAACCAGCGCGCTGTGAGACCGCGACCAAGGTGCCGGCGGTGTCAAATACATCAACCAGCAGTAGGGCTAAGATCACTGGGATAAACGCTACTTCGAGGGCTGCTCGAATGTCGAGTTCAAACAGCACGGGCGCAATAGAAGGCGGCGCTGATACGAGTCCACCAAACTCCGAGATGCCGGTGGCCCATCCGAGCAGCGAGGCTAAGAGGATGCCCATGATGATCGCACCAAAGACTTGTCTTGCACTTAAAATGATGATGAGCGTAAACCCAATCAGGAAGAACAGCGTTTCTGGTCGCGCAACGCTGGCGAGGGTGACCATGGTGGCGTCATTGCCTTCAACAATGCCGGCGCTCTGCAGCGCGATAAAGCCAATGAAAAAGCCGATGCCAGCAGAAATGCCCCGTTTCAAATTCATGGGGATGCTATTGATGAGCCACTCACGAATCGGAACGATACTAATGACGACGAAAATCACTCCGGAGATGAAAACCGCGCCAAGCGCCGTTTGCCATGGGTGACCCATGCCGATCACGATGACATAAGAAAAGAATGCGTTTTGGCCCATGCCTGGGGCAAGACCGACTGGCAGCCGGCCGACCAATCCCATGAGGATTGAGCCCAGTGCTGCGGCAAGACAGGTAGCGACAAAGACGGCTCCGAAATCCATGCCGGCATCCGACAGGATGGCGGGGTTCACAATCGTGATGTAGGCCATGGCAAGGAAGGTCGTTCCAGCCGCGACTAGCTCTTTAGTGATGTTAATCGGCGAGTCTGTCTCTGAGAGGTGACGCAGCCACGATGATGGCTTGGTGGTCTGTTCTTCTGACATGGGGTTAATCGGGCGAATCAATGGTCTTAAGCGCACTTTAGCAGCTTTCGTCTGGGTGACCAGTGCAAGACGGCGCTTCAACCGTTGGTAGAAACCGAAGCAATGGGGGCACTCACTGTATCGATTTAGACGGGCAGGCCATGGTATGACCCCTGCCTCATCTAGTCTCTAACGAGGCCCAGTACTCGCTCTCTTGCGATCCTATGTTGATTAGCATCCTGCTTTGTTTGCTGGGTATGACGAGCTGGTCGAAGGCGTGAATTTTGAGAGTAATGAGCGCCTATGAAGCTGAATCACTAAGTGGCATTACAGATCGTGTCCAATGGGTTGACCGAGAACAGGTATTCAAAAGCATTGATGGTGACGGGTGACGGGTGACGGGTGACGGGTGACGGGTGACGGGTGACGGGTGACGGGTGACGGGTGACGGGTGACGGGTGACGGGTGACGGGTGACGGGTCGCTGAGCGTTAGGAGCTAGGAGCTGGTGCAGGAGCAGGATTAGGAGTGAGGAATAGCTCAGCTCGCTGGTGAATGTTTCTTCCTACCGGTTCTAGTCAAAGGGTCAATGTGCAAGGAATCCAGACTTCACTCATTGACTGGGTCCCGCTCTACCGTTTTTGGCCCTAGGCCGTAATCGGCTCTGCTGCTGCCGCGGAATTCGATGCTCGCGCATCGATGGACTGCATCACTTCGGCGCCTTGCCGGTAGCTTGCCAGTCGCTTTTGGTGATCCCAGATGGCTGAGACAAACATAATCTCATCGGCTTCGGTTCGGTTAAGAATCTCGATCACGGCGTTCCGCGCAGTCGACTTGCTGCCAATGGCCGAAACCTGACCGATGTCTTGCATCATCTGTTGTTCACCCGGGTTTAGACTGGATTCGAAACCGTCCACAGGTCGGGGTAATGGTCCCGGCTGACCGCGCCGAAGGTTCACAAAGGACTGCAGCGCAGAACTTCGAAGGAAGGTTGCTTCCTCGTCTGTGTCGGCGATGCATAAATTGGCGCCCACCATGACATAGGGAGCGTCAAGGGTTTCAGAAGGCTTGAACTTCTCGCGATAGATCCGGAGCGCGGTGTCCAGATAGGTAGGTGCAAAGTGTGACGCAAAGGCGAAGGGTAGCCCTAGCAGTGCTGCGAGCTGGGCACCAAACAGACTAGACCCAAGGATCCATATTGGAACATTGGTCCCTGTGCCTGGGGTCGCAACAACCCGCTGTCCTGCTTGATGCGGTTTCAAGTAGTGCTGTAGTTCGACAACGTCCCGTGGAAAGTCATCTACGTTCGCTTCAAGGTTGCGCCTCAATGCCTGCATGGTTAAGCCGTCTGTACCGGGTGCGCGGCCAAGGCCAAGATCAATGCGGTCAGGGTAAAGCGATGCCAGCGTTCCGAACTGCTCGGCGACAACGAGCGGTGCATGATTGGGCAGCATGATCCCGCCTGACCCGACCCGAATGCGCTTTGTAGCAGCAGCGAGATGGCCAATGACCACTGACGTCGCGGAAGAGGCGATGCCTGGCATGTTGTGATGCTCGGCAACCCAATAGCGAGTAAAGCCGGATTCGTCGGCGAGTATTGCCAGTTCTTTACTGCGCTCGAGCGCCGTGCCGGCATCACTGCCTTCGGTGATCGGTACTAAATCCAGAATCGAATAATTCGCCATCTGTCACCTCATCGCGTCCTCTCGATGAGTATGCCACAGGCAAGCGGTCAGAAAAGCTCGCGATAATCTACGAGCTTGATACCAGAGACACTCGCTGTATTGCCCTTCAAGACCAGTTGGCAAGGTCGTTCTAGCTCAATTGAAATAGGTGCAATCCTTTTCGGCAGTGGCGTCGTAAGAATGAATAGGGAGAAACCCACTATGAATCAAGCCACTAGCGCATCACCCAAGGCAGCAGCCGCAGAAGAGACCAACGTCGAGGAGGTCGCACTCTTCCCCATCCCTGATTTGGTCGCGTTTCCTGGCACAGTGATTCCGCTGCATGTGTTCGAGCCGAGATACCGAAAAATGGTCCACGATTGTGTCGAATCTGGGCGAAAAATTGGTGTCTGCCACACGGTCAAAGAGATTCGGCCCGCAAAAAAGTTGCAGAGCAAAGAAGAAGCGCTGAATCAAAATCAGGCCACCTACCAGCCGCAGGCTGTGTTTTCAGCCGGTCCTTGCGAGATCAAGGACGTGCTTGACGATGGACGGATCCAGGCCAGCATCGATATGGTTGGCCGATACCGGGTCATTGAAGAGGTGCAGACGTTGCCTTACCGCGTCGTTCGCGCCGAACGGCTTGAGGACTGTGATGCTGAAGAAGACTATTCTGAGCAGACGCAGCACATCACCGCTTTGCTCATTGAACTGCTCGGGCGTCAGGGAAAAGAACTGGCGAAAATTCTCACCAGTGACGATTGGGCCGATCAGACCTCAAGCGAGTTTTCGAACCGGTTGTTTCAGTACATTCGATTCGATGCGCCCAGAATGCAAAAGCTGCTCGAACTGACATCAGTGGTTGAGCGGCTGGATGCCATTGAGCGCTTGCTCAACGGTGAGGACCTAGAAGACCTCGTCGACTAAGCCTTAGCGTAGCGCGCCTGCTTTTTCTCTACCAAGCGTTGTAGCCGAGCGTGCACTTTCGCTGTCAGCGGCCAGGTCACGCAAAGATAGAACGCCAATCCAAACAGAATCGTCGGCACTATCGCGTAAAGAATACCTAACCACAGAAGTTCGGTCGGGCCGTTCGTGACCCCTCTCGCCACTTGGTACCCCACAAGCCCGAGAATCGGGAGAGATAGCCCGCCAAAAGACGCTGCACACTTGGTCATAAACCCTAAAATGGCGAAGTAACTTGCCGGTCGCGCCGAGCCCGATTTGACCGTATCTAAGTCAACAACGTCAGCTAGCATGGCGCGAGGAAGATAGGCGAATGCGCCAAAGCAGAAGCCCTTGAGGGCGAAGAGTATGTAGAAGGGCGTTACCTGACCATATTCCAACATGAAACAAGCGATGGTGATGATGCTCACAAACACCATGGCAAAAGCGAGCGACTGATGTTTGCCGTACTTTTTGGCTAGCCAGTCCCAAAAGGGAATCGCGATCAATCCTACGCCAAAGTAGATGACGTAAAGTCGTCCGACTTTATCCGCACCGATGTAGTCCTGAACAAAGAATAGCGACAACGTGTTGCGGAAATTTTCGCCGCCAGCGATCAGGAGTTCGATGGCCAACAGCCGGATGAAAATTCCGTTTTTTCGCATGTTCCCGAGAGATCGAAAGACCGAGACTTTGGGCGCCGAAGTGACGGGCACCTCAGGCACCTTCCAGAGAATCAATATGGCGGTAATGGGCAGCAAGGTCACGATGACCCATGAGAAGTTGCTCAGCACAAAACTGGCGGAGCGGTCATTGAAGACTTCTTCTGAGACCAGCACGATTGCTGAGGCAACGATCAAGCCAGATAAAACGTATTTCTCTCTCGCAGACTGGATCATTGTCCGCGTGTGGTACTCGCCCGATAGCTCCACCCCCCAGGCGGCATAAGGCAGGCCAAGCACTGTGGTGGCGAGCCTTAGCAGAATGAAAAAGAAAGCGAGATAAACAATACTGGTGCCCACTTCAGGGTTCAGTAGCATCCACACCGCAAAGGCGTAGAGCGGCACGCCAAATAAAATCCAAGGTTTTCTGCGACCCCAACGGGTGTTGAATCGATCCGACATGAACCCCATGGCAGGGTCAGATATGGCATCGAAAATCGCGGCCGCAAAAATGACCATGCCGATGACAGTGAGGTTCAAGCCAATCTCGGTTGAATACAGGCGAGGGATCCAGACCGCGAGTGGGTAGCTGATGATGGCGATTGGCAGGCTCATAGAGCCGTAAATCCAGGCGGTGCGCTTTGTGATTGGCGGCATGGCAGTCCTTGCTCTCGTCAACCGATGAGTTAAGAGACCATAGGCTGGGTTTGATGTAAAGAATGTCGTGCCACTGCAATCGATTCGCGGTGCGAATGGCAATTCATATTAGGTCGAAAACCGCAGTTGATCCCTCGGCTTGATGGCGAATATGCTGAGCAGGAAGGCAGACTCGGTGATCCGGCGCTTGGGCATGAATCAGTGCCCTGCTGGTATGCCAGTCGTAGATAGTAACGATTTAAAGGGCAACAACAGACGACACAAGGGTGAAAAGAAAGGGACAGGAAAGGACTAAGTCAATCGCTAAGCCCATCCTGAACCCTTACAGCCCTGAGCTAGTAAACAGCCCTGAATAAACAGCCCCAGCGAATCAAAAAAGCGGTGTAAGGAAAAGGTATAAGCAGAACATGACGACACAAACAGAGTTAGATGAGTTTAGAGCTGATGTGCGGGCCTGGCTTGCAGACAACAAGCCCGCTGATCCAGGGTTTCTGCTACCTGAAACGTTCATGGAGGTGGGGACGGATCAGCAATTTGAATTTTTGCGCGACTGGCAGCGAACGGTTTACGAAGCCGGCTATCTAGGGATGGCTTGGCCCTCGGAGTACGGGGGCGGCGGTCAAGCCCAGGTCTATCAGGATATTGTGAATCAGGAAATGGCGAAGGCACGCGCTCCCTTTGTGCCGAACACCATTGGTTTGAATTGGGCGGGGCCACTGATTCTTGATATGGGTTCCGAGGAAGATAAGCAGCGCTATATTAAAAATATCCTCAGCGCTGAAGACATTTGGTGTCAGGGGTTTTCTGAGCCAGACAACGGATCCGATTTAGGCAATGCCCAGGTTAGAGCGGTGCGAGATGGCGATGACTATGTGGTCAATGGCTCGAAGATTTGGACGAGCCTAGGCTCCTACGCCAAATACATGATCCTTCTCGCCCGCACATCAACGGATGGTCCGAATAAATACGCAGGGCTGACCTTTTTCCTCGCGCCTATGAAAGTTGAGGGCGTGGATCCTGTTCCCATAAAGAAATTAACGGGTGAGTTTGGGTTTTGTCAGACCTACTTCGATGATGCGCGAATTCCGGCTGCTTGCCGCCTCGGTGCAGAAGGCGAAGGATGGTCGGTAGCGATGCGCACGCTGATGTTCGAACGCGGAGCGATCGGGGGCCAGGCAGGGGGTCTCTCAGCGATGGACCTCAACATCAATGACATCATCGAACTCGCGCGCAGAAGCGTGCGTAATGGTCGGCCTGCACTAGAGGACCCTCTCACACGCGATGAGCTCATGAAGTTGGTACTGGAGGCCAAAGGCAATCAGCTGATGGGTGCTAAATCCAGAATCCCAGCGCTTTGTGAAGACTGGCCGACGGCGATCGCCATGTCCGGCAAATTAAGAGGATCGGAACTGAAGCGCAAAATGACGCGATTCGCTTTGTCGCTCCAGGGTGCCAATGGGGCTCGCTACATCGGCGACCAAGCCGTTGATGGCGGCAAATGGCAGCGGTCTTACCTCAATGCCTTCTCCGGGACGATCGGGGGCGGCACAACACAAATTCAGAAGAACATTCTTGGCGAGCGAGTGCTCGGCCTGCCGAAGAGTTAAGGAGCTAGCCGTGATTACATTGAGTGAAGAGCAAGGGATGCTGCTGAGTACGGCGCTGGATTTTTGTGCGAAGGAAGCACCTATCGCGAGCCTGCGAGGCGCGATTCAAGAAGGGCTACCCTTTGGTGCCGGTCGCTGGCAAGCCATGGTCGATCTGGGCTGGGCAGGCATTATCATTCCAGAGCAGCACGGGGGACTTGGCATGAGTCTCGCTGATGCCGTGCCTGTGGTGGAATCGCTGGGTCGTTTTCTCGTGCCATCACCGTTTGCTGCGGCGACCTTGGCCGCTCAAACATTGATCGCCTGCGGCAGTGAGGCGCAGCAATCAATGTTTCTTCCCAAACTTGCCACGGGCACCATTGCGACGCTAGCGATTTGGGAGCCTGCGGGAAGCTGGTCGCTGATGGACACCGAAGCGACCCTGACGCAGTCCGCTGATGGTTATCAATTGAACGGCACGAAAGTCTTTGTGGAAGCGGGCGAGGAGGCTGACCTCTACCTCGTTGCTGCCCGGTTAGAGGGCGACGTTCGGCTTTGCCTCGTTGAACGTGAGCAGGTGCGAAGCGAGGACATCACGCGTGAGTCGGTGATTGACGAGACCAGGCGGAGTTTTAGCGTCAACTTTCAAGGCATTGCAGTGTCCGAATCGAACCTTCTCCCAGGCGTCGCATTCGATGTCATTGAACACGCCAGCCTGTTATTGATGTCCGCTGAGGCATCGGGCGGTATCGCTGGTGCGCTGAACGTCATCGTGGATTATCTGAAAACGCGCAAACAATTCGATAAACAGATTGGGTCTTATCAAGCGCTCAAACACCCTACGGTGGATATTCTGATGGGGTCAGAGATGTCTCGATCCTACGTCTATCACGCAGCGACGAAGTGGGCTGAAGGGGCAAGTGCCGAAACGATTGAGGAAACTGCGCGGATGGCGAAGGCTTGTTCAAGTGAGCAGTTTGCCGAAGCAGGTGATCGGGCCGTGCAGTTCCACGGAGGGTTTGGGTTTACCTATGACTGCGATGCGCAGCTCTTCTTGCGTCGCGCGCTGTGGCACCAGTACCAGTGGGGCGATGATCGGTATCAGCGTGCGCGATTGGCAGAGACGCTATTAATGGCGTCATGAGTAAAGCGGCCCATATGAGTTATTCATCGACTCGACGCGGTTCTCGTTAAGCTGTGGCGTTATCGATGGCTACCCTATCTGCTCTAGCTTGTAATCGAACGCTCTGATGACAACGCCTGCACGAGTAGCCGCAAGGCCTGTGGCGGAAGGCAAACTGACCGAGGAGGCTGTGCACGAGTGGCAAAGCCAGGGGATGACGCTTGCCTCGGGCCTACTCCCTGCCGATCGCATTGAGTCGCTGATTGAAAGTGCGCAGTCCGTGTTCCCGGAGGCAGGGAGTGAGGCGGCACGCTCAGTGCGAGATTTTGGCAGTGGCGGCCGATTCGTTTTTCCCTCAGCAGACGCTGCGTTCAACGCGCTAACCCTGGACCCAGCGCTTGTAGGGGCGGTGGCGCAACTGCTCGATGTCTCGCCTTCGGCACTTCGCTTAACACAGTCTGATCTATGGCCTAAGTATGGTCATGCGTCTCGCCATAGGCAGGACAATCAAGATCAGCGGATTCACATGGACTACCCCAATCATATGCTTGTGCATCCGCCACCTTGGTCTACTCCGGCGGCGGTGGAAATCATCATCTATTACTCTGATGCGAGAGAATGCGCGGGCGAAACTGGGTTCGTTCCCCGTACCGGTGCGTCTGACCCTGCATATCAGTATCCCTACACTCAATCCCCGGGTATGAGTGATCATCCCTTTTTAAACGATCGTTCGTCGGCAGAGCAGTATTTTGCGGACGAAGCGCCAGACATTGCGGCGTTTCGAGCCGCGCTGTACGAGCGCGAGCAGGTCGCGGATTTTCGGGTGGGTGACGTGCTGTTTTACCGGCACGATGTTTGGCACAGAGGGCGTCCTCTTGTGGAAGGCACTATGCGGCTTGCCCAGAATCTTACCTTCCGCCGTGCTGATGCCGATTGGGTCGCTCAATTACACCCAGGGTGGCCCTGGGCCATGTATCGCGAGGGCCAACCCTTTGAGCGCTGGGTCGCGAACGCCTCAGTCTTTGAACGGACATTGATTGGCTTCCCTCCGCCCGGCCATGCTTTTTGGACACCTGAGACCCTGGCTGGCGTGATCGCTCGGTACGGACCCTTCGGATTTGATGCCGCACCCTATAAGGATGTTAATTCCAAACGCTTGGGGTAAGCTGAAAGAAAAAAAAGGGCATCCCGAAGGATGCCCTAAGGTCGAACCCAAAGGGGGATGGGTTCAAAGGGAATAGGTGGCTTGCTGCCTTAGCTGGGCTGGAATCGCATAAAGGGATTCAACACGCGCCCAAGCCCTTTGAGCCTAATCGGCGCTTCAAGCACGGAAAGACAGATGCAGTCTTCATGCTGAGTCGCGAATGGTCGGTGTATATCGCCTGGCTCGCGAGTCAAAAAATCGCCCTCGTTGTACATGCCATCTTCATCAGAGAAGCTACCTTTCAGGACAACGGTGTATTCGACGCCGTTGTGGTCATGAACGGGGGTTTGTCCGCCCGCGCAAATTTTGTGTAGTGCGAGCTCATAACGAGTCTCGCCTACACTAATCGGCGCAACAGTGACTGAAGACGATAGCTTCCGCCAATTCAGTCCGTTCCTCGGCAGGAACTGGTTGAGATACCCGGGAATACCCTTCAGCTCATCGCTCAGCTCGAATTCGTGGACTTCGCTCGCGCCCTCTGCAAGAGCCATCTCGCTCTCATCGGCATCGAGACGGTCGAGTGTCTGACTAAGAAGGTCGTTTGAGATCTGAGCTGGCTCTGCCTCGCAAAGAAGAGCGCCTCCGAGCTGTTTCAGGGAGCCCACGCTGTCTCTGCATTGCTGGCAATATTTAAGGTGTGTCGTAACAGACACAGCCGGTGCTACCGACAGACTGCCGACGGTGTAATCCGTCAGTAGTGCGGTACTAGGGTGATGTTTAATCATTGAGCGTAAGCCTCCGTGCTTTCACCGTTGGGGGACAGCTTCAGTTTCAACTTTTGAAGTGCCAGTCGTACTCGGCTCTTTACTGTGCCGAGTGGAATGCTCAGTTCATCCGCTACTTCCTGTCCGGACTTGCCTTGAAAGTACATCAAGGTGAGCACTTGTAATTGTTCCTGGGGCAAGTCCCCTAGGTGATCTTTAATGTTTTTGCTATTGCGCGTCTGAATCAGCGATGTGAAAGGCGATGATTCCTCGTTTTCATCGAACAGGTCTTCGGCAATGAGCTCATCGGTTTGCTGGCTAATTTTGGCGTGCTTCCTCAGCCAGTCAATTCGAGTGTTTCTAGCGATGGTGTACATCCAAGTACTGGCCGCGGCTTGTGCGGACGAATAACTCGGGGCTTTCCGCCAAACCTTGATCATGGTCTCTTGCACGAGCTCTTCAGCTTGCTCCGGATCGAGGTTGCTTCCCTTCATCAGGAAGCCTTTAAGCAGCGGCGCAAAGTGAGCGAAGAGCGCCGAAAAGGCGTCTTTGTCTTGATGGCTGCCGACGCGTTGAAGAAGCGCATTCCAGTCCTGGCCTTCGATTAAAGCCATGGTTGATCTCTGTTTGGGTTGTTTAGCCATCATAACCATTTTCTGAGTCCAATTAGGCTGTTACGTACCAAATCGAGGGGCGGATTGCTGCTTTTCGTCAGACTGCCCGCCGGGAGGTCCAGAATCTGATTGCGGCTGCGAGGCACTGGGTCTCATCCCGTAGTGAAATCTTAGGTCTGAAATGGCGTAGCCTAGCGATTGAACCTTCCCGAGAAGCGTGTCGAATGCAGACTGATCAATGGTGGGTGTACGCGCCATTAGCCAAACGAAGTCACGCTTGTTTCTAGCGACGATCGTTGTCTCATATTCGGGGTGTAGGTGAGCGATTCGGTAATCCGCCTCGAAAGGCCAGATGAGCCGCATGCCCCATATAGAGGGGAGCTCCGGGTTGGGGCGTGCGGTCATGGTCCTGGATTTGAAATCGCCGGTAGCATTTCCCTTTTGATAGCGGTACGTGGTTTCCACCACGCCGTCGGATCTGAGAACGTAATGTTCGGTAGGGGCGTAAGCATCTTTATCGAAGGGGGTTGCAATGTCCGCAAGGACATACCAATCGCCCATAAAGCGCTCAATGTCGAGCTTATCAACTGTAGTAATTGGGTCCATGGCCCCCGTCCCCTGACAACCATGTAAAAGCGGCAAAAGAATGAACAGCGCATACTTAGCCGAAACGTTAAGAGGCATACGGGGTCTCTTCCAGTCCGGATCAGTGGATGGCGCTAAGGAATTCTGACCGTGTGGTGGCGCTCGCCTTGAAAACGCCTCCGAGCGCAGTTGTCTCCGTATAAGAACTGGTATCCATGACGCCACGAGACTTCACGCAATAGTGAGTAGCTTTCACCTTCACGGCGACATTGCTCGTTTCAAGCAGCGCCTGCAGAGCGATAAGCGTCTGCTGTGTCATGCGCTCTTGAACCTGCGGTCGCTGGGCGAAAAATCGTACGATCCGGTTGATCTTCGATAAGCCGATGATCTTTTTGTGCGGAATGTAGGCGACGTCCGCGGTGCCATCGATCGTTACGAAATGATGTTCGCAGGTACTAGTGAGTGAAATGTCTGTGATCTTGACCATTTCATCAACGGCCATTTTGTTTTCGATCACCGATATTTTCGGAAAGTTGGAATAATCGAGCCCGGAAAACACTTCGTCCACATACATTTTCGCAATGCGGTGCGGTGTCTCTTGAAGACTGTCGTCGCTGAGATCGAGACCGAGCGTGGTCACGACATCCCGCATAGCCGCCTTGATCGCCTGATATTTTTGATCCCTGCTCAACCCGTTGTCGATCATTGGCGTCTCAAGACCTTTGGCGGCTAACGCGTCGCGAACAATTTGTGCGCTCGGGCTGAGATTAGGTTGAAGCTGAAGTGTAGAAGTTGTCGCTACCGATGTCATAAGAACCCCCATAGTCTTTATGTTTCGTTGTCGGATGTAGTCGTTGTGTGGAAAAAATTTACGAGCATTGAATCTGATCGGATCAAACAGTCAGTCTCAGGACTTGGCTCGCATGTTGAAATTCGCTCGGTCCGCCACACACCTCGATTCGCATTTGTATCGATAAAAATAGGGGTTTCGTGATACGCCGAAACGATTCAGGCATCGGCTAAAACTGTCCGCTACCGTTTATCTGGATGTACTCAAAGAATGATCCATATCGATCAGGTTTGCGTTGAACATGCTGACGAAAGCTTGGTAACAGAACATGAAAACGCCGGGCCTACGAAAGCGATAGTTGGACAGAGACGAGCAATGAAACAGTGGAAATTAAACGAGCTGGAAGCTCGTAAGGTGCCTGTCGAGGAGCTAGTCATCATGACACCTGACCCAATGATCTACGTCGCTGAGGTGCGCGAAAACGGGGTCGCTGCTGGCATTTTGACGAACAAAGGGGAGCGCTGTAGGACGCGGAGTCTTGAAGCGATGAAACAACTGCTGGAGCGCGTGCCTCACAAGACTGCTTGGCTCGAGCACCAAAGCGCATTTGATGAAATGATTGGCTTGCAGTCAGCGAATGATTCGAATTTGCGCGCACCCATTACGATTGGCTTGTCTTAACCTCAACGCCTTGAGATTGAAGAGTAAGACCAACGGGTAGTGGACCACCGAATTCCCCACAATGACGTATATAGAAACGCGTCTCCAAACCGCTCAAGGATGAGCGATTAAAACCCTGGTTTTTTAACACATAAGCTCTGAGAGCAGAGCTTTGCAAACCAGCTCTTGAGACGGAGTTTGGGAACAAAGATACCGAGATTTTGCCAATCGGTTTTTACTAGCGCAGAGATCCACCCTCTTATGACAACGTCCTCATGACTACCATTTGTTGGTTCAGAAACGACCTCCGTACTGCCGATAACCCTGCCTTGGCGTTTGCTGCTGACCACGGACTGGTGGTTCCGGTCTTTATCCTCGAGCCGCCCGAGCGGTCAGTCGCCATCGGCGCCGCGTCGCGCGCATGGCTCGAGGTCTCCATACGGCAGCTGAACGCCGCACTGCAGAACCGCTTGAATGTCTTTGTTGGGGATCCGGTCGAGCTGCTACCTCAGATCGCGGCTGCATCGAACGCGGATCGCATCGTTTGGAATCGCAGATACGAGCCGCTCGCGATCGAAACCGACAAAGCGGTCATGGCGACGCTGAAAGCCAAAGGGCTTCAAGTGCAGAGCTTCAAAGCAGGATTGCTATGGGAGCCGTGGGCTGCGCTGAAAAAAGATGGCACGCCTTATCGTGTTTTCACACCCTTTTATAAGCATGCAATCGGTCAGTTGCCCGAGCCAGAGGCTGCCCTCGAGGCGCCACTATCGCTCGAAGTAGCGCAGGCGCTCGATGGCGCCCAGTCCATTAATGACCTCGGTCTCACCGATCAACGCGCCTGGAATCAAACCGTCCTTGCGCACTGGGAGCCTGGAGAGGAGGGCGCAAAGCGAAGGCTACAGTCGTTCGTTGAAAAAGGACTAGATGATTACCGGGAAGGACGAGATTTCCCTGCCCTGCGCGCGGTGTCCCGTTTGTCTCCCCATCTCCATTTTGGCGAGATCTCCCCTAGACAGGTTTGGAACTATTTGCACGCTAATGCAGACGCTTCTGTGAATCGCGAGCACTTCCTAAGAGAGCTCATTTGGCGAGAGTTCTCTAACAATCTTCTCTACCATTTCCCAACCTTGCCTCACCAAAACTTGCAAACGCACTTCGACGGGTTTCCGTGGATGACGTCTAAAGACACGCTGACTGCATGGCAAACTGGTATGACGGGATACCCTATTGTTGATGCCGGTATGCGCGAACTCTGGGCCACAGGGTACATGCACAATCGAGTGCGTATGATTGTTGGCTCGTTTTTGGTCAAAAACCTTTTGCTAGATTGGCGATTAGGGGAACGCTGGTTCTGGGATTGTCTGGTGGACGCAGATCAAGCGAATAACACGGCAAGCTGGCAGTGGGTTGCCGGATGCGGTGCCGATGCTGCGCCGTATTTTCGGATTTTTAACCCCGTCACCCAGGGCGAAAAGTTCGATGCGGACGGGACCTACACCAGGCAATGGATACCGGAGCTCAGCCAACTCCCGGATCGCTACCTGTTCAAGCCTTGGGAATGCCCGCCGCTTGTTCTCGCTGAAGCGGGGGTCACCCTCGGCAACACATACCCTTATCCCATCGTGGAACTGAAACCCTCAAGAGAACGCGCACTTGCAGCCTATCAGGCGATGAAGGAGAACCGGAGCGCGCAGAGCGACTCCGTCCGTGGTGCTTGAACGCCAATGGGTTGTTGTCGGGCTAGCCGTTGCTGGACTGATTCCCTTTGCAGGGATGGCAGTTCTCACAGGTCTAGGCTATGAAAGCGCTCTAAACGGATTCTTGTTTTACAGTTTGGCGATCAGCGCCTTTCTCTGCGGTAGTTGGTGGGGGATCGCCCTTGCCAAAACGCCGAGTAGCGAACCCGTGTGGTTGGTCCTCGTCTTGAGCAATGGCTTGGTGATTGCGAGTGTCGCCGCTATCGTGTCGTGGGCGCCAACGGTCGCGCTCGCGTGCCAGGCGTTAGTGTTTGTGGCCTTGTGCGGGGGCGAGTGGGCGATCAAAGTGCTCGCCAGGGCGCCCCGTTATTACCAGCAGATGCGCCTTGGAGTCACCGCTGTTGTGGTGACACTTCACCTTGGGTTGGCGCTCGCCATTTAACGCTTTTGGTTTAGGCAATATCCGAGAGAAGGCGTGTACACCCTACCGGTACATGTGCGTTCCGCCGCAAACGGTTAACGCTTGACCTGTAATCCAGCTCGATGCCTCTGAGCCAAGAAACACAGCGATGCCTTTGAAATCCTCTGGCTCACCGAGGCGCCGCATGGGCGTGACCTCATTTGCTCGTTTCTCGCCCTCAGGGTTATCCCATAGCGCTTTGGCGAAATCGGTTTTCACGAGACCAGGACAGATGGCGTTAACACGTACGCCTTTTGGTCCGAGCTCTTGGGCGAGGTTTCGCACGAGCGCAATGTCAGCCAGCTTTGAGATGTTGTAGGTCCCGAGTACTTCGGAGGGTCCAAATGCGCCCGTACTGCTGGTGATCGCAATAGACCCGCTGCCTTTTTCGATCATATCGGGCGCGACCATCTTGGCGAGCCATAGGTTCGAGCGCACATTCGATTCCATGATCTTGTTAAACGCTTCATCCGGGATGTCCATGATCGAGCCATAAAAGGGATTCACGCCAGCATTGGCGATCAGGATGTCTATGGGCCCGAGTCTTGAGCGCGTCTCATCAACCAACGCTTGGAGTTGATCTTTGTAGCCAATGTTGCAGGCGATGGCGATGGCCGCTTCCCGGCCGCATTGCTCGTTAATCTCGGCAGCAGTTGCTTCACACTGGTCAAGCTTTCGACTGGAGACCACCACATTCGCACCGTGTTCGGCGAGCGCTTCAGCCATGCTTTTACCCATGCCCTTTGACGAGCCCGTTAACAAGGCGACTTTGCCGGTCAAATCAAATAAAGCGGTTTCGATCACGAGGTTACTCCTGTTGCCAATGCTTTTCTGCATGGTACTGAATCTGGTTGATTTCAGCACCTTATCAAGGAACCCCTTTTTGAGGATGATGGTTGCTCTAGGAGAGAGTTCGCCGTAGTTTGATACTGTTCATCGGTCATCGGTCATCGGTCATCGGTCATCGGTCATCGGTCATCGGTCATCGGTCATCGGTCATCGGTCATCGGTCATCGGTCATCGGTCATCGGTCATCGGTCATCGGTCATCGAGCGTGGCTCGCTCAGGTCTGTCGACAGTGTCAGCCTGGCCATCAAAAGTTCGGACGGCCTAAACAATAGGGAGGAAAGACATTGAATCGGGTACAACCAGAGTCTGTTGGACTATCGAGCGAGCGCCTCAAGCGCGTGTCGGCATGGCTCGCCGATCAAATTGAGCAGGAGCGGCTGGCAGGTGCCAGCGTACAGGTCGGCCGTCGAGGCGCAGTTGCTTATGAGGAGTCAGTGGGCTTCGCTGATGTGGCAGCTGAGAAGCCGTTTAGTCTCGACACGGTGGTTCGCATCTATTCAATGACGAAGCCGATCACGACTGTTGCCGCCATGATGCTCTACGAGGCCGGCTGCTTTCAGCTCGATCATCCAGTGGGTCGCTATATCCCTGCTTTTAGAGAAACGCCGGTCTGGAAGGGCGGCGCCTTGAGTGATGTTGAAGCTCAAAGCACACCGATGACGGTGAAGCAGTTGATGACCCATACCGCGGGGTTGACCTATGGCTTTATGCACACAAACGTGATCGATGAGGCCTACCGCAACGCGGGATTTGAGGGCCGAGTCAAAGATGACCTTGGGACGTGGACTGACCAATTGGCGCAGATTCCGCTGCTTTGTCAGCCGGGCTCCCAGTGGAACTATAGTGTTGCCACCGACGTCTTGGGGAGGCTTGTTGAAATCTGGTCGGGCCAGTCACTCGCAGAATTTTTCACCGACCACATTTTTAAGCCGTTAGGCATGAACGATTCGGGATTTGCTGTGGCCGAATCACAGAGAGATCGCTTTTGCTCGCTCTATAGGCCCACCAACGGCGCCCAATTGGGCGGTGCCATGGCCAATCCGTTTGAAGATAGGCCTTCAGGTATCCAGTTGCTGGACCCCATGAATGAGAGTGCGTATCTCAAAATGCCTAACTATCTCTCCGGCGGGGGCGGGCTGGTATCAACGCTGTCCGATTATGGGCGCTTCTGCCAAGCGTTGCTCGGTGGAGGTGAGCTGGACGGTCAGCGCATCTTGTCGCCTAAAACACTCGCCTACATGCGCCTCAATCAACTGCCTCAGAACAAAGATATGGCTGCAATGGGTCAACCGGTTTGGAGTGAAACGTCCTATGAAGGCATCGGCTTTGGTATCGGGTGGGCCGTGGTGATTGACCCTGCTACTGCGAACATCGTTACTTCGGTGGGTGAGCATCATTGGGGCGGTGCAGCGAGCACGTTCTTCTGGATCGACCCGGTTGAAGATCTTTACACGGTGTTCCTGACGCAGTTGGTCCCTTCCTCGACCTATCCGTTGCGTCGGGAGCTAAGAGCAAGGGTGTACCAGTCGCTGATCGATTGACCTCGCTTGGCCGCTGCTGATTGGTGGGGCGCTCGGCTCTCTCATTAATGCACGTCTAATGGGATACCAGCGATAGTCCCGACCTGACCGCAGTGATGGCGGCGGGTTCAAAAAGGCGGGCAGCGGCCTCGTTCGAGTCGTTTTGAGGCAACGTTTAGACCCTACTAATTGGGCTGTTGTAAAAGATGGCAGCCCGTTTGGATTCCTCTGACTTGCGGTCAAAGCGAACCGCATGAGTCCACGCTGATTTGACTTGCTACCGTGGAGACCTTCCCGTTTTGCTGAACCCCTGGCACTTTAATTCGTTGCCAGACGTGGAATTGACGGGTTCTTAATGCTCGCTTGATCTCACCTTAATAAAGGGCGGACATACTGCGCAGCGTGTACCCCCCAAGAGGATTCCCCGATCCTCGCCCTAGAGATTGGTCGGCGTGCCCCCGCCGACCCGTCTCGACCCTTAAGTATCGATGCGGTTCGAAAACAAAGCACGCTCATGCTAGAGCAAAAGAGATGCGTACCGGATTCGATGCGCCCGGCGAACGCGATTCTGATTCACTTGGATAATGACTACGCGCAAATGCTGGCCGCAATGGGCAACCATTCAGAGGCATTGGTTAAACTGGGTACCGCCTTGGCGTATTGTCCGTTTGAGCCTGAATGGAATCTCGAAGCAGCAGCGTCCTATTTGGCATTGGAAGATTTTGAACGCGCCCAAGCGTTCATTGCAGTGGCTGCAGAGTCCCTCTCGGGCGCTGATGAAACCGCGCTAAGTAGCGTTAGGCTGCAAACGTTAAGACAAAACCTGTCTCAAGCAACCCGCCCCTAGTGGATGTCCGCCATTTTGGCGTAAGCGTCCTCGATGTCTTTGATGCTGAACCCAGGTTGCTGCGCTGCGGTAATGAGAATGCGCTCTTGCTTAGCGATGCGGGCTGCTTCAGCCACTACCGCCTCCGCCGCAGATTCAGGGATCACCACGGCGCCGTGTTGATCGGCGTGAATCAAATCGTCGTGGGATGCTTCCATGCCGTGAAGCGTCACTGGCCCCCCGAAATCCACCACGTGGACGAACGCATGGGACGGGTTCACCATCCCGGCCAACATCTGAAAGTTTGCTTGCGCGTCGGGAAGGTCGCGGACACTGCCATTGGTGACCACACCTAAGCAGCCGAGCCCATAGTGAACATTGGTGTTCACTTCGCCCCAGAAGGCACCATAGCCAGGAGTATCATCCAGGTCTTCGATGAGAACGACCGAAGGTTGCGCGCCGCCCTCTTGGATGTACCGGTAATAGTCGATCATGTTGGCCGATTGACTCGGCTTGTGTTGCGCCCGAATACGCGCAGTGCGGGCATAACCTACGATAGGCGCGAGCGAGGGCCTTGCGCAGAAAAAGGGTCTGATGTTGTAGCCATGGCCGCGACGCGATGGTTCTACCACCTCAAGGGCATTACAGATGGTCGGCGTATCGAGTGCAGCGAGTGCATCAAGTAAGGATGGGTCAAGCATGGCGCTCTCCTAGTTCATTTCCATGCCACCGGCGACAGTCAAGGCGATGCCGGTCACATTGTTTGTGCGAGCAAGATAAACCACGGCGTCCGCCATATCCTCGGCGGTTTGTGGCTCACCCATGGGAATCAGTTGGCTGACATAGTCAGCAAAATCTGGAATCTCGTTAGACGTGGATTGTGCTTTGGGCATTAAGTGCTCAAGCCACATGGCGGTGCCTACAATCCCAGGGCAGATGGCATTGACTCGGATCCCTCGTGGCGCGAGTTCTTGCGCGAGGGATTGCGTGACACCGATGGCTGCAAACTTCGATCCGCAATAGGCGGCCATATGGCGCACGCCCTTTTTACCCGCGATGGAGGCCGTGTTCACGATAGACGCATTCTCTTGGCCCTCGAGTGCCTGCACCGCCGCCTGGGTCATGAGGAAAATGCCTTTAGTGTTCACCGCAAAAATGCGGTCCCAGGCAGCCTCCGAAAAAGTGTCGATGGGGCCTGAATCCACAACGCCCGCGTTGTTGACCAGTAAATTGAGTTGTCCAAAGTGCTGCAGCGTTGCGTCAACACATGCCGCGCAGGAGTCTGCATCCGTCACGTCAACGGGGCAGGTCTTTAGCCGATCTTCGCCATTTGCTTCAAGCGCCGCCCCCATAGCGTTGATGTCACCTAATTCGTAATTCCAAGACCCTTCAGCGCTGGAAAGGTCGGCGGCCATGACACGGTAACCCTCGGCAAGCAATCGCTCGACCATAGCAAGACCGAGACCTCGCGCAGCGCCCGTGACGATGGCAACTGGTGACGTGCTCACGGCTCTATCCCTAGCGCTTCGGCGAGTTTGGTGGCCACATGGTCGACTAGTTTTAGTCCATCATCCGTGACGGTCGACATCTGAAACAGGACATGAGGCTGACCCGCCCATTCGGTTAGTTCAGTTTTCACGCCAGCGCTCATAAGGCGCTCAGCATACTGGTTGCCTTCGTCTCTGAGTGGGTCCAATCCGCAGGTTGCCACCAGTGCCGGTGCAACGCCGGCGAGGTCGGTCGCAAGCATAGGCGAGATACGCCAGTCGGTGGCCTCAGCGCTCGGATCTTCGCTCGTGAGTGTGTGCTCGAGGAAAAAGCGCATTCCCTCGAGGGTCAGTAACGGTCCTTCCTGGTTTTCAGTAATCGATGCGTAATCAAATTGGTCGACACCGCGCAGATAGGATCGCGCGTCGGTGACGGGGTAGATCAGCACTTGGAACGCGAGCGGAATGCCTTCGTCTCGCGCAGCAATGGCAAGAAAGGCTGCGAGGTTGCCGCCTGCCGAATCACCGCCCACAGCGATTCGATTGGGGTCGACGCCGTAATCCTCGGGGTGCCCTGCGACCGCTCTCAGCACTTCGAGGCAATCGAGATGCCCTGCTGGGAAGGGGGCTTCCGGCCCAAGACGGTAGTCAATGGCGATGACCGTGCAGCGGGCTTTCTGGGCGAGTAGCCGGCACTCTTTGTCGTGGGTTTCAAGATCACCTATCACCCAGCCCCCACCGTGCATGTAGATGAGGCAAGGCGCGCTAGCGTCACTATGGTCTTTGTAGATACGGATCGGGATGTCGGCATCTGCCGATCGGACGACGGCGTCTTTCACCGATTGAAGCTCTGGGCCGGGCCCGTAGATCTCGGCCATGCCGCGATAACCCTGCCTCGACACTTCAGGCGTTTGCGGTGGCGGATCTGCTGGTGCGTTCGCAGCCAGCATGGCGAGGAATTCAGCGGTCTGCGGATTGAGTGACATGGGTCGACCCTTCTCAAATACGATGATGGAAGAATCGCTTAAGCCTTGGGGCGCGTCAATCTAGGGTTTGGCTTCATACAAAAAAGCCCCGCGTCGGCGGGGCTTTCTGGTGAGAAGCGCTCGTATGCGAAGCGAGCGCTATTAGTCTTCGTATCGCTAAGCCGCCTTTGCAGCCTCAGGATTTGAGAACACCAGCGCATCATCTTCAATGGGCGCTTTGCGGATCATGCGCTTATCGAGGCGATAGTTCTGGGTGTTACACCAAGGCCCGTAACCCTGCTTGGGGAATAGGTGCATCATGCGCTGCATGTAGCCTGGCGTGAAATCTTCGATCCAATCCCTAGCGGGCATGTTGTGATCTTCTGGCCTCAGCGTTGGCGTCACCACGCTCGCGCCGACTCCATCCATGTGATTGAGCAATCGACACACGTACTCTGCCGTGAGATCGGCGCGCAGCGTCCAGGAGGCGTTGATGTAGCCGAAAGTCTGCGCCATGTTGGGAATGCTGGAATACATCATGCCCTTGTAAGTGAAGGTCTCGGGGAAGTGGACAGCTTTGCCATCGACTTCGAATTCAACACCCGACATGACAATCAGTTTCAAGCCGGTGGCTGTGACGATGATGTCAGCGTCAATCTCAGTGCCGTCGGTCATCGTGAGCCCGCTTTCAGTCCAGGTCTCGATATCGCCGGTGACCACTTGGGCAGAGCCATTGTTGATGGCTTGATAGAGATCGCCATTGGGAATGAGACACATGCGCTGATCCCAGGGGTTGTAGCTGGGGGTGAAATGTTTATCGACCATTTCATTGCCAATCGCCTCGCGCGCCATGCCCAGAATCTGGCGTTTCACTTTTTCTGGCTGCGTTCGAGTTTGGTTATAGAAGTAACCGCTCATGGTGGTGTTCTTTAGCCGGGTAATGGCATATGCCCAGCTGTCGGGGAGATATTTGCGCAATGTGTTGGCAATGCGGTCTTCAGCAGGCCGTGAGACCACGTAAGTGGGCGAGCGCTGCACCATCGTGACGGTTGCGCCTTTCTCTGCCATCGCAGGCACGAGGGTCATCGCGGTTGCACCGCTACCGATAACAACCACTTTCTTGCCCGAGTAATCAAGATCTTCTGGCCAAAACTGCGGGTGAATCACCTGACCTTTGAATGCATCTTGGCCGGGAAACTCGGGTCGGTACGCTTCATCGTAGTTGTAGTAGCCGCCGCACATAAATAAGAAGTCGCCAGTGACCACGGATTCTGTGCCGTCTTTCAACTGGCTGGTGACCGCCCACCGGCCAGCATCACTATCCCAGGAAGCATTCAACACCTTATGGCCAAAGCGGATGTGCTCACGGACAGCAAATTCGTCTGCAGTTTGATTCACGTACTTTCTGATAGAAGGGCCATCGGCAATGGCTTTGGCTTCGGTCCAGGGTTTGAAGTTGTACCCCAGCGTGTGCATGTCAGAGTCTGAGCGGATGCCGGGATAGCGAAACAAATCCCACGTGCCTCCCAGGGTGTCTCTGCCCTCCAGCAGCGTGAAGGTTTTCCCGGGGCATTTCTGTCGTAAGTGGACAGCGGCGCCGACGCCCGACAGCCCGGCACCGACGATGATGACATTGACATGATCCATGTTAAGCGACTCCTTTTGGTCGATGAGTACTTCGCTTGGTTTGCGCCGAGTTTACGCCTTTTTTAGGGGAGGGGTTAATCCTGATAGTCACGGTCAATGGGCGCAGATTGATTTCTTTGATGACGAATTTTGTAGGGGTTAACCAGGGCGTCGAAGGTAATTCAACGCGTCTGCAGACAATAAGCATTGTGCACGGTCATTAGCCATTAGCCATTAGCCATCAGCCATCAGCCATCAGCCATCAGCCATCAGCCATAGTCGATTGCCGCTAGCTGCGTGCGCTAATGGCGCGTGGCGTAAACGGAGCAAAGTATTGGTCGAAGAACTGATTCGCATTGACGCTCGCGGCAACTTCGACCAGCGGACGGTCGCTGGCTGTTGTCCCTTGCGGATTCGCGGCTACAAATTCGGTAAACCCTTCGCGGCCCGGAGATAAGTCGACGGCAACCTGCCCGTATTTGTAGGTACAGACTGAAGGATCAACGAGTGACACAGCCGCGAGCGGATCATGAAAGTGCAGGGCATCGCGCTCTGCAAACCAAACCTCGCTCCATCTTCGCACCTCACGCAGTAGCGGGTGGGTCGCAAAGGCACGACTGACCTGCTGTGCATCCATGCTCACCTGCCAAGTGATGTCTAGTCCAAACGCACGAATAGGGCACTTGGCTTTGGCGAACATCAGCGCAGTCGCAGCCGGGTCAATGATGCCATTCCACTCACTCGGCCCCCACGGGGTGGGATAGTCGGAATATTTGCCGCCCATAATGACGAGCGCTTTGAGCAGTCGAGATACGTCTGGGTACTTCTCGAAGAGCCTTGCAACATTGGTAAAGGGTCCCACGGCGAGTAGCGTGACCTCGAAGGGATGCGCTTGAATGGTATCCGCCATGAAATCGATAGCGGCTTCTGGATTGTGAGGTTGATCGGTGCCCAGTAGCTGCGCCGGGGAGAGTTTCACCGCCTGTTGGGCAATGGGCTGGCGAGTCGCGATTTCTCGTGGCGCCTCAAACCCCGGGAAGATGGGCACAGTCTGCCCAGCGAGTTCTAGTAATCGGCTCGCGAGCGCGGCCCTTTTGCGCGCCTCGCCGGTCACGGTGGTAATACCAAGCAGGTCAATGGACGGCTGCATCAAAAGGTAAGCCAGCGCGACCGCATCGTCGATATCGCTGCCAATGTCGGCGGGCAGTCTCAAAGGTGGTCTATGATCGGTTTGGTGGCTTTGATCATAGTAGATGAGCCGGCTTGCGTCTCGACCCGTTGGGCGTGCTATGATGTAGCGATGCACAACCGGCGATCTATGGCTCTGGCCAATCTTGCGGGTTAATGTGCAAACCAATGGGGCAGTGAAAATGGACCAGCCCAATGGAGCGGAAAAACGTCAAAAGACGAGTTGGTTGAGCTGCGGCCCACGGATTCAGTATCAGGACGCGCCACGTCGGCTTCGAGGAAGCGGTTCAACAAGGTCTTTCGGCTAACCCGTCGTCTGCTTGAGCACCAATGCCATTTCAAGAGCGGTTGCTCGCCAGTAGCGCATCACCTCAGCCGTGAAACCAAAAAGTCGGACCAAGGATCAGGGTTTCGGTTGTCTCCCCATGGCTAAGGCTCATTGAATGGCCTTCAATCAACGGCTCGTTTCTCGCCTAGGCAGAGTGGGTCGGGTAAGCTGCGCGGGTCAAATCCGTGGAATCTCACTTTTGCGCCTGATCGCTATGACTAATCGTCTCCAACAGTGCCTGGTTGTGCTGTTATTGTCGTGCTGGCACCCCCTTCTCTTCGCGTCAGAGGAAGCAAATCGTTTCGCTAACAGCTGGTCAATGCTGCTTGAACGCTGGGTGGTAACGGTAGAGGAAAGTGCGGTTAGTCGAGTCGACTATGCGGGAGCGCGGGAGGACTCCGCTGAATTGAAGCAGTGGCTGGCAGCCTGCGCTCAAGTGACTGAATCAGCATTTAATGAGTGGAGTGTCCCGCACCGGCAAGCCTTTCTCATTAACCTTTACAACGCTGCGATGATCCAGAAGATCTTGCAGCGCTATCCTGATATTGATTCCGTATGGGACTTCGGGCGGATCTTTAACCACCCCTTCAAAGATCGATTTGTGGAGCTGTTCGGTGAACGAATGAGCCTCGATGATATTGAGCATGGCCGGCTTCGGGGCGACCCAGCGCTCTTTGATCCTCGAGTGCATTTTGCGGTGAACTGCGCGTCCAAAGGTTGTCCACCGCTCAGGGCTACCGCGTTTAATGGCTCATCCCTTGATGCTGCGCTGGATGAGCAGGCCAGCATTTTTTTGAGCGATCGCACCAAAAACGGCATGAACCCAACCACGAATCGCCTGACGTTGTCGCCCATCTTTGACTGGTACGCCGAGGACTTCGGGGTGCCAGAGGTCAAGGGGAGCTTGCCTATCTGTCGCGGTATGCCGACTCGCTGGGGTTAGATGATGATGCGGTTCGTGCATTGAATGAGGGGTCGATCAAGATTGAATGGTCAGATTACGATTGGGCGTTGAATGACGTCGCCTCGCCCAGCAGCCGGCTCCTTGAACCCTTCGCTCACGATTGTCATCCCTGTGCTGAACGAGGCACGCATCCTGCCCGCAAGGCTAGAGGCGCTGCAGTTTGCTCGCTGTCGGGACGTTGAGCTGATTGTGGTTGATGGCGGCAGTACAGATGACTCTTTTGAAATCTCACGTGCACTTTGTGATCGCACGCTGAAGTCACCAGCTGGTCGTGCCAAGCAAATGAATGAGGGGGCGCGGCACGCGAGTAGCGAGTGGCTATTGTTTCTCCATGCAGATACGCGGTTGGAGGCGGAGGCGTTTGAGGCACTGCTCGAAGCGCTCTCCGGTGATCCCGATTGGGGCTGGTTTGATGTGCGCATCGAAGGTAAGCACCCGCTTCTCTCATTGACCGCCGCGATGATGAACGCGAGAGCTGGGCTCACGAAAGTCGCCACTGGCGACCAAGGGCTCTTTGTGAAAAAGGCGCTCTTTGACGCAGTCGGGGGATTCCCTGACATGCCGCTCATGGAAGACGTTGCACTATCGAAGGCGCTCCGCGGCGTCGCGAAAAGCACGGTGATTCGCACACCGCTTGCAACTGACGGGAGGCGTTGGGATCAGGGTGGCTGGTTTCGGACCGTTCTTAGAATGTGGGGCTTAAGGTTCGCCTTCTGGGCGGGGGTTGGCCCTGATCGTTTAGCAGACTATTACGCGCATGTCAGAGGGCGCTAATCTCATCCAAATCTTTGCTAGGGCGCCAGTGCTCGGGCAAACCAAACGTCGCTTGGCGAGTGAGCTGGGGGAGGGTGCGGCACTCCATTGGTACCGGGTCTTACTTGCTCGAACGCTCGCGACTGTCCGGCAATTACCTGACGTTACGATTGAGGTGTGGCACCCGGCGGAAGACGATGATTACCCGCTGATGGAACTGATTAACGACGCATCAGTAGGGCTTTACCCCCAGGCGTCTGGCGATCTGGGTCAAAAGATGTCGAATGCGCTTGAGGTGGGGCTGACCCGTTCCGAGCGCGTGCTGCTCATCGGTGCAGACTGTCCGGTTTGGACAACTAGCCTGCTGCGACAAGCCATGGACGGAATATCATCTGCTTCTGCGCTATTTGTCCCAGCGGCGGATGGGGGCTATGTCGGTGTTGGCGTGAGCGGCTCGGTGCCGCACTTATTTAGTGACATCGATTGGGGCACCGGTCGAGTTATGGAACAGACTCGCGAGAGGGCGTCCGAGCAGGGCGTTTCGCTAAGTGAGATGTCACCGCTTTGGGATGTGGATATCGCTGCTGATTTGAATCGATGGCTTGCGATGGAGCCTCACCTGCCGAGACCGATTGCTTAATTGGTCGTCAGCCTACTTGTTTTTTCAGTCCAGGTGACATGCACTTTTTTCTCCAAGGCTCCAAGGCTCCAAGGCTCCAAGGCTCCAAGGCTCAAGGCTCCAAGGCTCCAAGCTCCAAGGCTCCAAACTCCAAGGCTCAAGAGGCTATTCAAGGCAGCTTTAAGCTTAACCCTCGATATTGGTGCTGGACTGAGGTGGGCTTAAGGAATCAGTTTGATCAACCCGCGGTCGGTCACGGCTTTAACAGCGCGATCAAGGCCTTCACTTGCCATTTGCCTTGCCCGATCGTCAGACGGCACAAAGGCTCCTGCAATAATCATGTGGAAATTCATAATAAAAAGGATCGCACGATCGTAGTGCTCGCGAACTGCATCCAATGAGAAGTCAGCGCCCAACCCTTGCATGGTGTCTGCGTAATAGGCGAGGAGGGCTTCTTCATCGTTCCTGCGAGTAGGTAGTGTGAAACTCGAAGTGGTCATCCAAGCCAGGTCCTGGAGGGGGTTGGATACCATGATGTTTTGCCAGTCGATCATGACGACGGGATGCTGGTGCGCGAGCCCTCGCCCAAACATGGCGTTGTCCATCCGCACATCGCCGTGCACGAGCGTCATGTGGCCCGCGCCCATTCGTTTCATTTGCTCGGCTAAGCTTGAGACATAACTTGGCATGGCCTCGCCCATCTCATTGTCAAAGCACTCTGGGAAATTCGCCATGGCGTTCTCCCAGCTGCCCATAAAACCCGGCAGGAATGAGGTGATGTAGTCATCGCTATCGATGGTGTAGAGATCGCTGAAGTCCGCCTGCCAGGCATCAAAATACCGTGCGTGAAGTGGCGCGATGTTATCGACCACGAGTTTGGCTTGGTCGAGCGTGACGCCGGTGACTTGGTCGCCCACGTCGTAGTCATGAAGGTCTTCAATGATGACCATGTTGCCGCCCGTGTCGGCGTTGAAACCCGCAAAGTAGCAGTGGGTTTTAGGCGTATCGAGTTGGGTGGCGATCTCGTTAAAGAACAACACCTCCCGCTCGTACATTCTTGTGTTGTTACCAATGGCCCTATTTTCAGGGAGTCGGTGCGCGAACTTAATCACCACGGAGGCGGGTGCCTCGCAAGGTGCTGCATACGTGATGTGGCACCGAACCACCTCGCCAACAACGCCAATCACGTCACCCACGGGCTTGATCTCAAGTGCGGTCACTTGGTTGTCTGCGTTAATGACGCCTGTGGATTGAAAGTGCTCGGTAAGCCAGGCGGGAGAGAGCGCCTCGGGTGACTCGGGAAAAGCGACTAAGCTCATGTCGTCGGTCTCCTGTGCTACAGCGTGTAAACGCCGCGCGAGCCGATCAAATTTGACGCCCGCGCGAGTTGCGCCATGATTAATGGCTGGATTAAGCAGCTTGTTGGGATGGGTGATCGTGAAGGGACTCGTCCAGCCCACGGCCCATCAAATCAATGAAATTGTCTCTGTAAAAGCGACCGAAAGCCTCGTCGCTAATGCCTTCCATGTTGTCCTCAAAGCGTTTGACCGGGTTACGGCCACCCTCTACATGAGGAAAGTCGGATGAGAACAGCAGCATGTCTGGACTGGACTCCCGAAGGATCCAACCGGTTGGCTCATGGCAATACGGCGTGACTCGTAACTGACGCTCAGCCAGTTCGCTTGGTTTCATCGACAGCGCTTGAAGTCGCGCCTCGCCCTTGCGGAAAGCCTCGAACCCTGAATCCATGAAGCGAAGCCAGCTAGGCAGCCAAGAAGCCCCAAGCTCGATGACACCAAACTTAAGATTAGGGTGCCGATCAAACACGCCGTCGAAAATCAGCGCGGTCATGGTTTGCCAAATGGAGAGCGGAATCGCCATGTAGCTGAGCCCAGTAAAGTTCTCATCACCCCCATGGAAATCTTTGACCTTTTCGCCCCCGTTTTCGGTGTAGGCCATGCTCATTTTTTCCTCGCCACCCACGTGGAACAAGATGGGGATGCCGGCTTCTTCTGCCGTGGCCCAAAGGGCATCAAAGCCGCGATGGCTTGGGCTATGGTTTGCCGGGCACATGGAGGGCACAACGAGGCCTTTGCAGCCGAGTTCGAGCGCCTCTTTAGCAATGGGTAACGCTGCGTCAACGTCTGACAGCGGCACATAGCCTGTGGCCAGCAGTCTTCGGTCAACCGAGCAAAAGTCCGTATTCATTCTGTTATGAGCTCGAGCAGCCGCTTGCGCGAGCTTTGGGTTCTTCTCGTCGAGCCCGAAGTTGCCGAGCGCAGCGGTAGTAAAAACGAGTTGGCTAGTTACGCCCAAGAGATCAAGGGTCTTGGGTCGATCTTGATTACGGTACGCACCGAGGGCGAGGTGATTTTTGCGCTGCAAGAGCTCAGCCTCATCGCCGGCGCGGAATTCTGGGTCGTCTTGCTTCGCCTCAGCCGCCGCCAAGTCTTGGGTGACGGTCACTGCTTTGTTGGCTTCGCTTATAAATTCCTCTCGGTAGCTTGGCTCGAGGTATTCGAGAATCTTGTCCGGCATTTCCATGACGTGAGAATCCGCGTCGTGCACGGTGCGACCTTCAACGTAAGCCATGGTAGTTCCTTCAGTAGTGAATCGTTGAAATTAGTGAATTTTGCGAGCGGGGCAACTGTCGGGCATCGTCCGACCCCCTTGTTTTTTGTGGTCGCATGAACAGGCCTGTGAGAGGATCGATCTTTCCTTTGGGGTGTGTGAGTGGACCAACGAACGAAGAATTTGCTCGAACGACCCCTTTTGCCGCTGATTTTGGGTCTTACTGCACCCAATACCAGCGCCTTTGTCGTGCAGTCACTGGTCATTCTTTGAGGTTTGGATGATCGGCCAACTGGGCACGCAGGCGCTAGCAGCGATGGCCTTGGTATTTCCCTTCCTAATCTTGATTCAAACGATGTCAGGTGGTGCCCTGGGCGGCGCAATTTCCTCGGCTGTTGCCCGCACCCTGGGTTCTGGCGAGCCCGAGCTCGCTTCCCGACTGATCTGGCATGCCCTTTACTGCTGCTGGGCAGGCGCTTTGGTATTTTGTCTATTGGCTGATCGGCGAAACATTCCTTCAGTTCCTGGGTGGAGGTGGCGAAGTACTGCGACTCGCGCTGATGTATTCGGACCTTTTGTTTTTTGGAGGCGTGGTCATTTGGATGTCTTCAGGGCTGAGTGCGGTATTCAGAGGCATGGGTATGATGGGATTCTCGGCGTCGACGATGCTGATCGGGTCTTGCCTGCAAGTACCGCTCTCAGCTGGCCTGATATTGGGTTGGTTTGGGTTGCCGCAGTTGGGGCTTACGGGCGCTGTCTTATCAACGCTGATCGTGTCATCCCTCATGACGCTTGTATTTCTTGTGAAGCTCGCAGGCAGAGCAGCGATGGTGCGGCTTAGCCTAAAGCTCAAGCAGTTTGATGCCTCGCTGATGGAGCGCATCATGATGGTGGCGAGGCCCGCCTCGTTATCACCGCTGATGACCGTCGCCACGATCTTAGGCTTGACTGCTTTGGTTGGGCGCTCAGGCGACGTCGCACTTGCGGGTTACGGCATTGGTACCCGCGTTGAATTTTTAATGACCCCGATTGTTTTTAGCATCGGCACCGCACTCACGACGGTGGTGGGTACGAGCATGGGCGCGGGAAAAGTTGATCGCGCGGAAAGAGCAGGCTGGGTGGGGGCAGGGCTCGCGGCTGCCATTGGCGGTTTGATTGGCGTAACTCTGGCGTTGATTCCAGGGGTCTGGATTCCGCTATTCACCGATGATCTAGCAACGCAGGCTAGGACACAGATTTATATTCAGTGGGTGGGGCCTTGTTACGTGTTTCTTGCCGTAGGGTTAGTGCTTTATTTTGCCTCCCAAGGGGCAGGGCGTATGCGCTGGCCAATTACCGCCACTTTTACACGATTCGCGGTGGCGATGGGGCTCTCCCTCTTCCTGCTGAGTCAGGGTGGGGTTACCGTGATAGTTGTGATCGCGGCGGCTTCGGGCATGACGCTGTACGGTTTGATGATCGTCATTGCGCTCTGGCGCGGCGCTTGGCGGTAAGATTTAGAAAGTAGCCTCCAGCATGAGCTAAGTTTACCCTTCGAGAAGGTGCGTTCACGAGCCGTGATGATTGATCACATGCACAGCGCTTTGCTTAGTCTTTAGTATCGTCCAGCGGAAAATTATCTTGTCCGTCAGGAATGCCATCGTCATCGGAATCCGGATCTAGTGGATCAGTACCGGCGGCGATTTCATCGATATCTGAGAGACCATCGCCATCGTCGTCGGTGTCGGCGTTGTTGCCGGTGCCGTCGCCATCGGTATCGATAGACTCATTGCTATTGAATGGAAAAGCATCGCTTGCATCACCAACCCCATCGTTATCGGTATCTGGATTTAAAGGATTGGTTCCGATAGCCAGTTCATCGGCGTCAGTCAGGCCATCATTGTCGTCGTCCAGGTCTTCAGAGACCAGTTGTTGAATCGGCTTCATTCTTTCCTTCGAGCCAAGAATCAGGCTGGCCGTCACTGTCCGTGTCGGTATCCGCGGCTGGGTCGTTCGGGAACGCATCTGTATTGTCTCCCGTTCCGTCTTGATCTTCGTCGAACCATTCTGAGGGATTCTCGGGAAATGCATCGATCGCATCGGGATAGTCATCTCCGTCTCGATTCGGGCAGTCATTGGTCGGGGTGATTCGACGAAAGGCGCGAGGTTCGCTGCTGTGCAGACGTCATTTCCGGAAACGTCAAGGGTCTGAGGGGAAGACCAGCAAGAGGAGATAAGTCAGCCACCCCTACGCTTTCCATCTGCAAAGAGATCAAGGAATCCCAAATTTTTTAACGGGTTTCTTGAGCGTCGATCGGCATCCGCCCAATGTTGAGGGTTGTTATGTCGGAGATTGCTGATAAAACCCAACGAAGTGATCTTGGTACCGGACACATTCCTCGAGCCTTTGAGCTGAGATAAGGCGCCGTCTTGATCGGATTGTGCAGGTCGCTGGATTTAAACCGTTTTGAAGGCCCTCTAAACTAGATATATCGTGTCGGCACATGAAATTGCCTGATTAACATCCACCTGATCTGGGGCAAGCAGCGTCATCCACGATTGAGATCAGTAACGCTAGCGATGGCGGTAATCAGAGGGAGACGCCAGAATCGACCGTCAATCGGATAGTTGTCTTCGGCGGAATGCCATCGCCATCGATGTCGGGATCTTCGCATTTGGTCGCCGTCGCCATCGATGTCCTCGTCCATTCCCAGTTCAAGGCACTTCGGTGTCACAAGTATTGGGAGCGATCCTTATCGGTATCTAATCGGCCACCGATAGCGATTTGAGGATAGCGATCACTAACGTCCTCAATGCCGTCATTGTCATCATCGTTGTCAAGCACTAACCCTAGTGTTGAGTTGCTTGCATCTTTGCCCGGCAACCAGTCATCTGGTTTGCCGTCCTCGTCTTTATCCACGCCGGCGGCTGGATCGCGAGGAAAGGCATCGGAAATATCGTCTACACCGTCTCCATCGCTATCGACTGACCTGTTGGGGTCATTGGGGAAGACATCTGCGACATCGCCTATTCCATCTTCGTCGGAGTCTTTAGATTCCGATGGATCAAGCGGGAAGACGTCGTCTTCATCACTGAAGCCATCGTTATCATCGTGATCAGCATTGTTACCAAAGCCATCGTTGTCGGTATCGCTGCTCATCTGGATTTACCGGGAAGTCGTCCTTTCCATCTAGGGCTCCGTCTCCATCAGAATCCGGATTCAGCGGGTCCGTCTCGAGCGTAATTTTCTCGAGGTCGCTCAACCCATCATTGTCGTCATCCAAGTCTTCAGTGAGACCAGTTGTTGAATCGGCTTCACTCTTTCCCTCGAGCCAAGAATCAGGCAGTCCGTCACCGTCTGTATCCACTGAGGCGCAGCATCATTTGGGAAAGCGTCTTCAGGATCTAAGACACCGTCTCCATCGGAGTCCGCAAGAGTGGGATTACTGCCAATGGTTTGCTCTTCAAGGTCGGTCAACCCATCGTTGGCGTCGTCTGAGTCTTCAGTCAGGGCTGGATTTAATAGGCTGCCGGTGAAACCCTCGTTCCACTCGTCTGGTTGCCCGTCTTGATCACTGTCACGAGAGGCGGATGAATCCAACGGATATTCGTCTTGAGCATCTGGCGTGCCATCGTCGTCGTCATCCAAGTCCTCAGTTAGACCAGTTGTTGAGTCGGCTTCATTCTTTCCTTCGAGCCAAGAATCAGGCTGTCCGTCACCATCTGTATCCACTGAGGCGGCAGCATCATTTGGGAAAGCGTCTTCAGGATCTAAGACACCGTCTCCATCGGAGTCCGCTAGAGTGGGATTGCTACCAATGGTTTGCTCTTCAACATCGGTCAACCCATCATTGTCATCATCTAGATCTTCAGAATTGCCCACTCCATCATTGTCGCTGTCGAGATTTTCTGTTGGATCTAGCGGAAATTGATCGTCACTATCATTAAAGCCGTCTCCATCAGAATCAGGATTCAGCGGGTTCGTCTCCAGTGTAATTTCCTCAAGATCGGTCAGTCCATCATTGTCGTCATCGAGATCTTCGGTAAGTTCCGGATTTAACAGGCTACCGGTGAAACCCTCGTTCCACTCGTCTGGCTGTTTGTCACCGTCCGTATCCACTGAGGCGGCAGGTCAGGGGGGAAACCAATCCGATGCTCGTCGTCTTCAGAATCAGGGTCCAGAGGGTTCGTCTCGAGCGTAATTTCCTCAAGGTCGCTCAACCCATCAGTCGTCATCCAGGTCTTCAGTGAGCAGTTGTTGGCTGGGTGAAACCCTCTTTCCAGGGAGCCAAGCTGCCCATCACCGTCATCGGTGTCCACTGTGGCCGAGTCGAGCGGGAATGCATCATCAAGATCAGGAACCAGGAGTCGGCGTGACTACTAGCTCTGGCTTCCTCTTCAAGATCGTTAAGCCGTCATTGTCATCATCCGGATCAGCGTTGTTGCCAATGCCATCACCATCGGTGTCTGTAGATTCTAAGGGGTCGAATGGAAAAGCATCGACTGCATCACTGAATCCATCGTTATCGTCGTCAAGATCACCGCATCGGCTGACTCCGAAGGATCGAATGGGGCTTGAATCGCCAGTTCCATCGCGATCAAAGTCGCAGCACTCATTGGGATCCACGGGTAGCTGATCGTAATAGTCGGTTACGCCATCGTTGTCGTCATCATCGTCGGGCGATACCGTCGCCATCGGTATCCTTTTGCTCCGTAGCATCGGCTGGGAAATCGTCTTCGTTATCGCCTAAGCCATCAAGGTCACTATCTTCCACTCGTTAGGGTCATTCGAAATTCGTCGTCAGCATAGCTGTCGCCATCTCGGTCTGCATCTGCATTGTCGCCGATTCCGTCCTTGTCACTATCCTTTGTTTTCGTTAGAAAATTCGTCAGTGTTATGACTCCCATCATCGTCGCTGTCTCTAAACTCAGTAGGATCAGGTAACGCGTCGTCGCCATCTCGATCATCATCATTGGGATCATCGATGCCATCGCCATCTAGATCTAATTGCTTGGTTCTGTCTAATGGGAAATCATCTCTGAAGTCTTCGACACCATCGTCGTCGTCGTCGGCGTCAAACACATCTGGAAGACCATCATCGTCGGTGTCCAGATCCAGTTGAGCGCTATCAGTGTTGAATAAGGAGGTGATCTCGACTGCGGCAATGAAAGAATCAGGGAGATTGATCCAGCATACAAAGCGGAGATCGCGGGGAATATTTCGTTTGCCATGGTCGCGATGAAGAACTCAGCATCGATGCCCGTGACATTGAGCTGTCGCAAGGTAGGTGGCGACTGAGCTCACGACCTGCTCGTCCACGGGGGTTAACGTCTCATTGAGAAAGCCTAAGCGTCGAAATCGTAAAAATCCGCCAGTCCATCAGGGGTCAAATGACGTTCGAAATCGAGTTCAGCAATACGCTTCGCAATAGAACGATGCCAGCGCACTGTCGAGGTCAGCAGCGTGAGCTCAGCAATTGTGGGATTGCGATCAGCTCCATGATGATCCAAAGCTGAACAGACCGCCTCACATAGACCATAGCTTCGGGGTCGCCCGTTTCCGCGAGCGCCCACCAATCGGCATCCGGTGCGGTATCAAAGTTAGAGGTCAGCCCAAGAGCGGCAGTAACTCTATCTCTAGTTGTCTTCTCCAGGCTTGCAAAGTACAGAGTGGATATGGGACCGTTGGTCGAGACTGAATCTAAGGCCTTAGAGGTATCCGAAAAGAACGTTGTTTGAATCTCTTCTTCCGCACTCCTAAAAAGCCAGATCGGGAGGTAATCCAAGTGCGGGAGTTGGTAGCTTTTTCTGGTCGTTTGATCTCGAAGTTGCCAGCTTCATTGGTCACAGTGTCGGCGAGTGGCCTACCGATCTCATCGCCGGAAAAAACTCGGATCTTTGCTCGGCGCATTGGAATGATCAATGCCCTACCTGTTAATACGTCCACCACTGTGATCGAGATAGCTAGAACAGTGGTCTCGCTACCGTCTGATACCCGGAAATCGATTTCGTAAGTATTGTCCTGGTTTGCGTCGCTGGGGTCGGCGAACGAGGGACGGTTAACGAAAGTAAGAACGCCGTTTTGATTCACAGTGAAAACGGCTGAATCTAGGCCAGACAAGCTGTAGCTTAAGCTGTCGCCATCAGGGTCTGTAGCGAATAGATCGGTATCGAGTTGATTACCAGATATCACTTCGAAGTTTGTGGATCCAGAAATGGTGGGAGCGCGATTAGTCTTTGGCTCCTCTGGGGCTCTCTTTTCTGGATTTTGCCCGCAACCCACAAGCAGCAGGAAGACAAGGATAGTTGCGCGATGACGTCTCATGCTGGTCTCTGTCCAGTGGTAATAGGGTTAACGGCACTGAATTATTAAACTTGAGAATTTTTGGATTGTTTTTGGGTGGTGGATTTTATAGTCAGTTTGGGCTTTCCGCATTAACTAGTCTTCGGTTCCAAAGGCTGGTGAGGGTTGGCTAAACAATCAATGATCGTCTCGATATTATGGTGTGTGAGATGTCTCAGCGCATTTTGAGTATTGGCAAGAAGCTCGATGTTTATGCTCTTTAACAGAGCAATGCTGCGGCGCTGTCTGGCGTGAGTCGTTTGATATCCATATGCTGAATGAGCTGCTGCGGGCGATCGCCCAGCGCTTGTCGCTCCGGTGAGGCGAAGTAAGCGGCTTCTAACTCCTCGATCTCAGCCTCGCTGCTAAATCTTCGCAGCCAAATGAATTCATTGTCTTCATGATTCACCCAAGTGCCGATGATGTGCATGCCAAGCCGTCGGTTAACGGGCCGAATATGAGTCTCAAAAAGCTCAACCCAATCGTCCATGGCCCCGGGCTGGATGGTGTAAGTGCGGAGTTGGTGAATCATGAGTGCTTTAGTTCCTAATTGGTGAACTTGAATAAGGGAGTGAGGCTAAGGAGGCCCTGATGAGATGTAAAGTCTTGGATCAGCGCTTCATCCGACTGCCGCTTGGGTCATAAGGCGCTCCGAGTTGTAGCTGGGCGGGGTAGCGCTGGCCAGCGATTTCAATCTCAAACGACGACTCAGCGAGAAAGCGTTTCGTTACAGCGGGTTCGTGGGTGACGGAAGCAATCGCTAGGTTGCGATCCAATCGATGCCCCCATGCTGCGCTTGTCGTCAGCCCGATTTGGCAGCCTGCTGAAAATATGGGCTCGTCATGAATCATTCTCGGTGCGTCAGGGGAATCTACGACGACCGTAACGAGGCGCGTTGGCTGTTTGCCGCGCGTTTGCGTGAGGGCTGCTTTCCCCAAGAAATCTGGCTTTTCCATTGCGACGCAAAACCCCAGGCCCGCGGCCCAGGGCGTGATGTGGTCATGGAGATCATCGCCCCAGTGCCGGTAGCCCTTCTCCATGCGGCAAGCGTTCATCGCGTAGAAGCCGGCCGGGCGGAGTCCATAGGGCGCCCCCGCGGCAGTAAGGTGCGCGTATAGGTCAGGGAGTCGGTTCGCGTCGATCACGAGTTCTGCGCCGGATTCGCCAATATAGCTCAGTCGATTGCACCAAAGACTTGCGCCGTCAAACGCAGTCGTCAGCGATCCATAAAAAGGGATGTCATCGAACGGAATATCGAGTGCCGTGCGAAGAATGGACCCAGCGCATGGGCCCATGAGTCCCACCATTGCGAGATCAGTCCGATGACTCACCGTCACATCAAATTCGGCCGATTGACGTGTAAGCCACAATAGATCCTTGCGCCAGGTTGCGCAGGCGCTCGTGACTCTAAAGGCTGAGTCATCAAGCCGCAGAACGGTGACGTCTGCTTCGATGCCCCCTTGTTCGTTGAGCCACTGGGTATAGACGAGATGACCTGTTCCTACATCGACGTCGTTAGCGCAGAGCCACTGCATGAAAGAGAGTGCATGAGGCCCCTCGATGTCGAAGATGGGATAACTGGATTGATCAAAGATCACGGCCTGCTCTGCCGCCGCGCGGCATTCCTGGGCAACCGCGCCGAACCACTCAGGATCATCGTAGGCGTACCGCCTTCCGGGGCCGGCATCTTTATCGAACCAGAGAGGGCGCTCGAATCCGGCGAGTTCCCCCCACACGGCACCCGCCTCGCTGAAGGCCTCATGAAGCGGGGAGTGCTGAATGCCGCGGCCCGTTTCGAATTGTCTGTCAGGCCAGTGCAGGTCATAGAGAAGCCCCAACGCCTCGGTGGTTCGCTCGGCGAGAAATGCTTTTTCGTTCTGAAACGGGTAGGCCCGCCGAATATCGACATCCCATAGATCCATAGGCGGGCGCCCACTGATCATCCATTCGGCGAGGACCTTCCCGACGCCCCCCGCGCTCTGGATACCGATGGAGTTAAACCCTGCCGCGACAAAGAGCTGGTTGACCTCTGGGGTTTCGCCCAGCAGATAGCGATTGTCCGGGGTGAAGCTCTCCGGTCCGTTAAAGAACAATTGCACGCCTGCCTGTTCTAACTCCGGGAAGCGGGCAATGGCGCGGGTAAAGATGGGCTCGAAATGGGAGAAGTCAGCGGGCAGGCTGTCGAACTCAAAGTTGCTGGGAATGCCTTCTACCGCCCAAGGCTTCGCGCGACGCTCAAACGCTCCGAGCAGCAGCTTTCCGGCATCAAATTTATAGTAGGCCTCCTCATCAGGAACACGCAGGGTGGGCCGCATCGCTGTGAAGCGTTCGAGTGGCTCGGTGACAAGGTAAAAGTGCTCAGCAGCCTGAAGCGGCGCAAGCACGCCGTAGCGAGCGAGGAAGTCTCTCGTCCACATGCCGCCTGCGATCACGACTTGTTGTGCGGTGATGGTTTCGCCTGTAGCAAGCTGCACACCTTTCACGGCACCGTCAGCGAGGACCAACTCGGTGACCTCACTGTTCTCGATGATGAGTGCGCCTTCCTGCCTTGCCCCCTTCGCAAGCGCAAGGGTGGTATCGATTGGATTCGTCTGACCGTCGCCTGGCAGGTAAACGCCGCCCCGCGCGTCAGAGAGCGTAATGCCTGGCCACTGCTCGGCTATGAAATCAGGTTCAACCCACTTGCAGGCCACATCGAAGGCGTTGGCCATGGTCGCCTGCCTGCGCAGTTCCGCCTCGCGTTCCCCATTGAGCGCAAGGGTGATAGATCCCGTTTGCTGGTAGCCGGTTGCCTGTCCGGTAATAGACTCCAATGACTGAAATAATTCGGTTGAATACTTGGCGAGGCGAGTCATGTTCTGGGACGCACGAAGCTGCGCCACGAGTCCAGCGGCATGCCAGGTGGTTCCGCTGGTCAGTTGCTTGCGTTCGAGCAAGACCACGTCGCTAACGCCGGCACGCGCAAGGTGGTAAGCCACCGAGCAGCCGATGATGCCGCCGCCAATAATGACGACTTGAGCGCTGGTAGGCAGTGTGTCTTTTGTCATTCGGATGTTGGTAAGGGGTGCCAATAGGTGAGGTATTCCGCATAGACCGCGGGCTCGGCGGCTCCCTCAACTTCAACATGATGGCTTACTTTCAGCAGATACTCGCCGTTGCCCTTTGGGGTGACCTCCATCAGATGAATTCTAGATCGGAGCCGAAGGCCTTCGCCGATGATGATGGGTTTAAGGATTCGAACTTTGTCGAGTCCGTAATTGAGGGGGTCGCAAGCGTCGATTGGCCAGAGGCCTGCTGACTTGAAGAAGTGCGATAACAAACCAACCACGTGGAAGCCATGCATCAAGGTACCGCCGTAGGGCGTTGTCTCGGCGTATTCAGGGTCGCAGTGGCCTGGGGTTCGCCAGTGGGTGACTTCCCCAAACACGTTGACTTTGACCTGATCAATCGCGACCCAAGGGCTAACCCCAAGCTCTTCGCCAATTCTGTTTTGTGCGGTGGCGAGTTCAAGCGGTGATGGTGCATTCATTCAGAGTACCTTGATTGGCTGACGCTTATCGAACGAGAGCTTACCGTTCATCGTCTGCCGTACCTAGTGCTGGAAAGACCATTGTCCTGATGGACTCCCTGCCAGAGGCGCGTCGCATCGGTCGTTAATGCTGAGCGCTCAATCAAGGCTCTGGCTAAATGTTGTTGGGCGCGAAACTAGACCTGCTGCGCAAAAAAAACGCCCCAAGTGGGGCGTTTTTGATCCAGCGTCTGGCGTCTAGAGTGAGAGGTTGAGTCCCATCCAGAACATGCGTCCGCGAGGGCTAACGGGATAGGCGTTGGCCGTAATGAACGGCTCCTCTTCGGTCACATTGCGAACACCGAACGAAAGATTCACGTTGTCCTGAATGGCGTAGCTGCCATTAAAGTCATGAATCCACATATCGTCCATAAGGACTGAAGGTCCAAATAAGGTCTCATAGGTTTCAACCTCAGGTCCGTTGCCAAGCAGCATTTCGCTGATGAACTGGCTCTGCCAGCCGAGTGACAGGCTGCCAATCTGATACTTCAGGAAGATGTTGCCCGCGTACTCTGGCGCACCAATCTCTAGGAGCTCGGGGTCTTTCTCAGAAAGATCGAGCGGGTTCTGGTACCGCGTATTGTCATTGACCTTGGTACCCGAGACTCGGATTGAGAACATGTGCTCGCCAAGCTCAAAAGCGTAATTAGCAGCTAAGTCATAGCCATCGGTCTCAGACTTCGCGTAGTTCAAAAGGCCCGTTCTCATGAACGTGAACCCACCGGCCTGTAGGCTGTTGGGGTCGCCGTTACGCTCAAAGAGGTCACAGAACTGATTGTTCAGCTCAGCGCCCTGATAGCATCCCAGTACGATGTCGTCTGCGCGAACGCTTTGAATCGCATCTTCAATCGAGATATCCCACACATCGAAGGTCAGCGAGAACCCGTCAAGGAAAGAAGGCTGGAAGACGAAACCATAGGTTAGCGTTTCAGCGGTCTCCTCATTGAGGTTTGGGTTACCGCCTGTCAGGCCGCCGAAGCGGGCAGAGAGGGGGTCAAGGAACGCATAATTGCCATCTGCATCAAAGGGATCGATCCCGATGCTTTGGAAGTAGGTCGTACAGTTGGCTTGCAAGTTTGCGCCAAGCGCCGCGTCAACACCTGCGATGTACGTTGCATCACAAGGGTCAGTCGGCCTGAAGGTGGCACTGGTCACCGGGCCATAGAGCTCGGTGATGTTGGGCGCACGGACCGCTTCTGAGTAAGTAGCCCGCACCGCGAAATCATTCACCGGTGCATAAATGAGCGTGCTTCTCCAAGTGGTGGTCTGACCAATCGAATCGTAGTCAGAGAACCGTGCCGCGAGGTCAACCGTCAATTCCCTTGCGCCAGGCACATCAGCTAAGAGTGGCAGTGACAGTTCAAGGAATAATTCTGTGACCGTGTAGTCACCCTGCTCATTGTTGTCGGCAAGGCCTGGGTCGAACACGAGGCTGCCATTTCCAGATACCTCGGAGATGAGCGTGCCAGGCGTGAAGTTAGAACCTGCAGGTAAAACCCCTCGACTCCAGGGTGAGAAGTCAGCATCCGATTCCTCTTTCCTGTACTCGAGTCCCGCTGCAAACCCAGGAGCACCTCCTGGAAGTTCAAAGAAAGCGCTTGTGTCGCCCGTCACCACGCCGCTCAATACCAGCTGGGTGAGCTCAAGTGAGTTTTTCGTTTCGATTAGAACGAAGTCCTTAGCTGCCTGAGAGACACCTGCTTCACCCGCAAATATGTTGAGAGGTGCACATTGACCGTCACCTGGGACGAACGAGAAATAGCCTTCATCGTACGCAGGAATACCAAACGGTGTGTTGAGCGCGGGAGCCGTTGGATCAACCGAAGACCGGCAGGCTGGGGCCCCGGTGGCAGGGTCCGTCACTGCATCGATCGCAGCAAAGAATCGGTCTACGATTACGGAGTTGGGGAAGGCGCGGTCTTGGGTGAAGCGACCAAAGTTAACGCTAACCTCATAATCCATGTTGTCGTTTAGCGCCCCTTCAATGCCAAACACCGCTCGAACAGTTTCGCGATCTGTGCGTCGCTCGGCGCCGAAGTAAATGGGGTCGACCGTCAGTGCAACGCCGCCGCCGTAGCCGGCTGCAACGTCAGCAATGAATTCGGGAAGATAAGGGTTGTCAGCCGCGCCATATAGGAGATCCCAGAAGGAGTTGGAGAAACCACCCGTATCCGTTGATTGATCAACCCACTTCAATTCAGCGAATGCGCGCACCGAGTCCGTTAAGTCATATCGCGCGTTGACGTTGATTGCGATCTTCTGGTCTGGCAGCAAGAAATCCATTTGATCATTCAAGTAGACGTCTGTGGACGTACCGCCGAACCCGTTGAAGTTTCCAGCAACCAGTCCATCTTCGTTAACGGCGTAGGAGCCGTCAGCCTGCTGATACCAGCAGCCGCCAACAACCCCAAAAGAAGCTGCTCCAAACACAGAGTTGTAGCCCGCGAAAGAATCGAGGCAATCAGGAGTGCCATTGCCGTTCAAATCGATCGGTGTTTCTGGATCGAAGCCCGCAAACGAGAAAGGATCGCCGGGAATCAGCCAGCCATAGCCCGAAGTGATTGAGAAGGTGGCCTCTGGGAAAATTGCCCGTGGGAACGCGGATCCTGCTTGATCGATGAGGGCAAGCTCAGCACTGGTCAGATCACCGGCGGTGATTGGCGCATCGGGGAAAGCCGCGTTGTAGTTGTCGATGAACCCTTGCGAGGTTGGGATCGGCAGGCCAACAGGGAACAACCCTGTGTTGGCGTAATTGTAGTAGGCCTGAAAGTTGGGTGTGCTCGCGCTGATGTTGCCGTTTTGGAAGCGCAGCGCAGGGTTTGAGTAGTCATCCCCGGTGCCGTAAGTCGCGCCTGGACGCTCGCTCATGCGAAGGCCGTCATCTTTGCTGTAGTCCACGGCAATGACAATATTGCCTCGGCCATCTGAGAAGTTTTTGCCCCAAATAGCGCCAATGGACGATTGTCTGCCATCGCCTTCACCGGACACTGCGGCATTGACGTCGATTTCAAAGCCTTCGAAATCATCTTTTAAGATGAAATTCACAACGCCGGTCACCGCATCTGCACCATAGACTGCGGATGCGCCGCCTGTGAGTACTTCGACTCGCTCAACCAATTGCTTGGGAATAGAGCCAATATCAACCGCCGCACTCCCTTGGACGCCGCCGACGTGACGCCGACCGTCAACCAATGTAAGGGTTCGATTGATGCCAAGATTGCGCAGATTGAGCAGGTTGGCGCCGTCCGCAAAGCCGCTGTCAATAGACATCTCCTGCGATAGCGAGCCAATTAGAGCGGGAATATCGTTGACCACATCCATCAGGGCGAACTCGCCCGATTCAGCGATGTCTTCACTCGATACGCCTTGAATGGGTTGGGCGCCAGTTAAGTTGCTGTCTCTGGCTATTCGACTACCGGTGACGACGACCTCTTCGATTTCGTCAGATGCCGCGAAACTGGGCACGGGGGCCGAAAGTGCCAGCATGGCAGCGATAACTGCCAGTGGGGTCGAGCGCTTGATACTGTTCATACACTACACCTCAGTGATTGCTGATAATGGGTGAGCAAAGCTTCGCGAATGGTTAGCGGGTGTTTGCTCAGTATTTTACTTCAATGCCTCTTGCGCTATTGCCTCGCGCAGAGTTGAAAGTGCTACGCAAATTTCATTCCACAAGGGTTAGCCATAAAGGCGCCGATCCTCTGGAAATAACCGGTTTTTTAGTGACCCTTCGATAGCCCTTACGTCGCCATTGTTGATGACGAGTACTGGGACAGTCGCCGAAGTCAGTCGCATCAGGGGTTCGACCACTTCTCGCCAAGCAGGACTTGCCGATACGAGAGAGCCGTCTGACCCAAACCGGTGGAGCGATTTTTCGCATTTTCCACTGAAAATCAAGCGTCATTTCCATTTCTCAATCTGAGGAAAATGCCTGTGGATAGGAGTTTTGGCACCAAAAAGGGGCTTGAATCGGTGTGATGCACCACAGCCCTTCGTCTAATAATTTTGTGAGTCTTGCCCCGCCATTTGAGCGCCTGGAGGGAGCACCCCAAGCACTGCGAGGTTAAGAAAGCGGCCGATACGGTGCTTTCAGCCCAAAATTACGGGGCCCCACGACTTCGAGCGCGTCAGCCGTCCGGTAATGGGGCGGCGCACCAATGCCTAGGACACAGAGTCGTTGGCCGTAGGCGAGTCGCTCCGCATTGATGGGCTGGCCTGACTCGAAGTCCAAAGCAATGATGAGATCAGGAACAGTGGCAAGCACGGTGTCGCCTTGGCTTAATTGGATGAATTCGTTTTTGATTAGTAACTCAAACGATGTGTTCGTATCAAAAGACTCAAGGTGAACACTGCCTATGTCGTATCCGCCTTGGATCGACTGTTCGAGCCCCACGATTTTCCCCGTGCACAATGGATGCACGCTGCCATAAAGGCTTTCATCGAACAGCTGGCTCACCTCCCGAAGTAGGGGCTTCAAGTGGCCCTCGTGTCGACGGATCACTTGCCCGAGTGCTGCGGCGAACGAGATGGTTTTCGGAACGATGGCGCTGGCAACGTCCTCCCGAGTCATTAGGTGCTCGACCGTGGTGATCATCCCGCCATGGGAATGAGCCCACGCTCGAATGATGGGCTCATACTGCTCACCATCGAGCGACTGAAAAAGCTCTGTCTCCCCGCGGTAATCCAGCGCAAGGGCGGGCGTGGGTGGAATCCCTGCCAGCGCAAAAGTCATCATTTGGGCTTCAGGCAGTGCTCTCCCCATGCCGTCACCATCGATCACTGGAAGATCGAGTAGAGCGGCCGCTTGAATCGGAACCAATGAATTGCCACCGCCAACTTCGAAAGAGACTAGTGCGTCGACGGTGACATTGAGCTCACGTTCAAATGCTCGGACTGCGATCGCAGGATCCTCGAGCGAAGGCAAGAGTTCGAGGCTAGCGGTTGGCGCGCCAACGCCGCCGAGCGCAACAACGCGAGCCCCATCCGGTAGGGCCTCGGGTCCAATCAATTGAACTGGGCCGCGGTCAGTGAGCACTTGCTCGGCTAGCATTCGCGATACCCACGGGTCGCCCCCTCCTCCGGTAGCAAGGAACACTGATCCAACGGAAATATCATGAATGTCGGCTGCGGAAATAGTCTTCATTCCGACACCTTATGAATATTAAGGGGTTGGACCATCGGCGCGATGGGGCTACGAACTGACACTTTCACTCGGAACCAGGCATTGCCGAGATAAGGAACGTGATTTTCTTCAATAGACGAGAGGGCAGCGAGGTTTCTCACCCCGCCACTGGATTCGAGATCATCGAGCGCTTTCTCGGTCAGTCTTTCTATCGCGAGGGCCCGAGGCTCGTCATTAAAATGTATGACTTCGTCCGCATAGCCGCTCGCTTCCGCGGCAGATGCACCGATGGCATTGACGAGACCGCTCACGGCGGCATCAAGAAAAGACCAGTGTGCCTCGGCACAGGGTCGCAAGATGGCCGCGCCTCCGCCAACCACGATGACGGGTAGCGCCGTTTGCTCTCCCCGCATTTGGTCAACGAGTGGATACACCGCAGCGCGAATCCGGTCATAGACTAAGTCGATGAACCCGTCACTAAGGTGCGCGACCAAAGATGGGTCGCCAATTGCCATGGCACCTGCTCTAACGGCGATATCGCTTAGCGTGAGCGTGTTGCCGCCAAACACCAACGCCTTATTGCCTAACTCATAACCCACTGATTCAGGACCAAACGTGCCGTCTTCATGAACGAGGGTGCCGCCCCCTAGCCCAAGAGAGACGAGATCGGGCATTCGGAAGTGGGTGCGAACGGTCTCAATTTCAACCACTTGATGCGAGGTCCTGGGTAGGCCTTGCTTTAGCACACCGATGTCTGACGTGGTGCCACCGACATCGATCACGATCGCGTCCTGTAGGGCGGTTACTTCGGCAACGCCGCGGATGGAGTTGGTTGGTCCTGAAGCGAAGGTTAGTGCCGGTAGTGCTTTGATGCGACTCGCAGAGAGCACGGTGCCATCATTTTGGCTTACGAAAAACGGCGCTTTAATCGACCGATCGTCAAGCGCTCGATGGTATCCGTCCACGACGTCCTCGGCATAGGGGCGAAGCGCCGCGTTCAGAATGGCAGCATTCTCGCGTTCGAGTAGCCCAAGTCCTCCCATTGTTTGTGAACAGGTGAACCGTCTCCTGGGATCTTGCTGAGCGAGCGCCTTCGCTAGGTCTAATTCGGATTCAGGTCGGATGGGTGAAAAGGGCGCGCTGATGACCACCGGGCAATCGGGATGCTTGCTAAGCAGGTCATGACAACTCGCTACGTCCTGGTCATCGAGTGTCGAGAGGGACTCACCCGTAAAAAGGTGGCCGCCCTTTAAATGTAGCGAAGCCTTGATGGCATGGTCCGCTAAATCGCTTGGCCACCCGACGCCTGACGGAAGCCCTTTTCCAGAGGGGGCACCTAGCCGTATTGCAAGGACCGGCGCCAGCGCCCGCCTTTCAACGACCGCATTGGTGAACTGAGTGGTCCCAAGCGAGATTAAATCAAGTTGCTCGATCAAATCGGGTTGGCGCTCAGTGAGCATGTCGAGCGCATTTAAAATGCTGCGGTGAACGTCTTTCGAGGAGCTGACTTTTACGCCATCAACAAAGCGGCCGTCGTCCATTAGTGCAGCGTCGGTGTGCGTGCCGCCAACGTCGATACCGAGAACAATCACGCGAGGCGTCTCAATGCGTAATAGAAGGCCGCTGAAAAAGCGAGTAAGTCGATGGACATAACGCCGCTCAAAGTGATCGCTGTTTGCATTTCGGCGAGCGCAACAGCGAGGCTCGCGACCCAGGCGATGATCGCTTGTGAATTGCTTTTTGAGCCTTCAATAGCACTAGGTGTGAGTGCATCTTGCGGCACGGGTTGGAGCGCCGTGTAGAAGTGCACCAGCATGATGCCGGCGATCGGGATGAACGCGATAGACAAGTAGATCAAGAAGTCGATGAACCAGGTGGTGATGTTCATAGCTGCAGCGGCAATGCCGAGCACACCAAGACAAAGCGTGGTTCCCATTTGGCGCGATTCTGGAATGCTCGCTCGAATAGTGAGCACAGCACTATATAAGTTGAGGCTGTTAAGCACCCAGCTACCGAGCACCACGATGAGCGCGGCACCCACGCCAAGACCGCTCAGCGTCATGAGTGTGAGTAAGCTGTCTGTCTGGAGAACGCTCATCGCCCCTGCTGCGATTACCATAACCAGCGGCGCCACGAGGAAATAGCAGGCAAAGGATACTAGCCACCCGCCATAAGCCTCCCGCACGTAGCGGGTAATGTCAGGCAGAATGACCGCGCCAACAACCGCTGCACCAACCACTGCGGATACCGCCTCGCTAAAGGTGAGTGAATCTGCCGGCATTGGCGTGATCGAAGCGTCACCCTCAAGCCACACCCGGAGCAGCAAGGCGGTAACCACCATCAATATGGGCGTAAAAATCAGAGAAAGGCGATTGATCCAAATGAAACCTAAAAGGGTCGATAAGGTGATTAAAAGACCTGCGCTGATCTCAATCATGAGAATCAGGGAAGCACTGGTTTCGCTGGGCTGTATGAGGTCGAGCACTGCCTCTGAAAATAAGTCCACGTTTACGCCAAACCAGCCCACCAGACTCAGGCCGAATGCAAGGTTGACGAGTCTTGCCGCGTTTCCACCAAAGCTTAAGTGGATGAGCGCATAGCTGGTCAGCCGATACCGCACACCCAGCGTTGCTGCGATGCCGCCAATCGCAGCCAGGATGATCGAACCTAGATAGATGGCCATAACGGCATCCGCCCAGGCCATACTTCGGCCGACTTCAATCCCTGTCAAAAAGGTGGGTAGTGACAGCGAAACGAGTGAGCTGATGGCGGCGACAGACCACCAGGTTCGATGGTTGCTCTGCGGGACAGGGGTGAGCGGGTATTCGTCTTGCATGGTTGGTGTCGAAGATCCCAGGAGCAAAATGGATGAAAGCGTGAAGCAAGGCAGGGTGCTGCCTAGTGCGCCGCCATAGCAGGCGAAGGCATTGTAACAATAGATGTTCCATAAAGCGGATGCGCAGCAAAGCAGATACGCAGCGTTCTATAGTTGAGCGTTTAGTGGTGATGTGCCTTCGGTGTCATGGTTTGCTGAGATAGAAGCTCGATCGGTTTTCTGGTGCGCATATGGATAGCAGAAAGTCGGTAGACGCTGGCGAGGCGCCCTCTTCAGTGCGATTGCTATGGCAAATACAGGCTAAGATACGAGCGTTACCACGCAAACTAAATATGAGGATTGCACCATTGAACAGGCTTTTCAGAACATTGAGCGCACAATGGCGGTTGGCGTTCTTATCCGCTGCGCTCATGTACGCTGGCCCGGCTGCTAGTGATGTCGTTCATATCAAAGCGGCACGGGTGCTGGACGTTGAGTCAGGAGACATGCTGACTAACCATGTCATTCGCGTGGTGGATGATCGGGTCGAGTCGATTTCACCCGCGCCTCAAACCCGTCTCGAGAATTTGCTCGATTTAGGGGATGTTACGGTGCTGCCGGGTTTGATTGATGCGCACGTTCATCTTATTGGAGATGCTGATGCCCAAGGCTATGGCAACCTTGCCGCCAGCGTTCCTCGGAACACGCTGTTTGGCGTAAAAAATGCGCGTGAAACATTAGCAGCGGGGTTTACCGCGGTCAGGAATGTTGGTGCTGGCAGTTTTGCAGACGTTGCCCTTCGCGATGCGATCGACGCAGGTGATGTGCCAGGTCCAAGAATGCGGGTCTCCGGCCCTTCGGTTGGGATTACCGGAGGGCATTGCGATAACAATCTTTTACCCCCGGAGGCGGGTCAGTTTTCCGAAGGGGTTGCCGATGGGGCTGCAGAAATCATCAAGGTACTCCGCAGGAATAAGAAGTACGGCACAGACCTTGTGAAATTTTGTGCCACCGGCGGGGTGCTATCCAAGGGCACCGCGATTGGCGATCAGCAATATACCGATTCCGAGATGAAGGCCCTGGTGGATGAGTCTCATCGGCGAGGCATCAAGGTGGCGGCTCACGCGCATGGCACACAAGGCATCATCGCCGCTATCAAAGCAGGGGTTGATTCGGTCGAGCACGCCAGCCTCATTGACGATGAAGGTATTCGCTTAGCGGTGGAATACGGCACGACGCTGGTGATGGATATCTTTGTCAGCGATTACATTCTCCAGGGCGGAGAGGCTGCAGGGTTTTTGCCTGAGTCACTAGAAAAAGAGCGGATGGTCGGCGCGGCTCAGCGAGATGGCTTCAGGCGAGCTCACGCGGCGGGTGCCAATATTGCGTTCGGGACTGACGCGGGCGTTTTCCCTCATGGCAAAAATGCTCAGCAGTTCTCTTATATGGTCAAGTACGGGATGACTGAGCTAGAGGCCATTCAAGCCGCAACCGTGAAAGGCGCCGAGCTACTCGGTATGGACGGAGTGGGCGCGTTGAGCCCCGGCGCCTATGCAGATCTGATCGCTGTCAAAGGCGATCCACTTCAAGATATTCGAACGCTGGAGTCTCCGGTCTTTGTGATGAAGGGCGGTGAAATCTACCGCTCGGAGCTAGATCAATGAGGCGGTTAGCGAATGGATGGCTCATCGGCTGCATGACGCTGTTAGCCGCTTGCTCCAGTGAACCGGAAACAGCTCCCGCGGATTGGGTGTTTGAAGGGGGCAAGGTATTCACAGCTGAACCGAGTCGCCCATGGGCAGAGGCCGTTGCGATTCGAGGCGAGACCATTGTTTACGTTGGCGATGCGGCAGGCGCTGAGCGATTCAAGGGCGAAGCCACTGAAGTGATCGAAATCGGCAACGGACTACTATTGCCCGGCCTGATCGATTCGCACACGCATATTTTCAATGGATCCTATGCCGATGTGGGTGTGAACCTTAGCCTTGCTGATACGCCTGAGAAGTTAGCGAACGCGCTCGTGGCTATCCGTGATGAAAACCCAGGCTCGGGGCCAGTGTATGCAAGGGGCTGGCAAAATCACCTGTTTCCCGCTGAAGGCCCCCTTGCCAGCCAACTCGATGAGGTCTTTGGCGATCGAATCGTCATCATGGGTTCGGTTGATGGGCATTCGACCTGGTTTTCTTCCAGAGCCCTGCGAGAAGCAGGTGTGGATGCAGCATTTGAGGACCCCCAACCGGGCGTTAGCTTTTTCGAGCGAGACCCACTGACCAATCAGCCGTTAGGCACCGCACGTGAAGGCGCAGGCGGCTTCATTCGGGCCCAATTCATCCCAGGCGACAAAGCGGCTTACCGTGACCGATTGGTGGCTTGGCTGCCAAGAGCCGCCGCCGCTGGTTTAACGAGTGTGTACGACGCGACAGCTTCAGCGCCCACAGAGGAAGACGCGTATCAAATCTTAAAAGCGCTGGATGAGGAGGGTGCGCTCAGTCTTCGAGTGTTCGGTTCGGTGTTTCAAAGTGATGCCCCTGGTGTGATCGCTGATAGGTTTAGAGACTATCAAACGAGGTTCTCAAGCGACCGCTCGCGCCCTGAGGCAGTCAAGATCGTGGCCGACGGTGTGCCTGAGGGCCACACCGCCTATTTGCTGACGCCCTACGTGGACACACCGGATGAAGACTTTGGACATCCGATGGTGTCGAAGACCGATTTAACCGAACAAGTGACGACCTATTTTGCGGCGGACATCCCGGTCCATGTTCACGCCATCGGTGGTGCTGCCGTGCGAATGACATTGGATGCCATTGCAGATGCAAGGCGCATCACAAGTAACGAGACGGTTAGAGCAACCATTGCGCACATGGACTTTGTGAGCGAGGAAGATGTTCCGCGATTTGCAGCGCTCAATGTCACCGCCCAAACCTCCATCCAGTGGGCAGCGCGCGATCCCTCTTATTTCAACATTGGCAATTTTGTTGGTATGAACAAGGTCGAGCAGGCTTACCCAATTCGATCATTGATGGACGCCGGCGCGAATCAAAGCTTTGGCGCGGATTGGCCGGCGTCCGCTTACTTGTCGACCTATAAGCCGCTTGAGCTGTTAGAAGCCGCAGTGACGCGCAAGTTGCCAGGTGAAGCCTCGATGCCGCCGCGTAACGAGGCACAAGCGGTGTCACTGGCGGAGGCCATCATCGCCATGACTCGAAATTCCGCGATTCAAATTGGGGAGTTTGAGCGATTGGGCTCGATCGCAGAGGGTAAGAAGGCGGACCTCGTACTGATGGAGAAGGACTTATTCGAGCAATCGCCGAACGATATTCATCAAACTCCGGTAGCCATGACCATGGTAGGTGGGGACGTAGTCCATCGGCTAGTAAGCAATTAGCGGACGTTGGACCGCTGGATTGCTCTTATTGCTAGCGAGGCCACCATTCAACTTATTTTAAAACGTTAACTACTTGCGCTAACAGGAAGCGCTAAGTGTCTAAAGATGTCTATCGCAAAGATGGCGCTACCCTCGTTGACGGTCGATGGCAGCCCGGTATGCTTCAAAGGCGTAACCCCTCCACTCAATGAATTGCGAGCGCTATGAAAAAGATCAAGGTTAATGGTAACCGCGTCGATGTTGACGCTGACGAAAACACGCCCCTTTTGTGGGTCATTCGCGAACAGCTTGGGATGACCGGCACTAAATACGGGTGCGGCATCGCGGCCTGCGGCGCTTGCACGATTCACATCGACGGCAACCCGGTTCGGTCTTGCGTCTATCCTCTGTCTGCTGTGTCAGAAAATAGTGAAATCACTACCATTGAGGGTCTATCGGAGGAGGGTGACCACCCCGTCCAGGAAGCCTGGGCAGAGCTTGATACGCCCCAGTGTGGTTATTGTCAGCCAGGCATGATCATGGCGGTCTCTGGCATGCTGAATACAACACCGAACCCCACCGATGCAGACATTGATGCGCAGATCACCAACATCTGTCGCTGCGGCACCTTCCAGCGTGTGCGCGAAGGGATCCATCTCGCTGCCAAGAAGCTGTCTTAAGGAGGGGACCATGAACGGAATGAAATTAACAAGACGGAAGTTCATTGTAGGCACCTCTGCGATTGGTGCCGGGCTCTCATTAGGCATTCTCCCGCAGCTCTCGAGCGCTGCGCCCGGCATGGAAGAAGTCAATGCTTGGGTACACATCGCGAGCGACGATACGGTCACTATTCGGATTGCCCGATCTGAAATGGGCCAGGGCACGTTGACGGGGCTTGCTCAGCTTGTGGCCGAAGAACTCGAGTGTGATTGGGCGAACGTCACTTGGGAGTTCCCAACGCCGGGTGAAAACTTGGCGCGTGAACGCGTGTGGCGGGATTTCTCGACCGGTGGCAGCCAGGGGCTTCGATCCAGCCAGCAATATGTTCGAGAGGGCGGCGCCGCAGCCCGGATGATGCTAGTACAAGCTGCTGCGAATGAGTGGGGTGTGCCTGCTGAAGACTGTTACGCCGAAAATAGTGTGATTCGTCACCGCGGCTCCAGTAAACAGACCACGTTTGGCAAGGTGGCGGACGCTGCCAGCAAATTGACGCCGCCGACGGACGTGCCGCTAAAAGATGTGTCCGAATGGAAGATCGCGGGCAAGCCAGTGAAGCGCCTCGATACCAAAGAGAAGCTCACGGGTGAATTGAAGTACGGCGCTGACATCCAGCTTGAGGGCATGTTGCTGGCAAGCATCAAGGACGCGCCCGTATTAGGTGGCAAGTTAAAAAGCTTCGATGCGAAAGCGGTGGAAGGCATGCCAGGTGTGCGCGGTGTGGTGAAGGTTGAGACAGCCGTCGGCACGAGCGGGGTTGCCGTGGTCGCTGATACTTGGTGGCAAGCCAATACCGCATTGAACGCATTGCCCATCGAGTGGGATCTTGGCCCCAATGCGGATTTTGATGACGAGAAACTTTCCGCTCTCCTCGAAAGCGGGCTAGATGCCGACGAGGCTTTTCAGGGCAACTGGGAGGGTGACATTAAAGCAGCGCTTGAAGGTGCTGATCGCGTCATCGAAGCGGTATACAAGTGCCCCTCGCAAAACCATGCGCCGATGGAGCCGATGAACTCCACTGCTATCTATACTGAAGATAAGTGTGAGATTTGGTGTCCTACACAAAATGGTGAATCGGCACTGGCTGCGACATCAGAGGCTTCCGGCCTGCCGATTGAAAAGTGTGAGGTCTACAAAACCATTTTGGGGGGCGGGTTTGGTCGCCGCGGCGCGCCCGACTACGTGCATCAGGTGATCGAGATTGCCAAGGCGTTTCCCGGCACTCCGATCAAGCTCCAGTGGACGCGTGAAGAGGACCAAAAGCATGGCTTCTTCCACCCGACCACCATGGCCAAAATGCGCGGGTCGCTCGACAAAGACGGGAACCTTACTGGGTTACACATGCGCATTTCTGGGCAGTCGATCTTGGCGTCACTCCTCCCGCATTTGCTCGTTGATGGGACGGACTTCGCGACCTTCCAAGGGGTGATCAAGGGCGGTCTGAATCCAGCGCTTGATCAACACCAGATCAGTTACGATTTCCCGAACCTTCTCGTGGATCACGCGATGCGTAATCCGCCGATCCGGCCAGGGTTTTGGCGTGGTGTGAACATCAACCAGAACGCGATCTACCTTGAGTCCTTTATGGATGAGCTTGCCCATGCAGCGGGCCGCGATGCACTGGAATTTCGGCTTGCGCACATGAACAAAAACCCGAAGGGTGCGGCAGTGCTAAAAGCAGTGGCAGAGCGCTCAGGGTGGGGCAGTGATGATGGTAAGCACAGAGGGCTTGCTGTGCTCTATGGATTTGGTAGTTACGTGGCCGCTTGTGCGGATGTGACGGTCGATGCGGAAGGCAGTCTAAAGATTGATCGCATTATTGCCGCGACAGATTGCGGTACTGCGGTGAATCCTCAGCAGATCGAGGCCCAGGTCGAAGGCTCGTTTGTTTACGGGCTCTCAGCGGCACTGTTCCAAGAAATCACGCTGAAAAATGGCGAGCCTCAGGAAGATAACTTCCACACCTACCCGTCTATGCAGATCTCCCACATGCCCAAGGTTGAAACCATTGTGATGCCTTCGGGAGGGTTCTATGGCGGTGTGGGTGAGCCGACGATTGCAGTGGCAGCGCCTGCTGTCCTGAACGCGATATTCGCTGCGACTGGAAAGCGCGTTCGCTACCTGCCCATTAAGGATCAGAACCTTAGAGCCTAGCGGTGAAGTTTCGCTCGGCCCTCGCAACCTTAAGCGCTGTGCTGCTGGTGGCTTATAGCGCCAGTAGCACATTGGCGGAGGAGCAGGCCGCAACAGAAGCTGGGCATGCGCCGCTTGGGTCTACAGCGGCGCTGGCAGTGAGTTGCTCAGGGTGCCACGGAGAAGGTGGCCGAGCGATTGTTTCTCTCGAAGGCCTTTCAGCCGACGACATTGAGGCACGCTTTTTGATGTATCGCCGCACCACTGCTGGTGGCTCTTCGATGCATCGTATGGCGCGCGGGTATACCGAGGAGCAAATCAGACTGATTGCCGACTATCTGGGTCGCAAGCCATGAGCGTTTCTCGCCGCCAACTGCTCGCAAGCGGGCTCGCATTCAGTGCTGGGCTCTCCCTGCCAAGGCTGGCTCGCGCGACGCGACCGGCAAAGCTTGTGGTCCTCGGAGGCGGGTTTGGCGGCGCGACCGCAGCGCGCTATCTGAAGCGGCTATTGCCGAGTGCTGAGGTAAGCCTTGTCGAGCCAAATGAGGAATACGTGTCGTGCCCGTTCAGCAACCTAGTCATCAGCGGCCTTCGCGATCTCTCTGCGCAAATATTCCGTTACGAGGCGCTTTCGCGAGAGGGGATTCGGGTGGTTCGCGCGATGGCAACGGACGTCGCGGCAGCATCAAGGACCGTCACGCTATCAACCGGCGATAAACTACCTTTTGATCGGCTGGTGATGTCGCCAGGGATTAGTTTTCGCTGGGATGCGCTCGAAGGGTATGAGGAAAGTGTTGTTCAGGCGATGCCTCATGCCTGGAAAGCCGGCTCGCAAACGGTACTTCTGCAGCAGCAGTTAAAAGCGATGCCCGACGGCGGTGTGGTCTTGATATCGGTACCGCCAGCGCCCTTTCGCTGCCCGCCCGGCCCCTATGAGCGCGCTAGCTTGATTGCGCATTACCTCAAACGAGAGAAACCTCGATCGAAACTGATTCTGCTCGATAGTAACGCGCGCTTCTCTAAGCAGCCGCTGTTTACCGACGCGTGGCAAACACACTACGGCTCGATGGTTGAGTGGCGAGGCGCTTCGGATTTTGGTGGTGTGACGCGTGTCGACGCTGGGACCATGCAGCTGCACACCGATTTCGATGTTGAGCGAGGGGATGTCATCAACGTCATTCCGCCGCAGCAGGCGGGTGAGATTGCCCAGCGCGCAGGGGTGGCGGATGCCACCGGGTGGTGCCCGGTGAATGCGATCAGCTTTGAATCGAGACTAGTGCCGGGCATCCACGTCGTAGGCGATGCAACGATTGCAGCGCCCATGCCTAAGAGTGCGTTTGCCGCTAACCAACAAGCAAAGGTTTGTGCGATTCAAGTCGCAAGAATGTTGAGCGATCTTGCGCCTCAGGCGACAACGCTTGCGAACACCTGTTACTCGTACACCACGGCGGAGACGGCCATCTCTGTATCGGGTGTCTACAGAAGTGATGATGGCAACTTCCAAAACGTGTCGGGTGCTGGCGGCATGAGTCCAGCGGATGATCAAAGTGGTCTCGCTGCGCGCGAGGCGATTCAAGCGGTCGACTGGTTTAGCGCGATTACCCGCGAGACATTCGGATGACACGCGCGGCACTCACCTGCCTGCTCCTCTGCACTTGGAGTCTTGCAGGAAAAGCTCAAGAGGCAGATGCGATGACCATGCCGCTCGCAGCCGCCGGGGACCCTGCGATTGGGCGGGCGATTTTCAGTGACCGTGAATCCGGGCATTGCGTGCTGTGTCATCAGGTGGATGGCCTTGAAGTACCCTTCCAGGGAAACCTGGGTCCCGCGTTGTCTGATGTTGGCGCGCGACTCACCGAGGCGCAGATTCGTTTGCGGATTGTGGATAATACGAAGGTCAACCCAGGCACGGTAATGCCGTCGTATTACCGTACGACGTGATTTACATCAAGTGGGGCGTGCGTATCAGGGCGAAACGGTGCTCAGCGCAGCGGAAGTGGAACACCTCGTGGCCTGGCTGTCCCAATTAACGGGTAGGAAAGAATGAGTGACAAACATTTGCTGAGTCGTCGACGGGTGCTCGAGTACGGCAGTGGGCTGCTGGCCATCGCGATGATCCCAGCGCCAGCCCTCGCTGCACCGACCGATGCTGATGCGGCGCACCAAGCGTTGTTCGGTGATCGAACGGTAACCGAGGGTCGGGTGGTCCTCAAAGTACCGCCTATTTCTGAGAACGGGTACTCGGTTCCCTTATCGGTTGAGGTTGATAGCCCGATGACGGAAGACGACCACGTTGTGCGGATAGCCATCTTCTCGGAGGAGAACCCGTTGCCCGATGTGGCGCGCTTTGAACTCGGCCCTAGGGCAGGCAAGGCGCGGATCGATACGCGGATACGATTAGGCAATACCCAAAAGATTCGCGCGGTCGCGGAGATGAACGATGGAGCGCTATATGGGACGAGTACCTTCAGTATCGTGACCTTAGCGGCGTGTGTGCTCTGATGGCGATGACTCGTATTGCTGCGCCAGCGCAAGCGACGGCTGGTGAGATCATCCAGCTGAAGGTCTTGATTCGTCACCCGATGGAAACAGGGTATCGGCGTGATCTATATGGCAAGCAGATCCCACGAGACATTCTGAAGCGGTTTGAATGCCGCTATAACGGCGAGACTGTGTTTGCCGCTGAACTGTTCCCCGCGGTTGCCGCCGATCCTTTCCTGACGTTCTATACCCGAGCGACAGAATCTGGCGCACTTGAATTTCGTTGGACCGACCAGAACGGCAATGTCACGTCTGAAACGAGACAATTGGACGTCCAATGATTCGCGCCGGGTTGATTGCCCTTGCTCTATTTTCCTCGCTGCCTGCCGTCGCCGACCCACAATTTTCGGGTAACGACGATTTAGCATCGGACCGTGTTCAGTCCGGTTCTGTGTTCCTGACCGACGAGACTCGTCAGCTTCAGGAGGATGGTTTCGCCAATCCTGGCTATCTCTGGGTCGATCGGGGCAGGTCGCTCTTTGCTAGTCGCCTGAGCCGCCAGTCTTGTTCGGATTGTCATCAAGAGGACGGCGAACGGCCCATGAAAGGCGCGGCAACCCGCTATCCGCAGGTCGACTCCAAGACCGGCCGGTTGATGAATCTGGCAGATCGGATCAACGAATGTCGTGTGGAGCGCCAGTCCACAGAGCGGTTCGAGGCGGAGTCTGAGGAACTACTCTCACTGACCGCCTACGTTACTGCTGAGTCGCGCGGCATGCCGTTTGCCGTTGATATCGAAGGCGAAGCGAAACCGTATTTCGAGGTCGGACGGGACTACTTTTTCACCCGCCGCGGCCAGCTCAACCTCGCTTGTAATCAGTGTCATGACGACAATTGGGGTCGATTGCTGCGTGGCGATACGATCAGCCAAGGGCATTCAAATGCTTGGCCGGGTTACCGTTTAGAGTGGCAGACCTTTGGTTCGCTGCACCGCCGGCTGAGAGACTGTGACCTTGGCGTTCGTGCGGAACCCTATGAGATAGGATCCGAGATTTACACGAGCCTTGAGCTATATCTCGCGTGGCGCGCACGCAACCTGCCGCTCGAGTCGCCGGGTATCAGGCGTTAGGGATTGGAGACACATACAGAAGCTCTCGCAATCGCCTGGCTTTCGGTACTCCTCTTAACGAAAGCACCGGCTCAGTTCGACCTGAACATCAAGCCCGCGCATTGCCCTTCGAATGTCATAAACGATCCAGGCCAGCCAAGCCGAGAATCCTGCAAGGACGGCCAGAGTGGGCAGTAATTGCAAGGCGCCATACCAGAAGGCAAAGAAGATGATCCAGCGCGCATAGGCTGCCATAAAGCGTTTGGGGACTGATGCCACCCCTGGGTTATAGGCGAAGGCCTTTACCTTGAGGAACCACCCGTTTGCGATCAGCGCCGCAAAGAACACGAGTTTGGGTGGCGGCCCTTGATCAATCTCAGGATTGTCATCAAGGGGCGCATCGGACGCCTCGTCATCCTTGGCGAGCGATTGTTCGATTTGGCGCCAAGCGTGTAATGCGGTTGGGCGGGCGGTGGTGCCATTTAAGTTCGCATCGGAAGGTATTGAGCGCCATCGGTAGAGGACTCGACCCTCTTTCGTGAGCGCTAGTACCCCTGGCTGAAAGTAGCCTTTGGGGTGTTCGACCGTCCAATCTGCTCCCCGCTGGAGAAACGTCAAATCACCCCGATTCGCGTAGAGTGTTAACCATTTGCGATCGCTACAGGTTTTGGAGATCTCTTGGTGCGGGTCGCCGACGTTATCGAAATTCAACTCCCAATGGCTGTGCGCCTGATCGGCGAGATATTGGGGTTCGCTACTAACCGCATAGATTTCCCCACCCGCTGCGCGGATTTTCTCTACAACTCCTTCATTCATATAGCCCCGTAACTCGGCGCGACAGGGAGGTCACCAAAACCCGCGATAAAACAGTAAGACGACGAAGGCGTGCTGAGACAAGATGTTATCTAGCCAGTCCGCGCGCACCCCTGGAGGTGGATCTAAGTCTGCTTGCGGCTTCTCGGGCTGAAGGGCAAATAGGTCTCGATCAGTCAGGTGAACGGAGAAGGGTTCAATCTCGCCACTCACTCGAAACGTTCGCTGCTCGCAGCGGTCGCCCCCGCAGAGAATGAGCTGAAGTTCATCCGATGCTTCCAGCGTCTTGTCGGCATCGAGAATACCAGTGACCTTGAATGTCTCGTCACCCGCCTCACTCGACGCGTTAAACCAATTGAGTGCTGCGTCTACGCGCGGCTGTAAGCGGTCGGGAATTGTTTCGCTGACTTGCGGCATTAGCGCTTAATCCTTCACCTTTCTGTTATCAGTTTTATCATTCGCTCGACAAAAGCGCGACTCTGCGTTCGTGGCTCGAGGGCGGCCTCTAAAGGGAGTCACCCAACCGAGGCGCTGAAATGGAATGTTCACGTCTTCACCTCTGTTAAATGACCTCGCCAGCATAAGGCGGGACCATCGGTTAGCGGTACGGCGATTTTGAATGGGTTGGGTTCGCCGCCTTGATTGGAGGGCGCGAGCACGTAGTGGCCCCCAGGGTCAGTCACTGCGAATGCCCTCAAACCATAAATACCAGGGATTTCTAGCAGGATCACGCCACACTCACTTCGCTGAGGTCGCTGCGGAATCGGTCGTTGAGGCGTCTGGAAGCGTCCTCGCATATACACGCTGGATCGCCTCCGCTATTTCCTGCGGTACTTCCTCTTGGAGGAAATGCCCGGCGGCGGTCTTTGTGACAGGCGCATCAGGAAAGTTGGCCTGCATCACCGGGAGGGCTCTGCCAAGGATAGGATCATTCATTCCCCAAACAAGCTCGACCGGAATGTCGAGGGTTTGGGTGTAGGACTCGACCTTACGCATGCTCTCAGCACTGGGGTGGAGCGGGCTATCTGGCACCATGCGCATCATGGTTAATGGCGCTTTTTTGTTGCCCGCGGTTTCAAGGGGTTGTTCGTATAGCGCGATGACCTCGGGTGGGAGAGAGCTCGGATCGCCTTGGGCTTGGTGCATCTGGGAAAAAACGGACACCACGACCTCCAGCAGGATCTCGCCAGAGATGGGCGATTTTGCCAGCGCGTGCGCTCGCGACAAATCCCGTGCTTCTCTTGGGGCATTGAGCCCTGTGTTCAGAATAACGGCGCCCTTTAGTAGCTCTGGGGACTCCGCCAACGCGCCCATGCCGATGGGTCCGCCCCAGTCTTGGCCAACGAAGATGAGTTCCTTTATTTCGAGTTGAGTGAGCGCTTGATTGATCCAGCGAACGTGGTTCTCGACCGTATGTTGGTGGGTGGGAATCTTGCTCGAAAAGCCGAGCCCTGCAAGGGTCGGCATGAGGATACGGAATTGCTCATTGCCAAGCGCGTCTGCCACCTTGCGATAAAGGAGTCCAGACGTGGGGTTGCCGTGCTGTAAGAAAAGCGGGAAGCCACTGCCCATTTCGAGCATATGAATCTTGATGCCTGGCTCAACTTCAATGAGATAGCTCAAGTAATCACCACCAGCAATCGATGTTACATAATCAGGGAGCGGAAATGCTTCGAAGGTTTGGCCATCGACGGTGACTGTGCCCGACCCAGTTGGCGTGACCAGCTCGCCAGGCCGGGTAACGATATACGCCAGAACGGCGAGGCTTAACCCAATGAATGCAACCACGTAAAGAATTTTTCTGGCCATATCTCGATCCTTTTATTCAGGGTTGCTATGCCGGAATGCTTCGGAGATTCCGGATGCCGCTCCAAACGGCTTGCCTTATTAGAGGCAATCAGCAACTAAATTAATGATAATCATTAATAAATGCAACCGGCTCAAGTGGCTTAGTTCCAGATAAGTAAGGGTTCTTCGGCTGGTTCCATGACATTGGCAGTCTGAGCGACGGGACGCAGACGAGATTGGTCTGAGCAGAACGGTTAGGCGTCTTTGTTACCTTTGATCTGTGAAGAGATCGCACAGAACAGAAGCGCGGCTCATGGCCCGAGTCTGTGGGTAGATTCCTATTTGCTTAAAGGTTCCCTGCCGCGCGCGCCTTCGATTCGCATCTATCAATAGACTAAGCAAACCGCTGCTAGTGCTCCTTGGCTGAGGTCGCAGTGCGTTATCCCCAGAGTGCTTTTGCCTCTTTGGTGAGTTCCTCGCGAAAATCTGGGTGCGCAATACGGATGAGTTCCTCTGCGCGCTGTCGGTGATTTTTGTCCATTAAGCGGGCGATGCCGAATTCAGTGATGACGGTATCGGCCAGGTAGCGAGGAATCGTAATCAAGGTTCCGGCTTCGTGTTTGGGCACGATTTTGGATACCGCACCGCCCAAGGCGGTAGCTCTGAGCACGATGATCGCGCGACCTGTGGGGCAAAGCGCGGCGCCCATATGGTTGTCCGGCTGCCCCCCTGTGCCGTTGACCATCATGCCGCCGTATCGATCTTCGCTGGCGACTTGGCCGATGAGATCAACGGCGATGGCGCTATTGATCGATGTCATTTGATGATTTTGGGCGATGAGCGCGGGGTTCAAAAGGTACGAGGGGTCGTACAGTTCGAAAGCAGGGTTGTCACGAATAATGTCGAGATCATCGGCATCACACCCAGACCAGGCGACGGCGACGGCTTTGCCTCGATGAATCGATTTGCGGGAGTTATCTAGGATCCCGCGCGCCCATAACCTGGCTAGGCCAGGTGAGCCAAGTTCGGTATGCAATCCAAGATGTTTGGCATCATCAAAGGCGCCTGCCTCGAACATGAGAGAACTGGGTTGGCCAATGCCGACTTGGATGGTGTCTCCATCTCGAATCAGTGTTCGCAGGTAATCAGCAATCTTTTGCGCGGCGGGGTCGATCACGAGATTGAGCGCCTTCTCGAGCACCGCAGGGTCCATTTGCGCGATGGTGTCCTGAATCGGTGCGAGCCGATCTCGAACGATGACATTGGTAATGGAGAGTAATCGGTCTCGATTTTCCGGAGGCGCCTCCTCAATGATGCGGGTACGGACTGCTTCCACATCAACCGCGGGCGCTGTCACGCCCTCTACAAAAGCGGTGAACTCATTGACGTGGGCCCAGACGTCGCCATGGACTGGCATTAAATTGGGGTCAACGAAGGCGATGGTTTTGCGGCAGCGCTTGAGATACGCCTTGCGCATCCAGTGGGTCGGGCCGAAATGCACATAGCCCGCCTCATTGGGCGCACTGCAGACGACAATGTTGACGTCGGGCATGCGGGCCTCTTCACGGCCACTATCAAACGCTTTCATGCCCAGCATAAACGTATTCGGCAGGTAGGTGGCTCGCTGGGTGTCGTGGCTCGGCCTCGCGGGCTCGCCAATGAAAATTTCGATCTCTCGCTCGCCCGCGTCTCGATCTGAGGTGAGTAGGGGCTCAAGCCCGGGCCCCAGCATACGCATGTCCAGGGAGCCGAGCGCTTCTGCCCGAGCGTTTAGCAGTAACGTAATCGCGGCGGGCGTTCCGACGTTAACGTTTACCCAGTCTCCGGCCTCGATGAGATCCATCGCCGCCTCGGGTTCAAGAAGCCGCTGCTCGTAGTCAGATTGCCAATCGCGCTTTTTCGTCATGGTTTGCCCACCCCCTTTTATCCCATCGGAGTATACCTTTTGGACGCCGGTTTGGTGGGCTGCTCTGATGAATCGATGCGCCGCCTACTTTCAGTCTCCTTGAGGAACAAGATGAATCGGGGAGGACCAAGCGCGCTCCTGTAGGGTGCGGGCAAGCCCCGGTCTTGGCTCATACCCTTCACGAATGGCATCCCAGGTCGACCAACGGCAAGTAGGGTTCTCAATGACTCGCGCGTAGTAAAAGCTTCGGTGATCCGGGTTGAAATCAGGATCGGTCCATACGGTAGTGAGTGTTCCTGCTCCAGTCTCTGGATTAATCGAGCAATCGCTCAAATCTACAGTAGCGCCATTGTGTGGGCAGCGATTGGTGCCAGGGTCAACTTCTGCGCCGCCCGCACAGGCCACATCGATCACCGTCTCATGGGTCTCTCCTTGCTCGTCAATCCACCCTTTGATGACTTGCAATCGCTGCAGCGGCGCACTCAGCGGGTCTGCTGTCGCCATCACGAGGAAATTGGGTTCGCTGTCTTGTAAGGCGGTCAGTCTCCCACCCATCGGCACGCCGCCCGCATAAGCAGCATCGACGGCATCAGTGGACGTGGCGAGGCCCTCGGGGAAATCATAGCCAGCAAAAAAGCGCACTCTGATTCGCGGGCCTGAGGTCGCGAAGACCTCTTTGCGTCGAAAAGCGGCATAGAGGGATTCGCGCGTATTCTCTTCTGCCCAAGCAGCCGCAAGGCCTGAAGCGCCAAAAGTAGGCGCTGCGCCAGACCCATAAATATCGCCATCAACTTTAGTGATGCTGTTGTTGCCGCGCGCACTTGGCCTCAGTTTAGAAGTGATTTTGTTGCCGTAGTAAAAGAGCGACCCATCTAGCCCTTCTCTTGGTACAGAACCCCGCTGCGCCGCGGTGCCCGAGAGGAGGCTTAGTTTGGAAACGAAATTGTTTTCCTCGACCTGCGTCGCTGACGAATGGGTATCGCTCGAACCAATGAAACCAAACTCGTAGGGATTGGTAATGCCGCCATGCTCGAGACTGAGTCCCCGCTTGAGCGCTTGCCTGGCGTAAGACCCATCGACCGCACTGAGCGCGTTCGTCGCAACGCGATAGGGCATGATTTCAAAGCCCGCAAATTCGTCCCGGGTTGAAAGCAACGGGTGCGTCTCTGATGTGCCTTTGATTTGAGTAATTTCAACGATGGGCTCGTTGCGGATTCGCTGGGCGCCATAGTCGTCGTCCATGGGTTGCCAGCCCAATCTTCAAGCTTAAACATTTGCCCATTGGAACCGTTGGAGTTGTGTGGGATCGCAAGGCTTTCAACGCCTTTGGCCCGAAGCTCATCCATCCAATCCCATAGATCCTCAGGGTTGACGCTGTGAAACCGAGAAAAGGGCTCCCTTGGCAGCGCATCCGTTCCCTTAAAGATCACGTTGCGATGAAGGTTGCCCATGTCCGCGCCTGACGGGGTGTACTCGTAACCCACAAAGGCGGTGAATGTCCCGGGGTCATTGAATTGTTCAGCTGCATCAATCGTGTCTTCCCATGCGGTGCGAACCACATCGAGGACTTGATCGCGGTCTAGCTCACCGCTGCGAATTCCGCCTACCGCACGAGGCAAAAAGCTGGAGAAGGTCGATAAGCGGCGCATGACATCGAAATATCCGATGCCCTGGTTGCCTTCATCATTTAATCCGTTATAAGGCTCTGCAAACGCCGTCTTTGAGAATTCGGTCGAGGTGTCGCCGGCTGCTTTCGCAAGCCCTAAAAACATTCCGTGGTCGGTAACAGCGTAAAAATCCAGCGGTTGGGACATCTGCATATCGAATCCCGCAGGACTGCCGATGGCCTCTCCTCTGGCAAACCGGTAGGCGTCATACGGCGTGGTCAACGTTCCCATAGCGTAGCCATCGAATGAGTATTCGGTGTGCACATGTAGGTCGCCAAAGAACGCTTTGCGCTCGGCGGTCGGTACAGATGAGTCGGCTAGAATCGGTGCAGAGGCTGTGCCTTCTGGCCGCTCAGTCAGCACGGTTTCTGTTTCAAAGACCGAGGCGCCCCAGTTCCCATCGGCATTTTGGGCGATAAGCCTCTCGTCAATGAGCGCGGTGTCCTCGATGACGGCGTCCACCTCATGGACGTTTGCTAGTCCGCTAAATGCGTCGCTGGATGATTCGGGCGGGCTGTCTGAGCAGCCCGCGAGATAGCCCGTTGCAATCGCAACGAAAGCCATAGGAATGAACGGTTTCATCGTTGTACCCCCTTTTTTTGTGATTCGCTACCCGATCAAGCCTAAGCTTCGATCGATACACCAGTAAGTTGACCCGCTACCAATCAGGTAGATGGGCATCCATACCCATCGATCCGGGCTTATGACCGGAAATTGTTGCTTCGCGACAGTTCTCATCGTAGCGCCAATCCCCAGGACGACACCAATAAACAGGATCTGACCGATCTCGACCCCGATATTGAACATCAATAGCGCGGTGAGCACCTCTTCCTGAGGAAGCCCGATTTCCCGCAGCGCGCCTGCAAATCCAAGTCCGTGCAGCAGGCCAAATAGGACGCATACCCAGAACGAGTGACGCGCCACAAGCCCTTTAGCCACCGAGTTTGCCTCTGGATTGAGGCGATGCCTTGCCGCTTCCACTGCTAGCACGAAAATGCTGAGCGCAATGAAAAATTCCGTGAGTTCCTGGGGTACTCGAATGAGCGACAGGGCTGCAAGCGATAGGGTCAGACTATGGCCTAGCGTGAAAGCAGTGATTGCGATGAGCAGTTTTCTGGTGGCCAGCATTAAAACCAATGCCCATACAAAAAAGAGGTGATCAATACCGCCGAGGATGTGTTCAACGCCGAGCGCGGTGTAATCCTTCGCGACCGCGCCCCAGGCCATGCGCTCAGGAACAAGAAACTCGTTTTGATCGCCGTTCAATAATTGGCGATAGGATCGGCCATCGAGCAAGTCAATCTTGATGACAGCTGCGCTTTGATTGATGCCAAGACCAGTAAAACGGATCGTTTGGCCAACCAGCCCCGCGTCACCGCACATCGTTTGCCATTCAAAGAGGATACCCGTCGCATCGAGGTTGGGTCGCCGGTCGCTCCCGTCCTCGCAATGAGCAGGAAGAAAGACTTGAATGGGCTCAGGCGTGGGTAGTGTTCTCGGCGTTTTCCAGCGCACGTCAAAAGTACCGACGCTGGTCTCCGTCATCTCAAAGAGCGACGGCGCAAGCTTGTGCGCGAATGTCAGTGGCGCGAGTGAGAAGATCGCGATGGCCGTAAAGCATCGAAGTGCAATGATCATTGGGGCGCCCCCATGACCTGGTAGCGGTCCCTTAGTCGCGCCAGCCCCTCAGAGAGGCTTTTCTCGCCGGCTTGGTTTCTAAGGGTGTACTCGATTGACGACTTAACCTGGTCAAATGGCAGGCGGGTTGCCAGCTTTTGATCACTCAACCAGACATGGTGCAACCCATAGGGTGATGGCACCGCGGCACACCAGGTGTTGACCCGGCAGTTGGCGAGGGCGGCAGTGAAAACTGGGCCGAATTCACGGGTCAATTGCGCGAGCGATTGATCGACGAATCGGTGCCCGGTAATAAATGGGTTCCCGAGGCTTATGGCTTCATCTGGTTGAGCGGACCGGTTACTGATGGTTTTGAGTATCTCTTTCGCTCGTTGCTCGGTGTCTTGCCGATTCTGATCCCACTGGATAAAGACCTGGGTAAACGTGAATCGCTCGGGAGCAAGGTACTTCTCTTGTTCGTTCTCGTAAGTATCGCGAAGGGTTTGTTCCGATACCGGCTGACGTTCTCCTACTGCTCGCAAGCTAGATTCCATCATTTGGACGAGGCGCCGTCTGGCAACGAGATCATTCACGTGCAGGTTCATTGCATAGGCTTGGTCTAACAGCACTTCATCGGTCTCTTCAGACCCCTCATACATAAACCGCATGTCGCGAATGAGTCGTGCCTGGACGCCCTGATCTTGTAAGTGGAAGTGAAGTCGAAGAGATTCAGCAAGCAGGATATCTCGATCAATTTCGGTTTGAATGAGCTTTGCTTTGGCGTCACCGGTGAAGGCGCCGGCACCAAGCTGGGACCACTGCCTTTCAAGTTCGGCGATCCGCTGATCGGTCGGGTATTGCACCGTGAGGACTGGTGCTGGCTCAAACGCGCTAACCGATAAAAAGACGATCAGGCCGATGAGCCAAAAGTGGAGGGCTGGATGGGTCGTAAGTTTGCTCAACATGCCTACTTATCCGGCGTTTCAGGTGGGGGAGCGGCCATTGCTGCGAGCCAGCTTGTCAGAATGCGACTGACGCGTTGATCGAGTTCCTCTGGCGTCAAGCCCACTCGTTTGGCATAGGGCAACCGAAAAATTCGATAGCCCCGCCCAAATGCAGAGAGCGCAACTTGCAGCGCATCAAGGTCATGGCGCTTGTCGATGGCGCCGTCAATGACATCTTTGCGGAGCTGGCTAAGTTGAGCCTCATACATGGGCATCGGGTCGACATCTGGGTCACCATCCAGGACGAGTAGCGCGCGAAGCTGACTATCGCTCGTGTGTTCTTGGTTGTGTTTAAGAAAGTTCCTCACCCTGCGGGAGATAAACCCAGTCGTTGGTCCAGCTTCTTTGATTGAGTCGACGATGGCAGCAAACTGCTGGCTAATGGCCGACCGCAGCAGTTCCTGCCGGGAACCAAAGTAGTGATAAATGTTGCCGCGATTGACGCCAGCTGCCTCAGCAACTTCCTTGAGATTAAGCCCAGATAGCACTCCTCGCTGACGGATGAGATCCAAGGCAACGTCGATCAACTTTTGCTCGGTCTCGGCGCGTCCTCTTTTTACTTTGGGCATATCGGGTCCAGGATCTTGATGGTTGATCAGTCGTTTAGCGTAAGCCCAATCAGCGCATTGCGCGGGGCAGTGTTAAGCGCTTATCATTGTGCCACAATAATTTAGCATTATGCTAAAAATAGGTCTGTCACTTTTAGAGCGTTTTGGGCACGAACCTCGATAACTGATCAATCGAGCCCCCTCTGATTCGTGAGAAGGAAACTCGGTCAGGCAAGTGGCTCAAAAATTGTTGCGAACGGATGATTGGTAGGGAAAGGGGAGCTAAGGATGAAACAGCACTTTATGGGCAGCATCATGCTGTTGGCGCTCTCAGCGGCGTGCGTTATCGGCCAGTCGTTTGAGGCGCGGGCAGAGGGCGCCAGCGCGCCGGGTCAATTAACTGCCGAGCAGCAGAGCGTGAGGCCGCCCCCTAATCCGTATCGAAACGCTTACTACGGCGACCTGCACGTCCACACCACGAATTCGTTCGATGCTTACACCTTTGGCACGATCAGCACCCCAGCGGACGCCTATCGCTATGCTCAGGGTGAAGCCATCTGGCACCCCAGTGGGTATGAGATACAACTCGCCCGTCCTTTAGATTTCTATGCGGTGACCGACCACGCCATGTTCTTGGGCTTGCTTCGGGAAGCAGCCGACACGAACTCTGAATTTTCCAAGTATGAATTGTCTGAGCCGATGCACGATTTAAATGAATCGGTGAGCGGCAGTTTGTTATCGATCATCAAACGCGCAGGGTTGTTTCGCCCGTTTGCACGTGCGGTAAATGAGGGTTTACAGAATGGCACGGTAGACAAGGCGCTCGTAGATAGCGTGAGCCGAACCGTCTGGCAAAGCACGATTCAGGCGGCAGATGAGGCTTACCAGCCCGGGACTTTTACCACCTTCGCTGGCTATGAGTACACCTCGAGCGTCGAGCTTTACGACCGATACCTCCATCGAAACGTGATTTTTCGGGGCACAGAGGGGCTGCCCGAGCAGTTATTTTCGAGGCTAGATAGCCAAGATCCCGAAAAGTTGTGGGACTGGATGAGTGAACTCCGAGCCAATGGCGTTGATAGTCTTGCCATCCCGCATAACTCCAATATCTCGGGGGGCGCGGCCTTTGCCCTGGCGGATTACGAAGGGGCCCCGATCGACGATGAGTATGCGAAGAAGCGTGCAGAGAACGAGCCTTTGGTCGAAATCACGCAAGTAAAGGGCACGTCTGAGACTCATCCGCTGCTATCAACCAACGATGAATGGGCTGATTTTGAGGTTAGGACCAATCACCCTGGCGAGGAAGATGCGAGCAATCTGCCGGGCAGCTACGTGAGAGATGCCTACTTGCGCGGCCTCACATTGTCAGAAATGGGGATTACCAACCCTTACCAATTTGGTGTCATTGGATCGAGCGATACGCATGTTGCTGGAACCTCTGATAATGAGGCGGCCTTTTTCTCAAAGATTGGCGTCCTAGATGGCACCGCCGAACTCAGGGGCTCGGTGCCGTTTAACCGGTTCTATGCAACCATCGCGAGGTTTGTGCAGCCAGAGGCGCTTACCGAAGTTGATGGCAACCATTATTTGGCGGTGAGTCCCCGGTTAATCCGATTCTCGGCCTCGGGTCTTGCAGGCGTTTGGGCTGAAGAAAACACCCGCGAATCCATCTACGATGCTTTCAAGCGCAAAGAGACGTTTGCCACGAGTGGTCCGAGAATGAAGATCCGCCTCTTTGCAGGGTATGACCTTGCAGACGCCGATCTAGAGGGGCAGGGGCTTCTTGCGAGGGCGTATGCCAACAATACAGCCATGGGCGGTGACTTGGCGCCTCAAGCGTCCATGAGTCCGACGTTCCTGGCATGGGCGATAGCTGATCCCATGGGTGCGCCGCTTCAGAGACTTCAGATGATTAAGGGTTGGCTGGAAGAGGGTGAACCCAGAGAACAAGTGTTTGATATTGCCTGCTCAGATGGCCTAACCGTTGACCCGGTTACTCATCGCTGTCCAGACAATGGTGCAATCGTGGATTTGAGTGATTGCTCGACCTCCGCCCATGACGCTGCGACCGAGCTCAAAGTGCTTTGGCAAGACCCCGATTTCGATGCGGATCAAGACGCCTTCTACTACGCCAGGGTGCTGGAAAACCCTGTATGTCGATGGTCGACGTGGGATGCTGTGCGTGAGGGTGAAGCACCGCGATCAGATATCCCCAAGACCATTCAGGAGAGAGCGTGGTCATCGCCGATCTGGCTGCAGCGATGACACTTACCCACCCTGCATTAGGGCAGCCTAATTACAACTGATGAGTGGCCTCGCCGCTCCCACGGTTGGCGTTAACGATGCCGGGTGGAAGCATGGCGAGTGCCATGACCCCCTGCTTCGCGACACCTAGCCTCCGCGGTTGATCACAACGCACAGTCTGCCGGCGTAGTTGCGGCAGATCTTCTTGCCGCATGGGAAACGCGGCGTTTGGTTGGTCAAGTGCGAGGTGCTTCTCCGTTGGATGAGCGCTCCCCGAATAATTAATCCGCCGTTTTGCCCTCATGATCTGCGTTGATCTGATGGGTTACGAATGTCATTAGTCCGCCCGGGCACTCTCGAGCGCTGGCTCGCAAAGTTGACCATAGTCTGAAATAGTAGACCGAACACCACACTTGGATGAAGGCGTAGCAATGGGAATGGAAAGCCATAATTTACCCACTTACCAGAGTAGCGAAGGCGATTACCGCCACGTGTTTTCTTACCACCCGATGGATATCCCTATTGCTAGAGCGGATGGCGTGTATCTTTTTGATGACAACGACAACCGCTACTTTGATGTGTCCGGTGGACCGATGGCGGTGAACTTGCCGCACAACCATCCCCGAATGAAGGCGGCGATCACTGAACAACTCGATAAGTACAGCTACACGCATCCCGTTTTGGCAGACCCTCTGAGAGCGAAATTCTGCAGGATGCTGGCTGAAGTGACGCCCGGCGATCTAGATCATATCTATTTGGTGTCAGGTGGCTCTGAGGCGGTCGAAACCGCCATCAAGGCTGCCCGGCAAGCGCAAATGGCGCGCGGGTTTAAAGACAAATACAAGATCATCAGCCATCACGACAGCTATCACGGCATGACGCTAGCGACGCTCGGCGTGTCAGGGTCTCCGGGCACGCACAAGCCTTATGTGCCGATGATTCCCAAGTGGCCTCACATTCGCCAGTACTCTGACTTCGATAAGCCCGATCACTTAAGCCGAGAGGAGTGGGGTGTCGAGTGTGCCAAAGCACTGGAAACGGCTATTCACTACGAAGGTGAGCAAACGGTCGCTGCTTTTATTGCCACGCCCCATGGCGCCGGACCGGATTACGGTGTCGTGCCGCCCACGAGTTACTGGCAGACAATTCGGGAAATTTGCGATCGATACAATGTCTTGCTCATTGCCGATGAGGTCGTGTCTGGGTTTGCGCGAACAGGCGAGTGGTTTGCGATGGAACACTTTGGCGTCACTCCCGATATTATGACGCTCGCAAAAGGCATCTCCAGTTGCTATGTCCCCCTCGGCGCCGTTGCCATTTCAGCGTCCCTGAATCAGCCCTTCGCGGACGGACATGCGCACTTTATTCACGGGTTTACCAACGGCGGGCATCCGCTGGCCTGTGCCGCCGGTATTGAGTTGCTGGAAATCATCAAGGATGAGCAATTGCTTGAGAATTGCAGGAAGCAAGAATCGGTTTTGTTCTCCTACAAGGAATCGCTGCTAGCCCACCCAACGGTAAAAGATGTGCGAGGTTGGGGACTCTTTATGGTGCTCGAGCTTGTGAAAGATAAGAGCACGATGGAGTTCTTCGAGCCGTCACTTCAGGCGGAGCACCTGTTTCAGGCCATCACGCTAAAAAATGGTCTTGTCATGTATGGCAGTTTGTACGGTGCCCGCCGGCAGCCTGCGTTTCGTCGAGGGCTGCCCGCCTGGATCTCGCCGCCGCTATCAATTTCGAGTGACGAGATTCACGACATGATGGGTCGTCTAGACAGCGCGCTCACCGAGTGGGAAAGCGCGGTGCTTTAGACACTAGCTCGAGGAATGTCGACTTTAGACCTGCGCTAAGACCCTGACTGCAGGGGTGATGGCTAAGTCAAGCGCTGCCTCTTGCCAGCGCCGATCATCTCCCCCGCAGTTATAGATCGGCAGGAATAAATTAGCAGGATTAAATCGGGCCTAGGACCTTACTGATCCGCTTGCGAAATTTCTCACCGAAGGGCGGTCTTGCGCCAATGATGGGCAGCACGTCGATCATCGTCTGGCTGTAAACAGCGCGGGAATGACTCATCGTGATAAAGCCTTCAGGGCCATGATAGGCACCCATGCCTGAGGCGCCGATACCACCAAACGGGAGGTCCTCTTGCACATAGTGGAGCGTGATGTCATTGACGCAAACGCCCCCGCTTGGGACGTTGTGCAGTAGGTAGTCCTGCTCTTTTTTGTCTTTTCCGAAGTAGTAGAGCGCTAGCGGATTACGTCTTGGCTCGATCTTGTCGGGTACCTCAGCGATATCTCGATACGTCATGATCGGAAGTACCGGACCAAATATTTCCTCCTGCATAACTTGCATATCCTCGGTGACGTCTTGGAGGATGTGGAGCGGCATGCGCCGGTTACTGGCGCTCGTTTGATAGCCTGGGCTGCCGACGATCGTCAGCGTGGCACCTTTGGCCACCGCGTCCTCTATATAGCCTTGCAATCGCTTTAAGTGCCGCTCATCAATGATGCCGGTGTAATCGTCGTTCTCAGTGATATTGGGGTACATTGATTCTGCTTCAGCCTTGACCCGTGCAATCAGCTGCTTCTCAAGTTCCTCCGGAACCAGAACATAGTCGGGGGAAAGACAAAGTTGACCGCCGTTTAGAAGCTTGCCGAAGGTAAGGCGAGTACCCGCAAGGTCGAGCTTTGCGGTTCTGCCGATGACGACGGGTGACTTTCCGCCGAGCTCGAGGGTCACAGGTACCAAATGCTTAGCGGCTGCCTGCATGACTTGGCGGCCAATATGCGACGAACCCGTAAACAGCAAATGATCGAAAGGCAGCTCGGCGAATCGTTGGCTGACGTCAACGCCGCCTGTCACGACAGCGACCTCTTCTTGCGCGAAGTATTTGGGTACAACCTCAGCAAATAACGCAGCGGTCTCGGGAACATGCTCAGAAGGTTTTAAAAGGGCACGGTTGCCCGCCGCAAGGGCGTTAGTCAGTGGCGCCACCGTGAGCCCGAAGGGCAGATTCCATGGTGAAATGATGCCAACGACGCCTTTTGGGAAGTATTTCACTTGGCTCTTCCCGCCTAATAGATTCATTGGAGTATTGGTCTTGCGGGATACCGGCTTCATCCAGTCTTTGAGATGCTTGATCGAGTAATCGATGGCTTCCACTTTCGACGCGTACTCTGAGAACAAGCTGAACTCGTAGGATCTCGCGTTGCCGTACTCTCGCTTTGTTGTCGATGCAAATGATGTCTTGTTCTCAACAATGAGTGCCTTTAGTCGCTTCAGTCGATCTACGCGGGTTGCGTGAGTGACTTCACCTTCCGCTCTGAAATGAGCGCGCTGCAGTTCCACGAGGGCTCTAAGGTTTTGAACGTCTAGTTCTGTCACGTTGTCGAATTCAGCTGTGCTCATGATGTGTTTCTCTCAGGGGGTTGGGTTCGTAGTGGGGTGGGAGTGCGGGCGCTAAGTACGGCTTAGCTGAGCGTTCGCTGGCTCACCGCGAATTCCCTCAATGATGCGAACGGCGTTTTTTACAAATAGCGGTTTGGAGGCAAAACTCTCGATAAGCGCGCTGACGTCGCCGGGCAAATCTTCTTGATCGAGCGCTGGTCCTTGATCTGAGCGAGTTGCGCCAATCAACAGAACGCCCATTGTCTTAACCACTTCTGTCGCTTGCTCTGAACTAAGCGCGAGGGCAGCCGAAGTCTTGGCCGCGATGGTCTCAACTTGCCCAATGAATAGCCGCTTCGATGCAATCAGGCGATCAATAGCCACATTATGTTCGATAACATGTTCAAGCCTAATGAGAAGCGGAACGAACGTGCCGTCAGCCATCGCAGTGGTGTAGAGCAGTTCAGCGTAGCGCTCGCTGGTTAACTGACTCGGTAGTGAGGCGATGAACGCTTCACTCCAGCGCTCAAGGCTCTGTTCGTACAGCGTCAGAAAAAGCTCTTCTTTAGTCTGGAAGTAAAGGTATAGGGTGCCTTTGACAACGTCAGCACGCTTGGCGAGCTGAGTTAATGAGAACGCCTCGTAACCCACTTCTAAAAAATAGGATTCCGCGTCGTCGAGTACTCGTTGTCGTCTCGCAGCTTTTTGTTCAGCGCTTCTCGCGCGCTGGCGAAAATTGGCGACCGTTTTCAATGTCTTGCTCTCCACGTGGGCTGGGGCACGAGTGGTCCCATACCACGGCAATATAAATGACTGGTAGTTATTTATATAACTGACTGGTGGTCATTTCAAGTGCTGCGAACGGCGTGATGCTGAGCAACAGATCAGGCCGAGGGAAATTCAGACATCCATTGGGCTCCTGATGAGCGCGCGATCCCCCCTGGTCTGAGACTCAGGCTTGTTCTGGTGGTTAGTCTTCGATAATCGCGACTGCGCGGGTCCACCCTGCTGAGGCGGCGCGAATTTTGTGCGGGAAACACGAGATCATGAAACCGTGCGGTGGCAGTGCTTCGAGGTTGTGCATTTTTCGATGTGGCAGTAGCCGATTTCACGCCCGGCTTTGTGACCCTCCCAAATGAGGCTGGCATCACCGGTGGCCTCATATCGCTCTCGCGTGTATTCGAATGGCGCATCCCAGCTCCAACCATCGATACCGGTGACCCGCACGCCGCGCTCCAGCAGGTACATGGTGGCGTCGTGCCCCATGCCGCACCCATAAGAGACATAGTCATCCTGGCCATAGCGTTTCCCGGCTGCAGTGTTGACCACCACGATATCGAGTGGCTTGAGCGTGTATTCAATGCGCGCAAGCTCAGCTTCGACATCGTCGGCCGTAACCACGTAGCCGTTGGGTTTGTCTCTGAAGTCGAGCTTAACGCCATCGTTAAAGCACCATTCAAGGGGAACCTCATCGATGGTGATGGCGCGTTCCCCGCCATTCATTGTGGACGCGAAGTGATAGGGTGCGTCGAGGTGTGTGCCATTGTGCGTGCTGAGTTTGATGGTTTCGACCGCCCAGCCTTCGGCGTCGGGCAGCTCCTCTGCGGTGAGTCCCGGGAAGCTAGCCACCATTCCTTTAACGCCAGTCTCATGATCGATATAGGTAATCTCCGGTTGCATCCCAGGTGGGTCAGAGATGACTTCAGTTTCAAGGTAAATCGATAGATCAATAAAGCGTCTTGCCATGGGGGTCTCCTCGCGTCAGTTCGACTGCAGCTGAATCAGTCGCCGAATGAACTCGGTTCCCTGATCCAATTGTTCGATGGATATGTACTCGTTGGGTTGATGGGCTTGGTCGATAGAGCCAGGGCCGCACATAGCAACTGAAAAGCCAGCTTGCTGAAATTGCCCGGATTCCGCTGCATAGGGGGCAACTTCGGTTCCGTTTTGGCCGCTCAATAATTTGGCGAGCTGGACCGCATCACTGTCCGCTGGGGATTCAAAACCAGGCACCGAGGCATGCACCTCAATGTCGATATGGGCTTCCGGGCTAATCGCTTGCATAGAAGGTTCAACGATATCTCGCACAAAGGCCACATAGTCGTTGAAGTACGTGTATGGGTCCTCGTGCGGCAAGGTTCGAATATCGGTCACGAAATCACAGTGTTTTGCGGTGATGTTAACGGCGGTGCCGCCCTTGATCATGCCGCAATGAAGAGTCGAGTAGGGCGGTTCGAATTCAGAGCTTGGATCTGCGTTTTCTGCATTCTCCCGTTGCTTTTCACCAAGCCAGTGAATCAGTCTGCCTGCGATCATCACAGCGGGCACGCCCCGATGTTGCTGGCTCGAATGAGCTTCTAGACCGGTGATCCGGGTATCGAAATGCATGATGCTTTTATGGCCGGTGACCACGCGCATGCTGGTCGGCTCCCCCACGATCACCGCATGAACAGGCGGCAGGGTTGCTCGAAGCGTGTCGATCAACCGAGGGGCGCCGAGGCAACCGACCTCCTCATCATAGGAGAGCGCGAGATGAATCGGGCGTTTTAATGCTGACATGTCAGGGACAAGCGCCAGCGCAATGGCGCTGAAGGCTTTCATGTCGCAGGTGCCTCTCCCAAATAGCAATCCTTCCCTTTCCGTCAGCGTGAATGGGTCGGTTTGCCAATCCTGGTCATCGATGGGGACAACGTCTGTATGCCCGGAGAGGATGACGCCGCCTTCAACATTGGGCCCGATGGTCGCGTAGAGGTTGGCCTTCTCGCCGCAATCGCTCATCACTTTTGTCGCGATAATGCCGTGCGCGTGAAGGTAGTCCTCAACAAAGTGAATCAGATCGAGATTCGAGCGGCTCGATACTGTAGGGAATGCGACCAAACGTTCCAGCATTTCCCGAGGTGTGTAGTGCATTTGAGTCATGACCTGAGCATAAGGCATCCCCCAGGAAAAAGAAGCAGTGCTGAGTGCCGGAGAGCCATGTCTTTGTCGAGACTCGATGCGCTTGATGGCAGGTCCCGCGCTTTTCGCTGTTTCTCAGGTCGTGCCCAACACTGATGGTCTGATCGGTCCTAGGTCATGACGGGATGGAAAGGAAAGTACCCTCTGAAAATTACCCGTTCTCCTATCGTTGGCTGCAAAGCACGGCTGTTAAGCCGAACCACCTTTTGGTATGCGTCAACAGGGACCTGTTGCCAGGCATTGATTAGTGGGGGCTCCACAGCGGATCTATTTTTCTACCCGCCATGCCAGCATCTGGAGAGGCGTTTGCCACGATTTCTGTTGGCGCTCACTCCGGTCTGCTACATTGCAGGCATGCGATTGATTTATACCCATCCGAACTTGCTCATCGTTGGCGCAATGCGCAACGCGCTCGACGAACTGGGAATAGAAACAGAGATCCGCAACGATATCTTGGGCGGTGCCGCAGGTGAAATAGCGCCCGGTGAGACTTGGATCGAACTGTGGATCGTGAATGATGAGCAAGCCCCTGCCGCAATGCGCCGCATTCAGGAGATTGAGCATCAGCCTGACGAAGAGGAGTGGGACTGCCATCATTGTAAGGAGCCCAACCCAGCAACGTTTGAGCTCTGTTGGCAGTGCCAAACGCAGCGGCAAGCCTAAGTTTGGTTTGGCCTAGTCATGCTCTATCGACTGCTCGTTTGCTGAGTTCACCTGCTCAGCACCGGCGATAAAAGTAATCAGTGATGAAAGCGTGCCAGCAAACTTAGAGCGTGCTTCTCTGGCTAAGTGGAACCTCGCTTTTCTGACAAACCATCGGCTTTAACGAGTCGCCGTTGGTATTCGAGCGAGCGGCATGGAGCGTTCGGTCACATGCTCGCGAGTCGCGGATCGGCGTTGCTCGGAATTGAATCCTAGCGTTTGTCGAGCGTCCCGTTGGACCCCATTTGAAATAGCCTAGTCGCCGCCGCTAAGCTGAATCGTTCGAATTCCTCGCGGAAGAGACCTATGAGGCACATCGCTTTGATGTTGCATGCGGTACGTTCTGGCTTTGTTCGATACTTCGATTTCAGCGGACGATCGACGCGCAGTGAATTTTGGTACTTCATGCTGGGTTGGATCCTGCTGTACCTCATTGTCGCTGCGATTGACCAAGCCGCAATGGGGCCTGTGTTGAATCTTAGCGATTTACCTTTTTATGAATTCATCCCCTATTCCTACGTGGATCAGCAAGTTGGATGGCTGACTTTTCTCTACAGACCGTTGACTGCGATTCCCACGGTTGCGGTTACCGTGCGTCGGTTACACGATGTCGGTAAATCAGGCTGGTACTCCGCACTTTGGATATTTCCATTGCCCGTGATTGGGTGGTTTTGGCTATTCCCGCTACTCATGAAGCCCGGTCTTGAAAGGGATGAACAATCAGTACCTTCTCGCGATTGATGTCTTGCCCATTCGCTCAATCGGTGCTGTCTCTCTACGGTGAAGCGTTCTCATTTGCGCGCCGCCGGCTGGATAGCGCTTAGCGAACAGTTTGTGGCACGTCATTTCAGTTATAGGTCTACGGCGAAACACTAAACCAGCAGCTGATTGACTTGCGAGCCTTTGGCCTATGATTTACGGCTTACGGCTTACGGCTTACGGCTTACGGCTTTGGCTTGGGGTTAGTGGTGAAATGCTGGAACGCCTGTGGGTTTTACCCGTGAACCATTGACGTATCTTTAGCATGAAGCCCTTTGAAGAAAACGGTGACCAGCGCTTGGAGGCGTTTTTGAAAGGTCAGCACATCTGACGCGCCGTGTTTTAACCCTGCAGCGCTCAAGTTCAGTAATTCTGCCGCTTGTTTCCCGGTTAGCCCGGAGGCTTTTAAATGGATTGACCCTTCGCGCGCGGCCTGATTTAAAGCTTTGCCTAACATGCTCTGAAAGCGATCATGCGATTCCCTAACAATGTCGCCGCACAACCTGCTGTACTCATCAAACAGCTCTCCACCGTGAGTCGATTGGCTGACCGCCTTTTGAAAAGGGCTATGCCGTGCCATGAGTGCCCCTGTCACTCGTTCCTCTATTCCTGCGTTCGCGTTGTCGTCGGACGCTTGGGGAAACAGATGCTGCTCAGCCCTCCGCAATGCTCGTTCGTGGATGGCCATTGATACGCCGCGGAAGATGTCGTCCTTATTGGTGAAATAAGAGTAAAGCGATGCTCGAGAGACGCCGAGTCGCTGCGCAATATCCTCCATGGACGTTTTTTGAAAACCGTATTGATTGAACTGCTCGCCCGCCGCGGTAAGGATGGCATCGCGCTTAGTGGTCTGCTTGCTCGAGTAGTTGCTCATTGGTTGCAATGATGGGTGCTTTTGAAGATGCGCTCAAGTCACCCATAATTGACAAAAAATATAAATATTGTCAATTTATCAAAATAAAGAAATAGCGTTGCAGCTAGCCGAGCGCGTTGATTCTCGATGTCAGTGGCGACAAAGATCCTGCGCTAGCAAGCAGAGTCACTCGAAGCCCTATCTTTCAAAGAAGCGTCCAAAGAAGCGTTTATAGAAGCGGTTAAAGAAAAGCTTGAGGCGCAAATAGGACAAAGGGTGCGGGTTTCAAAAACCGGGAGAATGAACAATGAAAGATTTGGCGTTAGCGCTTAGAGAGCAGTTCGGCCGCGAAACTGAAATAACCCCGCTGATCGCAGAAGATCGAATGGGGCGCCGCATTCATGGGGTCGACCTAACTAAGGAGTTATCGGCCACCCAGGCAGAGCTCATGGTCAGCCTGCTTGATCAATTTAAGATCATCACGTTCCCCGGTCAGAACCAAACGTCCTTTCGGGTGGGTGATTTGGAGCGGCTGGCCAATCACTTTGGCGCACCGATTCCGCATCCAAAAAATTACGCCAACTACATTGAGTTTAAAAAGAAGCGAGTGCCGCTGCGATTGTTGCCCCGAGATGAGCAAACCGCTTCTCGGTGTGATCAGGCTTTTCCAGAGGCCATTCAGTGTCGGCCAGGTGCAGATAGCCCTGCGGTGTACGTCGTGACCAATTTGGTGGGAAGTGGTGCTCACCGCGAGGAGGAGACCGTCGGCGGTCTTCATTGGCATACGGATATTGAGTTTGAGCCCATACCGCTATCCACCAGTATGTTTTATGTGCAGTCCGTTCCAAGCACGAGAAATGGCGTCGAGGGTACTTGGGTGAACGATCAGCCTCGCGAGGAGGGGTTTTATCACCCGGAATCATCGGCCGAGTTGATGGCGCGAAGGAACAAGCTGCCACTCAATGGTGAAACGGCCTACGCTGATACGGCCGCCGCCTTTGCGGACCTTGACGCTGCCAAACAAGCAGAACTTGAAACCGTGCTGGTCCGCAGGCGATTGCGGGTGGGTGATGAGGGCTGGCTAATCCCACTGGTCTATCAGAATCCACGAACCGGAGAGAAGTCACTTCACAGTCCTATTTGGGCCTCTCGCGGTAAGAATATCGCCCCCGTTGAAGTGGATGGTCTATCAGCAGATGAGTCTCGCGCTTACCTCGATGAACTCGAAGCCCATATCTTGCAGCCGAAATATCGATACGATCATCAACACACGCCCGGCGATGTCACCTTGTGGAGTAACTTTTCAACGGTGCATAACGCACCCCCTGCGAAAGCGATCATTAACGATCCCAATGACGCGCGGCTTATGTACCGAATCAGTTGCAAGGGAGAGCCGTGCTACTCCCTGCCGAGGACAGACAGCGATGAGTGGATCGATCGGAATATATCGCCGCCTTATCGAAGTCCTGAGGCTTTGATAAAACCGTGAGCAGCTCGGGTGGGGGTTACCGACTTTTCTCCGTAGAGCACAGCATTTTCTCAGCAAAAGTTCGTGCGCTGATGCGCTTCAAGCTGGAGCAAGGCGACCTGGGCGCTGGGTTTGAGGATGTGTTGGCCACCCCGCATTTGATTAATCGATGGCTCACGCCCAAATCGGGGAGTCCATCGCTTCCACAGTTAGAGACACCAGACGGCGGATGGGTGCAAGACAGCAGCGCTATCGTTGACTATCTGGAGCGGATCCATCCCGCCTCGCCGGTTGTTCCCGATGCCGATTTGAGGCCTCGGCAACACCTAGCCTGCTACCTGATCGAGTTGCTGAGCGATGAGTGGCTGATTGTTCCTGCTTGCTGGGAGAGGTGGCACTTTAGCCAGGCGGACAATGAGCCAAATCATCGTCGCTTCAATGAGCAGCAGTGGGGCGCGTTTTTAAAGCCGGAGGGCAATGGCAAGGAGCGAAGGCAAGCCGCCGCCACATTTTTTGATCGAGCGTTTGGCATTGACCTGCCGCCGGGAGAGAAAAAAGGGCCTTATCAGGGCTTAGTTGAGTTAGGGTGCACATCGCACACGTTGGGCGCGTGGCGGCAGTTTCAGGAGGATTTGCTCACGGCGCTTGAGCGCCATCTCGAGCAGCACGACTACGTGCTAGGGGGTCGCCCCTCGCTCGCGGACTTCAGCCTGCTTGGGCCAATTTATGTTCACTTCTGCCGCGACCCAGTCGCAGGGTTTGATCTTCGAACGCGTTTTCCCTTGGTCTCCGAATGGGTCGAGCGGACCAACGCAGAGAATTCCCTCAATGCTAGGAAATATGGTCAAAAGTTATACAAGGTCGATGACTCCGGTGCATTAGTCGCTTTTAACGCAACGAGTGACGGCGGCGCATGGCTCGCAGATGACACGGTGCCTCAGACGGTGATGCCTATCCTTCGCTTGTTCTTCGATGAGATGTGGCCTTACCTGTCTGATTCCATTGACGTGTTGACGGATTTCATCGGCAGCGCAGCGCATACGCTAGGCGATGAGCTTCCTCGAAAGACCTTCACCGCGTCGCCCGGATTTGAGGCGTTACAACGAGACCAAGGTGAGTTAACGACACCGTTTTCAATTAAGGGCAAGGCTTCACGGCGGATGGTTGTGCCTTACCAAATGTGGATGTTGCAGCGGATGATTTCAGCATTGAGTCCCGACCAGACTCCCGTGCTTGAGCGCTGGCTCGATCAATTTTCCCGAGGGAAAGAGCTCCTGCTACTTAATGAAAGGCTCAAAAGGTGTGCCTTAGAAAAGCGAGGCGGATTGCTCTTTTCTCGGGCTGCTCCTTAAAAGAAAGACGACGAATTTCCCCCGCAGCTCGATCAAACGCCCCCTCATCGCTGGCTTTGATAAAGACGCTTAAACAACGAGCAGTGACCGCGGTTACCAGACCTACGGGCTGGCGTTACCAAGCAGACTGAGCATCCGAAAAAGTGAGAGAAGGATGTGTCATACAGCCTGCGCCACCGGCTTTGTTACACGATTAATGCAACGCCATCGTCCCCAGGATCGGCGCCGCCTCGTGGGCCGGCAGGCGTTTGCTCAATCGCGTGCACGGCAGCAATGCCGAACGTATCGGGTAGGCGGATGACCTCGTAACCATCGTTAACCAGGGGCTCAACCACGTAAGACGGGATCCGGTTAGTGATATCGATGGCATTGCTGGTTGCAGAGAACCGTGGAGCAGAGACAGCCTCGACCACAGGCATTTTGAAGTCGAGCATATTGAGTAAGACTTGTAGAACGCCCATGGCAATCTGGGTCCCACCTGGCGCGCCTAGAATGATCAGTGGTTCACCCCCTTCAAAGACCATGGTGGGGCAGAGCGAGCTAAACCGACTCTTTCCAGGCGCGATGGATCCCGCGCGACCAGGCCTCGGGTCAAAGACGCCCATGCATCCGTTGTACATAAAGCCCAACCCCGGAGTGATGACGCCTGAGGGCATGCCGAGAGAATGGGTCATGGTGACGCAGTTCCCCTGGGCGTCCTTCACCGCCACATGGGTCGTATCCTTTGACTCCGGCGTATACCGCTCAACGTTCATTCGTTCACCGCGCTTGATCCTGGCAGCAATGTCCGCAGCATGCGGCTTGCTAATGAGCCGCTCGAGCGGAACCTCAAAAAATGCGGGATCGCCCACGTAAGCCTCTTTGTCCGCGGTAGCGGCCCGCATGGCTTCACAGACGAATCGAATATAGTCAGTCGTATTGTGGCCGAGGGCGGCAAGGTCAAAGTGCTCGAGAATGTTCAGCATTTCGAGCAGCATGACGCCACCACCAGGAGGGTGGTTGGTCGTGATATCAAACCCGCGGTAGTTGCCGCGAAGGGGATCCGTCACCGTCGTTTGATACGTCGCTAAGTCCTCTCGGGACAGCAATCCGCCGTGAGCTGCCATGTCGGCGGCAATCTCTTCAGCAATGTCACCCTCGTAGAAGGTTCGCCAGCCATGGTCAGCAATGCGCGTTAGCGTTTGTGCGAGATCTGGGTTGGTGAAGTGATCGCCAAAGTGCTTGAGTGCGCCATTCTCGTGAAAGTAGAGCTGCCGCCCGGACTCGGTAAACCGCAGTCGGTCGGTGACTGGAACGCGGCCGTAAGCAGCGCCATCGTTCCACCAGGCGTGCATTTTGGAGCGTATCGCGAAGCCCTTTTTGGCGAACTCGATGGCGGGTTGGCAGACGTCTTTCCAGTCTAAGGTTCCGTATTGTTCGATGGCTTGGCCATACGCCATGAGGCTCCCTGGCGTCGTAATCGCTTGGTACCCAATGTCGTTGACATTGTCCTTAAGCACAAACCCAAAGCCGTCCCGTGTCTCAGATTCCAGGCGGTCCTCCCACATATCAGCCGTCGCAGCGAGGGGCGTTTTGCCATGAAAATCAATACAGGTGTGAACGCCCTCTGTAGGCAAATAGAGTTGGCAGTTGCCAAACCCTGCGATTCCCGTCATCTGTGGGTCGACAACGCCCTGAACTAGCGCCGCCGTCATTGCCGCGTCAACGGCGTTGCCGCCCTGCATCAACACTTTGGCGCCTGCTTCAGCCGCTTCGGGTTGTGCGGCGACAATGATGTTTTCTTTACTCATGGTGTGCTCCGATGCGGGAGGATCATTCGAGCTCCGCGTGAAATGTGCCTTCATAATTCAGCCGGACTGACTATCGACCTTAAATGAAAATACGCGAGAACCAAATCTTGGCGGATAGGCTAAGTCGCTGCGGTCACTCTTGCCCGAGTCTTTTGAAAAAAGCAGCGATTCGAAGCAGCCAGGCGCTGGCGGCGAGCGCGAACAGCCCGCCATAAATGAACCCACCGATTTCTTGAAATCGGCCTAGGTAGGTGACAAAAAATCCGGTAAAGATGGCGTAAGTCGCGACCCAGTGGAGTGCTCGCCAGCCCCGGCCTAATGCTCTAACCGACCAATGATTCGATGTGGCGATTTGGAGGACGAGGAGTGAGTAGATCACCAGCGCCGCGGCGTCATCTGCCGTAAACCACGTTCCGCGCTCATTGTGCAGCATCAAAATTGCCACCATGTGACAGAGGTGAGCCGCACCAAACGTCAAGCCAAGGAGACGCCGCTTTGGCCGAAGCGCTTTCGCGAGCCTAATATCGGTGAGTTGCGTCAGCGCCCCAAGCACAAAAACGGGTAAGAAGAGAAAAAACGCGAGTCTTGCCGTGTAGCGAACAAAGCGCTCGTAATCATTGATGGCGCCAGTTCCTATGCCGAAGGAAAGCCAGACGGTAACTAAGAGTCCAGCCAGTAAACTGGACAGTGCGATTACAGTGGCTCGGTCTATCGTCATGGTTTAGATCTCTCTTGAGCGAGTGTCTCAGAGAGCTTGCTTGCAACTTTTTGATGAGCGCGTCGCTCTAAGTCTCGTATTTGGGCAGTGTTATAGCCCGAGCTCCCGTTTAGCAAGAATGTTCCGCTGTATCTCATTAGATCCTGCATAGATGGTTGCCGCTCGGTCATTCAGATAGCGGGGCATGGCGGTGGCCGCCGTTTCAGAGCCGATGGGGGTTTCTGGATATGGAAAGTCCCTGACCTTGGGTTGATAAGGCAGTCCGTAGTGGTCGACCGCCTGAAGAACCAATGTGTCGATGTGTTGCCTCAGTTCGGTTCGCCTAATCTTGAGCACGGATGAAATGGTGCCTACTGATTCGCCTGCAGAAACGGAAGCAAAAACACGGTTCTCAAAGGCCACATAGGATTCAAGCTCGATTTCAAGATTGCTCAGCGCCGCGACATAGTCGTCATCGCTCAGCAGATCAAAACCCTGTTCCGCATGTTCAGTCAGAAATTGTCGAAGCTGGGCGACCTTCATCATCATGCCTGTCGCAGATTTACCGGCTCGCTCATGAGTGAGCAGATATTTGGCCACTGACCAGCCATCATTTTCAGCGCCTAGTCTGCCGGTGACGGGCACGCGCGCGTCGTCAAAAAAGACCTGATTGAATTCATGGTCACCTGACATGGAGATAATCGGCTGAATATTGATGCCAGGGCGATCGAGATCAAACAACAAGAAGGTAATGCCTTGCTGCGGAGGCCCGGAGTCATCCGTTCGCACCAGGCAAAACATTTTGTTGCAGCAATGAGCGTGGGTGGTCCAGATTTTGGTGCCATTTAAGATGTAGTCGTCGCCGTCGCGCACGGCGGCACATTTCAAGGAGGCAAGATCAGAGCCTGCCCCTGGCTCGGAATACCCTTGAGCCCACCAATCGATGCCTTGCCGGATGCGTGGTAAGTAATGGGACTTTTGGGCATCGGTGGCGTAATGCATGATTGCCGGGGCCACCATTTTGATTCCATTAGGCGGAATAGAAGGCGCCGAGGCGAGGGTCAGTTCCTGTTGCCAAATGGCGTGTTGTTCCGCTGACCAATCGGTCCCGCCCCACTCGGTAGGCCAAGAGGGAACCGCCCAGCCCTTCTGATCGAGTATTTGTAGCCAAGCCTCAGCGACAGGGCGCTCAGCATAGATACCTGCTTCGAGTCTGCCGGCGCGTTGCAGCTCGGCGGTGAGGTGTTCTGCCAGAAACGTTTGAACTTCATCCCTGAAGTGGTCTAACTCGTTCATAGTGCCATTCCTTTCGCGGTTTGGTTTCCGGTGGATCGAGAAGTGATGGTTAGGCCGCTCGTTAGTCTGAGCGCTCAACAAAGGCGTTGTACTCCTGGGCATAGTCGGGGTGCCATCTCGACAGCGCAGGCCGGCCTTCGATGAGGTCATCAGTGTTCCATTGGATCCGCCGCTCGTCCAGGCGCCGAGGCGTATCGTTGTCAGGGCACAAGATAAGGAATGCATCCTTTTGAATTTCTGCCAGCATAAATTCGATGACTTGTTGCGTGGTCCACGCACCGGGCGGCTTCTCCGGAACAAAGCGCTGAATCATGCTGGAATACGTAAGGCCTGGCACCAGTAGGTGTGCATTGACTTGGCACCCCTCGGTTTGCCGTAGCGCGTGAGCAAGGCTTTGGGTGTAGGCCAAGACGCCCGCCTTGGACAGGTTGTAAGCGTAGCCGCCAGGAGGGTTGGTGATTCCTTGCTTTGACCCTGTGTTAATGACGGCGCTTGGCGTGTCTTGCTCGACCATGCCAGGCAGAAAAGCATGACAGCCGTGAATGATGCCCCAGAGGTTGATATCGACCTGGGCTTTCCAGCCATCAAGATCCTCCCAGGGCAGGCCCCTGGTCACCATGGCGCCCGCGTTATTCATCAAGCAATCCACGCGACCAAAGCGCGCTAACACTTGATCGCGCACATCGGTCATCGCCGCATAGTCACTCACATCGCAGGTGACCACCATGAGTTTGCTGGCGTCCACTGCTGCCGCTTTGAGATCACTTAACGCCTGATCGTCTCGGTCAATGGCAACAACGTGCAGGCCTTGCCCAAGGAAGGCGTCAACGGCTGAACGGCCAATGCCATTTGCGCCGCCTGTAATCACTGCGACGTTGTTTTCTTTTAACCAGGAAATCATAACGCTCGTCCTTTGGGCTCGATTAAATGTTTGCGTCTTGAGCGCTGCGAAGCGCCTCGACGTTCATCGCCTGTTGCCGGCATGGCAACGCTGTCCGCAAAATGGAAAGCAAAGCAGCAGGAGCGCCTTGCGCTAAAACAAAACGGCATGCATCACACGCCCCGGAACCAAGGTGAATGCCCCTGTCACAATCAGCGCCAGGCCGTACAGTGAGGTCATCCAGCGTTGATGCTGCTTAATTCTCTTTGTGCGCGCAAGGTAAATGGCGTAGCCCAGGGAAAATAGCGTCCAAATGCTGAGGAGATGAATTGGGCTGAAGTCGCCCCACACTTTCAGTTCATGAATAAAAAACGAAGAGATAGCCACATAAAGCATGGCTGACACCCAGATGCGGCCCAACCAGCGATGAGCCATTGTTCCCTTGGCCATAAGGAATTGAGCGCCGCCAAGCACAATAGCGAAGAGGGCGATAAGCGCGTGAGAGGGGATTGGCCGCGCTTCAGAAAGTAGCAAGTCCACGATATGATCGCCGCAAAAAATGGGACTGTATCATGAAACGTTTTCTTGCCGGTTGGGGTGCCGTGTTGCTGGCTTATCATCTGCCACTATCGGCTGAGACCCTGACCGTTCAGGTCTCCGGTATCAAGGATCCGGGCGAGATTCACATCGCCATTTATGACAGCGCTGAGGCGTTTGAGGGTGATAAGGGAGAAAAGGGTGGACCAGCGGAAGGGATCGTTGACGGCGTCGTAGAAGAGGCTGAGCCCGGCTCGGTGACCTATACCTTTGAACTGCCTCAAGGACGATACGCCATCGGCGTGTTCCACGATGCGAATCGAAATAACCGGCTGGATACTGGGCTCTTTGGGATTCCCAAAGAGCAGTTCGGTTTCAGCAACGGTGCATCAGGGCGATTTGGGCCTCCCTCCTTTGCTGACGCTAGTTTCGAATTGGTTGGCGAGGCCAACCAAATGATTGATCTCGGACAGTAGGTATCGGCGCTAAAGCCTTGTTGGTAGCAGCTTGTGATCGATTGAAATTCGAATCCCAAAGATCCGCATTTTTTGGGCCTGTTCAGCGATGGGAATTAGGAGGACTGAATGACTGGAACGGCTTGTTTGAGCTCAAGGCATCGGTGCGAGCGACGCAGATTTTCCGGACTCGGACGTGTTGAAGGTACATCTCTACAAGCTGAGGCAGCAGGTGGACAAGCCTTTCTCGATGAAGCTCATCGAGACGGTCGCTATGCACGGCGTGGCGATCCGTGTTCGCAATGACTGAAAATCAGCGCGCGCTGCCGAGCTTACGCCGTTATCTGCTGCTCTGGTTTGCTGGCTGCACGATTGTCTGGTGTTCGCGTATACCCAGCTGTTGGAGTACTACCTGGAGATCGGCATCGATCTCAGAACGCAATCGTTTCTGGAGCGATCCGCGGAGGAGTATGCCGAAGCGTACTCGGCAGAGGGGTGTCAGGCCAAAGCTGCCAACGGGTCCGAATCTCACCGGGTACCGTGAAGTCACGAACGTTCCACAGCAGATCCTTGCGGTGTTCCCGCTCGATGACTTGGAGCACGGCGAGGCAATACGTTTCAACTGGACTTTAAGGCATTTGATCAAAAAGAGTTTGCGGTGGACACGCAGGATTTCTGTGCCGAAGGCATCTGCGAGCTCATTTTCTCTATCCCTACCAGCTGAATTCTGATGGTGGCTCTATCTTGTCCATGGCATTGTCGGCAGTGATGAAGTTTATGAGGAGCTGGAATTTACGGATCAGTTTGCGTTTGCGATTGGCAGCCTTTTTGCCGGGTTAATGTTGTTGGTGGCTTTTTCTGATCATCCGCAACATTGCAGCACCTGTGCGGACGTTAAATAGCTGGAGCGCGGCTCAGAGCGTTGATCACGTCGACTCGGAATTGCCAAATTTGCGTTTCCGAGAGCTCGATGCGCTGGCGAAGCGGATTCAATTCGCGTTCGAGCGGATGCGCGAAGAAGGGTAAACAAGGAAAAGCTCTTTTTACGTCATGCCAGTCATGAGCTGCGCACGCCGATTGCCATTCTGTCCACTAACGTGGAACTGATAGACCGCCTCACCGATCGACCAGACCGCTCAGGCAGAGCAGGCCAAGCACTTTGTTGCGCCAGTATCGCGTTGGATGATATTCATCTCCTGACGGAAACCCTGCTTTGGGTCAATCGGCAGTCCGATAACCTGCCGGAAACCGGAACAGATAGACCTCCGTGGGGAGGTGAACAGCATCGTCGAGAACTACCGCTATTTGTTGGACGCCAGGATGTCTCATTGAGCGTTGACGGCAGTGGCGGGCGCATGTCCCACTCGCGGCTGCCCGTATCGTGTTGTCAAATCTGGTGAGGAACCATTCAATACACGGTGGATGGTAGAGTGCGTATTGCCATTCAAGCAAGGGGATTTTCCATCGAACGTGAGTTCGGCAGACCTAACATCAAAGCGCAAGGCGATGATGACTACGGCTTTGGCTTGGGGCTAGAGCTCGTGTCCCTCACTTGCAAACGTTTTGCGTGGCGCTACACCACTACGGAACTGCCGGCCGGCAGGGCTACTGTTGTCGGCTTTTAGTTGACGTTAGCGCAACGTTTACATCCCTCGACATAACATGTGTGGCGATTTGTACACAGGATCAAAGGGCGGAACCATGATTGCGCCGCCGTTGCTGTATTTTCAGCTCAAATTGCCGCTCGATTTCCCCGTCTGGCCGGCGGTGATGGCGGCTTTTGGCGTGAGCGCGTTGTCTCTATGCAGGTGCGGATTACCTCATGCGCCGATTACATCTCCAGCCAGCCACCGCTGCGGGGGCAATAGGCGCCGCACTGCTCAACGGATGTTAATTAATTAACCCCAGGCGGAATAACATCTTCTCGTCGATTCTGTCCGCAGTTGCGGGATTTTTATGCGGCGATCTCGTTTAAGTATCTTACTCACGTGTTGTGCAGGCGTGGTTGTGTGCGGCCTGATCCTGGCGACGGGTCCTGAGCCCCTCGAAGCCAGCCTGCCGAATGCGAAACCACAGGTCGCGATCGGCGCACTCGCGCGCAGACGTTGCCAACACGGTCACCGCATTTGGTGTGTTGTCACCGCGGCAAGCGCTCGAGCTCACCACGCAGGTGCCGGGTGAAATCACGTGGGTCAGTGAAAATCTCGAAGCAGGTCGGCAGGTGGCTGAAGGCGATCTGCTGCTTCGAATTGATGAACGCGATTACGCCATTGCCGTCGCCAGCGCTGAAGCCCGCTATGCCCAGGCCCAAGCGACGATCGACATTGAAGAAGGGCGCTCGGAGATCGCGCGGCTGGAGTGGTCCGCCTGGCAGGCAACCCATGATGAAGAGACACTGGCAAATCCGCCTGCCCTCCGATGAACCTCAGCGCGCGGCGTTGTCGCGCGGCGCAAAGCCATCGGTGCGGAGCTCGATCGCGCTAAGCTGGCTCTGCAAAGAACCGCTATCTGGCGCTGTGGCCGCCAGCGGGCTACGCAGATGCCATCGTTGGGCAGGTTCGCGGTATCAGTGAGGTAACAGCCATGCTCTTTCCACTCGATTATGCCGTGGTTGGAGCTGCAGGTGCCGGTCAAAACGGTGCGCCTGCTCGATGCGGGGTTGAGCGGATTGAGCTCCGACCTGTGCACGATCTCGGCGCTACCCCCGGTGATGGGTACCTTCGAGGTATTGTCAGAAACTCACCGACGACACGCGCCTGGCGACCGTGCGGTGCGCACCAGCGCCGCTCGATCATGAGGGCTAGCCTACGGCATGCATTTGAGGCTGCTTGTGGCGAAAGATAACGCGCCGTAGCACCTGTCCCGACCGATCTCATTGTCAGCGGCAATTTGATCTGGATTTACCGCGACGGACGCGCCGAGCGCCACCAGCTCTACCCGGTCGAGAATCAAGGACAAAAGGTGTCCGTTGAGGACAACTTCCAGGCGAACGATGCGGCTCATTCTCGAACGCCCCATTGGCCTGTTCGACGGCGCTGAAGTCGACGTGGTGGGTTCATAACATGTCGACGGAACCTCGCGCCTCGCTATCCCTCTGTTCCTGCACAATCCCACGGCAGCGAACCTCCTCGTGTGGGTGTTTCTGATTGGGGCGTGATTGCCGTTCAACATGCGCCAGGAAGTGTTTCCCACCGCTGTCCTCGACACCATCGAGATTCGTGCCGAGTACCGGGCGCGACTGCGTCCGAGGTTGAAGCGCAGGTGCAGCTGATGGAGCAAAGCATCAATACCTGCGCGACATCCATACGATCGTCAGCGAGATTCAAATTCGGCGGCGCCAATATCTTTGTCATGCCGATGAGGGCGCGGATGCCCAGCGAACCCTCGATGAGATCCGCAGCGCCATTGATGGCCTTGAGTTCGTTGCCGGCAGACTGGAACCGCCCATCATCATCCAGGCAGCGCGACGACGGCGAGGGATATCGAATTGGGTTTCTACTGGTTCGAATCGCGCAGAGCTGCATGCGTTCGCAGAGCTTGCCCGGGAGCGTCTGTTGAATCTGCCCGCGGTGGGTCAAGTGTAAGTTGAGGGTGCCGGTGAGCCGGAAATCGCGGTTCGCGTCTCCGGATAGAGCGCGATTGTTTGATATCTCGCTCCGCGACGTCGCGGAGCGCGTTCAGCGTGCTCTTTGAGCTCGGCGGTGCCATCCGCAGCTCGACGGGAGAGTATGGCCTGGCTACCGGGTTCGATCGGCGTTATGCCCACGAGTTCGGCGACACGCCATTGTCGAGTCGCCCAGCGGTGTGCCATTGACCCTCTCGAGATTGCGACTCAGAAAACGGCTTCCGCCCGCATGGTAAACGCTACCGTATCAACGGCTCGCTCGGCGTCATGATGAACATCTTCCCGGTTTCGGGCGTCGCCACCCCGGAGCGAAGTGTCAGAAGGTGTCAGGACGCTCCTTGCGGAGATCGAATCCGAGATGGCCGCCGGGGGCTGGTGATCTTCGACGATGATGCCAAGGCACAGATGACCGTGTAGGCATTCTGGCAGAGCGCGCTGATCGGCCTCGCGCTGGTGTTAGTTGCTCCTGTTTCTTGTGCTGGAAGCGCGTTGCCTTCTGGGTGGCGGTCGGTTTGCCGGTTGCGATGCTGGGCGGTGTGGCCCTCTCTTCAGCGTTGACGCCGTATGCCGTCAACTTTCGTGTCTGTTTTCGCTTTCATCATTGTCATCGGTGTGGTTGTTGATGATGCGGTGGTCATCGGTGAGTCGATTTACTCGAATATGCAGTCCGGACTGTCATCCCTGGATTCGGCAGCGGATACGATTGCCCGTTTCCAGTACCCCGATAACCCTCGCCATTGTGACGAACATCATTGCGTTCATGCCTATTTTTTTTATGCCGGGCCAACTGGGATTGTTCCTGTTGGCCATCCCGGTGGTAACGACATGTGTGTTTGTCATCTCGTTGATTGAAGCGTTGTGGATCCTTCCGGCGCACCTTGCCTATGGCAGGGCAAGCAACCAGATACCGGGTGAAGCAGCGCTGGGTGCAGGAGCGTTTCGAGCATCTACGGGAGAACTATTACCGTGCCCTGGGCCGAGTCGTATCTCGCTAATTGCGGGTTGGTGATCAGCGTGGGTTTGCTTGTCGGCCTGGCGATCGTCAACTGGGTGGCCAGCGGCCGGATGCGATTTCCCACTGCAGCCGGGATTTGAGAGTGAGCAAGTTTCTGTGATCTATGCGCTCAACCCGGGCGCATCGGACGCCAGGTCGACGAGATGGCGGACGAGATCGAAAAGGTTGGGGCGTCAGGTACTGCAGAGCCTCGGTGATGAAGCGGACATCAAGGGCATCTACATGGAGTTGGGCTCACCGGCCAGTCATCAAGGCGCGGTGACCTTCAGCCTGGTCCCGCCCGCGGACCGACCGTTCACCTCAGGTGAGGTTGCTCAGCATTGGCGCGATCTGATTGGACAGCCTGCCAAGCTGACCCGGCTGTCCATCGATTACGTGCAGGGGCCGGGCGGCGGCCAGGACCTCACGCTTGAAATGCCCGCCGATTCTGCCGTGAGCCAACGCGCGGCAGAGTCGCTGGTGCGGCGGCTGCAGGAGATTGCCGGTGTCGGTCAGATTTCATACAGCGGCAATGCTTTCCGGTCGGAAGTGCGGTTCGGCTCATTACCGCGGGTCGGCGCGCTGGGTTCGACGAATCCGAGATTCCCAGCCGTCTGGGCCCAGCTGGATGGGTTGGAAGCCACGCGCCTGACGCGGGGACCATGAAGTTAGGGTGATGATCCGCAGCGATCACGGCGATGATCGCGTGCTCCCAGACTTGAGCGATCTCATTCTTACCCTCCAGCGAAGGCCGACAGGCGGCGTTGGGCGATATAGCGGGTCATTGGGGCGTGGCGCAGTACAGCTGAGACATCATCAGGGAACGCATTGAAGGGTCAAGCCACCATTGACCGGCGCATCACCTCGAAGGCTCTGGTGGAAGACCTAGTGAGCGACGATCTCCTGCCGGGCTTGGAAGCGGAGTACCCTGGGCTGACAACCTGGGATGAAGCCATCGATACGAACGAAGATGCCGAAACCGAGTCAGGTTTGCTGCTGGCCACCGCCGGCGTTCTGGCTGCGATCTTCGTCATTATCGGCGCGTATGTGCGCAGTCTGCGTCACAGTGCGATTTTACTGGCGACCCTACCTTTGAGCGCAACCGGGGCGCTGCTGGGTCCGTTCTCCCTGGGCATTGACCTCAGTGCTGCGAGTTTCATGGGCGTCCTGGCACTCGGCGGCCTCGTCATCAACGCGGGTTTGTTACTACACGTCCGCTATACCGAAGGGCTGCATGTGGGCGCTGCGCCCGAAGCAGCCATGGTGGCTGCCGTGCGGGACCGTTTCCGGCCGATCGTGTTATCCAGCGTAACCACGTTGGTGGGGTTGGCGCCCCTAATTTTGACGACGTCTATACAGGCCGCGGCCATGCGCCCGCTTGCGGTATCGATGGGATTTGGCATGTTGTTCTCGATACCGGTGGTTTTGTTGTTATTGCCCTGCATTGTGGTCGCCTTGGAGCGCGGACACACTAGGGATGTGCCTCGGATTGCGAGTGAAAGCGGAGCCGTAGTGTGAAGCAACTGGCATTCATCGTCCTGATCTTGGGGATCTCTGGCTGTGTAACAGTGCCGAGCGTTGACAGGGTGCCCGACGTCGTTCTCGACAGTGGCCCAACTAACAGTGCACCACGCGCCGAGGTTGAGCGGTGGTGGCTCGAGTTGGACGACAGTGTGCTCCACAATCTGATCGAGATCGGTCTGGCAGGCAATCCTTCGCGGCAGATCGCCATGGCGCGCCTCGCGCAAGCCGAGGCAGAGCTCGGCGCTGCCGAAGCTGCACGTTGGCCGTCGCTATTCGGCAGAGGCAATCGGCAAGTCAGAAATATCTCTGGCCGTGATCCCAACATACGGTCGGATCTGGGTTCACTCGACTTTGGTTGGGATGCTGGCCTCTGGGATAAACGCCGTCTCGAGATAGAAGGGGCGCAACAGTTTGTCGAGCAGCGATGGTTTGAGCAGCAGTCCGTTGAGCTGGCGCTCAGTGCCTCGATTGCCGAAACTTACTACCAGACTGTCGCGCTGAGAGCACAAGGCGCGTTGCTGGCGGCGCAAATACAGGTCAGCAAAGATCTCGAGCGATTGATAGAAGCGCGCTTTCGCCTTGGTCAAGCCCCTGCCAACGAGCTCTATCAGCAGCGCGAGCAGACGACCGTCCTCGAGCAGCTGAAGCTCGTCAACGACACACGACAAGAGGTCCTGGAAAAAAGCCTCGATGTACTGCTGGGTCAACCGCCAGATGCCGTTGCCCGCGTAGTGCGCCTTGCGGTGCCAGATGCGCCTGAAGCTTTGGGCCCTGGCACCCCGGAGGAACACATTCGTCACCGGGCGGACATACGGGCAGGTTACGCTCGCCTCCGCCAGGCGGCGGCGGGGGTGGGCATCAGCTTCGCGGAGCGTTTACCGTCGCTGCAAGTCACCGCCAGTTTGACGTCACTCACAGAGAAAACGTTCAGCACGGAGTGGTTTGGCTACGGCCTGGATCTAACGGTGCCCATCTTCACCGGCGGGCGTTTGCGCCAGCTGGAGAAGCGCGCGCAGTTTGTGCTCGAGGAAGAGCGCCAGCGGTACCTCGAGCTGTGGTTGGCGGCGCTCGAGGAGGTGAGCAGTCTGACACGGCAGTATCAGCAACAGCAGAGGATCATCGATACGCTGGCTGCGCGCCGCGGGCATGCGCAAAAAGCCCTGGATGCTGCCCGCAATCGCTATACTTTGGGTGATCAAAACTATCTCGATGTGCTTACGGCGTTGCGGGGTTTGCAGGAAGCAGATCGGTTCCTGGTATCGGAACGCCGCCAGCTCATCACATTGTGGATCCGGGCAACGGAAGCCATTGGTCAGCCTATGTGCGGTGATGTAGAGGACTGCCGGGGTAACTGGCAGCTTTGAAGGATGGCGAAGCAGGTTGCATGATCGAATCGAAGCAGCAGGTGGACTTGCGCTTTCGCCCGAGCAGGTGTCGGGTCGTTTGATGGCAGTCGCAGGCACCGAGCACAGTCAATATGACTTTGTAAAAGAATCCGGCTTGTCCTGAGATTTCCTTATGTCTGACGGCGCGCAAACTGCATGAGATGAAGCCTAGGCTGAGGGCATCGGATTTTTGCAATCCAAACTGGTCGGATATAGGTACGCAGAGGGATGGATCACACCTGTGCAGATTCTGCGGGATTGAAATCCACCGCTAACTGGCGCTATTGGAAACCGTACTCTTACTGAAAGTGATGCAGTACGAGCGGTGGTGAATTTCTTCGGGCCAACTGACTTTCGCAGAATGAATGACTACCCGAGCGTGATCGATCACGATGCGCCCACGTCGCCAGAGTCGGTGGTGGTGGGTGGTCCAATCCAGGACCCTCGTTACCGAGATAAGGTGAATGCCTATAACCCCATGACATATGTGGATGCATCCCGAAGAGCGCCGCCTTTTTTGATCATGCACGGCGATCGAGACGCGCTAGTCCCATTTAATCAAAGTGTGCTGCTCTATGAGGCACTGCGGGATGCCGGGCAGGACGTGAGCTTTTACAAGGTGGCGGGAGCGGGCCACGGCGACCGATTCTTCACCCCATCAACGCTGGCAGTAGTGACGGCTTTTTTAAAGCAGCATCTAGCGCCCTGAGCGGTATGAGTTATAGCGGATGACGCCTTGAGGGCAGTCTCTACCGGCTCACGGCGGTGCCAGATTCGACCTTCGCATCTATTTCCAGCCCGCTCGGTCATAGACCTTTACAGCTTCCGTTTGGTTTTCTCCGAGAACGGAAACGTTTAAGTCGTCTCGCTTGAATTCACCCTAAGGCAGCGACGGGCCCGGTTGTCGGGCCGGAAATGGGGTATTCATTATTGCCTTCGGCGAAGAGTCGCTGTGCGAAATCACTGGTCAGATACTCTAGGAATCGAATCGCGTTTTCGCGGTTAGGCGCGTATTTGGTTACCCCAGCGCCGCTGATGTTTACGTGGGTGCCGCGACCATCCTGGTTGGGAAAGACAATCTCAAGATTGGCCATGAGGGCTTTGTCCTCGGGTTTTGTAGAGGCCATGAGTCGACCCAGATAATAGGTATTCGCGATGGTGATGGTGCATTCGCCACTGGCTACGGCTTTGAGTTGGCCGGTGTCGTTCGATTGGGGCGTTCTTGCAAAGTTTGCGACGACGCCTTTGGCCCAAGCTTCGGCAGCCGGAGCGCCGTGGGCGTCAATGAGCGATGCCATCAGCGATAAGTTATAAATGTTTCCCGAGCTGCGCATGCACACTTGCCCACGAAACGCCTCGTCGGCAAGGGCTTCGTACGTGCCAAAGCCGGCAGGCAGCGCCATATCTTTTTTGTGTGCGATGACCCTTGCGCGTTTTGATAAACCGAACCACTCGCCCTCAGGATGGCGGAGGTGGGCAGGGATTCGCTCTGACAACACGGCTGAGTCAACTGGCTGGAAAATACCTTCTTTCTCTGCCCGCCAAAGCCGCCCCGCATCGACAGTGATCAGCATATCGGCGGGGGAAAATTGACCCTCGCTCTTGATTCGCTCGATTAACGCATCGCTGCTTCCCTCGATGAGGTTGACCTTGATACCGGTTTCTTCGGTGAAGCGCTCATACATGGCCATGTCGGTGTCATAGTGACGGGCGGAATACACGTTGACGACCTCGTCGGCAAAAGCGGAGGACAAGCCAGTCAGCACAAAAGCGATGGATAGTAGATGTTTCATGTGTGTCTCCGTAGTGGATGCGAAGCGCCAGCTCCCTTACTTCGCAGGAAAAATCTTAAGGCTGCTGGTATCGAATTCGACGCCCACGTGCATGCCGGTAGTGAGATCGGTTCTGTCTGTCTCGATCAGTAATCGATCGTTGCCTGATCGAAGAGAGGCTATCGTACCACCCGCACCGAACCTAACGTCGCTGATGACCGCTTGTTCGCCCGGAATAATCGTTGCGTCACTTTGCCGCACGCTGACGATGACTTCCCCGCTGAGCGGCGTGGATGAATTGATGGTGCCAAATGCAGTTGCTACCTGACCATCCATCGCTGTGCCGGAAATGAGTTGTGCGCCCGTCAGCGACAAGGCCACAAACGGGTGGGCAGGGTCGCGCCACAAGTCCTCGGGAGTACCTAGCTGAACGATACGGCCATCTACAAGGCAGGCAATGCGGTCCGCCATTAGCATCGCCTCAGCAGGGTCGTGGGTCACGAGTACGGTAGCGGTGCCTGTCTTCCTCAAGGCACCCAGCGCGTCATCTCGCAGTGCTGTCCGTAACGCCACATCGACATTGGCAAACGGCTCATCGAGGAGCATCGCGATGGGATCATTGGCCAGCGCGCGGATCAGCGCCACTCGCTGTTGTTGACCGCCAGAGAGTGTATGGGGGTATCGATCCTGAAAGTGAGTGAGCTCAACCAGTGCGAGCAAAGTATTGATTCGTTCCTCACTCCCACCCTTCAAACCAAATCGAATATTTTCTGCCACGGTCATATGAGGGAAGAGGGCATGGTCCTGGAAGACGAGGCCAACCCTGCGTGCTTCGGTGGGCACGGTTTGGCTGACGGTGATCTCGCTGTCGCCAATGCGAAGCCGACCCGCTTGGATGGGCTCAAGCCCGGCGATCAACCGAAGTAGCGTGCTTTTGCCGCTGCCTGATGGGCCCAGCACGCAAAGCACTTCTCCAGGCGCAACGGTGAGGCTGACCTCCTGGAGGATGGTTTGGCTGCCGTATGCGTGGCTGAGCGACTCGATTTCAATGGTCATTGCAGGAAAGGTTAGGAAGGATTGCCTGTGCGAATATAGTGAATTCATCGACCAAGTCCTAGTGTTGATTGAATCGATTAGGCTGGGCGTAGACATTCGATCTGGGGCAGCTTAAACCGTGACTGCTTGAACGGCTTGCAATTAGGGCCCTGGGAGCTGGTCCGAGGTCGTTCGATGGATGAGCTGCGTGATCATTTAATTAGCGTTGCAAGGATAGGGCCTTCGCGCCGTGCGAAGGGTGAACCACGCTCAATACTGATCGCTGCTTACTGAGCCCGTGACTGGCAGTAGGAAGTCCCTCGGGCGTGGAGGAAACAAAACGGCGAAGCGAGTCGAGGAAACTATCCAGTGCAAGGCTATAATGGAGCGATCAATACCATTCAGGCAGTCGAGGTCATGAAGAGCAAGCTCACCTTGTGGGACGCGAGCGCCATGTTGTTGGCGGTCCCGGTGGCATTGCCGGTATTGGCGATTCTGCTCAGTTTTTTTGGGGAAAGTGGCGACACCTTTGGCCATTTGGCGACGACGGTACTGCCCGACTATCTGCTCAATACTGTCTTGCTGATGCTCCTCGTCGGCGCCATCGCGTTGATGATTGGTGTGCCCACCGCTTGGTTGACTGCCAGGTACCGTTTCCCAGGTAGTCGCGTGTTTCCTTTATTGCTGGTGTTGCCGCTCGCGGCACCGGCTTATGTGCTCGGCTATGTTTATGCGGATCTGCTTGATTACACCGGCCCAGTGCAAACGAGCCTCAGAGCGTTGTTGGGATTGTCATCCTTGCCACCGATCCGGTCATTGCCTGGCGCAGCGCTGGTCATTGCGTTTGCGGTATATCCCTACATTTTTCTACTGGCGAGGGTGAGCTTCTCGCAGCAGGCTGCCAATCATATTTTGGTAGCGAAAACGTTAGGCGCTGATTCACGTCGTGTTTTTTGGAGAGTCGTGCTCCCGGTAGCAAGGCCCGCCATCGTCGGCGGGCTTGCGCTGGTACTGATGGAGACGGTTGCCGATTACGGCGTCGTTGAACATTACGGCGTGCAAACGTTTACGACCGGCATCTTTAGAACATGGTTTGCCATGGGATCACCGAGTGGCGCCCTCCAATTAGCGGCCTGTCTTTTTGTGATTGCCGCTTTACTCGTGACGCTCGAGGAGATGAGCAGGAAGGGTCAGCTTGCCAACCCTGTTGCTCCAGTTCCTGCAGAGCTTGAGGCGTTGTCTGGCTGGCGGTCGCTGCTGGCAAGCCTGATTTGTTTAATCCCGGTGGTGATCGGTTTTATCGTGCCAGTGACAGCGCTGCTCCTTGATGCGGTGGCTGAAGGGGATGCGCTTGACGCGGCAAGGTTAGTGTCTTTGATTAGCAATACACTGCTGGTTGCGTTGATCGCGGCTGGCATTTGCGTAGCAGCGGCGGTTTGGTTGGCCTATGCGGGGCGCCGCACTGAGCATCCGTTCATTCGCTCGGGTATCCGGTTAGCAACGCTGGGGTACGCCATTCCCGGAATGGTACTGGCGGTGGGTCTGTTGCAGCCTTTGGCCTCATTTGATCGCAGTTTGGCGACGGTTATTTTGGAATCGTTCGAAACCAATATCGGCCTGCTGATGACCGGATCGCTCGGTGGACTCGTCTTGGTGTATGTGGCGCGATTTCTGACCGTCGCGTTCAATAATGTTCAGAGCAATCTCATCCAAGTGAATGCTCGTTACGACGAAGTGGCAGCAACACTGGGTGCCTCCCCGTCGCGCATACTCCGCCGAATTCATCTGCCACTCTTGCTGCCCGGTCTGGGCACAGCATTGCTGGTGGTTTTTGTGGATGTGATCAAAGAGCTCCCTGCCACGCTGGTATTACGACCGTTTAACTTCGACACCTTGGCGACGCGGGTGTTTCGTCTGGCTTCTGATGAGCGATTGGCGGAGGCATCGACCGCTGCGTTGTTGATCGTGTTGCTTGGATTAATCCCGACGCTCTTTTTGACAAGGCGTTGAGGGGCGACCGGCTCGCTAGGCTTTTTGAAGCGATCAGGCGTCCGGTTACCACCTGGCAAAATGAGCGGGCCGCACCCAATACGATGGATTCATCACCCGCTCCCCTAGCATCGCATTTGGAACGAGTGCCTCAGCGCTCCTTGATCTGGCAAGGCGAGCGCGCTTTGCTGTCGCGTCCGCGGTTAGCCTCGGCTCGGTCGATGATGAGCTTTCGCTCGGCATGAGCGTTTCCAGCGCTGGATGATCGTGCGATGGTTGTCTTTTGCGGTGCCAAGTGTGCACCAAAGAAAGGGGGCCTTGTATGACTACCATCACAAAGACGTTTGTATCACTCGACTCGCCGACGGGAGCGCGGAACGGCGCTGGGTTTTACCCGTGCCAGGGTCTGTATACCGCGCCGGTCGGAAAGGTGCCCAAGGTCGCGATGATCGCAACGCACTACAACGTCGATTTTAGTGAACACTACTTAGCCGAATACATGGCGTCTCGCGGCATCGGTTTCTTGGGTTGGAATACTCGCTACCGAGGCCTCGAGCACTTCTTCCTGCTCGAGCACGCACTGATCGATATTGGTCAGGGCGTTAAATGGTTGCGAGAGCAAGCGGGCGTCGAGCAAGTGGTGCTCTTGGGCAATTCGGGTGGGGGCTCGCTGATGGCGGCTTATCAGTCGCAGGCATTGGGTGTCACGATGAAGGCGACACCTGGGCTTACGATTCCTGATGCGTTGCATCAGCTTCAGCCCGCCGATAAATACGTGTCGCTCTGCGCGCACGGTGGTCGTCCGGAGGTGCTGACCGAGTGGTTTGATCCATCGGTAACCGATGAGACCGATCCAACGAGCTGTGACCCTGCGCTCAATATGTATGACGAGGCCAATGGTCCCCCGTATTCTGAGTCATTCATTGCGGACTACCGGGCTGCACAAGTCGCACGTAATCACCGCATTACCGATTGGTGCTATGCCGAGTTGGAACGATTGAAAACCCTTGGCATGGCGGATCGGGCGTTTAATTTGTATCGAACCTGGGCAGATTTGCGGTTGATGGACCCATCCATTGACCCGAATGCGCGCAAGCCGAGGTGGTGCTACGCCGGTGATCCCAAGGCAGCCAATTTCTCGCCACGAGGGATCGGTCTGACGAACACGATTCGGACTTGGCTATCGATGTGGAGTTTAAAGGACTCGTTCTGTAGCGGCGTGCCGCACCTTGAGCGTATCAGTGAGCCTGCTTTAGTGATCCAAAGTGATGCGGACACAGGGGTCTTTCCAAGAGATGCACAGCTCATCTATGACTCACTGGGCTCCCAAGAGAAGACGCTCCACATGATCGAGGGTGATCACTACTTAACGGAACCGAACCAGGCCAGAGACGATGTCGCAGACCTGATCGCGGAGTGGCTCCCATAGCGCAGGCCTGGTTCGATCCCAGTCCGATCCCAGTTCAACCCCAATCCAATTAATGAAGGCGAGCAGCTTAATTAGTTCCAGCCCGCGGGGAAACGAGTACTCAGCCGCGCTCGTCGAGGGCCCAAACGGATTCAAAATCAACAAGGGTGTTTAATTCATCCAGCGTCGCGGCGCTGCTCGCTTCCTCGCCAGTGGCGTTTAGTGTCCTCAAAGCCTCGCGCATGGCCGTGACTGCAGCGCCGAGCAGATAGACAGGATGAATGGCGATGTCGTAGCCAAGCGCTTGGAGCTCGGCATCTGCAAGCATTGGCGTTTTGCCGCCCCCCACCATATTGGCGAGGGTAGGTGTGCCCGAGAGCTGCTCGTTGATCATGCGCATCTCATCGAGGGACTCAGGTGATTCAACAAAGAGGACGTCAGCCCCGGCGCTGCGGTACGCCTCGGCCCTGCTGAGTGCCTCATCTAACCCATGCTCTGTCCGCGCATCCGTTCGAGCAACAATCAAAAATGCATTGCTCTGCCTTGTTTCACACGCTAACTCGATTTTTCTGACCATATCCTCGGTCGAAATCACTTTTCGATTTCGTGTGTGGCCGCAACGTTTCGGGTATTCCTGATCCTCGATTTGTATCGCGCTGGCCCCTGCGTTCTCATAGCCCCGCACGGCTTGTCGAACGTTGGCAAGGCCGCCAAAGCCGGTATCCCCATCGGCGATCAATGGCACAGTTGTAACCTCGCAAATCGCGCGAACGCGGTCGACCATTTCTCGATAAGAAACGAGGCCAGCATCCGGCTTCCCTAGTAGGCTTGCACTGACGCCGTATCCAGTCATGTAGAGGGCGTTAGCGCCGCTCTGCTCGGCTACCCGGGCCGATAGTGGGTCGAAAACGCCAGGCGCGCTGATAAAACTGCCGTTGGCGATTAGGTCCTTGAGCGCGGTCATGGGTGCTCCTCTTGATGCAGACAGTCATTGGGATTGGCTCGCTCCTTATTGTGGCTCGGTCGACCATCGACTGACTAGGACTCCGAACGATTTTTTGTAAACAGCCTTGAGCCGCTTTTTGTGGACAGCCTTGAGCGTTTTTTGTAAACAGCCTTGAGCGGCTTTTTGTAAACAGCCTTGAGCCGCATTTTGAGGCGACTGGGGTGAGATAACTTAGACGAAGGGCTCTGCGCCGCCTCTCTGAACGAAAGCGGGGGATGCAGATCAGTCTGGCGAAGCAATCGCGCTTGTTGCTAGGATCAAAGGGAGGCAACGGCGAGGTGATAGTGGGGATCATCCTCGCGAGGCGGTTGAGGGGCGTTGAATTAGCAACACATGGCGTCGCTAGTGATGCATTAGATGCTTGAGGGACAGGAAGTCAGGGGGGAAGGATGGAGACAGCAAACCGCGTCAGCGAAATTCGAATACTTTGTTACAGCTCACTCTATCTGCCGGTATCGATGGCGTTACTGCCGGTCAACCTCTACATACTGCCGTTTTATGCAGAACTCGGAATTCCCCTCTATGCAATGAGCGTCATCATTTTCGCGGCGCGCCTGTCAGATGCTATTACTGACCCATTGATGGGCGTCCTCTGCGATCGAACAAAAACGCCATGGGGTCGCCGAAAACCTTGGATCTTGATCGGCACGCCATTACTGATGCTGGCGCTGTATAAGTTATTTTTGCCGCCAGCGGCGCCCACTGTTTGGTATTTCGCGACCTGGATTATCGCGCTCTACTTGGCTTACACGATTATCTCGCTGCCCTATTACGCGTGGGGCGCTGAGATGTCGAGTGACTACGAGCAACGCACGCACATCAGCGGCCGTCGAGAGCAATTTCACTTTGCCGGTAATGTCTCTTTTAATTTGCTTCCACTCATCGCAGCGCTCTTCATTTACATGGAGACTGCTTCGGGTGACATCAATCAAATGGCAACCCAATTCACCAGCGAGTTCCAGCGCATTATGGCGATGCGGGCGGGCAACATTGACGTCATTCTCAGTTGGCTCAACACCTTCGTCATGATCGCGATTCCTATCACGGTAGTGTTGGCGCTCGTTTTTGCTCCTGAGCCAAAAAAGGAGGAGGTTGAGGGCGAGCGGTTTTCGATTTTAAAGGGCCTGGTCGTGGTTCGAAGAAACGGCCCTTACCTTAGGATCGTTTTCACCTACGTGGTTACAACTTTTGGAATCGCGCTGGTTGCAGCTGGCTCGTACTTTTTTGTTAAGCATGTCGTGAAGGCTGGCGAGCTTTATCCGGTTTACCTCCTCGCGTATTACTCGGCGTCGGTGATTGGCGTGTCACCGTGGATGGCGGTGAGTCGCCGTTTGGGCAAGCACCGGGCCTTTATGGCCTGTGTGGTGTGGTATTCGATCTGGGCTTGCGCGCTTCCTTTTGTGCCGACAGGAAATTTTGGACTCTTCTTGTTCATCATGGTGCTAAAGGGCTTCTCGGTGGCTGCGATGCCCGCACTTGCAGCGTCGATGGCAGCGGATACTGTGGATATCGACTTTGCAAGAACTGGGGAACATCGAGCAGGGCTCTACTTCGCCATCTGGGGATTTTTGCGCAAGGGCTCGTATGCCATTGGGGGAGCGGTCGCGCTTGCCGCGTTCGCTTTTGTTGGATTCGACCCAACTGCGGATATCAACCTTGCCGGCACTCCGGATGGTAATTCTGAGGCCTCGTTATTTTGGCTCACAATGCTCTACACCATGATACCTGCGGCCATTCACTGCGCATCACTTGCGGTGATGTGGAAATATCCGCTGACCGAGGATCGACACGCCCGGTTTAAGGCACGCTTAGCTAGGAAAGCTGAGCGATTGGGAGTCGCCTACCAATAGTCGCGCAACCTGATCTTAAGCATTGATGCGAATCACTCGGCTTCTGCGTTGATGCGAATCAAGTGGCTTCTGCATGGATGCGAGGAAGGGAGCGAGTCAGGGCTGTTATGGCTTAATCAGTTGCTCTGGGTCAATCGCTTTGAGTCAGCGGTTCTTAATCAATAGCTATAGCCCCTCAAAATTAGGGGTGCGTTTTTCTTTGAACGCGCTGAGCGCTTCGCGATTAGCAGGACTGCCGGTCAGGGCTGCAAGGCCCTTGTTCTCGCGCTGCATGGCTTCGATGAGCGCGTCCTTAAGCGGTGCTTTCATTAAGCCTTTGGTGGTTTGCAGTGAGCTGAGCGGCAATGCCGCTAACTGCTGTGCCTTTTCCATTGCGCGCGCGAGAAGATTCTCGTGGGCTATCACCTCCAAAGCCAGTCCTGCCTCAATACAGGCGTTTGCATCCATCCATTCTGAAGACAGCAAGAACCAGCTCGCGCGCTGGTGACCCATTAGCGCTGAAAAAGTCACCGTGCTGCAGGCCTCCGCCGTCAAGCCTAGGCTGGAAAATGGGCAACGCAGCCTTGCTTGATCGCTCATGAACACTGCGTCGGCCATGCCGCAGATGGTCGCGCCAATCCCGACGCCGACCCCATTAACCGCGATCAAAAGAGGTTTTGAGAATTCGATGAGGCTCATCATTAGGTCTTGAAAGGTGTGCCGCGTCTCCGCTCGGCCTGAGCCCATTTCCATGAGATCAGCACCCGCCCAGAACGCGCGCCCAGCCCCGCTTAATAGCACCACTTTGACCTGGTCATCCTGCTGGGCTTCGAGGAACGCATCGGTGAGGTCGTCTGTCATTTGGCCATTTAATGCATTGAGCGCTTCAGGCCGATCGAGAAGGATTTGTCTCACTGCGCCATGCTGAGTGATTGAGAGGGTGGATTTGTTCATGCTGACCTCGAGGCTTGCCTAATGTATGTCAATGGTGAGCAGGGTTATCGATTGAGTGAAACTTGTCCAGTCGCGCTGATGGCAATCTAGATAGCAAGTTTCGCAAGAACGCTTACAGCTGATTGGGTAATGAGTCCCCGAATGGCCGAGCGTCTGGATGGATAAGAGGCTAGCGCAGGTGACAACCGCACAATCTAACCTTCTGGTTTTCTCCACCTATATGTATCTCATCAAATGCTGAATACGGGCAGGTGGTCAGGCCGCGATCGGCGCTTCCCCGCGCACGGTTGCCCGATATCCGAGACGCCGGTGTGGGAAGTAGTCAAACACCGCGTGGTGCTGAACCAGCCGATTGTCCCAGAAGACGATGGTATCAGGCTGCCACTTCACTCTGATTTGCGCAGGAACGCTGGCGCGGATGGTGTCAAAAAGAAACCGAAGCAAGAACTTGGATTCGGATTCAGCGAGCCCATCGATGCCACGGGTGAATCCTTCATTCACATACAGCGCTACATCCCCTGTTTCAGGAATTTGCCTCACAATGGGGTGATGACCGGACGGTAGCTCGTGCAGCGCTTTTTGCCCGCTCAAATACAGATAATGGCCAACGGGGTCGTGACGAGCGGACAGCTGCTTCAGAAGATCCTGCATCTTGGCCGACAGATTCGAAAACACCTGGCGCATGTCCATAAACAGAGTATCGCCCCCTACCGGAGGCACGACTTCCATGCGTAGCATCGAAATGGATGGTGGGCGCGCCTCGCTAGACACATCCGTGTGCCACGCGGTGCCGGCCGCACCTTTGGATCGCTCATCCGCTTTGATCTGAATCAACCCCTCAGGAACGGTCTCGCTGGGCTTTGGGCTAGGGAAGAGCTCGCCAAGCCGAGCAGCGAATGCTGCCTGCTCTGCGGGAGTCATCGATTGATTCCGAGCCACAAGGACGCCCTCTTTTGCGACCAGCAGCTTTAGTGCCTCAATTGCTTCATCACTGCAGTGTAGTAATTCGATGCCGGCATCTAGCTCGGCGCCGAAGTGGGGCGACAGGGGTTGGTTGTTCAGCATGGTTCGCGGTCAGATGGGAGTGTTTCCTTGAGCATAGACTAGCGATGATTGCCCGTACACCAGGACATGGGTTGTCCGATGAAGCGCATCACACGCTGGTCAGCGCGCAGCTATCCTGCACCCGTTGTCACCGCATCTGGTCGAACGGCGCAATGGAAAGCTTGGTAGGATAAAGCCAGTCAGACGTTTGGAGAGGTTATGAGACTGGTTTCCTTTAACACCAACAGTATTCGTACGCGCTTGCATCAGCTCGAGGCGGTGATCGATCGCCACGCCCCCGCGGTGATTGGCATCCAGGAGACCAAGGTGACGGATGAAGAATTTCCTATTGCCGACATCGAGGCCTTGGGTTACCAGGCGATCTTTTTCGGTCAGAAGACTCACTATGGGGTGGCGCTATTGTCTAATACGCCCCCGATGGAGGTGCGACGAGGATTGCCCGGTGAGCCCGAGGATGCCCAGCGCCGCTTCATTGAGGCGACCTACGACATCGAGGGATTTGGCCCGGTGACCGTGATGAATGGTTACTTCCCTCAGGGTGAGAACCGTGACCATCCGACCAAATTTCCCAATAAGGCCGACTTTTATCAGCGGCTTGATCGGCACCTGGACAGTAGAGGAGCCATTGACGCGCCCCTCGTGGTTATGGGCGATATGAACATTGCTCCTCTGGACGCAGACATTGGTATTGGGGAGGACAATAAAAAACGGTGGTTACGGGATGGGAAAACGAGTTTCTTGCCCGAGGAGCGCGAGTGGCTTGCCTCTATTCAGGCTAAAGGGTTAACCGATAGCTACAGGCTGATTCATCCTGACTCAGCTGACCGCTTCAGCTGGTTTGACTATCGCAGCAAAGGGTTTGAGCGAGAGCCAAAGCGAGGGCTTCGCATCGATCTGATTTTGACTTCAAAAGCCCTCACCGAGCGAGTGACCGATGCCAATATCGATTACGACGCGCGCGCAATGGAGCGACCTTCGGATCATTGCCCAATCTGGACGGAGTTTAAGTGAGGACCGCAGCCGGCAGTGGCAGAGACGCGCGTCGGCAACCGAGGCCCGTGGCGGGCTGTTCGCCCATTGCTCATTGGAGCGCAGCCTGGATGCATGATCGACTGGCCCAGGAGGCAGCCTCTTCGTTCACTCTGCGCATGCCACTCACTAATGAAGTGTTACCACTTCAATACGGCTTGCGCAGCGGCAGTCTCCCGAAATCTGGCCTCCGAGGCTCGTAGTAGCGGGCGGTCTCCCATGACGTCGGCTTCAACAAACCGCACAAATTGCAATGAAGCTTGGAAGGTCATGTCGGCGATGGACACGGAATCTCCCGTCAGGAAGGCGCGGCCATCGGACAAAAGGTTTTCCAGATAGTCGAGGGGCCCCTGCATGCTCTCTTGGAGCTGGGCAGCCCGTTCAGGTTCCGGCGGACGACCCAGTGGTGAGTTAGTGGCGTGACCAAATGCACCCATCGCGCTGGCCAAACGCACATCAACAATACGCTCGATATCCCAGGCCAATGCTTTGTCCTCGGCGCTGCCTGACACAATGGCGCCTTCGGGAAACTTATCCTCTAAGTAATGAATGATCGCGAGCGACTCGAGAATGAACCCGCCATCGTCCAATTCAAAGGCCGGAACCGTGCCAAATGGGTTTCGAGCCAAATGCTCAGGTTCTTTGTGACGACCTTTAACCGTGTTCACGACAATTTGCTCGATTGGCAGCGTTAAGCCGCGAGCTTCACGCTCTGCGATGTACAGCATGACTTTGGTTGGATTGGGCGCCAGCGGCACCATAAAAAGTTTCATTGCCGTTCCTTAGGAATAGGTGGTGAAGGAGTGATTACGCGCGTCTCAGATCCGTTCGTCAAGGCCCGATAGTGCCAGGGGTTAAGACCTGCCTTCACCGAGCAGCATCACCCGGATATCTCCCTTCGTCTGATAGCTGAGGTATAGAAGGTAGGTTGTCAAAAACGGGATGCCGCCAAACAGCGCCACGAGCGCAAGCCCCAGCCCAGCTGCCGAGAATTGGTTACGCCAGGCGGTCCAAGTGGCGGACAAGATCAGAAACCCAAGAAAGTCGAAATTGAACTGACCCGGCCATGTCATCGCCAGGATGTCCCCGAAAAAGGTCGGTATTAGCGGGCTGAGCCCCTCGTTTATAACGACGGGGATGGTGTAGATCACGACAGCGATGAGCAAGATTACGAGTAGGGTGCGAAAAGCAGTCATGGAAAATCCTTCGATATAGCGGCGGCGTCAGGGTACCACCTCGTGCAAAAGCGCCCAATGATTAATTCCGATGGCCATCGTTGATCAATGTTTCACGGTGGAAGGATCAGCCCATTCGTCTAAACCCCGGGGATTGGAGACGCTAGCGGCCAGGCAAACTAGCAGTTGCTTTCGCATGGGGGGCTTCCGCGACGCCTTCAATATCAGCCGCCTTGACTCACCTTCTTAGGTTTTCTTCGCCTTGGTTTTCGTTTTGCATCGGCTTTTTTTGATTGACCCGAAGGGCTCTGGTTGGGCTTACGCCTTCGGGGCCGTCTTCGCTTTCGCTCATCGGTGCCCTTGTCCTTTTTCGCTGGACCCGGCGCTGGTGCAGACTGGTTTTGACGGGGAGCTGGCTCGGGTGTGGGTTGATCTTCACTAGGAGGTGATTCCTTCAAATCGATGCTGAGCGGCGGAATCGGTTGTTTGATCAGTCGCTCGATGTCCTTCAGGCGTTTCGCTTCTGTTTCGTCCACCAGCGACCAGGCGACACCGGTTTCGCCCGCGCGCGCAGTACGACCGATGCGATGTACATAGTTTTCTGGTTCTTGCGGGAGCTCAAAGTTAATGACGTGACTAATACCGCGAATATCAATGCCCCGAGCGGCTACGTCGGTGGCCACCAATATCCAATCCGAACCTTTTTTGAAGCGCTCCAATGCTCGGGTTCGGGCATTTTGCGATTTGTTGCCATTGATGGCGCTGGCAGAGAATCCGGCCTTCAATAATTTCTTGGTGACACGCTCTGACGCATGCTTGGTGCGAGTGAATACGATTACCTTCCGGACGGCATCGCGATTCAGCAGTTGATGCAGTGCTTCTTGTTTTTTTGCGGTCGGCACAGCCAACTTGTGCTGAGTGATTTTGGCGACCGCCACTTGCTTTGGCGTCACAGACACTTGCTGCGGCTGATTGAGCAGGAATGCTGACAGCGCACGAATCTCCTTTGACATGGTTGCCGAGAAGAGTGCCGTTTGGCGGTTCTCCGGGAGCATGGCCGCGATTTTTCTGATGTCGCCAATAAACCCCATGTCGAGCAATCGATCAGCTTCGATCGAGTACCAGGTACTGAACGGCGCTGAGTGACAGAAAGCCCTGGGCTTCCAAATCCATGAGGCGGCCAGGGGTGGCGACTAAAATCTCTGCGCCTTTCTCTAGACGTCTGATTTGTGGGTTCTGATTGGCGCCGCCGAAAATACACGTCGCTCGAATGCTTGTCTCTTGGCTGTACTGGCGAATGTCCTCGAAGATTTGTGAGGCAAGTTCACGCGTGGGCGCAAGGATCAGGGCTAAAGGGCGCTTCTTTGCAGCGCGTAACCCTTTGTCTTGAATGGCGTTCAGCATCGGAAGGGCAAACGCTGCGGTTTTCCCTGTGCCGGTTTGTGCGATGCCTAGGAGATCGTGCCCTTCCATCAGCAAGGGTAATGATCGTTGCTGGATGGGGGTGGGTGTTTGGAACCCTAATTGGTCAAGGGCGGTTAATAGTGGCTGGCACAGTTGAAGAGAAGCGAAAGTTGATTGAGTCAAGGTGGCCTCGAATGTCCAACGCGCGGCCGAACGGTGAGTGACTGAGATTCATTTGATCAGTCACGAGTGGGTGAATCGATCGCTTAATGGATCGTGTAAAGCGCGCGCACCTTAAGAGGGGGGTAGGCCAAAGTCAACTAAAAGGATGCTCAGAACGCATCAAAGCGCTTGGTGCTTTTGGCTGACGAGGCGCATGACTTACGTGAGCCAAGGCTTTTGATGGACGCTTTTTTTTCGGCGCACGTTTTGTTTCGAAGCGCGCTTTAGCAGGTGCAGGCTTTTAGTGGAGAGAGAAACACCACGCTTTTGGTTTAGTGGCAACGGGGTTATCTCGGCTTTGGGGACCAGCCGGCGGCCCAACGGATGGCTACCTCCGTGAGGAGATCACGAAGTTAAGGTTAGCGATTTGCAAGTGGCTAACCGTTGATTTGCACCACCATTTCGGTAAATCCCCGAACCGCGGTGGCAAGGGTGCGCTTTGGCGGCGCGATAACCTCGATCGACATTTCACGGGCGAGGATTTCTTCCCAAAGCACGCGTAGCTGCATTTCGGCAAGTCTGTTGCCCATGCAGCGGTGAATACCAAACCCAAATGAGAGATGGCGCCGTGGATTTTTCCGATCCACGATAAATTCGTCGGCATTGGGGATGACGGTTTCATCGCGATTGCCAGAGAGATACCACATGATGACCTTCTCGCCCTTGGGGATCCGCTTGCCGTGCAACTCAACATCCGAAGTGGTGGTCCTACGCATCAGCGGTAGCGGCGTCTGCCAGCGGATGATTTCGGGTACGAGGGAATCGACCAGTGACGGATTTTCTCGCAGTTTTTGCCATTCATCAGGGCGCTCGTGCAAAGCAAGGAGCCCGCCCGAGATGGAGTTCCGCGTCGTGTCGTTGCCTCCAACGATTAAGAGGATCAGCGTTCCCATCAGCTCTTGGGGATCCATCGCTGCCATCTCAGAGTGTGCCAGCATAGAAATCATGTCCGATCGCACAGGCTCGTTTGCACGTTGTGCTAGGAGCGCTGAGAAAGTGGTAACGCATGGTTCGAGTAGCTCAAGACGATGGGCTTCGGAGGTAACCGGACCGTCTGGCGATGTCGCCAAGGTGGCGACTTCCGACCACCAGGTGAGTTTGCGTCTTTCTTCGAAGGGGAAATCAAAGAGGGTAGCGAGCATCTGAGTGGTAAGCTCGATGGACACTCGATCCACCCAGTCGAACGGTTCTTGCCTTGGCAGTTCATCAAGAATGGTAGTGACTCGCGATCGAATGATTCCTTCGAGCTTAGCGAGATTGGCGGGTGCCACTGCTGGGCTGACTACCTTTCGTCGCCAGCCATGATCAGGGGGGTCCATACTAATAAAGTTGATCCGCTTCAGTTCTTTCTCTAGTTCGACAATTTGAATTCCACCGAGCTGCGAGGAATATTGATCGGGCTGTGTGTCGACAGACACGATGTCTTCGAAACGTGTAACGGACCAATACGGCCCGTACGCGCTCTCCGCGCAATAGTGCACTGGCGCTTCGTTGCGCAGTCGTCTGAAGTAGTCGAGCACTTCGTTACTCTGAAATAAATGAGGCTGGCTAACATCGATTTGCTCGATGGGTAGGGCAGCCAATCGTGGGTTTGTCTGGGTCATTGTCGATGCTTTTCCGTTACGCCTGTTCTTGCAAAGAAGTGTCAAAAGGAACGCTTAACAAAGCGGTTGCAAAAAAAGCAGTTAGAGCACGCCGCTGGCCAACGGATGATAGGAAACACCGATTAGCGAACCAATGTTGAGAGCAGGTGGCCATGAGTTGCCTGATAATCACAGTGAATGAAAACTAGCTTGGTGAATCCGGTTTGACCAGATCCAATCGAGGCGCCACTATCTTCCCCTTGAGGTGCTATGAACCTTGCCGCTCTGAGAGCAGACGCGGACTCCATTGCAACGACTGTGACGGCTGCACCATCGAGCCGCCACTCATATCTAGCGACTCAGCGGTTTCTGAGCCGCTCCGGAACTTCCAGCCAAGGCACCCATCTCGCCCTGGTTATCAGGCATGGCGCTCAACTGCTCAAAAACGCCATAGTCCTTAAAGGTCACCCGGAAATTAGCGGTCGCCTTGCGCCACCACATTCGCTGTCTGCGTTCCTCTGGCGTCAGGTCAGCCTCAGTCTCGCCCTTGTCACCCATTTCTACCCGGGAAGCTTGCTCGTTGTTCAACCCTGCTTGCCAGATGTTGGCACCAAAGCCGATGTAATAAATGAGCAGCACGGTCGACATCACCATGTATTCCTTCCGGAATTGCTCGTAGGTGTACTGTTTGTATAGCGAGGTTTGATCCATAAATGCTTCAAAGAAACGGGCCATGATCTTGTCGCGATTGCTCGGATCATAGACTTCCGGCAGCACGGTGCCTGTATTCATCAAGTAGGCAAGATCGGAAGGAATAGGGCCGCGAGTCATGAGCTGGAAGTCAATGGTTAACCAGCCATTGGGGTAAGCCGGCGACTCAGGGCAGAAAAACAAGTTATCACCCCGCAAATCGCCGTGCACCAGCGTGCAGGTGCCGCCATTTTCGGGTCGAATCGGCTCATAAAACGCTTCTAGTTTGTTAGTGAACAGTGTCGAAAAGTTTGGTCCGAGTTCCTTGTTCCAGGGGTAGCCATTGATCAAGGTAGACTCGCTCATCGATGTCCATATGTCATAAAGCGGCGCGCCGCCAGGCATGATCTGGCGAAAGGCGGCTAAATTCTCGTCAGACGCCCAATGCACGATGCCGAGTTGGTCGAGCGGTTTGGATTTCTCGCCTTCGTGACAGCCCTCCCATGCGACGGCAACTTCAACGAGTTTTGGCACCATGTGTAGGACCTCTTCGGTCGTCATCTCTGTTTCATGGAGCTTTTGGGTACCAAAGGCGTTGGCGTCATCCATGAGTAGCGCCCATCGGTCTTCGGCAGCGTCAAAGTCAGCGAGATACACTTGAGGCCTTGGATAAAAGGTTTCGCTGGGCATGGTGTAGGCGATGATGTCTTTTTCGAACATCCCTGCGATTTGCTCTTTTGGAGCGAGCTCAAAGTCTGGCCAAGTCTTGACGACAAAACTGTCGGGCGCATCGGTAGGGTGCTTGAAGTGGCACTTCACACGTTTGATCGATGAGAAATAGCCTGCCGTCATGCCAACGCCCTGATCGTCAGTCGACGTCACTTCGTTGTCGGCGCTCAGTAACCCTCTGCCGCGGAGCAGTCCTGTCATGAATGCTGCGTTGACGTCGTCGAGTGTTCTGGGGAGTTGCATCCCTTCTGGAATCTTGATCACGGCTGGCTAATCCTCTGTTAATTCAATCGTCAATGAATGGTCAATCAAACCTCGCAGTCTCCAAAGACGCTCGCTTTCGGCGAGCCTGCGATTGCTCTCTCATCCTTGACCAGAAACCACGGTGTGGCAACCCCTTCACGCACACATTGTGCGCTGCCTCGCGTTGCCCTGGGTATGATCGATGGAAAAGAGCGTGTGCGTGGCGCCGCTTATGATGCGCGCGCGATAAGGCACGAGTCCAAACGCGGGATGGTTGACGCTTACGCTTAAGGGTTTTGAGCAGCGCCCAGTGTCATGAGTGAGTCACAAATGTCATTGTAAGTGGTAAGGGGCAGCGAAGCGGCATCGTCGGCTGCGCCATTTGCACGTGGCTAGAAGCGGTTTGAGGCGGCTTGCGTTAGAGTGAGTCGAGCGTGGTTCTCAAAAGCGCAGGATTGTTCGGAGGAGGTCCAATGGGAAGTGTATGGCAGGGCGATGAATGCTTAGCCACTGAATCGCTTGAAGCTCGGGCGCTGCAGGTCGCTACGGGCCTCATAGAAGAGGGGTTATCTCCAGGGGATGGCGTAGGGATTTATCTGCGCAACGATTTTGCGTTTTTTGAGATCAGTCGCGGTGCCGCGCTGATGGGCGCCTATCCGGTGGCTATCAATTGGCATTACACGCCTGCCGAAGCGGAATATCTCTTTAATGATTCGGGCATCAAGGCTTTGGTGATTCATGCCGATCTGCTCTCGAGCGTGAGGCAGGTCATTCCCGATCACGTGCTGATCCTCTCTGTTCCGGTGCCGAAATCGATCCAGTTGGCCTATGGCGTGAGCGATGCCCAGTGCGCAGTACAGCCCGGCGATACCGACTGGAACCTGTGGCGTCAGTCGTTTGAACCAACACCCCGGGACCCGGAGCAATTGCCCAGCACCATTATTTACACCTCTGGAACGACTGGAAAACCTAAGGGTGTTCGCCGACCGATGGCAACGCCAGAGCAAATGGCAATCTCGAGACGCATGCTTGGGATCAGCTACGGATTTGATGGCTATGAGGGGCGGGGCGAGGCGATTACCACGGCTGTCGTTGGACCCATTTATCATTCCGCGCCAAACGCGCATGCCAGCTTTTGTTTCAGAGAGGGGGCGAATATCGTCATCACCCCCCGATTTGATCCCGAAAATTTACTAGCGCTGATCGAGCGTCATCAGATTACGCATCTCAACATGGTGCCCATCATGTTTAATCGCCTCCTGAAGCTCCCGCAATCGGTTCGCGATGCCTATGATGTGTCGTCGCTCCAGTTCGTTGCCCACGCTGCAGCGCCGGTATCGCCGCCTATTAAGCGCGCCATGATCGAGTGGTGGGGGCCGGTGATCAACGAGTATTACGGCTCAACCGAGATGGGCAATGTGACATTTTGCACGGCCGAGGAGTGGCTCGCGCACCCCGGGTCCGTGGGGCGACCCATGCCAGATGCTGTGGTTCGGGTGATTGATGATGAAGGAAAAGACCTGCCGCCCCGCGAAATCGGAGAGGTGATTGGCCGAACCAAAGGAAGCGTCGATTTTACCTATCAGAATGACGACGAGAAGCGTCGTCGCATGGAGAAGGCAGGACTCGTTACCCCTGGGGACATGGGCTATTTTGACGAAGACGGATTCCTGTATTTGTGTGATCGAGCAAACGACATGGTTATCTCGGGTGGGGTGAACATTTACCCAGCTGAAATTGAGGCGGAGCTTCACAAAATCACTGACATTGCTGACTGCGCGGTTTTTGGTATTCCTGATGATGAATTTGGTGAGGCCCTGTGTGCCTATATTCAACTCCAGCCCGACGCATCGTTAACCGAATCTGCTTTGCGAGAGCAGCTGAGGGAGACCGTCGCCGGATATAAAATGCCGAAGGTCTGGGAGTTCGTTCTGGATTTGCCCCGTGAGGACTCAGGAAAGATTTTTAAAAGGAAGCTCCGAGAACCGTATTGGGAAGGGCAAGATCGCCGGATATAAGGGAGCAGGCCAACAAACAGGTATGGATTCTCCCTGCTACCTGCCTAGATACATTTAGGCGTAGTGCTTGAGTGCCAGGAAGCCAAAACGTAAAGAATTGCTTGGGGATGAGTAACGAGTTCGGCACTGTGCTCTTGGTCGGAAACTGAGCAGGCCGTGTGGGTAGCAAATCGTTGATGAGTGGGACAGGAGAGTAGCGGTGAATCAAAGTGTCATGGTGGTTGGCTTAGGTCTGATGGGGTCGGCCCTTGCCAAAACACTGCTAAAAAACGACTACCCGGTGGTGGTCTGGAATCGCACGTCTTCGAAAACGGAGCCGCTCGTTGCATTGGGTGCGCGTGCGGCGCTCTCGGTTGCAGAGGGTGTGCATGAGAGCGATACCATTCTTCTGTGCCTGCGCAATTATGATGACTGCTTTGCTGTGTTAGATGATTGCCCCAGCCTTGCAGGTAAAACAGTCATTCAGCTCACGACCGCATCCGCGGGCCAAGCCGCGCAAATGAAGGAATGGGCGGAAAAGAAGGGTGCCCGCTATCTCGATGGCGCCATCATTGCTTATCCGAGCGGAATAGGTACGCAAGGGAGTATGTTGATCATGGCCGGCGATGAAGCGGCTTGGGTTGCTTCAGAGGCGCTGATTCGAGCGCTTGGTCCTGCCAGCCGATATGTTGGCAGCGATGTCGCTGTTCCGGCGGCGCTGGACTTTGCCATCATTTTTTCGAGTGTTGTGTCACAGCTTGCGGTGATTCAGGGATTTCATTTGCTGGAAGATCGAGACATCAGCGCTGACACCTATGCGGATTTCATAACTCCGCTGTTTGGAAAAGGCGTGGCAGAAGGGCTGCGCAAGCAACTACAGAAAATCGCGCAGGATGACTTCGGTCAGCCTGATGCAACGATCAGCACCTGGCGCAGTGCGTTGGCCGAGGCCAGTGACACGGGCGATAACCCGAAAAACACGGAGTTGGTTGAATCGGTGCAAGCATTACTCGGCCGAGCAATCGATGCTGGCGAAGGCGAGAAGGATCTCATCGCCATGATTCGCTATATGCGTGGATCAAAGTCCTGATTGCTTTGGAGGCCTCAACCACATCTTCAATGTGAAAATCTCACTATTGCGCGCCTGGGGCGTTTGCCTTCGCTTGGCGCGACTAACGCGACGATGCTCGATAGTACTAGGCCATCGGCGCCGCCTGGCCTTCCTAGCCAGGCGGGCGTGTGCACCGACTACTGGAAGATAAACCCGACAATGGTGAGCACCACCGTGTAGGGAAGGGCCATGAACACCATACGGCCATAGCCAAGTTTAATGACTGGGGCGAGCGCTGATGTCAGCAAGAACAAGAACGCTGCTTGTCCATTAGGCGTTGCCACTGACGGTAGGTTCGTGCCGGTGTTGATGCTAACGGCCAGCATTTCAAGGTGTTCGCGAGTGATGTCGCCGGCATCAAATGCCGCTTTCACTTCATTGATGTATACCGTCGCGACGAAGACATTGTCGGAGATGGCGGACAAAACACCGTTCGCGAGGAAGAACGCACCGGGCTGGATTTCCATTGGCATGGTGAGTACGTAGGCGATGACCGGGCTAAATAGATGTAAGTCGTGGATCATGCCGACGACGACAAAGAAGATGCACAAGAGTGACACGAAGGGCAGCGATTCTTCGAAGGCATGACCGATCGAATGCTCCTCGTTGATGCCCGTGAACGCCGTCACCACAACCAGGAGGCTGAGTCCGATGAGACCGACCTCCATGATGTGCATGCCAAGGCCAATGATAAGGAGTACACCGCATATGCCCTGTACCCAAAGACCATAGACGTCACGAGGTGTGCGCTTAGCGTCCTCTTCAGCGACATAATCCCGCAAGACGTCGCGCACACTGTTGTCGAGTTTAGCCCCGTAGCCGAACCAGCCCACGAGTTCTAGCGCGACGCAGGTGATGAACCCTGCGATGACGGCGGGAATGGTGACATGCGACATCGCGTAGACGAATTCCAAAAACTCCCAATCCATCTTCTCGGCAATGAGGAGATTCTGGGGCTCACCCACCATGGTAGTGACACCACCGAGGGCCGTGCCTACGGCGCCGTGCATAACGAGGCTGCGGATAAATGTTCTAAACCTCTCGAGTGATTCTTCGCTCAGGTCTCCCCCTTCGCTTTGACTCGTGACGACGCGCTCATAGACGCCGTACAACGCAACGAATACGGCAATCAACACAGCCGTGACAGTCAGTGCATCGAGGAAGGCTGACAAAAAAGCCGCCATAAAAGAAAACAGAAGCGATAACGCCACCTTGTTCTGAATGCCAACAATGATTCGAGCGAAAATGAAGCTGAGAAGGGGCTTCATGAAGTAAATGAAGCTCACCATAAAGATCAACAGGGCGATCACCGGCAAGTTCTGTTGAATCTCGTACCAAACGGTGTCAGGGGTAGTAAGCCCGAGCGCTAAAATGGCCAGCGCGACCACCCCGCCGCTCTGAAGGGGATAGCATTTCAGTGCCATCGCGAGTGTCAGGATAAACATGGCGATAAACACCCAACCGAGAATAGTGGTGCCGGCAATGAGCTTTAAAGGCCAACAGATCAGCAAGAAAGCGATGATGATGTTTTTAAACCAGAGGGGGCTGTCACCTAAGAATTCTTTGTATGCAATCGAGAGCATGGCAGGGTCTGTGTCCTTCGTTGTGGATTCGCCAAGAAGGGCTGAGATTACCATGTTTTTTTGCCCCAATTGAATGTGAGGGACAGGGTCCCCTGCAGGCTATGCAATCCCGAAGAACGCGCTGAAAGGGGGCAAGCGATCTGTTCGATGACTTCAACCGTCGTGAGGAAATGGGTGGTGAGTCCGCCGGCCGATGTGACCACGCTTCGGGGCAGTGACCCGCAATCCAGGAAGCGCGGTATGACGGTATAAAGAAGAATTGGCATAAAAGTGGTTTAATGATGGTTCAGGTCGCAAAGCGGCTTGCCCCGAGGATTAATTCTTCCTTCTGGGGTTTAACTAGATCTGACTAGATTTGAATAGATGACTGCAAGGTGACACGCATGAGCGAAGCCCAAACAAGTCCGGTAGCAACCGATACCGATCAAGCAAATACGGCTAGGGTGATGCCCTCGGCTGCCGGGGTAGATAGTAAAGCCCCGCTACCCTCGGCCTATGACATTCCCATCGAGGATATCCTGCCGGTCAACCCACGGCTCTTTAACGAGAACCGATGGCAGGAATATTTCGAGCGGCTCCGCGCTGAAGATCCTGTGCACTTTAATGAAACCGACATGGCTGGGCGTTTCTGGTCGCTGACACGCTACGAGCACATCAAGCAGGTGGATACCGATTGGCAAACCTTTAGTTCTGCGAGCGGAATCACCCTCGGCTTCCCAGTAGGCACGCCATTACCTGAGGGCGCGCTAGATATTTCTACCTTTATTGCCATGGATCCGCCTGTGCACGATGCGCAGCGAAAAACGGTGACGGGCGTCGTTGCGCCAAGGAACCTCGTCAACCTAGAGCCGTTGATTAGAGAGCGGACGATCTCAGTATTAGAAAGTCTGCCCGAGGACGAGCCGTTCGACTGGGTCGATACCGTATCTATTGAGCTGACGACCATGATGCTCGCCACCTTGTTTGATTTTCCTTTCGAAGATCGCCGAAAACTAACCCGGTGGTCGGACATTACGTTCGCCATTCCGCAGCCAGGCGGCATCATTGAATCTATTGAGCAGCGCCGTGATGAATTACTTGAGTGTCTTGAGTACTTCATGAGGCTGAAAGAAGAGCGGCTAAAGAATCCCGGTGATGATTTGGTCTCCATGCTGGCGCACGGTGAGGACACCAAAGACATGCCTCCGTTCCAGTACCTCGGCAATTTGTTACTACTGATCGTTGGCGGCAATGACACAACGCGGAACACCATGAGTGGCAGCGTGTATTCGCTCAATCAGTTCCCCGAGCAATACGACAAGCTGATCGAAAAGCCAGCGCTGATTCCCAACATGGTGGCCGAAGTCATTCGGTGGCAGACACCGCTCGCCTATATGCGGCGTACGGCCAACCACGATTGCGAAATTGGCGGCAAATCCATTAAGGCAGGCGATCAGATGCTGATGTGGTATGCGTCTGGCAATCGAGACGCAGAGGTTTTCGATAATGCAGACGTGCTCGATATCGAGCGCAGGAACGCAAGGCAGCATCTGTCGTTCGGGTTTGGCATCCATCGCTGCATGGGTAATCGCCTCGCTGAGCTGCAATTGCGCGTTCTCTGGGAGGAAATCCTTCAGCGGTTCGAGAAGATCGAGGTGCTCGAAGAGCCGAGCCGAACCTTGTCCTCGTTTGTGAAGGGCTATACCTACATGCCCGTGAAGGTGAAGAGAAAAGCGTAAAGCGTGCACGCTGAGGCGCCTAAAGGCGGGGCATCTGAGTGGGAGTAGCCACTGGCTGAATCCCAGGTTCAATCATGCATCATCGATGCGGTTTGCAAGACGGAGCTGTCGGGTGCTGACGCTCGCTCGCTCTAATCTTATTGCGTGTCCCAATCCTTACGCATCTCCAGGTACAAGAATGATGCTGTCCAGGTGATCAGCACCAGCCCTGTCAGAGACTCGATGCCGGCTAAAAAGCGCAAATGTCCGGTCGGCTCGATGTCGCCAAAGCCTAATGTCGTATAGGTGGTGAACGAGAAGTAGGCGGCATCGGTTAACGTGCCATTGAAATTGCCACTTAGCCCGCCCCAAGCTTCGCTGTGATGCATCGCGTAATAGGCCACAGCAAAGATCCATACTTCGAGCGCATGAGCAATGAGCGCCGCGAACACCCCCACCACAATGCGAAAGCGGTGTCGAATGCGTAAGCGCGGCAGGTACTTGGTGAGCTGATACAAAAACTCATAATGGAGCCCCACCGCGAGCGCCACCACCAAACTGTTTGCTATCCAAACGTGAATCATGGGTTTTCCTTAGCGCGCGAGAATGCGCCCTAGCTTGGCTATCTCTTTTACCTTTTCTAAAAATCGCCTTCAGCCGAGGATCTAAGCCTTTGGCGGTTATGGTCAAAACCACGTTGAATAATAGCTGGATTCGGTGAGCGCTGTGTTCAGGCAACAGCCACGGCTCGCCAGCAGCAGAAGGTGGTGGCACCAGAGCGCCCGCGAAACAAAAGGGTCCTTAAATAAGAAAGCTGGAAATAAAGAAACTGGGAATAAAAGGGGTGCAAGAAAAAGAGTAGTCGGCTATCGACCGCCTATCCGGCTTTAATCGTGATTCGGTATTCGGATGCCAGTCGCCCCTTGAACGCGGAGCCAATCAGGTTAAAGCCTATTGGCCTTCAATATGCGTGACCCTTGGGCGCGACAACCAATTGAGTGGTGACCCACCATCCAGTAATGCTGCGACTCGGTCCTTACAATCAGCTGGCTTTCAGCAACTTTCGAGCGAACTTGGCGCAGTCTTCAGCCGGGCTCCAGAACCACCCTTTCGGGTCCCATGCGCGACCGCATGCCATATACACACACTGACCATAGGCCTCTTTGGCGAGTTCGATATCCCCTAGCTCATGGAGCGATCTGGCTTTGGCCCAAAGCGCCATGGACACGTCGTTCATGAGGTAATTCTCCTGAATTTTGGCTTTGGTTTTCTTGGAGACTCGCCCGGTTCGAGGGCATTTCTCTCCAGCATCGAACATCGCTTTTTGTGACTGGCCCGCCTCAGGAGCCCAAATATCGAAGCATGCATCCACGGTGGTCACTGCTGCCTGATGCTGGCCATCGGCGTATTGGGTGATTGCCCGAACCGCCCAGGCCGCTGAATCGCCAAGATCTGATGAGTCAGACACGCAGGGGTTAACCTCCGGATTACTTTCGGCCCCTTCATTGGCAAGTGCGTCGGCAGTAAGCGCCATCAAAAAGACGATCAATAGAAAAAACGTAGGTCTAATGGTCATAAGTAGTCCTCCTGGATCGATGTTTTACGGCGCCACGTGCGGCGGGACAAGCGGTGACCCCAGCTGACGCGATGCCATCCCATTTGGTCGAAAGTGTTTGACTCGCTTTCAACTATCCACGGTCAGTTATCTACGGTCAGCGTTGCACTCCGGCAGGCGCTCCTTTCAGTCGAGTGCGAGCTCAGCTTGGGGCGAAGTTGTTTGAGCTAGCGAGCCCTTTTTTGTCGGTCTTGACCCGAATCGACGCTTACTTCGACTGCCGTGCTTCAAGACGATGTCGCCAGCCACCTTGCGATGTTCGGCGGATCGACGCAGGCCGTAGATGGCACTGGAGGCCGCCTTCCTTGCCGTCGCCTCATCCACAATGGGCTTCGGGTAGCCCTTGGGCTGGGACCCAAGCGTCCAGGGTTCGTGCACATTGTCTGCATCACTCAGTTCCGGCACCCACTGCCTGATAAATTCGCCAGTAGGGTCGTGGTCAAACCCTTGTTTAACAGGATTGTAGATGCGAACAGCGTTCATGCCCGTCGTACCCGATTGCATCTGAACCTGGCTGTAGTGGATCCCGGGCTCATAGTCAGCGAAGAGATGCCCCAGCCAAGGTGCGGTAGATCGCCAATCCAGCCACAGGTGATAGCTTGCGAAACTCACCAGCATCGCGCGCATTCGAAAGTTGAGCCAACCCGTTGTCTTGAGGTAGCGCATGCAGGCATCGACCATCGGGTAGCCGGTCATCCCCTCCTGCCAAGCCTGAAGCCGATCTTGATCGGGCTCGCCGCGAACGGATTCATATGCTGGGTGCATGGTCTTTAGCTCGATGGCGGGCTCGTCCTCAAGCTTCTGCATAAAGTGGCAATGCCACCTGAGTCTGGAACCAAACGCTTGTAATGCCTTCGGCCAGGTGTCGGGGAAGTCTTTCTTATTCGCTCTGACTCGCTTGGTCTGGGCTTGGGTCGCTTGGTAAATCTCGCGCATCGAGATGAGGCCGAGGGAGAGCGGAACGGACAATCTTGAGCACGCGCTCTCTGCCGTCAGCGGCGAGGACATGGATAGGTGATACGAGGCGCCCCGCGCCTGAAGGAAAGACTCAAGTCCCTGCTCAGCCTCCGCTCTGGCTGTGATCAACCATTCATTTGACGCACCGGACGGCCTGAGTTGATCGATGTCACTCGGAAGATCTACTCCTGGCTCAAGCTGCTCGGGGGGGTGGACTTGAGCGGATGCCATGGTCTGGTGCCAACGCTTGGACCAGCCGTCACGGTCTTTAAGTCCTCGAACTACGCCATGATTGGGGAACTCCCGCCAAGGTATGTTCTGGCTCCGAAACAGTTTGGCGACCTGCAAGTCCCGCTGATACGTCCAAGCGTTGCCGGTTTCCTCATGAGACACCACCTCAGTTACAGGATGAGCGGCGAGCAGCGTTTTGAATACGTCGACGGCGTCGCCTTGCCTGACAATGAGCGGTGCGCCAAGTTTGGACAACGCAGCGTTTAGGTCCCGGAGCGCTGCAATAAGCACGTCTTGCTGACGAGCGCTCGTATCTTTGAGCGTCCAGTAGTCGGGTTCGAGGATATAAAGCGGGATCACCTTACCCCGGCTTGCGTGAAGCAACGGCGCGTGATCGCTGACACGAAGATCGCGCTTGAACCAAACAATGCGAAGTGGGGTGTCATGAGTCATGCGGTTGGTACGCAATAGCCCAAAGCGGGGATTGGATTGATAGGGAGCAATACGCCTTTGTGAGGTGTGACTGATCTACGCTACCCGCTGGCCCCGCAGTAACGCACGCGAATGTAGAGAGGCGCTTATCAAGTCATCCTGTGATTGATCACTCTGATCGGTTTGGGGCCCCGAAATATCGATGCCCGTTAGTGGGCCTCGGAACCGCGCCGATTCTGTGCGTGGATGACGGTGTCATCGCTACTCGCTAGCCAGTAGTAGGTGATGATGGAGACGAGTAGCGCGGGGAAGACCTCATGTAGCGTTTGCTTGAGACCCAGTAGGATCCAAAGGAGTAGCACTATCGTGCCGAGTAGCATGGACCACAGTACGGATCTGGCGGTGCCTCTCTCCCAATAGAGTCCAAAGAGCACTGCTGGAAAAAAGCAAACTGCATAGAGACTGCCTGAGAAGATGGTGATTTCTACGATATCCCCGGGCGGGTTCAAGGCCATGGCCGCGGCTGTCATAGCAAAACCCAGCACTGCAATGCGAGTCCATTTGACTTGGTGGGCCGCGGATGAGGTCGCACGGAAGGGCGCGATCAGATTCTTGTAGAGGGTTGATGCGGCAACGAGGAGCACACTGTCCATCGATGACATTGCTGCGGCAACGATAGCGACAATCAAAAAATCTGCAGCCCAGAAGGGAAAGACGGTGGGGTCACTGACGAGGGTGGGCACAATCAAATCCGTATCGCTAACATCAGTCAGGATGAGATGCGCGTAGATGCCCACAGGAAACAAGCAGAATAGAATGATTGCCAGCCCGCCGGCCGCGACCCAGATCCCTTGCCGAGCGGCGGCATCGTCTTTTAGCGCGAAAAAGCGTGAGATTTGCCTCGGGTCCACCAATAGTTTGAGCGAACCAGAGAGCGATACACCCAGCAGCACTGCGAAGGGCAGGCCTCCATTTAAGTCAAAGAGGAAGTCCTTCTCCGGATTGAGTCGAAGTTCGCCCACGGCTGAGATGCCGCCAGCGGCACGCGTAACAAAATAAAAAATCATCACGCTACCAATGAGCATGAGTAGCCCTTGGATGACATCGGTCCTAACAACCGAGACGAACCCTCCGATTGAGGTGTAGAGCATGACGATGACAAGTGTGATTCCGACCGCGAGCTCGTAGTCCACGTTCAAAAAAAACTGAAATAAGTGCCCCGCTCCTTTGAAAATCGCGAGCAGGTAAAGCAGGCTTGAGAAAGCGATTACAACCGCCGCGGCGAGTCGGAGTGGATGACGCTCAGCAGAGGGGCCAGGTGGAACAAAGCGGCTCCCCAAAAAGTCGGGAATGGTTAACGCGTCCCAGGCGCTAGCGAAACGTCGCATGGGTGGTCCGACCCATCGCCATGAAACCCAGCTAAAAATAACCAGCAAGACCGCCATGGTGAGCCAGGCAAACCCATAGGCATATCCCTTGCCCGCGTGACCGATATAGCTGTTGGTCGAGGCAAACGTGGCAAAAAAAGAAATGCCGACCACGACACCGCCCATGGCGCGGTTGCCGACCATATAGCCGCTTAGGCCCCTAGAGGCGGCGTTGCCGAGATACGCGTTATAGAGCAGCACGCCGGTGTAGAGCAGCAAGAGGACTGCCGCCAGCCAATGGTTAGTGAGCCACTCCATCATTGGTGTGCTGGTCGTTTTGAGGGTTGGGTGATGGCGATAGTCATCATGCGCGCCCGGTCAATGTGCGAACTATCCTCTGCGAACGACTGGAGACTGTAAAGCTGCGTGAGGAACAATATGACTATCTGCGAAAACTTAACCCTTAGCCAAATCGCATCGGCCGATAGGGCGAGAGACGCGGGTCCATCTGCCCCGATAAAATCTCGTTCGCCACCAACTGCCCAATAACGGGCGCGAGTGTTACGCCGCTGTGCATCACGGCGAGATAGTGAGCTGGCACCGCTGGGTTTGCTCCGAGGACAGGCAGACCATCGAGAGGCAGTGGTCGCCATCCGATCATCACATCTTGAACCTCAGCATCGGCAAGTTTGGGAATAAACCACTGCGCCATATTGAGCATTCGGTCTGCATGCGCCATCGCCATAGAAGTTGAAGGGAACTCGCTCGGTCGATCAGCCAATCGGTCTGCATGGTTGGCCGGTGCACCCGCCTGCTCCCCGATAACGACGCGCCCGTCAATCCGCTGGTGAACATGAACACCGGGTGCCGACAGAACCGGCCTCAGCACGGTTGGCAAGGGTTTGGTGACAACAATGATGCCAGGCGTGGTTCTTTGGGGAATATCGATGCTGCACAGTCGCTTCGGGAGATCTTGTTCGGCGCCGGTAGCAAGGATTAGGTAGTCGCTGTCCCACTCTCCAATCGATGTTTGGATGCGGGTTCCCCGTTCAGAGGGCGTTGCATTGATGAGCTTGCAAGGAAAGTGCGTGCGAGCGCCAAGCCGGGTTGCTGCATCAATCAAACGATGGGTGGCGAGGGCTGAATCGACGGCACCGTCATTCGGCGAGAAAGCAACTTGTTTAGTCCCTTTGAAATCGATGGCTTCGCGATACGGATCCAGCGCGCTACCGAAAAGCATGCTGGCCGGCTCACCCCACTCGATCTGCTCTTTGATATCAGCTACGAGTTTTGCTTGCCGCTCGCTCGACTCGAACCACTCAATAGATCCGTGCCATTGCACAGGAATCGATAGTTCCGCTTCCAGTTCGTGCCAAAGCGCAACGCTTAACTGGCTTAAACGATGGTAGTGGCGAGGTTGTTTCGCCCAGGTCGCGTTAATCCAAGCAAAGGTAGCCAGGCTTGAGAGCGTGGCGGGACCGCGCTCGTCAATCAAAGTGACGGCTGCACCAGCGCGCGCCAAAGCATAGCCAATGCTTGCGCCAACGATGCCAGCGCCTGCAATGGTCACTCGAGTGTTTGACTTAGCCGCAGTCGATAGAGGTAACGTTGCTAGTAGGCCGGCCGCCTTCAGGAACCTTCGTCTAGACAATAGGTTGAGGGACTGCGGTTTAAAAGGCATGGCGGTCTCCTCCTTGATGCGTTCCACGGGGCTCAACCCGAAATCGCCAGTGGCAGCTTGGCGAGGCCTCGGGTGGACAGACCCGGGCGGTAATGGAGGGTGTCCTCGGTGAGCTGAATATCTTTAGTCTTCTCGATCAGCGTGCGAAAGATGACTTCCATGTTGAGACGAGCGAGGTGATTACCAAGGCATAGATGCGCGCCTCTGCCAAACGCCAGGTGTCTTGGTTTTGGGCGACGAATATCAAATCGCGCAGGGTGCTCTACAAATGTTGGGTCACGGTTCGCTGAGCCATAGAGCAGCCCGATCTTATCGCCTTGTTTGAATGACTGGCCGCGTATTTCAATGGGTTCGCTCACATAGCGGTGAAAAAAGGGCAGTGGCGTTTCAAAGCGAAACATTTCCTGGATCGCTGATGGAATGAGTGCCTGGTCGTTTTTGAGGGCTTGCCATTGGTCGGGGTGGCTGAGCAGGTTTGCCATGCCCGTGCCGATGACGTCAATGGTTGAACCGTGGCCTGCTGCTAATATGAGCAAGGCGGTGGCGATTAACTCTGTTTCCGTGATCTCGCGTGTTCGCTCTGCGCGAATAAGGACCGAAAGCAGGTCATCCCCTAAGGCATCACCCCGGGACTTGATCTCATCGGTTAGGTAGTTGCAGAGCGAGGCGGTGGCTGTTTCGGCTGCGTGCTTTTTCGCATCGCTTCGGTCAACGTCAAAGAATCGCACCATATCCTCGACCCACACTTTTAGCTGGGCTGCGTCTTCTTGCGGCAAACCGAGTAATGCACCGATGACCTGACCAGGTATAGGCGCCGCGAAGGCCTCAATAAAATCAATGTCATCTTGCTCAAGGAGTGGTTCGAGGAGTCGATTGACTAACTGTTCGATCATTTCGCGATGGCGAGCCACCTCAGTCTGGGTAAATGCTTTCATTACGACCAGACGAAGCTTGCGGTGATGCTCGCCGTCTTGCTCGAGCAAGTTGACTTGGACGAACCGTTCGTGGAACGGCATATCGTGCCAATTGTTGTTAATCCGCTCTTCGTGCCTGCTCGCCTCTGAAAAGAGCCGATCTGCGCCGCGCCACATGCGGCTATCCCGAGCAATTGCATCCACTTCGGTGTACCAAGGAATGAGCCAGATATTCATTGGCTCGAAGTAGGTGGCATTCGGTGCTTCTCTCATCTCGTCGTAAACCGAGTAAGGGTCTGCTGCGAAGCTTGGCGACTCAGGATCAAAGCTCACGGGGCGGGGTTCCATGTTGAGAGGAGTCCACAACTGTCTTGCCCGAAACGATAGGCCGCTCCGCACCAGTCGTAAAGATCAAAATAGGCCCGGAGCCAGCTTTGGCTGTGGTACTGTCACCCAACGGTTGATTGCCGCTTGTCGCGCTTGGTCCCGATAAAAAACTGTGGAAGCTAGCGTTATCGCGCTAATCATCCGCAGTGAAACTGCTCGGTTACTATTTAGACCAGATAGCGCTAGAGCCCGATCCTCCGCCATTTAGATTAATTCTTTCAAAAAGGACACTTGGGGTCGGTCGTGTGTCTGGTAAACAGTATTGATAAGAGGAGAACACTATGACGGTAGCAATCGCTAAGTCTGCCATCGATTTAGGTATCGTGATGCGAGATGCCGGGGCGATGACCCGGTTTTACGGAGAAACCTTAGGGCTTCCAAAAGAGGGCGAGATTGAAATGCCAGGGGGCGTCGTGATGCATCGCTACCAGTGCGGCGAGACGGTGATTAAGCTTCTGGCCCCAGCGTCAACTCCTGAGGCCTCAAATCCGCCAGGCGGTCTGGGTGGCGGCACGGGTATCCGATATTTGACGATTTCGGTGTCCAATCTCGATGAGGCTGAAGCTGCGTGTAAAGCGGCAGGCAGCAACATCGTGATCAGTGGTCGTGAGATACGACCAGGAGTGCGGATCTGTATGATGGAAGATCCCGATGGCAACTGGGTTGAGCTCCTGCAGCAGGGCTAGTCGGCCGGAGATGAGCGGTTGCTCTTCAGCGTGGTGAGATGTGGAGTGAACTCAGTCATAACCATCGCGAAAGCCTCACTCAATCTTTATTCATTGTTAATCCGTTGGCTCTAGGATGCATGTCCATGGAACCTACTTAGCCGTGAGGGCCGGTTTTATCAGGCGCGCTGTTGATAAAGAGATGCATAGATTAAGCATGCTCAGAGCAGCTGGTCGCTAAGCGGCTGGCACAGCGACTCCCAGACCCTCGATGTGAGGTTCTGATCTGAGGTTCCGATGTGGAACGGTGAGGGTTTTGATAGAGGTTCTCAAGAGAGGTTGTGAGGGTGAGAGGCCCTGGTTTGCGGGCAGCCTCGAGGCGGCGCGTGACTTTAGGATGAAGGAATGGCGAGGGGGTTTAAATGATCGAGGAACGAAATTGGGCTGAAGGTCTCAGCGGAGCGTTGCTCTGTTATTTGGTAGCCCTTTCAATGCTGTTTATGCCAGTCACCCTGATGGCCGAAGCGACCTGGCTGGCAGGAGATCACCATATCCACAGCAATAACAGTGTGGGGTGGGATGAGAGCAACCCGCCCAAGCCGATTTTTGGTGGCGATGCGATTTACACCATTGAAAAGAACGCCCAGATGGCGCGCAAATTCGGGTTGTCATGGATGGTGGCTACCGATCATGGCGGCCCAAACCATAGCAAGCTGAGTATGGAGAGCACGTATCCCGCGCTGCTGGCTGCGCGATTAGCCGTCCCAGAGGTCATTCAATTTATGGGCCTTGAGCTCAATACCCCGGGTGCTGATCACTCCTCAATCATCATGCCCAAGTCACCCAACGAAGCGAGACACCTTGCCGCCTATGAGTATCGATTCGATAGTCGTGAAGCCTGGCCATCCGATCCTCTGCGAAATGAAGAGGCCCGCATGATTGATGCACTCGAGTTTGCCAAGGGACTTAATCCTCAACCTGTAGTCATTGCGCATCACCCGAGTCGAAGTGCAAAAGAAGAAGGCGTGTTTGGTTTGACAACGCCCGCTGAACTGCGGCGGTGGAATGACGCAGCACCCAACATAGCGGTGGGGATGGAAGGTGCTCCTGGGCATCAAGCGGCAGAATTACGGCAGGCTGATGATCGAGGAAGTTATCCCGCGTGGGTGTATGCAAGAGGCGCTTACGGGCGTGGGTACCCGACAATGGGCGGGTTTGATCAGATGACCGCAATCGTCGGTGGATTTTGGGATGCCATGCTGGGCGAAGGCCGTCGATGGTGGATCACTGCTAATTCAGATTCCCATATTCATTACACCGAGGGCGGCATCGACTTCTGGCCCGGAGAGTACTCAAAAACCTTTGTTCACGCGGAGAAGACCCACGACGGCATATTAGCGAGCTTGAGGGCAGGGAGAATGTTTGTGGTCACAGGCGATTTGATCACCACTTTGGACGTGACCCTGTCAGACGGGGTGACCTCGGTAGGGTGGGGCGAGACGCTGAAGACCAAGCAGGGTTCAAAATTGACCCTCGAGATCGCTGTCACGGATCCGGAGGAGACGAACGCATGCGGGAAGAAACCCCTCGCTCAATCGGGTTGATGTCATCATGGGTGCGGTGACAGGACGGCAAGCGAACGCCGATCTCGCGCAAAATCCGTCGACCGCGGTGGTCGAGCGAGTCTCGCGAGAGGCCTTTGAGGGCGGTGATGGGCAGTACCTGATCCGAACTGAGTTAACCGCAGATGCAAACGGATACTTGCGGCTTCGTGGCACGAATACCGACTCACTTGAACCCGAGAAAGACCCACTGGGCGAGGATCCATGGTCGGATCTTTGGTTCTACAGTAATCCTGTGTTTATCGAGCTCGTCGACTAACACGCCCTCATAGCTACTTCATAGCTGGTGGGTCGAACAGGCTTTTCGTGAACAGCCTTGAGCCGCTTTTTCTGAACAGCCTTGAGCCGTTTTTTGTGAACAGCCGTTTTTGTGAACAGCCCTGAGCCGCTTTTTTTTGTGAACAGCCTTGAGCGTTTTTTTGTGAACAGCCTTGAGCTTTTTTGTGAACAGCCTTGAGGTTTTTTTGTGAACAGCCCTGAGCCGTTTTGTGAACAGCCTTGAGCCGCTTTTTGTGAACAGCCCTGAGCGGCTTTTTGTAGACAGCCCTGAGCGGCTTTTTGTAGACAGCCTTGAGCCGCTTTTTGTAGACAGCCCTGAGCGACGGGAGCGCTCGAGGCGCCCCTCGTACCGGTTCCTAGCAACTAGCCTTAAAGGGGTTACAGCTTTCTGAGCACTAGACTGCCAATAGAGTAGCCTGCGCCAAAAGAACAAATGACCCCAAGATCGCCAGCCTCTAAATCTTCGTGGTGAAGATTGAACGCAATTAGCGACCCTGCCGAGGCGGTGTTGGCATACTGGTCCAGCACCACCGGCGCCTCACCGGGATTCGGATCCCGGCCAAGCAAACGCCGGGCGATTAGATCATTCATATTGATGTTGGCCTGGTGCAGCCACCATCGTTTGATATCGCTCACCGCTAAGCCCGCCTTCTCTACGCTCGCTTCGATATGCGCAGCAGCCATGGGGCAAACTTCTTTAAAGACCTTGCGCCCCTCTTGGTGAAAATAGTTGTACTCGCGGTACGGGTCGTCATCGTTCGCATTCACCATATAACCGATGTTGGAGCGAATATTGTTGGAGAAGATTGTCTCCGCTTGAGTCGTGAGAATGTCATAGCAGTGGTCGCTTGAACTCGTCTCTCGTCGTTCAATGATCGTCGCTGTGGCGACATCCCCAAAAATGAAATGACTGTCCCGGTCGCGGAAGTTGTTTTGGGGAGAGGTGAGTTCTGGATTGATGGTCAACACCGCGCGGGCTGTTCCCGCAGCGACCATTTCATAGGCTCGCTGGAGCGCGAAGGTTGCAGCCGAACAGGCAACCAACATGTCAAAGCCAAACCCCTTAATCCCGAGTGCCTCTTGAACCTCAATGGCTATGGCCGGGTAGTAGCGCTGGGTATAGGCGCAAGAAACGATCACCGCGTCGATGTCACTTGCCGTCTTATTGGCGGCTGCGAGTGCTTTCTTCGCGGCTTCAACCGCAATTTCGGCCTGATCGGATAGGTCGCCCTCAGCTCTGAGTGGGATTTGAGGGGTCATTCGTGCTGGATCGAGAATGCCGTCCTTGATGTAGACATAGCGAGACCGAATACCCGAGGCTTTCTCGATGAATTCGGCCGATGAGTGAGGCTTTGCCGCTAGCTCACCCGCCTCGATGGCCGCCTGGTGTTCGGCATTGTATCGATCGGCGAAGGCGTTATAGCTAACCACTAGCTCTTCGTTGGAAATTTGATGGGGCGGCGTCCATAGACCAACGCCTGATATCACGATCTGTTGGTTGCTCATCGTTTGCTCTTTGCTGTTTGCAGGGATTCTCGGGTAGCCGCTCTTGATAAGCAAGGTCGCTTAGGTGAGGGTGGGCAGGGCCTGAATAGAAACCACCGAACCATTACTCACGCCACACCTAATGGCTAGTTGCAGATTGAGGGTTGTTCCCATCGAGCGGATTTTCAATACTAAGGAATCGTCTGGATAAGTAGTGGCAAGGCGCTCGCGTTAGAGGCTTTATCCATAAGGGGGGCTTATCGATCAGTTGAGTCAGGAAAGGGATGCCTACACTCAGCCTGAGGGGGCAGAACGCGCGCCACCGGAAACCGTCTGGTCGCGCATCCGTCATCTTGGCCCGGGATTGATCGTGTCAGCGAGCATCGTCGGATCAGGTGAGATCATATTAACCGCAAGCCTCGGCGCGGCGGTCGGCTTCGGAATGCTCTGGTGGGTGCTTTTATCGTGTTGGAGCAAGTCTATTGTCCAGGCCGAGTTGACCCGGTATGTGGTCGTTAGCGGTGATACCTATATTAGGGCATTGAATCGTATCCCGGGGCGGTTGCCCGGGCCCAAAGGCCCTGTGGCCTGGCCTGTTTTCGTTGGCCTACTTGCCTTTATCCCTGGACTCACTGGCCTTGGTGGGTTGATGGGCGGCGCAGCGCTCGCTGTTGTGTTGATTTTCCCCGAATTGTCCAGCGCTTGGGTGGTCGCGGGGCTCGCCGTGCTGATTGCGATTTTGTTGAGCACGGGTCGCTACCGGAGGCTCGAACAAGTGCTCATTCCTCTGGTCTTTATCTTCACGCTGACAACGCTCGTGTGCTTGGGCTTGATGCAGTCCACCGACCGCGCAGTGACCATGAGTGATATTGCAAGCGGATTGCAGTTTGAATTTGACCCGACCTTTGCCGTGTTGGCGCTCGCGGTTTACGGATACACCGGCGTCAATTCGGCTGAAATATCAGCCTACACCTACTGGTGCGTTGAGAAGGGGTATCCCGCAAGAGTGGGTAAGCCAAGCGCGGGTGACGACTATGTCGGCCGCGCCCAAGGATGGCTATCGGTGCTTCATCTTGATGTTCGCTTGACGCTCCTCTTGATTACGATTGCCACATTGCCTTTCTACTGCCTCGGCGCTGGGGTGCTCCATCCAGCCGGCGAAGTCCCATCGGGCACAGAGACCATCTCGGTCCTCAGTCAAATGTTTACGGAAACCATTGGGCCGGGGGCGTTTTGGCTCTTTGCGCTAGGGGCCTTTTGTATCTTGTTCTCGAGTTCCGTGTCAGGTGTCGCAGCGGGCGCACGATATATCCCCGACTACTTAATGGAGCTCGGGTTCCTAGATCGGGACCGCCTTGATGTGCGCAAAAAAATCATCCGCACCTATGGTCTTCTCGTGCCTTTTGTTGGGCTGGCGTTTTATTTGGGTTTTCAGCAGCCCGTGTTGATGGTGACCATTGCGGCTTGCTTCGGTGCGCTCATGCTGCCGCTGCAATGTTTTATGGCGATTTACTTGGGTGAGCGAACCCTGCCTGCCGAGTTAAAGCCAGGGCTGGTCGCTAAGACCTTCCTGCGCTTAACGTTTTTGTTTCAACTTCTGATGGCAGGGCTCGTGATTTATTTTGTTGCGCTGTAGTGGATCAGTGTGATGGGTGTCTTTATTGCTGAGTGAGTAATCGCCGACAACAGAGGCAGTGGCGATTAGCATGCATGAAAGTTTGTAGTGTTAACGGTGGGTAAGAGGAGTAGCAGGTGCAGGTAAAGAATCAGTTGTATCCCAGTAGTCCCGAGCAGATGGCGTCGATGCTCGAGCCTGGGCCAGAGGGACCGATCATCATGGTGAACTTGCTGAAGTTTCGTGATCGAGCGGTGTACAAAGATGGCCGTGAAACCGATTTGTCGGGTCGTGAGGCGTACGAGATCTATGGGCAGGCGGTGTCTCAGTACATTACGGAATTCGGGGGGCGAATTCTCTTTGCTGGAGATGTCACGCATCTCACCATCGGCGAAGTCGATGATTTGTGGGATGAGGTCGCCCTCGCTGAGTACCCGAACCGTGCTGCGATGGTCGCAATGAGTACGTCCGAGGCGTTCGCGCCGCTAGCGGCTCACCGGGAAGCAGGGCTGCTTGGCCAACTGAACATCGAAACCGTTCGAAGCGCTGGTATTCCCCTATCAGCGAGTTAGTCAGCGAGTTAGTCAGCAAGTTAGTCCGCTCGGGTATAGAACCGCTGATCACGTCGCTCTAGCGTCAACCCCACTGGCGCATCCAAAAGCGCCGCGAGACTGGGCGCTGAAAACAAAGGGGGCCGCTGTAGCGCGGTCGTGAGGGCTAAGCCCAGCCCAATGCAGCTGGAAACGTTGTGCTAGCCAAACGGCATAGACCTGAGCGCGATGGGCGGCGTGGTGCTCGCCGTTAACCGTGATAGCTTGTGGTGCAAGCAGTGGCTGGTCGTGTTCGCTATCGATGACCTCGCCAGCTCGAACCGCACCGCTTTCGCATGCGCTGGCAAAGGCATGGAGATGACAAACCATGGGCGCCGCGAATTCATCAGCTAGCCACGTAAGAATGACCATGGCGGTGTCTGGAATTGCATCATCAGCTGGATAGGCGATCGTCTCGATCGAACCATTCGGGAGACTGAATCTCTGGCGTGAGCATGTGTTCAACCCACCGAAGCGTTCGAGGGCCGTGGAGCTGAAGTTGCCTAAGCCCGGCCGGGTCGCGCCCCATGTGCGCATGAAGCGCGCCCATGATGGAGTAGTCTGCCTGGGATGGATGACCCCCGAGCAAATAAGGGTGATCGATAAAGTGTGCTTCTAGCCGGTCCAAGAGTGCGATGTATTGTCTATCAAGCGTTTGTTGAACGTCAGGCGTCATTGCTGGCAAGCCATAACTGGTCATTCGATCTGCGATCAACTGGCCGTATTTCATTAACGCTTGGTCATCGCCTTGCGGTTGGAAGGTTCGTCCAAAATCTCGAGTGATGAAAGGGATGTTTTCCTCGAAGAGCCAACGATGCTTCCAGGCGAGCGTGATCAATCCCTCGCTGCCGAGGAGTTCCATGAGATGAACAAAGAGCCGTTGACAGGGAGTGCTCGGATGAGCGGGTACGTCGGGAAACACCTTCTCGAGCGCATCGACAATTGCAACGCTGTCCTGAATGACTTCGCCATCGGGTGCAAGGATTTGGGGAATACGGTGATTGCCAGACGTGGGACGCACCACTTCACGAAAGGTTGGATCGCTCGGCAACCGTTCTGCGAAGGGGATGCCCTTTTTCCTTAGGTAACACCGAACCTTGGCCGTGTAGTAAGAAGCATAAGCGCCATATAGCAAATAGGGTTGGTCTGGCATGAAAGGCCTTCTCGATCAGTGATGGTTAGGGGCGGCTGGCGCGAACAAGACGAGCGATGAACACCATCAACGCGAGCAGGCTCGCAGTGAGCAGTAGCGCGAGGATCGTGTCGCCAAATCGTGTTTTGATGCCGTAGCCAATGAGCGTGCGCGTGCGGCTATAGCCTTCGGGTAAGGGGAGCACATTATTCTGCTCGGTAAAGCGCTCATAATCTGCCAGCATGGTGCGAAATCGTTCAGGTTCTTGCTCAGCTAAATCATTCGTCTCGCCAGGGTCGGTGGCAATGTTGTAAAGCCGCCACTGCCCATCTCCCAGAGGTGGCTGGCTTTGATGGAGCTTGAAGTCGCCTTTGAACAGCGCGCGGTTTCCCGCAAGTTCATAGCCAACGAATTCATCCTCCTCGTATATCCTCGCTTCAGGGTCAGCGAGGAGGGGCAAGAGGTTTTTTCCCGTCATGGGCAGGATGGGCCGGCCGGCGAAGCGCTCGTTTGGGTGAGACACGCCCGCGGCCGATAAAATGGTGGCCGCGATGTCAGTCGCCCAGGCGAACGCATGCGTGATCTCATCCTTTGCCTGAACCATCGGTCCAGAAATAATCAGCGGCACGCGCATGCCGCCTTCCCCTGCGTGGAACTTGTATTCGGCGAGCGGGCTCGCGGCGGCGCTAGCAAAACTAGGGCTAATGGTATTAAAACTGCCCTGGGTCCCTAGTGTGGACTCATCGATCGAGTAGCCCTGACGAGATAAAGACCAGCGATTGCCGGCGGTATCTTGCTTGGGCGCGCCGCTCGCTTCAGCTCCATTATCTGATGTAAAAATGAACAGTGTGTTGGCAAGCTCGCCGCGCTCAGCAAGGAAATTTTGGAGACGACCAATCTCAGCATCCATCGCGCTGACCATCCCTGCATAAACTGCCATTCGCTTCGCTTCATACTGCTGCTCTGCTGGACTTAACGCGTCCCAATCATCGGTGCTGCTCATTTCTCGGCGGGCAGCGCCTTGCGGGACCATACCCAAATCCATGGCGGTTTCATGGCGAGCCGCGCGAATCTTGTGCCATCCGGTGAGGTAGGTCTCCTCATAGGGAGCGGTGTATTCCTCGGGGGCTTGCACGGGAATATGAACGGCTTGGAAGGGCAGGTAAGCGAAGAAAGGAGCGCCATCGCCGAGCTCGCTGTCGATGAATGAGATCATCCGGTCGACGAGGTAGGACGAGGAATAAACCCCGCTGGGCCTACGGATGGGTTCACCATTCTCAGTCCAGGTGGCGTCCTCATAGATAGGGATATACGTCTTGTGTTCCCAGTTGTCTGCGCCAGACTCCATCAGCGCATGGGTCTGCTCGAACCCCCTCGAATAAGGGCGCTGGTGAGGGTCGCTACCGAGGTGCCATTTGCCGCTCAAGTAGGTGTGATAACCAGATGCCTCGAGCAGGCTTGCAATCGTCACCACCCGCTCGCTAAGTGTCCCTAGATGCTCGTTGGTCGCTCGATGCGCTGCGGGGACCATCTCCGGGATCGTTGGAACCCCCGCTAAGTGATTCGATACTCCGGTTAGCATCATCGCTCGAGAAGGCGCGCAATTGGCCGCAGTGTGAAAGTTAGAAAATCGGACGCCATCAGCCGCGAGCTGGTCAAGCACCGGGGTTTTGATCTCGCTGCCATAGGACGCTAAATCGCTGAAGCCAAGATCATCGGCCAGAATGAAAACGATGTTGGGTCGCTCGCTCGTTCCTTGACTCGCGCTACCGAGAGCAGCGCCTCGCGTATCCGGCGCTGTCGTTTCAAGCGTTGCCTCAAGTGTGTCCTCATGGGCTGCATCAAGCCCCGCTATCGGTTCAGCAAAGGTTAGTCCGCTGAAGACACATATAGCAGCGGCCGTCACCAAAAAAGTTAAGCGGCCAGTCAACGGTAGGTCCACTGGCAAGGTCACTTCATCCGTCGATAAGCAACGAGCAACATTGAAGTGATGATCAGTTCAATGGCGATTTGGGATGTTGCAAAGCTTGCGTCATGCACCAGCCAAGCGAGCGTTCGGCCGAGGGCTGCGAACATGCAGAGCATCATGGTGGGTACCAGCCAGGTTCGGTTCTGAGTAATCAGAGCGGCAATCCCGCACAGCGATCCGGTGAGGAAAAAACTGGCAATGTCCGCTACTTGGGAAGAGCGGCCCAGACCTTGCCCCAGATCGAATCCGAACTCCGGTGCTACAGCCGCGGGTTCGATGAGCCAGCGAAGTCCGATGAGCAAAAAGAGAAGGGTCGGCAACAGAATCAATATGGGGTTGAGATAACGCATGTGAGGGCTCCTGCCTGTGATGGGTTGTGGCTGCTACTTCTCGTGCCGCGAGTTGTGCTCCGAATCAGGTCAATGTTGGCTTTTAACGGGTAAACCGTTTCCGATATTGGATCTGGCCTTGCCTTCTTGGCCACCGGTTTAGTCACGGGTGAGTGGTGGTCATGTGATGGACTCGGTGTCGCTTGAAGGTTTGATGGTGAACATGCCCTCAATCGCATCAATCAGCTGGTTGACGAACTTCAGCGCTGTCTTACCTCGAAACGCATTCGGCTGCCGCGCGTGGTGACCCATCATGGTTGATCCCATGCGGATGGCGATATCCAAGCGTTGTCGAAACGTGTCATCGTCTAAATGACTGAGGGCGGCTCGAAGGAGTGACCCGAGTTGCTCTCCGCTCTCGCCGCCGCCACCGAACTGATTCGCGATTTCGATAGCAGAAAACGGGGTTTTCGCGAGTTCTTGGGAGAAAGTTGCTATGTAAAGGCGTCGCGACGTCGATTCTTTGGCGAGCAAGAATTCCGGTAGAACCATCAACGAGCAGAGTTCGCGGATCGTCGGCGGGGTCCTTTTTTGGAGGAGCGCACTCAGCATCTCTCCCCGTTTTTCTCGAGCTTCGAGCCAGCGGCGTTCATTAATCGCGCTAACGAGGCCTTGTAAGTTACCGAAGTGGTACTGGAGCGCCGATTCGTTTTTCTGGCCTGCGCGTTTGACTATTTCTCGCAGTGGCACTGCGTAGCTATCGTGCTCGGCAATCAGGCTTTCGGCTGCATCCATCAGCGCCTTGCGCGTTGCTTCGCCTCTGGATCGTCTGGCGTCGGTTAAAGTGACAGTCATGGCTACACTATAGAAAAATCAATGGGTGCGTTCTACTGCGGAGCGCGCCGCCGGGGCTTGCTTGTACTTCGAGTGCTGAGTCGTTCTCGATGTACTCATGGTTAAACCTGGACTCATGATGGCCGCTAAGTCTCAATTGATCTATTAATGATAACCATTAATAATGGCGGAGGCGAACGTACGGTCAATAGGCATTAAATGCGCGTTATCGAACCATAGGGCCAACCGTTATCACGGCGGACGCTGTGGGGGTGAAAACCCGAAGTTAGAGCGGCTCAAGGAAGGCCTGAAGTAAGGCCCAAGTAGTGAGACCCAAGTAAGGCCCAAGCTAAAAAAGGAAAGCACAGTGATGAAGAAAGTGTTAGTTGCAGGCGCAATTGCGCTCGCTTTGTATCTGCTGGCGATGGGAGCGCTTCGTAGTGAGCGGGTCCAAGACGCATTGCTGGCACGAGCAGTGACTGCCCTTGCTGGTTCTCAGCCCGCTTCGGCAACTGCTGATTCTCTTCGGGTCTTTGTTTGCGGCAGTGCGTCACCGCTTGGGATGACCGATCAGGCTCAAGCTTGTATTGCGGTAGTGACGGACGAGCACTTTTATCTTTTCGACGTAGGCGCTGGGTCGAACCGAAATCTAGCTCGAGCCAGCCTGCCGATGTTCCGTCTCGACGGTATTTTCCTGACCCACTTCCATTCTGACCATATCAGTGAGATCTATGAAGCCAATCTTGGTTCTTGGGTTCAGGGCAGACCCCAGCCATTAAAAGTGTTCGGTGGTGAAGGAATCGCGGAGCTTGTTTCCGGTGTAAACGCGACTTATGCGTTTGATCGCGAGCATCGTATCGAGCACCACGGCGAGGCGTTACTGCGTCCTGATCTCGGCATCCTTAAGCCAGAATTGGTGACTGCCACAACGGTTATTGAGGATGGCGACTTGCGAATATTGGCGTATCAGGCCTCGCATCCACCTATCGACCCGGCGCTAGGGTTTCGTGTCGAGTACCGTGGCCGTAGCGTCGTCATTTCCGGTGACAGCAATGTGACCGACGCCACGTTGAGTATCAGTGGTGGAGCCGATTTGTTGCTGCACGACGCTCTATCCGTGCCTGCTGTGACCAGCATGTCTGAGGGATTCGCTGCCGAGGGTCGAGCGCGGATCTCAAAAATTATGGCTGACGTCGTGGAGTATCATGCCTCGCTCGAGTCGATTATTGAGCTGGGTAGTCAGACCGATATCGGTATGGTTGCCTACTACCACTTAGTGCCCAATGCTTCGAACGCACTGTTCACGCGCTTCTTTGAGCGAGACCTTCCTGACAACTACCTGATCGCGACAGACAGGATGTGGTTTGACATGCCCGTGGGATCAAAGGACATCGAGGTCGTCGAGCCATAAACCCTCAGTCCTTATTCCTAGGCTGGAGTTGGGTTGTGGATTGCCCTAGTGATCGAGGGCTAGCGTGACGATGACTTGTCTTGGCCGGTCACCGCCATAGGGTCTGCGCCCATGCATCATTCGGTGATTATCAATCAATGCGATGTCGCCGTCTTCCCAAGCAAGGTCGACGGTGTGCCGTGATGCGACTTCCACAATGGTTTCGAGCGCGGTTTGCTCAATTGGAGAGCCGTCACCAAAGGTGAGATTTGGCTTACCTGAAGCGCTATTGCGCCAGCCAAGGTGCACGGCAATGACCTGATTGAAAAAAGACACGTCGCCGTTCGGAAGCTGCTTGGTTGCTGGGAGGCGTGCAGTGGTTGTTACGAGTGAGTCATCTTGTTGCCAAAGAAAGGTGTAACCCATTTGGGTCAGGCGCGCTTCTGCTTCCGCTTTTGATTGAACGCTGAGCGTGCTTTGCCAGCTGCGGCCTTGACCGGATGCGTGATCATTGTCAGCCGGCATGGTGGTGGTGTACTTCAATCCGCGCTGATCAAATGCCTGAAATAGAGCGGGGTGCTCCTCTCTTAAATCCCTTGCGACGTAGTCACTCCTGCAAAGGGGTGTCGCGCCGCCCGATTCCGAGGCCGAGAGACAACAAAAAAACAGTTTGTCCGGCGGCATGGGCGTTTGAGCCATTTCATGGTGCAAAAAGATTTCAACCTCTTTGGGCGCCTCGTTGGCAGTGAAGACGCGTGGCGTGAGGTTAATCCGCACTGCGTTCGACAAGGAGGCTTGGTAGCTAAAGTCTCGATAACCAAACTGGTAGGAGAACCGATCAAACGCTTCGGCGGATTGGATACCAAGGCCTCGAAAGAGGATTGCTCCCTCTTCGGCAAGTTGGGCTTTAATCTGCGACCGTTCAGTGGCTCCACTGTCTGGGTTTGCGCCTTCTAGGAGCGCCGCGGTATCACCTTGGTAGAGAAAGGGCATGGCCATCAGTCGTAGATTGGGTGCAGCGTGTTAAATGCGTCGAGGCAGAAATGGCCTGGATCATTAAAGCGTCGATTCTGATTCAACGCATCGATCGCGGCCATGTTGTCGCTGGTGAGGGTGAAGGAAAGGCTCGCGAGATTCTCCTGCATTCGCTCGAAATTAACACTCTTAACGACGGCGTGGGTTCCTCGCTGACTCGCCCACCGCAACGCCACCTGAGCGGGCGTCTTGTTGTGCTCAGCTGCGATGGCCTGGATCACTTTATTTTCTAGTAGCGTCTCCTCTGATGTGGCCATGTCGAGCTCAAGATACGAGCTAGCGCCGAGGGGCGAAAATGCAGTAACAGCGAGTCCGTAATGCTTAGCTAGAGCGACCAGGCGGTTTTGATTGAGATAAGGATGCGCCTCAATTTGGAGCATCTGAGGCGGCGCCTCGCAATATCGCATGAGATCGTGAAGGAGGCCCGTGTTGTAGTTGCATACGCCGATATGGCGAACGCGGTCGGTTTGATTGAGTGACTCCATGGCCGCCCAGGTCTTGTGAAGCGGGACCATTGCGGGTCGCATGCTGGGATTAGTGTCGTCGGGGTCAAAAAACCACTCCGGTGGATAGCGAGTCTCAAACGGGACGAACTCGAGCGCGATGGGGAAGTGAATCAGGTAAAGATCGAGATAATCGAGTTGCAAATCCGACAGCGTGCGATCAAGGGCAAGCGGCACATGCTCTGGCGCATGATAGGTGTTCCAGAGCTTAGAGGTTATCCAAAGGTCTTCGCGGGAGACGAGCCCATCGGCGATTGCCCGATGAATGCCGTCGCCAACCTCCGCTTCATTACCGTAGTCACTGGCGGAGTCAAAATGCCTGAACCCTGCTTCTATGGCCTTGTAAACGGTTTCCGCGGTGGACTCCTTGGGAATTTTCCAGAGGCCAAAGCCAAGGGTTGGTAGTTGATCAAGATCGATCATCGAGACGTTATCTCCTTATCTGTCTTGGACTTTTGGATGTAGCTGGAAGCTCGGCGAAAAAATAGCTAGGCGCGTGAATATGAATACTGAATGACAGAGCACCGCAGCTCAAGTAACCGGCGACGAAAGCGCTTCAAATGATCTCCTCAATCGCCCTTTGACCCGGTATGATGCCGCTCCCGTCGGACCCTAGGTAGATTTTCGTGAAGCCTTTGTACGCACTGAGTGCCATTTTGATGAGCGGTTATGCCGCTGTCTTTACGCTACTCGCTGAAATGCGCGCCAGTTTTGGTTTCTCCGAGACTGCCATCGGCGCAATCGCTGGGTCCGCGTTTTTGGCAGGGTTTCTCGCGCAGCTGCTGCTATCTAGGCGCGCTGACCTTGGCCAAGGCGGGTTAATGATGCGATTTGGCTTGGTTGCCAGCATCGTTGGCGCAGCCTGGATGTGTGTGGCCGAGTCCTTTTTTGGTTGGCTTATGGCCCGCATGCTGCTCGGCTTTGGCGCAGGTGCGGTTCGCCCAGCGATGCGGCGGTTAGCCTTTGTCATTGAGCCTGGCAGGGCCGGCGAAATGCTAGGGAAGCTGGCCGCTTGGGATATGGTCGGTTTCCTTATCGGACCCATTATGGCGTCCATCCTGCTCGAAGTCGGTGGACTTAGGCTGCCGTTTATCGTGTTAACCGTAATGCTCATTCTCGTGTTTCCTTTCGTGGCTCGGGTCGAGGTGCCAGGCAGTACTGAGCCGATGAAGAACCCCATGCGAACGCTGATTCGACGTCCAGAGATGCAGGCTTGCCTTGCGCTTGGCGCGGCATTTTATCTGGCGATAGGCGTGTTTGATGCTATCTGGGCGCTCTTCGTGACCGACCTAGGTGCAGGCCCCATTTATATCGGAATTACGATGAGCCTTTTTACGCTGCCGATGATTTTTGTCGCGCCACTGGCTGGGCGCTGGGTGGCCAATCGGCATCTTTTGCATACTCTGATGATGACGCTCGGTTTAGCCGGACTCATGATTGTGAGTTATGGCTTTATCGGCTCGCTTACCTGGATTTTGATACCCATGCTGGTCCACGCAGTGGTTGATGCAGTGAGCATGCCGGCTAGTCAGTTAGCGGTGGGAACCGCGAGCGGAGAGAGTGCTATTGCAGCCGGGCAGGGGCTGTTTGGTGCGACGGGTCTAATCATTGCGGCGATTTCTAGCGTCGGCGGCGGCTATGTCTATCAAGAATGGGGGATGACCGTAGTTTGGCCGATGGTCACGCTCCTGATGGCGGTGTGTCTCGCGTTTGCCTACCTTCGGGGCAAACACGGTGAGTGGCAAGTCAAAGGTGAGCCGGCTCCTGAGTGAGAGCAAACAGCGCCGCGGCATTTCATGGTGCCGCGCAATACGGTCATCCCGAACAGCAACGAACAACGAAAGCCATCCAAGCATTCATGCAAACCCCGCGTAACAAAAACGAAGAGCGCATTTTAGAAGCCGCTCAAACGCCTTGCATTGGTTCATCTTGATCAACACTCAACACTCAACACTCAACACTCAACACTCAACGCGCGAGCGCGAAACCAATCCATGTTTAGCCAGGATCGCAGGCGTCGGTGTACGCTGGGAAGAGACTTGCATCCAAACGTACATAGAGGAATGATTAAAAGCGTCCAGCGCTTCAAGTCCAGTTAGCGATTTGCAAAAAAGCTAGCAAGAAGGCTTGCAAAAAAGGCTAGAGATAGCGTTGAAGAAAAGCGACTAGTGAAAAAGGCTAGAGCACCGGAATAGAGAACTAACGAATAACTCGGGGGTAGGCATGTCAGTTGCAGAAAGCCAAGACCAGTATGATTTTGATCCAGATGCGCTAAGGGAAAAGTATCGCGAGGAGCGCGATAAACGAGTGCGCGCCGATGGGAACGACCAATACATTGAAGTCACCGGCGATTTCTCTCACTACGTTGATGACCCTTATGTTGAGCCTGGGTTTGTTCGAGATCCGGTTCTAGAAGAAGTTGAGGTGGTGGTGATTGGTGGCGGGTTTGGCGGCATGCTCGCTGCAGCGCGCCTGAAAGACGCTGGGATCCATGACGTTCGAATCATCGAGAAAGGGGGAGGCTTCGGTGGCACCTGGTATTGGAATCGGTACCCCGGGGCGTCCTGCGACATTGAATCCTATGTGTACTTTCCGATGCTGGAGAAAACGGGGTTTGTGCCTCGTCAAAAATACACGAATGCGCCAGAGACGCTTGAATACTGCGAAGTCCTAGCCGAACGGTTTGATCTGCACGACAACGCGTTGATGCAAACCGAAGTCATCTCTACGGAGTGGGATGAAGATGCGAGAAGGTGGCTGGTAACCACCAATCGGCAGGATTGCCTTAAAGCGCGCTTCGTTGTGCATTCAAACGGTCCCCTCAATCGCCCCAAATTGCCTGCAATCAAGGGTATTAGTTCATACAAAGGCCACACCTTCCACACCAGCCGGTGGGACTACGCTTATACGGGCGGCGATTCCCACGGCAATTTAGATAATCTTTCCGATAAGCGAGTAGCGATCATCGGCACTGGTGCAACAGCGGTGCAGTGTATTCCGCACCTCGGGGCAGGCGCCAAAGAACTCTTCGTATTCCAGCGCACGCCGTCATCGATTGATGTTCGCAACAACCAAGCGACAGATCCCGATTGGATCTCGACGCAGCAACCCGGTTGGCAGGACGAGCGCCGCACGAATTTTGAATCCTTGATGACTGGGGTTCCTGTCAAAGAGGACTTGGTGAGTGATGGCTGGACAGAAGCCTTCAGACTGCTGTTTGGCAATCTCCGTGAGAAGGCGCCCTCTAAATGGCGGCTCGCGGCTTGGTCACTCGGAGGGCTGCTTTCAAAAGAGTTTTATCAGAAAGGCATCAAACAGTACCTGACCGATAAAGCCACTGCGCATATGGACCTCACTCGGCAGATGGAGCTTGCCGACTTTGCGAAAATGGAGAAGATCCGATCGCGCGCGGATTCAATTGTTGAAGACCAAGAGACCGCTGAATCGCTAAAGCCCTACTACCGTCAGTTTTGTAAGCGTCCCTGCTTTCACGATGAGTATCTGCCAACGTACAACAGACCGAATGTCCATCTGATTGATACTGATGGCCGAGGCGTGGATGAATTCACTGAGAAAGGGGTGATGTTCGACGGTAAGGAATACGAAGTCGACTGCATTATCTTTGCCACAGGCTTTGAGGTGGGCACTGATTACTCACGCCGCGCTGGGTATTCGATCATTGGTGTTAACGGAATGTCGGTATCGGAGAAATGGTCGAATGGATTGTCGACGTATCACGGGATGCACTCGCGAGGGTTCCCCAACTGCTTCTTTTTCGGGCCTGCGCAATCGGCGTTCACGGCGACTTACACCTTCTCACTCGATGAGAACAGTGTGCATCTTGCGCATATTATGACGGAACTGAAGAAGCGCGGCGCTACGCGTGTTGAGGCGAGTCAGGCTGCTGAGGATGCCTGGGTGAATACCATTATTCAGAAAGCGCGGCTCACGGAGGATTTCCAGAAATCGTGCACTCCGGGTTATTACAACAATGAGGGGCACGTGAACGTCAATCCGCAAAACAATACGTACGGCGGCGGCCCCATTGAATTCTTCAAGTTGATGAAGAAGTGGCGCGCCAAGGGCAATCTCGAAGGGCTTGAGCTTAGTCCGTGACGCAATGCTGCAAGCGTGGGTAATAAGCGTCGTTAATGCCGCTCACATTGCAGGTATTGCGATTAAATGGTCGTACCCCGCTACAACATCCTTACTCGACCAACATAATCGGTGAAAAGAGGACTGGTTGAATTGGGTGCTGTGCCTTCGGGTATGCGCGGTGAGTGACATAGCCTGTGAGGAGAGGCCGAACGAATGATCCAACGACAACAAGCGAGGGCTCTTTTCTTTATGGCATTGGTCTTAGCTTGCCTTCACGGATGCAGCGAGGCGTTGCCGATCGCTGGCGGTGCGCTAGAGGGTAAGGTGACGGCTATTCCTAGCGCTTGGGGACCTGTCGCGCAGGACGAGATTATCCAGCTCGAGACCAATGGTCCTGAGGGGCCCTACTCGGTCAATCTGTGGACGGTAGAGATTGATGGAGATTTGCACGTATTTGCAGGTGATAACTATGCGACGTGGGTCGAGCATATTGAGTCTGACGATGCCGTCCGGTTGCAGTCGGAGGCGGCGGTATTTGAACTACGAGCCGAGCGCATCAGAACGTCTCAGCACTTTGAGCGATTTGCCCAGGCCTGGGAACAGAAATATGGTCGTCGCCCCATGAATGAGAGCGTCGAAGAAACGTATTTGTTTCGTCTGACCGCGCGCTAGCATAGACGTCGCTTTTCCGGCGAGGAACGACTTATGGGGTCGAGGGGCATCCCTCAGGCGTGCAAGGAGGAAGCCGCACCCAGGCTTCTTGTTGGCAGAATGCGAAGACGCAACCCTCTATCTCGAGTTGTCCTGATTCGAGTAAGTCGCAAATTGGCTTTGTAGGACCGCCCATGGTCAGGGTGGTAGACCCTCCCTTTCAAATACTCGGTTTTGCCAGGAGTGATCGAATCAAAGCGTGAAAAAAGATTGAGACCAATAATGGGCCGGTCCCGAAGTGAGCGGTCCTTGTTTTTGACATCTAGCAAGGTGGTCTGGTCAACCTCTTCCGGTAGCCGGAGGCTTTCCACAAACCCGCAGATCCCGGCTTCGCATCCTTCTACACGAACAATGGACTGGTGGGTGAGCCAGCGACCTTCAATAGAAAGTGAGTCATTGGAGCCACCCTCGCCCGGTTGGGCACCAGCCAGGCAGGCCATAGCGAGCAGTGATAGGGCTGTCAGTAGACGAGACATCGGCATTAGCAGTGTTTGGTTCTGAATACCGACTATACGAGAAATTGTCATTCCAAGGTTGGTCGCTGGCCATACCCTCGTCTTGCGCCAGATCCGGTAAGGTGCGTCACACAGGCAACGATCTCGCAGTGCAAGTGCGCCTTTCATTGCCGATGCTTCATTGGGTCCGACCCAAGGCTCAGCCCCTTTGCCGATGGGCTGGTTTAAGCACAGCAATTTATCCCACATTGAAGCCATAAGATCAGTTCATCATCTCGGCTGCTGGCGAACGCTGCGGTGTGTCGCAGGAACCGGGCAACGCTAGCCGAAGCGTGCACGCGGGTTAATCGGAGATTGAGAGGGCGATAAGTGAGGATGAAAGGCGTGTTTGCACTATCAGAACTGGGGCAGGTGTATCATTGGAATATCGATAAGAGGCAGTTTGAGTGGCGGGCGACAACATCATCATCGATCACGGCTAATGCAGCGGCGAACCCTTCCATCATTATTGTTGGTGCCGGCATAGGAGGATTGACGCTCGCGCTAACCCTCCACCAAATCGGGGTGTCGTGTGTGGTGCTAGAACAAGCGCCTGCGCTTGGCCCGCTTGGGGTAGGCATTAACATCCAACCCAACGCCGTCAGGGAACTCTATGACCTAGGCATCGACGAAGCGGCACTGGCTGACATTGGCATTCCCTGTCGAGAATGGGCGCTGCTCGGTCGAAATGGTCGTGAAATCTATGCCGAGCCTCGAGGGCTCGATGCTGGCTATCGTTGGCCGCAATTCTCAGTGCACCGCGGTCGCTTGCAGATGTTATTGCTCCAGCAGGTCATCGACAGGCTAGGGCCGGATGCCGTGAAAACAGGGCATCAGGTGCTCGATTACGATCAGCATGGCCAAGGCGTGACGGTTTCGGTACTAACGGATGGCCACACCAAAACGCTAGAGGCAGATGCCCTGATTGGTGCTGATGGTATCCGTTCTCGACTGCGTCAGCGCATGAATCCGAGCGAGGGCGACGTGCATTGGGGTGGCGCCATCATGTGGCGCGGTGTGACGCGCGCTAAACCCATTCGAACCGGGGCATCGTTTGTGGGGATTGGCTCTCTCAATCAGCGCTTTGTGTGTTACCCCATATCACAGCCGGACCCGGCAACCGGGCTCGTCGAATTGAACTGGATCGCAGAGATTACGGTCGCGAACAAAGACGAGTGGAGCAAAGCAGACTGGAATCGGTCGGTCGACGCGGAAGTCGTGCTTGCTCACTTTAAGGATTGGCAATACACCTGGCTCAATGTGCCATCGCTCATTCGTGAGGCGCCAAGCATCTTTGAGTACCCCATGATTGACCGAGATCCCATCGACACCTGGGTGGATGGGCGAGTAGCGCTGATGGGCGACGCGGCCCACGCGATGTATCCAACCGGATCGAATGGCGCGAGTCAGGCGATTGTGGACGCGAGGATGCTCGGTGCCATGCTGCTCAAACATGGTGATTACGAAGCGGCGTTTAGCGCCTTCGATGCAGCTTTGTGCGAACCAATTTCAGCGCTCGTGCTTCGCAACCGTGGTGCAGGTCCGTTTGCATTACTTGGGCTGGTTGATGACCGGTGCGACGGTGAGTTTGAGGACATTAGCCAAGTGATACCCAAAGCGGAGATGGACGAACTCATGGGCGACTATAAGCGCGCGGCCGGCTACGCCAAGGAGTCGCTCAATCAGGCCGAATCGCTGATTACGAATTCAGTCCATTCGCTTTAGCGCTCCGAACAGCAGGCAGTTGTAGCGGGCCCCTTCCTCAAGCAAGCTGACGAGCCGCACCTTTTGTCAGGAGTAGCCGATGCTAAAACACGTCGTGATGATCAAGTACAAACCCGATACGCCGGAAGCGCACATTCAGCGCTTTGTTCAGCAGGCGCGCGATATGTTCGGTCAAATCCCAGAGCTGCTTGAGATCGAGGTCGGTCGCGATGTCGTCGAGGAGCCGCGCAGTTGGCATGTGGTGCTCCTGACGCGATTCGATGACGCGCAAGCGCTCAGGCGATACCAAGGCCATTCCGTTCATGAGGCCTTGATGGTGTTTAACGGCCCATTCGTTGAATCCGTAGCCGTGGTTGATTACCCGCTTCCTGATTAGGAGCGTGCTCACTAACCAGATCGTACGCCGTTCACGCGGATTGCCCGCGCATCGTGTTGATCAGCGGCTGCTGATCAGAGGCTGCTCACAAGTGGTTTCTGACCAAAAGTGGTTGGTCAGAGATTTTGGTTAGAACCGCCAGCGCTAGTCTTAGCGCGCATGCCCGGTTTCCTGATGGTCATGACGCTGGCATGATCAAGGTAATGTCGCCCAAGGAGAATGAACATGCGTTACTCGGTAGCGTTCGCGTCTGAAGTGGATTCGTGGAAGTGGGTGAAGCGGGCTGAATCGCTCGGATTCCATGCCGCGTGGTTTTACGACACGCAGTTACTGAACCCGGATGTTTTTGTTTGCATGGCGCTTGCCGCGCACGAGACGAGCCGAATTCGCTTAGGTACGGGCGTGCTTGTACCGACGAACCGGATTGAGCCAGTGACGGCGAACGCGCTCGCTAGTCTGAACCGGATTGCGCCGGGGCGAATCGATTTTGGGGTTGGCACTGGCTTTACCGCGCGCAGGACCATGGGGCTTGGCGCAATCTCACTCAAAGACACCCGGCGCTACATCGAGCGAGTCAAAGCGCTTTTAGCGGGGGCGACGGTGGACTGGGATTTTGAAGGCGTCGACAGAAAAATTGGGTTTCTGAACCCTGACCTCGGCCTCATCAATCTTGATGATGACATCCCGCTTTGGGTGTCTGCTTTTGGTCCAAAGGCCAAGCAACTCACTGCAGAGCTGGGTGCTGGCTGGCTTAATTTTGGGGCGACGGGCGCCGAGTCGAGCCTGGATGAAATGAAAACCGCTTGGACTGCCGCTGGCAACGACGCCGAGTCGCTCAATACCAACCTCTTTTTCCTGGGCGCTGTGCTGGCTGGTGACGAGCGAGACGAGGAAAAGTTGATGGCGGAGGCCGGGCCGCTCACCGCCGTCATGTTCCATAATCTAGCGGATGAGGTCGGCGCGATGGGCGGGCGTAACCTGCCGGAGGGGCCGCTCAGCAATGTTGCGTCTCAGTACTTTGCGACTCATGATCAATACGAGCCCAAGGACGCGCGCTATCTCACCAACCATCGGGGCCACCTCATGTTTGTTCGTCCCGATGAGACGCATCTCACTCCGGAACTGGTGCAGGCGACGACGATGAGTGGCACGAGTGATGAACTGGTTGAGCGACTGATCGGACTAAAAGAAGCGGGTTATCAGGAGCTGACAATTCAGTTGGTTCACGGGCACGAGACTGCGCTCGAAGAGTGGGCGGAAGTGTTTGCCAAGGTTGCCTAAAGAGATGATTGCACGCTGCTTCGTGATCGTGGTGGGTGCTAAAGCGTGAGGTGAGGATGTGACTCACTGCGCGCTAAGTGTTTGAATTTCGCGACCCAAGGCTTGCCGTGCTGGTTAGCGGCGTTTTGGGCTGGCGGCTTCGCACAACAAATGGGGTGGAGTGAGTCTAAAAGACTAGTGTGGAAAGCAACAGACTTCGGTGAAACTGTTGAGAAGCGAGCGAAGGAAGCGACAGGAAGCGAAGGAAGCGACAGGAAGCGACAGGAAGCGACAGGAAGCGACAGGAAGCGACAGGAAGCGATAGGAAGTGCAGTTAGGGTAGGACGAGTTACAGCGTGCTCTGCGCGTTAGGACTCAAAGGACAAACGCAAAGCCACTGATGTGTCAGTCACCACTTTTCAAAAGACAGCAAATAAACAAGCGATAGACAGCCAAGCGAAAGCAAATGACAGAGGGGGTAGGACAGTGGGTTATCACCATTTAGCGTTAGCTGCAAAAGACATGCAGGCGATTCATCACTTCTATGAGGAAGTGATGCAGTTCGAACTCGTCAAAGTTGAAGTGGGACCCTCACCGCAAGGCGGTTGGGCCAAGCACTTCTTTTATCGCATGGAGGATGACTCAAAATTCATCGCGTTTTGGGAAATGCATGATATGCCAGGCGTCACCGACGATTTTGAAACAAACCTCTCCAAAGCGGCAGGGTTGCCCGACCATATCAATCACATCTCGTTTGATGTTCATAGCAAGGCTGAACTCGATGAACGCAGGCAGCGCTGGCAGGCCGCAGGTTACGATGTGATGGAAATTGATCACAACTGGTGCCATTCGATTTACACGAAGGATCCCAACGATAATTTGGTGGAGTTTTGCTTGACGACCGGGCGCTTTACCGAAGAGGACCGCACGTATGCGCTGGCTCAGTTGTCCACAGAAACGCCGACCTTCTCAAAGCCTCCCGCCAGTGTGACGAATCACGCTGCCAATGATGAGGCAACGAAAGGCGGTCGAGCGGAGTTTGCTTCGCTTGGGCGTCGGGACAGTTAGTGCTTCAATGAGGCGTGGCCAGTGAGGCCATCGCGGTTGGTGCGATCAGGAAGCGATTTAGGGCGATTAAGCATGGAATCTTGCTTGCTGACGCTATGACGCTAACTAATGCGAATAAACCGTCGAGCGGGGTTCGTTTGACTAAAGCCGAACTCCGGGTAAACCAAACTTCACCAAGAGAACAAAGAGGAAATCACTATGTTCAGTCATGTCATGGTCGGCGCTGACGACGTCGCTGCTTCCAAGCAATTTTATGATGCAATTCTAGGAGCGCTCGGGCACGCACCTGGAAATATGGATGACAAAGGCCGCTGCTTTTATTTCACGCCATCGGGCATCTTTGCCATCACGCCACCCATCAATGGGGAGCCTGCTTGCGGTGCAAACGGCGGGACGATTGGCTTTGCGGCGGCTAGTCCAGCAGAAGCGGATGCCTGGCACCAGGCGGGCATTGAAAATGGTGGTACAACGCTTGAGGACCCGCCCGGTGAGCGACCAGGCTCCGGGTTGTACTTGGCGTATCTGAAAGATCCTGCTGGAAATAAGGTGTGCGCGCTCCACCGACTGGGTTAGCAGCGCGCAACTGGAAGGAGTGATTAGGGGGGCGGTGTTACGGTCGTGTTCTGAGGGTTATCCCACAGGGAGGACAAGACCGTTTGACCAATGGTCCAGAACACTGCTTCCTCGTGCAGGATGGCCCGTTTTTCCCCCCAGATGCCTTCGCTTGAGTCGCGCTGATTGAGGGTTAAGAACCCCGGTGACGTTAATGTGAAGGTGCTTGGGTCGCTGGGGTTATTCAACTCAAAGAGATAGAGTCGTGTTAGATACTCCCACGACCCATCACCGAGGTAGCCCTCAACGGGAACAGTCATTCGGTGCTGATCCGCTTGCCGGCGCCAGTAGGTGAAAGCCCTGCGATCCCATTCTGCAGGTGAGTAGCTATAGGCCAAGGAATCATCTAATGCCAGCGCGCCAAGAGACACGGGCAGCGTGATCTCTGACACGTCAAAGAACTCAATCTTGGCGAGCCCGGTATCGGTTTGCCCGAGGCCCATCAGGATCGCATCACTCACCGGGTGCAAGAAATTGGAAAAGCCTGGGACTTCGACGCTGCCGGCAATGAGCGGATCGGCAGGGTCGGTCAGATCGAGCACGTAAAGCGGGTCGATTCGTTCAAACGTGACCAGGTAGGCGCGATTGCCAATGAACCGTACCCCGTACAAGTCTTCGTTAGGCTTGCCCAGTTCATCGGGCCGCGCTTCGTTTGGGAGTTGGGCAACGAGCTCGAGAACCGGTTCGTCTTCTGCAGGGCTCAGTACATAGAGGGTGTGGTCTAGCCAATCGTCGGCATCATCGCGCCAGCTGGTGGTGACGGCACGTAGGTAGCCATCGCGGGCGTTAATGCGATAGTCGCGATTGCCATACAAGAACAACCCACCTTCGACTCTGGCTGAACCGGCATACTCGGCACTACCGCTGATATTGAATTGGTGGATCAATGTTTCTTCTGTACCAGTCTCGTAAAGAGTTTGCGTGAGATAAAGGGCCTCGGGGGTCATGTAGATGCCATCAACTGGCTCCATCAGGCAGAGCGCGTCTTCCACTTCGCCCGTGTCGGCATTGAGGCGCACCATGGTGGTTAAGGTGGGGTGCCCATAAGCTTCCGGCGCTGATTCATCGTCGGGATTAATGACGTAGCAGTCGTCAGGCGTGAGGGGGTTGATAACCGTATCGTTTAACTCAATGCGGGGTAGCACTTCATCTGCGTCAAGGTCGGCCAGCAAGTTCGCATTGCTGCTTTCTTCCTCAGGCGTGGTTGGGTAAAAGTTGAACCCTTCAATATCAGGAGTGTGCCGAGTGATTAGGGTGACGCCGGCCTCAGTCCGACGGCTGTTGACGAGACTGCCCTCAATCCGAAATTGGGCCTGTGTGGCGTAGTTGTCCTCTAGGTCATAAATATCGACACCAACGGACTGACCAGTCCAGCGTTCTGGAAGAGAGAAGTTGCTGCCGTGGCGGCCCCACCAGGCGGTGCTGGTCAGCGCGATGAGCGACGACGAGGTGATGTAAAGCCCTTCCACACTTTGATCGTCTGCCACGGGAATGAGCGCCTCGTCACTGACACTCGCGGTATCAGCATCTGTTACCAGCACTCGAATGCCTCTAACAGGAGGCTCGTCAGGATTTTCATCGGTGCTGGCCCCCTCGCTTGAGGCACCGTCTTCATCGCCGCCTGTCTCGAGGCCCTCGCCCCCGTCATCATCGATTACAACGGTATCCTCGAAGACAAAGCAGCAATCCATGCCGCGCGTCGGCGCGATAAATAGCCGCTCGCCGTTGTATTTCACAACATCGTACTCATCGACCTTAGCCTCGAGGGTATAGGTGCCGGTGAAGGAGACAGTTTCAGTGGGCAAGCCTAAGCCTCCATCTGATTCGCCGCCATCTCCGCTATCGGTTGCTCCAGTATCAAAGTCGGACGCTGAATCCTGGGACTCAGCGGCAACCGGACCGCCGGCAAAGTCATCAGCACCAGAGCGTAGTACAGGGTCCTCGTACGCATTGGTGAGAAAAGACTCAAAGCCTTGTTTCGCCCGCTCTGCGAGCTCAGTTTGATCAGCGATCTGGATCAAAAGACCCTGGGCCTCCTCAGCAGGAGGGGTCGATGGACCGCCACCTGAAGGGGGCGTTGGACTAGAGGGTGCGCTACCGCCGCCCCCGCCACAGCCAGATAATAGGAGGACTAAGGGGACCAGTAAGGGAAGACCCCGAACAAGCGAATGTCTAAAGTGGGGAGCCTTTTTAGACATGAGGACAGGGTCAAACATAGCAGCGCCGTAAGCTAAGATTGTCAAAATGAAATGTTACACGGCCGCAAGATTATTCTGAAGTAATCAGGGCGTTTTGCCGTTCTAGAGGAGCCGTAACCTTCAGGCCCCTAAGATGTAGAAGCTGTGGGATCTGCGGGCTTAAGTGCTTATCCCCACAAGTCAGGTTGGCTCGGATCACATGGCTTAGGTCGACGACAGGGAATCCAATACCGCTAAGGTGCGGTCTACAAGATCACCAAGCTCAAGATTAGCCTGGCCGGCAAGGCTAACGCCGACTTGTCCCTGCCATGGATCGGTCCAGTGACTGGGGATGGGCTTATCTTGCAGCCCCCACAGCCCGCCAACCGTCGCGCCGTTGCAATCGGTGTCGAGTCCAGCCGTAACTACTTCGCCAATGGCTGCGTCAAAATCATCGGGATAGGTCAGCATCGCCCAGACGACAAGTGCAAGGTTGTTTAGTGTGTGGACAGCGCTCATGTCGCCATAGTGCTTAACGATGGCCTCGCCGCCACCGGTGTCGCCTGCGAGCGACTCACCCAACTCGATCGCCTCCATCGCAACGGGGCAATCATCCAGAAACGGTTTGGCGGCGGTGAGCGCCTCAGCGACGTCCGTGTGGGAAGGAATCAGTGAACCCCAGGCAGCGACGACTTGAGCGCCCGCGATGCCCGCGCCTCGGTGAGAAAGCTTGGCGTCCTCAGTCACGAGTTGCACAGCGAGACGAGGATTACCTGGGCAGACCCAACCATAAACATCGGCTCTGATTTGCGCGCCAATCCAGTCGTTATAGGGATTGTTCGCGCATTCGGCGATATCAAACCCTGCCTCGCCGCGCTCAGGGAACCACTCCTCGCCATGAACGAGCAGGGTCCGATAGGCCGCTCTCTCGGCGGTATAAGTCGATGCCAGTGGGAGGTGTTTCAACCAGTATTGCGCCACCTGTGTGGTCGTCAATGCTTTGCCGTGCTGCTCCAGCATCATGAGTGCCAGCACAGCATAATTGATATCGTCATCAGGCTCGCTGCGAGTGATATGACCCAAACAGCACGCCGATTGAGAGGAAATCATTGGGTCCGTGCCCGCATCAGGGACGTAATTCCTGAGCGGGAGCGCATCGGCGAGTTTCAGTTGTTCGAGTAAGACCTCTGGGCCTTTGCGCATAGAGAGGCCCTCAACTGGCTTGCCAAGCATGCATCCGGAGATGCGGCCTTCCCAGGCCCTCTGAATTCTTGTGCTCGATGGATGCATAGGGTCCCCTTTTTTTCTCGTGCCTAGTGATCACGGTTACTTGTCGCCTTAAGGCTTTGCGCTCAATTAGGATGGCCGCGCTTAGCCGTTAGCGCTAAGCGCTTAGAGTAGACCAATTGCCCGCCGCTCTGCATCTTTTGCTGAGGGTGCCAGACCAAGAGCCCCTCATGAACAGGTAAACCCGGTGCGCGCTCGTGGTGCAGTCCCTTGTAGTGCATTGAATGCATGATGAATGCTGACTACCAGGCGCTCGCCTAATGAACCCCTTGGCTCGCCAGAAATTCTGGGGATAGGCTGGCGTCGGCGGCGTTAATCGCATCGCTCCAATCCCGCCACATATTCTCCTGGGGTGGGTCGAGCCTTTGCTTGTCGAGATCCACATGGTTGTAGTCAAACAAGAGCGCTTGTCGGATGGAGGCCTCGGTGCCTCGGTGATGGCCCGCCATATGACCTAGCCGGTGATGCCAGAGCACGACGTCGCCCTGGGATCCCCAGCAATCGACAGGCTGGATCGAGGACTCAACAGCTTTCACAGCATCCAAGTAAGCCTCTGGATGAATAATGCCTTTGTGGCTGGGCAAGTGTTCATAGAATGGAATACGCGCTTGATCGTATTGCATCGGGAAAAGGGGATAAAACTGACGATGACTGCCAGGCCAAACTTTGAAGGCGCCACTATCAGGGGGCAGTCCTCTAGCAGACATACGGCGCCGAAATGAAAGGGGTGGCCATCTGTATGTAACTGATCAGGCAGGGATGCTGTTTCAGTGTCTGGGAGCGTGGCATAGATCCCGCGAGCGCCCTCAGTGAGTTGAGGGTCAACCGGTCCCCCGGGCCATGCTGGCCCTGCATGGCCCATCGGCAGGCCATGCTCGGTGGGTGGGCGCACATTGGACTGCCCTAAGAGCTGTTCTGCCCAGTTCCACATGGGCGCGGTGGTCATTGTTCGTAAAACACTCGGATGGGTGCTGATCGAGCGGTATTGCCATTTGTTCCGTGACACAACGTAAGTCGCGTCGCTCGAATGGGCGGTCTCGGGAATAGGCCCCCAAGTGTCAGGGCGATCTCGCTCGATACCCTCCGGTGCCGATGTCCACATGAGATCTAGCAGCGCCTCACAATGATCAGCGGATAGAACACTCCGTTTAATCAAATAGCCATACTGTTGCAGCAGTTTTAAGATCGATAGGTCTAAATCGTCGAGAGACTTAAACATAGTTCGTTGTTTAACGCGTTGTTTGAAACAAAATACCTTAAATCGGTCAAATAAAAAAAATATTTCTTCATTTTACAGAAATAATATGGCAATAAATAGGAAGAAATTTTATTTTTGGCGCCCTTAATGAGGGGGTGCCATGAATTATTTACCAATCTTCTTCGATCTGAGGGGCCAAGAGAGTTTCGCTTGCTGGCGCAGGCCCTTGCTGAGGCGAAAATTCGTTTGATTTAAAAAACCCCGCGCTTGTTCATGTGTTTTCGCTCGATGAACCAACGGCGGCTATTAGTCAGTGGGGGCGAGGGCAAATTGAAATTGAGTCGTAGAGTGGTCGCGGCTCAAGATATTGCTGTGGCATCTATAGTCTATGCCGCACAAATGAACACCTTTGGCGGATGACCGGGTAGTAGCCTTAGCTCAGCGCATGGGGTCTGGGTTAACGCGGTGGACAGGCAGGCTGATTCAAAATCATTACCCCAGCGGTCGCTGATCGTGCCTGGTGGTGGTGGCAATTGGTACAGAAGGCTCCGGTCCTGTCCTTGCTCGTTGGCTCAAGGCAAAAATCGAAGCATTGTTGCCTTCAAATCTCGGCGCAGTAGCAAATTGCGCGCCGCAATCGCAACCTCGCGAAGCAAGTGCCGGTTGGTAAAGCACGTCGGACATTCTGGCAATCATTGTCAAACTACCCTGATTCGCCTGCTCTGATCAATCAATCAAAGGAAACACTTGATGCTCATTTGAGTACGATCTTGGATCAAAGTGTTTCTCAGAACTCGGGCTTTGGTCGAGTCGACTTTGTTGGAGCGGGACCAGGTGATGCTGATCTGATCACCGTGAAGGATCGAGGGTTCTGCATGACGATGTCATTGTTCACGATCGTTTGGTCGGCCAGGGTGTATTAGATCTCGCGCGGCGGGAAGCCCTCATCATTGATGTAGGAAAAAAAGGATTTGGTGTAGCAACGAACCAGAAGAAATTAATTCGCTTATCGTATTCAGGCCAAAGATGGAAGACATGTCGTTCGACTCAAAGAGGCGATCCATCCGTATTCGGCAGGTTAGATGAGGAAATCGATGCTTGTCGAGTCCACGGAATTCACTGGCAAGTCATCCCTGGAATCACAGCCGCATCCGCAGCTAGCGCTTCGCTAGGGCGCTCTCTTAGCAGGCGCCAACGCAATACAGATTACTTTCCTAACAGGCCACAGTGTGAAAGGTTTTGCTGAATACGAGTGGCAGCGGCTTTCAGAATCTGGTCGTGTGATTGCAATTTATATGGGACGGCGCTCTGCGCAGTTTTTGCAGAGTCGATTGTTGATGTTTGGCGCAGACCCAAAGACGCCAGTCCAATGCCTAACTGATGTCAGCCTACCCACTGAAAGCCATTTCTGACACTCAGATGACTTCTGCTCAGCAGCCGCAGGAGACAACATCTGACCATCCTTTGCTGATGTTGCTCGGCCTTGAGGGTTCAGTCCGAAAGAGAGAAGAGCCGACTCAGAGCGCTACACATCTGCTAAAGGTGACAGCGGAGGTTCAACATGATTGCCTAAAACACCTGTCATCTTAACTGCAAATGATTTACGGTCCGGCGAGGTGGTTTATTGGTCCGCACAAATAGGCTGGCAAGCGACCATCGATCTCGCAGAGATCTTCACAGACATCAGTGTTGCGCAAGCACGTGTTAGCGAAAACGATGACCCGCTCCGAATTGTAGGGCCTTACCTTGCCAGCGTTCGAATCGATAATGGCCGAATTGTGCCCGGCCATTATCGCGAGGAATTTCGAAATGTCCGGCCCGACAAATTACTTTCATGGAAAACAGGAGAGCCGTTGACATGTATAAATATGATGATTTTGATCAAGGCTTTCTAGAGGCGAGGAACGCGCAGTTTCGTCAGCAGGTCGCGCGACGGTTGTCGGGTGCATTGACGGAGGATGAGTTTCGCCCGTTGCGCCTTATGAATGGGGTTTATTTGCAACTACACGCATATATGTTGCGGGTAGCTATCCCCTATGGATCCTTGAACAGTAAACAAATGCTTGGACTAGCGGATATCGCGGATCGCTGGGATAAAGGTTACGGTCATTTCACCACCAGACAGAATATCCAGTTCAATTGGCCCGAGTTAGTGGACATACCTGACATTCTCGACTCGCTCGCTGAATTGCGGATGCATGCGATTCAAACAAGCGGCAACACCATCAGGAACGTTACCGGCGACCACCGCAGGTGCGGCGCCGGATGAGGTTGCTGACCCAAGGCCCTATGCCGAACTCATCCGGCAATGGTCGACTGATCACCCGGAATTTCAGTTCTTACCACGGAAATTCAAGATAGCGGTGTCCGGCAGCGATAAGGATCGCACAGTTCTGGCGGCCCACGATATAGGTTTGCAGATTAGGCAAGGGAACGAAGGATTAGTGTTTAAAGTGCTCGTTGGGGGAGGGTTGGGTCGAACACCAATTTTGGCGAAAACGCTGACCGAAGATTTGCCGGAACGAGAACTGTTGACTTATCTAGAGGCAATACTTCATGCATACAATCTTCTCGGACGACGGGATAATAAATACAAGGCGAGAATCAAGATTCTTGTCAAAGAGCACGGGATAGATGTCTTCAGACAAGAGGTAGAGGCTGCTTACAATCGATTGCAAAACAGTCATCCCTATCAGAGTCGCGAAGCGCTGGAACGAATTAACATCGTTTTACGACCCCAGATTGATCGAGGTGAGTGATGCCGACTATTACTCAGCAATTGATAGCGATGCAGGGTTCCGTGAGTGGGTTGACCGCAATGTGGCACCGCACCGTCGTCTGAGATATGCGTCGGTCACTGTAAGTCTTAAACGCCATGGTGAGACGCCTGGTGATGCAACGTCGGCACAGATGCGCACGCTCGCTGAGATAGCGCTGCGCTGGTGTCATGACGAACTGCGAGTCTCCCATGAGCAGAATATCATCTTGCCCCATGTCCCCGTTGGATATCTCCATCAGGTCTACAAAATGCTTAGTGAGGCTGGTTTAGCGACGTCCAATGCGGGTCTGGTTTCTGATCTTATTGCTTGTCCAGGTATGGACTACTGCACTTTAGCTACTGCACGTTCTATCCCGATCGCGACAGCATTAAGTCTGAGATTCAAGGAGCTAGATCTTGAACGAACGATAGGAGACTTGAAGATTAAGATTTCGGGTTGCATAAATGCTTGTGGCCACCACCACGTTGGCCATATCGGAATTTTAGGGATGGATAGAGGGGGTAAGGAAAGTTACCAAATTACCCTCGGAGGCGATGCTGAACTGAAGCAGCGCCTCGGAGGAAAACTGGTCGGGATTTGGTTTAGAGGAGATCGTTCCGGCAATCGAAGCGCTATTACGCCTCGTACTTCAGACTTCGCTCGGATGATAGCGAGCGGTTTATCGATGCGTACAGACGATTAGGCCCTGCGCCTTTTCTGAAGGCGCTTTACGGTGAGGAATTTGGGGCGACCAGTGATGTGGCTTGAAGATCACGTTGCATTAGCTCTGCTCCTTAATGAAGAGTACGCAAATCCACCCACGGAGCTAGTCATCGAGGCGTTGCAATATGCCGAGCGAATTGGGCGGACAGCGATAGTCTCTAGCTTCGAGCAGATAGTGCAGTGCTACTGCATATGGTTTCGGAGATATACTCCCGAGCAGCAATTATCTTTATCGACACCGGCTTCCATTTTTCTGAAACGCTGACTTATCGTGATCATGTGGTCGAGCGTTTTGGTCTTGAGAATGTCAGGAGTGTGAGGATCGATCCGCTGACCACAAAGCGCGAGGATCGATGGGGTCAGCTGCATCGAACCGAGCCAGATAGGTGTTGCGAGCTGAGGAAGGTCGAGGTTTTGAATCGTGCTCTTGAGCCCTTCGGCGCCTGGTGTTCTGGACAAAAGCAGCATCAAAGCGAATCTCGAGAAGCATCGAATTATTTGAAGTGAACAAAGGTATTTAAGTAGCCCTCCGCGGACTGCAAAATCCGCGAGCCACCGGCGGGCAAGTCGTGATTGACGGACAAGGGTCCGAGCTTCAGGCGGCTAAGGTCAAACAGATTGATGTCGGCGCGTTTCCCCACTTCCAAACTCCCTCGGTCAGTCAGGCCAAAGAGCTCGGCGTTGGTGTGGGTTTGCTTTTGAACGAGTAGTTCAATGGGGAACCGGCGGCCTTTTGCTCGGTCCCTCGCCCAATGAGTCAGCTGATAGGTCGGGCCCACAGCGTCGAAAATGAGATTCACATGCGCGCCTGCGTCCGATAATCCGATGGTGGTATGTGGATGCTCAATCATGGTTTCCATGACACTGAAGGTGCCATCAACAAAATTAGCGCCCAACAAAATAGCAAACTGATCACCCTCTCCACCGACGAGGTAGTCATACATCACTTCGGCAATGTCGACGCCCTCTGCTGCCGCGCGGGCACCGAGAGACTCACTCGGATCTGGCTCGTAATTGATGGGCATCGTGATGGGGAACATCGCTGGTGCGGCTGCTGCCAGGAGGCCATATACATTAGCCATGACGCCGGGTTGATCGGGTGGCACGTCTTCATCGCTCAAGATCGCCGCACGAACATCGCTTTGACGCATGGCATTTAACTTCTCTGCAAAGGGGAGGTGCTCAAGGCTTAAGTAGGTCTTGCGTCGCATAAACATGTGGTAAGACTGAAGGCTTGTAACAAAACCGATGGGTCTCGTTGCGATTTGCGGAACGATGTTAAGGCCTTGGTTCTGTGCCTGCTCGACAAGATCAAGGCAGTTGCGCCATTGATCGGGCCGACTGCCATTTTGCGCAAGGGTGAACGTGCATTTGACGCCACAGGTGCGCGCAATGTCTGTAAATAGCTCAACCTCTTGCTCAGTTGTCCAATGTTCTGGACCAGCAATATCCCCGACCACGCCTGCGGGTACCGCTTGAAATAAACCGCGGCCGGCGGCTTTGATGGCATGCCCGATGGTCAGTAGTTCTTCTTTTTCAGCGAAGGTCCCAGGAATGGGTTCGCCTAAAACGGATCGATGCCCAATGGTGCGGCTGGTGGAAAAACCGAGTGCCCCTGCCTCTAGCGCACCTTGCACAATGGCTGCCATGGCGGATAGGTCCTCGGCGGTTGCATCTTCATGCCGAAGCGCTCGCTCGCCCATGACGTAGTTCCGAACGGCGCTGTGCGGGACTTGGGTGCCGATATCAAGGGTGTACGCTCGAGTGCCGAGATAATCAATGTACTCAGGGAATGTTTCCCAACGGCCCCATTCAATTCCTTCGTAGAGGGCAGTGCCCGGAATGTCCTCAACGCCCTCCATGAGCTCGATCATGCGTTGCTCGCCTCCTGGCGGGCAGGGGGCGAAACCGACCCCGCAATTTCCCATGACGACACTGGTTACACCGTGGCTGAACGATGGGTCCATGACATCATCCCAACTGACCTGGCCGTCATAATGGGTGTGCACGTCGACCCATCCGGGTGCAGCGTAAGCTCCCTCAGCGTTAATGGTCTCTTTGGCTTGACCAGAAATGGTGCCGATCTCTGCGATCACGCCATCTTTGATGGCAAGATCGCCGGCCTTGGGCGCGCCGCCTAGTCCATCGACCAGCGTGGCGTTTTTGATGAGGTAATCGAACATAGGGTGCTCCGTGGGCGGTCTAATCCTAGTCAATGGAGAGTACTTGGTTGTCGTCAGCGTGCCAATACGGGGCGCAGTGGGCCGCGAGCCTCGTGCTGCGGCGGTAGCGACCCGCCTCAAATGGGAAATCCTGGATCGGGTCACGCGGCTCGGTCGCAGACCCGGTTTGGTACCAATGGTTCTTAAGCAGTGTTTCCACCTGGGGTTTTCCCTGCAATCTCTTTTTTTTAGCGCGCGTTTTGAGAAGCGCTCTTTATGGGGCGTTTCTTCCGAAGTATCGAGCTAAATTCTTTCAGGACCATCGATTGTTTCCGGCAGCGAACGTCCTCATCCTGTCATCGGGAGGAATGATTTACCCCTCGTTCTTGTGGCTAGGCTACACTCAAGTGCTCGAACAGCAGCTAAATGATGGCTAGCCCCATGTCCCTTCGGCAGCGGTACTTACAACTTGCGTTAATCAGCGTTGCCGGTGGCGCGATCTACCCACTGGTGTATATGCGGCAGAATTTTGAGCTAAGCATGCTCGAGGCATTCGGCATCAGCGCTGCTGAGTTGCAGTCCTGCTATGCATTACTTGGTGTGCTGTTTGTACTGACCTACTTGCCGAGTGGTTGGTTAGCGGACCGCTTTCGGCTTCGCTATCTCATTGCCGGTTCACTAATAGCGACTGGGCTGATCGGAATCTGGTTTGCGACCTTCCCGCCGCTCGGTCAGGTTCGATTGATTTTTATCGGTTGGGGCCTCTCATCTGGGCTCACCTTTTGGGCAGCCATGATTAAAGCCGTGTCGCTGATTGCGCCGCTATCGGCTCAGGGAAGATTCTTCGGGTGGCTCGAGGGCGGCAGAGGCGCGGTTGAAGCGCTTCTCGCGTCCTTGGCAGTCGGACTGTTTGCGCTGCTCCTGGCGCGATCGGAGATGCTCGTTGGTTCGGCGCTCCAGGTCGTGATTTGGCTTTATGCTGGGTTTTCCATAGCCGTCGCCTGGCCAGTCCTCAACTGGCTGAATGACGACGAAGCGCCTTCCTCGCAGTCGACGAAAGAGAAGGTGGCGCCGCGCGCGTTGATGGCTGACCTTGGCCTGCTAGCCCGTAACCCTAGTTTGTGGTTAGCCGGCCTGGTGATGTTGTCGGGTTATCAACTGTTTTGGACGACCTACAGTTTTTCCGCGTTCATCCAAATTGCGCTGGGTCTATCGGCGCTCAGCGCCGGCGCGATCACCGTTGGTAGGCTTTGGATGCGGCCTATCGGTGCCATTGTCGCGGGTTATCTAAGTGATTGGACGAGCCGCCAATTGGTCCTGGCAGCGCTCCTTATCTTGGGCGCGACGCTGCTACTTTTGTTCGGTGGGTTAGGCATCTCTTGGTCTGGGGCGCCGGTCGTCGGGTTGGTCCTCGTGATCGGCTTAATTACGTATGGCGCGCGCGGGGTGTTCTGGGCGACGTTGGCAGATTGCGATGTACCTGACCGCGTCAAAGGACTCGCCATCGGGAGCCTTAGTCTGATTTGCTACGCGCCGGATGTGATTCAGCCCTTGATCGAGGCGAGCCTCCTTGGCGACTCGCCAAGCGCAGGCGGCTATCAATCGTATTATCGGTGGGCGGCCATGGTTGCGCTGCTCGGTTCAGGGCTCGCGCTTTGGCTACACCAAAGGGTTCAAGGCAGGCAACCTGATCTTTAAGCGCTCGCTATCGAGGGACGCGCTGACATGGCTTCAGCGCTAAATGACGCCCTTACTCTTAAGCGTTTCGATATCGTCAGCACTAAATCCTAACTCTCCTAGGATGTCTTCATTGTGCTGACCTAAGTCAGGAGCATGCTTGGCGCCCACCTTCTTCACGCCTCGAACGTTCACTGGATCATTGATGACCCGGTCAATGCCAATGTCGTCAACGGGAGGCGCAATAACGCCATTCATCGCAAGGTGCTCGTCGTGTAGGAGATCAGAGAAAGTGGCTACTCGCTCAATGGGCAGTCCGTGGTCGTGCTTGAGCAGCTGTAGCCATTCATCGCTGTGCTTTTGTTTGAAAATCTCCCGGAGCAGTATCGTGAGTGCGTCACCATGCTCCATGCGCGATTCTGGCGTGGCGAAGCGCTCATCGGTCAGCATGTCAATGGCTTCCAGCGCGACCACCATCTGGTCGAATAGCTCCTCGGTTCGGATCATATTGAGCTGCATCCACCGGCCATCTGCGGTCTCGTACAGTGCAGCCATGGATCGCTGAGGGGGCATGCTCGAAAAATCGGCGGAAGCGAACTCTGCCTGGGCCAGGCAAGACGCTGACCAAACGCCATTGGCCAGTAATGATGTATGAGCAAACCCGCCCTTGCCGGTTCGTTCACGGCGTAGCAGAGCGGTCACAATTGACGCATACATGGAAACGGCGGTTGGATGGTCACCCATGCCAGCAATGGCTTGCACGGGTTCGTGTCCCGGCGAGCGCATCTTGTCCATTAGCCCTGACCGATTCCAATACGCCACCAAGTCGAAGGCTTCGTTATCCCGGTCAGATCCCTCCTCGCCGTAGGGCGTTAAGGATGCGTAGACCATGGATTCGTTCAGGTGCGCGATGTCGTCATAGCAGAGTTGCAACTGACGGCGCAGCGGCAACGGCATATTGGTGATGTAAACATCGCAGGTCGCGATAAGCCGATGCAAAATGCTAATGCCTTCATCGGTTTTTAGATTCAGTGACAGTGACCGCTTGTTGCGCGCGTCCATCGCCCAGGTGTAATTCACATCGGCATTTGGCGTGAAGGGAAAGTGGGCATACTGGCGATAGCCATCGCCCATCTCGGGCACCTCAACTTTGATCACTTCAGCGCCGCGGTCGGCAAGCATGGTCCCGGCAACAGGCCCGGCGATCCAGCTCCCTACGTCCAGTACCTTTAAGCCCTCAAATAAAAGCGAATCATCTGTCATTTTTGCCCCCTCTTGATGATTCGAAGGTATCACAGTGTGGCTATCTGCATGTAGCGCCAACGCGACTCTGGCTGGATCGGTGGTTGGACTCGACAGGGAGCGTCAAGGTATGGGTTACTTGGTCAAAACGACAATGACTAGACGTCAATAAAAGGAGTGACTCGTGGTCTTGCAGGAGCAGATCGACAGCAGTAAGTGGCGAAGCTTAGAAGGGCTCGACGTGGCGCATATGCTTGAGCGGTGGGCAAGTCTCGAACCTGATAAGGCGTTGATGGTCTGGGAGCCCTTCGAGGGTGCGCCTAGGCAATGGTCCTATAAGCGCGTCTCAGAGGACGCGAGACGGATTGCCCGGGGCCTCTCAGATCGCGGAGTGAAACCCGGCGATTTCGTGATCCTGCACCTGGAAAATAGCCCGGAGTTCGTGCTCGCTTGGTTTGCGTGTGCGTATTTGGGCGCGGTTGCCGTGTCAACGAATACTCGGTCGGTTGCGCGGGATCTCAGTTACTTCGCCGAGCATACGGAGGCCGTTTGTGCGATCACGCAGCCCCAGTTCGCTGAATTAATCGCATCGGCTTGCCCGGACCTTGCTTGGCTTGCGGTTACCGACAATGACGCCGGGAAGCCAGCGGGTAACCCGTCGGCAGAGGCGGTGCCTTTCGATGACTTGTTCGCAGATGAACCGATTGCCCTTCGCTCACCCGATCACACAGCCAATCTGTCGGTTCAATTCACGAGCGGTACTACTTCTCGACCTAAAGCGGTGCTTTGGACCCATGCTAACGGACTGTGGGCGGCGAAGATTGGTGCTGCGCACTTGCGACTTCGAGCCGATGACCGGACGCTGATCTTCATGCCGCTCTTTCATACGAACGCTCAAGGGTGGTCGATGTTGCCTACGGTATGGAGTGGTGGCACGTTCGTTCTGCAGCCCAAATTTTCGGCCTCGAGGTTTTGGGATCTGTCGCTGAAATACGCGCTCACATGGTTATCCATTATCCCCTTTGCATCCAAGGCTATTTTGAATCAACCCGTGCCGGATCATTCTTATCGGGTCTGGGGTTTGGGTGCACAGGCTGAATCGCTGGCGAAGCATTTCAAGGTAACGGTATTGGGCTGGTGGGGCATGACAGAGACCTTGACCCAGGGAATTATTTCCGACTGTGATCATCCTGGCCCGAACGGCAGCATGGGGCGAGTGGCACCCGAATACGACATTGAAATTCGTCACGAAGAGGGACGGCTGGCACAGCCTGGCGAGCGCGGCGTACTTCACATCCGCGGCGTTCGGGGGGTGACGCTGTTCAAAGAGTACTACCGAAATTTCGAAGCAAACGAGCAGGCGTTTGACGACAACGGTTGGTTCAACACCGGCGACATCGTCCGCATTGATGAGGCGGGGTACTTGTACTTCAGTGACCGTGATAAAGACATGCTCAAAGTGGGTGCTGAAAACGTGGCAGCCTCTGAAATAGAGGTCGTGATTATGCAAACCGGCCTTGCCAGTGAATGTGCGGTGGTTGCGCAAAAGCACTATATGCTGGACGAGGTACCCGTCGCTTTTGTGATTCCTTCGGGAGCGGGGACTGAGCAGGACCGGGACGCGATATTGGATCGCTGTCGATCGGATCTTGCTGACTTTAAGGTGCCGCGTGACGTCTTGTTTGTTGATGAGTTACCAAGGTCGACGCTAGAGAAAGTTGCTAAAGCCGAGTTGCGGGCACGCCTCGCGCCGATTGAGAGTTGAGAGGGCTTTATATACATCGCATTAAGAAAAGCGTTAGCGTGGCGTACGCTGAGGCGGGCACGTGGCCTAGTCGCTAAAACATCTTGAGGAACAGAATAGAGAGGAGGTTTTGCAACATGAGTTATGAACACGTACGGCTGGAATTTCGCAATCAGGTGGCGGTGCTCACGCTGAATGCGCCCCAATATTTGAATGCTTTATCGGCAACCATGGTGCAGGAAGTGAATGCCGCGGTCATGGAGGCCGAGAAAAGCGACGCACGATGCCTGCTAATGACAGGAGAGGGCCGGGCGTTCAGCGCAGGTGCCAATCTGCAAGTGCGGCAGCAGGCTGACGCGCTACCGCCCACGGGTTCAGTACTTGAGACCCACTACCATCCGCTGATGACTCGACTTCGCCAGATGGATATGACATTTGTCACGGCGATCAACGGGCCAGCCGTGGGTGTCGGCATGAGCCTTGCCATTATGTCGGACTATGCCGTGGCATCAGACAACGCGTATTTCTTGCAAGCATTCGCCAATATTGGGCTCGTCCCTGATGGTGGGGTGACCTATGTGCTCCCCCGGATTGTTGGTTGGCGGCGAGCGATGGAGCTCTCCATGATGGCAGAGCGGTTCCCTGCCGATCAGGCCCTAGAGTGGGGATTAATCAACAAAGTGGTTGGTGCTGATTCCCTGATGGATGAGGCAATGACAGTGGCCGAGCGGTTTGCGAGCGGTCCCAGGTCGCTGACGCTAATCCGTAAAGCGTATTGGGAGAGTCTAAATAACGGCTACGATGAGCAATTCAAATTAGAAGTCGCATTACAAAATATCGCGCACCAAAGTAACGACAACAAAGAAGGTGTGGCCGCGTTCTTAGAGAAGCGCGAGGCGAAGTTCACTGGAACCTAATCTTTGTACGGTGAAAGGTTTGCTATGAACAAGTCTAGTCCCTATCGATACTGCGTCGGCAGGTTGGTGTGAGTAATCCCGCGACTCTGCCAGACGTCAGAATGCCTCTGGAGATGGGCGTTGACAGCCGGGGCATCCTAGCGCTGCTCGATGCCTTAGAAGCAGATCCTGCGATTGAGCCCCACGGCATCATTATTCAGCGAAGCGGCGCGCGCATTGCCGAAGGCTATTGGTCGCCGCGTCAATCCATTGATCAGCGTTTGCTTTACTCGGTGAGCAAATCATTCACTGGCACTGCTCTCGGGTTAATGATTGGTGAGGGTAAGTTGTCGTTGGATGATTTGGTGATCGATCACCTGCCCGAATATTTTGCTGATGCTGATCCTGCGTTCGACACTTTGACGATTCGTCACATTGCCTCCATGGCGACGGGTCATATGGCTGAGACTTTGGGACTTGCAAGAAAGGCGTGCCCTGAGAATATCGTCAAGGGGTTCCTGCAAATCCCGCCGCGCCGTGCGCCAGGAAAACTCTTTGCCTATAACCAACCGCCGGTGGTCGCGTTAGCGACGGTCCTGCAACGGCTGGCGGGCGAGCCCCTGCTTGACTACTTAAGGCCGCGATTGATGGAACCACTTGGCATGAGTCATGTGCAGTGGGCTGATATCGAACCGGGTCTCTGCATGGGCTACAGCGGCCTGTTCGCGCGACTGGATGATGTTGCGAAGCTTGGTCAGCTCTACCTTGACCGCGGTGAATACCAAGGCAAGGCACTCTTGCCGAGCGGCTATGTGGATGCGGCCACGGCTTTGCAAACACCGAATCGGATGAACATTGAAGCAGATTGGCGCCAAGGATATGGCCTCCAGCTTTGGCAATCCCAGCATGGTTATCGTGGCGACGGTGCCATGGGGCAATACATGGTGGTTCTGCCCGACCAGAACGCTGTGGTGGCCTTTTTCTCACTGACCGATTCGATGCAGCGCGTGCTGGATCTACTATGGGAACACTTGCTGCCTGCGCTTGGATCCTCGGCCTTACCTGATGGCGATAGTGATGAGGTGCTGACGCAGCGCCTCAAGGCACTCAGCCAACCGACAGCCAGCGAGCGGCTTGGTCTCGATCCCTTTCAGCCTGAAGCTCGCCCCATCGAGTTTCTTTCGGCTAGCGGTTCAGGTGACGCAGCGAACCCGATCACCTCGCATCGTACGTTGAAGCGCATCACCCTCGAGGGGCATTTGCTCGTGTTAGATGAAGGCGATTACACGCTTCGATTGCCGCTCAGTGCTGATTGGCAAGTGATCGACCATGTAGCGGTTAGTGCTGGGACCGATCATTTGGGTCAGATTCATATTGACCTTGTCTTGCGGGAAACGCCGCATCGCTTGGAGCTTACGCTCAACCCCATGGATGGCGTGTTTCGAAGTCACTGGCCGCTACCGCCGCTCTTTGGCGCCGGCGTGGGTAAGTATCTCGCCTTGATGAAAGCGCCTGAGTAGCGTCTGTACTCGCCTGGTCGCGAAGCAGGCTTGCCGAGGTTGGTGATGCGCTCGATATGTCAGAGGAATTTTCGATGCTTGCTTGATCGAAGGCGGAGTGATTAAGTGATCGAGGAAGTTGACTGCTGCACCGGCCTCACTTCCGTTTCTGCACAAAACCTGAAGGCGACGATGAGTCAGCGTGACAGACGTTGCCTTAATATCGAGAGGGAAGGGCAGTTGTGGAAGGTTTCAGACCGTAATAGCCAGATCCCTGATTGGTGATGAAGGAGAAGAAAATGTCGCGAGCGCAACTAATCGATATGGCGAAGCAAGACCTAGCCCATGGGCGTGCCGGGACCCAGAGTCAGGCAGACGATATCCTTCGCATCCCCGCTATTTCCTACACCGACGAGGATCGTTGGCAGCTCGAGATGGACCGTATTTTTAAGCGCGTGCCGCTGATGGCTGCGACAACCGCGGAATTGCGAGACGCTGGCTCCTACAAAGCCATGGATGCCGCCGGTGTCCAGATCTTGATCACGCGAACCCAATCGGGTCAGGTGAAGGCCTTCGTCAATATGTGCAGTCACCGCGGCGCGAAGTTGATGGCAGAAGGTTGCGGGCACGCCAACAAATTCACCTGCCCCTACCATGCGTGGACCTTCTCAACCGAAGGCGATCTGGTCGCGATTTACTCGAATGATCAGTTTGGTGACCTTGATAAGTCCGAGCACGGGCTGACCGAACTCCCTTGCCTTGAGCGAGCAGGATTGATTTGGGTCACGGTTGACCCAAATTCTGAGTTGCCGATTGAAGACTTCTTGTCAGGCTACGATGCGTTATTGGCTGAATTCGGGTTTGAGACATGGCACTACCACTCAACTCAACGTGTGGCTGGGCCGAACTGGAAGGTGGCCTATGACGGGTATCTCGATTACTACCACTTGCCCATCTTGCATCGTGAAACGTTCGGCACCGAGATCGGTAACAAAGCGAATTACTACAGTTGGGGTCCCCACACGCACATGGGTCGCCCCGATGAGACTTGGGCGGAGTTCGAAGATGCGCCCGAAGAAGACTGGCCCATTGAGCGATTGCTAACGGGCGTATGGACGATCTTTCCTCATATTTCGATTGCTAGTTTTGATGGCGGCGGCCGTTCGGTCATGATCTCGCAGTTATTCCCCGGGCCAACGCCCGATCAGTCGTATACCAATCAGATATTCCTGATGGAAAAAGAGCCAGCGACAGATCAGGCTCGTCAGGAAGCAAAAGATCAGTTTCGTTTTCTTGAGTATGTTGTGGCTGAAGAAGACTACGCCACGGGAATTGCTCAGCAACGAAATTTGCGATCCGGCGCAAAGAGTCACGTCTTGTTCGGGAAAAACGAATTAGGTGGCCAGCAATTCCACGCCTGGGTTGATCGCATCATTGATGCATCAGATGACGAACTTCCTGGTCTATTCGCCCCATAGCGGATGATGTAACGCGATTAGCTAGATCAGCCGTCCACTCCAATAAGCGCGCTCGTCGCGCGCGGGCGATAGGTGCAGCTGCTACCGCTTCGATCGAATGATTGGAGGATGCTTTGGTGGAGCAACTAGCGCATAGCGTTTTAATTACCCATCACCCATCACCCATCACCCATCACCCATCACCCATCACCCATCACCCATCACCCATCACCCATAAGCTAGTCCTGGTCAAAAATATGGGAGGTGTGGGCCAAGTGCATCAAGCGCGAGCGAAGCGGGCCACGCGTTCAAGCCCCAATCTTGAGGCTCAAGGGATTTAGTCAAACCAACCGCGACTAAAATGGTTGGGACCCAAAAGGTTGCGAACACGATGGCTCATTTTTTTGGAGAGGCTAGGCAAGCGTTTTCCGTGGATGAACACCATCGACATAACCCATAAACGGTGGGTGGATGGAGTAGCCGCACAACTCCTGGCTGCGCTCGCTCATGGATTTGATCGCAGATTGCGGCACGGAAAGGAGCATGGATTCCAGTGGCCGCACCCAACCGGGACAATATTGCGGCGTGAGAATCAGCCTCGGTGAATCCGTCTCATTAGCGCCACCCCGGTGGACCAGGGTACCCAAACCAATCATGAGCGAGCCTGGTGGTAACGAGATCTGCCTTGCGCGAATCTCCCCAGTAGGCGTGTTCGCATGAGGGTCGGTATTCGCCCAAAGATGGCTGCGAGGGATGACCTCGGTTGCGCCGTTCTGTGCAGTGGTCTCGTCAATGGTCCAAAACGCGCTGAGTTGCAGGGGGGCTCTTGGTCGAGGGCTTTGGCAGTGGCCGTCATCTGAGTGCCAGGGCTGAACCGTCTCGCCTTGGTACAGCTGGATGGCCAAGAAAGCCGACAGCAAGCAGCTCGGTCCTACGATGCTTTCGGCAAACGCTAGCGCCATAGGGTGGGTTGCCAACTCGTCAAAAATGGCCCCTTTGCCCATCAACCCATATTCCCGGTGGGTGGCGAAGCCCTCAAAATTATTCCGTCCCCGTCTTCCTTTCTCGAAATACGGCGCTAGGGCATCCCTCACTGCATCGATTTGGCGGGTTGAAAGAATGGACTCAAATACAACATAACCTTCTGCTTTGAGTTGGGTGAACGATTCTTCAAAGGCGGAGTCATCGAGATGCTGAGCGAGCGCTTGCTTGGTGTCTTCCCGCATGGCGTGTATCGGCACTAGATCTGACATAGGGCACCCGATAAAAAGAGATAAGTCACCATACGATTGCCGTCCAGCCACTGGCAAGCGTTACACGGTTGTCTGATTGCCAGCCCTCCCCCACTGAATAGGGTTGGCCGCGGTTACCGCCCTCGATGAGAAAGGCTTTCCCGCAAATAGGGTTTCTTTTACTCTCGAAGTTGGCAATCAAGGAGAGCAAGAAATGACACCAACAACGCCAAGGCTACCGCCTATTGATCCGAGTGATTGGAATGACGAGCAAAAAGAGGCGCTGCAAGGTATGGGCAATCGCTCCAATGTGCTCAACATTTTTAAGACGCTCGCCCATCATCCTAAGCTAGCAAAAAGATGGCTTGTGTTTGCTAACCACATCCTTGCGAAGAGTTCGCTATCGCCGCGGGACAGAGAAATCGCGATTTTAAGGGCCGGTTGGTTGGCAGGGTCTGAATACGAGTGGGCGCAGCACAAAGTCATCGGTCGCGACGCTGGTTTGAGCGACGAGGAAATTGATGCCATAGCAACAGGGCCGCAAGCAGAGATCTGGAGCCGGCATGACCGGTATCTCGTGACTGCCGCCGATGAGTTACACGAGGATTGTTGCTTGAGTGATGAAACTTGGGGAGCGTTAGCAGAGTCCTATTCCACTGAGCAGATGATGGATCTTATTTTCACCTGCGGTCAGTACCGAATGTTGGCTGGGGGACTCAAATCGTTTGGAGTGCAAGTCGACCCAGGGCTGTCTGGGTTCTAAAGCGCGATTGAATCTCTGGGACCAGTAACTAGCTTGGCCAAGCGATAACTGAAGCGCGAATCAAAGATCGCGCTCAAACAGAGCACTCAAACAGAGTACTTGGATAGAGCACTTACATGGAGCGCTTAAATTGCGCGCTTAAATGGAGCCCTTAAAAGGAGCCTTAATAAAAGCAGTACAGCGCTTAAGGCGATCGTTTGGCGCCTCCTGGTTATGTCCTTGGTCTACAAGCAGCTGTGCTGACCACGTAATCCTCCTTGAGTAAGTTGAATGGATTGCCCAACCAAAAAAACGGGAATTGAACATGAGCGAAGCCGCTTCAAATAACGACAACAAACCGATAGCAGTGGTCATCGGCGCAACCTCGAAGTGGCAGTCCGATGGCCGCAATACTCGACTTGCTCACGGCGGCGATGTCTCGGATGCAGATCTACCTCTTGGCGTTCGGTGGGGAGTTGGCGGTGCGATCTCGCTACGATTTGCTCGGGCGGGGTTTCACGTCGTCTTGACCACGAGATCGAGCGCGAACGCGATTGCGCTTCTCGACGCTATTCGATCAGAGGGCGGAACCGCTGACGTCGTAGAGCTGGATTTGACCAGCGAAACGTCCATCAACTCGGCATTTGAATGGATTCTTCGAGAGCGGGGTGTACCTGAGTCCGTCGTCATTAACGCCGGCTATTTGGAAGGTCGAGATCTCCCGCCCGATCAAGAGCTGCTCGAGTACATTCCTACGGAACTCTTCGATACGGCCCAGCACATCGCGAGCCGGGGTCCTTTCCTTGTTGCCAAAGCGTCACTGCCCGCCATGCGAAAGCAAGGTCGAGGCTCGTTTTTGATTACCAATAACGCTTCATCCCTTCGCGGTCGTAAGCGCCGCACCGGGCAGAGCCTCTACTACCCACGGGTCATGATGCGAACCCTTGCGCAGGTGCTGACCGAGGAGTATTCGGAGCACGGTATCCATGTGGCTAATGTCATTGTCGATGGCCTGATTGACTCACCAGGAACACGGGCATTGCCTATCGCAGGGCGCCACCCGGAGCGCATCATGAGCCCAGAGGCGATAGCTGATGCGTTTTATTATCTGCATACCCAGCATCCGTCATGCTGGACTCACGAGCTTCAACTGACGCCCTATAGCACGAGGCCGTCTTTCTAAACGCGCTTTAATATCCTTGATTGCGCCAGCCTCAATCCCGTCTTTCCCGGATCATAGATAGAGGGAGTCCACGCTTGCCAGCGAAAGTTTGGGTAGTAGCGTATCGATCAGTTGCCAGTTGCCAGTTGCCAGTTGCCAGTTGCCAGTTGCTAGCGGTTGCTGAATTCGCTTCGATCAACTTCTTCTCTTGGTCTAAGCCGCTCGGCAGAGACTGATTCGACGGGCCGGGACAAGCGTTCTGGGAGATTGCTCGAGGGGGCTCTCAGATGCAGTTGCCCGGGCGCATCGGCGCGCAAATCACAAGTGTCAGAAGGGCAAAGAAGGAAGTGCTGAATGTACCTAAGTGTTATGGGGGGATCCCTAAAAGCAGCTAAAACCTAGTCCGAAGATAATCCGATAGTAAGTTGAGGCCGGCCGCCAGGACAGAAGGTTCATTGGCAAAGCTGAGGCGGGCATACCCCTCCATATCGAAAGCGTCTCCGGGTGTCAGCATGACGCCGGTCGCTTGCAATAGGTCGATGCAAAACTCGCGTGATGTCATGGGAACATCCAGCTTGATCATGGCTGTGGTGCCCGCGCGAGGTTTCACCCAGCTGATGCTTGGTTCGCCTTCGATCCAAGCTTCGAGTGTGGCGAGATTCTCCCGCGTGATTGTTTGGCTACGGGTGAGCAGTTTGTCCGCGTTTTCAAGGGCGATGGAGGCAAAGTGGTCGTTGATCATGCCCACGGAAATGGTGTCGTAATCTCGGTGGATTGCGATTTGTTCGGTGATGTCGGCGGGGGCTGCGATCCAGCCTACTCGCAAACCCGCCAGTGAGAACGCTTTAGAGGTGCTCGCTGTGCTGATACCTCGGGGGTAAAGGTCAATGATGGACGTCGAACTTCCATCACCGGTTTGAGCCGTACCTCGATAGACCTCATCGCAAAGAACTGCTGCTCCCACTGAGTCGGCGATATCGACGATCTCCTCAAGCATGGGGCGTTCAATCAATGCGCCGGTTGGGTTGTTTGGGTTGGTGAGCGCAATGAGCTTGGTCTCCCGCGTGACCAGCGTTTTTAAGCGCTCAAGGTCAGGCAGAAAGCCATCGTGCTCTTGCAGCTTTAGCAGGCGAACCTCTGCCCCAAGGCTCGCCGGAATGGAGTAGTGTTGCTGGTAGGTCGGTACAACAGAAACTACCTGATCGCCTCTGCCGAGCATGGTCTTATGCACGAGCATATTGGCCGCAATCGTTCCATGGGTGATTGTGATTCGCTCGATTGGGAGCTCATCATAAAGTGCCGCGATGGCGGACCTTAAGCGGACGGAGCCTTCAATATCACCGTAAGTCAGTTTCATCGACAGCAGTTCAGCCAAGGCGCTTGAGTCGTAACCGCCCATCTCAAGCAGCGTTTCCACCGTGATACTGGCAACACAGGTCTCAGCTAGGTTATGGGTGCACCGCGTTTCCCACTCGTTCATCCAGATTTCAACTTGGAAAGGTTCGATAAACATTGAGAGCTCCATGCTGCAAGGCGCCTATGTTACGCCTTGATTGAAGGTGCAGTCTCCTCGCACTGATGTAAATCGATTTATTTGACCGATCCAGGCGACATAGACTCAGAGTTTCCTTTAAGAGACGGATAGGCCTCCATCGACAGGAAGAACGGCGCCGGTAATGTATTGCGCAAGGTCAGATGCTAGAAATAGCGCTGCGTTAGCAACATCCCAAGCGGATCCCATCTTTCGGCCAAGGGGCACCATGGCATCGCGTTCAGCGACAACTTCTTCGCGGGTTTTCCTTCCAGTCTGCCCTTCTACTGCCATGGGCGTCTCCATGAGTCCCGGGAGAATCACGTTAGCCCTGATGCCGTATCTCGCATAGTTCGCGGCAATCTGCTCAGTGAAGGCGATCACCGCTGCCTTGGTCGTCTTGTAGCCCACAAGAGGGTAGGGTTTTAGTGCTGCGAGACTTGAGATATTGATGATGACGCCTTCTCCTGCGGCTCGCATAATCGGTAGTGCGTGCTTACAGGTGAGTACCATGCCGCGTAAGTTCACATCGACTAGAAAGCTAAAGTCGTCCGCTTCGATTTGCTCAACGCGGGCATCGCGATGCCCCGCGCCTGCGGCGATGCCCACGTTGTTGTGCAGGATATTGAGTCCGCCAAAGTGCTCACAGGTGGTGCTGATCGCCGCTTGGACTTGATCCTCGTCTCGAACGTCGACCTGAATGGCGATGGCTTTTCCGCCGGCATCCGTGATGGCCGTCACCGTGTCCTCTGCGGACTGAAGGTTACGGTCGGCAACCACGACGCTCGCGCCTGCGTTCGCGAATGCGAGCGACACCGCCCGGCCATTGCCGATGGTCGCGCCCGGTGTCTGACCACCGCCGATCACGAGCGCGGTTTTATTGTTGAGCTGCATAGGGCCTCCTTGTAGGGCATGACCATAGCGCGTGCGCATGGGCTCGACCAGTAACCTGCTAAGAGATGACACCTTGATGGATTTCGTGCGATGGTCCCATCAAGGCATCGGCAGGGTCAGGGGCCACGAACACAGAAGGAGCGAGTCATGCATGAGTTAACCAGCTCGGAGTGGGCTAAGCGCTGCGCAGAAGATGGGGAATTCAATCAATGCGCGCGGTTTTGGACGGGTACGTTTGCGATCCAGAGCGGTGACAATGAGCGGTGGCTCCGGGTAGTGGACGGGGCGCCACAAATCGAGGCCGCTGAAAGCGCTCCCAGTAATTTCGACGTCGTCTACAAAGGCGATGAATCCATGTGGTCCGAAATGCTGGCGGCCACCCCCGCGCGATTTTTTTCTGACCCGATGTTCACCGCATCACTCAATAAAGGATTGACGATATCGGGCGACATGGTGATGCATGCTCAGTACTACCCGGCCATCGCGCGTGCCATCGAGTTGCTGCGCCCAGTCGCGGAGGATGCCGTTCACCAAGCAGATGACGGTTGGCAGGAAGGCGTTGAGTCAGTGTCGGGTCAGTATGTGAATATCGCGATCAATGGAACTAGGTTTCGAATGTATGTCGAGACAGCTGGGCAAGGCGTCCCTGTGCTGCTCCAGCACACTGCCGGGTGTCATGGCACCCAGTGGCGGCATCTGATGCAAGATCGCCGGATCACTGATCGATTCCAGTTGATTGCCTACGATCTCCCGTTTCACGGCAAATCGGTGCCGCCCACCGAGCGGCAATGGTGGGCTGAGCCTTACCAGCTAACAGGGGAATTCTTGCGAGCGGTCCCTCTCGCGCTCAGCAGGGTACTCGGACTCGACCGGCCTGTCTTTATGGGATGTTCAGTCGGCGGCTTGTTGGCCCTTGATCTAGCCCATAAGCATCCTGATGCTTTTCGGGCCGTCGTTTCCGTTGAAGGCGCGCTGCACATTGGCGGACACATGGATTCTTTGGCGCCGCTCTGGCACCCCCAGATCGGTAATCAATACAAGGCTAGGTTGATGGAGGGAATCATTGCGCCTCAGTCTCCCGATTGCTTTCGTAAGGAGACCAGTTGGGTTTACGCAAGCGGTTGGCCTCAGACGTTTATTGGGGATCTGTATTACTACACGCAAGATTATGATTTGCGTGAGCAAGCTCATGAGATTGATACAAGCGGACTTGGCGTTCACATCTTGTCGGGCGAGTATGATTACAGCGGTCTGGCTGAATTGGGTGAAGCGGCGCATCAGGCGATAGCAGGGTCGACGTTTACCTTTATGAAAGGGGTAGGCCACTTCCCGATGTCTGAAAATCCCGAGGCGTTCATAGACTATTTGCTGCCGATTTTAGACCAGCTTGAGGCTAGCGATACCGCGTTGAAGCAGAGCGCCTAGCTTTTATTAAAGTAGCTTCTATTAGAGTAGCTCCGCGTAGAGTAGCCCCGAGTAGAAAGTAAAACAGTCAGCAACGGTCGTAACAGCGATTACAATCAACGCTTATTCAATAAGCGATAAAGCATCAGGCATCGGTGTTGGGTAAAAGGTATGTGTTAACAGGTAACAGGTAACAGGTAACAGGTAACAGGTAAAAGGAAAGACCAATGAAAGATCGAATCAGTATTCACGTAGAGGACGGAGTCGCGGACGTTCAGCTAATCCGGGCGGATAAGATGAACGCGCTAGACGACGCCATGTTCGCGGCGTTAATTGAAGCAGGTCAAACCGTTGCCGAGGACAAAGCCGTCCGCGCTGTAGTGCTCTCTGGCGAAGGGCGTGCATTCTGTGCAGGGCTGGATATGGGGAACTTTGGCCGTATGGCGGACGCGCCAGTGAGTGATGCACCAAAAGCGGATGGCGGCAGCGGCTCCGATGTTACTAAAGGGCTTGCACCAAGAACCCACGGTATTAGTAATCGAGCGCAGTACGCGGTCTGGACCTGGCGAGAAGCGCCTGTTCCTGTGATTGCAGCGGTACATGGCGTTGCGTTTGGTGGCGGCTTTCAACTGATGCTCGGCGCCGATATTCGGATCGTCCATCCAGAGGCGCGCATGTCGGTGATGGAGATTAAGTGGGGCCTCGTTCCAGACATGGCAGGCACGGCGATTATGCGAGGACTGGCGCGAGACGACGTGGTACGAGAACTCACCTATACGGGTCGACAGTTTACCGGCGTAGAAGCAGAGGCTATGGGGTTTGCGACGATGCTCTCAGAGGAACCAAGAGAAAAAGCGCTAGCGATGGCGCGGGAGATTGCGGGCAAAAACCCTGATGCCATCGTGGCTGCTAAGAAGATTTTTAACTCATCAGCTGATCTCTCTGATGCTGAACTCTTGATGCAGGAGTCAGTCCTTCAAGACAACATCATCCGGACTCCGAACCAGGTCGAAGCGGTGCTTTCGACTATGGAGAAGCGAGCAGGGCAGTACAAAGATCGAGCTTAGGCGTCTCTCCGAGGCGTCCCGCGGCGCTTGGATAACGGCGCGTCCCCACTCCTAACTGAGCGACCTTGGGCTCATCAAACGGGACAGCGTACCGCCTTGCTGATGCCATGGTCGCTCGTACAAGCGCACAGGCGTAAAAGCGAAGGGTAGCGGCCGCTGCGGTGCCCGCGTTAGCGTTCTGATTCTGAGTACACTGCTCTAGCGTGTTAAACCACCTGACGAGACCGGTCTACAGGAACGGTCATCGCTGGCGCAATCTTCGCGGTCTGTTGAGTGATATCAAACTCCAGTCGGTCCAGTTGATGCTCGAAGGCCGTCCCATAAAGGTGTAAGTGTCTGGTCGGAAGCGAGTGCTGGTTGTCGATGTGATGGATATCGTTTGGCATCAGCGCGAGTGCATCAAGGGGTCCGAGCTCCAATGTGCGGTTGACCTCGAGCGTTGCCTTGCCCGCACCAGACTCATCGCTCGCTCTTGTGTAGACGGTGTTGTGCTCGAAACCGGAAAGGCCTGCGATGATGGCAAACGTACCATGGTCGTGGATCGGTGAAGGCCCAAACGGAAGAATGCTAACCAGATACAGCGCCGCACCGGCATCCGGGTTTTCAGCCAGCAAATAGGTCTTTGCGATCTCTTTTGGCGTTGGGGCGGGGAAGTCTTCTTCCGAGAAAAGATCGACGCACAGCGAGCCGAAGCAGTTGATCTTTGACAGAATTTTTAAAGTAATGCGGACCGAATCTTCAACCAACAGTATTTATCCTTTCATTAGATGTGGAAGCTTGATTCTTAGATTAGCTTTCTAACTGGCTTGGCTGAATGGGATTAGCGCTCGAGTGATGATCAATTTGGTGCATCAGCGATGTGATTGCTTGCAGGCGATGATCGTTCTTCTCGTTACTCATTGTCGGTCGTGAAAAATTTCCTTGAGCCGTGACAGCGTTTGGAAAGAGGGTAAGCACGAATTGGCTAAGAGGAATACAGATTAATCCGTAAATCAGAGGTGGGACAAAGGGTGCGAAGAGAAGTCGAAAAAGGTCCATAGGTCTCTAATCCTCGGTCGAATTCAATGGTGCTAAATGCATGCGTAGGCGGCTTGTAAAATGCCGAAGCCGCGCGGGTCGCCCAGTACACCGGGTTGCATTTTGTTCATCACGTACGAGCAGCACAGTCGAGCATCCTGATCTACCACGATGGTTGAGCCTCCCCAGCCGCCCCAAAATCCGGTGTTTGGGTTCGGTCCCATGGGGAAATCGGGAGAGCTGAGGCCATAACCCATGCCGAACCGACTGGGAACGCCCAATACCAGATCATCGCCTTCGATCTGCAGCTCGAGGGCCCTTGCTGCACCCTCGGGTGACAGCAGCTCGACACCGAACGCTTTGCCGCCATTCGCAACGGGAGTTTGGGCGCGTACGACACTCCGTGCGTTACCGTGTCCGTTGGCCGCCGGAATCTCTGCAGTGCGCCAGCCTTTCGTCATAGCGGCTTCCGCCACTGGGGCCGGACTGCGAAACGTTCTGGCAGCCACACTGTCTTCATCGAGGTCAGCGGGTAACCCTTCTGCGCCAGGCGGTGAGAGCGTCGCAATGCGATCAAATACATGCTCGGGGGTGCCGATGTGGAAATCGGCATTCAGTGGTTCGGCAATGTCTTGGGCGAAAAATTGACCCAGTGTGCGGCCCGTGATGCGGCGAACGACTTCGCCGATCAGATGCCCTTGAGTGATGGCATGGTAGCCACTGGCTGTTCCTGGCGGCCACCAGGGCGCTTGTTCTGCGAGTAGTCGGCACATGGCGTCCCAGTCATAGAGGGTTTCGTTCGGGATAATGTCGTCCAGTCCCGAAAGCCCGGCGCTGTGCGCCAGGCAATGACTGACTAACACCTGCTCTTTTCCATTTTGAGCGAATTCGGGCCAATACTTGGCAACCGGTGCTTGAAGATCAAGCAGTCCTCGATCGCTGAGGACCAGTGCGCAGAGTGCCGCCATCGTCTTGGTGGTAGACCAAACGTTGACCAGCGTGTCTTCTTCCCAAGGGTCGGTGCCGCCCTCGCTAGTGACGCCTGCCCACAAATCACAAACGAACTCGCCTTCAAGCGTGAGCGCGACACTCGCACCTACATCGCCGTGCTGCTCGAAATTTTGCACCATCGCCTCGCGAACGGCGTCAAACTTTGGATCACAAAATCCATGCACTTCCATTGGCTCACTCCCCAGGTAAGTTCAGTTTGTCTAAGCTTGATCATCGCGTAGAACGTGACGACGGGATACCCCTATTTCACAGCACCCTTGGTGATCAATGACTCAATGTCTTCTGCCTTGAGTCCGGCTTTCGCGAGGACGTCACGCGTGTGCTCCCCTTGGTCTGGAGCCGGGCCCCTTACTTCGATGTCTGCGCCCTTTACTTCAAAGGGTGCAGAGACAACCTCCATCGCGCCACCCCGTTCGTGTACCAGCACGGAAAAAGCGCCTCGTTCTCGAAGCGCCGGATCCTCAATGACCTCTGGCAGCAGGGCGACCGGCTCCCAGATCAAACCGGACTGATCGAGTCGAGGTCGCCAGGCCTCAAGGTCATCTTCCGCAAATGCCCGTTGTATTTCAGGTACGATGCTGGGTCCGTGCTCAGCCATGCCAGGTAAGGTTGCAAATCGCGGGTCAACTGCCCAGTCAGGGCGATTCATCAGTTCGCAAAACGCCCCCCAGTAGGGGAGTGCCATGGGCATGATCAACGCGATGTGACGTCCGTCTCGTGTTTCATAGTAATTCCAAATGGGGTTGGCTGGATGGGTATGGCTGGTTTTCTCAGGCTGTGCTCGCTCAAAGAGTGCATTGGTAACGTCGCTCGCCATCGCCCAAATGCCGGTGCGCTGCAGCGTGACCTCAACCTCCTGGAATTCACCAGTCAGGTCTCTCACTCGGAGCGCTGCGAGAATGGCCGACAATAAGTTGAGTCCGGTGATGCGGTCGCCGTATCCGCCCCTCGAGATCAGTGGGCCGTCATCGCGATCCCCGAAAGCAGACATGGCTCCAGACCTTGCCCAAAAAGCCGTTTGATCGAAAGCTTGGCGATCGCTGTCTGGGCCATCGGTGCCATAGCCAGAGAGGACGGCGTAAATGGCCTTCGGCGCGAGCTGCTGAATGTCGCTCGCGAGCAGGCCATAGCGAGCGAGCCTTGGCTGAGTGAGGTTGGTTAGAAAAATATCGGTTTGTTCGATCAGCGTGCGAAGCGCCTCGCGACCCGCTTCATCTTCAAGATTGATGCAAATGCCTTGCTTGCCGCGGTTATCGAATTGGAAGCAAGGATGAACAAAGTCCTCTCCTAACATCGCGGTGTAGAGATTGCGGTAGGTATCGCCACTCGGCGGCTCAACCTTGATCACTTCAGCGCCCATATCCGCCATGAGCGCGGCGCAGCTCGGTGCGGCAAGCCAGCTGGCCACCTCCAATACTTTGATGCCTTCAAGCGGTGCGACCATAATTGATTTCCTCTAGCGTGAAATGGTGAGAATGACGGTGCTTATTCGGCGTCGCTGAGTATCTCTCGGTCGAACGTCGCCTCGCCATGGCACCAGGTCATGCGCACGTCCTCACTATTCAGCCGGTCTCTGGCCTCGGACCAGGGGCGAGTGAGCAGCACGAGGTCAGCAGGCTCGCCAACGTCGAGGCGCCTTACTGTAAACGGTGATGAAAAATGACCCAGATAGCCCTCGAGGGCTGTCTCGGGTGAGACACATTCTTCGGTGTTGATGAATTGCCCGGAACGGGTTTGCCGCGTCACCGCCGCTCGCATCGATCGCCACGGGTCAACGTCACCAAACGGTGCATCTGAGCCCAGTGCCACTCGAAGCCCCAGGGCTTTTAGCGTCTGAAATCGGTAAAGACTTGAATGCGTTTCGCTTGGAACATCGGTGAGATATTGATCCCCTCGGTCGAGAATGAAGTGAGGTTGAGTGACGATGCCTGGATCAAGGTCCACTAGCCATGACTCAAGATCGGGTTCAATGACCGAACCATGCTCGATGCGATCGCCCGGGTGAATGCCTGCTGCTTCTAGCATGGAGAGTGCAAACACCAATTCCGTGCGAGTCACACAGTGAATGGCAACAGGCAAATTGAGCGCATGGGCTCGCCTAACGTGTTCGGTCGACGCTTGAAGATCCGGTAGCGCGTGTTCGTGGAGATGGAATTTCACACCACCGGTTTCCAGCCAGTGCGTTGGTGCGTGCTTGTGAAGGTCGATGGTGCCCGACAGACAGAGTTTCTGACGGAGTTGCCCGTTTGCTTGTAGCTGCCCGAACCAATCAAATTCCTGCATGCCATTGCTTGGAGTCATGTCGTGCAGCCCGGTCACGCCTAGCTTTGACAGTTCCTTGCTCACCTCGGACACGGCTTGGCTATCGACGGTGGCGTCTGCAAGCATCCGCAAGCGCTCGCCGAGTGCGCGATCTTGATCGAACAAGCGGCCCTCAGCCGTGATCTCCAATTCGGGGTAACGGTCAGAATCGGTGCCGACCGGTGCAGGCAGCCCGCTCAATTGCGATATCGCGAGCGAGTTAAACGTCCACAGCCGTCCGGATCGATGTTGAATTCGAATCGGCCGGTTGGGTTCGATGGAATCAAGTACATCCCGGGTGAGGGTTCCCGCTACTGAGTCGTGATACCCGATTCCGCGGATCCAGCCATCACCCTTGGCGTTGCTGAGGATGAAGGCGAGTTCGCCGTAGGAATTGACAGCAGGAGGCCCGCAGTCAATGGAGCGCCGGGCGGCGGCTAGGGCGCGAAGGTGAATGTGATGATCGATGAGGCCGGGTAGAAGGCAAGCGCCTTGGCCGTCAACCACTCGCTCATCGGGCGCTGGGCTGAGCCTGCCCCTTTCTGTGATCAGTCCGCCAGCAATCCTTAAGTCTGAGGGCTCGGTCTCGGGATAGCAGGCGGCCTCTTTGATCAGCCAGCGCGGAGAGGGTGCAGGCGTTAGAACCACTCCCTGACGACTCTTCTGAGCAACTTGCCTGTTTCGTTGTAGGGCAATTCATCAACGAAACGAATAGCCTCGGGTACCCTCGAAGATCGTAAGCTCGAGCGAATGAAGTCTTGAATCGCCGCTTCGGTCACTGGCGTTTTCATGACCAGTGCTAGGGCAACCGCTTCTCCCCACTCCTCGGACGCCATACCAACGGCGGCCGCGTCTACGACATCGTCCCGGTCCAGTAGCAGGTCTTCGATTTCCCCGGGGGAGATGTTTTCTCCGCCGCGGACAATCACGTCGTCTGCCCGTCCAGAGAGGAAAAGATAGCCACCGTCGTCAAGATAACCCGCATCCCGCGTAGGGAACCAACCCTCGCTGTCCAGCACGCTTCGACCGTCGTACTCACCGGAAACCTGAGGTCCGCGTACGTAGATTTCCCCAGGAGTACCGGCTGAGACTGCCTGGCCATCCTCGTCTCGTATTTCGAGTTCGATGCTAGGCAGCGCCTTGCCCACTGAACCGAGTCTCTGCCGCAAGTTAGTATCGGAGATGGCCTCGCGGTGATCATTCGGGTCAAGCAAGGTAATCGTTGAGCTGGTTTCGGTGAGCCCGTAAGCATTGGTGAAGTTCACGTCAGGCAGAAGCTTCAGCGCTCGCTCGATGACTGGAACGGGCATCTTGCCACCGCCATAAGCAATCGCTGCCAATTGAGGGAAGGCGGCCTGGGCATCGTCTTGCTCATCGAGCACGTCGATGATGCGAGTCAGCATCGTGGGAACGACAAAAGCGTTTGTGACCCCCTCGTCTTTGCATAACCTGACCCAGGTCTCAGCGTCGAAGTTAGCGAGTTGTACCTGCCGGCGACACGCATAAATCGAGCTCATCACCGCTGAAATGCCCGCGATGTGGTAGGGCGGCACCGATACCAGCGTCGCTTCCTCCGGCATGGCACCCATGAACTCAACCGAACCCAAAATATAGGACACGAGATGCTCATGCCTCAGCAGCGCTGCTTTGGGCGTTCCAGTGGTGCCGCTTGTGAAGAGCTGCACCGCAACCGCACTTGGATCTTCATGCCAGGTCTCGATGCTAGGGCCGTCTGCCATAGCCGCGCGAAGAAACGCTTCTCGGCTCATGTGAGTCTTAACATCAAACTGACAATCAGCGCTCTCTGTGATGAGGAACGCAGGCTCGATCCGTTCAATCAGCGCTGAAAGTTGATCATCGGTCAGGCGATAATTCAGAGGAACATAAGGCAAACCGGCCATGGCGGCGCCCATCAACGCAATTGGTGCAGCCGGGCTTGAAGTATCAAGCACAGAGACAAAGCGGCAACCACTTTCACTGAAGGTTTGTGCGGCTCGACTCGCCGCGTCAAACAGCGTTTGGTAGTCGTAATGCTCGCCTTCAAACGTGATTGCAGTCCGATCTGGGCAGGCCTCCGCGGCCATCTGTAACAGCAGTGCAATATTCATTGGTTAATCGGACGAGGGCAGTTTTTTCGTGTCTTTGGTCATCAGCTCTTCGCCATTGCAGTAGAGCGAGCCGTCGCCACTTTTCACGCACAGCAGCTCAATAGAATCGGCTTGGTTGACATAGCGTTTGCCGATGAGGCAGCCGTGCATTTGTGCATCATCGCCTGCGGATTTTTCTGAGACGTCGGTCGCCATGACGGCGCCGCCGCAGGTGACCTCGTCGTCAGCTCCTGCCTTAATGACCATGACCTCGGCGTCACAAACGGCGCTCTTTAGCCGGCTTCCTGGTTTTAACATCCCTTTCCTCCCAGATTTGGTGTCATTGCGTAAGCCCCGAGTATAAGCGCGTCTGTTGAGGTTTGTCTCCCGTCAGTGAGATAGATGATTAATCGAAGCGTGGTCCGGTCACTGCCCTCTTGCCCTCTTTACAGCCCTCATTACAGCATGGGTTCTCGGGTGGTCATCTGCCTGCTGCTCGCGCGCTCATTCTCAATTCTTGGGTAGAAGGCCACCGCGTACATTGCTTGATTTGGAAGTGCGCTTGGCGCTCAAAAACCAAGCATTCTGGGCCATCACCAATGTGGACCAAAGCGCGAGAGCTGGGGAGAGCAAGGGGAAGCGCTTGAGCGGCGGATACGCTATCGTCGGCAGTGCGTTCGGCGGCAAGCGAGTGGCGGCAAGATGGACCACGCGGCCTTTTGTGGGATTCGAGCGTCGTGAGCCCGGTCTCTTTTGTGAACCAGCGGAAGACTATGACAAAACGAGTAATCATCAGTGGCGGACAGTCAGCATCATCGATGATGCATGAGCTCCTGGGTTCAGCAGTGGATGCGCATCCAGCAGCGTTTAAGGGGTTCCAACTACCAAACGCCAAGGCGTTCCGCTCTTCTTATCAAAACCATCTGCCAGTGTTTGAGCAGTATCGCCTGAGCGCTGATGAGCGTATTCAGATAGCCGGTACGCTCATTAGTGGTCTTCAGGGCAAGCTCGTCGTTGCTGACGAATCGAGCGAGGTGTCGCTCAGCGACCATCTTGCAGTGCCAGCCGTTAAGCCCGTGCTGTCCATGGCAAAGGCAACACCGTTTTCCCCTTGGACCCCCTCACTGCCCTACGGAGGTCGGCATTGGCAGGGGAGTGACATAGAGGCATTAATCGATGATTTATTGGCGCGGCACTGGTTGTCGGGTGAGGCCGCGCGCTCTTTGCGCGCGGTCGCTAGCTCCTCTATCGACGCGGGTGTCGATCTTCGAGGCCACCGCATTGCTGTGATCGGCGCCTCCGCCGAAATGGCGCCCACCGCTTATTGGCTTAAAGCTGGCGCAGATGTGCTGTGGATCGATAAAGTAGCGCCGCCTCTGGATTGGCAAACGGGTCATTTCCCTGGTCGGCTTTATTGGCCTACTCAGCCGATTGACTTGTTGACTGAGCCCGAGTCCGCATTGGCAGCGCTGATGGCCTTTGCTGATTCCGGTCCAATGCACCTTGGGCTATATGCATACGCACCAGGCGCGATGCGAGAGGTCTTGTTGACGGGTGTCATGAACGCGATTGTCGATGCCTTGCCGGCTGAGGCGGTCCAAACAGTGAGCATGCTGTTGTCGCCAACAACGCCCACAGCGCTCGAATCCGATGATCAAGGTTGCCAGCCAAGACTGGTGGTCAAAGCGGCCCGCTTGGGTCAGTGGGCTGCGCGCACTTGGCCAGCTGAGGCCCCCGCGATACTTGAATCACGCGTGTCCTCTTTCTGATTCCGTCGTCGCGATTCAAGGGGCAAGCTATCAGGCGGCTCAGTACTTCGGTAAAACGATGATGGCCGAAGTCTGGCAATCCAAAGCGCGGTTTCGGGTATCGCTTGTGACGGCTCCGATCACGCAAACAAGATCCCTCGAACACCCGATTTTTGCGGCCGCTTTCCAGGGCGCGAAAGCGCTAGGGGTGGAGACCTTTGCGCCGAGTTTTTCGCAGCAAGCAGGGGCGATCATGGCAATGACCGATTGGTTCTCCGATGTGCCTACCAAGTTGCTCGCGCAGCGGTTGCATGGCGGTATCCACACGATGCCCTATCGATTGGAATCGGCGTTGATCATGGCCGCCGTTATTGGGTTTGGCAGGCGTCCTCAGTTGTTGGCAGGGCTCCTTGGGTCGAAATCTTAGTTTTCGACCGCTCCCTTACGCGTCCAGTGAGAACAGGTACAGTTGTTGGCGGTAACCGGCGTTCGAGTGACCGTCCTGTTGCGGTTGATTGCTCGGTCCAATCAGTTCTGTTCTTTTGCGCAAACCCTTTCGTGTAGTCACGCGCCATCGATATAGCTGAAAGAGAGGCGCAGCTGGTGGAAGGGCAGCACGCCTGCGAAAGTGCTAGTTGTAAAATTAATGTAATCCATTAACAATTGAGGAGGGAGTTAGCGATTAGCGAATTAGCCCAACGGCGTAAGGAGTAACCCGGCTTGCTTGGAAGCGGTCTGCCCAAGCGAGGCCCGCAAAGAAAATTCCGGTGAGGCCTGTCGGACATTACTGAGAAACCGGTGAGAACACGGAGTAACACGAATGAAGATACTAAGAACCCCCGATGATTGTTTTGCGAATCTGAAGGACTACCCCTTTGACCCGTGTTACACCACGATTCAAACCCAGGATGGCTCCGATCTTCGTATTCACCACATCGACGAGGGACCAAGAGATGGCCCTATTTTGCTTGCCATGCACGGTCAGCCGGTCTGGAGCTACCTCTACGCAAAGATGATTCCGTTTCTGACGGAAGCGGGCGTCCGCGTGATCGCCCCCGACTTACCGGGGTACGGGAAATCGGATAAGCCAGCCGCAAGAGAGGATTACAGCTACCAGAACCAGGTTGATTGGATGGTGGACTGGTTGATCGCGAATGATTTCAAAGAACTTACATTTTTCGGTCAAGACTGGGGCGGATTGATTGGCTTAAGGATGGTTGCTCGAGAGCCCGATCGATTTATCGGTGTCTCCATGGGTAACACAGGGCTTCCCTATAACCCTGATGTGAGTCAAGACGTGATTGATGAGGTCAAACGGTTTATGGCGAGCGACGAGCGGCTCACCGTATTCACCATGTCCAAACAGATCCGGAAGATGGATAAGGGTTCAGCACCCGCGTTGAGTTTCATGTATTGGCAGAAATTCTGTTGGGATACCGAAGATCTGCCGATTGGGTTTGTCGCCTCGCAGCAAATGGAATCAGTAAGCCTGTTCCGCACATTGCTGAATTACCTGTTTGTGAAAATGGGCAAAAGCAGTTCGTCTCCGTTTCGCACGGCCGTAGCGAAAGCGTTCGATGCGCCGTTTCCCACGAATGATTTCAAAATGGGGACCAGAGCGATGCCGAGTCACGTGCCGACGCTTCCTGACGCGTCTTTAGAGGCCCAGCGAGAGGCGAGAGCCGTCTTCGCGGAATGGAACAAACCCTTCCTCAGCGTCTTCGCGGGGGATGATCCCGTCACTAACGGTATCGAGCGGGATGTACTCGCCATGTGCCCGGTGGCTAAGAGCGCGCCTCACATCGGCGGAGGTCACTTCTACCAATGGCGCAGGCCTGAAGCGCTCTCGCAAATATTGATTGATTTTGTAAACAGTAATCACGCGTCGTCTTAAATTGCTGCTAATTATTTGCGCCCAGAAGGTGTTTACTCATTGAGGGAATGCCACCCTGGTGCGCTGTTGGTGAGACCTGGAAAAAGATCGTCTGATCAGTGCAGTAGGCCGCTCAAGTGATGTCTCCTTCGCAGCAGCGGTACCGTTCATTGGCCACTCGGTGGATGCGTTACCCATTCCAATCCGCTCGATGGGTTTTAAGTGATCGCGCTTGACGATAGTAGGCGCCTTAGCCAAAGTCGATGGATCCAAACAAGCCTGTAAGAACGCGCGGGGATAAGGAGGCAGACATGGGCTACCGGTTAGCGAATATCGATGGGCGAGCGGCATTCATTGATGGTGATGACTTCTATGATGTAGCGCGGTTGTCTGAGGGTCGCCTCTCCAGTGAACCTTTGGCAGCGCTGCGTGAAGCGAAGCAGTTGGCGGCCCTAGCAGACCGGCTCGATGCTGAAACACCAGATGGTCAGTGGCGTGACCGATTAGTAGGCCCGCCTATCCCCAATCCTCAGAAGGTGTTCGGCGTAGGCCTTAACTATCTCTCCCATGCGGATGAATCCTCGATGGAGCCGCCAGAGAATCCGCTGATCTTCACCAAGTTTCCATCGTGTCTCGTTGGTGCTTATCACGAGGTCCAGTTGAGAAGCGACGGGTGCGACTACGAAGGCGAGCTGGTGGTGGTGATCGGCGAGCCCGGCAAAGATATCGATCGTGCCGATGCCTGGTCCCACGTAGCGGGGTTGATGATTGGTCAGGATATCTCTGATCGACCCGCCCAATTCTCAGCCAAGCCGCCCCATTTTGATCTTGGCAAGTCGTTCGACACTTTCGGTCCGTGCGGGCCGTACATGGTGTCTATTGATAGCTTTGCTGACCCTGCCGATCTCAGTATTGAAACTTGGATCAATGACGAACAAAGGCAAAAAGATCGCACCACCAGTCTCTTGTTCGATGTGCCGTATCTGATTGCTTACCTGTCAGGGATTACCCGCTTAGAGACCGGGGATCTTATTTTTACAGGTACGCCAGAGGGTGTTGGTGCGGCGTCAAAGCGGTTTCTCAAAAACGGCGACGTCATCACCACCAAAATAGAGCACCTCGGTGAGATGGTGAACCGTTGCGTACGTGTCACGGATCAGCCTCGGCTCAAGTAGCTGCTGGTCGATCTTACGGGTGAATGGGATGGGCACGGGGGCTAGTCCTTGGATGGAGCCCCACGCACCAACCGATGAGGCTCATCTCCCGTATGTATCCTCACCACTCACTGCCTAGTTAGGCGAGAGTGCATTTCCCATTATTGATCGCGATGACATCACGCTCTTTGATGCGGGTTCTAAAACTGACGATATTATTGTCTTTCCACATTTCGACGAGATGGGTTTCACCAGGGTAAACCGGACTAGAAAAACGCACATCAAACCCAGTGATGCGGGTTTGGTCGTAGTTCGCCATTGTCTTCAGCACGCCGTGGCAGGCAATGCCGTAAGAGCAGAGGCCGTGCAAAATTGGCGCATCGAATCCTGCTTTTCTGGCAATGCCCGGGTCTCGATGCAAAGGGTTGCGGTCGCCGCACAGTGCATAAACCATGGCTTGGTCACTTCGCTGGGGCAGTTCGCAAATCGCGTCTGGGGCGCGATCCGGAATGGCATGAGGCTCTGGAGCGCCCTCAGCACTGCCTCCAAAGCCGCCGTCGCCTCGGTAAAACAGGGTGGCACTCAACGTAAAGAGCGGATCGCCGGACGCTAATTTCACGGCCGTCTCGTTAGTGAGTAGCGCGCCCTTGCCCTCGCCCTTATCGAACACGCCGGTCACGCGGTTACTGATCAAAATGTCAGCAGCAGCGGGCAGTGGCTGGTGAATGGCAAGGCGCTGTTCCCCGTGAAGCATCAGCATGTAATTCATTTTGCTCATGATGGATGAGCGGGTGCCGGGCGCTCGATCAGGGCGGGACAATACGGTGGCTGCAGTCGGCACAACACGATTGCCCACGGTTTCGCACACATACTCAAGTTCGCTCTCATCCATCGGGTCCTTGCCCATGCCGATTGCCACGGCATAAAGGAGTGAGTCGCGGTCGGTGTAGTGGCCAGGGACCTCCTCGGGCTGAAGTGCAAGGGCGTCGTTAACGTCGTCCAGTGTAATGGGCATGGCAGGCCTCCTAAGGGTTGTTCTGAGTGCGCTTTGATAAACAATCATCATGAAGGGCTCACTGCAAGAGAAAAATGTCCGTTACTAAAAGTACACAACTGCAACAGGATTTAATCGCCAGAGGCTTCAGTGACGGGAGCATTCGCGCGCGATTCAAGCGCATGCTTTCACTCACCGTGGCACCTCATTTGACCCAGCGTTGGTCGATGCATTCGTTAGAGTCGAATCAGAATTAGAAAATTAGTTGGGCCGGGTTCGGGTAGCGTCGTGAGTCTTGGGCTCGGTTCTAAGAGAGCGTGCCGCGTGAGTGTCTAGCAGGTGAGCTGCTGGTGATAGTTGTGATGAGCCACGGTCGCGCTTGCGTTATTGAACGCAAACCAAGATCGCTTGGGTTTGGCGAATGTCAGGAACGGGCAGGCATTCATCAGCGGCGAGTGTCAGAGTAGACAACCTGCCGTTATCAAGCACGAAGTAAGGTTTCTGAGGCAGCAGTTGTACTCCTGAGACGTATGGCCCGACCCATTCGGCCAGCTTCATTTCGGTGCGTGTAGGTATCCTCGCACCCAGCGCCTCGCAGAAGCGAGTGGCGTCGATCGCGCTGATCGTTTTGGCTGACTGACTGCCATCCGTCGTAATGAACGTACGATTCGCTAGCGGGTTGAAAGCTGTGTCATTCTCCGCCAGTTGGAAGGCGTCAAAGATTTGTTGCGCCACGCGTTTGGCTGCGGACAGTCCTGGGCCAGAGCCGCTAAATACGCGCTGCTCCATGGTGGCCAGGTTGACGACCCGCATAGATAACCGGATGGTTTTCCCTCCCAAGTAGTCGTACCGGCCAAATAATGCATAGTCGCTGGGATTTGATTCGGTCGCTCGAATGAATTGGATCCGTCGCAGGGGCACTTTGTGCTGGAAATACAATCGATCTAGCTGGGCTAGCATTTCATCCGATAACGCTCGACCAATTGACTCGCTGCTCTGATCCATCATGGTGGAGTGATAGTCCGCCAAAAAGTCGAGAAATGGCGACACGTCTGACAACCTGGCGCCACCAGTGTCCATCAGGCTTTGGGCGATGTCAGATAGATCTCGGATTTGCGCTTGTTGGCTCCAGCGGTGGGCGCTGATGAAATTGGAAAAGTTACTGGTATCGAGTACAGGGATTTGCGCGTTTAACGTGACTGAAACCTGAGGGTCACCGCAGAAATCGTCTGCGAAGGTTGAAGAGGCGAACGAACAGATGACTAGGCAAATGATTGGGCAAATGACGGTGGTGCCCCGCCGGGCGCGTAACAGCAATGGGTGTATTGGGGCGTGACTCATACCTGACATTCATAGCGCGATGAGGCGCAGTGCGTTTGAGAGCACTAGTTTGACACAAGATGAGTGTTTTCTGGGTAAGCATTAGGCCCAACGCCCAACGCTCAGCGTTAAAAGGCTTTATTCCTCATCTGAGATTGAATCACTTAGTTAGGCAAGGGGATTGTTCGGGTTTCACCAATCTCGAGCGTCCAAAAAACGGATTGAGGCAGTCCTGCTTCGGTCATTTCCTGGCGCAAGGTTTCTATCGGCGTGTCGATGCCTTCAAGCGTGAGCTGAAAGGTTCCGTAATGGGCGCCAATGCTTTGTTCTGCCTTGAGATCCTGATGGGCGAGGACTGCCTCAGCTGGATTAAGGTGAACATCCTTCATAAACCAGCGCGGCTCGTAAGCGCCAATAGGAATAATGGCAAGGGTAAAGGGACCATAGCGCTCGCCAGTTGTCTTGAAGTGGGGGCCGTATCCTGTATCCCCGCCGAAATAAACGGGGCCATGAGGCGTGTCGATCACAAAACCGCCCCAGAGGGTCGTCATTTGGTCAAGTAAGCCGCGGCCGGAGCGGTGGCGCACCTCAACAAAGTGGATGGTTAGGCCGCCGCAGTCGGTGGACTGGCCCCAATTGAGCGTGCGGATATCTTGAAAGCCGGTTCGCTCGATGACGGATTCAGTGCCTAGTCCTGCAATGACCATCGCTTGCGTATCGGGCTGATCTGCGAGTCGCTGAAGCGTTCCAAAGTCAAGATGATCATAGTGATCGTGGCTGATCAGAATGCAATTGATCGGAGGTAAGTCATCGAACAACACGCCAGGTCGGTGAGCTCGCTTTGGACCGGCCCAAGAGACGGGGCTCGCTCGCTCGGAGTAGATGGGATCCGTTAGCACAGTGACGCCGTCAATCTGAATCAGAAAGGTGGAATGGTTGATAAAGGTGACGTGGATGCCGCGCTCATCAAGCGGGACCGCTTGCGGTTCAACGGCTCTTTCATCAGGCCAAGGTGTCGCTCGGGTCAGGCTCTCCCAACCAAGCTTTGCAAGGTCGGTCAGTCCTTTTTTCATGGGCTGTCGATTGTAGAAACGGCGACCGTCAAAGGGGGCTGACGCCGGGCCTTCTGCTGCGCCAGGGGGAACCTTTTGGCTTGAGCAGCCACTTAGGCTCATTAACAGCGCAGCGCTCAGCGTAAAAAGAATGACTTTGATTGTCATGGTGCAGACCCCCAACTGCGATGAAGCGCGCTAAGCGCCATACCTTGCTTTACGCGATTTCTCTCGCTCGAGCCCAATGGCTCAATGCATAAGCGCACTTTCTTGTCTCCTAAAACTCGATCCCCTATGGTGGAGAGAAGCTTTAGAGGGGAAAAGCGTATGAAACTGAGGTTGCGACAGATCGCAGGGGTAGCGGGTGATTTATCTACCGTTGAACAGCAAATTTGCCGGGTGCTCGGTGTGGAGGTCTGCTACCGAGATAAAGGGGTTGCTTACTTTGGGTTAGAAAACGCCTTGTTTCCTATCGGCAATCAATTACTCGAAGTCGTCGCTCCCATCCAAGAAGGCACCGCAGGCGGTCGTTATCTTGAACGTCGCAAGGGCGATGGGGGCTACATGGTGATTACGCAATGCGATGACCATCCCCCCCGTCGAGCACGCGCTGAAGCGCTTGGCGTTCGCATCGTTCATGACAATGCAGGCGAGTCATTTATCAATATGCAGCTGCACCCGAGAGATACCGGCGGCACTTTTTTTGAAATCGATCAGCAACTTGGTGAGGGTGCAAACGATGAGGACGGGCCCTGGCATCCGGCAGGTCCTAACTGGCAACGAGCGAAACGGACTGAGCGCGTTATCGGTATCCGCGCCGCGGAGGTGCAGTGTGATGATCCCGAAGCAGTTGCACGCAAATGGGCGGCGATTGCCGAGCGAGTCCCCAATGAGATTGAGGGAGGATGGTCGATGCTGCTTGATGACGCCGAGGTCCGTTTTGTGGCCTGCCAAGATGGTCGTCCTGAGGGGCTCGGAGCGATCGACCTAGCCGTTGTTGATCGAGCGGCTATCGTCGATGCTGCCAGCGCGGAAGGTTGCCTTGTGAATGAGTGGCAGGTGATGTTGTGTGGCATGCGGATGAATTTAGTTGAGGCCTGATGGGCTAGTCGGCAGGGCGACAGAAGGATTAAACAGGACAGTGTTGGAAGGGGAGAACCATGTATACAGACATCGAATATGAGCGAATCGGGAATGCTGCGGTTATTCGGCTCAACCGACCGGACAAATTAAATGCGCTGACCTATCACACGCTAGGTGAGCTGAAGAGCGCCATAGGCGCTGCCGTGGACGATTCCGGAGTGATTGGCATTGTCATTACTGGGAAGGGTAGAGGGTTTTGCGCGGGACTTGATTCAGCGGTTTTGGCACAGGTTACCCAGGAAGCGAATGATGGCGGGCGAGACGAAACAGAACAAGCCGCGTCAGATCAATTGCCTGGTATGTTTTCTTATTTGTTAGAAGTGCCGAAGCCCGTGATTGCCGCGATTAATGGTGTGGCAGCAGGCGGGGGTCTTATCCTAGCGCTGATGAGCGATTTGCGGTTTGCAGCTGAATCAGCAGCCGTTACTACCGTGTTCTTGAAGCGTGGGTTGATCGCCGAGCATGGGTCCAGCTGGATTTTGCCGAGACTGGTCGGCACAGGTCGAGCGCTCGATCTGCTATGGGCGAGCGATAAGATCTCGGCCAACGAGGCATTGGGTTATGGTTTGGTGGAGCGGGTCGTTGCCGATGAGTCGCTCGAGCAGTCGGCGATTGATTACATCGAAAAGCTAGCGGTTACGTCTGCCCCGCTCGCGATGGCCGCAACCAAGCGGTTGGTCTATCAACATTTGGGGGAGGGCTATCGCGCCGCCTTAACGGAGGCAGAAGTCGTCCAGAACGAATTTGTCGCTAGCCCCGATGCCGCCGAGGGAGCCATGGCGCTGATTGAGAAACGCACGCCTTCCTTCAAGCGGTTGGGTGATTCGGCGTCATAACATGAGCGGAGCGGTGACACTGACCCTCGCTCTTTTCAGCGAGTGCTAAAGGCTCAGTGTTAAACCAAAAACCAAAAACCAAAAACCAAAAACCAAAAACCAAAAACCAAAAACCAAATATCAAAGAACTAAGCCACGAAAGCGTGATAGCAGTCAGCCGCTATAGACGAGAAAAATCGATCGGCTACGATCAGACGGGCGCTGGCAGCAAAGGGGAGTCATGAGGGAATGTTGAATCAGGATGTTTTAAAGAAGCCGTGGTATCGATGGTACGCCCTCTTCATTTTGCTGATGGTGTATACCTCTAGCCACGTTGACCGGCAGATCATGGGTATCTTGCTCGAGCCGATCAAAATGGAGCTCAACGCATCTGACACCCAGATGGGGTTCTTGGTGGGCCTTACCTTCGCGATTTTTTATGCAACCTTGGGCATACCGATTGCGATGCTGGCGGATCGTTCCAACCGGCGCAATATTATTGCCATCGCGACGGCTATTTGGTCAGGGATGACCGCCGTTTGTGCACTGGTCGGCTCGTATTCTCAATTAGCGCTCGCGCGTATTGGGGTCGGTATTGGCGAGGCAGGTTCGAGTCCGCCATCGCACTCGATGATCTCCGACTTGTTTCCGCAGTCCGAGCGCGGCACGGCGATGGGCGTCTTTGCCATCGGCGTGAACCTAGGGCTGCTGATCGCGTACCTGGGCGGTGGCTGGATGAGCGAGCATTGGGGCTGGAGAACCACCTTTATCGTCGTTGGTTTGCCGGGCCTTCTGATTGCGCTACTGGTTCGCTTCACGCTCGTTGAACCGCCGAGGGGCGGCACTGAGACGGTGCAGCAACCGGTGGCGAAAGCGCCTGGTTTCAAGGAAGTGGCGCGAACCATGTGGCGAACGCCGGCTGCAAGGCACGTGGTCTTCGGGTCGGCGCTCGCTGGGTTTGTTGGTTATGGGATGACGCTCTGGCTACCCGCATTTTTTGTTCGCTCCCACGGCCTATCGCAGACTGAAACCGGTATGACGCTCGCACTGATGAGCGGCATCGTGGGCGGTCTTGGAACCTTTTCAGCGGGTCGCTTGGCAGACTATTTAGGTAAGCGAGACCCCAGATGGCTCGCATGGGTTGTTGCGGTCGGAAAGGGCGGGCTGGTGCCGTTCTTGGTCGCCTTCTTTTTGATCATGGATTTAAAGTCTGCATTACTGATGTATCTCATTCCCGCATTCTTTGGCGGCTTTTACCTTGCGCCGACGTTCGCCATGATTCAGCAGTTGGTGCCTGTTCAAATGCGGGCAGTTGCAGCCGCCATCTGTCTCTTTTTGCTGAACATTATCGGCATGGGGTTTGGTCCCCAAGGCGTGGGTATCTTGAGCGATTACTTGTCGGCAGATTACGGCAAGGAGAGCCTTCGCTATTCGCTGATGGTATTTAGTTTGATCAATGTTTGGTGTGCGTTCCACTACTTCTTGGGTGCCCGAACCCTCATCGAAGATAGTGCTCGCAATGCAAAGTTGGGCTCAGCCGAGCCTGTGGCGGGGTAGCTCGCTATCCATTAGCGAGCTGCGAGCGCTTTGAGGTCAACGCAGCAGCATAAGTATGCCTCGCCACCAAGATTAGCTCCAAAAATATGACCTCAGGTCTCAAAAAACATTTTTAGTCAGTGACCAGGTCCTCTTTCAAAGACTTGCCCGCTTGGTAGTAGTGATAAGCGGCCCATATCTGAACAGTGGAAAGAATCAGCAACGCGTAGCGTAAAGACTCATCGCCGTAGGATGGCTGCAGGACGTCAGAGAGAATGCCAACCGCTTGAGGGCCTGCGCCAAGGCCGATCATATTCAAAATAAAGAGCAAGACCGCGGCCGCAACCGATCGCATTCGGAGTGATACGAGACCTTGAGTTTGGGAGAAGGTCGTTGCTTGGTAAAAGTTGCCTAGCAAGATAGGCAGGATGAGGAACATGAGGCTGGCGAAGGCAGTGTTGCTCAGGTAGACGCCAAAAAATAGCGGCATTGAGGCGATGAGCGCCACCGACACGATCCACAGATACCAGCGCGTGTCTCGTGCGCCATAGCGATCGGCGAGATAACCACCCAGCGCGATACCGATGCCGCCTGGAATGCCAAGAATGAGGCCCAAATACGTGCCCACATCGCCGGTGTTCATGCCGTATGAGCGAATGAGGAAGGAAGGGACCCAAGTGATCACTCCATAACCGACGAAGGCGGTCAGTCCGCCGCCCACCGCCATGTGGCGGAAGGAGCGTTTTGACCAGAGAAAACGGAAGGTTTCCATAATGGTGGGTTGTTCTTCATCGGCAACCCGACCTTCCGCCATTCCTCGCGGGGGCTCTCGCAGCGTGAAGCGAACGAGGATCGCGAGTAATAAGCCAGGAACGCCGACGATGAAAAAGGCAACCCGCCAACCAAAGAATTCGTTCAACCAGCCACCTGCGATAAATCCAAACAAGATACCGAAGGGAATGCCCAGCGAGTAAATGCCAAGGGCAGTGGCTCGGTTCTCTGTTGGGAAATAGTCCGCGAGCATCGAGTGGGCAGGGGGTGAGCAACCGGCCTCGCCAACACCAACGCCAATCCGAGCCAGCAGCAGATGCCAGAAGTTTTGTGCGAGCCCAGACACCGCCGTCATCGCGCTCCAGATCGCTAGTGCCCAAGCAATGAGGTTGCGCCGATTGCTTCGGTCAGCGAAGCGGGCAATGGGGATGCCGAGGGTTGCGTAAAAGAGTGCAAAGGCGAAACCCGTCAGCATGCCAAGCGCGCTGTCAGACAAGCCTAGGTCCTGCTTAATCGGCTCTAAGAGGATCGATAGAATCTGGCGATCAATGAAGTTAAAGGTGTAGACCACCACCAGAACGCCTAGCGCGTAGTTTCTTACCGCGGGTGAAAAGACACCGTGCTGTTCTTGGGATGCGTCCTGCATTGATGGCCTCGATCAGTGGAATCCAGCAGCCGAGCATGCAGGGATGCGGGCGCCCTTGCAAGCAATGACTGCCCCTCATGAAAGCTGCCCTAAAATTATTGGGAAGCGAAATCCCACCACTGGGATTCGGTGGCTATGCAGCGCCAGACTTTGATTGAGCGGTGCTCTCGAGAAGCATCGATCTTGGCGGAAATAAACTGGTTTGCCTCGGAGCATAGGAGAAAAGGTATGGTCAGTCTCTGTTCTCCAAAAATGAGATCATTTAAAAAGTATGACCAGGCGCTTTTAGGTTAAGCGGTTCGGATTAAGATCCCAAAAATGCTGTCTTGAGGGTTCTGAATCAGTGGCAGAAGAATGGTTTGTCGACTTTTGTGATCGTTGTTTCGATGATGCTCCACCGAGAGTCGAATCTGACTCACTCCTCTAAGATCGCTCGCTCAGTTCGCAGACGGAGCTCTATGATTGAACCTTCGTCAATAACTCAATGTCATCCCGAGAGCAGGCGCTGGGTACAGCCTGAGGAGGCGGCTAGGCGCGGTTGCTTGAGCGTTAAACGAGACCGCGAATGCAGGAAATCCAATACGAAATGGACTGTGAGATTGAATCCATAAATTCTGAGGCCAGCATGGCCAAACAATTTAGTTAGGCCGTTGAACGAAACGGGGCATCTATCGTCTGTGGAGTCGAGGCGGCGTCAAACGGTATTTGACCGTTGGGGCGCTGGGGATGCTTTTTAGCGGAGATTACGGACTGCGATCGCCCTTGGCTGGTCAGTGGCGCTGACAGCGACCGGAACAGTATCGATCTGCATCCGATGCTCTTACGACCTGGCATCTGGGAGAACTCAAACATGCAGGAGTCATCGGTGTAGTCCATGAAGTTGGTACATGGGATCTGAAAAGGCCCCTAGCTTTGGTTTACAAGAATCACGGCCCAACTCACAACGGTAAGCATGTGGCTGAGATCGCTCTGCATTGGCAAATGGTGAAAGTCGTTAAAGTTCCGAACACATCCACCTTGAAAAGTGTGATAGAGGCCCAGCCATTATCCAAAGTGTTTGGGGCGTCGCCCTGGGTTTATAGCTTGCAGTGCCGTTGCATGGTTTGGATTCGTGAATAACGACGCCGTCATCAAAGCGGTGTCGCATGAGTCTTGCTTGGGAAGGTTGCCCAAGTCAAGGAGTCCGCCGCCAGGGCTCGAACTATAGATAATGAGCGTGCCCGCACCTCCTTTTCTAAGCTCAGCTTTCATTTCTCGCTCTGCGTCAGTGTCTGGACCTGCTGTGTACCATGAGGCGTTATCACTTTCGGTAATGCCGACAAGGTTAAACGTGTAGGGCGTGCCAGCGAATGGTCGATCGTACTTCATTTGAGCATTGATTTGCAAAACGATTGTCGCCATTTGCTGCGCCAGGTAATAATGTGAAACCAGACATCAATAGAAATAGTCCCATTGCCTGGGAGCGTTGTTCAACCTGTCGTGTCGCCGCCACCGTCATCGTTCCACCATCGTCGCCCCCATGTTGCCATTACCGGGGAAGCCCATCTGGCTTTTTTGGCATTTCTGCTAGCGATGAGTGTGCTGCTCTCTTGTTGCGGAAGTCGCGCTCTGAAGGCTCTGGGCTTCTTTAGCGGAGGGGTGTTTGGTCCCACATTGCAAAAAGGCCGCATTGGCATTCGCGTTGAGCAACGCATTTTGATTTACGGCCATGGCTGGACCGCTCAATGTGAGCAGGAAAGTAAGAACTGATACGGCTGCTTTGATTCTCATAGCGAGTCTCCAAGTGTTTCAACCAAGATATGAATAAATTCAATTATGGTCAACCGCAACCGCTTCATAACCTTTCTTAATCGTTGTACGCCCTGAACCTGTTTTTGATGGGACAGATTGGCATGGGGTTCTCCGCCAATGTCGCTGGTCTATCTTTGAGTCAGCACCTGGATTCTATTGGGAAGAGTTTTAGTGGTTAATGCTTGAAGTACACCGCATTGTTTCAAGGGCTCCTTCAGGTCAGTAAAGTACTAACTATTGGCCATGGCTGTCCTGCGTCCGAAAACCAGGATGCTTCTGGTGGTGGATCGTTGATTGGCGCCAGATGAGCGTAGGAGTTGAGATCTCCGGTTAATATGCAGAGGTAGTAGCTGACAAGGGGCGGAAGGACATCGTTACGTGCTGCTCTTGGAGTCACCAAAGCAGTTGGATAAGCAGGTGTTGAGCGACGCGGCTCTAAGGTAGCGACGTTCAACCAGGCCTTTGGTTTGTTCGGAGGTCGTGTCTCAAGCCAGCATTGCAGGGTGATCTAGTAGCTTGTTTTGAAAAAGAGATATTTGTATATTGAACGCAAGCCTTTTACGTTTACGTAAACATAAATTAAAATGATCAGTTGTTGGTCGGAAAAGTTGGATTGCCCTGATAAAGAGTTTGATACGGTAAATAAATTGACGATGCTAAGTGCCAATTTTGGTCCTGCTTATTGAAGGATTAGCAGGTGAAAGGATCTACTTCGCGTGCGGGCGGGAAGAACAGAATTACTTTCGTTTTCAACAAGGCCTGCATCTAGAACGGAATCAAGGCGTTTCGAGCTACACCGTCGACGGTCGTCGCAGGGAGCCTCCATGAAGGGCTCTTAGTGTTGCAGGGCTCTTGAGTGTTAAAGAAAGTAGTGTAGGAAGTAATAGATGAACAGAGTGTCAGCATCAGGGTCTTATTCGATCACGGATCTCTCCCGCGAATTCGCCGTGACCCCGCGCACGCTTCGTTTTTATGAAGAAAAGGGGCTGCTGAACCCAAAGCGCAGCGGCAAGAACAGAATTTATAGTGTCGGCGATCGAACTCGGCTGCGTCTTATTTTAAGAGGTCGCCAGCTTGGGCTTTCACTTGAGGAGAGTGCAGAGGTGATTGGGCTCTACGCGCCTGGCACTCCCAACCATGAGCAGCTGCACCTCTTGCTTCAAAAAATCGAGGAGAAGCGCCAGCAGCTCGTCTCGCAACGCGAGGCACTGGATGCCATGCTGGGCGACCTTGATCGATGGCAAACAAACTTTGAGGCGGCGCTTAAAGCACCGATCGCGAATCACCAATGGAGGCAGAAAGTCTGATATGAACGCCACGTTTAGCATGCTTGATTTGGATCTCGGTGAGTCCTTAACCCTTCTCCGCGAGACGGTGCAGCGGTTCGCGGCAGACGAGATCAAACCACGCGCGGCAAGTATTGACCGCGATAACGAGTTCCCGATGGATCTATGGCGAAAGATGGGTGATCTCGGCCTACTTGGGATTACCGTCGGCGAGTCCTATGGCGGTAGCGACATGGGTTATTTGGCCCAAGTCATCGCCATCGAAGAGATCTCGCGTGCCTCAGCGTCAGTGGGGCTGAGCTATGGCGCGCACTCTAATCTTTGCGTGAATCAAATCTTCCGCAACGGCACCGAGGCCCAGAAACAAAAGTACCTGCCAAAACTCTGTGCTGGCGACCACGTTGGTGCCCTGGCCATGTCAGAGCCCGGGTCTGGGTCAGACGTCGTCAGCATGCAGCTCAAAGCGCGAAGAGAAGGCGATGTCTACGTGCTCGACGGCAACAAAATGTGGATCACCAATGGGCCAGACGCTGACACCTACGTCATCTACGCGAAGACCGACCCAGACGCTGCATCCCGTGGAATTACAGCGTTTATTGTTGAGCGTGACACGCCAGGATTTTCTCGCGCGCCCAAACTCGACAAGCTCGGAATGCGCGGTTCAAACACGTGTGAATTAGTCTTCGAATCCTGTGAGGTGCCGGCTGAGAATGTGCTTGGGCGCGAGGGTGGCGGCGTCGGTGTGCTGATGTCTGGGCTCGACTTCGAGCGCGTGGTGTTATCCGGTGGGCCGCTTGGCATCATGCAAGCGTGTATGGACATCGTGGTGCCGTATGTCCACGAGCGAAAACAGTTCGGTGAACCCATTGGCACCTTTCAATTGATGCAGGGCAAGCTCGCCGACATGTACACCATCTTATCCGCCAGCAGAGCGTATCTTTACGCGGCGGCGAAGGCGTGTGATCGAGGTCTTGTCAATCGGAAAGACGCCGCAGCCGTGATTCTTTATACCGCGGAGCAGGCGACGCAAATGGCGCTGCAAGCGATCCAGGCCTTAGGCGGGAATGGCTACATCAATGATTACGATACTGGGCGCTTGCTGAGAGACGCGAAGCTTTACGAGATCGGCGCAGGGACAAGCGAAATCCGCAGGATGTTGATCGGCCGTGAATTGTTCGATGAATCCAACTAAGCGAGGTGAGCCGTGACCAGACTATTATCTGAGTTGAACCCGCGCAGTGATGCATTCCTTCAGAACGCAGCCAGCATGGATGCGCTTGTTGATCAGTTGCAGTCAGTGACATCAGATATCACCAAAGGCGGTGGCGAAAAGAACGTTCAGCGCCATGAATCGCGCGGTAAATTATTTGTCAGGGACAGAATCAATCTTTTGATTGACCCAGGATCTGCGTTTCTTGAACTGTCTCAGCTCGCGGCCTATCAAACCTACAGTGATGTCATTCCAGCTGCGGGCATTATTACTGGGATAGGGCAGGTCGAGGGCCAGCCTGTCATGATCGTGGCCAACGATGCCACAGTGAAAGGCGGGACCTATTACCCCCTAACAGTCAAAAAGCATCTCAGAGCCCAGACCATTGCCTGGGACAATCATTTACCTTGTATTTACCTGGTCGATTCCGGTGGCGCTAACCTGCCCAATCAAGACGAGGTGTTCCCCGATCGCGATCACTTTGGCCGTATTTTTTTCAATCAAGCCAACATGTCGGCAAGGAATATCCCGCAAATTGCGGTGGTGATGGGGTCGTGTACCGCAGGAGGCGCGTATGTGCCGGCCATGGCGGATGAAGCCATCATTGTTAAAGAGCAAGGCACTATTTTTCTAGGCGGGCCTCCGCTCGTTAAAGCGGCGACGGGCGAGATCGTATCAGCAGAGGAATTGGGCGGCGCGGATGTGCACGCGCGGCAGTCGGGCGTCGTTGACCACTACGCCGAAGATGACGCGCATGCCCTTTATTTGGCGCGGCAAGCCGTGAGCCGACTCAACCGGACCAACAACACGTCGATGGATCTAAAGGAACCTGTCCCGCCGAGATTTGATGCGCATGAACTGAGGGGCATTATTCCATCCGACCCGAAACAGCCCTTCGATGTGCGCGAGGTCATCGCTCGAATCGTTGATGACTCTGACTTCGACGAATTCAAGCAGCTGTACGGCGCGACCTTGGTTTGTGGGTTTGCCCGTCTCCACGGCATGCCGATTGGCATCGTTGCGAATAACGGTGTGCTCTTTGGCGAGTCAGCGCAGAAGGGCGCTCACTTTATCCAGCTCTGCTCCCAACGGCGTATCCCTTTACTCTTTCTGCAGAACATCACTGGTTTCATGGTGGGACGTCAGGTTGAGACCCAGGGCATTGCCAAGGATGGTGCAAAAATGGTCACTGCGGTGGCGACTTGCGGGGTGCCAAAGATCACGCTTGTGATCGGTAACTCGTACGGCGCTGGAAACTACGGTATGTGCGGTCGAGCTTACGATCCCGATTTCCTGTTCATGTGGCCTAACGCAAAAGTTGCCGTTATGGGTGGGGAGCAAGCGGCTGGTGTTCTCGCTGAGGTTCGGCGCGGGCAAATAGAAGCATCAGGGAACACCTGGCCGGAAGACGAGGAAGCAGCGTTCAAGCGTCCCATCATCGATCAGTTCGATGCGCAGGCGAGTGCCTACTATGCGTCCGCCAGATTGTGGGACGACGGAATTGTCGCGCCAGAGGATACCCGGCGTGTGCTGGCGCTCGCATTTGCAGCGACCATGAATCGACCCGAGGAAACCGGTCGATTTGGCGTGTTCAGGATGTGAGGGCGAAACCATGAAAACATTGCTGATAGCGAATCGAGGGGAAATTGCCTGCCGCATCATGCGCACTGCGCGGGCGCTGGGTATTCGTACGGTTGCGGTGTATTCCGAGACGGATGCGAATGCGCAACACGTTGTCCAGGCAGATGTGGCCATCGCGCTCGCGGGCGAAACGGCGGCGGAGACTTATCTCGATATTGACCAGATCGTCTCGGCCGCGATTACCTCGGGCGCCGACGCTATTCATCCAGGGTATGGGTTTTTGTCAGAGAATGCGGCCTTTGCCGCAGCGTGCGAGCAGGCAAACGTCATCTTTGTTGGGCCACCTGCAAGCGCGATCGAGGCAATGGGATCGAAAGCGGTAGCCAAGGATCTGATGCGGTCGGCCGATGTGCCGCTTCTGCCAGGAGAGTACGGCACCGCGGCAGACATCGACCGGCTCCGCGAGGTTGCATCATCCATGGGCTATCCCGTGCTGCTCAAAGCTGCGGCTGGCGGTGGCGGTAAAGGCATGCGTGAAGTTAGAAGCGATGCTGAGTTTGAGGAGGCGTTTGCGTCCGCGCAGCGCGAGGCTCGGGCGAGCTTCGGTGATGACTTGATGCTGGTCGAAAAACTACTTGAGCGGCCTCGTCACGTAGAGGTTCAAGTGTTCTTTGACCAGCAAGGGCAGGGCGTCGCGCTATTTGATCGAGACTGCAGTGTCCAGCGCCGTTACCAAAAAGTGGTGGAAGAGGCGCCTGCCCCCGATCTTCCCGAATCCACGCGCAGCGCCATGCGCGATGCTGCGATCGCAGCGGCGCAGGCGATCGATTATGTCGGCGCGGGTACGGTCGAGTTCTTGGTCGGCGAGGATCACGCGTTTTATTTCATGGAAATGAACACGAGATTGCAGGTTGAGCACCCGGTGACTGAATGGGTCGCTGGCGTTGATTTAGTTGAGTGGCAGCTCGCCATCGCATCGGGTGAACCCCTACCGCTCAGCCAAGAGGCGTTGAATTGCACCGGGCATGCCATCGAAGTTCGGCTGTACGCAGAAGACCCCGATAATGACTACCTTCCCTCAACGGGACGCATCGAAAGGCTCCGGTTCCCTGCCGAGACATCGTGGGTGCGTATCGATTCAGGCGTGATCGAAGGAGACGAGGTGAGCGTCCACTTTGATCCTATGATCGCGAAGATCATTGCTCGAGGAAGTAACCGGGAAGCCGCTTGTCACACGATGTTAGATGCATTGCGCGAGGTGCAGGTCGCAGGCGTTGCGACTAACCTTGAATTGCTAGAACGGATCGTTGGTTCCTCCAATTTTCAGAGAGGCCCACTGCAAACGGGACTCCTAGCCGAGCTGCCGCGAGCTGACGTTGACTCTAGTGGAGGCTTTTTCGCTTGCCATGATTTGGCTCTGGGAGTCACTGGGAAGGCGTCCAGACTTGGCTGGCTCAATTCCAAGCTCACCCTGGGATGTGCGAGACGGTTTTCGCATCAACGCAGGGAGCGACGTGTTGCAGGACGTGGTCTGGGGCGGCAAGCGGCGCTCGATACGGGGTGAAATGCGACCTGCTCGCCAAGGTGGTTTAGCTTGCGTTGATGTCCTTGGCTTCACCATGACAGTCGAGGCGTTGGGTGACGCTCTGCTGTGTGACGGGGCAATGGGGCGCTGGCGAATCGAGGCATCTCAGCGCGACCATACGGTGTGGTTATTCGCGATGCCCTTGGCGTCGACCAGTCAGACGCTGAGGCTCGAATACACACGGCAGCACCCAGGTGCTGCACGAGGCCAGCAAACGCAGGCGCGCTCCGATCAAACCGCGCCGATGACCGGTCGGGTGGTGAAGGTTAATGTTTTGCCCGGTGATTCAGTTGAAGCAGGCGATGTACTGGTGGTGCTTGAGGCGATGAAAATGGAGCACTCAGTCCGCGCTGCATGGGCAGGACAAGTCAGTGAAGTGAATTGCAAACAGGGGGAATTGGTTGAAGGGGGCACGCGGCTCGTTGAGGTCGAGCCGCATGCCGAAGACTAAGGTCCCTTAGAGCATTCCGCCGCGAGGCACGGCACCCGTCATATCGAGCAAGCGCTCGCTTTCCGCCATCAGTGATTCGAACGTTGCATCCACACCTAAGTCAACAGAATCGTTGACGTAGACTTGCGCTCGGTAGAACTTGCCGCCGCCAGCATTGATGACCGCGCCATTCGGAGCGTCTTCGCTCGTCATGTAAAGCACCGCCGGGCTGACAAGGCTGGGCGCTGATTCGGCAGGTGGGTTGCTTGGGTCGATCTCACGCCCTGGGATCGTAGCAATCATGCGAGTAGCCGCGGCTGGGGCAAGCGTGTTCACTCGAACATTGTTTTTCGCTCCCTCCAGCGCCAGTACATTCATCATTCCCAGCATGCCCATTTTGGCGGCGCCATAGTTGGTTTGGCCGAAGTTGCCATAGATGCCTGAGCTTGAGCTGGTGAGCACAATCCGGCCGTAACCTTGCGCATTCATATGGGGCCAGGCCGCGTGGGTCACATAGGCAGAGCCTGAGAGGTGGACTTTGAGCACAATGTCCCAATCCTCCAGTGCCATTTTCTTAAACGACTTATCTCGCAGGATGCCCGCGTTGTTCACAAGAATATCGATTCGACCAAACGCATCAATGGCGGTTTGAACAATGCTCGCTGCGCCCTCGGGGTCTGATACAGAGGCTTTGTTAGCGACTGCCTCGGCGCCGAGTGCTTTCAGTTCCTCGACAACCGCATCGGCCGCATCGCCGGCGCCGCTACCATCAACGCCGCCGCCCAAGTCATTGATGACGACTTTGGCACCGCGCTTCGCGTACTCAATCGCATGCGCTCGTCCCAGGCCTCCCCCGGCCCCCGTAATGACTGCGACCTTGCCCGCAAATTCACTATTTTCGATAACTGGCATGAAATACTCCCTCCTGTGACGTCATGAATGGGCGAAGGCTACCAGAAATTGGCGACCCGTGTTCGAGCGCCCCTAGATCGTTGGCTGATTCAAAGGCGACGCTCTTGTGGCGTGGCTAGCGTATGGGGCGAGCGTCTCATTAGCTGGCGAAGCGGGGTCATAAGCAGTACAAAGGAAGAAAAAGAGGGCAAGCCATGACGTTTGAGATTTCCCCAACGAACCGAGTGAGGCAATTGAGCGAGAAGGCGCGGTATGACGAAGCATCCGTCCATGCGATTTTAGATGCCGGGTTGGTTGCGCAGGTCGCGTTTATCCAGGAGGGGAAGCCGGTGGTCGTGCCGATGATCTATGGTCGAGATGGCAATCGACTCTACCTTCATGGGGCTCGTAAAGCCCGAGTAGTCCGCATGCTGGAAGCGGGGCCAAGCGTCTGCCTCAATGTCACGTTGCTCGATGGCATTGTTTACGCGAGGTCACTCTTTAATTCGTCGATGAATTACCGGTCGGTGACGGTTCACGGCACCGCTACCCTGATTGAGGGTGATGAGCGAGTCCACGCCCTGTCAGTCATCAGTGAGCATGTGATGCCGGGGCGCAGCGAGGAAGTCCGCCCCTCTCACGAAAAAGAAATTCTGATGACGGGTGTGATCCAGGTAGAGATCGAAAGCGCATCGGCGAAAATTTCTATGGGCCCACCGGACGATGAAGACGAGGATATGGACGCGCCCGTATGGGCTGGGGTGATGCCGCTTCGGTTAAAAACTGGGGCACTGATAAGGGACCCCGAGGTGCCAGAGGACATTCTTCCAACACCTCACATGCAGTCTCAAACCGGGCGATCGTTCTGAGATCGCGAGGTTTGGTTTAGCGCCTGTGAACAGCGTCTGCCTTTGGGGACTTCTAATGCATAGCGGTTCCCGTTCGGCTGGCCCTCAAGTAACATCAGGAGTCGATCAGAAAAAGAGATAAGAGGGTGGGGATATGGGCCTAGGAGACACCATTCGAACGCTGGCGCAAATGCCAACGCTGCTGAAGTTGAAAAAAGGGATGGTTCCGAGAGCGCCTGACGTCACTGATAGCTTTTCGGCTAGAGTTGAGGCCAATGCCCTACGTTTCGGGCAGCGGCCGGCGATTATCTTTGAGGGGCGAACGCTGACTTGGTCTGAGCTCAACGAAGAGGCCAATCGCTACGCTCAGTATTTCAAAGGGCAGGGCCTCGAACGTGGCGATACCGTCAGCCTGATCATGGAAAATCGCGTCGAATTCTTGGCGCTACTCATCGGTCTCAATAAGCTCGGTGTCACCATCGGGTTAATCAACACCAATTTAAATGGTCGTCCGCTTGCCCACTGCGTCAATGTCACCAACTCTAAAAAGTGCATCTTCGGTGCTGAAGTGGCAGCGCGCATGGAGGAAGTCAAAGCGGAGCTCTCGCTATCAGAGGGTGAGGACTACTACGTCGTTGCCGATGGAGACAACGCGCCATCACTCAACTGGGCCATCGACCTTGGTAGCGCGAGCGACGATGCGTCGCGCGATAATCCGCCCGATACGGTGGAAACCACCATCGGCGAGACAGCGTTCTACATTTTTACTTCTGGAACCACAGGCTTGCCTAAGGCCGCCGTGCTATCAAACCGTCGTTACCTGATTAGTGCCGATATGGCGGCCATCGCCGGGTTTAAAGCAACCGAGCAAGACCGGTTATACATCTGTTTGCCGCTCTACCACGGCACAGGCTTGATGATCGGCGTCGGTGCCGTGATTGCCTCAGGTGCGAGCATGTTTGTACGACGAAAGTTCTCTGCGTCGAATTTCTTGTCTGAAGTTCGGGAACAAGGGTGCACGCTGCTCATCTATATCGGCGAGCTCTGTCGGTATTTGGTCAACACGCCAGAGGCGCCCGATGATGCCAATAACCCGATTCGGTCGATGATGGGCAACGGCATGCGTCCCGATGTTTGGATGAACTTTAAGCAGCGATTTGGCCTTTCTCGTATTGTTGAATTCTATGGTGCGTCCGAAGGCAATGTGGCTTTCGCCAATCTAATGAACAAGGACTGCACGGTTGGAATGACGTCGGCCGAAGTCGCGCTGGTGAAATACGATGTACTGAATGATGAAATCGTTCGCGATTCGAGCGGCCGCTGTATTCCGGTCAATCAAGGTGAGCCTGGCTTACTGCTAGGGAAAATCACCGAAGATGCCGTATTTGAGGGATACACCGACGCCGAAGCCACCGAGAAGAAGATTATTCGTGATGCGCTTGAGTCGGGCGACGCTTGGTTTAACACGGGTGATTTGATGCAGACCGTTGATGTTGGGTTCACCATGGGATATCCCCACTATCAGTTCGTGGACCGGGTCGGCGATACCTTCCGTTGGAAATCAGAAAACGTTTCTACGAACGAAGTCGGCGAGATTCTCAATAGTTTTGATCAAATCGAATTTTGTAACGTTTACGGCGTTGAGGTGCCTGGCGCTGACGGCCGAGCAGGCATGGTTGCCGTCACTTTGAAGGAAGGTGTGTCATCGTTTGATCTCAATGCATTTGCAAGCTACGCCGATGCTGAGCTGCCCACCTACGCAGTGCCGCTCTTTGTGCGGATTCAACAAGATATCGACGTGACCGGGACGTTCAAAATGGTGAAGGGCGACTTGCGGAAAGAGGGATACGACATCCGTCAATGCACTGATCCGGTCTATGTGCGTTTGCCTGGGAGCAAAGAGTTTGTGTCGATGGATGAGTCGACACTCGAGCGCATTCAGTCGGCGCAGGCAGGGTTTTAAGGCGGGGGGTCTATCGATCTTCATGGCGGGGTTTAGACGATTCTCGCGGAGGGGCGAGCGTGTCCTCGCCTAATGTGTCCTCGGTAAAAAAACCAATCTAGGTCCCGGCTAACAGAGAGTGGGGCATTTGCGAGAAAAATGAGAGGAAGGGGGAATTGACCATGCTGGCTTATGAATCCGCGCTATCGCTCGCTGGAAAAATCAAACGAAAAGAAATCAGTTCACGAGAGTTAACCGAACTCTATATCCAACGCATCGAACAATACGACAACGAGATTAACGCAGTGGTCGTTCGAACCTTCGATGCTGCGCTCGCCGCCGCGGACCATGCTGATCAAGCGCTAGCAAAAGGTGAGGATTTGGGACCGCTCCACGGTCTGCCGATGACCATCAAAGAGTCTTATGTGCTGGCTGACACGCCGGCAACTTGGGGTCAATTGAGCTTTAAGGACAACGTATCAGCAACCGACGGGCTTGCAGTCAGTCGGTTCAAGGGGGCGGGCGCCCACTTTTTAGGTAAGACCAATGTGCCCGTCGATTTGGCAGATTTTCAGAGCTATAACCCAGTTTATGGAGTAACAGGTAACCCGTGGGATACAGGTAGAACACCTGGCGGGTCATCGGGCGGCAGCGCGGCTGCGTTGGCCGCAGGCTTAACGGGTCTTGAGGCCGGGTCAGATATTGGCGGGTCCATCCGCAACCCCGCGCACTTTTGTGGTGTTTATGGGCACAAGCCAACCTATGGGATCGTGCCCATGCAAGGTCACGAGTTAGTGTCAGGCCAACCTGAGGCCGATCTCGCGGTTTGCGGTCCACTTGCAAGAAGTGCCGAAGACTTAGCTACAGCGCTCTCGATCATGGCAGGTCCTGCAGAGCGAGAAGCGGTGGGTTGGTCGCTGTCGCTCCCCGATGCTGATATCAAGGAGCTCAGCCAGTATCGAGTCGCCATTTGGGCAACCGACGCGCTCGCGCCGGTTACCCGTGAAGTGGAAGATCGTGCGCTGAAGGTGGGAGAAACGCTGGAGCGACTGGGTGCCCAGGTGGGCTTTGATGCGCGACCGGATTTTGATCTCACCCACGCGATGAACAACTATTCGACCTTACTGAACTCAGTCATGACGGCGGCTTGGGATGATGCCTCGGTTAATAAGGCGATAGAACGTGCGGCGTCGTTTGATCCGAGTGATCAGTCAACGGACGCGATTAATGCCAGAGCAGCGGTGCTCTCCCATCGCGAGTGGATTAGAGCGAACAGCCGTCGTGAGAAGTTGCGACATGCTTGGAGCGCCTTTTTTGAGGATTGGGATATATTGATTTGCCCCCAAATGGCGACGCCGGCATTCCCCCATGATCATCGAGCGTTCTCTGAGCGCACGCTGCTGGTGGACAACGTCGAGCAACCTTATTTTCAACAGTTGATGTGGGCGGGGATGATTGTGAACGCCTACTTACCGAGCACGGTGTTTCCTACGGGCCTATCCGCTGAGGGTTTGCCCATAGGGCTTCAGGCGGTCAGCGCGCCTTTCCGGGATTATCGGTGCATTGAGTTTGCCCGGCTGATTACCCAGGAGATGGGCGGTTTCGTTGCCCCAAGCCAATACCCTTAATTTGGAATTGACGCACTAGCTGCTACCCACTCTCGATAAGCGATTTGAGGTGCTGGAGATGTTTGGCATCCCAGCCCTGTTCATAGGCGAGGCATTCCTTGCTCGCAATGTCGCCGAGCACCTCGAAACCATGGTGGTAGAGTTCAACCAGCGTGGCTCCGCTCTGCGCATGTAAGACGAAGCTGATGAACGTTGGCTCGGGCCATGCGAGGTGATCTAACCAATTGTCGCTGAATGTGAGCCTCGAGCCTGGCTCAAAGTGCGTGATGGCACCGCCAAATCGGTGTACGCCATCATCAAGTGTGACTGATAGTTCAACTGCGCCACCCAGCTGCGGTTCGTACCGGTCTAGTGTGTGGCCGTGTCCGAACCAAGTTCGCATGCGGTCCTCTGATTCAAACGCGTTCCAAATACTGTCGGCTTGCGCTTCGATGAGCGCGGCGCGTCGCACATAGAGTGCGCCAGGGTCGAAAGGGGCTCGCACAGGAAAGTGACTCACTTGAGATGACGATAAGGGCTGAGCGTATCACGCGAGCCACATGTGAGGTGCGACGCTGCAATGATGTTGGTACACTCGCGGCCGTTTTAGCGGCAGAGCAGGTATGAACGACACATTGGAATTTGACACAGGACTCGTCACGATTCGCGCCAAGCGCTGGGGTCAGGAGAAAGGTATCCCCACGCTGTGTCTTCATGGGTTTCTGGATAATGCCGCTAGTTTTGATCGTCTTGCGCCAGAGCTTCATGGACTCGACATCGTTGCCATGGACTTCGCCGGCCATGGCTGGTCCGACCACCGACCCCTCGGCATGCCCTATTCCGGCCTCAGTGATTTGCACGACATCTTAAGTGTGGCCGATCAAATGGAGTGGGAGACATTCTCCATCATTGGGCATTCCATGGGCGCTGAACTTGGTGCTCAGTTGGCGGGGCTGTACCCCGATCGGGTGACAGCGCTTGTGTGCCTTGATGGCTTCTGTGGCACGGACGGCGCGCCTCAAACATTGGCTCATTTATCCAGCATGGTCGGGTCTGCTAACCCTCGACTTTCAACGCTCAAAGTATTCGAGTCGCTCGATGCAATGGAGCGCCGGCTATCAGAGGCAACGGGGCAAAGCCTTGAATCCGCGCGGCTCATTGTCGAACGCGGCCATCAGGTGGTAACCGGTGGGTTTAGTTGGCGAGCGGACTCACGCATTCGCAGCGGCGGGCCGATGGAGCTCACCAACGCTCAATTGCGAGCACTGGTCTCAGCTACAAGCGCGCGAACGGCACTGATAATCGCAGACACGACCAGTGAGTGGTTGAAGCGCTCCTTACGCGTATTACTGAATCCTGTGCCATCAGCGTTTGAGATTGCACACATCCCTTCTCATCATCACTTTCATATGCACGAGGAACATGTGCAGCTGGCCCAGATGATTGCCGCCTTTTTGGCAGGTGAGCCACTCCCGGAGGCGCTGAGTGATTCTGCAATCAACGCGCTACGCGAGGCCGTTCAGGAAACGCCGTCGCCTGAGTTGGTGGGTGAGAGTCTCGCCGCTGGCTAATCATTCGGTAACGCCCAGCGAATCTGCCCCAGAATAGATGAGCAGCATCAATTGGCGGCATTGATCAGGCGCGATCGCATGGCGTGCATGAGTGATCCTCACCATCTGGAAAACCTAGTCCGCAGTATTCGGCCGATCGTAAGCCTAGGTGTCGAGGGCGCGCGAGGAGTTGCATGATTAGTCCGCTTTCGTGCAGGCACTGACAGGCAAGCACCGCGTGTCGAGCGGAGGTATGATGGGATGAGCAAAAGGTGGCTGAACAATGGATCTAAACGCATTTAGAGCAGAAACCCGAGAGTGGATTGAGGCGAACTGCCCAGAGGGTGCGAAAGGGCCTGGGCCGGTACCGCTTGGCAGTACCAAAGTGGACATGGCTCCAGATGCTCGGCTCTGGCTCGATCGCATGGTCGAAAAAGGTTGGACGGTACCCACCTGGCCGAAGGCTTACGGCGGCGCCGAACTCGAGCGGCCTCAGTACGAAATTTTGATCGATGAACTCAAGCGTGCAGGCGCACGCACGCCGCTCACCGGTCGCGGCGTGAACTACATCGGTCCAACGATTTTGGAATTTGGGACCGACGAGCAGAAAGCCAAGTGGCTACCGATTTGTGCCAGAGGCGAGGGTGCGTGGGCGATGGGTTACTCAGAACCCGGCGCTGGTTCTGATCTTGCAAACTTATCGATGCGCGCCGAGCTCGATGGCGATCAATACATCTTGAACGGGTCGAAAATTTGGACGAGTGACGCGACTATTTGTGATTACATCTTCGTGCTGGTACGCACGTCGCCGGACAAACCCAAGCACGAGGGTATTAGCTTGATTCTGGTTGATATGAATCAGCCAGGGGTGAAGGTGTCGCCCATTAAACTCATTTCCGGCGCCTCACCTTTTTGCGAGACCCACTTTGACAATGCCATTGCCCCGGCAACCGATCTAATCGGCGGGGTGGATCGTGGCTGGACGGTAGGAAAGCGGCTGCTGCAATTTGAACGATCGACCCATGCGGGAATCAACATATCAGGCTCTCAGGGCGGGCGTTCTGAAAAAAGCGAGATGCCGACCCTGGTCTCGAAATATGTGGGTCGTCAGGATGGGCAACTGGCTGATGCGGATCTGAGGCGGCAGCTCACCCAATTCGAAATGAATGCTCACGCGCAGCGCATTACGCAGCGTCGAGCGATTGAAGAGTTGCAATCCCGAGCTCCTGGGTTCACTTCGTCCGCGGTAAAGCTGACGAATGCGCTGAATATTCAAGAAGGGGATGAGCTATTGGTTGCAGCCATGGGACCACAAGGGTTCCGATGGGATCCAGAGACCGCAGATGCCGAGGAACTAGCATCACTGCAGAAGTGGCTGTACCAAAAATCCTTGACCATTGCCGGCGGAACAAAAGAAGTGCAGCTCAACATCATTGCCAAGCGGGTGCTTGGTTTGCCGGATTAGGCGCTCAATCACAGGGCGTTAAAGAAGTGGCGGACCGGCTTGGTGCGCCACTGAAAAAACCCATAGCGTGCCTGTGCATTCAAACGCGGCGACCAGCGGCTCCTCATTAGGATGACAGCGCCACCAGAACTGCCCTACCATCAAGCAATTGAGTAAGGGGCAATCAGAATGAGCGAGCCGGTCATTTGTATTACAGGGGGCGCAAGCGGCATGGGTCTTGCCACCGCCAGGAAGTTTGATGCTGAAGGGTGGAAGGCAATCCTGATTGATCTATCTGAGCATCAGCTCGAGCAAGCAAAGCAGGCGCTGAGCGCTCGAACGGTGACCATTCGTGCCGATGTGACCCAAGAGTCAGATATGCAAGCGGCTATGGAGACTGTCCGCGACGCAACCGAGGGTCGACTCGATATTCTTTTCAATAATGCGGGGATAGCACCCGGCGGCTTGCTTGAGTCGCAGGACACGGCCACCATTCGCGCCATTTTGGACGTCAACGTACTCGGCGTGATATTTAGTATCCGCGCAGCGATGCCCATGCTGAAAGCGACCCCCAATGCGCTTTGCATCAGTACCTCATCGTCTGTTGCGACGTATGGTCACGCGACACGGTCGGTCTATTCAGCGTCGAAGTTTGCCGTTAAAGGTCTAACAGAGGCGTTATCGTTGGAGCTAGAAGGTGACGACATTCGGGTGGCTGATGTGCTGCCTGGCTGTATCGACACACCGCTATTAAGAGAGGAATTGGCCAAAGGGAGCGGTCAACCTTTCACTGAGTCGATGCTGGAACGGCTACCGCAATCGGGTGCTTATCGATTGCTTCCTGACACTGCGATCGCTGACGCGGTGTGGTCTGCCTACGAGAACGCTGACCAGATTCACTTCTATGTGCCTGAAGAAATCGGCAACACCGACAAGGTCAAGGCTCATGATATTCAGGCCGCGAAAGAAGAGATTCGTGAGTTTCTTTTTCGGCCGCGCTAGCAAGCGGCTGATTAAAGCGTTGCAATTTATCGTCGGTAAGGACTTTGGTAAAGACATTGAAAAGGACATCGGTATGTCGATTAGGTTAAGCGGTAGCGGCTCACAACATTCGCGAAACCGCCGGGGGGCGAAAGAATGGTCATTGGTCGCGTTCTGCTGGCTAGCCATTGGCCTCGCAGCCGGGTGCGGGAGTGCGCGCGACACTGTGAGCGGCCAGATCCACCTCGATGACGGCACGATCCAGGGGCGTCAATTCGAAGGGGGACTCCATGCTTACATGGGGATTCCTTACGCCGCGCCTCCGACCAATGATCGTCGCTGGAAACCGCCCGCGGCTGTGATGCCTTGGTCAGGCGTGCGAGACGCAACTTCCCCTGGTCCGGCTTGCATGCAACCTTCATCGCTCGCCGCCTTCTATGATGAAAACATCACCCATCAAAACGAAGATTGCTTGACGCTGAATGTATGGACCCGTGCTAGTGCCGCAGACGACAGGCTACCGGTCATGGTTTGGATTCACGGTGGTGGACTAGTGACAGGGTCTGGCGATCTCTACCCCGGTTTTGAGCTAACCAAAGAAGGGGTGGTGCTGGTCACCATCAACTATCGGTTAGGGCCCTTCGGATTTTTTGCTCATCCTGAGCTTACCGCCGAAGGCGGCGGGCACTCGGGTAACCAGGGCTATTTGGATCAGTTAGCGGCGTTAACCTGGGTTCAAGCCAATATCGAGCGCTTTGGCGGTGACCCGGGCAATGTCACGGTCTTCGGTGAGTCCGCCGGATCGTGGAGTGTATCGGTCTTGCAGGCCAGTCCCCTGGCAGAAGGGTTAATGCACAAAGCCATTGGCCAGAGTGGCGCAAGGCTCTATACCATGGCCACGCTTGCAGGCAGCGAGAATGGACAGCCTAGCGCACATGATCGCGGCGAATATGCAGCAAGCGTCCTGGCGGCAGCGGAAACGCCCGATTTAGCGGCCCTTCGAGCATTGCCTGCAGAGACCGTGATAGAGCGGTTCGCGGGATCACCTCAGTTGATGCTGGATATGGAGGCGAGCACCGTGGTGGATGGCCGCGTTCTGCCGAAACAGCCGCGGAAGATTTATGCACAAGGAGAACAGCTCGATATCCCCGTGATGCTGGGCTCGAACGCGGATGAGATGACCACATTACTCGATGTCTTCCTTGCTGGTGGCGAGGATATTCCCACTGCCGAGCTGCTTAAAGCGCAGATCAACCTGCTGGGTGAACAAGCAAATTCGCTCTTGCCTCTCTACGCGGATATCGAGGCGGACCCGTTTGATCGTGCCCCAGTTGAGGCGTTTCTAACCGATATGATGTTTACCCAGCCCATGCGTCTTTGGGCTGAGGCGATGGCTAATGTGTCATCGGCGGCTTACCTGTACTGGTGGTCGTATCCGACTCGGCTCGAGGGGGCGGAGGATCTCGGCGCATTTCATGCGAGTGAAATTCCGTATGTCTTTGGCCAGGTTCGGGACTTTGCGGGGCTCCCCATTATTGAGACCGATCAGGAACGCAGATTAGCGGTTACAGCGGGCAAGCTTTGGACGTCCTTTGCGAAGACGGGTAAGCCAAGTGCGCCAGGCGTTCCAGACTGGCCGCCTTTTGAGTTATCGAGTAAGCAAATGCTCGAGATCGGTGCTGAGCTGAAGGTCGTTAGCGATGTCAGGGGGGCGCGCGTCAGTGCGCTGACCCGCGCAACGGGCGGGAGTCTGACTGCACCATCCCCTTAGCGAGCACGGGGCTGTCACTCGCTGTTGGCTACCGGCAGTTGAGCCCAGCTAACTCACCTTGTTCTCGCCAGGCTCGCATTCGGTCGAAGAAAGCAATGGGTCCTTTCCCGTAACTCGCGTTCTGCTTGGAGAGCGGATTCGGTTGCCCCTCGTTGTTGTAGTAACCCGGTGTGCACTCAGATTGGAAGGCCTCGCTAAATCGTGAGAGACCGATGATCTCTTGAACCCAAGCTTGCTCAGCGTCTAGATCGGCCTCAAATTGTTTAATGGACCGATCTCGGCAGGTATCAAGCAAGTACGCCATATGCCGCGCATTCTCATCCATGGCATGGGGGAAGTTGGTGGTGAATGCCGACTGCGCATTGCTCATGATGAGCAGATTGGGAAAACCGTGACTGTGTAGCCCATGTAACGTTTGGATGCCGTCGCTCCATTTCTGGGACAACATCACCCCATCTTTACCTTCGACATCGTAGCCCGCTCGACGTGAAAACCCTGTACCAACCTCAAAGCCGGTCGCGAAGATGATGCAGTCGACCGGGTATTCCTCGCCGTTGGCAATCACACTGGTTGCTGTGATTGCGGTAACGCCTTTGCCTTCGGTATCCACCAGTGTCACGTTAGGGCGGTTAAAGGTCGGAAGGTAGGTGTCGTGAAAACAGGGGCGTTTACAGAATTGGCGATAGTAGGGTTTTAGCGCCTCGGCAGTGCTTGGATCCTCGACGATTGCATCAACCCGAGCTCTGATTTGCTCCATCTTCTCGAAATCAGCGAGCTCCATGAGCCTCGCGACTTCTTCCCCTGAAAGATTCTTCCCGCGGTAGTTGGCCATCGAGATCAGGTTACGGATGATCTCGGTCCAGCCGTCCATGACCAGGTCCTCCTCAATGACCCGACCTGAGGTAAGGGCATTGAAATTCTCCATGCGATCGCGCTGCCAACCCGGAGGAAGTGATGCGGCCCAGTCGGGGTTGGTCGCCCGGTTGTCACGCACGTCAATGGAGGAAGGGGTCCGCTGAAAGACATATAGGGCTTTCGCCGCCTCGCCAACATGGGGAATGCATTGAACGGCAGTTGCCCCGGTGCCGATGACGGCGACGCGTTTGTCTGCCAGACCGGTTAATCCGCCCTCTGATGAGCCGCCGGTGTAGTCATAGTCCCAGCGGCTGGTATGGAAGGTGTGACCTTTGAAATCAAGAATGCCTGGAATCGATGGAAGTTTTGGGCGATTTAATGGGCCGTTGGACATGATTAAGAACTGACACGTCATGTTATCGCCTTGATCGGTTTTGACCCGCCAGCGATTGTGATCGTCTTCCCAGGAAACGGCGGTCACTTGGGTGCCGAGGCAGGCATTGGTGTAGAGGTCAAAGTGTTCTGCGATATGTTTGCTGTGCGCGAGAATTTCGGGGGCAAACGCATACTTATTCTTCGGCACGTAGCCAAGTTCTTCACAAAGCGGCAGGTAGATGTAGGCTTCCGTATCGCAGGCGGCGCCCGGGTAACGGTTCCAGTACCAGGTCCCACCAAAGTCGCTGCCTTTTTCGATCAGGCGGAGGTCGTTAAAACCCGCTTCCTTTAAGCGAGCGCCCGTGAGGAGGCCGCCGAACCCGCCCCCAATGACAATGATCTCAGTGTGGTCGGTATAAGCGGCTCGCTCGGAGATGGTTTCGATATACGGGTCATCGTTGTAATCGCTGTAATCGCCGGTGATCTCGATGTACTGCTCATTGCCGTCTGCCCTCAGCCGTTTATCTCGCTCCTCGCGATATTTTTGGCGCAGTGCGTCCGGGTCAAAGGAAAGATTGGTAGCTTCCTGGGATTCCATTGGCGTAGCTCGTGTTGAATGCGACTCGGTTGAGTAGAGCATAAAAGCAAAGGAGCGTTAAGCCAGTGGGCGATCCGCTGGCGCGCCACGGTGCTGTGCGCAGCGGGTAATCACGACCGAGAGATTCGAAACAGGGAATGGATAGGCGAACGGCCGAGTGAAAGGGCGCATAGCCCAGGGCAGTTATGGCTCGGGGATCGGGCTGTTCGAGAAAAACGGGTCAAGGAATAACGGATCAAGGAATATAGAGGGTGCCTTCAGCGATCAACGTCGCTGCCCCCCGCAATGCAACTCTGTCGTCTTTCACGGTAACCATTAGCTCACCGCCCCTTGATGAGCACTGCCTAGCTCGAAGCGCCTGCTTGCCGAGTTGGTCAGCCCAATAAGGCCCAAGACAACAATGGGCGGACCCTGTCACGGGGTCTTCGTTGATGCCATGAGCGGGGGCAAAGAAGCGCGAAACAAAATCGAGATCTGGCTGGCTTGCAGCGGCGGTCACGATGATGCCCCTAGTATCGATTGCCGCGAGGGCGGTGTAATCGGGTGCGAGTGTGGTGACGTCTTCCTCGCGCGGTAAGACAACCATCACGTCAAATATGGAGCGCGCGTAATGGCTGTAGTTTTTGATTCCAAGTCCTTCTATGAGCGCAGGGTCGACAGGCGCCTCAGTAGGCGGTGTCGCGGGAAAGTTTAATTCCAGTAATTCACCTTCTGGCGCACAGGTGAGCTCGCCGCTCAGCGTCTGAAACCGATAGTTTGGAAGCGCTGCCCCAAATGTCCGTTGTAACGCGTAGGCGGTAGCAAGGGTCGCATGCCCGCAGAGCGCGACTTCGTCTTTCGGTGTAAACCATCGCAGCTCAAACCCATCATCGATGGCCCGCACGAAGGCGGTTTCAGATAAGTTGAACTCGCTGGCTATGGCTTGGAGTGTTTCTCGCGGGAGAGGGTCCGTGAGCAAGCAAACGGCTGCGGGGTTGCCGGCGAATGGCTCTGACGTGAATGCGTCTACCAAAACGTAGGGGATAGTGGCCAAACGAATGCTCCAGGACGGTTAGCCTAAACGCTACCACGAATGGGTTTAGCGCGTTGCTATTTCGAGGTGCTGGAGGACGGACCTGCTTTGGGGCGATCGAGATGCATGATCTGGAGCGAGCGGTCCGGCTGAGGTGCCTACAGGAATCGTGCGGGTCGATTTGTCCTCAGAGTGGGCGGAGAGATCACATCGACCCCTGGCTAAAAGACGTTAGTCTTGCTCCATTGACCAAGTCTTGCTGGTCTCGCGAGCGAGCTCCCATTCTGACAGGGTCTCGATACGTCGCATGGTAGGTGCGGGTTTTTTGATTTCTGGCGCATCGGTGATAGTCGCTTTGATTTGCGCGGGGGCTTGTGGTGTCACGGTGCTGTCCTAGCTCATTAATATTTAAGCCAAGAACGTTAGCCGGGATCCGTCCGATAAAAAAAAGAATTAATTACATCTAATATATTCTTAATAAGAATGAATCTATTCATTTATGGCTATCGTGCGCTTTGACGAGATCAGGTGAAATACTGAAAGTTGGCGAGCGATGCTTGACTCTGAGCGGCGGCTCGGGCGCAATCCAACCATGCAATCGAAGAACGAACCAACACCATCGCCAGGGCCGCTTAGCGGCGCGCGGATCATTGATCTGTCTGCCGTGGTCTCTGGGCCAATGGCTGCCGTTGTGCTCGCCGACCAAGGCGCTGAGGTGATTAAGGTCGAACCGCCTGGCTGGGGCGATGGCGTTCGTTACCTGGGTGCCAGTCGAGGGGGTGTGAGCGCGATATTCTCGCTGATCAATCGCAACAAGAAATCGCTTGCTTTGAATCTAAAGCATCCCGATGGGCAAGCGATATTGATGCGCTTGCTTGCCACAGCCGATGGGGTGATGCACAACTACCGTCCAGGGAAGATGGAAAGGCTTGGGCTAGGGTATGCGTCGCTCCGTGAGCATTTCCCAGATCTCATCTACCTTGCTATCAGTGGAATGGGGGATGTTGGACCTTATGCTGGCCAGAAGGTCTACGACTATGTGATCCAGGGACTATCAGGCATTCTTGATGCGCAAGGCACACACAACCGTTTTGAAATGGTTCGGACAATCATCTATGACAAAGTAACGGCTTTGACCGCCGCGCAAGCGATGACTGCGGGTCTCTATAACAAAGCGATGGGCAGGGGAGGCACAGAAATCAAAGTGTCGATGCTGGATTCAAGTATTTACTTTAACTGGCCCGATCTCATGTGGAATGAGTCGTTTATCGGCGATGGCGTGCAGTATTCAGGGGACCTCGCCGATCAATACGAAGTCAGTGAAACCGCCGATGGGGCCATTGTGTCGCACCGTTTAAATGGCTCGGTTAAGGACTACGATACGGAGACACTGCTGAACTTATTTGTGGAGCACGAGATTCCTGCAGCGAGGGTGAACGCTCGCTCGGATATCAGAGACGACCCTCAAATCATTGCCCAAAAGACCCTCAAGCAAGTGGAGCATCCACTGGCCGGCCCGATGCTTCAACCCAGACCACCGGCTCGCTTCGGCAGTGACGAATCTTTTCCGGAAGACGCCTCGCCTGCGCTCGGTGACCATACGGATGAGGTACTGACTGAACTCGGCTACGATCAAGGTACGATTGGGTCTTTGCGCGCTAGTGGAGCGATCGGATGAGCGAGCGAACGGAAGACGTATCAGCGGCAGATCTCTCGCTCACGGGAGCGCAACCGGCATCGCCACTCGGTTACTACAGTTGGGCTTTTGGTCAGCTCGGTCGTGATCCTTTTTACATATTAGTCGTCATCTATATCTTCTTTCCCTATTTCTCGAGTGTCGTAGTGGGTGATCCTGTTCGCGGCCAGGCGTTGATTGGCTATTTGAACGCGACGTCGGGCGCCATTCTGGCGGCCACTATTCCGTTTCTCGGAGCGGTGGCGGACAAGCAAGGGCGGCGGAAACCATGGATTGCAGGCACGGTGATGATCATGTCGATCGGTGCTTGCTGTCTGTGGTGGGTGACTCCCGCTGCCACCAACGCGCTGATTTATCAAACCTTCGCGCTGATGTTGGTGATCAACGTGGCGTTCGCTTATTCAGAGGTGTTCCATAACGCCATGCTGCCCTCGATCACACCTGCCAACAAAGCCGGAGTGGTGTCGGGCCTCGCTTTCGCGCTGGGGAATCTCGGCGGCGTATCGCTCATGCTGTTTGTGTTGATTGCTTTCGCCCTGCCCGGGGTGATGCCTTGGGCGTGGTTACCAGAGGCGCCGCTGTTTGGGATCGATCAATCGATCCATGAGCACGATCGCATCACAGGGCCGATTTCAGGGGTCTGGATGCTGATCTTCACGCTGCCCGGTCCTGCTGCTGACGCCAGACGCGCCGCCAACGGGTTGGCGATTCGCGGCCGCCGCGAAAGCAGGGATTCAAGATGTGCTCGAGACCGTCAAGCAGGTCCGGCACTATAAAAATGTTGCGATCTACCTGCTGGCTCGCATGCTCTATAACGATGGGATGGTGGGTGTTTTGGTCTTTGGCGGCGTGTATGCCGCAGGGAATTTCGAGTGGGACACCATATCGCTGCTTATTTTTGGTCTTTGCACCAGCGTGACCGCCATGTTTGGCGCTTATCTAGGCGGGATCATGGATGACCGGCTGGGGTCCCTCCTAACGCTTAAGGTCTGCGTGCCGATGACTGCCATGATCTTGCTAGGGCTCGTATCGATTCAGCCCGATCGTGTGTTGTTTGTGGTGATGGTCTCGACCGACGCCGTCTGGGATTTCCCTTACTTTTCGACACCAGCCGAACTCATTTACTTTGCGACGAACCAAGTCTTCGCGCTCTTTTTTGTGACGGCACTTTCGGCATCGAGGACGTTAATGGCTCGCATCTCCCCGCCAGATCGGGCGACCCAATTCTTTGGGTTGTATGGCCTCTCTGGTTCAATCACCGCCTTCCTGGCGCCGCTCCTCGTGGCAACCACCACGCAGTGGTCGGCATCCCAGCGCTGGGGGTTTGCTTCTCTTTTTGTATTGATCCTGCTCGGCGGACTCATGCTGTTTTGGGTCGAGGAAAAGCAGGCCAGTGCGCCAGAGCCGCCTTCGTCTATGTAAATTGCGCCAGAGTCGCCTTCCTCTATGTATGGGGGTCGATGTAAGCGCCGTCTGTCTAAGTGTTATCAATGTAATTGAAGACAGTGCTTGCGCGGCGTCAGACACTTATTCGCACATCGCCCCCCGACCGCTTTTTTTAGACGCCGCTTCTCAAAACGCCGCGAATTGAGAGATTGGCCAGTAAGAGGGATGCGCCAGTAAAGAGCGCATTTAAATCGCGCCCGGAAAGATTAAGCGGATGATCAGGTAGACGAGCATTCAGTCTCGTATCTCGCTAAACTTGGCCGCCTTTAATCTCGTAGCACCACCGAGACCAAATCAAGCCGCGTCGTCAATGAGCGGCTGATGGCAGTAGGCGCAACAGCACTGCGCGCAGCACTGAGCTTAGAGTAATGGCGAGGCTGGGTTCGCCCAACCACTCGCTTCTCGACATAGGCTCGTAACAGGCTGGGCTTTACATTAGCCGGGCCCGATTTGCTGGCTGACGATTATCAAGATTGCGTCGAGCAAACCGCGTAGCTCGAGTGGTGCGATGAACGTTCGAATAAGGAAAACATCATGAATCGATGGATGAATAGGGATCACTTGCTCGCTCATCAGTTCCCGGCCGGAATTAAAGGCTATGTCTCGCGGTCTTTTTCGGCATGGCTGTTTTAGGTATGGGTTCGCCCGCGTTAGCGGGCTCAGACGTCGCCGACGCAGAACCGGTTCCAGCAGAAGCGCCTGACTCAGCAGAAGTGGTTAGCCCAAAGGCTGAGGATGAGAACAAGAAGGACGCCAAGGACGAGGGATCGGAAAAGGGTAAGAAGGATGAAAAGCCTAAGAAAACCCTTGAGGAAATGGTGGCCGATTACGAGTTGATTGAGGGATTCTTTAACCTTTACCGAGATCCAGAGAATGGCTCGATGTTTATGGCGGTTCGAGCCGATCAATTGGACCGAGAATTCGTTTATTTCAGCTACGCAGAAAATGGCGTGGTGGCTGCAAGAGCATTCCGAGGCGCCTACCGAGATCAAGCCATACTGAAGTTTCGCAAATACTTCGATCGCCTCGAAATCATCGAGGAGAACACGAATTTCTATTTTGACCCTGACAACGCGATGGCCCGAGCCAGCGATGCCAATATTAGTCCTGCAGTGAAGGCCAGCCTTTCGATTGAGGCGACGTCAGAGGACGAAAGTGCTTACCTCATCAAGATGGACACGGTTTTCCTGACCGAAGCCCTTCAGTCTATTGCCCCAAACGCGAATCCGAAAAAGAAGCCTTACGAGCAGTTCTCTCTTGGAAAACTATCCAAAGATAAGTCGAGTTATCGATCGGTGAGGGGCTACCCTGAGAATGTCAATATTCTGGTGGACTACGTTTACAACAACCAGAAGCCTTACGTTCGAGGGGGCGCTGAAGTCACGGACCCCCGGTATGTGACGCTGACTTTCCAACATTCGTTCATCCAGATGCCGGACAACAACTATCAACCCCGGATCGACGACGCGAGGGTGGGTTACTTCTTCGACCAAGTGACTGACTTAACCAGTGATAGCGTGGTCCCTTATCGCGATCTCATTAATCGGTGGAATCTTGAAAAGCGATATCCCGATCGCGCGAAGTCGAAGCCGATTCAACCCATTACCTGGTGGATTGAAAACACGACCCCCAAGGCGTATCGAAAAGCCATTAAAGAGGGGGTTCTTGCCTGGAACGAGGCGTTTGAAGCTGCGGGGTTTATCGATGCGATTGAGGTGAAAATACAACCCGATGATGCGGAGTGGGACGCAGGCGATGTGCGGTACAACGTACTGCGCTGGACTTCTTCGCCCAATCCTCCTTTTGGTGGGTACGGGCCTTCTTTCACCAATCCAAGAACCGGCCAAATTCTTGGCGCTGACATCATGTTAGAGAACGTGTTTGTGAGTAATCGGGTGAGATATTCGCGGCTCTTTGATGTCGCGGCATCTGATCTTGATGGTGAGGCGTGGGAGGACGAGAGCCCCTTGGATGGTGAACTAGGCAAATCTCACTGCGCGTTCGGCGCCTCCCTCCGCGATCAAGTGAGTTTCGCGGCAACGGCAATGGCCGTGATTGGCCGGGGGTCGGACGTGACTCGCATGGTCGATGAGGGACTTAGAGAACTGGCGCTGCACGAGGTCGGCCACACACTCGGGCTCAGTCACAATATGCGCGCGAGTCAACTGCGATCACCTGATGAGATCCATAATCCAGATGTGACCCAAGGGGTGCTGATTGGCTCTGTTATGGATTATGCCCCAACGAATCTTGCTCCGAGGGGCATGCCGCAAGGCGACTTCTATACGACGCGTCCCGGTCCTTATGATACTTGGGCTGTCCAATTCGGCTACCAAGAGAACATGGTTGGCAGCGTGCGTGAAGCGCATCTCGCTCGTTCAGCAGAGCCAGCACTTGCGTTCGGTAATGATGCAGATGACATGCGAGGCGCTGGCCGCGGCATTGATCCACGGGTCATGGTCGATGACATGTCATCGGACGCCATGGCTTACGCCAAGTCGCGTTTTGAATTAATCAGTGACGTCCAAGGTGAATTACTCAGCCGCTATTCTGAAGATGGTGACACCTGGGCGGAATTGCGCAGCGCCTACTTGGTGCTCATGCGACAAATGCAGCGTCAAGCTCGAGTTGTCTCTCGGTATGTGGGCGGCATTTACGTCAACCGAGCAGTGGCCGGCACGAGCGATGTTCCACCCTATGTGCCTGTCTCAGCCGTCGATCAAGCGAGTGCAATGCAAATGCTGGCGGATTACGTATTCTCCCCGCAGGTCGACATGATTGATCAAACCTTACTGCAGCATTTGGCAGCCCAGCGCCGAGGATTTGCCTTTCGTGGACGAACAGAGGATCCGAAGTTGCATCAGCGTGTTTTGGGCATTCAGCAAGATGTGCTGAATCATTTGCTCCACCCAAGGGTGCTGCAGCGGTTATCTGACACCGGGCTTTACGGGAACGATTACGGGCTTTCAGAGATGATGGCGGACCTCACCGCCAGCATTTTCAGTGAAGATGCTGACCCAAGGTTAGCGAGCTTCAGGCAGCCGCTACAGGTTGCGTACGTCGAGCGGCTGCTCAAAGTCATCGGGCCAAAAGGGAAGAATCCTTTTGACCGGAATGCCAGGGCCGTTGCCTACGCTGAGATCAAAGGGATTGAGGAGCGCCTCGAAGGAATGTCGGAGAGTGCCCCCACCGCTGAAGCAAGGGCGACCTCTCAATACATTCAGTTCCTGATTGATTCAGCACTCGACGCATGAGCCAATCAGACGCATTGGCTGATTCACAACCGCTCTCACCTAATCAGGAGGAGCAGGCTGAGGCTGGTGATCAATCACTAGTTGCTGAGCCAAACGAAGAGCGACCTGGATCAAGGTCGCTCAGGCCGCTAGCAATGTTGTGGCCTTTTATTAGGCCATATCGTGGCACCCTAGTGTTGGCATTGGGTGCGCTCCTTGTGGCCTCTGGCGCAGTGCTGTCCATGCCTTTTGCCGTCCGAGATGTCATCGACCAAGGATTTACCAGCGACCGAGCGTCAGAGATCGATCAATACTTTGTGGCGCTCTTGTTGTTTGCTGTCGTCATTGGCGTTTTCGGGGCGGCGCGCGCGTACTTTGTGGGGTGGCTGGGCGAACGGGTTGTTGCCGATCTCCGAGACGCCGTTTTCCGCAAGGTGATCGAAATGGACCCTACCTTTTTCGAACACACAAAAGTCGGCGAGGTGCTCTCACGGCTGACCACAGATACCACCCTGATCCAATCCATTTCCGGCGTAGGACTCTCTATCGTCTTGCGCTCCAGCATTCAGTTTGTGGGGGCGCTAGTCTTACTTGTTCTGACCAATTGGGTGTTGACCGTTTATTTGCTCGTCTTGCTACCCGTGGTCATCGCGCCAGTGATGGCGATTGGGCACTGGCTAAGGCGGCTGTCTCGGGCGACGCAGGATCGGGTGGCGGATTTAAGTGGGCTCGCCGGAGAGAGTCTGCTCGCGGTAGAGACTGTCCAAGTATTCAATGCGCAGCCGAGAGAGACGAGTCGTTTTCAGGCCGCCGTCGAGGTCAGCTTTCGAACGGCGATCAGAAGGATCCGCGTGCGCGCGCTCCTAACCACTGTAGCGATGACTGGGCTTTTTGGTGCGTTTATCGTGGTGCTCTGGCTCGGCGCAAAAGCGGTACTCGCGGGTGAAATGACGGCGGGTACGATGAGTCAGTTCGTGATTTATGCGGTACTCGTGGGTGCGAGCGGCAGTGCGCTCATTGAATTCTTTGGCGAATTGCAGCGCGCGGCAGGAGCGATGGAGCGTTTGGGCCAACTCCTGCTTTTGTCTCCGGATATTCGATCCGCCGAGAGTCCTGTTGCAATTCCTTCGGCGAAAAAGGCAGCCATTCGATTTGAGAATGTGTCGTTCCGCTATCCCTCAAGGCCCGATCAAGCCGCGATTGATCGCTTTAATCTTGCGATTGAACCCGGCGAGAAAATCGCATTTGTGGGCGCGTCCGGTGCTGGAAAAACGACCATCTTCAAGTTGTTGCTCAGACTGTACGACGTGGCAGAGGGTGCAGTCTTATTAAACGGAGTGGATATTCGGGACGCTGATTTGTCGTCGGTTCGCGATCTGGTGGGGGTGGTCCCTCAAGAGAACCCAATCTTCGGATTGACCGCGTCGGACAACATCCGATTCGGGCGAGAAGATGCACCCCAGGCGATGATCTTAGAGGCGGCGCGGGTGGCCAACGCAGATGAATTCATCCAGAAGTTGCCAGAGGGCTACGACACCTATTTGGGTGAGCGAGGCGCGCGTCTTTCCGGAGGCCAAAAACAGCGCATTGCACTGGCTCGGGCGATTGTTCGAGATCCGCCAATTTTGCTGCTGGATGAGGCGACGAGTGCGCTCGATGTAGAGAGCGAGCGGCTGGTTCAGCAAGCGTTGTCTAAGGTGGAGTCGGGTCGTACCACGCTTATCATTGCTCACCGACTGTCAACCGTGTTGCATGCTGATCGCATCGTGTTGATGGAGGAGGGCCAAATCGCTGCCATTGGGACTCATGCTGAGCTGCTTGAGCGCTCAGCTGCATACCGCGACATGGTAGCGCTCCAGTTTGAGCAAGCGTCCGTTAACCCAGACGCAGCCTGACTCGTCGCTCAATGCATGAGATTTGCTCAGTGCCCGTCAGTAGCGGACGCTGTGTCTTTCAGTTGCCGCTAGTCTTTGGGCCCTATAGGCCACAGTGATCCCACTTGAGCGGTATTTGTTTGATATCGCTGCTGAGTCTTGCAGTTACCGCTAGTCTGTGGTCCCGTGGCTAGGTCAAACAGGAAGGAATTAAAGCGAAGGAGGAGAGCATGGATAACCGTCAATGGCTAATTAATGGCAACCCTAAAGGCCGTCCGCTCGAGGCGAGCGACTTTAAGCTTGAGACCAGTTCGCTCGGGTCGTTGGCAGCAGAGTCAGCAAGAGTGCGCGTGGAGTACCTCAGCTTTGATCCTTCGCAAAAAGGGCAAATGGAAAACATCGGTTACGCCGCTGCGACCGAAATGGGGCAGGTGATGCGGGCGACTGGGGTCGGCGAAGTCATCGAGTCGAATGCAGCGGGTCTTGAGGTTGGGGACCGGGTGCTAGGTAGTCTCGGCTGGCAAGATGTGGCCGACGTTAGGGGCAAAGACCTTGAGCGCCTCCCGGCTGATGTACCGCCGACGCGCTTTCTTGGGCCCATGGGCGGAACCGGATTGACGGCTTATTTCGGATTGTTTCGCGTCGGTCAGCCTAATCCTGGCGATACTGTTCTCGTGTCTGGAGCGGCGGGTGCCACGGGTTCAATTGTTGGTCAGCTGGCGAAGCTCGCTGGCTGCCGCGTCGTTGGCATCGCGGGCGGTCAGGAGAAGTGCGATTGGCTGATTGAAGAATTGGGGTTTGACGACGCCATTGATTACAAAGCGGCCAAGGTCAAAGCGGCTGTGCGTGCCGCTTGCCCAGGTGGAGTGAACGTATTTTTTGACAACGTTGGCGGCGGCATCTTGAATGATGTGCTCGCTTGCATCGCGCTCAATGCTCGAGTCGTGGTCTGTGGTGGGATCTCTCGCTATCAGGAAGCAGTGCTCCCGCCCGGTCCGGCAAATTACTTCAATCTCGTTTTTCAGCGGGCTCGGATGGAAGGGTTCTTAGTCACGGACTATCAATCTGAATTCGCCATGGCGCGAAAACGCTTGGGGCAGTGGTTGGACGATGGCGCCCTACTCTATAAAGAAGACATCCAGACGGGGTTTGAAAATATTCCCCAGACGCTGCAACGGGTGTTCGATGGTTCAAACTTCGGGAAACAGTTGCTGAAGCTGTAAGCAGCGCAGGCACTCCTGGCTGGGGAATTCAAGGGCCCCCCGGCACTACCTAGCACGATCCAGTATGAGCAGAAGCGTTAAGTTGCTGTAGCTCCAAGCGCCTGTTCTTTGTAACAAAGGCTTTGCCCCGGGCTTTGTAACGAAAGCTTTGTAACGAAGGCTTCGCATCGAAAGCTTTGTAACAAAAGCTTTGTAATGAAGGCTCGGTACCGAATGCTTGGTGGCGACCGCGTCACAGCGACCAAGCATTCGAGTGGAGCAGTTTTCTCTCCCCAGGGCCCAAACTGAGTGACAGCCAAAGCTATAGCGCTGGGGCAGCCTCTGCTTCACCCTCGGACGCTGCAAATTTTCCCTGACTCCAGATGAACAACGGGCGGTCATTGATCTTTTCAGTCACTTGCTCAAAGAAGGTCATCAATTCCGCTTTAGATAGTGCGTCAATGGCCGCTGCAATTTGCTCACGTCCATCAAAGGTCATGATGCCTTCATCGAGATCGGACCAGTACCGACCCGCCCGTGAGCCCAGGTTTTTATCTTTCTCTAAAATCTCCGCAATCAGGCCAGCCTTGGCTTCGCTAAACGCCTCCGCTTCAAGGGAGGTGAGCGCTTCACGTTGCCAATCGAGGAATTGAGTTGTCCGATCAACCAAGGTTTGTGCTGAGGCCACCGGAGACTGAATCACGAACCCAACCCCGCCCTGATTCTCGTACTCTGCCTGGATGGCAGTGACGACATAGCCAAGTTGCTGCTCCGTTCTAAGCGACGTGAAGTATTTAGGCCTGAGCAAGTGAACGAGCAAGCTGCTCGATGCTCGGGATGTCAGGCTGTCGTCATCGTTTTGAGCGTAGATCACCATCATGGCGTCGTCATGATCGATCTCGAGCTTCATGTCGGTTCGATCTTTGATTTGGGTAACGGTAGGGCGTCGATCCGTCCCTGGCGCGAGGGACAGCTGTTCGCGCAGCGTCTGCCGAATGGCGCTGGCATCTTGTTCATCCACATTGCCAACCATCAGGCCCTCGACATTCACCTCGCTAAAGTACTCATCACGCCAGGCAGCCAGCGCTGGGCGGGTGAGTTGTTCGAGCTCGGTCATCATGGCGTCTGCTGGCCAGCTCGACTCTAAGAGGGTGTCGGTCAGCTGAGAAAATCCCTGCTGGTAAGGACGATCCTTCGACGAGTTTTCTAGGCTTCGTCTGAACTCTTCCTTGAGGGTTGTGAAACGATCCTCAGCAATCGCCAGTGTCGTTAGCGTTTCGAGCACACGCTCGAGCAGCACGGCTTGCTTGTCTTGATAGCCCCCGAGCGTGACCCTAAAGCCTCGGGGTGGAGTCGCCACTTCAAAGCTCACGCCAGCGAGAAGCGCCGGGTAGCCCAGCGTATTGAGGTCGTCCTTTACGAGATAGGCGTACAAGTTCGAGGCCACCACATCCTTCAAGCTGATCAGGCCGCGATCAGAGCGGATGCTGACGTGGGTCACTGCTCGAGGCACGCCAAACTCGGTGTCCGTTGCCAACAGCAAGGTGAGGTCTTCCTCGTCAGTAACCACCCGCGGCTGCGCGTCATTGCCTGGTTTGAGCGCAAGATCGCTCGGCAAGAAAGGATTCGGTGCGGGGATGGTCAGTCCGCCCTTGATTGATTGCGCGGCAGGGGCACGGCCAATCCCTTGCTCGATGCCGTAGGGCACTTCAAACCACGGTTCGATAGAGGGTCCCTCATAAGATGGATCTGCAATCGTGATCATCACGTTATCGGTGCGCAGCGCCGAGAGATAGGAGTCGATCAGTGACGCATCGAAGGCCGTCATCAAATAGGGCGCGACGTTAATGTCTTCTGGTGGGTAGTATTGAAGATCTGACGCCAAAGACATGACCGTGCTCATGGCGGAGGACTGTTCCTCAAATTCAAACCCGAGTTTTGAAACCGTGGCTTCCTCCTCGTAGTACCAGGCTTGGGGCCCCTCGCTGCGAAGTAGATCGATGTAGCTAAATACAATGTCCGTGATTTCATCGATGTGATTGGCGCCGCTCGGCGTGAGGCCAATAGAAATAAAGAACACCCCGTTTTCAGCGTCGATAGGTTCATTGTAGGCGCCGAGGCTGGTGATCCAGCCTGTTTGAGTCAGCTGCGCGTGCAGGCTTCCTTCGCCCTCATGCCCGATAAGGCTTGCAAGATATTGAGCCGGCTTGGTTCGGTAGTGCTGCCTCACGTCAGGTGTAGGAAAGGTGTACGAGACGGAGTAGTCGTCCTTCAGGTTCTGATAGCGAAGCGTCATCGGTAGGCTATCTGGCTTGATGAGGTCAGCCTCAATGGCGATTGGTCCTCGATCATTGCCCGCCACATCAGAGAACAAGGCTTTCACCCAAGGCACTAAGGTCTCAAGCGGCTCTCTGTGCAGAATCACGGCACTCATTTGGTCGGCTGAGTAATGCTCTTCAAAGAAGGTCATCAGATCGCTGTACACGTCGCCGTCGAGTGTCTCGAGCGAGCCGATACTGAACTGAGAGAACGGATGGTCAGGGTTCATTGCTTGCTTTTGAACGGTGAAGCCTCGCCACCCATCGGCCTTGTATTGCATTTGGTATTCAGAATGGACCGCATTCTTCTCTCGCTCGACGTAAGCAGGATCCATGAGCGGTGCGATGAAAAATTGACCAAACCGGTCTAAACCCTCCCCAAAAAATTCGGGTTGGATGTCAAAAAAGTAGTTGGTGTGGTCGGGCGCGGTATAGGCGTTGGAGCTGCCGCCGTGGGTTTCTATAAAGCTGAAGTAGCCGTCGGGTTCTGGGTATTTTTCAGTGCCGATGAATAGCATGTGTTCCAAAAAATGAGCAAGACCTGGGCGCTCTTTGGGGTCATGAAAGCTGCCCCTGAAGACCGTGAGCGCTGCTGCCGATTTATCGGCGGCTGCGTCTGAGATGACCAGTAACTTCAGTCCATTAGGTAGGGTCTCGAAGTGATAGGCGCGTGGATCATTGGGGCTTTTGATCACTTCGACCGGGCCTTCGCTTTGGGTTGTGGCCGGTGGTCTTGCTGGGTTCTGGCAACCAGCACTGAGGCTGATCATCGCTATCAATGCAATCAATCCGCAATAACGGAAACGATAAATGGCTGAAAACATGGTTAAGGGTCCACTCAGGTGATGGCGACATTCTACAGTAAGTAAATGGCGCTCAACGGCTTATGGTGCAGTGGCCTTAATCGAGCATCACCTGAGCAGGTCTTGGCATCAAATTGAGACCATGTTGCTTCTGAGTCTGAGGCGAGGCTCGATCTGGAATGAGGGTAAACCCTCTACTTCTACCGCTAGTGAGCCCAAAGCTTCACTCGTAGTTGATGAGTGTGGGCTTGGCAACTGTGACTATCAGAGCGATCCGGCGCCGCGAAGGCATGAGCATTAGTCATCGATGAGCAAACGGAGGTGGCCTTCAGTGGAAAAACGGCAGATCCTAATCAGATAGCGATAAGTGCTGCCGCTCACTGGAAAGGTTGAGCGCTGAGTCTTCGCGAGCCTCTTCAACCGAATCTCATCAAGAAAGTCTCAGCCCAAGCGCGTCAATCGTTTCAATCTGTTCTGCGGTAAGCGGTTGCTTCGCGGCTTGGATCGTATTGAGTAGTTCTTCTCTGTTCTTGACGCCCAAGATGACGGTATCAACACCGTCCATCGCGAGTGCGTACTGATGAGCAACATCCGCTGGATCAAGATTCCATGTCTCGCAGAGCGCTCGGAAGGGCGCGGCGCGATGGTAGTCGAGCACCTCGGGGTGGTCTTCGGGTAGCGCGCGGTCGATGGCTCGGGTAAGCGCACCTGCTTGGACTGCGCGTATTCCCAGCACACCAACGCCTGACTCGGTTGCTGTGCGGATGATATTCCGTGGCTGAGCGGCTTCAGGAAACCGCTTGATAGCGCCGGGACTATCGAGGAGATTTGCGATGACTTGTACGGCTTGCGGTTTCGCCTCACCCTTTAGCACGTCCATGATGGTGCTCGGCAAGCCCGTGCCCGTGATTCCCCAAGCGCCAATGATCCCTTCGCGCTGAATGGCCTCAAACGCTGGAACGACCGCCTCATAGAAACAGGCCTCGGTCACGCTCCATCGATGCTGATCCTCAGCCAATTCTCCTGGGAACTGGTAGTCGTTGGGGATGATATTCGAGTGCAAGAAAAACAAGTCGATTCGATCGAGCTTGAGCGCGTCGAGCGAGCGGCCGATGGATCGGCGCACTTTGGCGAGTGTTTCGTCTGATGATTGCGTTCCTAGGAGGATCTTGCTGGTGACATGAACGCCCTCGGGCATGCGGCCTTGAAGCGCTTCGCCCACCACACTCTCGGCTTCACCCCGCCCATACATTGGCGCAACATCGATGAGATTGATCCCTTCTTCGACCGCCGTCTGGACAGTTTGGACCGCCTCTTGTCGGGTCGTCTCGCCCCAAATGCCAGCAATACCACCGCCACCAAGGGTGAGTGGGCTGACGGGCCATAATGCCCCAAGTGGTTTGTGCGTAGCGGATGTTGTCACTGACTTCTCCTTGAGTGATGGGGCGTTCGTTGACGCTCGTTTTTAGGGGTCTGCTGTGGTTGTGCCATCGCTTGCACTCCCTGACTTCATGCGATCAAGTTCTGCTCGAACCGCTCTATGCTCTTGCTCGTTGAAGGTGTACTTGAGTAATAACACCGCGCCAATGAGATAGCAGCCTGCAGGCATCAAGGCAAGTAGATACCGGATCGCATCTTGCGTTGCGGCATTCTGCTCAACGTTGGGTTCAAACCCCGAAAATTGGAGCACCAAACCCACGACGAACGCGGTCACTGAACCCGATATTTTTCGGATCAAGTTCCATACGGACAGGTAAGCACCTTCCTTTCGCTCACCGGTTGTATATTCGTCATAGTCCACGATGTCTGCTTGCATCGCGCTGGGTAATACAGCGCCAGTGCCTCCGCCGACCCCTGCAAAGAAGCAGCAGGTGTACACCCAGAGGTCATCACCAGGACCGGCAAAGACAAGCGAACCAAACGAAAGCGCTGAGATCACGGTGCCCGCAATCCAGAGATTGCGCTTTCCTGTCACTCTTGAAAGCTTGATCCAGAGCGGGGCGAAGAGAAACTGCGGTAGCTGGTAAATGATCAGAATCAATACGAAGTCATCCATTTTGACCACGTACTGGGCTGCGTAAACGGCGAGCAGGCCAAGGGTTGCGCCGCCGAACGTCTCAATGCCATAGACGATGAGTAAGAGGCGCGCATGGGGATTTTTCAGAACGTCAAAAAACGTGCTGTAAGGGCCTTTGGTGGCCCTACCTTGAGATTCCTCCCTTTCGGGTAAGTAATAGGTCGTAACAAGGACGATCGAGCTAATCGCGACGCCGGCAAAGATGGATAAGAAAAATGCAAACTGCCGTTTGTCCTCTGCGTCGTACATGAGCTCAAGCGAATAAAGGCCTGCAGCTACGCCAAAGATACCGATCATGTGACTGAGACCGTAAAGACGGGTTCGCTCGTGGTAGTCGAAAGTCAGTTCAACGCCGAGTGAGCCGTGAGGCACAAAGTACGCGGTCTGCACTGTCTCGTAGATGAGCAGTCCGACGGCCAACCAGATGATGAGTTGAAATTCGTCCAGCCATTCCGGCGGAGACCAGATGCCGACGAGGGCAAGACCCATGGGAACCGCAGCAAAAAACATCCAACTTCGGCGGCGGCCAAATCTCGATCGGGTTCGATCAGAAAGGTAGCCGATGAGCGGATCGCTGATAGCGTCCCAAAATCTTGCCGCTGCGAGAATCGTCCCCACGATCGCGGGCGCGACGAGCAGCACATCGGTGGCGAATTTCATGTAATAGACGCCAAACAGTGTGCCCATGATGCCAAAAGCAATTCTTGGAGTGGCCCACGCTCCGATGATGGCGGCAGGTAGTCGGTCTGCTGGCGAGGGCGGTGTGGATGAGGCAGCGTCAGTCATTGGGTCTTTAGGTGTCTCAAAGGGCGTGCAGCATTAACTTGAGCATCTGTCGTAGCTGGATGGCATAGCACCCATCCTAACAGGATGAATACGCAGTGTGCGCTGGCGAAATCGGAGTTGTTTGTCGATGGTTTGCATTGTCTGCTGTGATTGACGAGCCAAGTTCGATGACAAGCTAGAGGCCCAGAGAGGCTATCTGGCCTAATGGGCTATATCTAAAGAAGGCTTCGCTCTTTCGTTGCCTAGGCGGCCTTTTAGTCTCCAAGTAAAGATTCCCCGTAGGATGAACAACCCTGTTCGAGAATTTGTCGTTGAAAACGTTTTTTCGATTCATTAACCCATTCATGGCTTTTGTCCTGAAGTCATCGATTCATTGGTTGGTCAGTTTTCAGCTGATGCTGCTCATAGTCATTGGGCGGAAAACCGGTCGTCAGTTTGAGATCCCTGTGAGTTTCGCGAAGCTTGATGGTGTGTATGTGGCGCTGACGCTCAAAGCTAATCAGTGGTGGCGTAATTTGAGAGGAGGTACTTGCACCGCCGTCATCCGCGGTGAGCGAGTGGCTTGCACCATCGACATCGTCGACGAGGACGTCAGCTCCATAGAGCAGAACCTTCGGGCGCTCATCAACCATAATCCCCTTGACGCTCCCTTCGCCGGGGTTAGGCTGAACTGGCGATTGAAGCCCAATGAAGACGACCTAAGGACAGCAGCCCAGCGACACGTGGTGCTGAGGCTCGAGGCGCCCGGCTCCTCAGCGAATACCACTCCAGGCAGCTGATCGCGCTTCCTCGTCAGCTAATTGAAGCGTCGACTGCTCATCAAAGTGCATGCGCTGTGGGTCGCTTAGCGAGTACTGAGCCCAGGGAGCGTCGCCTTTAATAAACGCGATCCAGCGATCGTGCATCTCTAACGCCACGTGGCTGGGTAGGTCACCCGGTCCGACAAATTCCCTTACACCTGCAGCTTCTAGCGTGTTGAAGGCAAACGGTATTTCGAGGGCGTGAGTCGCCTTAAGGTGCCCCTGCCGGGATTCCCAATCGAACTGGTATACGTAGTCCTCTGACCCATGTTTGGCTCGCTGCTCGAGCAACCTTAAGGTTGGAATCTTGAACATAAAGTCTGTTGATAACTCGATAGCGAGCTGCGTCAGATTGAAGTCAGGAAACATCGCTTGGTATCGCGCTTTGAGTTCGCTGCCCGCACCGAAGCCTTGGAGTTGTCGATCAAGTGCGGCTTCGTCTACCTGACCCATAATGAATAGACTCGCTTCGTCTTTATTGGTACCAATCATGAGCGGGATGGATGCGCCTTGGCCTTCTTCATGGGCGCCGAGCAAAGTATCGGGAATAACCACATTGCCCTCGCTTGGGTAGAACGCGGACATCCCAAGGTTCATTGATTGCTGTTCTAGCCAGCGATCGACGCGAATTTGATCTTTCAAAATGTCCCCAGCACCCCGTGCCTGAAGGTCGCTTACATGACTAACGCCAGCTTCAATGAGTAGCTGATTGCTGATGGCTTGTGCGTCTGCTTTGCGCATGGTGTGGTGCGCGGCACCGCTTTGGGCAATCGCACGATGAAAAAGGCCCTCCGCTCTTTTTGAGCCAAGCAGTGTTGAAACGGAAAAGGAACCTGCCGACTCACCCGCAATCGTTACCCGGCTGGGGTCGCCGCCGAAGGCTCGAATATTGTCCTGAACCCACTCGAGCGCCTTGATTTGATCCAGCAGACCATTCACCCCAGACGTGTCGAGGTCTCCATCCAAATGGCTAAGTTCCGCAAACCCGAGGGCCCCCAGTCGGTAATTAATACTGACCGTGACGATATCTCCGCGCTGCGCGAAGGAAGTGCCGTTGTACCAGGGGATGGAGCTGCGTCCTGTCCGGTAACCGCCGCCATGGATCCATACGAGTACAGGTCTCGCGCCGTCGTCTGCCATTGGCGTGCAGACATTGAGTGTTAAGCAGTCTTCATTCCAAACGGGGTCCACACGGTCTGTCATCCCACCGCTCGCGGTTTGCGGCGCCGCTGGGCCAAACCGTGTGCCGTCGTGTATGTCATCCCACGGGTCAACTGGCTGGGGCGACCGGAACCGAAGCTCGCCAACAGGCGGTGCAGCGTAGGGAATCGCGCAATAAAGCTGAACGCCAGCTTTGGTCTTACCCATGACGCGGCCTTGGGTAGTAAGGACGACAGGATTCTCAATGTCAGACATGGTGGGACACTCCTTGGTGAGTGTTCTGACGCTATCAAGGAATGCGCTGCGTGCAAAGCGGGTTAGTGCTGACCGAGTGACACATTGACCTGGCAGCGGGGCGATGAGAAGGGGTTAAGAGGATCAGATCATCGACGGTCTAGGAATCGCTGTGAAACGAGGCTTTCTTCGATCTTAAGATGGGTAGCACGTACCCACGAAATAGTGTTTGATAAGGGTCATAGCTCGGAACATTCAAGCGTTTGCGCGAGTAGCGAAGAGCATCCAAGGGGATCCATGACACCGTGGACATCTGGGGAAAGCAAAGGAAAGCGAGACAAAGCGAAAGGGAGTGAGTCATCCATGAGATTTGAAGCACCGACGACAACCAAAGCAGCAGCCGCGCTGCTCGCCAATGAATCGGGAGAATCCCGAATCCTGGCAGGGGGAACGGACCTGCTTGGTTCGAATGAAAACGGGCATGATCGAACCCGATTTGGTCGTGGACATAAAGAGAATCGAGAGTCTGCAGCGGTTGAACGTCAGTGCCGGTGGAACAGAGATAGGTTCTGCGGTTCCATCAGCAGCCCTCGGCGAGTCGGCGAAGCTGAAGTCGCTTTGGCCTGGCGTGGTTGAGGCGGCAAACCTCATTGGCTCTGATCAAATACAAGGGCGATGCACCATCGTTGGTAATTTGTGTAATGCATCACCTGCCGCTGATAGCGTGCCCGCGCTCATCGCAGCTGGCGCAAAAGCGATCGTAGTAGGAGCGGGCGGTAAGCGTCGAGTTCCCGTTGAAAAGGTGGTGACTGGTCCAGGCTCACTGTCGCTCCGATCTGATGAATTCATTGAAGCGATCGTCCTGCCCGAGCGTAAAGGGAATTCCGGGGATGCTTATCTGCGGTTTACGCCCCGCACCGAAATGGACATCGCGGTAGTGAGTGCTGGCGTCAATCTCACATTGAGCCGAGGTGTTGTGAAAACCGCGCGAGTCGCGCTGGGGGCAGTCGCTCCAACGGCAGTGCTCGTGTCAGCGGCGGCGCGAGCGCTCGTTGGAACAAAACTAGATGATGTCGCGCTGGAAAAAATGGCAAAGGCCTGTCGCAAGGCGTGTAACCCAATTGATGACAAGCGAGGCACTGCTGCTTACCGCACGCAGGTCGCTGGCGTGATCGCAAAGCGAGCGGCGGTACTCGCCTTTGAGCGAGCAGGAGGAAAGCAATGAGTGGAGTAACGGTAACAACGACAGTTAACGGGGATCCTGTCCAGTACGTGTGTCCAGCAGACGAGAGTCTGCTCGATGTGCTTCGCAACCGGCTAAACATGACCGGCTCCAAAGAGGGCTGTGGAACAGGGGATTGTGGCGCTTGCAGTATCACCATGGATGGCCGGCTGGTTTGTTCGTGCTTGGTGCTCGGTGCAGAGGCCGAAGGCCGAAGCATTGAAACCGTTGAGGGCCTATCCGAAGGGGGTGAACTGCACCCGCTTCAAGAGAAGTTCATCGAACACGCCGCGTTTCAGTGCGGTATCTGTACGCCTGGGTTCTTAGTTGCAGCGAAAGCGTTGCTTGATCGCAACGCCAATCCAGATGAAGAGGAAATTCGCTACGCGTTGGCTGGCAATCTTTGTCGGTGCACGGGGTACGACAAAATTGTTCGAGCCGTGCAGGACGCTGCCAAAGTGATGCGTCGGAAAAAGAAAAAGTAGTTAAGCCTCTCAACCCGTGCGTCGCTACTCCGTAGGGAATGAGCAGATGAACCGGGTTGAGCAACGTTGAATTAGAGAAAATTGCAGGGACAGCACGCTAGTTGAGACAAAGCTGATCGTTAGAAAGCTAATCGATATAAAGCTAGTCAATATAAAGCTGATCGGAAAAAGCTGGTTTAAACAAGCTAGATTGGACACAGCAAGATTAGCAAAAGCGAGTCGAAGCAGAGCGAGTCGATAAAAAGAGGAAAAGAGCATGCCTTACGACACAAGTTATACAGACCAATCGTTTAGTCGGGTTGGGCAACGGGTGAATCGCCCAGACGGCCTGGAGAAGGTCACCGGGCGAGCCAAATACGGCGCGGACATGAACGCAGCTGGGCAACTGGTGGGAAAGATCCTTCGCTCGCCACACGCGCACGCGTTGATCAAGAAGATTGATACCTCGAAAGCGGAAAAACTACCTGGGGTGAAAGCCGTAGTGACAGCCGATGACTTCCCTGATCATTCAGGCGGTGATCGAGGCATGCTCGATATCTTAGAAAACTGCATGGCCCGTGGCCGGGCTCTGTACGACGGCCACGCGGTGGCCGCAGTGGCTGCAGTCGATGAGACCACCGCGAGAAAAGCGCTCAAGCTCATTAAAGTGCAATACAAGAAGCTTCCTCACGTGACGGATGTTGACGAAGCGATGAAGCCCTCAGCGCCAGTCGTTCAGGATTGGATTCGGACTCGAGGAGTCGATCCGGCGCCGACAAGTGGGTCAAACGTGCACCAGCGTAGTGAGTTCGGTCATGGCGACCTAGATGCTGGATTTGCGGAAGCCGACGTCATTGTTGAGAAGAGTTATAAGACCGAACAGACGCACCAGGGCTACATCGAACCCCATGCCTGTCTTGCAACGCTCGGTCCAGACGGTGTGGGTGATCTTTGGGTGACGACCCAAGGCCATTTCACGTTCAGAAATGTGTGCGCGAATTTGCTCGGGTTAGATGTTGCGAAACTTAAAGTCACGTCTTCGGAAATTGGTGGTGGCTTCGGCGGAAAGACGCACGTATGGATGGAGCCGGTTGCGCTGCAACTCTCTAGGAAAGCCAACCGTCCTGTGAAATTAGTGATGTCTCGAGAAGAGGTGTTTAAAGCCACTGGTCCAACCTCCTCAACGTCGATGGATATCAAGATTGGTGCGACCAAAGATGGTCGTATTACCGCCGCATCCGCTGAGCTTCGTTACCAGTGCGGAGCATTCCCCGGTATCTGGGGCATGCTCGGCGCCATGACTGCGTGGGCTTGCTATGACCTTAAGAATGTAAAAGCAGTTGGTTTTGACGTGTTGTGTAACCGGCCGAAAGGTGGCGGCTTATCGCGCGCCGTCTGCGCCTATGGCTGCATTCGGAGTCGAGAGCACCATCGATTTGTTGGCAGCAGAATTAGGAATGGACGCACTGGAACTGCGCATTAAGAATGCGGCAAAAGAGGGCACGCGCGCTTCCTACGGACCCGTCTATGGTCCCATCGGCATTGGGCCAACGCTCGACGCGGTCAAAAACCACCCGCACATGAAGAAGCGCCTTGGCAAAAACCAAGGGCGCGGCGTTGCTTGCGGGTTCTGGTTTAACTTCGGTGGCCAAACCTGCACAGACTTGAACGTGTCGGTCGATGGTACGGTGAATCTAACGGTTGGAACGGTTGATGTTGGTGGTTCAAAGGCGTCGCTTGCGCTGATTGCCGCTGAGGAACTTGGTATTCCTTACGAGCAAGTGCGCGTTCAGGTCGGTGACACGGCCTCGCTTGGCCACAACGATACGACCGAGGGTAGTCGCGGAACCTTCTCATCAGGGATGGCGACCATCTTTGCAGCTCGGAACGCTATCACGGTGCTTCGAGAGCGCGCAGCGATGATGCTGGATGTCCCTGTTGACCAAGTCGTTTGGGAAGATGGTGCGGCTCGAGCCACGGGTAAGAAGAACAGCAATCTCCCACAGCTGACGTTGAAAGAGATTGCGGGTAAGTCGCCGACAACGGGTGGTCCAATCGCTGGTCACAATGAAGTGGTCGCCGATGGCGCAGGGGTTTCATTTGCGAGCCACATCTGTGATGTAGAAGTTGATCCAGAAACCGGCGCGACCAAGATCCTTCGCTACACGGTAGTTCAAGATGCTGGCAAGGCAATCCACCCGGACTATGTCGAGGGTCAATTCCAAGGTGGTGCGGCGCAAGGCATTGGCTGGGCGCTCAATGAGGAATACATCTACGGCAAAGACGGTAAATTGCAGAACCCCGGGTTCCTGGATTACCGAATCCCGGTCTGTTCAGATCTGCCTTTCATCGATACGGAGATATTGGAAATTCCTAACCCCAACCACCCATACGGTGTGCGCGGCGTTGGCGAAACCTCGATCGTGCCGCCTTTGGCAGCCATCGGTAATGCGGTTTCAAACGCAGTGGGTGTCCGAATGACTCACGTTCCCATGTCTCCGCCAAGAATCTTGGCAGCGCTTGATGCCGAGTAATAAAAAACGGGGCGAGCCTGCAAGCCGCAAGCTCGCTCAATGAAGGTCGAACTCTCGGGGATCCTTCGAGGCGCCGCTCGCGGCGCCTCATTCGTTGAGCTTGAAGGAAAAACGATTCGTGAGCTGATGGACCATTTGCTGCTCCTTTATCCGGACATGGCTGGACCCATGGATGAAGGTATTGCGGTCGCGATCAACGGCGAAATATTTAGAGACGGTTGGAATCAACCCGTTCCCGAAGACGCAGAAGTATTTTTGTTGCCCCGAATTCAAGGCGGCTAATCACTGATCACGATCTGGCAAACGATGGTTGATTGGCGGAGGTGTGACGTGCGGTCCATGATGCAGATCAATGATGGCTAGGATCGCTGGCTCGGAAGGTTGGCGCGCCGTATGGGCCGGAGTAACTCGCTTGCTATTTGCTCAGTCGTTGTAGAGGTGATGAAGAATCGGTAGAGCGGTTCACCAGACTTGTCCCTCAAATAGCCGAAATCGGTGTCTTTGGCCGGGGGTGACTGAACATCTAGCTGGTCCGCATGATTAATGAGACACCCCATGCTCAGAGAAGCGAGCCTGAATACCCGAATAAGAGAGAAGAGGAAACAATGAAACGAAGCACTCCTTTTTGGCCCAAAGCTGAGGGTTTGACCGAGCGAGCATTGGAATTGGAATTTCACGGAGTCAATTACAAGAGCTATATCGTTGCACCCGAGGCAGAACTAGGGCCGAGACCCTTGGTGCTCGTGATCCACAATTATCAAGGCCTAAAAGGCTTTGACATGGACGTGGCCGAATACATGGCCCGACTGGGCTACGTCGGCATGGCCGTTGATATGTATGGTGATCATGTTCCCGAGGGTCAGCGTGAGTTCCCGACGGACCCTTCCGAGATTGAGGCCTTTCAGAAGTGTTGTTTTGACGCGATGGTTGACCTTGATCACGACCACGCACGTTTTCGAGACCTGATGGGCCATTGGATTGAACTCGGCTTAAGCGATGAGAGTGTGGATGAAGCAGCGGCGCCGGCTGCCATTGGATATTGTTTCGGTGGAATGGCGGTGATCGAGGCGGTGAGAGGCGGGCTGCCACTGTCTGGTGTGGTGTCCTTTCATGGACTGTTACAAACGGGTGAGGACCCGAGCGCTGCGCGATTTGGCGCGGTTCGACCACCTCTACTCCCTGCTGAGAACCGCCATAACACGCGAACCATCATTAGAATCGAGAATGGTGCAGAGGACCATTTGGTGAGCCTAGAGAGCAAGCAGCGATTTTTTGAGGAGATGGATCAAGCAGGCGTCGACTGGAGCTTTCATGAGCACGCGCGAACGCCCCATGGATTCGCCCTGCCAGCACGCATCGGAGCGCCGGGGCATCTACATGAGCCAGCGGACCGTCGATCCACTCAAAATATGTTGAGCCTGTTTCGAGAGGTGTTTCCTCACGTCAGTCAGCGTTCTGTTGAGTTTAATGCTGCGGGCACACGGATCCCCTAACACGTTGTCAGCGCTCGCCCAGTATTGGGACGAAATAGCCGCCGAGTAGCCCTCGTCATTAAAGAAGCTAAAGGGTCTTGCTGAGTAGCATTAGGTGTTGCTCCGCTGATTGAGCGCTGCCAGGTCGCGCCATCTCTATAGGTAACAAGGCTCATGCCGTAGCGTTCCGTCATGGTTTGGTGGCCAAAAAAAGGCGCGCTCTTATTAAGAGCACGCCTTCGGCACGTCTATAAGCCTAGGTTACAAGCGGTAGTACAGCTTCACGCCTAGGTTGCGTCCTGGTAAGGGTGCCTCCTCTTTCACAAACGAGGTGTGCCGTCTGGCAACCTCATCGAGCAGGTTCCTTCCATACACGGTGACGTCAAGCTCTGATGCGCCAAGCGAGAAAGTCCGAGTCACGCTCAAATTGAGCATGTCGTAACCATCGGTAGGCTCTTCGTTTTCGGCAACGCGAGATTGATCGCTGACTCGCTGATAACTGAGCCGCGTATCAAAGCCTGAGATTGAACCATCTACGGTAAACGTATCTCTTGCTGGCGCAATGCGAGGAACCCGTGGGCCAGAATCAAGGCTGGCATTAGTTTGGTCACGCGCGTAAGTGAAAGTGAGTTGGCCCATATCAAAATCGATCGACGTGCCGATTTCGAACTCGTAGCCAGAGAAGGATGCATCCTCCTGCTCGTACGCTGCGGCAATCAACCCACCATGATCGTGTTCCTCCTCATGTTCTTCCTCATGTCCCTCTTCATGCTCTTCTTCATCGTGATCGTCCATCTCGTCTTGGAGATAGATGTAGTCACTGATCTCGTTGTTAAAGAGCGTGAGGCTCATAAAGTAGTTGGGTCGATCAACGGACAGCGAGATTTCTGTGTTGAAGCCACGCTCCGACGATAGTGTTGGATCCCCAACCTCGAAGCGTTGTGCGGCAAGGTGTGGGCCGTTGATAAACATCTCGACCACCGACGGTGCCCGCTCAATCGAGGCGAGACCGAGAGACAAGGAGATATCGTTATCGAACGCTTGAGTCAGGCTGAGTGCCAGGCTTGAGGTCTTGTAGTTGAGGTCGAATGTGTCGATTTCCACTTCTTCATCATGGTCATCATCATGTTCTTCGTCGCCATGCTCTTCCTCGTCATGGTCCTCGTCGTGATGGTCTTCATCCTCATGAGCGACGGAACCTCGTCGATCTAAATTGTCAAAGCGTGCACCGAGGTCCACGTGGAACCCATTTGCCCACTCTCGGCTGAAGTAATAGCCCAACGTAATTTCCTTTGACTCGGTGGGTCGCATAAACGCTTCTTCGCCAATGATGGCCACTTCCTCTTGGCTGAAATTCGTAACGACTCGGTGCGAGGCTCTGTCGGAGTCAAGATTGAAGCGTAGGTCTAGCTCTTGGGCCTGGTTCGTGAATAGCGTTGGACCCTCGTGTTCATGCTCGTCGTGGTCTTCGTCCCCTTCCTCTTCATCGTGACCTTCTTCTTCGGCGTGCTGCTCCGTTAGGCTGTAGTCTGAGTCTTGGTAAGAAAAGTCGATGCTGTTGATGAAGCCGCCAACGTTGTTCAGTCTGCCCTCGATCGTCCAGACATCTGACTTGGTCGTCGAGAAAATTCTTTCTTCCTCGCCGTGTTCGTCATGGTCGTCGTGATCTTCGTCGCCATGCTCCGCTTCATCATGGTCCTCATCACCGTGTTCTTCCTCGCCATGCTCCTCGTCTCCATGTCCCTCGTGTTCATCAGCGTGAACGGGAATCCCGTAGACAGATTCTTTGCGACTGTAAGAGCCCCCGACATAGCCCCAGTCTCCAGTCTTCGATAATCCAAATTTATGGCTGCTTCGCTGGGTGTCGCTGTTCTCTAGGATGCTAAGATCGTGCTCATCACCGTGTTCTTCCTCGTCATGGTCTTCGTCATCATGCTCGTCCTCATGGTGCTCATCATGCGTTAGCGCGCCGTTCGGAAGATCATAATTGTTGAGATTCGCGTAGCTGCCTGCGTAGCTCCAATTGAGGCCAAACGCTGAGGTGGTTGCAGAGAGGGAGGCCGCTTCGCCATCGTTGACTGACTGGCTCTCAACACTGGCGTTCAAATTGGTTTCTTCGACGTCGGTTCTCGCGATAGCGTTATCAACGACATTGACAATTCCACCAATGGACCCGTTGGCGAAGAGAAGCGAGGCAGGGCCGCGGACGACCTCTATTTGTTGCGCATTTGCGGTGTCTACTTCATTGATGTGGTCGCCGCCGAGGCCTGAGATGTCTCTTGTCACACGGCCGTTTTCTAAGACTTTTACCCGGCTACCGGACAACCCTCTGATGACAGGGTGCCCGACACCACTGCCATAGTCAGCAACGGTGACACCTGTCAGCCCGTCTAAATATTCGCCCAAGCTCAGGCTGGGTTGAGCGCTTAGCTGAGACTGGTTCAAGACGTGTAACGGCATAGCGTCCGCTTCTACCGCATCATGTAAGAGTGATGCGCGAACGACGATTTCTTCGATTTCTGGATTGGATTCAGCAGCGTCAGCTTGGACATGGCTGACACTAATGAGTAGTACCGCGAAAGCAATCGCGGAGGAAAAATTAGGTAGTGTTTTCATAACTGGTAGCTCTTTCTCACGCCTTAGCTTGCCCACTCGGCAAATTAAGCGTGGTTTTTACTTGGCTGCGATTGTTGTCTTTACGAGACTTGCGTTTTGGTGCCAAACACCAAAAGGGAACACAGCGTTTTGATCGAAAGAACTATCGAATGGGGGGTGCGCGGGCTCGCTGAGCCGTTGCCCGAGTGAATACTTCCCCTTCGAGTGTTGGGAATCGCTCGCTCGGTTGGTTGGTGATTGCAAGCGACGCTTGCGGAGCAGATGTAACACCGTCACCTAGGTTGCCCACGTGGCAGACAACGCAATTTTCCTCAACCGAATCGTGGCTGTGCGAGGCCGTAGCGGTGAACGACAATGCTACCGCTGCGATTAGGCCTAGCCGTAAGAGGTTATGGATAAGGTGCTTCACAAGGCGGATAGTACTAATAATTCATGAGGTGTCAAAGCCGTGCGTCGAGGATCATGACTGGATCAGCGTGCTCGATTCTTCTCGATGACTGTGCGAAATGGCGCGCGTTTAATGGTGATCACTTGTTAATCGTCCACTGGGGTTTGCCGCTTTCTCACCCGGGAGGCTAAACCGCTCATCGCTCATCGCTCATCGCTCATCGCTCATCGCTCATCGCTCATCGCTCATCGCTCATCGCCCAGTGCTCAATGGGTCGGCTCTGTTCAGGACCAGTGTGTCGGGATGGGGCAAGGTTTCAGACTTCAACTATAAGGTACTAGGAAGTTGATGGTTGATGAGTTGGCGTCTTGGGGTAGTGGGTGGTTCCCCAGAACTTTCCATCTCCCCCAAGATTCGGGAGAGACAGACGAAATGGTAGAGGCGGTCGCCCGAGAGCGCTAAACACAAACAATGTTCATTACCGTGCTCAGTGTTCATAAGCCGTGACGTGATTTAGGATTGGAACCACTAGCAAGAGGGATGATTCAAGTGGCCACAGATCAGTTGATTGATCGGTTTATAGGCAAACATCGTTGGGCCACGCTCACGGTATTGAGGAAGAACGGCTCACCCGTTAGCTCGATTGTGGCTTACGCCGTGGATGGCGATGCGTTAGTCGTGAGCACGCCAGGTAGTACTTTCAAGCGGCGCGCGATGGAAGCCGATGCCCGGGTTAACCTTTGTATCATGAGCAACGAGGAACCCTTTGATTTTGTCTCGCTCGAGGCGACCGGGGAGGTGCTCACGGAAAACATTGCCGAGGCGACCAAGAAGGTATTCAAGAATATTGAAGCCGTCGGCTATACCCTGCCAGATCCGCTCGATGACTGGTTAGTCCAGCAATCGCGAGTCATCTTGAGGCTCACCGTACATCGACGCCATGCGGTGTTAAGGCGGTTTGGAGGATAGCGGCAGTATCACCCGCTGGAATTCATACCAGTGCTCTAAAATCAAGTAGACGGCTTTAACAACCATAGTGGCATGGGCTCCAGCCCTAGTTTAGGAAGCGTTGGTGCACCCTGAGCCGAGCGTTAATTCAGGCGTGGCGAAGGGTTGTCTATTGTGACCGTATCGGAGGTTGGGTAGCATGAGCGGCCCTGCCAAAATGCGCAGATAGGACTGCTCAGCCTAATGTCGAGCGTGTTCGCCGTCGGTAGGGGATGCCAGATTGTTTGCGAGAGCTCGAGTGTCGGGAAACGAGCAGCAAGGGCTAAGTGGCAAAATAAGCAACTCAAAATAAGCAACTATTGAAAGTGAGAGTGTTGTGGAGAAAAAAGACCTTAATTGGAGCGAGCTGAGTTTCAGCTATATCGACACCGATTATCGGTTTTCGGCCGTTTTTGAGGACGGTGAGTGGAGCGAAGGTGAGCTCATCACCTCATCGCAAATGTCCGTTCACGAGGGTTCTCCGGTGCTGCACTACGCGCAAACGTGCTTTGAGGGATTAAAGGCGCAAACGGCCCCCAACGGCGATATTTTATTGTTTCGTCCTGACCTGAACTGTAAGCGTATGGCCAGCACCACGGCGCGGCTCATGATGCCATCTGTTCCAGAAGCCTTGTTCCTTCGAGGCATTGAGGAGACCGTGCGGGCAAACGCGGCGTGGGTGCCGCCACATGGGAGCGGCGCGAGCCTTTACATCCGTCCTTTTTTGATTGGCGTTGGGGAAAACTTAGGGCTACGTCCAGCGCCTCGCTATGAGTTCCGAGTGTTTGTGTCGCCAGTCGGTCCCTATTACAAGGGGGGAGGGCTCAGTCTCATCGATCTCGCGGTAATCGATTTGGATCGAGCTGCACCCAAAGGCACAGGCGCTTATAAAGCGGGCGCAAACTATGCAGGTGGGTTAATGGCTACCCAAATGGCGAAGGACCTTGGTGCTTCAGAGGCACTTTACTTGGATCCGGCCCAGCATCGGTATTTGGAGGAGGCAGGATCGGCCAATATCGTGGTGCTCATGAAAGATGGAACCGTTGTGACGCCAAAGTCGGAGTCAATTCTGCCGAGTGTCACGCGTCGTTCTGTGATGACTATCGCAGAAGACGAACTGGGGCATACCACCGAAGAGCGGCCGATTGATTTCCTGGCTGAAGTCGATCAAATCGAAGAGTTCGCAGCGTGCGGTACAGCCGCGGTGATTTCACCGGTTGGAAAGATTCGAATGAACGATACCTGGTACGCCTTTCATGGCAATGGAGAGGCCATTGGGCCAGTCACTCAGGCGCTCTATGATCGACTCACTTCCATCCAAAAAGGTGAGACTGATGATCCTTATGGGTGGACTCGGCCCGTTGAGATGTAGGCTCAGGTCGGAGATCACTTTGGCCGTAACGGGTCGTTCTCAATCGATGCCATGAACGCTCGATGTTGCTCAATGAGTTCGCTAACGCGCTCAGGCATTTCAGCCCTTAAATCGAACATTTCGAAGGGATCTTGGGCTAAATCATAGAGGGCCATCGGGTCGAAATTTTGATCCAGAATGAGCTTCAAATCACCCACCCTAATGACGTGATCTAGCCCGTTGGGTGTAGGCAAAGACCAATGAACGCTGGTGGATCGGGTCGATTCATCGCTCATCCAGTCTCGAGCGACGTCCACGCTGTCTATCGATCGATCCGTTGGGATGTCAAACGGCAGTAAGCCAGCCAGCGTTGCGAGCCAATCGGTACCCGTGAACATGGCATTGGATACCTGCCCCTCTGGAAGTCTGCCAGGTTGACTGATGATGGCGGGCACCCGAATGCCTCCCTCATAGAGATAGTGCTTTCTTCCGCGATAGCCGCCAGTCGCGCCATACGCATTGACTTCCCACCAATTGATCCAATCGTCGGTGACGGGTCCGTTGTCGCTGACAAAGATGATGAGTGTCGATGACCGAATCTCGGTCTCGTTAATAAAGTCGATCACCTGGCCAATGCCTTGATCCATATAGGTGACGTTCGCATAGTATTCCCCTGGCCCCCGGGCTTTCAAAAGCGCCTTGGGAGGTGATGGTCCGCCAGAGGGGATAGGCACGATGTCACCCATCGTGTGCTCGCGATACAAGGCGTTGACCGCATCAGGGTTTTCTATCGGTGTGTGGGGTTCGGCCATGCTAAGCATGAGGAAAAAGGGGCGTTTTGGGTCGCGAGCGGAAAGCCATGCAATGCTCTCTTCTGCGAATAGGTCTGCAGTGAATCCGGTTTGCACCGGCAGTGGATCTCGGTTGCGATACAGATTGTCGGGGTTCTTGTTGGTAGGCGTTTGAAAAGCGTTGTGACCGTAGAAGTAGTCAAACCCTTGATCGGTGGGCTGAGGTTCGCTCTTTGATCCGAGATCGCTGTTTAAATGCCATTTGCCAACGAGTGCGGTCTGGTAATTCTGGGCTTTGAGTAACTCAGCAAGGGTGATCTCGCGGTCGCGCAAATAGACGCCGCTATCCGCTGGAATCCAACTTTGTATGCCGGTGCGATAGGGATGGCGCCCGGTAAGCATAGCGGCCCGCGACGGGGAGCATAACGCTGACGCCGAGTAGTACTGGGTAAATCGTATGCCCTTGTCTGCTAGGTCATCAAGGTGTGGCGTCTGTATCACTGGGTGCCCATAACTTCCTAGATCGCCGAAACCCAAATCATCGACCACGATGAGCAGCAAATTAGTTGGCTCAGCGTCTTTCGCGCTCGCGATGCCGACGATGCACAGCAGTAAAAATGGCAGGAGAGCGAGTTTTAAAAGCCGCACGGGTGTGCTCCAACGGGTTCCGTTGCCTCCGATCATAGAATGCAACCGCCTGGTTGTTTAGTCCTGACGCCGCCGATTCGAAAACGCGAGTAACAAAAGCGCGAGGAGGAATCGTGGATCGCTCAGTTGCAGGCTAGGTGTGACTGGTACAGCGATGGTCTGAAGCATGGCTGCCAGCTTGTACTCATGCCGCGTATGAAACTGCGGGTCACTAATGATCTCCATCAGGTCTCGGCGGCTTCGATATCGGAATAGCGCGGCTTGGGTCCAGGTTTCCGCATCATCGACGCCCAAGAGATCGATGGTGGGTCCAGCGCCTTGAGCTACAAAAAGCGGATGACTGGCTCTTACTAATTGCGCGACAAGCATGTGCTCCATGTAGTGGTTGATGAGCGCGCTGGCCGGCGCATCCGGTCCGGTTGCGGGAAGCGTCTCGGGCGAGGGATTGAGATGAATGAGGTTCACTATCACGAAATCATTACCATCATCTGACGCCATGAACGTGGCGAGATGGGCTTTTTGCTCCTCAGATATGCCCTGGTCGGTGAGCGCCTTGATATACGCTGCTTGCTCGGAAGCGGTGATGGGTCCCCCGAGATGGCTGTACCAAAAAACGAAGGTCGCATAGAGCGCCAGAAGCAGAGCATTTCTTTTCGTTGCGAGGGCTTTGATCATGGTTTCTTTTTCCGTTGAAGGAATTGAGTGAAGAGGGCAGCGGGTTAGCGTGACCCTTTAAACGGTTGATGCTTAGACACTGGGGCCCATGGATGTCGCTTGTTGCTGCAATCAGTTGTCGCCGCGCTGGAACAATGGGCGAGCGCACCATCAGCACCTAGGTGCCATGCGGCTTTGGTAGTCGCCAGAGCATACGCAATCTTTGTGGCCAGCGTTTTATATATACTCAGGGGATGCTCCAGCAATCTAATGATATCCATTAAATTGTATGTCAGACTTTTGATCAAGTGAGAAAACTTAGAACAAAGTGAGGTGAAGTAATGGCCGAACCCTTATTGCTGAAAGGAGCGCCCGGGTCGCCCTACACGCGCAAAATGCTGGCTTACATGCGCTATCGTCATATTCCCTATCGGTTGATGATTGGTGACCAGGGTGATCAGGAGGGGCGGGCATTACCTCAACCCAAAGTCTCACTGCTGCCCACGTTTTACCTACCCAATAGTGCTGGAGAGTTGGAAGCGGTGGTTGATTCCACGCCACTCATCCGTCGGTTTGAATCGATGTTTACGGGTCGCGAGACGGTACCTAGTGCCCCCGCGCTTCGATTGCTCCATGACCTCATCGAAGACTATGCCGATGAGTGGTTAACCAAAGCGATGTTCCATTACCGATGGCATTACGCAGATGACATTGAGAAGGCGGGGTTAATTCTGCCCCTTTGGCGCGATTTAAATCAGTCAGCGGCGCAGCTCGAAAAAACGAGTGAGTTCATCCGAGAGCGGCAGATCTCAAGGTTGTATGTGGTGGGCTCTAACGAGGCCACTTGGGCTGCCATTGAAGCGAGCTACGAGCGTTTCCTCACAGCCATGGACGAGTTGGTGGAAGCGCAGTCGTTCTTGTTCGGTGCTAGACCATCAGCTGCGGACTTTGGGTTGTATGCCCAGCTCACGCAGCTTGCCGGATTTGACCCAACGCCCCAGCGGCTGTGTCTTCAGAAGGCGCCTCGGGTCTATGCCTGGGTGGATGTGGTTGACGATCTGTCAGGCCTCGATGTCGCTCAAGATTGGCCAACATGGCAAACCCCTCCGGCGGCACTTCGCCCGTTATTGGAAGAGGTTGGCCGGGTTTACCCAGCGGTGATGCTTGCGAATGCTGAAGCCATCGCTCAGGGAGAATCAACGTTTGTTACAGAGATTCTCGGCGAGACGTGGGAGCAACCGGTCTTCGTCTATCAAGCCAGGTGCTTGAAGGTCCTGCGTACTCAATTTGATGAGTTAGCGGCCCCGGAGCGTGATCAATTCATGGCCATGATTGAAGGGACCGGATGCGAGGATCTTTTCCTTAATCTCAAGGGTCATAACGCCATAGATTAGGAGTGAGTCAGGCATAGACCGCTAGACCGCAGGAGAAACGATGGCCATTCAAACAATTATTCGATCAGCGTTTATGCGGCGAATGACCAGTGAGCGAATGGAAGTTCGGGCGATTAAAAAGGGTAGGAAGCAGCGTGATAATAGTGGGAGACCGGTTGTTCACTACTTCCACGGCGTAGCGGATCCTTTTAGTGCACTAGCGGTCCAAACGTTAACCACACTGGCTGACGCCTATAACGTAGACATCCGTTGTCATATCGCTTCCGGCGCACAAGGCGATTACATTGGCGACGGGGAGCGCTTTGATCGTTGGGCTTTTCAAGACGCATCAGATATTGCAGGTTTTTACGGATTAGCGTGGCCAGCGCCTGGAACGGTAGCTACTCCTTCCGAATTTGCTGACGCGCTCTCAGCGCTCTCTAGCGCAGTTTCACCCTCGGACTTCGCGCTCGCGGCAGGGCAAGTATTTGCTTTCGTTGCGAGCGCCGCTCGCGGAGGCTTAGACAGTGTCAGCGAACCCGATAGTCGAGCCAAAATCGCTGACCAGTGCGCCGCTTTTGAGCGCGGTGATGCAGTGGCAGCGGGCAATAAGCTTCGTAAGTCTTTGGGCCACTACGGGGCAGGGATGTTCTACTTTGAGGGCCAGTGGTATTGGGGGCTTGATCGTCTTCGGGTGCTTGAGCGTCGGCTAATTGCTGAAGGCCTCGCCTCGGATAATCGAGGCGTCATCTTCCCCGAGCCCAGTGCGGATCAGTTGCCAGACCTCACATCGTCCGATGTAGAGTTGGAATATTTCCCGTCACTGAGAAGCCCGTATACAGCCATTGGCCATGCTCGTGTGTTGGACCTGATCGAGCGATCGAACGTGCGGGTCAACGTGAGGGTTGTCATGCCCATGATGATGCGCGGTGTCCCAGCGCCGACCGCGAAAGGTCAAGCGATCATGACTGATGCAGCGAGGGAAGGCCGGTATTTTGGTTCGCCCATGGGCCGAATTGTGGACCCTTTCGGGGAACCCATTAAAAAAGCGTATGCCTTTTTGCCCGAACTTCGGGAGCGTGGACTGTTAATGCCGTTTGTCAGTGAGTACCTAAAAGCTGCTTGGGTCGAGGGCGTTGATGTGACCCGGGAGCAAGGGTTGAGCGAGGTGCTTCAGCGCACGGGTTGTCCCGCAGATGTGGCGCCAGCAGCAGAGTCTGAGTGGCGCGAGGAAGTGGAGCAGAATCTGGCCATCATGCATGAGCATGATCTTTGGGGAGTGCCAAGCTTCAGGGTAACAGGTGGAGGGCGGCCGGCTTTTGCCTGCTGGGGACAAGACCGTATCTGGCGCGTGTGTAAGGAACTAGTGGCTCGAGGCAAAAACGCGGGGCTTAAAGTAGACAGCTAGAGGGTTGGTGGCCCAACCCATTCAAGAAGAATCATCAGAGAAAAACTATTCGAGAGCGGCCAGTCGAGGACAGCTATTCTAGAAAAGCTATTTGAGAGGAGCTGTTTTAGAAGAGCTATTTGAGAAAAGGCATTTGAGAAAAGCCACCCGAGAAAAGTTTATTAAGAAAAGCCGCTTGTCCGTCGCCAGTCCAGCAATCTCATTCGAGAAAAGTTGGGAGTAGCGTCAAGGTGGCGGTGCCGGCGTTAAAAGACTCGCTTCAGAAGATGCTAACTTGGCCCCTCACAAATCGACCGAATGCCCCAACCAGCGCTAACTTCAATTATGGAAATCTCGATTTGGCAGCAGGCTGTCTGATCAAGGGCCGCGTGGTCGCAGTCGGGGAGACTGAGGCGGCGCAATTGAATCAACAACGACAGTGGGTAGGAGTGCCATTCTCGCAAACACCCATTGCGCTATCCCGAGGTGCTAGACTTCGCGGAGGCGAACGGGCGCAGATCAACCATGACCATGCATGTTCTTTGTTTCAAATGGGGCACGAAATATGGTCCCGAATATGTCAACCGCCTATTCGCGATGGTAAAGCGAAACCTGTCGTTACCGTTTGCATTCCACTGCTTCACCGACGACAGCCAAGGAATTCGGTCAGACATTGAGTGCCACCCGTTACCTGAGCTTGATTGCCCTGTACCTGTCAACGTGCCGGGCATGTGGCGCAAAACCGCGATTTGGAGAAAAGATCTGGCTGGCATTGACGGCCGTGCCCTCTTTGTAGATCTCGATTCAGTCATTGTCGATGCCATCGATCCGCTCTTTGAGTGGGGTGACGACGACGATGTCATCCTGGCGCGCAATTGGTTAAAGCCGCTATCTAAGCTCGGTCAAACTACGCTGTTCCGCTTTAAGGTGGGCGCTCATGCTTACCTTCTCGAGCAGTTTCAGAAAGACAGTCAGGGTATCGCTGAGCAATACCGGTTTGAACAACACTACGTGACTCAAAATGTTCGCGGCGGCGTCAAATTTTGGCCCAAAGAGTGGGTGCGGCATTATCGTGCGCATTGTTTGCCGGGTTATCTCGGCAGATATTTTCGGCCAGCAACCATTCCACGTGGCGCACGCGTTATCGCCTTTCCAGGGGAACCAAACCCCGCCGATGCGTTGGTCGGTCAGTGGACCAATGGTCAGCCTGTTACAGCCGGTGAACACCTGAGTAATTGGTTGAAGCCAGAACAACGGATTAGGCCGAGTCTTCGTGGACATCTCGCTTGTTTTCAAAAACCCTGTCCGTTTGTTGCCGAGCACTGGCGAGAATAAGGTGTGCGCTACGGATGCAGACGAGGGGAAGGCATGTCCGCCCGGTGCGTCGCGATCGGGGGCTAGAGGATGATTAGACATGAGTGAGCAACGTTTTTCGCTTGATACGTTCGATGTTGAAACGTTTCGCTTTCAGAATATTGGCAAGACCGTGTATTCAAAGGGAACAGGCCCTGGGGTGGTCGTTCTTGCTGAGATGCCGGGTATTCATCCGCTCGTGATCCGATTCGCGGAGCGCGTTGCGGATGCCGGGTTTAAGGTCTGGCTGCCCAGCTTGTTCGGTGACGATGGCCGCGCCGCTACCTCCTGCGTACACCATTAAGACGTTAGTAAGGACCTGCATTCGACGAGAATTTAAAGCGCTGGCCGCGCATCAGTCGAGCCCAGTCACCGATTGGTTAAGGTCGCTCGCCGCGGTGGTGCACGAGCGCTGCGGCGGCCCCGGCGTCGGTGCGGTTGGGATGTGTTTTACCGGTAATTTCGCGCTCAACTTGATGCTGGAGCCTGCAGTGATCGCGCCCATTTTGTCTCAACCGAGCTTGCCGCTGACGAATGCCAGCGGCTTGCACATTGAGCCCTCGGAGCTTGAGCGCATCAAGACTCGCCTCATTGATGAAGAGCTTACGGTCAGAGCATACCGTTTTGAAGGCGACCGCTTGTGCACGAGTGCGCGCTTTGAAGCTTATCAGCAGGCGTTGGGCAGCGCCTTTGAGCCAAGAGTGCTGCCCGACGCTTCCGCCAAACAAGGCACGGGCATACCGCCGCATAGCGTGGTTACTCACCACCTAGTGGATGAGCGGGGGGAGCCCACTTTTGAGGCATTACAGGATATGATCGAGTTTCTCAGGCTAAGGCTGGCAGCTGCTTGAAACTCGCTGTGTCTGAGAGCAATTATTGCCCCGGGGTTAATCGTTAAGGCTTGCAAGCGTCATGAGTATCGATTTCAGTTTTCTTGATACGTTTGAACAAAAGCGCATTCTCATTGTTGATGATGATCGATTCATTCGCGGTGTGCTCGACAAGCTGCTACGGATGATTGGGTTTGAATCGATTACTCACGCCGAGGACGGTGACCTGGCGCTTGAGATTATGGATGAGCACGCCTTTGACTTAATGATTACCGATGTTCAGATGCCCAAAGTGAATGGGCTAGAACTTTTAAAGCGAGTGCGTTGCGGTGAGTCTGCAGCATCGCGATCGCTGAACACTATCGTGGTTACCGCGCTTGAAGAGGAGTATGTCCTAGCAACCGCAATGTCGCTCGACGTGAATGGGTTTATTCAAAAACCCTTTACGGCGCCGACGCTCATCAAGCGGCTTTTGGTAGCCATGTCTGAATCATCGCGCGAGGCTCCCGGTTTTCCCTACGCAGAAGTGAAAACCGATTTCAGCGGGCTGACCCTTCAAGGCGAGGCGACTGCAGCAGTCAGTATTCATGACGCGCAGCGCATCCCTCGGGAGCGCGGCGATCGCTTCACGGTAGTGTCGCTCTTTCAATTGCGTCCCGACATGCAGTTGGCAGAAGACATCAAAACCAAAAATCAAACGGTTTTGATGCCTGCCGGTTTCACTCTGACGCAAACCAGAATCCACAGAATGTGGGAACTGGAAGGGAATCTTGAGAAGACGAGCTTTAAGGTCGTGGGCGGCTGGACGCTCGACTAACTAGGCCTCGTCGAAGACCAGGCCGTCAAAGCTGCCTGACTCACGCCAGTCTTTCAAATACTTAAAGTAAGCGGTGGCACCCTGCGGATAGCCAACGGACAATCGCGCGGCAGGTCCAGGCTCCTGGCCTTCGTTGTTGTAATAGCCTGGGGTGCATTCTTGGGAGCCAATCATGCGTCCTGGGCCTGTGAGCAAGAGATCAATCCAGGCCTGTTCAGCCTCTTCGCTCACTTCGACTGTTTGATGGCCCTGGTCAAGGGCATGTTTCACAACCAAGGCAATGGTCCGGCCTGATTCTGTGAGGTTATGGGGCACGTTGGAAATCAAGTTAGCGCCTTGAGTCGGCTGCACGATGAACGCGTTAGGGAACCCATGTACGTGGGTGCCATGGAGGGTGCGCATGCCATCTTTCCAATGTTCAGATAGCCTCACGCCGCCCACGCCCTCAAGATCAAAACCGGTGCGCTCGGTGTGCGGTGTGCCGACCTCAAAACCAGAAGCATAAATGAGGCAATCAAGTGGAAAGTGCTCGCCGTTGACGATGACACCGTCTTCAACAATTTTTTCCACGCCTTTGCCATCGGTATCAACCAGCGTGGTACTGGGTTCGTTATACGCGCCCAAATAGTCGTCGTGAAAGCAGGGTCTTTTGCAGAGCTGCCGGTACCAAGCTTTGAGCTTCTCAGCGGTCTCCTTATCGTCGACTACCGTTTCTGCGCGCTGCCGAATTTCTTCCATTTTTTCAAAGTCAGCGCTCTCCCAAGCCGCCCACATGGCTTGTGGTGTGCGGTCATCTGCCGGTAGGGCTGCAATTCGTGCTCGGATTCGCCGTGATAAGTCGGTCCACCCATCCTGGACGAGATCTTCAGTGGCGCCGCCACCCGCTTGGTTCTCAGTGAAGTTCTCGAGCCATCGTTGCTGCCAGCCTGGCGTTGCAATGGTTTCGAACCATGCTCGATCAGTGGGTGAGTTGTCTCTTACATCGACCGAGGAAGGCGTTCGCTGGAAAACAAAGACTTGCCCTGCCGATTTCGCGAGGTGGGGTACACACTGCACGGCTGTTGCGCCGGTACCGATAATGCCGACGCGCTTATCTGCGAGCTTGGTCATTGGCGCTCCCTCAGGAGTTCCTCCGGTGTAGTCGTAATCCCATCGACTGGTGTGGAAAGAGTGGCCCTTGAAGGTTTCGATACCCGGAATGCCAGGTAGCTTGGGAACATGCAATGGGCCTGTACCCATGCCAATGAATTGTGTGGTGAAGCAGTCGCCTTGGTGAGTTTCTACCTGCCAGCATTTTTTTTCTGGGAGCCAAGTGAGTCGATTGACTTGGGTGTGAAAGAGCGCGTTGTCGTAGAGACCAAATTGCTTCCCGATGTTGCTGCAGTGGGCCCTGATCTCGGGAGCGTGCGCGTACTTTTCGGTCGGCATGTGGCCGGTTTCCTCGAGTAAGGGCATATAGACAAAGGAGGCGGTGTCACACTGCGCGCCCGGGTATCGATTCCAGTACCAGGTTCCGCCGAAGTCGCCGCCTTTTTCGACAATCCGAACATCATTGACCCCGCACTCTTTGAGTCGCGCGCCAGTGACAAGACCCGCAAAACCGCCGCCAATAAAGGTGAAGGTCACGTGGTCTGTTTTTGGTTCGCGGGGCGTAACGGGTGTATAGGGATCTTCAAGGTAGTGAGAGAGCTGTCCTTCAATTCTGATGTACTGATTATTCCCGTCGGCTCGAAGACGCTTATCCCGCTCTTCGCGATAGCGCTCTTTGATCTGTTCAATATCAATGGCGTTGGTTGAGCTCATGGCGGAATCCTCGCTGGTAAGCAAATATTCACCGAGACTATCACAAAAGATTTCGCTGCTTGGATTGTGTTGTGGCCATTACCGCTGTGAATGTCACAGGATGCGCTCTGGCCCTGCACTCAAGGTCAGGCGGGCAGCCAATCTTTCAATCGTGAGAGCCCTACTAGGGGTGACATGGCCTATCTAATTTCCGCGACTCGATGTTTTTGCAGCATATGTCTCAGCAGCCGACCACCCCATAAGAGGATACTGGCAGCAATCTACGGGGCAGTTTAGATATCGGGAGCGCGCGCGACCGCTGCAGTCGGCTTGTCCTTGAGCAGTCCCCAGCCAAACCAGGCGAAGGTAATCCCAACGATCAGGTTAAGCCAATTGAGCACCGCATAAGGGGCATAATCCAATACGGACAGCCCAAGGGTTGATGCATAGAAAATACCGGTGGTCGTCCAGGGGATCAGTGCTGCGGTCAGGGTGCTGCCTTCTTCAATACTTCGAGATAGGAGCGCAGGGTCATAACGCCGCAGGCCGTAGGCATCTCGAAACAGTTGGCCCGTCAGTATGATCACAATGTACGGCTCAGTGAGCAGTGCGTTCCCCATCGTCGAGCCGAGGGTCGAGGTTGTGACCAGCGCGCCTCTTGACTGCAGTTTTTTGATGAGCGTTGTCACTAACACTTCAAAGACGCCAAGGGTTCTCAGCACACCGCCGAGAGCGACTGCGATCAGTGCCAGCGTGAGCGTCCAAGCCATGGAAGCCATGCCACCTCTGCTGAGCAAGGTATCGAGCGCTGCTTGTCCGGTCTCAAATGGCGTGCCGTCATAAACGGCTGCCATCACTTGGCTGAGGGGGGCCTTGCAAGCTTATGGCGAGTGCCATGGCATAGACGCTGGTTAAGAACATCGTGGTCTCTGCTGGGATTCGGCGAATGGCGAGAAAGAGCCATCAGTGCGATGGGCGTCAGCGTTAGCCAAGATAGATTGAACTCGGCCTCGAGGGTGCTCGAAAGAGTATTGATCGCTGCCGGTGGCAGAATCTGCTCGCCCGATTGATAACCAATGACTGTCAGCACGCCGCCCGCGATTAAAAACGTGGGCATCGTCGTCAAACTCATACTGCGAATATGGCGATAGAGATCGGTTCCGGACGAAAGGGCAGCGAGATTGGTGGTATCCGAAATGGGCGACATCTTGTCACCGAAGCTTGCGCCTGCGATGGCTGCACCCGCGATGAGCGCGGGCGAGAGGCCAAAGACCTGCCCCAGTCCGGTGAGCGCAACACCAAGCGTGGCGACAGTGCCCCATGAGGTTCCCGTGGCACTCGACATCACGGCGCATAAGATGAGCGTCGCGGGAGCAAACCACTCTGGGCTGAGCAAGTAGAGCCCGTAATACAAGAGGCTTGGAACGGTACCGCTCAGCATGAACGAGGCCATCAGCACGCCGATCATCAGAAAGATCACGAGCGCAGGAATGGCGTCTTGGATGCCCTGAAATAGTCCGTCCCGGAGTTCATCGATGCCAATGCCGAGGAGGCGCCCGCATGCCATGAGTGCCCCGAGAGATGTAAGCAGCAGGGCGTGCAGAGAAAGACCGAGTGCGAACAGTCCCAACAGCAGCCAGCCAAAGAGGGAGAAAAGGAGTGTGGTCGCGACAATTGGGGAAAGTCGCTGATTGAGTTCGGACTCGGTCATTGTCAGCGCGCTCGACCGCTGGCTAAGTAGGAGGATTCAAAAAGGGTCCGTCTACGCAGAGCCTTAGGCCATCCGGCGTTGCACAAGCACCACATATCCCAACGCCACACTTGGTCTCGTAATCAATGGCACTAAAGATTTGAGTTGACGAAGCAAATTGCTGCTCCACGGCTACCGCGGCATGCACCATCGGCTCCGGGCCGCAATTATAAAATCGCATGGCTTCAAGTCGGTCTTTTGATGAGCCAGCCAGGTAGGCTTCAAGACACTCGGTGACCCGTCCGGGATGACCTTCGCTGCCATCGTCAGTTGCCACATGGACCTCCGCTACCTCACGGCACTCCTCCAAAAAATACAGGCGTTCCTTGGTTCTTGCGCCAACGAAAATGACCGCATCGTCAAAGTCTCGAGCAATTTGGTAAACCGCAGCGAGGCCCGTGCCCCCGGCGACCAGGACGGGAATCTGGCCAGGTTCGATGTGAACGGGTTGCCCATGGGGGCCGCGAATATACGTCTCTGTGCCTGGCGGTAGTGCCTGAATCTCGTGTGTGAACTGCCCAACATCGATAGCAACTAGGGTGAGCGGATCATCAAGCAGAATGGAAAAAGGTTTTTCGCCCACACCGGGGATCCACAGGAACACGAATTCGCCTGCTTGGATCTCAAATCGTTCCTTGAAATGCAGGAGCGCGATGTCCTCACAAACCGTCTCAGTTTTGACCAAGGTGACCGGTTTGAAGGTCATATCGAGGTCGTACTGAACTCGGGCTTCGGCCAGATCTTTTTGCGCGGGTTCAGCCGTGGCTGAGAGGTCAGCGAAATATGCCTTCATCTCTTCGGTCGTCATGCCAGTCAGCGCTGAGCCTATGCCGATGACCTCCGCGCCGGCTGATCGCATGGCCGTCACGTCGTCGATGGAGCTGACTCCGCCGCAGCCGATGATGGGTAAGTCAGTGACGGCGCGGATATCGCGGATGCACTTTTGGGCAACCGCAAGGACGCCTTTACCCGATAAGCCGCCGACGCCATTACTCAATACATCGTGGCCGTGCGCGGTGTGTGCACCAGGGCCTACTGTGTTAATCGCGCAGATCGCATCGGCGCCAGCCGCTACCGCGGCAGTCGCGATTTCCCCAATGCGGTCCGTGTTGGGTGTCAACTTAGGGACAACGGGGATGCTAACGGCGTTTTTGACGGCGGATACGATTTCCGCGACGAGCTCTGGATCCTGGCCCATCGCCATTCCGTAGCCCTTCGCATGAGGGCACGAGAGGTTAAGCTCCAAACCGTCAGCGTAAGGGGCAAGTAGTCGAGCGACTTCTACGAACTCATCGACGCTACCACCAAAAATCGATACCAGCAGGAATCGATCATCCGGCAACTGCAGCTGCGCTAATCCCTTGGCCGCCTGCTCCATGCCGGGATTGGTGAGACCAACCGCGTTCACGAAGGCGCCCGGCGCGTATTGACTATAAATAGGTTCCCGATTGCCGGAACGTGGCACTGGCCCAATGCTTTTGGTTGTGATGACGCCAATCTCTGGAATGTCCTCGGCAATGCGCTGAATGATCGACGGCTGGGTGGTCACGATACCGGAGGGAACCGTGAAGGGTCCTGAAATCGGTTTGCCTAAGAATAGTTGGTGATTGGCCATGACATCGTCCAGTGAATCGGCGCAGATTATATCCGGGTTATCGCAGGCTGGTGCAACATTCGTTAGGTATGGAAAGCGAGAAAGGTCTATTGTTGGGCGCATTCTTGAACGACTTTGATTCGGGAGGTAGTGTTCTTTCATGTCAGAAATTAGGGAAATCGGAATGTACGATCTAGTCATTAGCGGTGGGGAAGTAGTCGACGGCACAGGGTCGGATCCATTCATTGCAGATGTTGCAGTCAAAGATAGTGTGATCGCTGAGATTGGTAAGAATCTGGGCGCTAGTAGGCGAACGATAGCTGCAGAGGGACATACCGTTACCCCCGGATTTGTGGACGTACATACTCATCTCGACGCCCAGATCGCGTGGGATCCGGATCTGACACCAATCAGTTGGCACGGCGTAACAACTGCCTTAATGGGGAACTGCGGAGTAACTTTTGCGCCCTGCAAGCCAGGGGACCAGGAGCTTTTAGCTGGAATGATGGAAACAGTTGAGGACATTCCCAGGCGAGCAATATTGGAGGGGTTAAGTTGGAACTGGGAATCCTATGGGGAGTATCTCGATGAGCTACAAGGTCTGGGTCCTGCTATTAATGTAGCTGGTTTGATAGGTCATTGCGCCCTGCGATTTTACGTGATGGGTGAGCGCGGTGTGGAGGAGGATGCCACTCCTGGTGAGTGTGCTCATATGGCAAAGATTGTAGATCAAGCTGTTCGCGATGGAGCAGTAGGTTTTTCGACCTCGCGCTTTCTCGGTCACTATCTGCCCGATGGGAGGCACGTGCCAGGCACTCATGCAAAGCATAGTGAGTTGGTGGCCATTGCCGAAGCTGTCGGCAGGCATGGCGCGTTGATGCAAAACGTCATGAATTTTGGTGGCGATTACGAGGGTGAGATGGCGCTGCTAAGAAAGGAAGCGGAAAAGGCGCGGGTGCTTTTCAGCCACGGTACTGGCAGATCTTCCAGTTATGGAGACAAGGTCGAGACAAGCGTCATGGCGATGCGCGGTGACGGGCTTGACGTTAATGCGATCGCTATCCCTAGGGCATCTGGCTTTGTTACGGGCTTGCAATCTTATCTGCCTTACCGGGGCGGCCCTTGGAGCGAATTGCATGATATGAACTTTGAAGATCGGTGTATCGCGATAAAAGATAATGATTTTTGCAAGCGTTTAATCGCTGAAGCAAAGGAGCGAGGTGCGCTCATTTCAGAGGACCAAATCTTCTATTTGGGTGAGGGTGACCGACCCAACTATACCGGTGGCGCAGAAGAAAGCTTGATGGCCATGGCGACCGGCAGAGGAATGCACCCTTCTGAACTGTTTCTCGAGACCTCGAGGCGCACGGAGGGCCAAGCTTTATTTACCCTTAGGTTCTTCAACCAGAACATGGCAGCTTTATCGGAGGCTATATCAAGCGAATTTTGCATCCCAAGTTTGGGCGATGCAGGTGCACACGTTAGCCAAATTATGGATTCAGGATGGGCGACTTTCGTTCTCAGTCATTGGCACCGTGATGCAGGCCTGTTCTCGAAAAGCGAAGCAGTGCGCCGTTTAACTTCGCTCCCTGCGAAAATCATCGGCTTAGGGGATCGCGGAATCCTTACTCCCGGCATGAGAGCCGATATTAATGTCATAGATGTGGAGAAGCTTTCGGAGAGAATGCCCAAAATCGTGAACGACCTTCCCAATAGTGCGCCGCGTTTTATCCAAAAAGCTGTTGGGTATCGCGCTACGATTTGTAACGGCAAGATAATCTTAGAGAACGACGAGCTAACCGGTGTCCGATCCGGATTCGTGTTGCGTCACAGGAGTTAATGAACGGTGGAGTAATTTTGCTTCAGGTGACTTGAAGAGGGCCCATCTACAATAGGCGAAATGGGTTACAAGAGAGCGGCTACCATGCGAAGCCTACCAGCTTCATACCTTCGCAAGACGAAAGTGATGCAGGTTGGTGGAGGATCGGAGCGTCCTGTCACGCTTGGCCCTCAGAGTAACAAGGTGGCGAAAAGTGATCCGATCTTGGGTACTTGTTGGATGAAATGATTAAGTTCTCTAGTATTGCGCTTTAGATGAGGCAGTTGAGTGGGGAGTCGCGGCATGCCAAAAGAGACAAAGAAAGCAGAGTCTCTGCTATCCAGACATGTTCAAACATCTTATTGAGTGGTTGAACTGACGGTGTGAGAGGAGAGGCCCGTTTTGAAGCGATGATGGAAACTGCTGGAAAGTCCATCAAGCAGGAGGGATCAACCATAGACCTTGTCTCCTATTTCAAAACAATCAGACAGAGAATCTATAAATACATTGAGGGTAATCGGCGATGAAGTCACATATAAACGTTGGCGGTAAGGATTCGCTAACGAGGCGTTCGGCTTGGATGATAAGTATTCAAGCTGCTGTTATTCAGATTGCGACGGCCTCGACTCTCGCAGCTGTTCTAATCATCTCTAGTTATGGGAGTGCGGTCGCGCTCGGATCGCCTTCGAAAAGTGAGGTGAGAGAGCTGGCGGATACGTTTGGAGCCCTGCCTCTCCTTCGATCGTTATCGGTGTCACCGGGTGGAGAATGGATCGCAGCGATTGGTGTGGTGGACAAACGGGCGGCTATTGTTGTTGCACCCTTTGGCACGCAGCGGTTTGAGCCAGTTGCTATGTTGAAAAATAGCTATGACCGCATCGACTGGGTAGCCTGGGCCAATAACGATAGGCTGGTTTTCTCCAGCAGTTCGCCAACGATCCAGAGAGGACGTGTTTACCGAGAACCAGCCATGGGTTCGGTGAATGTCGACGGAACAGGTTATGTGGAGCTTGAGAACGATGCCCTGTATGTGAAGAGTACTCGATCGGGGAGGATGATGGGGTTGGTTCACAATCTGCCAGAGGATTCAGATCATATCTTGGTAAGCGCCTATGATTATCGTGAGCGTGGCGCCAGCATATTTAAAGTCGATGTCTATACCAGCGATTTCATAAAAAAATTCAGTCCGTCGGACGAAATTGAATCTGCCTCGCCCAATGAGGCCGGTGAGTTGCTTTACGGATCCACGGTTGACGATTTAACCGCATCTCTTTTTTACCGAGCTTCTGAGGATGCCGCGTTTGAGAAAATTTATGAGTTTTCCTTGGAGGACGGCCAAGGGGGCTTTGGGATTATAGGTCCCAGCGACAATCCAGAAACACTATACGTCTTGACTAATCTAGAAACGGACAAAACGGTATTAGCAGAGTTTGACCTAGCGGCCAATGAGTTAGTTGGTATCGTCTTCGAAGACCCTAGATACGATGTCGGTAATGCGCTCTATTGGAATGGGAAGCTTCAGTCGTTGGCGGTTGTTCGTGAAACACCGCAATACGAAATGAAATCCATAGGGTTTTCGTCGGCGCTTGAGAAGGCAGAAAAAGCATTAGGTAAATCAGATTTAAGGTTCGTTGATGGCACGAAGGACTTATCGAAGGTTGTCGTTGCGGTGACCGCAAAAGGTGTCGTGCCGGAGTTTTACGCTTTGGACTATACGAACAATAAAGGAGCCTTGATAGCCAGTACCTACCCTGGCGCGAAGCAAGTTCCGATAGCGCCTACCCAATCGCATTGGATCAAAGCCAGAGACGGAGAGGACATCAATGTTTACGTTACCTTCCCTGAATCTAACGAAAAGCCAGAAACGAAGTTGCCTCTGATCGTCTTTCCGCACGGAGGACCCAATGCTAGAGATGTAATGGGGTTCGATCCGTTTGTTCAATATTTCGCAGGCATGGGGTATGCGGTTCTGCAGGTTAATTTTAGGGGATCGAGCGGGTTTGGGAGAGCCTACGAAAAAGCGGGCTTCATGCAGTGGGGCAAGCGCATGCAAGACGACGTAATCGATGCGCAACAATGGTTGATTGATCAAGGCCGGGTAGATGGAGAGCGTAGTTGCGTCGTTGGGGCAAGTTATGGCGGATATGTCGCGCTGACTGCGAGCTTTAAAACACCCGAGCGGTTTAATTGCTATGTCAGTATTGCTGGTGTCTCAGATATAGAGTCATTGCTGAAGTCTGAATACTATGCGGGCTCACAAATATCGAAAGAGGTAAATGCGGTGAGGCATGGTGATACCGGCATTGACCTCGAGTATATGAGACAGCAATCGCTTGCTCACAACGTTGACTTAGCAAGTGGCCCAATTCTGTTGGTGCATGGTACTCGCGATACTCGCGTTAAATTGGATCAATCGAAAGACATATATGGTCCGTTAAAGAAAGCGAAAGTTGATGTTGAACTGCTTGTTATAAAAAACGGCACACATTATTTGGATCATCAAGCGAATAGACAGAAGGTCTTCCGTGAGATAGGTGAATTCTTGGCCAAACATATTTGAGGAACCCATTGACGCCATCTTGTGACGATGGGCTTTTAGCGCCTAGACCAGCGCCTTAGGGACTTTTGTAGGTCCAAATAAAGGTTCACCTAACTGAAGAATTTCAGGTATTATTATCGACCGCGTCGAAATTGGGCGCGAAAAAATGGGGAAGTCGGATTCGCTAGAGTGAAAGACTCGGGGCGTCCGGCGAGAAGAACTGTTTGCCCGAAAAGGGAGGAACAAATGAAAAACTTTGGAAAAGTATTGGTGAGCGCTGCTATCGCTGACCCTGTCATCGGGGTACGTCTTCGCTGACGATACCACCGGTCAAGTTCGGGGAAAGGTGATAGGGAGCGGTGACTCTGTAGAGATGCAAAGTGTTGACAGAGGCATCAGCTACGGCGCTAGTGTAAGTGGCGGTAACTTTAGCGTAAGAAGCCTTCCACCAGGTGATTACGAAATTCGCCTCCGTTCGGGCGGGCAACTGGTCGATGAACAAACGATTAGCGTGGGTTTAGGGTCAGCGACCATCGTTACGCTCGGAAACAGCATGGAAGAGGTAGTGGTCCAAGGAACTCGGGTTGCGGCGGTTGACACTGCAATCGCAGAATCTGGCATGGTCATCTCAACCGAGGAATTAACCGAGCTGCCAGTCGCACGTTCATTGAACTCTGTAACGCTGCTGGCCCCAGGCGTCATTCGGGGTGACAACGCGTTTGGAAGCAATACTTCATTCGCTGGATCATCTGTTGCTGAGAACACCTCTTACATCAACGGGTTAAATACAACGAATTTCCGTAATGGTCTTGGATTTTCGGTTGTTCCTTTCGAGTTCTATGAGTCTATCCAGGTAAAGACCGGCGGCTACAGTGCTAAGTACGGGCGTTCCACAGGTGGGGTGATTAACTCGATTACCAAAAGTGGTAGCAACGATTTCAAGTTCGGCGCTAACGCCTATATGTCCGGATTGATGGGAACCGGAAAAGACACTTACGGGTCATACAACAAGAAAGACGTATCTAAAGGGCAAACCTATGACGTTTGGGCGTCCGGCGCACTTTGGAAGGACAGGGTCTTTTTCTACGTGCTTGGTTCCAACGTGGGAAGTGAATTTGAAGCCTATGGAAAGTTGGGAGGTCTTGCTTATTTCGGAGATAATTCCACGACGTTTTGGGCGCAAAATTGATGCATACATTACTGATGATCATCACATTGAATACACGGCATTCACAGACGAGAGGAACTTGAAGGAATTCCCCTACCTCTATACTTATGAGGAAGATGATGATGGTTCAGTTCGAGACGCGCTAGGGGATGGCTTCGGCCAAACTACCTACCGCCGTGGAGGTGACAACTGGATCGCGACCTACACGGGTCGGTTTGGAGACCGGGTAGAGCTTTCTGTGAGCTACGGTGAGAACGAAGCCAATCGGACCACTCAGGGTGCAACAGACAACTTGCCAGTATTGGTGGCTTGGACCCCTGATGGCGGGTTCGACGTTAGTCAAGGCTTCAATCCATTCCCAAGCTTAGTCGACGTGGGTAATGACAATAGAGAGATGCTTCGAGCGAACCTGTCTTTCGATTTTGGGGACCACGTTTTAGAGGTCGGGATTGATAACGAAGAAAATACTGCCGTAGCTGCAACTCAATTTGCGGGAGGGTTTTATTACTTGCTGGATCCAACAGGTCTCTATGCAGCGTTAGCTTACCCAGACAATGGCTTCTCTACTGTAGACAACCCTGTCTCAAACGTTCGTCAAAGGAATTATTCAGTAGGAGGGTCTTTCAGCACCGAATCGGAAGCGTATTACATCCAAGATACCTGGTACGTTAACGATCGTTTGACTCTGGAGTTGGGCGTTAGAAATGAATCGTTCGTGAACAACAACTCAAATGGGCTGCCATTTGTTGAAATCGAAGATCAGATCGCACCTCGGTTTTCAGCTGTGTTCGACCCAACGGGCGAAGGCACGTCTAAGCTGTTTGCGTCTTGGGGCCGCTACTATCTTCCGATCGCTGCAAACACGAATGTTCGTTTGGCTGGAGGCGAGACGTACATACACACTTGGTTCCCGTGGGACGGTGTGAGTCGGGATGAGTTTGATACTCCGATATTCGATGCTGCAAATCCGTTCGACTACACTCAGGTGTTTGCAGACGGCGATGTTCCTGACACGCGCGGTCTAACCGACGCAAACATCGAGCCAATGTATCAAGAGGAGCTGGTACTAGGTTACGAAGTAGCACTGGATAACGGCTGGACACTCGGTGCCAAGGCAATGACGCGTGATCTCATTGTGTCGATCGAAGACGTCGCAATTGATGCGGGCGTCATCCGATACTACAACAGTACAGGCACATGGGATGAAGCCGCAGCTGGCGGGGACACAGTTGAGGAGGTCTTCACTGGATTCCATCAGTATGTGCTGACGAATCCTGGTAACGATATGCGGATCTATATCCCAGAGCAGGACGAATTCATCGATCTCACCTCCGAGATCCTGGATTACCCACGAGCGAAGAGGAAGTACAGAGCATTCGAGTTGACAGCAGAGAAGATGGCTGAAAATTGGTATGTAATGGCGTCCTATACCCTTGCATCTTCCAAAGGCAACAATGAGGGTTATGTGCGTTCGGACAATGGTCAAGATGATGCTGGGTTGACCACCAACTTCGACCAGCCTGGTTTAACTGACTTTGGCTATGGTTACTTACCAAACCACAGGCGACACACCTTGAAGGTATTCGGCAACTACCGTTTTGCTGATATTGCAAATGGGTCCCTGAGAGTGGGCTTCAATTCTAGTTGGACAAGTGGCCGACCTAAGAATTGCTTCGGCATTCATCCGACGGACTCTTTCGCCGCCCAATATGGAGATGAGTCATTTTTCTGCGATGGTGAAGAAAGCCCAAGGGGTTCGTTAGGTTACACGTCTGATATCTTCCGTTTCGATGTTGCTGCGCAATACACTTTCGAAATGGGCGACAGTGAACTCGATCTATCGCTTGATATCTTCAACCTGTTCAACTTGCAGAAGCCGACCGAAGTTAACGAATCAGAGTCATCTGGTGGTGTGAACCCATACTCTGGCTTGACGACCTCTTATCAGTCGCCTCGCAGTTATCGCGTATCGTTGAGATACACGCTCTAACTTGAGCTGGAAGTGGAAATAAAAAGCCTCCCAAGTGGAGGCTTTTTTTTGCCTGCTCAGATCAGCAGACAACTTTGGAATTTATCGTGACTCCCTAACGAATCATGTTTTTGCGGGATTTGAGGTCGATTTTATTTGCGTAAAAAAGTAAGTTTCTGGCAAGAAATTCAATATCTTCGTTGGCTTTGTCATCCTCTGGTAACTGAGGTATAACGGAGTCTCAAGAAACAAGCAGGACTGACGGTTATGGCTAAAACAACAGATCACGAAATCGTTTCGATTTATCCTTTTAACGATGAGCAGGTGAACGAAATGATGACGCATTCCATGGAGTGCGTTTTGATGTGGGCAACAAAAGATTCTTGGCCCGTTGGCGTGACGCACGCATTCGTTTGGGAAAACGATAAAATCTGGCTGACCTTCGCAGAGCACCGTCACAGAACGGCTGCGATCAAGCGAAACCCCAAGGTGTCTGTGAATGTGAGCAGTATGGGTTATGGCCCTGGCGCATCGGAAGCCCTTCCCAAGGGCGCCATTACGTTCAAGGGAACCGGTGAGTTTCATAATGATGATGAAACGAAATTTTGGTTTTATGAGTTGCTCGCGAACAAATTAAACCCCGGCAATCCCGATGGCGTGGCGTACTGGAAAGACTTTCTTGACTCACCCCTTCGCACCGTATTGTCGGTCACACCGGTCAAGAAAATCATGTACAACAGCGCACTCGCTGGAGCTCACATGGCTGGAACAGTCGAGGAAAGTGAACTGGGTGAGCGCCTCAGCTCTGACGCCGAGCGAATGAACAAGTATCGAGCCGATAAAGGGCTTGACGACCGCTAGTAGCGCCTTTTTAATAAGCTGAAGGGCGGATCGTTCACCGTTGACCAACAAGCGGTGAACGGTTCCCCTCTTTTTTCGATGGATTGAAAGATAGCATTTGGCTCGAGGCATCGCCTTCTGCCCAAATGAATGCCCCCGCAGAAGGGACTAGTCGGGAGGCTTGGACTGGAGTAGAGACGAGTGCTCGACGCGCGATTGATTCAAACTCCGCCCTCAAGGAAGCGCGGAATTGATTGGTCGCCGGTTTAGGCTCGAAGCGGAATAGGCTCGGGTTCCGTTCATTGGCTCCGATTGAGAATGCATCATGATTAAAGGCCTGCATCACGTTGCCATCGGGGTTCCTGAGCTTCAGGCGGGCGTCGATTTTTATTGCGAGGCGTTTGGGCTCACCGTCGTCGAGCGGTCCACGATTGAAAACCATCCATTAGCCAGTGCCGCCATTGGTCAACCGAATGTGGTTGCCGAGATGGCGATGCTGAAGACACCAAATTGCTACATTGAAATGTGGCAATACAGTTCTCCTCGCCCAAGCGATCGCGTTGCCAACCCGCAAGACTTGGGCTACCCGCACATTGCCTTCCAAGTAGAGGGCATTGATGCGGAAGTCGCGAGACTCACAGCGCTGGGTATGGTCTTTGTTGGGCCGGCTCAGAACTTTGGTGATATCAGTGCGGTTTACGGCCGCGACCCCTTTGGCAATGTGATTGAGGTCTATGAGATTCGTGACCCCAATCGCCCGCAGCTCTAGGGGCCCTTCGCCCGTTGACCCATCGGCATAGCTTCTGTAGCGTCGACGTAATCATTAAGACATGGACGACTTATGAACTTCGATTTTTCCGATGACCATCGGGTGATCCAGGAACAAATTCAACGCTTCTTAACCGATCGGTCACCCCTCAGCCGGTTTCGCGACGTGCTCGAAGGCCGTGACCGCTACGCCGAGGAGGTGTGGCGGGGTCTTGCCGAAATGGGTATCCAGGGGACCGCGATTGATGAAGCCTATGGTGGTGTAGGGCTCGGCTATCTGCCCCTTTGTCTAGCGGCGCAGTCGCTAGGTGAGCAGTTATCGCCAGTCCCATTTTCGAGCTCGATTTACCTGGCAGCAGAGGCTATCAGTCAGTTCGGTACCGATGCTCAGAAGATGACTTACTTGAGCAAGCTCGCCTCTGGAGAGCTGGTTGGAACATTGGCGGTGGTGGAATCACTGGATGAGCCTAATGCAGAACGCCTCGCTACCGATTACAAGGGCGAGAAGGTCACCGGAACTAAGTTGCTCGTTCCACACGGTCAGTATGCTGACATTGCCGTGGTCCTAGCGCGAGGCAGCGACGGCCCTGATATGGCGATCGTTGATTTAGCAGAGGTCGAGCGCACGCCAGTATCGGTGGTAGACCCGACGATCGCAGCCGCCACGCTACAGTTTGATGGCACGGGAGCCGAGCTGCTTGGAGTGAGTGGCGAAGGTTGGCGTCAGCTGCAGTCAGTGTATGACCGCGCTGCAGTGCTCATGGCGTTCGAGCAAATTGGCGGCGCTTCCAAGGCGTTAGATATGGCGGTCAATTACGCCAAGGAGCGCTACGCGTTTGGTCGTCCGATTGGCTCGTTCCAAGCGTTGAAGCACATGATGGCGGACATGTACGTCGCGTTAAAGCTCGCTGAGTCCAATGCGTACTACGCAGCCTGGGCACTAGAAAATCAGTCGGCAGATCTGCCCCTGGCGGCAGCGACTGCTCGAGTCTCAGCGACGCAGGCGTTTCAGCTGTGCGCACGGGACAACATTCAGGTGCATGGGGGCATGGGCTTTACCTGGGAATTTGATTGTCACCTCTACTATCGACGATCGAATTATCTGACCCTCGCCTTGGGCGGTCTCACCGTCTGGGAAGACAAATTGATTGATGCGCTTCCTAGCGCAGCATAGGAGATAACAATGGATTTTAGTGATTCAGCGCAGGAAGCGGCTTTCCGAGACGAAGTAAGGGCATGGATCGGTGATCACGCGCCGACCTACTTGGACGAGCATTTGTCGGTGAGTGGATTTGGCTCCACTAAAACTGGGGACTTTGACGCTATAGAAGAAGCCAAAAAGTGGCAGAAGAAAAAGGCCGAGGCTGGTTGGGCCTGCATTCAATGGCCAGAGGAGTACGGCGGTCGCGGGGCCAGCCCCATTGAAAGTGTTATTTGGAATCAGGAGGAAGGCCACTACGGAAAACTGAGTGGCACGTTCATCATTGGTCAAGGAATGTGCGCGCCAACGCTCATGGCTTACGCAAGCGAAGAGCACAAGCGCCGCTATCTCCCCAAACTCGCAAGTGGTGAGGAAATTTGGTGTCAGCTGTTTTCTGAACCTCATGGCGGAAGCGATTTAGCGGGCCTTAGAACCAAGGCTGAAAAAGACGGTGATGAGTGGGTTGTGAACGGCCAGAAGATTTGGACGTCAGGCGCTCATTACAGTGACTACGGTATTCTCATCACGCGAACAGACCCGGATGTCGCGAAGCACCGTGGCCTTACGATGTTCTTCCTCGATATGCGGTCCGAGGGGGTCGATATTCGACCGATCAAGCAGGCCAACGGAGATAGTGGCTTCAACGAAGTGTATTTTGATTCCGTGCGTATCCCCGATCATCAGCGTCTGGGAGAAGTCGGCGACGGCTGGCGGGTTGCGTTAACCACATTGATGAACGAGCGGCTTGCCATTGGCGGCGGCATCGCAACCGGATTCCCAGAAATTAAAGCACTCGTTGATGAGGTCCGGCTTTCAAGCGGCACGGCGATTAACGACCGAGCGGTGCGGTCCAAGCTTGCAGATTGGTATGCAAAGAGTGCAGGCCTTAAGAACACGGGCTCGCGCGCCATCTCTCAGTTGTCCAAAGGAGAGATCCCGGGTCCTGAAAATAGTATCGGCAAACTCGTCGCCGGCGGCATGATGCAGGACATTGCAAAGTATGCGCTGGACATTCAAGGGCTGGCGGGACTCATTGATGACCCAGAGATCGCGAGGAGTCAGGCGAGAATGCAGGCCATGTTAATGCGCTCGCCCGCGGTTCGTATCGAGGGCGGAACGGATCAGATTCTGCGCAATATTATTTCTGAGCGGGTGCTTGGGTTGCCAGAAGACATGCGCGCGGATAAGGGCTTACCCTTTAATCAGGTGCCAACGGGTCACTAACCCTCGTTCGATCACTGAGTTTGGTCGACCAGGTCTGTTAGCCTAGTTTCGCTGCCTCTGTGTGTCGCCCAAGTGGGTCTTTCCAGAGGGATAAAACCCAGGTATTGAGGGATCCGCAAAAAGACGCTGAGTCACGGGTTCACTGTGTGAGGGCAAGTGCGGGCAGTAAGTCCTTGGTTAGCATCAACGTATCCCGCGGACAACCGCTGGATAGCTTGCAGGAATAAAGAGGGAACCTTGCATACGGGTTACAACTACCCTCGCGCCTGCGCTAGATCTAGCGCTTAGGGCCGACCTAACGCCTAGAAAAAAAGCGCCGTTTGGCGCTTTTTTATCAATGCTAGCCGGCGCCTTTCAGCGCTGTGAATAGGCACCTCACAGGAGCATCACTTAGAGCGCGAGACGTAGCGCGCCCAGGAAGTCCCGCTTACCGAGTTTCACGCCTTCTGCCCTCAAAAGGTCATAAGCCGTGCTCGCATGAAAGTAAAAGTTGGGCAATGAAAAGCTGAGTAAGTAATTCGTGGTCGTAAACGGCATTTGGTTCTGGCCCATTTTAAAGACCACTGACTCGTCGGCCCGCGCATCGAGGGCTGCCCCATCCGCCTCATTGACGGCATCGAGTGCATCCTTCAGATACTGACATAACCCAGCAAAGTCCATCTGCAAGGAGCCGTCTGGAATGCCGGCCTCTCCGGACAACGCGCTAGCGAGCGCTACTTTTGAATGATGAACAACTGAAACAATCTGGAAGTGCATAGGTAGCATGTCGTCAATGATGCTCAGACCAACGATGTCATCGGCGTTTCGGCCGGTCTCCGCAAAGTGAGCGCTCCCCTTCTCCAGGATATTGATGACCGCTGGCAGTGTTTGCTGATACGCGGGTAAGACAATCTGACTAAGACTTAAGCTCATGGGTGTTCCTTATTGCTTGATCGAAAGTGTAAGTGAATGGCTATCGACTTGCCTCGGGCCGACTAGGCATCGTACCAAGACGATGCGGACTAGCGAAGCGAAGCGCCCAGAATCTCCCGCGCAATAATGTGTCGCTGGACTTCGCTCGGCCCCTCGCCAATGCGGCGAATACGCATCTCTCGAAACCAGCGCTCGAATGGGAAGTCTTTGGCCACCCCAAAGCCGCCAAACATTTGCATACAGCGGTCAACGACGCGCCCCCCGGCCTCGGTGGCCACTAACTTGGCCATGGCGGCCTCTTTCCTAAACGGCTCTCCGCGGTCCGCTTTAGCGGCGGCTTCAAGCGTGATCCAGGTGGCTTGCCGGATATCAATCTCATTGTCCACGAGCATCCACTGGATGGCTTGTCTCGATGATAGCGGCGCGCCGAATGTTTCTCGTTGCGGAACATACTCAAGCGCCATCGCATGGGCTTTGATGGCCACACCGATACAGCCGGCCGCGTAGGGAATGCGCTGCCGGGTGAGTCGGTCACTGGCGATGGCAAATCCTTTGTTGAGCTCTCCCAGAATGTTCGCGCTCGGAATGCGCATGTCCTCGAATTGGAGCTCGGTGGCATATCTGGCTGACCGAAGGGTGTGGACGATGCGTCGAACGTGGAATCCAGGGGTGTCGGTATCAACGATAAAGCAGGTGACGCCGCCGCGCCCTCGGTCTGGCGCTGTGCGCGCGAATACGAGTCCATAGTCGGCGCGATCAGCGCCGCTGATCCAGAGTTTGCCGCCATTGATGATCCAGTCGTCGCCATCTTGAATGGCAGTGGTCTGAATGGCTCTGGCTGGGTCCGATCCTCCGGAAGGTTCCGATAGACCGAAGAATCCTTTTTTCTCCCCTGCGAGCGTGGGGTAGAGGTAACGCGCTCTTTTGATCCTCGGTGGCCTCGAATAATTGTGCTAAGCCCGCACCGCCAAACACGCCGTAGCAGGGAACGTACAACCCGGCGCGATGTTGCGCCATCTCGATGGCGAGCAGCGTTCTTGTGACAAGGTCAATGTCCGGGCCGCCAAATTCAGGCGGAATGTCCATGCCAAATAGACCCATGGCCTTAGTTTTTTCTGTGAGGCGCTCGAAGTCCTCAGCGGGAATCTCGTCTGCGTCGGGGTCAAGGTTCAGTTCGAGCGGCAAAATCTCGGTTTCAACGAAACGTCTCACCGTGTCGACTAGGAGTGTTTGTTCGGGAGTGAGTTCGAGATCCATCGCTAGGGGCTCAATTGTCCTTTGGGGGCGTCCGGGTTGTGGATAGGAGGTTTGCCGTGTTGGGCGACGTGACGCATCAAGCGTTCTTGGTAGCGGCTAAGGTAGCTGGTGGTGATTTCCCATCGCACCAATGCAGCCTCGGGTACGCGTTGATAGGCCTTTCGAATTTCACGAGACAGCCCTCCAACGCTGCGGCCACCGGCGTAGCCGATGAACAAGGGGTGCTTGTTCTTGTCAGCCAGCTCAAATACCCCCATATGCCCGTGACCCGCGTTAAAGGCGGCGGTTTCATCATCCAGTTGAACCCAGCGGGCCTCCACAATGGTTACGCCTGGCGCTCGGAGATCGCCATGTCACGATTTTTCTTCGGCATGATGGAGATTTCCATGGCTTCAAAGTGTTCCATATCGATTTCGATAAGATGAGGTCCGCCCGCTTTGATGGCGGCGGCCAACGCTTCATCGAAGGCGTTAGTATCTTTGACCCGCGTGCCGGGAACCCCCATGCTTTTCGCCATATCTGCAAAAGCAACCTTTCCCAAGTCGGTTTCGTTGATCCTGCCAAACCGAGTGTCCTGGAGCCAGCGTAAGACGCCATAGCCGGAATCGTTACAAAGGATCACGATCACCGGCAGATGGTACTGGGCGAGGGTTGCGAGTTCTGTGGCATGAAACATAAACCCCCCATCGCCATGGACGACGACCGTGGGCTTGTCTGTGCCGACAGCCGCGCCCAAAGCCATGGGGAACCCGGGTCCGATGGCGCCGGATGAGGGATTCATGGAGGTTCGTGGCTGCAAGATTGGGAATTGCTGGTTGCCCCAGTTGTAAGCGGAAATGGTTTGGTCTCGGACGAAATTACCGTGCTCCGGTAAATGTTCGCGAATAGAGTCCATGATGACCGGGAAGTCTTTGCCGAGACGTTTTCGCATGGCGCCGCGCAGTCCGTCCCTGGCTTCCCACACGGCTTGATTGAACTGCCCATCGTTCCCTTCGGCATCGCTCAACTGCTCGATCAAGGCATCGAGCGCAACCTGCGCATCAGCAATGATGGGATATTGGGCATCGTGGGTACGGCCGACCATTCGCCCTTCGATATCGATTTGGATCAAATCGCCGGGTGGGGTTTGCGCCTGAAATTGGCCATCCACGCCCACCGCAAACCGAGTACCGATGGCCAAGGTGACATCCGCATCTTGAATGGCCTGATACATGGCGGCGCTGTTGTAGTAGTTACCGACGCAGAGCGGATCTGTCTCGGGAATGACCCCTCGGCCGTCCACGGTGGTCAATACCGGGCAATCAAGGAGCCTTGCGAGCTGTTGCAGTGACTCGCTCGCGTCGGCGCAAATGACGCCACCGCCGGCAATAATGACGCGCTTGCTGGCGCGCTTCAGCCGCTCTGCAGCCGAGCTGATCTGCTTCTGATCCGGCGCATCCAGTTCAGCCGAAGGAATAGAAAACGTCTGCTCCGGAGTTTCCGCATACTGCAGGTCGATTGGAATCTCGAGCGCGCCGGGCGCAGGCCTACCGGTGAACAGGTCGTTAACAAGCAATTGCAGACAGGGTCCGAGTTGTGAGGGGTGTCTTGGGCTTTCGACACGGCGACACACACTTTCGAGCATGGGAATTTGCTTTTCTGCCTCGTGAACGTATCCCACACCGCGGCCATAGAATGCGGTTTCGGCTTGCCCAGTAATGACCAGCACGCGCGATGATCCGTACTGGGCTTCGTAAAGGCCGGTCACCGTGTTGGAGGTGCCGGGGCCTGTCGAGGCAATCATGACACCGAGTTCTCCAGTGGCTCGCGCATATCCGTCGGCGGCATGGGTGCCGGCACCCTCATGGCGGACATCAACAATGGCGGTTTTCCCGAGCCGGTTAATGGCATCGAGCAACGGCATGTTATGAATGCTCACAATGGCAAACACATGGCGTACGCCCAGATCAGCTAGGGCCTTTGCCACAAGATCGGCGCCAGTCATTGTCGTCATGTCTTATCCTTAGCGTTTTTTCCCAAGTAGCACTGACTAAAGCACCAACGGTTCCATCGGTCAACGCGCTGACGTGCTGCATCCACCCGTCGCTGCCGATTGACCGCTAGTGCGACGACATTCAAAGGGTTTGGGGTAACTGAAAAGGGCGTTAGTTGCTAATTTCTCGGAACCCCGATTGGGTTTGCGTTGATCAGGCATCGAAGGACTAGAGACCTTGATGCTATGGTGGTGTTTAGAGGAGCCTTTTAGCGGCTACCACACTCGGCATTCAACGGAGTAACAGCGATCCATGTCACTGACAAAACGCATCCTAATCGCCATGGCGCTCGGCATCGTGGTTGGTTCTCTACTCGAGGTGCTGGTGCCAAGGCTCGAGCCGGAGGGGACCGCCTACCAAGTAGTGATGAATGGCTTGGTATTCGGGCTCTTCGATGTGGTTGGCCGGATATTTATCACCCTCCTCAAGTTTATGGTGGTCCCTTTGGTCTTGGTGACCTTGGTCTGCGGAGTAAGCGCGCTCGGGCAAAGTAGTCGCATGGGCCCGATCGCCGCAAAAACCATCGGTCTTTATCTTTTCACTACGGCGTGTGCTGTGGCGCTTGGACTCGTGACGGCGCTGGTCGTGGGGCCCGGTCGAGGGGTCAATGCAGAGGCGAGCGTTGACTTTGATCCCAAACCCGCTCCGCCAATTACAGACACCATCGTCGGGCTCTTTCCATCGAACCCGTTTGCCGCCATGGCAGAAGCCAACGTCCTTCAGGTGATCGTCTTTGCGCTTTTGCTGGGGTTAGCGCTTACCCGAGCCGGCGAGGCAGGGTCGAGAATCATCAAGTGGTTCCAGGACATGGAAGTGGTGGTGATGCGCATGGTCACGTTTTTGATCGAGCTCGCTCCGTGGGGCGTCTTCGCGCTGCTCGCCAAACTCTTTGCAACCATGGGGTTTGCGGTCATCTTTGATTTGGCGGCTTACTTCTTTACGCTGCTCGGCGCGTTAATCTTCCAGGCGCTCGTGGTCTACGGGGTGCTGCTTCGCTCCTTAACGCCGCTTGCGCCAAGCATCCTTCGCCAAAAAATGCGAAGAGTCTGGGCCTTTGCGTTTTCGACGTCTTCGTCGAGCGTGACGCTGCCAGTCACGATGCAGACCGTTGAAAAAAGGCTGGGCGTGAATAAGAGCGTGTCAGGGTTTTCATTGCCCCTTGGCGCCACAGTCAATATGGATGGCACCGCGATCATGCAGGGTGTGGCAACGGTGTTTATTGCGCAGGTTTATGCGATCGACCTGTCGGCCGGTCAGCTGCTGATGGTGATCTTGACGGCGTCGCTTGCTTCCATTGGTTCAGCGACGGTCCCGAGCGCTGGGTTAATCATGCTGTCCTTGGTGCTGACGCAGGCAGGACTCCCGCTTGAAGGCGTCGCGCTGATTTTAGGGGTAGATCGGCTGCTCGATATGGTCCGCACCGCGGTTAATGTGACGGGTGACGCAACCGTGTCGCTGATCGTCGCCTACCACGAGCAAGCGCTAGATCTTGATGTTTATCATGACCCAGGTGCTGGGGATGCCGCCGAGCAAGCGGCAACCTGATCAAAAGACTAATCAGGACGGCTTCTTTGCGGGGAAGAATTTTCTAAAGTCCTCGGTGGAATTGACCCGCGGGTAGTCGACCTCGGGAACCGGTTGGCCCAGGAATTCGCAAAGCGGATCCCAACCCGATTTGGCCTCGAAGACCAGCAGTCTGTCTTTAGGTACTTGCCTGATGACTTCGTTGTTGTGCTCGTTAAATACATTCGTGACGTGGGCGCGGTCATCCATCTTCCCGCCAAATACACGGTCCCAGATGATTTCCATGGCCCACTCGCCAGATGCGCGTTCGGTAGCGTCATCCGATTTCGCCCGCATGCTACTTGAGAGATAGATGGTGTTCATGATGCTGTCGTACCAGGCATCTGCATCGCGCAGTGTAAGGATGATTTTGGCGTCGGGGAAAGTGTCAGCCAACTCTGCCCAAAGGTTGCAACTCGGCCAGTCGACGGTTGCCCGATACCCTTCATACAGCGCGTGCCAATCGACCGTTTGCCCGAGGTGTGCCGCGCGCCAGAGGTCCGTGTGGTCGGGATGGTTTCGAACTTCGAGCATGTGGTAACACTTGTTGTAACCAAGGTGCTCCAAGGCGTACTTGAGCGATAGGGTGCCCGTTCTGCCAAAGCCTGCTCCAATGACTTCAATACTCACGTTCGCTCCTTTTGTGTTTTGTTTGCTTTTGACAGGTCCGATGATGGAGTCAGCCTGGGATCGATAGACACTCGGACATCGAATGTGAATCATCACCCGATCACCCGACTAACATCGATCAGTGTACATTTGTGATTGATGACGAGTATGGATCGCGATGATCTCGCCGTCCAACTGCGCCCTAGGTACGATCCCCTGGTCACGCCTCGAGTCCAGACACGGTCACTTGTTTGAGGCATAGTTGTGAACCACGAGATGGTGATAAGCAGGTTGAAGCAAGGGGTCCAGCCAGTACGGACAATAACAGGCTCCTAGCCCCCTACCGCAATTGAAACAGCATGACTGAGGAACAGGTTATTCAATGACAGATAAGGTCGATCATTCATCCAACATCAGCCGCAGAGCACTTTTGAATCGCGGTTTGGCAAGCGCTGCGATGATGGCGGTGCCTAGCGCGCTGGTGCCTGCAAGCGGTTCGCGGGCAAGCGGTGGCCCGCCTGTAGCGACGCCCAAGCACAAAGAGATGAGGCTGCTGAGCGATCGTCCACTGAACATGGAAGCGCCTGCCCATCTGCTGGACACTGCAGTCACCGAAGCGGATCGACTATTTGTGCGCAACAACGGGTTGATGCCTGTTAATCCCAATTCGGCTTCGTGGGAGTTGTTGATTGACGGGGAGTCGGTGACTAGCCCTATGTCCTTCACGCTAGATCAGCTCCGGTCAGCGTTCGAAGTCATTAGCCTGCAAATCACGCTCGAGTGCGGAGGGAATGGTCGCAGTGAATTCGATCCGCCTGCACCGGGTAACCAGTGGACGACGGGTGCGGTGGGCTGTCCAAAGTGGACGGGCGTCCGTCTTCGTGATGTGTTGGAAAAGGTCGGTATCCGTGACGATGCGGTGTACATCGGTTACTACGGCAGCGATACCCACCTTTCGGGCGACCCCAATAAAGTGCCGATCAGTAGAGGCGTCCCGATGCACAAAGCGCTCGAGCCTGAGACGCTGCTCGCTTTTGCAATGAATGATGCGCCCATTCCCATTGAACACGGTTACCCTCTACGACTAGTCGTGGGCGGTTGGCCTGGGTCCGTCTGTGGTAAGTGGCTTGAGCGCATCCAAGTTCGAAACAAGGTTCACGATGGGCCCAAAATGACCGGGAACGCTTACCGAGTGCCTTGCGAGCCTGTGGCGAGAGGAAGTCAGGTGGCTGATGACGCCATGTGCATCATTGAATCGATGCCCGTTAAGTCGCTCATCACGACGCCTCGGTCGGGAATGCTTTGCTCAGTGGGAGATACGCTTCGTGTCGGTGGGTTTGCTTGGGCGGGCGATGATGCGGTGGATTCCGTCGATATCTCTGCCGATTTTGGCGCCACCTGGACCCGCGCAGCGCTTGAAAAGCCAGTGAACCGTTTTGCATGGCAGCGCTTTAATTATGCGTTGCCGCTCAAGAAAACGGGTTACTTCGAGGTATGGGCAAAGGCGACGGATCAATCAGGCCGATCACAACCGATGGTCGTGCCGGGCTGGAACCCCAAGGGCTACCTTAACAACGCGTGCCACCGCATCGCGATTCAGGTGGTGTAGTGATGATGAAAGGCCGGCTCTTCGCGCTCGTGATGATCCTCGGTGGGGTGACGTTCCTCTTTGGCGCCGCCGAGGCGATGAGTGCAGAGTCTCCGTTGATAGACGGCGAAGGCGTGCAGATCGTGAACGCTCAATGTGGGGCTTGCCATTCGCTGGCGCTCGTCGCACAAAACCGCGCCGATCGCGCAGGGTGGCGCGCGCTTATTCGGTGGATGCAAGACAAGCACGGACTTTGGCCCTTGGGCGAATTTGAGGCGCCTATTCTTGATTACCTTGAGACTCACTATGCGCCCGCCGCGGTTGGCAGACGGCGCCCACTCGCGCCAGCGCTAATGCCCGAGGTGACGACTGGCGAGAAGTGGTAGCGGCCACTGCGACAAACATTCAAGCGCTCGCTCACGATGAATGATCCCAGTCGGCTTGGGCATAAAGCCTGATTTAGATTGATCCCAGCGGGTTCCTGTTAGCAAATTCTCGCCCAAGGCTTGCTTGCAGTGACGGGCTCACTTGCCGCTGAACGGGTCGTAATAATTCGCTGGCCCTTCGGCGCGAATATCCGACAGCCAATCCCCCTCATAAGGCCACGCTTCGGGTCGATCCGGGTGAGGCCCCTGCCAGAATCGTGCAAAAGGACCCGCTGCATCCACCGGCTCAAGAGACCAAGCTTGTCTGCGGAAGGTCCAGGAATCTGGAACCAAGGCGTGGGCCGCGCGGAAGTGCTTGACCGCTAAATCCTTGCGGCCAAGTGTTGCGGCTTCGCTGGCCAGCTCGAAGTGAGCGTGCCCTCGCGCTCGATCATCTGATTGAGGCTTAGAGCGCTCGATGACTGCCGCCTCGCTCAGCGCAAATTCGCTCGCCTCACCCTGTTCAACCCAGTCCATGAGGGCATGATGGTAAGCGGCGGGGTCACTCTGAATCTGAGAAGCTTCGACCATGATGGCTTGCATCCGAGCGGGCAGGGCATCAAGACCCTCCGGCGCTGGCGCTTCTTCTGATACGGGTGCAGGTGGTGGTGGCGCTGACTCTGCTGGTCGTACAATCACGCCTTCCTCATTAATCCATATCGCCTGAGGAATGTTGACGACGCCAAAGAGGCTCGCCATTTGATGATGCGTATCAATGAGGCTGGGGTGCGCGGCGTTGGCCGCCTGAATGGCTGGTGCGCAGCCGGCCGCGCCTAAGGTGTCCATCCCTACTGTGATGAGTTCAGCGCCTTTCGGCCGGATCGTCTCTCGTAGTGCCTGCCACACGGACAGGTGATTGGCGCAGCCTCAGTAGGGTGCCCAGGCGTAAAGAATGACCTTCTGGCCGAGGTAGTCAGAGAGCCTAGTGATGTTACCGTCAAGGTCAGGCAGCGCGAGTTCGGGCGCCTTAGCGCTGGTTAGCGCGTGACCCGCGACTGCGCTCGGGCCGAGTGCGGAAAGACCTAGCTCAGGCTCTTCGACGAGTGGCATATGGAGTGCTTTGGCGAGCGCTTTGACTTCAAAGCCTGCAGCTTCCTCATCTATGGAGATCGGTAAACACCATTCGCCCTGGCATGCGCCTTCCGGCTTGATATCCCAACCGAGCTGATCTCGAATCTCGTCCTTAGACAGGTGGCTTTGCTTGGTGAGCACGGCGGTCTCCAGTCAATGATCGATACGAGTGTACCTGAAGTTCAACCCATCGTGTGTGCGGTATTTAGTGGGTTTGCCTTGCCAAGAAGCGAGTGCTGTAAAGAGCACAGCAGCGCAGTAAAGGAGCGCACAAAAGGCTCTGGCTTTTAGTTTTGCTGTGATACGGTTGAAGATCTGCATGGGGAGTGCAGGTTGAGTTTGGCAGGGGAGGCCAATGTGAAAACCGTACTGAAAGTGATCGTCATCCTTATGGTACTGGGCGCACTGTCGATGCTGGCCAGCACCCGTCTCGATGGCCCGCGAGGATTGCTTGCCGGCGGTCCGTTTCAGTCGGGTGCTGAAGCGATAAGTCCCGCCGATTGGTCGTTTCTAGAGGGCCAGGATACGCTCGAATTTCAGACCGAGGCGCCCGAGCGCTCGAGAACGGTGTGGCTTGTAGTCCATGACAACCGGCTATTTCTGGTGAGCGGCTATATGAACACGTTTGTGGGCAAGCTCTGGAAAAAGTGGCCCTTTCATATCGAAGCGAACCCTAACGTGCTGATCCGTGATCAAGGCAAGATTTTTAAGCAGCGATTGAATCGGTTGCGGGAAGGTGCCATTCCCGTTGCTGTGATGCAGAAGTTCTCAGATAAATATGGGCTCGCGGCAGAGACGCCATCTGATAAAGCAGTGCTAGCGATGCTTGCGGCAGGGGACACCTGGCTCTTTGAGGTGGTGGCACGATAGGGGTCCGTCGGTCACCAATAGTTGCCTTGGCCTCTGTGAGTGCCAGAGAGGTCCTCCTCTTTAGCAGCGAGCGAGGCCTTTGAGGAGCCAGACGCAGGGATCGGAAAAGAGGCGGCAACAGGTGGCGATAACCAATGCCGGCAATAATTGGCGGCACTCCGGCGCGCAAAGCCAGATGCTACGGGGACCGGTGACAAGATGAAGAAGGGGATATTCAAGGATGACTGATCAATCGCAAGTCCCAGAGGACGCAGGGAGTGAAGGAGAGCAGGTCTATTCCAAGACTTATTTGAGGTACGCGCTTGGACTGTTCTTGGTGGTTTACATCGTCAACTTCATTGACCGCCAGATATTTTCAATTCTGATCGAACCCATCAAAGCAGAAATTGAGCTGAGCGATACTCAATTGGGGCTCTTGGGTGGCATCGCGTTTGCGCTGTTCTACACGTTTGCAGGCATTCCCATTGCGCGTTGGGCTGATGTGGGCACGAGGAAAAATATTGTGGCTGGTGCGATCCTGATCTGGAGCGCCATGACCATGTTTACCAGTACGGCCAAGTCCTTTGGCGGGCTGTTGATCGCTCGGATTGGCGTCGGCATTGGCGAAGCAGGCTGCTCGCCGCCCATTCACTCCATGATTTCTGATTACTTCCCCGAATCCAAACGAGCGACTGCGCTCGCCACTTATGCCTTGGGTATCCCTATTGGTGGTGCCATCGGAACCCTCGCCGGTGGCTGGATTGGCGAATATTTTGGCTGGCGCAACGCGTTTTTGATTGTTGGCTTGCCGGGGATTTTCCTCTCGGTCATCGTGTTCTTTACCATCCGTGAGCCCAAGCGAGGGTTGCAAGTGGCCACCGTCAAAGTCGAGCCCACTGCCGAGAGCTTTACTTTGATGGAAACGATCCGATTCATGTGGTCGCTTAAAGCGTTTCGTCACTTATCCTTTGCTGGCGCGCTGCATGCTTTTGTGGGGTACGGCGTCGCGCTATTTCTCCCTTCGTTCTTCATGCGCATTCATGGCTATGGACTGGCTGAGACCTCGACCTATCTTTTCTTAATTGGTCTAACGGGGATTATCGGCACTTATTTCGGCGGGTTTCTGGGCGATCGATATGGGCAAACCGATCAGCGCTGGTACATGTATATCCCTGGAGTAGCCACGCTGATATCCGTGCCGTTTGCAGCGCTCTTTTATTCCACCGGCGACCCCGTGCTTGCCTTGTTCCTGGCGATTCCTGGAGCGATTCTTGGTCCCATGTATTTGGGGCCAACCTTTGGTATGACGCAGACGCTCGTCCCGCCAGCGATGCGCGCAACCGCATCTGCACTCATGCTGTTCATTCTGAATCTGATCGGTCTTGGGCTCGGTCCGGTCTTTGCGGGCGTGTTAAGCGATCTGCTTCGGCCTGAATTTGGCATTGAATCCATTCGCTATTCGCTGTTGATTCTCGCAGTGGCAGGTAACCTCTGGTCCGCGGTGCATTATTACTTTGCCTCACTCACCTTAAGAGAGGATTTAAAGCGTCAGGCGACGCTTTAGCGGCAGGTTGAGCAATGGATGTTGCTGTTTGCCCGCTGGTTTCGGTTCCATGTTGAGCGATTCAACACTATGGAGAGCGACGCTATAACGAGTGGCTGGATATAGAGTGGCACCGAGATGAGTAGCGCAAAGACGGGTTCCCACCGCCAATCTCTGTGAGCCGCTGAGTCAATGCGTCTAGATTTCACCGGGCCTGTTACACTGACGCGGCACACAACGCCGAGACTCGACCGTGATTGACGACTATTCAGACCGCCACCACCCCTTCAAGGGATGCTTTAACTTCCGCGATATCGGCGGCTATCCGGCTGCCGAGGGCCGGACTGTGAAATGGGGTCAGTATTTCCGAGCGGGAAGGCAAGACCGAATGACCCCAGAGGACCTAGCCAAGGCGCGTGAGCTGGGTATTCGCACACAAATTGATCTTCGAAAAAATGACGAAGTGAGCGATCAAGGGCGCGGGCCGCTTGAGACCATTGGCGCCAACTATGTCCACCTACCCGTGATCCCTGATGGCGGTACCGATGTGCTGGCTCAGCTAGTGGGGGATACCGGCATATCAGGCAAGCGTTACCTTGGGTACCTTGAGTTTGGTGGCGACACGTGGCTCAAGATGTTCGATATTTTCGCTGAGGCGGAGGACCTCCCTGTCGTGCTGCATTGCACAGCGGGGAAGGATCGTACCGGAGTATCAACCGCGTTCCTTTTGAGCGTGCTGGGTGTCGATCGAGCAATCATCGAAGCGGACTATTTGCTCACCAACGTCGACGTGAACCGCCAAGTGGAATTCCTGGAGCAACAGGTTGGCCTGCCAGAGGGCATGACCCGTGAAGAAATGGCGCACCACGCCGGCGTGCCGGAAACCGCCATGCGTGATTTTCTTGATGGTTTGGAGGCGCGCTGGGGCGGAGCCATGGGATACCTTCGTGAGATTGGTATTGGCGAAGATACGTTTGATGCGGTGAGACGTAACTTTTTGGATGAGTAATAGGTCGTAGGACCAAGAATGCGCTGGAAGCTGGCCCGAAAGCGCGCGCGGTGTCGGGGTCTGATTCCATAACTGCTGTGTTCACGCAGGCGCTTAAGATTCGATGGCCGCGATCTGCCGGCACGTGACTGATCACCATCGACGCTTTGAGGATTAAGGAACCGCGATGAACGAACTATCGTCTAGCCGACCGCTGGCAATTGGAGTCTGGGCTTCCTTGGTTTTCTTCGGAGGCTACTTTGCAGTTGCCCATCTTGTGGGGTGGCACAATCCAGCGCCCTGGGAGTCTGCGATCGGTGAAGCGTCGAGATGGTGTGAGCGGGTAGCCCCCGGTGCTTTTCGAGAACCCGTCAACGCGCTGAGTAATATCGGATTTATGCTGGGCGGCCTATGGATGCTGTGGGTGCTCGGTCGTGACGAGCGAGCTGGCTTACCTCGCGCGGGGTTGCAAGGGTTTACCTCTTCCTCGCTGGTCTATGCAGGGGCGGCTTGGTTCCTTGGCCCTGGCTCACTCATGATGCACGGCACGCACGCGGCTTGGGGCGGTTGGCTCGATAACCTCAGCATGGTCATGTACATCCTCATTCCCTGGATGCTGAATCTCTCGCAAATGGGACGATGGTCGATGCCGCAGTTTCTCTGGACCTACGTAGCTGTGGTTGCGGTCTATGCCTTGCTCCGAGGGCTATACGGTTGGGGTCTCGGCATGAATCTCGATTTGTTCGGACTCTCGATTGCGCTTTGGGTCATTACAGAATCCCTCTATCGGTTTTGGTCTCCGACCTTCAGATGGCTCTCTGGCGGCGTCGGGTTCATTGTGGCCGCTGTGTTTGGCATCACGCCGCTTGAGATGGCGGCGGCCCCAGAAAAGTATTGGTGGGTGGTGCTCTTTTGGTTGCCAGCGCTAGTCGCGAAAGAGGCGCCGGTTCGCCGTCGCAATTATTGGCCTTGGTTTCTGCTCGGTGTGTTTTTCTATCTCTCGGCGTCGGCAATATGGCAAACCGGTAAGCCTGATCATCCTTGGTGTGATCCAGACAGCCTGATTCAGGCTCATGGTATTTGGCATCTGATGACCGCGGTCGCGACGGTCTGCTTTTTCGTTTTCTTAAGAACGGAAAGAGAAAAGGAGTCACTCGCTACTTGAGCGTTGACGCACTTCAAGGGTTGGCCGTCAATTGCTGACGGCTAAACGGCTAAACGGCTAAACGGCTAAACGGCTAAACGGCTAAACGGCTAAACGGCTAAACGGCTAAACGGCTAAACGGCTAAACGGCTAAACGGCTAAACGGCTAAACGGCTAAACGGCTAAACGGTTCAGAGTTTCATTAGTTTCAGCGGTGCGACTGCTCAACGGTTTAGCGATCAAGCCGCCTAGTGGGGAGATTCCCCATTGCGAGCGATATTGGCTACATCCTGTCGACTCATTTGCCGGAGCCGCCCGCAAAATTCGCACCCAATTTCGATCACCGGCTGCTCCTCGAACATATTGGTGAGTTCCTCGTCACCCAGCGCGATGAGCGCGTTCGCCATGCGCTCGCTTGAGCAGGTACAGGCAAAGGTAGCGCCTTCTTCCTCATAGAGGCTGATGGATTCTTCGCCAAAGAGCCGTCTCAGAAGGTGAGCAGGCCCGAGTTCATTGATCTCTTCGGGCGTAATCGTTTGTGCCAGCGTGACCAAATGCTCCCACTGGTTAGCGCGTTTAGCTGCATCATTTTCGAGTTGCGGCGGCAACTGCTGGAGCAGAAAACCGAAGGCTTCTCTGCCGTTACAGTGAAGGAAAAGAAAAGTGCCGAGTTGGTCCGACTGACCAAAGTAAAATTCGAGGCACCCAGCGAGGGATGACGATTCAATGGGCACGAGGCTCTGGTAGCGCTCGCCTTGATCGGGCTCGATCGTCACGACCATGGTGCCCCCATCGAGGAGCGTCTGAAGGTTCAGCTGCTCCTGCGCCTCCGGCCCATTCGCATGGCTGATGGGCTCGTTCACCCGCAGCACGCCGCGAATGCCCCGGCGACTCGTGGCTTCGGCAGCAATCAAAGAGAGCGCAGCCTGGCTTCGTGCTTGCAGAATGAGTCGCCCGTCAAATTTGATGGTTTCCGCGAGGAGCACCGAGGCGGTCAAGAACTCTCCGAGCAAACATTTCAATGGCGGGGAGTAATCGTGCGCGGCTAAGCTATCGATAAGCGCTTGGTCGAGCCGGATGAGGTGCCCTCTGGCATCGATGGTCTCGAATAAAAAACGGTAGTTGCTATCTGGCTTCATGGAGCCCCCAGCGGTTGGGTCACGCAGTATACCGGATCTCGAATGAACCTAAGCCTTGCTAGTGAGTGACCTGATCTCTCTAATCGGGTTGCGATCGAATTAGTTCGACTGCCGGCTCTCTAGCTGCTGCAGATTGGCTTCATGGCCCTCACGATTAATGCGGTAGAGGCTCAGAATGGATAGGGCAACCACGTAAAACACCAAGATGACCGGGATATAGTAAATCGCGAGAGAATCCACCGTGTCCGAAGGAACCTCGCCTGGCTTGGCGCCCGTTGGAAACTGGATGATCGCCAAAATTTGACCGGCAACCACCACACCCAGTCCGTTCACCGCTTTTTGGGCAAAACTATTGGCAGCGAAGAAAATGCCCTCGGAGCGACGGCCCGTTTTGATCTCGCTGTCTTCGACCACGTCCGCGATCATGGCAGACACGAGCGCCGAGGCCGCAATGATCAAGGTCACTTCCACGGTATTGAACACGATGAGGGTCCAGAAGAGGGTATCGGTGCCGTTCTCTGGAAAGAGATCGAAGAGCCTCAAAATAAAGGGTAGGGGGCGAACGCGAAGGATAGGCCAAGCACCGTCATACCGCCCACTTTCTTTCCGAGCCGTTTGGAGACAGCTGGCGCGAGCTTTAGGGCGAGCAGCGCAGAAAGGAAGTACGGCAGGTTGAGATAACCGATTTGGGTACTGGTGAGTTCCCAGAAATGGCGAACGAAATAGACGCTGAGCGATGTCGCAACACCGGAGGCAACCGCCATAAATAGCGCCGAAATGAACAGCGCAAAGAACGAGCGATTCGATAGCGTCTCGACCAATTCTTTTGACGTTTTCTTAAGGTTAAAACCACTCGAGGGTGGCGGCTGCCGCAGATAAGGAATGTGTCGATGTGTGCCAATGGTCGAAATATAAATGGATAGGAAAATAATAATCGACGCCGTGAGCCCGTAATTCTGCCACCCTTCGACGTACTCAAGTCCGCCTTTTTCCTCAGGCAAGAATACGAGGTAGTTCAAGACTGCCATCGTCAGCCCGCCCCACCAGGCGAAGAAATAGCGAAAGCTCATGAGGTCGGTTCGCTGATCGTAATCCGGCGTTAGTTCCGCAACGAGCGCCGTGGCTGGAATCTCATAGAACGTGATGAGCGTTCGAATCACGATACTCATGACCACGAAGTAGAGAAAGAGATCGCCTTCATCCAGCGTGGGCGGTGCCCATAAGAAGTAATAAGCTACCGCCACTGGAATGCCGGCGGCATACATAAATGGATGTCGTCGCCCCCATCTAGAGCGGAAGTTGTCCGACAGGTAGCCGATCAGCGGGTCGGACACGGCGTCAAAAATGAGCGCGATCAATATGCCCAGCGAGACGAGATCAGCTCGAAGGCCAATGACCTGGCTGTAATAAAACAGCAATAAGTAATTAAACCCGTTTGCCTTGGCGCCGTTAGCGACCGCGCCGAAGCCGTAGAAGAGCTTGGTAGAGAAATCGATAGTGGCTTGGGGCGGGTTCATAGATGTAGCTCACAACAGCAAAGGGTGTAGGCAACGAGACTGCTTCAAACATTGTCCGTTGAGGAGGCGATCATACGGTGTAATCAGGCGTCTCTCTAGCGGTTTTAATGTAAAGAAACGTTAATCATCAGCCGATAAAAAGCGAGTGCTTGTCTGCTGTTCGCGCAATTGACCTAGCGTGAAACCCCAGCCTTCTTGGCAACCATTAAAAGCTTGAGGCCAGGCGCGTAGTGATAACGAAGCAATCGCCGCTCAACGTAGTGGATCTTGCGTTTGCAGTGCTCACACATCCAGACGAGTAAGGCGTAAACTATGCCGCCATCGAGCAACGGCAGAGGGCCCTGCCAGCTGCGGTCACGAAAGGGGGGTACCACGTGGAGGATCGGATGAGCCGGATTAACTTTGCTTGGCTGACTTTATGCGGCATCGCACTGATCTGGAGTGCGCCCTCGCGCGCCATCGTAGATGTACACGAGCAATACTTTGCAGCGCCGGAATCCAGCAAATTATCCAGTTGGTCGTTCGATGTATCGGGGGCAACCGGCAACGACGACCGTCAAGCCGTTTCGATCGAAACCCACAATTTGCTGCGAGGTGACAAAAGCACGTGGCTTTTTGTGGCGGATTACTCTCGCGCCGAGTCAAACAACCTTGAGACGGAAGACAATCAGTTCGCGCACCTGCGATACGTCCATAAGATGGGCGGCGGGCAGGGGCTTGAGGTGTTTGCCCAAGTCCAGCGCAACCGATTTCAAAAGTTAGCAACACGCCAGTTACTCGGCGCCGGTTACCGGTGGGATCGGAGTGAGGCGACTGGCCCTCGGCGCTTGTTTGGCGTTGGTGTTTTTCGCGAGCGCGAAGAGTTGGTCACGTTGGCCGACAAAGAGAATGTCTGGCGGGGTAACTTATACGCGACGTTTAATGTGCCGCTGGATCTCGCTCGGGGTTCAAGCCTCAACTTCTCGGCGTACGTTCAGCCCGATATCGAAAACTTTGCAGATTTACGTAGCATCGCTGTGGCGAAGTTCGTCGTTCAACTGACGGACCGATTGAGCATCGATTTTACGCTCGCCTATGACCACGACAGTAAGCCTGCGTTTGGTATCGATGCCCAGAATTTCAGATATTCTTCAGGGCCAACCTACACGTTTAAAGATTAGCGTCGACGACCCGACAGCTGCTGCCAGGCGGCGTTGGCGAGCGGACTACCCAGAAATGGCCTGACCCATCGGTATACCCGCCCTGGCACAATCGAAGCCTTGCCTTGAAGTGAGGCGCGCTCAGTTTCCTTAACCATTTCGTCAGCGGTGAGCCACATCCAGTTTGGGATTTGCTTTTGTAGGTGACCCAGCCCTGCTCGCTCGTGGGCTGCCGTGCGCACATAACCGGGAAGACTCACGGTCAATTTGAGCGGCGTGCTGCGTAGTTCCACCGAAAGGGAATCGGCATAACGAGCAACCGCGGCCTTGGCGCTGGCGTAGAGCGATGATTTTCGCATCGGTGTTAATGCGGCGATGCTTGATATAACGACAGTGCGGCCCTGGCCACGGGCTTTCATCAATGGCAGTAGCGCCTCGAGTAGATCGATGACCCCTCCACAGAGTAGATAGTACAGACGATCACGCGTTTCACGCTCGATGGAGCCAACTTCGCCAGGGAGCGTGACGCCTGCATTGGCAATAAGACATCAGGCGTCGGCACGGCTTCGATGAGCGCGTTTACGCCTGCCCGCTCGCTTAAATCCAGCGCGTGTTGCGCAATAACCGATTCGCCAAGTTGCTGGCATGCTTGCGCCAGACGGTCAGGATCTTGCGATACCAGAATAAGGCGGTGCCCTTGTGCAGCAAGATGCTTCGCGTACGCGAGACCAATGCCGCTTGAGGCGCCAGTGATAAGGGCAATCGGCCCCACTGCTGAATGATCCGCCACGATGGGCTCCCCCTAGATCAATCCCAGAGGATACCGCAGCGGGCTCTAGATTACAGTTACGCTTCGCCCAGCAGCCGCGGAGTAGGGGCAGCGCCTACTTGTCCGCTTGCCGTATAAGCGGACGTGCTCATTTCTTCCCCACGCAACACGCCAAGCGCTTTTCGAGTGCTGAGCTGCTGACGCTGAATCTGAACGCCGTTATGACGATTGTTCGACAGGCATTGCTCGGTTTTGTCCATCACCATAATGCGCAAACGATCGAGATCCCCAGAAGGATCGCACCAGGTCATGAGCTCGGTCGTCGAACGCTCGGGCATCGCGTCCCTTAAGTGGGCCATCAATGTTTGCCCTTGGGTTAAGCAGGTTTCGAGCCCTTGCATGAGCGACTGCTTTTCTTCAGCAAGCAGCATGATTTGCTCACTCATTCGCTCTGATAGTGCGTTCCGCTCGCTGGTGATTTTTTCAACCAGATCAGAAAGAAGGCCCAGCTGATGCGTGAAGAGCTGGGTTAAGGCAGATTCGAATTGTTTGGGATCAAGGGTATGCATAAGGCACCTCTGGATGGTGCCGATAACCGGTCTACAGCAGGAACTTTTCCTGCTCGATCAGTGCATCTGCAATCGCGCCAGCGTCGATGGACAATCCGCCTTCTGCGAGTTTCGCTTTGGCAGCCTCTACACGGGCGGTGTCTACACCACTCATGTCAGAGAGTTTCTTTTCCATGACTTTCAGATCTTCAGCCTGGGCGGTCACCGTCACCGAATCTTGGCGCGCTGTTGAGTCCGACGAACTGCCAGCTGCATTGGATTGCAGTGGCTTTTGCGTCGTGCTCTGGGGCACACCTGTCTGTGTTGGTTTAATTTCCATGGCTTAAATCCATATCTAGCGCCGCATCGATCGCTGGCGTACTGAGGTTATCGACTACATTTCATAAAACTTTAGGGTTTTTTTCAAATTTTTTAGATTCCGATCAAAACTGACCCGTCACGTTGGACTTCACCCTGAATCGTCCGCTTGGATGATAGGTTTTGGACGCGAATTTGCTCACCCAGCACCCCGTCTTCAAGGGCTTTGCCCGTCATACGGACGGATAGGCCGCCTGAGCCCGCAGTAATCACGGTTTGGTCGCCCCGTTTGATGATCACCGGCTGTTTTAGCATTGTCGGTCTTAATTCAGTGCCTTCGCTCAGCGCGCGCTTGGCCGCGAGGCCAATGGCTTGCATTGGATCGGATCAGACAGCGTTGGTAGGCCTGTTGGACGCCGTCTCAAAGTCACCACATCCACATCGCCTTCGGTGATGATGGCATCTCGCGGCAACGCTTGGAGAAGGTTAGGACCTGGATTTCAGAAGTAATGGTAACTGGAACATAGATAGACCAAGGCTGAGTACCATTACAGGCAACATCCACGGTGAGTCTTCCTCCGCGCATATAGCGGCTAGTGACTTCGGCAGAGAGTGGTTCGCTGCAGCGCGTCAGTCTCAATCGATTGTCAAGGTTGTTGGGTTTAATCGATGGATTGCTGAGTGACCGGACCTCTGGCATCTCGAGAATCGTTTGCGTTGCCGCAGCAAGAATATTTTCGTGTGGCTCGAGGGTTCTGGCCGTGGAAGCGCTTGCAGCAAAGCAGATGGAAAGCGGCAAAGAGCGACAATAGTCAAAGATTTGACAGTGCTGCTTCAGGTGGCTCGGAAGATTCTCCGCTCATCCGTTTGAAGTTGACTATTTTTGAATGTCATTGCTCTTAACCCATGAATTTATTACATTTATTTGACTGGAAGATGCCGTAATCGGTAGTTTCCATGTCTCTATACCCAGTTTCCGATCCAAGCCAGATCACCGAAGTCACTGGTTTTTCGGTAACAGAATCAATATCTGTGCCAACTAGCCTTTGTTGGCCAGAATCCAAAAGTAAAAGTCCGGCATAGCCCGCCTGTGAGCCATTGATTGACCCAGCCAGAAGCAAGTAGCAAGAAGGGAAGCAAGAAAGTCAGTAGCCAGGAAGAGCCGAAGATCGGTCAAGAAGTCAGAGAGCTTCCAAGCGAGAAAGCATAAGGTGAAAGGGAACTGAAGGGCGGTGCTTCAGCAAGTTAAGCAATCGACTATTAATTGATCGGCTACTCAAGCGAGCGGGTTGATAGAAATTCAGTAGATATGTCGCAGTTGAACTGTTCGCGTCGCTTAATTTAATTAGCGCTGGACGGCATTAAAATCAATTAAACGCATTAAGAGGCATTAAAACATAAGAAAGCACCAAAACCATCAAAAGCAGAAAGAGCGGATGAGAAGTACCATGAAAGCGAGAATGAACTAAACCAGTTAGAGAAGGAATGACGTTATAGCAGCTGGAAGTTGTATCCGCACCCTGCATTCAATACAGTAATGCTCGCGCCTCATAAGGCTAAGTAACTTAGATGTCCTAATGTCGCTCATGATAACCAATCGTACCCCAAAACCGGAACTATGGCTTTAGCCGCACTTTATGGGCAAAGCCCCTTAACAGAAGCGATGGATCAAATCTGGGGCGATCAATCGGTAATCACGTCAAAGTTCCCAAAACGCAAGTCGAGAAAGTAAAGCTATATCAATTCCTGGAAAGAACCCAGATTGAACTGAGTTGATTAATTTCGACATGGGCAATGCGCTAAAAGCGATCGATCCCCCCGTTGGGGCCACTGTTCAGGTTCCTCGGGCGCTTAAGTCCTTCTGCCAGAGAATTCGTCACCGTTTTATCCCATCAAAAAAGCGGCAATCCCCCTTAACCGCCGGCAACTGTTGCCGCTTGTTTTTCTCTAGCGCGAGAATGCTGCGCCCCGAAAAATTTTATAACCAATTGTTTTTATTGACTTTTATTTTTGGCACAGCCGTTGCGCATGAAAGAGACGGGAAAACCTGCGTCAGCTCTGGCTCAGTTCAAACGAGCCAAGACCGAAAAGTAGGGCGCAGGTAACGAAAAGAGATCGCTGATACAGCGAGCAAAGGAATAAAGGTAACCATGGGCTGGATTGATTCATCACTAGGCGGGCAAGTCGTTGCACTGCAGCTGAAATCAGAGCGAGCTGAGCTAATCGCCGGCAACATCGCGAATACTGATACGCCCAACTACAAGGCTCGCGACATTGACTTCAAGGCTGAGTTTGAGCGTCGCATGAGCGGTGAGTTAGGCGGCGCAATGCGCACTACGTCTCCCATGCATATGCGGGCTGAAGGCGGCGGAAGCTCGCACATTACCTTCAAGGAAGAGGGCGCTCGAGAAGACGGGAATACCGTGGAATCAGAAAAAGAGCAGGCGAGCTACACAAAGAACGCCATTCAGTATCAAGTTAGCTTGCAGTTTCTTAACTCAAAGATCCGTGGGCTAAAGCTCGCGCTGAAGGGAGAATAACGTGAGTTTAGAGAGCGTTTTGGAGTCGGTCAGAGTGCGCTTGTCGCGCAAACCTACCGGCTTAACGTCATCGCTGAAAACCTCGCGAACGCTGAGGTCGCGTCGGGGAACCCCGGAAGGAGCCTATAAAGGCCAATATCCCGTGTTTCGCAGCGTCCTGTCTGAAGCCGGTGACTCAAATGGCGATGGGCGTCAAAGGATCGACGGCACGGTTGAAGACCAGCGCCCTGCGCGCAGTTCCTATGAGCCAGGCAATCCGATCGCCGATGAAGACGGCTTTGTCTATATGTCCAATGTGAACTCCGTTCAGGAAATGGCCAGCATGATGGCCGCTTCTCGCTCTTATCAAACCAATATCGAAGTCATGAACACGGCCAAGGACCTCTTGATGCGGACCTTGACCATTGGGCAGCAATAGGGATTCCGCGCATGAACACAGTCAATAATTTTAACGAGATGCTGGGAATTCCCGGCGAGTGGTCAGCCCTGCGCGAGGAGCAATGAGCTGGGCCAGGCCGACTTTTTGGAGCTCATGGTCGCGCAGCTAAAGAACCAAGACCCGACCAAACCCATGGATAACAGTGAATTTCTGTCGCAGATGGCGCAGTTCTCGATGGTGAATGGCATCGAGGGGCTAAACACAAGTTTCTCAAGCGTATCGGAATCAATCCTCGGCGCTCAGGGATTGCAGGCGGCAACACTGCTTGATCGTCAGGCGCTGTTGATAGTCCTTGGGGTCACTTTTGATGGAGCGACTTCGGTCGGCGGGTTTGTCGATGGGTACGGCTGGCGCGTCCCAGGTTGAAGTTCAAATTCGTGATGCTCTGGAACGCTGGTGCGCTCAGTGGCTGTGGCACCCAATGGTCAGAACCGATTGGATTTTGAATGGGACGGCTTGAATCAGGAAGGCGAGCAGGTGGCTGCTGGTAACTTATCACATTTCAGCAGTCGGTTCGATTAATGGCAGGTATCCGGGCTGCCGGGTGATCACCGCCAGCCGAATTGACAGCGTTGAGCCTTGATCAGGCGACGCAGCAAGTGACATTGAATTTAGCAAATGGCCAGACCGTGCGTCTGGGAGAGGTGCGGGAGTACCGCTAACTCATAAGAGAACACACTAGGAGAAAATGAATGGCTTTTGACACTTCCGTATCCGGCATCCTCTCAGCATCGGCTGACCTAGGGATCATCGGTAATAACATCGCTAACGCGTCAACGACAGGTTTTAAGCAGTCTCGCGGCGAATTCACTGATATTTACGCGACGACGCTCCTTGGAACGGCGAGCACAGCGATTGGTCAAGGGGTGAAGCTGAACTCGGTAACGCAGAACTTCTCGCAAGGGAACATTGAATTCACCGAGAACTCATTGGATCTCGCGATTAACGGAAACGGATTTTTCCGCTTGAGTGATGGCGGGGTAGCGACCTACTCACGAGCTGGGTCTTTCCAGATCGATCGCGAAGGTTACCTTGTTAACGCGTCGCAAATGCGTCTTCAGGGCTTCCCTCTTGATGAAGGCTGGCAACCTTGAATGGTGAGCTTGGCGATATTCAGCTCAGTACAGCCTTGATTGATCCTGAAGCAACAACCGCCGTGTCGATTACCGCAAACCTTGACTCTCGTGAAGGCAATCCACTGCCTTGGGATTTCGATAATCTTTCTGTGGACATGTACAACCACTCGACGTCGCTCAGCATTTACGACAGCTTAGGTAACCCTCATGTTTTATCGCTCTACTTTACGCGGGATGCAGTGCGAATAACTGGACAGCTCGGGCGGCGATTGATGGCGAAGAAATGGCTGAAACACTGGCCTTGCCATTTTTGGATAGTGGTGCGCTCAACATTGATCCAGATGATGCAACGACCCTGCGGAATTTGACGATTGAAGGTGGGTACCAAAGGATGCAAATGGTGTTGCTAACGGTGCCGCCACGTTGGCTGATACGGCATTCACGATCGATCTCAACAACTTTGACGCAGTTCGGTGCGGACTTTTCGGTGGGTTCGATTGCTCAGGACGGTTACTCAACGGGTCAGCTCCGAGGGGTAGAAATTGATGCCACGGGCGTTTTGTTCACGCGATACACCAACGGTCAGACGCGTCAGCAGAGCCAGATTGCGCTCGCTAACTTTACTAACCCCAACGGATTGCAGCCGGTTGGTGATACCAGCGTTTGTAGAAACGTTTTTCCGCGGGTGCGCCGACGATCACAACGCCTGGATTTTCTGGTACGGGTGCACTGCAGTCTGGGGCGCTCTTGAGGGCTCAAACGTTGAGATTACATCTCAGCTGGTGCGGATGATCGTTGCGCAGCGGAATTTCCAGGCCAATGCCCAGATGATCCAAACCGAAGATGCAGTGACTCAGACTGTGATTAACCTCCGATAGTGATAGCGGCGCTGAGGAATGAACCATGAATAAATTGCTTGATCTAGCGGCATTTGGAGCAAGGGAGACGTCATACGCGCAAGCCGTGAATTCCCACAATTTGGCCAATGCGAATACGCCTGGTTTTCGCAAAGATCTTGCTTTGTATTCAGGGCCGCGCATGACGTCCGGCCTCAAAACGAAGCAGATCTCAGCGTCGGGCAGGTTCAAACCACAGGTAATCCGCTGGATGTTGCGATCAACGGAGAGGGCTACTTCGTCATTCAAGACGACGCAGGCGGCATCGCTTACTCGAGGCGAGGCGACTTTCGAGTTGATCAGGGCGGAACGCTGACCGATGGTGCAGGCAACCAGGTGCTTGGTCAAGGTGGTCCAATTAACATTCCGCCTTACTCAGAAATCATGATCGGCGGAGATGAGGTAATTTCTCTGCGACCGATTGGTGCCGAGGCGAATGCACTTGCTGAAGTGGGCGGCTGCAATTAGTGAAACCCAGAGCCTGGGCAAGAACTAAGAAAGACACCTGACGGCCTTGCTTCGCTCTGCAAATGTGTTGTTTGAAAGCCCTGAAGTGAAAGTGGTCTCAGGCGCACTGGAAGGCAGCAACGTCAACGTGATCGATTCGCTCGTGACCATGATTGATCTCGCCAGGCGGTTTGAAACGCAAGTGAAGCTGATGCAAAGCGCCGAAGAAAACCGGAACAGTCTGAACCAAATTATGAAATTGAATTAACTCCAGCGCTTTAAACCTGACGCTGAACGCTTAATCAGAACTAGCGAAAGTAAACGGAACCTCAGCGCCGAAGGCGAGGTCAACAAGAAGGGAACACAAGCATGAATCAGTCACTTTGGATTTCCAAAACGGGTCTTGATGCACAGCAGACAAAGCTGTCGACCATCGCCAACAACTTGGCGAACGCCAGCACGGCTGGGTTTAAAAATCACGAGCGGTATTCGAAGATTTGCTTTATCAAAATGTCCGTCAGGTGGGCGCGCAGTCTTCAGCAGACACGCAGCTTCCATCAGGCTTGATGCTGGGTCTTGGTGTGCGCACGGTGGCGACCGAAAAACTCTTTAATCAAGGCAACTTGGTTGAGACCGGAAATGCGTTTGATATGGCGATCGAGGGGCGCGGGTTCTTTGAGGTGTTGATGCCAGATGGCAGTCAAGCCTTCACGCGGGATGGTTCGTTCCAGGTGGATGCGCAGGGTCAGTTGGTCACGAGTAGCGGTTTCGTTGTCAGCCTGCCATCACGATTCCAGAAGGTGCTCAGTCCATTTCGGTGGCTGGCGATGGCACGGTATCGGTGGTGATTCCAGGCTCATCGATTGCAACGCAGGTGGGTAATCTTCAGGTGACCGACTTCATCAACCCGGCCGGACTTCAGCCGCTGGGTAAGAACCTCTTTGCCGAGACCGCATCAAGCGGCACACCCTCTGCGGGTAACCCTGGGCTGAATGGCCTTGGCACGGTGATGCAAGGGTTTGTTGAGAGCTCGAACGTGAATGTGGTCGAGGAGCTAGTCAATATGATCGAAACGCAGCGGGCTTACGAGATTAACTCGCGGGCCATCTCGACGAGCGATCAGATGCTCCAGTTCATGACGAACAATACCTAAGCGATGAGGTGACAGATGACGCATCTTGAAAAACTAGTCGGTTATCGTTGCTGGCGATGGCCGCTGACGGCTTGCGTGAGCCACCCATCGCTCGAGCATCCTGATTACCTGGTTCCTGAATATGAGCCGGTGGCGGTGCCCGCCCAAGAGGAGCGAGGTAGCGCGCTGTACTCGCCCTACACCGAAGTGGCACTCTTTGAGGATCTAAAAGGGTATCGACGTGGCGACATCATTAACGTACTCCTTGCCGAGCGAACAGCAGCGCAAAAGAGCAGCGGCACTAACGTTTCAAAATCGAACGAGGCCACCATCGAGAACCCAACGCTTGGCGGTGAGCAGCGCGACAACCTGGGGTCATTCCGCGGCTATGACTGGAATTTCGGCTTTGGGCTCAGCAGTGAGCAAGCGTTCACTGGTGCAAGCGGCAGTAACCAGAGCAACACACTGAGCGGCAGTATTGCCGTGACAGTGGTCGAGGAGTTACCCCGAGGTAACTTACTCGTTCAAGGTGAAAAGTGGATCAGTTTGAACGAAGGTCACGAGTTTATTCGGGTGCGCGGCATTATTCGGCGCTCAGACATTTCTCAAAACAACACGGTGTTATCGACGCAGATTGCCGATGCGCGGATTGCTTACGGCGGTTCAGGCGCTACCAAAGATGCCAATCGCATGGGCTGGTTGTCGCGCTTCTTCAACTCAGCGCTGCAGCCGTTCTGATCAGGTAAGGATCAATCATGGTTAAAGGTTTACTCAAATTTCTATTCCTCGCCGTCGTCGGCTGGTTCGCTGTGACTGATGCGATGGCGGCGCGAATCAAAGATGTTGCTGATATTGCGGGCGTTCGAAGTAACCACTTAGTGGGCTATGGCTTGGTCGTTGGTTTGCCCGGCACTGGAGATCAAACCACCCAGACGCCGTTCACCGTTCAAAGTTTGAAAAACATGCTTCAGCAGCTGGGAGTTACAGTGCCTCCCAACGTGAATCCGCAGCTCAAGAATGTGGCAGCGGTGGCCGTCCACGCGGAATTGCCGCCCTTTGCAAAGCCAGGTCAAGTTGATTGATGTCACGGTCTCATCGCTCGGCAATGCGCAGAGCCTGAAAGGTGCGCGCGCTGCTTGTGACGCCGCTCAAGGGCGTTGATGGGCAAACCTATGCGATCGCCCAAGGCAACCTGATGGTGAGCGGAATCACCGGCAGTGGCGCGGATGGCTCACAGGTCACGGTCAATACACCCAGCGCTGGAACGATTCCGAATGGTGCTCAGGTTGAGCGAGAAGTGGGCAGCGCGTTTTAGCCTCCGATACGCTGCAGTTTGATCTAAAAGAACCCGATTTCACAACGGCGCAGCGGCTGGCGGATCGGATCAACGAGGCGCTTGGGCCTGAGACGGCGGTTCCTGTCGATGGAGCTTCGGTTCGGGTCATGGCGTCCCTCGATGTGCGTTCGAAGGTCGCCTTGATGTCAACGCTCGAGAACCTCGAATTCACTCCAGCCAAGAAAGCAGCGCAGGTCATTATTAATGCGCGAACCGGCACGGTGGTGATTGGCGAAGAAATTCGGATTGCGCGAGCGGCGGTGGCCCATGGTTCGCTGACCGTATCGATTACGGAAGACTTTGATGTGAGTCAGCCCAATCCTTCGGTGAGGGCGAGACGGTCGTCGGAAGACACAAGGGTTGGTATCGGAAGAGGCTTTTCATGCCGATGTTTGTGTTTGATGCAGGCGTGACGCTCGAAGCGCTTAGTCAAAGCCGTTAACGATGTGGGCGCATCACCAGGCGATCTGATTTCAATTCTAGAGGCGCTCAAAAATGCTGGCGCCATGCAAGCGGAGCTCGTGGTCATATGATTGAGTCGGCCAACCAGGCTATGCAAGCGGCATCCGCATCGGCGAGTCATTATCACGATGCGTCGGCGCTCTCGCGCCCTGAAGCATGTGTCGCAAAGGACAATCCCGATGAGGCCGCGAAAGAGGTCGCGACTCAATTTGAGGCGATGTTCATTCAAATGATGTTGAAGAGCATGCGGGATGCGGTACCAAAAGGTGGCCTTTTCAATAGTAATGACATGGAAACCTACACCGAAATGGCGGATCAGCAGATCGCCATCAATCTGGCCAAAAGCGGTGGGATTGGGCTGGCAGATGTGATCACGCCAGCTAACCATTGGCGCGTAGCGCACAGGATGCGGATGCCGCGCTGAATGATGTTGATGGTTGGGAGCGAAGCACCGATGACGCGATTTATGCCGCAGGGCCGATTGAGGAGGGCAATTAGCCCTGGGCGTGGCTGATGTCTGGACTCTTAAATGTCGCGACCTCTGGTCTGCTGGCTTATCAGAAGGCGCTAGCAACCACCGGCCATAATATTGCCAACGTCAATACGGAAGGCTACACCCGGCAGTCGGTATCGCTCGAATCCCGGATACCTAATTTGGTTGAGGGCGGCTTTATCGGCACCGGCGTTGAAGTAGGCCAGATCACGCGGGCCTACGACGATTTTTTGGGTGAGGAGTTGCGAGTCAATAACTCGGCATTTCATCACTTCAATACCTTCACGCAGATGACCAAACAGCTCGAGGATTTGATCGCGGACGCTGATCGCGGGATCTCTGCTCAGTTCGAGAATTTCTTCACCGCGCTGCAAGACGTTTCCAATAACCCGTCTTCTATTCCAGAGCGCCAGGTGTTTATCGGCGAAGCGAACGCCCTCGCACTGCAAATGCGGCAGGTTGATGATGCGCTGGCGACGCTAAATGAAAGAGTCAATGATCAGCTGCAAGGATTGCTTCTAGAAGTGAATGCGATCGCAGAGAGTTTAGCGACTATCAACGGCGACATTGATGCAGCGCGGGCTCAAGGCGGTGGTCAGCCGCCCAATGATTTGCTGGACACGCGAGATCGGTTGCTCGAGCAATTGTCGGAATACACTGGCGTTGTTTCCACGTTTCAAAATGACGGCACAGTGAATGTCACCGTCGGCTCGGGCCAGATACTAGTCGTGGGATCGGTCTATCAGTCCCTTAACCTTTCTCCCGGCATTTACGATCCGCTGTCTCTTGATCTGAATGTTCAGTTAAGGGACGGAACAACCGTCCCCATCACGGATACCCTCACGGGCGGCAGGATGTACGGTTTGCTGCGATTCCGGGATGAGGTGCTTGAGCCCGCGACGCGCGTGAGCTTGGTCTATTGGCAGTAGGCATGACGGAGACGTTTAACGCGCAGCACCAGTTGGGGCTCGATCTCTCAGGTAACCCAGGAGCGGCCTTCTTCGCTGAGTTAGCCCCCACAGTTGCCGAGGCTTCAACCAACAGCGGCGGTGCGACCGCTACGGCGGTGATCACCGATGCCAGTGGCCTGCAGGCAGCCGATTACAAACTGCAGTGGACCGGCGCAACCTGGCAGCTGACGAATGAAACCGAAGTCAGCACCACGGCTGCTGATGGTTCGTTTCAAGTCGATGGCTTGATCCATATCGGTCGGCGGAACCGTTGCCGCGGAAACCGGTGATTCTTTCTGATTCGGCCTAACTTTAGGGCCGCGAGTGCGATGACGGTGGCGATTAACCAGCCTGGTGATATCGCGGCTGCAGCGCCACTGTTGTTTCGGCGCCGGTCGATAACGCCGGGACCAGCGCTATCTGACTGGGTTTGAGAACGCGAGCATGACCAATATACCGCTCGCGACATCGATCACGTTGGTCTACCGCGATGACGTGGCAGGGCAAGGCCCTGGGTTTGAGGTGCTGGGCGGACCAGGCGGCGCGATTGCCTTCGACCCCAGCACCGAGAGCGCGGGTAAGACCATTACTTTGGAAGATTATGGGAATGCCAGCTTCACGTTCTCCGGTGTGCCTCAAGACGGCGATTCCTTCGTTATCGCCAACAATACCTCTGGCTCAGGGGATAACAGAAATGCGCTGCGCTTAGCCAGCGCTCCAGACGGATGGCAGCCTGCTGAATGGTACCGCGAACTATCAAGACGTCTTTACCGGAACGATTGGAGGCGTTGGTATTCAAGTGCGGCAAGCGGAAGGCTGCGTTATCCACCCAAACGGCACTGCGAGATCAAGCAGAGCAGTCCTTAAATGCCATTGCGGGGGTCAATCTGGACGAGAAGCGGCGAACTTGCTGCGTTTCAGCAGGCTTATCAGGCGTCCGCGCAGGTGATCTCAACAGCGAATGAGCTCTTTCAGAGTTTGATTGCGGCGTTTCGGTAAGAGGCTTAGGAGATTAAATCGTGACTCGAATATCCAGTGTCGAACAGTTTCAGGCAAGGCATCGATAACATCCTGAGCCAGCAGGCGCGCCTCAATGAGACGCAGCTGCAGCTATCGACGGGTAAGAAGATCAATCGCCCTTCGGATGATCCATCTGCATCGACCCAATTGCTGAAGCTATCGACGCTCAAGTCAAAAACCGAGCAATACAACCGGAATATCGAGTCCGCGCGTAATCAGCTGCAGCTACAGGAGTCTGTGCTCTCCAGCGTTACGAACGTGCTGCAGCGCGTGCGTGAGCTCACTGATTCAGGCGAATAATGCAACGCAGAGTAATGAAAGCCGTGCAGCGATTGCGGATGAAATCTACAACCGAATCGATGAGCTGCTGCAGTACGCCAACACCAAGGATCCGGATGGTGAGTACATCTTTCTCGGGGTTCAATGCGCGCTCGCAAGCCTTTGTCGAAAGCGGCGGCAGCTACACCTATCAAGGCGATCAAGGTGAGCGCATGCTGCAGATCTCCGAAGACTTGCAGGTTGCGGTGAGATCGAGTGGCGTTGATGTTTTTGCGAGTGCCAAGACGGGTGATGGCCGTTTCACGCTAGTGACCGATGCAGCCAATCAAGGCAACGCGCTCGTTAGCATGACGTCGGTTACTGATGCGACGTTAGACGATTACACGCTAACCTTCGCAGCTGGTGCCAATCCTGGTGACCCGCTGACTTTCCAGGTAGTTGATTCCGGTGCCACAGTGGTCGCCTCAGGGAATTATGTAACCGAAGCAGTCATCAGTTTTGGGGCGTCACCCTGGAAATTGAAGGTGACCCAGAGGCTGGCGATGCTTATCAGGTGAATGAGTCTGCCAAGCAAGATATTTTCACGACGCTTAAGAGTCTGGCTGACGAACTAAATGCGCCTAATAGCTCCAGTGCTGATTACGCCAGCGAGGTGAATAACCTAGGTATAGCGCTCGCCTCTATCGATCAAGCGTTATCCACCAATCAAACCCTCAGAACAAAAGCAGGCAACAACCTGCAGGTAATCGATCAGCGCCAGGATTCAAACCTGGACAATCTCATTCGAATAGAAACGCAAATCTCAGAAATCGAAGATTTGGATTTTTGCTACAGCCGTGAGTGAGCTCAATCTTCAAACGGTAGCCCTAGAAGGCCGCACAGCAGTCTTATATCAAGATTCAGGGGCTATCTCTCTTCAACTTTTTCTTCGCTAACTCCCCTAGTTCCTCAATCAGATGACATCTCTACGAGACAAGTGATCTCGCCAAAAAGCAATTCAATCTTAATCATTTTGTTTTGAGTTGATTATTTTTAATTCTCGCTGGCTAATCCATTTTTTGCGAAATCTCGAAAGACTCAAAAAAGCTAAAGCTTTCCTGAGCAGCCGTTAACAAAGGTATCCAGGGGCAAATGCCCAACCCGGAACGGCAAATGCCCCGGCTGGTGCCAAAACAGACACTAAAAGGGTGAAAGACTATGGCTTTAACAGTAAACACAAACATTGCGTCGTTAACGGCGCAGCGAAACCTAACCGGATCTCAGGCTGAACTCGCTCAGCACCTCGCTACAGCGACTGTCTTCTGGTCTTCGAATCAACAGCGCGCGAAAGATGATGCTGCTGGCCTGGCGATTTCTGAGCGATTTACTGCTCAAATCCGAGGTCTTAAATCAAGGCGTTCGAAATGCTAATGATGGTATTTCACTGGCTCAAACTGCAGAAGGCGCGCTCAAAGAAGTAACATCAAACCTGCAGCGGATTCGTGACTGGCAGTTCAGTCAGCCAACGCGACGAACAGCGCGTCGGACCGAACCGCACTCCAAGCAGAAGTTGCTCAGCTCGTTGCTGAAATTGAGCGAGTTGCTTGACAACACAAAGTTCAATGGCATTGCCTTATTTGATGGCAACTTTTTTACAAAGGCTTTTCAAGTGGGTGCTGACGCGGCTGAAACGGTTTCATCACGAGCGTCGATTAACAAGTGCGAAGAGCGACTTCTGGCAATAGGGTGGTTCATTCAGCTACTTAATGGCCAGCGACAGGGAGTTGGCCGCTGCGTTTGCTGGCATCCACGGTTTACCTTAATGGGGTGAACGATAACTTAATCAGTAGCTGATGGGGTATCGACTGCTTCTGCCGGATGCATCAGCAAAGGCGAAGGCTTCAGCAATTAACGCGACTGGTCAGGAACTGGCGTTACGGGTATTCGTCTGCGAAACAAAAATGCGGTTCGGCTGGAACGGCAACCGAACAGGCCTACGACAACGGAAATTGCTCGTTAACGCTCAATACTGGTGATCAGCCTCCATCATTCGCAAAATGGAACTCTTTCGGATGATATTGCCGCCTTGTGGCCACCACGGATCAACAGATCAAGGTGCCACTGGTGTTATGGCGTTAAGGAAGATTAACGCCCTGAATGTCTGACGGTGTGATCTGACGGCACGCGACTGACTGGCGATGAAATTGACGTTGTCGCAACAGACGGGCGGAAACGACGCTGATCGGCGAGGCGAACTGGAGCTGGCGCGCCACTTTAACTGACCACTGGCTGCAGGTTTCGTGCATGGCAGTTGCTGCCACTTCTGGACAACGGCTTATCAACTAACACTCAGCGTCGACCAGTTTACGGGCATTGTGATCGCCGCATGCTTCGCTTCGGTTGACGCTGAGCGTGGTAATAGGTTTGGCGGCTTCACTATAACTGCCAGTACGGGTCAGGTTCTGGCAACGCTATATTCAGTGCCATCGATATTTCCACGGTGACTGGTGCGCAAACGAGACGATCACTGCAGTGGATGGGCGCTTGAGCACGATCAGCAGTATTCGCTCAGACTTGGGTTCATACCAGTCTCGGTTTCGAGTCGGTGGTAGCCAACCTGCAGACGACAGCTGAAAACCTTTCTGCTTCTCGGTCACGAATTGTCGATGCTGATTTTGCAGTCTGAGACGGCGAACCTGACCAAAGGCACAGATTCTGCAGCAGTCAGGCATCGCGATGTTGGCTCAGGCCAATGCCATTCCTCAGAATGTACTGGCCCTGCTCCAGTAAACATTGGTTTGAGTAAACTTGTGAGAACCGGGGCTTGCCCCGGTTCACTCGCCTGTTAAAAGGAGTAATATGGAAATATCGAACAACAGACAGAATGTGCAGCAGCAATCGCAGTCCAGCCGGCAACTCCTGCCGGCAAGCTTTGCCTCAGTGAAGGTAAGGAGATGCCGTCTGTTGCCAGTGAAAGCGCCGCCCCGGTGCCCGAGTTTGAAAGTTAGACGTCGAGACAAAGCCATTGAAGAACTTCAGGCGTTTGTTGATGGGCTTGGAAGGAAGCTTGAGTTTCGCGGGATGAATCGATTGATCGCTCAGTGTGATTACGGTTAGAGATACCACAACGAATCAAGTAGTTAGGCAGATCCCCTCAGAGGAAGTTATCGCGATTTCTCGTCAGATCAGAGATGAAATGATGGAGATGAGAGCGGGTCTCCTGATGGATAAAATCGTCTAGTACTTTATTCGAAGAACTGGCATTGAGATTGCTACCTGTTCATCGTGAGATAAACGGGTAGCTTTTCTCGTTAATGCGTAGGGTAGTCGTATGCCGCTGACCGCGACAGGAATTGGTTCAGGTTTAGACGTTGAATCGTTGGTCAGCCAGCTGGTGCTGGCTGACGTTCAGCCGGCTGAGCAACGAATCAATCGTGTAATGAAGCCAAATATCAGGCCGAAATATCAGCTTATGGGTGCGGTGAAGAGCGCACTGGCATCTTTTCAAACAGCGGCATCCAGTGCAGCAACGGCAAGCCAATACGATCCAATTCGCGACGACCTCTTCTTCTTCAGCAATCACTGCGACGGCGACCAGTTCGGCGGTTGAGGCACCTATGAGCTTGAAGTGGCTTCGCTTGCGCAGCAGCCAATCGCTATCTTCAACGGCCTTTACCGCGACATCAGATGTTGTGGGAACAGGCACGCTAACGCTGTCACTTGGGACCTCAACCTACAATTCAGGTACCGACACAGTTGATCCTACCTCATTCGTTGCCAAGAGTGGTGTTTCGAGTGTTGACATCACCATTGACGGTACCAATAACACCTTGGCCGGTGTGCGTGATGCGATTAATGCGGCCGATGCGGGCGTCAACGCATCCATTATCAATGATGGGTCGGGTTATCGACTGGTTTTTGAAGTCAAAACGACTGGGGCCGAAAACGCGTTCAATATTTCGGTGGCGGATAGACGGCGATTCAAACAATACGGATGCGAATGGGTTTCCCGGTTAGCGTTTAACACGTCGGTGACCAATCTTGATCAAACCAAGGCTGCCTCAAACGCGAGTTTGACGATTAACGGGCTTGCAGTCTCAAGCGCGAGCAATTCGGTTGCGGATGCCGTAGAGGGGGTCACCTTCTCACTGAAAGAAACAACCGAGAGCCCGGTGACGATCACGGTTGCTAGAGATACGGCCAAAGCCGAAAGCCGCTTTAGAAGGTTTCGTGAATCAGTTCAACGAGCTCACGAAAACACTGAATTCCTTGACTGATTACAACGCTGACACTGAGCAAAGGTAGTCTTGCTGACGGGGGACGCAACGCTAAGAACGCTGGCAGAACCATTCGAAATTATCTGAACACCTCTGTCTCCAACGGCGGAGCTTATTCAACGCTTGCTGAGTTGGGCGTTACGACAAAAGTGGTCGATGGTACACTTGAGATCGACAGCGCAAATTGCAGAAGGTGCTTGATGAAGACCCCACGGATATTGCGCGAGTGCTCGCTGGTTTTGGCACCAACGAACTCGAACGTTCGATTTTTAGCGGGCACTTCGGCCACGCAAGAAGGGACATATTCGGTCAGCCTCGACCGAAACGCCAGTGAGCGCAGGTTCTTGGTCGCAGGTGCAAGTGCGGCGTAGCAGGCTGACCCTCATTCAACGGTAATGACGGCAACAATGCGCAGTTCACGATATGATTGATGCGCTAGGACTCAAACCATCAACGATTAATGGAAAACTATCAGATCACCAATGCCAACGGGATGACGTGCTGGATGAGACTGACGCGCTTGCAACTAATTCAACAAAAGATTCAATCTGCAGATCACCACGGCTTTGGTGACTCTCGATCGCGACGGTGTCCTTTGAGTCCGGGTTATTGAAGATTACCTCAGCAACCTTCTGGTTCCTCTTCGAGTGTTTCGGTAACAGCCCGGCAGGGTTTGACGCTGGGAAACACGGTTTGGGTATTCGATGGTGGGACATCGACTGCAGGGGACAAGCACTTGGGTTACATTTCATCAATGGTGAAGGCTGCCGTCGGAGAGTGATGGCGTGATCACAGGCGCCGTTGGCACTGATGTTGAAGGCTTGCAGCTCGAGATCTTGGGCAACGCGACTGGCGACCTCGGGACCATCAGCTTTAGCCGCGGGATTGCCGTGCAGTTAACTCATTGATCACTGATTTGCTGGCAAGCGATGGGTTAATCGAGGCGCGGCTTGATGGTTTGAACAGCAGTGTCACGGACTTGAGCTCGTCAGCGTGATGCGCTAGAGCTTAGAGCCAACGCTGGAAAAACGGTATCGAAACCAATTCAACGGGCTGGAAACGTTGATCGCTCAGCTCAACACCACTCAAACCTATTTGAGTCAAGCCTTAAGCGGGTTTGTTGAACCCAATACAACCCTAAGGAAATAGAAAAATCTGCCGATAACCAGGTGAGCCCGCCAGATGTGCTTGACAAAAGCTGGTTGATGTTGAGACAAAAGAATCGGTATGGAAGGACGATAAGATGAATGCAAAAGCGGCAATGGATGCTTACAAGCAACTGGGTTTGAAATCTTCAGTAGAGGGCGCGAGTCCTCATCAACTGGTAGCCATGTTGTTAAAAGGCGCGATGGATAAATTAGGTGAAGCGAAACGTCACCTCGAAGCATGCGAACCACGCAGAAAGGGTGAGTCGGTTGAGCCGCGCCATAGCCATTATTGAATACCTTCGTGCCTCGCTTGAGCCCGGCGGTGATCCTGCGTTCTCAGAGCAGATGGGCGATCTTTATAGCTATATGGAACGCCGGATCTTTTGAAGCCAATGCGCAAAACGATGAGCAAGGGTTTGTCGAAGTCCAGGGTTTACTCCGTGAAGTAGAAGAAGGTTGGTCCGCGATCCCCGCTGAGTACCGCGGCTAATGAGCGAAGGCGGGAACATCGCTCAATTCCCGGCCGTTGGCCGGGTCGCTGAGCAGCAGCTCAGCGAGATGGATGCCGTCCGAGATCTCTCTCAGACGCTCCTAGATCGCGTTGGGCATGGGGATTGGGATGACATGCTAGCGCTTCAAGCTGAGCGTGACCGCGCGCTCCGCGCTTGTTTAAAGCCGCCCATCGAGGGTGAATATGCCGAGGCTACCAAGGCTAAGATCCAAGAGTTGCTCCGACAAAACGAGGCGATCCTTGAGCAGGTTAATGCTGCCAAAGTGCGGTTGCTCGATGAAATGCGGGAATCACAACAGAATCACCGAGCGGTATCCGCTTACTTAACCAGCGCTCGTTAGCGCCAGCTAGCTGAGGCGCCTTTTTTGCGCTTAAGCACGCGACGCATGAGCGTGATCTCGTTTGCATCGCCTCCATCTTCTTTTGCAAGGTGTGGCTCGGTAGACTAAGCCTTTCCGGCAAAGGGCACTTCCCCAATGAGCCAAACTTGCCCCTTCAGTGATCAACTGTCTTACCAAGATACGTTGCCGCTCGCCTGCTCGCGATTAGAGGGCGAGCCCACCTTTAGCGATTTCATGCGGTTTGATGAGCGAAACGCGTCGCTTTTGAAGACGCTCGCGTCCGATGAGCAAAGCCGCCGAGAACCCGAGCCGTCCCTTGAAGCGCTGATGCAAGAGATCGATCGGCTGGATCAAAAACTCAACTTAATGACGGAACTACTTGCAGATCTTGTGCGGCGAGAAGTGGTCGTGCCAGAGCCCCAGCCGTTTCGGTTATCGAGCGCGGGAGTGAGTTTTAAATACAGCGAGGCTGAATCAGTCAATGAAGGTGACTGGGTGAAGGTCTCTCTCTTTTTGCTCGCTAATGTGCCTCGGCCGCTTGAGTTCGCTGCCAGAGTGGTTGCATCTAATTCTGACTTTGTTCCTAACGACTGGCTCACGGTGTCTTTTGAGCAGGTTAATGAGGTGGTTGAATCGGCGCTGGATCGGTTGGTGTTTAAGCATCATCGGCGCGAAGTGGCCATGCGTCGTGCAAATCGGGAAGAAAATGACTAGCTGTTGGGCGCGGCAACTCTACACATCAGCAGCTTTTTGAGCGTCATTCAGTCACAATGAAATAGCCGGGCTCCAAAGAGAGCCGGAAGAGTTGGTCAAAAACGGTAAGGAAGACCCCAGCAGGGTAAGAGGTTCATGCAAGCGTCGGTTGATAACATCCTCCTAGGCGATTCTCGTGCCATGCGCGCGTTGCGGGATCTTGTGGTGCAGGTAGGCCCAAGTGATGCAAGCGTGCTGATTCAGGGGGAGACGGGTACTGGCAAGGAACTCGTGGCCTGGAGTATTCATCAAGCGTCGGAACGCTCAAGCGGCCCCTTTGTCCCGGTCAACTGCGGCGCCATTCCCGCAGAGCTTTTGGAGTCTGAACTATTCGGGCATGAAAAAGGCGCGTTCACTGGTGCCATCGCCAATCGTCAGGGCCGGTTTGAGCTAGCGGCGGGAGGCACACTTTTCCTCGATGAAATAGGGGATATGCCGCTGGATATGCAGGTCAAACTCTTGAGGGTCCTGCAGGAAAAAACGTTTGAGCGCGTGGGCAGTACGCAAACGCTGCAGGCCGATGTTCGCGTGGTGGCCGCAACCCACCAAGACCTAGAAACGCTCGTAGCCGAGAAGAAGTTTCGCGAGGATCTTTTCTACCGCCTTGATGTCTTCCCCATCGAAACGCCGGCGCTTCGCGATCGCGGGGCCGACATCGGCCTTCTGATCAGTCATCAGGTTAAGCAGTTGGGTGCCGATGGGCTCACCTTCACAGAAAAAGCGATTGGTCAGCTTCAGAAACATACCTGGCCGGGCAATGTGCGTGAGCTCATGAATTTGGTTGAGCGAATGAGTATTTTGCATGCGGGCAAGGAGGTCGATATCCCGCAGCTTCCTGAGAAATACCGGTTTGGGGTTGAGATTGAGGTGGCCGCGCCGACTTCCGGTGATCGCGCCCTGCCTGAAGAGGGCATTGATCTGAAAGACTTCCTCGCTCGGACCGAAATCCAGATGATTGAGGATGCGCTTGACCGTACCGGCGGCGTCGTGGCGAAGGCCGCTGAATTGTTAGGCCTTGGGCGCACGACCCTCGTCGAGAAGATGAAAAAGCTAGGTATCGAGCGCCATTAGCCTGTCAATCTTTTGACGAAATCCGTTTTTTAGAGCGAAAAATCCCCCTAAACTATTGTTTTTTATAGATAAATAAAATAGGCACGCGGCTTGCTTTTTCCCTGTCACGAATAGGGAAGACCGCGCATGCAGTTATCACCAGAACAACCAGAACGCTCAGCCGAGCGCAATATCCTGTCCACGATGGTTCAAGAAGGCCTCGGTGCTGACGGGCCAGTCGGTCGTGGCGCTCAGTTAGATGAACCGGAGCGCAAGAGGGTAGCCGCGAGTGTTGATGCGTTAGGCCTATCTAGAGCGATTCCTGCTGCGGCAACCGCACATGCCATCTCAGAGAGCGGCGGGTCAGAGAGTGATAGCTCGGCCAGCGACTTCCAAAGTCTCGCCAAGCAATTAACGGACTCCTACGCAGAGCTTGCGAGTCAAGTCACTGAACTCTCTGATCAGCTTGATGCTGCAAAAGCGGCCCGTGAACAAGAACTCATCGAGAAAGAACGGCTCGCCCATCGCCTAACGGCATTACTCGATTCACTGCCGGGTGGCGTACTGGTGCTGGATCGTCACCACACGGTCATCCTTGCCAACCCGATTGCTGTAGACATGCTGGGTGAACCGCTACTCAACATGAATTTTCTATCGGTGATCGGCGAGGTCGCGAAATCCATTGCCGCGGATGGCAAGCAAATCGTGATGAATAACGGTCGCCGAGTCACCATCTCAAACCAAACCCAAGACGAATACGGCGATCAAATCGTGCTGTTAACCGATGTCACCGAGGCTTACGAGGCCCAGGCGGCGGATCATCGCCGAGAACGTCTGTCGGCGTTGGGTGAGATGGTCGCGCGACTCGCGCATCAGATACGAACCCCGCTCGCTTCAGCGCTTCTCTATGTCGGCGCTTTAAAGCGGCCTTTGAACGCACCCAGTGAGCAGGCAGAGATTGCAGACAAGATTCGCGACCGACTAAAGCACCTCGAACAACTCGTGGATGACAGTCTTGATTATGTTCGCGGCGGCGGCAGTGAAATGAGCGAGTGCTCACTCTTTGAGTTGCTCGATGCCTTGAAAGCCTCCGTTGAACCCGTCGTTCTAGCGCAGGGCGGCCATTGGCGTGAAGAGCGTCCTTGCCATGACGTGCTGCTCATTGCGAACCAAGAAGGGCTCTTATCCGCGTTAACGGCCATCGCCGAAAACGGCTTACAAATGAACGAGGCCGACCAGCCTGCACTTGCCATTACAGCCGAGTTTGTCGATGACGGACTCGCGATTCGTATTGCCGACAATGGGCCCGGCGTGGATGAAGCCGCCATTGAGCGGATGTTTGACCCGTTTTATACGACCCGTGCTGGTGGTACGGGGCTTGGCCTTGCGCTCGCAGCGATGATCTCTCGCAACCACGACGCCAAATGGTCGGTTTCAAATCAGGCGAGCGGCGGCGCAGCCTTCACGTTGCTACTACCCCTATCTCGCGTACTCATGACCACCGCGAATCAATTGGAATCAATGCTAGACGTTGACCCAAGCTCGAAGGAGACAAAGCATGCCCACTGAACAGCCAACCGTACTGGTCGTCGAGGATGACAATGTGCTCCGCGAAGCGATTTGCGATTCGCTGGGCTTTGCTGATTTTGAAACTGTGCCGACCCGGCATGGGAAAGAAGCGCTAGCAGTCCTGCATGGAAAGCGGTCGATTGACCTGATTGTGAGCGATGTGCAGATGCCCGAACTTGATGGGCACGCATTGCTAAAAGAAGTGAAGGGCAAGTGGCCTGAAATCCCGATGGTGTTAATGACCGCTTACGCCGAGGTTGAGGGTGCAGTGTCTGCGATGCAGCACGGCGCGACTGATTATATTGCTAAGCCGTTTGAGGGCGACGCGCTGATTGATCTTGCCAGTCGTCTCACGGCGAATAAGCGTGAGGCCGAACAAGGCGTGATCGCTGAAGATGCGCGCACACAGCAGCTGGTATCCATGGTGCAACGGGTGGCTGTCTCTGATGCCACCGTGATGATTTGTGGTGAATCAGGCAGCGGTAAAGAAGTCTTTGCGAGGCTCATTCACGATCGCTCCAACCGAGCGAGTGGGCCATTTGTGGCCATTAACTGCGCCGCCATTCCAGAAAACATGCTGGAGGCGGTGCTCTTTGGTCATGAGAAGGGCGCGTATACCGGCGCCGTTAACGCCAATCCTGGGAAATTTGAGCTTGCCCAGGGCGGCACGCTGCTCCTCGACGAAATCTCGGAAATGGATTTATCACTCCAGGCAAAATTGCTACGGGTTCTCCAAGAGCGCCAAGTGGAGCGGTTGGGGTCCAGCAAATCCATCGACCTTGATGTGCGCGTGCTAGCAACCACAAACCGAGACCTCAAGATTGAGGTCGCCGAGCAACGGTTCCGCGAGGATTTGTTCTATCGACTGAACGTCTTTCCTCTGCATTTACCGCCGCTTCGTGATCGCATTGACGACGTGGCCCCGCTCGCCCGTCACTTTATTGAAACGTATGCCGCTGGTGAGTCAGTTTCGCTGACCGAAAAAGCGTGTTTAAAACTAAGAGAGCATTGCTGGCCTGGCAATGTGCGCGAGCTCGAAAATGTCATGCAGCGGGCGCTGATTCTGCGAGCCGGTCAGGACGTTGACGAGCAAGATATCTATTTTGAGGACGTGCCCAAGCCTCAAATTGCCGTGAGTCAGCCAGGGCCTGCGTCAATGGTTATTCAGCCGCCAGAGAATTCCGCGGTATTGGGTTCGGGGCTAAAAGCGCGCGAGCAAGCAATGATTCTCGATATGTTGAAGGCGACCAATGGCAGCAGAAAGGACACCGCTGAACGACTCGGTATTAGTCCTCGAACATTGCGGTACAAGTTGGCTCGATTTAAAGAACAAGGCATTGCGGTGCCGGCGTAGCGTAGCCAGTGACCGGTAGGAGAGTACAGTCATGAGTATGGAAATTAATGCCGTCCTTGAACAAATGCGGGCCATGCGCGCCCAGGCGGGGCAAGACATTGCGCCACCGCAAACGCCCGTTGAAGGGCAGCTGAATTTCAGCACAGTGCTCAATGAATCCCTGCAGAGCGTCTCTGAGACGCAAGCGTCGTCGCAGGATATGTCGCTTCGATATGTGTCAGGCGATGAATCGGTCAACCTCGCAGACACGATGGTAGCGATGCAAAAGGCCAGTCTGTCGTTTGAGTCTGTGGTTCAGGTGAGAAACAAAGTACTGTCGGCGTATCAAGAAGTGATGAGTATGTCGGTATAAAGGAATTAGCGTCGATCGATTGATTAGCGATCTGAGCGGTCCCGAAATAGAACGTTTGAGGACACCAGTGAGATTATTAAAGGCGATTAGTAAAGGCGATTACTAAAGGCGATAAATGAGATGCGACTAAAAACGCCGCAGTTGGAAGATGGCGCAGCAAAAAAAGCGCCTTTAATGAAGGCGTCGAAGAGGCGCCAAAAACGAGCGCCATTGAGAAATGAGGGGCGGTGAGAGGGTTTTTGATAAAGCCTCGAACCAATAATAGCAGCAAGCGGTTAGGTGAGTGAAGCAAGCCGCTAACGTAACAATGTACTAAACGAAGTAATGAACAAAGTAATAAGAGGATGACGTCATCATGGCGGTGATTGAACCCAGTAAGGCGTTTCAACAGTTCAACGTGGTCTCACAACTGCCTGTCTTGCGGCAGTTGGGTTTGATGGTTGGTCTTGCGGCCAGCATCGCGCTCGGTGTGGGAATCATCTTTTGGGCACAAGAGCCCGTGTATAAGCCGCTCTATGGCAACTTGTCAGAGATGGACGCCTCACAGGTGATCAACCAGCTCGAGCAAAGTAACACCCCATTTAAGTATGACGCCGCCAGCGGCGTGATCTCGGTTGCTGCCGAGGACATTCACGAAGTACGGATTCGTATGGCGAGCTCTGGTCTACCCAATTCATCAGACCGCGGCTTCTCCATGCTGTATCAGGATCAAGGCATCGGCACGAGCGCCTTCATGGAAAGCGCTAGATTCAACCAAGCCCTGGCTGAAGAGTTACAACGCTCGATTGCGTCGCTCGACATTATCAGCGGCGCGCGCGTGCATTTAGCGATTCCTCCGAAATCCGCGTTTATTAGAAACCGCTCTGAGGCCAACGCCTCGGTGGTGGTCAATCTCGCTCAAGGTAGAAATTTATCCGAGGAGCAAGTCGCCGGTATCGTTTATCTCGTGGCTTCGAGCGTGCCTGATCTTGATCCAGACAACGTCACCCTGATCGACCAGCGTGGCCGTCTGTTGTCTGGACAGGGCGGTTCCTCAGAAATGCAAATGAGTAATGAGCAGCTCCGCTACGGCCAGCAGATCGAAGCCAACTTGTCAGAACGAGTGAATAATCTCTTATTCCCGCTCTTCGGCAGTGACAACGTGCGGGTCGAAGTAACCGCCAACATTAACCACACGGCAGAAGAGCGAACGGTTGAGCAGTACGGGCAGTTACCCCCAGTGCTGCGCAGTGAGCAGGTCTCAGAAGAGATCACGCCTCAAGCCGATGCGGCGGGCGTCCCTGGTGCACTGGCGATCAATCAGCAGGTGCAGGATGCAGCAGCAGATGAAGTGGTTGATCCGGCGGCAGCCGATACCCAGCCTGATGCGCGAACGTCTCGGCGCTCTACCCGAAATTATGAAATTGATCGCACCATCAGCCACGTGAAAGAAACGGGCGGCCGTATCGACCGATTGTCTGTGGCGGTTGTGCTGAACCACATTGAAGAGGTGGTACCAGGAGCAGAGGGCGAGGAGCCCACCGTTACCGTTATCCCAGTTCCTCCGGAGCAGATTGCCAACATCGAGCAGATCGTGCGCGAGGCGGTGGGCTTTGATGCAGCGCGAGGCGACACGGTTAGTGTCACCACCGCGAAATTCCAACCCGTGCTTCCGCCTGAGCCCATTGAGACGAGCTTTTTTGACACGCTGTCTGATTACACGGGCGCGTTCAAGATGTTACTTGGCTTCCTAGGCCTGCTCGCGCTGATCTTCGGTGTCTTGAGACCGCTGCTTCGCAGCTTGATCGATGCGAGCGCCAAGGCCGTCGAGGCCTCAGCGCAGCCTCGGTATGTCACGCCAGAAGGGGTGCCTTTCGAAGGAGGTCCCGCGCAACCCGGCATGATTGGTCAGGACGGGCAGCCCATGGCGCTGCCGCCGCAGACCTATGAACAGCAGCTCGGTCGAGCGCGCACGGTGGTCCAAGAAGATCCCGAGCGGGCAGCCGGGGTACTAAAAGAGTGGGTGGCAGCTGATGGCCGATAGTGACGGATTGAACGGCGCGCAGCGCGCCGCAGTATTTCTCTTGAGCTTGGGCGAAGAAGCAGCCGCGAGCATCATGCAGCACATGGACCCAAAAGAGGTTCAGAGTGTGGGCCGAGCCATGACCGAATTGAGCGCCGTATCGAGCGACAACTTAACCCAGGTCATCGGCAATTTCGTTGAGTCGCTCAGCACCGGCAGCGCAGTAGGCTCTAATCCCAAGGAGTATGTGAAAAACACGCTGAATAAAGCGCTCGGTGAGACCAAAGGTCGCCGCATGACCAATCGGATATTGGACGGTCAGGATGCGAAAGGCATGGATGCGCTGAAATGGATGGACGCCCAGTCGGTGGCCATGATTTTGAAGCACGAGCATCCGCAAATCGTCGCGATCGTGTTGTCCTCGCTCGATTCTGAACACGCTGCAGAGGTGGTGAAGTATTTCCCAGAGGATGATGTTCCCGAGATTATGATTCGCGTCGCGCAACTCGATGCCATTCATCCAGCCGCGCTCGCAGAGCTCGATGAACTGCTTCAAAAGCAGATCGTTGATATTGCGCCAACGCCGCCGTCCCGAGTGGTTGGCCCGCAGCTTGCCGCTGACATTATTGGTTACTTTGATTCCAACGTGGAAGCCGAAGTGCTCGATCGTTTGACCGAAGAAGATGAGGACATGGGCAATCACGTCCGTGATCTCATGTTCATCTTCGACAACTTGCTCAGCGTCACCGACCGCGACATGCAGCGGTTGCTCCAAGAAGTGGGTCAAGAAAAGCTGGTCATTGCCTTGAAAGGCGCGTCAGAGGATATGCGCGACAAGATCACGAGCAACATGTCATCGAGAGCGAGAGACATGCTGCTTGAGGACCTGGAATTGATGGGTCCCGTTAAGTTGAGTGAAGTCGAAGACGTCCAGAAAGAGATTCTGCAAGTCGCGATAAACCTAGCTGCCGATGGCACGATCGCGCTCGGCTCGAAGAGCGGAGAAGAATATGTCTGAGGTTGCGTCTATTCGTTCTTGGCAGGCGCCCGTCATTGCTGGTCCAGGCGCTGAGCGGCTCGATCAAGCTGCGATTGAAGCCATTAAAAAGGCAGCCTATGACGAAGGATTTGCCGCTGGCGAGCGGGATGGCCGAGCTGAAGGGCTTCGGCAAACTCAGTCGGGTGCGGACGGATTCATTAGGCTTTTGGCTGGTATCGACGCGCCGCTTGCGCAAATGGACGAGCAGATGGCGCTGCAGCTCGCGGAACTGGCGGCGGTCGTTGCTGCTGAAATGACCCGCGGCCTCATTAGACTCGAGCCCTCGGAGCTAACCCAAATGATTCAGCAGCTGGCTGAAACGCTTCCCTCAGATCAGCATCCACCGAAATTATTTTTGCACCCCGAAGATCACGCGCTCGTTGCACCTTATATCGAGGCGCTCGCCGATGGGCATCCATTGAAAGCCTGGCCGCTCTATGAAGAACCGTCATTAGAGCCTGGCGAAAGCCGTATTCAAGGCACGCACAGCGCCATTCAAACCGCGTTGATTGAACAAGCACGCGCACTCGCAGTTGCTGCGATACGAGGCCGAGATGCAACTGTCAGCGATTGAACAGTACGAAACGGATCGTAGAAATCAGTTGCTCGCGTCGGTCAGCCGACTGCCAGCGAATGTTCAGCGCGCAAAACCTACGTTAGAGGGCAAGTTAACCCGCATTGTTGGACTCACCATCGAGGCTGTGGGCTGTCAGGCGTCTGTAGGTAGCCGATGCGAGATCGTGTCGCCAAAAGGGAACCGCGCCGAAGCTGAAGTGGTTGGGTTTGAAGAGGGTCGCCTTTATTTGATGCCCCTTGACTCACTGCAAGGCATTGAACCGGGCGCTCGAGTGATTCCTGTTGAACACGATGAAGGTGTAGCGGTTGGCCCAGGCCTCCTTGGCCGAGTCATTGATGGCGCCGGGCGAGCCCTAGACGAGCGAGGACCTGTATTCGCCGTTGATCGCGCGCCGCTCGAAGGCGAGCGATTAAATCCACTCAAACGCAAACCCATCACTGATGTGTTCGATGTCGGGATTCGGGCCGTCAACGCCCTCATGACCGTTGGTCGCGGGCAGCGTCTTGGGCTCTTTGCTGGAAGTGGAGTGGGGAAGAGTACGCTCCTTGGACTGATGACCCGCTATTCCGAAGCGGATGTAGTCGTGGTTGGATTGATCGGGGAACGGGGTCGTGAGGTACAGGAATTTATTGACCATATATTGGGCGAGGCTGGATTAAAGCGCGCAGTCGTGGTGGCAACGCCTGCTGATTCGCCGCCGTTGATGCGATTGCATGGCGCGCTTCGAGCAACCGCGATCGCTGAGTATTTCAGGGGGCAAGGCAAGAATGTCCTGCTGTTAATGGATTCGCTCACTCGGTTTGCGCAAGCGCAGCGAGAAATTGCGTTATCCATCGGTGAAATGCCGGTCTCGCGTGGATTCCCGCCATCGGTTTTCGCGAAGCTCCCGCAGCTCGTTGAGCGCGCAGGAAACGATCGAGGACCGGGCTCGCTGACGGCGATTTATACGATCTTGGTCGAGGGCGATGACTTAGATGATCCGGTAGCCGATGCCTCGCGCGCGATTCTAGATGGGCACATCGTGTTGTCTCGAACCCTTGCTGAATCGGGACTTTACCCCGCCATCGATATCGATAAATCGGTGAGCCGGCTGATGACCCAGGTTGCCAGCGACGAGCAGGTAGAGGGAGCGAGAAAAGTGCGATCGATTAGCGCACTGTATGAGCAGAACCGAGACTTAATCAGTGTGGGCGCTTACACCGAGGGCAGCGATCCAAGGATTGATTTGGCGGTCGCGGCAAATCCAGCGATCCGTCAATTTATCCAGCAAGGACTCGATGAGCAGGTGACCTTTGCCGCGAGCAACGAGACGCTCACTAAGTTTGTGGAGATGGTAGGGCAGTTTGAGGCGAGTCAAGCCGAGAACCAGGCGCAGCAGAATGCGCCGGCTTGATGTCAGCGTTATTGCAATATCAAAACCGAGGGGTTGGAGTGAAGTGTGAAAAAGAGTGACCGAATACGAAAGTTGGCTGAGATCGAAGCATTGAAAGGAGCCGAGCTCGGGTCGCGCTTGCAGGCAGCTCAGCGGCTCTACTTGGAAGAGTGCCGCAAGTTAAAACAACTCCAAACTTACCGAGAGGAGTATGCGGATCGATTCGATGCGTCTGGCAAGCAAGGCATGACAGCATTACAACTCGCGGATTTTTCGAGGTTTGTCCAGAAGCTGGACGAGGCACTAGATAATCAACGGGAAGCAGTCAATCAGCAAACGTTTCGACTAGAGCAGGTGAGAGGCGCCTGGCAAAAGAATTACCAGAAGGTCGATGGGTTAACGAAGGTGGGCGACGCGGCACGCCGTGAAGAGGCGAAAGAGGAAAGGAAGCGAGCGTTTATGCGTATCGACGACCGCATTAGTTCGTCATTACCAAATCCAACGATGTCTTAGCCACTAGCCACTAGCCACTAGCCACTAGCCACTAGCCAAGAGCCAAGAACCAAGAGCCAAGAGCCAAGAGGAGAATTAAGTTCTAGCGCTAGGAAACGAGAAGCAAGAAAAGAGAGGCAAAAAGACAAAAAGCAAGAAACTAGAAGCCGGAATTGAGTGCTCATAGAAGCGTGCTCATCAGCAAGAGCCAAAGGCTAAGCTGGGGTTGTTCCTCCCCTCTGGTTAAGAAATACGATTAGGTTCGGCAGCTGCGAAGAAAGTTGGCCCGGTCTCTGCACTATTGAAGCAGACGCGCAATTTAAGCGCTCCTCAATACAGAGAGACGTAAGCAGCCAATGAATGGTTCTAGTGGACAAGCAGTAATCGTGAACGGGGTGGTAGCGCCTCAGGATTCACCGTTCCTGCAGGCGAGCCAAACCGCTGTATCAGGGACCCAGCGAGTTCCGTGAGGCACTCGATGCCGTTGCTGCGCAAGAAAAAAATTGATATAAAACAGATAGATAGAGATTCTTTAGGGTCGAGCGGCGAAGCCCGCACTGACGCTCAACAGGCACTGGCTGAAGCGGCGCCGATCGAGGCGGAGGGTAGTAGCCCGCTGCCTCAAGAGCGCCATGAGATAGACGGCGAAACCCAGCAAGCGGTCGATTCAGGAACACAAAACGAGACGGCAGTCGGCAACGGATTGCCGACTACTGAACGGCAATCTTTGCCGGTCGTTGCTCGATTCGCTGATGCTGGGACTGGACCTGGCCAGGCATCCGATCCAAAATATAGAAGTGCCTTCCTTCGGTAGGTATGGCAAGCGCAAGGTGGCTACGATGGCAGTGCTGGCAGTCTTACCGATAACACTACATTGGCACTGCAAGCACTACAACACTACTGCAAGCACTACGAACACTCACTACAAGCACTACAAGCACTACGGGCACTGCAAGCACCGCGAACAGCACTAGGTTACCATAGCAAGTCGCGGTTAGTCAGTCGCCATTAACAAAGGTAACCTCCTTTAGGGCTATCGCCATCGAAGGCAGAATCTAGCCTGTGAATCTACCCGTGAGTAACGACTATCCGCCGCCAGAGCGCACGGCAGCCAATCAACGATGGGCGATGGGTTTCGCGTGCTGCGCAAGGAACCGCTTTATTGTCATCGCCAGAATCTGCGACTGATAGTGAACTCAGTCCTATGATTTCAGGTGAGAGAGGCACTGCGCGAGCATTGGAGTTTGGCGCGCGCACGCAGTTGAGCCTCTTAAGCGATCAAGGGCTCGCGATGAGTAGCCGTCCCCAAGGATCGGTCGACCTATCGAGCAACGCTCAGATCATCAATAGAACGGCGGGAGAGCTAAACAACCCATTGCGAATGCCGCTTGGAATGAGTGATCTCGATCCTGCCCGAATGACAAGAATGTCGCTTGATGGCGCTTCGGTTGGTGGAGGCTCAGTCTCCGAAAGTGCCAGTTCTTTGGGCTTAATCCGCGGCGAGACGATACGCGGACAACTAGAACGCACTAGGTTTTCTCAGAGCGTAGATGGTGAGGGTGCTCGGAAGGGAATCGATTCTGCGTTAAGACTGGCAAAGGTCGAGGCGCTCGTGAGTGAGTTGTCGTCATCCGCTCCTAGGCAGGTGATGGCGCAAAGCTCGACCTCGAGCCTGCTGCAGCCCAGTCAGGTAGCCGCAAATCTGGATCCAAGCCTAGCGGCTACGTCATCAGGCAGTCTGTCAGGCCAGCTAGCACCCAAGAGCTTGATGCCATTCACGGCGAGCGCAAGCGGCATTGTGAATGCCAAGATCGATAGCGCAGCGTGGATGGAGCAGATCGCGAATCATGCCAAGATGGCGATCAAGCAGGATTTAAGATCCGTTGAAATCAAATTGACGCCGGCGCACCTTGGCACGATTGAAATCTTGGTTGCTCAAGATGATGAGTCGACTCAACTCGCGTTTTTCACTAAGCACGCTCACGTCCGCGATGCACTAGAGAGCCAACTCGCGCGGCTGCAAAAGTTCTTTCAAGAAGATGGCCTTGAGCTCTCTGATGCTTGGGTCTCTGACCAATCCCTGGCGGAGCATCGAGAACGTCAAAGTGCAGCCGAGCATGGTGACGAATGGCCTGGCGGTACCCTGGCAGACGAGATCTCAGCTCACGAAGCCTGTAAATGCCACTGCTGATCAAAGGCAGAAGCCAGACCCTGATCGTCAGCTAGACGTTTGGGCTTAGTTGGCGGTTTGCTTAACTGAAAGGCTAGCTTCCCACTCCAATTGCTTGATCCATTCCACTGCAATGCTCGAGCCTTGCTAAAAGATCAGTTTCGGCCCTTCTACCCATCAATTCGTTACAGCGCTAGCGTTTGGCGTAATCAAGCCCTTATCGCGTCATTTTTTGACGACTCACCGATTTTCGGCTGTTCTCTAATTCATAACTTATTGAAAAATATAAAATAAATAACCTGGCACGAGGGATGCTTTAACTCTTTGCACAGCGTGTGGTGGCGCATGGATTTTGGTGAGCCTAAATCAGGGATGTCCTGACAAGTATTGAGAGGCCAAGCCGCCATAAGCGAGGACAAGTTGGATTCGAGTGACGATCCGAATCGCACTCAGCAGGGCGGTAGCCAACGAATCAAGTAACGCGGGCTAAAAAGCTCGAACGAGCGATCAAGAAGTATTGCGAGGTGTGTAGCCGGGTGCGAGGCTAGGTGCTTTCACACTGCAAGGAGAACAACGTGAACAAAATGGTAATCATCGGCATCGCAGTCGCAGCCTTACTGATCGGTGGTGGTGGCGCAGCGTTTTATTTCATGACGCAAGCGCCGGCTGAGGATGCACCGCAAGTAGATACGAGGGCGTTTGAATACGTTCCCATGCCAGCGGTGGTCGCTAATTTCCAAGTGGGATCGGGCATGCGGTATGTGCAGGTCACGGTCAACCTGCAAACGCGCGACCCAAAGTCTGCCACCAAGATGAAGGACAACACGCCGCTCATTCAAGGCGAGATGTTGATGCTGCTCCAAGAGCTGAACTTTTCTGATATCGACGGCATCGATGGAAAACGTAACTTAACTGATTTGATTGAGCAGCGGGTCGTTGCGCTGTTCGCAGGGGACCCTGAACCGTTTGAGCTGGAACGAGTGGTCCTGACTGGATTTGTGGTGCAGTAATCATGTCTGACGAAGAAATCCTCACTCCCGAAGAAAAGGACGCCCTGCTAAAAGGGGTGGAAGACGGAGACGTCGCAACGGAAGCAGGTGAAGCTGCCCCGGGCGATATTCGTCCCTTTAACTTCGCAGCGTCGGCCAGCAAATTGCTGGATCGGTTTGCGCGACTCACGACGCTGAATGAGCAGCTCGCTTCGGACATTGTTGAGGATTTAACGCGAACCTTTCGCGTGGAGCCAGTGGTGACTGCCAGCGAGATTAAGACGCGACCGCAGAACGATTTTGTGGCGAGCCTGGGCGCACTGGCGAGCATCGCGATCTGCGAGCTTGAACCGCTGAAAGGGAAGTGGCTCTTCGTGATCGAATCGAAATTGCTCTACATCCTGGTCGATCGGTATTTCGGTGGTAAGGGACGAGCCCCAGCGAACAGTCGAGGCGCGACCTTTACTCAGAGCGAAACCAAATTAGCTGAGCAAACGACGACTGCGATGCTCGCTAACCTCAAGCATGCCTGGGCAGAGGTGATTGAGATTAATCCTTCGGTCATCGAAATCGAATCGAATCCTGAATATTTGACACTGCCTATCACGGAGCAACCCGTGATCCAGCTCAGCTTTGATATTGGCTTTGGCGAGGATACGGGATCAGCGCACTTTGTTTTGCCCTACGCCATGCTCGAACCCGTCAGTCAAAAATTTGGTTTGGCTGCGGAGGAAACGTCCGCGGCGATCCGGGGCGAGTGGGCTGATGCCATTAGTCAGCAGATGCGGTCTGCAGAGGTCGAACTTCGGGCCGAACTACCGAGCATGAAGCTGACCTTCCAACAATTACTCGATTTGATGCCGGGCGATGTTGTGCCCATTAAGTCACCCGATGATGTGGTGGTGAAAGCCGGTCACGTCGAAGTGTTTCAAGGCAAGTTTGGTACGGCTGAAGGCCAAAACGCAGTGAAGATCACGCAATCCGCCCTGTCTGACTAGGCAGGTAGGAGAAGAGGAAAGACGTTATGTCAGAAGAAGAGCCACAAGCACAAACGGTAGACCAGCCAGCGGTCACGCCAGATCCAGGCGCAGGTGCGCATCGAGAAGCGAATTTGGACGCGCTGCTCGACGTGCCCGTGAATGTGACGGTAGAAATTGGCCGTGTTTCGCTGCCAATCAAGGAGTTGCTGAGTCTTGGCCAGGGGTCCGTCGTGCCACTCGATCGACTCGTTGGCCAGGCCCATGACGTGTTGGTGAATGGCACGTTGATCGCGCAAGGCGAGGTCGTGGTCGTTGACGATAAATTTGGGATTCGGTTTACAGAAATTGTCAGCCCAACTGAACGCGTGAAACGCCTTAAGTAATCACCATGCGCACCGTTCTTCCAATCATCGCGATGATCAGTCTCATGACCTGGGCAGTACCCATGGCACATGCGGCAGCACCGTTTCAGGAGCCGATGGCAGGGGGTTACCTTGGCCAGATGTTCTTTGGACTGCTCGTGGTCGTCGCGTTGATTTTTGTGTTGTCTTTTTTTGTGAAGCGCTACGGCCAACTGGGTAGCACGAGCGAACTGAAGTTCAAGGTGCTCACGAGTCTTGCGCTTTCACAACGCGAGCGTCTGGTCCTCGTTCAAATTGGTGACAAGCAGGTCGTTCTGGGCGTTGCGCCGGGTCATGTGAGTCAGGTGATGGAGCTTGATCAGCCGCTCGTTGATGAGGCCGCCGTATCGAGCATGCCATCCGGCAAAGCCTTGGATTGGACGACAAAGTTGCTCGCGGCTAAGCGTGGAGTGCAGCAGTCATGATGCGGTTCATCACGATACTTGGCGCGATACTGGTAGTGATGCCCGAGTTGAGCTTCGCCGCGGAACAAGAACTGAAGCTCGTGACGATGCAGCCAGGCGCTGACGGCAGCGCGACGTATTCCACCAGCCTGCAAATTCTCCTGGTCATGACCATGCTGAGCCTATTGCCAGCCATTCTCATGACCATGACATCGTTTACCCGAATCATCGTGGTGCTTGCCATTTTGCGGCAGGCGCTCGGCACCATGCAGACGCCATCCAACCAGATTCTGATTGGCCTCGCTCTCTTTACCTCGATGTTCATTATGTCGCCGGTATTTGAGGCGGCTTATTCTGAGGGGCTAAAGCCTTATATGGCAGAAGAAGTGGGCTTTGATGAAGCGACTGAAAAGGGCATAGCGCCGTTTCGTGAGTTTATGTTGAGTCAGACCCGTGAGGCTGACTTGTTGATGTTTTCCTCCATGGCCGGCAGTGAGGGATATGCGAGCCAAGACGATATTCCTCTATCGGTGCTGATGCCTTCTTTTGTGACCAGCGAACTGAAAACAGCGTTTCAGATTGGCTTTCTGATTTTCATTCCTTTTCTTGTGATCGACCTGGTGGTCGCCAGTGTGCTCATGTCCATGGGGATGATGATGCTGTCTCCCATGCTGATCTCGCTGCCGTTCAAGATCATGTTGTTCGTGCTGGTGGATGGATGGTCGCTCGTTGTGGGTACCGTGACGGCGAGCTTTTTTGCCTGACGCTGCCAGCGCCGCAAAGAAAGGGGCAACCAAATCTGCACTAACCGAGTCATTGTAAGGCGAGCGATCAAAAGAGCACTTAATGAGAGCGCTGAAAGAAAGCGAGTTAAGAAAGCGTCTAGAGAAAGCAAGGAAAGACAGCGCTTAAAGCGAGCAGCTGAATAGAGAAGCAAAAAGAGAATAGCCAAAGCAGACGGACAACAGCGCGGCTAAAGGAAGTGGTAAGCGAAGACGGCCAAAAACCGGTAAGAGACGACGGTAACAAACAGCAGGAAAGCGCGGCGAAAGAATAAGCCGTTAATAGGAATCGAGAAGGTAGGACAGCGTCATGATGACACCCGAAGTGGTGATGGAATTAGGTCAGCAGACACTGATGATGGTGGCATTGCTGGCTGGCCCGCTCTTAATCGCGGCGCTGGCGGTCGGCCTCTTGATTGGTATTTTTCAGGCGGCGACTCAGATTCAGGAGATGACGCTGAGTTTCATTCCCAAGCTCGCTGCGCTCGCGATCGCGCTAGTCATCGGCGGTCCCTGGATGCTTCGCACCATCGTCGAATTCACTACCGAGCTCTTCATGCAAATTCCGGCGTTGGTGGGTTAGCGATGACGCTGACGATTGATCAAATATTGGCAATGATCAATTCGGTCTTTTGGCCGTTTGTGCGAATCGGCGCCATGTTTGCGGCTGCCCCCATCTTGGGTGCTCGCAGTCTGCCGGTTCAGTATCGCGTCCTGGCTGCACTGCTCATCGCCTGGATCATCACACCGCTCATTCCTTCATCGCCGTCCATCCAAGCGTTCTCTGGTGAGGGCATGATGATTACGGTGACTCAAGTGATTGTTGGTGTCGCCATGGGGTTCATCCTGCAGATGGTGTTTGGTGCCATTGTCGTGGCGGGTCAGACCCTTGCCACCAGTATGGGGCTTGGATTTGCTGCTGCAGTTGACCCGCAAAATGGGGTCCAGGTGCCGGTGGTGAGTCAGTACTTCTTGATTCTCGCGACGCTTGTTTTCCTCGCGTTAAATGGCCATCTCGTGCTGATTGAGACCATCGTCGAGAGTTTCTTTTTGTTTCCCGTTGGTCCGGTCACCATCCCAGAAAATTTGCCGATGCAAACCGTGCTTTGGATTAGCGAGACGTTTCAAGGTGCGCTGCTCATCGCGCTCCCTGCGGTCGCAGCCATTTTGTTAGTGAATTTAGCGTTTGGGGTCATGACGAGAGCAGCCCCGCAGCTCAACATTTTTGCGGTTGGCTTCCCGGTCACGATTCTGGCGGGTTTCATCATGATGATGCTCAGCCTCCCCGTTTTCCTGCCGAGGTTTTCAGACTTACTCGAGCGCGCATTTGTTCAGATGCTGGGGCTCTTTGGGTGATCTATGGCTGAAGATACTGCGCAACAAAAAACAGAGGAACCTACCGAGCGCCGCCTGAAAGAGGCGCGCGATAAAGGTCAGGTTCCTCGCTCGAGAGAGTTGAACACCCTGCTGTCGCTCGTGGCTGCAGCCGTTGGCTTGGTGTTTCTGGGTAAAGCATTGATGGGCGATCTGATGACCATGATGACCTCAGGGCTCGCCTTTAACCCCAACACACTGAACTCGACTGAGTCGGTCTATCTGGCGATCACTCAATTGATTCAGCTGGGGATTGCCGCAATTGTTCCGGTGCTCTTCCTATTCCTCGCCTCTGCATTCCTGGGTCCGGCGGCGATGGGCGGACTGAATTTTAGTGTGGATGCACTCACGCCTAAGTTAGAAAAGCTGGATCCGCTGAAAGGGTTGAAGCGGATGTTTGGGCTGCAAAGCCTGATCGAGCTGATCAAAGCCATTTGTAAGTTCTTGCTGGTTGCCGCCGTCGCTATCGTCATCATTTATTACTCCATCAGTGACCTGGTATCGCTCGGCTTGCAGTCGTTTGTGATGGCGCTAGGACATATGGGTGAGCTACTGATGTGGTCATTCATCGGGTTCAGTGCGGTGCTGATTTTGGTGGCGCTCATCGATGTGCCTTATCAGCTCTGGCAGTACAAAGATCAGCTCATGATGACTAGGCAGGAAGTGAAGGATGAGCTGAAGGACAGCGAGGGTCGGCCAGAAGTGAAGAGCCAGGTAAGGCGCCTGCAGCGACAAATGGCCGATCAGCGAATGATGGACGCAGTCCCTAAGGCCGACGTCATTATCACCAACCCGACGCACTACGCAGTGGCGTTGTCATACAACCAAGACGGTTGGGGTGCTCCTCGAGTGGTTGCAAAAGGCCAGGATTTCGTGGCCCAGAGAATTAGAGAAGTGGCAGCGGAGCATGAGGTTCCTCTCTTTGAGGCACCACCCCTTGCTCGAGCGCTCTACTTCATGGTGAAAGTTGGACAGGAAATTCCGAACGACTTGTATCGAGCGGTTGCCCAGGTTCTGGCTTACATCTATCAGCTAAAGAATTTATCTCCGACGGCGCAGACCAAGCCGGTGCGCCCTCGTTATTTTGATGTCCCGCAGAAATTTCAGGGTGAATGGACATGACCACAGACGCAGCCGTAATGAACGGGGCAGCTCCTGCTCCTAATATGATGAAGGCGATCGGCATCGGAACACCGATTCTGATCATCACCTTGCTCGCCATGATGATATTGCCATTGCCGCCATTGGCATTGGATGTCCTCTTCACGTTTAACATTGCGCTATCGCTGGTGGTGCTGCTTGCTGCTGTCTACAGCTTAAGGCCACTCGACTTCGCGGTGTTCCCTACGATCTTGCTGATCGCAACGTTGCTACGTCTCGCACTCAACCTTGCATCGACCCGAGTGGTGTTGCTCGAAGGTCACACCGGTACCGATGCGGCAGGAAAGGTCATTCAGGCGTTTGGTGACTTCGTAGTAGGCGGAAACTACACCGTCGGACTCGTGGTGTTCGCCATTCTTGTGATCATTAATTTTGTGGTGGTCACCAAAGGTGCCGGTCGCGTGTCTGAAGTCTCTGCGCGTTTCACGTTAGACGCGATGCCCGGTAAGCAAATGGCCATCGACGCGGATATGAATGCTGGCGTGATCTCTCAAGACGAAGCGCGCCGGCGACGAGCCGATATTTCGCGCGAGGCAGATTTCTATGGGTCCATGGATGGTGCGAGTAAATTCGTCCGAGGGGATGCCATTGCTGGGATTCTCATTCTGTTCATCAATATTATTGGCGGCCTGGTTGTTGGCATGGTGCAGCACAATTTGTCGCTCAGCATGGCGGCAGAAAACTATGTCTTGCTAACCATTGGTGACGGGTTGGTCGCGCAAATTCCATCACTCCTTTTGTCCACCGCCACTGCCATCGTCGTCACGCGAATCTCTGACAGCGCTGAGATGAACGACCAAATCGTCACTCAACTCTTTGATTCGCCCAGGCCACTCTTTATTGCGGCTGCGGTCATTGGCAGTCTTGGCTTAGTACCCGGTATGCCTAATGGGGTGTTTTTGGTCTTGGCGGCACTCATGGCGGGAGCAGGGTATTGGGTCATGAGTCGATCAGAGGCTCCGCCAGACGCAGAAGCGATTGCGAATCAAGAGGCGTTGCCCGCGCCTGCCCCTGAGTCCGAAGAACTCGACTGGCAGGACGTACCACCCATGGACATGATTGCGCTAGAAGTGGGTTATCGCTTGATCTCGCTCGTGGATAAGAACCAAGGCGGTGAGCTGCTTGGAAGGATCCGAAGCGTGCGTAAGAAGATTTCTCAGGATTTAGGGTTCCTCCTTCAATCGGTTCATATCAGAGACAACCTTGATCTAGACCCCAACCATTATCAAATCATGGTCATGGGGGTACCCGTGGGTCGGGGTGTGATCTATCCGGGTAAAGAGATGGCCATCAACCCAGGGCAGGTGTTTGGCGAATTAAATGGGATCGCGGCGAAGGACCCGACTTTCGGATTAGACACCGTTTGGATTGAACCGACTCAGCGAGAAGAGGCGCAGGCTATGGGCTATACCGTGGTTGACGCCGGCACGGTCATTGCGACTCACTTGAGCCAGCTTCTCAAAGATCACGCGCACGAGTTCTTGGGTCATGACGAAGTCCAAATGCTGCTCGACAACTTAGCCAAAACATCACCCAAGCTGGTTGAGAGTTTAGTGCCTAACCTCTTGAGTCTCGGAGCGGTGCTAAAAGTCATGCAGAACCTGCTGTCGGAAGGCATACCCATCAGAGATGTAAGGACGATCGCCGAAGCTTTGGCGGAGGGTGCGCTGAAGAGTCAAGATCCTGACGCCTTAACGGGTGGCGTGAGAATGGCGCTGTCTAGAACAATTTATCAGCAAATCAATGGCTTAGAGGATGAGCTCGAGGTTTTATCGCTCGAGCCTCAGTTGGAACAGATGTTGCAAGATACCTTACGAGGTCAACAGACCAGTGTGGGGCTCGAACCTGGTTTGGCTGAACAAATGTTGCAGCAGATCAGCCAGGGGGTGGCCAGAATGGAGGGTGAGGGTAAGCCCGCTGTGTTGCTGGTCGCAGCAACCCTACGGTCTTGGCTTGCAAGTTTAGTGCGGACCAATCATCGAGGACTCCATGTGCTGGCCTACGATGAGATACCGCCAGAGAAGCGGATAAAGGTAAGCGGAAGCATTGGCGGAGCCGCAGCGGCTGCATAGCTGGGTACATGGGGAATAGAGAAATAGGGGCAAGGTTTCCATACGTTTTGGGCGGTGGCCTTGCGCATTGAGACAACGACGAGATCGTGTCACGGCAGAGCGTAGACCACGATTAGAGATCGAAAGAATTAGGAATAGGTGCGGGTGCAAATCGCGATTCGCACAAAGGCTGGAGAGAAGGAATGGACATCAAACGATTCGTCACCGACGACGTGAGAGAAGGCATGCTCAGTGTCCGGAGCTTGCTTGGTCCTGATGCCGTGATTTTGTCGAACCGCAGGATTGGCAACCGCATTGAAATTTTGGCCACCAATGAGTTTGACGCCGAGTCCATCGACGTAAGAACCCCCAAGAAGCGGCGCGCGGAAGTAGAAGTCAGCGATTTTGGTGAATCAGCGATACGCGATAAACATAGGGGTTTCGAGACTTCATCGCAGACAGTGAGGTCGGTTTCAAACGCCGAGGTCGATTTGGATGCTGCAGCGTTTGCAAGGCGCCAAGCGGACCAATATCAGGCCTTCACGCCTCAGTCCTTGGTGCCATCAACTGATGCTGGAGCGGCTGCTTTAAGTGATTTAACTGGTGAGGCTGGTCAGAGCACAGCCCTGAGCCCAAAAGCAGCCCTGAGCCCAGAAGCAGCCCAGCCCTTGCAGCCCTGAGCCCAGAAGCCTCAAGCCAATCGAGAAGCATTCAGCCATCAACATGAGGCTAGCCAAAACCCTGCTTCTGCATCATCGCTAGCTACATCGAATCAAGATGGCGGCTCTTCGGCAGCACCCGAGGATTGCGCTCAAGCCGCTGCTGACACGCAAGAAATAGAGAGCGCTCAGGGTCAGGGACTCCTTGGTCTCTGGCGCGCTGCTCGGCAATCGCTCACAGCCAATCGAGGCGAACAAGCAGCAGCTGAAGAATCAATTGAACAAACTGATCCAAGCAGCCAAGCCAAGATACTCAATAACCAGATAACGAGTGAAGTTGGAACAGAGAGTGATGGGAGTGGCGCAGGGAATGAGGGCGCGGACGCTTCAATTTCCACAGCGCAGGCGCAGACCGAGTCGGTATCGGCATTTAATCTAGGCGGCGAGGCTTTGCCTCAGATGCGATCTGAATTGACCGGTCACCGGCAAGAAGCAGCCGTACCGCTCCTTGGCGCAGCCCAGCGGTTAACTGGCCTTGGACAAGAGCTCGGTGAACTGAAGACGCTCTTGCGCAAAGAACTCACCCGCCTTCGCTCATTGCAAGGCCGCGAACTGCCGTTTGAAACCCATTGCAAAGAAGTGCTGATGGAAATGGGTTTTAGTGCCCAGGCCATCGAGCAGGTCATCGAAGCGTTGGCTGACGAAAAAGAGACCGCTAGTGCGTCACTCGGTGAGGGGGCTTCCGTGGGGGCTTGTCAGCGTGTACATAACGCCCTTGCCCGCAGCATCCAAGTCGTCGATCGAGATCTCATCGGGGCTGGCGGCGTCTTCTCAATGATCGGAGCCTCTGGCGTAGGGAAGACCACGACTGTGGCCAAGCTTGCTGCCCGGTACTCACTGCTTCATGGACGTTCGTCGATAGGATTCATCACAACAGATGCGTTCAAAATTGGCGGTCAAGATCAGCTAGCAACGTTTGGCAAGTTACTGGGCATCGCGGTTCACGCTGCACACGATGAGGATCAATTAACGGATGCGCTGAAACGCAACATGGATAAGCAACTGGTGTTGATCGATTCTGCGGGAATGAGCGCGCGCGATGTTCGCATGAATCGGCATCTAGCAAGGATCAAGATGCACGGCACTTTTGCTAAGAACATACTCATTGCTTCTGCGACCAGTCAGCCTGGTCTTGCAGACGTTGTACTAGAAGAATATGCCCACGCATCGGTGCACGGGGCTGTGTTGACGAAGGTAGACGAAGCCGTAAACTTGGGGCCAGGTCTATCGACTCTCGTTCAGAAAGCAGTACCCCTTGCTTATAGCTGCGACGGTCAAGGTCTAGCTGATATCCAAGTTGCGCACGTGACGAGTCTCTTAAAAGAGGCGTTTGCCAGAGTGCGCGAGGCGAGGGATATCGAATTTGAATCGCATGAGGTGCAGCAGCAACATGCCTGATCCCGTCCGAGTCATCGCAGTGACCAGCGGCAAAGGAGGCGTTGGTAAGACCAATGTGTCGGTCAACCTCTCTGCGGCATTGGCAGCTGCGGGCGAGCGCGTCCTATTGATGGATGCGGATCTCGGATTAGCGAACGTCGATGTCCTTCTCGGACTGTCCCCAGAATTTGATCTACAGCACGTCATTAACGGCGAGAAAACGTTGGATGAGGTAGTGATTCCTGGTCCAGCGGGCTTTCAGCTTATTCCTGCCAGTTCCGGTGTGGAACACATGGCGGAACTCACAACACTCCAGCAGGCAAGTTTGATCACTGCGTTTTCAGAGCTGAAGACACCCATCGACACGCTCATTGTGGATACAGCGGCCGGCATTTCCGGAAGTGTGGTGTCGTTTGCAAAAGCCTGCCAAGAGGTCATCGTCGTTGTTTGTGACGAGCCCACCTCACTCACCGATGCCTACGCCTTAATTAAAGTCATGTCGACGCGCCACGGGGTCTCTCGGTTTCAGATGCTTGCCAATATGGTTAAAGACGAGAACCAAGGCCTTTTGCTGTACGACAAGCTGCTAAATACCTGCGATCGTTTCCTGAACGTTGGCTTGGGCTATTTGGGCGCGATGCCATTTGATGATCAGCTTCGAGCGGCTGTGAAAGCTCAGCAGCCGGTTGTATCGGCTTATCCGCGGAGCCGGGCGGCCAAGGCGATGGGGCGCATTGCTGAAAAAGTGAAAGCCTGGCCCGCGCCGGAGCATGGCACGGGTCAGCTCCAATTTTTTGTAGAACGGTTATTTGATCAAGCGGGAGGCGCCGCCGCTGCGGCGAAGACCTAATGAACGCCGCCGCCGCTTACGCCAACCAACAAAAGGTGCAGCAGAACGAACAGATTGCCGCGCACCTACCACTTGTTAAGCGGATCGCACTTCACTTACTCGCTCGATTGCCAAGCAGTGTGGAGCTCGATGATTTGCAGCAAGCGGGGTTGCTTGGGCTGCTTAGCGCTGTCCGAAGTTATTCACCGGATCAGGGGGCTAGCTTTGAGACTTACGCGGGTATTCGCATTAAGGGCGCCATGCTCGATGAACTCCGTAAGCTTTCTTGGGCACCCCGATCAGTGCATGAAAAAGCGCGCAAAATGGCGCAAGCGGTTCGTGACGTTGAGGCTAGAAATAATGGTCAGGCGAGCGATGCCGAAATTGCCCAAGAAATGGGTGTAGGGCTTGATGAATATCACTCGATGCTTGCGGAAACGGCGAGCTGTCAGTTGCTCTTTATCGAAGATGCTGGCGTCGAAGATGACCAAGAGGCAGATGAAAATCCTGCCGAAATGATGGAAGACGAGCGGTTTCGTTCGGCACTCACTGCAGTGATTGATGGCTTGCCAGAGCGCGAGCGCATGGTCATGGCACTTTATTACCAAGAGGAACTGAACCTCAAAGAGGTGGGCCTGGTGCTTGAAGTGAGCGAATCCAGGGTGAGTCAAATTCATAGCCAGGCGCTGACGCGGATTCGCGCTAAAATGACGGCCTGGCGATAAATCAAATTAGTTTAAAACCGGGGCTGACAGTAACTCGCACAGCTGAGCGGGTAATTACGACTGAAGTCGGTACAATGAGGTTGAGGCAGCCATTGGAGGGAGATGGTTCCCCATGGATCTTTTGACATTAACAGGACTGCTGGTTGGCTTTGGTGCCATCTTTGGCGGTTATATCGGAGAGGGTGGCGACCCCATTTGGGTGCTGTGGCACCCGTTTGCATGGATCATCGTGCTTGGCGGGTCAATCGGCTGCGGGCTGATTGGTTTGCCCGGCACTCATGGGCGTCATGTGCTTAAAGTGACGCCGAAGCTGTTCTCGCGCCCCAAAATTGATGTCAATGGAATGATTGACAAGATGGTGGACTGGGCGCAAATCGCTCGCCGCGAAGGGTTATTGGGGTTAGAGGGCGTATCGGACACCGAGGATAATCAATTTGCTCGGAAAGGCCTTCGGATGCTGGTGGATGGTCGAGAACCCGAGGCGATTCGCAAGATTCTTGAGATCGAGCTTGAGACCACCGAGTCGCTAGATATCGCCGCCTCCAAATTTTACGGAGAGCTCGGCGGTTACGCGCCGACCATCGGGATTATTGGTGCGGTACTCGCGCTGATTGTGGTGATGGGTGACTTGAGTGACCCGAATCAGGTCGGGGCAGGGATCGCCACCGCGTTCTGTGCGACGGTGTATGCCTTGCTGCTTGCCAACTTAATTTTCCTCCCCTGGGGCGCGAAGCTAAAGATCATTGCAGAAGAGGAAGCGCAGTTTCGCTTTATGATCGTCGAGGGGTTGGTGCTCATCGCTTCGGGTGAAAATCCACGCAACTTGGAAGATCAGCTCCGGAGTTACGCGAGCTAGTCACAACACCACGGTAGCCGCCGATCATGCCAAGAAAAAAGAAACCGGAAGAGCACGTTAACCACGAGCGTTGGATGGTGTCCTACGCGGACTTTATTACCTTGCTGTTCGCGTTTTTCGTCATGATGTATTCGATCTCTGTAGTGAATACTGGAAAGTTCAAGGTGCTATCCGAGTCGCTCACCGCAGCCTTCCAAGATCCAAATCGTTCCCTTGAGCCGATTCAAATTGGTGAACTTGTGCGCTCACCAGCGGACAGACCTAAGGAAAATTTTGCGCAGAACGATCCCACGCGACAGCGACCAGTCGAGATTCGCCAGCTAGCTGAACTCGCGGGTGTGGAGCAAGAGGCGCTTCGGCGCGCAGCAGAGCAACTCGATGAAATTCAGGCGAGAGTTGAAGAGGCCATGAGCGACATGATCGATCAGGGTGCCATTTCGATAAAGCGCAGTGAGTACTGGATTGAAGTAGAGATGAATGCTGAAGTGCTTTTCGATAGCGGCAGCTCCGATCTCTATCCATCAGTGGTGCCGATCCTAACGGACCTCGGGAAGACGTTAGTTGGTTTCCCCAATCACGTGAACGTCGAAGGGCATACCGATACGATTCCCATCAACACGGAAGCATTCCCGTCCAACTGGGAACTCTCTGGTGGTCGTGCGGCGACGGTGGTTCGGTTATTCGAATTTTCAGGGATCCAGCCGGATCGGCTTGCCGCGATTGGTTACGGTGAGTATTACCCAGTGGCTGACAACAGTACCCGCGAGGGGCGAACGCAGAATCGTCGTGTGGTTGCCGTTATCTTGGCCGAGATCGGTGAGGGAATTGACGAAACGCTTGAGCAGTTTGAGAAAGCGAAGAACACGGCTGCCCCCATTCTCTGATCGCTCGGAAATTGCAGCGCGTTGAACCATTCAGCTCACGCGCACCATTCTTTTACTTCCGTTTTGCAAACCCCCTGGTTGCATTCCCCTGAACCCACAACCAGTTCATTACCCTTCGATTGTCCGTTCGCTAACCATTTGGTTGTCGCGATTGATTGTTCTGCTTCCTTCCTACATTCCCCGAGAGCCTGCGAACAGGTCCTTGTACTTCGACTGACTGTTCATTAACCAATGAATGCTCGGTGCTTACCACACATCGTCGACTGCTGATCCATAGGCCAGTCCGAAGCGCCTTCGGTTGGACCGAGTTGAGTGGGTCTCCGAGCTGTTTGAATCGGACTAGCCTCTAACTCAGAGGAGCTAAGCGAATCGAAGTGTCCTCACGGCTAACTGGCAGTGTGGGGCGGGATCCTGCATGCTGCACACACTTTTTTTGAGTTGAGTGGGCAGCGTGTTCAGGGTGCAGCATTTGAGAAGAGTAGGGCGATTAGCTGGTTGTCCCGCGGTGACGACTATCACCCTATTTCAGCTTGTTCTAGCAATGGCAGCTCAGGCAGAAGCGCCTTGGCCGGATCCAGAGCGATTTCGAACAGCCATTCACGCGTTTGAAAGTGAGGATAGGAAAGCACCTCCACCGAGCGGCGCGATTGTGGGCACTGGAAGCTCCAGCATGCGGTTTTGGTCGGTTGGCGATCGGTTTGCTAGCGATCTTTCGCCGTTAACCGTCATTAATCGAGGCTTTGGCGGCAGTGTGATGCACGATGTGGAAACCTTCTTAGAACCCCTAGTGCTAAAGCATCAGCCCCGAGCAGTGCTGATTTATGAAGGAGACAATGACGTTGCCGAGGGGGTTTCGGTCAACGACATTCTCGCTTCGTACGACCGTGTTCAATCGAGGTTGGATCAACTGCCGTCACCGCCCCGGGTCTATTGGTTGGCGGTTAAGCCAAGTCTGGCGCGCTGGTCGCTTTGGCCGCAAATGCAGGCGGTTAACGACGGGCTGAGGGAACGAGCCAGTCGGCATCCACGCATTACGTTTGTTGATGTCGCGACACCGATGCTGAACGAGCAAGGGATGCCGCGCGAGGATATCTTTATAGCGGATGGGCTGCACATGAACGCCAAGGGTTACGACCTTTGGCGCGAGGCGCTACGCCCTGTACTGCTTCAGGCGGAATTGGAATTCGAACGGGCACCCTAGTGCCCGTGTTGCGTTTCCATCCCCCGGTATACTTCTCGCGAATAATCGACTGCCGCAGCGTGTGGTTGGCTTACTCGATGAGTCCTATAAGGTTGAGCGCCAACGCTTACCATAAGTCGTATTTTTGAATCTCCGCTCGGCCAACTACCATGTGATGTACCTCATCAGGCCCGTCGGCAAAGCGAAGGTGTCGCATGTCGGTGTACATATTGGCGAGCGGTGACCACTGCGAAATACCCGTTGCACCATGCATCTGTATGGCCTGATCAATAATGAGACAGACTTTTTCAGGCACCATCGCTTTTACCGCACTGACGTAGACGCGTGCTTCTTTATTGCCTAGGACGTCCATCGCCTTAGCCGCTTGCAGGACCATGAGTCGCATGGCATCGATTTCGATGCGTGCTCTTGAGATGACCTCAAGGTTTTTGCCTAGCTTGGCAATGGGCTTGCCAAACGCCACTCGGGTGGCAGACCGTTTAACCATCAGCTCGAGCGCTTTCTCGGCCTTGCCGATGGAACGCATGCAGTGGTGGATTCGGCCTGGCCCTAATCGGACCTGGGAGATTTCAAAGCCTCGTCCCTCGCCTAAGAGAACGTTCTCTTTCGGTACGCGGACATCGTTAAAGCGCAAGTGCATGTGGCCCCTTGGCGCGTGATCGGCACCAAAAACCTGCATTGCATCCAGAATTTCAACCCCAGGCGTATCCATTGGCACCAAGATTTGTGACTGCTGGCGACTCGGCGGCGCATCTGGGTCGGTCTTGACCATGACGATCATGATTTTGCATCGAGGATCGCCTGCGCCAGAGATATAAAACTTTTCACCGTTGATGACCCACTCATCGCCATCGAGCACTGCGCGAGTACTGATGTTTTTTGCATCTGAAGAGGGTAGCCCTGGTTCAGTCATCGCATAGGCTGATCGGATTTCACCGTTTAAGAGCGGCTCTAGCCACTGCTTTTTTTGCTCCGGCGTGCCGACGCGCTCAAGGACTTCCATGTTGCCTGTATCGGGTGCGCTGCAGTTGAGTGACTCAGACGCCAGCGGGAACTTGCCGAGTTCCGCGGCGATATAGGCGTAATCCAAGTTGTTGAGCCCTTGCCCGTATTCAGTGTCTGGAAGAAAGAAGTTCCACAATCCTGAATCCTTGGCTTTTTGCTTGGCGCCTTCTAGCAGCTCGAGTTGCTTAGGGTGCCATGACCATCGGTCCTCTTTTTCCTTTTCGAGGGCTGAGAACTCTTCTTGAATCGGTTCCACGTTGTCCGCGATGTGCTTCTTCACCGCATCCATCAGCGGTTCCGCTTCTTTGGACATTGCGAGTTGGAAAAGATCCGCTTCTAAATCAGGCATGGGGTTTCTCCTCGGTTTTCAGCATCAAAACACGAGTATTGCGCATGACACAAGCGTCGATCGCAGACCTGTGAGACGAGAGGAATGGTGCCTGATCACGGGGGCGAATGGTGAGGAACCTCGGCGCCACGGACGTCGCTAGATCAAGGTTCCTCATAAGGGTGAGCAAATAGGCGCTCTCTGCTTAACGCAGTTCTGGACAATCCGTGCAAATGGCATAGGCATGCATGGGATCGTTGAGGTTGTCGATCCACTCCAGTTCCGCTTGCATCGCTGACTCAATTCGGCCGAGTAGAGTGGCAGGCCTCGAAGGCAAGTAGTCACTGACGGATGCCGTTAACGCCTCGATGATTTGCTCCTGCGTCGATCGCTCGGGTTCAACGTGCCACACATCAAAGTCGGTCAGTTCGGCGAGTTCAGCCGCGGCATCAATGGCGGCCTGAAGCTCGCCTATTTCGTCCACCAGTCCGATCTCTTTCGCTGCTGCACCGGTCCACACTCGCCCTTGGGCGATGTTATCAACGGCCTCCACCGTCATGCCTCGACTTTCTGCGACCATTTCGATGAACTGGGCGTAACCGGCTTCGATGTTGGCTTGGATGAGCTCAGCAAATGCCGGTGAAATCCCGCGCTCGATGCTGGCCGCGCCTGCAAGTGGAGTCGTTGATACGCCGTCTGTGGTGATTCCGTAACGGTCGAGCGTTTTCTCAAAGGTTGGAATGACACCGAAGATGCCGATGGAGCCAGTAATGGTGGTGTTGGCTGCAAAGATCTTATCGGCGCTTGCGCTGATCCAGTAGCCGCCAGACGCGGCGACGCCGCCAAAGCTCGCGACCACTGGAATGTCGTCAGCCTGAACGGCGAGCAACGATTGCCTGATGATTTCCGAAGCGGTTTTGCTACCGCCGCCTGAATTCACGCGGAGGACAATGGCCTTCACCGCATCGTCGTCAACCGCCTGATGGATTCGTTCAACGAGGCTCAAACTGCCGATCTGGCCAGGGCCCGCATAGCCATCAACAATGCCGCCGGTTGCTGTGATGACAGCGACCTTGGCATCCGCGTCGCTCTCCTCGAAGGTCATTTGCTCGGCAAGGTAGGCCCCGTAGCCAACGCCGGTGTAGCTTGTCTCATCCTCTTCGCTGCCAATGAGGTCAATGAGGTGATCCCGCATTTCCTCCTCGGTGACGAGTTGATCCACGAGGCCCATCTTGAGCGCTACCTGACCAAGGTTTCCCTTACTCTCCTCAAGTACCGCTTTCATGTTGGTGAGGTCTTGGTCGATTGACCCAGGTTCAAGCGCTCGCGCTGCTTCTATGCGGGACGTGTACGCGCCCCACCAGGCCGAAAGGTATTCAAGCCGTGCTTCCTTGTCCTCGAGTGACATATCTTCTCTGAAGTAAGGCTCTGCCGCTGACTTGTACTTGCCGACTTTAAAGAGATTGACGTTGACATCGAAATCATCGAACAACCGCTTGAAATACATGCGGTAGGCAGCAAACCCTTCGGGAAGCGCACTGTATTCGGCATTCATGAGTATTTCGTCTGCCTCGGCAGCCAGCAAAAGAGAGGATTGGCTGTAAGCGCGAGAGGCGGCAATGACTGGCTTGCCAGATGCCTTGAACTCGCGAATTGCATCCGCCACTCGCTCGAGGTGAGGCATGAGCCCGCCGCCAAATTCGTCAAGGTCGAGAACCAACCAGCCGATTCGGTCATCGTCGGCGGCAAGATCTAGGGCCTTAATGACGGAACGTAAATGGGTCTCCACGGGCCGCTCACCCGACTGGAGTAATTCCAAGGGTTCAACGGCTGTCTTTTCTTCGACCAAGACCCCTTGGAGATCAAGCACTAACGCGCCGCGGTCAGGGATGCCTGGCGCGTCGTCAGAAAATGGCGCCATGAGTAGCCCGCCTAAGATCACAAGACCGAGTAGGCCAAACACTAGCGTTTGAGAAATCGTCAGTAGACGCCAGAGCCAGCGTAAGGGCATAAGAAGATATTGCAGCATAGGAAGGGGTCCGGTAGTTTTGGTTGATTGGGCGATTGCCGAGTAGTTTACGTGGTTTACCTGCTGATGTGTGCGCTAACGTCTTAGTAGACGAGCGATGGTGGAAGATTGTCCGCCGATTTTTGCCTAATCGAATCCCGGGAAAGCGAGATTCGGCCAACGGACTAGGTCAATGGACTAGATCAATGGATCAGGTCAAAGATAGGTGTGCGTCCAAGCGCTTTCCGGCGCGGAGTTGGACTCGAGCAAGGTCACTCGAGCAAAATCAATGGAGGGAATCATTGAAGCGATCCCCTTACTAAGGTTGCTGTCCCATCTGGAGCGAGTAAAGACAACGTCACTGGAAAGAGCAAATTCAGGGCCGAGGTTCACAAGCAGAGATCCAAGCGCAGAGGCTTGAGCGCAGCGGCGCTCGGTAAACAGATCAGGTAAAAAAGAGCAGTCATAAGGCAGAGAATGGCATGAGCAAAGACAGCACAAGTGATAATGGAAAGTGGCGTTATGACGGCGTGAAGGTCGTGAGTGGCCAACACCTGGACGTGAATACCCCGCAAACTGAGGGCATGAATCGGGCTGCCGCAATCAATCACGCGACCGCTGGTGCTGAGAAGCTTTGGGCCGGAACAGTGCACATCCACCCCGATGCCAAGACGGGCGCTCACCATCATGGTGACCTTGAGAGCATTATTTACATCGTGAGCGGTCAGGCTCGCATGCGTTGGGGTGAATCACTTGAGTATGTGTGCGAGGCAGGCCCTGGTGACTTTATTTACGTGCCTCCTTTTGTGCCGCATCAAGAAATCAACGCCAGCACCAGCGAGCCACTTGAATGTGTGCTGGTTCGCAGTAACCAAGAGCCAGTGGTGGTTAACTTAGATATCCCGGTGGAAGAGCCGCCTGAGGGGCTTTATTGGGTTGACCCTATCCACGCTGACCCAAATTCGGGTGAGGCGGATTAAGGTCAAAGCCTACGCCAGCGCTGCCCGCCGTGGGTCGTTCGGGTAGACCCAGTCCTCACCAATCACGCTTGGTACTTGAAGATGGTCGGGGATGTGCTCTCGGCCGATGATTTCATCAGCGTGCTGGTGCCAGTAGTAGATTCTCGCCTCTTGGTAAGACAGCGGTACCCCCTTGAATCCATAACTTTCCACAGACTTTTGGATCCACGCGCCAAACTCGGTGTCCTCTCTTAATACCTGCGCGAGTCGCTCCCCACTATTCTCTGTCCACATGTCGGGTGCAGGCCCGTCTCCCCAATCAGGAGCGAGGGTCCAAGTTTCTAACACGCATTGATTGATGCCCTTTGGCCAAAATAGGAGCGGCGGGAGTGCATAGGGGCTAAGGGGTGAGACCCAATTAGGGAAGACGCCATAGGACTGCGTGCAGGTCCTAGCGATCTCTCCTACAGACGCTATCTCGTTCATCGTTTGACGTTGTTGCATTGTCTCGGTTTCAAAGGCGCCTTGTGGCCGAGGTGCAATCATTCGATTGTGACCATTGGGGTACAGCGTGTTGACGTTCCTTCGGTCATCCAAAATTGGCGCTACCGTTGAAGGATGAATGCTTTTCACGTGATAGACCTCGGTGTTGGCTTCCATCGCGATCTTCCAATTGCAATCCAATACAAAGCGATGGCGGGCGGCGAGCCGGCACTGATCAAATTGAAATTCTTCCCACTCCTTGGCAAGCGGCCCCAAGTAATCCAGCAAGCTCGGCGCGTCATCATCGAAGTTGATGAAGATGAGTTTGCCGAACCGCTCGCATCGCACCCTGGCAAGGCTTCGGCAGCCAAAGTCTAGATCCTTAAAATCCTCCGGGTCTCGAATCGACAGCAGTTCGCCTTCGTGGTTGTAGACCCACCCGTGATAACGGCAGGTTAAGCGCAGTTTTCGGCCCTTGGGTTCAGTAACGACTGGAGCTCCGCGATGGCTGCAGGTGTTATAGAAGGCGTTAACAGCGCCGGTTTCGCTGTGCACGATGACGACGGGCTGGCCTACGTTTTCCCAAAGAATGAATGAGCCAGGATCAGGGATCTCGTCCATATGGGCGGCGAAGAGCCAGGATTTGCGCCAAAGGTGGGCCATCTCAAGATCAAAAAAATCGGGATCAACATAGCGTCCACCGGGTAAGTCCGGCAAAGAAGGAAAAGAGGGAGGTGGTGCCTTGCGCGCGGCTTCATATTCCATCAACGCTTTGAGTGTGGTGATTTCTTGCTCGTTCATAGTCGTGCTCGGCTTACCCTTATCTCACTGGATTTTAATGTTTGCTTTGTATTGAGGCGTGGCCTCAAAAGCGCTGAGTCAGCGCGCGGCAATCGGCTGCAAGGCCCTCTGTCAGTCCAGTACCTCATGAGTGCAATCAAAGCTGCCCTTCATTGGTCGCTGCTCATTGCTCATTGCTCATTGCTCATTGCTCATTGCTCACTGGTCTTTGGTTACAGTGCCCACTACCTCTCGATCCCATACCGCGCCGCTTGTTAGATCCTTTTTGTGGTGCCGTCGAACTAACGCCACTCGAGCCAGAATAACAGCTGGACTGACTTCAGCAAGACGCGCGCAAGACGCTTGCGAGAAAAGTCGGCACCCGTAGCGGAGGCTTTCCTTTCCGGATTCCGGCAGCGCTAAAAAAGCCCGTCCAGATGCAACGGCTCAATCCCTAGCGCCCGCTCAGCCTCGCAATTGGTACTCGGCGCCTTCCCGGGGTAGGGTGAGAGCGGCAACTTCAAGGATCGACGCTAATGCGGTTTTTTACACCCGAGATTTTAGATAACCCCTATCCTCTCTATGAGCAATGGCGGGCGCATCATCCCATTTGGCAGGATGAGGAGACCGGCGCATGGATCTTGTCCCGATTCGATGATGTGCGTCACGTGCTCAAACATTCGAGTGGTTTCTCCTCGAAAGCGATGGGTGGGGGAGAAACCGGCCCACTCCCGCTCTTAACCGATGACGCGCCGCGGCACACGGAGCTTCGCAATATCGTCAATAAGGCGTTTACCACTCGCATGCTGAAGGAGATTGAAGACGAAGTGGCCGATATCGCGAGGTCCTTGGTAGATGGCATTCCTGAAGGGGAATCGGTCGATGTGGTAGAGGCGCTGACGATTCCACTCCCCGTCGCCGTGATCTCCAAAATGATGGGCATCCCTTCTGAACGTGCCCAAGACTTCAAGCGGTGGTCTGATGCGCTAACCGGAACACTTGCGGGTGCATCGCTGGCTGAGCGTGAGGTCGAGATTGGCGAGATGTACGCGTTCTTTCAGAGCTTGATTCCTGAGCGCCGGAACCAAGGCGGGTCAGATCTTGTGAGCGCGGTGGTGAATGCCAGTGTCGATGGTAAACAGTTGTCGGATCACGATGTCGTCGGCTTTTGTATGTTGCTGCTCATCGCGGGTAACGAAACCACGACCAATCTCTTGGGAAATTTTCTCAATGTGTTGGCTGATCGCCCACAAAGTTGGCAGCAACTTCGGACCCAACCCAAGTTGATCGAGCAGGGCATTGAGGAAACGCTTCGGTTTGACGGTCCCGTGCAATTTCTTAAGACGTACGCTGACGTCGCCCTGCACATTTCATGGCAAAGCATTGGAGCCCGGCGATGTGGTTCACGTCATCATGGGGTCAGCGAACCGAGACGAATCGGTGTACTCGAATGCGACATCAATTCGACCTCGGGAGAGAAAAAATTCAGCATCATACCTTCGGCTTTGGTATTCACTTTTGTATTGGTGCTCCGCTCGCACGGCTCGAGGCGAAGGCCGCGATGCAGGCACTCACCGAGCGGTTTGCGGGCGTTGGTCGGGGCGATGGCGATAACGAACGGGTCGCCTCGCACTTGCTTCGAGGATTCCATCATCTCTCGCTGAGGTTCGAAGGAAATTAGATGGTAGAGAAGGCGGGTTGCGAAGCCATGCACTGGCGTCCTTTGTGCGCGCGATGAGCGATCAGTCAGAAAGGGCGCACGCTAACCTCGGGCCAGGGTTTTTGGTCACGGCAGCGTTTATTGGGCCGGGAACTATCCTAACTGCCAGTCGGGCAGGTGCAGAGTTTGGACTGTCGCTCCTGTGGGCGCTCTTATTCTCGCTCGTAATGACGTTCGTTCTCCAAGAAATGGCGTTGAGACTTGGGCTCGTCAAGCGCTTGGCGCTGACCACCATCTTGCGTGATGCGGTGGCTCAACCGGTATTCAAGTGGGGGCTCTTAGTGCTCGTGGGGCTCGCCATTGTGGTTGGCAATAGCGCTTATGAGGGCGGAAACCTGACTGGTGCGGCTGCAGGGGCAGCGCTGCTTTTCGGTGGCGATCTGCGCTTTGGTTAATCCTCTTGGCCTTCGTGTGTGCGCTGCTCTTGCTGTGGGGACGCTATCAAAGCCTCGAGCGTATCTTGATGGTGCTCGTTGCACTCATGGCACTGATGTTCAGTCTGTCCGCGGTCGTCATGGTGCTCAATTCAGAAGGGGCGGATATTCGCCTTTTACCTTCAGCGCCGAGTGACCGGTCCGAATGGATTGTGCTCGCACTGATTGGCACGACCGTCGTCCCCTACAACCTTTTTTTGCATGCATCGCTTGTGCAGCGTAAGTGGGCGGATGGAGTGCCGCTTGACCAAGCGATGAGCGCTGCTCGCCGAGACCTTGCGATATCGCTCGTGATCGGTGGCATCGTGACGATAGCAGTCATGGTGACTGCTGCTTACTTGTACCGAGGGGGAGCAGCGCCGAGCCAGCTGTCTGATCTGCCTGCGCAGCTCGCTCCCATCGCTGGCCCGTTCGCGGAGATGGCATTTGCCTTGGGGCTATTGGCGGCGGGGCTCAGCAGTGCGTTAACCGCGCCACTTGCTGCATCGCTTACCCTTGAAGGTGCCTTTCACAGGGATAGTCAGCCTTCGAGATGGCTGTTTCGTAGCACCTGGGCAGTAGTCCTGCTATGTGGCGCTGGGTTTGCAGTGACCAGTCGCCAGCCTGTAGAGCTGATTCTCATTGCGCAGGTCACAAACGCGTTGCTGCTGCCCTTGCTGGCCCTGATTTTGATTGTGCTGGCCGCGCGGACGAGCATCATGGGGCAGCACGCCAGTCGAGCGTGGCAAAGTGGGGTCGCAGTCTTAGCGGCCATGGTCTGCGGGTATTTGAGTGTTCAGCGTTTCCTTTGACCGCGGGTTGAGTCGGCGTACGCCATCAGAAAAATAAAAGTCGAGGGAATAGCCTGTCGCGCGAACCAGAATTGCTTCTGCGCGCTGGGCTTATTTGTACCCAGCGCCGCTCCAGCAAGGCTTTTCTCTTTTGTTGCACAAGCAGTTTTGTGGCACGAGCAGCTTGATCGGGACAGACGGGCCGCGGGAAGGTGAGCGCCGAGATCACTTTGCGAGTAGGTCTAATGCGCAGTGGAGGGTATATTCGAAGAAAGCCAGCTCCACCCGCACCGGTGGGTAGGCTTGGCATGAAGGTGGTGAGGAGACGGCAATGAATGGAAACGAATTGAGGGCGCGAATCGCGGCGCGTGAAGGTCGATTCGTTAAAGTTTGTTGTATCCAAAGTGTGGAGGAGGCCCGCCGTGCGATTCACGCAGGTGCCGACGCCCTAGGATTAGTCGCTGCTATGCCGTCGGGGCCTGGTCCTATTTCTGATCCGCTGATTAGTGAGATTCTGAGTCAATTGCCAGAAGGCCTCTGCACGGTATTGCTGACCAGTGAGACGGGTGTCGATGACATATTGCGTCACCTTGAGCGTTGCCCAGCCGAGGTTGTTCAAGTGGTTCGCGATATTGGTAGCCGCGCGTTGCAGGAACTAAAAGATGCGCGACCCGATGTCGCATGGATGCAAGTGGTGCATGTGGATTCAAGTGCGGCGCTGGAGCGGGCCAAATTGGTGAGTGATATCGCGGACGCTATTTTGCTCGATAGCGGACAGCCGCAAGCGAAAACGCCAACCTTGGGCGGCACAGGGCAGACTCATGATTGGACCATTTCAAAAGCGATCGTTGATGCGATGCCTATTCCTGTGGTCCTAGCCGGCGGTTTGCGACCAACCAATATAGCGAGTGCTTTATCCGATGTTGCACCCGCTGGGTTCGATTTATGCTCAGGCATTCGCGTTGAAGGGTTTCTCGATGACGCCAAGATGGGCGCGTTTTTCGATGCGTTGCAAGGCGCGCCCGCATCTCGTTAGCCTTAAACCAGGGTGTCATTGAATACAGAGGGGGTGTCGATGGATATTGGGCTTTGTATCGCAAGTAACATTCTTGACGAGCAATACGTCATCAGCGCCGAGGCGCTTGGCTACTCCCACGCGTGGTTCGCCGATAGCCAAATGTTGTGGTCGGACTGTTACGCGACGTTGGCGCTTGCTGCTAAGAACACCTCAACTATTCGCTTAGGCACTGGGGTCGCTGTCTCTGGTACAAGGCCTGCTCCTGTAACGGCATCAAGCATCGCAACCATCAACGCGCTCGCTCCAGGCCGAACATTTTTGGGTGTAGGTTCAGGGAACACGGCGATGCGCGTCATGGGACTGCCACCGCAGCGGATCAAAGCATTCGATGAGTATGTGGGAACATTGAGGCCGCTGCTTCGAGGGGAGGAGGCGCTATACCGAACAAGCGCTGGCGACCGGCCTATTCAGCACATCATGCCGGATCATGGGTTTGTTTCGTTTGAGGCGCCGATTCCGATGTATGTGTCTGGGTTTGGGCCGAAGTCTCTTGCGGTGGCTGGGCGGCAAGGAGATGGGGCCGTGCTCGGCTTACCGGCCTCCGGTGCCATGATGGAAAATACCTGGGCGATGCTTGCATCAGAGAACGACCAACTCGATCGAGAGACGTTCTATACAACTGCGCTGACCGCCATCGGGGTCTTGGAGCCTGGTGAGTCGCCAAGCTCGCCGCGCATGATCGATCAATGCGGCGCAATGGCCATGGCGTCTATCCACTATGCCTATGACCAGTTTAGGAACTTTGGTCACCAGCCCCCTCACGCATTTGCTGACATTTGGGAGGACTACACGGCACTCCTTGCGGATTACCCAAGCGATCGTGTCCACCAGCGCATTCATATGGGACACAATTGTTGGGTTGTGCCTGACGAACTGAAATTTCTAACGCCAGCGATCATGCAGCGAACTTGCCTGATTGGTACCCAGGATCAAGTGTTAGAGCGCCTGCACGAGCTGCATCAAGCGGGCCTTAATCAAGTGATGAATCTGCCAAATTTTGATACCCGCTTTGAGGTGCTGAAAGACATAGCAGCGCGCATTATTCAGCCCATCAATAGCTGGCGATGATCGAATGCTACTGCGCCCGACTCAGAGTTGCTCTCGATGACGATTGGAGGCACCATCAGAAAAGAAAAGCAGGGGCACGTACGGGAGGACGTTATGTCAGAAGCCTATAAACCTTTAGACCCAGAGACCATGACTCGATCTCCGGGACTGACTTACCAAGAGCTCCTGGACCAAGATTCCAAACCAGTACCCGAGGTCCTGCGGCTCGAATCGCCCATGCACATGGGATATCGGGAATACCCCGTGACGCGTTACACCTCTCGAGAGTGGCATGAACGTGAGAAGGCATCACTCTGGAAAAAGGTATGGCAGTTCGCTTGCCGCGAAGAGGACATTCCTGATCCAGGCGATCATTATCGTTACGACATTGCGGGCATGTCGTTTCTGGTGGTTCGGACCGAGACGGGAGAGCTGAAGTGCTACCCCAACGCTTGTCTCCACCGCGGGCGCATGTTGAAGGAATTTGACGGCAACGCGAAAGAACTGCGTTGCCCGTTTCACGGCTTCTGCTGGAAGCTTGATGGCCAGCTGCAAGATATCCCAGCAGATTGGGATTTCCCGCACATTGACCAGGACACGTTCTCGTTGCCCGAAATACCCCTTGCCACTTGGGCCGGGTTTATTTTCATCAATCCTGATCAGGACTGTGCGCCCTTTGATGACTTTATTAAGGATCTAGCTTCCCAATTCGAACGCTGGAACCTAGGCGGCCTATACAAGCAATGCCATGTGGCCAAAGTCATGCCGTGTAACTGGAAGATTGCGCAGGAAGCGTTTTGCGAGGCCTATCACGTCAATGCGACGCACCCACAAGTGATGCGCAGCATTGGCGATGTGAATAGCCAAGTGGATATTTGGGAAAACTGCGCGCGAGTGATTACGCCCGGCGCGACGCATAGCCCACTCTTGGATTCGGTAAGCAACGATGATCTGATGCGGGCAATGATGGATCTCGACCATGATGCGCCTGTTCCGCAAGTGCCAGATGGCTTCGGTCTGCGTCACTTCATGGCCGATCGAACTCGCGAGAATTTGCGGCCCATCGCTGGCGATCGCGTTGATATTTATACCGATGCAGAATTGATGGATTCCATCGATTACACGCTGTTCCCGAATTTTCATCCCTGGGGCGCGTTTAACGGCATCGTTTACCGCTTCCGGCCCAACGGGGACGATCACCGATCTGCAATCATGGAGTGCATCATGCTTGCCCCCTTCGAGGGAGAGCGTCCGCCGGCCGCGAAAGTGCATTGGTTAAAAGAGGATGAAAAGTTCTCAACCGTGCTTGGTTTCCTGGGCAAAGTGTTTGATCAAGACGCGTTTAATATGCCGAAAGTTCAGGCCGGACTGGAAACGACGTACCAGACCGGCATCGTTTTGTCCGGTTATCAAGAAAGCAAAGTGAGATGGTTGCATCACAAGCTAACAGAATGGGTAGGTGAGTAATGCCGAGTATCAAGCACCCCTTTGACCCCGACTCCCTGTACCAAGTCGATGAAGATGACAACATTCGAGTCACTAACGGCAATCAGTGGGGCGTCTTCACAAAAGAAGGTGTCCATTTGAGTGGCGAAATCCGCCAGGCAGATCCCCAGCTGTGCGTGTGGGTCGGGAACAACCCAGGTCAGGAAGGGCAACTTCGGTCGCCGGCAGTATCAGCCAAGCGCTCCTGAGTCTCGGGACGCCTCCATGACCCGCTGCCTTGTAACGCTGCTCGCTTGGCGGCGAATCGGGCTGGTTGTGTGGTGCGTCAGCTTTCCTCAAGTTTCATCAGCCAATGAGCTGGATGTTCAAGCTCAATACGATGCCGCGCTGATCTGCGCGGTGTATCACCGGATGATCGCGGGTGCGCTGAAGGCGAGTGACGCCGGGGTGCTCTTCGATGATGCTGAGGTGCGCGCTGTTAATGCTTGGCGGGAGACCCAAGCGTTAGGTCGAACACTCGGAATGGACGATGAGGCGCTCCAGTGGGACTGGAGCGATCAGCTGCAAGTGTTCAATCAGATGATCAATTTCAACTATCGGAATATCCGCCAATTGAAAGTTCGCTACCAGGATCGGTGTTCGGGTGAGAATCTGGATTAGCGCCGCCTTGACATGCAGCGTTGGCATCAAGTCATCGGCATTCGCCAGCCCGTTGAGTGACCCCTTGGAGCCTGTCTCTGATTTTCCTCTCAGCCAGGCGTGTGATTGGTAGCATCATGGTGGTTGTTCCAATGAGGGTGATCCCTTTTTTCTGCTTGCTAGCCGGTATCACCGAATGCTGGCAGGGTTTGGGAGTAAGTGGCGCGAGAGCAATAAGGATCAGCGCAGAAGGGCAGTGTTCGATTCAGTTGGACCCAGCGAGGTCCAGCTAGACGCAGCTAGGCCCAGTTAAATCCAGTTAAATTTTGAAGGAAGAGTTTTGAGGGAGTTAGGCGAATGGAAGAAGTAGAACACCCATTTGCGGACCTAATCGGCTTTCAGGTGTCTGAACGCCATAATGGTCAGTGCGAGACGGTGCTTGAAATTGAAGACAATCATCGGAACCCCCATGGCGTGGTCCACGGCGCTGTGATTTATGCGCTAGCCGACACCGGCATGGGTGGAGCACTGACGTCCACCCTCAGAGAGGGGCAGATCTGCTCGACCATCGAAATAAAAATCAATTACCTGCGCCCGGGCATCAAAGGCAAGCTCCGCTGTCAGACGGGCATCGTGAGCCAAGGTAAGCGCACCGCGGTCCTTGAAAGTGATGTGTTTGATGATCAGGAGCGACTGCTGGCACGGGCGATGGGCACGTTCATGATTTTGGATAACGGCTGAGATACCGCGCTTATCAATCAACGTTACGGAGATAAAGCAATTAAAGCAGAGGTCCCTCGCATTAGCGGCCCCTTTTTTTGAATTGAGTTTGACTGATGGTTTGAACCTGGTTGGCGAGACACAACCCAGCTGACGGGATCGGTCCACCATGAGTAAGCGCTCTGGTGGGCAAATCATGGTCGCTGTGCGCCGCCTTGGCAGGCGCACGATGCTTATCGAGCGTCAGCTTAGGATTGAAATTCCTCGTTCGATAAATACTAGCGACTAAAACTGTTGGGCAAACACCTCATCATTGAACCCAACCAAAACCGTTTGTCCGGTTTTAATCGTAGGCGCCCGAAGGTTGCCGGTGGGGCCCAGCATATTCGCTACGGCCTCGTCCGATAGCCCGCCTTTGAGGTCAAACTCAGCGATCTTCTTGCCCTTCATGGCAATCAGTTTTTTTGCGGATCCGACAACGTCTGCACAATCTCCTGCCTGAAGTTTTCGGCTAGCAGGAACAGTTTCCTTGATCTCTATATTATTGGCTTCCAAGAACTTGGATGCTTTGACACAGGTGGTTCATCCCTTACGGAAATAATACCAAGCGACCCCTTTGGCCATGATGGTGTCCTCTGTTGTTACTGAGAGTGGTTACGCAATCAAAAGCCTAACAGATCGCCTGCTGGGTCAGAAGCGCCGCTTGAGGTAGCATGGAGTGCGTCAAAGAGTTCTGAGCGGCATGGGCGTTCCGGTTGCCAAGACAGGCGCATTGCCTAGAGTCCTTGTGTGACTCAATAAGATGTCGGAGTCATTGCGTCGAGCCGTCTGACTCCCTCGACGCGACCAAATGAGAAGCTCGCCAAGTTAAAGGGCGGTCACCTTTGTTAGCGCCCTGACTGGAAGCTGGGGAAAGCCCAAGAACAATACGAATCCGCCTGGATGGAAATAGGCAAATCACTGGTATGAGACATGGTTTTAGAATGACAGCGAGCACGATGGGTTGCTGCGCCTATCTTGCATCGCTCCGTTACTGGGTCGGTTTAATGGCGGCCGTCATCCTAGCCGGGTTCACAATGTCGATATCCGCTGACGCTCCTGAAGCAAGCGATGCCGATGTGAGTCTACCCCTGATCCCTGAATTGCCGAGGTCCATGGCTTGGAGTGCCTACAATCTTGGCACGACTGGGTACAACCAGGCTGTTGGCATTGCCAAGATGATGAAGGACCGGCACCGGGTGACGCTCCGCATTATCCCTGGTAAAAACGATGTTTCGAGGCTGCTCCCGCTCCGCGTTAATCGCGTGCAATTTTCCGCCAACGGGGTTGCGACCTATTTTGCGCAAGAGGGCGTCTTTCAGTTTGCATCAAAGCGCTGGGGGCCGATGCCGGTTCGAGTGGTGATGATGTCTGTCGGGCTTTCTAACCAGGCGATCGCCGTTGCCGATGATGGCCCGGTTCAAACGATCAATGATTTAAAAGGTCGTCGTGTGCCCTGGGTGTTTGGTGCGCCAGCGCTCAATATCTCAACTGAAGCGATTATGGCGTGTGGCGGTCTGACCTGGGCGGATGTTGAGCGGGTTGAGTTCCCCGGTTACTCAGCCATGTGGAATGCGATGATTGATGGCCAGATTGATACGGCTTACGCGACCACCGTTTCGGGGCCGACGCGAAGACTCGAGGCATCGCCGCAAGGTATTCGCTGGCTTACGATGCCTCATGAGGACAAGGCGTGCTGGGAGCGCGCGCATGCTGTGGCGCCCTACCTTGAACCGCATATTGCAACGCGAGGGGCTGCCATTACTGAATCAGCCCCGCACGAGGGCGGCACCTACCCTTATCCCGTGCTAACCACCTTAAAAGATCAAGATTCGGCGTTGGTTTACGCGATTACGGCGGCAATCCACCAAGGATATGACGATTACAAGGAGGCTGATCCAGGATCGGTGGGTTGGGCGCTGGACCGGCAGCGGTTTCAGTGGGTGGTTCCGTTTCACTCAGGTGCAATCGAATACTTCAAAGCCGTAGGGGCGTGGAGTGCGCTTGCTGATGCCCATCAAGTAGCGCTGGTCGAACGTCAAGAGGCGCTAGCTGAGGCTTGGCGCCTGTTCGCACAGCGGCCCGACTTTGATGAGATGGATAAGCCTGCATTCGAGGACGCATGGATGCGGCATCGTAGTGAATACTTGGAAGGCAGGGGACTGAACCCTGTGTGGCGGCAATAAGGAATGACCATGCGATGGTCTGAGAAGACACTGCTCCCGTTGTCGGGCGGATTAGTGATGTTGCTTGTGATTGATCAGCTACGACTGTTTGGTAGGCCAATCACCAGTTTTTTCTTGAATGTTGAAACGCAATATTTCTACGCGCTGGTCGCGCTGCTCTTGCCGCTCGTTTTTCTCACGAAGCCGTCGCGATACCGGCTGGCGGATCAAACGCTTGCGGTCAGTAGTTTTGGAGCCTGTCTTTGGCTGCTCGCGCATGGGGAGCTGATTCTCGAAGAGGGGTGGGAGTTCATCGCGCCTGATCATGCGATTGTCGCGAGCTTGATCCTGTGGCTTGCGGTCCTGGAGGGGGTCAGGCGGGTCGCGGGCGTGGGCCTGCTGGCCATTACGGGATTGATCTCGTTTTACCCGCTTGTCGCAGACTGGATGCCAACACTGATATCAGGCATGTCGATTGGCCTAAGAGAAACGGCGGCTTACCACGCCATGAGTAGTGAGAGTCTGATCGGTCTGCCGTTTCAAGCGTTTGCCCAAATCGTCATTGGCTTCCTCGTTTTTGGCGCGACGCTTCAAAGTTCCGGCGGGGGTCGTTTTTTTATCAATCTTGCATTCGCGACCCTAGGTCGGGTGCGGGGTGGATCAGCCAAAGTCGCGATCTTTGCGAGCGGGCTGATGGGATCGATGAGCGGTAGCGTGGTCACGAATGTGATGACCACGGGACAACTCACGATTCCGACCATGCGGGGTCAGGGTTATGCCCCGAAAACGGCGGCTGCCGTCGAAGCGTGTGCGTCAACGGGTGGTGTGTTACTGCCGCCGATCATGGGCTCCACCGCTTTTATTATGGCGACCTTTTTAGAACTGCCGTATGCCCAGGTTGCCTTTGCGGCGCTGATTCCGGCGCTGCTCTATTTCTTTGCACTGTTTTTACAACTTGATGCGCATGCCGCGAGACATGGATTGGTTGGGCTCCCCGAGTCCGACGTGCCAAGACTGCGGGATGTCTTGAAATCGGGTTGGCCGTTTTTGCTGTCGTTCGGGCTATTGGTCTTTTTCTTATTGGTGCTCCAACGAGAGACGCTGGCGCCGTGGCTCGCCAGCGCGGTGTTGCTGCTAATCAACCAAGTGCTTCCTGAACACCGATTGGACCGGGCGGGCTGGTTGAACTGGTCACGATCAATTGGACAGCTACTCATGGAGCTACTCACCATTTTGTGCGCGGTGGGTCTCATTGTCGGCGCACTATCGGTGACGGGGCTGTCTGGAACATTGGTCAACGACCTGCTCTTTGTGGCGGGTTCCGATGTGTTGATTTTGCTTTTGATGGGGGCGCTCACGAGCTTCGTCTTAGGCATTGGCCTCACTGTGACCGCAGCCTATGTGTTTTTAGCCATTGTCCTGGCACCAGCACTGATTGGAGGAGGCTTGATGCCGCTCGCGGTGCATTTGTTCATTCTCTATTGGGGGATGTTGTCGTTCATTACGCCACCTGTTGCGTTGGGCGCTTTCTCTGCTGCCTCGATTGCCCAATCCAGTCCTATCGCCACGGGATTCGAAGCGATGCGGCTAGGGGTTGCGATCTATCTGGTCCCTTTTCTTTTTGTGTTGAACCCCAGCTTGATCGGCTCTGGAGCCCTTGATGTGATGGCGAAGGAGGTTCTGCGCACAGGATTTGCCATTGCTCTCGTTGCCTACGCGAGCCAGCGAGTCTTGCCCATCATGGGGGTCATCAGTTGGCCAAGTGCGGTGGCGGTTTTTTCAGTAGGCCTTTTGATCATGATGCCTGACCTTATGGTTGGTCGGCTTGGCCTTGAGCCCTCACAGATTTGGGCGATCGCTGGATCACTCATTGCCGGGGTGTTGGCTGTCGAGTGGGCGATGCGGCAGGCTGTCTCCCGAGCTCGCTGATTAAGGGCTAAGCGTTTCAGCGAATAGGGCCTTGACCAAGTCATCGGTAAGGCCAGCCCCGACTTTTTTGATCAATGCTTCAGTATCAAGGTCACTCGACTCTTGGTAGAGCGCGCCTTGAAGCGCAAATTCTAATCGGTCGAGTTGTTTAACAAAGCGCGCTTCCATCGTCTCTTGGGCCTCGTATTCCAGCCAGTCGGCCTTGAGGGCTGTGGAATCTGGGAAGAGCGCGAGGATGGCATCGACTGCTTTCTCCTCTCGCGCCACTTTTTCTGGCTTCGGCACGTTGTCAAGCGGGGTTAGATCTCCGACGTGGGCCTCTCCTAAATCGTGAATGAGGGCAAGCCGTAGGACTTTCTCGAGATTAAGTGATGGGACGTCGCGCCCAATGAGAAGCGCTAGCATAGCAACGCCAAAGCTGTGCTCTGCAACTGATTCGCAATGGCGATCGCTGAGTCCTCGCTCAAGCCATCCTTTGCGGTAGGTTTGTTTGAGATGCAAAACCTGAAACCAGCCCGCAAGCCAGTCTGAAGGGGTTCGATTGGATCGATCGAGGCGTTCAAACTTCTCGGTGCGCATGCTGCCTCCCTGGGTTTGAGCGCGGATCATGAAGCATGGGGTCACCCTTCGCAACAGATGCATTCCAAACCATGAGGCGAAGCGTTGGTCAGATGCGTATGTGAATTAACTAGATGAAGTAGAAACGCTGATTTGGCTGGGCATACCTGACACGCCCTACAGCGGCCCCGCCGCTGTCGGTTGAGAAAGCAGCGGCTCCGCCATTAACGGTGGTGAAATCGGGAAGAGCAGATGATGCCGGAAGAAACCAATGAGCAGCGGCAAAGCAGGACAAGACGTCGGCCCAAAAAAGGCGTGTGCGCGACGTGTCAGCAAGAGCGCTCGCTCACCTTTCATCACCTGATTCCTAAAAAGCTTCACCGTAGGAACCACTTCAAGCGAAGCTACAGCAAAGAAGCGCTGTCACAGGGAGTCTATGTCTGCAGGCCTTGTCACGACGGGATCCATCGGTTGTTTGATGAGATGACCCTGGCTAAACAATTCGCTTCGCTATCTGCCCTCTTAGCGGATGAATCGCTCGGCAGACATTTTGGCTGGGTCGCGAAGCAGCGAAGACAATCCTGATTGACCTTGTTCAAAGCGGGGTTTGTGAACGCCCCCAGTGTGGCTTCGGTCAGTTCAATGAGTAGATTGGGTTTCGAGTCCGATCTCAATGCCTCTGCGCCCTGCGCTAACGTAGACCATAGAGTGCCGCACTACGGTCTCGCTAACAAAGGTGGGTAAGCGCTGTTTTTGAGCGAGGGGGCTGATGCCGCCGATGAGATAGCCGGTGGTTGACTCCGCTTTCTTCGCGTCCAGGAGTTCAGCTTTTTTTGCGCCGGCAAGTTTTGCGAGTGCTTTGGGATTGATCGCCTCGCTCGCCGCGGCAATGGCAACGATTTGCACGCCAGTATTCAGCCGCCAGAGTAAGGTCTTGAAGATTTGATCGGCGGGAATATTGAGTGCAGTAGCTGCGGCTTGGGCGTAGTTTCTTTCGTTCGCAGGGTGATCAAACGTGCGCAAGTCATACGGATGACCTAATTGATTCAGCAGTTCAATGGCAGGTGTCATGGCCGCTAATGCTTCACAAAAACGGTGAGTGTAACCGCTACACCACTTGATCGCCTGTTTCATTGAGATCCAATCGGCGGGGTGTGGCCTTGTTCTTCGCGTGCGCGGGCCTGATCAAGCCGTGCTGGTCATTGCGCTAGCACGATTGTCACGTGTCCCACTGCGCAGTCATCCCCCGGGCTGCTTGCTCCATGAAGCAAGCAAGGCGACGAGGCGTCGCGGTCAGTTTGAGATACTATGTCGCGATGACAGGAGGGGACCGATATGGCCGGGATTACCAAGGCATCAAACGAATTAGGAGAGATAGCGGGCGAAGCGATGAGTCTCGGGCCTAGGCGCGGTGCCGGATGGATGGCGCTGCTGCTGACGACGTGTTTTATCGGCGCCTCGATTGCGGACGCATCACTGCCGTCATCCGAGGACGGCCTTGAGCCAAGCACGGGTGATGAACAGCCGGCTTGGGACGTAGATGCGCCGGCCTTTTCCGCGGAATCGAAAACTGTCCCGATTGATGTGCGTTCTGGGACTTGGATGAATTTGGACGTTTCACCCTCAGGCGACCAGATCGTCTTCGATCTGTTAGGCGATCTCTACTTGCTACCGATTGAAGGCGGACAAGCGACCTCCATAACGAATGGATTGGCTTGGGATATGCAGCCGACTTTTAGCCCGGATGGGTCGCACATTGCGTTCACGTCCGATCGCGCCGGGGGCGACAACATCTGGACCATAGGCGTCAGTGATGGAGTGCTGCGGCAGGTTACGGACGAATCTTTTAGGTTGATGAACAACCCAGCCTGGCATCCCGACGGTAAGCGTCTTGTTGCCAAGAAACACTTCACTACGTCTCGCTCACTCGGCACTGGTGAGATCTGGATGTACGATTTGGCCGGTGACAAGCCGTCGCAAGGAGTGCAACTCGTTGCGCGGCAAAGCCCTAACTATCAAAAGGAACTGGGTGAGCCCGTCATCACGCCCTCAGGCGAGCATTTGTATTACACCCATGCGGCATCGAGTGGCAGCACATTTATCTATCATGAAGACAGTCACGGCGAGCTCTTTGAGATCCGCTCGCTCTCTCTTGTGGATGGTGAGACCGACACGGTTGCCGGGGGGTATGGCGGCGCGGTTCGCGCGGTCCCTTCACCAAGTGGTAACTACCTGGCGTACGTAAAGCGGGTTCGCGCCGAATCAAGATTGTTTGTAAAGGATCTCGAACGGGATACCGAACGAATGCTCGTGTCTGAGCTCGACCCTGATATGCAGGAGACTTGGGGCGTTTATGGTCTTTACCCGAATTTCGAGTGGTTACCCGCTGACGCAGGATTGGTGTACTGGGCCAAAGGTAAGTTGTGGCGAGTGGCCTTTCCTTCAGGAGAAATCACCGAAATACCGTTCCACGTCGAGGATGAGCGCACCATCTTCGACGCTCCAAGACCGCAGGTGGCTGTAGGGGAGCCCACCTTCACCACACAAATGGTCCGATTTGCTCGAACCTCGCCGTCGGGTGAAGCCGTGGTCTTTGAATCGTTAGGAAAGTTGTGGCTAAAACGGGCTGATACCTCTCCTAAGCCGCTGACTAATCATGACAGCGCGCGACACGAGTACTCGCCCGTGTGGGCACCCGATGGCAAGTCCATCTATTTTCTTTCTTGGACTGACGGGGCTGGTAGTGAAGTTCATCGCATATCGGCTCGTGGCCGAGGCGAGAAAACATGGCCTGTTGAGCAGGGCCACTACGTGAATTTGGCAGTCGCGCCGGAAGGAGACGCATTACTGATGCGCAAGCTGCCTGGCAGCGACTTGACTCATCCTGCCTGGGGTAAAGCACCCGGGCTTTACCGGTATGGGTTGAAGGATGACAGTTGGGAGCGAGTGGCTGACGAGGGCGGTATGCCGATGGAAGGGGCAGATGGCCGAGTGTATTACACCCAGCGCACGTGGGGTGGCCCTGATGGCGGATCCACTGCCCTTAAGTCAGTGAGTTCATCAGGAGAAGATGAGCGAACCCATGCAACCAGTAGCCTTGCTCGGTCAATGCATCTGTCGCCGGATGGTCGCTTCCTTGCCTTTGTTGAAGGCTATGAGCTCTATGTGACGCGAGTACCTGCGCTGGGTGTGTCTTTTAAGGTTGGGCCAAAACAAAGCGCAATTCCGCAAGTACAATTAAGTGAATATGGTGCTGACTATGTCGCCTGGTCTTCAGATGGCAGCCGAATTTCCTGGTCCATGGGTGCGACACATTTCACCTACGACGTGAGCGAATTCCCGCTGACTGAGCGGATTCAAACCGTCTCGCTTGCACAGTCAGTCCCGGTTGATCAACCGAGTCAGCGACTGGCGCTAGTCAATGCACGCGCCGTAACGATGAATCCGGAGCGGGAGGTCATCCCGCAAGCAACTGTGCTCATTGAAAATGATCGGATCATAAGCGTTGGCGCCGCCTCTGATATCGAGGTGCCTACCTCCTATCAGTCGATTGATCTAGCCGGCAAAACGATACTGCCGGGATTGATTGATGCACACGCCCACGGCCCTTATGGGCGCGACGAAATCATTCCCCAAGCCAATTGGTCGCTGCTTGCCCATCTCGCGCTTGGCGTCACCACGATCCATAACCCATCGAGCCGGGCGAACCAAGTGTTTGCCGCTGCCGAATACCAAAAAGCGGGAAAGATCCTTGGGCCCAGGATCTACTCGACTGGGGAAATCGTGTATGGCGCGAAAAGCGTGGGCTTTGCCGACGTCAATGGGCTAGATGATGCCTTGCGGCATGTAAAGAGACTCAAAGCACAAGGTGCCATCAGCATTAAAAACTACAATCAGCCCAGGCGAGAGCAGCGGCAACAGGTGAACGAGGCGGCGTGGCAAGAGAACTTGCTGGTGGTGGCAGAGGGCGGATCGCTCTACCACATGGATATGAATTTAGTGGCTGATGGCTCAAGCGGCATCGAACACAACATTCCAACGCTCGCTATCTATGATGATGTGCTCCAGTTTTGGGGCGCGTCGTCTACGGCATACACACCAACACTGACGGTGACCTATGGCGGCCTCACCTCTGAGGATTACTTCTACCAGGAGTCTGATGTTTGGAAGCATCCGATTTTGTCTCAGTTCGTGCCCCCTAATCGCCTGCAGGCGCGAGCGGTTCGGCGAGTGACTGCCCCCGAGAGTGATTACCGGGATGACGACGCAGCGGCAGTTGCTCGGCAACTTCAGGCGCTAGGGGTGATGGTGAATGTAGGTGCGCATGGGCAAAGAGAAGGGTTGGCGGTTCACTGGGAGATGTGGAGTTTTGCCAGAGGCGGCATGACCCCTATGCAGGCGCTAGAGACGGCAACCATTAGTCCAGCGCGACATCTCGGGATGGAAAAAGATTTGGGTTCTCTGGAACCGGGGAAGTTAGCGGACCTCGTGATTATCGACGGTAATCCGCTTGAGGATGTGCGGCGCACGGATCAGATCGACAAAGTCATGCTGAATGGCCGACTCTATGATGCAGCGACGCTGGCTGAGGAGGGGCAAGGGTCAAGTCCGGCGCCCAATCTATGGTGGCGAGGTGTGCCTCAGTTCGATATTCGTTGAGCTGAAACAAGGCTCAGAAGACTGACATTGCGCTGAGTCCAAGATGTGAGATGGGGCAGTGAGCCTGTCGAGTAAGGAGAGGGAACCGATGAGTCACCTGAAAGATCGAGTAATCATGATCACGGGAGCGGGTAGTGGGTTTGGTGCATTGCTCGCTGAGGGAAGCCTCGCCCGGGGTGCCAAAGTCGTGGCGCTGGATTTGAGCAAAGAGGGTATGGCTCGGCGACTAGGAGAACAGCCCAACCTCTTACTACACGAGGCTGATGTTCGTCGCCGCTCCGACTTGGATGATGCCGTGCGTTCTGCGATGGATACGTTTGGTGGGGTCGACATCTTGGTGAACAACGCCGGCACTATGCCGCTCGCTTTTTATGAGGATCACGCCATCGCGAGTGAGGCCTGGGATCGCTGTATCGATGTGAACATAAAAGGGGTGCTGAATGGCATCATGGCCGTTTACGACACGATGATTGGCCAGGGACAAGGCCATGTCGTCAATCTCTCCTCGATCTACGGCAACGCGGGAGTCGCCGGTAGTGCGGTATATAGTGCAACAAAGGCCGCGGTAAATGAGTTATCTAATTCGCTAAGACTGGAATCTCAGGGAAAAATTAAAGTCACGGTCGTGCGGCCAACAGGAGTTCCCGGAACAGGATTAGGGCAAGGGGTTTTAAACCCATTGGCGATTAAAGGAATACTTGGCGAGCACTTCGAGAGTTATCTCAACACCATGGAAGGGGCGCAATCAGGCCAGCTGTCACAGGATGAAATGAGTGTCGACTCGATCAAGTATTGGGGCCTCGCGCCAGAGCATCTGGTCGACCAAATCCTTTATGCGATCGACCAGCCTTGGGGGGTGGTGATCAGTGACTTAACGGTGCGCGCCGCAAATGATCGATATGTCTTGTAGGTAACCGTTTATAGGGCTGCCACAGTGGCACCTAGTTCGTATCCTGATGAGGGTTTTAATTCCTGTTTCCGCCCGGGTTGCACGTTGGGCCGATGAGCGATTGGCTAGCTGCGCTTGATCACTAGGACTATTCGCGTGTTCTCGCTGAGCCGTGACGAAGAACCGAGCCTGACAATAGTGAGGTTGTGATTGTGAGGTTCTGAGGTTATGTTTTGTTCGTACGAGTGGGCTTTGGTCTCTTCGCATCGGTAAGCGCTAAGGGGCTCACTTCGTTTCTGTTATTGACTAAACCGCTCAGTGCGAGCGTGCTGCGCAACTAGCGCTCGTCCTCTGGCGCGAGATACCCCTCCGCTTCATCCACCTGATCGCCTTCGAAAAATCGATCGCGTTGCTCCGTTAAATACTTTCTCGCGGCTTTATCCATCATGTTGAGATGCTTCTCATTGATTAGCATCGTTTGATGGGCTTGCCAGTCGTCCCAGGCCGCTTGTGAAATGGTTTCAAAGATCTCCTGCCCCTTCGGGCCAGGGAAGGGCGGTGCAGCAAGCCCCGGCAATTCTTGTTGATGTCGTTTGCAGAAGACAGTGCGAGTCATAGGGGTTCGTTGCTAGTAAAACGCATAGTATGACACGCAACTCTACTGAACGGCGCTTTGTCTCAATCGGGTGCCCCAGTCAATTGCTCGAGAAGGGTGACGGCGGGTTTGCTTAACCCAATGTTTAGACGCTCAAGGTCATTGATCCACTGACCCTCATACGCCGATGTGAGCGCGGGCCAGGTTGCCTTCCTTACCAGCACAGGGTGGATGACAAGCTCATAGTGCGTGAACTGGTGTTTAAACGGTGTGAGTTCCACCTGGTTAGCACCCGCTTGTATCCACTGGAGTAATGCGTCGAGCGACGCGAATTCAGGGAAACTATGCAGGCCGCCCCAAATGCCCTGGTCGGGCCGCTTTTCCACGAAATAATCACCTTCCTCTGTGGCCGCGATCAGCATCCAAATGGATTTGGATGGTCTGTGTTTTTTAGGCTTGGCAGCAGGGAAAGCATCTTGCTCACCCGTGCGGTGAGCAACACACGCCTCGCTCACCGGGCAGCGATGACATTGTGGTTGCTTGCGTGAGCAAACTGTCGCACCAAGATCCATGATGGCTTGTGTGTAATCACCGAACCGCGTTCTTCAGGCAATAACAATTCTGCTTGCGCCCAGAGTTTGTTCGCGACACGACTGGCGCCAGGCCAACCGGGTTCAGCAAAAAACCGAGTGAGTACCCGCTTCACATTGCCGTCGAGGATGGCAACGCGTTCGTTGAAACAGATGGAAGTAATTGCCGCCGCCGTCGACGGCCCGACTCCTGGCAGTTCAGCCCACGCGATCTGGTTATCGGGGAACTTCCCGCCAAGATCTTGATGAATGATCACCGCCGTGCGGTGCAGGTTCCGAGCGCGCGCGTAATAACCAAGTCCAGTCCACGCGGCCAGCACCTGGTCGATCTTGGCCTCGGCCAGAGACTCGAGTGTTGGGAAGGCCTGCAAAAAGCGTTCAAAGTAGGGGATGACCGTTTTCACTTGGGTCTGCTGGAGCATGATCTCAGAGAGCCAAACCCGATAAGGATCATCCGGCGTCTGCCAGGGCAGATCATGCCTGCCGTGGTGGTCGAACCACGCAAGCAGCGCTTCAGCGAAATTAAACGAAGTCATTACCAGTCAAACAGTTTTTTTAATCGAGGATTTGCCGTCTTTGTTGAGAAGGCCCTCCAAGAGTTCTTTGCCTTTGTCCTTGACCTTGGCTTTTAAAAGATCGGTTGCGATGCGTTTAGCCCTCTCTTTGTCTGGGCCGCAGAGTTCAGTGAGCGCTGCATCGATAGGCCCCTCGCAAGTGAGTGGCCAAGTCACGGCAGTGATCGGACCTTTAATCGGTAGTGGAGGAGCGGTGCTCGCATCGACTTTAAAATCGATCAGCGCTTTCATTTGATTGGTTTGGAGATCAAGGCCGCCCACCGACTTGAAGTGAAGATTGGCAAGGTCTGCGTTCAACAGTTGCCCCTCACGAATGCCGTTTTTTACCTCGTGGGTAGCCGACTGCTTTGTCAAAAGAAACACGGTCAGGCCACGTATTGGCGCCGCTTTGCGTGCCTATTAAGCCATCAAGGGTGCCAAGCATTGACTTAATGGTTGCAAGTTCCAGCACGCCATCGCTCAGCTCAATCTTGGATGATCCTTTAAGAGACTGACCGATGGCATTGAGGGTTGCGCCAGTGAATTGATAATCGCCTTCACCCTTCAATAACCCTGGGGTGAGAGGCGCGGCCAACCGGTTGAGGTTCACTTGATCAGCTCGCCAGTGAACCGTGTGGGCTCGCGCTGGATCGTTAAAGATGGTCGCCTTTGATGACAGTGCACCACCGGCTAGATCGGCGTTGGCTGTGACGAGCGCTCGGTTTCCGTCCAGTGAGGCAGTGAATACGGCTTCCTGGAACACTAACCCGTCGTATAGCACCTCGCCAGCTGTGACGGTTAACTCGGCGCTTGGTCCCTCGAACAACGCGTCTGGCCACAGCGGATCATTTAATTCGCTCGTCGACGACGCGTCTCCCTCTTCAGCATCATCGGTTGCAGCTAGCGCATCCATATTGATGGATGGCGCGTCAAACAGGCCGGTTAGGTGTTGATCAGGTAGGTTGAAGGTGACCTCGCCAGTCCAAGCCATTTCGTTCACCGAAGCAGCGGGAATGGAGAGGATAATTTGCTCACCCGTGCTGCTTGCTTCCAAAGAGATGGCGGCACTGGCAAGAGGAAAGGAAGCACCCGCCCTTTGCAACTGCTCGGCAATGGCGGATTCCTTGTTCAGCGCTAGGTTGGCTCTGACATTAAATGGCGTCCGGTCGACTGATGGGTGGTTGAGCGGATTGATAGTCCCCTCAAGATTGAACTCAAGGCCACCAACGATGCCGGTGAGCGCATTAACGCGAAGCAAATTATCAGCCGGCGTCCAGGCAGTGCTGATGCGAGCAGATAGGGGAATGACCGTGGAATCAGCGAGTGTCGTCTCGCCCTCGATGTCGCCAGAGAAACTAACCGAAGGTGCGGCATCATTCGTGACGGACAGGTCGATCGACAGTCCTCCGCTCCATGACGCGATGCCCGCTGCGCCGAGTTGTTTGCCTTGGCCTTCCAACCGCGCGGTGAGCTGGTTGTTTTGCATGGTTAATCGGATAGGAGACAGGATGACATCTGGCTCAGAGCGCCCCTCGGTCTCCAACGTCAAAGTACTTACTTCCAGTTGGTTGACCTCTACTTGCTCGAACGTAGTTAGGAGCAGCGCGGGCAGTTCTTGGAGCGATGCTTGCCAGGCCTCATTAGCTGTGTCTTCTTGAGTCTCTGAGGGTTGTGATTGCGCTCGCGCCTCTGGGGTCGATGAAGCGCTAGACGCTTCCCTTTGCAACACCGACATACGCTCCACCTCTATCCCTAGCACGACTAGTGATTGCTCGGTCAGGAGCGCAAGTAAGGACGCTTTGAAATCAACGTCAACCAACTGCACTTGCACGATAGGACCATCGTTCGGATTGATCTCTACCTCTGAGACGGATAACGCGAAATTTGGCTGCCATTGCCAAGAGAGTTGGCCTAACCGGATCGGTGCACCGACTTGCTCTGCGGCGAGCGCCTCGATCTGAGGGCGAAACCGCTCGGGCTGGTCAAGGAGTATTGAGAGCCCGACACCGCTCAGCAGGATAAGGATGATGATGGCTCCAAGTGCCCACTTAAGCATGCGCGCTTTCCTCGATAGGTCGCTGGTGATGGTCAAATTATAGCCGTGAATGGGAAGGGCGTAAGCGAATGAGTGATGAGCTGAAACTCACCTTTCAGTCGTCTGTATTGGGACCATTGATTCTGCTATCGTCTTGGCACAAATGAGGAAAGAGGTGACAAATGGCGGCAGTCGGTACCCAAGAGAATCCGTTGAGAGTGGCAATCATTGGCTCTGGTCCGTCCGGGTTTTACACGGTCAGTAATTTACTGAAGCAGTCCGATCTCGTGGTCGAGATGGACATGTTTGATCGGTTGCCCACTCCTTATGGGTTGGTTCGCGCTGGCGTTGCTCCCGACCATCAAAAAGACAAGAGCGTTACGCGTGCTTACGAAAAAAGCGCTGCGCATCCCTGGTTTCCGCTTTTTTGGCAATGTGGAATATGGCACGCACATCCACATGGCGGACTTAAAGGCCCACTACCATCAGGTGATGTTTACCACTGGCAGCCCGTTTGACCGAAATTTAGGTATTCCTGGTGAAGACCTTCTTGGCAGTCACTCAGCGACGGAATTTGTCGCTTGGTACAACGGTCATCCAGATTTTGCAGATCTGGAGTTCGACCTCAGTCAGGAAAACGTTGCGGTTGTTGGCATGGGTAATGTGGCGATGGACGTTGCTCGCATTCTCTGCAAAACCACCGATGAGCTGGCGACAACAGACATTGCGGAGCACGCGTTGGAGGCATTGAAAGCTAGCCAAGTGAAAAATGTGTACATCCTAGGGCGTCGAGGACCTGCCCAGGCCGCTTTTACTCCGCCCGAAATCAAGGAAATGGGTGAGTTCGAGGATGCGGATGTGATCGTTCTTGGTGATGAGGCAGCACTGGATGACGCCAGCCAGCGGGCGCTAGCGGAGGGCGGGGATAAGAACGCCCAGAAAAACGTTGATACCGTCCAAGAGTACGCTGCGCGAGTTCCTGCGGGTAAGAAGCGACAGCTCCATATTCGCTTTTTGGTCTCGCCATCGGAACTCGAAGGCAGCGGTGACCGAGTTGAAGCCTGCAAGCTCGTTAAGAACAAGCTGGTTGAAGACGGCGGCGCAATCAAAGCAGTGGCTACAGATGAGGTGGAGACGATCCCAGCGGGTCTCGTGTTCCGTTCGGTTGGCTACCGGGGTAAACCACTGCCTGATGTCCCTTTTAACGAAAGCTGGGGCACGATTGCTAACGAAGGCGGTCGGGTAGTGGACAGCACTGGCGAGCAAGCCGTCGGCCTTTACACGGCCGGCTGGATTAAGCGAGGTCCAAGCGGCGTCATTGGCACCAACAAAACCTGCGCTCAAGAAACCGTTGCGTTGATGGTGGAAGACATCGCAGCGGGACGTCACTTTGAGCCGACAGAAAGCGCCGATGCGCTGGCTGAGCTGATTGCAAGCCGTCAGCCAGATGCCGTGAGTTTCTCGGAGTGGAAGAAGATCGACGCCGAGGAAGTGGCCCGCGGTGAAGCCCAAGGTAAGCCAAGAGTGAAGTTCACGCAGGTTGCCGATATGGTGGCTGTGGCTAAAGGCTGAGCAATTCAGGGCGATCAATCACGATCGCCCTTTTACTTCTCCTCGCTGTCCTGGCTTGAAAGGCTGGTAAGCAATGCATCGAGACTGGGCCTTTCGACCCAATCCTTGTGGCTTTCGAGCCGTTCAAAAACCTGGGCCGCCGCCTCATGGAAACCGGGGGCTGCGTCAACCTCACTGAATGTTTGGCTAATCTCCCTCATCTCCCCCGCAAAACGCCAAGCCTTAGCGGCGTTGGTTGAGATCTGGTTGTGGCGCTGCTGGGTGGCCTGATCGCCCCAAAGCTTTTCCAGCTCAGATCGAACGCCTAATTGTTCAGCGACGTTTAGGATCTCCGCAATTAATGCGATGCTCCCTTTGGTCAGCGCGGCAAACACCATTTTCAGCGAAGAGGCATCGCCAAGTTCGGTTGAGACGACCCTTCCTTCAAACCCTGTTTCTTCAAACAACGCGGCGAATGCGTCGGCGCCTTTCCCCGAACACGCGAGAACGGAGGAGAGGCACCCTCACCTGGCCAGACAGGACCGCCAATGACGCTGCCATCAATCACCTGGACGCCAGACGCCTCAAGCTTTTTGGCGATATCGCGCAGACGCATCGGCGAGATGGCGTTGGCCTCAACAAACGTCCCTTGGTAACCCCAGTCGATCACGGACTGGGCAACCGATTCGGCCGCGTCAGGAGGACAAATGCTAATGACGTAGTCCGCCGTGAGCCAGTCATCGATCTGCGAGGAAGGGGTTAACCCGGCTTGTTCAGCACGCTTGGCACTGCGCTCGCTTCGTCCCTCGGGCCACCAAAGTACGGTGTGAGTCTTCGAAGTGAGCTGGGCGCCGATCGACGCGCCCATAGCGCCTGGATGCAGGAGACCGATACGGCTCATTCAGATAACCCGTAGGCGTCCATCACATTGGCGCCCAACAGTTTGGTTTTTGTCGCTTCGGGTTTGCCCTGAAGGCACGTATCCAAAATATCCATGGCCTCATCAAAGGTGAACTGGGCGGTCAGGGCGGGCCATGCCGACCCCCACACCAACCGTTCAGTCAATTGGGACTCGAGCAGTTGATTCACGAACGTCACGGCTTTGCTGGCATCGAGCATGGCATCTTCGGGGTCATCCCATGATGACTCGGCTGTGTCAGTCGACGTCAGATTGGGGAGCCCGTCGAGCTTGATCCAAAGGTTGGGGTGCTGGTTTGTCCATGCATGGATGAATGCTATGTCCAGCCATCCGTTATCTCCATCTTTTGTCAGCTTGGGTGCTAGAACGATGCGCTGACGGGGCGCGTTTGCAAACCATTCAGTACATGACTCGGGTAATGCTTGATCGACGGCAATCTCGAGCGTGATATCAAGCGAATTGAGCGCGGCAATGAGGTTTTGTCTGTATTGATCATCATTGGCTAGCCCTGAAAGCGAGGTCCTTACGGCTTTGAGTTTTGGGAATCGGGTAACCCATTCTGGGACGTGTGGCAGAGAGTCGCTGGTAACCAGGGCGACCACGGCAATCACCTCGGTACATTCCTCCATCCAAGTCAGCCACTCCGGAGTCGAAGGATTGCGCTCAGCGTGCTGGATCGCGATCACGCCGGTCAGGCCATGCTCCATCAAGACGAACCCTAGGTGTTGGGGTAGATAATCTTGATGCAGGATCAGAGGTTCGTCTGCCGGTGAGGGGGCATCCTTTTTCCAGAAAGAAACAGCAGTATCGATTCGCATGATGCTTGTTCGGTGGGCGGTGAAATTGAGCGACTATTATGCCTCAGTGTCGTGATGATCTGCAGAATAAGAGTAGGGCAAAAAGGAGTTTCTACTCGCTCGAGGAACGAGGCCTGACTCGCAGAGTGCGACACGCTCTGATCTCTTCAAAATCATTGTGTTTCTAGGTTCTGTTGCACGAGATTTTGAGTGGAGGACGGGTGACGGTTTCGAAGCGAAGAAGGACTTTGTATCAAACCGGGCCAAATAGCGGCACGATCAACCGGTCGATATTGATGTCGAAGGATAAGTTGTTTGCTCCTGCGCCCCTAAGAAACGCGTTTGCTATGCGTTGAATACTTGGGTGTTGATGGCTTCGTCCATCTGGCGATACAAGGCCGGGTCTCGTTTCAACCGAAGCCGCTGTGGTTAAATCTCTAGGTGATAAACAACTGAAGAATCATCAACGTGTCGGATCGATTGCAATATTGGATAGGCGCAGGGATATCCCTTGGGATGGTCCTGCTTTATTTGGCGTTTAGCTCGCCTCGGTCAGATCCGGGCGAAGAACGTGAGCCAAGCGTTGTAGCGCCGCTTGAAGTTGGTTCCCAACCGGATACGGGGGCCGAAGCCTTCTCCCGCGAAACGGGCCCTTTTGATGATCAATCCACTATCGACACCAAGCCAAAAAGCGATCCTGATTCTGGGCAGCAAAGCGTGTCGTTAGGGAAACCAGACGATTCGATGATCAGCTCCAGTGCTAGCTGAGAAGCTGGGCGAAAGCGGGATCGGAGCGGTCGAGAAGAAGACTGCCGAGGTTCCCTCTAATCTCCCAGAAACGTCCGGTGACTAATTTTCTATTCAGCTGCCTTTAATAGATAAAACCTGTCTGGCGCTGAGTGCCATTAGGGGATGGGATGGTTAGCTTTGAATCATCCGCTCGGTCGTTAGTAATCGGGCGGCCACGAGGCAAAGAAGGGCGCTCGCAACAAAGCCAGAGATAAGCGCCACGCCAAGGCTTAGAAACGAGTACCCCGAGCCGGCTAGCACATCCATCATCAACACACTTTGCGCGAAGATGGGAATGCCTGCCATCCATGGTTCGGTGACGAAAGGCATGAACTGGCGAATGATGACTGGGACCATCGGCAAGATGACTAAAATGCCGATATAAGACTGCGCGTCTTTGAAACTCTTAGCGAATAGCCCTAGAAGGATTTGCAGGCTAGCCGCGATATAGGGAACGGGTAGGCTGACCATCAAGAGCGCGAGGGCCTGCTTTGTACTAATCTCGAACGATAACCCTATTTCTTCTATGGGGAGTGCGAACATCGCGACGACGCATAAGACGAGGGTCGCTAGCATCCCTAGGAGTGCAAAAGTGCCTGACGCGAACCACTTGCCAAAGATAATGTCGATGGGCCGGATGGGGTTGATGAGCAGCGGCTCCAAGCTTTTTCGTTCCCGCTCACCTGCGGTGCCGTCAATGGCGATGCCAAGGCCTGCGACAAAGGCCGCCATCAGCACGTAAATGGGAATGAAATTAAGTACGCTCGCCGTCCTTTTCTGGTCGGACGCGACGTCAATGGAGATCGGTCGCGCGCCAATGGTGACCTTAGGGGATACGCCTCTTGCGATGAGGCGCAGACTAATGAGCTCTTGGTTATATTGATTTAAGACTCGCCGCAGTTGCCCAACCTGGGCTGCTACATCATTCCGTGAGGAGTCAGACACAATTAGCAAATCAGGTGGTTGGTATGACGCCATGGTGTCTTGAAAGTCCTCGGGAATCATTAGCGCGAAATCTAACGTCTGGTTTGCGACTTGGGATTTAACGTCGTCTAGTGTTTGAGGGTCGAGCGTTTGGGAGTCGCGATCATCAACCTCGATACCTGCCTCAGTGAGGTAAGCAATAAGCCCAGGTGCTGCGTCAGCGCCATAGATAGGGACACTGACCGTCTCGTCTACCTGGCTCATTTCGATGACGGCGTTCAGAAGAAAATAGATAAAAAGCGGTGCACTCAAGGGGAAGAAAAACGCAGAAAGCAGCGCCCTTTTATCTCTTACGCCATCGCGAAATTCCTTTTTTGCAACGATTCTCATAATGCTCATATCGATGCCTCAAGCAGATTGAGAAACGCGTCTTCTAGCTGATCACTGCCGCCCTGGGATCGGATTTCATCCGGCGTGCCACTCGCGATGACCTTGCCCTGATTGATAATGACGATGTCATCGCACAGTCGACTGACTTCGTGCATCAGATGACTAGAGAACAAGACCGTGAGGCCCTCGTCACGCAGTCGGTTGATCATCTCACGAACTTTTCTCGTGCTGGCAACATCGAGCCCGTTAGTGGGTTCATCCAAAACGACATTTCGAGGTGAATGAATGAGTGCGCGCCCTAGACACACTTTCATACGCTCGCCTTGGGAGAACCCTTCGACTTTACGATCAGCGATACCGGACATATCGAGTTGCTCAATCAAAGATTGCGCGCGGGCCTCGCGGCTGACTTGATCAAGCCCATGGAGCTCGCCGAAATACAGGAGGTGCTCTCGAGCAGTCAGTCTTGCATAGAGTCCGTGCCCGTCGGGGAGCACCCCGAGCTGAGACTTGGCTGGCAACGGGTCTGAATGGACATCCGTACCATTGATCCGAATCGCACCCGCATCAGGCTTCAAAAGGCCATAAATCATTCGTAGTGTCGTTGACTTGCCTGCGCCATTTGGGCCGAGCAGGCCCGTCACGCGTCCGTCTTGCGCTGCAAAGCTCACATCGGATACCGCCTCGATCTCGCCGAAGGATTTCTTAAGGCCGTTTGCCTCAATCATAAGCACCTCCAAAGGCGCCCGAGGGCGACAAGAAGAAAGGGGCGATTTGAATATCGTCCGTGCAGTCGGTGTCCAAGTCCTGATTAGCCGGATCGGCAACAAAGGACTCAATGACCTCCGGGATGCAGCCCAGTCCTGACACGCCGTGAGCCCCGCCTGGAATAATCACATGATGGGAGCGCGAAAGGTTCGGTTCGATTTCGATCGCGTACCGAGGTGGGGTGATGGGATCGAACTGACCGGAAAGGAGTAGCGCAGGTACGTCGCTCGTAACTGGCTCAAAAAGACGCTCGGGTGCGGGTTCACTGGGCCAAAACTCACAGATGGGTGCCATGCTATCAACGAGTGGATTGCGCTTTGCAAACTCATCCGAAGGAGGAAGTCGCCTCATATCCTCGGCGCAGAGCACCGATGCCATCATCCCTAAAGACAAATCGCGAGGCGATTCCTGCGCCAGCATGGACGCAATCGTAATGAGTGAATCGAATTGACCTTGGCTGCCGCGTTCGATTGCGAGAGGAAATAGTCGGATGAGTTCGCGGCTATAGAGCCCTGCTCTCAGGATATTGCTGAGCATGTCTGGCCACGTCACAAATTCAACGGTCTCGCCCGTCAGGGGGTCGACCACGCTGATCGGTCCATCGGCCGCTTCAAGCTGTTGCCGTGCGATTTCTAGGGTTGCCTTAGATCAGGGAAGCGCGCACTGCAGGCGGTGCTTTTATCGCAAGCAGTGAAGACATGATCGAGCGCTGCTTTCGCGTCCTCAGCCACTCGGGCGGGAATCACCATGCTGTGTGGAGCCACCGCATCTAAGAGAACGGAGCGAACACGGTCCTCGTGCTCTCGAAGAAATGCGAGCGCCATGCGAGTGCCGTACGACACACCAAACAGGTTGGCCTTCACCACGCCGAGATGATCGAGCACTGCGGCGAGATCGCGAACGGCCGCGGCGGTGGTGAAGTGGGAGGGCGAGTAAGGCAGCTTTTCGAGACAGGCTTTTAGCCCCTCTTGTTGGGCTTTAATCGCTGCTTCTTGGGTCATCCACCATTCAAAATCTTTGGCAAATAACGGCTCGAGATCATCTGCACAAGCGAGCGAAGCCGAGCCACCGGTTCCGCGTTGGTCGAGGAAAATGAAAGCTCTGTCTGAGCGCAGCGCTCGGTGTGATCGTAGCCAGAACGGAGCGGCTTGGATGGCGGACTGCCCTGGCCCACCTGCCAGAAACACCATGGGGTCAGCTGCTGGATTTCTTGACGTCGCAGGCAACGTGATGAGTCTTAAGTCGATCGTCGCGCCATCCGGGGCATTATGATCGAGCGGCACGGTGATTAGTTCGCAGACTGCGTCCTCATCAATCCGCTTCAAAGCTTCCGCGTCTTTGTCTTCACAGGAGGCGTAGGCGAATACTCCATGCAAGGAGGCGAGGAAAAAGCCGATGATCAAAAGGCTGATTTTCAGGCGTTGTTGTGCGCGAGCGACAGCGATCATGAGTTGTGATGAGAGGTTTCTATGAGGGGGCACCTTAGCCTGTTTACTTCTGGTTGTTCCAGTTAATTGCCAGTTTGAGCATCACTTTTGACGATAAGGCACTGAAAGGCGACGAATGAGCGGCTTTTTTGGAAACGTGCCCTTGTCTCCGCTATCGGTGTTGGATTGTCTATGAAGACGTTTTTTTGCGCGCTCGCTTGAGGGCAACCAGAGGTCGACGGTTGTTCCTTCACCTGGCGTGGAGCTGAGGTTGATGTGTCCCTCAGATTGGACGATGAAACCGTAAACCATGCTAAGGCCTAATCCGCGACGCTGATCTCTGCCCTTAGTGGTGAAAAAGGGCTCGAAGATTTTGTCTCGATGCGCATCGCTGATACCCACTCCGGTGTCTTTGACCTGGATATGACCATAGGTGCCGGGCGCGATTACTGAAGTTACCGTGGGGTGAGGTTCGTTGATGATTGCTTCGGTCAGTGTTACCGAAATGTCTCCGCCTTCCTCCATGGCCTCGACGGCATTCTCGATGAGATGAATCAGTGAACTCGACAATAGTTGTCGGTCGACATCAAAGGTTGATTCGAGCGGTTCCAGCGTCATTTCGAATGTGATGGGAGGCTGAACTCGCCGTTGCAAAAGAGGCTCAAGATCGACCAGTGTTTGCCGCAAATCGGTTTTTTCCCGCTGCAGCACTTTGCGGCCAGAGAAGATGAGGAGTTGGTCGACAGATTCGGCAGCAGAGGCCACAGCCGATTCGGCTTTTTCGATAGAGGGCAGTCCCTTATCGATGGATGGATCGGGAAGACGCAACCCGTCTTTTAGAATCTCAAGGTGCCCCGCCGTTACCATCAGCTTGTTGTTTAGGTCGTGCGCGATAGCGCCAGCCATCTCAGCGACTGCTTTGAAGCGTTCTGAGGCGCTCGCCCTTGCTAGTAATGCCTCTCTTTCGCCCACGTCCCGCGCAAAGAGCACCGCGATGCCTTGGTCGTTCAAAACGATGTAACGCACGGATACCTCGAATGTCTTGTCTATTCCCGAGGGTGTTGTTACTTCTCTTAAGATCTTAATGACACCCTTTTGCTTGGCCTCAGATAGCACTCTGGAATAGTTCTCTCTATTGCCGGTATTGGCGAGATCCCAAAGCTTCTGTGTTAGCAGGACGTTCTCTGGAAGCTCTAGGGCTTCGCACGCGGCGGCATTGACAAAAATGGGGTCACCAGACTCCGCATCAAAGACCCAAAATGGGTCTGGTGCTCCACGTAATGCCTCAAACAACGTTTGATTCTCAATGGATCGCTCATGCTCTTGCAGAAACGCTTGGTTCAGCGCAGCAACGAGTCGACCAATCTCGTCCTGATTGTCTTGCTCGTAAGGAATGTTGATGGGCGATGTGGCCGGTGCGGCTAGTACTTTCAAGATATTTTGGATAGGCCGGGCGAACAAAAAGTAAAAGATCAGAGAAACGATCAGAACCACTGTCATTGCACGGAAAAAACCCGTTCGCGCGTTGCGCCATTGGTTCGTCGCGAAATTTGCAAACGCTTCATGGGCATCGAATATTGCGTTGACGGTGTATTCGCTTTCTTGATTGCTCAGTGTTTGTCCATACGAGAAGGGAATAGCACGAGGCGTCAGTAAATCAAGAATAGGACGACTAGAGAGAGGCATGGGTTGCTCAAAGGTTGCCAGTAGCTTGCCGTTTCGCTCCAATGTCAGTCTAGTAATGGGCCTGTTTTCAACAGATTGTTCAATGAGGCGTTGATAGGCGTCAGCCGCATCGGATCGCTCTCCGACTAGAGCGGCCGCTTGTGAGATGCGCCGCAGCTCAGCCATCGACGCCGACTCAAACGACCGATTCTCGAGCTCAAAGGTCTGAAGAAAGGCAATGATAGATAGCGTGGTACCGGCGACGATCGACAATACAACGCTTAACCCGATGGCCTTCCCGAGCAAAGAGGAAAATCGAAAACCCAACTGCAATAACCCTCACAACAATCGTTAACGGCGTCCCGCTGACTGCGGCTCGCGAATGGATAGGGTAACTTAAATTGCCTGATACCTGAGGTCGTCAGAGACACCTCGGTTGGCGCGTTCTTAAGCTTAAACCTACGCTCTAATTTAAACGCTAACCTAAGCGCATAGCGCCTGCAGGTTCGCTGCTTCTTCTCGAACGGCTTCTGGTGAGCCCAGCAACTGGCGATTAAAACCGACCCGTTTAAACCAATAGTGCAGCCCAACTAAATCGGTAAACCCCATGCCGCCATGAACTTCGGTACTGGTTTTTGCAACAAACTGGCCGACTTCTGCAAGGTGCGCCTTGGCGTGGCATGCCGTCAGACCAGCCTCATCCGGCGCGTCATCGAAAGCGTGGCCAGCAAACCAAACAAAGGCTCGACAAGGTTCGAGCTGTGAAACCATCTCGGCACACATGTGTTTAACGGCCTGAAACGAGCCAATCGCCCGGTTGAATTGCTTGCGGTCGAGTGAATAACTCACGGCTTGATCAAGCATGCATTGGGACGCGCCCAGTGTGTCGGCGGCTTGAATGGCCCTTCCGGCATACAGCGCTGAATCAAGGACTGAGGCGTCATCAGAAATCAGAGAAGCTGCTGACTGATCAAACGTCAGCTCACAAATCGTTCGTGTGCAGTCAATGGTCGTTAGTGCCCGACGAGCGAGCGCGCTCGTTTCAACGTAGTAAACGCGTTTGTCTTTAGTAGCGACCAAGTAGCCGTCAGCATCAGCGTCGAGCGCAAAAAGGGATGACCCGCTTAAGGTCGTCCCTGTCGCTTCGATGTTCGTGTCTGATCTAGCGCCCGTCGCCGCGGCAAACGCGACACCGACTCGGGTGGTGCCTGCAGCAATTCCAGGCAGTAACTCGCTCGCTCCGGCTTCCGTTAAGTACCTCGCGGCCATGATCGCACTGCTAAGGTAGGGGCCTGGGCAAATGGCGTAGCCCAATGCTTCGGCGACGACCACTGCATCTAGCATGCCGAGACCGACGCCTCCCTGCGCTTCAGGGATGAGTAGGCCCGCAATGCCTAGGTCAATGAGGCCTTGCCATACAGCGGCATCCGTTTGCTCCTTGGCAGCAATACCTCGCACGAGATCCAGCGGTGCCTCGGTTGCCAGGAATTTTTTTACGCTGTCTTGAAGCAGTATTTGATCCTGCGAAAGTCCGAATTCCATTTAAGCCTCCGATGCCGCAAATTTGGGCTCTTTAGGCATGCCCAAGCCGCGCTCGCTAATGATGTTTTTCTGAATTTGGGAGGTGCCTCCACCGATAATGAGACCAAGGTAGTACATGTATTGGTATTGCCATGATCCATTACCCTTCAGATACGGGTTGTCGCCGTAACTGATCCCGATCTCGCCCATGACGTCGATTCCAAGACACTCGATCTCGTGGCGCAGTTCGGTTCCCAGCAGCTTCACAATCATGCCGGCTAACCGTACGTCTTGATTCTTGTTGATGTTCGCCGACAGCAGACGCATATCGTTGTACTGCATGGCGAGCACTCGGCCTTGCAGTTTCATGAGTCGGTCCCGGAACACAGGGTTATCAATGACCCGCTCACCATTGATCGTCTCTTCGCGCATCAGTTTGATCACACCGTTCAGTCTAGACATGGCGGCATCTGGCGGCGCAAGCGAGCCACGCTCATGACCAAGGATCGCGTTGGCAACCTGCCAGCCCTGACCGCGCTGTCCGACGATTTGGTGCTTGGGAACGCGCACATCCGTGAAAAACACTTCGTTGAAGTTTGCGTTACCGGTCATGTCGACAAGGGGCCTAACCTCAATCCCAGGTGTGTCCATTCTGAAAAGTAAAAAGGAAATACCCTGATGTTTTGGCGCCTCCGGTTCGGTTCGGACCAGGCAGAAAATCCAATCGGCAAGATGGGCCGTGCTTGTCCAAATCTTTTGGCCGTTGATGACCCATTCGTCCCCATCGAGTTCGGCTTTAGTCGTGAGACTGGCAAGGTCACTGCCGGCACCAGGCTCTGAATAACCCTGACACCAAATCATGTCTGCCTCGATAGTGGGCTTGATAAAGGTTTGCTTTTGCTCTTCGGTGCCCATTTCTAATAGGACGGGAGTCAGCATGCTAATGCCCTGGCCGCTAAAGCCGGTGTTGACCTGGGCGTTGCTAAATTCTTCAGCAATGATTCGCGACTTCAGGATGTCGGGTGTCGCGCCATAGCCGCCGTATTCTTTAGGTATCGTTCGCGAATGGTAGCCATGTTCAATGAGAAGTTTTTGCCATTCTTTAGTGGCGTCGCTGCGCGGTCCGGAACCGGCTTTGGGTTGCCGATCTGCGTATTGATCCAAAAAGCCTTTTACCTCTGATCGGAACGTCTCGTATTCTTGGCCGTAGGAAAGATCCATAGTGGCTCCGTATTTTTTGCAGGAATTAGTTCAATGCAAGGAGGCTACCATAGGCGCTTTCGCCGTCAAACCAGGCCGGCCGCGCGAGCGGGGCTCTCAATTTTGACGTGGCCAATCGGTGGAAGCAACTGGCTAAGACAGCGCCTCCCAGAGCAGTGGACTGGCCAGTAGTTCGAGCGCGAGGTGGGTCTCTGTTGGCTGGCCTGGAGCGCTGATGGTGAGTGCGACATCCAGTTCGCCAGAAATCGCTAGACACTCCTTGCCACTTAAGGTTGCGACGAGGAGGTCGCTGGGAACGCTACTTGGCGGCGCAATCCCTCTCTCCTTGAGCAATGCTCGGCAGTCGTTCCACCACAGCAAGCGAAAGTGAGGCGATGAAGATTGAGCGGGCTCGCGCATTGCCATGAGATAGCTGCCATCGAATAGGGCTGCGTCCAGCATGGCGATCCCCAATTGATGAATGGCGTCCATCGACGCGGATAAGCGCCACCGGCTTGTTTGCGCGTCCCAACTGAGCTGACAATGTTCAGGCTCAATACTAAGTGGATCGCGCAGCCAGGAGGCCAGTATTTCATCGATGGGTTGAGCCGTTTGGGTCTCTAGGATTTCGACGAGCTTCTCAAGTATGACGGGTTCGAATGTGTGCGAGTGCCCGATGGTGCCTGCAAGGGCAAGGTCACTATCCATGCCAGTCGTCATGTCGAGTAAGGTCTCAACTGATAGCTTCGCCTCGTCCCATTTGCTGAGCTTCGTCCACTCGGGTTGAACAATGTGATTGACCGCGTCCCAGCGCTCAACGAAAAGGTGTTTTTCGCCCGCCGCAAAAAGCATTCCGATGAGCCCAGGCAGTAGGTCATCCCGATCACTCACCCTGGCAGTATCCGCGAACACAAAAGAGCGCTCTGACCGCTGATCGACGAGCAGTGCATCGACTTGAGCCGCTTCGGCGATGCGGTGGATGGCGAGTTGGTCCATGTTGGCGCTCTTTGGTTTATTGGCAGTTTAACCAAGTGAGCACTGAAATAGCGGATGTCGCTGGCCAAGAACTGAACTCATCAATCTCTATCTCTGGCTGACTTCCACATAAGCCGATGCTTCGATGTGGGAGGACGTTTTGTGAGGCGTTGTGATGAGCGCGTGCTCCATCACGGCGTCGTGTATCGATCGTGATGATCGATTGGGGTGCTTGGTCGGGCTCCAGCTTTTCTCTTGCCAGCGAGGGACAGAGCCGTGGAATTCCTCTTGGAACGCTTGATGAGCAATCGCACTCATGTTCCGCACTCATGGTTTGACGGCTATCGCGCGGAGAAAGGTGCTAGAAAAGAACGCCGTTCATCAAAAATATAAGAGGGTAGGCAGAACGTAGCGAGGGATTTAGTATGTCAAAGGCCGTCGATGCGTTGAGAGGGGTTCGCATGTTTCGAGAACTGGACAATACGTTACAGCTGCGATTGCAGTTTGTGGATTTTGTTGCCGCATTCGACTTCATGACCGAGGTTGCCGCGCTGGCAGAAGCACACCAGCACCATCCTGAGTGGCGAAATGTTTATAACCTTGTAGAGATTACGCTCACCACCCACGATGCGGGTAATGAGGTTACAGATAAAGATCATGCGCTCGCTCAAGCGATTTTAGAGCTGCCCAGTATCAAAGCTGCGGAGGTGTTAGCCCTTGACGCCTGATCCAAGAAGTAACGGCTTTGATGCGACGCCGCCAGAAACGCTGCGTCGCCTGTCAGAATCACAGCAAGCACAATATTTCAGTAAAGGATACTTTCTTTTTAAGAATGCGCTGTCTGTGGCCGAGGTCGAAGCGATGCGCGAGGCAGGGGATGTGCTGGAAGCTGAGCGTGAGGCGGAATTACGTCGCGAGCATGACGGACACTTTTTGATCAACAGAGCGGACGAGATTACGTTTACGACCCATGTTGTTACCCGTTCCGAAGTGGCGCACCGATTTGCGCAGCTTGAGGTGTTTAAGGACTTGTGCAGCGACCTGATCGGCCCGGGAGCGATCCTGTATTGGGACCAGCTCGTTTATAAAAAGCCCGAGACAGATGAGGAATTCCCTTGGCATCAAGACAATGGATACACGTTTGTATCCCCGGAAGCTTACCTGACCTGCTGGGTGCCGCTGACAGAGGCGACTGAGGAGAACGGATGCCCTTGGGTGATTCCTGGGGCCCACCGGCTCGGCACCCTTAAACATTGGTCCACCCCACTTGGTCTTCAGTGCGTTAGTTCAAGCGATGAGCTCCCCAATCCACCTGCCGCTGTCGAAGCAAGTCCTGGAGACATTGTGGTGTTTTCATCGCTCACCCCTCATCGAACCGGTCCGAACCTGACGGACGCCTGCAGGAAAGCATTTATATTGCAGTACGCGGCTGGCGGCGCGGTGATGCATCCGCGGGGCGGCGATCCGATTCAACTGCCATTTGACGATAGGCGGCACATTTCTATGGCGATTACTTAACGTCCACCGCAGCCAATGAACAAAGTGTGAAACTTCAGCACTCAGCACTCACTGGTCTCGACCTCGAGCATGCGTCCCTAGGAGTCGAGGCACCCCAATTCCCGTTCGAACGCTTTTTTCTTTGAGGCTAGGCTCGGATTGGGCAATAGAACGGACTGGATGATGGGCTTGTGCGTTGCTTTTTCTCGGGGTCGCGATGAGAACCGGTCTCGGTGTCTCCACCCATGATCCATGGCCAATCGCTAAGCACCAACGCACGAGTCTCTGCATGATGATGCCGGCGCTAATACTGGTAACCATATCTGCGCCAATCCCAGCGCCTATACCCGTTCATAGAAAAGTACGCTGAGCGCCCTGGGTTTGGCACCCAGAGCTTGGCTCATTGCATATCCAGACAATCTGCTTGAACTTCCCAAGCGGTCATTGGAGACTAGGCGCTCCAGTAATCCAGCGATAACGGAGAGAGATATGGCGCTAGGTCAAGGTGATGCGCTGCCCAAAGTGGCGGTTAAAGTGATGGGCGAGAAGGGCCCCGAAGATTTGAATATTGGTGAATTTGCGGCAGATAAGAAGGTGGTGATCTTTGCCGTGCCCGGCGCGTTTACGCCAACCTGCAGCGCAGCGCATTTGCCTGGCTTTGTCGCTAACGCAGACAAGATTAAGGCCAAAGGTGTAGATGCGATCATCTGTTTATCTGTGAATGATGCGTTTGTTATGAACGCATGGGGGAGTGCCCAGAATGCAGAAGAACTGATCATGGCAGGTGACGGCAATGGTGACTTCACAGCCGCGATGGGCCTCACATTGGATGGTTCAGGTTTCGGTCTTGGACAGCGCTCATCACGCTACGCATTGATTGCAGAAAATGGCGTGATTACTCAGTTGAACGCAGAGCAGGGCGGGGCATTTGAAGTCAGTTCTGCCGAAGCGATCATGGAAGCGCTCTAGTCCGTCGAGCCCAATCCACTGATGGTTCATTCTCTGGTCGGCACCCCGCTTGGGTGCTGACCAAGAGAAACGCCTCAAGCACGGGCGCTTCAATGCACCAGCCCGCCGCTCATTCCCATCGCCTCTTATCATTGTATTGAATGCTGATAGGAACGCGCTTTCTTCCCGTGTGACCCGCCCCTCTGATTCTTCAGCCGCACTCTGCTCTGGTCGTATGCTTGAGAGAGATACTGAATAAGACTGTCAGCAGACCTCCTTAAGAGAGACGACAAACTGTGCGGCGACAAGTTGCGGTTAGCGTTTGTGCGCGATGTGGATGTCTGGCGGTTCTGACGTGTCAGAGTCTGTTGCTAATTTAGCGCCCCGGTCGGTTGCCAAGAATGAGTCCCCCAGGCCGCGTACCTAGCCTTTGGTCTTTTGGCGGACCAGCGTTGGTGCTTTAGGTTAGTGCAGACCGGTGACACTGTCCTATTCAAGCGCCTTGCCTAACCTGTTCAGCGATGGGTCGGGTGGTTAAACTCCGAAACAAGCGCAACACATTCTTAAAAAACGCCCATTAATCAAGGAGAAGCGTGATGGCCCAACCCATGCCCAAGCATCCGAATCTGGTCGGCGGGTTCGCACCTATTCAAATGGAATGCGATGCACCCGATCTAGTCATCGAAGGGGAGGTGCCAGCGGACCTCGCCGGGACTTTTTTCCGGAATGGACCTAACCCACAGTTTGCGCCGCGAGGCGGACACCACTGGTTTGCTGGCGATGGCATGCTCCACGCATTTCATATTGAGAATGGGCGCGTTGGTTACAAGAATCGTTGGGCGCGAACGAAGAAGTTTGAATTGGAACGCGCCGCAGGACGGGCCTTATTTTCGGCCTTCAATCCGATGGACGCCGATCCCAGCGTCGTCGGCATGGAAACAGATGGTCTAGCGAATACAAACATCGTTTGGCATGGCGGCCGTTTGCTTGCGCTCGAGGAAGGGCACGCGCCATTCGAGTTCGATCCGGATTCATTGGCGTCGAAAGGTGCTTGGGATTTCGGTGGCCGGCTAGAAGGACCGATGACAGCGCATCCAAAGATTGACCCAGAAACAGGTGAGATGCTGTTTTTCGGCTACAGCACGAGTGGGCCTATGTCGAAAGGGATGTCCTTTCATGTGGTGTCTGCGGATGGTGAATTGACTGAGAGTCAGGTTTTCGATGCGCCTTATTCGTCGATGGTGCACGACTTCATGGTCACGCAGAACTATGTGCTGTTTCCCATCATGCCGCTGTCGGGCTCGCTTGACCGAGCAATGCGAGGTGGACCCGCATTTGCCTGGGAGCCCGAACTTGGGACCTATCTTGGGGTACTAAAGCGTGGGGAGTCCGTGGATAAGATCCGCTGGTTTGAAGGGTCCCCAAGTTATGTGTTCCACCCCATGAACGCGTTTGAGCAAGATGGGAAGCTGATCTGTGATGTGTGTGAGTATCCAGAAGCGCCGCTCTTCCCTCGACCTGATGGATCCATGGGCGACCCGAGTAAAGCGAATGCGAAACTGCACAGGTGGACGCTTGATGTCGATGGCGACACGAATACCTACAAGAGCGAGCCGCTCGATGACAGGTTCTCAGAATTTCCCCGATTGGACGAGCGACGAGCGGGTCTATCTTATCGCCACGGCTACTTCGCCTGCCAAGGCGGGGAAAAGTCCGCCACTCAGAATTTCAGTGCGATTGCGCATATTGATCACGAACTGGACCGAGTTGCCGTCTGCGATTTTGGAGGGCACATGGGCACCTCAGAGCCTATTTTTGTGGCAAGCGGGGAGACCGAAGGGGAAGGATATCTGCTCGCTAATCTCTACGACGCACGTGAGGACAAAAGCCAGCTTGTGATACTCGACGCGCAAAACGTCAGTGATGGCCCTATCGCTAGAGCTTTCCTCGACCATCGAGTGCCGTTCGGCTTTCATGGGAATTGGCGACCGTTGGACGCGTGAGTGCTGGGCGAATAACAGCCAAAGCCATTTGGTTGGCAGTCTGCCGATGAGTGAATGGGTTGCGTGGACGCTCCTTGCTGCGTCGATGCAGGCGGTCCGTACAGCAGGTCAGAAGTATCTGCATGAGTCGTTATCCGCGCTGACGGCAACGCTCGCGCGTTACCTGTTCGGCTTGCCTGTGGTGCTCTTGTACTTCCTCTGGTTAGATCCTCCCATAAAGCAAGGCGCCCTATCTGGTGTCTACCTCACCAAGGTGATTGCCGCAGGATCGCTACAGGTCATCGCCACGATATTACTGGTGCGTCTGTTTAGTTTGCGAAACTTCGCGCTGGGATCGACCTTCGTTCGATTAGAAATCATGATGACAGCCTTGCTCGGATGGGTGTTGTTCGCCGATGCGCTGCCGCCTATTGCATGGCTGGGTGTGGGTGTTGCCAGTCTGGGGATCTTGTCGATCCAGCGTAATCCCGAAGAAAAGCTGGTTTTTGTGATGGATCGTTCGGTTTGGTTTGGGCTTGCGTCAGCGCTGGCGTTCTCGCTCACCTCGCTGCTGATTCGGGATGCGAGTCTATCGCTAGGTATCGATCACGCGCCGTCTGCGGCGGCGGTCACGCTGTTATCGATGGTGATCTTCCAGACAGGGCTCTGTCTCGCGCTCGTCGGTCTTCAAAAGCCCAATGAATTTCGTGAACTCCTCGTTAAGTGGCGACTCGGACTATTTATTGGTGTAACCGGCGTCCTCGGTTCGATTGGTTGGTTCACCGCTTTCACGCTCGAGCGTGCAGCGCTGGTTAAGACGCTTGGGCAAATTGAATTTGTCTTCATGTTAGCGATCAGTGCGTTCTTCTTCAGAGAACGTATTAAGTCCCACGAGTGGCTGGGCATGGGGCTGATTTGTGCTGGTGCGATATTGCTGATTTGGTCAAATGATCTGTGATGGCTTGGAGTCGTGACTGGGCAGGATTGCGGGTCAACGATCGCGCTGGTTTTAAGGATTCGCATTTGCTGGCAAAATGAGCATCGTGCGGGTGTAGCTCAGTTGGTAGAGTCCCAGCTTCCCAAGCTGGTTGTCGCGAGTTCGAATCTCGTCGCCCGCTCCATTGATTGACGCGAACCGTTCGAATGAACCACATCATACTGAGCACGCCATGAGTATAGGGGTTTGGAAACCTGCTAAAGACCAAGTGTTGGACGAGTCGTCGCTCCGCTCCCTTTTGGGTGCGCTGCCAAGTGATCCGCTTGAGACCATCGCGGAGTTGGCAGCGAGTGATTTTTTGGCCTACCGCTTCATGGTGACTGAGGATCACACCGCTTGGTCAGTGGCAGAGCAATTGAGCGGCGCGCAAATCGAGCAGTTGGTTCGGTTTTTTACGTTAGCTGAGCAATCCTGGTCTGGATGGGAAGCTGGCAAGCGAAGCGCGGTGATTCCGCTCGTGAGCCGATTAAAGGCGCAAAGTGCGTTTGATCCAGCGTTGCGGCGGTGGATCAAGAAAAACACCGATAACCGATATTTGCCAAATGGCGCGGCCCTTTAGGATCCGGGAGGAATTGTGAGAACGGCTACGGTAAAGAGAGAGACGCTGGAGACGCAAATCGAGGTCACGATTAACCTTGATGGTCGCGGCGATCGACAGATGAAGACGGGGCTCGCATTTTTGGAGCACATGCTCGATCAGATCGCGCGCCATGGCCTCATCGATCTCACGATTGATGCCAAAGGTGATCTCGAAATTGATGCGCATCACACGGTAGAAGATTTGGGTATTACGCTGGGCCAAGCGTTTCGCGAGGCAGTCGGCGACAAAAAAGGGATTGCCAGGTATGGGCACGCGTATGTTCCTCTCGATGAAGCGCTCTCGAGAGTAGTGATCGATCTATCGGGCCGTCCTGGACTCATCTATCACGTGCCCTTTGTTCGGGCGACAGTCGGTGATTTCGACGTGGACTTGTTTCACGAATTCTTCCAAGGGTTCACCAACCACGCGCTGGTCACCCTGCACATTGATAATCTGCGCGGAGAGAACGCGCACCACCAGATTGAGACCGTGTTTAAGGCGTTTGGTCGAGCGCTACGGATGGCGATTACCCCGGACCCTCGAATGGCAGAAATACTCCCGTCGACCAAAGGCGCGCTCTGAATGTTTCAAGTGATCCCAGCCATCGACCTGAGGGATGGCAACGTCGTGAATTTGCGTCGGGGTCGGTTTGATGAAAGCACTGTTTACAGCGACGACCCTGTCTCTTTTACGAGGCAATGGGTAGATGCCGGTGCCAAGCGGCTTCACATTGTGGATTTAGATGGTGCTCTCGAGGGGACCGATACCAATGTTGATGTTGTCAGGCGCATCAGAGCGGCTTATCCGTCGCTCATCATTCAGGTTGGTGGCGGCATTCGGGATATGGAGACGATTGAGCGCTATCTCGGTCTGGGTATTAATTATGTCATTTTGGGTACCCGTGCCGTCGAGGATCCGGGGTTCGTTGACGAAGCAGGTAGTCAGTTCGCGGATCAAATCATCGTTGGTTTGGATGCGGAAAAGGGCAAGGTCGCCGTCAGAGGGTGGAAAGAGGTGACTGACCAAACCGCTCTAGATCTGGCTATGAGGTTCGAGCGTTCGGGCGTGGCCGGTATTGTTTACACCGATATTGATCGAGACGGGATGATGGGGGGAACCAACGTCGATGAGACCTTGGCGCTGGCGGGAAGGGTCGATATCCCGATTATCGCTTCGGGCGGAATTCACACGCTGGATGACATTCGCCCGCTGCTGCCGTCTTCGAATACGCTCAAGCCGCTGGCCGGTGTAATCACGGGGCGAGCGATCTATGAAGGCACGCTGGATCTTACGGAAGCCATTCAGCTAACCATGGCCTAGGCGTCTCGCTGTATTGATTGATAGGACTTTTCGAAGGATCAGTTTTACTTACCGTATCGCCTTAAAGCGCCGCGGCATCTGTGCGTCAAGCGCGTTGCGCTCAAATCGAACTCGTATGGCGATTGCACCTTGGTTGGCTTGCAGGGCTTCTCGGCTAAAGGCTCTTTGTTCGGCTCAAGGCTCTTTATTGGGCTGAGGGCTCTTTACCGGCTGGGGGCTCTTCATGTCTGAGGGCTCTTTCGCGCTTTCAGTTCGGCGCTTTTCAGTTGTCTGGATTGCAGCGACGGATGATCGATTCAGAATCTCCAGTCCTTTTAACAGATTCAGCGCCTCAGTGAGCTGAAAGTCTTCGTTCCAGCGGTTAAGTCTGTCTGCTCGAGACGGGGTTTTGCTCGGTGCGGCATCCGAATCCTCATCCCCTTCTGTTGACGCTTTTGGGGCCTCGAGATGACCGGGTAGGTCCCTCTCTTGAATGGCGAAAGGATTGCTTTTGACGCGAGTGACCGTCGATCGCTCGACCAAAAGGTCAGGGCGGATGCCTTCAGCCTGAATCGAGCGACCGTTAGGCGTGAAATACAGCGCCGTGGTCAGCTTGATGGCTTTGTCATTGGTAAGGGGAAGGACCGTTTGTACAGAGCCTTTTCCGAAAGTAGGCGTACCGATGACCAGCGCTCGCCGGTGATCTTGCAGGGCACCCGCAACAATTTCAGAGGCAGACGCCGAGCCCTCATTGATTAACACCACGATCGGTAATTCCGGCATCAGGGTCCGACCGGTTGCTTCATACGTGGCATTCGCAGGATCAAGCCTTCCCTCGGTATAAACGATCGTGCCCTCATTCAGGAAAAGATCCGATACTGCGACCGCTGCTTGCAACACACCGCCCGGATTATTTCTTAGATCGAGCACAAGGCCTTTGAGTGGAGTGATCTCGTTCATCTCCACAATGGCCTCGCTTGCCTCCACGCCTGAGTCGGCCTGGAACTGCGCAATCCTTAGGTAACCAAATCCTGGTTCGAGTAGTCTGCTTCGCACGCTTGAGACGTTAATGACTTCTCGGGTGAGGGTGACCTCAAGTGGCTGAGACTCTCCCTCGCGGATTACGGTGAGCGTCACGTCGCTACCCGGCTCTCCTCGCATGACGTCAACCGCCTGGTTCACTCCAATACTGCGGACTGTCTTGCCGTCTAATTCGATAATCACATCCCCTGGTAGAATGCCGGCTCTGGAAGCAGGCGTGTCATCCATGGGGGTGACCACTTTGATTACGCCATCTTGACGACCGATTTCTATTCCAAGACCGCCGTAGTTACCGGTAGTGGATTCTTGAAGGTCATCGAAAGACTCTGCATCGAGAAACGCGGAATGCGGATCTAGCTCGGACAAAAGCCCCTTGATGGCCTTCTCCAGTAGCGCTTTGTCGTCAACGTCCTCGACATACGCGCGGCTGATTCGGTCGAAAGCCTCAGCAAACACCCTCAGTTCATCTAGCGGTAGCTGACCGCGCTGGGTTCCCTGCTCCATTGGTGTCTCGTCAACCGGACTGATGTCAGCCTGTTCAGCTGCAAAACCATTAGAAGTGGTAAGGCTTAGCAGAAAGAGTAAGAGGAATAGACAAACGTTCATAGTGGGCTGCTCTGTCAGATAGGGGATGACGTTGAAGGATAGTTTAGCCTTTCTTACGTGCGGGGCGATTAACGGCGCACCAAAGCATTGGGTCAATGGGCTGTCCCGCAGCTCTGATCTCGAAATAGGTTGTTGGTAGGGGCTGACCACCACTCGTTCCGGTTTCACCAATGATCTGACCCGGATTTACCCACTCTCCAGGCTCGACCAGGAGCACCTGGTTGTGACCGTACAAACTCATATAGCCATTGTCGTGGCTGATAATCATCAGAAGCCCAAAGCCCCGTAGCCAATCGGCAAACACGACCCGACCATAGTGTATGGCTTTAACCGGTGTTCCAAGTTCCGCCTCAATTAATACCCCTGTCCACTTCACGCGACCTTCTGGGCGCAGTTCGCCGAACCGCTTGATGAGCGGCCCTTCAAGTGGCAGCGCCAGCTGGCCTTTACGGGAGGCAAAAGGGACGACTTCGTTGGGCTGGCCGATGTCGAAGATCGACGCTCGAAGGGACTCTAGTAGATCAATAAGATCCTGCTCATTGGCGCGCAGTTGGCTTAATCGAGTGTCGATGGAGTCAAACTCTGCGGTATAGCGCGCAACGATCGCCCTAGCATCGCTGCGTTTCTCTTGCAGCTCATCCCGCTGGACTCGAGCAAGCTCCCGTTGCTCTGCCAGCGCCTTGGTTTCCTCCTGTAATTGAACCTCGCTGTCAGCGAGTTCAGCGAGCGTCGCCTCGAGCGCGCGCGTTGACTCGAGCCGTGCCTCAGCAAAGTACCCAAAGTAGCGTGCAACGCGCGCAACACTGTTAGGGTCCTCTTGATTGAGCATGACTTTAAGTGGACTGGTTGCGCCCATGCGTGCTGCCGCGCGAATGTGTTGTTTGACCTGAAGCAGCTCCTCATCACGCTGCCGTATCAATTCACTTTTATGACCCGTCAATAAGTCGATTTGGGTTTGAGTCTCAGCTTCCCGTTGCTGGGTTCTGCGGAGCTCGGTGACCTGGCGCGAAACCGCCGCATCGGCTTTGGAAAGCGCCAGCTCAGTTTCAGTAAGCGCGGTCCGAGATGCGCGCCATGTCGTCTCGATGTTCTTTAGTGTTTCGCGAAGCGCAGATAATTCGTTTTCTACATCAGTCTCTTCAGAGGCGCTCAGTGAGCCGATGAGACCAAGGTTGAGAAACAACCAAACAATCGATAGCCGCATGACCGTCAGGCGCTAGGACGCTGCATGCACTGTTGATGCCGGCGCGAGCAAATTCTGCCCGGTCATTTCTGCAGGTGGCCCAATATCCATCAAGTGAAGCAGCGTAGGCGCAATGTCACTAAGAACGCCACCTGATCGAATCATGACGTCTTGTTCTCCCACATAGAATAAGGGCACCAATTCGGAAGTATGGGCGGTGTGTGGTTGTCCGCTTTCCATATCGAGCATGGACTCACAGTTGCCATGATCGGCGGTGATCAGCGCTTGTCCTTTTGAATCTTGAACCGCTTGAATGACTTCGCCTAGGCACTGATCCAGACACTCAACCGCCTCGATCGCAGCCTCTAGGTTGCCGGTGTGCCCGACCATATCGCCGTTCGCGTAATTGCAAACAATGAGATCGTATTGACCTGATCGTATGGCGCTAGTCAGTTGCCTTGTCACTTCGGGCGCGCTCATCGATGGCTGCATGTCATAGGTTTTGACATCCGGCGAAGGGATAAGCTTGCGATCTTCGCCGGGAAATGGGGTCTCTTCACCGCATGAAAAGAAAAACGTTACATGCGCATATTTTTCAGTTTCGGCAATTCTGAGCTGTGTCTTTCCGTTGCTGGCGAGGTACTCGCCTAATCCGTTCCTAGGTCGCTCGGGAGGGAATGCCACCGGTAGGCCAAACTGTTCTGAATATTCTGTTAAGCATATGAACTGAGCGAGCCGAGGGCGGCTCTCCCGCTCGAACCCATCGAAAGCATCAAGGGCAATCGCTTGAGTGATTTCGCGTGCTCTGTCGGCACGAAAGTTTGCAAAGATGACACTATCACCAGACCGAATGGTTAGGGGCTCGGAAGATTCACCGATGATGGTTGGTTCCATGAATTCATCGGTTTCGCCTCGGTCGTAAGCAGCCTTCAGCGCGGTCAGTCCATCTGGATACCGGAACGAAGCCTTGCCCTCGGTGAGTAACTCATAGGCTTTTTGTACGCGATCCCAGCGATTGTCTCGGTCCATCGCATAGAAACGACCGCACAGTGAGCCAAGCCTGATATGTTCGCGGGCACCAATGTGATCGCTCAGTGCGCGAAGCGACTCTGCTGCCGATTGCGGTGGCACATCGCGTCCGTCTAAAAAGGCGTGGACCACAATGTTGGAAGTGTTTTGTTCATCGGCGAGATCTATCAGCGCGAACAATTGGTCCTGGTGGCTGTGCACACCCCCATCTGACAGCATGCCCAAAATGTGAACGGTGTTGTCTGTGGCATTGATGGCTGATAGCAATGCACGGTTCTGATTGATGCTGCCGTCTGCAATGGCCTGGTTGATTCGGGTGAAATCCTGGTGGACCACGCGTCCAGCGCCGAGATTCATGTGACCAACCTCAGAGTTGCCCATTTGCCCGGCCGGCAAGCCGACGTCTAGTCCTGAGCCTGAAATGAGTCCCCAAGGTCCGTCCCGTAGGCGATCAATGTGGGGCGTGTTTGCTAACGCGATCGCGTTATTTTCGGTTTCTTCTCGGTGCCCGAAGCCATCGAGAATAATGAGGGTGGTGGTTTGCTTTTGATTCATAAGGCACTCAAACCAAAAAGCGCATGTTAGCGCGTTCTCGACAGGCATGAAATAAAACACGAATTTGTTCGTGCGGAGCTAGCCGCTCATGCGTGTATAATCGCAGGTTTTCGACGAGCAGCTCCCATGGATCGCTTCTTTGAATTTATCGGCAATCACCCGATTTTGGTGTCTGCATTTGTGTTTTTTCTTGTCGCGCTTATTGTGACGGAGAGAAGAAAAGGCGGGCAGAGTGTGACGACCCAAGAATTAGTCAGGATGACCAACCATGAGTCCGCTGTGTTGGTCGACTTGAGAGATCGCAACGAATTTTCTCGCGGGCACATTACAGGCGCGATCAATGTTCCTTATTCGACATTCTCTCAGCGGATAGAAGAACTCCAAAAACATCGTGACAAGCCGGTGATCCTGATTTGTAAGATTGGGCAGCACTCGAGTGCTGCAGGGAGCCAGTTAATTAAAAATGGGTTCCAAGACGTCAGGCGATTATCTGGTGGGATGACTGAATGGACGGGATCTAATTTACCCGTGGTCAAGGGATAGAAGATGGCTGAAATCACCATCTATACCACGCGGTTCTGCCCTTTTTGCATTCGCGCAAAGATGCTGCTTGAACACAAATCTCAGGCCTATGATGAGATTCCCGTGGATGGCGACCGGGTTCGCAGGGCTGAAATGGAGCGGCTATCTGGGCGACACACGGTTCCGCAGATTTGGATCAATCAGCAGCATGTGGGCGGTTGTGATGAGCTGTTTGCGCTTGAAGCAAATGGCGAACTAGATTCACTAATAAAGGGGCACGATCATGAGTGAAGCCGACAGTCAGCAGCCGAAATTTGCCATTCAACGGGTATACGTCAAAGACATTTCGTTTGAATCACCTGGCGCGCCAGATACCTTCAGAATCCAAGGAAAGCCCTCGGTAAACCTTGATCTCAACACAAAGAACCAATCGCTTGAGGACGGACTTTGGGAGGTGGTGTTGACATTGACCATCACGGCCAAAGCGGAGGATGAGCGAACCCTTTACCTGGCAGAGGTCCAGCAGGCAGGCATCTTTGAGATCGCAGGACTCGAGGGCGAAATGACTGAGCAAACCCTGGCCAGTTTGTGCCCTAGCATTTTATTCCCCTACGCCCGGGAAAATATCGATAGCCTGATCACAAAGGGCACTTTCCCTCCACTGATGCTTGCACCCGTTAATTTCGACGCGCTGTATGAGCAAGCCAAGCTCGCGCGTGAGCGTCAGGACGCCTCGGTACAGTAGTGCGCTAAAGGGTGGTTGGGACGGATGTAAGCCCGGCTGATTATCGCTAGCCTGCTATTGATTGTGGACGAGTGATTGTAGACGAGGTTTGCCAGTGTCGGTTCTTGGACCGGGCTGTAGACGGCCAGAGGAAGGGCTACGTGCTTGCACCCACGCACCCAAATTGCCGCCAGGCCTGAAACGCGACAATGGCTACCGCGTTGGAAAGGTTGAGAGACCGACTACTGGGCTGCATCGGAATCCGCATAACGTCATCAAACGCGTTTGAAAACAGCAATGGTTCAGGGATGCCGCGCGTTTCCGGTCCAAATACGAGCAGATCATTCGTTTGAAAATCGAACGAATCTAAGCGAGCAGTCCCTTTCGTCGAAATGCCGATAACCCGGGAGGGGGCAATGGCGCTTACGGCCGCGCTGAAATCTTGATGAATCTGTACAGCTGCGTACTCCTGGTAGTCCAGGGCTGCGCGACGAAGTAACTTCTCATCCATCGAAAAACCGAGCGGTTCAATGAGATGGAGCGGCACGCCAAAGTTGGCGCACAGTCTGATGATGTTGCCGGTATTGGGTGGAATTTCAGGCTCAAACAGCGCGATTGAGAACACAGTGAGTCCCAGCTAGCCCTCAGGCGTCGCTGGCGTCTCCCTGATCCATCCCCAACTCTTGCATCTTCCGGGTCAAGGTGTTCCTGCCCCAGCCGAGCAGTAAGGACGCATCCCGTTTACGGCCTGCGGTCTCGTCAAGCGCGGCTTCGATCATGATTCGCTCAAATAGAGGTTGCGCTTCTGTGAGTAATCCGTCCCCTGAAAACGTTCGTGACTTCAGCTTTGCCTGCGCCCATTTTCGGAGTTGCCGGTCCCAAGATTGATCCGAGTGCTCGGTTTGTTCCGTGTTGGAGCGCAATTCAAGTGGTAAATCGTCCAGCAGTACTTCTCGTCCAGTTGCCATAACCGTGATCCACCGAGAGAAGTTCTCCAACTGGCGCACATTTCCTTGCCAGGGCAGGCTGACCAAGAAGTTCATCGTGTCCTCGGGAATCACTTTCATTTCCTCTCCTAATTCGCGAGCCGCTTCCGCGAGGAAGTGCTCAAGGAGCGTCGGAATATCCTCGCTGCGATCACAGAGATTAGGCAGGTGAATCCGTATCACGTTGAGGCGATGAAAGAGGTCCTCCCTAAAACGATTATCGCTCACCAGTGTCTCAAGGTTTTGGTGAGTGGCCGCGATAATTCTCACATCGGCCTCTAGCGGCTCGTGCCCTCCTACGCGGTAGTACTTTCCGTCAGAGAGCACCCGTAGGAGTCTGGTTTGGGCCTCCGCTGGCATGTCGCCAATTTCATCTAGGAAAAGCGTGCCTCCTCGCGCTTGCTCAAAGCGCCCAACTCTCGCCTGGTTCGCGCCAGTGAAAGCCCCTTTTTCGTGGCCAAATAATTCAGATTCGATCAGGTCCTGGGGAATGGCAGCCATATTGAGTGCGACAAAGGGGCCGTCTTTTCTCATGCTGTGACGATGCAGCGCGTTGGCGACAAGCTCTTTACCCGTACCCGATTGACCATTGATCAACACGGTAACGTTGGATTTAGATAGGCGGCCGATGGCTCTGAAGACCTCTTGCATCGCCGGTGCCTTACCAATGATTTCCGCTGGCTGTTGTTGCGGCTGGGCTGCGGGACTTGACGTTGCTCGGGTATGTTCGATGAGAGCGCGCTTGACGATCGATACTGCCTCATCCACCTCGAAGGGTTTGGGTATGTACTCGAAGGCGCCGCCCTGGATCGAAGCAACCGCGCTATCGAGATCGGAGTGAGCCGTCATGACGATGACAGGAAGGTCAGGGTGCTGCTCTCTCAATTGCGATAGCAGCGCAAGCCCGTCCATGCCGCCCATGCGAATGTCACTGACAACAACGTCGGGTTGACCCGAATCCATCTCTGTCAACAGATCCTCAGCCGATTCAAAGCAGGTCACGTTGATACCCTCTTTTGACAGTGCTTTGTCGAGCACCCACCGGATCGATTTTTCGTCGTCCGCAACCCAAACGCGATTGGCTGTACTCATGACGTGGCTATCTCCAAAGGAATAATAATGGTGAATTCAGTGTGTCCTGGCTCAGAGTTAAGCTCGATGACACCTCTATGCTGATGGATGATCGTATGCGCGAGACTGAGTCCTAACCCTGTTCCTGAGGGCCGTCCCGATATCATGGGAAGGAAGAGGTGGTCCTTCAGATGCGTGGGTATACCAGGCCCGTTATCAATGATTTGGATGCGCAGTACGTTTCTGTGCCTAAGCCCGGCAATGGTGAATTGGCGTTCGGTCCTCGTCTTTAGGACCATCCGCGCGTTATCTCTTTTGTCCATGGCTTGCATGGCGTTGCGGAGAATATTGAGTATCGCCTGGAACATTAGGTCGCCGTCGATGAGCAACTCAGGAATGCTCGGATCGTAATCACGGGTCACTTCAAGGGGGTAGTCCACCTCAAGTTCAATGAGTCGCCGGACTTTTTCCAGGATCTCGTGGATGTTACCCGGTGCCATGGTTGATGGGGTGTTGGGGCCAAGCATCCGATCAACCAGTGTTTTCAGTCGATCGGTCTCCTCGATGATGATCTCGGTATATTCGTTGAGGCTGGGGTCGGGTAGCTCTGCTGCCAGAAGCTGCGCTGAGCCGCGAATGCCTCCCAGCGGGTTTTTGATCTCGTGGGCCACCCCGCGCATGATCTGACGAGTCGCCGCTTGCTGCTCACGCGTAAGGGCGTCTCGGTCGATTCTTAAATAGCGGTCGATAGGCGTGAGCTCTATAAGCAGCCTTGGCCACTCATTATCTGAGATGGGCGTGATGGTGAAGTCAACGGTGACGCTATTCGATCCAGCGAGGTGAATCTGGTTTTGTCTCTTGGTGTAGATCTGGTCCGTTTGGAGTGATTCGTACAGCAAAGACTCAACGTCTTTCCAGCCAGGAAGCTTGGCTGGAAGCTTCTGCCCGAGTACCTGCTTCTCGGATAGGTCGAGCAGGCTTTCGGCAGCCTGATTAATGAGCATGACCTCCAGCTCATGATTCAAAAGCACGATGGCAGTATTCAAGCTATTAATAACGACTTGTTGCACAGGCTCAGATCTCGGTGAAGGTGGCGCGTCTGTGTCGGGTTTCGTGTGAACGTTCATCACCCAACAGGAGCAAGATCCGCACCAATTCGAGTGCGAAAATGTCCTCTTGGATCCCTGAAAATCAGGGGTTTAGCGATGGGATTAATAGTTTAGCGCACCATTATGGTGCGTACTACTGGGCGCGTTGTGGCAGATACCTACGCACATCGAGAAAAAGGGGCGCTGAGCCGCTAATGATGGTGCTCTCATTGCGATCGGTGAGGGCTAAGTCGAATCGATGCTGGCCCCGTGGCACATCTTGTAGCACAACCCGTCCAGGCATGACTCGTTGCAGCGGCTTGCCATCTATCCGGATCCACAAGCGCTGTGAAGCATCAATCTCGAGGTCAGCGTGGACAAAAAACGTCAGTTGTCCACCGGTTGCTTGAACCCGAGGGCCGGGTTGCTGACTCGTTAGCACGAGATAGTTCGCTGGGTTATGCGCCTCTCGGCTCTGGTCCCCAAGGACCGCAGGTGAGGTCAAGCAGGCGATACCGCATAACAGAATCGTTACCAGAGGATGCAATATCGCCTCCGATCAGGATTGATGTCGTTCATAAAAGTCTACTGACTGGTTCCTCGGTTGCAACTAAGTGGAAGCTGCAATGCGCAACCGATCCATGATCTGACGATTGCGGTGAAGCGCAACCGATTGGCGCTAACGATAAGAGGCTATGGCTGGCCAATCATCAGGGGTGCGAACCGCTGGTTCGAAGAACGACAAAGCCCTTTTAATGACCTCGCATGGGATAAAGGTCATTTGGAAAGCCATTGATTAAGGAAAGTAAAAAGGGGAGTTAAAAGGAAAGTTAAAGGGGAAGCAAAAAGCAACAAAAAGGACAACAAAAAGAGCAATAAAAAAGGGAGGCATGTGCCTCCCTTTTCCGCTCTGCCAATATTGAGGCAGCAAGGCTTAAGCGAGCGCCTCTTTTGTTGTTTGGATAATCGCTGCCGAGACCTTGTAAGGATCTGCGTTGGATGCAGTCCTTCTGTCTTCGAGTCGACCCTTCCAACCATCAACGACGGTAGACACTGGGATACGAATACTCGCACCCCGATCCGAAACACCGTAAGAGAATTGGTCGATAGACTGTGTTTCGTGCTTGCCAGTCAATCGCTCTTCGTTATGCGCGCCATAAACACTCATGTGACGCTCGATGTTCTTACCAAAATTCTCGCAAATCTTGGTGAAAATGGATTCGTCTCCTACATCGCGCATAGCGCCATTTGAGAAGTTGGCGTGCATTCCCGAACCGTTCCAGTCGGTGTCACCGAGCGGCTTGGGATGGTAGTTGATCGCAAAACCATATTTCTCAGCGGTTCGTTCCAAGAGGTAACGCGCGATCCAGATTTGGTCGCCAGCGCTGTGGGCGCCTTTGGCAAAAATTTGGAATTCCCACTGGCCTGCAGCGACCTCAGCGTTGATACCCTCAACGTTCAGACCGGCTTCTAAACAGAGGTCTAGATGCTCTTCCACGCAGTCTCGACCGTAGGCGTTTTTCGCGCCAACGCTACAGTAGTAGGGTCCTTGTGGGCGAGGATAACCGCCCTCTGGAAATCCTGGTGGCAGGTCTGTCTGTGGGTCCCACAGGAAGTACTCTTGCTCGAATCCGAACCAAAAGTCCGCATCATCATCGTCAATGGTTGAGCGACCATTAGAAACGTGAGGCGACCCATCAGCGTTCATGACTTCGCACATGACGAGGTAGCCATTATTTCGATCGGGATCGGGGTAAATGGCGACTGGCTTCAGCAGGCAGTCAGAACTGCCGCCGTCTGCTTGTTCTGTGGAACTGCCATCGAAGACCCACATGGGGCAGTCAGCGAGGTCGCCCGAGAAGTTTTCGCGAACCATGGTTTTACTGCGCAAACTTTGCGTGGGCATATAGCCATCCAGCCATAAGTATTCTAGCTTTGCTTTCATGTTGTGTGTCTTCCTCCAGTACAGTGTGCGGGTCGCGTCATCGCCGATCCCACGGTTAGGTGATTACTAAGGGCCATGACGCGTCTATGTCCGATACCATTCAATCGCCACCCAGAGCAAAAGTAACCGGGCAGTCGAACGCGCTGGCGTTTCAGCACAGAGAAGACAGCAACTAATATGCCAGACCAATTCAAAGTAAAAATTCCATAAATATCAGTTGTTTAATGGTTCGCCAAGGCCGGCTGGTTGCGAACGTTTCCAGAAATGCACCATTAAGGTGCGATTTTATCGGCTAAAGGAAGAAATTGGTGCGTTATTAACGAATTCTGGAGGACGATGAGCGATTTCGGTGCGCTGTCCTCTTGCAAACGCGCATTTGATAGACCTCTCTAGTAATGAATGGCGAATGGTTTGGATAGCGTGGTGGGCGATAAGGGTAGGGGCCTCGTTCCGGGCCATCGCATTGCGGGCTAACCTTCCCCAGTGCTCGTAGCGCTCCCTTCTCAGCACTCCTTTTTCGGTGGGCTTTCAGTATAATGCGCGCCGTCCTGGGGACGCCCCCATCAACCGAGTGTCTTACCTATGTCGGTACCTTTACGAAACATCGCGATTATCGCGCATGTCGATCATGGCAAAACCACGTTGATCGATAAATTGCTCGCCCAGTCCGGCGTCCTGGCTAGAGGCGAGGACGCCACTGAACGCTTAATGGATTCCAACGAATTGGAGCGTGAGCGAGGTATCACCATCCTCGCCAAGAACACGGCGCTTGATTGGAAAGGGGTACGCATCAATATCGTTGACACTCCAGGCCACGCAGACTTTGGCGGTGAGGTTGAGCGAATCCTTTCCATGGTCGACTCTGTGTTGCTGTTGGTTGACGCGGTCGAAGGCCCCATGCCTCAGACTCGATTTGTGACCCAAAAAGCATTCGAAAACCGGCTGAACCCCATCTTGATGGTCAATAAAGTTGATCGTGATGGCGCGCGACCCGATTGGGTGGTCAACGAGGTCTTCGAACTCTTTGATCAATTGGGCGCAACCGAGGAACAACTTGATTTCCCGGTGGTGGTTGGGTCGGCAATCGAGGGTCGAGCGGGTCCTACGGCTGACGAACTTGGCAACGATCTGTCGTTTCTGCTCGATTTAATTGTCGATCATGTCTCCGCACCTGACGTGCAGGTGGAAGGGCCGCTGCAAATGCAGATTAGTGCACTGGATTACAACAGCTACGTTGGCCTTATCGGGCTTGGTCGTATCAAGCGGGGCCGAGTGCATCGAGGGATGCCCGTCGCCGTCGTCGATCGAGAGGGCGACACTCGTCGAGCGAAGGTCCTGCAGGTGATGGGTTTTTCGGGCCTCCAGCGCGTTGAGCAGGAGGAGGCATTTGCTGGAGACATCGTAAGCGTATCCGGTATCGAGGGGTTATCCATCTCCGATACGATCTGTGACCCTGAAGCCGCTGAAGCACTTCCGGCGCTTAAAGTCGACGAACCCACAATCTCCATGACTTTCCAGGTCAATACGTCTCCCTTCGCGGGTCGAGATGGGAAGTTCATTACTAGCCGTAACATTCGTGATCGGCTGGACCGAGAGCTACAGTACAACGTCGCCCTGCGAGTCGCCGATGGCGACTCACCTGATAAGTTCATCGTCTCTGGACGAGGCGAATTGCACCTAGCTGTGCTCATCGAGACCATGCGCCGGGAGGGTTATGAACTTGGGGTATCGCGCCCTGAAGTCATTACCAAAGAAGTGGCCGGTGCGGTGCATGAGCCGTTCGAGCAGCTCAGCCTCGATGTTGAGCAGACGCACCAGGGCGCACTGATGGAAAAAATTGGTGAGCGGCGAGGCGTATTAAATAACATGCAGCCCGATCACAATGGCCGAGTACGGCTCGACTTTATTATCCCCACTCGAGGACTGATTGGTTTTAGAGGAGAGTTTTTAACGCTCACTTCAGGGACAGGATTGATGGCCAGTGTATTCGATCACTACGGACCAAAGATCAACGAAGAGCTAAGCGCAAGACATAATGGCGTGCTGGTATCGATGGTTTCGGGTAAGAGTTTGGCATTTAGCCTCTACAACTTGCAGCCGCGAGGTCGCCTCTTTATCCATCCGAATGAGGAAGTGTACGAGGGCATGATCATTGGTCTGCATTCAAGGGGGAATGATCTGCCGGTTAATCCAACAAAAGGTAAGCAGCTAACGAACATAAGGGCCGCCGGCAGCGATGAAAACATCGTGCTGACGCCGCCTGTGCAATTCACGCTCGAGCAGGCGATTGAATTTCTCGATGACGACGAGCTGGTTGAAATTACACCCAACCACATTCGTTTGCGGAAAAAGTTGCTCACAGAAAATGAGAGAAAACGCGCGAGTCGCGCCAAGGAAAAAGACGTCTAAATGCGTTCGCTCTATCCGGACATCAAACCGTTTGATCGGCAAATGCTAGAAGTGGGTGATGGTCACCAGCTTTATGTTGATCAAAGCGGGCGTCCTGGCCACCACCCCGTTGTTTTTTTGCACGGCGGTCCGGGTAATGGCTGCGAGTTTGATTCGCGGCGATTCTTCGATCCAGACCAGTACCACATTATTTTGTTTGATCAGCGAGGTGCAGGGCGCTCGCTACCGTCAGGTGCGATTCACGCCAATACGCTGGATCATCTAATCGATGACATGGAAATGATTCGGGCGCATCTAGAACTCGAGCAATGGGCCCTCTTTGGCGGAGGATGGGGCGCGACTGTCGCGCTGAAGTATGCAGAGACTTACCCCGACAGGGTTTCGGGTATGGTGCTCCGCAGCCCCTTTCTGGCACGACGTGCGGATGTTGATTGGGTTTATCGGGAAGGTCTTAATCAATTTTTCCCTGAGCAATGGCGTAGGCTCACTGAGATTCTGGATGACGAGCAGACACCGCTTCTCGGCTATCAAGCGCTCATGAATTCAGATAACGAACTCGAGAGAATGGATGCGGCCAAACGATTTGCCGTTTGGGAAGCTGAGTGCGCCAACCTGCGTCCTGATTCGAGGTTGGTCAGGCACCTGACAAAGGCATCAAGAGCGCTTGCACGATGTCGGATCAGCACCCATTACTACACCAACGATTGTTTTGTTGAGGAGAACCAGTTGCTGGCTGAAGCTGAGCGCCTGAACGGCATTCCGGGTTATATCGTTCAGGGGCGATTTGACTTGATCACGCGGCCAGCGGCTGCGATCGATCTCGCAAATCGCTGGACGACTAGCGAGCTGATGATCGTGCGCGAAGCAGGCCATTCAGCCACCGAGCCGGCGATGATTGATGCCCTCGTCAGAGCAACGCAACGATTGGCCGAACGGTTGTGACGGTGGACCTGCTTCTATGAAGGCCCTGATACAACGTGTCACTCGAGCCAAGGTGACGGTCGAGCAGCAGATCGTTGGCGAAATCGACGCGGGCTTACTTGTGTTGCTCGGCATTGATGCGGGAGACACCGAGTCAGTAGCAGACCGTTTGGCAAGTAAAGTGACGAATTACAGAGTTTTTGCTGACGACGCAGGCCACATGAACCAAAGCGTGCGAGACATTAGAGGTGAACTGTTGGTGGTGTCTCAATTCACGCTCTCTGCTTCGACGAAAAAGGGGCTGCAGGCCCTCGTTCTCTGCCGCTAAATCACCCGATCTCGCAGAGCCTTTATATGAGTATTTCGTTGCGCGTGTTGGTGAGCTAGTCGGTGTGCAAACCGGACGATTCGGTGCTGATATGCAGATCGAGCTCGTCAACGACGGTCCGGTGACCTTTCTGCTCGAGGTGATGGAATAAGACCAGTAACTAGCCCGGTCATATCCCTTGGTGTTTAGCGCCGTGCCAGCTAGGGCCATAAACCATAGCCAAGAAACCCAGCCGAAGAACCCCAAAAAAACCAGCAAAAAACACTGCCAAAGGACCCAGCCAAAAAACATAGTCACAAGTGCGTCACATCGACGTCCACAGAATGGGGCTAGGTAGGAGAGGGGGGTTGGCCTACTAGTCAGTAGAAGCCTCTGCGTTTTCATCCTTTCCTGTCAGAACGATGGAGAAGATGATGCCCGCCTCGAATAGCAGCCACATGGGCACGGCAAGCAGTATCTGTGAGACAACATCCGGCGGTGTGAGTAGCATGCCAACGATGAAACATCCCAAAATGACAAACGGACGTTTTTGCCTAAGGCTCTCGGGTGTTGTTGCACCGCTCCAGACTAGCAGCATGGTGGCAATGGGGATCTCGAAGGCGAGTCCGAACGCAAAAAATAATTTCAGCACAAAGTCTAAATAACGATTGATATCGGTCATGATCGTCACGCCCTCGGGTGCTACCCCTGTGAAAAAGGCGAACACCAATGGGAAGACTACGTAGTAAGCGAACGCGATTCCTGCATAGAACAAAAGGATGCTGGAGATCAGCAAAGGAAAGGCGACCCGCTTCTCGTTGGAGTAAAGCCCTGGCGCGATAAACGCCCAGATCTGATGCAGGATATAAGGCATTGCAATAAAGATCGCTGACACCAGCGACAGTTTAAATGGCGTTAAAAATGGCGAGGCGACTTCAGTGGCGATCATCGATGTCCCCTCGGGAAGGTAGGCGCGCAGAGGACTTGAGAGGTAGACGTAAAGATCGTTGGCGAAGTAAAAGAGCGGTAGAAACAGCACACCTACAGCAACTGTGCTTCGTAGCAATCTGCTTCGTAGCTCGATGAGATGCTCGACCAGGGGTTGCCCGGGGTCCGAATCAGGAGAGTTAGGGCTCGCGGGTTGATCGTTCATTGGGAGACGGTGTTTTTGGTTCACTGCTGCTATCGGCGCTGCCATCAGCCTCGCTCGCTTTCATAGCACTCTTTGCCTCGCGGGCGAGATTATCAATTTCGGCATTGGTTTGGGCGATCGCTGCCTTGGAGCGTTCTATTTCTTTCAAGATAGCTTCGTTGTGAAGTTGCTGGCGGATTTCATCGGCACCAATGCCTTGCTCGATATCACGCCGAATATCCGCAAAGCCCCGACGGAATCGTCCTATCCAAAGGGCAACGGTTCGCATGGTGCTCGGCAACTGATCAGGACCAATTACAAGCAAGGTTACGACGCCAATCAGGAGGAGCTCGGGAAATCCGATGTCGAACATGGGGCTTGGGCGCTATTTCTGCTCGACGGAAGGGGACTCGGCTGCTGTCTCGTTAACTTCCTCCGATGATTCCGCTTTTGCGGAAGCAGGCTCGTCGGTAACGGCGCTCCTAAACCCCTTGATGGCGCCGCCTAAATCGGTACCTATGCTTCTCAGTTTTTTAGTTCCAAATAACAACAGAACGATAACGAGAATGATCATCAGTTCAGTGATACCAAAAGACATGGTGTTCTCCTATTCGCTCACACTCTTACGAGCACGTTTCTCATCGAGACCTGAAGTTCCTGCTCTCCGCTCAAGCTCAGACAGCACGTCAGCGTGATCGACGCCCGCATGGTCCAAGAGCACCATGCAATGAAACCAGAGGTCTGCCATTTCCGCTACGATCGCCTGCTGATTGCTGCCTGCATCCGAGGCTGTTTTGGCAGCAAGGATGACCTCCGTCGCCTCTTCACCAATTTTCGCCAGTATTTTGTCGAGTCCTTTGTGATTGAGCTGCGCAACATAGGAGGTGCCCGGATCGGCGTTTTTTCTTGACCGAATGGTGTCTGCTAATGCTCGCAGTGTGTCAGTCATCCTTGTAAATCTCGCTTGGATCTTTAATCACGTCGAGGTCATCCTGCCAGGTTTGGTCTCGCAAGACCCTAAAAAAGCAGGACGATCTGCCTGTGTGGCAGGCAATGCCGCCTACTTGATCGATGAGCAATAGTAGCACATCGCCATCGCAGTCTAGGCGTATCTCCTTGACATGCTGAACATGCCCACTTTGCTCTCCCTTGCGCCAGAGGGTCTGCCGTGACCTTGAAAAATAGTGGGCTTCACCGGTACGAAGGGTTTCGGCGACCGCATTTCGGTTCATCCAGGCGACCATGAGCACGTCTTTGGTGACCGCATCTTGGGCGATGGCAGGCAGTAATCCATGATCATCGAACTTGAGCGCATCTAGATAAGCATCGCTTTGATTCATGTTGGTCTGATTCCTCGAATGATAAGTGCAGCGATGATCGCGACCGAGCCGAGGGCGCTTCGCCACTCGCTAAGCGAACCAGGGTCGTTTGTCAGCGCAGGTAAGAAACAGAGGATCGACAAGCCCAACAGCGCCATCGAGTAGCGTCGATGCCGATCGGATTGGCGTGACCGAGCAAGGGTGGCTTGCAGATTCATTACTTGGTCCTCCAGCTGCCGGTTTGCCATCAAGATTTGCTCAATGCGCCTGGGTGCTTTGATGATTTGCTCTGGAAGTTCAGGGCCCTCTGCCAGAAGGAGCGGGACTAGGCTCTTGACCCGCTCGAGGTGCGTGCGGGGGCTTGTTCGGTTAGCCATCCATTGATCGAGAAACGGTTTCGCTGTCTGCCACAGGTCGAGCTCGCCATAGAGCTGCCTGCCGATTCCTTCGATGTTGAGTAATGTCTTTTGCAGGAGCACGAGTTGCGGCTGAATCGACATATCAAATGTCTGGGCCGCTTGAAATAAAGCGACGAGCAGCTTGCCGAATTCAATCTCGGCCATGGGTTTACCAAAAAGCGGTGCACAGGTTTGCCTGATCACAGCCTCCATTTCCGTCGGGGAGGTGCTCTGAGGCACCCAGCCACTTTCGATATGAAGCGAGGCAACTGCGCCATAATCCTCATTAAAAAAAGCGACCAAGTTTTTGGCGAGATAATTTCTGTCTTCTCGAGTCAATTGCCCGATGATGGCGCAATCAAGCGCAATGTAGGTCGGATTCTCGGGGTCCTGGTGATCGACCAAAATGTTGCCGGGGTGCATGTCTGCATGGAAGAAGTTGTCCTCGAAGACTTGTGTGAAAAAAATCTCCACCCCTAATTGCGAGAGTTTGGACAAATTGACGCGGTTATCCTTCAGTGTGGCAAGGTCAGTGACGACGGTGCCGTACACTCGCTCCATTACGAGGAGCGAATCGCTCGAATATTCTCGATACATCAAGGGGACGTAGAGCTTGCCCCTCGGAAGCCAAAAGTCACGGAGTCGTTCGGCGTTATCGGCTTCTCGATTAAGCGATGTTTCAGCGAGGATGACCTGTCGGTAATCGCTCAGCACTTGGGTTAGTTTGAGTCGATAAGCCTCCTTCCATGACGCATTGATCCAATTGAAGATGGATTCGATTCGATTCAGGTCCTGCTCGATCGCGTCCTTAATGTTGGGCCTTAGCACTTTAACGACTACGGCCTCTCCGGTTTTGAGTGTGGCGCCATAGACTTGCGCGATAGAAGCCGACGCCATCGGAGCCGCATCGATTTGTGAAAATACGGACGAAATGGGTTGCCCAAGTGACGCCTCGATGAGGCCAAGCGCGACGTCATGCTCAAACGGCGGGACTTGGTCTTGTAGTGTGCTGAGCCCTTCAATGACCTCGTCAGGAAAAAGGTCTCTTCGCGTTGAAAGGAGCTGACCGACTTTAATAAAAGCCGGCCCAAGCTCGACAAGTGCAGCCGCGAGATCCCTGCCGGCGTTCGACGAGGGTGCGGGTAGAAGCTTCAAGGGAAGAACCAAAATGGTTAGCCAAAAGGGTCTGGCGTCAGCCGGGATGAGCCGGTCGAGGCGATGTTTAACGAGAACCCAGATCAGCTGAAGGACTTTGATCATGTGAAGCGTGGCCGCTCGCTACTGTCGATCAGGATCGAGATCGGAGAGGGATTCAGGTGCTGGCTCAGCTTGAATCAAAGGAGCCTCTCCAAAATGAATAGCCGCAGCACCCCCCATTAGGTTATTGAATCCGACGTGGGTTAATCCGGCGTCACGCATCATATCGGCGAGGGTCTCTTGATCTGGATGCATGTCGATGGATTCGACAAGGTATTGATAGGGCGATCCATCGCCAGTGACCCACCGGCCTACTTTTGGCCAAAGGGACTGAAAAAACGCATAAGCCGGTTGGGCCGCTCTCGAAGTGACCTTAGAGAACTCAAGCACGACAAGGCGAGCGCCTGGCTTCAATGCTTGTCTCATCGCGGCCAATGCTGCGGGCTTATCGGTCACGTTGCGAAGACCAAAGGCCATGGTGATCCCGTCAACGCTGCCAGGTTGAATGGGGAGCTTCTCTGCATCCGCGATGACGAACCGCGTATCCGCGTGCCCTTGATCCAGCAGTCGGTCGCGGCCCACTCTGACCATTTCAGCATTGATATCGAGCAATATGACTTGGCCCGTGGGCCCTACACGCTCCTTCAATAGGGCAGTCAGGTCGCCAGTTCCGCCCGCGATATCAAGGACAGTCTGTCCTTCTTTTGCTCGCACGAGCTCAACCGCCACACGTTTCATTACACGATGGGTGCCAAGCGACATGAGATCGTTCATGACGTCATATTGTTCAGCCACTTGCCGAAAGACGTTACCGACAAGCCCTGCCTTCTCAGAGGTTTTGACTTCTCGATAACCAAAGTGTGTCGTTTCTTCGTTCATATTCTGTGTCTAGTTGTGTGTCTAGTTGTGTTTCTAAGAAGGCGTTTAATTGTCCTGAATCGATTCTAACCATTGCTGACCACTCTGACATACGCCGTGGTAAGCACGAGGTCGAAGGTGTGAGGTTCTAGCGCCAAATTTCAGCAGCGTTTCCAGCACTCTGATGACCAGCGATAACAAAAGGGAGGATAGTGCCGCTGTCTCATCAATCGAGCCGCATCGGTTTGAATGCTATCCCTTGAAAAGCACCGCTGGATCGCGCGATCGGCCGCTATCTTTCAAATTCTCCAGATACTTTGACCAATACTGCTCATAATTGTCACACAGCTCCCGAAGATATGGCCAGCTGTAGATTCCTGTGTCATGGCCGTCTGAAAAAATGATGCGAATGGCGTAATGCCCCATGGCCTGGATATCATTGAATTGAACGTTGCGCTTGCCATATTGAAGCACTGCTTGGCCAGGACCATGACCTTGGACCTCTGCTGAGGGCGAGTGCACTCGTAGATATTCCGCGGGTAATCGAAAAGCGGTTGCACCGTAGACCAGTTCAAGATCGGCGCTTTTTCGATGGATTTTGATTGAATCAGGACGCATAGCTTGGAGGGCTCGGTGAGTGAGGAAGCAGAGGGCAAATAAGAGTGCTAGAGAATAAAGCGATTAAGGTCCTCATTCCCAGCAACGTTGGCGAGCTTTTCATCGACGTACGCGGCATCCACCCGAATGGTCTCGCTAGCCTGCTCGCCGGCGCTGAACGATACTGACTCCAGCAGTCGCTCAAGCAAGGTATGTAGGCGCCTAGCGCCAATGTTTTCAACGGATTCATTCACTTGCCACGCGATCTCGGCAATGCGGGTGATGGCGCTCGGTTCAAATTCAAGGGCAACGTTTTCGGTGCTGAGTAGCAGACTGTATTGCTCGGTCAAGCTAACGTTTGGTTCAGTCAATATGCGAGCGAAGTCTCCCGCGTTAAGCGGAGTCAGCTCAACCCGAATGGGTAATCGACCCTGCATCTCTGGAATCAGATCTGAGGGCCGAGATAAGTGGAATGCACCAGATGCGATGAACAGGATGTGGTCTGTGTTGATCATCCCGTACTTGGTGGATACATGGCTGCCTTCGATTAATGGGAGAAGATCGCGCTGCACGCCCTCTCGTGAGACGTCAGCGCCGCCTCGCTCCGCCGATTTCGCAATCTTGTCGAATTCGTCAATGAAAACGATGCCTGTTTGTTCTACGGCCGCAACCGTCTGTGTGCGTATATCGTCCTCGTTGACCAATTTGCCTGCTTCTTCTTGCTCCAAAAGCTTGAGTGCTTCGCCGATTTTGAGGCTTCGACGCTTGCTTTGAGTAGGCGACAGTGAGGAGAACATGCTCTGCAATTGATTAGTCATCTCCTCCATTCCCGGAGGGGTCATGATTTCAACGCCCATTTTGGGTAACTGGATCTCAAGTTCGATGTCCCGATCATTGAGCGCGCCTTCTCTAAGCTGCTTTCTCAGTAACTGCCGCGCCGCTCCGTCCTTCTCCTCGGGGCTGGGCTTGTCGCCTCGTGCAGTGGGAAGCAGTTCATCCAATATTCGCTCTTCTGCAAGATCCAACGCCCGGTGCCTGACCGCCTTGGTGGCCTGATCAATCAGCATTTTGTAAGCGGCTTCGCAAAGATCTCGGATTATCGATTCAACGTCACGCCCCACATAGCCAACCTCGGTAAATTTAGTCGCCTCAACTTTGATAAAGGGGGCGTCTGCCAAGGCAGCCAATCGTCGTGCTAACTCTGTCTTCCCAACTCCGGTCGGTCCAATCATTAGGATATTCTTCGGAGAAATTTCCCCTCTAACATCGTCCGGGAGTTGCTGTCTGCGCCAGCGATTTCGAAGCGCAATGGCGAGCGCACGCTTGGCCTCATCTTGCCCGATAATGTGCTTGTCGAGTTCATGAACGATTTCACGAGGGGTTAGCGTTGTCATGAGGCTTCGGACTCCGACGCGCTCAACGTCTCAATGGTTTGAGTCGAATTGGTGTAAATGCAGATGTCACCTGCGATGCTAAGCGCCTTTCGCACGATCTCCTCTGCTGATAGGTCTGTATTGTCATTGAGGGCAATGGCAGCTGCGCGGGCGTATTCGCCGCCTGAACCGATGGCCATGACGCCATCTTGCGGCTCAATTACATCGCCCGTGCCAGTGACGATAAGGGAATGACTTTGGTCGGCGACGATCAATAACGCTTCAAGCTGCCGGAGCATTTTATCGCTACGCCAATCTCTCGCTAATTCAACTGCGGCCCTTTGTAAGTGCCCCTGATGGGCCTCTAATTTTGCTTCAAAGCGTTCGAACAACGTAAAGGCGTCCGCGGTGCCGCCTGCAAAGCCCGCGATAACCTTGCCGTTAAATAGCGGACGAACTTTCTTCGCGTTCCCTTTCAGTACGGTATGACCTTGAGTGACTTGTCCATCGCCACCAATGGTGACGTGGCCACCTTTTCGGACCGACAAGATAGTGGTCCCGTGGATTTCTTGCACGTTACGGTCTCCGGCTTGTTAGAAATGCGTTCATCGATAAGTCGACGATGGGGTCAGAGGGTTAAGAATTCAACCGTCTCGCCCGCTGCTGATGTCTGTTCCAGCATCCGAATGGCTTGGTGGGGTTCGCTTTGTGAGTGGCATCGATTCGAATTCGTTAGCGGCGAGAACGGCTTGTGTTCGATTCAATTCAACCTCTGATTCGAAGGGGCCTAGCATGATCCTGTGCCAGGTGGTCTGTTCTATTTGCTTTTGTTCAACCGATGGGGAGAGCCCAAGAAGCAGCAGTTCGGCTCTACGCTGGTCCGCGTCGCTCGTGGTTGGGAAAGATCCCACTTGAAGATAGTAGGTCAGCGTAGCGTCACCCACCATTGCCATAGGCTGCTGGTACCCGCCTACGGTAGCAACTTCTGCTTTTGGAAAGAGATCGTAAAACGACCAATCGATGGTTTCGGTCACCCGTTGACTGGTTTCCTCTGCAAATTGACCGACGTCCTCTAGATAGGGTTCAGGGGCTGAGACTGTAGGCCATAGGAGGAAAGCGCCGGTGGCGGCGATTAAGCCGACGAAGACACCGGTAACAAACGCGAGTTTGGTTGATCCTTGCGGATCAGATTTTGCCTTCACGCGGGTTGCTTGTTGTTGGTTGGATCGTCTCACCATTGGGACAGTTTAGTTCAGATCGCGGGTAAGAAGGAATGTGTACTATGTCGTGACTAGACTTGCTCACTCGGGTCAATATCGATGTGCCAGCGTAGCGATCGGTCTGCATTGGCGTGCAGCCAATGTTGAGCGCTAATGAGCACTTGCTGCCTTTCTCGGATGCGTGCTGCGCTCACCAGGAGTTGAGACCGGTACCATCTATTCCGACGCTCCATGAGCGGTGGGATCGGCCCCAGCACTTCGCAGTCATGCCATGACCCTTCCTCGGACTGGACACGAGTCGGTTTGTCTCTCGCTATCGCACGCTCGTTGGGTGTTTGCCCTTGACCTTTAGACAGACCTGTAAATTGCCCATTCACTTGACCCTGATTTAACTCGTCCGCTAACCGTAATAGCAGCTGTTTCGCTGCGCCGCGAGTGGTTGACTCGGCTCTGATTACGGCGAATTTTCTAAACGGGGGTAGCGCTGCGTTTTCGCGAGCGGCTAACTGCCAGTTTGCGAATCCGTCATAGTCCCGATTAATAATGAATGGCATCACCGGGTGCAAAGGCTGGCTAGTTAGCAGTTTGACGTCGCCTTCGATGAGGTCACGTCCTACCCGACCTCCCGTTTGAAAGATTAATTGAGCAGTCCGTTCGACGGCGCGGTAGTCACTGCTCAATAAGCCTTGATCCGTTTCAAGGAGCAGTGCAAGCGCTAAATTCGGAAAGTGATGACCTTTAGAGACCAATTGGGTTCCAACGAGGATGCACGGCTCACCTGTGTGAATTTGATCCAACATCGACTGGAACGCGCCATGTGCGCGGGTGCTGTCGCCATCCAATCGATGAATGGGGTGGTTCGGGAAGTCGGCTCGGAGCGCCTCCTCAATTCTTTGCGTCCCTTCACCGACTGGGCTGAGGCTAGTGCTCCCACAGCTAGGGCATTGCATCGGTGGCTTGATGCTTGCCGAGCAGTGATGACAAACGAGCTTTTGGTCAAGTCGGTGCACGGTCATGCGAGCGTCACAATGTTCGCACCCTGCGATCCAATGGCAGTCGGTGCAAAAGAGTACCGGTGCAAACCCGCGACGGTTGATCATTACAAGCACCTGGCCACCCGTGCTTAACGTCGATTCAATGAGCGCTGTTATACGAGATTGGGTCGATCTATCCAGGTGCGGTGTGGGTAGGGTCCATACCTCGTAGTTTTCTTTGCTAGCGCCGCCCGCTCTATGGGTCAGACGGATGTGTTGATATTTGCCGGATAGCGCATTGTGATAAGACTCAAGGGATGGAGTGGCTGAGCCAAGGATGAGAGGGATCCCCTCGATCCGTGCTCGGACCACGGCGAGATCTCGCGCTGAATATCGAAACCCGTCTTGTTGTTTGAAAGAGGCGTCGTGCTCTTCGTCGATCACGATCAAGCCAGGGCGCCGCATTGGTACGAATAGCGCGCTACGGGTGCCAATAGCAATGTGCGCCCGCCCCGAACTGCAATCATGCCAAGCTTGGAGCCGTTGTTGGTCGGTTAACCCGCTATGAAAAACTACGATCGAGGCTTCGAACCTGGCCTTAAATCGAGCAATCGTTTGTGGAGTGAGGGCTATCTCTGGAACGAGAACGAGTACCTGCCGATCCTTGGACAGACAGTCCGCCATCCAGCGCAAGTAAAGTTCGGTTTTACCACTGCCCGTAACGCCTTGAAGGAGCGTCGTTCCTGCTTGCGTCGTGTCGAGTCGTGTTAGCGCAGTAGTTTGCTCGGTCGTAAGTTCAGGCAGAGGGCCTCTGACTCTCAGTGGCGAAGAGAGGGTGGACTCTTCCTCGGCCTCGATGATCAGCCCCTTCTTAATAAGGCCCCGTAAAGCGTCACGGGATAGACCGTGAAAGCTCGCCTCCCGCGCCTCGATGGAGCCTAGCTGAAGCATTGTTTCGCAAACATCGAGCTGCTTCGGTGCTCGAGACAGAAGGTCAGCAAAAGGAAGCGTTGGGTCCACGAGCCTCAGAACTAGGCGGGATTTTGGTTTTGATTGGCCCTTTCTGAGCGCAGTCGGAAGCGCCGCAGCTAGCACCTCACCAATGGGGTGGAGATAGTATTGAGAGGCCCATTTGCAGAGTTCGACAATCTGTGGAGCGAGCGATGTTTCAGCAGGAAGCACGTCGAGGATGGGTTTGATTTGGAAACCCCGGCCGGTCGGGTCCTTTGATGCTTGGCTATCAAGGACCACGCCAATCACCTCTCTTCCTGAGAAATTCACGCGCACGCGTTGGCCAATTTCAACCCCTTGCGTAGACCGATAGGAGAACGTTTGATGGAGCGGAGCAGGTATCGCGACCTCGACATCAAAGCGTTGATTGGTGTGCGTTGATTGGCTCATTCTGCGGTTGATTTCGTGATGGGCTCTGCTATTATTTGCGCCCCCAACGGGGAGACGACCTCGAGGACATATCATGAAAGCCGACACCCATCCGCAGTACGAGAATGTCACAGCCACTTGCAGCTGTGGAAATGTCATTCAGACGAAGTCGACGTTGTGCAAGGATATCTCAATCGAAGTGTGTTCGCAGTGCCATCCTTTCTACACTGGTAAGCAAAAGACAATCGACTCAGCAGGTCGTATTGATCGGTTTAATAAGCGCTTCCGTCGAGGTGCAGCAAACGGCTAGTGGCCCGGCTCACAGACTGTCACAGACGGGGCCATTCCGTCGAAAAAATCTCCCCAGAGTCGCTATTGCAAGGCCCGGCAAAGGCGCTAGCTGGCTGCGCTTAGGCAACGCCTGATCAGCCAGTAGACGCATTCGCCTTCCAGCCTAAAAGATCTGCTCAATTGTCGTCTGCTCTTCGAGTACTCCTTCGTCAGCGATCGCGCGTGGCGCCATTTCTGATCGGAAGAATTCGAACTTCCCCTTTTTGTCCCCGGGCAACGTTCGTTGGCCGGTTTCTGGATTGATCTTGATGGAAACGAGACCGTCTGGCAGAGCTGATGATCTGGTTTGTTCCTCGGGCCAGGCTGCCCTCGCAAATTCTATCCATGTCTCAATAGGTGTGGTTGAGCCCCATTCCCGGTTGCCTACTGGGCTATTGTCTGGGAACCCAGCCCAAGCGGTGGCGACAAGATCCTCGTTGTAACCTGAAAACCAAAGATCGGCATCGTTGGTGGTACCAGTTTTACCCATGATGTCATCGCGTCCCAGCTCTCTCAGAATTTTTCGGCCTGTCCCCTTTTTGATGGTGTCGTTCAGGATGCTGTTAACGATAAATGACACTCGGGGGTCGATTACGGGAGCCGCGTCTCCATGGTCTCGTCGCCCTATCTCCCCCAAGTCTAAATTGATGCTTCCTGCTTCGTTGATGGAGCTGACGGTTTCAATAAAGTAGGGTGAAACCGCTAAACCGCCGTTGGCAAAAATGGCGTAACCTGCCGCAACCTCCAGCGGCGTTGTGGCAATGGTGCCGCCACCAAAAGCGATCTGCACGTTCCTTGGAAACATCGTGGGTTCAAAGCCGAAACGGCTCATATAGTCGATGGCATTATCAATGCCCAAATCTAAAAGCACCCTCAGCGACGCAAGATTGACACTTCGGTAAAGGGCCTCTCTTAGCGTCAGTGTGCCCTTGAAATCGCTACCAGAATTTTTTGGCCGATATTTTTCTTCAAGCGCTCCGCCATCAAGCACGACCGGGGCGTCGTTGTACAAGCTGGCCGCAGTTGCGCCTTCTTCAATAGCGGCAGCGTAATAGAAGGGTTTGATATTGGATCCCGGTTGGCGCTTGGCCTGAATCGCGTGATTGAATTGTTTGAGATTGAAATCGTAGCCGCCTGCTAAGGCTCTAACAGCGCCAGACTTCGGATCGATAGCGACTAGGGCTCCCTGAATGTTGGGAACTTGCCCGAGCCGCCACTCGTCGCCATTTCGCTCTACTCGAATAAGGTCACCGGGCTGAGCGATATCGCTCGCTAATCGCGGCGCTGCACCACGCCGATCAGCATCGATGTAGGGTCTGGCCCATTTCAGAGCGGGCCATTCGAGGGTTACCTGTTGGCCATTCTTGGTGATGGCGGTAAGCGTTTTTTCTTTCGTTTCAACGACCAGCGCTGGTATTTGGTCACCTAATGTAATCTCATCATCTAGGGCGGCGATTACTCTAGAGGCGATAGAAGCGGGCAATACCTCAGCGTTATCGAGGCGAATGCGCTGTTTTTTTTCTGGGCCACGATACCCATGTCGTCGGTCATACTCATTGAGTTTGCGTGTGAGCGCCGCTTCCGCGGCCTCTTGCATTTGGCTATCGAGCGTCGTCTGGACGTTTAATCCAGTGGAGTAGGCCTCCCGACCGAAGCGTTCGAGAATATCGGTGCGGACTTGTTCTGCAACATAGAGGGCCGAGAGTTCGATCTGCCGACTATATACCCGGGCAGTAATGGGTGCTCGCCTAGCTTCATCAAATGCCCGTTGGGTGATGGAACCCTGTTCCAGCATGCGCCTAAGAATGAGGTTCCTCCGCGCAAGCGCTCTCGATGGCCCGTTGATGGGATTGCCCGCCTCGGGTGCTTTCGGGATGCCAGCGAGCATGGCCGTTTGGGCTAAATTTAGCTCGCTGATGTCCTTGTCATAGTAGGTGTAAGCGGCTGCTTGAATGCCGTAGGCATGTTTGCCGAAAGGGATCATGTTTAGGTAGAGGGTGAGAATTTCCTGTTTTGTCAATTCGCGCTCAAGCTTTATCGCAAGCAACATCTCCCTGAATTTCCTAATAAAACGAACTTGGCTGTCGCCCGATATATTCTTGACTAGCTGCATCGTAATCGTCGACGCGCCAGTTTTTATCTCGCCAGCATTGGCGACAAGCTGCCAGCTGGCATTCAGCAACGTGATGAGATCGATTCCGCCGTGCTCGAAAAAGCGCTTGTCTTCGGTATCCAAAATGGCGTTGATGAATTGTGGTGGAATGTCCTCGTACCGAATGGGCATCAGCCGTTCGCCATATTCCTGGATAAGACGGTTGTCACTGCTCAGAATTCTAAGTGGCGCTTTCAGGGCGACGTTCGTGAAGGATGAGATTTCAGGAATTTGTGGATTGAGATAAAGAAAGGCCCCCGCGAGTCCCATCGCTACGGAGAAGAAAAACGATGCCATGAGCCACCCTAACCATTTGAGCAAGATCAAGGGCTATGCTCCTTAATCGGGGGGCAGCCATAAACGATATAGAGGGTTGATATTCGATGCATTGGATACAAGCAGTGGTTCGCTCCGTTGATTATATCGGGCGAACCTTTCTCTCGGTAGCGCGATCCCACTAAGGCTTGGCTAAATATCGACATTGAGTGGATGAGCGAGCGGTTTGCCACGCGTTGACCAAGTTGCTGGTGATGTCACTGAGGATGCCGTTTAGTGCGTTTTCAAGTACTCTAGGTGTGACGAAATCGGTTAAATGTTAGCGCCCCTCGTTAAGCAGAGTTGATCTTGGTTTGCCCAAGGCCAACGCCACGATTGGCTTGACCGATATGTTTAGGGCCGCGCGATGAGGAGGCGCGAGCAATGTTTGAGTTTCTTAGAAAGACGCCGACCGTTGTGGGGCTGGATATCAGTTCGACCGCTGTGAAGCTCCTAGAACTCTCGCAGGATAAAGGACAATACCGCGTCGAGAGCTACGGGGTAGAGGTGATTCCTGAAAACGCGATTGTTGAAAAGAACATTGCGGACATTGATGCGGTCGGCGGAGCAATTAAACGCGTTCGCCAAAAGTCAAAGACCAAAGTGAAGGAAGTAGGCGTTGCCGTCGCTGGATCTTCGGTCATTACCAAGACCTTAGAGTTGGCCGCTAGCTTGTCAGAGGCCCAAATCGAAGAGCAATTACTCGACGATGCAGACAAGTATATTCCCTATCCCTTGGATGAGGTGGCGATGGATTTCCAGGTTCGCCGAGACCATGACCCAGAGGGCGAACTGGTTGACGTGTTGCTTGCGGCTTGTCGGCGGGAGAATATCGAGTCACGGGAAGAGGCGCTTGAATTAGGCGGCTTCAAGCCCGAAGTGATCGACATTGAGGCCCATTGCGTCCAGCGAGCCATGCAATTGATTGATGCCTCTGATAGTGATGAGCACGGTGAGGATGAGGTCGTAGCCATTGTCGATATTGGCGCCACCATGACCACGCTCTCTGTGCTAACCGGTACTGACCTGCCATATACCCGTGAGCAAATGTTTGGCGGCAGGCAGCTAACGGAAGAAATTCAAAAGCGCTACAACTTGAGTTTTGCTGAGGCAGGCGTTGCCAAAAAAACGGGAGACCTTCCCGAAGACTACGAATCCGAGGTCCTCATGCCGTTTAAGGAATCGCTTGTTCAACAGGTCATGCGCTCGCTACAGTTCTTTTATTCGTCGAGCCGGTTTAACGATGTGGATCGAATTGTATTGGCCGGAGGGGTGGCCTCGACGCCAGGCTTAACCTCTCTGATCTCTTCAAGAATTGGCACGCCCTGCCAGGTTGCCAACCCATTCCAAGGCATGACGATTTCCGAGCGAGTTAACGAGACTGCATTAATGGCTGACGGGCCTGCGCTAATGATTGCTTGTGGTCTCGCGATGCGGGGTCTCAATCGATGAAAGCGGTCGACCTGCAAATCAATTTATTACCTTGGCGCCAGAAGCGGCGTGAGTACCAGCAACGCCAATTCGTGAACGCATTGGCGCTTGTTGCCTTGGTGGGTGGATTCTTATTGGTTGTATGGTGGCAAATTCAGAGCAGCCAGATCGCAAAGCAGGATGAGAGAAACGCACTGCTCAAAGCCGAAATTGAAGTCTTTGAGGGCAAGATCAGGGAAATTAGGGCGCTCGCGAAGAAGCGGAAGGAATTGCTAGACCGAATGCGAGTCATCCAAGAGCTACAGGGCAATCGGCCGGTGAGTGTCCGCTTATTCGATGAGATGGTGAGACAGCTTGGCGATAATGTCTATTTTGAAAAGATGTCTTTAAGGCAGACCCGGCTCGACATCACGGGGATTGCTGAGAGTAACAATCGAATATCAACGCAATTGCGCAATTTCACCGCATCCGAATGGTTCGATGGACCCAATGTTTCGAAGATTGATGCGTACCCAGCAGCTGGCCCCGAAGCTGGCCGGTTCGCCTTGACGGTCAACCTGACATTGCCTGAAGCGGAGGGTGATTGATGGCGTTTAAAGACTCATTAGCTAAATTGCAGGAGATCGATCTAAGCGATATTGATCTTAATGATCTTGACTTCTCAGCGGCTGGGCAATGGCCAACGCCGGTGAAGGCGATCACCGGCATAGTAGTGTTTGCGGTGGTTCTAGCGCTCGGCTATTTCTTAATCATTAGCGACATGCAGTCGACACTCCAGAAGCGGCAAGCAGAGGAGCAGAGTTTACGATCAGATTTTGAGACGAAATATCTCCAATCCGCGAATTTGTTGGCTTACCGGGCGCAAGCAAAGGAGATGGAAGAGAAGTTCGAAACGATATTAAGGCAGCTACCCTCGGATACGGAAATCCCCGGTTTGATCGAAGACATTTCTGCCGTTGGCACGAGTAATGGGCTGATCTTTTCGAAGATTGATCTCCTACCCGAGCGAGTGCTCGAGTATTACGTCGAGAAGCCCATTCAAATCGAGGTAACGGGCAGCTACCACGACCTCGGCGCGTTTGTAAGCGATATTGCTGATTTGTCTAGGATTGTGACGCTCCACGACTTTGATATTGCGCCCTCCGGCTCACAGCGAGACGGTAGAGGTCTTCTAAAGATGGCGATCCGCGCGAAGACCTACCGATACAAGGACGACTGATTCATGATGTTTGCGGCCGACAATCATTTGAAAGGGAATCGCTCGGGAGCACAAAAAGTCTTGGCGCTGGCAACTTTCTTAACGCTGGCTGGCTGTAGCGGGGGAGATCATCTAGCCGACGTTAGAGGTTTTATGAAGGATGTGACCGCGCGGCCGGTTCCATCCATTAAGCCATTACCGGAATTTAAGCCTTACGAGGCGTTCAAGTATGGTGCAGCGAATCAACGAAGTCCGTTTCAGCCACCCATGGTGATTCCTGATGACTCGCGAGGTAATGCGCCGTCGCTTGTTCAGCCTCCCGCAAATCATGAGCGGGCCTATCTTGAGCAATTCAACATTGCGTCGCTCTCTCTGGTGGGTTCATTGGAAATCGGATCTTCTTACTATGGATTGATCAAAGATCAAGATGGTCTGATCCATCAGGTCGGTGTGGGTGATTACATCGGTACCCAGTGGGGACGCATCGAGCGAATTGAAGAGGCTCACGTGGAACTCGTTGAGATTGTGAGCAACGGTGGAGGGGGTTGGCTACGACGCCCTAGGACCATTGAAATGAATCAGACGGGTGAATGATGACGATCAACTTACAACCCCCCGACATTCGGCCGCGAGGACACTTTGATGAAATACTCATTCATGAATGTGCTTGGTCGCCTCCATAGGCGCTCGCGCAATAAAAGACTCCAGGGCCGAAGTGCTGGATTAAGCCTCTGCCTAACAATGTGTGTGTTATTGGCTAGCCCGGCTTCATGGGCTGCGACACTCGATTCCATAGATTTTGCAACCCAATCTGGAGACCGATTTGAGATCATGCTTGGTTTCGATGGCGCTCCCCCCGAGCCCGTCTCATACGCCATTGAATCACCCGCTAGGATCTCGATTGATCTGGTGGGCGTCCAGAGTCAACTAGAAAAGAAGTACTACCGAATTGGAGAGGGTAGTGCCCAGACGGTGGCTGTGCTCGAGGGAGAGGATCGAACCCGGATTATCGTGTCCCTGCCGCAGATGGTGCCCCACGAAGTCACCACGTTGGGTCGTCAAATGGTTGTGTCAGTGGGCCGCGATCTAGATCGAACAGGGTCTCAAGCGTCAGCCTCGCAAAGCCGAACGGAAGAACTCATAGCCTTTAGGCGGGGCGAGCAAGGGGAAGGGCGTGTAGTCCTCCGGTTGCCTTCCGAGCAGACGGAAGTTGATATCAGGCAGGAAGCAGGCAATTTGTTGTTGACCTTGGTTGGGGTCGAAACAAGTGCCGCTCAGCAGACGCAACTCGACGTGACTGATTTTGGTACCCCAATTGATCGAATCGAGCGCGCGAGAATAGCCATGGGGACTGAAGTTCGCGTTGTTATGAATCAGGTCTTTGATTATCTCGCTTACCAGTCTGGGCAAGAATTGGTGATTGATGTCGCAGCTGAAGGCGAGAGCCCTCTTCAGCAAGAAGCCATTGGCGAAGTGGTGTACGAGGGTGAAAAGATATCGCTCAACTTCCAGAACATTGAAGTTCGGGCCGTGCTGCAAATCGTCGCCGACTTTGCCAATTTAAATCTGGTCGCGAGTGACGCGGTCGCTGGAGAAATCACACTCCGATTGAAGACAGTGCCATGGGATCAGGCCCTCGATATCGTTTTAAAAACCAAGGGACTCGATAAGCGGCTTCAAGGTAACGTGCTCATTGTGGCGCCTGCCGCAGATCTTGCTGCTCAGGAACTCGCTGAGTTAGAGAACAAGCAGCAAATTTCTGATTTAGCACCGCTGCGCACCGAACTCATTCGCGTGAAATATGCCAACGCCAGCGAAATTGTGGGAATGATTCAAGGGGGTGGTCAGGCCGGGCAAGCGGGCGCAAATAACTTTGGCGGCAACGCCAACCGAGGGCAAAACGGAGAAGAGGGCGCAGCCGGGATCCTCTCTGAGCGCGGGTCTGTCATCGTTGATGACCGGACGAATTCAATCATCCTGACCGAAACCCAAGACCGGATCAATCAGTTGCGTCGCCTGCTTGAGCAGATTGATATCCCCGTTAAGCAAGTGCTCATCGAGGCGCGCATCGTTAAGGCAAGCGATAGCTTCAAGCGAGAGTCTGGCATCCGTTGGGGCAGTGCAGGGGACATCACCATGGGAGATGACAATGCATCGTTACTCTATGGAAACAACCTTGAAACCATTGGTGCCCTGCGTGCAGGAGAAGTGCCTGCAGATAATTTGATCGTCGATTTAGGAACCAGTTCAGGACGAACAGGCGGCATCGCCTTCGGCACGGTAGACAGCGACTTCTTGCTCGACCTTGAATTGGAACTCTACGAGAGTGAGGGCACTGGGGAGACGATTTCACGACCGACCATCATTACGTCGGATAAGAGTACTGCGTCTGTGAATTCTGGATCGCAAATTCCTTATCAGTCCGACACAGGCGGCGGCGCAACCGCGACGGCTTTTATTAATGCGACCGTTGGGCTGACCGTAACGCCTCAAATCACGCCAGATGACCGGATTATTTTGCAGTTGAACGTCACGAATAATTCGCGAGGTGATCCTACCGCAGATGGTCCTCCGGCAATCGATACTGAGAGTATTCAGACCGAGGTGATTGTCGATGATGGTGAAACGGTGGTGTTAGGCGGCCTTTATCAAACACGGACAGACTTGATTCAACAAAAAACGCCTGTCCTGGGTGACCTGCCAGTGCTAGGCCGATTGTTCCGAAACTCGGCCAGAACCAACGATAAAGATGAGCTGCTCATTTTTATCACGCCCCGGATCATCCGTGAGGGCGTGGGCGTCCGTTAAATTGGTTGCGTTATGGAGTTAGTCGGATACGAGAGGCTGTCTCTTGTTGGACCCATGGCATCTGGGAAAACTACGCTTGGGCGTCTCTTGGCCCGTCAGTTAGGACTCCAATTCGTTGATTCCGATCATGAGATTGAGCGCCGAAATGGCGTCTCTATCGCTACTATTTTCGATATCGAGGGAGAAGACGCGTTCCGCGACAGGGAGGAGCGAGCCATCGATGAGTTGATGGATCGTCAAGGAGTGCTGGTAGCGACTGGCGGAGGGGTTGTCCTCCGTGAAGCTAACCGGGTCCGGCTGAGGCAAGAAAGTCTTGTTTTGTTCCTCAATCCCGACCTCGAGACTCAGATCAAACGAACACTGACTGACCGAAAGCGACCGCTACTGCAAGGTAAAGACAAGGCCGCTGTGTTGAAAGAGATGCGTGTTGCGAGGTATCCCCTGTACCGTCAAGTCGCTGATATTGAAATCCCTGTTGATAACCGACCAGGAAAGAAAATGATGGACTCGATCTTAAAGCGCCTGAATCGAAAAGGATTAGTTTCTGATGAAGGCTGATACGACCTGGGTCGAGTTACCGGACAGTCGATACCCTATTTTGTTCGAAACAGGATCTTTGTCTCATCGAGCGAGTGCCCCAAACCGCTTGAACGAGTTTGTTGGCGAATCGGTGTTAATTGTTAGTAATCAGACCATCGCCGACCGGTATGCGGCGCCGCTAATCGATATGTTATCTGGTCTGAAAGTGGACCTTCACCTGATCCCTGAGGGTGAGGCGCACAAAACGCTCGGTGAATTGGAGCGCATCATCGAGACTCTGCTGCGGGCCGGTCACACGCGGGAAACCTCACTCATCGCGCTTGGCGGAGGCGTCGTGGGCGATATGACGGGTTTTGCCGCAGCCATTTATCAGCGCGGCGTCCCCTTTATCCAGATTCCAACAACGCTGCTCGCACAAGTCGACTCTTCAGTCGGCGGAAAAACAGCAGTGAACCATTTGCTTGGCAAAAACATGATTGGCGCATTCCATCAACCCGAAGCGGTGCTGATAGATGTAGGAGTACTGCGCTCGCTCCCCGCAAAAGAATTCGCAGCAGGGATGGCAGAAGTCGTTAAACATGCGCTACTTGCCGATGCCGACTATTTGACGTGGCTTGAAGCGCATATCGACGCAATAAAAGCGCTGGATAGTACTGTGCTGACAGAGATGGTCCGCAAGAGCTGCGAGATAAAGTCGCGCATCGTCGCGGCGGACGAAAAAGAAAAAGGTCAGAGAGCGCTGCTCAATCTCGGACATACGTTTGGCCATGCAATCGAGACGTTGGTGGGCTATGGCGAGATCTTGCATGGTGAGGCGGTGGCGATTGGCACTGTAATGGCCGCAACGCTGTCTAGCCGCCACGGAATGATCGAGGCTGACGAGGTGACGAGGATCGAATCGTTACTGCAGGCATTCAACCTGCCAACGCGAGTACAGCAACCCATCAGCGTTGATGCATTTTTGACAGCCATGGGACGTGATAAAAAAGCGACAGCACAAGGTCTACGGCTTATTTTGCTGAAAGCGCTGGGCGAGGCAGTGGTTGTCAGTGAGTTTGACGAGCAGCATTTGAATGCGGTGCTTAGCGAGAGTCTCTCGGGTTAGGGAAGCTCTGTTTCGCCCATCAGGTCGCGGTCAATCTCCCGAGCAGCTTCTCGCCCCTCGTTGATGGCTCGCACTACGAGGTCCTGACCACGTCGACAGTCTGAAGCAGCATACACTCGAGCCACCGACGTTTTGTAATCGGTCTTGCTGGCTTTGAAGTTCCCTCGCTCATCAATGTCGAGGCCTAGACCATCGTTGATGTAGTGCTCGGGCTGGAGAAAGCCCATCGAGAGCAGAACAAGATCTGCTTCCCAGGTTCTCTCGCTTCCTGGTATTTCTTCAAGTTTGTCATTGACGTCGACGGTTACGACGCCGGTGAGCGTTCCTTCGTCATCCCGAACAAAATGCTTACTCATGACTGAATATTCTCTGGGGTCGTCGCCGAACCGATTGGCAGCCTCAGAGTGTCCGTAATCCACTCGGTAAATGCGGGGCCAAAGGGGCCACGGGTTGTTAGCAGCTCTTTCAGCAGGGGGCTGGGGCAGCAACTCAAAATTCACCAGACTTTCACAGCCATGTCTGAGTGACGTGCCGATACAATCCGTTCCCGTATCACCGCCGCCGATGACGATGACCTTTTTACCCTTGGCAGAAATATATTGGCCATCTTCAAGATTTGAATCCAGAAGGCTCTTCGTGTTGGCCGTTAAGAATTCCATCGCGAGATGGACTCCGGGTCCTTCTCTTCCTGGAATCGGCAGATCCCTTGCGAGTGTCGCGCCAGTTGCAAGTAGCACCGAATCAAAGGACTCGAGTAGTGAGTGCACACTCTCATCAACACCGATGTCGCAGTTAACACGAAACTCGATCCCTTCCTCGCGCATGATCTGAACGCGACGCTCGACAGTCTCCTTGTCTAACTTCATGTTGGGAATGCCATACATGAGGAGGCCGCCGATCCGGTCGGCGCGTTCAAACACCGTCACTTGGTGACCGGCTTTGTTGAGCTGTGCCGCCGCGGCTAAGCCGCAGGGTCCTGATCCAACAACGGCCACTGACTTGCCTGTGCGTTTCTCTGGCGGTTCAGGTACAACCCAACCTTCTTCGAAGCCTCGATCGATGATCGATGCCTCGATATTTTTGATGGTGACGGCAGGGTTCGTGATACCAAGCACGCAAGCGCCTTCACAGGGCGCAGGACACACTCGTCCGGTGAACTCGGGGAAATTGTTGGTTTTGTGAAGCCGATCTAGTGCATCGCGCCACTGACCTCGATAGACCAAATCGTTCCACTCGGGGATCAGATTCGAGATGGGGCAGCCATGATCGCTTTGGCAAAACGGTACGCCGCAATCCATGCACCGCGCGCCCTGAGTTTCAAGGTGCGATGGTTCCGGAACCGTATAAATTTCTTTGTAGTCGAGTAGGCGATCGGCTTCCGCCCGATAAGGAACGGTCGATCGATCGAATTCTTTGAAACCTGTTGCTTTACCCATCTGTCACTTCCTAAGCAGAGAGCGCCACTCTCTCAACGAGGCCTTCACTCAGGACTCGCTTGTAATCTTTTGGCATTACTTTAATAAACTGTTTGACCGATTCCGACCAATCGCCCAGGAGTCGATCGGCGACTGCGGAGCCCGTGTAGGCAAAATGTCGCTCGATCAGCAGCCTTAACTCTTGATTGTCTTGATCGTCTAGCGGATCAAGGTCTAACGTTTCAGGGTTGCACCGCTCATTAAAACTGCCGTCGTGGTTCAGAACGTAGGCAATACCACCGCTCATTCCTGCGCCAAAGTTACGACCAGTCTCGCCAAGGATGACGACTCTTCCACCCGTCATATATTCGCAGCCATGATCCCCTACGCCTTCGACCACCGCGCTGGCACCAGAATTCCTGACGCAGAATCGCTCTGCTGCGATCCCCCTGAAGTAGGCTTCCCCGCTGGTAGCCCCATAAAGCGCGACGTTCCCTAGGAGGATGTTGTCCTCTGCTTTGAAACTGCTGCACTTGGGCGGGTAGATAACGATCTTTCCTCCAGATAAGCCCTTGCCCACGAAATCATTAGCATCGCCCTCAACCTCTAGGGTAATCCCTTTCGTTAACCAAGCCCCAAGACTTTGCCCCGCGGAACCGTTTAGCTTCACATGGATGGTGTCATCACCGAGTCCTTGACCTTGGGTCGCAAGGGTCACCTCGTGCGAGAGCATGGTGCCCACCACGCGATTGATATTGACGATCGGTCGCTCGATAAGAACGGATTCGCCCCTTGCTATCGCGGGCTCGGCGGCAGCGATCAGATCATTGTCCAGCGCCTTATCAAGCCCATGATCTTGCGATTTCGTGCGGTACACCTCGGTGCCCTCATAAATGATAGGCGCTTTGATTAAGATGCTGCTGAGATCGATTCCTTTGGCTTTCCAGTGAGAGATGGCATCCCGTGTGTTTAGAAATTCAGTCCGTCCGATCATGTCATTGAAGCTGCGGAACCCGAGTTCGGCCATGATCTCCCGTACCTCTTCTGCAAGCATGAAAAAGTAGTTCACTACGTTTTCGGGCTTTCCCTCAAACTTCTTGCGCAGATCTGGGTCTTGGGTTGCGATACCTACAGGGCAGGTATTGAGGTGACACTTTCGCATCATGATGCAGCCCATGGTAACGAGTGGGGCAGTGGCAAACCCAAATTCCTCAGCACCGAGGAGCGACGCAATGACAACGTCTCTTCCGGTTTTGATTTGACCATCCGTTTGTAACACGACCCGTGACCTTAGGTTATTCATCACGAGGGTTTGATGTGTTTCGGCGAGACCAAGCTCCCAAGGTAACCCTGCATGCTTGATGGAAGTGAGCGGCGAGGCGCCGGTGCCACCATCGTGACCAGCAATGACCAGATGGTCAGCCTTGGCCTTGGTTACACCTGCAGCGATGGTTCCAACGCCTACTTCGGAACCGAGCTTCACGCTGATGCGTGCACTGGAATTAGCGTTTTTGAGATCGTGGATGAGCTGGGCCATATCCTCGATCGAATAGATATCATGATGCGGCGGTGGACTAATCAGACCCACGCCCGGGGTCGAGTGACGTAATTGCGCGATATATTGATCGACCTTGCCTCCGGGGAGTTCGCCCCCTTCGCCTGGCTTAGCGCCCTGGACGATTTTGATTTGAATTTCATCAGCATTAGCAAGGTACCAACTGGTCACGCCGAAACGCCCCGAAGCCACTTGTTTGATCGCGGAACGTTTGGAGTCCCCACTTTCGAGCGGCTGGAAGCGGATAGGGTCTTCGCCTCCTTCCCCGGTATTGGACTTGCCTCCGAGACGATTCATTGCGACGGCGAGCGTCTCGTGACTTTCTGTTGAGATTGAGCCCAGGCTCATCGCACCGGTGCAGAAACGCTTGACGATTTCGCTCGCTGATTCCACCTCATCAAGCGGCACCGCAGGCTGCACACCGGTATTGAAGTCCATCAACCCGCGCAGGGTCGCTTTTCTCGCTGCTACCTCATTGGCCTGATTGGCAAAGGCGCGATAGGCATCCTGATTATTGGTCTTCGCGGCAACTTGAAGGTTTGAGATGCTAATGGGGTCCCACATGTGGGTGTCGCCACCACTACGCCAATGAAAATCTCCAGGGTTGGGGAGCTGCGTGACGCTATCTTGTGTTCGGGTGGGGTAGCCAAGCTCGTGGCGGGCCCGCTGCTCCTCAAAGAGTGTCTCAAAATCAACGCCAGCGACGCGGCTCGTCGTTCCTTTAAAACATCGTTCGATGATTTCGCCGTCAAGCCCAACGGCTTCAAAAATTTGCGCACCCTTGTAAGACTGGAGGGTTGATATGCCCATCTTGCCCATCACTTTCATCATGCCCTTGGCAACGGCCTTACGATAGGCGTACACAATGCTGTCCATGTCGGGGAAATCAGCACTGGGGACGAGCCCCTCTCGTTGGGATTGGCCTAAAGCATCAAACGCGAGGTAGGGATTGATGGCATCTGCGCCATAACCGGTGAGTAAGCAAAAATGATGAACTTCTCGGGCCTCTGCGGATTCGAGCACTAATCCAATTCGAGTTCGGGCGTGTAGTTCGATGAGATGATGGTGGACAGCGCCACAGGCAACAAGAGAGGACAACGCCCCTCGCTCTGCACTCACTAATCGATCACTTAAAATGATGATGCCGTGGCCGTTGTCGATGGCGGCCATGGCTTCGGCACAAATCCGGTCGATGGCTGCCGCCATGCCATTTGATCCTTCAGCAATCGGGAAGGTGATGTCGATGACCTGACTCGTCAGCCCATCAATCGTTGATCCCTTCAGCGCAGCGAGTTCCTCAGTGGAGAGAATAGGGTGATCCACGCGCAGCCGTCTTGCTTGCTCTGGCGTTGTATCGAGCAGGTTCCCCTCAGGACCGATAAAGCAGCTGAGAGACATGACCACTTCCTCGCGAATCGAGTCGATGGCCGGGTTCGTTACCTGGGCAAACAGTTGCTTGAAATAGTCATAGATCATCCTCGACTTGTCAGATAAACAAGCGAGCGCTGAGTCATTGCCCATCGAACCCAGGGGATCTCTTAATTCGGTGATCATGGGGCGCAGCATGAACTGCATGGTTTCGGTGGTGTAGCCAAATGCCCGCATGCGTTGCGTCAGCGCATCGTCTTGGAAGGCCGTTGGCGCGTCTCCCTCGGTCAAATCTGCGAGGTCAATGACTTGCTCATCTAGCCAATCCTGGTAGGGGCGTTTATTGGCAAACTCGGTCTTGAGTTCTTCATCTGGAATCAGCCGTCCCTGGTCGAAGTCGAGCAAAAACATTCTGCCGGGTCGAAGCCGTCCCTTTTCTTTGACGGTTTCTGGGTCCACCGGTAAAACGCCAACTTCTGACGCCATAATGACGCGATCATCGTCGGTCACATAGTACCGGGAGGGCCTGAGACCGTTCCGGTCGAGGACGGCGCCAATGGCTCGACCGTCAGTGAAGACAATCGATGCTGGACCATCCCAGGGCTCCATGAGCGCAGAGTGATACTCGTAGAAGGCTCGCTTGGCGGGATCCATCGTCTTGTGGGCCTGCCAGGCTTCTGGAATCATCATCATGACGGCTTCTTGCAAGCTGCGCCCGGATAACAGAAGAAATTCCAAGGCGTTGTCGAAGGTACCCGAGTCAGAGAAGTCGGGTTCGACCAGCGGGAATAGCTTACTCATATCGTCCCCAAAGAGCGGGGACGCAACGACGCCTTGCCGAGCAGTCAGCCAGTTCTGGTTGCCTCGAAGCGTATTAATCTCGCCATTGTGGCTCATGTAGCGGTTGGGCTGCGCTCGGTCCCAAGAGGGGAACGTGTTCGTTGAGAATCTTGAGTGGACCATGGCGAGATGGGATTCGTAGCCCGGATCGGTGAGGTCAGGGTAAAAGGGGAATAGCTGAGACGGCGTCAGCATCCCTTTATAAACAATGACCCTAGGCGATAGGCTGCAAACGTAGATAAGACTTGGCTCAGAGGCGGTAGGCCGAAGACCGTTAGTGAAGCGTTTTCGCGCCACCAGCAATTTTCTGGCGAATGCCGCTTCATCCATGCCATCGCCGGCCGCAACAATGAGCTGGACGATCCGGGGCATTGCATCGTGGGCTGCAGGGCCAACATCGGCTGCCTCAGGTGCACAAGGTACGTCCCGCCATAAAAGATGCTGGAGGTTCTCCTCCATTAATATCTGTTCAACAAACGCCTGGGCTTTTTCGAGCGCGCCCGGATCAGTGGGCAGAAAACAGTTGCCGACGGCGTAGCGACCTACTTCGGGTAGAGGCTGCCCAGCCTGCTGTGCGATGTTTCGAAAAAACTGATCGGGAATGGAAGTGAGCACACCAGCGCCGTCCCCTGTGTTTTCCTCAAACCCGCAGCCTCCGCGATGGTCCATTCGGCTGTTGAGGAAATAGGCATCTTCCATAATTTGGTGGCTGGCGATGCCTTTGATATGAGCGACAAAGCCAACGCCACATGCATCGCGCTCGAAGCTCGGGTCGTACAGCCCTTGCTTCTCTGGAAACCCTACACGTTGATCGATTCTCTTGGTCATACTGATCTCTTCGTCTCGGTGCTGTTTGCTGCTATTCGCTGCTATCTGCCCGAGTTATGCTTCAGCGAGCATCGTCTCGCTCTTTCACCATCTAATACGTATTGATACGAATCTATACGTACGGCTGCCCCTTGCGCTCATCGCACGACCTCGCATCATCCCAATGTCGAGCGAGTCCGATACCGTCGGGTGGGCCGCTGAGCTCATTGGCTCAGATCCTGTCTGGGGCGCCATCTGTGACGCCAGTGTTTAATGACAAGGACGAATACCGCAACGCTTGACTGTCAACATCACCCTTCCGTCAGTGACGGTTCTGGCAGAGAAAAGTGGTCGTGCGTGCGCAGCACTGGGGTCTCAACCAGGGGTAGTGACCATAGCATTGACCTCCCCAAAGTCAAGGTTAAACGAGATGGATGCAGCCATATTTGAGTGCTAACTAAATGATATTCATGGAATTTATAGTTTGGACGAAAGAATGGAGGTTTTCTGGATGCGCTTGCAGGAGACTTCCCGTTATTTGGAATCCGCTCAGTTCCGCGATTGATTGATCCATCGCACATTCGGGTGTTAGCACATGATAGGAAGCCGATGACAGGTGAATGCAGAGGGACAGTGGTATACTCGCGCGCGAACATTAGTTAGCGGTACCTTCGACTCAGGAAATCATTATGAAACCAGCAGTGAAAGTGGCTGTCACAGGGGCAGCAGGTCAAATCAGTTATTCGCTCTTATTCAGGATCGCTTCAGGCCAAATGCTTGGTATGGATCAGCCTGTGAAACTCCAATTGCTGGAAATCACCCCCGCGATGAAAGCCCTTGAGGGCGTGATGATGGAACTTGACGATTGCGCATTCCCGTTGCTCGAGTCGATGGACGCCTCAGATGACCCCAATGAGGCTTTTTCTGGCGCTGAGTACGCACTGCTTGTCGGGTCACGGCCTCGCGGACCAGGGATGGAACGGAAAGATTTGCTCGAAGCCAATGCGCAAATTTTCTCCGTTCAGGGCCAGGCGCTCAACAATCATGCTGCAGATTCATTGCGGGTCCTCGTTGTGGGTAACCCAGCGAATACCAATAGCTTGATCGCGCAGCGAAATGCGCCCGATATTGACCCTAGGCGGTTCACGGCAATGACCCGACTGGATCATAACCGAGCGTTGTCGCAATTAGCGGCGAAAACAGGCGCTAAGGCGAGTGATATTAAGGGACTCGCGATCTGGGGCAACCACTCAGCGACCCAATATCCGGATCTCTTTCATGCCACCGTTAAGGACCAGCCCGCGAACGCGTTGGTCGATCAAGAATGGATCGAGACAACCTTTATTCCCACGGTCCAGCAGCGCGGTGCGGCGATTATCGAGGCAAGAGGACTATCCAGCGCGGCTAGTGCAGCAAACGCCGCCATCGACCACATGAGAGACTGGGCGTTAGGCAGCGCAGAAGTGGTGTCGATGGGCGTTTACTCCGATGGGAGCTACGGTGTTGAGAGCGGTCTCATCTACAGCTTCCCATGCCGATGCGAAGGTGGTGACTGGTCGATCGTTCAGGGCCTAGACGTGAATGAATTCTCCCAGGCGAAGATGTCAGCAACTGAAGCAGAGTTGGTTGAAGAACGGGATGCGGTAGCGGATTTGCTTCCTGCCTGAAATCTGTAAGCGATCGAGGATTGGCCTCGGATTTGCCCGTCAGTGAGCAACTGAGGCGAGCGCCTCCCAATAATCGGGGAAGGTTTTGGCGGTGACCTCTGGGTTCTCGATGACTGGGGGTGCGCTGCTCATGGCTAGTAGCGAAAAGCACATGGCCATTCGATGATCGCCGTAGGTGGCGATTTGCGCGGGTTTTAGCTCGGCCGGCGGCGTGATAGTGATGCTGTCTTCCGTAGTTGTAATGGTGGCGCCGACTTTTCTCAATTCGGTTGCCATTGCGGTCATACGATCGGTTTCTTTGATCCTCCAGTTATAAATGTTTCGGATGCGCGTAGTGCCCTCTGCAAAGAGAGCGAGCGTTGCTAGCGTCATTGCAGCATCCGGAATGTGGTTCAGATCCACGTCGATCGCTTTGAGGGATCCACTGGCTCGCACGCTGATTTGATCGGCCTGGCGTGCCACACGCGCGCCCATCGCCTCCACGACATCGGCAAAGGCAACGTCACCTTGCAAGCTAGCCGTACCGACGCCTTTCACCGTGACTTCGCCTGAAATAGCCGCCGCGGCAAGAAAATAGCTCGCACTACTGGCATCACCTTCAACCAAAACCTGGCCAGGGGACTTAAGCATCTGGTTGCCGCGTATTCGAAACAAGCGGTAATCGTCGTGCTCAATCTCGATGCCAAACCGATCGAGCACGGCTAACGTCATATCGATATACGGGAGCGACACCAGTTCCCCTTCGATTCGAACGGTAGTGTCTTGGGGAGCGAGCGGTAAGGCCATTAAAAGCGCCGTGAGATATTGGCTGGATAGGCTACCGTCGAGTGTTGTGGTGGAATCGCTGAATGCTCCACCTTGCAATTTGAGCGGAGGAAATCCTGCTTCCCCTGTGTATTGAATACCAATCCCGAGCGCTTTTAGGGCGTCAACCAGTGGACCAATAGGGCGTTCGCGCATGGCCTCATCGCCGTCAATGATGAACTCGCTCTGTGTCAGCGATAAAGCAGCCGTCAGTGGGCGTATCGCCGTCCCTGCATTTCCCAAAAATAGTGCACGCGTATTGTTTGAGGGCGGAAATCGCCCGCCGAGCCCATGGATCGTGCATGTCTTATTGGCCGCCGATAGGTGATGGTCCACTCCGAGCGCAGACAAAGCGGTCAGCATGTGTTCGGTGTCCTCGCTGAGCAGGAGGTTCGTCAGTCGGGTGGAACCTTTAGCCAGCGCTGAGAGGAGAAGTAAGCGATTAGTCAGGCTTTTTGATCCTGGCAGGGTAATCTCGCCCTTGATTGAAGAGATGGGTGCCATTTCGTGCACGATCTTGGTCACGCGTGTAACTCTCCTTGGCCTTCTGGCTGAAGGCGCGCTAAAAATTCAGCGAGATCGCTAGCGACGATCGTGCGCCCGCCGCTGGGCCCGGGGATCTCTTCTAATACTTGCCCTGACACATTATCGATGGTGTAGGTGATCTCTGAGGAAGTGTCGGCAACCGCGAAGAAAAAAGTAAATGATTGTTTGAAGCGTTGCTGCTGCAGAAAATGGCCAACGATGTTCTCGATGAGTTGCTCAAACTCTTCTGGGTTCCACAGCTGAATCAACTCCACCGGCTTGCCGTTGAGCGCGCAGGGGAGAGGACCCGCCCAATATGACTGAAAGTAAGACTGTATGGTTGGATGAATCGGTCGTTCCAGAGCGGCTTCGATTCGTTTGAAATCGACGAGTGGAGATTGGGCTGTCGGCTGCCACCAAATATGGTTTTCGTCCCGACGGCGCTCTGAGGGGGAGGTCTGATCCGTAAAAACCGGCGAAGCGATGAGCCCCTCAGGAAGCATGGCGAGATAGCGATCGAACAGTGAGGTGAGTGCGGGAAAGGCCATCTGCCAATGATACGCTAATGAGTAACGAGAAACCTTAGCGGCTTGCTTTAGCCGCTGCGCGTCCCAGCCATTAACAAAAAGAGGATGCGCTTTTTTTCGGTATTAGACGACCTAGTCGTGGTGCCGGGCCTCTCCAAAGCGAGTCGCACGCCTCAGGCGCTTCATGATGTGTTGCCGCTCCTCGGCAGGCATGGACGCAATCGTGTTGACGAGCGCGCGTTGCGACGCGCTCATGTACGCGTTGGACAGCTCGATATGTTTCGCTAGCGCCGCCTCAACGTTGCTTGGGTTGATATCCGTTTCTTTGAGGGTGTCCGCAAGCGCGTGGCGACTGGCGCGTACGGCTTTTCGAAGGCTTTTGAGCGACTGCTCACTTTCTTTGAAGCTTTGGGTGAGTATCGGTGGTAATCGCCTTTCTCCCCCCATAAATGTGTCGCGATGGAAGTCTTTCAGCATCATTGGTGGTGACCACTTGGGCCGCTGTTTGGATGTCGCTCCCCCGATGATATATCCGATGAGTAGGGTATTAACGATCAGAGACGTGATCAGCAGAGCGCGAAGGGTGTTGTAACTCATGGTAAGGAGTCTCCAAGGTATTGTTCGACCCAGGCGACAGCGTCTTGGCTGTCCATACTTATGGGTTCATTGACGTAAGTCACTAGATCATTTGCGGCAATTCCAATGCCCAGCACCAGCGCGTACGCGATGGCTGCCCTAAAGGGCTCATTCAATGAGATGAACCAGCGTTCCAGGATGCTGGTCTGCTGGTTAAGCACCGTTTTTTCGATGGCACGTTGTAACTGCGCGGATTCGGTGGGGATAGCATCCTGATCGAGGATCTGGTCGAGCGTTTGCTCTTCAGCGTAAATCGCCTTCACTGCCTCGGGCCATTCGTTTTCCGGAACAATTGAGCGATGCTCCTTTGGCCATCGTGTGGGGTCGGCCCCATAGATTCTGAGGAGTTCAGCTAATTGATGTTCATGGTTCATTTTAGTGCCGCCTTAAGGTTTTTTCGCGCACGGGCGAGCAGCGATTCAACCGCTTGCACCGAGAGATCGAGGATGCTCGCAACCTCTTGATTGGAAAACCCTTGGTAATAAGCGAGCACGAGCGCGCTGCGTTGGCGCTCGGGTAACCGCGCCATCGCGAGCCCCAGTGCTTGATGCTGGTTGGCCTTAAGAAGTTGCGTATCTGGGTCCATGCTAGATGATGTGTTGGGGTTGGTATCACTTTGTTCGCGCCACTCCCACTCATCGTCTTGGGGAGCCAATCGAGCAGATTTGCGGAAGTGATCGATGCATAAATTGTGTGCGATTCTGTGCAGCCAGGTAGATAACTTAGCCTTGGCTGGATCAAAGGAGGCATTGCTGTGCCACAGCCGTAAAAAAGTCTCTTGAACCACATCATCCGTGACTTCTCTAGAGCGGGTAAGCCGGTAAACGTACCGCTCAATCTGAGGGAGTAGACGATTCATAAGCTGGGAGAAAGCATCCGGATCACCGCCCCTCAATCGTTTGAGCAATACGAGGTCTTGTTCAACGGCGTCTGAATTCACGGGCAGATTAATCCGCGATCACATTAGTCCAAGGCGTCGTTCGAGTCTCGGTCGAGGATGCCCGCTCTTTTCGGAAGCGGTCGGCTCTAGCCATCTTTCTCAGCTCCCGCTTAGAAAGCACTTGATCTCCATTGCGGTCAAGGCGATCAAAGATGGCTGCTCTCATTTCGTCCGCAGTGACGGATCCGCTGTTATCGCGGTCCGTGCGTTCAAAAAAAGCGCGACTGTCTTCGATTCTCTCCTCCATTCTGGATTGAGCTTCGGCTTTGATCGAAGCTTGCCTGGCTTCCATCTCATCTCTGGTGATTTCTCCATCCCCGTTCGCATCGGCACGACTCATTCTGCGGTCAATGAACCGCCCTTCAGCGCTAAACTCGTCAAGGGAAATGACTCCATCTTGGTTCGTATCTATTTGCTTGAATCGCTCTCGGCCTGGTTCGCCGAGGGCGATGGTTGCGGTTAAGCAGCCAGTCAAACCAAGGGTGATGAGAAAAGTCGGTCGGCTGAGTAAGGTCATGGCTATGTCCCGTTCTGTCATGTGATTTGCGGTCATTTAAGGGGATCGGCGTGCGTTGTTCTAACGGCGCTTAATCCTTAACGTGTTATACGGGCGACGGTGCCGAGACCTGTCGCGGAGTAATCGCGATTAAAACGGCTTGACGATCACGAGGATTAGGATCGGGATAACCAGCAGCAAAGCCGCTTCATTGTAAATTCTAAAGAAGAGCGAGGAGGGGATAGTCTGCCCTTCGGCGAGGCGCCGGGTATAGCGATAGGATTGACCGTGATAGGCCAGGAGTAAGCCAACGAAACCAAGCTTGGCGTGCATCCAGCCCCCGTTAAACCCGTAGCCGAGCCAGAGCACCGTGCCTGGGACGATGGCCAGCACCATCATGACGCTCGAAAAGCGGAATAGTTTCTGAGCCATGGTAACGAGGCGTCTCACGTCTTCGCCTGCGTTCGAGCCCTCCTGATGATGTACAAAGATGCGGGGTAAATAGAACAGGCCTGCCATCCATGCGATAACAAACAGGACATGAGCGACTTTTATCCAGAGCATTGGGGATCCTTAGACAATGTCTAGCGCGCCACCATCGATGCGGAGGTTTTGCGCGTTGATGAACCCAGCTTCTGCTGACGCCAGGAAAAGTACAGCAGCGGCAACATCGTCCCTCGTTGCAAATCGCTCTAGGGGATTGTCGAAGTAGGTTTCTGTAAGGATGGCTTCAGCTTGCTCGAACGTCTCACCCCAACCCCGCTTTTTGGCTGTTTCAGTAAACCTTGCCTCTACCTCAGGCGTTCTGATCAAACCCGGGGACACTAGATTGCAGGTGATACCGGTTCCTTTCAGTGTCTTGGCTAGGCTGACGGTGAAGTTCGCAAGGGCGCCTTTGGCTGCATAGTAGTGGGGCATCCTTGCATTGGGCCGAGTGGAGCCAATGGTGCCAAGGTGAATGATTCGCCCCTGACTCGATTGTTTCAATAAAGGGCAGAAGCTGCGTTGATAGCTGAGCAACCGACACGAGATTGTGGTCATACATGGCGTGCCAGTCTTCATAGCTGAGCTGTTCGAGATTTCCGCCCATAGCAATGCCATAATTGTTAACGAGCACGTCCAGCGTGTCGTACTTCTTGACGATTTGATCGACGACGGCTGCCATCCCAGCCTGGGTGCCAAGGTCGCCTACGACTGACCCTGCGAAGGGAGATAGGTCGAGCGTTGCTAGTTGATCCGGATTGTGCCCATGCACGATGACGCGGGCACCCTCGGACACAAATCTTTCAGCGATAGTATGCCCTGTGCCGCGATAGCTGCCGCTTACGAATACGGTTTTATTCTGTAACTGAAAATCCATGCGTCACCTAGGCGATAAGAGCAACGAGTGTAGCGAAATTTATTGATGGATTCCTGGGAGTTACTTTATTTTTCTGTGATGGTGGTGATTGCCACTGCGGTGCAAACCATTACCGGGTTTGCGCTAGGGTTAATCTTGGTGGCGCTTTGCACCGCCTTCGGCGTCATGTCGGTGATCGATTGCGCAGCGATCGTGTCCTTAGTGTCCATGATGAACACCGGACTCTTGTTGCGCCGCTCGTATCGGGATTTAAATGGCCACGTGGTGATGGCGATTATGCTGGGTCTAATCCCCACATTGTTACTCGGGTTTTATTGGTTGGATCAGGTCGGTCGTGACCAGGTGTCACTCCTTCGAACCATCATTGGTGCGATGGTGTTAGTGGCAGGCATGACACTCATGCTGCGTCCGAGTCCTTATTCCTCGCTCAGCGCTAAACCGTTTTTTTTCGGCTCGGGGTTGATTGGAGGCTTGTTTGGTGGATTATTCAGCGCAGCCGGCGCACCCATTGCGTATTTGATGTATCGGCAGCCGCTCGCAATATCAGTGATTCGCTCATCATTGCTGGCGGTGTTTTTCCTCAGTACGTTTGTGCGTGCCGTAACCGGCGGCTTTGCTGGTCACTACACGCCTGATGTTCTGATTAAGACGCTAGTCGCGGCGCCTGTGATGCTGGTGACTACGATGCTGATTGAACCCACGCTCCCAGCGATTCCTGATCAAGTGGTGCGTCGGTTGGTGTTCCTTTGCCTCATGGCATTGGGTCTTTATTTGCTCCTGGCGCCATAAAGAGACGTTCCCACCCAAATCAAAAGAGACCCATCGTCTGGTCGACGCGATGAGGCTCGCGCCCGCGCGCCTCGATCAAGCACACGCAGGCTCGATCAAGATTGAGCGTGAGTTTCAAAACGCTATATCGACCGCTTCATGCGTGCACAGGCGTCTTTTGAGCCCAAATAACTTCATAGGGTTCGATCCTGAAAATCGCTATAATTTTCGCCGGCGGTTTCGCCAAAATTTGATGGTTCAGATGGATCGATCGGTGGGTATCGTGAGCGAAAAATTCCCGTATCAAGACGAAGATGTCGCTAAGGTCTTAGAAGCGCTGTGTGTGGATCCAAAATTTTTAGCCGTTCTTTCTGGCTGGTGGATGCCGCGACTGTCGAAATGGGTCGGTCCGCTTGCAAGCTATCTCGTGTCGATGCGATTGAAGCGGGCCGTGCGCGGTGTCGCATCGGTTGCGGAATTTCAAAACTTTGTGCGCGCATTTGTTGAGCGGCTAGTCGCGTCGTCTATGGAATCATTTGAGGTCAGAGGTTTAGAGCAGCTCGACCCAGAGCAGGGCTATTTGTTCGTGAGCAATCATCGCGACATTGCAGGCGACTCAATGCTGCTTAACCTCGCGTTACATAGGCATGGCCTCGGCACCGTTCGAATCGCCGTGGGCGACAATTTGATTGAGGAGGCTTACGCCACCGATTTAATGCGCTTGAATAAGAGCTTCTTCATCAATCGAACAGGGACTAATCCTAGAGAGGTCTACAAGGACCTGACGACGGCTTCAAAATATATTTTGGATTCGATCGCTGAAAGACAATCAGTGTGGATTGCGCAAAGCGAGGGACGGGCAAAGGACGGCAGAGACCTGACAGATGTCTCAGTTCTGAAAATGCTGCAATTAAGTGATCGAAAGGCGCCAGTTGCCCAGCACTTCCAGCGGCTACGCATTGTCCCGACGACACTATCGTATGAGTTCGACCCCCTTGATGCAGCAAAAGCGAGAGAGGTTAGGCTCGTTCGCGAGACGGGTCGATACGACAAGTCCCCCGGGGAGGATCTACGAAATTTGGCGCTAGGTCTGACGGGCGCGAAAGGGAGAGTCGTGTTAACGGTCGGGCGTCCGCTCGCCAGGTTGCCGGACACGGTAGAGGAGTTGGCTGAACAGATAGACGCAGCCATCTTGGCGGGTCAGGCATTGTTTCCTATCAACGAGTGGGCCGCGGCTCGAATCGACGCAATCGATCAATCCGGTGGCGATCTGCCTGTCTTACCCAGCACTGCTGATGAAGCCTTTGATCGCCCAAGTGGGGCCGAAGGACTCGCGCGATTTGAAGCGTGCAGCGATGAGGATCGAATGGATCTGCTGTCGATGTATGCGGCTCCTGTTCAGCTGAAAGCGGCGCTTAGGTAGCGCATCGCTTTCTTTATTAACTCAGGGCTTTCTTTATCAGCTCAGGGCTTTCTTTATCAGCTCAGGGCTTTCTTTATCAGCTCAGGGCTGTTTTGGCGGAGGGCTGTTTTTGGCTCAGGGCTGTCTCACCATCGGCTGCTAGGGTCGCTGCCGGAAGCTAACCGATCGGAGTTGGTCGGTGAGCTGACTGGTTCCAGCACTCAATTCCCCGAGCTGTTCTCGTAATTCAAGGATGTGCTCAGACCAGAATTTTTCTGAGCCGATGAAGGCAAAGGCTCTTTGAAAGGCGGGTTCTCGCCATCTTCTGCTTACCCAGGCGGCATGATGAATGAGGCGTAATGTTCGTAAGGGCTCGATGAGTCCGATTTCGCTAGGGTCGAAGTCCCTCAACACTTGATATCCGCGCATGATGGCTTCCCATTGGGCGACTTGATCGATATCTGGACCCGATAGCAGCATCCATAAATCCTGTATCGCCGGGCCAGATCGTGCGTCGTCGAAATCAACGAAGTGAGGGTGGTCGTCGCGCCAGAGTACGTTGCCCATATGACAATCGCCATGAATCCGGAGTCGCTGCGCTTTGAGTGTCCCCTCATACTGGTCTAAGTGAGCAAGCAGTTGGGTGGTCACGGCTTCGTAAGCTTCTCGAGCTGAGGCGGGCAGCAGCGTGCCTTCCAGCACGGCACGCACCGCGTCATGGCCGTGGGTGGTCACTGAGAAGGTAGGTCGGCACGCGAACGTTTTTCTTTGACCGACGTTGTGAATCATCGCAATGTGTCGACCCAGCGTTTCTAAACAACTCAAATCATCAACCGGTGGCGCTCGTCCCCCTTGTCGTTTGAATAATGAAAAGCGTAGGCCTTCGTAGTGAAAGAGACTTTGGCTGTTCGCTTGGATTGGCGGAACGACGGAGAGTTCCTCATCGAACAGATCGAAACTGAATGCGTGTTCTTCATCGATTTCAGCATCTGACCAGCGCTCCGCTCGATAAAACTTGGCGATAATGGGCGTCTTATCCTCAATGCCGATTTGATACACCCGGTTTTCGTAGCTGTTGAGTTCAAGGAGGGACGCGTCGATTCTGAAGCCGATGGACTCAACGGCGTCCAGAATGCTATCCGGCGTCAAATCAGCGAATGCATGTGGCGCGTCATCATCTATCATGACAAAACCGAGGCCTTGATGGATGCAAAGACTTCAGCGCCTTTAGCAAGGGACAGCCTCTCGCAAGATCGGCGCGTTACTTGCGCGAGAAGACGCTGACCCTCGCAGTCGAGCCGAACGAGCGCAGTTGCCTCACCCAATTCAATGTCGACAATCTTGCACCTTAGACTATTGAGCACACTGCTATCTTGTTGCTCGATTAAGGACAGCCCCACATTCTGAATTCGAATGAGCAATCGATGGGTTTGGTGAATGCCTAGTGTAGGGTCCGGTACCCACATTGACTGATCGCCGATTTCAATCTCGGTTAGCGCTTGGTCGAGGTCTGTATGAACTGCGCGGCCGACGAGCAGGCAGGCAGCTTCATCCTGCTGGTAATTCGCCATCTCAAAATCCACTGCCAGCGCGCTGAGCGATGCATATTGTTTGACCTGACCGTTCTCCAGCCAGAGCACATCATCGGCCAGTCGGATGACTTCGTCCCAGCGGTGACTCACATAGATCATCGGGATTTCGAACTGAGCTTTCACGCGCAAGAGAATACTCATCAATTGCTGTCTGGCTGCAGGGTCGAGCGAGGCTAGGGGTTCATCGAGTAGCAGTAGGCGAGGTTGATTGATCAGTGTTCGCGCTAGACCAACGCGCTGCTGCTCGCCCCCTGAGAGGGTGGCGGGGTGGCGATCAAGTAATGCGTCGATACCCGTTGCTTGGACAACTTCCTCCCATTTCACCCCTGTGGGTTGGTGGGCCCTTTTTGATGCGTACTGAAGATTCCCTCTTACACTGAGATGAGGCAGCAGTTGCTGATCCTGGAAAACAAGGCCCACGCCTCGCAGTTCGGCGGCCTTGAAGGTGCCTTCGGCCTGCCAGACGTCTCCTGCGAAAGAAACGCGTGATCCTTTGCTAGCGGATGGCGAGGTGAGGCCGGCTATGGTGCGAAGCAGGGTCGACTTGCCGGCACCTGACCGACCATAGAGCGCGAGGACGCCTCTGCCTTTGGTTTCGAACTCGCAATGGATGAGTGCTTGATCACCGATGGTGACCGCGGCGTTCACCGACAGAACATGATCCCTCTCATAGGCACCCGTCATAGACCCAGCCTTCTATGAGAATCGCGCAAGTGGCTTTGATTGAGCCACTCCACAATCATGAGGGAAATGAAAGCAAAGGCAACGAGTCCACCAGCGAGTATGTGGGCTCTTTGGTAGTCCATTGCTTCCACGTAATCAAACAAAGCAATAGACACAACGCGGGTTTCCTCTGGGATATTGCCACCAATCATGAGCACGATACCGAACTCTCCGATGGTGTGGGCGAAGGTCATCACGCAGGCCACCAGAAACCCGTGCCGCCCAAGGGGAAGGGCGATGGTAAAGAAGCGATCTATGGCTTTGGCGCCTAATAATCGGCTGGCATCAATGATCGATGAAGGTATTTGCTTGAAGGCGACGATCATGGGCTGCACAAAAAAAGGCAGGGAGTAAATGGTGGAGCCAATCACCAAGCCTGCAAAGCTAAAGGCTAGTGAACGATCAAACGTTGTTAGCCACAGTTCACCGAGTCCGCCTTTGGGCGAAAAAGCGAGTAACAAATAAAAACCGATCACAGTCGGCGGTAACACCAGTGGCAGTGAAACGAGCGGCTGAGCCAGCCGCGCGATGAATGAATCACTTCGAGCGAGCCACCAGGCGAGTGGTAGGCCCATGAGAGCGAGCACTAGGGTGGTGGTGAGTGCAAGCTGGATGGTGGTGGTGATGACGGCCCACTCGACGCTCATAGCGCTGGCTCCGCGCTTTTCGGTGCCGGTAGGTAGCCCAATCGCTTCAAGTGCGATCGGCCCGCCTCCGAATCGATGTAATGGAGTAGATCGTCGCCTAGGGGGTGATTCCTTAGCACGACGCGCTGTTGCACGATGGGGGCATGAACGCTTTCGTCAACAACAACAAAATCCTCCAACGGCAGCCCCCCTGCGATTGCCTGGGCATGCGAGATGAATGCCGCTTTGGCGGTTCGCGAGAAGGCATATTGATAGGCGACACCCACATTTGGAGCGAGCACGATGGTATGCGTGTTTGGTAGCCATTGATGGTCGAGCAGTGCCTTGGCTGCTTGGCCGTAGGGAGCATGCAATGGGTTAGCAATGGCCACAATGCCCTCAAAATTGGCGAGGGCGACCTGCCAATCTGCTGCTCGATCGGGCAACCAAAAAGCGAGTTGACCCACGGCGTACGTTTGCCTTGAGCCGGAAACAATGAGGGCATCTTGCATGAGTCGCTTGGGACGCTCTGCGTCGGCTGAGAAGAATAGGTGGAACCGCGCGCCGTTTACGATCTGAGCATACAGTAAGCCCGAGGCGGCAGCGCTGATTCGGTAGGTCGCGGGCTCCGCTTTGATCCCCTCACTCAGCAGCGCTTCAAGCGTAAAGCGAAAATTTGAGGCGACCGCGATAGACAGCGGTTCAGACTTGGCGGTTGCCGCGCAGCTGAGCAGGACAATGACTAAAAGGCGCCCAGCCTTACTGTTAGACCTCGCCGCGGGACGCGCGCTGAACAAAGTCATTAATCAGCCATCCAGAGATCGAAATCATGGCAGGAGGATTCGGTAATTGATCAAAGGGGAACCACTGCGCATCAGCCAGTTCCTCCTCTTGAATGCGTATCTCGCCGCTCTCGTACTCAGCATGAAACCCGAGCATGAGCGAGTTGGGGAAGGGCCAAGATTGGCTGGAAAAATACCGCAGATTCTTGACGCGGATACCAACCTCTTCGTAGACCTCGCGGTGAACCGTTGTTTCGATGGACTCTCCGGGCTCGACAAAACCAGCGAGTGTCGAATAAAAGTTACCACGAGCATTCACATTCTTTGCTAGGAGAATGTCGGTCCCTTTGTTTACACAAACGATGATGCTTGGTGATAGCCGTGGATAAAAGAATTGTCTGCACGTGTCGCACCGATAGCTTCGGTCTCCATCACTCAATTGCGTTTCGCCGCCGCACTGACCACAAAAGCGATGGGTGCGCTGCCAGTCGATAATTTGTTTGGCTCTGCCGAGCAAATAGAAAAGGTCGCTATCCACCTTTGATAAAAACCACCATAGCGACTCAAAGCCAAAGCCTTCGGGTTCATCCACATCGTCAGCGACCTCAACTGCGTAAATTGGCACTTGATTCACAACGCCTAGGCAGTGCTCGGAGATGGCCTCGAGTCCGCACCATCGCCAATCATCGGCGCTGATGGGTGTGATGTCGCCATCGTCATCTTTGATGAGCAAATCATCACCGGAAACCACAATATAAAAGGCATCGGCTGCATCCGCAGGGGCGATGTGCGTTGATTCGAAGGTTGTCGCAAGGTGACCGAGCGCTTGCCAATCCATGTGAAATGCTCAAATAAATGGAGCGCTCACTGTATCACACCTCGATTTGGGTTCATTGCCCAGATGATGGATTCATGGACTCTAAGTTGGCTATCTGAAATGGGTTGTCTCTTGTCGTCTTTTCTGACAACGGGTACTGACAGAACTTGACGCAGCGCGTAGAGAGAGCCTCGATGCTTCTTCAGTGATCACGAGCATGGTCCGAAAACTGACAGGCCTTTATAACTCGGAGAAGGGCGCAGTAAGAGTAAGTTCAAATTGCCCTTGATCTCATCATCACGCAGACACGTGACCTTCACGACATCACCCGGTTGGCGGTTCTCGAGTAACGAGAGCATAGAGTCTTCGTTGGTAACCGGCTCGCCATCGATGGCGATGATGACATCTCCTAGGTGAATGTTGCCTCGAACGTCTTCGCGCACACCAATCATCCCGGCTTTCGCAGCTGGGAGTCCTGGTTTGACTGCAAATAACACCACGCCTTTGATTTTTAGTCGGCTTGCCCATGAGTCGGACAGCGTCTCAATGCCCAAAACACGCCGGTAAAGGCGACCGTACTTTTGGAGTTGGGGAATAATATTTTTGAGCGTTGCGACTGGAATCGCAAAGCCAATCCCCGCGCTTGCACCTGACGGACTGTAAATGGCGGTATTGACGCCGATTAATTCGCCTTTTGAGTTCAGTAACGGACCGCCTGAATTACCAGGGTTAATGGCTGCATCAGTCTGAATAACGCCCGAGATCGTCCGATTATTCATGGACTTAATCTCTCGCCCTAGTGCACTGACGACACCCACCGTGAGTGTTGTATCCAGTGCAAAGGGGTTGCCGATGGCCAACACTTTTCTTCCAACTGCCAGCTGGTTTGAGTCGCCAAGTGGCAGGGAAACGAGCGCTTCATTTGGCGCTTTGATCGATAAGAGTGCGATGTCTTTTTCGGGTGATGCGCCTACGATCTCTGCCTCGTAGCTATTACCCGACTGCAGGGTGATCGTGATTTTGTTGGCGCCATAAACGACATGAAAGTTAGTGACGATTAGGCCGCTTTCATCCCAAACGAAACCGGTACCAGAGCCTTTTGGTATCTCCATGACGTTGAGAGAAAATCGACGACGGCGCAACTGGGTGTTAGTGACGAACACCACAGACGGGCTCGCTGCCTCAAATACGCTGATGTTGTTGGCTTCATCGCTGGTAAGGTCAATGCCCGGGGCAGGCGCTGGACGATCTGCTGCTATCGCTTGGTTAAGCGCAGGTCGCGCCGTATCTCGCGAGTCTGGGGTAATAAAAACGAAAACGATGAGCGAAAGGGCAATGGCGCCCAATGAGAACCGAACCACAGTATTCCCTCTCTCAGCGCGCCTCGGTCACGCGGCGCTATTGTTCTAACGGTTTGACCTGTGTCACAGATTTACTGACATCAATAAACCGATTGAGTTCAACGAGATCCTGTTGGTCAAGGCTGCCAACAAGCTGCTTCAGTCGCAACGTATTTTTGATGTACTGATAGCGAGCGCTAGCGAATTGGAACTCAGAGAGGAAAAGTCGTTGCTGGGCGAGGAGTACGTCAACAATATTTCGAGTGCCCACTTCATACCCGGTTTGGGTCGCGGCGAGCGCTGACCGGCTGGATTCAATGCCTTGGAGTCGGGCTTTCACTCGCGCGACGTCCGTATTGATCGCGGAAAACAGTGCGCGTGTGTTTTCTGCCGTCTGGCGCTCAACGAGGTCTAAGTTGTTCTGCGCCTCGTCCAGCTGAAACTGAGCCTGCTTAACGCCCGAGCGCGTTGCGCCTCCCGAAAAAACCGGGATCGTGAGGTTCACCGAGTAAAACTCAGATTCTACTTCTGGCAGCGAGAAGACCGTGTTGTCGGTCTTCTGATTTGACCATGAGACTTGGGCGTCGAGTGTCGGTAGGTGTCGAGATTGATTAATCCGGACTTGCTTTTGCGCCGCCTCGACGCCCGCCTTGGCTTGCAGTACCAGCGCATTGCTCGCCATCGCCGCATTCACCCAGGCTTCTTCGTTAGCGGGTTCCGGTGATCGAACAGGAAAAGCTTGTTGTAGCGGGTAGATTTCATCAAAAGACCGCCCGGTTAGTCGAACCAGCGGCTCGAAGCTTCGGGTTTGCGCCCCCTCGGCCTCGATAACATTGACGGTGGCGCTATCAAAACCGGCCTTAGATTCCAGCACGTCGGTGATGGCGACCAGTCCCACATCAAACCGTTGCTGGACCTGCTCCAGCTGACGTTTGACAGCGTTTTGCTCAGCCATGGCCGCGTTGAGGCCGTCTTGACGCTCGAGAATCGTGAAGTAGGTGTCCGCCACCCGCACAATCAGTTCGAGCGCTTCGCCATCTCGCAAGGCGCCCGCTTGCGATCGAATCGCTTTAGCTTGCTGATATTGAAACCACCGATCGGCTCGAAAAATGGGTTGATTCATTCCAGCGGACAGTCTCTCCGTCGGGAAACTCGAGCTTGGCGCGACGGATTCGGGGACGCCAGGGTAAGACCTGCTTTCATCAGTATAGCTGCCAGATACGACGATGCTCGGCAGTAAGCCCGCTCGCGTTTGAGGCACGATTTCACTGCGCGCGAGGTAGGCCGCTTCGGCTGCACCGATTTGAGGATCGTTTTGAATCGCCAGCTGATAAACCTCTGCGAGGCTAACGGCCTCCGCACGAGCGGTGCCAGAGACTAAGCTTGCAATGAAAAGGATCAGTAACGTCCGCATGGCATCCATATCCCAAAAAATCTGTGCCCGGTGGGGGCCAAAAAGTAGGAGTAATACGTAATTTGTTGCTTACGCGCCCACATCCTCCGCCGATTCGCGAAGGGGGGCCTACTTTACGCACATCGAGACGGTTTGGCCACTCTTGTTGACTCGTGGTGCCCCCTGTCTATCCCGCGCGCAGCTCGACAGGCGGGCGCAAGTATCTTACTCAATTGAGCGATATCCTATGTGTGATACGGGTATCGCGAGAAAATCTGTTGCTCGAGGTTTGCAGTCTGAGTCTTGGTTCTGCCGGGCAGATTCGCCGCTGTTGTGCTGCGTCCGGGGATATGACCGCCCACGTCTAGTTCGGCCCCGCTTAAGAATCTGGTCTCAACAGGTTGGTTTCAAAAATCCAGCTAAAAAAAGCGGGTTTAAAAACTGGATTGAAAAAACCTAATTAAAAAGCCGGTTCGAAAAAGCTGGGTCGTAAAGTGCTTGATTACAAACGACCCTGTGTTTGAGTCTTTAACCGATAAGGGCCCTGTTTACTTTTACGCTTAGGATTCTAGATAAACCTTGGGTTTTGGTAGTGGATCGAGATGAGGCTCAAGGAATCGAGCAACGGACAGACATCGCTCCTCCATGAGCGGTGGCGCAACAATTTGGATGCCGACAGGCAACCCTTTGTCATCGGTTGCCGATGGCATACTGAGCCCCGGCCACCCCGTTAGGTTGAACGCCTGAGTGTAGAGATAGTCGTAGGGGTTTTCTTCTTCATCGTGCAACGGCGCGGTTCGTCCGTTGACAGGGCAAAGGATGACATCGACTGATTCAAACACGCTTCGCATGCTGCTGCGGTAACCATCCCACAATGAAATTAAATGACTAAGCTCGCTGGCGCTCAACTGTGATTTGGGTTGGCTAAGAATACGCTGCAAACGCAGAGAGGGCGTCTCGGTGCCCGATGCGTGGAGCTGATCATTGATCATCTCGTGATCGTCAGCATTGAATAACTGGCCGTACAGCATCGAAGTCATTTCAATGCCTTCTGGCCTGATTTCACGCACATCGCAACCCGCGTCCGCGAGGGTGTTGATCAAGCCGCTCAAGGACTCCTTAATTGAGTCGCTCGTTGTGCCTAGGCCGTGGTCGGCAAAAAAACCGATCCGCAGCTGCGTCACCTCTTCGGTCCCAGCAGTGTCTGGCGTATCTAGGGTGTAAGGGTCTGTATGGTGCGGACCTTGGATGATCTTGTAGATCAGGGTTAGATCGTCAAGCGAGCGGGACAGTGGTCCAATTTGGCTGAGCGGTGCGAGTAACCCGGTGCTTGGCAGCGCGTTGCCTGAGGTGGGAACGCGGCCGGTGGTGGGTTTTAAGCCGTATACGCCGCAGAAATGAGCCGGTAAACGAATACTGCCGCCGGTGTCAGTGCCTAAATCGATGGGTGTTCCGCCTGCGGCAATTAGCGCGGCAGCACCGCCTGAGCTACCGCCTGATGTTCGGTCGAGGTCGTGAGGATTGGAGGTTCGTCCAAAAATAGAATTGTCGGTCTGGTAAGACAGCGTCAACTCTGGCGTGTTGGTTTTACCCACAAGAATGGCACCGGCTCCGCGGAGTCTCGCAACGCTGATCGCGTCGTGTCCCGGTCGATGCGCAGTGCGACCCTCGGTGCCCCAGGTGGTATTCATATCAAAGGTGTCGAGACTATCTTTGATGGTCATGGGAATGCCATGGAGTGGGCCGACGATTTCCCCTTTTGCGCGTAGCGCGTCCGCCTTTTCTGCATAGCGCATACTCAGCTCGGGGTGGGTCGTCACCACAGCATTAATGAGTGGGTTCAACTGATCAAAGCCTGCAAGTGCTTGCTCGACTAACTGCACCGAGGTGGTTTCACCTCGCTCAAGCATGGTCGCGAGCGATGATAAAGAGAGATTCAGGAAGTGGGGCATGACGGGTTCCCTTTGTTGGGTCGATGATAAGAGCAATAGCCCCATGGCTCAATTGTTATGGCGTCTTCGGGGCGAAGGGAACCACTATCGATGATGGAGACAGGACGTGAAGGCGGAGCGCTGGCCGATAGGAAATGTTCCGGCTGCCGCTAGGCACCCAATCGCGTCTATTGATCCCTCGTTAATTCATGCGCGTCCGCGTGTTTGGGCAGCTATCAAATGCTTTTTAACCTTCGCGGTGGTGTCGAAGGTTGAGCACCAGTCACGCTCGGGGAACAGTTAGCAGTCGCCGCAAACAAAGGAGAGTTAAATCTCGTATTAAACCGTGTTGCGGTGTAGCCGGCTGATCAATCAGATGGTGCCCTGACCACACTGAGCGCTAAACGTAGGGAGGCGCCGTCAATATCGGACTCGAGATCGGGCCGAGCTAGTTCATCAGAGATGGTAAGCGTCGTGGTGAGCGTCTCTTTACAAACGTATTGCTCATGCGCTGCAAGAGCGGATAGCAGTGACGGTGCAGCCGCGATATGGGTATGAATACGATCGGTGACATTAAAACCGAGTTCCTTTCTGAGCTTTTGCATGCGACTCACGATCTCCCGCGCCAGCCCCTCTTCAATGAGGGCCTCGGTGAGATCGGTTCGTAGCTCAATCGACATGAATCGATCGGAAACGGTGTCTGTTCCCTCGCGCGCTTCGCGAAAGATCAAAATGTCATCGACGCCGAAGGTTTCGTTGTCGATGGTGAGTGTCTCAGTATCGAGCAACGTCTTAATGGCTTGGTGATCCAAGGCTTCGATTTTCGCTTTGACGTCCTTAAATGCCGCGCCAAACCGCTTGCCGAGCACCGGAGAATTCGGTTTAGCGTAGAGATTAATGAATCTAGACTCGTCGGTTTCATAGGTGACAGTCTTCACATTCAGCTCTGTTGAGAGGTAGTGCTCAAGCCGCTTGATCTCGTCGAGCAACGCTTGATCTTCGTGAATGACTGTCAGGTTGGCGAGTGGGAATTTGGTTTTCACTTTGGCCTGATTGCGCTTCTGGCGGCCGAGCAGAATGACGCTTTGCATTCGAGCGACGGCTTGCTCGAGGAGCGTCTGAATCATGGATTCATTCGGTGTCGGGTAGTCGCAGAGATGAACGGACTTTGCCGCACCAGACGTCTTCGGTAGCGATTGATACATTCGCTCGGCCAAAAATGGCGCGAATGGCGCCATGCAGAGGCTGAGTTCTAGCACCACCTGATGCAACGTTGCATAAGCCGACAGTTTGTCCTCTGTGACAGACTCAGCCCAGAACCTGGCTCGGTTCAGGCGGATATACCAATTGGTTAAATCCTCGATGAAGTCAAACAGTGCCGGGACCACGTTATACAGGTGGTATTGCTCCATTTCCTTGCTGATATTCGCTTTGAGCGATTGCAATCGAGATAGGATCCATTGATCCATGATGTTGTCAGAGGTCGTCGCTTCGTGTTGGTCCGGCGACCAGCCGTCGATATCGGCATAGGTTTTCAAAAACCGGTAAGCGTTGAGCCATGGCAGGAGTGCCCTGCGAATCATGTCTTTGACGCCCTCATCCGAAAAACGTTGCTCTTCGGCGCGCACCAGACCTGAATTGATCAAATAAAGGCGCAGCGCATCGGCTCCGTAGCGCTCCATCAATTCATCGGGCGGCGTGTAATTCCGCAGCCGTTTGGACATCTTCTTGCCGTCTTCAGCCATGACGATGCCGTTGACGATGACGTTTTTGAAGGGGTGAGTATCGTAGAGTGCGGCGCCCAGAACGATCAGGGTGTAGAACCATCCCCGTGTTTGATCGAGGCCCTCTGCGATGAATTCAGCCGGGAATCCTTGCTCGAATAGCGTTTCATTCTCGAATGGGTAATGCAGCTGGGCATAGGGCATGGACCCGGATTCAAACCAGCAGTCCAGCACTTCCTCGATTCGCCGATAAGTCCCTGGCTCTCCCTCCCGCTGGAAAGTGAGATGGTCCACATATTCTCTGTGAAGGTCTGTTACTCGATGACCGGTCAGTTCTGCGAGCTCATCAATGGAACCGATGCAGTGCATTGACCCTGTTTCGTCATTAATCCAAATGGGTAGCGGCGTGCCCCAGTATCGATTGCGCGAGATGGCCCAATCGGTCGCGCCTTTTAGCCAGTTGCCCATGCGCCCCTGCTGGATGTGCTCGGGAACCCAATGGATTTGCTCGTTCAAGTGGGTGAGTTTGTCCCTGTGTTCCTCAACTTTCACATACCAAGAGTCGATGGTCCGATAGATGATGGGGGTGTCTGATCGCGGGCAAAACGGATAGCTGTGCTGGATGACCTCTTGTCTGTAAAGAGACCCTTGGTCTTTGAGGTGGCGGATGATCTGCCGATCAGCTTCTTTAACATGAAGCCCCTCAAAATCGGTGACAGGCGCGATGAACTGACCTGCCATGTCAACGGGGCACGCCATCGCGGTAACGCCGGCGGCTTTGAAGACACGAAAATCGTCCTCGCCGAATGCGGGTGCTTGATGGACGATGCCAGTCCCTGCTTCTGTCGTGACGTAGTCATCAACCAGCACTTGGAAAGCGCCTAAGTCCTCCTGCTCTGCAAAGTAAGGAAACAGCGGCTCGTACTTCAAGCCGGCGAGCGTACTGCCTTTCATTTGCTCGACCGGTGTGAGCGTCTTGTCCGTCTCATAGGCGGATAGTCGAGCCTCTGCCAAAATGACATGCGCGCCGATGGATTCGTCAAAGACTTTGACGTAATCGATGTCGGGGCCGACGCACAAACCGAGATTGGACGGTAGTGTCCAAGGCGTCGTCGTCCAGGCGGCAAGGTAGGTGTCGTCATCATTGACCTTAAACAGCACAGTAACCGCCGGGTCTTGGGTGTCCTGGTAGTTACTGCCTGCTTCGAAATTAGATAACACGGTGCCGAGCGCGGTAGAAAACGGAACGACTTTCTCTCCGCGATAAATCAGGCCCTTGTCCCACAGCCTCTTAACCACCCACCAAACGGACTCCATGTACCAGGGTTCCATGGTTTTGTAGTCGTTATCAAAGTCGACCCATCGGCCAATACGGGTGATGGTTTTACGCCACTCTTGCGTGTATCGAGAAATGATTGAGCGGCATTCGTCGTTGTAGCCCTTGACGCCTAGTTTTTCGACGGCTTCGCTCGAGGACATGCCAAGCGACTTGTCGATTTCGTGCTCGATGGGCAGTCCGTGACAGTCCCAACCAAAGCGCCTTTGGACGTAGCGCCCTTGCATGGTGAAGTAGCGCGGGACGACGTCCTTTAAAATTGACCCTACCAGGTGCCCATGATGGGGAAGCCCGGTGGCAAATGGAGGACCATCGTAAAAAATGTAAGGTGCCCCGTCTTTGGTTTGATCGAGACTCTGCTGAAAGATCGCTTCGCGCTCCCAGAACTCGAGGATGTCATGCTCAGACTCGACAAACGAGAAATGGTCATGATCAGGATTGCTCTCGATGGACTTGCTCATGGGGCTCCAATGAGTTCGTGACATAGAGGCGTCAGCGCCTCGATGAAAAGTCGGTGGCTGAAGGGATTTTGATGGGGCGCAAGCATAGCGAGCGGTACCTTGGTGTCAAGCCAGTCAAGGTGCGCGCGAGGGATTCTGCACGCCCGAAACGCTGCCCCGAAGATTGATTTTTTCAAGGACTGCTGCAACTAACGGTTCGATTGGAAAAGGCTGATACCAATCGGGTGCGTTAGGGTGGTGGATCGAGCTAGTACCAATCAGCTTAAACGACCATTGCTCTTTCTCGGAACGGGCTTTCAGCTCGCGAAGGCGTTCCCAAGCGGGGCCGGAGAAGACGGGGTGCACACAGGCGACGGTGATGTTCTGAGCGCCGCGCTCTAGTAACTCTGAGACGGCCGAAACGACTGACCCTGCAGTGTCGATAATGTCGTCGACCAGCAGGATGTCTCGCCCTTCCACTTCGCCGATCAAGGTCGAGCGTGAAACCGAGTTGGGCTTCGAGTAATCCCGTTCCTTAGACAGGGCGGCAAGGTCAGCGGACAGTTCCTCAGCGTAGAGTCGCGCGTTTTCGAGGTAGCCCACATCAGGGGAGACGACCACATCCGCCTTGTGCCCTTGCGCTGCCAGCCACGGTGCAAACTGTTTGGTGAGAAAAATGTTCTCAAGGTGAGCCTGTGATGGATTGAACATTCCAGCGATCGAGTCATTGTGAATCTCTACGGTGACGACTCGATCGGCACCGGCGCTTTGCAGCATCCTCGCAAAGAGGCCAGCACTGATGCCTTCTCGAGTTCGACCCTTCCTTTTGTCCTGCCTTGCGCCGGGATAGTAAGGCGTTACCGCTGTGATGTACTGAGCGTCGGAGAGCGCCGCTGCCTCAACGGCATGCAGCAACATGATGAAACGATCGTAGATACTTTTGTCGTCTTGTTCTCCGACCATGCTCTGAAAAATATAAACATCGTGCCCTCTGACATTGGCTTCGATCTCAATTTTTCCTTCACCGCAGGCAAACCAGGTTTCTCTTGTTGGCAAAAGGGACAGGCCCAAATGCTCGGCAACGGTCTCTGCCATTGATTGGCCCGACCCACAGGTCATCAGCGCCATGGGGGCACGGGGATTCCTTTCTTGCGTCGTTGAGGCATTAGTCATGATGATCAATCAATCTCTTTAAGGTAGTGATTAGGAGCGCATGTTCTGCTTTCAGCACCAGCGCTGCAAGGTCTTCTGGAGTGGCGCCGCTGGGAACGTCGACCTCCGCTTGCGCGATGATCGCGCCCTCATCGTATGCCTCGTTGACATAGTGAACGGTTGCGCCCGAGACGGATTCGCCGGCATCAATGACCGCCCGGTGAACGTTAAGGCCATACATTCCTCTGCCGCCGAATTTCGGCAGCAGCGACGGGTGAATGTTAATCATCTTGCCCGCATATTGCTCTACGATCTTTGTGCCTACTTTTTTTAAGTAGCCAAGGCACAACACCCAGTCAATGGCGTGAAGCGTTAGTGCTTCCAGGATGCGCTGGTTACGGGCGATGGCGCTCGAAGCATGTTCTGCGCTCACTAGTAGCAAAGGGATGCCTTTTGCCTCGGCAAATTGCGCAGCGCCACTGCCCTCAACGTCGGAAACCACAAGGCCAATGTCAGCAAGAATGTCGCCTCGCTCAATGGCCTGAAAGAGGTTGGTGAGGTGGCTTCCCCGCCCGGACGCAAATACGGCTAGTTTTTGCTTGCTCATCGATCGACTGCCTGACAGCTGGAGACGCCTTGGTAGCCGGCGGTATAGGAAGGCCGAGCGCCAGGGTGCTGGTACCGCGTTCGTTCCATCGGTCGGAGCAACGTTCGCTTCGCCTTACGCCGTTTCGTCAAACAGCGTTTCATATTGGGCTCTCAGCGCATTTTTCTGCACTTTACCCATGGTATTTCTGGGCAGTTGATCGACGATGATGATTCGTTTGGGGACCTTAAAATTGGCGATGCTAGCTTTTAGATGCTCGATCAATGATTCGGGCGCTAACTGGCTTTGATCGCTGCAGACGATCACGGCAATCACCGCCTCTCCAAAGTCTGTATGGGGAACGCCGATGACGGCGCTTTCCACGACCCCGGGATCACGATTAATGACCGTCTCGACTTCGATCGGATAGACGTTTAGTCCACCAGAAATAATCAGGTCTTTTTCGCGACCAACAATCTTCACGTAACCGTCTTCATCGGTCTCTGCGATGTCTCCCGTATCGAAGTAACCGTCCTCTGAAAATGAAGCGGCGGTTTGCTCGGGTTTTCGCCAGTATCCTTTGAGGACATTTGGCCCCTTAACTTGCAAATTGCCAGGGGTCATTCGGCCAACCGGCGAGCCTTCGTCGTCGACGATGCGGTAAAGCACGCCCTCGAGTGGTAGCCCCACTGTTCCGGGTTTTCGCGGTCCAGCAATAGGGTTGGACGTATTCATGCCGGTCTCGGTCATCCCGTATCGTTCGACGATGGTGTGACCAGTAGCTTCCTCAAACGCGGCAAAGGTCTGAGGCAAGAGAGGCGCAGAACCCGACGTGAATAACCGCATGGTCGCCGTATGCGATTGATTGATGCCTGCATCAAGCAGACGGGTATAGTAGGTCGGCACGCCCATGAAAACAGTCGCATTCGGTAATTGATTCAAGACCTCGGCAGGTTGAAACTGCGGGAGAAAAATGATGCTCGAGCCTTCCATCACAGGTAGGTGGGTGCCAACGAACAACCCGTGGACGTGGAATATCGGCAGTGCGTGCAGCATGACGTCTGTGCTCGACCATTGCCAAGCCTGGCACAGCGTTCGAGTGTTAGAGACGATATTCCCGTGGGTGATCATTGCGCCCTTCGGACGTCCCGTGGTTCCCGAGGTATACAAAATGACGGCGGTGTCGTCGACAGAAACGGGTTCGACGTGGTTGCTCGAAGTAGATCGGCTAGCAAGATCCCGAAGGCTCCCCGTGCCGTCTCGGTCCATTGTGTGTACTAGTTTGGCTCCAAGCGCTGCTGCCTCTGTAGCCTTAGCAGGATCCGCGACAAATAGCGCGGGTTCAGCATCCTCAATAAAGTAACGGATTTCCTCTTTTTGGTAGGCGGTATTCAGTGCCAAGTAGATGATTCCGCCCCTCAGGCAGGCAAAGTAAAGAAAAAGAACCTGGGGTGACTTCTCGACCTGGACGGCAACCCGATCACCCGGCTTGATGCCAAGCGCGCTCAGCGCATCAAGGTAGCGACCTGTCTCGGTTTCAAAGTCTGCGTAGGTTGCGAGGACTTCGCCGCCTGCGGACGTAAGAAAGGGTTTTTCCGGTTGGTGGTTCTGCGTGAACTGAGTGAAGGCATTCGACATGGAACAATATGGGCGAGCCAGGCTAGCTTTAGTAGAATGCAAGTCTCGCATATGTTGCTTCCTCATGCAGGTAATCTTGACGATGTCCGATCCAAATCTATCGACACGATTTCGACGCCGCGCCTCTCGGGCGGCAAGTGGTTTATTGGTTTTCCTGGCGGCGATCGGCATTGGCCTTACCAGTGCAGTGGCAAAGGCTGGCCAAAGTGTCTCGATTGACCGCAACCAGGGCAGTGAGGCCCAGAAGACGACGCCACTAACTGGAGACTCCCTCTGGGCACGAGCGACGCTTCCAGGGCGCCAGATGACCGCAATTTATGGTCAGTTGGCATCGAAAAGCCTGCCGATTAGGGTGACTGACATGCGCTCGAATCTCAGCAAGGCAATCGAATTACATGAAACGACCATGATCGACGGCAAAATGCGTATGTCGCAGATCGATTGGCCAAGTCTTGAGCCCGGCAAGCCGCTCCTACTCAAGCCTGGGGGCACGCATTTGATGGTATTTGGGTTAGAGCATCCGTTAATGGAAGGAGACGAACTGCTTCTCGATATTGAAGTTGAATCCGGTGAGATTTACTCGATCCCCGTTCAGGTTCAATCACCACAGTCGCTTCAGTTTGAGAGCAAGCAGTAAAAGCGATAAAACAGTTCGGCCATAGGTACGTCCGCAATAGTAGGGCATCATTTAATTTGGTGGATGCCAGTTGACGAGCAAAAGGGTACGAATGAAATCGGCCAGATGTGATCGGCTAGATCCTTCGACAGAGGAAAGGGTATGAAATTGGTCAGTTGGGGGGTGTTTGAGGCGAATGCCCCGGAGATGGCGTCATTCGGCAAGAAGCGACTGGATGGTCAAGTGGCGTACCTTGCAACCGTCAGAGAAGATCAGCGTCCAAGGTTGCATCCTGTTACCCCGGTGATTGGGGAGGGTCACTGCTTTTTGTTTGTCGAACCCAGCACCCCAAAGGCAAAGGATTTACTTGAGAATGGATGCTTTAGCCTACATTGCGCGATGAATGACAGTTCGGGCAGCAGCGGAGAATTTATCGTCAACGGAGATGTCTTGCTGACTGAGCGGGACGAGCAACGCGCATTAGCCCGGTCAATCTGCAGCTATGGCCCTGCCAATAAAGCACTGCTGTTTGAGCTTAAAATTAACGAAGTGCACGAGATTCAGTATCAGTTTGGTCGATCTCAGCGGAAAAAGTGGACAGCCGAATAATCTTTCTGATGCTGCTTGGCCGCTTGAAGTGTGGTGCAAATAAGATTGATGTGGCGTCATTAGTCTCAACAAGATGGGTCGGTTTAATTCGCATCTAGCAAAGTCGGCGGGCCGTCGATCCGCTTAGCCCAGCGCATGAGCTTTCGGCCATAGTCTTTCGCGTCCCAGTTCTCGGTTGCCGATTCACTCAACAGTTCGGTGGCAATCCAGTGATAACTCCACGCGACTTGCTGTAATTCGCGCTGGCCTTGAACCACCCACTGCCATTCCGACTCCAGTCGCTCGTCTTCAAGTTGACTGGTAGCCCTAAATGCCGTGCGAACAAGCAGGGGATCAATGCCTTGGCCGAGCCGTAGCGCCGCATGTAACTGCGCGAATTGAATCCTCAGAAATCGCCGACGATGATCAGCGAGGTCATCGCGATCATAAAGGCGGAGGCGGTTCATGGCGTCTAACATCGCAAGAGACAGCGCCCGCTGATTGGCGTGAGCGAGCGACGGAAAGTAGACATCAGCGCCGCCCATTGCGGTAATGAAATGGGTGCCTGGTAATCCCAGCAGGAGTGCAATGGGTGCCATCTCATCGGGATGAAGTAACGCTATCTTGTCTTCGGCCAGACGGATCGAGTGGTCGACGCGCTGATAAAAGTAGAGCGGTTTGCCATCAAGGAGTGATGGCTTAATGGCTAGGTCGGGTAAGCCACGATACGGTAAGTCAAACGGATTGCCGGTAAACTGTGCGAGCACAGCGTCCCATGCCAGGTTTAATTTATCGTGGGTGGAAAGCTGAGAAGCCGCCGTGCGACTTGTGCTTATATTCTCCTCAAGCGCCTTGATCACACCCTCAAACCAATCCGCAATCGCATGATCCTTGATGTGCAAAGGTTGATTCAGTGCTTGATCGTTTTGAATAACTGAAAGCGCTGTCCACAATCGCTCCTGACGGGCGGTGATCGCTCCACGGTCAACGGAGCGGACTAGCTGATCGATTAACCGGTCCGTATGTTCTGTGAGGGGAACCTTTTTTATATGGGCATCGATCAATGTGTTGAACAGCGCCTGTTCAAGCATCGCTTGAGTGCGCCCGGCTGAACCATGTAATCGAGACTGTTGGCCGTCTTGCGAAGACGATGATCGTGCTTCGCTTGCTTCGTTTGCTTTGAGACTTTGCGGCGAGGTCTGGCACCCCACCAAGACGCTGCCCACAATTATCGCAAGAGATATCTGGAATGACAGAGTGCGCCCTAGTGCTCGCAGTTGCCTCTTCATACGCAAATGGCTTTACGGGGCGCCGAAAGGAAACCTAGCTTTTCCCTCAAAACGCCTTGATGTTTGATTATCCAGATTGAACATTGAAGTTTGGTTGGCATACGTTTTGATCTGGGTGGGTTGATCGAGGTCAGTGAGAACATGTCCGCATAGCCAGTTACTGATAGTTTGACCGCCAAGCACTGGCGAGCTGCGCGTCGGGATTAACGACGTTACCGTCTTGGAGGACATCGATCGGATCGCGCCCATCCACCCCAATCCCAAATCGGTGGTATCCGAGCAGCCGTTGAAGCGCGGTGGGCATGGTTCGAGCGATTTCCCTTGGCACAGACAGCAGCTGGGATTCCTGCGGGCGTAAATACACCTGGCTGTGACTCATAAAAAATCCTAATCGCTCACGGTTTGATGTGTTTGCACCGCCGCCATGCCAGAGGGCTCCCGCCCAAAGCAGCATGGATCCACTCGGCATTTCTATCTGAATGGAGGGCACGGATTGGTCAACTGCGCGATCGTGCCATAAATGACTGTAGGGGACGATATGGGTCGCTCCGTTGTCGCAATCAAAGTCATCCAGAGCGATCAATGCGTTACATAGGAAATGGGGGTGGGGCCTTGGAACTGGCCATAAGCCGTCATCTTGATGCAGAAACTGTTTGGTTTCGCCGGGTAGGGTATTAAACAGCGTTGTGATGTTGATTTGGCCCCTGTGGCCAAGGATTCCCTGAACGATTGCGCGCAATCTAGCATCCAAAAATAGGTAATCGACCGCTCGGGTCTTGGCCAGCAGATTGTGGGCGCGCCAAGTGAGCCCTGACGTTGTGCCAATGGCAGCCATTTCAGTGATCGGCACTTCTGTCATAAACGCGTGCCGAATGGTCGCGACCTCTTCGGGAGTAATGAATTGAGGAACCACTGCATAGCCCTGCTCCTCGATCTTGGCCACGCACGCTGTGATATCCAGACCGTCGACGATCATGGGAATTGATGCTTGCTCAGTCATATAGGGTCGCCTTCGTTCGCCTCCCTCGGGCTTGCCTACGATTGTATGACGTAAATCACAGATTGAAACCTTGCGGTTAGAGGCGAGTGAGCGGTAGCCAGCGGGTACTTGGCTTGACGAGCGCGGCATTCTTCAACGCTTGGAGCGCGGAGGATTCAACTTGTGGAAGATTTTGCAAACGGTTTGGTGAGCAGAAGATAAAAGATGCTTGCCCGGCGCTATGTTGGACGTCCAAAGTCGTCGGCGAAGCTGGTGAGCAGCTTAAGTGTCTCATCGCCATGCGCGAGACGACCTCTCATCTCGGATGCGAAGCTCCCATCGTCGTCGTCATTCAAGTTGATCAAGACATTAAGCGTGAGCGATCGAAGTGCCGAGGCATAGATATCAGCAACCATGAGTGTGTCGGTTGCTAGATTTTTATTGGTGTAGTTGGCGACTGCGAGAAACGTTTGCGCAAGATCAAGCGTGTCCTCGAATGCGGTCATGGGTGGCACTGAGGCTGCTCGAGAGAGCGGTAATAGCGTTTCGTGGCGATCGGGATCGTTCTTTGTGCGGCGCAAGGCGCTGTTGAGCGCTTCGAATGCGGTTTGATCGTCAGCCGCGAGCTGCATCAGTCTTGCTTGATCGCGATCGAGCCGTTCAATGAGCGCATGGCCAAAGCGAGGTCCTTTTGAATAGCGAGCCACCATCGCGAACAACGCCGTTGCTTGAGCGGCCAGTGCACAAGCAAGCGCTCCGCCGCCGGGAGCGGGCGTGCGGTCGGCTAAATTGCTCAGCCACTGGGTCAGTCCAGCATCACTCATCACGGCTGCCCTCATGAAAGTGCGAGAACAAACGTAGCGTGTTTCGCATACACATGGCCACGGTCATGGGGCCAACTCTGGGTATAAAGAGTGACGCCTTGTCGGCCGCAGCGTCAGTAAAGTTGGGAATACTGGAAAAGTTAATACCAATACTGCTCGCTTTAATCTCTGCCGCTTGGATTGGGTGAAAGGTGTCTGATGGGACACCTGTGATGACAATGTCTGAGCGTGCAAGCGCCTCTTGTCTCGAAATAATGCATTCCTCAGGCCTTGCGGCCACGAATTTAAGCGGCCCGTGCTCGTCAAATGACAATACTTCGGCGCCGTCGTTGGACATCATCACCGCAAGCGGTCGGCCGATCACCTCACTGCGATTAAATATGGTGACGGTTTGGCCGGCCAGTGGCTTAGCGCTCGGTCCTGGTTTGATGCTGGGGTCACCGTAGACGCTAAGCTCGACTAAGAGCTTGACGATGGCAAGGGGAGTGCAGGGTAAGACGGCTTTACGCGTCGGGTCGCCGTCCACCGCCAGTCGATCGTTAGCATAGAGCTTTCGTACCCAATATTGACTGCCCGCCTCAATATCCTTTGTGAAGCTGATTAAGTTGCGAAGGTAGTCATCCTGCTGGTTGCCAAACACGGGGAAGTAGATAAATACGCCGTGAATGCGGGAGTCCTCGTTGGCTTCAAGAATACGCGCTTCAAGGTCCAGGCGACTCACTTGCTCTAAGGTGTATTCCATCCCGACATCAAGGAAGCGTTGCTTGGTGGCATTGGCATAAGCCATGGAGGGTTTATCAGTGCTGGCGATGAGCCCTAGGACGCGAGGGGTGCCTTTGCAGGCTTCCACTGCTTGGCTCGCCTCTTCGAAGTAGCGCTTGGCAAGCTGGGTCGGATTAGGCGTGCTCACGAGAGGATCTACTTGGAATCTGCTGGCCTTGAGATGCTGCCGAGATAGCCGCTGTGGTGGCGCATGCCGTACTGATCCTTTGTGAAGGCCTTAAGCTCCATAACGGTCAAAGCGATGGCATCGCTAATCGCAAGCATCACGGCAATAGAAGCACTCGGCGTCAGCCCGAGGGGGCAGGGCTCTTTGATGTTGTCCCCCATATCAAGAACGATTTGACAGTGTGTGCGGAGCGGCGAGTCGATGTGCGACGTAATACCGATAATCCGCTCAACCCCGAGCTGTCGTGAAATGCTCAGCATCTGAATGACTTCAGTGGATTTGCCGCTGGTTGAGAAGGCGACGATTGCGTCATCGGGTGCGAGCATGCCAAGGTCGCCGTGTCCCGCTTCTGCAGGGTGTATGAAAAAGGCAGGCGTGCCAGTAGAGGCAAGCGTTGCTGCAAATTTTCGAGCGATAAACCCAGCTTTCCCGATGCCCGTGGCAACGACGCGGCCACTCGTCCCTTGGATGAGTTCCACGGCTTGGGCGAAGGTTGGCTGAACATCAATGGCGCGGACGGCATCGGCTTCTGCCTCGATAATGCGCTTAAGGTTGTCCTCAATATTCATTGGTCGCTCCCCCTTCCGAGCTGCCAGTATAACGAATTAGCGGGTAGGAGGCGGTGGTCATCGCCGGCTTTACCACTCGCATGCGTTGAAGTGAGCTTGGCTGATGTCCAAAGCGTGAGAAGCATTCGATCAGTGCTAACACCAATAGCAAAAGTGCCTCGTCACTTTTCACTCGCCATGAGAATCAAATCATGTCACGGAGATGGTGCAGGGTTCGCGATCTCACGTGTGGCTGGTAAGCAAGGCGCTCGGACACTTGCCCAAGAGGAATCCAGGCCCAGGCTCGGACATGGGCATCGATGATCGTGTGTGTGTCCGACACATTCGGCGTTCTGGCGCGAAACCATTCGCCAAGGCACGGCACCATGCGGCCGTTCCATCCAAAGTCATATCGGGTTTGCTCAAGAAAGGCCCAGTCTTCCGCCTCGTGTCCTGTTTCCTCGAAGAGTTCTCGCTTTGCTGCAACTAACGGCGTTTCTTCTTGCTCGATTCCTCCACCAGGCAGCGACCAAATGAACTTTTTTGTGAGCGGGTCGACCATTTCGACCATCAGTAACTCGCTCCCTTGGGTGCAGAGCACAATCGTTCGCCATCGTCTCTGACTATCTTTTTCGAGTCTTACTGTCATAGAGGTTTCATTAATAAAAGGTGTCTTTCGAAGCCAAAATGGGTGCGCCGGTCGCTCGACGATGGAGTGCTCAAGCACCGCTTATTTGTCTCTCCATTAGTGCGGGCGGGCCTGATATTAGGCCTTGGATTCTAAATGACAGCGGACTGAGTGCTCTGCGTCAGTCTCTTTCAATTCAGGCGCCGTCTCCGCGCAGGGCTCAAAGCACGCTGGGCATCGAGGATGGAAGTGACAACCCGAGGGAGGCGCAATGGGCGAGGGCACGTCGCCTGAAAGAATAATGCGTTCTTTCTTAACGGTTGGGTCAGGAACTGGAATCGCTGAAATGAGCGACTGCGTATAGGGGTGCCTTGGGTCTTGATAGACCGTGCCCGCGGATGCCGTCTCAACGATCTGGCCCAAATACATGATCGCGATTCGATCCGAGATGTGTTTAACCACCGCTAAATCATGGGCAATGAAAAGGTAGGCCAGTCCAAACTCCGATTGCAGATCGAGTAGGAGATTCAAGATCTGACTTTGGATGGAGACGTCTAACGCCGAGACCGGCTCGTCACAAATGATGAGCTTAGGTCTTAACGCGATCGCTCGAGCAATTCCGATTCTCTGCCGTTGACCCCCAGAAAACTCAAATGGGAAGCGAGTCGCTGACCGCTTGGGTAGCCCAACCAGATCGAGCAGCCGATTTACTTCCTTGCGGCGATCTGAAGCGGAGCCGATCCCGTGGATAACAAGCGGCTCTTCCAATATTTCCTGAACCGTGTGCCTCGCATTCAGTGACTCCATGGGATCCTGAAAAATCATTTGGATGTCACGTCGATAGGGTAGTAATGCTTTTTGTCCTAGGCTCGCCAAGTCAGCACCTTGGTAGTGAATCTGCCCCGCAGTCGGTTTGTAAAGCCTGGCAATACAGCGGCCCTAGCGTCGACTTACCACAGCCAGATTCGCCTACGAGACCAAGCGTCTCGCCTTGCATGATGGTGAGATCGACGTTATTGACGGCGCGGTTAACGAGTTGAGATCGTCGCAGCAGCCCGGATTTCACCGGAAAGTGCATGGACAACCCGCTGACTTCGAGGAGCGGTGTCACGATGCGCCACTGATATTGTGGCAAGCGGCCGACTGACGCTCACTGACGATGGTCATTTCGGGCATGGTCTCAAAGCAGATGTCACTGACTTCGGGGCAGCGATTATTGAATCGGCAGCCCTTCGGCAATTCGTGGAGACTGGGTACGAGGCCATCGATGACCTTTAGCCTCTCCTTGGGCGTGCTGTCCATTTTGGGGATTGATTGCATGAGGCCATCGGTGTACGGGTGTCGCGGTGATGCAAATACGTCATATACACTGCCTTGCTCGGCCACTCGGCCAGCATACATCACCACCATTTCCTCGGAGGTCTCAGCAATGACACCCAGATCATGGGTGATCATGATCACCGCCATGCCCATCTCGCTTTGCAACTCTTTAATGAGGTCAAGAATCTGAGCCTGAATCGTGACATCCAGTGCGGTGGTTGGTTCATCGGCGATCAGCAGATTAGGCTCGCAGATGAGCGCCATGGCGATGACCACCCGCTGGCGCATGCCGCCGGACAACTGGTGAGGATACTCGGCCATACGGATGTCTGGCGCAGGAATACCCACCCGATCAAGCATGGCGATCGCCTTCTTGATACGCGCCTGGTCGGTGAGATCGGTGTGGAGTTCGAGACTCTCCGTCAATTGACGCCCGATGGTCTGAACGGGGTTTAACGCAGTCATCGGTTCCTGGAACACCATCCCGATGGATTGACCGCGAATCGATTGCATAGCGTTTGCTGGTAGCGTGACGAGGTCACTTCCTCCAAAAAGAATTTGCCCACTCGCAATTTTTCCCGCAGGACGTGGGAGTAGGCCCATGATAGAGAGCGCGGTTACGCTCTTACCGCAACCGGATTCCCCAACGAGCCCCAGGGTTTGACCCGCGTCAAGCGAGAAGCTCACACCATCTAAGGCACGTACGAGCCCTTCATCGGTCTCGAATTCGGTGACAAGGTCATGAACCTCAAGGAGCGCAGGGGAGGGCATGAGATTAGCGAGACCGGTGTTGCTCAAAGGATTCGATAACGGGATCGAAGGCCCGACCCTGGTTTCTCGCATCCATGGTTGCACTGCGCTCGTCCTCATCAATCCAGTGTAAAAAGTACTGGAGGTGATTTGACGCATGTTTGTGCGAGAAATTGGCAGGGTAGTTCACCCATCGCCAATGCCCAATTCGAAAGAATCCGTTGTAAAAGCCAGGTACGAAAGAGGCGTAGTCATGATGGAGATCGCTCATCTCGTGGGCGAGCGCTATCATTTCATCAGCGTCGGGTGAGGCGCGGTAGGCATCAATTAATCGATCCATTTCCGGAATGGCTAGCGTCTCCAGATTGTTCGTTTGGGTCTTAATCTGTCGTGCTGGATTGATCTCACCGTTATCAAGAAACGCTTTATCGTAGGCATTGTCGGAATGGTAGGTCTCCCAGAATCGTGGGTAGAGTTCTAGGCTGTAGCCAAAGGCAGCGAAGTGAATCTCGTGTTTCTTCTCCTGCACCTTCTTCCATCCCGATGTGCCATCGAGTACTTCGACCCGATACTCAAGCCCGGCTTTTGCCGCTTCCTCTTTCAAGATAGTCAGGACGTCTTTCAGTGATTCGTATCCAGAAGAAATGGTGAATGCGAGTCGAGTGCCATCCTCGCGCATCAAAATTCCATCCGGACCGCGTTCAGTGAAACCCGCTCGAGCAAAAGCTTCCTGGGCTTGGTTGATGTCAAAGGGTCGCGCTTTGATGTGGCTTGCGGTGAACGGGCCATAGCCGTCATTGGCCGTGTTGAGTCGATCGCTATCGCCTCTGAAAAAGGTCTCAATCACCAAGTCCCAGTTGGTTGCGTACTGGAGGCCCAAGCGAACGTTTTGATCGTCAAGGAGCGGCTGGGCGGTGTTGATCCAAAGCCCGTAGGGTGGCCGTGGCCGCTGATTGAAAAATAACTTCTTGTGGATATAGCCATTAGCGACATCAGCGTCATCGTTGGGTAGTTTTTCGTACCAATACTCAGCAAGATTCATCGCGAATTGGTCGATATCGCCACGTTTGAACGCCTCGAACACCTTGGCTGTGTCTCGGATCACGATGAAGTTCATCTTGTCCACATTGAAACGGTATCGAAAGTGCTTCTTGTCCTTAGCCCACCACTCAGTGTTTCTAGTCATTTGAATGGAGCGGCCTTTCTTCAAATCGCCTGGCTCGATGAGGTAGGGCGACGTGGTGGGCGGAAAGCGCCACTGATAGCGTTCTAGGTAATCAGGGCCAACTTCTTGATAAAAGTGTCTGGGTAGGGGCCGCAGTTCCAACACCTTTGAATCGATATCCGGTTTCTCGGAAACAGTACTGATCGAGATCAAGTGGTCATCATATTTGGTGATATTCGTGTATTGGGTCGAATACCAGTTGGTATACCAGGGTGCAGTGATGTACGACGATCGGTGCATCCAGAACATAAACAGATAATCGTCCGCCGTGATGGGCACGCCATCAGACCATGTGGCCAGAGGGTCCAGTTCGACGTAGATCGTTTTCGCTTCTCGATCCACTGCCCATTTCGTTGCCAATCCAGGGAAGTAGTCCATGAGATCTGGGTGGCGATGGCCGAGTGCCATGGTGGTGTAATCGAGCAGCCAAGGTCTAAAGCTGCCGTTGGAGTCCGGGCCCAGGATTCTGAGGGTACGTGGGAAGTCCTGTAGCCGGATGGTCTCCATGCCGCCTTTTTTGGCGTCAGGGCTGCCAATCTCGGGGAGTTCGCTGCCATCTTGCCATTGAAGATCAGTCGGTAGATCGGACCGCGTCTTGAAGCGGAAAAAGTCCGGGTGGTCTGCATAGTATTGGGCGACTTCGGCGCGATTGTCGTAGGGCGCGAACTCGCTTTCTTCCGTAGGTGCATCGCTGCCGCCACAGCTCGCGAGTAGAAGGGTGGCGAAAATCAGGAGCAAATAAGCGTGAGTATTTTTGAGCATCGTTATCACCGATAGAGCGTGTATTTTTTGGGATCAAAAGATTCGCGAATCGCTTCGCCGATAAAGGTCACGATAGTAAGGAGCAAGACTAGCGTGGTAAAGGCTGAGATCACGATCCAAGGCGCAGTGCGAAGATTCCCCGTTCCCTTGTTTTAGGAGCTCGCCCAGACTGGGCGTTGGGACGGGCAATCCAAAACCCAAGAAGTCGAGCGCAGTCACGGCGGCGATGGCAGACACAATGGTAAACGGCATAAAGGTGACCAGCGTTGCCAGCACGTTAGGAAGGATGTGCTTGAAGATGATCCGCATTGTGCCAGCGCCCAGCACTCTCGCGGCCATGACGTAGTCGCGGGACTTTTCTTTATAGGTTTCGGTCCGCATGTAATAGGTCATGCTGGTCCAGCTAAATAACACCATGACGACGAGCAAAATGATGACTCGAGCTGCGATCGAGGACTCAATTGGGATAATCGAGAAGACGATGATCACCATGTAGAGGAACGGGACATTAGACCAAATCTCGATAAACCGCTGAAAGATGAGATCGAACGCCCCGCCGAAATATCCCATGCTGCAACCAATCACGATACCAATGACATAAACACTCACCATAAATGCCAGCGCAAAGAGCAGAGCCGTGCGGGTGCCGTAAACCAGCCGGGCGAGGATGTCTCGGCCAGTCGTATCTGTCCCTAAATAGTGCCCGCGATCAATGTCAGGCGGGGTTGGCCTCAGAATCCCTCCCTGGGCATCATTTTCGAATGGATTGTAAGGGACTGGCGGCAGCACGACCCAGTTTTCGTCACTGCCTGCTAACCGTTGCTGTAAGTCTCGGTAGTTGGTCTCGTATTCGTAGCCCAGTCCAAACGAGGAGCCTGGGATGATCGCACCATAGGTTGGGAAATAGAGGTTTCCTTCGTATTTGACCACGAGTGCTCGACTGTTGACCCAGAGCTCTGCAAGGCAAAGGAGTAGGCTTAAGGCAGCAAGTGCTAAAAAACTAAAGTAGCCAACTTTGATTTGCTTAAAGCGGGTCAGCTTTTTTCGGGTCTGGGGCGTTAACGTGAGCCGCATTATTGGAACCTAATCCGAGGGTCAACGAGGGCGACGAGTAAATCGGACAGCACATTGCCAATCAGTAACAAGAGGCTGCTGAGTAACACAACACCCATGACCACAGGGTAGTCCCGATCGAGGATTGAGGTCAGGCCTAAAAGACCAAAGCCGTCGATGTCAAAGATCGATTCAATCAGGAATGACCCGCCCACGAGCAGCGTAATGTTCTGGCCGAAGGTGGTGGCAATTGGGATCATCGAGTTGCGGAGCGCGTGGCGCAATACCGCTTGCTTAAAGGACACCCCTTTGGCGATTGCAGTGCGAATGTAGTCGGCAGCCAAATTATCCAACAAGTGGTTCTTAAGGAGCATGGTCACGAGCGCGAAGCTGCCAATGATGTAGCAGATGAGCGGCAGAATGGAGTGGTGGATGATGTCCAACCATTGCTCGGTGGGCGTCAGCATGTCGTAGTTAAAACTTACAAAGCCGCCCATGGGGAACCAATCCAGGCGGACTGAGAAAAAGAGCAGCAGCAGCGAGCCAAGCGCATAGCCGGGCACGGCATACCCAATGAAAATGAATATCGACGATGCGGTATCAACGGCTGTGCGGTGCCTGACGGCCTTGACGAGACCGAGTGGAATGCAGACGGCATAGGTCAAAATGAGCGTCACCAAGCCGTAGTAAATCGAGATCGGAAAGCGGTCCTTAATCACGTTCCAGACGGGTTCGTTGTACCGATACGAGGTGCCAAGATCGCCTGTGAGAATCTTGCCAACCCAAATGACATAGCTCTCGAGAATGGGCTTATCGAATCCGTAGTAAGCCTTGAGTTGCTCAAGCTGCGCATCAGAAATGGCCATATTCTGCCCAGCACTGGATGAAAAGCTCATGGCATCAGCGCCTGCGACCTGGGCTTCCATGATGGCGCGTTCAAGCGGCCCCCCCGGAACAAGCCTCGTGATCGCAAACACAATCAGCGTCACCCCAAGCAGAGTGGGTGGAATCAGCGCGAGTCGCTTTAAGAAATAGCTACCCATGAACGAATCTCACTTGTTCGCTCTTTCCCGCTGGTTGGCGAATGAGTGTTCGAGGCATTAGGTCGACTCCTTGATCAGCAGCCGATAAACCATCACGGCGGTTAATGCGCCCAGACATTGTGCAACGATGAAGGCAAGGACGTGATCGGGATTGATGCCGCTGAAGGTATTCGTAAAACTGCGCGCGATAGTTACGGCTGGGTTAGCAAACGATGTCGAAGCCGTAAACCAGTACGCGCTTGTGATGTAAAGGCCTACGGCTGCAGGCACGGCACTTGGTTTATAGCGTACGCAGCCCAAAATCGTCAGCACCAACCCTAGCGTTGCAATCCATTCTGAAAACCACTGGCTTGGCCCAGTGCGCAGTTTTTCGGACCACTGAAGCAATGGATCGTCGAACATGGCGTGCGCCGCAAGCGTCCCGGCAATGCCCGCGATCGTTTGTATGATCACGAAGCCGACTGCTCTCTGATGAGACACCCGCTTTTCCAGCCAAAGGGCAAGGGTGACGGCTGGATTAAAGTGAGCGCCAGAGACTGGCCCCAAGATGGTGATGAGCACGTACAGCATCGCGCCTGTGGCGATCGTGTTGCCAAGTAATGCGACGGCCATGTTCCCGCCTGCGAGTCGCTCAGCCATGATTCCGGAACCGACCACGCAGGCAAGTAAGAAAAATGTGCCTATGGCTTCACTGGCGAGTGCTCGTTGCATCGAATACGGTTTAACTCAATCGTTCGGAGGGGGAGTTTACTGGACTCAGCGAGAAAATGTGCCTTGGAGTGCTTGAGATTCAGTCAATGTCTGTTCCTCGTCTGGGCTTGGCCTCGCCCTTCGCGCATGGGAGGATCTAGTCATCTGGTTCGACACACCAGCAATGATTGTATTTAGCGCTTATCGATACGATCGTATGGATACGATAACCATGCCGAGCGCCCCAGACCAAATAAAAAGACCAAATAAAAAGACCAAATAAAAAGACCCAATAACGAGACTCAATGACAAATAGTGCAAGGAGACGACTGACATGCCCAGCTTAAAAGAGGTGGCAAGAGCGGATGCCCCAGAGGATATTCAAAAGGTGTACGACGCCGTGTTTGGGCCTGGGGTCGATCCCGTGACCCATCCAGGAACGGCGACCGGAACCCCCGGCAACTGGTGGTCTGTTTTTGCGCTGGTGCCCGATTGCTTTCGGCACGCTGTGCAGGGGTTTCAATTCTATCGAGGCAGAAACCGCCAAATCAGCCCGAAGCTTCGTGAGCTGGGACAAGCCAGAGCCGGTTATGCTCGGGGCAGTCTTTTTGTGTTCTCTCAACACTGTAAGGCGCTCAGAGCAGCTGGATATTCTGAGGCTCATATTGAGGCGATCCCGTCTTGGGGCTCAAGTGACCTTTTTACCCCACTCGAACGCGCGGTTCTGGCTTATACCGATGACCTGGTGTTGGCAGGTGGTCGCGTGCCGGATGCCACGATGGCGGCATTAAAGGCGGAGCTATCCGATGAAGCCATCCTTGAGCTCACGTACATTACTTGTACCTATGAAATGCATGCCACGATGTGTCGAGCACTTCGTCTTGAGTACGATGATGTGGATGAGCGCTTGGTCGAGGTTCCCGTGCCCTCAGGGGAAAAAAGGGACATTGATTTCATGAAGGCGGTGGATAAGCCGAAGGATTGAACGGCTGGTCCCGGTAATTGCTGGCATAACGCAAGCGGTGGGATTGTGCCGCTTTGGCGGCGCTCGCAAACCAGTCAGGCATTGGCGGCCCACCGGCTTCGGAGAGTAAATCCGTTAAGTAGTGCATCTGTCGCTCGCCTAGCCTGTGAAATGCTCGCGGCGGCAGGGCAGTTTGTGCAAACGCTTGATCGCGGGCTAAAAGCCAGGTTCGCTGATCCTCCGAGCTAGGCGCGATGAGATTCCCACTCCACAACGCGTTTAACCAGCGGCTTTGGATATCAAACAAAGGAAACGGAATAATCAGCGAGGGAATCCCCACAAATGCGAGGGTGGGGTGATCTACATGCAGCAAATCTCTATACAGCTGAGCCAATCGAAAGCCGTCGTGATGGAGTAGGCTTTTGGACAGGAAAGGAAAGTCGTATTGGTAGCCAGTGCAGAAGATGACCGTGTCGATGCCGGTAATCGTTTTACCGTCAGTCAAGACAACACGTTCGTCTTCAAAGCGCTCGATATCGGCGCAGCATTGAACGTTTGGAAGGTCACTGGTTGCGTCTGCCATCGTGGGCGCATGCCCGGACCAAAACACCCGCTTTGCATGGGGAGCGATCAGCCTAACCAGATCGGTACCTGATGCATGTCCACCCCAGATGACGACGGTTTCCTCGCGGTGATCGACGCCCCTTACAAAGTTGGCCGAATGGGTGGCTCGGCCATGGAAATCTTCGAGGCCCGGTACTGCCGGAAAAAAAGGCTGATGGTAATGGCCAGTGCACACCACCACTGCATCGAAGCAGGAGATTTCGTTGCTGTCGAGTAGCACTTGCCAACCATCTGAAACCTTCTCGACGGAAACAACTCGTCGATCGAATTGAATGAGTGGTGCAAGGTTAAAGTGATCGGCATACCGTGCCAGATACGCGCGAACGACCTCGGCTTCCGGAAAATCTCCGGTTGATGCACGTTTGTCATTCGCATCGAACGGGAAGTCCCAAAAGGCCATGAGATCAATGGGAATGTTCGTCCTGAGTTCCTCGTAGATCGGTTGGCATGGCGCGCTCGCGTGAGACGCCCAAACACCAGCGAGGCTCGGTAGCGCCTCAAACACGGTGATGGTGTGGCAAGTGCCTAAATTTTTAGCTGCGGCGAGTCCTGCTGCACCAGCACCGATGATTGCAATGTTCATAGGGACCCTAGTTTGAACAAGTGCCCGTGTTGAAGATAGGTCTTGATAGGGTTTTCCATTCGTTGAGCACGATATTGCGGAACCGTTGTCGTTGCGCGGCTACTCGATGAGACGTTGTTAAGTGCCACGCTACAGAATGGATGGCAAAGCGTCCAAGTGGCTCGTCTCATATGGAGTCCCTCCTGCCGAGATGAGTAGCACTCTCCTGCGTTAAAAGTAAGCGCTGTTGCTTGGCGCCACTTTGTCAGTCTGGCTTGCCAAGTCGTGCAGCTTGCTAGGGATGTCCGCGATCTCGAGCAGTGTGCTGTTTTATCGTTTGAGTCCGCTGATCTTCTGCACCGCACGCGACAGAACAGGCATAATAAGCGCCATCCCTCTCTGATATTGAGTCTCAATGAAAGCTGAGTTGCTGTGGACAGAGCACCTCTCTCCGACATCGATCCGGATGCGCTGGCGTGCCAGCGTTGATGCGCTCGAGTTTGAGCCAGGACAGTTTTATCGCTTTACTTTTAACGATAGCGATGGCGCGTTTGAGCGGAGTTACACCTTTGCGCAGTACGAGAATGATTGCCCGGCTGGTCATTTTGACCTTCTGATCAGCGAGACCAAGGGGGGAAGAGCCACGCAATTATTGTTCGACGCGGCGCCGGGTTTAAGCGCGACCCTAAGCGGTCCTTATGGACGATTAGTGTTACCGAGCGAAGGGCGAAGACTCTTCTTAGTGGCCACTAGCGCAGGGCTTGCACCTTATCTACCGATGCTGCATTCGCTCGAGCAATCCACGTCTATTCCTTTTGAATCTGTCCATCTGCTGTTTGGGGTGAGATCGCCTGTCGAATGCTTATGCCGACCATGGCTTGATGATCTAGCGTTAAGCCACGCGTGGTTCGATTGGGAGGTGTTTTATTCGCAAAGTCTACCGTCTAAACCTGCCATGAATGAGCACCAAGGCTATGTGACGAGTGGTCTGCAAGATCCAGCAAAGTTCGATCCTGCGCAAGATTGGGTTCTGCTCTGCGGTAATCCAATGATGGTTGACGAGGGTTTTGCGCTGATGAAAGAACGAGGGTTTAAATCGAAACGGGTGATCCGCGAGAAATACCTCTTCGCAAGGCAAGAGCGCAAAGCAAGCGACTTAAAGATGAGTGATGCAGACCGGGCCTTACTACAGGCAAAGATGGCAAGGTATCAAGCAACTCCAGATTCCGAGTAATGGGGACGGCTTTTTCTGATCAGGGCTTATAGCGCCAGTGCCAGGGCTCGTAAATAAAGCCATGGGCGTGATCTCTTGGGTAGCTCAGGGTAAATCGAAATTCGTGTGCGTGTTTGGCGAGCCACTCAAACGCGCGGGTCTCCTCAAACGGTGTTTCAAGATCTGTTTCCGCTGAGGTGCCAAGGTCAAGGGCCTCGCCGGTATGGTGCTCGCTATACCCAGGTAGCGCATTGACGCGCATGATTGTCTCTAGTGCTGTGCCGTGCTGTAACTTTCTTTGAATTAATTCGGCTTGATAGTCGAGTGATCTAAAGCCTGAAATTGGGTATAGCCGCACGTTGTCATTAGCGGCACTTTCGATCAAGCGGATGGCGGCGCTCAGGGCAGGTTCCGTCAGACGAATATGGCTGAAGTCCTGCGACGGGAATGGCTGAAGCGCGTCCTCGCTTGCGATCGGTTGCAAAGGTGGCGCGTAATCAGCGAGATGCATCGCTGTCACACCCAGCGCTGCCAGTAGCGAGGAACGGGTTTGCTCGTTATCTCGCTCCTGGTCCCAGTCAGGCTGGCGCATTAACGAAGGCATCCAAGTGTAGATCGGTATGACCAAAGAGAGCGTCGATTACCGTGAGCCGTTTGAAGTAATGCGCCACCATGAGGTCTTCGGTCATACCCATGCCACCATGGAGTTGCACCGCATTCTGACCAATGAACCGACCGGCTTTCCCAACGAGATATTTCAGTCCATGCAGGTGACGGGGTGCATCGGGTGACTGCTCATTAACGAGCAGCGTGGTCTTCAAACACATGGATTTAGCGAGGTTGTACTCAATGAACATATCGGTCAGGCGGTGCTTAACGACCTGAAACTCAGCAAGCGGGTGGTCGAACTGGACGCGCTCTTTGGTGTAGTCGATCGTGCTTTGGTAAAGCACTTCCATTGCCCCCACAGCTTCAGCGCTCACGCATAAAATGCCGTGCGCGATCATGTGATCGATGATCTGGCTGCCTTGACTGGCTTCTCCCAATTGCGAGGATGACGGCAGTTGGACGGACTCAAAGCGCACCTCGGCGGCTGCGTACCCATCCAATAATGGGTACCCCTCAACCACAACACCCGGTGCGTCAGCCGGGATGATGAACAAAGTAGGCGTTTCTGCGCCTTCCAGACTCGCCGAAGCGATGAGGTAATCCGCCCCTGCACCATTTAAAACCATGGACTTTGTGCCCGATAGGATGAAGCCCTCGTCATTCGTTGATGCACTTGTCTCGATGGCGTGCAAATTGAGTGGGTCGCTTGCCTCTTGGAGCGCTGCTGCCATGGATAGCTGGCCCGTTGCGACGGGGGATAACAGCATTTCTTTTTGCTCATCTGATCCCGCCCAAAGGATGGCGGGTACGCAGAGGCCAAGGGTTGCGAGAAACGGCTCCAAAACGAGGCCCTTACCAAGTTGCTCATGCAGCAGCATCCGGTCGATAAGGTCGCCCCCGAGGCCGTCGAACGCCTCTGGAAGCGCAAGGCCAGTCCAGCCAAGTTCGGCGAAGGTTTGCCAATGTGCTTCGCTGTATCCAAGATCGGTGCTCACCAATGTCTGACGGTGTGACAGGGGATATTCGCTATTTAGATAGCGAGAGACCGAGTCGACGAAGAGGTGTTGCGTTTCTGTCAGTGATAAATCCATGCGCTAACCCATCCCCAGCACGTTTTTGGCGATGACGTCTTTTTGAACTTCGCTTGCACCCCCGTAAATGGTGGTCGCTCGCCCGCCGAGGTAATGTTGCGTGGCGCCGCGTGCAAAGCTAGGCCCTGGCGAGTGCAATCCCCAGGCTGAACCAAAGAGTCCCCCCGCTTCGAGATTTAGCTCTGAAATCCGCTGTTGTATCTCGGTTCCCTTTAGCTTCAGTATGGACGACTCTGGGCCTGGGCTTCCGCCTGCAGCGACTTGAGCCAGGGTTCGAATTTCCGTGAACTCCAAAGCCAATAGTTCTGCTTCGAGCGCACCCACTTTGCTTCGGAAATTCGGCTGGTCGAGCAATGTGCCGTCTCCGAGGGGAATCGATCGCGCATTTTGTTTCGCTTTTTCGAGGGCGAGCACGGAGTTCTGAATGCCGGCAAGTCCCGTTCGCTCGTGGCTGAGCAGGCCCTTGGCATAGGTCCAACCTTTACCTTCCTCACCCACCCGCTGTTCGACGGGAACCACCACATCGGTGAGATACACCTCGTTTACCGAGTGACTGCCGCCCAGGGTAATGATGGGTCTGACCTCGATGCCTGGATCGTCCATCGGAATGAGCAAGAAAGTGATGCCTTCTTGTTTTGCGCCCGAGTTGTCAGTTCGGGTTAAACAAAACATCCAATGCGCGATGTGGGCAAGTGTGGTCCAGATTTTTTGGCCGTTAACCACATAATGCGTGCCGTCATCGCTCAGCACGGCGCGAGTCTGCAAATTGGCGAGATCTGAGCCGGCGCCGGGCTCGGAGTAACCTTGACACCAATTCACACTGCCGTCCCTGATGCTCGGCAAAAACCGATCTTGTTGGGCTTTGGTGCCATATTGCATGAGGATCGGTGCCAGCATGCCTACCCCAAAGGGAAGTACTGGCGGCGTCGGTTGCTTGGCCATCTCGAGATCAAAAATGTAACGCTGGGTCGGTGTAAAGCCAGGACCGCCAAATTCGACGGGCCACTTGGGAATATCCCATCCCCCCTGGTCAGCAAGGGCTTTGAACCACTCGGATCGTTTCGTCCAAAGTGCTTGTCCCTTGGGTACATGTTCATCGATGAAGGTTCTGACCTTGGTTTGAAAAGCAAGGTCTGCGTCGCTAAAACTGAGATCCATGGCGCTTGCTCCTAATGAGTGGCGGTTAGTTGTTAGCTAGTGCGGTGCGAAGATTCTTCTTAAACCTATTAAGCGATCAGTTTCGGGTTTAATCATTAATCAACCAGCACGTTCTGCGAGTGACTGGCGCAATGATATCGCAGAAACGGCGAGCGCTTTGCTCGGATCGAAAATCCCCTACACGCAGTCGATATAAGGTGGGGCTTTGGTCGTCCGGCTCAAAGACACTAACGGTGTAAGGTAGAGAGGATGTGAGTTGAGGGAATTCTTGTTTAAGAAATTCCCACAGATCAATGGCGGCTTCTTTAGACCGCATGGCCGCTAACTGAACCCGAAACCCTCGCTCAAACGATGGTTGCGGGGGGCTTGTGGTCTGCTCCATTAATGGCTGGGAAAGACTAGCCGGTAATTCGAAATTCCAGGGCTCGGTGCGTTGAGGCATGGGTTCATCTGGGTTGGATGCAAGTGCTGCGCTAGGCGCGAGGTCCTCGATAGCGAGCCGAGCTTTGTCATAGCCGTTTTGTGCGGCTTGTTGAAACCAGCGGAGCGCGGCCGCTCATTGGGGGTGACGCCCTCGCCATCTCGAAGCATGACTCCCATTTGATATTGTGCGGGCGCGTGGCCAGCCTCGGCCGCCAGGCGGTACACGCTCAGCGCAGTTTCTGAGTCAACCGGCGTTCCCTCTCCATATCGGAACATCATGGCCAGTACTGTTTGAGCTTGCACGTCGCCCTGTTTAGCGAGCGCCAGGAAAATGGGTAGCGCAGCTGCGTAGTTCTGGTCGCGGTAGAGTGCTGCGCCTTGATCAAATGAGGGCGGGGGTGCTTCAGCCAATGCCGCTGATGCGAGGCAGCAGATGACGGCAATGGTCGACTGCAGCAACCGTTTGATGACGTCTGAGACCATGCTCAGCTCAGCCGCTAACCGTGCATTCAAGCCGGATACTGCTGACCTAGCTGACCAATAATGTCCAGGAACTCGTCACGAGTTTCGCTGATAATCTTGGCAACGGGCTCGATAGATTCGATTCTTCCTGCTACCTGTCCTGAAAGTGGGATAGCGGCCTCCATGTCACCGCCGAAATATAACGCTTTGGCCTCACCGAATTCCGGCATGATGTTGTCTTCAATCGTTGCTTCCAGGCGAGTCGTGCGCTCTGTTCGAAGTGCTCTAAGGGCCGGCGAATGAAAACGGTTTAAAAAGACGGTGCCGGTTTCTTCGGCATTAACGATGGCTTCCTTCCAGTTGCTATGGACCGGCGACTCGGCTGCGGAGACCATTCGGGTACCCATTTGGATGCCCTCGGCTCCCATCGCGAAAGCAGCGGCCATGGTTTTACCATCAACGAATCCTCCCGCCGCAATGATGGGTACATCGACCTTTGAACGAACCAGTGGGAGTAACACCATGGTTGCTACGTCACGAGGGTTTTTGAAACCGCCTCCTTCGCTGCCCTCAACGATCAATCCGTCCACGCCCGCATCGACGGCCTTTAACGCGGCTTGGAGAGTTGGAACGACGTGGAAGACGGTCAAGCCCGCCGATTTAAGCTGGGCGGTGTATTTTGTGGGACTGCCCGCTGACGTCGTCACAAACGTCACGCCTTGCTCGATCACAAAGTCGGCGATGGCAGGGTCGCGGACAAACGCTTGGGCGATATTCACGCCGAAAGGCTTGTCCGTGAGGGTTCGCATGCGTTTGATCTCTTCTTTGATCACATCGAGTTCACCTGAACTCGTCTCGATAATACCCATGCCTCCCGCATTGGATACGGCGGAGGCCAATTGCGACCGCGCAATCCACCCCATGGGTGCCTGAACGATTGGCGTTTCAACGCCGAGCATTTCTGTGACGCGATTTTTAATAGCCATGCCGGGTCCTCTTATGATTTAGCCGTGTAGTGTCGGTAACTGTACTTCAGATTGGTTTCAAAATGCTGGGTATCAACGAGGTTGAATGCTGCCTCATCAAAAGTGGGGAAGTACACGTCGCCCTCAACGTCGATATCGATAGTAGTGAGGTGAAGGGCTGAGGCGTGATTGATGGTTCGCGCGTAGATCTCGCCGCCACCAATGACAAAAGTAGGTCTAGCAAGGGTGGCAGCAAGTTCGAGCGCGGCTTCCACGCTCTCGCAAAAATCGAGCTGATCAGTGTTGCCGCGGGGCTTTCGAGTAATGACGATATTGTGGCGCTTGGGCAGAGGGCGCCCGATCGAATCGAACGTTTTTCGCCCCATGATGACCGTGCCGCCCGAGGTGATCTTTTTGAACAATGCTTGCTCGCCTTTGGCCACCCATGGAATATCATCGCCTCGCCCGATCACCCGGTTTCGGCTCATCGCTGCGATGAGCGAATAAGACGTGTTCACATTCGCTCTACCGTTTTGATGCCGAGGAGATCCAGCCCTTGAACGAGGGTGTCAGCTGTGAGCTTCGCGAGGAGAAGGCGACTGCCCATTATAGATTCCTCCGCGCTTAACACGGGGCACTGTTCATAGAATGACATGAAACGGCCAGACAACTCATAGAGGTATTGGCAGATGACATTGGCTTGATAGTCCTCAAGATAAGTCAAAATCGCCTCATCGAACTGGAGGATTTTTAGCGCCAACAATTGCTCAGCCTCGTGGGTGACGGTAACCCCATCTCCTGGCGAACGATCAGCCTTGGCAAGTAGGCTCGCTATTCTTGTGTACGCGTATTGCAAATAGGGTGCGGTATTTCCCTCAAACGCGAGCATGGTATCCCAGTCAAAGGTGTAGTCAGTGGTTCGGTTTTTCTGGAGCTCGGCGTATTTGATCGCGCCGATACCAACCACTTCAGAGATGGTTTTCGTTTGTTCAGGCGATGCGTCGTCACTTCTCTCAGCAATGAGGGTTGCCGCGCGTTCAACACTTTCCTTTAACACGTCGATCAATTTGACGTCGGCGCCATCTCGAGTTTTGAAGGGTGTGCCGTCGGCTTTCAGCACGAGGCCAAACGGTAGATGTCTTGTTTCTACCTCGTCACTAATCAGGCCGCCGGCTCTAGCGACAGCATAGGCTTGCTTCAAGTGAAGCGATTGAGAAGCCCCGACCACATAAAGCAAATGATGGCCGTGCAGCGTGTTCGCGCGGTAATCCAGCGCGGCAAGGTCGGTGGCAAGGTACGGGAACCCACCGTCTGATTTTTGGACGATGGCGGGTAACGGTTGGTCATCTTTACCTTTGAACTCGTCAAGGAATACACACTGAGCGCCATCAGATTCGACGAGGAGACCCTCACCCCGCAGTCGGTCGACCAAAGGATGCAGCGCCTCGTTGTATGCGCTCTCCGCGCGGACATCAGCGCGTGTTAGCGTAATGTTGAGTAAGTCGTATACCTTGCTGGCATGATCGAGAGAGGTCTCAATGAATTGTCGCCATAGTGCGAGTAGGTGCGGATCTCCCCCTTGAAGATCAACCACACATTGGCGGGCCGTCGCAGCGAAGGTTTCATCGGATTTGAATCGAGCGCTGGCTTGTTGATAGAACTTTTCTAGGTCAGAGAGGGCGGCCGTCTGGGCTTGCTCGGTTTGGGCGGACGCTTCTAAGTAGGCCAGCAAGCTGCCAAATTGAGCCCCCCAGTCGCCCACGTGATTGACCCGAATTGCGTTGTGTCCAACGTACTCGAGCACTCGCACGACGGTGTCGCCAATGACGGTGGACCTCAAGTGACCGATGTGCATCTCCTTGGCAAGGTTCGGAGAGCTGTAGTCGATGACGAACGTGCTCGGTGTGGCGACCTCTGGCTTTTTCGGTAGGCTCGCCTCCGCTAACAGCTGGGTTAACCACTTGTTGGTCAAGGTAATGTTAATAAAACCCGGGCCCGCGACTTCAAAGCCAATACCCTCTGCTTCACTGAACGATTGCAGATGGTTAACCACTTCGCTCGCTTTTTCTCGAGGGTTTGCACCGGCTTGCTTTGCTGCAGCCATCATGCCGTTGGCTTGATAGTGACCGAACTGAGTCTTTTGGGATTGCTTAACGATCGCAGGCTGGCCCTCCAAACCTGCGTTAGTCATGGCGCGTTCAACCAGCGACGTTAAAAAGTGTTTGATGTTCATTTCAGGCCCCGGCGGCGAGAGCGCAGTGTAGCAAATTGGTGGCGTACGCGTGTCGACGCGATGTGTACATTTGCGCGTACCCGACTTGATTGAACCCTTGCTGAGCAAGGGTCAGTCTGGGTGAATGGGCACTGTTTGCTGAAGGCCACTTCTTGTCAAAGGCCATTGGGAAGAAGGGCGCTGGTCGCCCAGCTAGCGAGCGGGTTGGTGATCAACGTTGGTTTTGTTTGCGGTCCCATTGATCGGTTAGGTCGATAATGACAGCAGCGAGGGATTTGGGGTTCGACGGGTGGTTTAACACGTAAACAGATTCACCCAATACGGGTCGGTACACGTAGGGTGCATCCGGATCTTCCGCCAACACAATGACCGGGCGATTCGGCATCTTGCTCAAGGCCTGATCAATGATTCGATGCCCGCCCTCGCCAGGTAGAACCATACGGGTCACCACGCAATCGAGATATACACCTTTTCGATTGATCTGAGTTAGCCCGTCTGCTGCGGTAGTGCTCAGAATCGTTGAGCATCCTAAAGATTCAAGGTCAGTAGCTAGGCGGTTTGAGAATGAATGGTCAGGGTCGATGATCAAGACGAGGGGAGATGGCCCCTCATTGAAACCTTTTGCAGGTTTAGATGCATGGGGCAGGTGAAGGGTGAAGACCGTGCCCTTCTTGTCACTGCGAGTCAAAACGAGGTCCCCTTGGTGGCGCCGAGCCATGTCTCGAACATTGGGTAATCCGAGGCCATGACCGCTCTCTTTTGTCGTTTTAAAGGTATCGAATACCCGGGGTTGCAGCTCAGCGCTGATGCCGTGGCCTGAATCGATGATGGACACCTCAAAATGGTGGATCAACTTCTTGACATCGATTCGAATGTCTCCCTGAGAGGCTATGGCGTCACGCGCGTTGATGATGAGATTAAGGAGTATGTTCCGTAGCGTTGTAGCTGGAATAGCGACCATGGGCCAGCTCGATGTGCTCATCGGTTCAAATCGGAGTGAAATCCGCGTTGGAAGCACGTGCCGAAACAAGGGCAAGCTCTTTTGGATTGCCTGAATTAAATCGATCTGTTCGATGGGATCACTATTCACCTTGCCAAATGCCAATAGCTCGCGGGTGAGGCTGTGACTGTCATTAATAGTTTGCTGCAACAACGCAATCGATGGGTGATCTTGGTTAGCTGTCTCGAGCGCGTTTACCTGATGATGGGTAACGCTGAGCAGATTTCCAAGATCGTGAGCAATGCGAAGACTGAACCGTCCCAGCGTCGCTTCCGATTCCAGCCGGGCTAGCCGTTCATGAAGGTGGGCATTTTGCACCGAACGGGATACTTCGCCCGATGCATCGAGGAAGATTGCGATGCCTTTCAAGCCTTGCTCGTCTTGTATAACGCGCGCCCACATCAAGAGGTCTTTTGCTGCGCTATCAAGCTCGGCAGGTCGCCTGGGCAGTCTGATAAGGAGGCGATTGATCACGGGTTTCAGATGCATGTCGCGAAAAAATTTAGCGACTTGGCTAGGCAGGGGCGCGTCAGAAAACAGAGTTTTCAAGGAGACGGTATCGGTGCTTTCTGGCAGGTCAAAGAATCGATTGAAATCGTTGTCTCGCCAGAGCACGTGGCCGCTTCCGTTGAATGTGCACGCACAGCCAGTGAAGAGAGCGTCGTTGATCAGTTGGTTTACTTGCTCCGCTGATTGATGTGGATTGCTCAGTTTGTTGGTGTGTTCCCGCCTAATCAAACCAATGGTTTCTGTGGGGTCAACCCAATGAAGATGATATTCGCTGTTGAATGAGGGAATACTATCCGTTGATGAAATCTCAGTTGTGTCGGCCGATAGCATTGCCTGAAGTGATGTCCAATTGGATGGGGTGAGTGTGGCTTCGAGTCGATGACCATTACTATCGATAGGTCGTTCGCTGTCGATTGTCCAAATGTGAAGTAAAAGCGCATCCCATTTCATGGGAAGGTTGATGCTCACCCTATCGCTTTGTTTCGAAACGATAGCCACGTCACTGTCGTTCAGCATCAAAGCCATCAGTTTAGATTGCCGAGAATGGAGTGCACGTTCCTTGACTAGCGCTGTCTTGCTGGCGCTGAGCGCGTCGCCAGTCGTTCGCAGTGCCTGATGAAGTTGCCGGATTTGGAGACCCAATTGGTGGGGGGTAGCGAGTAGGGAAAGGGTTGAAACCCATCGCTTCACTCGGTGGCTTGCCCCCGCTGTAGAAGTGAGCGTTAGGTCAGCAAAATGGCTGAAGTTCTCCATCTCAACGCTGACATATTGCTGGGCGCTGGCTTTGATAAATCCATACATTTCGAATTCGATCATTTTGAGTAACGGCACGGGTAGTCTTTCCCGACCAATGTCACTGATCCTGCATCGAAGCATTTGCTCTGAATGACCGATAACTTGTACCTTGAGGCTTGACCCTTCAAAGCAAAGTCCTGCTTCACCGATGAGATCGACGAAGAATCGAAAAGGGGCTTGCTCAATTCGCGCTAGATCAATCCAATGGCGTAGTTCTTTACGCTGCCAGATGGATTGGCAAGCTGATTCGAATTCGGCGGTCGGCAGGAGCGAGAAACAGGTGGTGAGACACCGAGTTAGCGTCTGCCAAGATTCATCAAAAGGTGTGCTACCAAAATGGTGCGCTAAATCCTCACCGTGAGATCGTCTTCCTGCAGGCGTGTCGAGGTTAAACCCACGCGCAGCACAATACGCTCGTAAGTTCTCGACACGTAAGGTATTGATATTCATGGTTCGATTGTCTTGACGGTTCAAAAGAAGTCAAGATTTGGCGAAAGGGAAATTAGCTGGCAGGCAGACTGTCTTTGGTGACTTGCCAAGCCTCGGCGAATCGGCTCGCGGCATCTTCACAAGCGGTGGGTAGATGGCCATAAGTGCCTCTGCTGATGCGCTCGAACCAACCATCGTGATTGCTGAGCAGGATGCGGCCGACCCTCTCTGGTGCTCCAAGCGCGCGTAATGCTTTGGGTGACAATGGCCCATGTTTTTGAAGCAGAGCAAGGGTCAATAGCACGTCCTCGCGGTAGGCAGTGACGAGCGGGACAAACGTTGACTGACCGCCCAGTGCTAATGTTGAGCGCCGGGTTTTGGCTTCATTGATAATACCCTGCCTGATGCGCTTATCTTTTGCCCCCCCAATTGTTTGTGGTTTGGCTCGCAGCGCTTCCTTGACGGCGTAGCCAAGATTAGACACACGAATCCATAAGAGTCCGATGCCGAGTTTTCGCAGCAGTTGGATCCAGTGTTTGCGATTGGTTCCAGAGACCGAATCAAACGGTAACGCTGCGTAGACAAAGTTCGCGTATCGAGTCCGGGTGGTCAGTTGATAAATGAATTTGAGACTGGGTTTCAGCTTGAGTTCCACGATCGTCAACTGATCGTCGTGCAGTGTCACCACATCGCAGGTTTTCACCTCCGCCATGACTTGATGACCGGACTGGCTGAACCATGTCGCGACAGGCTCATATAGGTCCGTTTCTTTCTCAACCATAGCGCTCGGTGATGAGCTCGCGAAAGCCATCCAGCTGGTAGTTGCTCATTAATACGAGGTGGGTTGCCTCAACCTGTGCATCGAATTGGGGCGTTAGCAGCGCGAGCAGGGCGTCGGCTGAATGGACGAGATTCGCGCTTGTTTCTTGTACGACAGCCTCAATATCAAAGGCGACGTCTCGGGGTTGGAACCAGATGACCTGGTCGGCCTCTCTCACTGCCTCGCTCAAGCGACCCGCGTGTTCGCCCCCGCGCATGGTGTACGAACCCAACTCGATCACGGCGATAACCTTGTCCTGACCCACCCGAGCGCGAAGACCAAGCAGGGTAGTTTGGATCGCGGTGGGATGATGCGCGAAATCATCATAGATATTGATGACGCCAGCGCGACAGATTAGCTCCATCCGCCGTTTCACGCCTTGAAAGGTAGAGAGGGCGCTTACGGCGTGGGCAAGGGGTACACCCACATGTCTTGCCGCTGCAATGGCGGCTAATGCATTTTCAACATTGTGCTGACCAACCAGCTCCCAGTTGACCGTGCCGACCCTATGGCCGTTATCAAAAACTTCGAACTGGGATTCGGTTTCCTCGCTCCAAATCGCCTTCAGGTCAGGCTCGCCGGACAATGAGACGGTGATGACGGGGGACCAGCATCCTTCGCCCAACACTGCGTCGATGGCAGGTGCCTCGGCAGGTTTAATGATGAGACCGTGGGTTGGTACCAGACGAACCAATTGCCGAAACTGGGCCTGAATCGAGGCGAGGTCGGGGTAAATATCTGCGTGATCAAATTCAAGATTGTTGATGATGAGGGTTTGAGGGGCGTAATGCAGAAATTTCGCTCTGCGATCAAAAAATGAAGTGTCGTACTCATCCGCTTCAATAACGAAAAATGGGCTACTACCCATCGCCGCAGACGGACCCATGCCGATCGGGACGCCACCAATGAGATACCCTGGGTCGAGCCCCGCCTCTTTCAATATCCAAGTGAGTATTGACGCTGTCGTGGTTTTTCCATGAGTGCCACTGACCGCGATGACCCACTTATCTTGAAGGACATACCGTCCTAGGAACTCAGCGCCCGAGCAATATGGAATTCTTTGGGTTAGCAATGCCTCGACGGCCGGATTACCCCTGCCGAGCCCGGCGTTACCTAGCACGACGAGGTCAGCGCCGGCGGGAACGCTGTTCTCAGAGTAAGGAGATTGGAGTGGGATCGAGGCCTTCTCGAGCTGAGTGCTCATGGGTGGGTAAACCTGATCATCCGAACCAGAAACTTGGTGCCCCTGGGCCTTGGCGAGGAGCGCGATGCTGCCCATCAACGTGCCGCAGATACCTAGAATGTGAACGTGCACCTTAGAGCCCCTCGACCCAGTGCAAGCTGGCCAGTGTGCTAAGCAATTCGGTTAAAAATATCAGAATCGCACCTTGCCCCAAGCTGAGCCGCGCAACTTTGGCGAGGATATTTCCGCCGATGAGTAACCACCATGCTAGCCAAACCCAAGTCATGGAATCCGCTGCGACGCGGAGCCATTCAATGTCGCTTCGCAGCAAGATGAGATTCACCGGAAGGAGAATAATCGTCATCACGGCACTGGTACCAAGGAGTGCGCTCATTGCTTGGGAGAAATGTTGTCGCACATTCTTAAAGACGAGAATGCCGTAGAGCAGCAGCATTTGAATGGTGATTCCCGTGACGAGGACGAGTACCACTTGGCTGACTGTCCTCCCTGGGTAGTTGACAAGGCCTGCTGTTAGCGCGACGAGCCCGTAAACACAAAGCGCGGATAAAAAAACGACGTGACGCATCGGTAATTGCAATGGGTCAGCCCGAAGCAGGCACAGACGCCAAAAGTAGGTAAAGATGATGCTCACGGTCGGTCGTCGCTTTGGTTGATCAGTGGCATGAAACGGCCTTAAGCGATTCAGGCAGTGTTACTTGGGGCTGCCGTTATCTTTTCGGTATGTTCCGGCTTTTCCGATTGAACTTGGTAGCCCGTGTCGATACGGCGTACGGCACCCAGCGCACTCATTAAGACTAAACTAAACACTGCCAGAATAGCACCGCTGAGCATGAGTCCGACGTGAACACCGTAGTGCTCGGCGACATAGCCAATGGGAAGAATACCGAGCGGCATCAGTCCATGCGACATTAAATCGATGCTCATCACGCGACCACGCATTCGCTGGCTCACTTGTAGTTGCACTAGGCTTCGGTTCATCGACATGTTGATGGCTGAGACGAAACCCACAAAGCAGATGGCGATAAATGCACCGGTGAAAGTGTTCGTGAGCCCAAAGGCTAGGACCCCGAGTCCCCACAACGTGTTTGTGGCAAATAACCAATACCCTTTTTTCGATAGCGAGCTGAGTTTGGCGAGGACCAGCGAGCCTGCAATCGCCCCGACTCCCATGCCCGTCATCAGCAGTCCGAGCGTATCCGGACCGGCAAGCAAAATGTCGGTATTAAAAGCGGGCAAGAGGGTCATGATGCTCAGCCCGAAGAGAAACGGCAGGATGGAAAGTAGTATGAGGCCGCCAACAATCTTTGATTGAACGACGTATTTGAGACCTTCGATCGTGTCTTGCAGAGGCGAGTGATTGGATGATTCAGACGGTTGCCCGTTGTGCCGGATTAGCAGAACACTCACCCCCGAAAACAGATATAGGCAGGAAAGGATGATGTATACCCAGCCGACACCAAAGGTCGAGGTGGTGTCCCCTCCGGCAATCAGCGCAATCATAAAACCTGCGAGCGCCGGCCCCAGAATACGGGACAGATTCCAGGCCGCAGTATTGAAGGCCATTGCATTAAAGATGAGTCGTTCGCCCACGATTTCAGGGATCAGCGCGGTCCGCGCGGGAATGGACAGCGCCATGATGGTCCCGTTTAAAAAGCCAATCGCCATGAAGTGCCAAAAGGTGACGTCGCCCGAGAAAATGACCCAAGCAAGATAAAAGCTTGCGACGCCGTTGACGATGGGCGAGAGACCGATGACAGGCTTTTTGGGAACCCGATCGGCAAGTACACCACCGATGAGCGAGAAGACCACTTGAGGGAGCATAAAGCTCAGCGTCACCCAGGTGAGTTGGACTGCCGATGAGGTCATTTCATAGACAAGCCAGCCCTGAGCGACTTGTTGCATGTTCATCGCGAACGCAGAACCGAGCATGCCGAGCCACAGGTACAAGTAGTCTCGAACCTGAAAGGCGGCGAGGAGGCGGGTGTTTCTTGGCGAGGAGCTAGGGTCCGATGTCGCGTTCAAGAAAGTGCTGGCTCTGATTTTGAGAGGGAATGTCAGTCAGTGGAAGGCGCTCAAGTTAGGGATTCGCCTAGAAAACGCCCAGGGGTTGATTGGGGGCCAAGGCGTGCCCGGCCCCCAGATCGACGGATTAGTCCGGTAATCCCAGTACCCGTTTTGCGATGATATTCATCTGCACTTCGTTAGTGCCGCCGTAGATCGTCACGGCACGCGAATTCAGCCATCCGCGAGTAGATTCAATTTCGTGGTCGGAAAACCCGTCTCCCTCCCAGCCAAGGCCTTTTAGACCCATCAGCTCAGACTTTAGCTCAGCACCATCTCTTGCAAGGCTGGAACCCACCAGTTTAAAGATCGATGTCGTGGCGCCTGGCGTGCTACCTGACTGATTCTCTTGAACGACGCGCTTGGTCGTTAGTTGGAAAGCACGCTCGGTCATGGTGTGCTTCAAGACTTTGTCTCTTGCCTCGTGGTCGGTCAGGCGGCCCGCCTCGACGCCAACATAGGCTTTGGCGGTTTCAACCATCGGGTTAGTCTTTTGGACTTTTTTCCGATTCGCGGCGCCCGACAGACCTCCAATTCCGGATCGCTCAAACTGAAGTAAACGTTTGCCGATGGTCCAGCCTCGGTTCAGCTCGCCTACCAGGTCTTCACGTTTGGCAAGGGCGTTGTCTAGGAATGTTTCGCAGAACGGTGATGAACCCGAGATGAGTTGAATCGGCTTCACGGTGACCCCGTCTTGATGCATGTCCAGTAGCACGAAGCTAATGCCTTCGTGTTTTGAGGCATTTGGGTCTGTTCTTACTAGCGCAAACATCCAGTCTGCGTGCTGAGCGCCCGACGTCCAGATTTTCTGGCCATTGATAACGAAATGATCGCCTTCAACGACTGCTCGGGTTTGCAGTGCTGCGAGGTCTGAGCCAGCCCCGGGCTCGCTGTACCCCTGGCACCACCGGATGGTTCCATCGCAGATGCTGGGTAAGTGACGCTGCTTTTGCTCTTCGGTGCCGAACTCAAGCAGGGTTGGGCCAATCATGGTGAGACCCATGCCGCTCGACGCTGCCGTGGCTTTGATTCGTTGCATTTCTTGAGAGAGCACGACCGCCTCATCTCTTGATAGGCCGCCCCCGCCATACTCAGCCGGCCACATAGGAGCGATCCATCCCTTTTCTGCCATACGCTGTCGCCAAACGTCGGCCGCGTCCGTGCTGTAGATCTTGTGAGCGTCTTCCCAATGAAAGGACAGATTGCGCATTTCATCCGGGCAGTTGGCTTCAAGCCATTCCCGTGTTTCTGAACGGAAAGTTTCGAGATCGGACATGCCGGGCACTCCTAAACATGGGCAGGAGAAGGCATTGTGCCCAATCTCGAGCCAGTGTAAAGCGAGTCAGGGCATCATTGACGAATGCTATAATTCAGCATTAGTTGCGCGCCGCACAGGAAAAGCGATGGGCGCACTAAGCGGAGGCCCCAAATAGCCTGAGGCCGAGGGCTAGTGTTTGCCCTACATTTCATCAATGACAGTTAATCATCTGTCCAAATAATGGGAAGAAAGGGCGTTTTTGTTCGTATAGCAAACTGGCGAGGAGAGGTTTTTATCTGGCGGCAAAAGGCCCGCCAGATTCAGAGCGCAGTGAGGTGCTGTGAGGTAAGAAGACCAGCTAAAGGAAGGGTGTTTGATGGAAGCGCCGTTTTAGGAAGAGCTGTTTTTTTGGAAGAACTGTTCATGGAAGATCGGGCGACCGCCCGTAGAGAAAAGCGTGGTATCAAGGGATATGCAAGCGGCAATTAGCAATAGGAACAAGTCAGTCGAGCGGTGGTTGGTCGTCGTTTGCCTAGTCATTGTGTCGATGGTGGGAGTAGGCGGTGCAACCAGGCTCACCCATTCAGGTCTCTCGATGGTTGAGTGGAAACCGATTCAAGGGATTCTGCCGCCTTTGAACACTGCAGAGTGGGAAGAAGAGTTCACGCGCTATAAGGCGTTTCCCGAGTATCAAATCCTAAACAAAGGGATGAGCCTAGAGGCCTTTAAGCGTATTTTTTACTGGGAGTACGGGCATCGAGTGCTGGGCAGGATAATCGGTCTGCTGTTCTTTATCCCGCTTGTCTATTTTTGGTTCACCAAGCAGATACCACTTGGGTTCAAAGGGCGCCTTCTCATTGCACTGGGTCTTGGCGGCTGCCAAGGGCTAATGGGGTGGTACATGGTGCAAAGTGGGTTAGTCGATGTGCCTCGTGTTAGTCACTTTAGGCTAGCGGCACACTTGTCATTAGCACTCGGCATCCTTGGGTACTTGTACTGGTTACTCTTGGATATGCGCCGCGTGCGTAAAGTGAACGTTTCTCCAGCCATGCGACTGGGTGCTCGCATACTCCTCGCGCTGCTTGCATTTCAGATTGTGTACGGCGCCTTCACCGCTGGCATGCGCGCGGGCCTTGGCTTCAATACGTACCCCATGATGGGAGATGCTTGGCTTGCAGAAGCGGCGACGACGCTGGCTCCGTTTTGGCTGAATTTCTTTGAAAATGGCGCCATGATTCAATTCATCCATCGTTGGGCAGCGATCGCAGTGGCGCTCTATGCCGTGGCGATGTTAGTGATGGCGATTAAGAGTCGAGCAGAGCGGCGATGGCGTCGGGCGCTTGGCTGGGTTGTGGCGTTGATCGCTATCCAGGTTGTCTTGGGGATCGCCACCTTGCTGAATTATGTGCCGCTCGGACTAGCACTGGTTCACCAAGTGATGGCGTGTTTTGTACTGCTGGGTGTGCTCTATGTGAATCGATTAGCGCGCTCATAGGCGCTGCCTACCGATAAGAGAGGGGGGTCGAGTGCGAGTCTGTTTAGGCCAGATCAATACCACGCCCGGGGATTTTGAAGGCAACCTTGACGCGATGCTCAAAGGCATGCGCGCTGCGGTCGATGGCGGATGCACCCTGATCGCCTTTCCTGAGCTTTCGATCCCGGGGTATCTTAGTCAAGATCTGCTGTATCAACCCCGGTATATCGAGAGAAATCTCGACACGCTAAAACGGCTCTGCGCCGAGACCGAGAATGAAGCATTCCGGGATCTGTGTGTCGTCGCGGGATATATCGAACCCAATCCTGGCGCGGGCAAACCTTTCTTCAACGCGGCCGCCATCGTGAGGAATGGCGAATTGATCGCGAACTATCGCAAGCAGCTCCTTCCCTTTTACGATGTTTTCGATGAAGCGCGATACTTTGAGCCTGGTGAAGATCTTGCCGTGCTCGATATAGAAGGCCGCAAGGTGGGGTTCACCATTTGCGAGGATCTTTGGAACGATAAAGGAGAGGATCATTACGCGGCCGATAGGAACCCTTATGCCCGCTACCGTGAGGCAGGTGTTGATACGCTAGTCTCGATCAACAGCTCTCCTTTTGTGCGGGGAAAACCCGAGGTCCGTCTTCGTCGATTAGTGGGAGACGATGAGCAGCTCACGCTGGTCTACGTGAATCAGTGGGGTGGTCAAGACGAACTCGTGTTTGATGGTCAGAGTTTTGTCGCTGAACGTGGGAATTTACGATATTGCTCGAGCCAGGTTGAGTGCGACGAATTCGCCGTAGTCGACCTAGAGCGCGCACCGCAGGCGCCAAGCTCATCTGATGTGCCTGCGGCTGGCGTGACAGTGCGCTCAGCCCGACTTGATCAGCTCATTGTTATGAGCCTTCGTGATTACGCTCGAAAGTCTGGTTTCTCTGATGCTGTTGTCGCAAGTAGTGGCGGCGTCGATAGCGCATTGACTATCGCTTTGGCTTGCGAGGCGCTCGGCCCAAGTCATGTCCACGCGATACGTATGCCTTCGGTTTACAGTAGTGATCACTCCAAGTCAGACGCGATGGCCTTGCATCAAGCCCTGGGGTGTTGGGATTACGAGGTCGAAATCGAGCACCTTCGGCTTGTTGAATCACTGAACCACTCATTTGATCGCTATGAAGCGGCAGATCATCTGGTGACGGCGGTCCATCGTGAGGGGCGATACAACGCGATCGCTGATCAAAATGTGCAAGCGCGCTTGCGGGATGTTTACCTGATGCATTTCTCCAATGCGTATGGGGCTTTACCGCTAGCTACTGGGAATAAAACCGAGTCTGCGTGTGGCTACTTCACGCATTTTGATATGAACTTAAGCTTCGCGCCCATTATCGATCTCTACAAACGACAGGTATTCGACCTCGCGACTGCGCAGCCAGCTATCCCTCGAAATATTGTGACCAAGCGACCTTCGGCCGAACTCGCACCAGATCAGTTTGATGAGGACAACTTACTGCCCTACGCTGTGTTGGACCCTATCGTGCAGGGCTATGTAGAGGAGTTCATCAGCGACTTTGATGCCTTCAGGGATTGGGTTCAGAACGTGAGCGAGACCATCTCAATTGACGATGGTGAACTGAATGAATGGTTATCAAGTGCTAGTGCCAAGACTGATTACGAGCGGATTATTACCCTCATCGGTCGCATGGAGTTCAAACGCAGACAAACTTGTCCGGGCCCAAAACTCTCTAAGGTGGCGTTTGGTATCGGCCGCCGGGTTCCTATTGTTAAAGCCTACATCTAATCCCCCGCACGCCCTCGATGATAACGAGGGGTGCAGGGGTCCCACTCCATCTTGAAGCGGCTACTGGGTCACACTAATCCTTTTTGGCGAGGGCTTTTGCGTTCGCTCGATGCAGATATCCAAAATTCCGTTAGTGGTTGTCGCGGTGATGGCCTCACAGTTCACATCAACCGGCAGTCGCCAGCTTTTTTGATAGTCAGCGTTTTTGAGAGACTGAGAAATCATTTTCTCGTCTTCTCCGAGCTCGGCAGATGAGCGTTTAGCGACAAGTGACAGCACCCGGTCATCCACTGTGAGTTCGACATCCTCCATCGCAACGCCGGGAAGCTCGACTCTCAGGCGGTAAGCTGATGCTGACATTAAGATGTCAGTGTTTGGCTCAAGAGCAAGCGATTGGCCGACTTCAATTCGATTGCCAGCGGTCGGTGTCTCTGACCAGAGCGCGCGAAGCAGTGGGGAGGTGAATCGGAATGGATCGCGAGAGATTGTCCAAGTGCTCATTAGGGTTTCCTTCTATAACAGTGGTTTTCGATTGCCTTACCCGTTGGGCTCAGCGTTTTCGGTTACCAGCTATCTAAGACGCCTTACCGCGATTTCAAGCCTCTGGTGAATATTTTTCGAAGCCGGATGTGAGCGGGCCTCGAAAACCCTAGCTATAATGCTGTCAAGCCTTGAGACGGAGATTCACCCAATGCCCAAGAACGCCTTTTATGCTCAATCAGGTGGAGTGACGTCGGTGATCAATGCGTCGGCATGCGGGGTGATCGAACGCGCTAGAGAACAAAGTGCGATAGGCAAAGTGTATGCCGGCATGAATGGCATATTAGGCGCGTTACGGGAAGAGCTGATTGATACGTCTAAAGAAACCAAAGCAGCGATTCGCCAGTTAAAGACGACGCCAAGCGGTGCCTTCGGATCTTGTCGTTACAAATTGAGGGCGCCGGAGGCACATCCGCTCGAGTACGAGCGGATCCTCGAAGTATTCAGGGCACATGATATTGGCTACTTCTTTTACAACGGCGGTGGCGACTCCCAAGACACAGCGAATAAATTAGCGCAGTACAGCATTCAACAAGGGTTTCCAGTGACGTGCATTGGCATTCCTAAAACGGTTGATAACGATTTGCCGTTGACGGACACCTGCCCCGGGTTTGGGTCGGTCGCCAAGTACGTAGCGGTGTCCACTCTCGAGGCATCGCTGGATGTTCGCTCCATGGCGGAAACGTCAACCAAAGTGTTTGTCCTCGAGGTGATGGGTCGGCACGCGGGTTGGATTGCTGCTGCCAGCGGGCTCATACAGTCAAAAGCGGGTGATCCGCCCCATGTGATTGTGTTACCCGAGGTCGCCTTCGAAGAGGACGCGTTTGTGCGAAAAGTCGAACAATCGGTTAAGCGATCGGGCTATTGCGTCGTCGTTGCCTCGGAGGGCGCACAAACCAGTGATGGCCGCTTTCTCGCAGAAAGTGGCGGAACGGATGCGTTTGGACATGCTCAACTCGGTGGGGTAGCGCCATGTCTTGTAGACATCATCAAAGCAAGGCTTGGCTACAAGTGCCATTGGGCCTTGGCCGATTATTTACAGCGTGCGGCTCGTCACATCGCTTCGAAAACAGACGTCGAACAGGCCTATGCAGTAGGCGCTAGCGCAGTTGATGCCGCGCTTGCAGGGCATAATGCGAAAATGGTGGCTATCGAGCGGGTATCCTCGAGCCCTTATCGCTGGAAAACGAAGCTAGTGCCGCTCAGCCGAGTTGCGAATGTTGAGAAAAAAATGCCGAAGCGCTTCATCGCAAGAGATGGATTTGGTATTACCCAGGCCGCTAGGCACTACTTGGCGCCCCTGATCAATGGCGAAGACTACCCGGCCTACAAGCAAGGGTTGCCTCAGTACGCATCGTTGAAGCGAGTGTTATTGCCAAAAAAGTGTCCTGACGCATCGTTTTAGGTAAACAATGCGCTGCAGGCGATTCGCTCGGAAAAAATCGAGGGACTTTCGCTTAATCGTCCGTGCCAGGGATGTTGACAGCGATTATCAAGCCCCGACTAACGCTTGAACCCGGTCTCTGCCCTTGATGCTCAGCCTTAGGGAGGGAAGGGTGTCTCTCCTTGGGTAGGTACCGGGATATCAAAGGCATTGAGCATCGCCGAGACGCCGAGATAGTAGCCGATGAGCGCGACGAAGTTGATCGATCCCTCTTCCCCCAGTTCGAGCTGTAGTCGTTCAAACGTAGCCTCGGATAGCGCACGCGCTTCTACGAGTTCAGTGGCTGCATCGAAGGCTATTTGCTGAGCAGCTTCCTGAAATACGGGGCGCTTGCCCTGTTTAATGTGTTCAATCTGCGTATCGGTGATGCCAGCCTCTCGTGCCATGGGTGCATGGGCATACCATTCAAAGTTTGATCGCCAGTAGCGCGCAGTCACCAATATCCCAATTTCCATGACGGCTCGTGAAAATTGGCTTTGATAGCGCAGTGCGTGCCCCAGCTCACACAGATGCTGACCGATCTCGGGGATGAGTAGCCAAGGGCCAAATGGGCCGGGAAGCGGTGCATCTGGCTTGGTCCTGCGGGTTTCGGTGATTCTTTGGTAGAGGGAACGTTGTGGTGAATTTAGTGTTTCTGGTGTCGGGGATTGAAATCGCATCGATGGTTCTCGTTTTTAGATAACGCTATTTAACCTTTAAACGCTGGATCTCGCATGGTGAGGGCGATGCCAATTCCAGCCGAGCAGAGCCCCGATTAAATGCACAATCTTCGGGCAATAAAAAAGCGGGTGGGACCCGCTTTTTTATTGCCGCGATGAGCGCGCATCCTCGCTTGGGATGGCGCACACCATGGAGATTAGTGAGGCACTACAGGAGTGGCGCAATCACCAGGCTAACAATCGCCATCACGTTGATCAGAATGTTCATTGATGGGCCTGAGGTATCCTTGAAAGGATCGCCAACCGTGTCGCCAACAACGGCAGCGGCATGGACTTCCGAACCCTTGCCTCCGAAGTTGCCGCGCTCAACAAACTTCTTGGCGTTGTCCCATGCGCCGCCTGCATTCGCCATCATGAGGGCCATAAGTACGCATCCAAGCAGGCCGCCTGCAAGCATACCGCCGAGCGCTTCCGGTCCAAGGATAAATCCAACCACCGGTGGTGCAGCAACGGCAATGACGCCTGGCAAGATCATTTTCTTGAGGGCAGCGTTAGTAGCGATCTCGATACACTTTCCATGATCTGGTTCTGCAGTGCCTTCCATCAAGCCGGCAATTTCTCGGAACTGACGTCTAATTTCCTCAATCATTTCCATCGCAGCGTCGCCGACAGCGGTCATGGTGATCGATGCAATTCCAAGTGGCAGGGTTCCACCGATGAAGATGCCCACGAGCACCATCGGATCGTTCAACTGCAGAGAAAAGTCGGGTTGCTGTGCGACCATGGTTTCAACAAATGCTGCGATGATCGCCAGCGCTGCCAGCGCAGCTGCCCCAATTGCGAAGCCTTTGCCGATGGCCGCAGTGGTGTTACCAACTTCGTCGAGACCATCTGTGATGTTTCGGACGTCTTCACCAAGACCGCCCATTTCAGCAATCCCGCCTGCGTTATCAGCCACTGGGCCATAAGCGTCTAGCGCCATGGTCATACCAACCGTTGCCAACATGCCGCATGCTGCAATGCCCACGCCATACAAGCCGGCGAAGTACGTTGAGACAAAAATCACTGCAGCGATACAGAGGATTGGTGCAACAACAGACTCCATCCCCACAGCAAGGCCGGTAATCATGACAGTCGCAGTTCCTGTTTTCCCAGACTCTGCAATGCGCTCAACCGGTGTGCTAGCAGTGTAGTATTCAGTGATCAGACCAACCGCCATGCCACCCAGTGCGCCCGCTACGATGGCCCACAGAACATTGAGTGAGAGACCCAGTTCGGTGGTTAGCCACCAAGCGGCTGCCATGAGCAGGATCGCCGATAATTGGTGTCCATTTCGAAGCGCTTGCTCAGGTGCAGCGTTGGACCGCATGCGGACAACAAAGATACCGATAATGGAGCAGACCAAACCGAGAGAAGCGAGAATCAAAGGGAATGCCATCAGGTTGGCTTTCGCTTGTTCGCCCGCGGCTCCAGCCAGCAGGGCGCTCGCACTTGGATCAGACATCACCATCGTGGATGCAATCGCAACGGTGGCAATCATGGAGCCACAGTAGGATTCGAAGATGTCTGAGCCCATGCCAGCGACGTCGCCGACGTTGTCTCCAACATTGTCCGCAATCACACCAGGGTTTCGGGGATCATCCTCGGGAATGCCAGCCTCGACTTTACCCACGAGGTCGGCGCCCACGTCAGCGCACTTGGTGTAGATGCCTCCACCAACGCGTGAGAAGAGCGCGACGCTTGATGCGCCCATGCCAAATCCGTGGATGGCATGCGCTGCTTCGGGGTCGCTCCCAAAGAGCCAGTATAGGAAGCCGAGACCCACGAGGCCCAGCGAAGCGACGCAGAGGCCCATAATTGAGCCGCCGTAAAAAGCGATGGTCAGTGCACCGGCTTGTCCTTCCGATTGGGCAGCGGTGGTTGTTCGGACATTGGCTTTCGTGGCAGAGAACATACCGAGATAACCGGCAAGGCCTGACGCGAGGGCGCCAACAGCGAACGAGATCGCGGTATTGATGCCGAGGGCAAAGTACAAAATGATGCCCAACGGAATCGCAAACATGGCGAGTCGACTATATTCGGTGTTCATAAAGACCATGGCGCCTTCGTGAATTGCATCACCGATCTTGCGAATCTTCTCGTCCCCTTCGCTTTGACGAACCATGATGGTGTAAATCACAAACGCGACAACCAGTCCCGCGATGCCAAAGAGTGGCGGTAATAACGCATCTAAAATCATATTGAGTCTCGATCGAGGTTGATTTGAGGTGTGCCCTCCCCGGGCAGCGCCCAATGGTACAAAATTGTCAGAAAATAGGGAATGCTTGGTCGCGTTATTCGTGCGGCCGATAAGCGCGCCTTAGCCCTGTTCGAGGAGTTGCCTTAGGTCGCTCATTGCGGCGTTGGCTCTCGAGATATGTGAAGCCATGACCAGCGAGTGATTTGCGAGCACGCCAAACCCCCCACCATTTAGGATCATGGGGCTGTACAGCGTGTCTTGTGTCGGTTCGAGTTCGCGAATGATTTGACGGAGACTAACGCGCGCATTCTTCTTCTCGAGAACGTCAGCGAAGTCGGCGTCGACAGCCTCTAGCAAATGCAAGATGGCAAAGGTGGACCCTCTTGCCTCATAGAACACGTCATCTAATTGAAGCCAGGGCGTTTTGATGGTTTGGTCGCTCGCAGTTTGCGTGGATTGCCTTGCCGCCCCATCGCCAGCAAGTCCAGTGTCCAATTGCCGTTTGCCCACGCTCGCACTTAGCCTTTGCGATAGACTGCCAAGCCTTGTCTCGACCTCTCCTAGCCAAATACTCAAGTTGTCTGCGCGCGCATAGAACTGTGCATCAGGACGGGCATCATCGCCCAAGCGAGCGAGGTAGCGATCCAGCGCTTCGATGCCTTTTCTATACTCTGACTCTGTTTGCGGTATCAGCCAGGACTGACTGTCGAAGTAGAGTTGGTTTTCGGCCGTCACTAGGTCTTGATCCTCAGTACTTTGCGATTGCGAGCGACTCATTGTGTTGCGAAGTGCTCGGGCAAAATCCCTACATTGCACCAAAACGCCGAATTCCCACCGAGGCACGTTATCCATGAAAACGCTGGGCGGCAGCACGTCATTGCTTAAATAGCCACCTGGTTTATCCAGCAATGACGCCGTTAACCGAGACAAGGTTGCAACACTGCGGGTGCCAACCACTGGCCTGATGTTTTGGTCTATCAAGGTCGCTTCTGTAGAAGCCACCGAAAAACGATCAGGTGTTTGATTGAAATAAAGCCCGACGGGCAGTACCAGCAAACCGATCGCGACGGTGAGATAGAAAGCAAGGCGCGTAAACGCGGGCGGCGTCGTTCTTGTTTCGAGCGTTTCCTTGGAGCGTGCGAATAGACTTTTGAGTCGTTCTTTCACTGGTGCTGGCCTTTATTCACTGGTGGATGGGGGCGTTGAAAAGATTAGGTCGATCCTTGTCGGACGATCGAGTTCGAGCGTGGCTCGCAAGCGCTGAGGCATGTATTGATTAACCGATTGATAGATCCAGCGGCCTTCTTCGTCGCTTCTCGAGTAGATAACAATCGTCGCTCCCTGCTCGCGAATACTAATGGCGATGTCTTGAAAGAAGGAATTCACGGCCCGTTGAGTGGCTGAATCGTGATTAGGCAAATCAGTGGTGCTGGTGACCCACTCCGGCAACACGATCGTGCGCCGAGATAAAGATCGTTTGAGTGCAAGGCGTTCCGCCACTGTAAAAATAGCGGGCGCTTTGGGATCGGCCAACGCTGCCCGCTCAAGCCAGAGGCTTGCTTTAGTGAAGGCAAGATCATCTATAGCCTCAAGGGCCCAGGTCAAATAGCGCTCGACGATCTGATGAATCCCCTCTCTCGCACCCTGATGATTGGGATCAATCTGCAGAATCGCACGGTAAAAAAATAGTGCGCTTTGGTCCTCGGGTTCGGTCAATCGCTGATCGTCCATGGCTTGATGGGCTTGTTCCATGAGTCGAGCAATGGCCAATTGTTTTTGATCGTATTGAGGGTTTGAAGTTTCGGCGACCCTGAGGCGTGCTGGGGGGAGGCGCGTTGTCTTGAGGGGGCACGGTACTACAAGATGCTGTAAAGATCAGGACAAATAGGGCCTGCACCAGAGGGTGACGGCCACTCGTTAAAGGCCCTGTCTCCGAAGAACTGTTTGTCGAAGGTCTCTTTGTCAACGGATTCTGTACTCGGGTGCAAAATCCAAAGCTGGTATTATGGATCACCGAACTGGCTCCATAGAGAGGGCAGACACTGGACGGCGACGATGAATTCCGTGGGAAGAACACCGTGGAAAAAAGTAGCGGGCTCGTCTGTCCAAAGGCTGCGTGGGTAAAATGAATCGCACACGATTAATAGTATTGGGGTTAGCCGTCGTTGTTTCAACGGTTGTAATCGGTGGATTCGCGTTTTTGACTGAATCAAGCCCGAGCAATCCAGCGACGCTCGGCCTCTCGGAACAAGATGAAGCCGCGTTAGAACCGCTTGGCGCTCGTCCGCCCGATCAGGAATGGCTGAACCGACAGCCTAATCCTGGCGCGGCAGACGAGCGTTCTGACGCTGAGGGGGCGGTAGCTGAGCTGTCCTTGCCCTCTGAAAATGTATCACTTGGAGAGATGTTGGGGGCGCAAGGAGCATCCGGTGGCTTGCTTCAAGGTGAAGATGAGGGACGCATTTTGCCGGTTGACGAAGCGTTCCCGTTTGATCACTTGTATGACCGTGACCAGCTCATTTTGCGCTGGCAGACGGTCGAGGGACATTACCTATACCGCCACCGGTTTGCCCTGCTTGGGGCATCCGGAGAGACCATTTCGCTTCAGCTGCCCGAGGGGAAACTTGAGAAAGATCCGTACTTTGGCGATGTTTATATCTTCGAAAATCCACTCGAAGTCTCAGTCGACATGAATCAGTTGATGGTTAACGGTGAGGCGGGTGCGCGCTTCCGAGTGACTTATCAGGGCTGCGCTAAGATAGGGTACTGCTATCCGCCCCAGCAACGGTTGATCGAAATAAATGGCTCAGGTGCGTAACGCGGGATGGCAGGGCTATCCAGTTTAAGTGATCCAGTTTGAGTAGAGTTATGAGTCAACCATCCATTTTGTTGTTGAACGGCCCAAACTTAAATTTGCTAGGCACTCGTGAGCCGGAGGTCTATGGGTTTGCGACGCTTGATGATATTGAGCAGGCCCTAGTGAGGCGAGCCGAGCAGTCTGGGATAACGCTCGCATGCAAGCAATCGAATGCAGAGCACGAACTCATCGACGCAATCCACACGGCTCGGGGAGCGGTTGGCGGCATCATTTTCAATCCTGGCGCTTTTACCCACACCAGTATCGCCCTAAGGGACGCGCTCGTTGGCGCTGAGATGCCTTTCATAGAAGTCCATTTATCCAACGTCTTTGCTCGAGAGCGGTTTCGGCATCATTCCTATTTGTCGGATGTCGCGTTGTCGGTGATTTCGGGGTTGGGAACTCGAGGCTACGATATGGCGTTCAGAGTATTTCAGCATCGCCTTTTGAGCACGGTCTGAGGGTTGGCCGGCGGGGTAATGCTTAATCGCGGAGTGAATGCAAGCAGCTCACATTGGTGGGTTTGGTCAATCAGCATGGAAGCATTAAAGGCAAGCTTCCATCAGTACTCATAGTCCAGCCAAATCGAGGCGCCTTAAGCGTGCAGGTGATTTAAGACCGCCGAAAAGCCGAAAAGAAACACAAGGGTTCAGGAGGATATTGACGGTCATCGCGAGAGGGAGGTTGTGGGTTGAGAGATGATGGCCGTCCCGTTTTGGGGTGGTTAGCGCAATAATGAGTTCGGTAAAGACGGCTTGGATCGAATAAAAGAGTGACCATGCATTGGAATAAAGTGAGTGTGACTGTCTCCCCCGAGCAAGCAGACGCCATTGAATCGCTGCTTTGGGCATTGGGTGCGGTGTCGGTCACTTTCTCAGATTCGCAAGATAATCCTATTTTCGAGCCGCCGGTCGGCGAGCATCCGCTGTGGCAGCAGTCAGAGATGTCTGCGCTTTTTGACCAAGAATCCGATCTCAGCGAGATAACCGATGCCATAGCAGCTGAGTGCGATGCGAGCGTGCATGTCGAGGCGCTGGTCGAGCGAGCATGGGAGAGAGAGTGGCTGGACCAGTTTAAGCCGATGGCGTTCGGCGATCGGTTGTGGATTGTTCCATCAGCCTACGATTCACCCGAGGACGCCGAGGTGGTGCTAAGGCTGGATCCTGGCTTGGCGTTTGGTACGGGTACCCATCCCACGACTGCGATGATCCTTAGATGGCTCGATACCATGAGAGTCGACGGCCTTAGCATGCTGGATTACGGCTGCGGGTCGGGAATTTTAGCGGTAGCAGGGTTGCTGTTGGGTGCCAAAACTGCAACAGCGGTTGATATTGACCCTCAAGCAATACAAGCGACAGTTGATAATGCGGAACAGAATCAGGTCAGTGATCGGCTGGTAACGGGAGAGGTTGGTCGAGTTGCCATCGGTCAGTACGATATTGTCCTCGCCAATATCTTGGCGGAGCCGCTCTGCGCACTTGCTGAGACTTTATGCCAAAGTACTGATGTTGGGGGTACCTTGGTGCTCTCAGGGATCCTACAAACCCAACGGGACGAAGTGGCCGCTGCCTATGAGGGGCGTGCGATCGTCATTGATGAGTACGAACAAGAGGGGTGGGTCGCAATGGTATTAAAAACATGCTGATCGCTCAGTGTCCCAATTGCGGGACGTCCTTCCAGGTATCGATAGAGCAACTGCAGCTGGCATCGGGCCGGCTCCAGTGTGGCGAGTGTGAAACGGTCTTTGACGCTGAGGACCAGTTAGATCCTGCCAGCGACGCGGTAGCGGACCCCTTAACCGTAGAAATTGATTTGGATGCTGAAGTGGAGCGCGAGCGACTTGCAGCGCTTTCGGCTCGTAACGAGCCGTCCGCTGGAGCAGAACCCGCGCGCTCAGATGACGGGGCTCTCAGCCCCTTAGGTGGATCTGAGAACCCAAAAACAGGAGAGGCGCTCGATCAATCCATCTTGGGCAGGGATACCTCAGCATCAGATGACTCCGAGATGGAGATGGCGTCTTCGCTTGCTCCGAGCATGGATGAAAAGGCGGAGAACGACCGGACAGACGAGTCTTCGATTAACCTCGAGGAGCTTGCCGAGGATGAAGTGTCTTTGTCGACCTCTATCAGCGAGGGAGTTCATCAGGCGACCGAGTCTGATGAGCAGATGTCGCCCTCAATCGTTAACGGAACAGGCCCTGAAACGTCTGACACGGCTGAGGAAGATCAAGTCACTGGTGCCCCACGTTCTAGTGCGGATGAGTCTGCCTCGGGTAGTGAGCAATTGAATGCGAGTGATGGGGCTTCGACGGGTATCACCCGTGGGCACTGGATACTCCTCGGGCTCGTGGTCTTAGCGGCAGCGCAGTTGGCGTATTTGCTATCGCACTGATCGCATTTACTGCGATGGTAGGGTGCCACCTGCTATCATTTGGCTGACAAGATGATTGGGCAAAATGATTAGGTCGTTGTCGTGAAAATCGGTTCCTTTTCTCATTCAAGCCGCGTCGTGCTGGCCCCAATGGCGGGCGTCACGGATAGGCCGTTTCGCGATCTGTGCCGAGGACTGGGTGTCTATTGGGCAGTTGGAGAAATGTTGACTTCTGATCTGAAGCTCTGGTCGAGTACCAAGTCAACGAAACGGCGGGTCCAAATTGATGAGGCTGGTCCAAGATGGGTTCAGATCGCCGGGGCTGATCCCTTGCAAATGGCTGAAGCGGCCCAGGCCTGCCAGCAAGATGGGGCTGAAATCATTGATATCAACCTAGGGTGCCCTGCAAAGAAGGTGTGCAATCGCGCCGCAGGCTCGGCGTTGATGAAAGATGAGGCGCTGGTTGAACAGATTTTGTCCGCAGTGGTTAATGCGGTATCGATTCCCGTTACCTTAAAAATGCGGCTGGGTTGGTCTTTGGATCATCAAAACGCGGTCACTATTGCTCAAATGGCTGAATCGTTGGGCATATCGCTTGTGACGGTTCATGGACGGTCTCGTGCCTGCCGGTTCGAGGGGCCGGTTCACTATGATCGGATCCGAGCGGTTCGGGAGGCTGTCAGTATCCCTTTCCTCGCTAATGGTGACATCCGCAGTGTGGAAGATGCTCGCAAAGTCATTGATGTGACGGGTGCCGACGGGGTCATGATTGGTCGCGCCGCCCAGGGCCAGCCTTGGCTGCCTGGGCTGATCGATAGAGCGCTGGCTGGAGGTGATGATCTTGACCCCCCGGCCTGGATCGCGCAGCTTCGCTTAGTGCGTGATCATGTCCATGCGCTCCAATGCTTTTACGGTGATATCCAAGGCGTTCGAATTGCAAGAAAACATGTCGGCTGGTTTCTTGATGCCGCGCAGTCCCATTTATCAGATCATTTCGGGGACAATCCATTTGCGCAGAAGAAACAGCGATTCAATCGACTGCAATCAGCGGATGCCCAAATCCATTTCTTTGATGACCTGATGGCCAGTGACTGGCTCGGAGCGCGTCGCGTCGCATGAGCAATGTAAAACCAGCGCACGGCAATGGCGACCAAGGCAGTGTGATTGCGATATCAGTCGAACAAGCCGTGACGCAGTATCTAAGACTAATGAGCGATGAGAACGTCAGTGATTTGTACAGCCTCGTGCTCCTGCAGGTCGAGCCGGCCTTGCTTCGTTCCGTAATGACCCACGTACAGCAGAACCAGTCTAAGGCGGCGCATTTGCTGGGGATCAGTCGAGGAACACTTCGATCAAAGCTAAGGAAGCATGGGCTGATCTAGGTGCTGTGTGTGCAGTTCACAAGCTCGTTATCGCGTGTCGAAAAAGCGGTGACGCATCGCGCTTAAATGAATGAGCGCGCTGTGACAAAGCGGCCAACCTGTCGTGGCGAGAATAGCGGCGAGAACAGCGGCTAGAACAGCGGCCGCAATAGCGGCAAAGACAAGATCAAAAGTATCGGTAAAAGTAGCGGAGGAAAGGGAAGGAATGAACGCATGACAGTAATCGACGCGGTCCAAATCAAGCGAGCACTCATCAGCGTTTCAGATAAGACAGACCTCATTCCTCTCGCTTCTCGCCTCCACGATGCCGGGGTCGAGTTGCTGGCCACTGGGGGGACTTTTCAAGCCATTGTTGATGCGGGGATCGCAGTAACTGAGATTGCTGAAATGACTGCTTGGCCGGAGATGATGGGTGGACGGGTGAAGACGCTCCACCCGAAGATTCATGGTGGGTTGCTTGCAAGAGCGGGTATCGATGACACGGCGTTAGCCGACCATCAGATCCCACGTATTGATTTGTTGGTGTTGAACCTTTATCCATTCGAGGCGGTGACGGCCGATGATGCCTGCACGCTTGCGGATGCGATTGAAAATATTGATATCGGTGGGCCCGCGATGCTGCGATCTGCAGCAAAAAATTACGATCGCGTCACCTTGATCACGGACCCGAAAGACTATGATGATTTTCTGAGTCGCCTAGAAGAAGGGCAGGGAGCCGTCGACCGAAACTATCGTTTTAGCCAATCAAGCAAAGCATTCGCGCGAGTTGCGGCTTACGATGCGGCGATTTCGAACTATCTAGCTGCGCGCCACGAAGAGAACGATGCGCGCCAATCAGATTTCCCTAGCGTCTATACCCAGCAGTGGACCAAAGTCGGTGAGATGCGGTACGGAGAGAATCCCCATCAATCTGCCGCGTATTACCGAGACGAAGGTGCCGCATCGGGGCTAGCCCACGCTAATCAATTGCAGGGCAAAGCCCTGTCTTTTAACAACGTCGCAGACGCCGATGCAGCGTGGGAGTGCGTGAACGCGTTTTCTGCTCCCGCTTGTGTCATCGTCAAGCACGGTAATCCTTGTGGTGTGGCCTGCGATGTATCGCTGGCCGTGGCCTACCAAAAAGCCTTTGAGACAGACCCGACCTCAGCATTTGGCGGGATTATCGCGTTCAATCGCATGCTTGATGTCAGCACTGCGGAGGCGATCATCAAACAGCAGTTCGTTGAGGTCATCCTCGCGCCCTCGGTTGCAGAAGGCGTTGATAGCGTTGTTGCTGGACGAAAAAATGTTCGCCTGCTCACTGCGACGGAGGATCAACGTTTGGGTCGGCCCATGCTGAAGACCATTTCAGGTGGGTTGCTCATCCAATCGAATGACGATGCCTTGGTGGATGAAGCAGCGATGGAAGTCGTAACGACGAGGCAGCCGACTGACGACGAAAGAGACGATCTGCACTTTGCTTGGATTGTTGCTAAGTACGTGAAGTCAAACGCCATTGTCTATGCAAAGGATGCAAGGACCGTCGGGGTTGGCGCTGGCCAGATGAGCCGGGTTTACAGTGCAAAGATCGCAGGGATTAAGGCGGCTGACGAGGGGTTGGCGGTACCGGGGTCAGTGATGGCCTCAGACGCGTTCTTTCCTTTTAGAGACGGTATAGATGCAGCGGCGAGCGCGGGCATTACCGCGGTCATCCAGCCTGGTGGCTCTGTCCGGGATGGCGAAGTGATTGACGCTGCGAATGAGGCGGGTATGGCGATGATGTTCACCCATATGCGCCATTTTCGGCATTAATCGCCTGTGCGAGCGGTCGAAGTGAATGCTATGGATCTGCTGGCGCATCAAATCACTGGTCGGCGCGCCAGGTATTTCAAACGCTAAGCGCCAAGATTAGGTTCACCGGATTTACGGTTTCCTCGATTAAGCGTTGCACGAACGAGTACAGATAGACCGCAATAGCGTGTGCGGAAAAAAGCGTTGATGATTCAAACGTCCACGGTAAGACGGCCGGCGTCAAAGGGAGAGTCATGAGGATTTTGGTGATTGGTAATGGCGGGCGTGAACACGCGTTGGCGTGGAAGTTTGCCGAATCGTCGTCAGTTGAACGAGTGTTCGTTGCGCCTGGTAACCCAGGAACAGCACTCGAGGCCAAGTGTGAAAATGTGGCCATCGGGGTCATGGATTTTGACGCGCTAACGGCCTTTGCGGGTAGCCAATCGATTGACTTGACCGTTGTTGGTCCCGAGGCTCCCCTAGTTGCTGGTATTAAAGAAGCGTTTGACGCCAAAGGTTTGCTTTGCCTTGCGCCATCGCAAGCGGCTGCCCGACTCGAAGGTTCGAAGCGGTTCGCCAAGGAATTCATGGTAAGACATCAGATTCCCACCGCTTTATTCGAGGCATTTACAACACCAGGGCCAGCCAAGCAGTTCGCAAGAGCGCTAGGGTTGCCACTGGTCGTCAAAGCTGACGGGTTAGCGGCAGGTAAGGGGGTGGTCATCGCTACAACCTATGAGGCTGCGGATCAGATCATCGATGACATGCTAAGCGGGAACGCCTTCGGTGACGCCGGTGCCGAGGTTGTGATCGAGGAATTTCTGCAGGGGGAAGAGGCTAGTTACATCGTCATTAGTGATGGTGAGAGAACCTGTGCCTTTGCCTCATCTCAAGACCATAAGCGAATTTTCGACCATGATGAGGGCCCCAATACTGGAGGCATGGGTGCTTACTCTCCTGCTCCTGTGGTCACACCTTCTGTGGCGGCTAGGGTTGAGGAAACGATTATTCAGCCCGTGATTCGTGGCATGAAAGCAGAGGGCCTCGAATATAAGGGTTTTTTGTACGCCGGACTCATGATTGATAGCGAGGGTCTGCCGAAGGTCATCGAATTTAATTGCCGATTTGGTGACCCAGAAACCCAGCCAGTCATGATGAGATTGAAGGAGGATTTGGGGGCACTCTGTCTTGCTGCTGCCAAAGGAGACATGGCCTCAAGGACGCTCAATTTTACTGAGCAATCCTCCATTGCAGTAGTGATGGCGAGTGAGGGCTACCCTCAAACGCCGGTGTTAGGTGACGAAATCGTAGGGGCAAACGGCGAACTGAGCAGTAAAGTCTTCCATGCTGGCACCCAGTTTAAGGATGACACGCTCGTCACATCGGGTGGTAGGGTATTGGCGGTGACTGCGTTGGGTGATGACCTCAAGTCAGCTCAGACCTCGGCTTACCTCGATGTCAATCGTATTTCCTTCAGAGGCAGCCAATTTAGATCGGACATTGGGGCCCGAGGCGTAAAATCATAACTGGTCTCAGCGTTAGCCTACCCTGCGACCACCATCCACTGGGATGATCTGCCCAGTAATGTAGTCACTGCTCGCAAGAAACTCCGCGACTTCGGCGATGTGGACCGGGCTACCTATGGTTGCAAGCGGAACGCGAGCCAAAATCGAATCAAGGAGTGCAGATTCCTCGATCGCTGCGCTGGATTGAGGGGCGTCCTGCGGTACATAGGGTTCGGCGCTTGCCGCTATCGATGGCGGAAGAATCGCTCCAAGCGCGATGCCGTTGACGCGGTGGGCAGGCGCAAGATCTAAAGCAAGTGACCGAGTCATCATGGCGAGCCCCGCTTTGGTCGCTGAATAAACGCTGTAGTTGGGTAGCGGTCGATCACCAAAAATATCGCACAAAAAAATCAGATTCGCCCGAGCGGATAGCATGTTCAGCAGAGCCTGCGTTAGGAAAAAAGGCGCTTTCAAATTAGTACTCATCAAGTGTTCCCACGACGATTCCGTGGTGGTGCTGAGCGGAGTAGGTGAGAACTGAGCCGCATTGTGGATGACTAAATCAAGCGGCCATTCTAGATCGGTCACCGCCTTTGCAAGGGCTTCGATTTGGTCAATCGTACCGAGGTCGGCCGAAAAGGCTCGTGCAGAATCCTGACGTTTACTGTTTAGCCGCTGTGTCAGTTGGTCCGCAGCGTCTCTTGAGGTGTGGTAGTGAATAATGACTCGCCAGCCCAAGTCGTGGAAGTGGTTCACAAGAGCCTGCCCAATTCTTTGGGCTCCCCCGGTGATCAATGCGGTTTTTTGGTCATTGCTCACTCAGAGTGACTCTGAATCATTGCGTCAGCGATTCGGCTTCGCTGCATCGCCTCGATTTGTGCGGGTCGATCTGAGCCTGCTCCTAAGCTGCCTGTTTCAATCGGCATCAAAAGCGCTTCGAGGGCGCGGTTCCATTGTTTAGCGAGCGGTGTCCAGCTGGGACCGTGGTTGTGAATACTGCTCGCGATGAGTAAGAGTGTAGTAAACCGATCAGGGCGACGCCGAGCGTCCGTTGACTTCAAGGTGTCAAAGACAACGCCAGGATCGAGTGGCCCAGGTGCCGCGATCAATCGCGCGAAGTGATTCGAGAGTTTGGCCAAGGCCGCCCATTCTTTCGGTAGGCCGAGTTGGGAAAAAGTGAGGTCGCTGGAAACCGCTGCTTCGCCCTCTGCAGCGAGGCGGGCGAAGCGGACCAGTGGCTCTGTTGGTTCGAAATTGTCGAGCACGCCAAAGTTGATGGTCGCCCAACCTGGAAAGAGATCAGGTAGGGCACCGATGTCTCCCAGTGTTTGAAAAAAAAGCGCTGGCTTTGGCGTCGCGAGCGCTTTGTTTAGCTCGATGAAAATCCGCTCTTGTGTCAGCGCGGCCAAGCTGCCTTGACGAACGATCGTTCGGCAACGATCGAGCGTGTCCGCTGCGATTGTGAAATTAAATGGACTGAGTTGTGCTTTAAACCTCGCAAGTCGAAGCACCCGCAGTGGATCCTCATCAAAAGCGGGTGATACATGTCGTAATAGGCGGCGCGCAAGGTCCGCTTGTCCGCCATAAGGGTCGATCAAATGACCTTCGTTATCTTGCGCGATGGCATTAATCGTAAGATCTCGCCGTTTTAAGTCGTCTTCCAGGCTGACGTCCTCGGCCGTGTGAAACTCGAAATCTCCGTAACCCGGTCCTGTGCTGCGCTCCAGGCGGGCGAGGGCATATTCTTCTTTCGTGTCTGGATGTAAGAACACGGGGAAAAACTGACCGACCGCCGTGAATCCATTAGCGACCATCGACTCAGGAGACTCTCCAACCACCACCCAGTCTCGCTCCTTGGGATCGAGTCCAAGGAGGCGATCTCTGACTGCACCGCCGACTAAGTAGCTGTTCACTTTCGACTGACCTTTACGATAATCATTGTGGGTAAATCAGTTAATTGGCTAGCGCGACCTGGCTAAAGACGTGTCCGTCCTCTAGTCGCACGGCCGTCAATGCACGGCCCCAAACGCATCCTGTATCGAGCCCATAGAGCGTTGGTTCAAACACGCCTTCAAGCGTCGCCCAGTGCCCAAAACAGATCGTCCAATCTTCAAGCGTTGGGTGCCGCCGCTCGAACCAGGGCGAGAAACCTGCCGGTGAGGTCAATGCTTTGTGAGCAAACTCCAGCTGACCAGGGTGCGAATAGTAGCGCATCCTAGTCAGACAGTTCGTGGCGAGTCTGAGGCGGTCCGGAAAGTTCATGTCGGCTTGCCAGTTGCTTGGCTCGTTGCCGTACATGGCGTCAAAGAAGGATGCTCGCAACTCTGGATCCTGCAAGTGCTGGTGGATCACGTCGGCCCAGTGAAGCGCGTCTTCGAGGCTCCACATCGCGGGCAGACCAGCGTGCACCATCACGGCGCGTAGCGCATCATTTTTATGAAGTAATGGCTGACCCATTAAAAAATCAGTGAACGCGTCACGTTGAGGGTGATGGAGAATGTCGTCGATCGTGTCACCACGATGGGGAGATTTGACTCCCTCGGTCACCGCGAGAAAGTGGAGATCGTGATTGCCCAGTACGCAGAATGCATTGGGTAGATCCATTAGCAAAGTGAGCGTGTCGACGTTGTTTGGTCCTCTGTTGATGAGATCACCAGCAAACCACAACTCATCAGCGATGGGGTCCGGGTCAATCTGCTCGAGAAGTGCCGCTAGCTCGCCATAGCACCCTTGAATGTCTCCAAACACATAGGTGCTCATGTGCGTGGCTCCACAGGCCCTGTCTCGCTGAGAAGAATCGATAATTGAGCGTAGGTTAAAGGGTCAAGGGTCTCCGCCCGTGCCGCAGGATCTACGCCGGCTGTCAGCAAAGCGGTTTCGGAAAACAAGTGTTTCAAGCTGTTGCGGAGCGTTTTTCGGCGCTGTCCAAATGCAGCGGTGAGGATCAAATGCAAACCGTCGGCATGAAAGGGCGCGCGCTGCTCATAAGGGATGGGGGTGAGTACCGTGACAGCGGAGTCTACTTTAGGCGCTGGCCAAAAAGCGCTCGGGGGAACAGATAAGGCATGAGCGACTTGGCACTTAAGCTGTGTCACAACGCTTAGCCTGCCATAGGCTTTGGTATGGGTTTGGGCTGAGAGTCGATCGACGACCTCCTTCTGGAACATGAAGATCATCTGATCAATGTGGTCGAGTTGGTCAAGCAGATGCATGAGCAACGGAGTTGAAATGTTGTAGGGCAGATTGCCAACCACGGTGAGTGGAGTGGGTAAGTCATCCAGCCGAAGTTGTAAGGCGTCCTGCTGAAGGATCGTCGCGGTTCTAGGTAGTAGTGCTTCAAGACCGCGGATCAGGTCTCTATCCAGTTCGACCACCGTCATCGAGGGGTCGATTCGACACAACTCCGTAGTCAGCGCGCCCTGACCGGGACCAATTTCGAGAATGTGCAGGCCGTCCTTGATGGGAACGAGCCCAACAATGTCACCGATGATCAGCGGATCCTGGAGGAAATTTTGACCGAAACGTTTTTTGGCTCGCATTAGGTCAGTGGGCTAATGGGTTGGCTGAGTTCCGCAGCCATTTGAATCGCTCGGCTGAGGCTTTGGTCTGAAGCGAGACCGGTGCCTGCAAGATCGGCTGCAGTGCCGTGATCAACCGAAGTTCGAATGAAGGGCAGTCCAAGCGTGATGTTGACGGCCTCGCCAAACCCGGCGTACTTGAGTACCGGTAGTCCTTGATCGTGATACATCGCGATAATCGCGTCGTAGTCCGCGATCCTTTGTGGGGTTAGCAGTGTATCGGCCGGTAGCGGATTAGAGAGGTTCATCCCCTCTCTGCGTAACTTCTCGATAACGGGCCCAAGCACCTCGATTTCCTCGCGGCCAAGATAGCCGTTCTCGCCGGCGTGTGGGTTCACGCCACAAATCCCGAGGCGAGGCGATTTGCTTTTAAATAGCGACCGGAGGCTTTGATCGGTGATTCGTAAGGTGGTCTCAAAAGACTCTTCCGTGATCGCTGCCGGTACGGCGTGGAGCGGTAGGTGGGTGGTCACGAGCGCGACTCGGAAGGACCCTGCAGCGAGCATCATGACAACGCGCGAGATGCCGGCGCGCGCTGCAATCCATTCAGTATGTCCGCTGAAAGCGATGCCTGCCTCGTTGAATGCCGCTTTGTTGACAGGCCCAGTGACCCAGGCGGACGCGTTGCCTCCCTCGCAAAGATCAAAGGCGGCCTCGAGACACGCTAGGACATAGGGCGCCGAATGCGCAGTGATGACACCTGGCGTGATGCGGTGCGCGCAGGTGACCGGCCAAACATTAAGCGCCCCTTGAAGCCGATCGGTGATGCTTGTCATGACGTGGATGGTGCACTCGGTAGAGAGTGTCTGAGCCCGATCGGCGAGGACGCTCGGGTCGCAAACGAAGATGCAGTCGGATGAATGCGGATCCGATGCAGCTATGCTGATTGAGATATCAGGGCCGATTCCTGCGGGATCCCCAGGGGTGACAACAATCGGGCGGTTAGCTTCTGATTTCGACAAAGGCATCTTCTCGGATTTCGCGGACCCAATTATCCACCTCTTCCTCAAAGGACTGGTTGCGCAGATAGTTTTCGACTTGATTACGTTTGAACATGTCGCTGAAGTCTTCGACGCGCTTACCAGTCACTTCAAGAAAGTGAAATCCAAAATCACTTTGAAACACTGGACTCACAACGCCTTCCTCGGTCCCTCGCATCATCGACGCAAACGCAGGGACGAATTCGCGACCTGTGTTCCACCCGAGATCGCCGCCACTTAATGCTGAGCCGGGATCCTCTGAGTACAGCCGAGCGACTTCGCCAAAATCACGGCCAGCGACGATCTCACCGCGCAGGTCTTCTGCGAGTTGCCTCGCTTCTTCCAAACTTCGTATTTCGTTCGGCTTGATTAGTACGTGTCTAACACGGGTTTGATCGATGAGGCCCTCAGCTGTCGCGCCACGCCGCTGAATCATTTTAATGATATGAAACCCCGAGCTACTTCGAATGGGCCCTTTGACTTCTTCCACCGACATATCAACGGCGATGTCTGCAAAGAGCGTAGGCAAGGCGCTCGGCTTTCGCCATCCTAGGTCGCCGCCCTCAAGGGCGTTTGATCCGGCCGATTTTTCCATGGCCAATGACTGGAAGTTTGAACCTGTAGCCAGTGCCTCGATAATGGCGTCTGCCTCAGCCTTCGCAGCGTTGACCGAATCACTGCTGGTGCCTCCTTTGAAGGGGATGAGTATGTGGCCCACTCGAAATTCATCTGCCGTCAATTCCTGACCTGCTTCGGTGGCCAAAAAGTCGTCAATTTCGTTGGTGCTGATCTCAATTCGTGAGTTCATCACGCCCTGTTGGACGCGTCCAATCATGATCTCTTGTTCCACCTGCCGTCGCATGTCGTTGTACGATAGGCCGTCTTGCTCAATGGCTTGACGAAATTGATCGAGGCTCATCTGGTTTTGTTCGGCGATACGGCGCATCGCATCGTTTAACTCAGCGTCACTAATTCGGATGCCCGCTCGCCTAGCCACCTGAAGCTGAAGCTTCTCGACGATGAGACGTTCGATAATTTGTTCTCTGAGCGCATCATCTGGCGGCAGGGACGCTGGATTCGCTGCCTGGGCCTTAATCGTTGCCAGGCGGTTCTCAATCTCAGACCGAGCGATAATGTCGTCATCAACGATGGCGGCTATTTCATCCATGACGATGGGGGCCGCCTGCGTCCAAGAAGCAAAGAACGCGAGCAAAACGAGCGCGCTGCGCGCAGCCGTAAAGAAATTCTCCATGGTTGACTCTCAGAGATACCCTCAAAAATGCGTATTGTATGTGATCGGCAGCCCAAATGGGTACGCCCTATTTCGCATGCATTAATCATGGACGAATGCTAGGGGGCAAACGCTAGGAGGTTTTGCTAGGGATGAATGAGAGGACGTTGACTCACTGAGTGGATTGCTCTGCCATCTTATTCAGATCAGTTTTTGAATGATGGCTCGAGGGTGATAACAAATGACCGCTTTTGGTTCCTAGCTTTTGGTAGCTAACTTTTGGTTGCAAGCTATCGGTCACTAGCTGAGCCGCCGTGGCTTAAGTGAACACGGCCGCTGAACGAGCCCCTTTTAGAATGCGGGAAATGAACGGGATAACACCTTGCCAATGCCGTTACCGAAGGAAGTTAGGCCTTTTAGTTCCACTTCAAGGAAGATCCCTCTTCGAGGTTGTTCTTTAAAGAAGAAAGTCTTGCTATCGGGGTCAAGGCTCAGCTTTGGATCACTGAATTGCCGGTAGGCGATCGAAAATCGGGTGCAGCAGGAGTCGAGTTCTAAGCCGGCGATGCTTTCAACTTGCCGATCTAACGTATGATTTTTGCTCCACATTCCTATCACACTCCACTGATTACCGAGCGGAATGCGAGTGGCGATTTGGCTCAAGGTCACTCGCTGATCCTCGCTACCGGTCCAATCACCGAGGGTACGCTTTCGGCTGATATGTTGGATAGACAGTGACCCTCGGTCCGCCCAGCGAAACGACATATCGAAAAATTGGTTCAGTGGGCTCGAATCTCCCGGTCGCCATTCAAGCTGCACGAGTGTGTTTAAGCGTGCGCTGGGTGACCACTCTGTGGATAGATAGACGGGAGAACGATGCCGATTTAGAGGATTGTCTTCCGTGAAGGTTGGATCAAAAAAGCGTTGACCCACTTCGACAACGAGTGACTGACGACCATCGGCTAGGTCTTGGGTCCAGTTGACCCCTAGGCTGCCGCGCAGGCCTGTCTCTATAGGATCAAGCCCAGAATATCCGGTTCGATCAAACAAATTACCGATGTCGGGCTCCAGAGACGCTGAATCAAGGGCAAAATCGGCGTTCCGTGCTTTACCGGAGTAGGCAATGAGCAACCTCGGTGTGAGCGTTGCGGTACCGCGGGCTTTGGTGGTCCTGTCAAAAAAAAGGCCCGAATCGAACGAGATCTCAGGACGTGTGACGGAAACGTCGCGCGTGCCCCCATCGATCAGATCCTCCTCATAGCGATGATGCGTGACGCCAAACTGGGTGGTGGTGTATCCCCAAGAGGGTGACCAGGTACGCTCCATATTCAGTTGAACGCGTTGTCTTTTGACGGTCTCATCTGCTTGCTCGAGTGTCTCTCGTTTGAATTCTGTCCATTGCGCAGTGGATTGAAATTGCCATTTTCCCAGCCGGGCTTCCTGACCGATGTAGATGTTGGGTTGACGCTCAAACGTGTCGAGTACCTGGGAAAGGAGCCCCTGGTAGCGCTGAACTTCGATACCGCCATAGAACCCGCCCTGCGTAAACCTCACGCCCGCATATTGGGGTAGCGCGGACAAGAGTCTTGTATCCAGTGGGTTGGTCTGCTGCGTTAGACCAAGGGCCTCTCCGCCTAACTGAAGCGGACTCATGAAGTCGCGCAAATGCTCCTCACTCGATGCGCGAGTGAAATTAATTTGGGTTTGAACCGCAGACCATGTACCCAAATGATGGATCGCTGATAGCCATCGTTTCTCATCAAGACCTGCGCGCTCATAGTTTTCGTCTCTCTGGATGTACTCACCATAAAAGCGTTCCTCATGATGCTGGCCTTTGTTCCTTAACTCTCCCATCCATAGCGTGCCCCGGTTGCTCATGACTCGCGCGCCGGCTGTCGCGTCACGTTGTGGGTGAAGGTTGAAGTAGTACTGAAGCTCTGTGGTCGCGCCGTCTCTACTATCGTTGGTAATGTCCGGTGGAAGGAAACCTGACTGCCGCTTTTGACCGGTGGGAATCTTGATATAGGGAATGTAGAGCGCCGGCACGCCTTTAAGGCGCAGCGTTGAACGCTTTGCGACCAAAGTGGACTGCTCAGTATTGGTTGTGAGCGATTCAATGCTGAGCGACCAGGGTGGCGAAGGAGAGGGGCAGAACGTGACAGCGCCGTTCGTTAGGGATATCGCGCCATCACCGTAGAGCTGAAGGGTTTCGACTTGGCCTTGCAATCCTGAGCGTTGTCTAAACGCCGCTCGCTGAATGAGTCCCTCACCCGATAGCAGTTGTCCTTCTGCCCGCTCACCCTCGACACACAGCACTTCGTCCTGGATAACAACCTGATCCTCAAGAATGAGAGCGTTCCGTTCTAAGTCTAATTCGGCTCGGCCGGCGCTAAAGACCCTATCTAATCCATTAACGCGAACGTCTCCCTCAAAACGGGCCTTGGTCCCGGGTTCGATTTCGGCACCGAACGCGCTGATCATCGTCTCTGCCGTTGACGGCGCAGACCAATTGGCCGCCTCTGCTGAGCAAGACTGCTGTGCCGAGAACGCTGGCGTCATGATGGTGGCTGCCAGCACGGTGAATAAACGGGCGCATGCTGCAACTAATCGAGTCGCGCTGATCGAGTGCCAAGGGGTGGCTGTCTGAAGGATCATGAGCTTAGGCCTACCGCGTGATCAGATTACCGCGCCGAGCCGCGTTTTTGGTCGAAGCCGCGTTTTTGGTCGATGCCGCTGTCGTGTTTAAGGTGGGCAATGCACTGGACTCGTTTATGCCCCGCACGAGCGGCCTCAAATGCTCACGGAGGGCTATCATCAAGTTTGATCAATCGATCACCTCATCGCATTATTCATCTTTGGAATCCAGATTGCTAACTGGCTGGGTGACGAAAGGTTCGTGAGACACTGGCAGGGTTAGTATTGATCCGATGAGCAATATTCATAGTCCACCTGATGCAGGAAGTGACCTTCGCCAAGTCCGATTGGCGGAGTGGGCCAACTCACTAACGGAAACCGTGAGCCATGACCAGGATAGGGCTTCGCTCGAAACGGTGTCAGATGATGCAAGTTTTCGCCGGTACTTTCGGCTGAGGACAGATGCGGCAGTCATTGTCTTAATGGATGCGCCACCTGATAAGGAGCCCATCGCTCCGTTTCTCGATATTGGCAACCGATTGCTCGAATCGGGGTCCAGGAGCCCAAAGATCTTCGGCGCCGATCAGACGCTTGGATTTGTAGCGATGGAGGATTTTGGCAATCGTCAATTCGCCGAGGCGATTAGGGCATCGAACAAAGACCGAGACGATGCGTTTGATCGTGCTGCGCGCGCTTTAGCGCGATTTCAAAGGGTAGATACAAAAGCGTTGCCTATCTACTCCCGCAAACTGCTCATTGATGAAACGTCGCTGTATCCCGAGTGGTTCTTAACCCAGTACCTGGGATTGTCGCTCAGCGCGGATTTTTGGGACGAGTGGTCTTGTTTAAACGATTCACTGCTGGATTCCGCAATTGAGCAACCCCAGATGTTCGTCCACCGAGATTTCCACTCAAGAAATTTAATGATGCTGGATGACGGTGAGCTCGGCATATTAGATTTTCAAGACGGCGTAATCGGCCCTGTCACCTACGACTGGGTCTCGTTGCTGAGGGATTGTTACTTTCAGTATGAAGCCGACTTTGTCGACCTTCAGCTTGACCGGTTGATTGATCAGTTTGAGCGAGCGTCTGGTGATACCTTTAACCGTGGGTGCTGGCGACAGTGGTTCGATTGGATGGGCGTGCAGCGGCATCTCAAGTGCGCAGGCATCTTTGCCCGATTAGCGATACGGGACAACAAACCATCCTATCTGAGAGATATTCCTCGGGTGCTCGACCATCTCATTCATGTGAGCAGTCAGTATTCAGCGCTTGAAGCACTGACGCGGCGCCTCGCCTCCGAGGTCAAACCGGCCATGGAAAAGGTGAACGCATGAAAGCAATGTTGCTCGCAGCAGGGTTAGGGCAGCGGATGGGCGAGCGGTCTCTCGACTGTCCCAAGCCACTGCTGCCGATTGGTGACACCACCTTGATTGAGCGGCACCTCAAGGCCCTACAGGTTGCTGGGTTCGAGGACGTGGTGATTAACGTCTGGTATTTGGCAGACCAAATTAAAAATAAGCTCGGTGACGGCTCAGCTTATGCGCTCAACATTCGATACTCAGAGGAGAATGAGCGGCTGGAAACAGGCGGCGGGATCAAGTTTGCGCTGCCGCTCCTTGGCGAGGATCCTTTCCTTTTAATCAGCAGCGATGTCCTAACCAATATGGATTATGGCGCCTTCAGAGATGGGCTTGCTGACGATGCCGACGGACATCTCATGTTAGTGGGCAATCCTGACCACCACCCGCAAGGCGACTTTTCGTTGGTTGGCAATCGGTTGGCGCTCAGCGAGCAGCGGTTGACTTATAGCGGGATCGGCGTCTTCCGAGCGGAACCCTTCCATGAATCGAGGGAGACGGTCTTTCCCCTTCGCGATGTGTTATTCCCGCTTCTTCATCAAAACCGGTTGACTGGCCAGAGATGGGACGGCTATTGGTCCGATGTGGGAACGCCCGCCCGTTTATCGCAGGCTGAAGCAGATATTCGTGCGGGAAGGTGTCCCTCGTTCGATTGATTCGTTAACATTGGCCTTCCAACGAGCAGTGCGGTGGCAGCTTGCTGCTCACTCAACCACATTGAGATCCTAGAATGAACGATCCTTGGATTGCGCCATCCATTTTGGCGGCAGACTTTGCGCGATTGGGTGATGAAGTAGCCTCGGTGCTTGAGGCTGGAGCGGACATCATTCATTTCGATGTCATGGACAATCACTATGTGCCCAACTTGACGGTTGGACCGATGGTGCTAAGCGCGCTCAGAAAGTTCGGGATTAAGTCGATGATGGATGTCCATCTCATGGTTAACCCCGTTGATCGGTTGATTGGCGACTTTGTTGAAGCGGGTGCGGATATGATCACTTTCCACCCAGAGGCGTCGGACCATGTCGATCGTTCGCTTTCCTTGATCAAATCTTCAGGGGCCAAGTGCGGACTGGTGTTAAATCCTGCAACACCACTTAGCGTGCTCGACTACACCCTCGAAGGCTTGGATATGGTGCTTGTCATGTCGATCAATCCAGGCTTTGGTGGTCAAACTTTTTTACCGATGACCTACCAGAAGATCGAGGCGATTAGGCAGCGCATCGATGTCGTTAATCCTGCGATCCGGCTTGAGGTCGATGGCGGCGTGAAAATCGATAACATCGGTGCTATCAAAGCCGCCGGTGCAGATACCTTTGTTGCTGGCACCGCCATATTCGGAGCCGAGGATTACGGCGCTGTCATTAGCGCGATGCGTCAGGCCATGAACTAGAGAACGAGCTGCCTCAGGCATGAATATCCCAATCGATGAGCAGCGCAACACCCTCAACGCTCTGGCGAAGCAAGGTGTCCAGCATTTCCCGGTGGTGAGAGAGGTCGTAGCCGACTTTGAAACGCCGCTGTCCTGTTATGCAAAGGTTGCTAGTGGCCCTTACAGCTATCTACTTGAAAGTGCGAATCAAGGCGGTGAGAAATGGTCGCGGTATTCGATGATTGGCTTGCCCGCAAGGCGGGTCTACAAGATTCAAGGACAAACGCTCAATATTGAAGAGGCTGGTGAAACCATTGAGTCGCGCGAACTCATCGATCCGTTCCAGTTTGTATCTGACACACAAGCGAAGTACAGCTACCCCATCATCGAGGGCTATCCTCAATTTACGGGTGGTCTCGTGGGCTACTTTGGGTACGACACCGTTCGGTACGTGGAGCCACGCCTGGCAAACAGTACACCGCCTGAGACGATCAATACTCCGGACATTTTGCTGATGCTCTCAGAGGACGTCATTGTCTTCGATAACGTTAAAGGCAAGGTGCAATTGATCACGCATGTTAGTGATTTGTCAGATGATCAATTCCTTCAGGCGGAATTAAGGCTCGATGCAATGCAGGGCGCGATGCTTGGTCCTCTGCCCAAGCATCTGGTTGAGCCCAGTGTCTCACCTGCCATCCACGAGAGTGACTTTCAGTCTTCTTATGGTCAGGCACAGTTTCTGGATGATGTTGAGGCTATTAAGGAGTACGTTGCCGCTGGCGATACGATGCAAGTGATTTTGTCGCAGCGTCTTCGATGCCGAATGGAGGCTCATCCGCTCACGTTGTACCGCGCGCTGCGCGCGCTTAATCCCTCGCCTTATATGTATTTCATGGATCTGGATGACTTTGCCATTGTGTCCTCATCACCAGAGATCCTGGCGAGACTTGAAGACGGTGAAGTCACCGTTCGCCCGCTCGCTGGTACCCGGAGGCGAGGCCGGACTCGCGAAGAAGACGAGGAGATGGAGGCTGAACTCCGCAGCGACCCCAAGGAAATTGCTGAGCACCTCATGCTGATTGATTTGGGGCGAAACGATGTGGGCCGGATCGCCGAGGCTGGGTCGGTGACCGTTTCGGACATGATGACCATTGAGCGCTATGCCCATGTGATGCACATCGCATCGCACGTTACGGGCCGATTAAAGTCGGGTCTTACCGCGGTAGATGTGCTCAAGGCGACTTTGCCGGTTGGCACCTTAAGCGGTGCACCCAAAGTGCGAGCTTTAGAGATTATCGATGAGTTTGAGCCGGAGAAACGCGGTATTTTTGGTGGTGCAGTAGGGTATCTGTCTTGGCAGGGTTCCATGGATACGGCGATAGCGATCCGAACGGCGATCGTTAAAGACGGTTGGCTGAATGTCCAAGCGGGAGCAGGCATTGTCGCTGATTCGGTTCCAGAGCTAGAGTGGATGGAGACTCTGAACAAAGCCCGGTCCATCATGCGAGCCGCGGCAATCGCGGAATCGGGTCTTCAATTCGTTGCGACGCCTGAGAATCCCCGTGAAAATCAAAGCGCTTCAGGTTCGACTGCATCATCAGTGGGCAGCCCGAGCGAATCAGAGTTAGAGCCTTAGCCCATGTTGCTCATGATCGATAACTACGACTCGTTCACCTTCAACGTGGTGCAATATTTAATGGAGTTGGGCGAGGATGTCGCGGTTTGGCGCAATGATGAAATATCGGTCGATGCAATTATTGAAGCAGCCCCTGAAAAAATTGTTATTTCCCCTGGCCCTTGTACACCCAATGAGGCAGGGATCTCGCTTGAAGTCATCGAGCGGCTAGCGGGCAGCATACCAATATTAGGCATTTGCCTCGGCCACCAAAGCATCGGTCAAGCGTTTGGCGGCCACATCATTAGAGCGCCCAAAGTGATGCACGGGAAACTATCTGCGATCCACCACAGTGGGGTCGGGGTGTTCGAAGGCCTGCCGTCCCCTTACCAAGCGACCCGCTATCATTCCTTGGTGATTGACCCGAGTACTCTGCCAGAGAGTCTGGAAGTGACTGCGTGGACAGAAGATGAATCGGGAGAGTTAGAAGCCATTATGGGTGTGCGACACCGGTCACTTTTCGTTGAAGGCGTCCAATTCCACCCAGAGTCGATACTCAGCGAACATGGCCATGCGTTGCTTAAGAATTTTTTGGCCAGGAGTCTGTAATCATGGAAATGAGTGAAACGTTAGCCAAGCTTGCTGCCGGTGTTGATCTTGATAGCGATGAGATGACGGCGCTGATGCAATCGATCATGACCGGCGAAGCGACACCGGCCCAAATTGGCAGTGCGCTTACAGCGCTCCGGATCAAAGGCGAAACCGTGGAAGAAATAACGGCTGCTGCCAGAGTGATGCGCGATCTTTCCTCGAAAGTGCCGGTGTCTCATGACGAGATGATTGACACTTGTGGAACAGGCGGTAGTGGGGTCAGCAAATTTAACGTATCAACCGCGAGTGCAATCGTGATTGCCTCTGCTGGATTAAGAGTCGCCAAACACGGCAATCGAGCGGCATCCGGCGTGAGCGGGAGCGCAGATGTTTTAGAGGCGGCAGGATTGCGACTCGATATGTCGCCAGAAGCCGTCGCGGCCTCTATCGAGGAGGTGGGTGTCGGGTTTTTGTTCGCGGTGAATCACCATAGTGCAATGAAGCACGCCATCGGGCCCCGCCGCGAGCTTAAGTTCCGAACGATCTTTAATCTCTTAGGCCCATTGACTAACCCCGCCGGGGCCAAACGTCAGGTACTAGGCGTTTTTGACAGTCATTGGTTGACACCTATGGCGGAGGTCCTTGGTCGGCTGGGTGCGACGCGAGCCATGGTGGTTCACTCTCGTGATGGGTTGGATGAAATCAGTCCTGTTGCCGTGACCGATGTGGCGGAGTGGGACGCTGGAGCGGTTCGAGCGTTTCAAATAGAGCCTGGCTCGCTGGATTGCGCATTGCCATCCCTTGATGCGCTGAAAGTGGCTGATGCCACAGAGAGCCTCGAGATGATTAAGGGAGCATTTTCAGGAAAGCATGATGCAGCGGAAAAAATGATTGCGCTCAATGCAGGAGCAGCTTTGTATGTCGCTGATGCAGCACAGTCGCTGCAAGAGGGGGTTGATCAAGCGCGCGATGAAATGCGTTCGGGGCGCGCGCTGGAAAAACTCGAGGCACTGGTCGCTTTCAGTCAAGAGTCTGCCCAATGAAAATTCCCAGCGTGCTCGAAAAAATTGTTGCGACCAAAATCGATGAGGTCGAACAGAGGAAAAGCGCAAGGCCCATTATTGATGTCGGCGATCGGCTTGACGCACCGAGGGGTTTTAAGCGCGCCCTGGTTGATTCGGTGGAATGCGGTAAGTCTGCTGTTATCGCAGAAATCAAAAAAGCGTCACCGTCCAAAGGAGTGATTCGACCGAATTTTGATGTTGTTGAAATTGCTAAAGATTATGAAAGGCATGGGGCGGCCTGTCTGTCGTGCTTAACTGATGAAAGCTACTTTCAAGGGAGCGACGATTACCTGCGGGCAGCGCGCGCCGCAACGAGCCTGCCTGTTCTTCGCAAAGATTTCGTGATCGATGCTTACCAGGTGGATGAGTCCTTTGTTTTGGGCGCGGATTGTGTGCTCTTAATCGCCGCGATTCTGTCTCAAACAGCGATGAGCGCGCTTTACTCGCAAGCTGTCGATCTTGGCTTGGATGTGTTGATAGAAGTTCATAATCAAGCAGAGTGCGAGGCAGCGCTTGCGCTTTCGCCCATGATGCTTGGGATTAACAATCGCAATTTACATGACTTTTCCGTAGACCTGGGCACAACCCACCGGCTGCTAGAACAGATTCCCTCGGATACGCTGGTAGTGACTGAAAGTGGCATTAGCGCCCAATCAGATGTTGCTGAGATGCGTGCTGCTGGGATTCACACCTTTTTGGTAGGGGAAGCGTTCATGCGAGAGCCGTCCCCCGGTGCTGCGTTGTCGGCGCTGTTTGAATAGGTCACTAGAGACAAAGCCTGGTCCGAAAAGGCTCGTCAACTCTAGTAATCAGAGTTAAACGTCAAGCTGTGATGAATCCGCTCGGCTCCGCGAGTCGTTAATATCAGTAATGCGCTGTGTCGAGACGGCGCAATCAATGGCGCAGGTTGGCCGTAGTGAAGCTCCCCCTGCAATCGTGACTCGTTGGTGATGCTCGAGCAGTTCATTGTGAGCTTGCACGGTCATTGACTAACTGCCTTCACTGCTTGAGCGTTAGAATTGGCTGGCACGGCGCCAGCGCCAGGTTCTCGCGGGTTGACGATAAGGCGGGGGTTGCGGCGCCTAAATGACAGCAAAAGGGGATATCCACATCATGGGCCAAGTGTTGAAAGGGCTGGTTCGCTGGCAAGGAGCCGTTCAGTTTTCGGGAGAATCAGGACGGGGCCATCACGTCACTATGGATGGCCCTGAATCATCTGGCGGACAGGACGCTGGGTTCAGGCCGATGGAATTGATTTTGTTGGGTGTCGGCGGATGTACCAGTTTTGATGTGGTGGAAATCCTTCGCAAAGCGAAACAGACAGTCAATGCCTGTTGGGTGGAGCTCGAAGCCGAACGGCGCGAGGAAGTGCCTCAGGTGTTCACCCGTATTCACATGAAATTTTTTGTTGAAGGCGAGGGCCTTAGCGAGGCGCGGGTGGCGCGCGCAATATCTTTGTCCGCGGAAAAATATTGTTCTGCTTCAATGATGCTGGAGGCAGGAGGAGTCAAGGTGTCACATAGTTTTGAAATATTGGAGGCAGGCCAATGAGTCATCGACCGCCCCCCACGCGGGGGATGCGACATGTCGCGCTGTTTGTCACTGACCTTGAGGCATCGGAGGCTTTTTACGTGGATTTGCTCGGTATGACCGTTGAGTGGCGGCCCGATGACGACAATGTTTATCTGACGAGCGGTAACGATAACCTTGCGTTGCACCGAGTGTCAGGCGATGGCTCCAGTGGTCAGCTGGACCATATAGGGTTTTTTATCGCCGAACCCTCACAAGTGGACGAGTGGTATACCTTCCTCGCGCAGCAAAACGTGAGGCTTCTAACGAAACCCAGAACACATCGGGATGGCGCCAGAAGCTTTTATTGCCTAGATCCGTCAGGCATTAAAGTGCAAGTGATCTATCACCCGCCGATCGCTGCGGCTGAAGGTTAGATATATCGGGTCGAGGTTGTCATCGCCTTTGACGACAGCGTCATGAGTCGCTTTAACCATGCAGGGAAAGTGGCGCCTCCGTGATCGATCGCATCGGACTGATGTCTAAGCTCGTCATCGCGCATGGCGAGCAGGATCTCGCGGGTTCGGAGGTCTTCCTCATCTACCTCGGATAGATGGCGGTCGATGTGTTTACAAACCTCTTCCTCGGTAGCCGCGACAAACCCGAGATTTACGCGATTGCCCATGAGTCCAGTCAGCGCGCCGATTGAAAATGAGCTGGCGTACCATAAAGGATTGAGATGGCTCGTGCGCTCATTGAGCTCGGTGAGCCTTGCTTCGCACCAACCGAGGTGTTCTGCTTCCTCATCAGCCGCCGCTAAGAGATGCTGTTTAGTTTTATCGTCTTTCGCCGTGAGCGCTTGCCCATGGTAAAGCGCTTGGGCACAGACTTCGCCGCAGTGATTGATTCGCATCAGTTCGCCGGATCGAGCGCGCGCGTTGTCGGTCAGATCAGCTTCTTCGTGATGGTGCTGAAAGCCTGGCTTCCTTTTTCCCGCGCCAACCGCGGTTCGAAGCGCTGCGTCAAACTGGCTCGTGATTCGGTCGAGGTTAGATAGTCGGCGCATGCGTCATTATTCCGGTAGGCTGACAACGTAAGCGGAAAATCCTGCTTCGTTCAAAAGGTAAGCGGCGACTTCAGCAATTTTTGGTCGCTGGGGACCAATAACCAGATAGATAGGGTCTACATCAAAGCCGCGCATTTCATCGCGTAGCAGCGGTAATGGAATTCGCTTGACAGGATCGGATATCTCTAGCGGCTGGACCTCTAAATTCGAGCGCACATCGATGAAAATGGGTGGTTTTGTGTGCATCGACTTCACTGCGTCTACCTCTTGGAGTGTGACGTACTCGATAACGGGAGACATCAGGAGCTCCGAGAAATCACTCTCAGATAACCGCATGAGCTCGCAGCTCTCGAGCGTCGTAACGGTTGCGTTGCGCGGTGCGTCACTAATCAACGCATCCTGACCAAAGCTCGATCCAGCGCTCATCTCAGCAACCCGCTTCGTTTCTCCTGCAGTTGTTTGGTCAATGGCCACTCGGCCTGTTTTGATGACGTAAAAGTAGTCGCCAGCATCACCTTGGGTGATGATGGTTTGGTTGGCGCCAATAGCAACTGGTTCAAACCGTTTGAACAAGGATTGGATATTGTTTGGAGGCACGAATTCGAAGAGCGGCGTGGACAGCAGATTTTCCATCCAGGACCCCTGTCCCGTTGGTTTCGGTGGCTCCAGCTTGGCTCGGTCAATCTCAAAGATAATACATTCACACGCTGCCACGGCTGAGACGCTGTGGGTTTCACTCTCGTCCACCATGCCTCGTTTCATGCCGGTCTCTGGCGTAAACGGAGTGTTTTCGAACGCGTCATTGACCAAGTTCAATTGACCGCTCAGTAGAAAATGCGACTTGGTGTTGTCAGTGGAGCGCTTAAAGAGTAGGTGCCCCTCTGAGATATGCAGAAATTGCCCATCCTCAAGGACTGCGCCTAGACGGTCATCGGTCATCGACACAAATGGCGGCATCTGCCGCAGTTGCGTCTCGTGGGCTGCTTTAAGTTCTTGACTCATATCTAAAAAAAAAGAAGCGGGCGAGGATTATAGAGGGGCAATGACGCAAACTACAATCCGGCAGTGTTGGTTCAATATTGAAGTAACTGGGAAATGTACGATGCAGACCGTGCGAGCGCTCAATGAATTAGCGCTCTACTTGGTGCGAGAGCACCGGGAAATACGGAGGTGATCTTAGCGGTCAGTGCTTAACGGGAAGCACTCCATTGTCGCGAGTCGTTGGGTCTGAACGCGTCCCAGCCCACTGTGGAAGCGCCCAAAGCGGTCGGTGCGCGTAAACCGGTCCGGAAAAGACTGGGCATAGAGGTGGTCGCGCTCCGTTATAGGCTTCTAAATAATAGGCTTGTAGATAGTAGCCTTCTAGATAAAAGGTTTTTCGATATAAGGCTCCTTTAGAGGAGGCCTCCAGATAAGAGCCCCATCAAAAGGGTGTGCGCGTCAGCGTGGGGCCATTGTCTTTGGGGTTTGGGGTGGCGGTCTTGGTTGATACCCGGACTGAAACCCGGTCTAAATTGTGGTGTTGCGGTCTTCCTAGAGAATTATTGATCAGGTTTTTGGGCAATCGCCCTCACGGTTTCGGCTCTCTCGAGCGCGCTGGGCTTGCTCACTACTACCGTCACTGACCGAATTGGAAATGACTCGAAGAGAAAGTCGCAGCAACGTTTAGCGGCAGTCTCGATGAGGACAAACTTGGATTCTTTGACATAGGCGCTTAATCGTCTGGTCAGCGCATCGTAATCCACTGCATGCTCAAAGGTGTCCGACGCTGTAGCAAGTTCCGCCTCATAATCGAGCGTAATGTCGAGCCAGAGCGTCTGCTCTATGAGTCGTTCTTCCTCGTAGGCACCAATAACGGCGTCGACCCGTAAGCGCTCGATCTCGATTCGCATGGGTTAGGTCGCCTCCGCATCTTCGATGGGTGAAAGGTCGGTCATCGGCCATCTGGCTCTCGCATCAATCCGCCATTGGTCGCGAGACCACTCTTTTTGCCGCATGAGTCCTGCGACTGCGATCATCGCGCCGTTGTCGGTGCAAAATTTTAAGTCCGGATAATGGATATTCACGTGGTGTTGTTCACCAAAAACTTTGAGTGCTCGCCTAAGTTCAAGGTTCGCGCTAACGCCACCTGCCATAACGAGATCGGCATGCCCAGTCTCCAATATGGCGCGCTCACACTTGATGACGATCGTTTCTACAACCGCGTCTTGGAACGCACGGGCAATGTCTGCTTTATCTTGATCAGTCATGGTGCCCAGAGATTCGATGGTGAGTCGGGTATGTGTTTTTAGTCCGCTGAAAGAAAAGTCCAGGCCAGGCTTTTTGGTCATTGGTCTAGGGAAAGAGAACCGATCGGAGCGACCGCTCTCAGCTAATCGCGCAATTTCTGGGCCTCCCGGGTACCCGAGGCCAAGCATTTTGGCAGCTTTGTCAAACGCCTCTCCCGCCGCGTCATCCACAGATTCGCCAAGCAGTTGGTAGTCCCCAGGTTTCTCACTGGCCATCAGTTGGGTGTGACCACCGGACACCAGTAACGCGACCATGGGATAAGGGGGGGGTGACTCGGTGAGCTCGGCTGCGAGTAGGTGACCCTCCATATGATGGATACCAATGCTAGGTATGCCCCACGCGTAACCGAGTGATCGCGCAATGCTGGCACCCACAAGTAGGGCCCCAATGAGCCCTGGTCCCTCAGTAAAGGCAATGGCATCTAGCTGCGAGGGGGTGGTGCGCGTGGCCTCCAATAAATCGTGAATCATTGGCAAGCAGCGCCTGATGTGATCTCGAGAAGCAAGTTCAGGGACGACGCCGCCGTAGGCTTTGTGAATATCGATCTGGCTGTGTAGTTGATGACCGAGTAGTCCGGCTTCGTCATCGTAGATGGCGATGCCGGTTTCATCACAGGAAGTTTCAATACCGAGAATGCGCATGCTGTTTTGGAAATACTGATGAAAAACTGAGCTGAGCCAAGGCTGTTCAAGTCAGGATATTACCATGCGTCAGAGGATTACTCCTTCCGCCGTGAGGCGCAGGCCTCTCACCGGCTGCTCATCTCGGTAGTACAATGCCAGAGAACGTGCCTCGCTGGTCTCTGAAGGCAGAGCGCTGCGCCGTTTTTCGAGCACGAATGTTAGTGCTATCTCGACTGCCAATTATGACGCTATTTTCGACTGTTAATGGCGGTCTTCTGCCTTGGCAAGACACCAGGGTAGAACATGTCGACTGCTTTGATTTTTGCGCACTTTGTGGATAGAATCGCGCCCTCAAAAAATTTAGCGATAAACCATGCCAAACGTTAGAGTGAAAGAGAACGAGCCTTTCGATGTTGCCTTGCGTCGATTCAAGCGGTCTTGCGAAAAAGCGGGCATCCTTGCGGAGGTCAGAAAGCGTGAGTTTTACGAGAAGCCCACAGCAATCCGCAAGCGAAAAGCAGCTGCCGCAGTGAAGCGCTACGCCAAAAAGCTTCAGCGCGAGAGTAAGAAGCTCGAGCGTCTCTACTAGGGGCAATGAGCCCCCTAATCCAACTGACAACCTCACCAGGTCGTCAGTCCATTGGGTAAACCACTTGAGGCGCCCTTCGATAGAGGCGTCTCAGTCGCACACCTCATTTCAATCCGTAGTTCTATTTTTGTGCGCTACTCTGTGCCCTAGGGTTCAGATCGAGGTTAATGGGTTTTGAGAGGCCTGCTGAGGACAAAACCCTTGGATCAAAAGGTTTGGCGAGCACAGCGCAAAACGCCCTCAAACAAATCAAGTAATAGTCTAGTTCAGTCAACTCCGATTGGATGGTTAACAGCGCAGAGGCAGATATGATCAAAGAACAATTGTTGGCGGATGTGAAGACCGCAATGAAGGCGCGAGATAAACGAAAAGTAGGCGCACTGCGACTGATCACTGCTGAGATTAAGCGACGCGAAGTCGATGATCGAAAGGATGCCGACGACGCAATAGTGATGTCCATCCTGGAGAAGATGTTGAAGCAACGCAGGGATGCCTTTGAGCAGTATCAAAAGGCCGGACGAGATGAACTGGCAGATCAAGAGTCGTTCGAGATGTCGCTCATCTCAGAGTATCTTCCTGAACCGCTATCGCCAGAGGAAATTGGTGCCATGGTTAATGACGTCATCAATGAACTCGGTGCCGATCATATTTCCAAGATGGGTCAGGTCATGGGCGCCCTTAAAGAGCGACTGGCTGGACGCGCCGATATGGGCATGGTCGGTGGTCTCGTAAAGGGCAAGCTATCGAGCTAGCGGTTGCTCAACCATATCGACAATGCGATGCTATCAGGCCGACTGAGGTTCGCCGCCTTTCATGATTCCGCCTGCCTTTATTGACGATCTACTCGCTCGCACCGACATCGTCGATGTGATCGAGCCCCACGTCGTGCTCAAAAAAAGCGGGCAGAATTACTCAGGACTCTGTCCGTTTCACCAAGAAAAATCCCCCAGCTTTTCGGTCAGCCAAGACAAGCAATTTTATTACTGCTTCGGATGCCAGGCCTCTGGGTCTGCGCTCAAGTTCTTGATGGAGTACGAGCGATTGAGTTTTCCAGAGGCGGTAGAACGGCTGGCCCATCGTTTGGGACTTGAAGTGCCCTCTACTCGAAATGATGAAGATGATGGTCGCAAGCAGCGTCGATTGCAGGTCCTAGCGCAGTTAGAGGAAGCGAAAAATTTCTACAAACAGCAACTCCGTCACCATCCCGATAGAGCGCGAGCGGTTGACTATCTCAAGGGTCGAGGCCTCACAGGGGAAATAGCGGCTCGATATGAGCTCGGGTTCGCGCCGCCAGGATGGAACCATTTGCCGACAGGTGAGGATACACGCTCGATACTGAGCGATGCGGGATTAGTGATTTCCAAGGACGATCAATCGGGTACGTATGACCGTTTTCGCGACCGGATTATGTTTCCTATTCGTGATCTGAGAGGACGAACGATCGCTTTCGGCGGTCGGGTGATTGGTGATGCGAAGCCTAAATATCTGAATTCACCAGAGACCATGGTGTTCCACAAAGGCAGAGAGCTTTACGGTCTTTTCGAAGCAAGACGGATGACGTCGCGCCTGTCTCGAGTGATTGTTGTCGAAGGGTATATGGATGTCGTGGCTCTGGCTCAGTTTGGCGTCACTTTTGCGGTTGCGACGCTCGGAACCGCGACCACTGATGACCACCTTAGCCGGCTCTTCAGGCAGGTATCTGATTTGGTCTTCTGTTTTGATGGTGATCGTGCCGGGCAATCTGCAGCTGGGAAAGCATTAATGTTGGTTCTGCCACATTTAGAAGATGGCCGGAAGGCAACGTTCATGTTTCTGCCAGAGGGGGATGACCCTGACTCGGTGATCAGGCGGGAGGGCAAAGAAGGGTTCCTCAAACGGGTCGAGTCTGGACTGGATGTGTCGGCGTGGCTATTCCAGAAGTTATCCTCGGATCTGGCAGACGCTGGACACGATCTCAGCAGCATATCTGGCAAGGCTGCGCTGGCAAAAGAAGCGGTTAGGTGGATCAGCACGATGCCGGAAGGGGCCTTCCGTCAGCTCATGATTGACGAAGTTGGGCAACGCACTGGGGTTACGCAGCAACGACTCGATCAGATGGCGGAGAGCGCTCAATCAACAAGTTGCCCAAGGCAGCTATGGACCAAGGACCAGTTACATCTTTCATGGAAGGGACTGGCGAGGGGGTGGACGCGAGCGACCAGCCACCAATGGAGGGCTCGATCGATACCGACCTCGCGCTCCTTGTGATGCATCCTGAGTTGGCAGAAGATCTGCCGCCCTCGGTTATTGAGGCCCTAGAGGATGATGGGCCAGATCAGGTGCTCAAGTTGGTATGTAAAACGATCAGGGCAGAGGGCCTTAAAACGCCCGGCCAGTTAATCCAACGCTTTTCGGGGTCTCCGATTGTCACTCGCTTGAAGGGCGCCTTTGACTACAAGCCAGTGCTCGATGTTTCTTATCTCAAGTCAGAGTTGGTTAGTCGATTGCATCATCGGGCCGCTCGAGCCGAACGCCGCCGAAGCCAAGTGGCGATGTCGGCGCTTGTTCATAAGTCGCCCTCTTTAATGAGTGACGGTGAACGCCAAGCCTTGCGTGATTATTACGCGCAGGAAAAGAGCAATGAATGAACCCGCATTAGGCTGGTGAATCCAGGCCATTTCTCTTCTCAAACTGAGCATTTTGCTAGGAAAAATACAGGTTCACTCCTATACTTTGGGTCCGATCCCGGGGGGGATTCTTCATAGCTAGAGGGGAGTTATGGCAAGCGGACTCGCACAACAACAATCTCGATTGAAAAAGCTCATCGCGCTTGGACGCGAGCAGGGTTACCTCACCTACGCAGAGGTTAACGATCACCTGCCTGATGACATTTCTGATCCAGAGCAGATCGAAGACATCATCAGCATGATTAACGATATGGGTATTCTGGTTCAGGAAAGTGCGCCTGAATCCGATGACTTAATGGCAGAAGGCGACTCGACTGATGAGTTGGCCGCCGAGGAAGCAGCGGCCGTGCTGGTCGCAGTAGAAAATGAAACGGGTCGAACGACTGACCCCGTCCGCATGTACATGCGTGAGATGGGCACGGTTGACCTGCTCACCCGTGAAGGTGAAATAGAAATTGCCAAGCGCATCGAAGAAGGGATTCGTGATGTGCTTGAGGCTGCAGCGGGTATGCCCGGGGTCGTCGGAAGGACGCTTGAGGCTTACGCAGCGACGCAAGAGGAAGAAGGCAAGCTTGAGGACTTGCTGATTGGGTTTCTAGATCCAGCTGAGCATGTGGAGCCAGCGGCGCAGGTTGTCCCTGGTGAAACTAAGGACGACGATGATGATCAGCCTGACACGGGCCCTGACGCTGAGCTCGCGGCAGAACGAATGGCAACCCTCAAGAAGCAAAATGACAAGACACTCCGGGCGATCAAGAAACACGGTCGCGGCTCGCCGCAGGTCACAAAAGAGCTCGCAGCGCTGGGTCAGGCGTTCCAGTTCTTCAAGTTTGTGCCGAAGCATTACGATTCCGTGGTTTCGGCTGTCAGAGACCCACACCAAGAGATACGAAAACTCGAACGGCAGGTCATGACCCTGTGCGTACGCCAGTCGAAGATGGACCGCAAGACGTTTCTGCAGAGCTTCGCGGGTAATGAGGCCAACCTGAAGTGGCTGCCAAAGCAGGTCAAGGCTGGCCATACCAAGCTGAAGGCTGTGGAAGACGAGGTCCTTCGGATTCAAAAACGCATTCAACAAATTTCAGAAGAGGCCGATGTAGAGGCAGCGGAACTTCGGGATTTGAACCGCCGCATGTCCATTGGCGAAGCCAAGGCGAGGCGTGCGAAGAAGGACATGGTTGAGGCGAACCTCAGACTTGTGATTTCGATCGCGAAAAAATACACCAATCGAGGCTTGCAATTCCTCGACCTCATCCAGGAAGGCAACATTGGTTTGATGAAAGCGGTGGATAAGTTCGAGTACCGCAGAGGCTACAAATTTTCGACGTATGCCACTTGGTGGATTCGTCAGGCGATCACCCGATCCATTGCCGATCAAGCAAGGACCATTCGCATCCCCGTGCACATGATCGAAACCATCAACAAGTTGTCTCGGATATCGCGGCAAATGCTGCAGGAAATGGGTCGTGAACCTACACCAGAGGAGTTGGGTGAGCGCATGGAGATGCCAGAAGAAAAGGTTCGGCGAGTACTGAAAATTGCCAAAGAACCGATCTCCATGGAAACGCCGATCGGTGACGATGAAGATTCGTCACTGGGAGATTTCCTAGACTCTGACTCCAACCTTGGTGAGGGTGCGTCTGTTGGAGCGCCGCTTGAAACAGCGACTGAGGAAGGGCTTCGCGATGCAACCCGTAATATCTTGGCGGGGCTAACCGCTCGGGAAGCCAAGGTATTGAGAATGCGATTCGGCATCGACATGAACACTGATCACACGCTTGAAGAGGTGGGTAAGCAGTTTGATGTCACGCGGGAACGGATTCGGCAAATCGAGGCAAAAGCGCTGCGTAAACTGCGTCATCCCACTCGTTCTGACCATTTGAAGAGTTTCTTGGACTAGCCGCTTGATGGCGATCGCGGTCGCTAGCTTCTAACGGCCGCTTAGGTGATCAAAAATAGCGAATCAAGCGAAGCAAACAAAAAGGCCTGATGATTGAATCATCAGGCCTTTTTTATTGGTTGGTGGGCTGGTTGGTACGTATATGTTTTGCCTACCGAAATGCGGAGTTAGTCGTCCTTAGATGCTTGGGGTTGGCTCGCCCAAAACCCACAAGCGCCTGACATTAGGGCTAGTACTGAGCGGTTCCCCCGTCAACACTCATTAATGCGCCGGTAATGCCGCCACCCAAATCGCTGGCTAGCAAAACGGCGACTGCAGCAACCTCCTCGACGGTATTAGGTCGTTCGATTGCGGCTTCCTTTGAGAACAGGTCAACCATCTCATCAAAGGTCATTCCCATTGCTTCTGCCGTGTTGGGCCCGTTATCGCGAACGATGTCTGTGATGACCAGCCCGGGGCATATTGCGTTGACGGTGATGCCTTGGGTGCCGACCTCTCGAGCTACCGACTTGGTCATGCCATTGATTGCGTGCTTGGCCGTTGTGTAAGCGGTGAGGACAGGTTTACCGTGCTTACCCTCCATCGACGAAATGTTGATGATTCGTCCCCATGATTGTTCGGTCATGTACTTGAGCGCGCGCCGGGTGCCCCAGAACGTAGAGTAAACGTTCCATTTCATGCACTCATCAAACGATTCATCGGATAGGCTGATGGTTGGCTGCAAGTCGCCTGCGCCGCCTGCGTTGTTAATGAGGATATCAACCCGACCAAAGTGAGCGGCGGTTTGGTCGACAAATCCCTCGACGCTGGCCTGGTCCATAGCATCCCCTTGGATAAAAATGAGTCGGTCGCCTGCGCCGATTTCAGCGAGCATTTTCTCGGCCTTTTCTGCGTTTCTAGCCATTACAGCAACAGAAGCGCCTTCTGCTAGATAGGCTTCTGCAATGCCGCGCCCAATGCCTGCGGAACCGCCTGTGACTGCCGCTATTCGTCCTTCTAATTTCATGGTGCTGGATCTCCTAAAAAATGGATTGAATCGGTTAGTCGATGAGTGAGAGCGCGTCTAAATCAACGAGCGCGCTAAAGCAATTCGTCAAGATTGTCTCTGCTAAGCGCTGACCGCGATCATTGGCAAGATCAAGCGCACTCGCGATAACAACGGCATAACATAAGAAGTACATGGCGCACGCTTGAAAGCGAGCACGACAGGTTGCTAGAGGATAGTCTATGCCGTGCTGTGTTAGTGCCGCGTGGTAGTCAGCCACCCAATCTCTTTTGTTGCGCAAGGATTGACTCAAGCTTTGGGTCAGGAAATATGCAAGGTCATGCTCGGGCGCGGATCTGCAAATGGCCTGAAAGTCGACTAGGGCGACGTGCGAATCCCCGAAAAAAATATTGTCGAGGCGTAAATCTCCATGATTGATGCAAATGGGATCGTGGGTGATGCCTTCGAGTAATTGAGGAATCTGTCCAGTAAGTAACTCAATTTTGGCGTCTAAACCCTCCGGGATGATCGATGAAAACTGTTCGGCGATGACCGGCCAACCTGCTGCAAGACCGGCTTGCATGCCAGCGATCTGGTTCTCGGTATTGTGACGTTCGATCGGTGCAAAGTCTTCCGTCATCCATGTCGCTGCGTGCAGCGCGGCGAGTGAGGATATGACCGCTACCGTTTCTGATTCGGAGCAACCGGTAATTTGATCGCCAATCCGGTACCCAGTTAAGTCTTCAAGGAGCAATACGAAGGCACTGGTTTTTTCATCATAAGCGGCGTAGTAGCAGGCTGGACTTCGCACACTCAAAGTTGGCGCGATTTCGGTGTAGAAGATGTACTCGCGCTGGTACATGGAATAAAGGTTCGCGATATCTCGATTGCCCTCCACTGGAGACTGAAATTTTGCGATGAGTGTTTCCGTTCCTTCCGGTGTTGTCATCGTGACCCGAGTGACCAGCCCCAGGATGCCAACTCCCTCACCTAATGGCGCGATAGTGAAGTCTGAAACTGGTTTCCCGAGGACACTCGATAACCAAGTGGCGTCGATGGCGTCAGGCGATTGAGGAAAGTCTGCCATAGTGGGTCTCCGTCTCTTTGGGTTTCAGTTTTGCCAAGCTTTGGTCATATCCACCGCTCGTCGATAGTACTTGAGCGATAGCCCGAGACAAACAACTGCGATGCTGTAATTGATGACGGCTAACGTCGATATCGATTTGCCCAGCGCTAGTTCGCTTTCAAAAACGAAGTCGCTCATAAGGGCCGGTAGTGAAGGAGCAAAACTGTAAGACAAGAAGTTGACCGCGATGAGATAGAAGGCAACCATCTGACCGCGCAGCTCATTGGGTGCGATGGTTTGGAGGGTTGCGATAATGAGCCCAGGCGGCATCGACATGCAGAACGTAACTGGGATCAACATCCAAAGGGCGAGATAGGCGTCCTCGGTCAACGTTAAAAAAGCGGCCATGGGAAAGAGGATGAGAGTGCTCAGCCAAACCACTCGCAAAGTTGCGTCCGTTTTGCCGCGCTTGATATAGATACTGGCGATCACCCCTCCGGCGACACTGCCTGCGATGCCTACCACCATGGCGATGGTCCCATAAGACAAGCCTATCTCTGTTCTCGTCCACCCGTGGTTGCGGACATAGAATTCAACCAGCCAACTGAACAGCGACCAGCCTTGAGTCGCAAGGCAGAGATAGCCTAAGAAAACGAGGAAGAAGAACATCCGTCGCTCATTAATAAAGGCCCAAACTTGCGAAAGTGGAACCGACTGATCGTCATTCCGGACTTTGTTTTTGCGTTCGGGTTCGATAAGCCACCACATCAACAATGCGACAAAAAGACCAGGTGCTCCGACGATGATGAGCACCATTTGCCACGAGAACAGTTCACCCACGACAGGGACCACGTAGTTGGGCGTGGCTTCCAGATAGTCGATGAGCGGCCCGCCCGCAATGTTGGCGAGACCCTGCCCAATAAATGGGGCCGCGGCGACTATGCCGACGGCGATGGGCAGTTGGGCAGGAGAGAAGTAATCGGCAAGTGCGGAATTGGAGGCCGGCCCAAGGGTTGCTTCACCAACGCCCACACCCATCCGGGCAAGGAATAGCTGCCAATATTGGCTAGCGAGTCCGCAGAGCATGGTCATAAAGCTCCATGCGGCGATGCCCACCGACATGATTTTTATTCGGTGGAACCGGTCCGATAGACGCCCAGCTGGGAATGTCATGAGCGTGTAAAAGAGCGCAAACGCAAAGCCCATGATCAGCGACACTTGAGTATCAGAAATGCCGCCCAAGTCTCTTTTGATCGGACCGATCATGACGTTAATGATTTGGCGGTCAATGATGGATAGCGTCGAGGCCAGGGTAAAAACAAACAGCACCCACACTAAATAGGCTTTTGAAAAATCTCGTCCCACCCCATGTCCCCAGTATCAACCAATGCAGAGCGTATCGTGTTTCTCTGCAATTAGCAGCTCGATCTTTTGGTCTCGTGCGTTTGGTTGTCGCCTTTTACACACCTTCAGTTTCGCTATTGGCCGGCCTTGCCCTTTAGCCTCCCCGGGCGCCAAGCGGCAATGCAAGTCGGCTCGAGTAATTATCGAGTAGCATTGAATCTCAATTGATATAGCGGGGTTGCTCCCCCCTCTATCGACAGGTGGTGTGACTAGCTGCCTTCGCCGCTGATGTGATGTTGGTCCTGGCAGGGCAGTGCGGGTTGATTACAATTCTTGCTACTCAACAAAAATACACGTCGGGCAGTTAGAGTCTGCTGCTAGCTCATCAGCCCGTTCTTGATACTGAGGGGTTTCGAAACGGTCTGTCCTAAAGTCATCAACCGCTTCTTCACCGGTTGCCGTGGCCTTTGGCCGCATCACAGTATCTTTCCAATCATCTGACTCACCGTAGTTGAACGGTAATGTGGCGATCTCGCTAGGTCCCAGTGTTTCGACGAGTCTGAGCGCGGCACGCATGATCGCTAGCCGCCCACTAGCGTCATCAGGCCTGCCGCAGGTTTGGCCCAAAGGAAAGTCGAGAAAGACGGACCTTGGCGGATTGACAGCCTTCGTAATGGAGTGGGCGGCTGAGAAACACAAGGTGGGCAACCCAGAGGCTTCAAGGTGTCTAGCGATCAGTCCCACGGACTGATGACACACAGGTCAGGCAGGCACAAGGATCGCGAGATCAACCTCGTCATCGTGCAAGGCATTACGCAGCGCTGGGGCAAGCAAATCTCTTACTTTGCGTGCCGAGTAAATGCCGCCCATAAAGGTGTAGGCACGCCGCGCAAGTTGGCCAACCTCGCTACTAGCCACGAGCGTCTGCAAGGTATCAACTGGGAAAACAGCATTGATGTTTTGCCGAGCTGCGGTCATGTCGTAGGCGAAATGAGAGGTACGTAACGTTTCACTGGGTTCTGTCGTGTCAATGATTCGAAAGCTTGTGTCGTCTCGATGATGAAATGCAATTTGACCGCGTTGGTAGATCCCACCTGACGCAATCAACGCGACTCGCATCTCGCTCAACGGTTTTGAAATCGGCTCGAAAGGAGGGGGCTCATCCTTTTGGTTAATCCACGCGTAGGGCGGGAAGCCTAACGCATCATACTGAGCGCGGGTGCGCTCGATGTAATCGATGGGTGCTTGTCTCACATTCATGTCCGCCGTTTGTTTGGTTCGTCACCCGTGAGCGTCTTAGCGGTTAAGTGCCATCTACGCTCACTGAGTGCGTAACGCTTGCTCTAGCTCGATGGCAAGCTCATCGTCTGGGCGCAATGCGCGAGTCGTCTCAATATCGATTCTTTCGATCTTGCCATTAAAAGGGAAGGGCGCAGTAAACGCTTCAGACACCCCAGTCGGATTGCTACCGATGTCCATGCCAATAGAACTAATCATCACGGGAACGTTCGGCACCATGCCTTCGCCGACGACCTCATCATTAATTTTCAGCGTTACGCGCGCAGGTCCGCGGGAGACGCGTTGTTGGCTGACTGAGATCACCACATCCCCGGTTGGGACTGGCCCGGTTGACCGAATGACCGTGTGCTCAGTGAAGGCGTTGTGGTCGTAAACAAGGTGCCCCTCCTTGAAGTAGATACACAAGCCATTATTCACGGTGCCAACAGCGAGCAATGCACCTTCAGGCTCGGTCTTGCATTGCAGACGCGCCTCGAGATTCCAAGAGCGAGCGCCGAACGGCGGCGTGCTATCGGTTGGAATTCGGTCCAGAGGGGGGAAATAAACGAAATGTTCCCTAGCTCTTGGGGTTCCAGGTTGGGGTCTGCCTGCAAACAAGCCCGTGTTCTGGTTCGTCTCGATAGGCAGCACGCCGTATTTTTCCGCTTCAGACCAGAACAGTTCGATCATCTCAGCGAGTTTTTCAGGGTGCGACTCTGCGAGGTCATGGCATTCAGAGAAGTCTTCGTCCAAGTGGTAGAGTTCCCAAACGTCCTCGTCCAGATTGTTGCGAGCGCGGTGATAGGTCACCGCTTTCCACCCCTCCGACCAGATACCCCGGTGTCCAAACATCTCAAAATATTGCGCTGGCTTCCGGGTCGGCAATGCCTCAGCATTGGCTGCTTCGCTGGCAAAGGTGTAGCGCATGGAAACACCCTCGATGGGTTGCTGAGGAACGCCTTTCACTGCGTGAGGCAGATCGTAACCGCAGATCTCCATGATCGTCGGCATAATATCGGTGATGTGGTGGAACTGTTGTCTGATCTGACCGTTACAAGCGGGATCGATGCCTTTTGGCCATGAAATAATGAGCGGATCACGCACGCCCCCGCCATGGGTGTTTTGTTTATAGCGTTTGGCTGGTGTGTTGCCGACTTGGGCCCAGCCCCACGGATAGTTGGTAAAGCTGCGCCGGGTGCCGATGTCTTCGAGTCGATTTGACGCAGATTCCATGTCCTCAGGAAGCCCGTTGAAATGCCTAAATTCATCCAGTACGCCGGTCTCATTCCCCTCCTGTGAGGCGCCATTGTCGCTCGTTGCGATAACCAAGGTGTTGTCGTCGAGCCCGAGATCAGCCAACGCATCGAGCAATCGGCCAAGCTGTGCATCGGTATGATCTAAAAACGCGGCAAAAGCCTCCTGAAGCTTGATGGCGAACGCTTGCTCACGCTCGCTGAGCTCAGTCCAAGGCCGCACACCAGGGTTTCTTGGCGCGAGCGCGGTTCCTTCAGGGATGATGCCGAGTTCGAGCTGTTTGGCGTGAATACGTTCGCGCCAAACGTCCCACCCTTCATCGAAGCGACCTTTGTATTTCAGAAGATAGTCATCTGGCGCTTGATGCGGGGCGTGGGTCGCGCCAAAAGGAAGATAGAGATAGAAGGGCCGCTCGGGCACGAGCGATACCTGATTTCTGATCATTGCAATCGATTGATCAACCAAATCCTCAGAGAGGTGATAGCCGTCCTCCGGACGCGACGGTTGCGGGATCATATGGTTGTCAGCATAGAGCTCGGGGTGAAACTGATCCGTTTCGCCCTGCATAAAGCCGTAGAAGCGATCAAATCCTCGCTGGAGCGGCCAGTCGGTAAAGGGCCCTGCGGCCGACGCTTCGCGCATGGGTGCGAGATGCCACTTGCCCACACAATAGGTAGCCCAGCCGTGGTGTTGAAGTAGCTCAGCGGTTGTGGCGGCTGAGGCGCTAATCCTGCCCCTCATGTTCGGGAATCCAGTATCGAAATTGGATACCGCACGCATGCCCACTGAGTGGTGATTACGGCCGGTTAGCAAGCAAGCCCTTGAAGGAGAGCAAAGGGCGGTTGTGTGAAAGTTGTTGTATCGCAGCCCCCTTGCGGCGAGGGCGTCAAAATTTGGCGTGTCGATAGGGGAACCAAAACATCCGAGATGCGCGAATCCTGTGTCGTCCAGTAACACGGTCACGATGTTCGGCAGGTCTTTGTCAGGCAGGTTGGGTTCGGGCCACCAAGGCGTTGAATCTTTAACTTCACGATTGATGATGCCGCCAAATGTCTCAGCCATAACAATCCCCCTCTGAATCGCTGTTATTTCCTACCCGTCACCCGCTAGCGCGATTGCTTGCCTCGCAATATTTGATCAAGGGTGGATTCGGATAACACATGCCCTTCGTCGCTTAGGGTCTCGGCCAGTGACCCATCCTTTGTATAGAGACTAAAGAGGACTAACGCGCCCTCTGGGCCACCTTTTTCCATGTGGATATCACCAGGAAGTTTGCAAGCGTAATCCCCAGGTTTTCTGACTTTTGATTGGGTCTCGTCGCCAGTTTCAGGATCAATATCCATCACGTGCAACTCACCCTCGAGTACAAGCGATGTGGTGATCGCCGTATGTCGGTGAAAGTGGCAGTAAGCATTCGGGGCCCACCGATACAGCAAGTCAACGTGCCCATCGTCCCGCGCGCCGAGGAGCGCTGATTCAAAGTCGATGGGGTAATTGAAATGGTGATTGCCCGTGAAGCGTTTCCATCGAAGATTGTCGTTGTCAAAGAGATTCATATGACTAATCCGTTGAGGTCGATTTACCGCCCATCCTAGTCAGGGTTTTGGATTCTCACAAGTATAGGCTGGTCAGCGCTGGTAACAGGAGAAATAGTAGATTTGGGTTACGAGAGAAAAGGTCCTGGTCGCTAACGAGCGGCCGCTGGGTGCCTCGGTAAAGATCAATATGGAAAATAGGGTGACTTGGATAGGGTCAGAGACCTATGCCCATCACACACTGAGCCTCGGGCTAACATGAGGCGTTTATTCCCCTTACGCGTTTGAGCGCTCACGAGATAAAACGGTTTGGACCGCCTGGCGCTCGAGCATTCGATTGTGATGGTCTTTCACTTTCTGAAACTGGTCTGGATCAACCCCATCACTCTTTAGCCAGCGGGTCAGCGTAAAGAGATAAGCATCGGCCACCGAATATTCCTCGCCCATGACCCAGGGTCCTTCGAGGTATTCGTCTTCAATCAGTTGGAAAGCGGCGCTCATGTTCTCGGGCACCTTATTTTTCATGTCTTCAAGGGACGCAGGAGCATCGGCCCAGCGGATCCCTCGGGGGCCATGAGCATGGGCAACATGCACTGTGGTGGCAAGGTAAGCGTTAAATGACTGCATGCGTGCAAGCAGCAGAGGGTCGTCAAGCGGCGCAAGCCTCGCACTTGGGCTGGTCATCGCAGCATAAAGGAGGATAGCCATGTTCTCTGTGAGGATACCTCGGTCTGTGACGAGCACTGGAATCCGGCCTTTGGGATTCATCGAGAGAAACGAAGCTTCCTGTTGCTCTCCTTTAAACAGGTCAACGCGTTTTGCTTCGAATTCAAGACCTGCCTCTTCCAGTGCGATATGAGAAGCGAGAGAGCAGGCGCCTGCAGCGTAGAAAAATTCCATCAGTTCTCCGAAGAATGAAAAGCGGTAGCCAGATGATAAGCCTTTGTGAATCGCACTGCATTCCATGACTTTCCACTGACGCCGATCACGTCAAAGTTATTGAGTTATTCGGGTTCGAGTCTTTCGTAGTTAATTTCAAAGTGATAGGGTCAAGTCCGGTTCGAGTTAGCGGTTTTAGAACTCAGCGGTTTTAGAACGATGACTGCAGTAGCTCGGATGACCACCACGAAATCAATCTGCACAGGATCACTATGATCGCAGTCTTTCGCAATAAGCCGCTCACTAACACACTTTGGAAAGTGGTGGGCTTGGTTATTGCACTGCAATGGCCGGTGCTTGCTGATCTGAATCATGATCACGATCATGAAGGGCTTACATCAGAACAAACGGTTTGCTTACCTGTTCACTCATAGGAACGTCATCCGACGCTGATGCAGCGATCGATTGCTTCCGCTCAGCGCAGACTGCATCAAGCTCGATCGCGTTAAGGTCCCATGCCGGCGCGGGAGATATTTGTCAGCAGTCCATTCAGCCGCCTTCCCGGGCCCCGCCTTTTTGAAACCAACTAGCACTTGTTGCTAGTAGTCCAAATTGCCCTGACGTTCGATTTGAGCGTCATAGCGGCGTTCTATTTTTTTATTTTTGGAGATTGGTGATGAAGAAGTCACTCGGTTTATTGGGAATATTTGTTTTAGCTGTTTCAGCTGAGGCAGCAATCGCGCAGCAAGCGGATGCCAACGATTCAGATTTGATTGAGACTGTGCTTGTGCTCGGTACAAAGCAAGCTTATCGCGGGCAATTTGAGCGATTAGAAACACCGCAGATGAACCTAGAAATTGATGAGGCATTGCTGCGACAGTCGGGCGCGCAAGACTTGAACCAAGCCTTGGATCTCAGTGCTTCGGTTGCCCGCCAGAATAATTTTGGCGGCTTGTGGAATTCGTTCGCTGTTCGGGGATTTGTGGGTGATGAAAATTTACCCAGCAACTACCTGGTCAACGGGTTTAATGCTGGGCGAGGGTTCGGAGGCTCGAGGGACATTTCGGGCATAGAGTCAGTTGAGGTACTCAAGGGACCAAGGGCTGCGTTGTTTGGACGAGGAGAGCCAGGTGGCACGGTTAATCTCGTCACTAAACGGCCTACCTTCGATGAAGCTGGCAGCATACGGATTGCGGCCTCCCGGTTTGATTCCGTGAGAACCGATGTTGATTATGAAACGCCTTTGTCCAACAGTGTAGCGGTTCGGCTCGTCGGTTTTTATGAAGACGCAGAAAGTTTTCGGGATACGGTTGATACTCGTCGAATGGGCGCGAGCCCCTCGATTGCATGGCAAATCAGTGATCGGAGCGAGCTTGTATACGAGATGGAGTTTAGTGATCAGGAGGTGCCGTTCGATCGAGGGATCGTCGCGGTGGATGATCGGTTGGGCGCCGTCTCGAGGAGCACATTTTTGGGAGAGCCGGGGACGGTCCTATGAAAGCAGATGTGCTTGGCCATCAATTAGAGTATCGCTTTAGCATGAGTGACGATTGGAGTGTGCGCTTAGGTTACAACGGGCGAGACACCGAATTAGAGGGGCTGTCCACCGAACCCGAGCTCTCTGGGAGCAGGCAACTGTTATACCGAGATTCGGAGACCCTGACCCGACAGCGCCGTTACCGACACTATGACGCAAATTACACCGTCTTCCGCGGAGAGTTAGAGGGGAGCTTTGAGATAGGCGATACGGTGCACAGAATTATTCTGGGCGTCGATCAAGATGAGTTTGAAAACGACCAAGTCTTTCGAAGAATTCGTTCCCCCTCGCTCGCATCAGATCCCTCGCTTGAACAACTCCAAGCGATCAATGTTTTTGATCCAATCTATGGGCAGTATGCATTGCCTGAGCCCTCGCCTCAGGCGGACCGGGTAGAGACGCAGGAATCAACTGGCTTTTTCTTTCAAGATCAGGTTGCGCTATCAGAAGAGTTACACATTCGTTTGGGGGGGAGATTTGATGATTACGATCAGCGACTAGTCAATCGGCGATCAAACACTACTGCAGCGTCGAGTGAGTCCCGCTTCAGTCCTCAGCTGGGGATGGTCTATCGATTTGCCGATGATGCTTCCTTCTATGCGGCCTATGGCGAAAACTTTCGCCCGCTGTCGGGGACTGACTCAGAGGGGAATGGGTTCGACCCTAACCAGTCGACCTCCATCGAGGCAGGCTTAAAATTTGTGCTGTTAGATGGATCTCTTGATGCGACGATTTCGTTATTTCGCGTTGAACAGGAAAATATCCTTGTGGTTGATGACCCAAGCGCTTTCACTTATGCAGCTGCGGGTGAAGCAGTGAGTCAAGGGTTTGAACTGGATGTAGCCGGTCGATTCGCAAATGATGTGTCGTTATGGGCATCGGTTGCCTATGTGGATGCTGAGATTACAAACGACTTTTTCGACCCCAACTTTGGACGCCAGATTAGTGCAGGTGCCAGATTGCTCAACATTCCAAAGTTATCAGCCAATATCCAGGTTGCCAGAGACCTTCAATTCGCGGGTTCACCGCTGCAATTAGGTGCAGGGCTGCTCCACGTCGGTGATCGATTAGGATACTTTGGAACCAATTTCGAATTACCTGGTTACACGACGGCTAGGGTTTATGCGGCTTATCAATTGAATGCCAATGTGACGATTCGAGCGGATATCGACAATCTCTTTGATGAGGAGTTTTATGTGAACTCATTCTCAGAACTTTGGGTGCAGCCTGGAGCCCCGACGACTTGGCGTATTTCCGCTGAGATTGGTTTCTAGTGGTGATTAGTCCTCTCCTACAAGCCGAAAACCTCGTGGTGGAACGAGGAGGGAAGGAGGTGCTGTGCGGCAGCTCCTTCTCTGTTTCGCCGGGCGAAGTTTACGGGTTACTTGGCGGCAACGGGGCGGGTAAATCAACCACGCTGTTGACGTTCCTTGGTTTTTTGCAACCAACCTCGGGCGAGTGCCGGGTAAAGGGTCTACCAGTCCGTGACAGCATCCGAGCGAGCCGGCAAGCCATTGCCTATCTCCCTGAGGCTGCTGCCTTGTATGAACACTTATCAGCGCGTGAAAACCTGGACTACTTCCTCGAGTTAGCAGGATTGAGCGTTACATCGGCGGCGCGTGAGACCGCTCTCGATCGTGTCTCGCTCAATGAGATGGAGCGCGATGAGAGGCTTGGGGGGTACTCGAAGGGTATGCGGCAAAAGGTTGCCATCGCGCTTGCCATACTTCGTAACTCTGAGATTTTGTTGCTGTATGAACCGACCTCAGGGCTGGATCCACTAGCTACCGATGAGTTTCATTCGTTAGCAAGAGATCTCGCGGATCACGGTAAGGGTATTCTCATGGTGACACATGATGTGTACGGGGCTTGCCAGGTGGCCAATCGAATAGGTTTGCTGAGAGAAGGGACGGTAACCACCGAGTTTGAGTCAACCAACGGACAGGCTATCGACACAGAAGTGGTTCACCGAGCCTTCACTGGCTATGGATCGTGATGAGTAACAGTACTGCGATTGCTGTCGAAGAATGGCGCCTTTGGCGACGCTCGCGTGTCGTTAAAACTGCGACCGCAGTGTTCTTGGCTATCTTAGTTGCGACGTGCATAAGCTCGGTTGTAAATATCTTGGAAGCGCGTCATGAGCGGGCTCATCACCAAGTTGAGGCCGAGGAACAATTTTATGATCAGCCAGCACGCCACCCCCACCGAATGGTCCACTATGGCCATTACGTCTATCGAACACCATCGGCGCTATCGGTGTTTGATCCCGGTTTGGACGCGTTAACCGGACAAACTATTTTCCTTGAAGGGCATCGACAGAACAGCGCCGCGTTCGCTGATGCTAGCGCCACTGCCGAGTTAGGGGCCTTTTCCCACTTAACTCCGGCCTTGGCTTACCAGCTATTCGCACCCTTGATTCTTATTTTACTGGGACACAATGTCATTAGCCGTGAACGCGTCGCTTCAACGTTAACGCTACTCCTGTCACAGGGCGTCACTGGCGGAGTGCTCCTCCTTGGAAAAGCGCTCGCTCTATTGATGGCCGTCGGCCTTTTGTTGGTGCCACTCTTGGTCACGGGAGCCGTCGCCATACTGAATGGTGAGAGTCTGCTGGTCGTTGGCGTGCTGTTGCTTACTTATGCGAGTTACCTCGTTATTTGGTCTTTGCTCGCATTGCTCGCGTCGGCTATTGCACCCCGGCAGAGCGACGCACTGGTCCTTTTGACGGCCGCGTGGCTCGTCAGCTCGTTGCTCTTGCCATCGCTCGCGGTAACTGAAGTTAGTCAGCGCTCTAGTGCTCTCGGGTACATTCAGTCGAATCTCACCATGCAAGCAGATCTTAGAAAGCTTGGCGATGGCCATGATGCAAGCGATCCGGCATTTGAAGCATTAAAGCAGCGACTGCTCGCAGAGCATGGAGTTGATTCGGTTGAGGAACTACCGATGAATTTTCGTGGTGTTGTTTCCGAATATAACGAAGGCACAGTGACTGAATTACTCAATGAATTTGCCGAGGCTCGGATGCAAACCGAATCCGTACAGAACGCACTGTTACTCAAGTATGGTTGGATTGCGCCCATACTCCCGCTCATGGAGGCATCTAGAGTGTTGTCGGGTAGCGACATCGCCAATCATCACGCGTTTTTGCGGAAGGCAGAGGAGACTCGATTTGAGTTTGTTCAAGGCCTCAACCGTCTTCATGCCCAAAAGCTGTCGTTGGCGGATGACCTGCAGCGTAGTTCTGACCCTGAGGCCGAACAAAGAACGCGATTGGGTGCAGAGAATTGGAGTGTGCTCGAGCGGTTTGAATTTCGGCCTATGCCTTACGAGTTGCGAATCGGTAGTGCATGGTCGTCGATCTCTATCCTCTTATCTTGGTTACTCATCTTGATGATCGCCATCGGTTTCGCCGGCCGAAGGTTGAGTCCATGACGTTGCTTGCTGACACAGCGCGCGAGGCGCGGCACCTAGCGCGAAGAAGGCTCTTTCTGGTCTGGCTTGTGGTGACGGTTGCAATAGCCGCGCTATCGGTCCGTGGAGGCTTGCAGGAGGTGGATGCGCAGCGAGCAACGATATCTGAAGTGATACTGCTTGATCGTGCAGAGCGTGAGGCCGTAAGGGCTCAGCAAAGTGATTGGGGGGGGTTAGCTTACGCAAGTTTTCACTTTGTATACGAAGAACCTTCTGCTTTCGCGTTTGCAGCTTTGGGTCAACGAGAACGAGAACCCTGGAAACACCGAGTTAGAGCATTGGCGCTAGAGGGACAAATTTACGAACGTGATGCAGGCAATCCTGTTTTGGCAATAGTGGGCAATTTCGATTTTGCGTTTTTCGGCAGTATGGTTGTACCACTTTTGCTCATTGTACTGTTGCATGACCTGCGATCTCACGAGCAAGAGAGCCGCAGGTTGTCTTTGTTAGTGGCGAGTAGTGGTGATGCGTCGTCCCCCTTTGTTTTGCGAGCGGCGCTCATTTCCATAGCTGTCTTTTTGGCCTCTGCGGTTCCATTAATAGTCGCTGGCATCATGAGCGGAACTTCGGGATTGACGCTTTGGTTAGCGGTACTGGCGCTGATGATTTACGTCGGGATGTGGGCCGTTCTTTGTTATCAATTGTCTAAGCGAGATCAGAATTCGCCAACTTTGTTAGGCCAACTATTAGGGGTGTGGGTCATGCTCGCAATTGTTTTCCCCTCCATCAGTCGTCCAATCATCGAAAACTCAGTTTCTATTCCCTCTGGTGCTGACATTCAGATGACGCAGCGTGAAGCGGTTAACGATGCCTGGGATTTACCAAAGGAAGCAACGATGGATGCTTTCGTGAGGCGCCACCCTGAATGGGCAAGTTATACCGCTGTGGAACGCCCTTTCGAATGGAAGTGGTACTTCGCTTTTCAACAGGTGGGGGATCAAGCTGCAGAATCGCTGTCGACGGCCTACGCTGAGGGGCGGATGCATCGTGATCAGCTAGGTTGGGCGCTGTCATTATTGTCTCCACCAGCATTATTCGAGCGTGTTTACCAATTGCTCGCGAATACCGACGTCAGGGCCCAATTGGCCTATGAAGCGAAGGTGAGAGCCTATCATTCGCGGCTGCGTCACTTTTATTACCCTAAACTGTTCCTTAATGAACCTTTTGACCCGGGTCTTTTGGACCAAACACCCAGTTATCCATCAAGATCAGGTGAGTAGCGATGAAGCGTCATTTGTCGATAGCCAAACGTTTATTGGTGGCAGCTTGTTTCTTCCTTTCTTTGCCAGGAGCCGCCAGCCTTGAGACATCGTCGGAGGTGGGCCGTCGTGATTACAACATCGAAGTGGCGGCAGGGAGTGATCCAGCTACGTTTATTCCGGTAACGGAGATTCGAGGCTCAAAACCAGGCCCTACACTCTTTGTCGCAACGGGTGTTCATGGCTATGAGTTTGCCCCCATCCTTGCAGCTGAGAAGTTCGCTGAGGCGATTGATCCGAAGCAATTGTCGGGCGTAGTGCTGGTCACTCGGCCCAGCCACGTGAGTGCGTTTGAAGCGCGATCTCCTTACGTTAACCCCTATGACAGAAAGAACCTGAATCGCTCTTTTCCCGGTGATCCGAGTGGCACGCAGACCGAGCGCATCGCTCACATTATTTCGACGCAACTCATTGCAAGATCAGATTTTGTCGTCGATGTGCATAGTGGAGATGGTGCTGAGTGGCTTCATCCCTTTATTGGAGTATATGGAGGCCCCTTAGCCAGTGATTACCCTTCTGCGCTGGCCTTCGCAAAAGCATTTGGCATCCCTGCACTGATCCGATATCAGATGAAGACCCAGGCGCAAATCGATAGCGGTCGGTCATTGAATCGTCAGGGCGTTGCGGCAGGCAAGCCGACAATACTTGTAGAAATAGGTCAAAACGGTGGTCGAGACAGCGGTCACGTAGCGATCATTGTTGCCGGTTTAAGGGCCGGTATGCAGGCATTGGGCATGCCGCCATCGGGCGATGGCACTTCCTCGTTGAACATCAATAGCGAGAGCACTCAATCAGTGCCTGTTGGTCACTCGGGATTTGGCATCCAGTTAAGACCGTCGGTAGGACGGTCGTAGAGGTGATTGTGTGATTCGAGACTATTCCGGCGCGGTTGTGGAGAAGGTCACCGCTACTGCCTCGGGGTTCGCGGTGTACGGTCTGGCCGGGCCTCCGGTTCGAGAGGGGAGAGCGTTATGTCCATTGCCATACCCGTAGAGGCTTTTGATTGATAGAGACTGAGTGAAAGCCACAAGGTCCCTGGATCATTGTCTGCAGCTAGCAGGCTTTAAGCGGTGAGCTGGTGAGCACGTCTCTTGGTGTTGCGATTGGGAAAGTGCGCGAGAGCATCAAGCGCGATTGCTTTGCGCGCGATGGTGTTCGCTAAAGTGGTGGGCCCAGAAGGACTCGAACCTTCGACCAATGGATTATGAGTCCACTGCTCTAACCAACTGAGCTATAGGCCGCGCAAAACATTTTAGCTCTAAGCTTGCGAATAAGCATCCGTTTGATCGACAAAGCATGGCCCACTATAGTCAAGGCTCGGTGGCCTATAGGGTTTTCGCCAACAGACTTGATCGAATGAGACAGGTACTGAAGTCCGAATATGGAAGTGCAGACGGGCAAATCGCATTAGTGCTTCAGCATGGCCAGCGTAGACGCAATGACTTGCACGATGCTTTGCGATGCACACTCTCGTTCGAAAAGTAGTTTTGCCGAAAACGAGCTTGGAGAGCGGCTATGATTTTGTGTCTAGATGTGGGCAACACCCAGGTGTTCGGGGGCGTGTTTGCGGGAGATCGTCTGATTTCTCAGTTCCGCCGAACTTCTCAACTTCGTAGCAGCTCCGATGAACTCGGTGTTTTCTTTCGAGGGGTCCTTCGGGAAAACGACATTGACCCAGGCTTAATTCAAGAAATCGTCATCTGTAGTGTGGTGCCTGACCTTAACTACTCGCTTCGGGCATGCGCGCAAAAATACTTCTCTATTGATCCGTTGATGCTACGGCCAGGCGTTAAAACGGGGCTCAATATTGCTTACCAGGATCCTAAAGAGGTCGGTGCTGACCGAATTGCTGATGCCGTTGGCGCCATCAAGCTTTTCCCTGGGAGGAATCTCATCGTTGCTGACTTTGGCACAGCAACAACAGTCTGTGCAGTGGATAAAGATAAGACTTTCCTAGGAGGGAACATCCTGCCTGGTGTGAGACTGGCGATGGAGGCCCTTGAGATGCGCACGGCGCAGTTGCCGTCGGTTGAAATCGTACCGATGCAGACCGCCTTTGGCAGGACAACCATCGAGAGCATTCAGTCAGGACTGTATTGGTCTAATGTGGGGATGATTCGTGAGTTGGTCCAACGCATTACCGATCAGGTTTTTGCGGACGATCCACCGCTGGTTATTGGTACTGGGGGGTTCGTGCACCTATTTGATCAGGAGAAGATATTTGATCACATGGTGGGTGATCTGATCTTGACCGGACTGCTGGAAATCCTAGCGTTGAATCAAAAGCACTGAGGCGGGGGATACTAGCGTGCTGACCAAGAGCTTTAGGCTGAACCAAAGCCAAGAAAAAGGTTGATGTAATGGTAATAAAGAAAACTTCACAGTTGCTCACAAATCTCAGCATTTGGACGGGGGAGGAACTGGGACATAGCACACAACACGATGCGATCCGGATATTGGATGATGGCACGTTATCGCTTACCCAGTCTGAGGATGTGCATGCTTCGGATCAAGTTAAGGACTGCCAGGGATTAGTAGCGATCCCCGGGTTGATCGATGCCCATGTCCACCTGGGTTTGGATCCTTCTGTGACTGATCCATTTGCGCATGGCCGGGTACCCAAGGACCAGCAGTTGGAGGCGATGCGGCAACGAACTCGCGATATGTTGCAGGCTGGGGTGACGACGGCCCGGGATTTAGGTGGTGGCGCTTGGCTTGAACTCAAAGTGCGCGACGAGATCGCCTCGGGTCAACATCTTGGAACTAGGCTGCTTTGTGCCGGCCAACCGCTGACCAGTCCCGGCGGGCACTGTCACTTTTGGGGGGGTGAAGCGGGCACGTTAGAGGAGGCCATTGCAGTGCTGGATCGTCAGCATGCGAAGGGCGTAGACCTGATTAAGATAATGGCGACCGGGGGCAGCATAACGCCAAATAGCCGTCCAGGTGATGCGCAGTTTGATCAACGGATCATGAATCATGTCGTTAACCACGCGAGGGATTTAGGGTACGAAATAGCAGCTCATTGTCATGGTGTTGATGGCATTGGCCATGCCGCTAGTGCGGGTGTGACTACCATTGAGCACTGTTCATGGGTGGGGCCAAATGGCTGGGGTAAGCACTATGATCCTGCTATTGCTCAGACGATTGCTAGAAAAGGCATTTGGGTTTCGCCGACTGTTAACCTCAACTGGAAGCGTCATTTGAGTAACCCTCCTGGTCTCGAGGCTATTCAATCCCGTTTTCGCAAGATGAAATCAGCGGGTTGTAAACTCATTGCGTCCACCGACGCTGGAATACCTAATGTCTTTCATGCTGACTTTGCGAAGACGCTGCCGATATTTTCTGCTATCGCAGAGCTCACGCCCGTTGAGACATTGATGGCCGCCACCGCGCACGCTGCTGAGCGCTCGGTGTTTCGAACGGTCGGCAGGGCTATCGAGCGGCCTGATTGCCGATTTGGTTTTGGTCGAACAGGACCCGCTCCTCTCCTTGGATGGTTTGGCGTCTCCGATTGAAGTGTTTCAAAGAGGACGGCCTGCTATTGGTGTTCTTGCTTGAGTGCGCGAAGCTCACTTTAAAAGCGATCAGCCAAAGAGACAGAAAGCAAAGGATTCGAGCGTTTTCGTCGTAGTTCAACACTCATGGATAGACCCTCATTAAAGAAACCGTAGGCACGCAATACAGCTGTGTACCTGCCGTAACCCATGTTTTGTGCTAGGCAGAATCGATACGTTTCAGTCGGTAGAGTGTAGAATAGGCGGGTTGGTTGAAAGGAGCCACTAATGTATTCCGGGCAGAAAATAAATTTAGTCTTCGGTATCTGTTTGGTACCTATACTGCTGCTTAGTCCTCTTGCCTACAAGTATGGCGTGATTGACCTGACCGGGCCTCATTAGGTGGGGTGACGCTCGCGGTGGCTGGCGGCCTCCTGAATTTATTGGCGATGTTCGTTTTAATTGCTTTTTTCGCCATAAAAAAGATTCCGATTAGTAAAGCGGCTTTGTCTGTGACAGCGCTTTGCTCAATTATTCCCATCATTGCCATGGCGCCACACCTATCACAAGCGCTTGCGGTTCCACGCATTCATGACATAACGACGAACCCGATCGATCCACCTGAGTTTCATGAAGTGGTCAAACGTCGAATTTACGCGACGAATGATCTGGTGTTCGGTGATGCTGATCACACGGCAGAGGATATGGAGGCGCTTCACGCAGATTTTTATCCACTTAGAGACCAGTGGTTTCGATGTCGACGGCGAGAGGCTATAGAGCGTTCGCGTATGGTTTTGGAAGAGATGGGACTCAACGTTATCAATGTGAGTGAATCGCTAGGAGTGGTAGAGGCAACTGATACGACTTTTTGGTTTGGCTTCAAAGATGACCTTGTAGTCAGAGTCTCGATCTGAAGCCGATTTGTCTATCATTGACGTACGTTCCGTCTCGCGGGTAGGTCAAACTGACTTGGGTGTCAACGCGCAGCGCATCAGGGCTTTCCTAGATCGCTTTTAATGTTGGTTTTGAGCGATCACAGTTTGTTCAACGCGCTGTCGACCGCTATAGCTTTTGTCCGGAACTAGACGTGAGTAGCGCGGGGCCTCCCATATTTATGAAGTGCTCAAAGACCGAGCAGTGAGCTAATGATGGAGTTGACCTGCTGAGGTTTGCTTGACCGGATGTTTCCTTCATAACCTGGCCTACAAAGAAGCCCATGAGCTTGGTTTTTCCGCCTTTTAAGTCCTCTGCTTGTTTAGGATTCGCGTCGATGATATTTTTGATAAGCGGCTCGAGCGCTCCCGCATCAGAAACTTGCTCAAGGCCCTCGCGTTCAACATATTCTCTTACAGATATATTCATGCCATTCCACATGGCCAGAAAAACGTCCTTTGCAATCTTGCCTGAAATAGTCCCAGCTTCGAGGAGTTTGATTAGATCAATTAATTGATCAGGAGTAATAGGGCAATTAGCGATGCTCCGCTCAGCCTCATTGAGCTTTCCTAAAAGATCACCCTTAATCCAGTTAGCTGCTATTTTTGGATCCGCTACTTCGCATGCGACCGAATCGAAAAATAGTGCCAAATGAAGGTCACTCGAGAGTAGGCGGGCATCAGCAGGGGAGAGTCCCAGAGATGCTTGATATCGAGTCGACCGGTCATCTGGCAATTCTGGCATCGTGTCGGCTACGGATTGAATGAATGCCTCGCTCAGTACTACCGGGAGCAGATCTGGCTCTGGGAAATAGCGGTAGTCAGTCGAAGTCTCCTTACTCCTCATTTGCCTGGTTTCACGCTTTTCAGAATCGAAAAGGCGAGTGTCTTGGGAAAGTGACGCCCCAGATTCCAGGGTCTCTATCTGTCGAGCAATCTCATACTCGATCGCTTGCTCCAGAAATCTAAACGAGTTCAGATTTTTGATTTCACTTCGCGTCCCTAGCTCGACTGCGCTTTCTCGGCGAACTGAAACGTTGGCGTCAAAGCGCATCGAACCTTCAGCCATGTTTCCATCGCAAACATCGAGGTAAGTCACTAGTTGGTGAATCTTTCGAGCGTAGGCGACAGCCTCCTCAGCCGACTTCATATCTGGTTCAGAGACGATTTCTAGTAGTGGTGTTCCTGCCCGATTAAGGTCAATTGCGGTGGCGTGATCGACTGCATCGTGAATAGATTTTCCCGCGTCCTCCTCAAGGTGAGCTCGTGTGATGCGAATGAACTTCTCTTTACCATTAAGCTCGATGAGGACTTTACCAGCCACCACAATGGGCTCATCCATCTGAGTGATTTGTAACCTTCGGAAGGTCCGGTAAAAGTAGTTTTTGCGATCAAATCGAGAGACGCGATTGATCTCCGCACCTACGCCTAGCCCAAATTGGATCGCTTTTTCGAAGACTGCCTTATTGGCGACGGGCAGCACCCCAGGGAGTCCCATGTCAACAAAGCTGGCTTGGCTATTGGGTGCTGCACCAAATCTGGTGGAACTTCCGGAGAAAATTTTAGAGTTGGTTTTGAGTTGCGCGTGAATCTCGAGACCGATATCCACTTGCCATCCGTTGGGAACCGTCATGATTGTTCGCTCGGTGTGCGTTTGTGCCAGTCAGATACTTTTTTATATTGATGCACACATTGGAGAAGAGTGCCTTCGTCCAGGTGGGGTCCAATCAGCTGAAGCCCTATGGGCAATCCGTTACTGTGACCTGCGGGGAAGCTGATGGCAGGCAGGCCGGCAAGATTGGCGGAGATCGTAAAGATGTCTTGTAAATACATAGAGACCGGGTCGCTGGTCTTCTCCCCTAGTGGGAAGGCAGTCGAGGGCGTAGTAGGCAAAAGGATCGCATCAACGTCATCAAATGCAGAAAGGAAGTCTGATTGAATCAATCTCCTCACCCGTTGTGCTTTATTGTAGTACGCGTCGTAATAGCCTGCGCTCAACGCAAACGTGCCCACCAAGATCCGGCGTTTCACTTCTTCACCAAAACCCTCTTCTCTTGAACGCAGATACAGGTCCTGTAAGTCGCGCGGATTGTCGCAGCGGTGACCAAAGCGTGCACCGTCATACCTTGATAAGTTGGCTGAGCATTCTGCTGGAGCGATGACATAATAAGCGCCAACGCTATGAGTATGATGAGGAAGCTCTACCTCTTGGAAGGTTGCCCCAAGTGCTTTTAGCTCCGATTGGCAGGCGTTATAAGCATCTACGATCTCTGATGATACGCCATCTAGCAGACCGGGCACGACGCCTATAGATAGGTCTTTAATCGGCTGCTCGATTAACTCTGAGTAGTTTGGAACTGTTTCGACCAGTGAAGTTGAATCTTTGGGGTCGTTGCCCGACATGACCTGGAGCAGCACTGCTGCATCTGCTGCAGAGCGGGTCATTGGTCCTGCTTGATCTAGGCTTGAGGCAAAAGCAATCATGCCCCATCGGGAGATTCGGCCATATGTGGGTTTGATCCCTGTTAATCCGCAAAAGGCAGCGGGCTGGCGAATGGATCCTCCAGTGTCTGTTCCTGTCGCGGCAGTGCACAATCCTGCAGCTACGGCTACAGCCGATCCACCCGATGATCCACCGGGTACTCGCGTTTGGTCCCAAGGATTTTTTGCGGGGCCAAAATAACTATTCTCGTTTGATGATCCCATCGCAAACTCATCGAGATTGCACTTCCCTAACCTAATGGCACCCGCCTGCTTCAACTTGTCAGAAACCGTTGAGTCAAAAGGAGAACGGTAGTTGGCGAGCATTTTGGAACCCGCTGTGGTTAGTCCGCCTGTGGTGCAAAATATGTCCTTCTCCGCAATAGGAATTCCAAGCAGAGGCGTCTTATCACCGGCAAGAATACGTCGATCGGCGTCCGCAGCGCATTTCAGAGCCTGGTCGTGTTCGACCGAGATAAAGGCGTTGAGGTCAGACATTGCATCGATACGGGAGAGGAAATGAATTGTTAGCTCTGTCGCCGAAAGTTCTCCGCTCGTCAGAGCATGGCTCAACTCGCGAATAGAGGCGTTCTCTAATTTCATTCGATGACCTTTGGTACCAGAAAATAATCAGCCTCCAATGCCGGGGCGTTGATTGCGATCGATTTGGAGTGGTCGTCTTCGGTTACTGCATCGGGTCGTAGTGGCTGGCTAATGGATAAAGGGTGCGCCATCGGCTCGATGTTCTCGGTAACCACGCTTTGGAGGCTGCTCACGAGGTCCAGCACGTCATTCATGGCTCTTTTCAGGCTGGGTTTCTGATCTTCGGGGAGGCTAAGCTGAGCGAGTTGAGCGACGCGTGAGAGGGTCTGCTCGTCGATGGGCTGCGTCACAAGTGACTCCTTTGGAAAAAGCCCGGTATCCTAATGTTTCTCCCTGTAAGCTGCAACGAAACTAGGTCGCACTCCACTGTCCTCAGAGCGAACATGAAAGGAATATCTCAGTTGCCTTCACAAAAATCCATTCAGAACAGTATGTTAACCCCTGTTTCGCTTGTCACTGGTTTGGCCTTGGTGCTAGAGTGGCACGTTTGTGCTGCGCTGGGCCAGTAGACCGCTCATTATAATGGGCATTGAAATTGCGGGCGCGCTTAATTGACGATTATTGCTCGGTTAAAACCCTATGTTCAAACGGATTCGAGGTTTATTTTCCAACGATTTATCAATCGATCTCGGAACGGCCAATACACTGATTTATGTTCGGGAGGGAGGCATCATCCTTGATGAGCCCTCTGTGGTGGCAATTAGGCAGCATAACAACCAGAAATCGGTAGCGGCAGTCGGCGTAGATGCAAAACGCATGTTGGGTAGAACTCCGGGCAATATCACTGCGATCCGCCCGCTTAAAGATGGGGTCATCGCCGACTTCAGGTCACTGAGAAAATGCTGCAGCATTTCATCAAGAAAGTGCATAAAAACAGTTTCATTCGACCTAGTCCTCGCGTGCTTGTTTGCGTGCCATGCCAAGCAACAGAGGTCGAACGTAGAGCGATTCGCGAGTCAGTAATCAGTGCAGGTGCGAGGGATGTAAGACTCATCGAAGAGCCGATGGCTGCAGCTATTGGGGCAGGTTTACCTGTTTACGAGGCAGTGGGAACGATGGTTATCGACATTGGAGGAGGAACCACTGAGATTGCCGTTATTTCGTTAAATGGGGTCGTGTATTCCCAGTCCGTTAGAGTTGGCGGTGATAGGTTCGATGACTCGATTATCGCTTACGTTAGACGAACTCAGGGCAGCTTGATTGGCGACACCACCGCGGAGCGGATCAAGCAGGAGATCGGCGCAGCCTTTCCTAGTGACGTGGTAAAGGAGATTGATGTTCGTGGTCGAAATTTGGCTGAGGGGATCCCAAGGAGTTTTACTCTTAACAGCCATGAAATCCTCGAGGCTTTGCAGGAGCCACTGCAAATTATCGTCCAGTCAGTGAAAGGTGCGCTTGAGCAAACACCACCCGAACTCGCGGCGGACATCGCTGAATCGGGCATAGTGCTTACGGGCGGTGGTTCCTCCTTCAGGGGGCTCGATCAATTATTGGCCAACGAGACTGGGTTGCCGGTAATCATCGCTGAAGACCCCTTAACCTGTGTTGCCCGCGGTGGCGGCAAAGCCCTCGAAATGATGGACAATATGGGGCTCAGTGATCTTTTGTCGACTTAGTGTTTTCCGTCATTGCCTGCTTGAGTTCGAAATAGGTCCAAGTAACCAGACAAGAGCGCAGTCCCGTTGAATGCCTTATTCACTCGCACAACTCCATCGCCATCGCTTGCGATCACGTTGATATTGACCTGTGCACTCGTGCTGTGGATTGATAGCGCGAGCGACTATTTTCGCGGTGTCCGCCAGGCGGCCTCTGCTTGGATTGAACCAGTCATTGTGGCGGCTCACTTGCCTGGGCGACTGTCAGCTTTCGTCCTCGATGCCGCTCGAACATTCTCGGATAAGGGTCAGCGAGTGGCAACTCTGGAAGCGGAGAACTTCGAGCTCAGAGCGCTGGGATCAAGAATGGCAGGATTAGCGGCGGAGAATGCGAGGCTGCGCGCACTGCTTGGTTCAACCTCACAACTCGAAAGTGACACTCTAATTGCTGAAGTTATCTCGCTTGAACAAAGGTTAGACCGTCATCGCCTGATTCTCGATAAAGGTGAACGGGATGGGGTTAGAGTCGGCCAAGCCGTGATTGATTCGACAGGATTATTAGGGCAAGTCACACAAGTCATGCCTGGTTTGTCGAAGGTAACGCTGGTTACCGACCCCTCTCACGCGGTACCCCTGCTGAATGAGCGAACGGGGCAGCAGGTCATTGCCTGAGGGGACTGGTGACCGACATCAGCTGAGCGTACGTTTTATTAGTGTTTCCGCTGATATCCGGGTTGGCGACTCCCTTCTAACGTCTGGACTCGGTCGTCGATTCCCTCGAGGCTACCCAGTCGGTAAGGTTGCGAATATAGAGATGATTCCTGGGGAATCCTTCCAGTCCGTTGACATGTCGATTTCGTCCAAGCCTCATGCCATCGATCACGTGCTACTGCTTTCCGCGCTAGAGCCGGTATTCCAGGATGATGCTGTTATGGAAGCGGAAGAAATAATAGAAGCGGCGGGTTCATCGTGATGCAGTGGACAGTAATTCTCACGACCTGTTTTTTTTCCCTCATTCTTATGGTGCTCCCAGCGTTTCGGGGAATGCCCGCTTACTTGTACTTTTTTTCAACCAGAGTGGTTGGCGCTAGCATTGAGTTACTGGGTCCTTGCGGCGCCGGAAAGAGTAGGTTTAATTACCGCTTTCTCTTTGGGCTTTGTGGCCGATTTGGCCACAGGTTCTCACTTTGGAGAACATGGCTTGCTTTACTTGATGCTCGTGCTTTTTTTTGCCGCAACTTATTCCCAAGTTCGAGTGTTACCGATCTGGCAGCAGGCGATTATTTTTGCATTTGCGATGTTGATTGGTTTGATTCTTCAGTATTTGTTTTTGTCGTTGACATCAGGATCATTGGCGAACGCGATGGTGTTTTTAAAGGCATTTGCGAGCGCGCTGATGTGGCCTTGGGTGTTTTTGTTGTTACGAATGATTAGGCGTAGATTCCGCTGAATCTTTTGCTCGTCGACGCTTTGTAACCTCTCGGTCCAAAAGATGAGTCCTGAACCAATGGTCCCCCGGTTGACATTCCAAGGCAAATTGCGAGCGCGAGGTAAAACAAGAAATGTTTCGGCTGCAACGGTTTGCTGGGCGAAATATCAGAACCTAGGGGGCGGGAGTGAAGGGTGCTTTTGTGCCGATAATGCTTGGTCGAAAGCGGGGTCTCGTGGGTCTCAATTTCGCAATTGGCCTCCAGAGTGAGGCGAGAACGGTTGGCTGTCGTCATTGATAAGAGCGAAGAATTGATTAGGCTGGGGAGATAGATGGTTAAAGCGACTGCCGAGCTTGATTTGATTTTGGCTTCCGCATCGCCAAGGCGCGCCGAGCTATTGCGCCAACTAGGTCTTCGCTTCGGCGTCCAGCCGCCCGATATTGATGAGACTGAGGTTGATGGTGAAACTCCATATGAGTTCGTTCGTAGATTAGCTATAGAAAAGGCAGAGACGATTAGTTTTTCCTCGGAAGGCGTTGTTCTGGCAGCAGACACCGTGGTCGTTCATCAAGACCGGATAATGGGGAAGCCACTGAATCCGCGAAGGGCAGGAGAAATGCTCCGCGCGTTATCAGGTTCGTGGCATGAGGTTTATACTGGAACGGCACTAGTTACTGATATGACTCGATCAATTGTCACTCGAACAAAGTTGAAGTTTAAGGCGATATCTGACCAAGAAATTAAGCGATACCTCGAGACGGAAGAACCATTCGACAAAGCAGGAGCTTACGGCATTCAGGGAGTGGGTTCGCTGTTCGTTGAGAGAATCGAGGGTAGCTACAGCAATGTTATGGGGTTGCCACTATTTGAGACTGAGGCACTCTTTGAGGAGTCTGGAACAACTTTGTGGGCATGGCGTAGATAAGCGCATGCGCCAAAAAATTTATAAAAGCTAGAAAGAGTATTTGAGGACGGCATTGAATAGAGAAATTTGATAGCGCAATCCCAAGACGATACGCAAGTGGCTCTGGTTGAGGCAGGCAAGGTCCTTGAGGTGTTTGTTGAACATCAGGCGGTGCAGAATTTGCGTGGCAATATCTATGTAGGCAAGGTGTCCAGGGTTGTTCCTGCACTGCAGAGTGCATTTGTTGATATAGGCATAGATAAAACGGCGTTTCTTCACGTTACAGAAGTTGTTTCAGAGAGTAACCACGCTGGTGAGCTCAAATAACTATTCCTCTCCTCCGGGAGGGCCAGTCTGTTTTGCTGCAAGTGATCAGAGAGTAGCCAGAAAGGTGCAAGATGAGACCATGAATATTACGCCTGCTTCACGTTATTTGGTTCTCATGCCCAGAAAGGATCAGTTTAGTGTGTCGAAGAAAATTTCAGATGAGCAAGAGAGTGAACGGTTACGGGATCTGCTGCCTCAAGTGTCTGGATCATCGGGGCTTGGTTTGATCGCCCGCACAGTAGCCGAGGGAAAGTCTCTAGAAACGCTAGCGCAAGAGTTTGATGCGTTGGTTGAACAATGGGACGAGATTGAAAGCGCTTATCTTCAGGATAGGACGCCCCGTAAAATTCATGAAGACCTTCCCGTAGCGCTTCGAACGCTAAGAGACTTGCTTGATCATCGGGTGGGCGTAGTAAGGGTAGATGATCCGAAGGTTCGTTTGGACGTAGCCGCCTTTATTGATCAGTTTGGGGTGGACTTTTGCGGAGAGCTTCGTGATGTTGAAAGCTCAATTAGCCGCGAACTCGAATCCAGTCTCGCTGTCGAAACTGTTCATGACAAGCGAGTTAACCTACCGTCTGGAGGCTACATTGTTATAGAAAAGACAGAGGCCATGACCACTATCGATGTGAATTCGGGTGGTAATCTCGGGCAGAAGGATCTTTCTGCTACAGCGCTGCAAACGAACCTTGAGGCAACCGTTGCAATATCAAGGCACCTGAGACTGCGAAATATTGGGGGACTAACTGTGGTTGATTTCATAGATATGGCAAGCGGTCAAGATCAATCAAAAGTTGCCAGTAAGATGCAGGAATTGTGTGCATCGGATCGGTTGCATTGCCAAGTCTCAGAGATGTTGCCCTTCGGACTGCTAGCGATCTCAAGGTCTAGGGTAGGCCTCCCATTGGACATCGCCATGGACGTGGCAGAGGATTGAGCGACAAACTGCCTGAGATCAGTGGCATTAGGGTCTCGCTGCTTGGACTTGACTCGGAGAGATCCTGATTGTGACGTTCGATCGATTGCTCAGCTGGGTCCGTCTCTGGATTATCGTCTTATTGGTTGGTTTTGCGCTACTGATAACCGGGCTCCGCTTCGCAGCCAATCTAGTGTCAGGGTATCGTGATCAGTTGCAGCGAACGCTGAGCGAGGCGGTCGGTATTCATCTCGAGTTTCAAACGATTACCGCTCGCATGAGTCAACTAGATCCAGAAGTCAAAGTCCAAGAGCTTCTTCTATTTGATGAAAGTCCTGAGCAGGCGGATGCCCTGGTCCGTTCGATGTCCGTTCGCGTGGACTTGTTTCGCTCGATAATGGAACAAAGACTCGTTGTTCGATCCCTGACCATTTCCGGACTTGAGTTGATTCTTAAGCAGATGCAAAGTGGGCATTGGACCTTTGCGAGCAGATTGCTCGAGCCTGCTGAGAGGTCCTTGCTGGATTTCGCGCGTATTGAAGAATTGGCTCTAACTAACTTTGCGATTCGGCTTGAGCAAACGAAGCAGGATTGGCTAGTCACTGCAGTGAATCCTTCTGGTCTATTCTTAGGCAGACAGGAGGGACATCGAGTCGCCAAAGGCACATTAAACCTCATGCTTGATCAAGGGTACGCTGGTCAATCCTTTGAGCTCCAAAATCTTCGATTTTCAGCCTCTTTTGATGACGAGCCCGGCCGGTTTTTGAGTTCGGATTTCACCGCTTATGTTGAATTAAACGGCTTGCCATCTAGTCTTTTTGAAGCTCGATTTCCCCTGATTACTGGTCTAGAGGATTTGAGGGCGTCTACTTGGATGAAAAGCGAAAGCGGTTCTGGATCGTTCAAAGGAGAAATTATCGTTGATTCCGCTCGCCCTCAAACTGTAGCAAGCAATCCTTCGAGTGATTCGGTTGCGGTGCTTTCCGCCAAAGTAGCGATTGATGGCGGGTTTGATCTCAACGTTGCTGAACTTGATCTCACAGCGCGAGCGGAAAAACTGATGCTGGGCGATCGTCATTTCAAACCTGAGCCAATTGTCGTCGCTCTAAATTGGCGCAGTGCTTTGCCCTTGGCAGCCGGCAAACTTAGCAACATCAAACTCACTCAAGAGACCCTTGATGGTTTGATAGAAGCGGGCGCAATGTCTCCTTCACAAGCAGAAAAGCTTCTGATGTTTAGGCCGATCTTCGACATCGATGATGTCATGATAACGGCCTCGGTGGATTCGCCTGCTGAGACGCTTGGGTCCAGGCTGATGTGGATTACGCATCGATAAGTACTGACGGCTCTTTACCAGCTTTTTCGGGATTGACCGGATTTCTGGATGTTGGATTGCGGGGAGGGACCGTCGGGATTAATGCCCGTGATTTTGCGCTGCACTTCCCGCTCTTATACCCAGAGCCCTGGAGGCTTGACGAAGTTCGAGGCCAACTCGCCTATCGATCCGAGGAAGGGAAGTGGCAAATCTCTAGCGGCTTGCTGGAGGCTGATGTTCACTCTCTTGAAGCGAAAGGGAAGTTGCTGATTAATATGACGCCTGACTTCGCGTCACGAAACTGGGGACTCGTGATTGGGGCTCATGACTTTGTGGCCCGCGATAGCTTGCCTTTTATTCCCGGAACTGTGCCGGCAGCCGTCACGGCTTGGCTTGAGGAAGCTGTTGTCTCTGGCGGTGCCGGTGAAACTGGAATACTTGTCCATGGCTCGCTGGATCGAAGACAACCTAAGAAAGAGAAGATATACAGCGTATCGACCGAGGCGAAAGGCTTGGAGCTAAACTTCGATGAACGCTGGCCTAACCTTATTGAAGTGGGGGGTCCGGTCCTTGTCGATAACCGAGGGGTGGCTGCAAAAGACTTGAGTGGTCAATTGTTTGGTGCGCGACTCGCCGGCGGCGCGGTGAGCACATTCAATCCCTCTTGGGTGGAGGCGGCTGATCAGATACAGGTTGATGTAAATTTCGAGGGCGTCGTAAGAGATCTTGTCGATGCCTTGAATACCAAGCCGGTCGCAGATGCAGTTAATGACTTTGCCGATGATTGGGATGGTGCGGGTAGCGTGAGTGGCAAACTAGCGCTAGAAGTTCCGCTGGATGCGAGTGGCAAATCGATATCGGTACAGACGAAAGGCACGATCCAAGGAGCAACCTTGGAAATGGGCAATTTTGATCTCGTGCTCACCGATCTCACTAGTGATTTTCATTACTCTTCGGACAATGGTTTGACTGCCCCACGCGCTCAATTTCGCATGCTCGGAGAGCCTATCACTGCAGTCATCTCGTCAGAGGCAGCAGGCGCAGGCGTTGTGACGACGGTGGATATAGAGGGAATTGTTAACCTGGCTGCCTTGCAGGGGTGGCTGAATTTATCGGTGCTCAACTTCGTGGAGGGAAGCGCTGATTTTCAGGCAATGATCCAAGTTCCCTACGGCGGCAGAGTGAATCAACCAGTATCGAAGTGTCCTCGATGTTAGAAGGGGTAACGATTTCAATGCCACCCCCGCTGTCAAAATCAGAGCCAACAGTAAGCAAGACTTTCGGTTGATGCAGTTATTCGATGAATCTGGGTCCGAACTGAGCTTTGAGGTTAGAAACGGATTCTCTGGGATGCTTAGACTCGAGGATGAACAGGTGATCGGCGGTCTCGTGAGGCTTGGTGACACTCAACCACAAGTGGGTGCTTTTGATGCCTTGAGGGTCGAAGGCGAGACTGATTACGTCGGTGCGGAAGAATGGATCGAATTCATTGAGGAATTCGAGGCTGTCAGTGCGGAAGATGCTGCGGCTTTTCGCGATCGCCTTGATTATGTGGCTATTAATGTGGGCACCTTAGATTTTTTTGGTCTTGAATTTTCGGATGCTAGTCTCAGTGTTACTGCAGACGTCGACTACTGGGTGTTTGATGTTATCGATGATGAGCTCAAGGGGCAGATTCGATTGAGCGATGATCCCTCCACTCCGGTGGAAGCCTTGATTGACTATTTGGCTCTCACTTCTGAGGACGATGGTGATCCTTTGCAGGGCGTTCAAAGTGAGGACCTTGTCCCGATTCATGTGGACGTGCGCTCCCTGATACTGGACGAAGAGGACTACGGTCAATGGATGTTTGATGTCAGTCCTGGTGAATCGACGGTGTTGATTGAAAATTTAGTAGCCAATGTGAAAGGAATGGTGATTGCTGGAAGCGCCCCGCTGTACTGGGACCCCTCTTCTGAATTGCCGTTTACCAAATTTGAGGGATCCATTGATATTGCAGATGTGAAATCCTCGCTAGAGGCATGGGGTTTTGCCGCCGGGCTTGAAGGCGCAGATTTCTCCTTTAACGGATCATTTGAGTGGCCTGGCTCGCCCTTGAATATCGAAGAAAATGACTTAACTGGGTCGCTCGCGTTCACAGGAGGAAAAGGACGGGTTGTTCAAGCGGATGCCTCCTCTGGTGCCCTGAAGTTGTTAGGGATATTCGACTTTGCGGAGATCGCCCAAAGGCTCAGCCTGGATCTCGCTAATGTGCTTGGTGATGGCCATGCCTTTAACGCTATGCAAGGCAGTTTCTCGATGACGCCTGGTCTCATAAAGACCAACGAACCGATAGTTATGTCTGGTCCAGGAGCCAACTAACGTTCGCAGGTGATCTTTCGCTCCCAAGCGAGGCGATCGATTACGACTTAGTGGTGACACTACCACTCAATAAAAATTTACCTTGGTATGCCGCATACAGTGCGATCGCGACGGGTCCGCTTGTCGGAGCTGGTGTTCTTATCGCCCAGCAGGTGTTCAGGGATCAAATAGATGAGCTCACAAGTTTAAAGTATGAAATTAACGGATCTCTTGAGGACCCGTCCGTCGAATTGGTGTCGGTATTTGATGCCTCGCTACGCGATACGAATGAAGCGGTACCGGAACCTGCGCCAGCAGAAACGACCGGAGGCTCAAGCGAGGGACAGGGCAATGACTGAAGCGGGCGCAGTCCAAGCTGCCTCTAAGTGTCGCGTTACCGTCGTGCAAATGACCAGCAGCCACAATGTGACAACCAGTCTCAATCAGCTTGATGCATTGGTTCGCGAGGTCGAGCCCAGCTCGGTTGATGCCATTTTCCTTCCAGAAAACTTCGCTGCGCTAGCGGCGAGCGATGTGCTTTCCATCGGGCAATCCGAGTCCGCTTATTTTTTGGAGGCTCAGGGCAACAGCCCTTATAAGTCGGAGATTTTGCCCATGATCTGCGCATTAGCACGCGCGAAAAGGACCTGGGTGTTTGCAGGGACGATGCCGTTGGCGGTTCGCCCAGACAACACCTATATTGAAGATGGTCGTGTGAGAGCCGCTTCATTGGTCGTCGACCCAGCAGGCAATATCGTAGCGAGGTACGACAAAATGCATCTCTTCGATGTGGAAGTGAGCGACACAACGAAGGTGTACCGCGAATCTGCAACCTTTGAACCAGGCGATCAGCCCTTGGTCGCTAAAACGCCATTCGCTACCATCGGTCTTAGTGTTTGTTATGACCTCCGCTTTCCTAAGCATTATCTTGATTTGACCAAGCTCGGCGCCAATGTCATCGCAGTGCCTTCAGCATTTACGCGACCCACGGGAGCCGCTCACTTCGAGGCCCTCGTTAGAGCGAGAGCAATAGAAAATGCCACTTTTGTGATCGCGGCCTGTCAAAGTGGAGATCATGATAGTGGAAGGCAGACCTACGGCCACTCTATGGTGGTAAGTCCATGGGGGAAGTCATAGATCTCCTTGAAAACGAGCCAGACTTTTGACCCTCGAGCTAGATTGACCGAGCTCGAAACAATTAGGTCAAATTCCTTCTTGGCGTTTACATGAGGTGTTGATCGGCGAGTGTTTTGAGATAAGAGAACACCGCTTTTGATGCGGCAGTGGATCCAGCGCGCTGGGATGGGGGTGGACAGCCTGGATTCCTTGTTAGACGCAGACTCTGCTTGTGCGATCGACAGTTCTCTCTGAGCCTTCCTAACAAGGAGCATAAGGTGCTGACGATCAACGTTGGGAAAATAATCAGAAATTTCTGCAACCACCTCAGCATCTGACTCTATGAGTCTCGTTCGATAGTGCTCGAGCTTGGCGATTAAGGTTTTATGCTCGGGAGACGAGCTATCAAAACGCAGCGCGATGGCCCTCACATCAGATAATTCAAGTTTTCTGAGTTGCCGGCTGATATATTCCAGTTGGCGCTTTCGCGCGTTGCCCTTTGTAATTTTTTGATAGGTCGCAATAGCATCAATGATCTTGGGGTAGGGAATCAGCGCTAACTGACTGCTTTTTAATGCGCACAAGCGCTCAGCTAGTTTGGAAATTTCGGCAGCGTCCCTTTTTTCTTGGGATTTGCTAGGTGCCTCTGGCTCAAAGTCTGTCATAGGCAAAGTTTACGCGTAAAAGTAGGTGGCTAGACCAAGGAATGATAAAAATCCTACGACATCAGTGATGGTTGTAAGGACCACCATTACAGTAACAGCAGTGTCGATTTGGAGCGAGGTAAGGATTTTCGGAAGGAGCGAGCCACTAGAGGCGGCGATGGTGATGTTGAGTACAATTGCAACTCTAGATCGCCAAGTAGTGATCGAATTTGAGAGGGATTATCCGCTTGAATAGCGTCGTGTAGCGCAGCGCTAAAAGTATCCTCTTCCACGGTCTAAGCGTCTTTCTCGCCGAAGCTTTCAGCGAAGAGTTCAGTGAGTGCAATGCTTGCAGCCAACGCGTCCTCGCCGTCGCATCGAAGGATCAACTCAGTTCCTTTGGATGCCTCGAGCAGTAACAGCTCCATGATGTTGTTGCCGTTTGCAATCTGGCCCGTTTTCTCAAACGTCACCGCGGCATTGAACTGGCGGCCCAGATTAACAATGGCGGTGGCGGACCTGGCGTGCAGCCCGCGGGGGTTTTCAACGACTAACGTGGTGGTGACCATGCTCGGCAGTTAGACGCCTTCAATTTCCCGATGGCGCGTGATGACTTGCTCTCCTTCAGCTAGGAAAAAGCGGCTTAAAGCATTAACAAAGTAGACACTGCGATGCTGACCGCCAGTGCACCCAATCGCAATACTGATATAACTTCGATTGCTCGCTTTGAGGCTCGGCAGCCATTTCTGAATGAAGCGGATAAGGTCTGCTCTCATATCTAAGATGTCATCGTGTTGCTCGAGGAAGTCAACGACTTCCTGGTCAAGTCCGGTTAGCGCACGTAATCCAGCTTCCCAGTGGGGGTTGGGAAGTGAGCGGACATCGAAGACAAAATCGGCATCCACTGGAACCCCTCTTTTAAAGGCAAAGGATTCGAACAGTAAGCTGCAGCGGTGGTCCGTTTCGGCGACTCTAGCGCGAACCTCTTCTCTTAGTTGATGTAACGATAAATTGGTGGTGTCGATCTTGAGTGAGGCCATAGACGCTAAGCCGTCGAGCAACGATGATTCTCGCTCAAGCGCTTCTTTTAGGTCGACTGCGGCAGTACTGAGTGGGTGCTTGCGCCTGGTTTCGCTAAATCTTTGAATGAGTGTCGCTGTTCGAGCATCAAGAAAAACAATGGTTAGCGTGATGTCCTTGATCCGCGCAAGGACCTCGGGGAAAGCCTCTAGATCCTGAGGGGTATTTCGAGCATCGATACTGATGGCGATCCGTTCTGGCAACGCATGCGCTTTTGACTTCTCGAGTAGTGGTTCAGTGAGAGAGGCTGGGAGATTGTCGACCGAGTAAAAGCCCAGGTCTTCAAGCACGTTGAGGGCGGTACTTTTTCCTGAACCTGACCGACCCGATATGATGACCAAGTGTGTGGTCTGGCGCGTTGAGGTTGCCTCTTCGGCAACGCTCATTCGGTAGACTCCTCACGGACAGCAGCTAAATAGAGTTCCTGCGCGGTACTCGCTTGCCGAAGCCGCTGTCTAAATGCCGAGTCATTGAAACGCTTCATCAGCATTGAGAGCACAGCAAGGTGCTGGTCGGTCTGTCGCTCTGGTACGACAACATAAAAGAGCGTTGAGACAGGTTCATCATCAATGGCTTCAAATTCGATGGGTTCACTCAACGTGACCAAGGCTCCGACAATGCCGCTGCAGGTTGGTAATTTGCAGTGGGGTAATGCAATGCCGTGACCAAGGCCTGTCGGGCTAATTTTTTCCCGAGCGATTAATGAACGATAGAGATCTGCCTCCTCGATTCGAGGCTCAGATTCTGCAATGAATTGCGCGCCATGCTCGATAGCCCGCTTCTTGCTGCTTACGTTGAGTCCGCAATAGGTTCTAGCTGGGGATAGGATGGAGGCGATGCGCATTGGGTGGATGGTCTCGATGTCCGCCCGAATTATAGCAATCTCAAACGACGACTGGGAGAGCGTTAGCAGGCGATTTATGTGAGTTCTTTCCGCTCATTAGAGGGTGGGATCATCATCGCTTCTCGGTACTTGGCAACGGTTCGGCGAGCAACATTGATGTTTTGATCGGCTAAGAGCGCGGCGATCTTATTGTCCGATAACGGCTTACGCGTATTTTCCTCAGCTACCAGTTTTTTGATCAGCGCGCGAATCGCCGTGGACGACACTTCGCCACCAGAATGAGTGCTGACATGGGATGAGAAAAAGTATTTCAGTTCGTAGATACCGAGCGGCGTGTCGATGAACTTCTGAGTGGTGACCCGCGATATGGTTGATTCATGGAGCCCCACTGCCTCAGCAATATCATGGAGAACCAACGGTCGCATCCCTTGATCTCCTTGTTCCAGAAAGTCTTTTTGAACCCTCATGATTTCGGTGGATACCTTGAGCAGCGTCTCGTTCCGCTGCTGCAAACTCTTGATAAACCATCTGGCTTCCTGCATTTGCTCTTTGAGGTACGACTGGTCTGGGCTCGTATCATTCCTCTTGATCAACGCCGAGTACTCGGGGTTGACCCGAATCTTGGGGTTAATGCTTGGATTGATTTCAACGACCCAGCCTGACTCGCTGCGTCGCACCATGACATCAGGTTCCACGTATTGCGATGCATTGTCGGCGTATTCGCTGCCTGGTTTTGGGTTGAGCGATTTAATTAATTCGATTGACTCGCTAAGTGCGCTCTCTTGCACTTTGAGTTTCCGGGTGAGCGTAGCGAAATCTCTCGTTCCGAGTAGCGGTAAGTGGTCTGTAATCAGCTCGATCGCAAGTTCGCGCGCGCCAATTGTTTTCGGCAGCGCTTGTAACTGGATGAGCAAACACTCCTGCAGGCTGCGGTGGGCAACGCCCAGAGGGTCAAGATGCTGAACGAGATGCAAAACCGCCTCGATTTCATCCATTTCAAGCAGCCAGTCGGCAGGCGCGCTCTCTAAAATGTCGTCGAGTTCAATGGTCAATAACCCTTCTGCATCTAGGCCATCAAGAATATGCCAAGCGATAAAGGCGTCGCGTTCGCTGAGGTCAAGCAATTCCAATTGGGAGAGAAGATGCTGCGCCAACGTTTGCGATTGTGTCCTTGACTCCATCGGATCGTAGTCGTCCGAGACGGGTGCACCGGACCCCATGCTGATGGGCTCGAATACATCATCCCAATTTGAATCCACCGCCAAGTCTTCTTGCAAGTTGCTGGACTCGATTAGATCTACAGCGTCTTGTTCGCCAGTTTCGGAAAGGTCCTCACCGGTCGATTCACTTTGCTGCAGGCTATCAGCGATTACGCCTTCTTCAGTTTCACCCGCGTTATCGATGTTGGATTCACCGGAGTCATTGTCAATCTGCTCATTAGTTAGTGGCTCGCCCTCATTGGTGGGCATGTCGTCAGGGATGCCGTCGTCTGAGAACTCGGTTTCTTCAGGAGAGGGCTCGTTTTGTTCATCATATTCCTCGAGCATAAGATTTGAGTCGAGCGCATCCTGGATCTCTTGTTGGAGATCCAACGTGGACAGTTGCAGCAACTTAATCGCCTGTTGTAACTGAGGCGTCATTCGGAGCTGCTGTCCGAGTTTGAGAGAAAGTGAAGGTTTCAGCGCCATGACTAAATCATACTTTGGGGGGAGCGTGATTAGAATGAATCTGTAAGGATTGTACGAGGATGCAAGTTAGAAGGGGGCAATGGACCGGACTAATTCGCCCATTCGCGGCCACTTGCCGCTATTTGTTTCTTTCTATTGTCCTGATCAAAGCCTAAAGTCATCGCCCAGGTAAACCGACTTCACCACTTCATGATCGAGAATGTCGGCAGCAGATCCCTCTGCGATGAGCGATCCATCGTTGACAATGTATGCTCGCTGGCAGATGTCCAGTGTTTCCCTTACGTTGTGATCGGTGATCAATACGCCAATCCCACGGGCTGCAAGCTGGCGAATCATGGCTTTGATGTCACCAACAGATATGGGGTCGACGCCTGCAAACGGCTCATCGAGCAATAGAAACCTTGGCTCGCATGCAAGGGCTCTGGCAATCTCAGCTCGTCTTCGCTCGCCGCCGCTAAGGGCCATGCCTAAGGCTGAAGCGACATGATCTAGCTTGAACTCGTTGATCAGTGCGTCTGTTTTAGATAGCCGTTCATGTGGTTCGAGGTCGGTCACTGTTTCCAAGATAGCGAGGATGTTGTCTCTAACGCTAAGTTTTCTGAAGATGCTGGGTTCTTGGGGGAGGTATCCCAGCCCTAACCTGGCTCTCGCATCCATGGGCGCTTGGGTGATCACTTGTTTGCCAAGGTGAATGGATCCTTGATCGGCTTTGATGAGACCAGCGATCATATAGAAGCAGGTGGTTTTACCTGCGCCATTTGGACCAAGGAGTCCCACCACTTCCCCCTGACGGATTGAGAGCGAGACGTCTTTCACCACAACACGCGTGCCAAACCGTTTTCTAATTCGGTGGGCCTCTAATGCGCTCAGGCCTGTCTCGCCCGTCGTCATAGTGGGTTGTCCGAGTTGGGGTTGATCGTGAGATTCACCCGGTCTGAAGGACTGTCTCCGCTTTCCAATTTAAAAATGCCCCGGGTGACGTCGTAACTCAACTTATCGCCCCTGTATCGGTCTTGTCCTAACGCTAAAGTTGCGTTGCCGCTCAAGATCAGCTGCTCCTCGCCAACCTTGTACTCAATGGTTAGAGCGCTGGCTTCGATCGACTCAAGCTTCTGGCTTGGGGCTTGGGTGAAGCTGGCTAGATCGTTTGAGCCCGCTCGACCCGTTGCGACAATCGTCGTGACGGTATTGTCTTGGCTGGTTAGCTGAACTTCGTGGGCGTTAATTTGCAGTGCTCCTTGGGTGATTCGAACATTGCCTGAGTAGGTGGAAAGGCCCTCTAACTCGCTCACGATTGCTTGGTCGGCTTGAATATTGATGGGCAGCGGTTGGGCGTTGTCGGCACCTAGCGGTGAGCTGAACCAGGTGAAGGTGAACAGCGCGAGGCAGCGGAAGCGGTTGTTTCGGATCATGCTGGGTGAGGTCTACGGAATTGAGACGAGTCTACCATGTGATGTCGGAATGGAAGTGGATCAAAAAGTGACTGAGCGGTTGCTTGCTGATCAATTGGCCAGACTCAATTCGATAGGCTCGGCCTTGTAATTTCAAGCCGTGTCGTAACAGGCTGGCTCGCTGAGCCTTTGAGTTCGAATTGACCTGAGTCGAGCCACGCTTGCATGCTGGATGCTCGTGTGACTGAATTCGAAGTCGTAATCACCACTGCTTCGTCACTCTGTGCTCTGCTTTCGTTCGCAAAAACGGTTAGCGCAGCTGTTGTGATCACAGTCTGAGTTCCATCTCTATGAAGACGGTTTGCATTGACCTCGTCCCAAAGTTCGACGGTTTCTTTTCGATATTCGCTTAATGGGAGCAGTCTCCCCGCGGTCGACTGGATACGCCAAGGGTTGGGCTCGCGCTCAATAAAGAGTGTGATTTTAGGTAACTGCAGCGCGGTGACATCGGTCAGAGGATAGTGAGTAAACCGCTCTGCAGTAATCTGGCTTGCCAATATACCGCGCTGGTCGAATTGGGTGAGTGACGCGCGCTCAAGAAATAGATCTGGTTCATTCTTATTGAAAAGCAGTTCGTTTGATTGCTCGTCCTCCTCGACGATCGCTCCAATAACGACGCCCAGCAGTAGCAGAACGAGGGCTAGTATCCCTGCCCGAGCGCTTAGAATGCTCCCAGATGATGTCTCAGATACCTTCACACGATGTCCAAGTCGCTAAGAGGGCAGTGGACCGGCGCGGTCGACTTTATCCAGAGCGTTAAAACAAAATTTGATACGGGGGCTAAAGCATCAATCAAGCATCTTGTGTTCATTTGTGAAACCGATCAGTAGAAGGTTCGCTGGGCTCTGCTCAATCAGCGGTGTGGGGTGGTCATGTTATCATTAGCGGTTTTGAGGGAGTCAAGACATGGAAGCGGACGCCTTAAAAGCGCGTTTATCATCGGAGCTCAGCGCCGAATCTGTTGAGGTATCGCTCGACGGAGATCGTGCGGCCATTGTTGTGGTTGCCGACGTTTTTGAGGGGCTCTCTAGGGTCAAGCGTCAGCAGATGGTCTATCGATATCTTAATGATTCGATTACTTCTGGGGTTATTCATGCTGTGACGATCACCGCAAAAGCACCTTCCGAAAGATAAATGAGATGGCCCGACTTGAGATACAAGGTGGGCAACGGCTGAGCGGGCGTGTCCGCGCAGCGGGCGCCAAAAACTCTGTCATCAAGCTGATGGCTGCATCCATCTTGTTTGAGGAGCCCATTGCTTTAACGAACGTTCCTCATCTCCGCGATGTAAAAACGATGGCCTCGCTCCTTGAGTATATGGGTGCTACCTGTGTTTGGAACGGTAGCGAAGGATTGTCGATTGCAGCAGGGTCGCTTGCTGGAACGCAAGCGCCCTATCACTTAGTTCGCACGATGAGGGCCTCCTTCAATGTGCTGGGGCCGCTATTAGCGCGCTACGGGCAAGCTGAAGTCTCGCTGCCCGGTGGTTGTGCGATTGGTACGAGGCCTGTTGATCAACATCTAGCTGGGCTGGCAGCGCTTGGTGCTTCGGTCACGATCGAATCCGGCTATGTGCGCGCATCAGCTGAGCATGGGCTCATTGGCACTGACTTCAGTTTTGACTTTCCGAGCGTCGGGGCAACCGAGCATGTGTTGATGGCCGCGGTCCTTGCAAAAGGTCAAACCCGGTTGTCGGGGTGTGCGCGTGAGCCTGAGATCGTTGATTTAGCAGCGTTTCTTAATCAGGCAGGGGCGCGTATTCGCGGTGCGGGGACTAGTGAGATCGAAATCAACGGGGTTGGCTCGCTTGCTCCAATTAACTACGAGGTGATGTCTGACCGTATAGAAGCGGCTACCTATTTAATGGCAGCAATCGCCACCGGAGGAGAGGTGGCGGTTGATGGATTGACTGTTGATCATCTGCCAACCGTAGTCGAATTACTCCGTGCAACGGGTGTAACGGTAGAAAAAGACAAGAACGCGGTTGCGGTATCCGCTGATGCTGGCGCACTTATAGCCCAGAGTTTTGATACGGCTCCGTTCCCAGGTTTCCCGACGGACCTGCAAGCTCAGATGATGGTGGTGAATAGTTTAGCCTCGGGTCGATCTCACATTCGTGAGACCATATTTGAGAACCGATTTATGCATGTTCAGGAATTGGCTCGGATGGGGGCCAAGATCAGACTTCAGAGAAATAACTCAGTGGCTAGGGTCGAGGGTGCTCGTCAACTTAAAGGTGCACCGGTAATGGCTACGGACCTTCGCGCCTCGGCTTGCTTGGTAATTGCTGGATTGGCAGCGGAAGGTACGACCATCATTGATCGGATTTATCACTTGGACCGAGGGTACGCAGCGCTCGAGCACAAATTAACGAGGTTGGGTGCAACGGTGAAAAGGGTATAGAACAATGGGCTTACATCACAATTCAACGCTAGTGATCGCGTTAAACAAGGGTCGTCCCTTAGCATCGCTGCTTGGCGTTTTGGAGAGTATCGGTATCAAGCCGACAGAATCGCCAGAGACTTCCAGAAAGCTAGTGTTCCCGACATCGATTCCCGAGATCTCGTTGCTTGTGTTGAGGGGATCCGACGTCGCGACCTATGTGGAGCATGGCATTGCCGACATTGGCATGCTCGGCAAAGACACGCTGCTAGAGTTTCCTGGTCAGAATTACTACGAACTACTCGATCTTGGCTTGGCTAAGTGTCAACTCATGGTCGCTGGACTGGTCGACGAGCCGCCGCTCCCTCGGCGCTTGACGGTGGCAACGAAATTTGTCGATACGGCCAAGCGCTATTACGCAAAGTTAGGTGTGCAGGCCGACATTATTAAGTTGTCGGGGGCTATGGAACTCGCGCCAGTCATGGGGTTGTCCGACCGGATTGTTGATATTGTGGAGACCGGATCGACGCTCAAAGCTAACGGTCTTGAACCCAAGGAGTGGATCGAGGACATTTCGGCACGACTAATCGTCAATAAAGCCTCCTTTAAGACAAAACACGCTGCCTTGCGTGAGATTATTGATGGTGTTGAGCAGGCGGTTCGGACCGCAAGCGAGGAAAGGGCATGAGATGGCTATCCCAGGGCGATGCCGATTTTGACCGGCAGTTGCATCAGGCGTTGCAAATTGATGAGGCGACCAGTCAGGAAATAGAGGCCAGTGTGGATGCGATATTGGCCGAGGTTCGCGAAGGAGGCGATACCGCGCTCACGCGTCTTGTTGCGCAATACGATGGAATTGCCCGTGATGCGGTGGCAGATCTATCAATCTCAAAAAATGAAATGGCTTTGGCTTGTGAGCGGCTTTCCCCAGCGATCAATGAGGCGCTGCAGCATGCGGCGGCAAGAATCCGAAGCTATCACGAACGCCAGCATGAGGAGCAAGCGACCGATTGGCGCTTTGAGGACGAGCTCGGCAATGTGTTGGGACAAAGGATTAGTCCGATGGCGCGAGTTGGAGTCTATGCGCCCGGGGGGAAAGCATCTTATCCCTCAACGATCCTGATGACGGCGATCCCCGCGAAGGTGGCAGGGGTGCCTGAAGTTGTGCTGGCAGTGCCGGCTGACAAACAGCGTATTGACCCTGTATTGCTAGCTGCTGCCCACTATGCAGGGGTTGATGAGTTTTACACGATGGGCGGGGCCCAGGCGATCGGCGCTTTAGCCTATGGATGCCAGACCATCCGGCGAGTCGATAAAATCTGTGGTCCGGGCAATCTCTATGTTGCCACCGCAAAGCGACGTGTATTTGGAGAGGTTGGCATCGATATGGTGGCTGGTCCCTCTGAGGTGCTCGTCGTGGCTGATGCGAAGACGAGAGTTGATTGGGTTGCCGACGATGTACTGGCTCAAGCGGAGCATGATGAATTGGCGCAATCGATTGTGGTCTCCACTGATAGAATTGTGTTGGAAGCCATCCGCGAGGCAGTTCTGCGTCGGCTTCAATCGAGTAAGCGCAAAGCGATTGCCTCAGCGTCTATTATGAACCGAGGACTGTTGATCCAGACATGTAACGAAGCGGGCACAGTCAACGTCATTAATAGAGTAGCGCCAGAACATCTAGAGCTATCAGTAGAGGATCCAGACGCTCTCATGGCTTATCCACTGAAAGCAGGGGCAGTGTTTGTAGGGGAGCACTCCCCCGAGGTGGTTGGCGATTATTCGGCCGGGCCGAGTCATGTGTTGCCGACGTCTGGGTCGGCCAGGTTTGCCTCAGCGCTTGGAACGTATGATTTCGTGACCCGACAATCGGTGATTCAGTGTCATCGCGCTGGTGTGATTCCCTTAGCCAAATCTGCCGCCATCCTTGCTGAGGCAGAAGGGCTTGATATGCATGCGGCGTCGGCATATCGGCGGATGGAGGGCTAGTAATAATCGTTAGCGTTGCGCGCAAGAAAGTTGGCTGGTGAGCTCAGCAGTCCCACAATCTAATCGTCCGCGAAGTCGGCAAGGGTGAGGCTTGACCTTAGGTCAGACCTGGACAAGCTAAAGATGCTTGGCGTGCTTGCGTAGGTCGCGACTCTTAAGACGAGGACTGGCATAACCTACTTTGGATGCAAGCGCTCGACAGTAAATAGTGAGTGAGTAATGGGTGAATCCGGTCAGATAATCCTGGACCGATATATAGATCATTGCCGTTCAGGCAGTGTGCATGAGGATGCGAAGCAAATAGAAGTCGTGCATCGGCTGGATGCATTGCGCGATGCGTTAGATAGTCATCAAGCACCGCAGTCTTCTTGGTTTCGCTTTTCACGTCGAGAGAAGCGTCCGATCCAGGGGCTCTATCTATGGGGTAGTGTCGGGCGTGGAAAGACATTTTTGATGGACCTGTTTTTTGAATCGCTCGAACGCAAAGACAAGGTCCGCATTCATTTCTATCGTTTCATGCAGTCAGTGCATCGGTCGCTGGCTGAATATCAAGGGTCGCCTGATCCGCTTAAACTCGTTGCCAAGCGATTCGCTAGCGAAGGAAGGGTCCTTTGCTTTGATGAGTTTTTTGTTTCCGACATCACTGATGCCATGTTGTTGTCAGGGCTCCTTCATGCATTGCAAACGGAGGGCGTAACGCTGGTGGCGACGTCAAACGTGCCGCCTTCGGGGCTGTACCGAGATGGTTTGCAGCGGGGTAAGTTCCTCCCTGCGATTTCATTGCTAGAGGAAACCAATGAAATTGTTAACCTAGATAACGAATTCGATTATCGGCTTCGGGCGTTGGGGAAGGCAGAGCTTTACCATTACCCGCTCGGCGATCAGGCTGAAGCTCGCCTCGATACTATTTGGCAAACGCTAGACAACGCGATTATGCGCGACCGAATAACCCAACGGTCACCTGGGACGACCATCAACATCAATGGACGGGCAATTGTTGCTCGTCGTGTATCGCAGCAGATGATCTGGTTTGAGTTTTCCGATATTTGTGGTGGGCCACGAAGTCCTTCAGATTACATTGCCATTGCCGGTGAGTACGCTACGGTTTTCATTTCCTCCATTCCCCAGTTTGATCGTGCCACCGAGGACGAAGCTCGACGGTTTGTCAGTTTGATCGACGAATTCTACGACCGTAGGGTTAATCTGATTTGTACTGCTCAAGCCAATATTTTGGACCTGTATCAGGGAGATCGGTTGACCTTTGAATTTGAGCGGACAGCCAGCAGGCTCCAGGAGATGCAATCCAAGGAGTATTTCCAGGACCAACATCTGAGCTAGGCATTTGTTGTCAACCATCCTCTCCTTAGACCTGATCAAAGTGGTTGCGGAATGATAGATCCTTGAGTAACATTCGCCCTCCGAAAAATTGGTTATTCAAATGGTTAGCCGCCGATTTGGGTGGTGTCCCTGAAGCCTAAGTTTAGGGAAAGCCAATTGGACGGGAGCGATATACAGCCCTCGGGTCTGGGAATGGGCATACCGAGCGCGTGTTAAGGAAAAGATATGAAAACTGTCAGTGCAAAAAAAGAAGAAGTGACTCGGCAATGGTACGTTGTCGATGCCCAAGACCAAACACTAGGTCGCCTGAGTACTGAAATCGCGAATCGGCTAAGGGGCAAGCATAAAGCTTCGTTCACGCCGCACGTTGATACAGGGGACTATGTCGTTGTGATCAACGCAGACAAAGTGAAGGTGACTGGCCGCAAAGCGCAGGACAAGATGTACTACCATCACACAGGGTTCCCTGGCGGCATTAAATCCATCTCCTTTGAAAAGCTTCAAGATAAGGCGCCAGAGCGAATCATTGAGTCAGCGGTAAAGGGGATGATGCCAAAGAACAAGCTCAGTCGAGCGATGATGAGCAAGTTAAAGATTTATGCGGGTAGCGAGCATCCACACGGGGCTCAACAGCCGGTCACGTTGGATATTTGAACGATTAGTCATATCTGCTCACCTCGCCATTGGTCGGCGCAAGAGGACAAGCGCAGTGACGAGCCCAGTAAGGAAAAAAGATGAGTCAATTTTACGGCACAGGAAGACGCAAAAGCTCCAAGGCGCGTGTATTCCTCACAATGGGTGAAGGTGCGATTACCGTTAACGATCGCCCGCTAGACGAATATTTCGGGCGACAAACGGCTCGGATGGTCGTCCGGCAGCCATTGGAATTGGTTGATCTAGCAGGCAAATTTGATGTTCGAGTGACCGTCAAAGGCGGTGGCGGTTTCGGTCAAGCGGGAGCCATTCGGCACGGTATTACTCGCGCCCTTCTGGAGTATGATGATTCGCTTCGAGGGACACTTCGTGAGGCTGGGTACGTCACTCGTGACGCGCGTTCAGTAGAGCGAAAAAAGGTCGGTTTACGCAAGGCGAGAAAGCGGCCGCAATTCTCGAAAAGATAACGAAAACGGGGCATTGGCCCCGTTTTTTTTTGCCTATTAATGCCATCCATCCCCCGCCATTTCCCAAGGGATTGTGCTAGAATGCCGCCGCGCTTGGCAGTGGTGATTCCACCTAAATTTGGCTGCCAAGTTGCCTGCCAAGTAGCACAAGCATGGAGATGAGCTAGTGAGTGAAAATGGCCTAAACCCAGGACGGAGAAACTTCCTATTAGGCGCCACAGCCGTGGTTGGTGCAGGAGGTGTTGCAGGGCTCGCAGTACCTTTTGTCGGATCTTGGAACCCCAGCGCGAAAGCACTCGCTGCAGGCGCGCCGATCAAGGTCGATGTTAGTCGGCTAGGGCCGGGTGAAATCCTGGGTCCTATCCCCGCTTGGAGGGATAAACCCATTTTTGTGATCAAGCGCTCTCAAGAGATGCTGGATCTTTTAAACGTTAAGAAAGACCGCCTGGCGGACCCAGATTCGGATCGTCCGCAACAGCCAACATACGCCCAAAACGAAACTCGCTCACGGAAGCCTGAGGTTGCTGTGCTAGTTGGTCTGTGTACTCACCTAAGTTGCTCGCCTAAATATCGTCCCGCAATCGAGCCGCAAACGTTCGATCCAGAATGGGCGGGCGGGTTCTATTGTCCCTGTCACGGGTCAAAATTTGACCTTGCCGGTAGGGTCTACGCTGGTGTACCTGCTCCCTCTAATCTTGAGGTTCCTCCTCACTATTTCGAGACCGACGATGTCATTGTTATCGGCGAAGATGGAGGGCTAGCGTAATGGCAACGTTGCAGCAATCATTTAAGAACGTAATGGATTGGATCGATGACCGGTTGCCGGTCACGGAAGCCTACGAGAAGCACCTATCGAAGTATTACGCGCCGAAAAATCTCAACATTTGGTACTACTTCGGCATCTTCTCTTTTGTCGTGTTGGTCAATCAATTGTTGACTGGCATCTGGTTGACAATGAACTACGTCCCCACAGGGGAGGGAGCATTCGCCTCGATTGAATACATCATGCGGGATGTTGAATACGGCTGGATGCTGAGATACATGCATTCCACGGGTGCCTCAGCCTTTTTCGTGGTTGTCTATCTCCATATGTTTAGGGGGCTGATTTATGGGTCCTATCAGAAGCCAAGAGAGTTGATCTGGATACTTGGGATGTTGGTCTATGTGGCGCTGATGGCTGAAGGATTTTTTGGTTATCTTCTCCCTTGGGGCAACATGTCATTTTGGGGTGCCCAGGTGATTGTATCGCTTGCGAGTGCCATCCCCATGGTAGGCGAGGACCTCGCTATTTGGGTGCGCGGCGACTTCAACATGTCAGGCGTGACGCTCAATCGATTCTTCGCGCTTCACGTCGTCTTAGTACCGCTCTTCTTACTGGTCCTTGTAGTCCTGCACGTGCTTGCGCTCCACGAGGTAGGCTCGAACAACCCAGATGGTGTGGACGTAAAGGCCAACCTTGATGAAGAAGGCCGGCCTGTTGATGGGGTGCCATTTCACCCCTATTTCACGTTAGGAAAACTACCCGGGATTATCGTGTTCTTAGGTTTGTTCTCGGCAGTGATGTTCTTCTATCCCGATGGCGGAGGCTATCTCATAGAACACCCAAACTATGAGCCGGCTGACCCATTGAAAACGCCAGAATTAATCGCACCGGTTTGGTACTACACGCCGTTTTACTCGATGTTAAGAGCTGCCACCTTCCCACTGGCTGGGTTAGATGCGAAGTTCTGGGGGCTTGTAGTGATGGCAGGCGCGATTGTCGTTCCAGCTGTCTTGCCATGGCTCGATAAGTCGCCCGTTAAATCAATCCGATACAAAGGGATGGGCAGCAAGATTATGCTGGCGCTATTTGTCATCTCGTTTTTTATTCTGGGCTACCTGGGAACCGTTCACCCAACTCCGGGAAGAACCTTCCTTGCACAGATATGCACAGGAATATACTTCGCCTATTTCCTTTTGATGCCATGGTACACCCGGGCTGAGAAGACGAAGCCAGTGCCAGATAGGGTGACGATGCCATGAACCGAATCAGACGATACTGTATAGCGTTGCTTTTTCCGTTTGCAGCGAATGCTGTTGAAAGTAATTTCCCGTTGTATGACATGGAGCCTGATCTTTACGACCAAGCATCACTACAACGAGGCGCCGCTACCTACATGAATTACTGCCTAGGATGTCACAGCCTCGGCTATCAACGTTACAAGCGAACCGCCGAGGACCTAGGTATTCCGGAGCGTTTGATGCTGGAATATTTGGTGCAAGACCCCAACGCGAAAATTGGAGATTTGATCGATAGTTCGATCACTGATGAAAATTCGAAGGTGTGGTTCGGCGCATCTCCGCCAGATCTGACCTTGTACACCCAACTGAAGGGTGGCCCTGAATATCTGTACACCTACCTGATGACCTTTTACAAGGACGATACGCGTCCGCTAGGCGTCAATAATATGGTCTACGAAAATGTTGGTATGCCCCACGTGCTCTTAGAACTGCAGGGTATACAAGAGAAAGTGTGTAAAGAGGTCCCTCAGATCGCAGAAAATGGCGGTGAAATGATGGATGCACTGTCTCAGAATTACCTTACCGAAGAAGTGTGCGGCATGGATCTTGTGGATCGTGGATACAGCCCTCTGCAAGTGGTTGAGGGTACGGGCAGTCTATCGCCCGACGAGTACGAGCAGCTTGCGTATGACTTAAGCAACTTCCTTTATTATGTAGGTGAACCTACCAGGCTCGAACGAGAGCGGACGGGGGTGTTTGTACTCATCTTCTTAGCATTTTTCTTTGTTCCCGCCTACCTGCTCGCCAGAGAGTACAAAAAAGAAATCCATTAATCCGCGCGAGCGCGGAGCTTGAAAGGAAAACGGTATGAGCGTGATCTCTAAACACTCATCGATGGTATTTTTCTCAGATGGGGAAGACCACTATAGCCAGCGAGTCAGGATGGTATTGGCTGAAAAAGGCGTTGCGGTTGAAATCATTAACGTTGAAAAGAACCAGTATCCTGAGGATCTAGTAGCACTCAATCCCTATAACAGTTTGCCCACCCTTGTGGATAGAGACCTCGTGCTATACGAGACGATGATCATGATGGAATATCTTGATGAACGTTTTCCTCATCCTCCACTGTTGCCCGTTTACCCTGTCGCGAGAGCCCAGAGTCGCTTGTTTGCTCACCGCATTCAAAAGGACTGGTGTGGATTGGTAGACACTATTGTCGCAGGCCGTTCGAAAGAGACGGTGATTGAGAAGGCGCGCAAGGAGCTGAGAGAAGGCTTGATTACGATTGCCCCCATCTTTACCGAGAAAGAGTTTTTCATGAGCGATGAATTTACGCTTGTGGATTGTTGTTTCGCGCCTATTCTCTGGAGACTGCCAGTACTTGGAATTTCGCTGCCACCGAAGAGCGCTAAGCCTTTGACGGATTATATGAATCGCATGTTTAGGCGTGAATCTTTTCAAGCGAGCCTCTCTGAAGCAGAAATGGATATGCGAGACTAGGTTCGGTGACCCTCAAACCCCGAGTCTCTTACCTTTTGCCGGGCGCGTTGGACTGGGTAATAGATAGCGGGGAGACGCCTTATCTGATTGTTTACGCGCGACATACCGATGCTGTTGTGCCCATTGAGTACGTTCAAGAAGACGGAACGATTGTCTTGAACGTTTCTGGGACCGCCATACGGAACCTCCACTTTGACGCTGCAGAGCTCAGTTTCGACTCGCGTTTTTCAGGCGTGTCTCAATTCATCCGTATTCCCTACGAGGCAGTGCTGGGGATGATTGGTAAAGAATCTGGGCAAGGCATTTACTTTCCCGAGAACCACCCTGGTGCAAGTGAGCCTCTCGTCACCGAAGCAACTGATCAAGCCCAGGAGACATCGGAAGCGCCGACGAGCAAAGAGGGAAGCGTCAGGCCCAACCACTTGAAGTTGGTTGACTGATCAAGTTCTGTTAGTTGATGAACTCGAACGCTTGAACGATCTTTTGGACGCCGTATACGGCCCTGACTTCTTCGACCGCAGATTTAGCCTCGTCCCGTGTGACCAGGCCCAACAAAAAAACAACACCATTTTCCACTACGACTTTGATGCGTCCTGATGCGACGGACCTAGATGCCATCATGCGCGTTTTGATTTTTGTTTTGAGCACGCCATCATTCGTTCTAGAAAGCAGTGCGGTAGGGCCAGCGATATCGATCTCATTGTAAACCTTGGTCACGTGCCTTGGTTGGGCAGCGATATCGCCGGCCTTCGTCTTAATGGCCTCAACGTTGGCTTGACCTGTCAAGAGCGCAATGCCGTTGTAAACATGAACATCAATGTTCATGTCTTTTACCTCAGGCATCGCGGCTTTGAGATTGCGCTTGATCAGTCTCGCTGAGCGCCCGTCGTCGAGCCTTGTCCCAAAGGTGCGCTTACCCTTGTCATCCTCAGAAGGTCCGACTGATGTGCAACCTGAGATAGCCAGCAAAAAACATAAGGGAACGATCAACCTAATCATGACAATGCCTCTTCCGTTGGCAATTATGTTGCCCTAGTTTATTCAATAATCAAGTCGTCAAGCGTAAAAGCTCGTTGAATCCAACAGATTGTGCGCTGGCAAGCGACGACATCGAAGCGGGTTTGCTCATAGAAAGGTAGTAGTGGTTGGCTTAAGAATTCGCGAGCAGTTCTGATCAGTCGCTGCTTTTTCCTAAAGGTCACGTGCTCTGCTGGGGCGCCCCAGTTCGATCTGGAACGAAATTTAACCTCAACGAAAATAAGCGTTGTGCCATCCAAGGCAATGATATCTATTTCGCCCCATCGACAATGATAGTTAGATGCAATGATGCGTAGCCCATGAGATTCAAGAAACTGCGCTGCGCGACGTTCAGCGAGCCTGCCGGCTTGCTGACTGCATTTCAATCTTCGGTGCTGAGTTCCGCCACTTGGACGCTGCCGTCTTCCATGGTCGCCCAGGTTAGGTCTCGACGGAGTATTTGTTGCTCGATACGGAGCGTGCCCGTAGTCCCATAGAATCGTGTTGATGGAAACTCCCGCATTTGCTTGAGCCTAGGAAGTAAGTTGTAGCTGTCCATGCCCATCGCAAATAATGGCCCCAGACTGCCGGAGGCGGCCGGCCAAGCGTTGACGATACGATCACCCAAGTCGTCTTTCGGCAGCAACTTCCATGGGATGTCTAAAAACTGCACGCCATTCAAATCCAGATTGTTAATTCGGGTGGCATTGACGTCGTTCACTTGAGAGGTCGCAAAGATTGGAAGGTCGTCTGCGTAGTAAAAAGCAAGCGCAGGGCTCAGCTGCCGAGCGTCGTCGCCGTTACTCAAAAGCGCGATCATGGAGAGATCCTGCCGTCTTCTCGGGGTGAACTCGAAGCCTCGCCCTATCATTCGGCGCAGCTCATCCGATCTCGCTTGGCTCTCATCGACCTCAAGAATTTGGCGAACAAATTGCGCGTAGGTAACGTCATCATCGTATCTCGCGATAATTGTTTTTGTATCGAGCCCCTCAGTCGCAGATTGGTAGGCCTCGACTGAGCGGTCTCCCCAATTATCGCTGGGCGCAATGAGTAATACGCGCCGATGTTGGTCCTTTTGCGCGCGCCGGGCTATTTGAATGGCCTCGTCCTCCGGTGCGAGACCAAATTGAAATAGGTTGCCATTGATGCGCGCATCGTCCGGTAGGGCGAGTCGATTGAGGGCTAGGACCGGAACCGAAAGACGCGCCTCAGCAAGGGCGGCGACCTTGTCTTTCTCGAGCGGACCGATAAACAGATCAACTCCATTCGCCGCCTCTTTCTGGATGAATGCCAGTAGATCGGTGATCGACTGGCTATCGAATACTCGAATCTCGGTCGCGCTATTAGCATCATAGTGCGCTGCCATGATGCCTTTCGTAATGGCGTTTCCAGCGGCGGCTAAAGGCCCTGACTGTGGCAAGAGTATGCCTAATACCTTCGGTTGTTCGGCAACGACTGAATCTAAAAAAGTCAGGCTGTCTGGTAGGTTTTCTGCAGCTGGGTCCAATCCATAGTTTTTTCCAGTTGCCCAAAGCACGTAACTGTTGACTGGGTCGATTTTGAAACTGTTTGGACATCGCTGATAACGACAACCAACCTCGAACCTCATTGGAAATCGATTTCTTTGCGTAGGCAGTCAAGATGGGCGTCGGCAAATTAAGGAGGGTCTCAAAGATCGCGTTGGTATTTGCTTTTGCGCGGATCCTTCCAGCAAATGATGTATGAGCACGCGTTCTCTCGCTGACGCATAGAACCGGTTCGTCGTAAGATAGGTGTCGGCGAGCAAAAGACTGCCTTCTATTTGCATAGCCTGGTTTAGATCAAGCAGATTGAATGACTCGCTTGTTAGCAGGCGGAGTGCTGCTTCATTGTTTCCAGCATTGAAGGCGAGCTGTGCCTTGGTGAGCATTAAGAGGCTTATTTCTTGTTTCGAAAGCCCCTCTGTAGTGAGGGTTTCAGCGAGCCGGTTACTGGTCGTGAGGTCTCCTCGCTCCAACGCTAAGCGAGCAGTTCGAGCAAGAATCTTTGATGCGGTAGGTTCAGATGCGGCGTTGGCAAGTCTCAACCCTTCAGCCACGCTTCTGATGACGATCTCGCCTGGTTGTTGGTTGGATGAGGACGCGCTTAATACCGAAGTAGAGGTGCGCTCGCACAGCCAACGACCAGGCCGGTCACCAATAGGGTGCTGAATAACTTGAGGGTCATGTTCATCGGGTTGTTTCGTTGGTCGCTGTCGGTGTTTTCAAGATAGGCCTATTGAGTGTCGAATCACAGCACACATGTAGACTGTCAGACGGGCCGTAAATAACGGACTGCGATGGAGTGCCTCAGTTATCAGCTATCTGGTTGGTCATCGCTCAAAAAACAGCAGTGTAATGCTTTGGGTGTAAAGTCTGAAGCCGTCAATCATCGCTATCTCAACCGGTCGCTATACCATGGCGTTCGCCGTAGCGATTCGGCTGCGGAGCGCTGATGCCGACATCGTTTTAATTCATAGTAAGGTTCGATAAAAACACCCCAAGGTATTCATAGACTCCTCCCTGTGACATGTTGCTGCATTCTGCCTTCGTGATGCAAGTTTTGAATCGCTCAAGAAATGTTTTCGATATTACTTTCATTGCTTTCATTGCCTGCTTTCATTCAATCGTTTTGGACTCAGGCGCTCCGTATGATGATGGATCTATCGCAAATAGTTGGGTCGATATTGCTCAAGCATTTGTCCAAGATGAATTGAAATGGTGACAAGTTGAAGCTAAGCTTTTGTCGTAGCAACGCCAATTGGTAACCTGGGTGATTGGACAGATCGTGCAAGGAAGTGATTCTCAAGTTCGATGGGTCGCAGTAGAGGACACGCGAGTCGGTCGAAAATTACTCGAATCCTTTGGGCTGCAGCCGAACCTGATTAGCTTACACGAGCACAATGAGCGCCATCAGGTCAGAACAATTGTCGACCGATTGCAATCTGGGGAATCGGGTGCCTTGATTTCTGACGCCGGGACACCCCTTGTTTCTGATCCAGGCTACCGGCTGGTCGGTGCTGTTCATGATGCAGGTATTCGCGTTGAGGTGATCCCTGGCCCCTCGGCGGTGACAAGCGCACTCAGTGTTTCGGGCCTACCTGACCGATCGGTTTCAGTTTGTTGGTTTTCCACCCGTGAAAGGAGTTAAGCACGGCTGGCTTGAGAATTGAGTGAAATACCGCACACCCTGTTGATGTTTGAGGCTCCGCATCGAATCCAGAAGCTGGTTGTCAGAGCTTGATTGCGGTAATGGGGGCCAGATCGACCGGCATCAATCTGTAGAGAAATTAACCAAAGCCTTTGAGCAGACGGTTAAGGAACGCTTGGGTCATTGAATCAAGCATTGAAGCAGGGATATTCCTGCAAAGGAGAATTTGTTGTCGTAGTTGGTGAGTGCCAAAGGAAGAGGCGAAGAACCCCAGGTTGGTCACTTGATCAACGCCTTGAAAGATCAAGTGACTCCCCTCTCTTTTGGCAGATGCGATCGCTTCGAGCTTCGGCTTGAGAAAAAAAGTAGTCTACAACCAAATTCTTGATGCCAAGCACCAAGATTCTGCTTGAGTCAGGCTGAGTGCACCAGATAAGGTTTTCAGCGGGGAGTCGACCAGGTAATCGCTGTCCTTCGCCGCCATCGGAAGGTAGCGGGAGATGGAGGAAAGTCCGGGCTCCAAGGACAGGGTGCCAGGTAACGCCTGGGGGGCGCGAGCCTACGGAAAGTGCCGCAGAAAACAAACCGCCTCAGTATGAGGTAAGGGTGAAAAGGTGCGGTAAGAGCGCACCGCGCATCTGGTAACAGATGTGGCAGGGTAAACCCCACTCGGAGCAAGACCAAATAGGAATCCATACCGTGTGGTCCGCACGAGGGTTCGGGTAGGTCGCTATAGGTGCTTGGCGACAAGCATCACAGATGAATGATTACCCAAGACAGAACCCGGCTTATGGTCGACTCCATTACTTTGTCACACCAGTTTGCCCCCATCGAGATGACAGGAATCGCAATCCGTTCATCCTCCATGGGCGGATGTTAGAAATACAGAGAACTCGAACTGGGCTTCTGTTGCTTCCCACTTCAGGCCTCGGTGTGGCTTTAGTCCAGCACTAACCATTGCTGTGTTGTATCGTTATCTGGGCGCTAATCACACCAGCGCCGGTGCTGTTTCTACTTTGCCACTTTTGGTCGTGCGTTTAAACAGGTTACTGGTCAGTTTTAGGGTACGAAGGCTGTAGGACAACCGATAAAGACAACCACTATGCTCAGCGTCTGTTTTGCGACTCGATAGCTGTAAGGGGACCTCTTGCTTCGATCTCATGCGCAATGTCGGCTATACGTCGAGTCTCCGAGAAAATCAGGTTAGTGTTATTATTTATTCCCTGGTCTTAAGAAATCACTTTAGAATCTTTTCTCATATCAATAAAAGCTTTGCGATCTTTGTGAATAGCTTTTCTTTGCTCGGAAAGGCTCTCTAAGCCCTTGTCTAATAAAGAAAAAAGCTGAATTTCGGTCGCTTGACATTAACCATCTCGGAAACTAATGTCCCAAGTGCAGAAATAATGAGTTTGTGGAATTAGTGGGCATTACTGATGGAGTAATAAGCAATGTTTCGTGGGGTTAATCGCATCAATGGATGCGAAGGGGCGCCTAACCGTGCCCACGCGATATCGTGATGAGATCAACTCGCTTTGCGATGGAAGGATGGTCGCGACGATTGATACCGAGGAGCGCTGTTTACTGATTTATCCTCAGCCGGCTTGGGACGATATTCAGCGCAAGGTTGAAGCGCTACCCAGCTTTAACTCGGCCGCTAGGAGAGTTCAAAGACTTTTGATAGGACACGCCACCGATATTCCAATGGACCGCAACGGGCGCCTGCTCGTAACTCCCCCGCTCAGAGAATATGCACGACTCAGTAAAAACGCAGTGCTCCTCGGGCAAGGCAACAAATTGGGTTGTGGGACGAAACGCTCTGGACTGAGCGAAGAGGCAGTGGCTTGACGAAGAGTCTGACTCAGCTTCCAGAGGAACTGAAATCTTTATCGTTATAAGGAAGGCTGGCGTTGGCGCACATTCCTGTTCTCCTTGAAGAAGCCGTGAACTGTCTGGTGCATTCATCCGATGGTATCTACGTTGACGGCACATTTGGCCGAGAGGGCACGCCTCTGATATTGGCCCATCTATCCGGTAGAGCGAGCGCTGCTCTTGTGATGGATAGAGACCCAGCTGCGATGGATGTTGCAGCTGGTGCTAGTCGAAAAGGATAAGCGAGTGACGGCGACGCATAGTGCTTTCTCTAATCTGAAAGGTGTGGTCGAGTCGGCAGACCTCAACTTTGTCGACGGCGTTCTCCTGGATCTAGGTGTTTCTTCGCCTCAATTGGATCAGAGCGAACGAGGATTTAGTTTTATGCGCGATGGACCGCTCGACATGCGGATGGATGTGACCACAGGGCGAAACGGCAAGCGCTTGGTTGGCCAGGTCAGTTTTGAGGAGCTGGAGCCGCCTCAAGGCCTATGGAGAAGAGCGGTCGGCTGGAAAAATTGCGGCCCGGATTGTTGAATCAAGAGACAAGCATCCTATTACGTCCACCCATCAGTTGGCTGACATCGTTGCATCAGTGCTTCCAGAAGGACGACAGAAGCGGCATCCCGCCACAAAGACATTTCAGGCTATTCGTATTGTCATTAATGAGCTGCGAGAGTTGAGGCAGGCCTTGCAGCTGCGGTGGCGGTACTAGCGCTGCGTGGTCGACTCCGTTGTTATTAGTTTCACAGTCTTGAAGACCGAACGACCAAACAATTTATGCGTCGCTTGACAGCACCACCGCCTATTCCCAGGAAATTGCCTATCCAGAACACGGAGTTCCAAACCAGCTTTAAATTGGTTGGAAAATGGAAGCCTTCTGCCGCTGAAATGGATCGAAATCCTCGAGCTAGGAGCGCGGTGATGCGGGTGCTGGAGAAAGTGGCGGATTGGCAAGAGGTGTTTGTCCAGTGTCGCAATTATTTTTGACGCCTTCGGGAAGAAGATCGATGGTATTGGTTTTCGTGTTTTGGTCAGTGCACTCGCTGTCATTTACGTCCCTCGCAACCCGGGCTTTGTGCGCTAGCCTTCAAACAGCGCAGCATGCAAGCGACACCTTAGATAGTGAGTATGAAAAAATTATTGCTCGAACAGAGCGTTTGGGCCTGGTTACAACCGGGTCGACCAACTGGCTAGAGAAACCTTGCAAATGCGCTCGCCGGATCAGACTAATTTATGGTCGGTGAGGCCTCAGGCCGAGCCACTACCACGAGACGAGGCGCTTGATGACAGCCACTTTAAAGGTGCACATCGCGCTCTTCTTGTTTATTGCAGCAATGTTGGCGATGGCAGCGAGACTCGTGCAGTTGGAGGTCGAGGAAAAAGACTTTCTCCAAGATCAAGGAGATGCGAGAACGATTCGCATGCAGAAGATCAATGCCCATAGGGGTATGATTCTTGATCGCCGCGGTGACCCTCTCGCGGTCAGTTCGCCAGTTGTTCCTCTGACAAATCCATCAGAGCTGCCTGACGATGAGGTCCGAATCCGTGCCTTGGCCTCTGGCTTAGGAGTTACGCTTGATGAGAGTTCAGGTCGAAGATGAATCGTGCGACCGGCGCAATTTCGTGTACCTCCGCAGGCGTATTTCCCTCCTGAAGCTGATCTAATCTTAAGTCTCGGAATTCCAGGTGTTTTATGGTGAGAGGGAATACCATCGGTTCTACCCTGCAGGAGAGGTGGCTCATGTGGTTGGGTTTACTGACATCGACGATCGCGGACAAGAAGGGATAGAGCCTCTTTGATCATTGGCTCAAAAGGCGAGCCCGGCAAGAAAAAGGTTCTCAAAAATTTGTATGGCGAGGTCGTCAAGGATTTGATGCCGATCGCAGAGGCGGTGCCTGGCCGGGCGTTGCAATTTGTCGATCGATCAGCGATTGCAGTTTCTGGCGTACCGCGAGCTGAAATCGGCAGTACAGCAATACGAGGCTCTATCCGGTTCGATGGTCCTATTGGACGTCCATACTGGTGAGATTCTTGCGATGGTCAATCAGCCTTCCTACAACCCCAATAATCGTATTCAGCTTGACTTGGGATCGGTCAGGAATCGGGCGGTAACCGACGCTTTTGAACCGGGCTCTACTGTTCAAACCGCTTACCGTTGCGATTGCGCTTCAGTCTGGCAAGCCAACGGATTTTGTAGTGGATACCCATCCCGGTTTCATGCGAGTTGGGAACGCTGTGATCAGGGATCCGCGTAATCGAGGCGAGCTTGATTTGGGTGGCATCCTCGCCCACTCGAGTCAGGTGGGCATTAGTCGACTAGCGCTGATGGTCAACGAATACGATGTTTGGAATCTATTTCAAAGTTGGGTTTTGGGAAGTGACGGGCGTTGGGTTTCCCGGAGAGAGTAGCGGCTTTCTGCCCAAATCGGAGACGATGGAAAGATGTGGAATCGGGTCACGTTTGCCTACGGGTATGGTCTAACAGTCACACCACTGCAACTCGCGCAGGCCTACTAAAACCATTGCCTCGGGAATCAAAACAGCGTTAGTTTAATTAAGGATCCGACCTCAAGTCAGAGCGAGTGATGGCCGAAGATATTGCGGTCTCATTGTAGTCGATGCTCCATCGGGTGGTGACCGAAGGAACGGGAAAAAGGCAGCGATCGAGGCATATGAGGTTGCAGGGAAAACGGGCACCGCTCGTAAGCTGGGTGAGCGAGGTTACGATGACCAGCGTCACATCGCGTTCTTTGCTGGATTTGCACCGTTGTCATCTCCGCGCTTTGTCGGCGTTGTGGTGATTAATGAACCCAAGACGGCGTCCGTCGGAGGGGGCAGCATCGCTGCGCCCATATTCTCCCCGAGTAATGCGCAGTGTTCTTCGGCTTAACAGCGTGCTACTGACTTTTTTGTCTGGAGGCTGTATGAATCTGCGTGAGTTGACGCAAGATGACGGCATGCCATCGATAGGCGTCGATGGGTTGACGCTGGATAGCCGTTTTGTTCAAACGGGTGATCTGTTTGTTGGGTTGGCTGATGACGCCGACACCCGCAACATGTGAGCGAGGCCTTCTCAAGGTGCGGTGGCGGCCATGGTCGTTGGCCCGGTTGAGAAGGCAACGGCGTTAATGATTTTGTGGCTCACGATCTGCGTGACCGCCAGGCGATATTGCTGATCGTTTTTTGGAGAGCCATCGTCATCGTTTAAGTTGCTCGCGGTGACAGGAACCAATGGCAAGAGCTCAGTGCGCATCTTGGCGCTCAAGCACTGAACCAATTGTCCGTCTCTGCAGCAATGATCGGAACGCTAGGGAACGGTCGACCTGGTGGCTTGAAGCCAGCGGTGCTGACAACGCCGGGATGTATTAAGCCTCCACAGCGAATTTGCGGCACTGAGGGCTTGCGGAGTAGAGGTTGTCCACATGGAGGCATCCTCGCACGGTATCGATCAAAACCGATTACAGGGGCGCGCATCGATGCAGCGGTTTTTACAAACCTGACGCACGATCACCTGGACTATCACGGTTCTTTCGAGGCTATGGTGCGGCGAAGGCGAAATTGTTTTTGTCGAGTCGGTCTTGAATTGGCGATTATCAATATTGATGACGCGTTTGGGCGAGCGTTGACGGGCAAACCAGCGCAAAACGTGTGTTGACGTACGGTATTGAAAGCGACACGGCTGATGTCACCGCGACTGCAATTCAAACGACGCCCAGTGGCAGCCGTTTCGAACTTAGGATCCATGGTTTAAGTCGGTTTGCTGAGTGCAGACTGTTGGCGAGTTTAATCTAAGTAACTTACTGGCCGTCTGCCTGGCTTTACGACTTGGGCCATTCGCTGGACGCTATCGTTGAGATGCTGCCGATGCTCGAGCCTCCACCTGGGCGGCTAGAGCGTGTTTGCGCCGAAGGGGCAGTATTCATCGATTTTGCTCACGCGCCCGATGCGGTTCAAAGTGTACTGAAAACAATAAGCCAGCATTGCCAAGGCCGCATCATTACGGTGATTGGGTGTGGGGGTGATCGGGACCGCACAAAACGTCCCGTGATGGGGCGGCTGGCCGCAGAGTTAAGCGACGTTGCGATTTTTACGAGTGACAATCCTCGATCCGAGCCCCCCCTTCAGATCGTTGAGGATATGCTCGCAGGCCTACCCCTCGATACAGACCCCATTGTGGAACTAGACCGCAGCCTGGCCATTAAAAAAGGAATTGACCTGCTTGCTGCTTCCGATGTGTTGGTGATTTTGGGCAAAGGTCATGAACGTTTCCAAGAGATCGAGGGCGTCTCGCATCCTTTTTCTGACCGTGAAGTGGCAGAAGGTTGGATCAAACAGGGAGCAGGCCGCCATGACTAAGGTAGTGGTCGGCTATGGAAGGACTGGGCGCTCCGTCGCTCGCTTTTTCGAGGAGCGCGCCTTGCCGTTTTGGGTGGCCGATGATCATCTGGATCCAGAAGCAAAGACAGGCCTCGATACGTTTCAACATTGTGAAGGGTGCTCAACACTTGCCGAACTGTCCCCTGCAAGCGGCCACACTTGGATCGTTAGTCCTGGTATCCCGCTCACACACCCTGTCTTTGAGCGCGCGATAAACCAGGGTGTTCAATTGATCAACGACTTGCACCTTTTTGCGCGAGAGGTGTCGGGACTACTTGTTGGGGTCACTGGATCTAACGGTAAATCTACCGTAGTCGCCATGGTCGACCATATCGCGAAAGCGCATCAGATTCGTTCCATCGCCGCCGGCAATATCGGATTACCCGTTCTTGAGACGCTAGACCAAAGCCTAGAACTCACGGTGATAGAGCTGTCGAGCTACCAATTGGAGTTAGACCCGGTGATAGATTTTCACGTGGGGGCGCTGGTCAATCTGATGCCCGATCACTTAGACCGCTACCCGTCGGTTGATGCTTACTACAAGACTAAGGAAAAGCTCCTTCGAGCATCAGACAAGGTGGTTTGTTTTGATGCCTGGCGTGCCGAGCGAACTGACCAGGCGCTCCATGCGCAGGCCCAAGACTGGTTGTGGGTGGGCAAGCGCGCGACGGCGATAACCATTCGGTTGGTACTCAAAAGGGCGTGGAGGTGATTGATGCTGGCCAAGTCTATCGCTTCATTCACGGTGATGGAGAAGGAGAAATTCAGAACGAGGTGTTTGGCTTTGTCGACACAATAGTTCGAACGCAGCGTCGGCGATGGGTGTTGCGTTGTGCTTGGGCTTGCCCTTCAAGACATCCCTTGCGGCTTTGCAGTCGTTCACAGGCCTCGCTCATCGATGCGAGGTGGTCCAGACAGAGGACGGGGTGACTTGGGTCAACGATTCCAAAGCCACTAACGTGGGCGCAGCAGTTAGCGCGATACGTAGTTTTGGCGACGGCGCTCCTCTCATTTTGATAGCGGGCGGCCAGGCGAAGCAGGAAGACTACGGGGTGTTGGCCGGAACGCTTGCTGGGATAGATTCGGTCAAAGGAGTCCTGCTGTACGGTGAGGCGGCGGCGCTCATCAGTGAACAATTAGGAGCGACATGTCACCAAGAGATCGTGAAAGATCTCGCTAATGCGATTACCAGCGCACGCGCCTTGTCCGCCGATGGAGATGTGGTGTTATTCTCCCCAGCCTGCTCGAGTTTTGATCAGTTTCAAGACTTTGAGGCGCGCGGCAACGCGTTTAGGCAGTGCGTTTTGGAGCTAGTCGCATGAGTGCGGTGAGACTGTCACCTGCCGTCATGGAAAGCCGGCCACCGCTGGATCAACTGATCGCTGGGTCAGCGGCCTTTTTGCTGGTGTTGGGCGTTGTGATGGTGGGCTCAGCGTCAACGGAAATTTCTGCTCGCAACTTTGGTCATCCTTTTTATCTGCTTGTAAAACACAGCGCGTTTATTGCCCTTGCTGTGGTTGGGTTGCTAGCGACGCTGGTTATCCCCATAAGAACATGGCAGCGCCTGCATGTTATTGCTTATCTTGGAGCGCTCTTACTGCTGATTTGTGTACTGATTCCAGGCGTTGGCCGAGAGGTCAATGGCGCGACGCGGTGGATTCCCTTGGGTTTTTTCACGCTTCAAGGCTCCGAGTTTGTCAAAGTATTGGCCGCTATGTTTATCGCTGGGTATGTGGCAAGACCGTCAGGTCTCAGTCCATCAACGCTGCCAGGCTATTTATTACCGCTTGACTCACGCTCTTGCTGAGTGTGTTGCTGCTCGCGCAACCTGACTTTGGCGCGGTGATTGTCATGATGAGCGGGGTGATGGCGGTATTATTTTTCGTCAAAACACCCATGAAATATTTTTTGCCCACCGTACTAGTTGGCGTTGGTGTCGTTGCCTTGCTCATCTATTTACAGCCCTACCGAATGGCCAGATTGGTCGCTTTCACCGATCCCTGGGCGCACCAGTTCGGTGGCGGTTATCAACTAACACAAGCGTTGATTGCTATCGGGCGCGGTGAATGGCTGGGGTTAGGACTGGGCAACTCGGTTCAGAAACTATTTTATCTCCCAGAGGCACACACTGATTTTCTGTTTTCAATTTTGGTGGAGGAACTAGGCATTGCTGGCGCGCTCCTGACTCTGCTGGGGTTTGGCGTCCTCGTGGGTCGTGGGCTCATCGTTACAAAGCCGCGCGCTTAGACTTGATTTTGTTTTTCATGGCGCACTCGCAGCAGGGATCAGCGTGATGCTCGGCGTTCAGGCACTCATTAATCTTGGCGTTAATCTGGGGTTGTTACCGACCAAAGGCCTTACGCTCCCGTTGATGAGCTTTGGCGGGAATAGTTTGTTGGTGAGTGGTTTGATGATCGGGCTCTTGCTTCGAGTTGAGTGGGAGATTAGGCATGCCCCGCCGCCTCCCAACGTGAAAGGGGCGCGCTCGTGACTCGTCGTCTTGAACAACTGTCTCTCGCAGAGATGGGCAGAGTTAGATCTATCCATTTTGTGGGTATTGGCGGATCTGGCATGAGCGGGATCGCGGAGGTGCTACTCAATCAAGGATTTGAAATTTCTGGCTCCGATCTAGCGGAAAGCAAAGTGACAGAGAGATTGCGGTCCCTCGGCGTAGCGATCTTCATAGGGCATAAGGCTGAACAGGTGGAAGGTCGAGACGTCGTAGTCATCTCGAGCGCAGTCAATGATGCGAATCCCGAGATTGCGGCCGCGAAGGAAAGACGCATTCCCGTGATTAGGCGTGCTGAAATGCTGGGCGAGCTAATGCGCTACCGGTTCGGAATTGCTGTGGCGGGAACCCATGGCAAAACAACGACGACTAGCATTGTTGCGAGTGTGTTTGGTGCCGCTGACAAAGATCCTACTTTTATCATCGGTGGGTTATTAAAGGGCGTGCAAAGCAACGCGAAATTGGGATCTGGGCGTTATTTGATCGCTGAGGCAGATGAAAGCGACGCTTCATTTGTTCACTTACTACCGATGATTACGGTGCTCACGAATGTGGACCGCGATCATTTGGTTAATTACGACGGAAGTTTCAGCAAGCTGAGAGAGGCGTTTTTGGGGTTTGTCCATAACTTGCCTTTTTATGGGCTCCTAATCGCATGTGTGGATGATCCAATTGTTGCATCGATGCTGCCTCAAATTACTCGCCCGATCATCACTTACGGGTTCTCCGAGAGCGCCGATGTGCGTGCCGAGGGATGGCGTCAAATAGAAACGACGTCATATTTCGACGTGGTCGTTCAAGCAACTGGCGATCGATTTTCGGTGCAGATAGGCATGCCAGGCAGACACAACGTGTTGAATGCGCTAGCCGCCGTCGCGGTGGCGCTTGATCAAGATTTAGAGCATTCAGCCATTAAGCGAGGCTTAGCAGAATTTGCAGGCGTTGGGCGTCGTTTTGAAGTTTTGGGCCGATGCTCTGTAGGTGAGGCTGAATTTTTGTTGGTTGACGATTACGGACATCACCCCAGCGAGGTCAGAGCCACCATTGATGCGGTCCGCGCGAGTTGGCCTGAGAAACGAGTCGTCATGATTTATCAACCTCATCGCTACTCTCGAACGAACGAATTGTTTGATCAATTTGTTGAGGTGCTGAAATCTGTTGACGTGCTTCTTTTGACGGAGGTTTACGCAGCGGGAGAGGCGCCCATTCCCGGCTCGGCGGGCTTAGATCTATACGAGCGGCTTCGATTGGAAATGGGTGAGCGTGTGCAGTGGGCCGAATCAGTAACCATGGCCGGAGATCAAGTTGCCTCGATCATCGGGCAGGGCGATGTATTACTGACGCAAGGTGCGGGTGAAACAGCCAATTTGGCGGCGGAACTTCTGGAACGCCACCAATCCTCTGAGTCGCAACCAGCACTGATTGAGAGAGGAGGCGCTTAGCGTGTTGAGATTGATTGGTTGGGGCCTTCTTATCCTCGGCGTGATTGCTGCGACGGGTTTAGCTCGAGGCCTTGCTCCCACATCGCGAAGCGTTGATCTGGTCGAAATCGTCGGTCAGATTGAAGACAGGCAACGCGCCGACCTTCAATCTGCACTCACTCATATTGCTGCCGACCTGGATGACATTGAGCTCGTTAAATTGCACCTCGAGCAAGTTGACTGGGTGGCTAGAGTTGATGTCACCTTACGCTGGCCGAGTAAGCTCGTGGTGGAAGTGGAGCCCGAGACGCCAATTGCCTACTGGAATGATCTTGGGTTCATTAACCAGCATGGGGCAACCTTTAACTCTCCTTACTTGACCGGTTTTGATCTACCTCACTTGCATGGGCCACCTGATCAATTTGATGCGGTAATGCGCACCTATCAGCAGGTTAGTCAGATGCTGAGCGCAGGACGAATCAAAGCGTTGTATGTGCTTGAGCGCGGTTCGGTTGAATTCGAATTGGATAACGGATGGACGATCCTTCTTGGCAGCGAGGACCTACCTGATCGCCTAGCCCGCGCGCTGTCTGTCATCGACCGACTAAGCGTGATGAATGTTAGAGATCCAGGGATTCGGATTGATGCTCGCTACCCTGATGGTGTCGCTCTCAACGGATCACTGCCTGCACTTGATCAGATGTGGTCATCAAACGTGGACCCTACAACGAGGAACAAACTATGAATCAGAATGTGGCTGGTCGTATGGTCGTCGGACTGGATATTGGAACGTCAAAGATTGTTGCCATTGTTGGAGAGCAGAGTCCAGAAGGGCAGTTAGAAATCATTGGTATTGGAAGCCACGCCTCGCGAGGACTAAAAAAAGGTGTGGTCGTCAATATCGACTCAACAGTGCAATCCATCCAGCGGGCGGTTGAAGAGGCCGAACTGATGGCTGGTTGCCAAATTCAATCGGTCTACGCAGGGATTGCTGGCAGTCACATTCGAAGTATGAGCTCGCACGGGATCGTCGCGATCCGCGACCGAGAGGTTTTTCAACCCGATATCGATCGAGTGATTGATGCGGCTCAAGCGGTCGCGATCCCAGCTGATCAAAAAATTCTTCATATCCTGCCTCAGGAATTTCTGATTGATAGCCAGGAAGGAATCAAAGAGCCGCTCGGTATGTCCGGTGTTCGCTTGGAGGCGAAAGTTCATTTGGTGACCTGCGCCGTTAATGCCGCGCAGAACATTGAAAAGTGTATCCAGCAATGTGGCCTCGCCGTAGACGACATCATTCTTGAGCAGTTGGCCTCAAGCTATGCGGTGTTGACGGAAGATGAGAAAGACTTGGGAGTCTGCTTAGTCGATATCGGTGGTGGTACCTCAGATATCGCTATTTTTACAGAAGGGGCGATTAAGCACACCGCGGTGATCCCTATCGCAGGGGATCAAGTGACTAACGACATCGCTATGGCGCTTCGTACGCCGACGCAGAACGCAGAAGAAATCAAGATCAAATATGGTTGTGCGTTGGCCTCGCTAGCCGGCGAAAGCGAGACGATCAAAGTGCCCAGTGTCGGCGAGCGTGAGGACAGAGACTTGTCGAGACAAGCGCTCGCCGAGGTGATCGAACCGCGGTACGAGGAATTGTTCACGCTGATCCAGGCGGAGCTTCGTCGTAGTGGTTTCGAGGATCTCATTCCTGCGGGCATCGTCTTGACAGGGGGTACGTCAAAAATGGAGGGAGTCGTAGAGCTTGCCGAGGAAATTTTTCACATGCCGGTCAGTATTGGGAAACCAAAGAGTGTCGCGGGCCTCTCAGATATCGTGAGAAATCCGATCTACGCCACATCGGTCGGTCTGCTTCAGTATGGATTGGGCAATGCCCCCCAATCACACGGTGCTCACCGCAGTGAGATGCAAAGCGGTTCAGTATGGCAATCAGTGAAAAGCTGGTTGCTTGGACAATAACAACGTTGGATCAATCGGTCAGGAGAAACATCCATGTTCGAACTTGTAGATAACTCACCGCAACATGCGGTTATTAAGGTCATCGGAGTCGGTGGTGGCGGTGGCAACGCTGTTCAGCATATGGTGGACAAGCAAATTGATGGGGTGGACTTTATTTGTGCGAATACCGACGCCCAAGCGTTACAGCGCATGAATTCTGGAACCTTGCTTCAATTGGGTAATGATGTCACCAAAGGACTCGGTGCAGGCGCTAACCCTGAGCGAGGAAAGCAGGCAGCGATCGAGGATAAGGAGTTACTTCGTGAATCTCTTGAGGGCGCGGACATGGTATTCATCACGGCTGGTATGGGTGGTGGTACTGGGACCGGCGCTGCGCCTATCGTCGCTCAAATCGCACGCGAGCTGGGAATTCTCACTGTCGCAGTAGTGACCAAGCCTTTTCCTTTTGAAGGCAAGAAGCGAATGAACATTGCAGAGCAGGGAATCGCCGAGTTGTCCGAATATGTCGATTCACTCATCACGGTTCCAAACGAGAAATTATTGAGCATCATGGGTCAAGACACGCCGCTACTTCAGGCATTTTCGACCGTCGATGACGTACTGCTTGGCGCGGTTCAGGGGATCGCTGATCTCATCATCCGACCTGGAATGATCAACGTCGATTTTGCTGATGTAAGGACGGTTATGTCTGAAATGGGCATGGCAATGATGGGCTCCGGTTTGGCACAAGGTGACAACCGAGCCATTGAGGCTGCTGAAGCAGCTGTTCGCTCCCCACTGCTCGAGGATATCGATATCTCTGGGGCGAGGGGGCTACTGGTCAACATCGCTGCAGGGCTTGATATTACGCTCACAGAATTCTCGCAGGTAGGATCCACCGTTGAGGATTTCGCATCGGAGAATGCAACCGTCGTTATTGGAACGGTGATCGATCCAGAGATGGGAGATGAGATGCGCGTAACGGTCGTGGCTACTGGGCTTGGGCTGGATGAAGATCAGAAATCAGCAGAATTGCAGACAGAGCTTCGTAAGCGCTTAGCTGGGGATGGCGTGCCCGATTATGGGGTGCTCGATAAGCCGACCGTCATAAGGAACAAAGCCTTGGGAGAGGGAAAAGGGGACCTTAAACAGCAGGATCTAGAGTATCTTGATATCCCTGCGTTTTTGAGGCGCCAAGCAGACTAAATAAACCCTTCAAGAAAAACTGACCGAATTGGGGCGCACTAGGTGGATAGTGCGCCCTTTTTTTTGGCAAAAAATTATTAATCCGATATTAAAGTGAAGAAATATTCGGTTTAGCGATTAAATATGCAACTTTTCTCCACTATTGCGGTCAATATTGGAGTAATTCCGTAGGCTTTTAAGGTGAGGTTTGCTAAGATTCGGGCCGTTTTGAAGAAGAGCGGCTGGGAAGCCACCCTACATCTGCCAAGCGGACGAAGAAGACGAAGAAACAGGCGCGGTGAAACAGAGCAGTTAACTCAGGCACCGTAGTAGTTAAAGCCAGCAGAGAGAAGAAGCGTCCGCGGGCATCTAGGCAGAAGGGTTTCAAGCGAAGGATCGGGAATGATCAAGCAAAGAACATTAAAAAACGCGATCAGTGCGACAGGTATTGGTTTGCATACTGGTGAAAAAGTGCGCCTGACGCTGCGTCCAGCACCAGTTAATACGGGCATTCGCTTCATTCGAACCGACCTTAGTCCCGCTGTTGAGATACCAGCCCAGCACGCAGCCGTTTTGGACACTCGACTTGCGACTACTGTTGGTGAGGGCAGTGCCCGTATATCCACCGTTGAGCACTTAATGGCGGCGTTGAGTGGGATGGCAATCGATAACCTGTATATCGACATCAGTGGGCCAGAGATGCCGATTATGGATGGCAGCTCAGCGACGTTCGTATTTTTACTTCAGTCAGCGGGTATCGAGTTTCAGCGTGCGGCCAAGCGATTTTTGCGAATCAAAAAGCCGGTGACCGTGAAGGGAAGCGCACTCAGTAACGATTTTGGACAGTCCGTCGAAATCAGGCCCTACGATGGATTTAGGGTGTCGCACACGATCATTTACGATAACGCAGTCATCAAGCGTCAGCAGGCGACCATTGATTTTTCCGAGACAGATTTCACTAAGTCTGTCAGCAGAGCACGTACGTTTGGGCTTATGCAAGAGTTCGAACAGTTGCGCGAAATGAATCTTGCAAAGGGCGGCAGCTTGGATAACGCCATCGTCGTTGACGAATACCGTATATTGAATCCTGACGGATTACGTCATGAAGACGAATTTGTAAGGCACAAAATATTAGATGCCATCGGTGACCTCTATCTGCTTGGATACAGCCTGATTGGTGAGTTCGTCGGGTTCAAATCTGGGCACACAGAAAACCATCTCCTCAGGAAAGCCCTGCTCGAAAACACTTCAGCTTGGGAGCTGGTGACATTTGGCGATGAGGCTAAAGTACCGCCAGCCTACGCGGGGCTACCCAGTCTCGAGATCGCGAGCTAGCTAACGGGGTTTTTCCCCTCGAGATGAGAGCGACTCGAGCGCTCTTTTCAGCCTTGGATCTGACATGAGCGCCGCTTGCTCCGCCAGCAAGGCGCTAGTGTCAGTTGACATTGGGACCGGAGCACGAGGCGCTACCTTTTCCCATTCAATGAACCCCTTATCGCTGATTCTCCAATCGGGGTGGGATCCGACTCTGACTTCTATGTTAGTAAACCGCTTCCTAAGGATGGTCTCTACTTTAGGCAAGAGGGCTTGGGATCGATAGCGTAGCCGAGTGGCTAGTGAACCATCTTGGACCTGCAGAACGAGGGTCGTGCCCTCTATGCGGCAGATAAAAACCGAGAACCCTAGCTCGCTGGATAGCGCGTCGCTCAACCGACCAAGGCTTTTGGCTTGCTCTACCAACCGTCTAGCGGCCTTACTTGCGGGATCGTCGAGTTGGTTAAGAAGATGGTCAGGCATGAGGGATTCGAGGCGTCTTCTGTTAATATGGGAGCGCGTGAGATCGGTCAGCGTATGAAAGTCATCATAGTCAGTGATAAAGCCCGCTACTTCAATACTTTGGTGTTAGGTCCTAAAGGCCTACTTGTAGCGGCAGCGTTATGTTTGGTGACTGCGATTGTCTCTGCGGTGGCTTGGCGTCACTATACCCAAGCAGATACCCGGCTGGCTGTGACTTCGCTTGAAGTGATGAAGAGAGACATCGAGCTTCAAGCTTCCGAGATCAGCGCCCTTCAGACCACCTTAGATCGCAATCTTAAGGCTAGCGCAGTCGAAATTGCTCGGCTCGAGAATCAAATGGCCCGCGTGAATGCGTTGGGACAACGGTTAACAGAGCTATCCTCCTGGGATATTAGCGAATTCGATTTTTCTTCGGAACCTGGTCTTGGTGGCGTTCGGGGCTCTGATCAGGATGTCGATGGAATTACTGTCAATGATGAAATTGAGGAGGGTGACGTGGCCGCAGCCCTAGGGATGCTCTCAAGATCACTAACAGACCGGTCGGCTCAGTTAGAAGTGATCGAGCGAGTTCTGTTAGAGGAGCATCGAGAGGCTAACCGATCATTGGCAGGAAAACCCGTTTTGAAAAGCTGGGTATCCTCAAATTTTGGCATGAGGACTGATCCCGTAACCGGTAAACGAGCGTGGCACAACGGCATTGATATTGCGAGTAAAGAAGGCGCTCCCGTCATTGCGATGGCGCCTGGCGTGGTGACGTTTGCGGGAACGAAGCCAGGGTACGGCAAGGTCGTAGACATCGATCATGGAGGTGGGCTGAAGACGCGCTATGCTCACCAACGCGAACTTTCGGTTGAAACGGGACTCTTCGTTCGCAAGGGACAGCAAATCGGAGAGGTCGGGAGTACCGGTCGCTCGACTGGACCGCATGTCCACTATGAAATTCATAAAAACGGGCGTTCAATTGATCCGGCCCAGTTCGTTTACAAAGCGTCTCCACCTCGCTCGTAAATCCCCAATAATGACTTTGATGCGACCGCAGATGTTGGTAAGAACCTTATGATTGCTCAATTCCTCGGCAAGATATTCGGCACAAAAAATACGCGTGAAATAAAGCGGCTCAAAAAGATCGTTGATCGAATCAGTGCGTTTGAAAGTGGTCTAGAAACTCTCAGTGATCAGGACATCAGGGCCAAGCGCGAGGAATTCAAGTCTCGGAACGAGGCTGGTGAATCGCTCGATGCGCTTCTTCCGGAGGCATTTGCTGTCGTTCGTGAGGCCGGTAAGCGGGCGCTCGGTATGCGGGTCTTCGATGTTCAGATGATGGGCGGAATTGCGCTGCACGAGGGCCGGATTGCCGAGATGCGAACCGGTGAAGGTAAAACCTTTGTCGCGACGCTGGCCTTGTATCTCAACGCGATTCCTGGAACAGGGGTCCACCTGGTCACGGTCAACGATTACTTAGCGAAGTGGGGCCGTGAATGGATGACCCCACTCTACGAGGCTCTCGGCATGTCGTCTGGGGTGGTTTATGCCGGTCAGAGCCAAGAGGAAAAAAAGGAAGCATACGGCGCCGATATCACTTATGGCACCAACAATGAGTTCGGGTTTGATTATTTGCGAGACAACATGGCCTTCAGCGCCGAAGATCGTGTTCAAAGGCCGCTGAATTTCGCCATTGTTGATGAGGTCGATTCGATCCTCATTGACGAAGCGCGCACGCCGTTGATCATTTCCGGTGGTGTTGAGAATAGTGCCGAGATATACCGAACGATCAACCAGTTGGTTCCTCGCCTGACTCAGCAAATTCGCACTGAGGAGGACGTACTCGAGGAACGGATTCCGCCCGGTGATTATTTCGTCGATGAAAAGCAGCGCGATATCGAGATTACTGAGGAAGGCCATCAAAAGTTAGAGGGCTTGCTCAGGCAATTTGGCCTATTGGCGGAAGGGGATTCGCTGTACGGTACCTCGAACTTGTCGCTGCTCCATAACGTGCAATCAGGATTGAAAGCCTCGGCTCTCTTCCAGAGGGACGTCGATTACATCGTTCAGAACAATGAGATAGTCATTGTTGATGAGCACACCGGACGCACGCTGCCCGGTCGGAGATGGTCTGGTGGTATTCATCAAGCCATTGAAGCCAAGGAGGGTGTGACGATTACCAATGAGAGTCAGACCCTTGCCTCTACCACTTTCCAGAACTACTTCCGGATTTACGACAAGCTGGCGGGAATGACGGGTACAGCCGACACGGAAGCCTTCGAGTTTCGGCAGATATACGGCCTCGATGTGGTGGTGATTCCAACCAACTTGCCCATGGTTCGGCGCGACCTAAACGATAGGGTCTATATGAACCAGGCTGAGAAGTTCGAGGCCATCGTTGAGCAGATTTTAGAGATCCAAGCACTTCACGCGCCGGTGCTAGTGGGTACAGCCTCTATCGAGTCTTCTGAAGTCTTGTCTAATCTGCTCAATAAAAAGGGGATCAAGCATAACGTGCTTAATGCCAAATTCCATGAGCAGGAAGCAGAAATTATTGCTCAAGCGGGACGTCCGGACAGTGTCACGATCGCGACCAACATGGCGGGGCGAGGAACCGACATTATTCTTGGCGGCAATTGGGAAGCCGAGATCGCGGCCAAAGGCGCCGTGTCAGAGGCTGAGATCGCTGCGATCAAAGAAGACTGGAAGCAGCGACACGAGCTAGTACTGGAGGCAGGCGGTCTTCATGTGATTGGCACTGAGCGGCATGAAAGCCGGCGTATTGACAATCAGCTCCGAGGCCGCGCAGGGCGTCAGGGAGACCCTGGATTTTCGCGGTTTTACCTATCGCTTGAAGATGATTTGATGCGCATATTCGCTTCCGACCGAATGCGCGGAATGATGCAGGGTCTGGGTGAACCTGGAGTACCTATCGAGGCACGGATAGTAACCACGTCTATTGAGCGAGCTCAGCGAAAGGTTGAGGCGCGTAACTTTGATATTCGCAAGCAACTCCTCGAGTACGACGATGTTGCGAACGATCAGCGGCAAATGATTTATCGGCAGCGGGATGAAATCATGTCCGCTGAGGAAGTGTCCGAAACGCTCGATGTATTGTGGCAGGACGTAATTGAGGCATCTGTGCATCAATTCGTGCCGCCCATGAGTCTCGCTGAGCAATGGGACATCCCTGGCCTGACCCAATCGTTGTCATCGGATTTTGGTCTTGATCTTCCGCTTCAGGCTTGGTTGGACGAAGACGAAATGCTCGAGGAAAACGGTCTCATCGAGCGCGTATTGGACGCAGCAAAAACGGCCTACGCGGCGAAAGCAGAGGCGGTTGGCCCCGAAATTAAGCGGTTCGAGAAGCGGGTGATGCTGGACATTCTAGATAACCTTTGGAAAGAGCACTTAGCTTCCATGGATTATCTGAGGCAAGGCATTCATCTTCGAGCGTATGCGCAAAAGCAGCCGAAACAGGAATACAAGAGAGAGGCCTTCGAGTTATTTGAAGGACTACTCGACAACGTGAAATTCGAAGTGATTCGCTTTTTGAGCCGGGTGCAATTTCATACCGAGGCTGACGTCGCCGAAATGGAGGCGAGGCGGCGGCAGGAGGCAGAACGAACCCGAATGCAATTCGAAAAATCGGATGTGCCGGGCGAACCGAAGAGCGAGGACAGTGCAAAAGCGGGCCAATCTCCCTTTGTCAGGCAGGATCGGAAGGTCGGCCGCAATGAGCCTTGTCCTTGTGGCTCGGGTAAAAAGTACAAAGCGTGTCATGGGAAGCTCGCCTGATGCCCGTAGGCCAGATTGAGTGCTCCCCCGAGCCGGTGGCAGGTATCCGCCTCGCGGCCGCTGCTGCGGGGATCCGGTACTCGGGCCGAGATGATGTGGCCCTCATCGAATGCTCGCCGACCACTACGGCGGCTTCGATTTTCACCAAGAACCAATTTAAGGCGGCGCCAGTTCTATTAGCGCAAGCGAATCTTGATAGAGCAAGCCCACGGTACTTGCTGATCAATTCGGGCAATGCGAATGCCGCAACCGGCGATATGGGCTTTGCTGATGCGGTTGCCAGCACTGAAATCGTGGCAGCGCACACCCAGGTGCGGCCTGAGGAAGTCCTTCCTTTTTCAACAGGCGTCATTGGTGAGCGCCTGCCAATTGGTCCATTTGAACAGGTTATGCCCGAGCTAGTGAGCGCGCTTGCTCCCGATCATTGGCTGGCGGCGGCACAAGCAATCATGACGACCGACACCGTTCCCAAGTTGATGAGTCGAAAACTAGAGCTTGGCGGGGAGATCGTTACCATCACAGGGATGGCCAAAGGCGCTGGGATGATTCAGCCGAACATGGCGACCATGCTGTGTTTTATCGCAACCGATGCCCAGTTGAGTCGCGGTCAGATGCAGGACCTTCTACAAGAGGCAGCTGACAGTTCATTGAATCGAGTGACTGTGGATAGCGACACCTCAACCAATGATGCGTGTGTATTACTTGCAACGGGTGAGTCCAAGGTGAGTATTCATCAAGGCAGTGCTGAAGAAAGTGAATTTCAAGATGTCCTAACCGATTTGATGATCAATCTCGCGCAGGCGCTTGTGAGAGATGGTGAAGGCGCGACTAAATTTGTAACGGTTAATGTCGAAGGTGCTGAAAGCCAAGTGGCAGCGCTCGAAGTCGCTTACAGCGTGGCGAATTCACCCTTGGTGAAAACCGCAATCTTTGCTGAGGACGCGAATTGGGGGCGTTTGGTAATGGCCATCGGCAAAGTCGAATCTGAATTGAATCCGAATGTGGTTGATTTGTTTATCAATGACGTGTGTTTGCTCGAAGCTGGCCTAAAGCATCCAAACTACGAAGAGGCGTTGGGTGAAGCAGCCATGAAATCAGAAGATATTGAAATCCGAGTTGTTCTGAACCAGGGCGAGTGCAGCGAGACGGTGTGGACTTCTGATTTGTCGCATGACTACGTCACGATTAATGCTGAATATCGGACCTAAGGGCCATCAATCCTGGTCCAGATCGCCTGCCGTGACATCATCGTGTTCAGGGTCTGATGGAATACGATGCTTTTCTTCTGCCCAGGCGCCAAGATCAATCATGTGGCAGCGTTCGCTGCAAAATGGCCTGAACTTACTCGAACTGATCCAAGCGACTGCCTTGCCGCAGGTTGGGCATTTGACGATGGCGTCGGTCATTGGTGAGCGAGCTCCAAGTAGACGTTATGTAGTCGGTCAACTTCATTGAGCACGGTGGTCGTGTCTCCATTGTTTTCGATGACGTCGTCTGCGATGTTGCGGCGTTCTTCTGAACTCGGCTGGCTTGCCATGATTTGTCGAACCAGACTTTCGGAGCTGCCGTCTCTTGTCATCACTCGATGGACGCGAACTGACTCATCGGCATCAACCACTAGCATGCGATGAATAAGCGGTGAGTTACCTAACCCTGCTGAGAGAACTAACATAGCATAGGCGCTGGTCGCCGATTGAAGCTGATGTGCCAATGTCTCCATGATGGGGCGATGGGTGAAGGACTCTAGCTGGCGTCTCGCATTAACGTCATTGAATACGATCTCTCGCAGCTTGGGTCGATCGAGCCGTCCGCTTGAATCTGTGATTCCCTCACCAAAGTGAGCCACGATTTGTGCGAGGGCGGGTTGCCCTGGTTCGACGATGTGTCGTGCAGCCTCATCGGCATCAGCGATGACGACGCCTCTTGCTGCGAAGGCGTCGGTGACCAGCGTCTTGCCGCTACCAATGCCTCCTGTGACACCCACTATGAATCCCGCCACTAGAGTACTCCGGCTGGTAGATAAAACGACAAAACGGTGTCACCCGCTAGTAGGTAAACAAACCCTGCGAGTGCCAAATAGGGACCAAAGGCGATAGCCTCTTCTCGTGGACGGCCCAGTACAATCAATATGATGCCGACGATTGCGCCGATCGCAGAGGAGATCAGCACAATGCCCGGCAGCGCCATCCATCCAAACCAGGCTCCAAGGGCGGCCAGCAATTTAAAGTCCCCGAAACCCATCCCTTCTTTGCCGGTGGCGAGCTTAAACCCTTGATAGACAATCCAGAGGGATAGGTATCCGGCCACAGCTCCAATAACGGCCTCCTCGAGGGAGCAGAAGATGTCATTAAGGTTGACTAACAGGCCAATCCATATACCTGGGAGGGTAATTTGGTCGGGCAATATCTGGTGATCAAAATCAATGAACGTGAGGGCGATCAGGCCGTAGCTCAGCACAAGCGCTGCGGCAAAGGTGGCATTCCAGCCCAGTACCATTAATAAGCCAAGGGTCACGAGCCCAGTAAAGAGTTCAATGAGCGGGTATCTGAGAGAAATCCTGTGTGAGCAGTCCCTGCACCGTCCTTGCAGTAACAGAAAGCTAATAATAGGGACGTTATCGTAGGCTCGGATGGTCGAGGAGCAAGAAGGGCAGGCGGATCTTGGGCCCCATAATGTGATTGGCGGCTCCGCTTTCAGAACCTGGTCAAGAATGAGGGCGGCCTCCTCTTTCCACGTTTGCTCAAGGATCAACGGAAGCCGAAAGATAACAACGTTGAGAAAGCTGCCTACCAGGGTGCCAAAGATAAAAACAAACAGGCTAAAAACTGCAGGGTACTGATCGTGCAAAAGGCCAAAGGTATCAAGCATAGGCGAGGTCTTACCGCTACAAGGTCAAGGTAAAAAGTCTAACCGCTGATCGCGCCGCCCATTTGGAAAATCGGCAGATACATAGCAACCATCATGCCTCCTACGACCACTCCTAAAAAAGCCATGATGAACGGTTCGATAAGTGAGGTGAGGCCATCCACGGCAGTATCGACCATTTCCTCATAGTAGGTCGCTGACTTCTCCAGCATAGAATCGAGCGCGCCCGATTCTTCGCCGATTGCCACCATTTGGACAACCATGCTCGGGAACAAATCAGCTGCACGCATAGAGTCTGCGAGTTGTGTGCCGCTTGAGACCTCATTCTTCATTTGCATGATGGCTTCAAAATACACCACATTGCCTGCGGCACCCGCTGCCGAATCAAGCGCTTCAACGAGTGGCACCCCTGCTGCAAAAGTGGTCGACAAGGTGCGCGTGAATCTGGCCACGCATGATTTATCGATGAGTTCGCCAATGACAGGGATCTTGAGCGAGAGTTTCTCCTGGCCATCTCTAAAGGCCTGGGATCGTTTATGCATCTGTTTATAGAGGGCGTAAAGACCTCCAATAATCAACAGGATAATCAGCCACCAGGCTTGCATGAATTCTGAGGCATCAACCACCATTTGGGTAAAGGCTGGAAGGTCTGCCCCGAACCCGCTGAAGACAACCTCGAATTGAGGAACGACCTTCACCAGCAGAATGCCGGTCACGATGCCAGCAATGACCAGCACTGCGATCGGGTAATTCATCGCGCTTTTGATTTTGGCTTTGAGCGCTTCCGTCTTCTCTTTATAGGTCGCCAAGCGGTCGAGCATGGTTTCAAGTGCGCCAGACTGCTCGCCTGCCTCTATTAAGTTGCAGAATAGGTCGTCGAAATGCTCCCGAGGCTGTGCTCTGATCGCAGCGGCGAAGCTGTTCCCACCTGACACCTCTGCGCTGATTTTTCTGATCAGATCTTTCATCGCGGCGTTGTCCACGCCACCGGCAACGATTTCGAAGGATTGGACGAGCGGTACACCCGCTTTCATCATGGTGGCAAGTTGCCTTGTGAAAATCGCGACATCCGCAGGCGTTATTTTGGCGCCCATCGAAAAAAGACTCTTCCCCTGCTTTTTCACCGATTTTGCGGTGATGCCTTGCTTTCTTAAGGCCGCTTTCACCGAGGTGGGGCTACCGGCTTTCATCTCGCCAGAGATTTTCTTCCCAGACCGATTGGTACCAGTCCAATTGTATAGAACGTCCTCAGCCATGGACCTCTCTCCGACTAGTGACCACTCGTGACTCGCTCGACTTCATCAAGGCTCGTCAGGCCATTTTTAACCTTAACGAGTGCGGAGCGGTGAAGGTTGTTGAAGCCTTCTTTCTCGCAGGCCTCAGCAATTTCGATGGAGTTACCATCCTCCATAATGATTTTGGCGATGTTGTCGGTAATTTTGGCGACCTCATAGATGCCGACGCGGCCCTTGTAGCCACCGTTGCATTGGTCGCAGCCTTTTGGCCCATAAACCGTGAAGCCCTCGGCGATATCTGCTTCGGTAAACCCCTGTTCAAGCAATGCGCTGTCTGGAATCTCGAGCGCCTCTTTACAGCTGCACAATCGGCGCGCAAGTCGCTGCGCAATGATGAGGTTGATGGAGGTTGCTAGGTTAAACGCAGGTACGCCCATGTTTCGAAGTCGGGTGATGGTTTCCGCCGCTGAATTCGTGTGCAGCGTCGACATCACCATGTGCCCCGTTTGCGCCGCTTTAATTGAAATCTCGGCAGTCTCCAGATCCCGGATCTCGCCCACCATGATGATGTCCGGGTCCTGTCGCAAGAATGAGCGGAGCGCCTCGGCAAACGTCAACCCGACCTTCGCGTTAACCGGACATTGATTGATGCCGTCGAGATTGATTTCGACGGGATCCTCTGCGGTGGAAATGTTGAGTTCAGGAGTGTTGAGGATGTTGAGCCCTGTGTACAAAGAGACCGTCTTGCCCGAGCCCGTAGGTCCTGTGACAAGAAACATCCCTTGAGGCTTCTTGAGCGCATCAAGATAGAGCGCTTTTTGATCATCCTCGTAACCCAGCGCATCGATCCCCATTTTGGCTGAGCTCGCGTCCAAAATTCGAAGCACGATTTTTTCGCCAAAAAGGACCGGCAGGGTGTTTACACGAAAGTCGATGGATTTTGTTTTCGATACTTTCAGCTTGATCCGGCCGTCCTGAGGCACACGGCGTTCTGAGATGTCCATTTGGCTCATGACTTTTAGGCGAGCCGCAATTCTTGGAGCCAAGGTAATGGGGGGTGTTGCGACCTCATGCAATATGCCGTCAGTGCGAAACCGGACTTTGTAAGATTTCTCAAAGGGCTCGAAGTGAAGGTCAGAGCTGCCGAGCTTGATAGCGTCGAGTAGCATCTTGTTGATAAAGCGAACCACCGGTGTGTCGTCGATGCCGCTATCGGCTGCCTCTTCATCTTCCTCGGTGCTTTCCACGGTCTCCAAATCAAGGTCGATGTCGTCATCTAACCCCTCGAAAACAGAGGACTCATCGACCTCTAGGTGAGCATGAATAAATTTAGAGAGTTGATCTTCCCGAACCAACACCTCTTCTGTCGCAATACCCGTCTGAAACTGAATATCCGAGAGCGCTTGTCGATTCGTGGGTCCGATACCGCAACAAAAAGCCGGTTGCCTCGCTGAAATAGCGGTACCGCATGATTTTTCCGAATGAGTTCGTTGCTGACGATCCCCTCTGGCAAGGCACTCGTATCGAAGGCGTCGAGGTCGAGGATGGGTGTTGTAAATTCGTCAGCCGCGGCGACTGCGATCTTCTCAGCAGAGATGCCCTTTTCGTGAACGAGATAGGCAACGAATGGCAGCTTCGCTGATCTCGCCTCTTGATGCAGTTCAACCGCGCTTGCTTCCTCGATGATGCCGTCAGCGACGAGCTTGCGAGTCAGTCCAGAGACTTGTCGTTGTCGTTCAGACATAAAGGAGCCGCCGATTGATCTGCTACAAAAAAGAAGTGTATCTCCACTCCGGTTAATTTCAAACTCAGGAAAAGGGCTCGCGGCTCGAGTAGCGCATCCATTCTGAATAAATTCAACTAAAAAGGATGCCCATGGCGGCGATCAGTTAATTGGCGGTAAACCTGCATTTGTTGATGCCATGAGTAAGGCATTCGCGCAGATTTCGCGTAACCGGAGCCAAAATCCGCGAGTTTGGATAAAATCCAGCGCAAAATCGCAGGTTTGCTGATTAATTCTTGCTTGAGCTGGGTGTTGGCAAATCGAGTTCTCAGTGTCATAGTACTCATACTGCGGGGGAAATTGTGCCTGCGGCTCAGAACAATTGTATGGAGAGACGAGCATGACAACTAAACAAAAGGGTTTCACTCTCATCGAATTGATGATTGTGGTTGCCATCATCGGGATTCTGGCCGCGGTCGCGCTACCTGCGTACCAGAACTATATTCAAAATGCTAATTCAGCTTCGGTGAATCAGTATTACGAAGAGGCGCAAGACGTTGTTAAGGCAACGTTGTGAATTTGCAAGCAAATGTCGCAATGGGGCCTGACCTCAGGCATTCCATCCAAGCTGGCGCGGCTGGTTGGGTGACAATTTTCAATAATGCAGGTGGCAACCTCACCAACCGGCGCGGCTGCTTATCTCAGCTTACGTGACTACCACGGATGGGGATTTACTGGGCAACGCGATTGGCGTTATTGACAGCCGCATCTGCAACGGCTATTACGATTGAGCGACCAGCGTATGGCGCGTTCTCGGCGGTAGATCAGACCACTGTTACATTCGCTGACTACTACTAAGTGGTTTAGCTAATCGTAAAAAGGCCCCTCGGGGCCTTTTTTGTTTCTGAATCTAGACTGCGGAATTCCACATTCAGCAGATGCATCAGACGCAACAAAAGAGAAAGGCAAACTGAATAGTCGATGATCAATCATCCCAAGAATGGTTTTACCCTCGTTGAGTTAATGATCGCGATTGCGATCGCGGCGATTCTCGGGTCGCTGGCGATGACTGCCTACAACGGCTATGTGTCTTCAAGTCGTGAGTCTGCGCTGCTCCAGACTTTGCAATCGGTGAAACTCGTTCAAGAAGATCGCCGGCTCCGGTTAGGCGAGTATGTTGAGGGAGCGTATGACCCTACGAATCCTTCGGTCTCAGGAGGCCTTGCATCCACGCTTGGCTGGAACCCGTCTGATCCCAACCTCGAAATCTCCTTGGTTGCCGAGTGCCAGGCCGATGGTACGGCGCCCGAATGTGCGCGAGGGAGTGGCGTAAAAGTGACCGCAACGCATACCCAGGGTGAGTCAATGTGCCGGATCTATAACGGGGTGACCACGTCAAACTGTTAATTAGGGTCTGCTGTCTAAATGGGCCGCGGGACACTGAATGGGCCTCGACTTCTAATCTCAAGCGCTGCATCGGTGACTATCTCTGAGCTTAGTACTGGCTAGTTCGAGGCTCGCCCAGCCCTTTGTTGAATCAACATTGAACCCCGTCCTGGATTCTTTCGGCGCTTACCTAATCGCTTAGTCAGATAGATTCAGTGATGCTCGGCGAAAGCCACCGTTCGGCTGGCTGATTCAATTTGATGGGGGGCTCGTGTACACTTCGCAACCGTGCCGAAATAGCTCAGTTGGTAGAGCAACGCATTCGTAACGCGTAGGTCGGAGGTTCGATTCCTCTTTTCGGCACCATTTTTTTGCAAGGTCTGTCACCCGTTAGGCTTTGGCTCCTTCAGTCTCCACCTTGCCATTGATCGCGAGTCATTGATGGCATGCGCTATGGCAACCCCCGAAGAGTTAAAGTTCCTAGCTTGTTGTTTGGAATCCAATATGCGTCCGCCGTTATGCGTCTTATAAAGTGCGATGAAGTTGATCGTTGCGCGAAAGCGCTAGCTCCCAATTAGATGATCATCGAGCGCTTACCCATCACAGCATGGCGAAGACTGAAGTCTTTGCGCGAACGCGCTGTGCGCGATTCTCCAGAGGCTTTTGGATCAACGCTAGACGAGATGTTATCGGTGACCCGAGCGCAGTGGATCGAGCAGTTGGAGCAGTTGCCGACTTTTGTTGCCTGCGAGCGGGACGCTGATATAGGGATGGCTCGGGTCAGTTTTGCTAATGACTCAGCTGAAGCTTGGCTTATATCGATGTGGGTAGCGCCTGATTTTCGAGGTCGGCGAGTGGGTGAGCAGCTGGCACGTGCGGTAATCGCTCTGGCGCGGGATAGAGGCTGCACTAAAGTGTTTTTGGAAGTTGCCGATCACATGGTGCCTGCGATCTCTCTGTATGAGCGGTTGGGCTTTAGTCCCACGGGCGATAAAGGCCACTTTCCCAGCCCAAGAGCGCATATTACTGAACATCGGCGAGTGTTGATGTTGTAACCCTAATGAGCGCTCGGTGAGAGTAGGGGGGCATGAAGGCCATCTAAGTGAGCGTAGCTCATCAAGCTCTAGTCTGATGGGGATACCTGTTCTCTTACCTGTCACTGACCTTCTGGGCATCGCCATGATCACTGAATGCTCAGCATGGGCGAGTGAGAGAAACGGGTGGCGCTGATCATTGTGAAGCTGCGTATCAAGCTGATCTGTGGTGCAGAGCTCAGGATGCGTCCCTGCCGCACAAAAAACACTAAACTAGTGTAACGCAGGAAGGCTAACCGCTTTGGTCAATCACGGAGGTTCAAGCATGAATCGTTTAGCAAATTGGATCGTCATGTGGGCACTTGGTCTGGTCTGCGCGAGCGCGACGGTTGCGGAGACCAAGCCCAGTGCTCGTGAGCAGGTTGAGTCTTCAGGAATCCTCAATGCGACTTGGGTAGATGATCAGCTATCGTCTTCAGGACAAATCGCAGCAGAGCATATACCACTCTTACAATCACTGGGCGTCAAAACGGTAGTGAACCTTGCGGTGTACAACGAGGAATATAATGGGTCAGAAAACCAATGGGTGGTAGAGAATGGTCTGACCTATATTCACCTGCCGGTTGATTTTGAGAGGCCAACGTCGAGTGATCTCAAAAGATTTTTTCAGCTGATGGATGCCCTCGCAGATGAACCCGTCTGGGTGCACTGTATTGCGAACTATCGAGCGAGCGCATTCACCTATCTTTATCGCATCAATAAGCGGGGCGATTCCAAAGCGGATGCGAAAGCGCTTTTGGATCAAATCTGGACCGACGAACTGCGCGATGAGTACCCCCAATGGGCGGAGCTAATGGCGAAGCATGACAGCGAGTGAATCAAACGGTTAGAGAGCACTAAGGAAAGGCTCTTTCGCCGCTTTTAGAGTGGACGACCATTCGAGACCATCGCCGGCGGTGTCTGGGGTTTGAACTGAAATAGAAGGTTAGGGAGGCGCCAAACCCTTTACTCTCGATTTGCTAGTTGCCTGTTCACCAGGCAGACCTTTACAGTACGCGGGTTAAATGAGTAGCGCATCAAGCAGAGGCGCACCGCACTTTGGTCACCGCACCTCAATCAGTAGGGACTTAGGGCCGCCAAGACCACCCATGACTGCAGAATCAGGCTCTACGAGCCTGAGTGTGTCGAACTGCTGTGCAAGCAGCTGCGCAGTGATGGCTCCTTCTAATCGCGCAAGATGAGCGCCCAAGCAGAAGTGAATACCAAACCCTAGCCCCAAGTGCGGATTGGGTGATCGGTCGATCTTAAACCGCTCGGGTTCATCAAACACCTCTTCGTCACGATTGGCTGAGGCGATTAAGGGAATGATTAGTTCTCCAGCGCCGATGGAATGACCGCCCATCTCAACAGGCTCAGTCGTTCGACGTGCGGTCGCGCTAAATGGGGAGTAAAAACGCAGTGCTTCTTCGACAAAGCTGGTAGCGAGCGCCGGAGTGGCCTTTATGGCTGCAAACGTGTCTGGCAATTCGTGAAAGATCCTTGCAGATGCGGTGATTAGACCTGTTGTGGTTTCGTTCCCCGCGATCAGCAGTAGTCGGCAGAAACTCAGCAATTCCTCATCGGTTAAATGGCCCTCTTCGGTTTCCACGTGCACGAGCCGGCTGAGCAAGTGGTCCTCGGGCGATGCTCGAAGCGTCTCGATTTCACTAAGAAAATAGGTGTTCATTGCCTCGCTGGCCGCTACTGCCTCGGCGCTTGGCTCCGCGAATAGAATATCGCCAATGTTGGAGAAGATGGCGTCCGACCAGGTCTTGAACGCGGCCATGTCTCCATCCTCTACGCCCAGCATTTCGGCAATGACCATGACTGGCAGTGGTGCGGCGAGGGCCGTGACAAGGTCGAATGGCTTCCCAACCGGCATCGCATCGATGAGTGCCTGGCACCGGTCTGTGATGGCGTCTCTCTGAGCCTCGATGTGAGTGGGTTTAAACGCGACACTGACGAGTTTTCGAAGGCGTTGGTGTACGGGCGGGTCACTAAATAGCATGGATGGCGCGCCATCTCGTTCCTCAGGGGGGCGCGTCGATACTTCGGATGAGAAGGTCGTGTGATCGCGCAAGATTCGCTGCACATCTGCATGCTTTGCGACTTGCCAGGGGCCGTCGTTTTCCATTCGGCTGACGGGCGCCTGTTGGCGGAGGTGTGCAAACCATGCATAGGGATCAATGGGAGTATCGGTGTCGCTCATGGTTCGGTCTGACGGACGGGCTCAGGTCGGATCATCGCCTAATCTGTAAGGTATGAAAAGCATCTCCACCTCCGGCGTGTGGGTCCGTCGCTTTTACTGAGTGAGAGCATCGGCGATTGCAAAAAGAATGAACTGCTTGATCGGGAATCAACCGTGCGTAATATAAGTCACATAAGCGTTTTATGTGTCGCAAGAATGTGCGGCACGAAACCAGAGCGCACATCAGTGTGCTAGGTCTGTTTCAATACACTGAGAACTGAACTCACTTCGCGTAGTAGGCAGATCACTCATTGCCCATGGTGGGCAGATAAAGAACCACCTGTTGATGTCGTCTCTGACGTTCGGAGAGATCGCGACATTGAGTACGGGTAAACCGAGCGCAAACACTAATGGCAGGCAGCAAGAGATAGAGAGCTGAGGAGAGTCAGTGCCTCCAATGTGAAGTAAGATCGACTAATGTTTCAGTCAGGGCCGTTAATCGCTTGGTGTGGTGATCATTCGCAGCGACAAATCGGTTGCCTGGATGTGTTTGGTCATCGCTCCGATAGAAATGTAATCGACACCGAGTGCGGCGATTCGCTTGATGTCGTCGTCGTTTTCGATGCCGCCTGATACTTCAAGTTTGATGGATGGGGGCGTCATTGCCACCGCCCGTCGGAGCGACTCATTGTCGAAATTGTCCAGCATGATCCAATCAGGCTTTGCCGCGATGGCCTCGGAAAGCTCATCGAGGGATTCGACCTCAATTTCGAGCCTGAGTGAGGGGCTCATCGTTCGTGCTCGAGAAATAGCTTCGGCGATTCCGCCCGCTGCTACGATGTGGTTCTCCTTGATGAGAAAAGCATCAAACAGCCCGATGCGGTGATTACTGCCACCGCCTATTTGAACTGCATACTTTTGAGCCAATCGTAGGCCTGGCAATGTCTTCCTCGTATCTAGAATCTGTGTTTTTGAACCCTCCACGAGCGACGCATAATGATGAGCCGCGGTAGCTGTCGCCGAGAGGGTTTGCAAGAAATTGAGTGCGGTACGCTCGGCAGTCAAAATAGAGGCTGCGGGGCCAGTTAATTCAAAAAGGACAGTGTCTTGCAGGGCCCTCTGTCCTTCGATGACCTTCCACTTGATATCAATAGACGGATCGACTTGCTGAAATACTTCGTTGACCCAAGGAGCTCCTGCGATGGTCGCCTCTTGCCGAGTAATGACGGTGGCTCGAGCTTGCTGTGCTGAATCGATGAGCGCAGCAGTGACGTCGCCTTCTCCAAGGTCCTCCGCCAATGCATTAGCGACGGTTGAAGCGACATCTTTTAAGTAAAAGTTAGTCAATGGCGGTACCTCAGGGTGAGTGTGTCCTGCGCGATGGACAATTCTAACTCGGTCAACGCACTCATTCCGAGGAGTATCTCGTCGCCCTGCATGGCTGGATTGAGGCTAGCCGGAATGTTTTCAAGCTCAATACCGGCGAGATCAATAGAGGATAGCGCTGTTTGGTACACGGTGATCCATCCTGCAGCGGTCTTTGCTTTGAGCGGCCGTCCTCTTTCCAGCGCGAGCCGCGATGCTAAATGCGCAGGAATAACCACCTGGGTGGCACCTGTGTCGACAAGGAACTGAACGGGTACGCCGTTGACTGCGCCTGGGAGCAAGTAGTGCCCTTGACGATTAGCCGCTAAGCGAACGACAGTGCTGGCGCCCTCAATGGAGGCGTTCGTGTTCTGATTTGGAAAATCTCGACTGCGTTCGATGCCACCGAACAAGAGCGTTAAAACGACAAGAAAGCTCAGCATGCCGAGTACGGTCATTACCTTGCCCAGTCCTGAAATAGGCGTCATGCTCGGTTCTATCCTTTGTTGGGCCCACCAATGGACCAATCAACGCTTCGCATTATCGATCATCACCTCGAGGGAGTGGTAACGCGGATTTCGCCTCACCAGGATGAAAGGCCAGGAGGCGAGATCAATCTCATTGTTGTGCATTGCATCAGTTTACCTGAGTCTCATTTTGGTTCGCGGTTTGTGGATGGACTGTTTACGGGGACCCTAGACCCAAGTGAGCATGAAGACCTTGGCGACTTGATCGGGTTAGCGGTGTCGGCGCACGTGGTGATAGACCGCGAAGGAGCCATGGTCCAATACGTCCCCTTTGATCGACGCGCTTGGCACGCCGGCGCCTCAGTCTATGACGGTAGAGAGCGGTGCAATGACTTCAGTGTCGGGATTGAACTCATTGGCACCGACAAGTCAGCGTTTACTGAAGCCCAATACCGCTCGCTAGCGAGCGTTGTTAAAGCACTTGCCACTACCTATCAGATCGAACCTGCTCGTATCGTGGGGCATAGTGATATCGCACCCGGTCGAAAGACAGATCCTGGTCCAAAGTTCGACTGGCAGCGACTAAAGGATTATCTCCAGTAGGAGACTCGAGTCAGTCGCAGTAGACTATTGACGTCTGAACAGTAGCAACAACGTATGGAATTTTTGATCATCATTGTGTTGCTCGTGGCGCAGCGATTCTGGTGGCAAACGCTCCCGCTTGCGTCATGGGGAAGCGATCAGTGGACGGCAGTAGTATCCGAGAGGCTCGGTAGTGAACCGAGCGCCCAAGCGTATGTGGGTTGGGTCATATTGCCCTCGGCACTCGTGTTTTTTTTAGCGCTCGCCCTGGATGACTTTCTGATGGGTTTCCCCGCGTTTCTTATGACGGGACTACTGGTGCTGGTTGCCATCGAATCGACCCCTTCCGGTCCATTCCTCGATCAGCATATCGTGGCGAGCGACAGCTCCCTAGATCTCGATGACTCGCGCTCAGATTACGGTTTGATTCATCATTTGTGCTCACTTCATCGCGGGTTCTTCGCACCGCTTTTGTTGTTGCTAGTACTGGGTATTTGGGCCGTTGTGGCCTGGCGGTTACATGGGTGGTTTGTATCTCACTATCAACGCAGAGAGGCGGGTGGCGAATTAATGGCAAGACTTCGGCAGCTACTGCCCGGACTCGATTCCCTCGCGCTAAGAGTGTCGCTCTTCGTGCTCGTGTTTTGGCGCGGTTTTGGTGTGATTTGGACACTGTTCCTGCAATCGCTTGAGACCTGGCAAGTTGATTTAGAGGTTTTCCTCTCGTCAGTCTGGGGGCAAGTGCAACACCGTGGTCCCGGAGCTGACGCACAGTCGGCGGACGATCCTGCCGAGCGACTACTCAATCGGTTACTGCTTGGTTGGGCTGGGATGGCTGCGTTGTTCGAGATCGCGTTTTCTTAGTCGGTTAATGAAATCAATGCCTACAGCGCGAGGAGGCGAGAATGGAGCCTTTAAAGGGCGACCATCGAGAAAGGAGGCGCTCAGGAGGTGCAGTCAATCCACATGCGGCTCTGGCCTTAGTTTGGGCAATGTAAACCCGTGATGAGATGGATTGATTAAATCAAACAGTCAAACGCTATCGGGTCAGTTAAGCAGGCACTGCTGACCTTGAACCGACGTCTTAGCAACTCTTTGCAACTGAGGTGGCACTAGGCATCTAATGGAAACAAAAAAAGATACCAGAAACGGTTTCCAGATCACTCTGTTGCTCTTTTTGATGGGCGCCTCATGGTGCGCCATTGGTCTTGGTGAAGAGAAATCGACCAAGGCGCAGGCGGCTCAAAGAATTATCACGCTTTCGCCTCATCTTACCGAAATGGTATTTGATCTTGGTCTCGGTGCCTCGCTCGTTGGGGTGTCACAATTCTCTAACGTACCTCCCTCAGCCATGTCACTGCCGCGAGTCGGGGATGCCTTCCAGTTAAATGTGGAGGCCATCGTGTCGCTCAAGCCAACCTTGATTCTCGCTTGGGAAGGTGGCGTCCCTAGGGCGATTCGCACGCTTCGCTCCATGGGTATCCCGGTGGTTTTGGTTGGCTCAGAGGGGCTTCGCACCATTGGTGATGCCTACCGGCGACTCGGCACAGTATTGAACAAAGAGGATGTCGCAGAGGTGATCGCCAGTCGGTTTGAGCGGCGATTAAAGGAACTCAACCAGCAAAATCCTTCGTCTGACCAGCGGGTATTTATGCAAATACAAGACGTACGGCTTTTTACGGTGAATAGCGATCACTTTATGGGGCAAGCGTTAGCGACTTGTGGAGTAGATAACATCTTTGCTGACGCACCGCTTTCGGTCGCGCCCGTTTCGCTCGAAGCAGTGATTGGTGCTCAGCCAAATGTCATCGTTACCGTTGCACAGGCGAATCAAAAAGACCCGTGGACCAAAATTTGGCGCACGCATTTGCCTGCGGCCCGTCTTGTCGAATTCCCTGCAAGCGACATCAGCCAGCCGGTTGCTAGAATATTGGGCGGCGTTTCGGCCCTTTGTAACGCGCTAAATCGTGGCGTGAGCGAGAGTGCGTCCTATAATTAAAAGGAGACGTTTCCTCAGGCCAAAGTGAGGAGGTAACCATATCGTGCAAAGCGATCAGCCAGAACACACGAGCGACATTGATCCGGAAGAAACCCGTGAGTGGCTAGACGCGCTGGCGTCAGTCGTCGAGGGACAGGGCGTTGAGCGAGCTCAGTACTTACTTCAAATGCTGGCCTCCAAAGTGACTGAGCATGGATCGCAGCTTCCTTTCGCTATGACCACTCCCTACCGGAATACGATCCCCGTGCATCGGGAAGCCCGAATGCCGGGTGATTTATTCATCGAACGTAGTATCCGCAGTCTCATTCGCTGGAATGCCATGGCCATGGTGATGCGAGCGAACCTAAAAGACAGTACCTTGGGCGGCCACATTTCCACTTTCCAATCGTCAGCCACGCTCTACGATGTGGGGTTTAATTACTTTTTTCGTGGTAATCAGCCCGGGCGGCCCGGAGATCTCCTTTATATACAAGGGCACAGCGCCCCTGGCATTTACGCTCGGTCTTTTTTGGAAGGATCGCTGACTGAAGACCAACTCGATCACTTTAGGCAGGAGGTCGACGGCAACGGGTTATCGAGTTATCCGCATCCCTGGCTAATGCCCGACTACTGGCAATTCCCAACCGTCTCTATGGGTCTCGGACCGCTGCAGGCGATTTATCAAGCCCACATCATGAAGTACTTAGAGAATCGCAGGCTGACAGAAGCGAACGATCGGAAGGTCTGGTGTTTTGTTGGCGATGGAGAGATGGATGAACCCGAATCGCTAGGTGCGATTTCACTCGCCGGACGGGAGAGACTCGATAACCTGATCTTCGTCGTTAACTGCAATTTGCAACGACTCGATGGTCCGGTTCGGGGCAATGGCAAAATTATTCAGGAACTTGAAGGCGTTTTCCGAGGGGCTGGCTGGAACGTTATTAAAGTCGTCTGGGGCAGGCAGTGGGATCCGCTATTCGAGCGTGACAAAAGTGGTCTGTTACAACAGCGAATGGATGAGGCTGTCGACGGCGATTATCAAAACTATAAGAGTAATTCAGGCGATTACGTTCGTGAGCACTTTTTTGGCAAATATCCTGAACTGCTGGACATCGTTGCTGACATGAGCGACGAGCAGTTGTCAAAGTTGAATCGAGGAGGTCACGATCCTTACAAGGTGTTTGCTGCCTATGCTGCCGCGGTGCGTCACCAAGGTCAGCCGACGGTTATTCTGGCAAAAACGGTCAAAGGATATGGCTTGGGGCCAGCGGGTGAGGCCCAGAACTACACGCACTCTGTGAAAAAATTAGATCTTGAGGCACTCAAGGGTTTTAGGGATCGTTTCGATTTGCCGATCCCGGATGACGATCTTGAGCGGGTCCCGTATTACCGACCGCCCGAAGATTCAACAGAAATACGGTATCTAAAAGCTTGTCGCGATCGGCTGGGTGGGCCTATTCCTAGTCGTATTAGCGACTTTGAATCGCTAGAGGTGCCTCCACTCGACGCCTTCTCGGCCCTGTTAAAAGGATCGGGCGAACGCGAAATATCAACGACGATGGCCTTTGTTCGTTTGCTTCAAATTCTGGTGAAAGACCCCAATATTGGCGAGCGGATTGTACCTATCGTGCCCGATGAGGCTAGAACCTTTGGAATGGAGGGGATGTTCCGTCAGCTTGGCATTTACTCTAGCGTGGGTCAGTTGTACGAGCCGGTCGATACGGGCCAGATGATGGTCTATCGAGAAGATCGGCATGGTCAGGTTATGGAAGAGGGGATTAATGAAGGCGGCGCCTTCTCTGCATGGCTAGCAGCCGCGACTTCTTACTCAACTCATGCGCAAACGCTGGTTCCTTTCTATATTTATTATTCGATGTTTGGGTTTCAACGAGTGGGAGACCTCTGTTGGGCGGCTGGGGACTTGAGCGCAAGAGGGTTTCTGTTGGGAGGCACCTCGGGTCGCACAACGCTGAACGGGGAAGGACTCCAACATCAAGATGGCCATAGTCACGTGCTCGCTGGAACCATCCCTAACTGCGTGACCTACGATCCTACCTTCTCATATGAGCTTGCGGTCATCATTCGGCATGGTCTGAAGACCATGTTTGTTGATAAAGAAGCGAAGTTTTTTTACATCACGTTAATGAACGAAAACTACCCGCAACCTGAGATGCCAGAGGGGGTAGAAGCATCCATCTGCAAGGGTATGTATTTGCTCAAAGAGGCGCCGCGGAAGCGGTCGAAAAAGAAAGTGCAACTGCTTGGCTCAGGCGCCATTCTTCAAGAGGTGCTGGCCGCGGCTGAACTGCTCGAAGAGACGTGCGGGGTCATAGCAGATATTTGGAGTGTCACCAGCTTCAACGAACTAAAACGGGAAGGCGACGATGTCGAAAGATGGAATCGTTTGCATCCTAGTGAGCCGCCCAGAACGTCCCATGTGAGCGAATGCCTAGATGGGCGTACCGGGCCGGTGATTGCCGCCACTGATTATGTTCGACTCTATGCCGATCAAATCAGAAGTCAGATCGAAGCGCCGTATGTAGTGCTAGGTACGGATGGTTTTGGTCGAAGTGATACAAGAGCTCGTCTTCGTCATTTTTTTGAGGTTGATCGATATCACATTGCGCATGCTGCGCTTCATGCGCTGCATGAGATGCAAGTGATCGATAGCGAAACCTTACGATCAGCCTCTAGCGCATGGAATATTGATGCCGATAAGTTAAATCCGGTGAGCCTGTAATGAGCAGAGTCATCATCGAAGTGCCAGATATGGGCGAGGTCGATGACGTTGAAGTCGTCGAGCTGCTTGTGGCGCCGGGTGAGCACGTAGACAAAGATCAATCCCTACTAGTGCTGGAGTCAGATAAAGCGAGTGTCGAAATTCCGTCGACAATCGCCGGCGTGGTCCATAGCGTCATCGTGTCGATGGGTGACCGAGTGGTCACTGGCGCGCCACTCATTGAGATTGAAACCCTCGAGGGAGAGGGTGTCGAACAAACGGAGTTAGCTGTCGAGGAAGATGCCGGGCTTCCCGATAGCGCGCCGGCAGAAGAACCAGGGCAGTACGATGCCACGGCCGCTGATGAGTCATCGCGCAAGCAATCAGCCGCCGACACGGAATCGAGCCAGACCGACCTAGTAACAGTCCGTGTCCCGGATCTTGGAGATATCGAGGGTGCAGAAGTCACGGAGTGTCTCTGCGCCGTTGGCGATCAGGTGCTAGCCGACCAGGCTATTTTGGTTTTGGAGTCGGAGAAAGCGAGTCTAGAGATCACGCCCGAAATGGATGGTGAGATTACTGCCATTTTGGTCAAGGTCGGGGCTGAAGTTGCCTCAGGTGATGCCCTGATTGAGCTAAAAACAGTTGTGCAGCGCTCAGCTAGCGAACCTGCTGTTGATCGCGATAGTTCTGAAGCGCCGGTGCTAGTGGAGGCAGAGAAAACAGCGCCAACCATCGATGACGCTGAGCCCGGTAGAACTACGAAATCAGAGATGGAGAGTGTAAGCACTGATGGTCAAGGTGAGCAGGACCCTGCTCGCCGAGTGTCCGAGCCAGAGCAGCCCAACGAGGCGTTACTCGTACATGCAGGCCCAGCGGTAAGAAAGCTTGCCAGAGAGTTTGGAATCCAACTGCACGAGGTGGAAGGATCTGGGCCTCATAACCGAATCCTCAAAGAAGACTTACAGCGCCACGTGCGGGCACGGCTAAAGGAGCCTTCGAACCCAGAGAGTGCTGGCCAGAGCTTCCCACTTGCAAGGCCACTCCCTGATTTCTCTCGGTACGGTGCGACCACGTCTGTACCTATGTCGAAGATCAGACAGCTGAGTGCAAGGAACTTGCATGAGAGCTGGGTCACTATCCCGCATGTCACCCATTTCGATGAGGCAGATATCACTGACCTTGAGGATTTTCGCAAAACGCTGAATCAACGAAGAGACCATGAAACGAAGGTGACGCCGCTCGCGTTCTTCGTTAAGGCAGTGACACTGAGCCTGAAAGCTTTTCCTCAGTTCAATGCCTCCTTGAGCCCAGATTTTACAGAGTGGGTATTCAAAGACTTCATTAATATCGGCATCGCTGTTGAGACAGAAGGTGGGCTGGTTGTGCCCAACATCAAAAATGCTGATCAGCTAGGGCTTACGGCGATCGCCAAGCAGGCGGCCGAGTTGGCCGAGCAGGCGCGATCAAAAAAACTCATGCCGCAATCGCTACAGGGCGCGACCTTTACCATCTCCAGTTTGGGTGGCATCGGTGGAACGGGGTTCACGCCTATCATCAACCCCCCGGAGGTGGCCATACTTGGCGTTGCTCGGGCTAAGTGGCAGCCTCGTTATGTGAATGATGAGTTAAAGAAACGCCTCATCGTACCGTTGGCGCTCAGCTATGATCACAGAGCCATCGATGGAGCAGAGGCCGCTCGGTTCCTAGCCGGACTGGCTGAGCAACTAGAAGATGTTCGGTATCTCGCCCTGTAATACCCTGACCTTACAAAAGTGGGTTAGACAAGCTTTTGTGCTGTTGATGAGCGGCTGTTAGTGAGCGGCAGTGATCGATAGTGTGGTTCGAGTGACCCACTCGGCCCGCTCAATACACAATGATCCAATCGGAGTAGCTAGTCTAAATAGGTGAGGAGCGTTTCGCACTGATGCCGCGCTGTTGCCTAACCTGCTGATGGCTCATCGTCTTTTTGCCATAAATGCTCAGGTTGCTCTGTTTTCAGTGCGCAGTACCTTGCGAGAACGAACAAAAAGTCAGACAAGCGGTTGAGAAATCGGAGCCCAGGTGGGTTCACAGTGTCTGTCTCTCCCAACTCGATCAAGCTTCTCTCCGCTCTTCGGCAAACACTCCTGGCCACATGGCACTGCGCAATCAGCACAGATCCACCGGGGATAATGAAGTTCTCGAGTGGCGCCAATTCACTATTCATTTGATCGAGTTCGGTCTCGATCCGGTCAACGTGATAATCATGGATGAGTTGGAATCCAGGGATTGATACCTCTCCGCCCAAGTCGAAGATTCTATGTTGCAAACGATCAAGGAAAGGGGCCAAGTGGGTGAGCGCTTCTACCGCGGTGCTCTTGAGATGCTCACTGACAAGTCCGAGGTGCGCGTTCAATTCGTCGATATCGCCCATCGCGCCGACGCGGGCATGTGTTTTGGGGACTCGCGACCCGTCTCCTAGGCCCGTCTCACCGCCATCTCCGGTCCTGGTGTATATCTTCGTTAGTCGCTTGCCCATGAGTCGCTCGAATTTGAAAACCACGAAAGTGTACGTGATTTACCGCACGAAAGCTTAGTGGCAATCCGCGCAAATCGATGTTTTTGCCAACGCTGGGCTTACTGGATGACAACGGCGGATGCATGAATCTCACGGCTCAAGAACTAACCATGGTTTAATTCGACCATGAGCATCGCGACCAACAAATCGCCCGGGACCTGGCGAGAGGGATTCACAGTCTACGTTCGCCCCACAACGCTGGCGCTAGCGTTTTTAGGGTTCTCGTCGGGCTTGCCTTATCTGTTGGTCTTCTCGACATTAACAGCATGGCTTCGAGACACGTCGGTGGATCTCACGACGATAGGATTCTTTGCCTGGGTAGGGCTGTTTTACTCCCTTAAATTCGTTTGGGCTCCTTGGGTTGACCGCACCAGCATCCCATTGCTGACAGGATGGCTCGGTCATCGGCGAGCTTGGATGGCGATTTCTCAGGTTGCAGTCGCGGCTAGTTTGATTTTGTTGTCTCAAGTTAGCGCTCACCAAACTGGCTGGATTGCAGTGCTTGCCTGCGCGACTGCATTCTCATCGGCGACCCAAGACATTGTGGTGGATGCGTATCGAATTGAAGCGGCTGACAACGAAAATCAAGCCGCAATGTCGGCGATGTACATCTTGGGGTATCGAGTTGCTTTATTGACCTCGGGGGCCGGTGCACTGCTGATTGCGGACTTTGGCTCGTGGTCGCTGGCTTATCTGAGTTGCGGCGTGATGATGGGAATTGGGCTTATAACGACCCTATTGGTGTCAGAGCCCACATCGCGTGAGCAGAAGGAATGGGTCAATACAACGCTCGCAGCGACGATCGCCTCGTCCGAGAGCGATTGGCGAGTAAAGGTTGTTGCCTACTTCAAACAACTGTTTGTTGCACCGATCACCTCTTTTTTTGCGGCTTACGGTGCTGCAGCTTGGGCCATTCTTGCATTGGTCTCCCTGTATCGGTTGAGCGATATTGTGATGGGGGTGATGGCTAACCCTTTCTATCTTGATCAAGGGTATTCGAAGGCCGAAATCGCAAGCATCGCTAAAGGACTGGGGTTTGGGATGTCTATTTTCGGCGCTTTCCTAGGTGGGCTCCTGGTCGTTCGCTTTGGTGTGTTGAAAACGATGCTGGGAGGGGCGTTCTTGGTCGCGGTAACCAACCTCATGTTCGCATTTTTAGCCGAGCAGCAGGCGGATCTCCGTTTGTTGGCGATTGTTATTAGCCTCGATAATCTAAGTGGCGGTGTATCAGCTACGAGTTTTGTTGCCTACCTCTCAGGATTGACGCAGCGAGAATTCACGGCAACGCAATACGCGTTGTTTAGTTCATTAATGACGTTGCCAGGGAAATTGATGAGCGGTTTTTCCGGCATAGCAGTGGATACCTTGGGCTATTATGGTTTTTTCGTGGGATCGGCGATCCTCGGTCTGCCAGCGATTGCGCTCACGATTTGGGCGATTCGTCGAAAACCTCCTCAGGGTTCCAGCGAAATCTCGGTAGAGACACGCGATCTCCGTTGACGTGAATGCCCTCCGCGATCAGGCGCTTAATTTGTTCTTCACGATTGGGATTGGTAATTCTGCCAGCACTGTTAATCACGCGGTGCCATGGTAAAGACGTGCCCGCTGGAAGTTGACTAAGGACTCTGCCCACCCATCTTGAGAGTCCTTTTAGCTGGGCTGCCTCAGCGACTTGGCCATAGGTAGCAACCTTTCCAATAGGAATCAGCGCGATCACTTGAATGACGCGCTCAATTCTCTGATTTTTCAGTGACATAGCGTTAGATTCGGCTTGGTTAGAGGCCATGTTATTGACTTCTCTGCACTCGGATTTTTTTTAGCAGTCCGCCCTTGACTCTGCTAAAAGTGACCCTATTATTAGCACTCCTTTAGGGAGAGTGCCAAGCTAAAAGCGCCCAAAAACGAGGGTCTAGCTTGGATAGAGAAAATACCGGCTACGCGTCGGGGAAGTCTTAATCGGGAGATAAGAATGAATATTCGTCCTTTACACGATCGGGTCGTAGTACGTCGTCTCGAAGAGGAAACTAAGTCAGCTGGAGGCATCGTTCTTCCTGGTTCCGCAGCAGAAAAACCCTCTCAGGGCGAAGTACTAGCGGTCGGACCTGGAAAGAAACTGGACAATGGCACAGTGCAAACTGTTGATCTGAAAGCCGGTGATAAAGTGCTGTTCGGTCAATACGCAGGTAGCACAGTGAAAATTGACGGTGAAGAACTGCTGGTCATGAGCGAGAGCGAGGTGTTCGGCGTTATTGAATAAGCGCCACACGTTTATCGAACTTGCGTGAAGATCAAAACAAGGAATTAAGGATTAAAGAGTTATGACAGCTAAAGATGTGAAATTTGGAGATTCAGCCAGGCAGCGAATGCTAAATGGTGTGAATACACTCGCAGACGCCGTTAAAGTCACGCTGGGCCCCAAAGGTCGTAATGTTGTTTTAGACAAGTCATTCGGCGCGCCAACAGTGACTAAAGATGGTGTCTCGGTAGCGAAGGAAATCGAACTCAAAGATAAGTTCGAAAACATGGGTGCCCAGATGGTCAAGGAAGTCGCCTCGCAGACATCAGACGTCGCGGGTGATGGTACGACCACGGCAACGGTATTGGCCCAAGCGATCTTGAATGAAGGGTTGAAAGCCGTCGCTGCGGGTATGAATCCTATGGATTTGAAGCGGGGCATCGACAAAGCCGTTGCCGAGGCTGTAGAGGCCGTGAAAGCCCTGGCAGTACCTTGCTCTGATTCGAAAGCGATTGCTCAAGTGGGCAGCGTCAGTGCAAACAGTGACACTCAAATCGGCGATATTTTGGCCGAAGCGATGGAAAAAGTGGGCAAGGAAGGTGTCATCACCGTCGAAGAAGGTTCAGGCCTAGAGAATGAACTTGACGTGGTTGAAGGTATGCAGTTTGACCGAGGCTATCTGTCTCCTTACTTCATCAACAACCAGGACAACATGAGCGCCGAGCTTGATGATCCCTATATCTTGTTGTTTGACAAGAAAATCTCAAACATCCGTGACATGCTGCCGATCCTGGAAGCCGTCGCGAAGTCGAGCCGGCCGCTGATGATCATCGCGGAAGACGTGGAAGGCGAAGCGCTCGCGACGCTTGTTGTGAATAACATGCGCGGGATTGTCAAAGTAGCATCGGCCAAAGCACCAGGCTTTGGCGATCGTCGTAAAGAGATGCTTCAGGATATCGCCATTCTGACGGGCGGCACGGTGATCTCCGAAGAAGTGGGCTTGTCCCTCGAAGGAGCAACGCTCGAGGATCTCGGGCAGGCGAAGAGAATCTCGGTAACCAAAGAGAACACGACGATCGTCGATGGTGCTGGCAACTCTGATGACATCGAGGCTCGCGTGAAGCAGATTCGTACTCAGATCGAAGAAACCTCTTCAGATTACGATCGAGAGAAACTGCAAGAGCGTGTGGCTAAGCTTGCTGGCGGCGTTGCCGTGATTAAGGTTGGCGCTGGTTCTGAAGTCGAAATGAAAGAAAAGAAAGCTCGCGTTGAAGATGCGCTTCACTCAACCCGCGCTGCGGTGGAAGAGGGAATTGTCGCGGGCGGTGGCGTTGCGCTGATTCGTGCATTGACCTCCATTGATGGATTAGAAGGGGACAATGAGGATCAGAATGTTGGTATCAACATCTGTCGGCGTGCCATGGAGGCGCCTATTCGTCAGATCGCTGAGAACGCTGGTGCCGAGGGCTCTGTTGTAGTCGACAAGGTCAAGCAGCTGAGCGGTAACGAAGGGTTCAACGCAGCGTCTGGCGAGTACGGTAACATGATCGACTTCGGGATCCCCGATCCCGCTAAAGTCACGCGAACCGCACTGCAAGCAGCAGCGTCAGTGGCAGGATTGATGATCACCACCGAGTGTATGGTGACGGAAATCGTAGAGGATAAGCCAGCTGCACCCGCAATGCCCGATATGGGCGGCATGGGCGGCATGGGCGGCATGATGTAAGTCGACTGCCCTTTAGGCAAAAAACCCCGCTTCTGCGGGGTTTTTTTTGCCTGCTGAAGCTCTGTAGCGTGGTGTATCCACTGTCGCGCTCTCTTTTCATCGTGACTCGATGGGCTCTAACAAAAAACGCGGGAGTGACTTGCGAGGCGGTCGCTTCATCGATAAGGATGACTCCGGTTAAGATTGACGGATGATCGAGCAGTTCTCCCTTTCCATCTCGCCTGAGGAAATGCAACGCTACTACCGAGGTGAAGCGAGTAGTGTGATTGTTCTCTCGGACAAAGGTCTGCGCTTGCAGTTCCCGGCACGACTGCTCCGGTCATTTGTGGGCCCCTCAGGTGTAGCTGGTCGTTTTGAGATTGAGTATGACGACCAAGGGAAGCTTCTTAATTTGCGACAGATTGCCTGAAGGCGCCCGCTATCTCTGTATTCACCGGAATGATTGAGATACCATGTGACGGGGGTCGGGGAGAGCTTGACCAGAGAATAAGTACGCTGTGTATCCGTTTAAAGAGAGGATGACGAATGGAACAATTGGATTATTTGTGGCGGTGGGGACACTTTCTGTTCGGGATTGTGTGGATCGGGTTGTTGTATTATTTCAACTTTGTTCAGACTGAATATTTCAAAGAGGCAGAGGCCGATCACCGTGCCGGTGCCATTCAAAAACTTGTTCCTCGAGCCCTTTGGTATTTCAGGTGGGGAGCCGCGTTTACGTTCTTGACCGGTTTGGTGCTGCTGCATCAAATCAGCGCCGCATTGAGCTATGACATTGTAGTGGGCGCTACCCTTGGAACGCTGATGGCATTCAATGTCTGGTTTGTAATTTGGCCTAACCAGAAAATAGTGATTGCTTCGGCCCAGCAGGTTGCTGAGGGCGGTGAAGCATTGGCGGAGGCCGCTGCCGCTGCGCCCAAGGCTGCGTTAGCCTCTCGAACCAACACGTTATTTTCGATTCCGATGCTGTTCTTTATGGGCTCATCGGCCCACGCGCGTACGGTTCCGCTGCTTGATGGCGCAACCACTGTCAGTCTGATTGCGGTATTCGCCATCATTTTACTGCTAGAGATCAATGCGTTGCGTGGAGCGCAAGGACCCATGACGTCGGTCAAGGGAGTTATCCATTGTGGTTTGGGCTTAACGTTGGTGCTTTGGGGTCTAATGAAGTTCCTATAACCTCAAGATCGTCGTCTGGTTGGACTAGCGAATTCGAGCACTCACGTGCTCAGCAATGGCTGACTTCCCGGCGACGTGCTTTTGAAAAAGCGTTACAATTTGGGGCCGAAAGTGGCCCCAAATTTTTGGCCTATTGAAACCTAACCAGTAAAGCAGAGACTGTCATGAGTGATGATCCCCGCGAAGACCAACCAGTAGAGCAAGCAGGAGAAGACGTCGACGTTGATGGCGTAGAGGAGGGCTCGCGGCTTGATGAGCTTCCCTCGATACGAACAGACAGTGACGATCGCTCCACCTACAGGCGAAGTGGTCGAGCGGAGACACCCAAGCAAAGCAATTTCAATGGCATTTTGGTGTTTATCATCTTTTTGATGCTGGTTTTCATGGGTATTGGTGGTTACATCTTGTACCAGGTTCAAATGAAACTGGACGAGGCCAATGTCCTGCTCGATAAAAGTCAGCAGAGTATCCAGGCGCTTGAAGATCGCCTCTCGGCGACCGGCACTGACGTGTCACTCACGCTTCAATCTATGCAGGAGCAGCTTGGCACTAATGTGACTGAGATTGATAAGCTTTGGGCAGTGGCTTACCGGCAAAACCGCCCCAAAATTGAGGCGCTTGAAAAGAGCATCGACACCACCATTACGGAGTTAAACGCTCAACTCGATCCCATTGCCAACACGGTGGGAGGATTAGGCGATCGCTTTGAGGCGCTCAACAAGGAAATGATCGAACTACAGAAAACCTTGGCCATCGAGAACGATGATCAGGCAACGCAAATCGCACTGCTTCGCCAACAATTGCAAGATCAAGTGGATGCGTTTGAAAAGAGTCGTAGAAAACTTGATCTCGTGTCTCAGCAGCTCGGTGATGCCCGTGAGGACATTAGATCGAACCTTGAATATCGCGCGCGGAACAATACTGAAATGCTTGAGATGAAGCGGCAAATTCAGTCGTTAAGCACGATTCCGGTTCAGTAGGCCCGAGCGCCTATGAGGTAGGGTAGGTAGGGTTCTACCTAGATCGAAGCGCCAGTGGTGAGTTCAATTAAGCGAAGGGATCATGAGCTGGCTTATCGCAAGCTAACGCTGTTTTCCATTTGCGTCTCCTCAAGCCTCCTCATGTGAAACATCGAGCAGCGAGTCGGTCGTCGCTGGGCATGCCAAATTCTAGCAGCGGCTTAAATCCCTGGTGAGAGAACCGGCGTTTTGATAGGCGTGAGTAGCCTGGGAAGGCGTATATCAATCTGGAATGCTGTGCCACATTACCAATCGAACACGCTTATCTCGAGGCTTGAAGGCAGGTTGCAACGATTAATCAACGACTGAGCAAGAGAGGCGCACCGCTTAGCGGGCTTTTGAAAATAGCGGGACTAATTGTCCCACTGGCTCAGCACGTCAATGGGGTAGCGCGTGCCATTGTGCTGGAAGATGACGCCATCCTCTGTAATCTGCTCCAATCGAATACCACCACTTAAGGTGTCGCCCTCTTTCATGCGTTGGCCATCGACAACGACCATTCGCAGCGCCTGATCGGCAGCAAATATATGCGATGAAAAGCGAATCGCGGCAAGGCGAGTACGCGCATCAACGGTAACGGTGCGTGGTACAGTGGCAGAGGCGCGTTGGATTGGCATCGCTTGCTGCACTTGCCTTGTATTTCTAGCAGGTTCCTGCCTGACAACGGTGGGGGACTGCGGCCTCTGCCTCTCAACGCTTTGGCTTCGGCTTGCTGTTGGCGTGTTCTCTGTGATGGCAGGCAGCGAGGATCTTGGCGGTGGCTGAACAGTCATCTCGGTCTCGGCGGAATCACCGCTGGTGAAATACCAGGCAGCCAACGCGGCGACGTTCAGTGTCAAGATCACCCCGACAATGATCTGCCATCGCTGCGGTGTCCTCGAATCGGGGCGCTCCACGCGCTGATGGACGGTATTGAGGCCAGGCGTCTTGGTCTCTGTCTTCTCCTGCTCGGATTTGTTGAGTGCATCAAGAATGTAAGACATTAGGACGCCTCTTTATCAAGGCGAGGCGTCGCGACACCATCTTTGTCGTTAATTTTGATCCAGGTTTTTACCCCAGCTATTCCGTCTGGGGTTAAACCGCTTGAGAGTTGGAATTGGCGAACTCTCGATTCAAGTGTTCCGTCGAAGATATAGCCTGGGCTAAGCGGAGGGTTAGCATCGTTGATAATGGCCAAACGATTCACGAGCCAGTCGACTGCCGGGCCGCGATCTCCCACGGTCAAAGGCACTTGATATCCTGGGGGCGCCCGCCAAAGGAGGGTGAAATTGCCGTTCCAATATTCAAGCAATTCACTGACGCTGATATCGAACGTTTCATCCCCGTAAAGGACAGTTGCGCGATCGCGGGCAATGCCCGTCAGGGTGAACCATCTTCCATTGAGATTCATAATGACAGGGCGATTGAAATCATTCATTTCGTTTAGCCCAGCGATGTTCTCGTAGCAGAAAAGGCCAATCGTCTCTGCAAGTTCGCAGGTTGCCGTTTCTGGATCAGTAAAATCTACTTCCCAAAGTTTGAGCAAGTCATTCAATGCGGACTGAAAATTGCCATGGCCGATGAGAGAGGACAGCGGAGTGATGAGGGGTTCGATCGATTTAGCTACGGATATACCGGGATCGGTCGTTTGTATCGGTGGCCCTGAAGGTGCGGGTACAGCATTGACCGCTAAATCGCTGATTATTTCTTCGACCACTGGCTCAGCACTACGAGTCGATGAAGAAGGGACTGCGCTTTCGGGGGTGATCAACGTTTGACCCTCAGCAAGCGCAGGTAAAACGCTCGCAGGGTTGGTGTTCCCTGCGTCGACCATGACTGCAGTCGAACTCGATTCGATGCTCTTCGGCGAAGGCGCCTCCAAAACGGCTGCAGTGGGCGGTTGCGAGTCGTTATCGCTCAAAAGATCGAACAACAGATAACCCGTGACAAGGGTCAAACAGCCAATGGCAGCAATGGCAATGCGCCGCCAATCCATGGGTGAGGTTTTTCTTGGGCCGAGAATCTCGCCTGCGGCTTTGTCCACGATGGATGGCGTCACTTGCATTTCGCCCTCAGAATAGGCGCCAAGCATCGACCTATCGCAGACCAAGTTGATGATTCTTGGTATCCCGTCACTCAATTTAAAGATTTGATCGATGGCCCGCTTGGAGAAGAAGTTTCCTTTGGCACCGGCGACGCCCAGCCTATGTCTGATATAGGCGGTGACCTCTTCTCGAGTAAGCGCTCCCAGATGGAATCTCGCTGTAATTCGTTGTGAGAGTTGGCGAAGTTCGGGTTTAGCGAGTACATCAAGTAATTCGGGTTGTCCTAACAGTATGATTTGTAGCAGCTTGCGTTGGTGGGTCTCTAAATTCGTGAGCAGTCGCAATTGCTCGAGCACTTCGATCGATAGGTTCTGCGCTTCATCAATAATCAGGATGGTACGTCGATCGCGCGCGTGTGCCTCGAGCAGGTAGGCATTCATGACATCGGTCAACGTCTTAATCGACGCATTCTCTGGGTAGGAAATAGACAGATCGTCACAGGCCGCCGCCAATAATTCTTCGGCGGTCAACTTGGGGTTCAGAATGAAGGCGGTATCAACTTCGTTGGGAACCTGTTCGAGGAGGCAACGGCACACGGTCGTCTTGCCAGTCCCCACTTCGCCGGAAAGGAGGATAAACGCCCCATCGCCTTGGATGCCGTACATGAGGTGAGCGAGCGCCTCTCTATGACGATCACTCATGTAGAGGTATTCAGGATTAGGCGCTATCGAAAACGGCGATTCTCTAAGGCCAAAGTAGTCGGAATAGATGGACGTCAAAGGATTCTCCTTGAAGGAGAAAATGTTAGCAGGATCAGCTCCGATGCTCTAGCAGATCGCCCATTAGCCGATCTTTACGTGACCAACGCTCGTTGAGAAAAGCTTGCGTTTTCCGGTTGCTAACACTTCCGTCCAAGTCCATCGCAGCTGATTTGACCTCGCTCGTGGGAATGGCATCCACATGAACGATGATCCGCGATTTGTGACCCATCAAAAATTCTATGAAGCTAGGCGTTTTCGTCTCGTAAATCAGGGTGACGTCGAGTATCTGGCTTAGATGGTCTGAGAGCGCGTCCAAGACCATTGCCGCACCGCCACTTTTTGGCTTCAACAAGTACTCAAAGGGTGAATTGCTGCTTGTTTTTTTGGCCTGGGAGAATCGAGTCCCTTCGAGGAAATTGAGGACGGAGACAGGGGTTAGCTTAAAGCGCTCACAGGATCGCTTGGTCGTCTCGAGGTCTTTTCCCCGCAGATGAGGTTTCTTCTTGAGGGTGGAAGCTGAGTATCGCTTCATGATGGGAAAGTCTAAGACCCACCAGGCGATGCCTATCACGGGTGCATAAATCAGTTCTTGTTTAATGAAAAACTTGAGCATAGGAATTCTGCGATTGAACACGCGTTGCAGAATCATGATGTCAGTCCAGCTTTGGTGATTGGCGACGACGAGATACCACGCACGTTGATCGAGTTCCTCTAAGCCAATCACTTCGATATCCAGTGTCTGAAACGCGTCGAGGACGAGGTTGTTGATGCTAATCCAATGCTCAGCAATGGACATCGCGAGTGCTGTCCAGGTTGGTTTCAGTCCATCAGGAGACACCGCCCGGAAGAGCGCAATGAGATAGATCGGAATACACAACACGAGTGTATTGAGACTCATCAGTATCAGACTGAACGATGCGCGTAACGCGCCAACCATACGCTCAGGGAGAGGCTGGCGAATAGAGGAACTAGGATGAGCGGAATTCATAATCGATCGATCTTGCTTCGGGGTTGAGGCACTCAACTAGATTAGCCACACGCAAAGGGTAGTAATGACCGCAGCACCTACCAAGTTCAACACAAATCCCTCGCGCACCATCGTTTTGATAGGAAAACGGCCGGTAGAAAACACAATCGTATTGGGAGCAGTTGCGACTGGCAACATAAATGCGCAGCTGGCACTCATGGCAGCTGGCACCATGAGCAGCTCGGGCGGGATATCAGCCGCAAATGCGGCTGCGGCTAAAACAGGGAGCATGAGCGTGGTGGTCGCTGTGTTACTCGTGATCTCGGTGAGGAAGGTGATAGAGATGCAAATGCTGAGGATGACGAGGATGAGCTCTAGCGTTGCAAGTGCTGACAACCACTCACCGAGCAGTCCCGATAGGCCTGTGGCAACGAAGGCTTTCGCGATGGCGATCCCGCCGCCGAACAAAATGAGGACGCCCCAGGGGATGTTTGCCGCAGCCGACCAGTCAAGCAGGCGGCCGTCCTTGCCATTGGGCACGGAAAACATGGCGATGACGGCTAACATAGCGATGCTCGCGTCATTGATACCCTTGAACACCCAGTGCACCAGACCAGCCGCCGTATGGTTGTGTGCGAGTCACCCAGGCCAATGCTGTTAGACAAAAGATAGCGAATACTCTTTTCTCTGCAACTGACCATCGACCCACTTCGGGTAATTCAATTTTGCCTTGAAACGATAAATTCCGGGTTAGCCAGATCGCGGCTAATGGCACAAAGACAGCGACAACGGGTACACCCCAGAGCATCCAATCCAGAAACGCTATTTCACCCCCCACTTGGGTCGCATAGACCTCGCGGAACACGAGATTCGGCGGTGTACCAATCGGTGTCCCAATCCCGCCAATACTGGAGGCGTAAGCGATGCCGAGTAACAAAGGGATACTGAGTTTTGGGTCGGGGGATCGCTCAATGACCGCGAGCGCTACTGGCAACAACATCAACGTGGTTGCGGTATTTGAAATCCACATTGACAGGATGCAAGCCGCCGCCATGAACCCGAACACGATCCTTCGGCTGCTCACTCCACCGAAAAAATTCACCATGTTGAGTGCGACACGACGATGGGCGCCGCTACTCTCCATCGCTTGAGAAAGAATGAACCCCGCCATTAGCAGAAGAATGAGCGGGCTCCCGTAGGCCTCTCCCACTTGGGCCGGCGTTAAAATTGAGAATGTTGGGAACAGCGCGAGGGGTAGCATTGAGGCAACAGGGATGGGAATCGGTTCAGTGACCCACCAAATGCCCGTCCACAGCGTGATGGCCGATGTGATTGCGATGGCCTGATCGACCTCGTTACTCATCAACCCAATCAAAAGGATGCCACCAGCGAGTGGTCCTAAGATCAGGAACAAAAGGTCTTTTCTTGCCATGGTGTCACACGGTAGCGTTGAAAAATCATTATAGGTAAGGTGATCTGGGGATTGAAGGCATCGATTCATGGCGGCAACCTTTTTTTGGTATGACCTTGAGACCTCTGGCACCAACGCAATAGATGATCGAATCTTGCAGTTCGCGGGCCAACGGACGGATGCCGACTTAAATCCAGTTGGTGAGCCCGTTAATCAGCTCGTCAAGCCGACAGAAGATGCGCTACTTGATCCAGGGGCAATGGCAGTAACTGGCCTCGATCCACGGGCATTGATGACGGAAGGATGTTCGGAGTTCGCGCTCACGTCACTCTTGCTGAGTCATTTCGCAGTGCCAGAGACCTGTGTGGTGGGGTACAACAGCTTATCTTTTGATGATGAGTTCGTTCGTCAAACCCTGTTTCGTAACCTGAGAGATCCTTACGCGAGGGAGTGGCAGGGCGGTAATTCCCGGTGGGATATTTTGGGCCTGATGCGGATGGCTTATGCGTTGAGGCCCGATGGAATCCATTGGCCTATGAGAGACAATGGACGACCCAGTTTTACCCTGGTTGATTTGGCAAGAGCTAACGGCATCGAACACACGAGCGCTCACGATGCGCTGTCGGATATTGAAGCCACGATTGGCCTGGCTCGTCTTGTTAAACTCGCGCAGCCGAAATTATTCGACTTCTATTTTGCGTTAAGGCAAAAACAAGCGGTCATCAACCAACTGTATCCGCTGGGGAAGGGACCCCTTGTCCATGTGGCGCCTTATTATCCGCCAGAGAGACGCGGGCTGACCGTCATATTGCCGCTGATTGCACACCCTCACTTTTCGAACACCGTGGTCTGTTGGGATCTCACCGTGCCACCCCGTGCTTTTGAGGCTGCGTTAAGCAGTGTTGATGCGTTCGATACCGCGCTGCAGAACTGGGGCCGCGAACACGAGACAGGGCCAAGGCCACTGCAATCTATCGCAATCAATAAGTCTCCCCCCATCGCGCCTTATCGAACCCTTGGTAACGAGCAAGCGGATGCGCTAGGTCTGGGTGAATCGATGGTCAATGAGCGAGTCGCTGACCTGCAGCGAATGGGTCGATTGCGAGATCTACTTAGCGAAAGGCTGCTCAATCAGAAGCAGACGCAAGATGAGATCGGAGCAGATCGAGATGTGGATGCGTCGCTCTATACGGGCGGTTTTTTTTCAACCGAAGATCTCGCAACGATGGAGCAAGCAAGGCAAACCATTGCGTCGGGTGGCCTACCCCTGGTCGCGGGTAATGAGCGCTTACGTCTTCTCATCGAGCGGTGTTATGTCAGGGCGACTGACATGCCGTCTGATCAAGCGCCCATTCAGGCTTGGTTGACCTATTTGAGAAGGCAATGGCTGGACTCGGGGCGGTTAGAGGATGTCTTTCGTCGTACGCATGCCGCCCCCAGTACTGGCCCTGGCTCGTTAGCTGCCGAGGTCAAGCAGTCACTGCTTCAAAGGTTGGAGGATCAGGCGTCGCTGATTGGTGTACCTACGGCATCATGGCATGGCTGACCGGCGCTTGCTTCAGTGACAGGAAGTGCCTCAGTGCGCTAAGTAAATGAACGGCGTCCTCTGTTCCCGCCGTTTCCCGAATAGAATGCATCGCAAAAGTAGGCGCGCCAACGTCGATGGTCTGAATCCCAAGTTTGGCGGCAGTAATTGGCCCAATCGTTGACCCACATCCCATATCAGCGCGTGTCACGAACTTCTGATAAGGAATATCGTGGGTTTGGCACAAGTGAGCGAACCAAGCATGAGAGTCGCTGCTGGTCGCATATCGTTGGTTAGCGTTAATTTTGATCACCGGTCCGTCATTGAGAATAGGACCATGCTGAGCGTCGTGCTTTGAGGGGTAATTTGGGTGCACGCCATGCGCGTTATCGGTTGAAATCAGCATGGAATGGGCCATCGTTCTTAGTCTGTCTTGTTCATCGGGATAGACTCTCATCAAGATATCTTGAAGCATGGTTCCGTCTGCCCCCGCGGAGGAGGTGCTGCCGACCTCTTCATGATCATTCAATACGATCCACTGGTCAGCGCCGCTATCCGCTTGAAGGAGTGCACGCAGCGCCAAAAAACAAGACAAGAGGTTGTCGAGCCTCGCACTACAAATGAACTCATCCAGCAAGCCAATGGTTGATGGCGCCTGGGTGTCATAAAACGACAAATCCCAGGCTAGGATGTTGATGTCCTTGGCTTGCGCGTCTTCTTCCAGTGAGAGAGAGGCAATCACCTGCTCACGCAGAAGGTCAGGGAGTTGTTGTGGTGCGCGCGCTGTAATGGGTGGGATATCGGTTTGAGCGTTGATTGTTCGCTTGCTATTGGCGTCCCGGTCTAAATGGATGGCGAGGCTCGGAATGATTGCAATAGGGCGATTGAAATCGACCAACGTATGGTGGACTTGCCCTGCGCCCATGGTGAACGACACTTTGCCCGCAAGGCTAAGGTCTCGATCAAACCAAGGATTCAGCAGGACACCGCCATACACCTCAACGCCCCACTGGGCATAGTGCTGTTGATGAACGTCAGCATAGGGTTTGGGCTTAAGGCAGGGACTATCGGTATGTGCCCCAATGAGGCGCGCGCCACGTTCGGCGGTTGCCTCAGCGCTAAGTTGAAACGCAATGATGGATGAGTCGTTTCGGGTAACAAAATATTTACCGGGCCGAGTGAGCTGCCAAGACTCTCGTTCATTGAGTGGCTCAAATCCTGCCGCAAGCAATTCACTTGCGACATTTTGCGTCGCGTGAAAGGGGGTTGGGGACGCTCGTAAAAACGCCAGAAGGTCGTCGGTCAGGGTCGATGCCATTATGAGTCTCTGAAAAAAGATGAATCTCTGAAAAATGGAGTGTAGCAATCGCCGAGCAGCCAGGGAACGAGGGCTTGGCGAGCTGAAGTGGGCCAAACTGTCGATGATCTGATTGCTTTTGAATCACTGCTCACATTAGAATTGAGTTGCGCCGATTTGAATCAGCTTGCGGGCGCATTAGAAATACAGCTAAAGCGAGGAAACCCGCTTTAGTTGCGGGTTTTTTTGTTTTTGAGGGAATAAAACATGCGGTTTACGTCGAAGTTAGTGCATTCAGATCGATGGTTCGGGGTGCAACACGGTGCGTTAGTAAAACCTGTTCACCCCGGCGTGACTTACGGATATGAAAGCACCAACGAGCTTGCCGCTGTCTTCCAGGGTAGACAAGCCGGATACACCTATGGCCGGCAGATTAATCCCACCGTCGAAGCGCTGCAACGCAAAGTCACGGCTATGGAAAATGGGCTGGCAACTGTTTGTTTCGGGACTGGAATGGCCGCCATCGGCACCGCAGTCGTTGCTCTCTTAAAGGCTGGCGATCACATCGTGACCTCTCAGTATTTGTTTGGGAATACGGCTAGCTTGTTCCAAACCTTTGAGCGACACGGTATCGAGGTCAGCTTTGTTGACGCAACAGAAGTAGCTCACGTAGAAAAAGCGCTTCGTCCTAATACTAAGATGGTGTTCACGGAGACAATCGCCAATCCAAGAACTCAGATAGCGGATCTTGCTGGTATTGGAGCACTCTGTGCGAAGCGTTCGCTGCTCTACGTCGTCGACAATACCATCACCACACCTTTTCTGTTTCAGCCGGCGAGTGTTGGTGCGCACTTAGTCATTAATTCGCTGACCAAATACATTGGTGGCCATGGGAATGCGCTTGGAGGAGCGATCACCGATCTTGGTTCTTTTGACTGGGAGCGCTTCGACAATATTCTCGAGCTTTATCGAGTGGGTAATCCAGCCCAGTGGGGTATCAATCAGATAAAGAAAAAGGGCCTACGAGACTTTGGGGCAAGCATGGCTCCGGATGCAGCGCACAGATTGTCAGTGGGCGCGGATACGTTGGCTTTGAGGATGGCTAGATGCTGCGAGTCTGCCGATCGCATCGCTCAGTTTTTGGCAGGGCACCCTGCAGTGGACCGCGTTTACTTTCCGGGTCTCGCGGATCACCCTCAGCACGAGCAGAGTAAAGCGTGGTTCAAATACCACGGTGCGATCTTGAGTTTTGAATTACGAGCCGATCTTGATTGTTTCGATTTGCTGGATGCTATGAATCTGGTGGTTAAGGCAACCCACCTTGGAGATCTTCGAACGTTAGCGTTACCCGTTGCGCACACGATTTTCTATGAAGTGGGGCCAGAGCGTCGCGCGCAAATGGGAATTAGCGATCATCTCATTAGAATGTCGGTCGGCATTGAAGATACGGATGACCTGATTGAGGATCTCCAGCAGGCGTTTGATAAAACATTGAGCTAAAGCTTAGATGTTTAGGCGCAGTCCAAACCGGGCGTTATGGTTATCGGCACCTGGCAAACTCGCCGCAAAAAAGGTCTCGCCCGGCGCGACTTCAGAACGGGACAATAGAAAGCAACAGCAGAAAGTGACGATAAAAAGCGACAATAGTGTGGCTTTAGAAGGCGGCTGTAGAAAAAAGTGGCTATAGCACGTGACCATAGAGGGGACTACAGACAGGATGTGCGAATAATCGTCACTGCCCGAGATCAATCAAGGTTTTGTGGCGGAGATCTGCATATGATCTGCTACTGGCATGATAGTCCTACAATCAGCCCTTTGATGCGAGAGATTGAATGAGTGCCTTACTCACAACAGCGTTATCCCTACCCAATCGGCGGCAAGGCAAGGTCAGAGATCTTTATGATGTGACGTTACCTAACGGAGATGAGGGGCTGCTTAGTGTTGCCACCGACAGAGTAAGCGTCTTTGATGTTGTGCTCGAGAATGGGATCCCTGGCAAAGGGATTATGCTCACGACGCTATCAAGCTTCTGGTTCGACTATTTCAGTGAACAATTCAAACATCATCTTGTGAGTACAGACGTTAACGACGTTCCTGGTCTCACCGAAATAGAGCGCGACCTGTTGCGGGGTCGGATTATGTTATGCCGCAAGGCGAGGGTGCTGCCGGTTGAATGCATTGTTCGCGGTTACCTGACGGGCAGTGGGCTGAAGGACTACGAGCAGAGTGGCATGGTTTGCGGTATTCCTTTGCGAGCGGGGTTGAGCAACAGTGACCCACTTGATGAACCACTCTTTACACCCAGCACCAAAGCCGACGCTGGGCATGATGAAAACATTTCGTACGAGGAGGCCTGCAGGATCGCTGGTGAATCTGAAATGGCGCAAGTGCGAGCGACCGCTATGCAAATTTATGGGGAGGGGCGGCGGTATGCGCTTGAGCGCGGGGTCATCATTGCCGACACCAAATTTGAGTTCGGAATCCTTCCGGGCGAGCAGGCGCCTATTCTCATCGATGAAGTGTTAACCCCTGACAGTTCTCGATTCTGGCCAGCCGCTGACTGGCGCCCGGGTAAAGAGCAGGATAGTTTTGACAAGCAATTTGTCAGGAACTTTACGGAATCACTTGTTGCGCAGGGATTGTGGAATAAAGAAGCGCCAGGGCCAGCACTCCCAGACGATGTGATTCACCAGACGCAGGCGCGGTATCAAGAGGCGATCGATCGGCTGATGGGTTGATGGGCAGTTTGCCTAAGCGCTTCGCCACTTCTGACTGCTATCGTCCGCCTGCGTCCACTTTTGCCCAAATTGAACCATGCTTGAACTATGCTTAACCCACGATTGAACAGGGAGGTATCCGCTCTGTTCAGGCGAACTAGCGTTGTGCGGTGGCTACTGTCCCGACCCACTTGGATAACAGACCCCAGTTCCCCCCAAGCCGCAATAGCCGTTCGGGACTTTCGCTAAATACTGCTGGTGGTAATCCTCAGCGTAGTAAAAAGTCTGGTTTGTTTTCACTTCAGTGGTAATTTTGGGATAACCCGCGGTTGCTAATGCCTCCATGAAAGTGACCTTACTGGCTTCAGCCTCGGCAAGCTGGGTATCGGTTGACGCATAAATGCAAGATCGATACTGGGTGCCAATATCATTGCCTTGCCGCATGCCTTGTGTGGGGTCGTGACTCTCCCAGAAGCAAGTCAATAACGTATCCAATGAAACCTTAGCTGGATCGTAGACGACCAGGACAACTTCAGTATGACCGGTACCGCCACTACACACTTCCTCGTAACTGGGGTTTTTGGTGATGCCTCCTGCGTAGCCAGCTGCGGTACTAAAAACTCCGTCAATCTGCCAAAAACGGCGCTCCGCGCCCCAAAAGCAACCCATGCCAAACTGGATGGTTTCGAGTGAGGATGGGAAAGGTCCTACCATCGGCGTTCCCAAAACAAAGTGTGCGGGTGCAACGGGCATGCTCATTTCTCGTCCGGGCAGCGCTTGCGCAGCGTCGGGGAGCGTTAGCGGTTTCGAAAATAGTCCCATGAGGCCTCCTTACTTGAGGTGAAGCATAATCAAGACCCGAGGTGGACGAAAGGGTTTTGACTTTTTCAAATACGCTAGACTCCCAGTGCGAGATTAGATAGTGCGAGATTAGAGGGCACCTCCATGAATGCTTTTGATGAAGTCATCAATCGTACGGCAACCGATAGCTCAAAATGGGACAAATACGCGGACCAAGATGTGATTCCCATGTGGGTTGCCGACATGGACTTCGCGGCCCCTAGTCCAGTGCTAGATGCTATCCGGTCTCGACTTGAACATCCTGTGCTGGGTTACAACTCGCGTCCTCAGTCGGTGATCTGCGCGATCCAATCCTGGTTGACGCGTCGGTACGGCTGGCAGGTTGCCGAGGAGAGCATTTTGCTGTCACCAGGCGTCGTTCCAGCCTTAAATCAGGCGGTTCGCGCATTTGTTCGGCCTGGCCGATCTGTGGCTGTGGCGATTCCTACTTACCCCCCTTTTTTGCAGGCCCCGCTCAATATGGATCGAGCAGTAACTCGATTACCCATGACTCCAGAGACCGGGTGGTCTTTTCCTCTCGATGCCTTCCGGAAAGCGCTTGAGGGCGAGCATTCGATCGACATGCTCATGTTGTCGCACCCGATGAATCCGGTGGGGAGGGTAATTGACCGAGCGACGCTCGAGGCTATCGCCGCGTTGTGTGTCGCCCATGACGTGGTTATCTGCTCCGATGAAATTCACTGCGACCTCCTGTTAGACGGGCGACAGCACACCCCTCTTGCCTCCATTAGCGCTGAGGCGGCCGCTCGCACTGTGACTTTTCAGGCGGCCTCAAAGACCTTCAATCTTGCAGGACTCGGCTGTGCGTATGTTGTGGCTGAAAATGAATCGATTCGAGACCAGTTTGAACAGGCTGGCGCTGGCATCATGGCGCACGTGAACACGTTGGGTTTTGTGGCTACCGAGGCCGCATTGACTCATGGTGCGACTTGGCACGCCGAGCTGATTCACTATTTGGGTCAAAATCGAGATTTAGTCGCGCGCGCTGTGGCCGATCTTCCGTGGGTGCATATGCGCGCGCCAGAAGCGACCTACCTTGCATGGATCGATATTCGTGAGCTTGAGTTAGAGGATGCACACGCATTCTTCACTGAACACGGCGTGGGGATAGCGGCCGGGGAAGAATACGAGGGTCCCGGATTTGTCCGTCTTAATTACGGGTGTCCGCAGTCTGTGCTTGTCGAGGGTTTGAGTCGAATGTCGAAGGCCATTCGGTCGAGAATGGGCTAAGTCTGTACAGAATTTCCTCAAGTCAGAAACGAGAGTGAAGTTACAACGACAACGATGAGGGTTGGATCGCGCTGGCTCTGCCTGCCGAAGTGCTCGCGAATGCGATGAGCTCACTGTTGGTGGCGTTGGCACGTGATGCAATGTGGTCGCGAGTGCTTGATGACCACGCCACTATTCATTGACGAGAGCGCTGATGTACGGCTGAATGAGGCCATAAGCAATCAAAGCGCCACAAGAAAGGAGTAGGGACATGGGGGAGTTTTGCGAAGTCAATAAAATCGGCCGATTAACGGAGGTAACGATTAACCGGCCAGAGGTCATGAATGCATTGCACCCACCTGCGAACTTCGAGCTGGCTGAAGTTTTCGATGAGTTTGCAGCAGACCCGGACCAGTGGGTTGCGATCATAACGGGTGCTGGAGATCGAGCCTTTAGCGCGGGAAACGACCTGAAGTATCAGGCATCAGGCGGTCAAATGGGCGGTCCTGCGAGCGGCTTCGCGGGCCTCACGGCGCGGTTTGATAACGTCAAGCCGGTCATTGCGGCAGTGAACGGCCTAGCCATGGGGGGAGGCTTTGAAATTGCACTGGCATGCGATCTCATTATTGCGTCAGAGAACGCCATTTTTGCACTGCCCGAGCCAAGGGTTGGTCTCGCGGCGTTAGCGGGTGGCATTCATCGATTACCCCGAGAGATAGGGATGAAGCAAGCGATGGGCATGCTCCTCACCGGACGCCGAGTCAGTGCATCCGAAGGCCAGCAACTGGGGTTTGTTAATGAGGTAGTTAAAGAAGGCGAGGCACTCGCATCTGCCCATCGATGGGCGGAACAGATACTAGAATGTGCGCCCCTGTCAGTTAGAGGAAGTAAGCAGGCTGCGATGGAGGGCATGAGTGCTGACTCGCTCGAATCTGCGATCAAGGGCCGCTACGAGCAGATTGGTGCCATGTATAAGAGTCAAGATTTTGTAGAGGGCCCAAAGGCGTTTGCGGAGAAGCGGGCGCCGGATTGGAAGGGTGCCTAAAGCACTTCGGTGAACTGGGGAACTGCGCCACGACCTGACCGATGGGTAATAGTAGGCCAGTAACCCTGATCAATAGTCCGAGGATGGGCAGGCTGGGATGCTGCATGTCCCATCATTCATAAAAGTGTCCACAAAGAGCATTTCACAAAGAGCGCTCATTGATAGTGGTCAAAAAGAGAACGCTCAAAGCAACAGTGGAGAATGACACTAGCCCTTTTGAGTAGGGCGGTTAAGGCGAGGGAGGCAATGGGCAGTGCCGTCACCGATCTTGTGAAGCTCGAACTGATACACTAGGCACATCGTCAGCAATACAAGCGGCACCACCCCACTTTGGAGACAACACATCCATGTCCGACACTACCCCCGAGTCTCTGTCGCTAGCCGTCTTAACGGTGTCAGATACTCGAACCGAAGCAAACGATACTTCTGGTGACTTCTTGGTTGATTCAGCGGTCGCGGCTGGTCATCAGGTAGTCGATCGAGCGATAGAAATCGACGACCGATTTCGTCTGCGCGCGCGTGTGTCCGCATGGATCGCAGATCCCGATGTTCATGTTGTGCTGCTGACAGGTGGTACCGGGTTTACTTCAAGAGACGCCACGCCAGAGGCCATCAAACCATTGCTTGAGGTGGTGATAGACGGATTTGGAGAGTTGTTCCGGCAACTGTCTTATCAAGAAATTGGGACATCAACGATCCAGTCCCGCGCTTTGGCCGGTATCTCCAATAATACGCTGGTGTTTTGTGTGCCAGGTTCCACGGGCGCCTGCAAAACGGCCTGGGACGGCATTATCAAAGCACAACTCGATAGCACTCACCGACCCTGCAACTTCGCAGAACTGGTGCTCCGAGGCCACCATTAGTTAGAGAACCATCATGAGTCTCATGACTGTTGCGAGCGCGTTAGCGCAGTTGCTCCAATCCGCTGATTGCAGCCAAGACGCCGAAGAAAGGCTCATCGAAGAGACCGATGGTTTTATATTGAGCCGAGACGTCACCTCGAGCATTGATGTGCCGCCCTTTTCGAACAGTGCAATGGACGGATATGCCGTCCGGGCAGAAGACGTAGCGGTCGGGCAAAAACTTCCCGTAGGTCAGATCATTGCCGCAGGCGCTACGGGGGCACTGCATCAAGCAGGAAGCGCGAGTAGGATTTTCACTGGCGCGCCTATGCCGCTTGGTGCAGATTCGGTGTTGATTCAAGAGGATGCCGAGGCGCTCGGGGATTACATCGTGCCGACTGAGTCGGTCACCGCTGGAGACCACGTCCGTACTCAAGGTCAAGATATTGAGCAGGGTGCGGTCATTCTTCCTAGGGGTCGCAAGCTAAGACCCGCTGATTTGGCGCTTGCTGCGAGCGTCGGGTTAGAGACGCTGCCGGTTTATCAGCCGCTCCGTGTTGCCATTTTATCGACCGGGGATGAGCTGGTTGAGCCGCCAGCCCAATTAGCGCCAGGTCAGATCTATAACTCCAATAGGCGTGCACTTGCCGCAAGCATCAAGCGGTTAGGAATGGTGCCTGTCGATCTGGGGATTGTTCCCGACGATGAAACCCTGACCCAACTGCGCCTTCGTGAGGCGGCCGAGCAGGCCGACGTCGTCATGACGACAGGTGGCGTTTCTGTGGGCGATCGAGATTTTGTGAAGCAGTCTGTTTCATCAGCAGGGGAGCTCGAGCTTTGGAAGCTGGCCATCAAGCCAGGTAAACCACTGGCATTCGGGAAGGTTCACGGGAAACCGTTCTTCGGTCTTCCGGGTAATCCGGTGTCCTCGATCGTGACGTTCGTCGCGTTAGCCACTCCTTATTTGTTAAAAAAACAAGGTGCAACTGATTACTTACCAATGCAATGGCCAGGTGTTGCCGCGTTTGATTTCGAGGGCGGTGGAAGGCAGGAGTATTTGCGGGTTCAATTGCGGCCTGAGCAAGATGAAGTACGACTGCATCTCTACCCGCAGCAGGGTTCGGGCGTTATGAGCTCGCTTGCTTGGGCGGATGCGCTCGCGATTATTGAACCGGGGCGAGCAGTGCGCGAAGGTGACCCGGTTCAATATCTGTCGCTTCGTTAGTATCAAAGGAGGAGTGCCATGGCACTAATCGTGATCAGTATCCTGCTGGGAGCCTTGTCAGGGTGTGTGATTTGGCTGGCCGTAGAAGACCGATGGGTTAAGCAATTTGGTTGGTCAGTCCCTCAGCAACTGCTCGCTTATGTGGCGGGATCGGCCCTGCTGATTTACGTCACGCTGCTGATATCCGGGGTGAACCGTTGGATTTAAAGCTCGATATTGGCGCAGTAAAAGGGTTTTTGGACCCTACCGAGGGCCGAGCACTATTTGACCACGCAGTGGCGACTGCGGCTCATGGCCCTTGCCTCGAAATAGGAAGCTACTGCGGTAAGTCAACGGTTTATCTGGGCACGGCATGCGCGAGAACCGGCAACACTCTCTATGCGATTGACCATCATCAAGGCTCAGAAGAGCATCAGCCCGGCGAGGAATATCACGACGAAGCGTTGTTTGATGTTGATCGAAATAAAGTGGACACCTTTCAGTACTTCCGCGAGACGATCGCCGCTGCAGACCTTGCTTCCGTGGTGGTACCTATTGTCGCGCCATCGGTGGTCGCCGGTCGTCACTGGGGGACATCGCTTGGACTCGTATTCATTGATGGGGGGCATAGTCGGGAAGCGGCGCATGCGGATTACGACATCTGGTCGAAACATATCGTCAGTGGTGGACGATTATTGATCCACGACGTGTTTCCTAATCCTGCCGATGGCGGTCGGCCGCCCTTTGAAGTGTTCGAGCGGGCGCTTGCAAGTGGCCACTTCAGGCAAATTGAAATGGTAAAGACCCTCGCGGTGCTCGAGCGAATCGCTGAATGAAGTAGGTTAGGTAATGCGCTGGTTGGCAGCAGTGGGTGTTACCGGTCGGCTAAAAATAATTGGGAGCCGGCGGTTCGGCCAGTCAGCGTGTCAGACGCCAAAAGCACCGCTCCAGCAGTCCACGTCGTGCGCTCATCTGGCCACAGCACCTCGTCCTTATAAACATAGCCAGTCCAATAGCTACCGTCGTCGGCCCTAAATTGCTGAATCCACTCGAAGAGGGCGTTCGCACGGTCGAAATCGCCGACTGCACTGAGGCTCATGACTAGCTCGCAGGTCTCCGCTACGGTAACCCAAGGCTCGTCATTCACACAGCGACACCCGAGACCGGAGACAACAAACTCGTTCCAGCGGGCGTCGATTCGAGACCGCGCGTTATCCTCGGTGATCACACCAGTTAGCACTGGGTAAAACCAGTCCATAGAGAAACGCGCTTTGCTTGGCCACGTTCGGTCAAAGACCTCGGGGTGATCTGTGATAGCCACCCTTAACCGCTTGGCCGACTGCTGCCAGCGTGCCTGGGGTTTAGTTAGGGCGGCGGCGATCTTCGTGCCGCAAAGCAAACTTAAGTAAATGGAACTGCAGCCGGTGACGAGTGCATCTTTTCGCAGGCCTAGGGTTTTATCTTCGGCCCAGTAGATCTCTCCCGTCGGCGCTTGTCGCTCGATGACGAAGTTGATCGCTTGGTTAACCATGTCCCAGTACCGGCCGAGCAGGTCACAATCCTTGGTCACCAAGTAGAGGTGCCAAATGCCTACGGCGACATAGGCGACAAAATTGGTTTCAATCCTTGAATCATCGGTCACGCCGGTATGGTCATAGGCAACATACCAGCCACCTGTGGATGTTTGCTGATCAGCAAGCCAGTCGTAGGCGCTCACTGCGGCCTCAATATGGTTCATGCTGGCAAGCCCCATCGCCGCTTCCACGTGATCCCAAGGGTCGATTTTGCCCGCTTCGAACCATGGGATGGCGCCAGTGGATAATTGCGTGGCTAGGATAGTCGCGGCAGTGGCCTCGAAATATTCCAGCGAAGCCGATGGGTTATTTTGTGCCCAGGAGGTACTCATGACTGGCGTCTTATATGGCGTGTGTGGGCGAGGCCCCGATGGGGCAGTAACCTTAGCGCAGGTGGAATTAAATCGCTATGGATCAGTACTGAAATAGAACACAACGGATTTACCTAAAATAGGATTCAGTAACCGGTCCAGCCACCGGGTTAGCCAAGGTTTTTTCATTAGGTCCCAAACCAGCAATCGGTGATAGAGGTTAACGATAGGGTGCTGTGCTTGCTCGCCCCTCCAGAAGAGGCATCTTAGCCACCAATAGGGTGAGTGGAGTGCGTGTGCGCGATGGGACTCGAAGCGCTTGAAGCCGAAGTCTGAGATGCTTCTCTCTAGGGCGCGGGCGTTGAAGATGCGAACGTGTCCTCCCTCAACCTCGTGGTACGCGTCGCTGAGTTTCCAGCAAACCCACTCAGGGAAAAAGCTAGGCACGCTCGCCGCGAATAGTCCGCCTGGTTTAATGACGCGGCGAATTTCGCGCAGGAACGTCTCGTAGTCGTGGATGTGCTCTAGGACCTCTGAGCAGATGATTCGATCAAAGGTTGCATCAGCAAAGGGTAGGCGAGCGCCATCTCCCTCGATCAATGAGGGCGCGTTTTCCGTTTTTGTGAGCGACTCAAAGTCGCCGCATCGATTCCTGGCGGTGGTGAGATCTCTCCTCGACATGTCGAGACCTACTGCATGGATTGGCGCTGTTAGCGCAGCGGATAGGGTGTGCCTGCCTTCGCCGCAGCCAAGATCAAGCAGTGTCATACCTTCCTTTAGGTCGAGGTGTTCGAAGCGGATAGTTTCTAGCGACATGGGGTTTGCTCAATCACCTGATGATAAAGATCAAGATACTGCGCTGCTGCGCGTGACCAACTAAATTCCTTGGTAACGCGCGTAAGTCCGGCTTGACCTAGCGCGTGTCGGCGTTCTGAATCCTTGAGTAATGCGGTGATCGCCGCCGCCATTGCGCCGGGGTCTTGCACAGGGACCGTAATGCCAGCATCGCCGACAACTTCGGGTAATGCGCCTCCGCTGGTGCTCACCAAAGGGACTCCGCAGGCCATCGCTTCTCCGGCAGGAAATCCAAACCCCTCGTAAACCGAGGGTACTACCGCCAGGGTCGCCGATTGGTAGAGCGACACCATTTCCTCGGCTGTAACTCTACCCTTTTCGTCAATGGCGTGGCCAATCTTCAAGTGCTCGATCAGCTTGCGAGTGTCTCCATCGGGCTTCAACGCGCCGATGAGTGTGAGCCGGACGAGAGGCTCATCGTGAAGCACGAGAGCGAAGGCGCGAAGCAGCGTATCCAACCCTTTGAGCGGTGAGTCGGCGCTCGCTGTCGTCATGATCGTGGGGGTTGGCCTATCTTTTTTCGTTCCAACCTCGTGGGAGGCCGGCTTGAAACGGTCGAGATCGATGCCGTTGTGAATCACGTGCAGTGATTGGCTGGGTAAACCGAAAGCAGATTCGATATCTGCTCTAGCGGCATGCGAGACAGTCACTTTATGTGCCAGCTGACGGATGACTTGTTTTTGCATGCGAAGGAATGAGTGCCATCGCTTGATGAGCAAGCGCAATCCGAAGGTGTCGGCAGCCGCGAGTGCAATGTCCAGATCACGGGTGATGGGATGATGGATGGTGGTGACGACGGGTAAGCCCATTCGCTGAAGACCAAGGGTTCCCCAAGCAAGGCATTGGTTGTCGTGAATCACGTCATAAGTATTTGGGTTCGATTGAAAATATCGCTGGACTCGCCGCCCAAAGGTGTAAGGCTCTGGGAATCCGCCGGAGATCGTGCTGAAGTATTCAAACGCGTCCGTTACTGATCTGAGATATCTGAGACGAAACCGGCGGACATCCTCACCCTCAGCATACAAATCGAGGCTCGGCAGCTGAATCAGCGACACTCTCGGATCGAGCTCCGGATAAGGGGGGCCAGAGATGACGTCCACTTGGTGACCCGCCTCAACAAGAGCACGGGATAGATAATAAAGGTAGACGCCTTGCCCCCCGCTGAACGGATTACTTCGATAGCCGAGGAGACAAATGTTCATGATTCTCCCAAGTGAGCAAAGGGGCGCGAATACTGACCTACTGTTCTCAGGAATCAGCAGGATCGTTGCGGGGAAATTCGCTGCTTATGACGACTCCCTGCAGAGCCGAGAGTATAAACGGTTCATTTAGTTTCATCATGATGCTACTGGCAGCGGGAGGATGGTGGCCATATAAGGTGGACAGTTCTGCGAGCGCTTGCTCATTGCTTCCTCATTATCGAGTGGGGCCAGGAGGGTTACTGGGCCATGAGTGTCGCGCCGATGACCAAAAGTGAATAAAATTACGTTTAATAGCCATTAAATAGTAAATCAGTTCACTATGATCGAGATTAGACATCTGAAAACGCTCGTCGCACTCCGAGATACTGGGAGTTTGGTGGACGCTGCCGAGCGGGTGCACCTCACGCAATCAGCCCTTTCTCATCAACTGAAAGACCTTGAGGACCGGCTCGACTGCAAGATTTTTGTTCGGAAAACGAAGCCGCCTCGTTTTACCAGTGCCGGGCGTCGGTTGTTAGCTCTTGCCGATGAACTGCTTCCGACACTCGATCAAGCTGAGAGGGACATTGCAAGGCTGAGTGGTGGGGAAGCCGGTAGATTGCACATTGCTATTGAGTGTCACAGTTGCTTCCAGTGGCTTGTGCCCTGTATCGATCAATTCCGAGCGAATTGGCCAGAAGTCGAGCTTGATCTAACGGGAGGCTTTAATTTTGCACCACTCCCCGCGCTAGCGAGGGGGGATTTAGATCTGGTGGTAACTTCCGATCCCGTCCCGATTTCTGGCATTCGTTATGTTCCCCTGTTTAGTTATGAGGCGCTTTTGGTGGTCGGCGCAAGGCATCCGCTGCTCGCTAAAATGCGAATCGAGCCGGTCGATCTCGCCGATCAAACCCTGATTATCTATCCTGTGGATAGAAGTCGGCTGGATGTGTTTACTCGGTTTCTTGATCCGGCGGATATTGAGCCCGCATCCGTTCGAACTGCTGAGCTCACCCCCATGATGTTGCAATTGGTGGCCAGTGGTCGGGGGGTGGCCTGCTTACCTAACTGGGCGGTCACGGAATATCTTCCTACAGGGAATATCTCAGTCAGACCCATTGGTGAGGATGGACTGTGGTGTACCCTCTATGCCGCGATTCGCACCGACCAGTTTGACGACGCGTTTATTAAGGATTTCTTGAAAACGGCTCACGACACCTGCTTCAACCACTTAAACGGCATCAAGCGAGTGGAGCCGAGCGTCGATCCTTTCGAGCAAGCGAGTCAAGAGTCGGATGAGTGCTAGGGGCGATGGCGCGTCATTGAAAGTCTGGTCAACCAACTTAGGAACTGTTGATTTGTTTCCAGGTGCTGTTGAATGATCCTTAGTCACCCAAAGTTACTCAAATTTGGTCACGCAGAGATGATCAACCGCGTAGGAATCCACATTAAAAAGCCCCAGGATGCTTCACACCCTGGGGCTCTGTCTTAACGTATGGGAGCGGACTCCGAGTTAATTTAACTCGGAGGCTCCCTTCTTAGACTGACTATTGATGGGATCACCTCCTTTTTTCGGTCAGGGTGTTGACGAAAGCGCTGGAGGTTCCCCCTGGTTAGAACGTCTGCGCTGGGATACGGCTTGTTACCAAACCGTACTTTGAATTTATGATGTACGTCGAGGGGTGTCAAAGAGTTTTGCCTCCCTGCTTTATGGAACCAGAAAATCCTCGGCCCACGCTTCATCAATCCAGCGAAAACGGGCTCGACGATGGGGTGTTTCGTTTTGTGTCAGATCGAGCCGCTCGATTTGGTGAAGTGCAATATCGACGGCAATCGCTTCAATAGGTGGGGTGAGTGACTCTGGGTCTAGCGCAGCAGCCATTGACTCAAAGGCCTGGTCAAAGTCCTCGCTCGAATGATAAGGCTCACTTTGGGCAGCGCGAGCGGCATAAAAATAGTCGAGCAATTTGGCTCGCAGAGGCCTTCGATGCCAATTGTTTTCAATGTCTGCGCGCGAGGCCATGGCTGCGGCACCGCTCAGCCGATATTGAATTTGAATTGAGGGATACCAAAGCAGAATCTGACAAGCGCTGTTTGCTGAGAGTGCCTGCCATTTGGGACTAGAAGCATTGATAAAGAGGCGCACACTTCGCTCCGATACCTCTCTTAGTACCAGCGTTCGAACAGAAGGGCTCCCGTCCGCGTCAACCGTCGCGAGATAACACACTTGACCCGTGGGGTCGTTGGCCTCGAGTGCGCGTGCCCTGTCTTCCCTTATTTGCTCAATGATCATCACTGGTTGATGCCTGTTTCATTTGAGTAAGCCGCGACCTCCTCCTGATTAAGGTAAACCCTGACTGAGAGCGATTGGCCTTCCCGTTCGCAAATAGCCTCGATATATTCGTGCCACTCGTAACCGGTTTGAACGGTGCTCGATAGCTTGGTCTTTGTCTCGCAGCGTGCTTCATCCCTACAGATGCCGTTGACCCACAGGCTGATGATTTGATCAGATTCTCGAACGTTGATCTGCGCGCCTCTGCAAAGTAGATCGATGAGTTGCATGCCATGCTTTCCCTTTTCAACCAAGTGCTCAGAGCGTTAGGCGCAATGATGAACGAGGTGCTTATCCGATAGTGCCGAAATACGGTATCATTCGCGCCCAATCGGATCTACAGGAAGGCAGCCATGGCGAAGATGGATGAAGCTCGGGAAGCAGCACAAGCAATCGCATCGGGTCTGAAGCAATTGGGCCCTGACAGAAAAGTTGCATTGTCCACGCACAAAACTAAAGCTTTGATTGTTGCCCTTGAGAAAAAAGCGGCGAAACTCGTTGCTGCACTTGATGGCGAGTAGCGCGTCGCGGTGAACACTGAGGCAGCCTAGCTTCAAGCGTTTACCAGTAAAGAGAACAGCATGGGTGCGATAACCATTAGTGCGGTGTCTGGGGCTCTTGGCGGGATGGTAGAGAATATTGACCTCTCGCAGCCACTCACCGAGCCAACGCTCATAGAGCTAAAGCAGGCACTCGCCGAGTACGAGGTCCTATTCTTTCGTAACCAGGAAATGTCCCCTTCAGATCATTTGCGGCTAGCGAAGCACTTCGGTCAGCCGCAGTTGCATGAAGCGTACCCCCACGTTGATGGTCATCCAGAAATCACTATTTTGGAGAACGACCGCGAGAACCCTTCTAAAATTGAGGTCTGGCATACGGATATGACGTTCAGGCCTTGCCCACCGCTCGGTTCGATCTTGCACGGCGTCAGTATCCCGGAGCGAGGGGGGGACACCCTCTTTGCCAGTTTGAGCAGTGCCTACGAAAGTTTGTCTACGCCGCTGAAAGCTTTTGTCGAGGGATTAACAGCGGTCCACGACTTCAGCTATGGATTTAAGGAATCGCTCGCAGAGCCGGGTGGCCGAGAGCGATTGAAGCAAATGGTCGAGGACAATCCTCCAGTCGAACACCCCGTCGTAATCGAGCATCCGGTGACGCGAAAGAAAGGGCTGTACGTTAATGCGCTGTTTACGACGCATATCAAAGAACTGCGTCCAGACGAATCAAAGTCAGTGCTGTCGCACCTATACCAGCACATTGTTTTGCCCGAGCACTGCTGTCGGTTCTCCTGGGAAGAGAACAGCGTTGCCTTTTGGGATAACCGCATCACGCAGCACAAGCCAGTGAACGACTATTGGCCGCAGCACCGCAAGATGCAGCGAATCACCATCGACGATGGAGCGCGCCCGAGCGGCACTAATTAGAAAGTACTTTGATCAGGCGCGCGGTTTCCCGTGGCTGATCAAGGAGCACATGATGCGCTGCGTCATCGACCCAGTGCCATCGCTCTGGTTTGAAGCTTGCTCTTGCGGCCAGCAAATTGTCCTGCCCTGTTTCCAGCGTGTCCTGATAGAACACACTCTCCTTTCCTGTGATGAGTCCTATGGGTATCGCTAATTGTCGTAACATCTCGGCAGGGGAGTAGGTTGTGTCCGGAGGCCTTAGTCGCTCTAGCAATGTCAGATCGAGCTTAAAGCGAAATCCTTGATCGGTCTCTGTGATCGCGTGTCGAGCGATGTGTTGGATAAGCTCAGGCTGGCGGATCCGTTGAGCGGGCCGTAACCGAAATCGCTTGATTGCCTCGTGCTCAGTATCGAAATAGTGAATCTTGGCCAGACGGTTAGCACCCTGGTTGGTTGATGATGTATCTCGGCGAACCCTTCTCGCGCGCAACGGGGAATCAATGATCGTAAGCCGTGAAGCGAGTTCAGGTTCGCTGAAGCAGGCGATTCGCGCGACGGTACCCCCGAAGCTATGTCCGACGATGATTGGCCTTGAGACCTCTGCATCTTCACATACCGTCATTAGCTCACGCGTGTAGATGTTGTAGTCATATTGAACTCGATGGTCGCTATCGCCGCAGCCAGAAAGGTCAACGGCAATGATGTCAAAGTCCTTGCGAAGATGGATTGCGACTGCATCCCACCAGTGGGCGTGCGCTGCATGCCCATGCACGAGCAACACTGTGGCTTTATTGGGCTGGTGCCAACGAAGGTAGTGGATGGCGGCACCCTTGACCTCGGTGAAGTGGCTCGCGGGCGGATGGTGATGAATGTCAGCGATCATAAATCGCGCTCTTGAGGGACGAGGAAATGGCATAGTATAAGGGCACGTCAGGAAAAATTGATCGAGGTGCTTTTGGCGAATCCATGGAACAATCGAACGGCGCTCATCGCCATCGGGACAGCCTTTGTCGTTGGTGCTGTGGTGGCCTTGAGTTTGAGCGATCGCGGAGAATCCGTTGCTCGGCAAGCCACCCTCGATGGTGAAACGGTTCAGACTCCCGTTCGTTGGCGAACGCCGGTGGCATTCGGGACGAACCTGCCTGCTCTCGGTGACAACATCTTGTACGTGACCGACGCAATCCAAGCGTCATCGGGTGGCCGGATTCAGTTGGAAGTCTATGAGCCGGGTATGCTCGTTCCGGCGTTTAGCATCACTGAGAGCGTCAGGGACGGAAAGCTTGAGGCGGGCTACACCTGGCTCGGGTATGACCAGGGTCGCATTCCCGCAACGCCTTTAATATCCGCTGTGCCTTTTGGTATGGAACCCTGGGAATTCACGGCGTGGTACTTTGAAGCAGGGGGCCAAGCGCTCGCTGAAAAACTTTATGCTCCGCACAATATCCATCCGATTTTGTGCGGGATCATTGGCCCAGAAACGGCAGGTTGGTTTCGTTTTCCGATTCAGCGGCTCGAGGACTTTGAGGGATTAAAGATTCGGTTTGCTGGGCTGGGCGGCAGGGTGCTGCAGCGCCTTGGCGCGTCGGTTACTTTGATTCCAGGTGGTGAGATTTACCAAGCGCTTGAAAAAGGAGCAATCGATGCGACTGAGTACTCCCTTCCCAATGTCGATCAGCGACTTGGTTTCGCAGATGTTGCGAGCTTTAACTACTTTCCAGGCTGGCATCAGACGTTTACCGCCTCGCATCTGGTGGTCAATAAAGATAAGTGGGCGCAGCTTGCCTCAGCTGACCAAGCGCTGATTGAGATGGCCTGCACGGCAGGTGTCACGCGGAACCTCGCAAGGGGTGAGGCGCTACAGGGAAGCGTGATCGAGGGTTTCGATCAAATCGGGGTGACACCGATTCGGTTTGACCGGTCATTGCTCAAATCACTCCAACGGGTCTCAGAGGAAGTGCTCGAGCAAGAGGCCGCTAAAGATGCTGATTTCGCTGAGATATTAAAATCGCAACAGCAGTTTCTCACCACTTACAGGAGCTGGAAATCGTTAGCCTATTTGCCAAGGGACTTTGACACGGCGGAAGGTCAGTGATGAAAGACGGGCCCCATTCCTCGGATTGGATGGAATCTATCGAATCCGCGATCAATGCCCTGGGAAAGGGTCTAGGCCTTATTTGGTTGCTGCTCATGCTGGTGATTCTCGTCAACGTGATCAGTCGATATCTCTTTAATCAGGGGTTTATTCAGCTTGAAGAGTTGCAATGGCATCTTTACGCCACAGGGTTCTTGTTGGGGTTATCCTTTGCGGTTACCCAGGATGTCCATGTTCGAGTCGACGTTTTAAGGGAACGCTGGTCACCAGAATTACGAGCATGGATCGAGATCTACGGCATTCTGTTATTGCTTCTTCCGTTCATTGTGTTGGTATTGGTCGCGTCCTGGCCCTTTGTTACCTATTCCTTCACGACCTCAGAGATCTCTCAGGCCCCTGGCGGCTTACCATTGCGGTGGGTGATTAAGAGTGTTTTGCCGCTAGGCTTCCTTTTGCTCGCGTTAGCAACGGTCGCACGCCTGGCCAAAGTAGGGCGACAGTTGTTTGGTGCTCGCAACAAAGCTGAAATACCCTCGCAAGATCAAACCGAGGTGTCATCGTGAGCGCTGGCGATTGGCTGAGCGTTGCGATGTTTATCAGCTTTATTGTGCTGATTTTTACAGGGTTCCCGGTGGCATGGGTCTTAGGCGGGCTCGCGGTTGTCTTCACGGCGATCGGTATCATCGCGGAGATCGACTTCGGATGGCCGGTAACCATGAGCTGGGAATACAGCGCTTTGGTGGTCGATCGAATATGGGATGTCATGAACAATTGGGTGCTCGTTGCGCTCCCGATGTTCATCTTGATGGGTATCATGCTCGAGAAGTCTGGCCTAGCTGGCAGGCTGCTAGAAAACTTAGCCACGCTGCTTGAGCGGGTGCCTGGCGGGCTAGCAATATCGGTGACCACTATTGGCGTCTTGCTGGCAGCATCGACGGGAATCATCGGCGCTTCTGTCGTTTTGCTGGGCCTTTTGGCGTTACCGAGCATGCTCCGCCAGGGTTACCAGGCCGAATTTGCGACCGGGACCGTCGCTGCCGTTGGAACCCTGGGTATATTGATTCCACCTTCTATTATGTTGGTTCTGATGGCTGATCGACTCGCGATATCAGTGGGTGATCTGTTCCTGGGCGCGCTTTTGCCGGGCTTACTCTTATCGGCCCTGTATATCGCCTTCATTGTGATGAACGCTTCTCTACGACCTGGTGTTGCGCCTGCGGTCAGTCACGCTCAACCGATCACCCTTGATCTTCTGGGCGCATTGGCAAAATCTGTATTGCCCCCGATCCTCCTGATTTTTGCGGTGCTTGGATCCATTTTCTTTGGCCTTGCAACGCCTACTGAGGCCGCGGGCGTTGGGGCATTTGGCGCGGTGGTATTGACCTGGATGGCCGGGAGGCTATCACGCGAGGTAGTCAGCGAGGCCCTCACGGAAACCACTCGAACAACGGCGTATATTTTCGCCATTTTTTTGGGTGCAACCGCTTTTTCTCTTGTCCTAAGGGGGCTTGGTGGTGATGAATTAATCGAGCGAGGACTGCTTGGATTACCTTTCGAGCCCTCTGGCATCATCATCACCATTCTCTTGGTTACCTTTTTGTTGGGCTTCGTTTTAGATTGGATTGAAATTACGCTCATTGTGTTGCCGTTGGTCGCGCCAGTGGTGACAGGGTTAGGGTTTGACCTCATTTGGTTCACGGTCATGTTCGCTGTCTGTTTGCAGACTGCTTTTCTAACGCCGCCGGTTGGGTTTGCCATTTTTTACTTGAAAGGCGTGGCGCCTAGCGGGGTTCAGGTTGCAACCATTTACCGCGGCGTGATGCCGTTTATTGGGCTCCAGTTGCTTGCTTTAGTGTTGCTTTTCTTTTTCAGGGATCTCGCCTTGTGGCTGCCCAGTGTTGCCTCATAAGATAAGCAAAGCGTTTGTAGAAGTAGTAAAGCGTTTATAGAGTTAATAATGGAGAGGTGTTGAATTGCCCGCGACCTAGCGAGCTTCCACCGGCTAATCATGGGTCGTGTCGCGATCCCTAGTGGTGTGCTCGTTGCACGATTGAGCGTTTCATAGGGCGATGCGATCCCCAATGTTTGCAACACATCCTCGATACGAGCAAACCATCGAGTGATTGGATCAAATTGGTGACGACAGCCTCTCGGCTGGCAGTATCAAAATACGGGCTCGCGCAGTGCAGGAGTCCACATGGATCCACTCTTGTTGAAGCGTCTTCTACCCAGTTATTTCAATCATCTATGCATACAACCGATCCTCGTTGAACTGCACTGGTGGCTAAGCCGACGCGCATGATGGTTGTGCGTGGGTCGCTTGAATGCCCAAAAATGAGGATCTGTGACCGCGTGCTGCATCGTTTAAAGATCCATTAATAGGTAACTCCTTCTAATCGCCAACGCTGATGAGCGTCCCTTTCTTTCAAGATACTCGGTTCTCATCGGCTCCCATGGGGTAGGGCGCACCCAATCGGGGCAGAGCAGCGCAATTCGTGCACTACCTTGTGGCCGCTTGGTCCGTTTGCCTGTTTTCTCTGTTCTAAAAAGGGGCGTTTTCCCTTTTTATCGTGGGGTTTTGCTGAAAATCCCCGGCTTCCAAGACATTGGCACTAGCTTTGCACTAACAGGTTCCAGATGACTCTTGGGTCCAGGCTCGCAGGTAGGGCAGGAAGGCATGAGTCAGGGCGCATCGATTGGCTCGGTGCTCGGATGAAACAAGCCCTTTTAGGAGGGGCAAGGAGAAAATTGTGGAAGAATCAGCGGTCCAAATCAGTTATGCGCTGGACACGTTCTACTTCTTGGTGATGGGTGCGCTCGTGATGTTTATGGCGCCCGGTTTTGCCATGTTAGAAGCAGGAATGGTCCGAGCGAAGAATACGTCAGAAATTCTGACAAAGAACGTGGCACTGTTCGCCATCGCCTGCCTTATGTATTTGTTCATCGGATACGACTTTATGTATTCGGGTGCATCTGGCTGGATTCCCGGACTCGACCTTGATTTCGGGTTGGGCGCGGAGAATACGGTAGACGAAGTGCTAGCCTCTGGTGGTGACACTTACTACGCTGGTTTTTCTGATTTCTTCTTCCAAGTCGTTTTCGTGGCAACAGCGATGTCGATCATTTCTGGTGCGGTCGCAGAACGGATTAAACTCTGGGCGTTTTTGGCTTTCGCAGTGGTGATGACCGGATTCATTTACCCGATCCAAGGTTCTTGGTCATGGGGCGGCGGCGCATTGAGCGACCTAGGGTTCTCTGACTTCGCAGGGTCAGGCATCGTCCACATGTGCGGTGCAGCGGCAGCACTCGCTGGCGTGATACTGCTTGGACCAAGAGCAGGAAAATATAACGCTGACGGAAGCGTTAACCCGATTACCGGGGCGAACATGCCCTTGGCCACACTAGGCATGTTTATCTTGTGGTTTGGTTGGTTCGGATTCAATGGCGGATCAGAGCTGAAACTATCGAATATCGATGAAGCAAACGCAGTTGCACGGGTTTTCGTTAACACGAACATGGCGGCTGCCGGAGGCTTGGTGGCAGCTTTGATTGCGGCTCGATTGGCGTTTGGTAAGTCAGATCTGACCATGGCGTTAAACGGGGCGCTTGCGGGCCTTGTGTCAATCACCGCGGATCCTCTTAGTCCGGCACCAGGTCTTTCCGTCATCATCGGCGCGATTGGTGGCGTGATTGTAGTGGCTTCGATCGTCGCCTTCGACAAAATCAAGATTGACGATCCTGTTGGCGCCATCTCTGTGCACGGGGTGTGCGGAATTTGGGGGATCTTCGCAGTTCTGCTTTCCAACGGAGACGCCACTTTCATGGGACAGTTGCTCGGCACCCTCGCGATCTTTGTATGGACCTTCGTGGTATCGCTCATCGTTTGGTCGGTGATCAAGGCGGTGATCGGAATTAGGATATCCGAGGAGGAGGAAATGGTCGGTTCAGACGTGACAGACATTGGTATTGAAGCTTATCCCGAGTTCACCAAGTCGTAATCTGATAGAACAAGTTTGGGTACCCCCGTTGGGGTCCATCTGGCAGAGACAGGCTCCAACGACGTGCACAGACTTGTTAGTGATTAACCAAAAAAAACGCCCCTCGGGGCGTTTTTTTTTGCGTGAGTGAACGCAGCAGGACTAGAAAGAGAAAGGATCGGGCATTGGGCTGGGAACGAGAGCCTCAAAAGACTCCTCTTTAAAGACAGAGAATCCGCAGGCCAGATAGTTACTGAGCGCGGCGGGGTGATCCATGTCACAGGTATGTAGCCAGATGCGTTTGGCGCCAAGTGTCTCGGCCTCATTGATCGCATCAAACAAGAATGGCTTGCCAAGACCCCGGCCAATTTGGTTTGGCATTAAGCCAAAGTAGGCGATTTCGATCTCATGCTGTCCGTGATCAACGAGTTCAAAGTAGCCAATGGGGGACCCCTCGATGTAGGCGACAAACGTGTGTCGGTTGGCGTCGCCAAGGCACGTTTGCCAATCGGCTTTAGACCAGGCTAACCGCTCGTACCAAACCCACTTAAAGCCCACGGCGGCATAGAGATAACGGCAATATAAGGGGTCGGGATTCGCCAACCGTTCTAGTCGATAGGCACGGGCAGCCTGCGTAGGTGGGTTGAAGGGCGCAACCTGTTCCACATGCCAGGTGTGGATCTGCCGTGATAACCACGCTGGGTCAGCCATTAGCTGTTGGTGGCCCAGCCGCCAGAGAAGGGAAAGATTTGGCCGACAAAAAAATCGCTCTCATCGGACGCTAGGAAACACGCGAATGCCGCTTGCTCTTCTGCTTCGGCGATCCGTCCTCGGGGAACATTTCGTTGGAGATGTTTCTGAAACCGCTCTGAGGCAACCAGTTCTGGAGGATAGTATACGGGATTGCTGACATAGTTCTGTGCAATGGCATTGATTTGCACGTTACGATCGGCGTATTCGAGCCCGGCTGCTTTGATGAAGGCGTTCTGGGCGCCTCTAGCTGCACAATAGGCTGCGGAACCCGGGATGCCTCTAAGGGGTGCCGCGCTGGTTACCGCAACAATCTTGCCCCCTCCTTGATCTGCCATGCGCGGCGCGAAATGGCGAACCAGGCTCATTAGGGGATGAACCATCGTGTCGAAAAGGGCTTGCCATGAATCATCCTTTAACTGATCGAGAGGACCGTTCATTGGATCGTGGGCAAGGTTGGCAATAACGACATCAAAGGGTTGGTCGAGCGGCGGGTAACTGTTAAACCCATCGCCGAAAGGAACGAGTCCCGGCGCAGCAGTGAGCTCGGCACCCTCAGCTTCAAAGAAGGCCTGAATAGCGGGTCCCATGTACGCATCGGATTGAGTGATCAGAATCTTTTTGCCAGTCAGTCGCACGAACTTTTCCTCTAATTGATGATAACGGCGTTGGCCTTCAAGAGATGGAGTGGCACGATCTCCAGCGTCCTTGCGTGAGTGCTACTTAAGAAAACGGGTGGAGCCGCCCCTTTGCGATGCGCCTCCAGCCAGCGTCCTGCGCAGAGGCACCACCGGTCTCCTGGTTTGAGGCCAGGAAATCCCCACTCCAATCTGGGAGTAATTAGGTCATTGCCCTCAGCTTTAGAAAATTGCAAAAAAGCCGAATCCACCTCAACACAAACGGAGTGAATGCCCACGTCCTCCTTGCAGGTATTGCAGCAGCCGTCTCGAAAAAATCCGGTCATGGGATCAGTACTGCAAGGTGAAAGTGGCTCACCTAAAACATTTAGGCTGGCAATGGGTTTTGGGGCTTGCATTGGGCTCGCTACTCTTGGTCTTGATTGATCGTAGCATGATCGCGGCTAGCCACGAGCGAGGGTTGGACTTCAGTTAAATCCGCCATGTTTGCTGCATACCGAACGCCGTTGATTCGAAATTGACGGAGCGCTAAATCCGGGTAGTCACAAACATCCGTGTCACACCGCGTTCCAGCCATGAGATAAACAAGATCCTCCTCGAACGGGTTTTCGAGGCTGTGCGCCGGGCCAGATTTACGGTAACCCAGGAAATCGCCTGCGCCGATTTCAAACCGCTCATCGCCCACTCTTGCGAAGCCGCGTCCGGCAAGAATATAAACAAATTCTTCATCGTTTAGGTGGCGATGGTGCTCGGTCGATTGGTTGCCCTTTTTTACCCGAACCAGCTTCACGCCGAGGGTTGTTAGGCCTGAAGCTAACCCCAGATCGTGGGCGTATCGAATAGCATTCGCGTTGTGCTGGTGCCGAGATCCCTGGGGCTTGGTCGTTGCCAACGCCTCTTTGGATACAAACGTTTGATCAGCGTCGGCGATGAGTGGATGGTTTTCCTCGTCTGCCATGTTTACTGTCGTTGCCTGATTGGATGAGATCTTGCTTTCTGGATCCTCTAACGGGCGCCTTTGTTGCCTGTAAGAGATGCTCAGGAGGGTGTTCACAGACAAGCGGCTGTCCTAAGAGTGTCTCAATGCTTCCGAGCATGAAGGCATCGTTTTCGCAGATCAAACTGACAGAGGTTCCGTCTGCGCCAGCTCGACCTGTGCGTCCGATGCGATGAACGTAGTCCTCGGGGTCCTCTGGCAGGTTGTAATTGACGACGTGGGTGATGTTGTCCACATGGATACCTCGACCCGCGACATCGGTAGCGACAAGGACCTTGAGCTCACCCGATTTGAAACCTTCGAGCGTCTTCACTCGTTTTTTCTGGGTAACTTCTCCCGTCAATAGTCCGGTTGCGTAGCCCTGCCGATACAGGCGGTCTTCTAAGCGTCGGGTGGCGTCTCTTCGGTTCACGAAAATAATGACTTTGTCTAGATCCTCAGAATCAATGAGGTTGCAAAGGACTGAGAATTTGTCGTCCTCCGCAGTCAAGAACAGTTTCTGGGTCACCGTGTCGGTGGCGACTTTTTCTGGTGCGATCTCGATGCGAACGGGGTCCAACGTCCACCGCGCAGCAAGCCGTTTGATGTCTTCGCTGAACGTCGCACTGAACAGTTGAGTTTGCCTTCGCTCTTTCTTAGGACAACGCTGAATAATGGCCTTCACGTCAGGGATAAATCCCATATTCAACATACGATCGGCTTCATCGATCACGAGCATCTCGACTTGATTCAGTTTCAGAACATCCGACCGACAAAAATCAAGTAAGCGACCTGGTGTTGCTACAACGATATCCACCGGAGTGGTGAGTTGTTTTTTTTGTTTCTCGTAATCGATGCCCCCGACGACGGCCATCACGCGTAAATCGGTGAATTGTGTCAAAGACTCGGCGTCCGCCGCGATTTGCATGACCAATTCTCTTGTCGGGGCGATAATCAACCCAAAAGGAACGCCGGGTGCTCGAGATCGCTCTTCAGGATTTTCAAGGTGGAAAGTAATGAGCGATACCAAGAACGCGGCCGTCTTGCCTGTGCCGGTCTGTGCTTGTGCGATGATGTCTGCGCCATCAAGGCTGTGGGGTAAAACGCTTTTCTGAACCGGTGTGCATGTCTCAAAACCGAGCGTTTGGATGGCGTGATTCAGGGGTCGAGGTAAGTCGAGCACTGCAAAATCATCACCCAAAGGCGGTAGATCTTTCGGTGACGGTTTGATCTTTTTGCGAGCGGGCGTTTTGGCCGTTGTCTGTGTGACCGTTGGCGCTCTTGACCGCCTTGTCAGATTTAGGCTGCTTAGCCTGGTTGCCCGCCGCGGCTTTTTGTTTCTTCTTACCGCCTCCTCGAGGAGGTGAGGCTTTAGATGTTGATGATGGCGCGGGCTTTGAATCGCCGCCTAACCATCGCTTAAGCAATGACATGTTGTTTTCCGTACGCGTTGAGGCACATTATGCCAAATAGGGCGACGAGCAGTGAGACGCTCGTCTGCCGAGCGTCATTATAGGGATTTAAGGGAGACTTGATAGGGAAAGACTACTGGCTAGCTAGTTGTACGCTGCAGACAAATACTTCCATTGCTTGCTCAAGGGTTGCGATATCCGGGAAGCTCGGCGCAAGTCTGAGATTGCTATCTGCCGGGTCCTGACCATAGGGGTAGGTGGCGCCGGCCGGCGTGAGTTTCACTCCGGCGCTCGATGCGAGTTCAACCACCGCCCGTGCGCTGGCCTTCATAAGGTCTACCGAGACGAAATAGCCGCCATTTGGTTTCTGATATTGGATCAGGCCAGCCTCCTTTAAGGGTTCAAGTGCACGGTAAACGGCGTCGAACTTTGGCGCCAGAATCGTCTGGTGCTGCGCCATATGGGCGGCGAGTTTTTCTCGCGAATCAAGAAATTGTGCGTGTCTCAGCTGGTTGACCTTGTCGAAGCCAATCATTTGCTCCCCCATAAATGCCTCGAAGCGCTGAAGGTTAAGCTCGCTCAGCGAACAAAATCCGACACCCGCGCCGGCAAACGTAATTTTTGATGTGGAGCCAAAGATTGCGATAGCGTCCTGCGTGCCGCTTCGCTCCGCCTCCTCGAACAAGCTGCTGAGTGGGTCGCCACTGTCTGTGAGATGGTGAACTGAATAAGCGTTGTCCCACATCACGATAAAGTTGCTGTCCGTGAGTGAGGGAAGCGCGGCGATGCGTTTGACTGCCTCGTCTGAGAAGGTGTGGCCGGTAGGATTGCTGTATTTCGGCACGCACCATATGCCTGCAATATCCGGGTTGCTCCTAACCAATCCTCTACCTTGTCCATATCTGGACCATCATCGAGTAATGGCACACTGATCATGTCGTAACCGAGGTGCTCGCAAAGCGTGAAGTGTCGATCGTAGCCAGGCACGAGGCAGAGGAATCGGCCCGGGGCGGCAGGACTAACGTTTCGATGAGAGATAGACAACCACCAAGACAGCACGAGATACATCAAATTTAAAGAACTGTTGCCGCCGGCGATGACGTTTTCCTCAGGTACGTCCAGGAGCCAACTCCCCAGTCGTCGAGCTTCTGCCAAACCTCGAAGGCCCCCGTAATTTCTGATGTCAGTTCCCTTTTCGTCGGTTACTGCGAGACTGAGTGACAGCAACTCGTTGGAGAGGTCAAGTTGTTCAGGACAGGGTTTGCCTCGCGTCAAATCAAGGTCAAGGTGACGATCGATAAAGCCTTGATATTGAGTTTCGAGGTCTTGTCTGTTCATGGTCTTTTCGCTGAGATCCCTAGTCGTTTAATGGTTAAAGGTTGTTTGATTGTTAAAGGATGTTAAATGGTTAACGGTTGTTTGATGATTAAAGAGAAGTTGTTTCTGAGAGCCCAAGCGCGATGTTCAAATTTTGAACGGCTGCGCCGGCTGCGCCTTTTCCTAGATTGTCCAACCGAGCTACCAGCAAGAGGTCTGTTTGACTCTCAAAGCAAAGCAGTTCTACTCGATTTGAGCCGTTTGCCGCTTCCGGGTCTAAAAATCGGTCAATCAAGCAATCTTCAGGGTTAGCTTCCATGATTTGGATGAATGGCTCACCGGCATAAGCCGCTTGCCATGCCTCGCAAATCGTGGCGCTCGACATAGGTTTGGTGAAGGCTGATTTCTTCAGCCCGATTTCGATAAGCATCCCTTGATAGAAGTTGCCGACATGGGGCAAGAAAATGGGTGCTGAATCTAGGCCAGAAAATTTAGCCATTTCAGGCAAATGTTTGTGATTGAGGTCAAACGCATATGGCCTGCACGCTGCTGCGTCGTTGCCAGAGTATTGCTCAATCATTGCCTTGCCGCCCCCGGAGTAACCGGATAATGCACTCACGAATATCGCCGTTTCTCTTGGCAGCAGCGCTTGGTCGATCAGCGGACGGATAGCGAGCGTGAAGCCCGTCGGATAGCAACCAGGATTGGCAATACGCCTGTTTGTTCTGATGTGTTCGCGCTGAACGGGACTCAGTTCCGGAAGACCGTAAGTCCAATCTGGATGGGTTCTATGGGCGGTGCTAGCGTCAATGAGAATTTGCTCATCGATCAACGCTGCTGTTTGGATCGCTGCTTCGTCAGGCAAGCAAAGAATCACTGCATCGGCCTCGCTGATGATTGCTTGCTTGGCTGTATGATCCTTGCGCCGCTCTTCGTCGATACTAATGACAGCAATGTCGGGATGCTTTTCGAGGCGATCACGGATCTGGAGACCAGTCGTGCCATTTTGACCATCGATAAAGACGTGGAACATGTCGGGTAGGTCACTTAAACGTAACTATATTTTAACACGTGGTTCGATAGCACGTGCTGTCAATTCTGCGAGTTTGCGCTAAGTGGGCGACTAACGGGTAAATCCTATTGGGGTTGCGACGAGGATTGGAGAATTCAAACAGGTTGAGCCAGCGCGAGCTGCTGCAGTTGGCGGTACCTTGCGTTACCCATCGATGCGCGGTTTGGAGTATGAAACCAAGGCGCTTCGAGCACCTGATTTAGTGGAACTTGGGGATGCCAATGGTCTCGCAGGAAGTGGATGAACTTGAGTTGTCTAAACCCATCAAACCACGCGTCTACCGCGCGCTGGAATTGTGTGTGGCTTGGGGTCGATTGCTTAAGTTTAGATAGCTGGCCCACCAGCTGCGTGCTCTCGATGTAGTGCTTGATGGCGGGATCTTGAAGCTCGCCGAGCTGCTCAGGCAACGTGATTTGATTCAATGCGCTGAGAAGAAGCCCCAGAGTTTGAAAGCTGGCAGGCGCATAAAAGGTAGGCCATTCGTTCGCTTGCAGATTGCTGACAAGCGAGTGCATCGCAGGACCGGTGCCAATCGGAACCCGATTAGATTGTCGATTAGAAAGCCGGATCGCTTGGCCTCTGAGCGGCACGACGTCCCCGACTTTGGCGAGTTTGTTGAGAAGATAGAAGTCCTCTCCAGCGGAGCGCTTAGGCACCCCGCGAACCTTGGCATAGGCCTCTGCTCTGACGCCGATTAATGAACCAAGAGTAGGAAAAGCATATCGCGATTTGGCGAATGCGAGACCGGACGTATAGTGATGGAGCCGACATTCAAAGAGAAGTGTCGCCGTTTTCTGCTCGGCTGATCCCGTGAGCGAGTGTCTGAATGGAAAAACGACTCCGCTGGCTGATGGCGGCCAGGGCCGCGTTAGGTAATCGCTCGGAAGTCTTGCGTCGGCGTCGGTGAGATAGATCCGGTCTGTAGCAAGTGTGCCGTCAGCGAAAAGCATGAGCGCAGCGTCGGCCCCCAGTTTTCTGGCGAGCCCAACTCCTTGCTTGGCGGGTGGACAATGATCCTCCGTGCAGTAGTCAAAGATGAGGGTCGAGTGGCCACTCGCAAGTCGGTGCAGGGTCCACCAGCGACCGTGAGCGATTTGCGGCTCAGCCCGTAATGCTTGAAGGCAGTCGAGGGTGGCGGGATCGGGACGCGGCGCGTTAATCACTAGAATGACGAGACAACTCTCTGGAAGCGCGAGGATGATCCGCTTAATAGACGCAACCCTCTCTCGATAAGCGGGGATCACTAAAGCGGTGTCATACGAAGACACAAGCGCAAGATCATCAATTTCTGGCTCCGCGTGGCCAGAGAGATATTTGGTCACCGCCTTCGAAGCTCGACCCTTCAGATTCATCAATGCAGACGCGGTCTGATAGGGATTTCAGCGAGGACAGTCGCTTCTTCCTCAAGCCAAAACTCGAGCCTCTCCTGTACCTCGCTTGGATGAAAGTAGAGGTTGGCGATCTCGATAAAACGGCTTTGATGCTCAGCCTCAGAACGCGCGAGGACCGTGTAGAAGGAGGCGAGCTTGTCATCCTCTAGTGCGTCCGCGATCAGCGAAAATCGCTCTGCGCCGCGTGCTTCGATGACAGATCCCGTCAAAAGCCGATCCAGCAAGTAAGGCTCTCGCGTTTTGTCCATTCGCCGTCTCAATGCATTGACGTAGGGATCTTTATCATCCGCAGTCAACATCAATCCTCGCGCTTCGATCAGTCGGTACACCTGCCTAAAGTGATTCATCTCTTCGAGCGCTAGATCGATCATCTCCGTCACGAGACGGGGTCGATCGGGATAGTGCGCCACCATCGACATGGCCATGGCAGAGGCTTTGCGTTCGTTGGCGGCGTGGTCGAGAAGGAATTCGTCAAACGACCCAAGTACTGTGTCCAGCCAGTCTTGTGCTGAAGCGACTTTGAGCATCAAAGGCATCGGCGAATGAAGCGAGCAATGTCTTCGATTTCTTCGACGCAGACTTGGTGACCCATGGGATAGTCATGCCATTCAATGTCGTACGCGAGGCGGATGAGGTTTTCCCGAGAGGTCGCGGCGCGCATGATCGGGATCATTGGGTCCGCTGTCCCATGACCCATAAAGATAGGGAGCGCGAGATTGGCATCGGTACGCTCTTGCTCGGTCGTGGCGGCATCATGCAAATAAGTGGATAAAGCGATGATTCCCGCGATGCGCTGCTCGTAGCGCAGTCCTACTTCCAGTGCCATGACGCCGCCTTGGGAGAACCCGGCAAGCATGATGCGCTCGGGTGGGATTCCCGTATCGATCTGGGCTTGGAGGAGGGCCTTGATTGAGAGCGCTGAGGCCTTGATGTCGTCGCTTCCTGCATGTTCCGAGTGAGGCACAAAGTCATACCAAGCCCTGAGCGGCTCGCCCTCGTTGATCGTGATCGGTCGCTCTGGTGCGTGTGGGAAAACAAAGCGTAATTGCAGGTCGTCAACGCCTAACTCTGGCACGATGGGTTCAAAGTCGTGTCCGTCCGCGCCCAATCCATGAAGGAAGATCACCGCGCCTTGTGCGGGCTGTTCTGGTTCAATAACGACGGTCTCTAGCATGGGGTACGCCTCTTATGCGGCAATCGTGCGTTAAGGATACCGCGACTGAAAGTGCGGCTGAAGCCTGGTTCCAAAATTCTCAAATGCCGCCCAGATGATTGATTGCGAACACCTCAGCACTTGTGCCTAAATGAAAGCAATTAGAGAGGGAGGACATGGCATGGGACCGTTAACGGGATATCGAATTATTGAACTTGCTGGGATAGGCCCTGGCCCATTTTGCGGGATGATGCTCGCGGATATGGGTGCTGAGGTGATCCGTATCGATCGTTATGGAGCGACTGCTAGGGGCCAAGATGTTTTGGGCCGCGGACGCAAATCCATTGCGCTGGATTTAAAGAATCCGGAAGCAGTCGATGTTGTGCTTAAGTTGTGCGAATCCGCGGACGCGCTGTTTGAGGGCTTTAGACCTGGCGTCACCGAGCGTTTAGGCCTTGGACCAGAGGATTGTATGGCCAGAAATCCAAAATTGGTTTACGGGCGCATGACAGGATGGGGTCAAGAAGGACCCATGGCACAAGCGGCCGGTCACGACATTAACTATATCTCTCTCGCGGGTGCGCTGCATGCCATCGGTCCAAAAGACGGTAAACCTGTTCCGCCCCTTAACCTTGTGGGTGACTTTGGTGGCGGCGGAATGCTGCTGGCTTTTGGTATCGCCTGTGGAATGCTCGAAGCGAACAAGTCAGGCAAAGGGCAGGTAGTGGATGCCGCCATGGTTGATGGCTCGGCGACGCTGATGGCGATGTTTTTCACCATGCATGCTGCAGGGGTGTTTAAGGAGGAACGCGCCAGCAATATGCTAGACGGCGGAGCACACTTTTATGGGACCTACGAGACAGGAGACGGCAAGTACATCTCGCTTGGGTCCATCGAGCCTCAGTTTTACGCACTCTTGATCGAGAAGGCCGGTCTCGACCCGGAAGAATTTGCGCCGCAAATGAATCAGAGCGAGTGGCCAAAATTGCAAGCCCGGCTTACCGAGGTATTCAAAACTAAATCGAGAGACGAGTGGTGCGCCATCATGGAGGGGTCAGACGTTTGCTTTGCGCCTGTCCTATCCATTAGCGAAGTGGCGTCCCATCCGCACAATGCCGAGCGACAGACATTTCAGTCCTTGGACGGGGTGATGCAACCCTCGCCCTCTCCGCGGTTTTCACGAACCGCTCCTGCGTTATCAACGGCATCGCGTCAGCCGGGTCAAGATACTCGAGATGTTCTGGCAATCGCTGGATATGATGCGGGTGAGGTTGATCGACTGATTGGTAGTCAAGTGGCATCGGAAGCGGCGCAATAATGCCGAGATCTTTCTCTGAGCGATATATGACGTCGCGGAACGATCCCGAGGCTTATTGGCGGGCCGAAGCCGAACAACTTCCTTGGTTCTCGCCGCCCAGCGCTATCGTCGACGAGAGACCTGACGGGCTGGCCGATTATTTCTCGGATGGAACAACCAATACGGCCTATCTTGCGCTTGACTATCAGATCGAGCTGGGACGAGGCGATCAAACGGCGCTCATTTATGACTCGCCAGTGACGCACACCATCAAGCGTTTCAGTTACCGAGAAGTGTTAGCCGAGGTAGAGCGGTTGGCGGGCGCCTTGTCTCTAATGGGGGTAGGGCGCGGGGACCGGGTCATCATTTACTTGCCCATGGTACCGGAGGCGGCATTTGCCATGCTCGCGTGCGCGAGACTCGGTGCGATTCACTCGGTGGTGTTTGGTGGATTCGCCCCACGAGAATTGGCCACTAGAATCGATGATGCGACGCCTAAAGTACTGATGACTGCAACCTGCGGCATCGAATTTGACCAAGTGATTCCCTACATGCCCCTGGTAGATGAAGCCTGCCGTTTGGCTGAACACCAAGTCGATGGACGTATGATTCTGGCGAGGCCAGAGGCAACTTACACGTTAAGTTCGGGAGATGTGGACTGGGGGAGTCAGGTTAAAAAGGCCCCAGCCGCGCCTTGGATTGAGGTCAAGGCAACTGATCCGCTTTACATCCTGTATACCTCCGGAACGACCGGGAAGCCTAAGGGCGTCGTTCGTGACCATGGTGGCCATGCGGTCGCGTTAAAGCACAGCATGGAGGTGCTGTACGGTGCTGAACCTGGAGATGTTTTCTGGGCTGCGTCTGACGTGGGCTGGGTGGTGGGTCACTCTTACATTGTCTATGCCCCACTCCTAATGGGGTGTACGACCGTTCTCTTTGAAGGGAAGCCTGTGCGCACGCCTGATGCCGGAACCTTCTGGCGAGTGATGGCCGAACATAAGGTCAATATCTTTTTTACGGCTCCTACTGCTTTTCGTGCGATCAGAAAGGAAGATCCTGACGGTGCACTCATCAATCAGTACGACCTTGGCGCGTTGAAATCACTTTTTTTGGCAGGAGAGCGAACAGATCCGGCGACCTATCATTGGTTAGTCGAAAGAATTCCTGTGCCCGTCGTTGATCATTGGTGGCAAACCGAGACGGGCAGCCCGGTGGCTGGTGTGCCCCAGGGGCAAGGCGTGCCATTGCCGGTCAAAGTGGGTAGCGCTGGGCCGGTACTTCCTGGATACGAGGTCAAGATTCTGGATGAATCACTCACGCCTTGTGCGCCTGGCGAAACGGGGGCGGTCGTACTGTCGCTGCCATTACCGCCGGGATGTTTGCCGACCGTATGGAACAACCATGACCGTCTTATTGAAGCTTATTTGACTGAGTACCCCGGCTACTACCACACCGGTGACGGGGGTTACCTTGACGAGGACGGGTATCTCTTTATCACGGGTAGAACGGATGATGTGATTAACGTTGCCGGTCATCGCTTGTCCACCGGTGAAATGGAAGCTGTTGTCGCACTTCATCCTGCCGTTGCCGAATGCGCGGTGATCGGTGTTCAGGACGATGACAAAGGCCAGGTACCGCTAGGTCTGCTGGTTTTGAAGGATGGAGCCGAAGCATCGTTGGATGCGATTGGCTCGGAGCTCATCCAACTGGTCCGCTCGAATATTGGAGCGTTTGCCAACTTTAAGAAGTGGGTGGTGGTGCAACGATTGCCAAAAACTCGATCCGGGAAAATTCTACGAAAGACCATGCGTCAAATCGCAGATGGTCAAGCGGTAGATACGCCAGCCACCATCGATGATCCAGTGATTCTCGATGAGATTACCGATGTGCTAACCGCAGCAGGTCTAGGGCACCGAGAGGGAGTATGAAAGCGTGTAAAGGAACCGTTGTAATCACGGGTGCGAGCTCGGGGTTTGGGCGAGCGGCGGCCAAGCGGTTTGCCAGTGAAGGATATCGATTGGTTTTGATGGCCCGTCGTTTGGAGCGATTGACTGATCTAGCCTCTATGCTCGAAAAAGACGCGCCCTGTCATGTAGTGGAACTCGATGTGAGGGATTCGAAGGCGGTGTCGGAGGCGTTTGTGACGCTCCCAGAGCCCTTTCATCAGCCGGATATCTTGATCAATAACGCAGGTCTGGCGCTGGGCTTAAGCGGTGCCGATGCTGTGGACCTTGACGATTGGGAAACGATGGTGGACACCAATATTAAGGGCCTTATGTACTGCACGCGTGCCTGCTTGCCGATAATGGTAGAACAAGGTCGGGGTCACGTGATTAACATGGGATCGGTTGCCGCAAATTGGCCTTATCCAGGAGGAAATGTTTACGGTGGTACGAAAGCGTTTGTCCAGCAATTCACGCGCAACCTCCGTACGGATTTGCTAGGTAAGGGGGTCCGTGCCACGGTGATCGAGCCAGGAATGTGTGAGACCGAATTCTCGGTAGTACGCTTTAGCGGAGATGAGAGCAAGGCGGCGGCCGTCTATGAGGGTATGAAGCCACTGTCTGCCGACGACATTGCTGACGTCATCGTTTGGGTGGCGTTACGGCCAGCGCATGTCAATATCAATCAGATTGAATTGATGCCGGTTGAGCAGACCTGGTCGCCTTTCGCTGTTCACCGGGAATCGTGACCGACACGTTTGCCGCGTTCCGAGTGGTATACTGGTCGCATGATTATCGTACACGGTGTATTCCCCATCAGAGCAGAAGCTAGATCAAAAGCGCTCGCTCTAATGGAAGAAATGTCTTCACTATCTCGTAAAGAACCGGGTTGCCTGACCTACGAGTTCTATGCGGCGCTCTCCTCGGACACGGAATTCCTGTTGTTCCAAGAATGGGAATCCATCGACGCGCTGCAAGATCATTTCGACACGCCGCATATGGAGACATTTTTGAGCGAGTTACCGGACGTGCTGAACGGCGAAATTGTGACTCGGCGTTATGAGGTTAGGAGCCGAGAGCGCGGTGCCCAGGCAAGGCGTGAGTCAGCAAGCACATCAGATCGTGCCAAGAACACTGAGCGCACGGTTCCCAAAATTATTCACTAATCTCTCCTTTACTAGCCCTTCCTGTACTAAGTCCTCTTATAGAGAGGACGAGCCGCACGCGTAGCACGCGACTCTGCTTTGTGACGGCGGTACAGCAGTAGTTTGCCAACCCCGAAACAAGGGTTAGAGAAAGTCCTTGAGCACTCAGAAAAATCGAAGCGTCGGCAGGGCGCTCATCACGTGGTTAGAAAATGCCAACCTAGCGGCAGACCAAATGGAATTCGGTTTGCCGGTGGTGGATTTGCGAGCAGTTTCGCAACAACCGAGAACCCACACGGAGGCGACTCGTTTCAGCCTTTATTCTTTTCAGACTTTAAATAGTTCGAGCACTGATTCAGGGGGGCGACCGATCTTTGCTTGATCCCCTAATTGCACAATGGGTCGCTGCATGAGTTCGGGGTATCGCACAATGAGTGCAATTCGTTCGTCCGGCGTGAGCGAGGAGGGGTCAACATCTGGTTCAACCTTGGCGGCATCCTCGGTGCGCAAGATCGTCTCTTCACCATCAATCAGTTGGTCTGCGAGCCCACGCAAGGCTTGCTCCGATAGCGGTGTCTCTAGATATAAATGGACGGTGAAGGTCAGTCCTTCGGCTTCTAGCAGTGCAAGCGTTGCCCTTGATTTCGAGCAGCGAGGGTTATGAAATAGCGTGATATCTGTCACGGTGATAAGAAACCTTATGGTTGGGCTCAAAAGGGTAACCGGTGCGTCAAGCGAATCCTAGCGTTCTGGAGTTGATTCGGGCGGTGGCTCGACATTTTGTCGAGGACGACTGTAGCTCCGTCGCCAAGGCGTTGACCTATCAGACGCTATTTGCGCTCGTGCCAACCATCGCTCTGGCCTATATGGTGCTCACCGCTTTCGACGCATTCCAGGGACTGTTACAAGAATTTGAGGCGTTTGTCTTCTCTAACATCGTTCCAGAGAGTGTTGGCGTTGTACAAAGTTACTTGGCGCAATTTTCCGAACAAGCAAAGCAGTTGAGCATACCGAGTGCCGTTATTTTGGGGGCCAGTGCCATTTGGATGTTGTTTACGGTTGAGCAATCCTTTAACACGATATGGCGGGTCGAGCGTGCTCGTCGAGGGCTGCAGCGATTGTTGACCTACTGGGCCATTCTCACATTGGCGCCGCTGTTGATAGCGGCAACGCTTGGTGTGACTACATATATCTTGAGCCTTCCTTTGATATCTGATGTCTCCGATTCGCCAATCACCCTTTGGGCGTTACCCGTGATCTTTAATTGCGGAATGCTAACGACTGCATTCTGCTTAATTCCCAACACGAAAGTGTCGGTCAAACACGCATTGTTTGGTGGATTATTGGCCAGCCTACTTGCGGAAGTCGCGAAATGGGTGTTTTCAAGCCTCATCATGGCGGCGCCTTTTCAGGTGATTTATGGAGCGTTTGCAACCCTACCTATCTTGTTGCTTTGGATTTATCTCTCCTGGGCGATTGTGCTAGTCGGAGCTGAGCTCACGCGGACATTGGCGTACGGAGTGATGCCTCGGTCACAAGGCACATCGCCCCTCTTTCGATATCTAGGAACGCTTCTCATCGTCGATGAGTGCTTTGATCAAGGGCTCGGCCGTGAAGGCATCCGGTCCGCGCTTGCTGAACGCTATGAGCTCTCGCTCGAGCAGATTACAAGCGACATCGCCCATTTGAAGTCTGCGGGTTTTGTTATGGAAGATGCCAATCGAGGGGTTGTCCTGGCAAAGAGCCTCGAGCAAATCACGCTCCGTTCACTCATGACCTCGCTCAACGTTCCGCGGCCTACGGACACTCTGTTATCGGATCCGGGTATCAAGGATGAGTGGGTCATGGACCTTTGTGCGCAATGGAAACAGTCGCTGGTGGATGAGACGGCCCTAGTCAATCAGCCGTTGAAGAAAATTTTTTCGCCGTCGGAAGCAAGCGGCGCCTAATAGTGCTTCGCGAGCGTAGTTCTGCCGTAGCCTGATCACAATAGTCCCCCGCTTAACGTCATTATCGGGTTGTGGACGAGATAGCGAGTTTAAAGGTGGCCCGGGTAGAGAGAACCCGGGTAATAGCGAGAGAGCCAGGTCCCTGCCTTTGTAGTCCATGCGGCCGGACATTTCGATCATGTCCCAGATCGATAACAAGGCATGAGTGTTGATTGGATCTGGTTAAAGGCTTCCCCAGAAAGAGAGCAGGAAGCGGATTGGGCGCGTAGAAACTGCGTTAAACCTGCACGAACATTGCCTGGTGGCCAAGTGGGTCGAATTCGTGAGGCATGCGAGCAGTAGCCTGGCAAGACAAGCTAACGTGTTATCAACACAGTGGGTAAAGCTTGAACTCAGGCGACAGTCTAAATTTGGGTAACACAGTAAAGGTAAATGGGATGGAGGCGGTAGTGAAGTCAATTGCTGACCAATGGGAAACGGCGCGAGAATGTATCCATTCGTTGCTCATTTTGATCTCAAAAAAAATTGGCGCTCGGGGCCATTGGGTCTGCTGCTTAACGATTCTATTAGTCAGTGGTTGTGGGCAAGTTGAGAGCGAAAGCGTTTATCGAACCGTTCAGGGCCCGGCGGTGACGTCATCGAGTCTGGAGAACAAGTGGCAGGTGATTAACTATTGGGCAACTTGGTGCGGCCCGTGTATTACAGAAATTCCTGAATTAAATGAGCTAGCGCACGAACATTCGGCTGAGCTCATTGTTTTGGGAGTCGATTTTGACGCGCCATCGACAGCGACAGCGGCAATGGCATCAATTGAGAAAATGGGAATCGAATTTCCAGTCTTGACACTCGATCCAGCGATGAGCCTCGGCATTGATCCGCCGACCGTGTTGCCAACGACCGTTCTTGTCCATCCTGATGGCGAAGTTAGAGAGGTACTCGTCGGACCACAGACTGCTGCCTCGCTGTTGGCGGTAATCAATCCAGTCACTTCAGGTGCGGAATAAGCGGACGTGATCTCGGCAATGGTTTCCCTGTCTTGATGGTCCGCGCCTTTGAGTGCCCTGTGGTTATTGATGAACGGGTGCCCAATCCAATTCCTAGGCATTCGAAACGTTCGCTGACATAACTGCTTGATGAGCCTGCTCCGTTGGGCTGTCTCGGTCTGAAACATCAGTGAACCCAGCGACGTCCACTAAGAAAGGGGAGGGTAGCGTTCCTTCGAAGGCTTTTTCCTGGCTGGGAGCGCTCTTTATGGGGCTGAGGGCTCTCTAGGGCTCTAAGGCTGAGGGCTCTCTACAAGGCTGAGGGCTCTCTACAAGGCTGAAGGCCCTATCTAGTTAAGGGCGCTCACCATTGCTGCATCAATGATGTCTTTTAACCGGGCGGCTGCGCCCTGCTCAGGCCAGCGCGTGGACTCCCCACTTGCTCGGCAGGTGTACTCGATTTCCTGGTCGGCAAGGGTTCTCTCCCCAATCACAATGCGATGAGGAATGCCGATCAGCTCGGCTTCTGCGAACTTGGCGCCGGGACGAACGCTGTCCCGGTCGTCGAGTAGCACATCCACGCCAAGGCCAATCAGTTCATCGTAAAGGGCGTTTGAGACATCCCGAACAGTTTCTGATTTGTGAGCATTGACGGGGATCAGTACAGCGGTAAAGGGTGCGATAGATTCTGGCCAAATGATGCCGTGCTCATCGTTATTTTGCTCGATGGCTGCGCCCACCAACCTTGAAATGCCCATCCCGTAGCAGCCCATTACCATGGTCAGTGCCTTGCCCTCTTCATTGAGTACGGAGGCCTTCATTGGCGCGCTGTATTTATTGCCGAGTTGGAAGATGTGGCCAACCTCGATCCCTTTCTTGATTTCAAGGAATCCTTCGCCATCAGGGGAGGGATCCCCCGGTTCGACATTTCGCAGATCAGCAACACCCACGGGCTCGTAGTCCCGCCCAATATTCACGTTGATAAAGTGAAAGTCCTCCTCGTTGGCCCCACAAGAGACATTCACGGCGACGCTGGCTGCTCGGTCAACGATCACGTCAACCGGACTGTCAACTGGCCCCAGAGACCCAGGGCCTGCGCCAAACGTGGCCCGAATCGCTTCTTCACTTGCCATTCGCAGTGGAGATTGGACCAGAGGATGCTTCTCAGCCTTCACAGGATTCAACGTATGATCGCCTCGAAGTATCAGCGCGACGAGTTTTGAGTCTTCGCCCTCGACGATCAGGGTTTTGATCGTTTGCTCAATCGGCAGATCGAGAAAGGCAACGATGTCGCTGATGGTTCTCTGATTCGGCGTTGCTACTTTCTCTAGTTCATCCGGCTGAGTGTCTGTCGCGGCAGGGGTGATCGCCTCAGCCAACTCGATATTGGCCGCGTATTCACTGTCACTGCTGAAGGCGATCAAGTCTTCGCCAGAGTCAGCGAGCACATGGAATTCAGTGGAAGCCGACCCTCCTATGCTGCCCGTGTCCGCGGCAACTGGGCGAAATGTCAGCTGCATCCTGCTCAGAATCCTGGAGTAGGTGTCGTGCATGCACTGATAGGTTTCGGCGAGAGAATCCATCGAGGAGTGAAAGGAATAAGCATCTTTCATGACGAATTCGCGCGCTCTCAACACGCCAAAACGCGGGCGCGTCTCATCTCGAAACTTCGTTTGAATTTGGTAATAGTTAACAGGCAGCTGCTTATGGCTTTTTAGCACTTGGCGAGCAATGTCTGTGATGACCTCTTCATGAGTGGGACCAAAACAGAAGTCACGCTCGTGACGGTCTTTGAATTTGAGCAGTAACCCTTCATCGTATAGCCCCCATCGACCAGACTCCTGCCAAAGCTCAGCTGGCTGTGAGGTTGGCATGAGCAATTCCTGCGCGCCGCTTCGATCCATTTCTTCTCTAACGATAGCCTCGATTTTCCTTAACACGCGCAAACCGAGTGGCATCCAAGAGTAAATTCCTGATGCGAGTTTGCTGATAAAACCACCTCGAAGAAGGAGTTGATGGCTGGCGATTTCAGCGTCCGCCGGCGTCTCCTTCAGGGTTGATAGCGTGAGTTGGGATGTTTTCATAATTGCGCTACTCTTCGTCGCCGTGGTTCGGGGGGCAGGAAGTTTGTGATCGCAAAAGCGACGGATGCGATCAAATGGTCGGTGAATTTTATGACAGATACGATGCCCTATGAAGGGGCTTGCCACTGCGGGGCGTTGCAGTTTCGGTTGAACACTAGGCCGCCCAGCGCTTTGCTTCGGTGTAATTGCTCAATTTGTGAGCTCGAAGATTTTTTGCATTGGATTATGCCGCTCAGTCACTTCGAGTGGATATCGGGCGAGGCGAGCACGTACCGTTTTGGCTCGGGTGTTGCTCGCCATACGTTTTGCCCAACGTGCGGCGTGAAGCCGTTTTACTTTCCTCGTTCTAACCCTGATGGCGTGAGCATTAATGCGCGCTGTGTACCCGGACTCAATTGGCGAGCGCTGCCAGTTGATGAATTCGATGGCCAACATTGGGAGCAGAATGCGGCGACCCTATCCCACTTGTCGAGTGAGTGATGATTCATGTGCTCGGATCTTTACCCTCTCATAAACAAAGCGGTTATAGACAGCTTGCTGATAAACAGCTTGTTGATAAACAGCTTTAGGGGCAAAAGGTTCGTGATTAAATCGACAGCCCCAATGAGCCGCTCTGTCTAAAACGCAGGTTGCTTCCTTCTGTAGTGAGCGTCTACTCGTTTTTTGATTGGAATGGCCGCTGTCAGTGCGGACTGTCGCATGAGTGAATGACGCTAAGACGCTCGCGCTCTTCAGAAACAAACGCTGCCGTAACGAGCAAGCTCTTTGGCAACCCGTAGTCTTCGGCAATCCGGAGAAGACGGCAGTGACTCAAACACCGGGCAAAAAAAAGGCCGCTGATGCGGCCTTTCTCTTCAGACTTACGGCGTTAGACGAAGTCTTTAATGCCTTTTAATGGCGTGATCTTTACTGCAGTGCTTGCAGGCTTTGCAGCTACGTCCATCGTCTCACCAGGCTTGAAAGGGTTGGGAACGCCTTTTTTCGCTTTTCTGGCAGGCTTCTTAACTGACTTGATCTTCATCAGGCCTGGCAAGGTGAATTCCCCTGCAGCGCCCTTTCGGAGGTGGCGCTCAATGAGGCCTGATAGTTCATCGAGAACGGCCGTGACTTGCTTCTTGCTGAGGTCAGTGCTCTCAGACAGTGACGCGACGATAGCGCTCTTCGTGTATTTTTCTTTAATCGCGGGCGGTCTTTTTGCTGCCATGGATTTATCCTTTTCCTGCTTCATTGCTGTGTTAGGTCTCGTTGATGGCGGGACGCTGGCTAGCTATGTGCCTTTCCTCAGAGCCTTTTAAAGCTGGGCTTCACAAAAATTTTCCGTGAAGTTTCTTCCTCAAAATGCCTGCCTAAAAGCTATCCTCGCGCGGTCGCTATTCGCCGTCACCTACAACGGGTTTCTCCCCAGACCCGGTGTTGAACCTTCGGATGGATTCAAGATCTGACCCCTACGAAGATTGCGCGGTATTTATAGCGAATGAAACCCTACGTAGCAAGCGATTTTCTTGGAAAAATGCGGCGAACACCTGTTTTTGTAGGGTGATTGAAGCCTGTGTTGTGTCTATGTCTCTTTCGGTACAATATGCCGCCTCAAAAAAGCGATAAGACCCAAAGAATTAGTAGGAAAGCTGCAGTGCCTATTTATGAATATCAATGCGATAGTTGCTCGCATCGGCTCGAGAAATTGCAAAAGATGTCAGATGCGCCGCTGACTGAATGCCCTGCGTGTGGCGCATCGACTTTGAAGAAATTAGTTTCGGCCGCCGCGTTTCGATTGAAGGGAGGCGGTTGGTACGAGACTGACTTTAAGACCGGCAGCAAAAAAAATGTGTCGGGCGGCAGCGGCAGTGGTAGCTCCGGTGGGTCAAGCAGTAGCGATAGTGGCACGAGCAGCTCAGCAAGTAGTGGATCTAGCACATCATCCGACTAATAGCGGTTGCCCGTTTAAATTCCGCCCTGACACAGGGCTCACCTTTGATAAATTGAGTGGCATCCCAAAACGGGATGATCTAGGAAGCGTATGAGAAGTCATCTGTGTGGAGACCTTCGGTCAGAGCATATTGGTCAGTCCGTCACGATAAGCGGTTGGGTTCATCGGCGCAGAGATCATGGTGGCGTTATTTTTTTGGATGTGCGAGACCATCGAGGTATCGTTCAGGTTGTTTTTGACCCCGATACTGAAGAACATTTCGCGCTTGCTGACCAACTTCGCAACGAATACGTGGTGAGCATCCAAGGAGTGGTTAGGGCACGAGACGAGGCTGCGGTTAACCCCAAGATGTCAACGGGTGAAATCGAAGTGCTTGGCCAGTCTCTCGAGCTATTGAATCGCTCAAAAACGCCACCCTTCCAGTTGGATGAATATTCTGAAGCAGGCGAAGACATTCGCCTGCGCTATCGTTTCTTAGATTTGCGTCGCCCTGAAATGCAGGAAAAACTGCGATTGCGCTCGGAAGCCTCGCACTTGATCCGTCGTTTTTTACAGCAAGAGCAGTTCGTTGATATCGAAACGCCTGTATTAACGAAGGCAACGCCAGAGGGTGCAAGAGATTACCTCGTGCCCAGTCGAGTGCATCCGGGATCTTTTTATGCGCTCCCGCAGTCCCCACAAATTTTTAAGCAACTGCTGATGATGTCGGGGTTCGATCGGTACTACCAAATTGCAAGGTGTTTCCGAGACGAGGACCTTCGGGCAGACCGGCAACCAGAATTCACCCAGATTGACATCGAGGCAGCGTTTGTTGATGAGGCCTCGATCATGTCCCTGGCCGAACGAATGATTAAAACGCTGTTTAAAGCGTTGATCGATGTGGATCTAGGGGACATGCCTGTCATTTCTTATCAAGAAGCGATGTCGCGCTACGGGACTGATCGACCTGATTTGCGGTTTGATCTGCCGTTAGTCGACATTGGCGATTTGATGCAGGACGTGGAATTTAAAGTGTTCAGTGGGCCTGCAAATGACCCACGTGGGCGGGTTGCCGCCCTCCGGCTTCCAGACGGACAACGATTAACGAGAAAGGCGATCGATGACCTCACGCAGTTCGTTGGGATATACGGAGCCAAGGGCCTGGCCTATATCAAGGTGAACGCGTTGGAAGACGGTATAGAGGGGCTCCAGTCACCCATCTTGAAATTTCTTCCTGAAGCCGTCGTGTTCGCGACGCTCGAGCGGCTCGGTGCCGGTAATGGAGATATTGTCTTTTTTGGCGCTGATCGAGCGGACGTCGTCAATGCCTCAATGGGCGCGCTACGAGCGAAACTGGGTGAGGACTTATCGCTTTACGAGGCAGATTGGGCCGCGTGTTGGGTGGTGGACTTCCCAATGTTTGAGGCATCCGACGAGGGCGCCAAAGGAGGAAAAGCATTCTCGGCTGTGCATCATCCATTCACTCACCCGTCTGGAACCATTGAGGAGATGCTTCAAAATCCAGAGTCGGCGCTTTCGCGGGCGTACGATATGGTCATCAACGGCTTTGAGGTTGGCGGAGGCTCGATCAGGGTGTACCAACCTGACTGGCAGCAGGCTATTTTTAAGGTGCTCGGTTTGTCGGAGGAAGAGGCTACTGAGAAGTTTGGGTTCTTGCTGGATGCACTGGCGCTTGGCGCGCCACCCCATGGGGGTATCGCCTTTGGTTTGGATCGGCTGGTCATGCTGCTCTCTGGCGCCAAGGCGATTAGAGATGTGATTGCATTTCCTAAGACCCAAACCGCCACCTGTCTTTTGACGGCTGCACCAGGCGAGGTCAGTCCCGCCCAGTTGAAAGAGTTATCCATCCGAACTCAAAAAACCTAACGCGAGGCTGGCATGGCTGGACACAGTAAATGGAGCAACATTAAGCACAGAAAGGCTGGCCAGGACGCCAAACGTGCCAAAGTGTTCACGAAGATCATCCGCGAACTTACCGTCGCGGCACGGGATGGTGGTGGCAATATTGAAGACAATCCTTCGTTGCGGACCGTGGTTGAAAAAGCTAAATCGGCTCAGATGCCGAAGGACACCATGGAAAGAGCGATTGCGCGTGGCGCTGGCGGGCAAGACGGCGCTGACCTGGTGGCGCTGACCTATGAGGGATACGGGCCGGGAGGTGTCGCGTTCTTGGTAGAGACCATGACCGACAATCGGAATCGAACAGTCGCTGAAGTACGACACATCTTTTCAAAGTCTGGCGGCAATCTCGGAACGGATGGATCGGTGGCTTACCTGTTTGATAAGCGCGGTCAAATTTTTTTCGAGGAAGGAGTCTCTGAAGAGGCGCTGTTTGAACTTGCTATTGAAGCGGGCGCCGATGATGTAGAAGTGGAGGAGGATGGCTCAATTGCGGTGATCACGAGTCCAGAGGCGTTTACGCAAGTTAAAGCACAGGTTGACGAAGCGGGGATGACGCCTGCCCTGGCTGAAATCACTATGGCGCCTCAAACCTATGCTGAGCTTGATGAGGAAATGAGTGAGCGGATCATTAAAATGATTGATTTGCTCGAAGAGCTCGATGACGTGACGAACGTTTACACTAACGCAAACCTCTCCGCTGCCTACGGTGATTAGGCAGCGATAGAAGCCCCTCCAGATAGAAGCCCCTCCAGATAGAAGCCCTTCCAGATAGAAGCCTTCCCAGATAGAAGCCCTTCCAGATAGCCCGGATAGAAGCTAATCCAAAAGCGAGTTGTTGCGGACTTTGATGAGCGAGCCGATCACTTTCCTGTAGGACCTCACACGGACGAAAAAGTGAGCTGTGATAAACTTTTTCACAGTGCGAGAGGGTGCTATGGCGATTACATTAGGGATTGATCCAGGGTCTCGCGTGACCGGTTTTGGTGTCATTGAGATTGGTAACGGCAGGGCCAGTTATCTAGCCAGCGGGTGCATCAGGACGACGCTGACCGCCTCCGTCGGTGTAAGACTCAAGGAAATCCACGAAGGTCTCACCCAGCTTATCGATGAACATCGCCCCGATCAGGTAGCGATTGAAAAAATATTTATGGCGCGAAGCGCAGACTCGGCGCTGAAGCTAGGGCAAGCACGCGGCGTTGCATTATTGGCTGCCGCTTCGGCCGGCTTGCCCATCGCAGAATATGAAGCAAAGAAAATAAAACAAGCCATTGTCGGAAGTGGTGCTGCAACGAAAGCTCAGATCCAACATATGGTGGAGGTCCTACTGTCGCTCCAAGGTAGGCCGCAGCAGGATGCAGCGGATGCCCTTGCCATTGCGCTCTGCCACGTTCACACCTCGGGGCAACTACTAAAAATAGGCGCACCCGGGGCCGAATTTAGAAGAGGTCGGCTAGTGGATAAATCATCGTGATTGGGCAAATTACCGGCATATTAAAGACTCAATCAGAGCAACAATTATTAATCGATGTTCACGGTATTGGCTACGAGGTTGATGTGCCTGCTAGCGTGCTGATGTCGGGTTTAGCAGCAGGCAGCGAGATATCGTTACACACTCACTTTGTGGTTAGAGAAGACGCCCAAATTTTGTTTGGTTTTCTTGATCAAGCCAGCAGAGATTTATTCAGGGCGTTAATCAAAGTCAATAAAGTAGGTCCACGTATTGCGCTTGCGATCTTGTCTCACCTCGATGCCAATGCGTTCGCCGCTTGTGTGCGGCAATCAGATATTAAAACACTGAATGCCATTCCGGGCGTTGGACGAGTGATGGCCGAGCGGCTTGTTATGGAGTTGTCAGGCCGGCTAGATGATTTGATTCCGGTTACTGAATCACAACATGAGCGGTTAAAGAGTTCACCGCCTTCCCATTTGATGGACGAATTGGAGGGCGCACTCGTTGGTCTGGGGTTTCGCCCACAAGAGATCGCGCTCGCCTTGTCGCAATTGGAACCACCCCCCGATAACATTGAAGACGGGTTGCGTCGCGCTTTGAAACTATTGGGATAAAGAACCAATGATTGAAAATGACCGCTTAATTGCTCCAGAGTCTCGAATTGAGGACCAAGGGCAAGACTGGGCGATTCGGCCAAAGACATTGTCTGAGTATGTTGGCCAGCCAGCCGTCGTTGAGCAGATGGGGCTCTTTATGGATGCGGCTAGAGCTAGGGGAGAGTCCCTTGATCATACGCTGATCTTCGGACCACCTGGGCTTGGAAAAACTACATTGGCAAATATTATTGCTGCCGAAATGTCTGCTGAAATTCGCTCGACCTCGGGTCCTGTCATTGAGAAGAAAGGCGATCTTGTTGCGACGCTGACGAACCTTTCGCCTGGGGATGTGCTCTTTATCGATGAGATCCATCGTCTTAGTCCTGCTGTGGAGGAGATTCTTTATCCCGCGATGGAGGATCATCAAGTCGATATAACGATTGGTGAAGGGCCAGCAGCACGGACGATAAAGTTGGATTTACCGCCTTTCACATTAGTGGGCGCAACAACAAGAACAGGACTACTCACGTCACCGCTTCGTGACCGTTTTGGAATCGTTCAAAGATTAGAATTTTATGAAATTGAAGACCTGACTCGGATCGTCTTGCGGTCGGGCGAGCTGCTTGGCGTTGCCACCGAGGCCGAGGGTGCCCGTGAAATCGCCGCGCGAAGCCGAGGCACACCAAGAATTGCGAATCGTTTGCTGCGAAGGGTAAGAGATTATGCGGAGGTCAGGGCCAACGGCGTGATAGACCGGCAGTGCGCTGATCAAGCGCTGAATTTGTTGAAAGTGGATAGCAGTGGCTTTGATTCGATGGATCGACGGTTACTGATGGCCTTGATTGATAAGTTTGCAGGCGGGCCTGTGGGAATTGATTCACTGTCCGCTGCCGTGGGCGAGGAACGAGATACGCTGGAAGACGTCTATGAGCCTTATTTGATTCAGCAAGGCTTCATCATGCGGACACCAAGAGGAAGGGTTGCGACCGATAGGGCGTATCAGCATTTTGGCCTAAAGAACAAATCAAAAGTAGCATCGGGCAGTGACGACTTATTTTCTAGTTCCTCCGAAGCAGACTGAATGAGCAAACGTGAATCGCCGCCAATAAGCGTGCAGAGAATCTGTGATAAGGGTGTAAAGAGTAGGAAGGGGTTATGAACGAACAGTTGTCGATTCTTGAGCTGGTTAGCAATGCCACCATTGTCGTGCAATTAGTCATGGCGTTACTGGTCCTTGCCTCGGTAGTGTCGTGGATACTCGTGTTTCAAAAAGCGTTTTTGCTAGCCTCGGTCCGCCGGATGGCTACGGCATTTGAGGATGATTTTTGGTCGGGTGAGGACCTCAGAGCACTCTTTGTAGAGCTCGATGAGGGTGAAACCGAAGTGATTGGGCTTGAGTCTATTTTTCATGCGGGATTCAAAGAATACACTCGCTCCTCGCAACTCTACGGGACTCAAGCCGAGCGCATCATGCAGAACGTTCAGCGAGCGATGCGAGTGGCGATGGCAAGGGAGGAGGAGCGATTAGAGGCGGCGCTCCCTTTCCTGGCGACGGTGGGGTCCACGAGTCCTTATATCGGTCTATTCGGAACGGTCTGGGGGATTATGAATTCATTCCGCGGGCTTGCGATGGTGAATCAAGCAACATTGTCCGTGGTGGCGCCGGGCATCTCGGAGGCACTCATTGCTACCGCCATTGGCCTTTTCGCGGCGATACCCGCGGTCATTGCATACAATCGATTTTCCGCCCAAGTCGAGGTCATTATGAATCGGTTCGACACCTTCTCTGAGGAGTTCAGCGCGATTCTGAACCGGTCGATCAAAGAGGACTAACCCATGGCCAAGGTAGCTCGTCGAAAACCGATGTCCGAGATCAATGTCGTTCCCTACATTGACGTGATGTTGGTGCTTTTGGTGATTTTCATGGTGACCGCCCCGTTGATGACACAGGGGATCAAAGTTGAGCTTCCAGCGGCTGATAGTGAAGCCATTGAGGTGAGTGATCCGGACGACTTTTTGGTTGTGAGTATCGATGCTGAGGGACGATATTTCCTTAACATCGGGGAGAAGGAAACAGCGATGTCGCTAGAAGCGATGGCGTTGCAGGCAGCGAAAGTCGTAGGCGCACAGCCCTCGATTAAGGTGCTGATCGAAGGAGATCAGGCCGTCACTTATGGGTATGTCATGTCTGCAATGGACCGCCTCAAAAATGCAGGGATTGAAGACGTAGGGCTGGTCACGCAACCGAGGTCGTCGGAGTCAATCTGATGCTTCGATCAGCTATTTTGCCGACGATTTTCGCGCTGGTTTTGCATGGAGCGGTGCTTGGATTGTTGCTTCACAATTGGGAGTCGCCGCCTCCCCAGGTCGCTTCTGTTGAGCCACTTTATATTGCGGCGAAGGTGGTCAATGTGGCGCCTAAACCTAAGCAGACAGCGAAGCCTAAACCTAAACCGCCCGCGCAAGTCAGCGAAACCGTCTCGCAAGCGATACCGATTTCCGAGCCGCCCGCCACAGAACCTGAGTCAGATGAGCCCCCAGTCGCTGAATATTCCGAGGATTCAGTCGAGGCGTTGGTGGAAGTTGCGCGCGATGAGGACCCCCCAGATCCGGCCGTTGATCAGGCACTACTGGAGGCTGATTTGATGCGAGCCATTGCTGCGGAGGAGGGTGCTCGCGCGGCTGTGACAGATGATGAGCGTGTGATGGCCTACATCGGTCAGATCCAGCGAGACATCGCCCAGAATTGGTCGAGGCCACCTAGCGCGAGGAATGGTATGGAAGCCATTCTTAAAGTGTTTTTAGTACCAACCGGTGAGGTGGTGGATGTGCAGATCGCGGAAAGCAGCGGGAACACGGCTTTTGATCGGTCGGCATTAGTCGCGGTGGAGAAAGTGGATCGGTTTTCGGTGCCCGCTGATTCAGCATTATTCGAGCAAAGTTTCCGAGAGTTCACGTTACTGTTTAGGCCCGAGGATCTGAGGCTTTAGGCAGAGGGAGATGGATATGGTGATGAAGCGACGCTTACAGACGGTTATCGGGTTTTGGCTTGCAGCGCTATCCGTTTTTTCAAAAGCGGAATTGCAGATTGAAATCACCCAAGGCGCGGATAACGCGGTGATGGTTGCGGTGGTCCCCTTCGATTGGAGAGGGCGGGGTGCATTACCTGAGGACATCGCAGAGATCGTAACCCAAGACCTAGGGTTCAGTGGCCGGTTCAAGACTTTACCGGTGAGCTCGATGCTATCGTTGCCCAACGAGGCGGCTGAAGTCTTCGTGCGCGACTGGCGTCTCTTAGATGTTGAGTATCTCGTGCTCGGAAGAATAGAGGAATCAGGGCCTGACCTCGCCGTTTCTTACGATCTATACAACGTCTACAAGGGGGAAGTTGAGCAATCAGAGACGATCGTTGGCGCCGATCTAGTGCTGAGGGATATGGCGCACTATATCAGCGATGCGGTATTCGAGGCGCTCACAGGAATCAGTGGCGCTTTCGCCTCCGAAATCCTTTACATCACGGTCACTGGGCAAGCACCAGAGAGAATTTATAGGTTGAATGTGGCGGATGCTGACGGTCAGCGGGTTCGTACTGTTTTGCAATCTCGCGAGCCAATTCTTTCGGCGACCTGGGCGCCGGACGGTGATCGAGTTGCTTACGTGTCGTTCGAGAGAGACAGCCGGCCGGCTATTTATGTTCACAACTTGGTGACAAGGACTCGGCAGCAAGTGACGAATTTCCCTGGTTTAAATGGCGCTCCTGCTTTTTCACCGGATGGACAAAAATTGGCGATGGTGTTGTCCAAGGACGGAAATCCTGAAATTTATGTGCTTGATCTAGAGGCAAGCCCAAGACGACTGCGTCGGTTAACCAGGCATTACGGGATTGATACCGAGCCCTCCTGGAGTGCAGATGGTCAGTCTATTATTTTTACCTCGAACAGAGGCGGGCAGCCTCAGATTTATTCGGTTCGGTTGAGTGACCTAGAAGTGGAACGCCTCACCTTTGAGGGAGATTACAACGCCCGAGCGAGTCTGACGCGCGATGGCAATGGGCTTGTGATGGTGCACCGTCGCAACGATATATTTCACATTGGTTATATGGATTTAGAGCGAGGCCGGTTGACGGTGTTAACCGAAACCGCGCTAGATGAATCGCCCAGCATCGCGCCGAACGATAGTACGTTGATTTACGCAACGATGGTGGACGGGCAAGGTATTCTCGCCGGGGTTTCGATGGATGGGAGCGTAAAATTTAACCTACCTGCTCGTGAAGGGGATGTGAGAGAGCCCTCATGGTCCCCGATGAAGAAAAAGAAATTTGTTGCGACTGAAGTCAGTACTCAGGTTGACCAGGAGGATAGTTCCTTGGCGCCCTAGGGTGGTCTCGTAGCGCTGACTTGCCCAGGCGTTATTAGTACAGTTGTTAATAAAGTTATTAGTAAAAAAGGACGCTTAATTGGAATAAAACCCGTTTTGAGAGATGGCATTCGATGCAGTCGTATGCTCAAATACGGGTTTGTTGGGGAAAAGCTGACATCTCAAAGCCGCCAACGGAGCGTAGGGCAGCCATCGCGGGAAAACGCAACACTTCGCGAGAAGAGAGATCAATAATAGGAGTATTACCATGACATCCTTCAATAGAAACTTAGGTTTTATTTCGGCAGCATTGCTGGTGTTTCTGGCGGGCTGTGCAAGTTCAGGGGGCGTTGAAGAGGCTCCTGAAGTAGAAGCGCCTGAAACCTCTGCTGAGGTCCAAGAGGTCGTTGTAGAAGAAGCAGAACCAATTCGGCCTATGGTAAGCCGAGGCAAGATCGTCATCCCCATCGACGAGATGGATGCTGGTGCAGGTTCGATGACGCTTCAAGGCGTTTTCTATTTTGACTTTGATCAAGCGATCGTCCGTCGAGATGCACATCGAGAGCTAGATCAACACGCGAGTGTGCTGGCTGAGAATCCTGGTTTACGGGTTCGCCTAGAAGGGCACGCCGATGAGCGCGGAACTCGGGAATACAACTTGGCATTAGGCGAGCGCCGGGCAAATGCGGTTCGAGCTTATCTCCTGGCCCAGGGTGCCTCCAGAAGTCAAATCGAGGTCGTCAGTTATGGTGAAGAGAAGCCGGCAGACGGTGGGCATGACGAGAGCGCCTGGCGGCAGAATCGTCGAGTGGAGGTGGTCTACCGCTAACCTTGGCCCACACTCAGTGATGAGGTAAGGGCGCGACGCCTAGAGCCACCCACTTCCCCACTTTGTCGAGGGTTGGGTTAGAGCAACTGAGTGAGAGCTGTTGTAAAAGAGCCGTTATAAAAGAGCCGTTATAAAAGAGCAGTTGCAGAATAGAAGTCATTAAAGGTCTCGGTAGAGACCTTTTTTGTTTCTGGGGGCTGCCATTGTGTCGCATGCCACTCCGCCTTTTTTCGTATAAGGCTGCCCTCTACTGCGCTAACATAAGTCAGCCAGCGAGCACTCGCTGTTTACCACGTGCAAAAATAGCAATTCTGATGGCATAACGGAGGTCTTTGGTGATACCTATTCGATGTAAAACGGTAGCGGTTCTTTGTTTGATGGGTTGCTGGACGATCGCTCAGGCGGAGAGCCAGTCGCCCATCATCGTCGAGTCATTGGATGCTGAAATCCCTGTTGTAACGGAAACGCCGCAGGAGCAGATACTGGAAGAGGCTGCTTCAAAGCCAAGATCAGGCAGTGAAATCCAATATCAGATGCAAATTTTGCAAGAAGAGGTGATGACACTTCGCGGTCTTGTGGAGCAACTAAGCTATGAAATTCAGCGACACAAAGGTATTCAAGACGATCGCTATCTAGAGCTAGACCGCCGTCTACAGAACTTGGGTACAGCGCCAGCGACCGCCTCCACTGACCAAACCATCGACAATGAGCCAGCAGTAGATGAGGAGATTGCCGCTCAGGATCAATCTGAGCAGTCGCTTTATGATGCGGGCCTTGCATCCATCAAAGCGAGACAGTTTGAAGATGCGATTGACCAGCTAAAACGACTGATCGAGCAATATCCCGATGGGGAATTCACAGCGAATGCTTATTATTGGATTGGTGAAGTCCATGCAGCCATGCCTCAACCCGATTACGAGCAGGCAAGGCAAGCGCTGGTGCAAGTCATTGATGGATTCCCAGGCAATAACAAAGTACCCGACGCTTCTTTTAAGCTGGGCAAGGTGTATCACTTAATGGGCGATTGCAGCAGGGCCAAAGCGTTTCTGCAGCAAGTTGCAACCAGCTATGCATCGAAGTCCGCCGGGCAATTGGCCGAGCGCTATCTCGCCAATCAAATCGACTGTTGACGCCAGTTCCGTATCACCATGGATGTAACACTTCGGATCACGGAGGTCTTTTGCTCGCTTCAGGGAGAGGCGCGTACTGTTGGTCGGCCGACTACTTTTATTCGGCTGACTGGGTGCCCTTTGCGCTGTCACTATTGTGATACGGCATACGCATTCTCAGGCGGCGAGCTACTCACCCTCTCTGAGATATTGGATCGGGTTCATCAATTTGGGGTTCCTCATGTCACGGTGACGGGGGGTGAGCCGCTCGCTCAGGTTGAGGCGCGTCCACTCATGGAGTCATTGGTCAAGGCTGGTTTCAACGTATCGCTTGAAACGAGTGGAGCGCTTTCGATCGCAGACATCGACCCAAACGTTTCTATAGTGATGGATCTTAAGACCCCAGGGTCAGGGGAAAGTCATCGTAATCTGATGGACAATGTCTCGCTGCTGAAGACATCTGACCAAGTCAAATTCGTGATTACTAGCAGGGAGGATTACGAGTGGGCGCGATTCCAGGTCGATCAATTCGGTTTGGATCGACGAGTGGATGACGTCTTGTTCTCGCCCAGCTTTGAGGAGGTAGAACCGACGGTGCTCGCAGCTTGGATTCTTGAAGACCGATTACCGGTGCGAATGCAGCTGCAACTACACAAAATTCTTTGGGGAGATAAACCAGGTGTCTAACCAGATGACCGAGGGGTCTAACAAGAAGGCCATTATCCTACTCTCGGGTGGGCTGGATTCAGCCACGGTGCTAGCGCATGCCGTTTCGGAGGGTTTTCAGTGTCACTGTTTGAGTTTTGATTATGGGCAGTCCCATCAAACTGAGTTGGCTCACGCAAGAATTATGGCGGACGCTCTCGGCGCGGCGTCACATCGCACAGCGCACTTGGATCTAGCCGTCTTCGGTGGGTCAGCGTTAACGGATGAGACCATCGACGTTCCTGATGCAGATCTGGGTAATGAGCAGATTCCTGTCACCTACGTTCCAGCAAGAAATACGGTCTTCCTCGCTTATGCGCTCGCGTGGGGCGAGGTGTTACCAGCCTACGACTTATTCATTGGTGTGAATGCTGTCGACTATTCGGGGTATCCAGATTGTCGACCAGCTTTTATTGAAGCCTTCGAACGGATGGCGAATCAGGCCACCAAAGCTGGTGTTGAATCCCAAGCTTTTCAAATCCATGCGCCGCTTTTGCATCTCACAAAAGGCGAGATCATTCAGAAGGGAGTCAAATTAGGGGTCAACTACGAAGACACGGTGTCGTGCTATCGATTAACCGATGCCGGCGAGGCTTGCGGTCGTTGCGATGCGTGTGTGTTACGTAAAGACGGCTTCATTGAAGCGGGCATCCCTGATCCAACGCGTTATGTGAGGTAATATGTCGCTCGCCTCGTTGACTGACTTCTTGTCGACCAACCCACAACTGGGCTTGGTGATGATTGTTGGTCTGGGTTTCATCGAGGCGTGTCCGGGCATCGGACTTTTTGTTTCTGGCGTTATTCTGTTTGGCGTCGCAAGCTTTCTCTTTGTCGAGAATCTTTATTCGATCGTTCAGATCGTTCCTTGTGCGATGCTAGGAGGGTTTCTCGCTGATCAGTTCGGGTATTGGATGGGGCGGAGACTCGGTCCAAGTTTCAAAGAGTCCGCGATGATGCGTCCTCATGCCAATCGATTGGATCGCGCCGAGAGGTTCATTCGGAGGTTCGGCCCATTCGCTGCGGTCGGCGGGCGGTTTCTCACGATGATTCGAAGTGTTGTGCCACTTTTATTGGGTATGGCAGGGCTCAGCTGGCCTCGCTACTTGCTCTGGGATGTAATCGCAGTGTCTGTCTGGGGGCTAGGCTTTGTGCTGTTATTGGGTGGCGTAGGCCAGCTGTTTGGCTAACGTTAACCAGCTTCTCGCCGAATGCGAGAAAAAAGAAGGGGCGAAGGGGTGAACGAGAAAATGGTGGGCCGTGCTGGATTCGAACCAGCGACCAATTGGTTAAAAGCCAACTGCTCTACCAGCTGAGCTAACGGCCCCGAGAACGCGAATCATACCGGTTCGATGCCAAAACTCAAGGACTGATTAGGCCAAGCGCGTCGAGAACTGTGGTCCCGCTAAGAGGTTCGCCAAGTGCGAGCAACGTGCCGAGGCCTCCTGGGTTGACGACGTTGATTTCGACGACATAGGGGTAGACCAAGTCTATTCCAATAAAACGAGCGCCCCCGTCCAAACTATATTTGGCAACTGCCCGGCAGAGGGTTTGCTCATCGGTGTTAAGGCGCGCGAGTGAGGGCGTTGCACCTGCGGCGAGATTGGTACGATGGTCTAGCTTTCCTTGCCGTTCATAACAACCAATGATTGAGCCATCTGCCATCAATACACGTTTTTCGCCGTGCTCGATATTAGGGAGCCATGACTCAAGGAGCCGAAAAGTGTGGCCCATCGATGGCATCTCGTGCTCGATGATTGCGTTCGCGTTGGGATCATCTGGCTGGATTTTGTAAACGCTTCTCCCATGACTCTCAGCAGGGGGTTTGAATATCCAAGTGCTCGAACGATCGAGGGCGTACTTGATGCTGGCTGGGTCAGATGAGGCAATGCGAGATGGCTGATTGATAGATTCAGGCAGCAATGCCAGCGCGTATTTGCTATTCAGGTGGAGCAGTGCATCGCAGTTGTTGATGAGCTTAGACTGGGGTAACAGATGGAGGAGTTGGATCTTGTCCAAAAAGGTCGACCGGTGTCCTAGCGATAATACCCAAATGGTTTCGAAATCTGATAACGAAAGATGGCGCGAGGGCTCGTAACTCGTTAATGAGGAGCTGTTTGTTAACATACTGCCTCTTACAAGAACCTCCCGACCTGATAGTTCAAGCGAGTCGATGACACCCCAGGCGACTTGAATGTTTGCCGTGATCGCCGCTTGGGTGAATAACCAGAGATTGGACTGGGAGTCCTCCGGTAGGTCATGAATTAGAAACAAGATGCTCACAGCACACATTGTGGTCTAAACGCTGAGCCAATAACATAGACCCGGTAAGGGGTTTCAGACATAACTGAAAGAAAAGTAGGTTTTGTCTGGTTGACGTATTGAAGCTGAGAGCTTTCTGTTCAGTTAAGGAGTTCTTTCTGGCTGAGGGCTCTTTAATCAGCTGAAGGCTCTTTAATCAGCTGAAGGCTCTTTAATCAGCTGAAGGCTCTTTAATCAGTTCAAGGCTTGTTGATTAGCTGAGGGCTCTTGAACAGGCTGAGGGCTCTTGAACAGGCTGAGGGCTCCTCATCTGGCCCAACAAAAGTGAGAGTGGACAATGGCAGAGCGTGAATTAGAGCGGGACTTATTGGCCAGTAGCGCCGAGGGCTCTGCTGTAGAAACGGAGCAGCTTCGCGAGGAAATCAAGCAGGCGCTGACCCGCCTTAACGCAGTTCTGGTCGCACACTACTACACGGATGAAGCCGTGCAATCCCTCGCTGAAGAGACTGGCGGGTGCGTTGCAGATTCTTTGGAGATGGCGAGATTTGGGGCTTCGGTAGCGGCTGAGACTATCGTGGTTGCTGGTGTGCGTTTTATGGGCGAGACCGCGAAAATTCTAAGTCCTTCAAAGCGGGTGTTGATGCCGACACTTGAGGCAACGTGTTCGCTTGATATCGGCTGCGAACCAAGCGCTTTTTCTGCGTTTTGTGATGCGCATCCAGACCGAACCGTGGTGGTATACGCCAATACTTCTGCAGAAGTAAAAGCCAGAGCAGATTGGGTGGTGACATCTAGCATCGCGCTCGATGTGGTTGAGCATCTCATGGATAAGGGAGAATCGATTCTTTGGGCGCCGGATAAGCACCTGGGCGCCTATATCCAAGAGCAGACCGGCGCCGACATGATCCTGTGGGATGGTGCATGCATCGTGCATGACGAATTTAAGGCCAAGGGATTACGTGATCTGAAAGCGGTTCATCCTGACGCAATGGTGTTAGTGCACCCGGAATCGCCCAAGGGGGTCGTTGATCAGGCAGATGTGGTTGGGTCTACCTCTCAATTGATAAATGCGGCAAAAGAATCCGCATGTGATCAGTTTATCGTGGCCACTGATCAGGGCATCTTCTACAAGATGCGTCAAGCTGCGCCAGGAAAGACCTTTATGGCCGCGCCAACCGCGGGCCATGGCGCTGAGTGTAAAAGTTGTGCGAACTGCCCCTGGATGGCGATGAATGAACTCGACGCACTGGCAAAAGTATTGCGCGAGCAACATCAGGAGATCATGGTTCCTGCGGATATTTCGAGTAGGGCACTCATTCCCTTGGAACGTATGCTTTCCTTCAATGCTCGATGAGCAATCAGGCGTTCTTTCTACCGAGATAACTCGTCGATAAGATCCCTGATCTCATCGAGGCGATTGCGAATCCGCTCACTCAACTGAAAATTCTGACGAGCAAGCGGCTGTGCATAAGACAATTGTTTCTCGGCCCGCTCTAAATCCCCATTGAGTAAGAAGTATTCGGCTCTCGCCTGATGAACGCCGATGATGTCGCCGGCTAGACCTCTAGCTTCCGCCAGTTGATACCACGCGGCGTCATTAAGTGGTTTGGCATCGGTGACTTCCGTGAGTAGTTGGCTTGCCACTTCAGGTCGATTAATAGCAATCATAATGTCTGCTTTCTTCATCATGAGTGGATAATTGCCCGGATTAATCAGCAGTGCTTCGTCGATCAAGGCATTCGCTGAATCAAGCTGTTTCGCTCTCAGGTACAGATCCACTTCAGCAAGATGGAGCGGGATATTAAGGGGCATGTCCGCTCGGAGTCGGTCGAGTAGCGAGCGCGCTTCGTCAAGATCACCTGAAGCGGTCATTAGCAGAACGCGGAGATAGTCAGTCGCAACGTTAAGAATATTGTCTGTGCCTTGTCGGCTGGTTAGTAGCGGCGTGGATTCGCGTGGATTTTCCGTAGAAAGCGCAATGGCCCTGGCTCGCATCATTTGGAATTCCAAGTCGAGCGGCCATTGGCGTTTGGTGATACTTTCAGTTTGGTTGTAGGCGTCTGTGATTCGGTTCCTAGTGACTGGATGCGTGCGCAAGAACTCTGGGATCTGGTCCCCATCGGTTCGAGTTGCACGGTCTAAGTGCTCAAACATATAGGCCATCGCGCGTGGGTCGAGGCCTGCTCTAATCATCGTGTTAATACCTACTCGATCAGCTTCAGACTCGCGGGTGCGACTGTAGCTCAGGCGCTGTGCCTGCATGAGCCCTTGGCTCGTAGTCATTGCTGCGATGCCTGCTTCGCCGCCACCATAGGCGGCAATGATGGCGCCGGCGAGTAGTCCAGCAATGCTGATGACGCCGGCTTTGCGAGAATCTTCTAGGCCTCTGGCAAAGTGCCGTTGACTGAGGTGTGCGAGTTCATGAGCTAAGATCGCCGAGAACTCGTGAACGGAAGTCGCGGTGAGAAATAACCCGTGATGAATCCCGAGAATTCCTCCAGGCGCAGCAAATGCATTGATCGTCGGATTGTTGATCATGACGATATAGAGCCGGAAGTCTTCTAAGTCGCTGTATGAGGCGAGGCGATAGATTTGATGTTCGAGATAGTCATTTAATAGCGGATCATCAAAATTTGGAGTTTGTGCACGAACAGCCCTCAGAAAACGTTGCCCCAGGGCATGCTCTTGGTTGAGTGACGTGGGTGCTCCGCCTCCCGCTCCTAGCTCCGGCAGATTGAGATCGTCGAGAACCGCTGAATGGCTGAGGGAGGACGCAACCATCAGCGAGACAAGCGTGATGGGTATGAAAATTGAGAGGAGCGTTGAACGAGCCATAATCAAATGGTGGCAGGGGTTGAGCGTACTGTCCACGTGTATCCACTACTGGGTTGATATAATCTACGAAAGATTAGGCGTGTTGCGGGCTAGCGAGAGTCAACCAGATCATGCAGCGTGTACGATTCCAGAGCCGAGAGCGCTCATTATTTAGGCCATTTTGGTGGATATCGAATACTGGTCTTTGCAGTGCGTTGACCCATTTGGGAGGTTAGGTGATGTCAGAGAAGTCGGACGGGATAACAGAATCCAAAGGGTTTGATGGGAGCGTCGACACGCTCCTAGATACTAAAGGGTTAAATTGTCCGATGCCGCTGCTAAAGGCCAAGCAGGCGCTCAATCGAATGGATGTGGGCCAGATCTTAGAGGTCATCGCCACTGATCAAGGATCAGTCAGGGACTTTCAAGTATTCGCCGCTCAGAGTGGAAATGAGCTACTCGGTCAAACTGACGACGGCTCGATATACAGTCATTGGATTAAGAAGGCATAGCAATAAACACTAACGCTGTCTTGGCTTGTGAGGCTAGTCCAACAAGCGTTGGCATGCTAATGGAGCAGAGAGATGAAGCAGATTATTGCAGCCTGGTTGAATCGCTACTTTGCCAATGTGGAAGCACTGGTGCTGCTCCTGCTGATCACGCTCGTTGCTGCTGGGCTGTATTTGCTCGGATCGATCGCAGTGCCTATTTTAATTGCACTCGTGTTTGCTTATGTGCTGCAAGGCGTGGTTCAGCGACTCGCACAACTGGGAGCTCCGAAATGGCTTTCCGTCAACGCCACATTCGTGCTGTTTCTGGGTGCCTTTATTGGATTTCTCGTGTTTCTCTTCCCGCGCATTTGGCGGCAGTTGACTCGTCTTTACCAAGACTTGCCGAATCTGGCCTTGTCCGGACAGGAAATGGCCGCACAGTGGGCAAGAAACTACGATTGGTTGATATCACAAAAGCAGGTACAGACTTGGATTGAGGTACTCAACACCGAGGCGGCCAATATTGGTCAGTGGATCGTAACCGCATCTTTCACAAACTTGCCGGTCTTCATGGAGATTGTTGCATACACCGTGATTGTGCCGATCCTAGTGTATTTCATGTTAAGCGATAAAGACCGAATCCTTGAGTATTTGACGAGCTTTCTTCCCGAGGACAGACCGTTTTTGCAAGGCATCGGCGAGGAGATGAACAAGCAGCTAGAGAATTATGTGCGGGGTAAGTTTATTGAGCTGACCCTGGCGGGAATTGCCACTTACATTCTCTTCTCCGTGTTTGACTTGAATTACGCCGCGCTGCTGGCTTTCCTTGTTGGCTTGTCGGTCATTATTCCTTACTTGGGAATTGCGGTTATCACCGTGCCAGTCGTTGTGATTGCGTTAATGCAATTTGGCTTCGATGGGTCTTTTTGGAGCTTGATGGCTGGCTACATATTGATCCAGGCGTTGGATGGCATGCTCTTGGTGCCCCTTCTATTCTCTGAGGCCAATGACATTCATCCTTTGGCCATTATCATCGCGGTCCTAGTCTTCGGCGCTTGGTTTGGTGTTGCGGGCGTTTTCTTCGCGATACCGCTCGCAATTTTTATCAAAGCCATGATTGAGGCTTGGCCTAGATTGGGGACCCCTTCGTCGGCAGAAAAAACCTGACGTGATTGTGAGCGCGCAGTGCTACCGGTATGATGCCGGGCTTTTCCGAGAGAGACTCGATTGATGACGCAAGGGAGTATCGTTGCGCTGGTAACCCCCATGTTCGCCTCGGGCGAGATTGATTGGGAGAGCCTTGAGGCGTTAGTTGAATGGCATGTGTCGTCGGGAACGGTGGGCATTGTTCCTGTTGGAACGACGGGCGAGTCGCCGACGGTTAGTCCTCAAGAGAACTGCGAGATTATTCGTTTTGTCGTTGAGAAAACGAAAAGTCGAATGACTGTCATTGCGGGCACGGGTGCAAACTCGACAGCCGAGGCTATCGAATTTACGGCCTCTGCTAAGGAATCGGGCGCAGATGCTTGTCTGCTCGTCACTCCTTATTACAACAAACCAACACAAGAGGGACTTGTGGCGCATTACTCTGCGATTGCGGAGGCCGTAGATTTGCCTCAAGTGCTTTACAACGTTCCAGGACGAACCGCTTGTGATTTGCTGCCCGAAACTGTCGCACGGCTCGCGGTGCTTCCCCAGGTCGTAGCGATCAAAGAGGCTACCGGTTCCTTGGAGAGGGCAAGAGAAATCAGGCAGCTGTGTGGTGAGGCGGTCGCGATTTACTCAGGCGACGATGAGACAAGTTGCGATTTGATGCTAGAGGGTGCGCAAGGAACCATCAGCGTGACGGCAAACGTAGCGCCGGAGACGATGGCGCAAATGGCGGACGCAGCGGTTAAGGGAGACGCGGAACTTGCCCGGTCGCTAGACGCAACACTAAGTGGTCTGCATCAAACATTATTCCTAGAGTCGAACCCGATTCCGGTCAAGTGGGCGCTGTCCTATTTGGATAGAATTCCGCAAGGGATTCGGCTACCGTTGACGGGTTTGTCTCAGCAGCATCATGACGAGGTCATCGCGGCGATGCAGCAAGCGGGAGTATTGACGTAATGCGAATTGTGTTTGGTGTGTTAACGGCTTGGCTCGTCTCGAGTTGCACGTTCTTCGGAAACGAAGAACAGCTCGGTAGACTTGAGGAGGGCAGCACCCAAAAAATTGAGATTCCTGAAGGGTTGGATCGACCCCAGTTCGTTGATTTGATGCCCATTCCTGAGATCGAGGATCCTCGAGGGCTCGCGGGCACCCAATTTGAGCTTCGGCCGCCCGAGCCGCTCAGTACAAGGTACGGGGTGGATCAGATCGTTATTAAGCGATTGGATGGCGATCAATGGGTGTTCCTCGATATTCCTCCGGCTGTTGTATGGCCCAAGATTATTCAGTTTTGGGAGGCTAATAACCTTGATGTTGACAGCGCAGACCCAAGCACGGGGGAGCTTGTCAGCCGCTGGCTCTCTGCTCGGGGTGGTGACGCTGAGGCCGCATTCCAGAGCATCAGAGACGCGAGCGTCTATCGAAACACACGAGATGTAAATCTCCATCAATTTAAATTGCGTTTAGAACCGGGCGTTCGCCAGGGCAGTAGCGAGGTGTATCTGCAACAACGTCAAGTTTCCGCGTCAGCACCTTTTAGGCTCGAGGGGATGGCTTGGCCAGAGGCATCTGACGATGCCGATATGGAAACAGAAGTGCTTCGAAGCCTGGCCTACTATCTTGGCGAAAACATCAATCAGGGCACCATGAGCATGATGGCATCGAATTTGGTGGAGGGTCGAACACGGCTGATCCCTGATCGATTAAAGCCCGAGCTTCGCTATCAACTAGACTTTAATCGCGCTTGGTCAACGGTAGGTAGTGCGTTAGAAAATGCGGGCGTGACTGTGAACGATATTGATCGTTCCTCACAACGGTATTACGTCCACTACATCCCATACAGCCAAAAGAAGCCCGGATTCTTTCGGCGTCTGATGGGTGGTGGCAAAAAAGCCCAGGACGCGAAAGATAGCTATGAAGTCCAGCTCGAAGATGACCAGGGTGAGGTGCTGGTAACGGTGTTTCAGCAAGGAGAACTGGCCAACGGCCTGATCGCAGAGCGCTTGCTCAAAGTGATCAAGGAATACTCGATCTAACCGGTGCGAATTGCGTCACTAGGCAGCGGAAGCAAAGGTAACGGAACCTTTGTGGAGGGGACAGGCGGCGTTGTACTGGTTGATCTCGGCTTCGGGATTAAAGAAACACTTCGGCGCATGGCCACTCGGTCAATCTCACCTTGGGACATCAAAGCAATATTGATTACCCACGAGCACGGTGATCACATCCACGGAGCAGCGCAGTTCGCGCGCAAGTTTCATTTACCTTTATATATGACCACAGGCACATTTGACCTTAAGCGATTTGAAGGGGGTCTGGATGTACGCAGAATCACGCTTGAAGAGCCATTTGCGGTCGCCGGTATGGAGATTCATCCCGTTACCGTACCTCATGATGCCAAGGAGCCCTGCCAGTACGTGTTCAGTGAAGGTGAGTCGAGAGTAGGAGTGCTCACAGATATCGGTCACATTACGCCTCATGTGGCCAATGCCTACCACGCATGTGATGCGTTGGTGCTCGAGTGCAACTATGATCCAGAGATGCTTGCTCGAGGTCCATATCCAAGAGCTTTAAAGGCAAGAGTTAGTGGTCCACTCGGCCATCTCTCCAATGAGCAGGCGGCCGGCCTGCTTGAGTCGGTCGACCTCAACCGTCTCAAGCATATCGTCGTGTCGCATATTAGTGAAAAGAACAACCAGCCAGCATTGGCAGAAGCCGCATTGCGCCAAGTGCTTCACGCCTGGGAAGGGTCACTTCATCATGCCACCCAGCAAAATGGACTCGACTGGATCCCCATCGGTTGACGAGCTCGCAACAAGTAGATACTGTATAAAAAAACAGTATTCAGGTGTTCTGTGGCGATCAAACATATTAAACATTCCGATATTTGGTTAGTCAGCAAGGGCGAACGCGTGTTGTATCGTGGCCGAGAGAATCCGTTTAAGTCCGCGAGTGTGCTCATGTCAGTGCTGCACCGCAGTGGATGGAGAGTCGTTTCCATTTAGTGGGTGTTCCATCAGACAGCGGGTGCTTCATTAAAGATTGACCGACAACTAATGCTTCTCGTCGAATAATCTCCTCAATTTAATGCTTGCCACACCCAGTGTTACTCTTCGGATAGCGTTGAGGCGATCGCCGAACAAAATCGGTAGGTATTCCGCTGAAATTGGTTGCTTTCAGGGCGACCTAAGGCCACTGGAATGATACGTCAATAGTAACGGCACCAGACCCGAGGACGGAGAGAAGCAGGCCTCAATTAGCGAGCCAAATAGAGAGTCAAAAAAGGACGGAGCTAAAAACAATGGTTGCAGGCATTTGGGTATCGACGAGCCATATTCCAGACCTCGGCGTCGCTGCATTCGTCGGTGATGGCGAAGGCTTGCGTGAGCTTCATATTGGAAGTTCCGTCACCTCAGCCGTTGATTTGATCGGTCAAGAGAATAGAGACGCGGCCGAGAGAGTTAGTGAATCGGCTCGGGTTGTCAGTGGATACTCTGTGCGAGATATCATTGACGCTTGGCACATCGGCGAAGATCTGTCTGACCTTGCGCTCAGACCTATCGGTACCCCGTTTCAGCAGATGGTCTGGTCAGGGCTTAAAGCAATACCCCGAGGGCAAACGCAGAGTTATCAAGCATTTGCGTCTACGATCGGCCGACCAACTGCGGTGCGAGCCGTGGCGAGCGCTTGCGCGAACAACCGTTTGGCGCTCCTCATACCTTGCCATCGCGTTGTGCGCTCCGATGGTTCTCTGGGGGGATTTCGATGGGGGCTCGAAAGGAAGCGGCAACTGTTAGCGTGGGAGAAAGCCTCTTAGGAGGCATTCACTGCCTGTAGGGATTTGCTTGGCTAAATGAGGTTTTTTAGCTCAGAAACATGCGGCCGACTGAGCTGCGGTATCGTTCGCCCATTGGCTAATTCGCTCTCCTTATCGGCTTAAGTGCGCGAGTGTGACCAGAAGAAATATCGGAATAGCTCATGTCGAGCGACTTGCTATGATGAAGAGACGTCAATTCCTTGGAGGCTGCAGTGCCTTAGCATTAGCTGCTTGTAACCCTACAGTGATCAAACCCACGCCAATCGTCAAAACGCACTCAGGCTCGGTTCAAGGGGACGTCGTTCAGGGTGTGCATCGCTTTCTGGGCATTCCTTATGCCGCTCCGCCATTTGGTCAATATCGTTTTCGTTCCCCGGCTGAGCCGACCAAGTGGCAGGGCGTGTTTCCAGCCACGCAATATGGTCTGATTTGTCCCCAAACTGGGGGCATCCAACTAGGATTGCCAGATGAGGGGGAAGATTGTTTAAACCTGAATGTCTGGACCCCTGACCCAGGAAACGGATCGCTGCCTGTCATGGTCTGGGCACATGGAGGAGGGCAACTATCTGGCTCTGGTGCTAATGAGCTATATGACGGTACCCATTTTGCCCGTGAGGGTGTTGTTCTAGTGACCTGCAACAGACGTCTTGGAGCAGAGGGTTTCTTGTATTTGGAGGAACTAGTGGGCGATGGAATTGGCCCCGGTAATCTTGGCATTCAGGATTTAGGATTCGTGTTGCAGTGGGTCCAGAAAAATATCTCGAATTTTGGGGGTGATCCAAACAACGTGACCCTGTTTGGAGAATCTGGCGGCGGTGCGGCGGTCCATGCACTGTTAGCGACTCCTGGCTCGGAAGGATTGTTTCACCGAATTATTTCACAGAGCGGTGGACACGCCGCCCAGCGGCCGGACACAGCAACGGCTATTGCGGAGCGTATGCTGAATCACTTTGGTATGGGTGCAAGAGACCTTGAAAAACTTCAATCGCTCCCGTGGCAGATGTTAGTTGAAGCTTATGATCTTATCGATGAGCAAGTGCTCGGGCGGCCTCAAATCTACCTTCCAGTGATCAATCAGCACATGCCTATTCACCCGGTCGATGCAAGCTTTGAGGGTATGGGTCATTCGGTCGATTACTTGATTGGACATTGTCGTGATGAAGCCAGGTTATTTTCGGCGCTTCTTCCCTCGTTGGAGGACAGCGTTTTTTATCGTCGGGCGAATCAAATCGTTGTTGGTAGTGGTCAAGCTTGGAGCACTGTGCAATCTGCCTATCAAGCGTCTTTTCCTAACTTGGATGAGGATCAAATCAGTACTCGAATCATGGGCGACTTGTGGTTCAGAATCCCGAGCCTTCGAATCGCTGCTGGTCACGCAAAATTTGCCAAAGCCAAGACCTTTGTCTATCAGTTTGATTGGGAATCGCCAATGATCGGGGCGGCGCATTCGCTGGACTTGATGGTGTTCGGCAACGGCTTGCCTTTCGCCCCCCTTGCTGGCTTTGCTGACTACAGTGGGACGTCGGGCCGTATGCGACGTGCCTGGGTGAATTTTGCTGCAGATGGTACGCCATCAACACCTGATTTCGAGTGGAGCGATTACTCAGAAGAAGAGCCGGTTGTGCATATTGATGAGACATTCTCGACAACTACCGGCCCCCCACCCGAACTAGAACCCCTAGCACGAGTGTTGAGGGAGTCCTGGTTGGCGCTTGATTTATAACGACTCGTGATTTTGCTGATTGGTTCCGGGCTGCGTTAATAATGCCCAATTCGATTGCAGACGCTCGGCGAATCGCATCTTGGGAAAACGAGTCACCTAATAAGTTTGATATTTACTCCCTGTGGCCGATCGAACACGCGCCTGAATCAAAAAGAGTTCAGGTATGATTGAAAACCAAGGCAGGCCGGTGGACTGCTTGTTTGCCAAGGTAACTAACGACTTAAGCGATGAGGGCTAGGTCGTTAGGGGACAGTATCGTCAAAAAAAATGAGACCAATCTAAAAAGTTAAAGCTTAAAAGAAAGGGGGCCTCAGCTCATTAGTAGACGCGCATCCGAAGGCGCGAAAGTGTAGAAGAGTCCAACTCAGGGGAGAGTATCAATCGTGGAATTAGGTGGAGCAGGGGTAACCCCTGTCGAAGTAGATTTACAGAACTTTCAGACCGAGGTCTTAGAAAAGAGCCAAGCAATGCCGGTGCTCGCCGAATTCTATGCTGAAGGTGCTGAGCCCTCAGACGCGATGCGTGCGCTGTTGGACGCTGTGCTTGGTGCTTACGCTGGCAAATTACAGTGGGCCAGAATTGACGTGCAGCGAAACCCTCAGATCGTCCAGCAATTGGGCGTTAGGGGGTTGCCCACGGTAAAAATCATTCATGAGGGTCAGCTTGCTGGCAACCTGGAGGGCCCTCAAACCGAGTCATCCGTTCGAGAAGTACTTGATCCATTATTTCTTAGTCCGCTTGAGCAAATTCAGGGGCATTTGGCAGCCATGATCGAGGCTGGCGACTTTGAGGGTGCGATTGGTGCCTTAAAGCAAATGATTCAGCAGGAACCAAACAATCCGTCATTGTTTGTTGAGCTTGCGGATTTGCTTGTCTTGGCGGGCGATCTCGCTGAGGCGGAAAGTATTTTGAACGGCCTTGCGAAGGATGCAGCCGGTCGGAGTAAGGCCGAGCAAAGGTTACTGGTGGCCAAAAAAGCGGAAGGTCTCCCCGAGCCATCCGCGCTTCAGACGAAGGTGGAGGATGCCGAAACCAAGGAAGATCGAATGGCTGCGCGACTTGATCTTGCCTACGCACTGGCGGCACAGCGTGATGTCGAATCAGCCCTAAATGTATTGCTGGAGAACATTAGAGAGGACCGCGCCTGGCGAGATGAAGAATCACGCCAGGTCATGGTAGGCATGTTTGAACTATTTGAAAAAGGTCATCCTATTCCCTCAACCTACCGAAGAAAGCTGTTCACCCTGATGCATTAGGATGTGTTAATCGCACTAAGGACAAATCGTTGATGGCTGAGATGTCGGTTGCCGCCCTATTCGCTGCTTTGTTTTTCGCCACGACAGCTGTCGCAGCTTGGTACGTGTTCAAGCTGGTTCGTGGTCGTGCCAGTGCGGAGGCCGAGCATTACTCGAAGCTAATCGAGATTCAAGATGCCCATCAAACATCGCGCGAGGCGCTCATTGTCAAAGAGGCTGAAGTCGAGGCACTGGTGCGAGAAAACCAAGGGATTGCGGCCAGACTGCAAGACGTTGAAACCGAGATAAAGGCAGAACGAGCAAGTAACAGCCTCCTTCAGCAGGAGCTGGCCACCCTAAAGACCAAGCTGTCGGAGCAGGCGACCCATCATCAGGAGAAGCTGGCGTTGCTGGAAGAGGCAAGGTCAAATTTAACGCTCTCCTTTAAACAGTTGGCGCAGGAGATTTTTGAAGCTAAACAAGCCAATTTTCGAGATCAAAGTAAGGAGCAGCTTGACGGCCTGCTAAAGCCCCTAAATGACCGGTTGAAGGACTTTCAGGCGCGTGTTGAGACGGCTTATAGCGAAGAGAGCCGTGAACGGTTCTCGCTCCGCAATGAACTTAAAAGTCTTCGCGAGATGAACACCAAAATCAGCGAGGATGCACTGAACCTGACTAAAGCCTTGAAGGGTGAAAGCAAGACGCAAGGAACCTGGGGGGAAGTGGTTTTAGAGCGCGTTCTTGAGAAATCAGGATTGACCAAAGGGCGCGAGTACGACACTCAGATGTCACTGAAAAGTGACGAAGGGAGCCGCTATCAACCCGATGTGATTGTTCATTTGCCTGAAGGTAAGGACATCATCATCGACTCCAAGGTGTCATTGACTGCTTATGAACGAATGTCATCGACTGATGACGAGATGGTTAGATCTCAAGCGTTAGCTGAGCATGTTCAATCGATGCGATCTCATCTCAAGATGTTGAGTGAGAAGTCCTATCATCAGTTAGAGGGGGTGCGCTCACTCGATTTTGTACTCATGTTTGTTCCGGTAGAAGCGGCATTCTCGGTGGGTGTGCAGTCCGACGAGTCTTTATTTGCGGACGCATTTTCTAGGAACATTGTGATCGTGACGCCCACCACATTGCTTGTGACCCTCCGAACGATCGAGAACATTTGGCGCTACGAGCGCCAAAGCGCTAACGCCCAGGAAATCGCCAAGCGAGCGGGCGGCTTATACGACAAGCTGGTGGGCTTCGTCGCTGATATGGAAGTCATTGGCAACCGGCTTCAGAGCGTACAGACCGTTTATGATGACGCGGTACGTAAATTGAGCTCGGGGCGGGGTAATCTCATTCGGCGTGCGGAGTCGATGCGTCAATTAGGGGCTGAGTCGAGCAAGTCATTGCCAAAAAGCTGGGTGGAAACCGATGAGGCTCCCGCTGATTCAGTCGTTGAAGATTCAGACAACAATCATCCGAAGCACTAATGGTCTAGGCGGTCGTCGGCGTTATCGGGCGCGGGTCACAAGCGGTTTTAGCAAAGCGATGGGTCGCTCCTATTTGCGAGGCGAAAGCCTCATTCGGTGCTCATCTGACATCCTGTGACCACTCGGCCCTGTTCGACTGCTCCGCTCTGTCCCATCATGTTTGACGCTTCGATTCAGTCCTTCCCTATCTCTTGTTGCTAAAGGTTAAGCGGACTGTAGCGTGAGCTACTGGGCGATCGCCACCTGGCGACTTCGCTCCTTTTCGGCGACAAAGGTGGCTCGCCATTCAAGGCTTGTCCTGAGCCGGCCTTTGTAAGACAAGCATAATCAAGCGACAATGAGAGGTCGGTTTAATAGGCATGCATGAACCCGCGGACCAGAGAAGGAAACTGAAGATGGATGATTCAACCAACACCGAGGTCTCGCCCGTTCCGAGCGATGGGCAATCGAGTGAAGCGAATCGAAGTGCCTACTGGCGAGCTAATTTGAAAATCATGATGGGATTGTTGGTGATTTGGTTCAGCGTCTCGTTCGGCTGCGGAATATTGTTTGTGGATGCCTTAAACGAGATTCAATTCTTTGGTTGGCAATTAGGGTTTTGGTTCTCGCAGCAAGGGGCGATTTATGTGTTTGTCATCCTGATCTTTGTTTACGTTGCGCTCATGAATCGGCTCGATCGGCGGTTTGGACTCCTAAAGGAGGATGATTAATGTCTGCAACACTGCTGACTTACCTGTTCGTCGCGCTGACCTTCGGAGTCTATATCGCAATTGCCCTGTGGAGTCGTTCTGATTCGACGAATGAATTCTATGTGGCCGGAGGAGGCGTTCACCCTATTGCTAACGGGGCTGCAACGGCGGCTGATTGGATGTCAGCAGCATCGTTTCTATCCATGGCAGGCATCATCGCGTTCGAGGGGGCTGATGGTGCGCGGTATTTGATGGGATGGACGGGCGGTTATGTGCTTCTCGCTTTCCTGCTCGCTCCGTATTTACGCCGGTTTGGGAAGTTCACCGTCCCCGATTTTGTGGGCGATCGATACTATTCTCAAACCGCTCGTCTGGTAGCAGTGGTTTGTGTCATTTTTATCTCGTTCACCTATATCGCTGGACAAATGCGAGGTGTGGGCATCGTCTTTTCGCGGTTCCTGGAGGTGCAGATCGAGGTAGGCGTGATCATCGGGATGGCCATCGTTTTCTTCTACGCTGTGCTTGGTGGAATGAAAGGCATCACCTATACGCAGGTGGCCCAATACTGCGTGCTCATCTTTGCCTATTTGGTTCCTGCTATCTATGTCTCTATTTTGTTGACCGGTGTGCCATTGCCGATGCTTGGTTTTGGGTCAACCATGGCTGATGGTTCGGGCGTCTATTTGCTGGATAAGCTTGATGGACTGACGGCTGAGCTCGGCATGGCAGCCTTTACCGAGGGCAGAAAGTCGACTGTCGATATGTTTTTCATTGTCGCCGCGCTCATGGCCGGTACGGCAGGGCTGCCTCACGTCATCGTTAGGTTTTTTACGGTGCCTGACATGAGGGCGGCTCGCGTGTCCGCAGGTTATGCGCTGGTCTTTATCGCGCTTCTCTACACTACTGCGCCTGCAGTAGCGGCTTTTTCGAGAATTAATCTGATTCAATCGGTAGACAATGCGCCCTACTCGACACTGCCTGAGTGGTTTAGTAAGTGGGAGGATTCAGGCCTCCTGTCATGGGTTGATAAGAATCAGGATGGGCGCTTGCAGTATCGAGGAGGGGCCGCGATGGACCCCGTCAAGCCGATCTTCACCGAAGGCCGGGGGGGCTCTGGTGAACGGTTAGTCAGTAATGAATTGACAGCGAGCGAGAACGAGCTATACATCGACCGCGACATTATCGTGCTGGCGTCACCTGAAATTGCCCAGTTACCCAACTGGGTGATTGCGTTAATGGCAGCAGGAGGTCTCGCAGCGGCATTGTCGACAGCAGCAGGATTGTTGCTGGTGATTTCCTCCGCGGTATCCCACGACTTAATCAAGAATACGCTTGCCAAGAATGTGTCCGAGCGACAAGAGTTGAGATATGCACGGATATCAGCAGCGGTTGCCATATTTATTGCCGGGCTCTTTGGTATTTATCCTCCAGGATTCGTTGCGGAGGTGGTTGCCTTCGCATTTGGCCTGGCGGCCGCGAGCTTTTTCCCTGCCATTGTGCTGGGTATTTTCTCGACGAGAGTCAGTAAAGAAGGCGCAATTGCCGGTATGTTGACGGGCATAGGTTTCACCGCAAGCTACATCGTCTATTTCAAATTTATCGACCCGGCAAACAATGTCGCCGATGCATGGTGGTTCGGTATTTCGCCGGAGGGGATTGGCACGCTAGGCATGCTGCTGAATTTCGCGGTCACGCTGAGTGTCAGTCGTTTCACACAAGCGCCACCCGATGATGTTCAATCCATGGTGTTGATGATCAGAGAACCGTCAAGAGGAGATTAATCCCATGAGTCAAGGGTCGACGCTGGTTGATATTTATCGTGCGGAGGGAGTGCGGCGAGTCAAGATTGGCTTCACAGATATCGACGGAGTGATGCGAGGCAAGTACCTGAGCCTTGATAAGTTTGCGTCGATCGCCGATGGCACGTCGGGATTTTGTGATTGTGTCTTCGGTTGGGATGTAGACGACCAGTTATACGACAACGCCAGCTACACCGGGTGGCATACAGCGTTTCCAGATGCGACTTATCGCATCGATTTGTCTTCGGAACGTCGACTGGCGGATGAGCAGAATATCCCGCTCTTTCTCGCAGATTTCGTTGGCGAAGGCGAATATCACCCCATCTGCCCCAGGAACCAATTGAAACGGATGATAGACCGTGCCAGGTCCGCAGGGTTTGCCTCCCGCATGGCATTTGAATACGAGTTTTTTGTATTTAAAGAGACGCCTGCATCTGCAGCAGCGAAACACTACCGAGACCTCGAGCCACTGACACCCGGTAACTTTGGCTATTCGCTGCTCCGTACCTTCTCAATGTCAGATTTGTTTAATGAGCTAATGGACCATTGCGCTAATCATGGGATCAATCTCGAAGGACTACATTGCGAGACGGGGCCAGGGGTATGGGAGGCAGCGATTACCGTTGATGATGCGTTGGCGGCAGCCGATCAAGCGGCCTTGTTCAAAGTGCTGACTAAGTCGTTTTTCCAAAAGCGAGGGATGATCGCCACGTTTATGGCTAAATGGTCGATGGACTACCCGGGGCAGAGCGGGCACTTGCATCAGTCTTTGGTGACCACCGACGGGGTACGATCCGCCTTTTTTGATGACCAAGACCCATCAGGCATGAGCGATCTGATGCGTCACTACGTTGCTGGCATTCAAACGCACTTGCCAGCGTTACTGGCAATGACGGCACCAACGATCAACAGCTATACCCGGTTGGTCAAGGGAGCGTGGGCCCCAACAGCTTCGACCTGGGGCATCGAGAATCGAACAACTGCGCTGCGGGTCATTAAGGGGTCTGCAAAGTCACAACGCGTCGAATTCAGAATCGGTGCTGCTGATGCGAACCCTTACTTAACTGCGGCGGCAACGCTCGGTGCTGGACTCCTTGGCATAGCAGCCAAGCTGCCGCTTGGTGACGCCATCCAAGGCAATGCCTATGAGGTGCAAGATTCGCTGCCGTCAGCGCAGCAGCTCCCCGCAAACCTTCTCGATGCTACTCGTGCGTTTGAGGGCTCAGATGCGGCGATTGAGTTGTTTGGACAGGCTTTCGTCGAGCATTTCGCGGCGTCGCGAAAATGGGAAGTGCGGGAGTACGAACGTCATCTCAATGATTGGCAGTTAAAACGCTACTTCGAAATTATTTAGAGAGGGTAGGGCAGCGTCGTCCGTGCCCCTATCGTTCATTGGAGACATTAAATGGCCCGATCGCTCGGAATATTGAAGGCGGACTCCGTTAACCCTGACCTTCAAGTTCAGCACGGAGACTATACCGACATGTTTGTTTCCGTTTTAGGTGAGGCCGATCCTGACCTTCGTTTTCAGATTTATGATGTCACCCAGTTCGAATATCCAGATGATCTGGATGATTGCGATGGTTACTTGATTACGGGAAGTCGCCATAGCGTTTACGAGCCCATCGAGTGGATTACACGATTGGGCGAATTCGTTGTTGAACTAAACGCAGCGAAAAAGAAATTAGTGGGGATTTGTTTCGGACACCAACTCGTCGCTCACGTGCTGGGCGGGGAAACTGCAAAGAGCAGTAAGGGATGGGGGGTTGGCCGGCACGAGACAACCCTTTCGGACCCAAGTCGACCGCAGTGGTCTAGCGAATTTGGCCTGCTATCCAGTCATCAAGATCAAGTACAAAGTCTCCCCGATCAGGCTAGGGTCATTGCACAGAGCGATTTTTGCCCCATCGCTGGAATGGCGATTGGAGAGCACATCATGACGCTGCAGGGCCATCCTGAATTCACTAAAGCCTATGCGCGAGATTTGCTAGGTGTGCGTCGCGAGTTGCTCGGTGAGACGCTCTATCAGCAAGGAGTCGACAGCCTTGATGAGGAAGTGCATCAAGACCGGGTTGCTCTCATTATCACCGACTTTCTGGCCGAAGCGGCAGCGGATACCGCTGCATAGTCGTCCATGCTGAAGTTCCTCTTTTATTCGGTTATCGCCTCGAACCGCATCTCCAGTCGATTTGAATTAGTTCGCGCTGCGCGGCACCCGCTAAGGGATAAGCGAGATTGGGTAACGTGGTGAATCAGCAAATCTCGGAGTCGATCGTGCGCTCGGGCGATATACGCGGCGAGTACCCAGTAGCCGTCAACGAGGACGTGGCGTGGCTTCTTGGCGTTTGCATTGGTGAGTGGGCTAAGCGACCAATGAGGATTGGCATCGCTCGTGACACTCGTCCTTCTGGGATAGCACTCAGCAATGCCTTGATCGAAGGGTTGTCGGATAAGCGCCTCTCGCTTGTTGATCTTGGCGTAGTACCCAAAGAGGTTGCCGCCTTCGCAGTGCTCAGTAAGCGGATCGATCTCGCTGTGGTGGTCACGGCGAGTCACCACCCCCTGAGGATGAATGGTTTCAAGGTTCTAACCGATCCAGCCGATGAGCAGGATGTGGTATCGATTTTAAGCAGCCTAAAACGCTTTTCTGGTCCGAGTAGGTTGTCGGGACAAACAGCGCAACACCTCGACGGGATATCCTCCATGGATCTTTGCGCTGATTATGTCGAATGGGTGCTGACGGAGGTTGATCCTCCGAGTGATCCAGGGCCGATCTTAGTCAGCGCGCTGGGCGGTACGGCAGCGTCGGTCATTGACCCTTTAGCTTCAAAGCTCGGTTGGTCGATGACAACGAATCAATGGCGACCGGATGATTTGCCATCCTGGGGGCCTGATCCGGCGCTGCAGCGCAATGCGTCAGCAATCGAGGGAGCGGTTGTCGACTCCGGCGCCAGCCTAGGCGTGGCATGGGATGGTGATTGTGATCGATGCGTCTTTTTCGACAGTAATGGCAGGCAGATTGCAACGCCGTACATCAATCAGCTCATCGTGTCGCAAGTCGCGAAAAAGGAGAGCGGTGCTCGGTGTATCTCAGATGGGCGGTCGCTCTTTAATATCGAGGCCGAGCTTAAGCGACTCGGAGGAACGCTGGAGATCGTCGAGGCTGGGTCACTCTGGGTACGTCAGGCGATGGTTCGACATCAAGGAACTTACGGCATGGAGTCCTCAGCCCATCATTACTTTGGCTCGCTCAAAGGGTTCGACTCAGGATTGCTCAGTTTCTTGCATCTGGTTTCGGCAATCGAGCAATCGGGAGGAAGTATCGAGCAGGCGAGAGAGATGTGCCTGGAAGACGGGCAATGCCTCGCTGAGGCCACGATTGAAAATCTCTCCATCGATCAGGCGACTCATCAACTTGACGCGCGGTTTGGACGCTATCGCGTGTCACATGCCAGTCAGCATACGCAGGTCGTGTTCGGCGAGAGGGATCAATGGCGCGTGACGCTCCAGCCCTCGAAAACGGAGCGCGCGCTGCGAATGAATGTGGAGGCCAAGAAAGCTGATGGGTCGCTCGAAGCGTTGGGATACGACTTCTTGCAATCGATGCAGGCGACGACGCGGGAGCCCCTTGCCGCCCTGTAGGGTGGTCATATTTATTGGGCAAAATGTCTCTGCAGGCGTAGAGCCCCGAACGGTTTTTTCGGTGGGTTGTTTGAGCATCTGACAAGAGTGACAGGTCATTGGTTGTGATTGTCTGGTGGCGTTACCGACAGCCTGCTGAGACAACTTAAGAGAGGCAGTAGAGCAGGTAACCCAAACAGGGGGTTCTGAGACGGTGGACCCTGAACGGTTCGCTAACCGCGGCCAATTGCAAGTGGCAATTATTGATAGCCAACCAAACGCGGATAACCCGAAGCGGCTCATTCTCGGCCCTCTGTTGGTCAGAGCGCCAAGATAAGTGAACACTGCGCTGGCTCGGCGAGCGAGATAGAATGCAGGCAAGTAGCGGCGAAAGATCCTAAGAAGGAGTAAGACCTGATGGATGATTCTCAATATGCGGCAATGGTTCGGCCCAGCACCTATGCGAACCCTACGTTGCTAGAAACACTCATGGCGGAATTTAGAGCGAGTGATCCACTACCCTTTATTCAGAGTGATTCGCACAAGCCTTTTTATATCGCTACCAAGCACGCTGACATTATTGAGATTGCACGTCAGCCCGATATCTTTAAGAACACGCAGCAAAGCGTGCTCCAAACCAAGGAGATAGAAGCTGCGCAAGCCGAGCAGGGCAATCCGCTGCGTACCTTGATCCACATGGATGATCCTGATCATTCAAAGTTCAGAGCGCTGACAAAGGCCTGGTTTATGCCTGAAAACCTAAAGCGAGTAGAGGCCTCGGTTCGATCAATCGCCGATGAGACGGTTGATCGAATGCTTGAAAGTGGCCCGGAACTAGACTTTGTTACCGAAGTGGCCGTCTGGTATCCGCTCAGGGTCATTATGTCGATTCTTGGTGTACCAGCCGCTGATGAAGCATTGATGCTAAAGCTCACTCAGGAGTTATTTGGTGCCGACGATCCTGATATGAAGCGTGAGCAAGCGCCTGATGAAGATCGAATGCAAACGCTGATAGATTTCTTTAACTACTTTAACGCATTGACTGCAAGTCGCCGGGCAAATCCAACCGATGATGTGGCTTCCGTGATCGCGAATGCTCAAATCGATGGTGCGCCGATAGGTGAATTAGAAGCGATGTCTTATTACGTCATCATCGCGACTGCTGGACACGACACAACGAGTTCATCGACTGCGGGAGGCATGCTCGCGTTGCTTGAGCACCCTGAGGAGCTTCAAAAGGTCATTAATAATCCAGCACTTATGCCGCTAATGGTCGATGAGGCGATTCGCTGGACATCGCCAGTGAAGCATTTCATGCGTTACCCCGAGCGGGCCTATGAGTTGCGAGGCAAGACCATCGAGGCAGGTAGTCCGGTAATGCTGCTCTATCCCTCAGGCAATCGCGATGAGGAGGTCTTCGATCGGCCTCAATCCTTTTTGGCAGACAGAAGACCCAATAGGCATCTCGCGTTCGGGCATGGTGCGCACCACTGCCTCGGCAACTTGCTCGCAAAAATGGAAATTCGGTTTCTGTACGAGGCAATGTTCAATCGAATGAAAACCTTTGAGCTGATCGGCGAACCGCGTTGGGTGGAGTCCACTTTTGTGTCTGGGTTGAAAACCTTGCCTGTGCGCATTACTCCCAAGTAAACGAGGTGAGTCGCTAGGGTTGCCCTAAGTGATCTGAGAGAGATTGCAAAAAGGTCTTCTCAACCAATCTTTGAATAACAAGATGCCGCGTCTCTCAATCGTCGGTGCATTCAGCCAATCGCCGAGGGAGGCTTGCGCCCGCGAGCCCTATCATTCGCCGTCCAGGAGCACTTTGAGTCCCTTCGGTCAGAAGCGATATAAGTAAGGAACGTAATACTCTAAGAGACTGAAGGGTTTCTGATGTATTCTTGCGCGGCATCAATGCGCCGGATAGACGCTCTCTCATGGGCTTGGGATGCGCATTGAAGGACGCAAAAGACAGCCCGTCCCAACCCTGCCGCGTTAGCTGATGATCAAAGGATCTTAGGACCTAATCCGAATCGTCGTCAGTGAGCGACTTAACCCCTAGTGGGGTTAGGTGCCTGATTGGAGGTAATGATTAGGGTCCGCTGGCTGACTTAAAGCATCTGAAGTGACCATGGGGTCGCGAATCACAATCGATGAAGAGGGAAGAGCGCCATGCGCGATGAAACAAAGCTAGTCCATTCTGGGTACGAAACAGACCCAACGACTCACTCAGTCGCAACACCCATTTATCAGACGGTCGCGTATGAATTTGACAATGCGCAGCATGGAGCAGATCTGTTTAATTTGGCGGTGCCGGGGAATATTTATACACGGTTGATGAACCCCACGACGGATGTCCTAGAGCAGCGGGTAGCTGATCTCGAGGGTGGCGTTGGAGCGCTCGCCGTCAGCGCTGGTAGCGCCGCGATTCATTATGCGATTTTGACCCTCGCTGAAGCCGGAAAAAATATTGTTTCGCCACCTCAACTCTATGGCGGGACTTACACCCTGTTTGCGCACATGCTCCCAAAGCAGGGTATTGACGTGCGGTTTGCTGAGGATGATCGACCCGAGTCACTCGCCGCTTTGATCGACGATCAAACCGCAGCCGTCTTCTGTGAGTCGATTGGAAACCCTGCAGGCAATATCGTTGATATTGAAGCAGTCGCCACCATGGCGCATGCGCACGGCGTGCCACTCATTGTGGATAACACCGTCGCAACGCCAATGCTGATTAAGCCCATCAGTTATGGCGCCGATATCGTTGTGCATTCACTAACCAAGTACATGGGCGGCCATGGCAACTCGTTAGGCGGCGTGATTGTCGACGGCGGGCAGTTTCCCTGGGCGGAGCACAGCGACCGGTTTCCAATGCTGACGACGCCAGAACCCTCCTACCATGGCGTGGTTTACACGGACGCGCTCGGGCCTGCTGCTTATATTGGCCGAGCTAGGACGGTCCCACTGCGTAATACCGGCGCGGCGCTATCGCCGTTTAACGCGTTTTTGCTGCTGCAAGGAATAGAGACGTTGGCGCTAAGAATGGAGCGTCACTGTGATAACGCAATCAAGGTTGCCGAGTACTTATTGGCTCATGACAAAGTCGAAAGCGTGCATTTTGCGGGCCTCCCGTCCAGTCCTCATTATGATCTTGCGCAGAAGTATTGCGACGGGAAACCTGCCTCCTTGATGACCTTCGAAATCAAGGGCGGGTTTGACGAGGCGGTGCGTTTTTATGACGCACTCGGGCTTTTCAAACGACTCGTGAATATTGGTGATGCGAAGTCCTTGGCGTGTCATCCTGCGTCGACCACTCACAGGCAGCTTACCGAAGCGGAGCAGGCGGCGGCGGGGGTTACTCCCGGTATGATTCGCTTGTGTATCGGTATTGAGCATATCGACGATATCGTGGCTGATCTTGACCAGGCGCTCTCTGCCTAGATCTAAGTACCACAGAAGGTGCGCAGCACCGTTTCCTCTGGCTTCGGGGCCTCGCTCAGCGGGGTCCCGGTATGCGCCCGGTTGAAAGGGTCGGTAACTGCCGCTCTTAACTGATCAAAGCGCGTAAAGTCCTCATTGACGCACGCTTCCTGAATCGCAAATTCGATCTGGTGATTGCGGGCAATGAGCGCAGGATTTGCCTTGCGCATGGCTGCTAGTGCGTCGGTGTCATTCTTTTTGTCTAACGCTTCAAACCAGCTAGGTAGCCAAGCAGATAAGGATTCTGGTGCCTTCAATCCGTTGAACCGGATTGACTCGAGTTCAATAAACGTATCGGTGAAGTCCAAGTGATGTTGCTGCATGACTTCAAGGAGCGATTGGAACAATACGTCGCTTTCGTCGCTGGCTTCCAAACCAAGTTTCGCCGCACAGCGCTCAGCGTAAACACGCTTGAAGGCGGGCCCGTAGCCCTCAAGGACGCCTTTGGCGAGACGGATCGCTTCTTCTCGATCTGGATCGATGATCGGTAACAATGCGTCGGCGAGGGCCATGAGGTTCCATTGTCCGATTGAAGGTTGCTGGTGATAGGCATATCGCCCCGCATGATCAATCGAGCTGAAGACTTGGTTGATTCGGAAACCGTCCATCATGGCGCAGGGCCCGTAATCAATGGTCTCGCCACAGATCAGCATGTTGTCGGTATTCATGACGCCATGAATGAAGCCGAGTCCTTGCCATGCCGCAATCAGCGCAGCAGTTCGCTGCATGACCTGCTCAAGCAATGCTAGGGCTGGACGCTCTGTGTCTTGGCAGTCCGGGTAATGCCTTGCGATCACATAATCAGCCAGTTGCTCCAGTGCTTCGTCGTCTCCTCTTGCCGCGAAGTATTGAAAGGTTCCAAAGCGGATGTGGCTACTGGTGACCCGCGTGAGCACGCCACCCGGTTCGCTACGCTCCCGATAGACGGGATCCCCCGTGGATATCGCGGCAAGACTTCTGGACGTTGGCACGCCCGCGTAGAACATGAACTCGGACATTAAATATTCTCGGATCACGGGTCCGAGCGGCGATAGGCCATCGCCACCGCGCGAGTGTTGGGTTGGTCCACTTCCTTTTAATTGAATATCGAATCGTGCGCCTTCTCCATCAACCAGTTCGCCAATGAGGATTGCTCTGCCATCACCCAAGGCTGGGTTGAATTGTCCGAACTGATGTCCCGCATAAAACATAGAGAGCGGGGAAGGTGCCTCCAATTGTGCACTGCCAGAAAGGAGGGCGAGCCCTTCGGCAGTGGTGTCCCAGCTGGGAGGTAATCCAAGGCTGGAAGCCAAGGGCTCGTTGTAGGCGATGAACTTGGGCTGGCTTGCCGCTCGAGGAGACTCTTCCGAATAAAATCGTTCGGGAAGCGTTCGATAACTTTGTTCAAAAGGGATGGCGTCAGACATAGCAATCACTTTAGCACAGCGGGAGGCCTCAGCTTTTCCTCCAGCGATAAAGAGCCTTCAGCGATAAAGAGCCTTCAGCGATAAAGAGCCTTCAGCGATAAAGAGCCTTCAGCGATAAAGAGCCTTCAGCGATAAAGAGCCTTCAGCGATAAAGAGCCCTCAGCAGATAGAAACCTTCAGCTATAGAGAGCCTTCAGCTATAGAGAGCCCTCAGCAGTAGAAACCTTTTCGGTGATGGGCGCTTACTCATTGACTCTTAATCCTTGACTCTTAATCCTTGACTCTAAGTCATTGACTCTCAAACCTTCACAAAGGACCGCTAGCGCACAAAGTCCTGACTCACCATAAGCCTCCCTGGCTCCTGATCGGTTTGCCTCGAATCGATTTGGCGCAGGTATAGTTTTCGAACCAATCACACTAGTGTGGACCAGAGCGGATGGCGTATATTGCGAGCATCGTTTGAATAGGACAAAGCCGATGAATGGCGCTGAGAGTATGTTGCAAACCCTCCTGAATGCAGGAGTTGAAGTGTGTTTTGCCAATCCTGGGACGTCAGAGATGCATATGGTCTCCGCCATAGGTAAGGACCAGTCAATGCGGTCTGTATTGGGTCTCTTTGAGGGCGTCTGCTCCGGCGCTGCAGACGGCTATGCGCGTATCGCGGGAAAACCCGCACTGACCTTGCTTCACCTCGGCCCAGGACTCTCCAATGCTTCTGCGAACTTACACAACGCCAAGAAAGCGTTTTCACCAGTGATCAACCTGATCGGGGATCATGCGACTTATCATAAGAAATATGATGCGCCCCTTAACTCCGATATTGAGGGGCTGTCGGGACCCATCTCGCATTGGTACCAAACGGTGCCCACTGCCAGCGATCTTCCCCAAGCTGCTGCGGAGGCCGCGCAAGTGGCGCGCACCGCGCCAGGGCAAATTTCGACCCTTATTATTCCGGCTGATTGCGCGTGGGACGAATCGGTTGCACCGGTTGCGGCACTGCCTGTGCCAGCGAGAGCCTCTGTCGATGATGAGTCAATTAAGACTGCTGCCGAGTGGCTAAAAGGTGGGAAGACTACTTATTTGTTGATGTCGAATCAGGCGCTCTGCGAAGAGGGCCTTGCGCTCGCGAGCCAAGTTAGCAACGCCACCGGAGCGCGGATCCTTTGCGACACGTTCACACCACTCGTTGCTCGGGGCGAGGGGCGCTGCGACATCGAACGCCTCGGATACTTCGCAGAACAAGCGACCGTTCAGCTTGAGGCAGCCGAGCAGTTAATTCTTGTTGGAACCAAGGCCCCGGTGGGGTTCTTTGCTTACCCTGGTAAAGCGAGCGAGTTCTATCCTGAGGGTTGTAGTCTTCATCAGCTTGCCACGGTAGAAGAGGATTCGCTCGAGGCGCTATCAAGGTTGGTCGATGCGCTAAACGCGACAGCGGTTGAGCCCGAACGCATTCAGCTTGCTAAACCAGGCCTTGTAACCGGTGAATTTGGACCTGAGGCGATCGCGGCTGCAGTCGGTCATTTTTTGCCAACCAATGCCATTGTGGTGGATGAGAGTGCGACCTCGGGCGCGTTTTTGGGGCCTATGACGCGAGCATCTGAGCCTCATGATTGGATATCGTTGACCGGAGGATCGATTGGCTATGGACTCCCCGTCTCGATCGGTGCTTCGGTGGCAGATGGTGACCGCAAAGTCGTGTGCTTACACGGAGATGGCGGCGCGATGTACACCATTCAATCGCTGTGGACGATGGTGAGAGAAAATCTTGATGTCTGCGTAGTGATATTTGCGAACAGGAAATACCAAATCCTACAGGTGGAGCTGTCTCGAGTCGGTGCTCAATCGATGGATCCCAATACGCTAAAAATGCTTGATTTAGGAAATCCAGAGCTGGACTTCGTCAAAATTGCTGAAGGCATGGGGTTGGAGGCGACGAGAGCGGATACCGCCAAGGCTTTCAATGACCAGTTTGCCTCCGCCATGCAGAACCGGGGACCCCGTTTGATCGAGGCTTGGTTTTAAGTAGGTAAGCGTTATTGCTGACCGTTCCTGACAAAGGACTTGCGCCGATTGATATCCGTTACTGTCTCATCGGCGCTGTTCATTTTTTAACTGGCCGCAGGTAACTGTCGCGGCGCCTCATCACGGATCAAAGAAATTGACCGCTCAATTGGGCGGCGATGCTCTCCAGGCGCTTGCGAACCACATCGGATGATTCTGAGCGAAGCATGATGATCGCTCGATCAACACCGGCTTGGCGGTAGCCTTCTAAGATAGCTGGGTCGCTCGGTGCGCCAAATATCGTGGTGGTTATTTCGCTGGGATCTCTGTGCTCCCTTTCAGCAATACCTTGGAGCCGGGCCATCTCTTTTTTTGCATCAAACCCATGACGGGCTCGTGGAAGCCATCCATCGGCCAGTTGGGCGATTCGTCTGAGCGTATGATCTGATTCACCACCGATTAGGATAGGCACACGCTTGAGGGGCTTGGGGGAGCAAACGGATTCAGTGAACTGCACGTGCCGGCCCTCAAACTGGGCTGGAGCATCACCCCACAGCAGTCGACACGCCTCAAGTTGCTCTTCCAATTTCTTGAATCGGGATTTGAAGTCAGCCCCGTGATGTTCAAGTTCATCCTGATTCCAGCCTGCGCCGACTCCAAACAGAAAACGGCTGCCAGAGAGGCGTTCGAGGCTTGCGACAGATTTGGCGGTGGTAATGGTGTCTCTCTGAGGTAGTAAACAGATTCCCGTGCCAAGGAGAATTCGCTTCGTCCTCGCAGCAGCAAAAGAGAGTGATACAAAAGGATCAAACGTGTGGTAGTACTCGTCAGGCAACGGTGCGCCGCCTGGCCAGGGACTTTTTCTCGACAATGGGATGTGGGTGTGCTCCGGCACCAGGAGTGATTCAAATCCACTTTCCTCTGCCATCACGGCGAGATCGCCAAGATCGATGGTGTAGTCTGTCGCAAAGATACCAACGCCGACTTTCATTTCATGCTCCTCGTATGTAGCCCCGATTCCAGGTTGGGCTGATCGTAATTTCATTGAGACACACATGAGGGGGTGTCCTGACAATATGCTCAATAAGGTCCGCAACATCCTCAGACTGGACCATTCGGGCACGGTCTTCGGTCGAGACAGGCACAGGCCGCCTGTCTAGAATTTCGGTCGCTACCTCTCCGGGGCAAAGTGCAGTTGCGCGTATGCCGAACTGGCAATTTTCTTGGTTGATGCTTTCGGTCATCGCATTGAGACCATGCTTGGCCGCCGAGTAAGCTCCCCCGGACACCCGGCTAACGAATCGGCCCGCCCACGATGAAACATTGATGATTAGGCCGTCTTTCTGATCTCGCATAACGGGAAGCACCGCCTGATTGCAATAGAAAGCGCCGTTAAGATCGACTTGGATGACTTCATTCCAGCCGCTGGGTGTGATCTCGTCCCAGCTCCTCTCCGTGATATTGAGACCGGCACTGTGAACTAGTACGTCGATACGCCCAAATGCTTCCGTAATCTGCTTGGCGCTAGAAAATACGGCGGTCTCATCTGCCACATCGAGCGGTATCGTTAGGTGGGGCGAGGGTAATCGTGCAGTGAGTGCCTGGAGGCGATCCTCTCTTCTTCCCGATGCGACAATACGAGCGCCTTGGTGACTCAAGTGCACTGCAGCCGCTTCTCCAATGCCTGACGTTGCTCCGGTGACCCAAATCACTTTATTGGTCAGATCTTGTACCATAAGTCCTCCTCTGAGACCGATCATTGATGGTATGAAACGTGAGGTCAAGGCGAGCATTACGCACTGAAGCGGGGTGGGTAGGGCTTGACTGACACCGTTTAGGGAAGGGCAATGACCTTAGTTTCCTATGAGCAATTGCTTCGTGCTCCGTGCCGCGAGCCCGATCACGTTAGTCCAATCGATGGTGTCTCCGAGCCAGATTGGCGCTGGTATCCTGGAGCCTCAGCCGCAGCTGCAGACCCGGTCAAATTGGGTTCATGCGGAGAACGAGCTGATCGAGGGAGCGCCCAGGTACTTGTTCTTGTTATCCATGGCGGGTGCTGGTCTGCGGCCTTTGATCGCACTCATCTCATGCCGTTTTGTACCTATTTGAGTGGGCGGGGTGCCCATGTGTTGTTACCAGAGTACCGGCGATGTGGCCAGGCCGGAGCGGGATGGCCAGGTACCTTTTCGGATGTAGCCGCGGCAGCACGAAGGGCCCATCAATGGGCCGATGAGGAGAACCTAAGGCTAGCGATTGTGGGGCATTCTGCGGGAGGCCACCTCGCGCTCTGGCTGAATTCGCGGGGGTTGTCTCGAGGGGTTGAAACCTTTATCCCAGAGCCTCTCGCTTGTGTAGACCGGGTGGTTGGTCTCGCTCCGATCACGAATCTCGACAGCTATCGTCAGGAGGAAGGTGACTGCCAAGTGATGGTCGATCAGTTGATGGCAGCGGGAGAACCTCTGGAGCCAGCCGCGGTCTCACCGTATTTCGGTGAAGCAGTTGCAGATGAAATCATCGTTGCCGGAGGGCGAGACCCTATCGTTGGCGAGCAGCAGACCCTTTTTTACGCAAGAGAAAAAGGTTGTGCGAGTATCGTCCAACACAATGCCGGTCACTTTGATGCGCTCTTACCTGGTGAGCCCGCCTGTGATGAGCTCGCACAAATCCTGTTAAACGATTAGGGGTCCCATTGCACCGTAAGTTGCGAACAAGGGGTGCTTGATAAGCGAGACTAATGTGATGAAAACAGCACAAGAATTGGATGCACTTGACCCACTCGGCCATCTTCGAGGAGCGTTTCAGGTACCAGAGGGAATGGTTTATTTAGATGGCAACTCGCTTGGCCCCATGCCCCAGACTGCTCCTGACGCGATGAGTAGGCTCCTTCATAACGAGTGGGGTCAGGAACTGATTGGAGGATGGAATACGTCGGACTGGATAGGGTTGCCCGAGCGATTGGGGGCACGAATCGCAAAGGTGATTGGCGCCTCGGGCAGAGAAGTCATGGCTTGCGATTCCATTTCGATTAACCTCTTTAAGCTGTTGGTCGCCGCACTGGAGCTGAACGCACCTAGAAAAAAGGTCGTGATCGAGCGCGGTCAGTTCCCCACCGATGGTTACGTAACCCATGGTCTCAGTAACTTATTAGGTGAGGATCGGATAAGCATAGTCAGTGTCGATCGAGATGATGTTGCTGCCGCCATCGATGATGAAACAGCCGTTGTTCTGTTGAGCCACGTTCATTACGTCACTAGCGAAAAGTACGATTTAGCGGATTGGACCGAGCGCGCTCATGCCGTGGGAGCCTTGGTGATTTGGGATCTTGCCCACAGCGCAGGCGTAGAGCCGTTGAAGGTGAGCGATGCAAAGGTCGATTTTGCTACCGGGTGTACCTATAAATTTTTGTGTGGGGGCCCTGGGGCACCTAGCTTTGTTTATGTCGCCGAGCGGTGGCTTAGCCAAGCTAAACAGCCGATCTGGGGGTGGATGGGCCACCGTTCGCCGTTTGAGTTTTCCGAGGGCTACGAGGGCGCTAATGGTATTGGGCAGTTTCTTACAGGAACGCCATCGATTATTGCTATGGCCGCTGCCTTCGAGGCGCTGTCATTATTTCAGCATCTAGATTTCGAGGCGGTGCAACAGAAATCACAAAGCCTCTCTCAGAGGCTGATTGATGGTGTGGCGGCGAAAAAGCTGCCAGTGCAGCTTGCATCGCCAGAGGAAGCCTCGATGCGAGGCTCTCATGTCAGTTTTCGTCATCCTGACGCTTATTCGGTTATGCAAGCGCTGATCGAGGCGGGCGTTGTTGGCGATTTTCGCGCGCCAGACGTCTTACGGTTTGGTATTCATCCTTTGGTGAACAGTTATCTCGATATCGATCGGTGCCTTGAGACGTTGCATGACGTACTTGCCGATCAGCGCTTCAAAGAGCCTCGATTTTCGATCAAGCAGCGGGTCACTTAATGTTCGTGAACCAAAAGACCTACTCAGTCGTTTAATAACGGGTAAAATTGAGCAAGAGCAGACGCGATGCTGCTCGTCGTTCAGCGGCGGTTTAAGCGCCTAAGCTGATAATTCAACGCACAACCTGAAGAGCAATAGCCATGACATCTAGAAGAACTTTTTTGAAACAACTCGGTGCGGCGAGCACTGTGGCACTGATCCCAGCGATCAATGTCCAAACGGCTCAGGCGGCAGGGATAGTTCCAGAAGACGACCCCACGGCCAAAGCGCTTCGTTACGTCGAGGACGCTGAAAAGGCGACTCGAACCGATAAAATGGGCGTCAAGGGTTCGGATCAGGTCTGCACCAACTGCCGCTTTTATGGGTTAGTCGAAGAGAAGGATGACTGGGGCAGCTGCCAATTGTTCCAAAACCGTCTGGTCGCGGGTCCTGGCTGGTGCGCAGGGTGGGTGCCCAAGGCCTAGCGCTAAACCCCGGTCTAATTATTTCCGAAGTATGCTGAGGCGGCGAGTGAGTCAGCCCGGCGCCTCTTTGCGATATGGGAGTGATTTTCGAACGAGGAGGCCTGAAAGGGGCAGCACTTTAGGGCGCCGCAGCGGTTGGTACCCTCAAACACTTCCCTAAGCGCCTTACTCTCAGACGTTCAGTGTCGAAGAATCAGATCTAGGCTACGCAAGCCCTTGGAGCTCTCACTACTCTTTGCTGCCTGGATCCCAAGCGACAGGCGGTCCCGATCCTGCGACCGTTAAGCGCTCGCCATAACGCGCGAAGCCCTGATAATCAAACACCGCCTGATGTTGCACGCTGTAATTGTCCCAGATGACTAAGGTGTGAGGCGTCCATTTGATTCGACATTGATGTCTGACATTCGATCTAATTCGGTCAAAGAGACCACCAAGCAGCATCGATGACTCCCATGAGGGCGTATCGAGTAGGTGCGATGTGAAGCTTTGATTAACGTACAGCGTGGGTTGCCCAGTGTCGGGGTGGCGAATGATTACTGGATGGTCGTTGGCAGGGTAGGTGTGCCCTTGTTTGAGTTTGATGCCGTACTGTCTCAGATCCTGTTCGCCGTCATGAAACGCGCGCTTTGAGCGCAGGACTCCCTGTAACTCTGGCGATAATTCATTGAAGGCATCGTGCATATTGGTGAATAACGTATCGCCTCCGCCATTTGCGGGGAGGTTCGTTAAGTAGAGTAGCGATGCTCTGGGCGGTACTTCTTCACACGTGATGTCCGCATGCCAGGTTTCACCATTGCTTTGTCGTGCGTCGGGTTTGATATCGATCAGGAAGAACTCGGGATCCTGATCTTGCGCAAGATGACGCCTAGAGGGATGAATGTGCAACTCACCAAAACACCGGGCAACCGCTTTATGAGCTTCGCGGTCAAGGTGCTGGCTTCGAAACACCAATACATGATGTTTGTTCAGTGCTTGTCTCAGTTGCGAGGCGGTTGAGGATGAAATGGGAGTTTGAAGATCAACATCGCTGACTTCTGCGCCAAGGGAAGGGGTAATGGGCGAGCACCTCATGATGCCGCGGCGTCAATCCACTCGCGATTGGTAGCATGAGCAGCGCCTGTTCCTCGCAGAGATTCAAGATGCGCCAGCATCTCCCCACGGCTTGGCCCAGCGACAAATCTTGAGGCTTTGTTCTTCTTGCCCCCAGTTAGCAGTGTCCAAAGCACGAGCCCTTGCGTCTTGCGCTCTGCGAGAAATGCGCCTGGCGTTTCCATGAGATTGAATGACCGCATGGCACCCCTAAACACCGATGGGTAAGTTTGTGCTGCTTGGTTCACGGCATCACCGATGCTTGCCTGGAACCACCGTTTGACTGAGAAGGCAGCCTTCTCTTGGTCCAGGAGTATGCGGTTTGCTCTTTTGATAGCGTTCCGATCTTCTCGAAGACTCGCCTCCCAGATCGGTCTCAGGCGCTCGCGAGACTGGTGGTGAAAGGCCATGGCTCGAGCGATGGGGTCAAGATCCTGTGCGAGAATTTCTCGCAGCAAGTGGCTGTGAATAATGCCTGTACTGCAGCCCCGGCCATACAAGGGATTGGTTCTAATTGCGCTATCGCCGACGGCGAAATAATTGCTCAGCAGCGGACGATCGCCGTTCACATAGTCGTGCCACTCGGCTTTGATATTGCCCATCCCGAAGGCGTCGGTGGTTGCTATAGCGGCAGTTTCGTTGACCCAAGGCTGGAGTCCAGGAATGGCCCGGCAGATAGCATCAAATTCGTCATTATCTTTGACGGCGTTATGCAGGGCTCCATCTGCTTTTGGCACGCAGACAATGACAGCAAAATGGCCGTCTTCGCCCGGGAATACCCCATACTTGAGGTAGCCTAGATCGCCCGCGCTTCGGTGTTTGCCTCGCCGTGGTGGTTCCTCCACTCCAGGCTTTAATTTGTAGTGGCGGGTGTAGTAAACGATCTCAGCATCATGGCTCTCGCTCTGAATCGAGAGGCCCGCTTGTTCGATCCACTTTTTGAAATGGGAGCCTCTGCCTCCAGCATCAACATAAAGATCAGCGGTGATCACTGCTGGCTCTTCGGATCTGTTAGGCGATGGCTGTGGGCCAATCGGTTGTACCTCTAGACCTGTGATGGCTGCTGGACTCTGGTCGGTATCAATGATCGCGCGGTTGACGCGAACACCCGATTGAATTTCAAGCCCAGGTTGCTTCTCTGCATATCGCCTAAGGACCATCTCCATCGTGGCGCGCCGGCACATTAAGAGCCAAAGCTTGTCATCTTCGGGTGTCGCTGTGACTTTGCCTACCATGGCGTCGGGCAGCATATCCTCGAACGTAATTTTTCTCGCACCTGCCGCCCAAAAGTCTTCGATGAGATCAGGGAACATTTCTGTTAACAGATTGCTCATGACTCCCAAAAAAGCGTGTGGATGCTTGAATTGAGATGCGCCTCGTCTGATCCACTCAAAAAAGATGGCATCGGCATCACCATCGGGAAGGGCTGCGTCTCGCTCGATAATGGTGACCCTATGCCCGGCTTTCGCGAGCGCGATACCCGAGCACAGGCCGCATATGCCCGCTCCAGTGATTAAAACGGATGGTTTGTCTGAAGTCATAGTTGCCGTCATCCGGGAATAGGGCCAGCTTTCGCAGCCCAGTTAGTCTAGTCCAGCCAAAAATTCTAGCATGTAGCGGTTAACGGCCTCCGGCGCCTCCTGCTGGGTCCAGTGGCCAGCGCCCTCGATCAGTGCGCTTACCGCGAGATTGGGAACATGCTGTGGCATGGCATCGAGGGCCGCTTTTGCCATGACAATGACACCATCTCGATCACCAGCAACGAACATCGCGGGTTGTTCGACGCGTTGCGGAACTTCAGCGAACCGCTCCCACGTGAGGTCTAGGTTGCGGTAGTAGTTAAGCGGTCCTCTGAAGCCGCTACGCTCAAAACTCCTAACATATTCTGCAAGATCGCTAGTGCTGCACCAGGGCTCAAGATGTCCTGGGTCAGACACTTGACTTAGCATGTCGTCATTCGGACCCCGCTCTCCACCCAGCATGGAAGGATCAGCGAGCCCGGAGGCCAGATAATAAAATTTGCGGAGCGTGACTTCGATATTGGCTTCGAATTCAGCCTCAGCAACACCTGGCGTTTGGAAGTAGAGTTGATAGAAAAACTGGCCCTCGAATACCCGCTTTAGCATCCCAAGCGGTGGCTCTGTGCCTCGGGGGCTAAACGGCACCGACAAGGCGCCAACGGCGCGCACCGTTTGCGGATCCAGCAGGGCACAATTCCAGGCTGTTGGCGCCCCCCAATCGTGGCCAATCACGACGGCTTGCTCGTAACCCAGTGCGCTTACTAGTCCCAGAATGTCATGGGAGACGTCCCACTGATTGTAAGCGGTGATGTCGGCTGGCAAATCACTCTCGCCGTAGCCTCGCATATCGGGTGCGACCGCGTGGTAACCCGCCGCTGCGAGTGCGGGCAACTGGTGTCGCCAGGAGTAAGCTGATTCTGGAAAGCCGTGCACCAAGAGGACGAGGGGACCCTCACCTGCCTCCAGAACAGAGAGCTCAATACCGTTGGTCGCGATGCGTCTGCGCTTGATCTCAGTCATGACTGGTCTGTCCTCTATACGATTTGTCCGCGCGCAACGCCGGAGTACCCCTTCGATTGCGAGTAAGCGACTTCACCGCCAACAAGCACGTGCTTGATGCCAATTGCGTCGCGGGTGTATCGATAGCCATCCCCTGGGACATCCTGTACATAGTATTCGTCACCCCGTGCGATGCTGTCGGCATCGAAGATGGTGAGATCCGCAATCATTCCTTCTTTGATGGTGCCTCTATCCTTAATGCCCCATATGTCAGCCGGTGCCTGGGTGATTTTATGAACGGCCTCCGAAATAGTGATTTGTGCATTGTCACGAACAAAACGAGAGAATAAATAACCGGTATCGCCGTAAGTCGAGAAAGACAGGATATGTGCTCCTCCGTCGCTCGCGCCGATCATGACCTGCTCGTCCTTCAAAAGTGGTCCAACGATGTGGTCTAGGTTGTGACCCATGTCAGCCGCCAGAAAGTGTGCTTTTAAGTCTTCTTCGATCGAAAGATCGATCATAACCGCAAGCGGAGTCGTTCCGCGTTCGGCGGCTATGTCAGCCAGCGTCTTGCCTACCAGCGATTGGTTCCCAGCGTGCTCGACCCGTCGAAGGGTTAGTCCTGCCCAGAGAGGCATCAGTGGTTCGACCTCTTTTTCGAGTGCTGCGCGGGTGTCTGCATCTTTGAGCGAGGCCAAAATATCCTCAGGGGTCGAAAATCTCAGCAGCTGATACCAAGCAGGAAAGCGAATGAAGAGCAGGCTTGGTACCTCTAGGCAGAAACTGATGTCGATGGGCCGCGTTTGGACTTGAGGCCAAACGATCGCGCCGCGCTCCCGCTGCGCGTGGATTCTGTCCATCACTTGCTGGACGCCGTCTTGGTTGTCTTGGTTAACAAAGAGCGGTGACAAAGTGGTCGTGATGGCATGCTTCATCGAGATGTCTGCTAACTGATCGACCCGTGCCAGTGTGAGATCGGTATCAAAAAACTCATGAACGACCTGGAGAATTTTTCCGTGTTGCCCCAGCACGGCGCAGAGTCGATCGAGCTCCTTCGTGTCGGCGTATCGGCTCGGAACAGGCTGTAATTGCTCGTCCATGTCGACAAAGCTGGTGGACAGGCCGATCGCACCGTGACCCAAGCAGGTCTCTAGCAGTTCGCAAATGGCGTCGAGCTCATCTTCTGTGGCGGCGCGCGTCATGGAATCGTCGCCCATGACCCATAGGCGGAGGAGGCTATGGCCGACCAAGGGCGCAACATTGATCGAGAGTTCTGCTGATATCCGTTCGATGTATTCTTCGAAGGTTTCCCAGTTCCATTCGACCCCTTCTTTGAATGCTTTAAAGGGCATTTCTTCGATCTGGTTAAACATACCCACCAGTTTCATTCGATGCTCCGCTTTGAGCGGTGCCAACGAGAGCGAACAATTCCCTGGCACGATGGTGGTCACACCATGTTCAAGCGCAGGCTTTGCCGCGCCGTCCCAGAGAAGTTGGGCGTCAAAGTGGGTGTGAGGGTCGATAAATCCTGGACTAACGATTAACCCTTTCGCATCGATGGTGGTTTGGGCATCGTCCTCTATGTCTCCAACCGCTACGATGCGATCGCCGATCAGTCCGATATCCGCGGTGAAAAGTGGGCCGCCGGTGCCGTCTGCAATTTGGCCTCGCTTAATAATCGTGTCATAGGTCATGGTATGGCAACTCCTTCATTTTGTGCGTACTGATCGATGCTGAACTCGTTCACAGTATGGTGTCGATGCAGAACGATGACATGTTTGACTCACCCCGCCTCTCGGCGCTTCGTAGCCAGTTCCAGGCGAACTGCTAGCAAATATAAGCTAACGGCAAGCTGACTGCCTTCTGCTGTGGTGATGAAAAGATAGGCAAGGTTTCTAGCCAAATCAACTACCGAAGAATCAATCTGGGGGCTGTTTTCAAAGCCATGGTTGTCTCTTAATTTCCCTACGGCCTGACGGAGTTCTCGCCTTGAAGTGAAGGTTAGTTGTTAATGCGCACAATGTTTCACTTGGGAGCTGAATGGCCGATTAGTAAATGCCAATTGCGTTAAGGCGAAAGCCTACTATTGGTGTGCAGCTTGAATGGCATCGCGCACGAGCTGCCATGTCGTGCCGATGAGGTCCTCTACTTGACCGGCGCCGGTTAGATCCATCAAGTGTGCGCAGCTCGTTGGGTCGAGTGGTACGACCGTTTGTCCGCCTGTGGGGTAGGTAAGTGTGATGAGTAGTTCCGCATGTCCCTCATGGGCGGCGCCCAACTGGACGCCAGATATCACTGCTTCTTGGTTGGTCACGGAGCGCCTATTGGGTTCAATCGATGTTGCCGAGCCCATCGCTCAGTCAAGGCTTCGCGAGCGGCGGCTCAAGAAATACGATGTCGCTCGGGAGAATTGGATTGGCGGGACTACCGTCAGGCTTTGGAGCGATGCGGCGGGCAAAAATATGGAGATTCCAGCTTTGCAACTGACTGATGGCCTGCTCTGAATCCTTGCCGGGCAAATGAACCTCAGCGATGGTTGCCCAGGTATCTCCGGGCGCAGGGTGAATGGATTGCCGTAGTGTGTCCATAGAGAAATCCTTGGCTGAAATTCCTGTCCTTGCGTCGAGAAAGATAACGCACTTCGCTGAACCGGCGCTAGGGGTGCATGCTCGCGGAGCGTGCGCCTTAAGCGAGGGCATGATCACTTTCTTAATCGATGCAAAGCATAGGCCTTGTATCAATCAGTAGGTAGTAGTTGAGGTTAGATCCGTAAATGCAAGCCGTAACACAAAGCCCAAGGACAAGACCGCTCCCGCTGAACTGAGACCTCAGATTGGCTCACCGCCTATCCAAAGTGTGGTCGCGCGTGCAATCAGGTCGCCGGTCTCGTCAAAGAGCGCAGCTCCAGCGAAATGCTTTTTCCCTTGAACGGCGATAGTCCAAGCGGACACGATGAGGGTTGCGCCTGCTTTGGGTAAAGTGAGGATTTCCGCACACATTCTGCCCATCAACCCCGTTCGGATGGATGCATTCATAAAAGCAAATTGGGCGGGGCAATCCATAGCTGTCCATAAGAATGACGCAGGTACTTTGCCGTCGACGCCCCATGCCTCTTTGGTTTTCCAAAGCGCGGCGACATGACCTTGGTCAAGGGGTGCCGGGTAGACGTGCAGCCCGTCTTCGGCTTCGACCCCGCAACAAAAACAGATCGGGTGAAATCCTTTTTGGTTGGGCAGCAGCGGGTTGATGTCTGGGGTAAACGCGAGTGATGAGGGCATCGCTGCCTCGATTCGGGCAGGGTCGGGACAGGGTGGTACAGTGAAATCAACAAACGGAGAGTCGATGAGACGACACTCTGCAATTAGGGTCTCACCATCGAAAACATCGACCCCCAGCGTTTCGTTAGAACCCTTTTTTACGGTCATCGTTCTATCAAGGGGAATCGGGGAGCGAAGGGTGATTTCAGGCGACTGGCCAGGTTGATGCGGCAGCAGCTCGGCAAAGACACCGCTGACATAGCCGCCATTACCTGATTGTGGGGGCCCTCTAAACCGACTTGGGATAACCACTGTGTCCTGCATGGTGTATGGCCCTATACTCAGAGAAAGATGAAAAGTAGGTGCGCGCGATGGCTTCGATACATTCGATTTATTATTACCCGATTAAGGGCTGTCGTGCGGTCAAGATCGCGGCGTCGGATGTTACCACAGGCGGTTTAGTAGGCGATCGTCAGTGGGTGCTCGTTAATCAGGATGGGATCGTCAATCAAAAAAAACTGCCGACGTTGCGATTCCTCGATATAGCGCTAGAGCAGGACCGTATGACCTTGAGCCTGAAGGGTGCAGGGAGCGTCCAGGCTGATTTTGCCGATTCTGAAATGAGCGGAGATGTCGTCAGTATCGGCAGGCAGGTCGCCTGTGAGCACGCGGCTGAACCGGTCAATCGATGGTTGTCTCAAGCTTTTGGGCAGCCGCTGTCGCTGGTTCGGGCAGTCGAGGCGAGTCCGCTACAGTTGGCGGGAACGCCGTTCTCGGCGTTGCACGATACGAGTCAAAGCGCTTTTGTGGACATTGCGCCGCTTCTGATCGTGAGTCTTGAGTCGCTCGCAGACTTAAATGGACGGTTGTCTAACGAGGGTAAGCGTGCCGTAGCGATCGAGCAGTTCAGGCCGAATGTGGTGATTGAAGGTGTTGATGCCTTTGCTGAGGAGTCGGCGAAACGGTTGGAAATCGGTGCACTAGGGTTAACCCAACTCTTACCGTGCGAGCGCTGCAGCGTGACGACATTCGATGTGTCCACTGAGAGTGATTCAGAGGCAAAGCCCTCAAAGGAACCGCTTAAGACCTTGAGTCAATACCGAAATGGCGGAGTAGGCTACGCCGGCGGCGTCACTTTTGGTGCTTACTTTGCGCCTGAGTCGGACGGGAAACTGCAAGTGGGTGATGAGATCAACGTGATCGCATGAGCCAAGACCTGGGTGTCTTGCCGAGGAGAGGTGTGAGCAGACCGATGTATCTCACTTGCTGGCGTCGATGATCAAAGCGGGCTGCTGGAGCTGATTGGGTTACGAATGCTTCCCTAGAAGGAGCGAGGCATCCCTAGCACGTGTTCACCGATAAAGCTGAGAATCAGATTGGTCGAAATAGGGGCGATCTGATACAGCCTCGTTTCTCTAAACTTGCGTTCGATGTGGTACTCCTTGGCGAACGCGAAACCGCCGTGGGTCTGCATACAGACATCCCCCGCTCGCCAAGAAGCCTCAGAGGCTAGCATCTTCGCCATATTGGCCTCGGCGCCGCAGGGTTCTCCTGCGTCAAACATTCGCGCGGCTTTCTCAACCATGAGCCAAGCGGCCTCCACCTCGGCATAACACCGAGCGATAGGGAACTGTACCCCTTGGTTTTGACCGATGGGTCGATCGAATACCACGCGCTCGGTCGCGTAGTGGCTCGCTTTATCAATAAAGTAGCGCCCGTCACCGATGCATTCTGCCGCGATCAAAATACGCTCAGCGTTCATTCCGTCCAAAATCACTTTGAACCCTGCTCCCTCCGTACCCAGGAGGTTCTCCTTGGGGATTCGAAGGTCATCGAAAAAGAGTTCGCAGCTGTGATGATTGATCATGGACTCAATGGGCCTGATCTCAAGGCCCTTTCCTTCCGCCTCACCGACGTGAACTAGAAACGCAGATAGGCCTTCCGTTTTCTTGCTGACTTGCTCCTTTGGGGTGGTCCTTGCGAGGAGCACCATCAAGTCAGAGTGCTCGATCCTGCTAATCCAGACTTTTTGTCCATTGATCACATAATCGTCGCCATCTCTTCGAGCAGTGGTTTTGAGGCTGGTGGTATCGGTGCCCGTTGTTGGTTCAGTAACCCCGAAACTTTGTAATCGAAGGTCACCGGCTGCTATGGCGGGTAGGTACTTTTGCTTCTGCGCATCACTACCGTGCCGTAGGACAGAACCCATGACGTACATTTGCGCGTGGCAAGCACCTGCGTGGGCGCCAGACCGGCAGACTTCTTCCATGATGACGGACGCTTCGTAGACACCGAGCCCTGCACCGCCATAATTTTCTGGAATGAGCACCGTCAGGAAGCCTGATTTGGTCAGCTCGCTGACAAACTCAGTGGGGTAGCCTCGAGTGCGATCGAGTTCTAACCAATAGTCCTCGCCGTATTGCGCGCACAGTTGCCTTACAGCGGTGCGTATTTCGGTGATATCGGTTGACTCGCTCATCGAACAGTCCTCAGCTTCTTTTCAATTGAATGGGGTGTCCGCCGACTCTACCGAAAGCAGTGTGGCCCTTCAATGGAACCTGTGGCGTTCGTTGATGGGCCGAGCCAGTTCTATTAAGGGAGCGCCTGCTGAAGCTTTTGCTAGAGAATCTGCTGCGATTCTAGGTGCCGGATGCGCTGCTCAAGGGGAGGGTGACTAAGAAAAAGCGCGCTCAACCCGGTTTGGCGACCCGAGATGCCGAAGGCCGCGAATTCGCCTTCGAGATCCTGAGGTTCAGACACTTGCGAGAGGCGTTTTAGCGCCCTAATCATTTTGGATTTGCCAGCGAGCTGTGCGCCGCCCTCATCGGCGCGAAATTCGCGTCGTCTTGAGAACCACATGGTGATGATTGAGGCCAGAATAGATAGCAGGATTTGAAAGACGATCGTGGTGATGAAATAGCCGACTCCATGGCCGCGCTGATTCTTCAAGATGACGCGATCAACAATGAAACCGCCTAATCTTGAGAGGAAAATAACAAAAGTATTGAGGACCCCCTGAAGCAGACCCATGGTGATCATATCGCCATTGGCGACATGAGCGATCTCGTGACCGATGACCGCTTCCACCTCATCTCTGTCCATGTGGTGTAAAAGGCCTGTTGAGACGGCAACTAGGGCATTGTTTCTGGACATGCCGGTGGCAAATGCGTTGGGCTGGGGCTGATCGAAAATACCAACTTCGGGCATGCCAATATTGGATTGGTTCGCGAAGCGCTCGACGGTACTTTTAATCCAACGCTCTGTGTCGTTGCTGGGCTGTTCGATGATCCGCACACCCATGGTGCGTTTGGCCATGAATTTGGAAATCGCCAGCGATAAAAAGGCGCCACCAAACCCGAATAGAGCAGAGAAGGCGAGGATTCCCTCGGTATTAAAGCCCGCATTGGACGCCGCAAGCATGTCATCGATGCCAAGCACCTGCATGGCAATGCTCAAGACGATCAGAATGGCAAAGTTGGTCGCTAAAAATAATAAAACGCGCTGCATAATAGTCTCCCTTCAAAGCACACTATGGGTACGGTAGTCCGGAAGTTCAAGATCGGAGAATCGATCCTAAGCACCCAGTAAGTTTACTAGCTTCGGATCACATTGGCGGGGTTTTGAACGCGAGCTTTGGTGTAAAGGGTGAGGTAAGCTCAAGATGAGGGAAGGGAAAGGATGAGCTATGCGATCAGAGTCGTTCAACTCGGGTTATGGCTTTCTCATGGCTGCGGTGGGGTTCGCAGTTGGACTGGGTAATATTTGGCGATTCCCCTATATGACGGGAGAAAACGGCGGTGGCGCTTTTCTTTTCATTTATTTGATTTGTGCGGCGCTGATCGCGCTACCCATATTGATTGCTGAGCTAGTGCTAGGACAACAAGGCCAAGACGAGCCCTGGCAATCCATGAGACATCTTACGCAGCGACTCTCCCTCGGACGAGCCTGGCATCTTATGGGCATCTGGATGCTAGCAACCGCTTTTTTGATCATGGTGACCTACGCTACGGTTGCAGGGTGGGTGCTTCTGTATGGCTGGGAGGCCTTGACCGGGTCCTTCACGGGGCTCACTGCCGCGGAATCGAACCGCGCTTTTGCCGCGATGGCCGATGACTCGCTTCGACAATCGCTCGGAGTCGCACTGGTGCTAGGGGTCGCGTTGGTCATTATTTTTGGTGGCGTGAAATCAGGGATTGAGCGCGCCGTCACGATCATGATCCCTTTGTTGTTACTCCTTTTGATCGGTCTTGCGCTGTATAACGCTAGCCACCCTGGTTTTGATGCGGCGCTCAATTATTTGCTTAAACCCGACTTTTCGAAGATAGATGCGGCAACGGGTCTTGCCGCTGTTGGCCAGGCCTTTTTCTCGATCGGCGTCGCGATGGCGGGCATGTGGATTTATGGGGCTTATTTGCCCAAGCAGCAGTCGATATTTCGGATCAGCTTGCTGGTTGTGATTGCAGATACGCTTGTCGCCCTACTGGCAGGTTTGGTGATTTTTCCGCTGGTCTTTCGTTTCGACCTCGACCCAGCAGGCGGGGTGGGCCTGATCTTTCAGGTGCTTCCGGTGGCATTTGGGCAAATGTCGGGAGGCGTGCTGATTGCCACCGCATTCTTTACGCTGCTGGCGCTGGCCGCCATTTCGTCCATTGTTGGTTTTATCGAGCCGCTGGTCGTGGCGCGTGCACGGCAAATAAGCGGGAGAAGAGGGGCCGCAGCCATACAATGGTCGGCGGTATTGCTGCTTTTTTCCATTATGAACATCTATTGGTTCGGAGAGTGGCAGCTTGCGGGTCAAGCTCTGAATGACAGACTCGACTTTTTGTCGAATCAAATTATGTTGCCGTTGGGCGGTGTGATGGTAGCTGGCTTTGTGGGCTGGAAGCTCATGCACCAACTTAGCCCCGAGTCGATCGGCGTCACGTCCACCGTTACCTTTGCGATATGGGGACTCCTCCTCCGTTACGTTTTGCCATTGGCACTGATAGTTTTGCTCGCAATCGGCACTGGGCTCATCGCTGTCTAAGTGTATAGATAAATGCATAGAAGAAGCGGTGTTCGGTGCGGGCCGATCAAACGGTGCATGTTTCCTGTCAGGCGTGAAGACGGCTTACCAGAGAGGCGGAGCCTGCAGGAAGCGTCCTAACGGCGCGCCGGATCTAGGTCGATATACGGCATGCCTGCTGTGGGCAGTGAGCGGTCGCTGAATGAAATGGCCGTATGACGCCCGCGAGCGGAGTGGATAAATTAGTGCGAGTCCCCGTAATCGGGGCGCCCGCAGAACAAAACGCGAGAGAAACCAGCCGTCAGTCAGTATTCATCTATGTCGACACTATCTTTACCCGTTCGTTTGGCGTTTGGCATTGGCCAGCTTGCCGAAGCCGTCAAAAATCAAGGCTTTAATGTCTTCCTGCTGTTTTTTTACAACCAAGTGCTGGGAGTCTCTGCGTCCTTGACTGGCCTCGCCCTTGCTATGGCTCTGGTGGTTGATGCGATCAGTGACCCGCTAGTTGGTAGTTACTCAGACAAGTTGAGAACTCGATACGGGCGAAGACACCCGCTGATGGCACTTGCCGCAGTACCTATGGCGCTCTGCTTTTACCTCTTGTTTAACCCGCCAGAGGGGCTGACTGATATCGCTTACTTCTGCTGGCTGTTATTGTTTGCTGTAGCCGTCAGATTGTCGCTGACGTTTTACCATATTCCCCATTTGGCGCTCGGTGCTGAGCTGGCTGAGGGTTATCAGGAACGATCGGCTCTGTATGCGGCAAGTACATTCTTCGGCTTTTTGGGCGGCGCCTTGTTCGTACCGCTTTCCTACCGGTTGTTCTTTCCAACCACTGAAACGTTTAACCCTGGCTTGCTAAACGCCGATGCTTACGCCGCTTGGTCGTTATTCTCGGCCGTCATTATCGTTTCGGCGATCTGGATTTGCGCGGCGGGCACCCTGTCACAACTACCAAGACTATTAGCGAAATCGTATGCGCCTGCGCCGTCTGTCTCTCCAAAGCAAGTAATTCGTGAATTTAGCGCTGCGTTTAGTAATCGCTCATTCAAAGCTATTTTTTTTGGGTTGATGTTGAGCACGTTTATTTTGGCAGTAGAAAGTATCTTCAACCCGTTTATGGGATTCCACTTTTGGGGCATGACAACCGAGCAACTGTCGATCATCCCGCTCGTGCAGCTCGGCGGATTATTCGCATCATTGGTGGTCCTTGAGCCGCTCACTCGCCGGTTTGAGAAGAAGTGGTTGCTCGTGGGGTCCGCAGTGCTCGTGATCATCAATATTAATACCCCGATCGTGCTCGCGCTCGTGGATGTGTCTTGGCTGCCCGAAAGAGGAAGCAATGCCCTGTTGGCTGTTCTTGTGGTGAGTGGGTTTTTAACCGCGTTTTTAGGTCCAATGATTTTTGCGACGGTGAACTCCATGTTTGCCGATATCACCGATGAGCATGAGCTGGAAACGGGCCATCGAAGAGAAGGGGTGATCTTTGCCGTCCGTGGATTTGCGGTCAAAGTGAATTCTTCGCTTGGCATCGTTTTAGGCGGCTTCCTGCTCGACTTTATTCAGTTTCCGAGAGGCGCCAAAATGGGTGAAGTCGAGTCTGACATCGTCTGGCAGCTTGGGCTGATTGCTGGGCCTGCGACCTCGGTCTTTTCGACGATTGGAGTGCTGTGCTACCTCTTTTATCGAATTGATCGGAAGCGCCATGCTGCCATCACTGCGGCACTAGGCGAGAGGCAGGCGGTGATGTCCAGATCAGTTGAGGACGAATCGCCTAGTGATAGCGCAGTGCGTTAGGCCGTCGCGAAATGGTGATTCAAAAGAAGTTGATCATCCCATGATGGAAAACATTGATCTAAAACATTGATCTAAAACGTTGATGTAAATCATTGACATAAAACAGGAGCGTTCATGCAGAGCATCCACGATCGAATCGTGATGATGATCATCATCGCAATGGCAGCGTCTCTTACCAGCTTTTGGTTGCTGCAGCGCTCGAACCCCAACAGACTCGCCCTGACTTTAGGCAGTTCACTTTGGTTCAAGATAAAAAGCAGCGTTTTTTCGAATATCTTACCCCCCAGGTTGTGATGGTGAATCAGGAGATTCTGCGCGAACGATCGGCGTTAACGTGCGGGCTGGGAGCAGTTCCTTTTAGAGAAAGGCAAGGGGATGCTGCGCAGATAGCGCGGCTGGCAGTGAAGTATCGCGTGCCTGGGCGTGATGAAATGACTAGCGAGGAGCGCTGTTTAGCGTTGAAAGCGCGGATTGCGATGATTCCGGTCGATTTAGTGTTGGCACAAGCAGCCAATGAATCAGCCTGGGGCACTTCGAGGTTCGCTCGAGAGCAGAATAATTACTTTGGTCTGTGGTGTTTTACGGAGGACTGCGGAGTGAGGCCGCTTGCTGCGGCGGCGGGCACTCGCCATCAAGTTGCTCAATTTGAGACGGTGGCAGATGGGCTCAGATACTACGCGCTGACGCTCAACTCGCACCCAGCGTATGAATCGCTGCGAGCGCTTCGTGCAGCTACCCTGGGAGCTGGTTCTCCAGTGACAGGGGCTTCGGTCTTGGATGGTCTGGGTAGCTATTCGGAGCGAGGCCAAGATTATATCGATGAGCTTCATCAGATGATTCGCGTCAATCGACTTGATCAGTTGGCCAAGGTGCTGACACTGCTTGATACTTAAGATCGTTGAGGCTGGAAGTGGCAGTGTGCAGTCAAGCAATGAAAGCCGAGGATCATTGCCTTTGATCCTGACTGCGTTGGTGCTCAGGGTGAGTCGGCGTTCGTTGTGAGTTGGTGTTCCCTGTGGGTTGGTATTCCCTGTGAGTTGGTGTTCGCTGTGACAGAGAGGTAGAGATGAACATTGTTACCTGCAAAAACGTTGGCGCAGAGGTGTCAGGAGTCGATCTAAGGCAGCTGACTGGTGAGCAATTCCACGCCATTCAGACAGCATTTTTCCGGCACGGCCTTCTCTTTTTCCGTGATCAGAACCTTGATGAGTTAGATCACATTGCATTTGCTAAGCGCTGGGGTGATATCAATATCAACCGTTTCTTTAAGGCCCACAGCGAGCATCCTGAGATTGCCTTGGTCGAAAAGGAGCCCGACCAGCAGCAGAACATCGGTGGCGGATGGCACACTGACCATTCCTATGATGAGGTGCCTGCGCTGGGCTCCATACTGGCAGCACGAGAACTCCCGCCAGAGGGTGGGGATACGTGGTTTGTGAGTGCTGCCGATGCTTTTGATCGACTTGACCCTCCGCTGAAAAACTCACTTATAAAGCTAACTGCAACGCACTCAGGGAAGCATGTATTTGGTAGCACGTCCCCGTACGCTCAGGCTCAACATCAGACGGGGAGACTAAAGGGAACTGATCAGGCGGATGAACTCCCTGACCCAGTGCATCCGGTCGTGATTTCGCATCCATTGAGCGGGCGCGCGACCCTCTATATCAATCCAGGATTCACCGTTCGAATTAATGAACTATCCGAATCGGAGTCGGCTGCAATGCTCGATCGGTTGTATGGCGAAATGATAAGAGACCCGTTCGTTGAGAAATTCGAATGGAAGCCGGGATCCATTGCGTTTTGGGACAATCGCGCTACATGGCACTTTGCTCAGAACGACTATCAAGGCCACCGCAGGGAAATGCACCGGATTACCATCGAGGGGGAGCCCCTTCGTCGCTATATCTCAGGATGAGCTAGGGCCCTCGCCCGCCTGAGTATTAACGCGAAACACCGCAACAATGCAGGGTGGAACGGGCTCAATAATTTACCTATGCATCGATTTCCCTTAGAGTTAGCGCCTTTGTCGATATGGGGACGGGCATGGCCAACTATTTCAACTCTTTGTCGCTCCGGGAGCAGCTCGCGCAACTTGGGACCTGTGACTTCATGGATCCGAAGGAGTTCGCTGATGGGGTCGATTATCTGCGTGGGAAAAAAGTCGTCATCGTGGGGTGTGGATCCCAGGGGCTGAATCAGGGCCTCAACATGCGCGACAGTGGGCTTGACGTCTCCTTTACTCTGAGACAAAGCGCGATCGACGAAAAGCGCGCCTCCTATGTCAACGCGGTCGATAATGGATTTAACGTTGGCACCTATGACGAGCTTATCCCCTCTGCCGACCTGGTTCTCAACCTGACGCCTGACAAACAGCATAGTCACGTCGTTAAAGAAATTGAGCCGTTAATGAAGCAAGGCGCCTGCCTCGCCTACTCGCACGGGTTCAACATTGTCGAAGAAGGCCAAGTGATTCGCCCCGATATTACGGTGATTATGGTGGCCCCCAAGTGTCCCGGAACCGAAGTTCGCGAAGAGTACAAGCGAGGGTTCGGTGTGCCCACGCTTATTGCAGTGCATCCTGAAAATGACCCCAACGGCGATGGTTTGGCGATCGCTAAAGCGTATGCCGCGGGAACAGGCGGCGATCGAGCAGGCGTCTTAAGGTCGTCATTTGTAGCCGAGGTGAAATCCGACCTGATGGGCGAACAAACCATTTTGTGCGGAATGCTGCAGACTGGCTCGCTGCTATGTTTCGACAAGATGATCGAAAAGGGTGTCGATGCTGGATTTGCTGCAAAACTGATTCAATATGGTTGGGAGACAGTGACCGAGGCATTAAAGCACGGGGGCATCACCAATATGATGGACCGTCTTTCAAACCCAGGAAAAATACGTGCGTTCGAGCTTGCAGAAACGCTGAAAGACTTGATGCGCCCGCTGTACGAGAAGCATATGGATGACATCATGACCGGTGCGTTCAGCAGCGGGATGATGGATGACTGGGCAGATGATGACGCCAAGCTGCTAGGGTGGCGACAAGAAACAGGTGAGACTGCTTTCGAAACCACTGACGCGAACGAGCAGGCAGATATCTCCGAGCAGGCTTATTTTGATCTTGGCATTTTGATGGTGGCCATGGTGAAAGCGGGGGTTGAACTCGCGTTTGAGACGATGACCGCTGCTGGGATCAAGGCTGAATCAGCGTATTATGAGAGTCTCCATGAGGTGCCATTAATCGCGAACACCATCGCTCGAAAGAAGCTGTACGAAATGAACAGTACGATTTCTGACACCGCTGAGTATGGCTGCTATCTTTACAACCATGCTTGCCTGCCTCTGCTGCAGTCGTTCATGGAAGGCATTGACGCTGACGTGATTGGTCACGGGCTTGGGCTTAATGACCAAGGAGTCGACAATCAAACGCTGATCCAAGTGAATGAAGAAATTCGAAACCATCCGGTTGAGGATATTGGCCGAGTTCTGCGTGGTTACATGACCGCCATGAAGCGAGCAATCTAATCAACCGATGATCAATCATGAGGCGGCATTTGGTCTTAGTGAGGCCACTATCCGCCTGTCCTATTCCTTCTCATTAGGACCGATTACCTGGTCTATCGAACCCGGTGATCGGTGGTTGGTGCTTGGCGAGAATGGCGCTGGAAAGTCTGCCTTGCTCTCAGCCCTATCAGGGATGGGTGATTGCGTTTCTGGTGACCGAGCGGTCCCTAGTCAATGTGCGGTGGTATCAAGTGGCTTCCAAAACGCATTGATTGAGGAAGAAATTGCGCTCGAGCAAGGCGATTTATCCGGCCAAGTGGTTGATGGCACCAAGGCAGCCTCAATACTTCATCAGATAGACCAAGATGACGCGCGTCTCGAGCAGCTGGTGGACGGGCTCAGTCTGGGTGGTGTGCTCGATAAAGCGTTCCGCTCCCTTTCCACGGGCGAGACACGAAAATTACTGCTCGCCAGGGCGCTGGCGTCCACAGCCGACACATTGATCCTGGATGAGCCCTTTCAAGGTTTGGATGCTGAGTCTCTTGCTTGGATGATGGATCAATTCGATTCACTTCTCGGAGGCCGAACACTGATTTTGGCGACCAACAAGCCCGAAAGTCTTCCTTGTGGCGTCAATCAGTTAATGATCATGGCGCGAGGTCAAGTTGAGGAGACGAGCGCCATCGGCAATGAAGACGGCGTTGAATGGCTTGCGCATATCAAGCATTTGGCCGCCCAGCCGGGGGCGATTCCCATATGGGCTGAGCGGGACCGAGTATCGCTGTCGACGCTGGTTGAGTTAAAGGACGTAACGATCGCTTACGGCGGGCAAGCTGTTTTTGAAAACCTCAATTGGGCCATTCGCCCCAATGAGCATTGGCAGGTTACTGGTCCAAATGGTGCAGGAAAGACGTCGCTTTTACAGCTGATTACTGGCGATCATCCCCAGTGCTACGTCAACGATGTGAGAGTCTTTGGTTTCAAGCGGGGCTCTGGCGAGAGTATCTGGGATGTGAAGCGTTACATAGGGGTCGTATCCTCTTCGATTCAAGTGGCGCACCGGATGTCGACATCGGTTGAGCGCACATTGCTCTCAGGTTTTTATGACTCGATCGGTTTGTATCAGAAGGCCACCGAATCTGAGCGAGCTCACGCGTCGATTTGGCTTGAACGATTAGGCCTCACTCATCTCAAGCAGGCGCCTTTCTCCAAGCTGTCCTTTGGTGCTCAACGCTTGGTCCTCATTGCGCGATCGATGATCAAGAGTCCACCACTTCTGCTGCTCGATGAGCCTTGTTTGGGGCTAGATAGTAAGAATCGAGTCTTGGTATTGGCGTTTATCGAGCAGTTGATAGAGCAAGAGGAAACAGCGATCGTCTATGTCAGCCATGACGAGACCGATCAAATTGCATCGATTGATCGAGTGCTAGATATGAGTCAATTCCTACCCGGACGCTAGGAATTGGAGGTCTAGGGGAAGCGCAATGCGGCCGAGCTGATCCACCGCTGATTGCCTGCCTTATATTCTGGTGGATCGTCTCGCGCCTAACGCGTCATGCGTTTAAGAGGACTTTTTTTGTTTGCGTCTAAACGCCCAGCCTTCCTCGGCAGTGCTTAGGTCCATGATGATTTCCTGGTCGTCCAAGAAAGATTCATAGGAGGCATTCGCGCCCTGATTGACACCATCATTACTAAAGACTGCGGCCGCACTGAATCGGCCGTTGCCTGCTTGGATGATTTTCCCATTGGGTGCGTCTTCAGCACACATATAGAGGACCGCAGGAGTCACCAAATCTGGGGCCCGAGCGGGGTCAGGGCTCGAGAGATCCTCGTCTCGTCCCGGAATCGTGTTCGTCAATCGGGTAGCCGCGGCAGGTGCGAGCGTATTCACTCGAACATTTTTTGACGCACCCTCGAGCGCCAGGACATTCATCATTCCCACCATTCCCATTTTCGCAGCGCCGTAGTTGGCTTGGCCAAAGTTGCCGAAGATGCCTGAGGTTGAACTGGTGAGTACGATACGGCCGTAATTTTTTTCATACATGATGGGCCAAGCGGCATGCGTGACATAAGCCGTGCCGTTCAAGTGAACATTGATGACAATGTCCCAATCGTCCAAATCCATTTTTTTGAAGGTCTTGTCCCTCAAAATGCCAGCGTTATTGACCAGGATGTCAATGGTTCCGAATTCTGCGACAGCGTCATCGACGATGCTTTTGGCGCCTGCTCGGTCGGAAACTGAAGCTTTATTGGCAATGGCTATCCCACCCTGTTCTCGGATTTCTTGAACCACTTGATCCGCCATATCACTCGCGCCAACTCCATCCGCGGAGCCGCCCAGGTCATTGACAACGACTTTCGCGCCCCGCTTTGCGAATTCGAGCGCGTGAGCGCGCCCAAGCCCGCCACCAGCGCCTGTAACTACAACGACCTTGTCTTTGAATTCGCTCATCGATTGCCCTCCAGTGATCGCATTTGATTACGCCAGATTGGTTCGCGGATAACAACTACTGCATGCTCCTAGCGATTGTGTCCAGTCCTTGAAGGTGTCTCATGACTGATGACGATAGGGTTTGCCGACTGCATGGGAATGTCTGAGGGCAAATGGCTTCCCTCAGGTCATCATGAAGCTGTCTTCTGGCCATTGGTGACCGGTCTTCATCAAGGCTCGGTACCAGCTAGTGTCAGGTTCCATTTGAGAATGCCATACGCAAAGCGTAGTTTAGTTGTGGCGTCTCTAGTCTCAGTGCCTCCAAAGCGTCTCTGTCGAAGCAGATAAACCTCGCGTCACGATGGCAAATGACAGTTTCGTTGGTGTTTGGTTCAAAAGGGCGCCAACCCCAGCTGCCGTGGTCAACGACCAGGTTATTCACGGTAACCTCGCCCTCAATCAATATCCACCAGGTGGATTCAAGATTAGTCAGTGGCTCGCCTACCGGGAGTAAACGCACATTCGCAAGGCGGCTAAGTTTTTCAATCACTACTGAGGTGAGGGATGAGAAATAGGGTAGAGAGTTCAAGAGAGGACGAATTTGCCAGCGTTTCAGTAATCCATCCTTAAAGGCGGAGTCACTATTGAGCGAGCTAAAGATCTCGTCCGAGAATGCTGCGATGGTGACTGGCGTAGAGGCAATCACACTGGCATTGCGCTCAGCCACTTGAGTAATCGCCGCCATTTCGCCCATCAAGTCGCCTGCTTGCAGTTCGGCAATAGTGCGCCACTGGTCGTCTGATTGATGGACAACATCGCAATATCCTGTCAGGAGCAGATAGACCTTGTTGTTACTCGCGTCTCCTTGCACAAGGATGACATCATCCCGGTTGTAGTGCTCGAGCTTGGCTCCCGCGATGAGGCTGCGAATCCATTTGTCGGGAACCGAATCTCCCATCCATTGATTCAAGTAATGGTGAATGAGGGACAAATAAAGACTGTCGTCGCCCGGGATAACAGAATAACTTTTGCCCGCGCTCGCGACTGAGAACGTTGCCCGAAAGGACTCGGGGAGTTCGTCTACATGAACGAACACTACCCGCTCGGAGGGCGCGTCGACAAATTCAGCAGGATTGCCGTGCAGAACGCCTGCGCCGCCGTCTGCAATGAGCAAATTGAAAGGTTCTCGGTAAAGCGCTGCGATTCGATCCCTTGTTCGCGGCTGGACCTCACCGCTTTCGGTAAGGGATTCGATTGCTGCGAGCGAATGATTGTCTCCAACGATGCAAATGCGTTTGTCGGTTCCTTCGATGTTGGAGGTAAATGTTGCGCCCATGGTCGGAATGCTGTGCACAGTGTAGTGGGGCTCTATCAGCATGCCGTAGTAGTTGATGGGTGAGCTAGGGTCAATTGGCAAATGAATGAAGTGCTCGCGTACCGCCGACTCTTCCCAGCCAAGGCTGAGCGCGAGTTTTTCCATTGCCATGTTGAATATTTCTGTGGCGGTGATGATCTCTACCCGGTGCGGCGAGATCATTAAAGGCAGCATTGAGCAATGGTCATCATGAATGTGGGTTAAAAAACAGGCAGAAATCTGGCTTTTGGCAATGCCTCGCGCTCTTAAATGCACGTCCAGGAAGGGGATCGAGTCAATCAATACATAATCCCCGTTATGACAGAGTGCGAGACCCGTGCATGGCTCGTTTGGCGAAAATCCTGAAGCGCCTCCTAACACCTCAACAGAGAACTTGTTAAGTCGACCTGCAAGATAGTCCAGATGCAGCGGGTAAGCAGGTGTGATTGAGTCAGCATCGATGATGACCTCTCTCGCTTGCTCATCTGCATAAAAGCGATAACTGTCGCGATCGATGTGACTGATCGTTACGCCGTTAAACGCTACTTGATTTGCCTCGAAGGGATGACTGCTGACAAGGTCGTCAACGGTTAATGGTTTGCCATCTTGGTCTTTCAAAGCAGTGGCGATAGAAACGTCGAGCCACTCGGCCGCCTGAATCGATTCCGTTTGCCAGGCCTCGAGTTGCTCGGGATCAGGACCAAGAAGGGTAATCTTAAGCAGACGCTTGATATCTGCGATGAGCGGGGAGGGACCAATGAGTGCTAACTTTTCGCCGCGTTTCAGGCCCTCGGACACGAAGAGGAAGTGGTAGAGCATAAACTCGACATTGTGCAGAAGTGACCCATCGCTAGCCCTTGAGTCGGTGAGGACTAATGCATGTATTTGGTCAATCTGGGCCCGGAGCAGTCCCTTTAATACCTCCGGGGGCTGGCCGATTAGAAAGTTCGTGCCGCTCGCGCGAACTAACTGCGCACCAGTTGCTGGGGTCAGTACCTCGATTCCTGCTTGATTGACAATGTTGGATGTCATGGGATTTTGGCCAACCGACCTTGGATTTCAATTCGCAGCATTTAGAAAATTATTGAATCGATTCAAATTTAGCGCAACCCATCACGCATAGGAATAGTCAGACCCAAATCAGGATTGATGCATTTCCGATGTGAGATCGAAGCGCCTTTGTTGGGTGGCCATCGATCGGCAAGTGGAAATGCTATGAGTGTAGAGCACGCAGTCGGGTAATCACAAAGTGCTCCGCTTGCCTGGATAGGTGCCGGAGGGCGATTCAAAATTTTGGGATCACGGTTACACCCACTCGGGCATTTCAGGCCAATGTCATCTTCGGTTAAGCCTTGCGTGACGCAGATCGTTAATCGTTCTCTGACCAATATTGATTGCTTTGGGATTGCTTTCGGCTCACGCACAAAGGATTTGAAATTGGCAGTATTTGGACCGTTGGCTCCTATACCGTCCAACGGTGAGAACTTATAATGTGGTTCCGGTATATCAGATGAAAAGGTCAGTGCTCGTGGAAGCCAGCGTTAGAAATCAACTAGACACACAACAACGGGAGTTGTTCTTAGATAATCTCCGACGGTTTTTGAAGGAGGAAGTTGCTCCTCATTATGACGATTGGGAGTCGTCTGGAATTTGGCCTCGCTCACTTTGGAATCGACTGGGTGAGGAGGGTTTCCTGTGCGTTGATATGCCTGAAACTTACGGTGGCTACGGTGTCTCCTTTGAGCTCAGTGCTGCCATTGTCGATGAAGTCTCTCGTGCGGGCTTTGGTGCGCTTGCAAGTGGGCTATCAGTGCACTCGGACATTGTTGCGCCCTACATCCTAAATTTGGGCACCGAAGAGCAACGACAAACCTGGTTGCCCAAAATGGTTTCTGGCGAGGCGGTTGGTGCCATTGGCATGAGCGAGCCTGGTGCAGGCAGTGATCTCCAAGGGATTCGCACTGCCGCCATCAAGGATGGCGATGATTACTGCATCAACGGTCAAAAAACCTTCATTACTAACGGCCAGCATTGTGACGTCCTGGTGCTCGCAACGAAGACAGACCCAAATCTGGGTGCCAAAGGGATTACCTTGTTCACCGTGGATACCTCGAAGCCTGGCTTTAATCGTGGTCGAAATCTCGAAAAGATGGGTCTCCACAGTGGGGATACTTCTGAACTGTTTTTCGAAGACTTAAGGGTCTCGGCAGCGGACATCTTGGGCGGCGAGGGCAAAGGCTTTTACAACATGATGAATGAGTTACCCCGAGAGCGTCTTATTCTAGGGGTAGGCTGCGTTGGCGCAGCGCAAGGTGCATTCGATTTGGCTGTAGATTATGTTCATGAGCGCAAAGCGTTCGGATCAACCATCGCCTCGTTTCAAAACACGCGGTACAAGCTAGCAGAGATGAAAACCGAGCTTGAATTGAACCGAGCCCTGGCAGAAAAATACACGCAGAAATTTATCGACGGTGAGTTAACAAGCGCCGAGGCATCGATGCTGAAATTGGCATCGAGTGAAATGCAAGGACGAGTCGTTGATCAGTGCCTCCAGCTTTTCGGTGGTTACGGATACATGAGCGAGTATCCGATTTCGAGAGCCTATGTTGATGCGAGAATTCAACGCATTTATGGTGGTACCAGTGAGATTATGAAAGAGTTGGTCTCACGGAGCATTGAGCCCTCCTCCTCGAGCTAACTTGCGGGTTCGTTGATTCGGTCAGCCTTGTTGTCTCTTGTGTACGGAGTAGGTCGGCTGGCCGATAGATTCCCCAGACGCGTATCGGTAGATTGCTTGCGGTGCAGGTTCTAGCATCGATCTCGTTAACCGGGAATTGGTCAGCGAGCAAAACTCTGGCGCGGTCACTAACAATCCCGTGCAAATGACGCATAGCCGGGGAAAGAGTTTTTCAAGAGACTAAGATAGGACGGACAATTTCTGCTTTGGCGAGTGATCAGCAGATACAAAGTAGGGTTGGTAGAAATAAGCGGGATTGAACAAAAAACGCGAATAAGGACTCAGGTATGAACGTGAATGTTGGTGATTTTTTAGCCCGTCGAGCCGCTGTTAGCCCCGATCGGGAAGCATACGTCGACACTTCGACGGGATTAAGGCTCTCTTTTCATCAACTGAATGACCGGGTCAACCAATTGGCAAATGCTCTGGTGAGCGAGGGCGTTAATCCCGGAGATCGTGTCGCGCTGTGTTTGATGAACAGCGTCGAGTTTGTTGAATCATTTTTGGCCGTGGCAAAGATGGGCGGCGTGGTCGTGCCGCTTAACTGGCGCTTGGTGGCCGACGAACTTGAATTCATTATTAAAGACAGTGGCGCTGAGACAATGATTTACGGCAGCGAATTCCATAGCGTTGTCAGTGATTTGCAATCTCGGGGGGACAAGACTGATGTGGTCCGTTGGATAGAAGCAGGAGATGCTGCGAGCGTACTATCTTTTGCTCAACACTATGACGCGGTTCGCGATTCGGCATCTGCCTCCGAGCCTACCCTTGGCGCCATTGGGGACGATTTGCTGTTCATTATGTATACGTCTGGCACAACTGGGTTGCCGAAAGGGGTTGTTCACAGTCACGCTACCGTGTTCTGGGCAATCTTAACGTTTGAAGCGAGCTGTGATTTACGAGACGGCGACCGATATCTGGTAGCCCTGCCGCTTTTCCATGTTGGCGCCTTAACGCCGGTAGCGCTGAATGTTTATCGCGGCGTCACTAGTATTGTCATGCGCGAATTTGATCCGGTGCGCGCGTGGAGTTTGATCGAAGAGGAAGCTGTCACGACCACGTTACTGGTTCCTGCAATGCTCAATTTCATGGTTCAAGTACCATCGGAGCAAATCCATGCGGATCAACTGCGATGGATACAGTCTGGCGCTGCGCCGGTCCCTGTGAGTTTGATTGAGCAGTACGCTGGCATGGACATAGAAATCCATCAAATATATGGCCTTACAGAATCGTGTGGTCCCTGCGTGCGTAATCGGTGCTGATAACGCGCTGAAGAAAGTAGGCTCTACGGGCAAGGCGTTTTTCCATACCGAAGTTCGAGTGGTTAATGACACGGGTGATGATGTGGAGCCAGGAGAGCAGGGAGAGGTTTGGGTTCGCGGCGGTCACATTATGCTTGAGTATTGGCATCGGCCCGAGGCGACTGCAGAGACGATTACGCAAGACCGATGGTTGCGAACAGGCGATGTTGCAACGGTAGACGAGGATGGTTTCGTATTCATTCAGGATCGCATCAAAGACATGATCATTTCTGGCGGTGAGAACGTTTACCCTGCGGAAATCGAAAACGTGCTGATGTCGCACCCGGAAGTGGTTGAGGCTGCGGTGATTGGTCAACCCAGTGAGAAATGGGGTGAATCACCCTTTGCAATTGTGGTGAGCAAAGAGCCGTCTCTGACAGAGGACAGCGTTCTTCAACACTGTGATGGCAAGCTGGCGAGATTTAAATTGCCGAAAGGGGCAGCTTTCATTGACGTTATTCCAAGAAATGCCAACGGCAAGGTCTTAAAACGCGTGTTGCGGGAGCAATTCCCGGGGCCGGCGCCAGAATAAAGCTTGGGTGGAAAAAGGAATCGATCCCCCTTTTTCCCTAGCTTGTTCGAGTCATGGTATTCAGCCATTCGCAGTGATAGTCTGCCAGCGACTGCGTTGAAGGCAGTGTCAGAGCGGGCAGTAAAAGAGTACTTGGGGCTGTCTACTGAGTCAGGCTCAGGGCTGTTCACCGAGTCAGGCTCAGGGCTGTTGACCAAATAATGCTCAAGGCTGTTTCCACGGTACTGTTCAATGTGGTTGCGCTATTCCCAAGGCTGGAGAAAGCATGATTCGCAACATTTTTTGCCTCACGCTGCTCGCGTTTACGCCATCTGTTTTCGCACTGCTCGTCGATATCAGTCCGGATGACGTGATTTCAGTGAGTGAAATCGATGCGCCCGTCGTGATAGACGGCAGACTCGACGATGCGGTTTGGCAAAACCTGCCCGAGTACGATGAGTTCTCAGTCACAGACCCCGATACGTTGGTAAAACCCAGTCACGAAACGCGGGTTCGACTTTTTTACAATGATGAAGGTCTTTACCTCGGCATCCTCATGCGGCAGCCGAAGGAGACATTGATCGCTCGGTTATCGAGTCGGGATAACCGAGAAATCAAACGAGACAATATCAATTTAACCTTGGATACCTCAGGTGAAGGGCGATACGGGTATTGGTTCGGTATTAATCTTGGTGACACCCAGATGGATGGCACCCTGCTCCCAGAGCGTCAGTTCTCCAACGATTGGGATGGCGCCTGGCGCGGAGCAACAACCCCACTTGAGGATGGTTGGAGCGCTGAGATGTTTATTCCTTGGGGGATTGTCTCAATGCCGAAAGTGGAGGGCGAGCGCCGCATCGGGCTCTATATGTCTCGCTTCGTTGCCTATCTCGATGAGCGTTGGGGTTGGCCAGCACTGCCCTCGACGGTCCCAAAGTTTATTTCAGCACTTCAGTCAATTACTGTTCGCAACGTCGATCCAAAGCAGCAGTATTCGGTATTCCCCTCCATGGGCATTACGTCCGATGGGATTGATAACGATGTACAGTACCGGGCTGGCGCTGATTTTTTCTGGCGCCCCACGACTAACCTGCAACTTACCGCCACCATTAACCCGGACTTTGGTATCGCAGAGTCCGATGACGTGGTGATTAATCTTTCCGCAACCGAAACCTTTTTCCCTGAAAAAAGGCTCTTCTTCCTTGAGGGGCAAGAGATCTTCACTGCGTCGCCTCGAGCAGACACCCGTGGCCAGGGAGTCGGTAATCGAGGCGCTCCTTACACGTTGGTCAATACGCGCCGCATTGGTGGTAAGCCCGTGTTGCCAGAATTAGCCGAGGGCGAATCGATTCGTGCAAAAGATGAAATTCAGCCAACGGACTTGCTTGGCGCTGTAAAAGTGACAGGGCAGAACGGCCAGTTGCGGTATGGAGTATTAGCTGCAGTTGAGGATGACCCTGAATTTTTGGTTTCAGGTCCGCTTGGCGATCGAATAGTGACAGGAAATGGGAGCCAATATGGCGCTGCGCGTCTGCTTCTGGAGGACGAGCCTGGTGGTGCGTATCGGGCGGCTGGTTTATTAGCAACGGGTGTTTTGAATGAGCAGTTTGATGCCCTGACCTTTGGTCTCGACGGACATTACTTGTCGGAGGACGGGAAATTTAAAGCCGATGCCCAAGCGTTCACCTCGGACAAAGACGGTCTTGAGCGTGGCTATGGTGGGTTTATCGACTTCGAGTACGTCTTCAGACGAGGCGTCGCGCAACGACTCGGGATCGAGTACTTTGATGACCAAGTTGATGTGAGCGACTTTGGCTACATCCAGCGGAACAACAACTTTAGGGTGAGGTCAGCACACACCCGAACGGTGTCAAACCTTTCGTGGGCTAGGAACAATCAGTTCGACTTGAGGGGATTTGTACAAAAAAACAGTGACGGGCTTTTCACTCAGGGCGGGGCATTCCTGTCAAATCGAACAGTCTTTAACAATCTCACGCAGTTAGTGGTCAGGCTCGATTTTCTCGCCGGATCGTATGATGACCTCAACAGCTTCGGAAATGGGGCTTTCCGAGTTGATCCCCGGGTCATGTCCAGCATCGGCTGGGCGTCGAATCGCAGCAAAAATTTTAGCTTTGGTGGTCGTCTGGGCTACATGGGCGAAGAATTGGGTGGGCATTCGGGCAGTCACTCTGTGTATGCCACCTGGAGACCCGATGATCGTCTGGCTGTTGACCTAATGCTCAGTTATTTGGACCGCGATGGTTGGCTTTTGCACCGCGGGGGAGACCTGATGGGAACCTATGAGGCAGAGCAGCTCTTGCCGGGTATCAGTCTCGATTATTTCCTTTCAGCCAAGCAGCAGTTGAAGGTTGTTCTTCAATGGGTCGGTGTGAAAGCGCGGGGACAAGAAGCATATCGTATCCCTGATACCGCGGGTGATCTGGCTCGCGATCCGGCGAGCGACGCGAGCGTGATCGATTTTTCCGTGTCGCAAGTCAGTTTGCAGGCACGGTACCGATGGGAACTGGCGCCGCTATCAGATTTGTTCGTGGTGTATACCCGGCAATCCAATCAAGCCGCGCTGCTGTTGGATCAAGACTTTGGTGACGTGTTTCAAAACAGTTACCGCTCGCCACTGACTGATGCATTTGTGGTTAAGCTGCGCTACCGATTTGGCTCTTAGCTATTCAGTCATCGGGCCATTCAGCGCATTGAGGGCGCGTTTAATTCAAGCGACGCCTAAATGAGCCAAACACTTACTTCTCCCTCCGGAACTTGCCATATTGGCTAGCCCTCCCGGCCATTAAAAATAGCCAGGTTTGCGGGGTAGCGGCAGTGTTTGAAGGCGTTGAGTGATTAATGACCGGGGCGTTCAGTTCGAGGCCATTGCGCTGAGCCGGACAACACTACGACCCAGCGTTACTCTCTGCCATGCGCGTCTCGCTCACCAGATAATCTGTGACGTCAAATAGCCGGGTTGGTCCGACTAGACGATTGACACTGACTCGGTACTTTCCATCAACAACAATGGTGGGTACTGAAGATACTTGCGATTGGCGGCTCAGCCGGTCGGACAATGCGAGCTCTGAAGCCACTCTGGGAGAGTTCCAATGAGAAAGGTAAGTTTGCGCATCGATGTCGCTGTTGTCTTCGATAAACGCGGCTAGTTCCTCACCCGACTCAAAACGGCGTAATCCGTTGTGAATCGCGCTGAAGGTGATGCGGTGCAACTCAGGGCTTGCCTCAAGCGACTCAAGGGTATGAAAGTGTTGGCCAAGAACGCGCCACGCGTCAGAGCCAATGAGGGGGCGTTTAACGAATTTAACCCCGTCATCGATGGTGGCCTGCCAATCCTCAAGCTGGTCCTCGAGACGAAAGCAATGAATACAGCCATAAGAAAAAAACTCCATCACCTCTATCTCATCGCCACGGACTCGTCTGGGGGTGGCTAACGTCTCAAAGTGTGTGCCCTCCTCAAACTGAGCATTCGATTGCTCATCGACAACCATGAAAGTGAAGTAGCCCAGTACGCCGACCGAAACGAGTGCGACCAGTGCTACGAGGCCTTTTTGGGCAGCTAACCCCTTTTTGCGTCTTGCCATGTTTGTATCTCCTAGAGGCCAAGATTATAGTCAAGGCGCAAGCGTCTTTCAGTGATTTTCGTTGGCGTTCTGGTTTTTCGATGCCCGCTCGATGCGCCGCACTTTGAATTGAACAGGACTTTTTTCTGAATGAGAGGGCAGCTCGCTTGAGGGCGGAGGCCGCCATTGATGAGTAATGAATGAAATAAGGAGCAGAGATGGAAAGACTACCCGCGTTAAGTTTGGCGGCAATGCCAGGAAGAAGAAACACGACGTTGGAACTTGCTGTTGAGATTGAAAAACGGGGTTTTTCGGGTATCTATGCGCCAAGTATGGGTGACTCGCTGGCGCTCTGTCAGGCGCTGGCTCATGTGACCCATACGATAACGTTTGGCACCAGCATCATGCCCATTTACTTCCGACAAGAAGTCGATTTCGCGAGCACGGCGGCGTTCATCCACGAAATTTCAGGCGGGCGGTTCAAGTTCGGCATTGGCGTCAGCCATGCTCCAGCACTGAAATCGAGAGGGATCTCCGCGGGAAAACCACTCTCGGACATGCGGCAATTTGTGGAACGACTTCATGAGGCCCCAAGGGTGGGAGAGCTGCCACCGCTGGTACTCGCAACGTTGAGGCAGAAGATGATTCGGTTGGCTGAGGAAATTGGCCAAGGGATGGTTTTTGCCAATGGGGCGAGGAGTCACATGGAAGCTTCGCTGAGCGTGCTATCCGATGAAACAAAAGCAAGCCAAGATTTTTTCATAGGCAACATGATCCCAACCTGCGTGAATGAAGACCGAGCAGCAGCTATGGCGGTCAACCGTAAAACGCTCACCCCTTATGCCATGTTGCCTAACTACAGAAACTACTGGAAAGAGGCGGGTTTCGTTGAGGAAATGGAAGGAGTAGAGGCGGCGTTAGAGCGGGGAGATCGTGATGGTATCCAACACTTTCTCACCGACCGATGGCTTTCAGATACCACACTGTTTGGCAGCGCAACTGAAGTTCGCGATGGCATCGAGGCATGGTTTGACTCAGGCATCAAAACACCGATCGTCGTTCCCTCCTCTGCCAACGGAGGACAGATGGTTGCTTTCGAGGAGATCCTTGGCATTTTTTAACGCGGGAATTTGAATCGAAACCGTTGGGGTTGATTCCACCCAATGACGTCCTTTCTCGCATGAGCAAACCTAGGGGACCAATGAGTCGTGAAATTTTACGGCGGGCATGAGGGGCTCGATATAACGTGCGTGGTAATGAAATGAGGATTGAGGAGCGAACATGAGCGCGATGCTGAGTGCCGAGCAGCTGCAATTTAAAGAGGCGGTCGGTCGTTTTTTTGACGAGGTGTCTCCAGCCAGCACGGTCAGGGCATTCGTCGAGGCTGAGGCACCCTTTGCCAGAGATGTCTGGCAACGAGCCTCGACAGAACTCGGGTTGATGGGTGTCCACTTGCCAGAGGAGTTTGGCGGCGCAGGATTTGGTGCCCGCGAATTGGGCATTGTCTGTGAGGAGATGGGCAGAACCCTCTATACCGGTCCTTACTTTGGCTCGTCGGTCATGGCCAGCTACGCCGTGCTCTTTTTTGGCAGTGAGGATGCGAAGGCACGCCATTTGCCTGCCTTTGCCTCAGGGGAGTCGGTCGGTGTGCTGGCGCTTGACTCTCTTGATAAAGAGACCCGGATCGGGGGGCTTCTTAAAGGTGACGAAATGCACCGACTTCACGGGCGCGTCCCAGTATTGGTTGGCGGAGCAGATGCTGATGTTGTTTTTGCCTTGGCAGATGGGCCTGGAGGGGTTGGGTTGTATCGATTACTTACCAAGCCCAGCGGTCTTGCCATGGTATCGCGATCAGGGTTAGACGCGACGCGAAGGCTGAGCACGCTAGAACTGAGCAACACGCCGGCAGAGCGACTGGGTATTGCTCAGCCTGCGCAAATGACGAAATTTTTCGACCACCTCTGCGTTGCGCTTGCTCACGAGCAGATCGGAGGTGCGCAAGCCCTTTTTGATAGCACTGTTGCCTATACCAAGTCGCGGTATCAGTTCGGGCGACCGATAGGCTCTTTCCAAGCGCTAAAACATCGATGTGCTGATCTTCTGCTTGAGCTCGAACTTGCCAAGTCAGTGGTCTATGAGGCGGCCGCTTGTTTAGACCGAGGAGAGCCGGCGTCCGAACTAGCCAGCATGGCCAAAGCAATGGGCTCTGAGAGTTATATGAACGTGGCTCGCGCTGCCATCCAACTCCGTGGCGGAATCGGGTTTACCTGGGAAGACAATACGCATCTATGGTTCAAGCGCGCAAAGAGTTCAGAAGTATTCATGGGAACGCCGTCTTATCACCGAGACAGAATGCTTGATCACGTAAGGGAGGCTTCATGAATTCAGCAGAGATTAGGAGAGCGGTGTCCGAGTTCATCGATACGGAGTTTGACCCTGCGCTGTCCTTGATCGAGTGGCGGACTCGCTTGCTTGATGGGGGATGGGCTGCCCCGCTATGGCCTGCCGATTGGTTCGGCAGAGGATTCAATCAAGAACAAGCATCAGTGGTTGCTGAGGTGTTTCGTGAACGAGGTGTCGTTCCGGCGGCTTCGATTGGTCCGCGAGGATTGGCTGCAGAGACCATACTGGCTCATGGGAGTGATGATCAAAAGAGACGCTACTTGCGACCGATCCTGACCGGTGAACACGCTTGGTGCCAGTTGTTCAGTGAGCCTGGAAGCGGCTCAGATTTGGCTGGACTATCAACCAAAGCCGAGCGTGACGGTGATGGGTGGCGCATTAACGGGCAGAAGGTCTGGAATACTAGCGCGCATCACGCCGATTTCGGGATTTTACTGGCACGAACCAACTTCGACGTTCCCAAGCATCAAGGGATTAGTTATTTCTTGATCGATATGCGCCAGCCAGGAGTAGAGGTCAGGCCGCTCAAGCAAATGAATGGACACGCTTCATTTAATGAAGTGTTCATGACTGATGCGCATGTGCCCGCGCATGATCTTATCGGTGGTGAGGGCAACGGTTGGGCTGTAGCGGCAACGACCCTTTCTTATGAGCGACAAGGATTTAGACGAAGGCATGGTCAAACGGGGAAGGCCGGTGGCGAAGGGCTGGTTCATAAGGAATACGAGCAAGAGATCTTGATTGCCAATGAGCCTTACACTTGGTACCCACAACGAGAGGGGCGACCTGATCTTGTCCTAAAACGCGCTAAGGAGACGGGCGCGATTAACGATCCTGTCATCCGTCAAGAGATTGCGCGCCTTCATTCTCTGGTTAAAGCCAATGAATTGTCGCGGGTTCGCGCGGCTGACGAGCAACGAGCAGGCAGTCAGCAGGTGATTCCTGCAGGCTCCATCGGGAAGCTCGCTGCGAGCGTTATCGCGAGGCAAGCAGCCCATGTACACACGTTGATCTCTGGTGCTGACGCCATGCTAGCCGGCCCTGATTCGGCGGAGTCCGGGATGATCGCTGAAACGCTGATCTCGGTGCCTGCTATTTCCATTGCCGGCGGCACCGATGAGATTCAAAAAAACATCATCTCAGAACGAGTGCTTGGCATGCCGAAGGATATCCGCTCCGACACGGGACCTTTTCGTGACATCAAGCGCAACGCTTAGGTTAAGCCTTTCCACAATAGCGCCAGCAGATCCGGCTAGGTCGCTAAAAATCAGGGGTTAATCACGTTGGCGAAGCAGCGTTTTGGTGTCTCGAGCCTTGGACGTTGCGTCCACGAGCGACAGGCGATGCAGTATTTTGTCGTCAGTTTTCTAGGTCAGGTCATGAAAGAATCTAACCGTTTGTTCAGCGTTGCCTAGGCTAAGTGGCGAGGGAGGCTGTAGGCGGGACAGCTAATTGCTTGATTGGCGGGGTTTTTTCTCATCGGGAATGGGTCAGTTCTTGATTGTGATGGGGTCTTGTCTAGATTATTTTGAGCAGAATTTTTTTAATCTTTACCTTTTTCTTGAGTAGTTATGCACATCTGACCCCTAGATCCGCAGTTACCTTTCGACGTCGATGTGAGTTACAAAATAATCACTGTAAGCCATTGATTAATATTAATTTATTGGTTATTGGTCAAAATTTGACCAGCGCTGTTTTCGTCTTGGGAATACTGATTTCTTGGCGTTCTGATGATTTATCACCAGAGTTATCCACAGTTTCTGTGGACAAATGTAAATGTTGCGTAAAGAAAACACTGGCTCAAGGTTCGAGTGCGAAAGTTGAAACTTTTCAAAAAGATCGAGGCGTCACAAAGCTAAGCAGAGAAGATCGGCACGAATCAGATTTTCGGCGTCGAGTGGTGCGGTAGCTTCCCAGTGCTTGTCGTCGATTGGTTCTGAGAGAAGAGCAGCTAACATCCAAGCGCCCGTTGATGAGGGTAATCGATTGAAAAATCTTTGCCTGCTCTCTGGCTCCCTCAAGGCTAATCAGTGATCAAGGCTATGGATCGTCGCTCAGAGGCCTTCCCCTAGCAACTCGTGTTGGATGTAAGGCACTGGGTCTGTTCAACTGTTTGCGGGAGTCTCAACGAGTTGAGTTTTGTCCTAGCCAATGGCTCTTTATGGCTGAGGGCTCTTTATGGCTGAGGGCTCTCGTACTGCCAGAGCGATGAGCGGTAAAAGCCAAAAGCAAAAATGAGAACGGAAACCACCATGCCTGGAATCAGGGCATTCAGCTCTCCAAATTGGCCGATGACAAATCCTAGTACCATTGACCCGATGGGGACTGAACTCATGAGTGCGAGGGTAAAGACAGACATGAGTCGTGATCGGTACTGGGGTTCGGCAATTTCTTGGATGATCACTCGAGACATGGTGGTTGTGACACCCATGTTGAAACCCCAATAGGCTGCAGCTATCCAAAACCAGAAAATGGGCGGCTCGATCCATATCAGTCCGAGGACTCCTAGTCGAGTGAGCTGCATGATGAGATAGAGTCGGCCTGAGAACTTGATCGGCATGAATCGGACCAGTCCAAAGTTAGCGACGAGCGAACCAAAGTAAAAGACGACGGTAATATTCGCGAGTAGTAGCGCGTCACCTTCATAGATTCGGCTAACAATGAACGGAATCGCTACAAACCAGCCACCCGCATTGAAGAAGCTAGAGACGAAATTCATGCCGATGACGTCTCTAGCGAGCTTGAATCGCCAGGTATAAACCAGTCCATCGCTAATCGTGCGGATCATCGAATCCTTGGCAATTGACTGATGACTGCCCGATGACGCTGCAGGTTCCGGTGCGTTAGGGACTGCAGCGCGTAGTCCGAGTAAACAGATGGCGCCCAAGGCAAAGAACACGCTTTGAACGATGAGGATATTGATGAGTCCGAGTCGGTCGATTTCCCCTGCCAACCGCGTTCCCACCATTGTGGCTATGGACCCTATGCCGGTGGACACACTGATCGCTATTTGAAGTTTCTGACCCGCGATCTGGTTCAAGATCGTGTTGCGCGCAGGATTCGAAATGCTGTTCAGGAGGTTGGTTGCCAGCGCTGTGATAATGAGGAGCCAAAACCCGAGGAGGTCCACATAGACCCCTAAGGCGAGCACCAGGGGCGGAATGACGCTCAATAGGTGGGATTGGATAAGAATTCGGCGACCATCCACTCGGTCGCCCATTACGCCGCCCCAGAGCATGAAGGCAAGTCCCGGAATACCAATCAAGAGTTGCGCGAGACCGACGACCTCTGGAGGCTCCTTTAGAACGCCAACGAGAATCCAGGTCACCAGCAATTGCTGGATACTGAAACTGCCCATCCATAGGGCGTTGCTCAAGTTGTACCAGGTGAGCTGGTATTTCGGAGGTTGATCGATCACGAGCGAGCCAATTCGTCAGAGACTGATCATAGTCATTGATGGGGGGCAGGGGTCAAGACAGACAAGAGGCGATAAAAGCAAAACGCTATAGCGGCAAGATGCAATACGAGCAGACAGCCTGTTGGGGGATCCGCATTAAAGCCTGGGCAGATGAGAACAATACTTAGCGACAGGCCTCAATCGGTATTGGCGTTTGATTCTCATCGCTCCAAACGAGCGGCAGCGCAAATCGGGCAGGGCCTCACCGCGCCTTGACCTTTACGCTCTTTGAGCGTCAAGGCAGTCCTCCGATGTTATCGAGATGTGATCATGAGTACACTTTATGATTCATTGAAGTGAAGCGATGTTGTGCTTGATCTAGTCGTCAAATGCAGAAGAACGCCGGTTAGCGCTGACAGGTTTATGGCCTCCCTCGGCCAAGAGGCGCATGTCGAATTTATTCCGCCGATGATCGTTAATGCGCTCTTTGTCGCCAATGGCCATCGTGCAGACACGCGTCTGCATCTGGTATTCGAGCTGTCCGACGACTACAGCCGCATATTGACCTTTGACGGAGCAAAACTCGGAGATTTAGGTGGGCTAACCGAGTCCTCACTGCTTGAAGTTTGCTCTAGGCTATTGTCAGCAGGAGCAGGGTTAACCAAAGAGGGATCGGTAGAGGTTGACGACGGTTTGTTCGTTCGAGCAATCAGTTTCGAACGATGGGTGAAAGCGCTTGTCGCTCATGCGCCGGCATTTTTGCTTGATCCAAAAGGTGGTGAACTCAGAGATGAGATGCCGCTAACGGACGCAGTCGTCGTAATGACAGATCAGCTGCAATTGCCGAAGAATACCCGCAAGGGTTTACTTCGAATGGGATTGAAACCCGTATCGCTAGGTAACCAGATGTTATTCGCCTCCCAATGTATCACGCTAGTGCATGCTCAGATGGATGCAGGCAGCGCCTCGGCCTAAACGGAGAGATCAAAGCCACCACAAGCCCTTACTAAAAATTAACTGAAACAACACCCCTCTGGCCCGCTACTCCAGCCCTAGCTCATTGCTCACCGGCCGGTCTGGCGGGGCTCCTTCTATCGCCAATCGTACTAATGTCATAACGATCAGATCGATCCAATTGGCTGGCTATTCGTGTATTCTGCGAGGTCTTGAGGCTGCAGCCACGCGTTCACCGTAAAACAGCAGGCTCGGAGAAGAACGGATCAGCATGGAAGAGGAACCACGTCTGTCGAGTTGACCGGGCAATGAATGCACTTGACTGAATCGAGGCGAAACCGCAGGAGGCTAGTTCGTCTTGTCAAACCGTTAGTCCCTGGAAGCACGGGCTTTGTTACAGAAAGGAAAAAATATGTCGGATGAGATTAGAAAAATTGCCATCTTGGGTGGGACTGGTGATCTAGGTGGAGGGCTTGCTCGGCAGTGGTCTAGGGCAGGATACGAGATTCTGATCGGGTCGCGAACCCTCGAGAAAGGGCAGCAAGCGGCAGCTGACTTGTTGGCTGAGTTTTCAGATTTGAACGTGACCGGACTTGATAATGCGACGGCCGCCGAGCAGGCGGATTTGGTCGTATTAACCGTCCCATTTGCGCATCAGATCAGTACGCTTGAGTCGGTTAAACATGCATTGACCGGAAAAGTACTCATCGACGTCACAGTTCCTCTAATGCCGCCAAAAGTAGGCACGGTTCAATTGCCAGAATCAGGATCGGCCGGGCAGCAGGCGCAGAACTATCTCGGTGAAGAAGTATTTGTGGTCTCTGCCTTTCAAAATGTGGGCGCGATGCATCTGCAGGAAGATCATGCAATTGCCTGTGATGTACTCGTGACAGGGAATAAGCGAGCTGCGCGAGATACGGTCATTACGTTGATCGAGGCGCTTGGCCTGAAAGGATGGCATGCTGGGCCGATTGCTAATGCTGCCGCGGCCGAAGCGCTGACGTCGGTGCTGATCACGATCAACCGGCACCACAAGATAGAGGGCTCAGGACTCGTGATTACTGGCGAGCCAGTAAAAGAGTAGACGATTTAATAACTGTTTGAGTGACGGGCATGCGAGCGCTCGCACTGAGCGCCCCACACTCTGAGGCTGTGCCACTATTGATGAGCCGATAGCCAGTGATGAAAACCGTATGAATCTAGAGATTTTAGCGATCCAGAACTTCCCAATGGTCGAGCCTGGAGACAACCTGGCTGAGTTGATTGAGCAGTCGCTCGGTCAAAATGGCTTGTCACTCAAAGATGGGGACATCTTGTGCCTCGCTCAGAAGATCGTCTCAAAAGCTGAGAATTGCTACGTCGATCTGAATACGGTCACCCCTTCCGAGGAGGCGATCGCACTGGGCAAAGCAGTGGATAAGGACGCTCGAAAAGTGCAGCTGATTCTTGACGAATCCGTTGACGTGGTCCGATCGAGGCCTGGAGTGCTGATTGTTGAACACAAGCTAGGATTCGTTCACGCAAACGCGGGCATTGACCAATCCAACATTGCACTAGATGGAGTTAGCCAGGAAGAGCTGTGTTTACTGCTTCCGAAAGATCCAGATGCCAGCGCCCACGCTTTGAAAGTCGCGTTGGAGGACCGGTATCAATGCCGACTGGGCGTGATCATCAACGATTCGGTGGGGCGAGCCTGGCGAATGGGCACGGTAGGTCTTGCTATTGGCGTAGCGGGGGTGACGGCGCTCGAGGATTACATCGGTGAATCGGACATCTATGGCGCAGAGCTTAAAGTAACGCAGGTGGCGGCAGCGGACGAATTAGCGGCAGGGGCGTCCGTTGTGATGGGCCAGACGACAGAGCGAGTACCACTCGTGCTCATTCGAGGATACGAAGGCCGTCAAAATGCAGAGGCGGAAGCGATGGGTGTGAAGCCACTGATTCGTCCTAAGCAGATGGATATGTTCAGATAGAGTGATCTTGCGAGGAAACTCAAAAGGAGAGACATGACGGCTGAGTTCGAAAGATACCTTGCGCTATCCGGCGGCGTTGGTGGAGCCAAGCTGGCGCTGGGTCTGAGTCGATCGCTCGGTACTGGCCAGCTTACCGTGCTCGTCAACACAGGTGATGACTTTGAGCATCTTGGCCTTCGCATCTGTCCTGATTTAGATTCACTCATCTACGCGCTGTCTGGACTGTCCAACCAAGCGGTTGGCTGGGGCCAGAAGGATGAGACCTGGCAATGCCTAGATGCGTTAGCAAAACTTGGCGGTGAAGATTGGTTTCGTCTGGGTGACCGAGACCTTGCCACGCACATCCTAAGGTCAGAGTGGTTGCGAGCTGGTCAAAATCTGACCGAAGTCACAACAAAACTCTGCGCAGCGCTCGAGATCAAGACGGAGGTGCTCCCGATGTCTAATGATCCTGTTGCAACCGAAATTATCTGTCAGTCCGGCGAATCGCTTTCTTTTCAGCACTATTTCGTGAGGGAACGCTGCGAGCCCCCCATCCAAGATGTCCGATTTAAGGGCATTGATCAAGCAGCACTGAACCCTAAAGCTGCTGCTTTACTTGGTGGTCCAAGTCCTCTGGACGGGGTGATTATTTGCCCTTCAAATCCGTTTGTTTCCGTCCGCCCAATTTTGGACCTTGATCAGATGGCCAGAAGGCTGATTGAACATAAAGCGCCAGTCGTCGCGGTGTCTCCGATTGTCTCTGGACTCGCGATCAAGGGTCCGGCGGCAAAAATGATGCAAGAAATGCAGTTACCTCAATCAGCGCTCGGTGTCGCTGAATACTATGTAAATCATTATCCAAAGGTATTGGACGGATTCGTCTTAGACGTCCAAGACGAGCACAGTGCGAGCGACATAGAACGGTTGGGGCTCAAGGTGCTGGTCACTAACACCATGATGCATTCACTAGAAGATCGGTGTCAGCTGGCAGAGAACGTGTTGTCATTTTGTCGGGAGATTGCCTGAACGTGAGCACGGCAGCCGTCATCCCAATCAAGCAGTTTCGAGATGTGAAACAACGGTTAGCGTCCATATTAAATGAGATGGAGCGGGGTGCGCTTGCGCAAGCGATGTTGAGGGACGTGCTCGCTGCCTCGGAGCTGTGTCAGCACATTGATTCCTTGCACTTGATCAGCCGGGATCCCATCGTTCGAGATATCGCGGCCGAGTTTGATGTGGAGACGATTGAGGAGCCAGTAGAGGCGGACCTCATCGGTGCTGTTCAGCACGCTGGGACGGTGTTAGCGGGAAAGGGAGCCGAACGCATGCTGTTTCTCCCAGGAGACGTGCCGCTCGTGACTACCGATGAGCTAGACGCAGTGCTGGACAGCCGCATGGAGCCACCGATGATCCGGATTGTCCCGGCATCCGACCTAATGGGTACGAACGGGTTGGCAGTTGCACCGCCGAGTGGCCTCACGTTCTCGTTCGGCCCGGATAGCTTTCGGCGACACCTCAGCTTGGCCAGCGAGGCAGGGTTAAAGGCTGAGGTGCTAAAATTGCCAGGATTAGGCCTAGATATTGATACCCCGCAAGATCTCATCGAGTTAAATGAGCGACTAGCAATTGGCGAAACAGCGTCTCATACTCAAGCATTCGTCATGGAAAACGGGCTAGGTGAGCGATTACACGCCTGGCAAAAGGATTCAGAGTGAATAACGTAGAACGAATTCTGGAGCATGCCGCTCTAGGACAAGGATTGTCCGACGAAGATGGTCGTCAATTAATCCACGTGACCGACCTTGATCGGTTACTACCCATTGCAACCAAGGTTCGCGATATTGCGCACCCGACGGCGATTTCCTATTCGAGGAAAGTGTTTGTTCCCCTTACTCATCTATGCCGTGATGTGTGCCACTACTGTACGTTTGCTCAAGTTCCAAGAAAGTTAGAAGCCGCCTATCTGACGCCTGAGCAAGTACTCGATATTGCAAGAGAAGGGGCGAAAGCAGGCTGTAAAGAGATTTTGTTCACGCTGGGTGACAAACCCGAGGCCCGATACAAGGCTGCGAGAGACGGTTTGGCAGAATTGGGGTACGAGACGACGCTCGATTATCTTCGAGCAATGGCCGAACTCGTGTTTACCGAAACCGGTCTTTTCCCTCATCTCAATCCTGGATTAATGACCCGTGAAGAGATGGCGGCGCTCCGAAAAGTCTCTATTTCGATGGGGATCATGCTCGAATCAGCCTCAGATCGACTAACCGAGAAGGGGATGCCTCATTACGGATCGCCGGATAAAGTGCCGGCGAAGCGCTTAGAGACCATCCGGTTAGCGGGCGAGTTAGGGGTGCCTTTTACCTCCGGTATCTTGATTGGCATTGGTGAGACGCGTGAAGAGCGAATCGATTCACTACTTGCGCTCCGCGAGGCAGGCGGCGAGCAAGGGCAACTTCAGGAACTCATTATTCAGAATTTTCGTGCTAAGCCCGGCACCAAGATGGTTGATGCGCCTGAGCCCGATTTGGACGAACTCCTTTGGACGATTGCGGTAGCTCGGCTGATATTTGGGGCGGAAATGAATATCCAGGCGCCGCCCAATTTGAGCCCTGGTGTTTTCCATCGAATCATAGCGTCGGGGATCAACGATTGGGGTGGTGTGTCTCCCGTAACGCCTGACTTCGTTAATCCCGAGGCGCCTTGGCCGCATCTTCAGGAGCTTGCAGAGGAGACTGCGCGTGAGGGTAAAGTGCTTGTTGAGCGTCTTGCCGTTTACCCGTCTCACTTGAAAGATCTTGATCGATGGATCGATAAGGAAATTCAGCCACTCGTTCACTCCGAGCTCGACGGAGAGGGATTCGTTCGTAGAGAGAACTGGTCAGCAGGCGCCGTCCTCGAGCCGCCGGCTGGCGAAATCAATCGAGTCTCGAATATCCCCAGTCGCGCGGCGCCAAGTGATCTTTCATCGATCCTCGATCGCGCGACGAAAGGAGAGCGCCTCTCCGAATCGGATATCGTGCGACTCTTCAAGGCTCGAGGCGATGAGCTAACACATATCTATCAAGCAGCGGATCGAGCGCGCCGTGAGTTAGTCGGTGATGTCGTCACGTATTGCGTTAATCGCAACATCAATTACACCAACGTTTGCTACTTCAAATGTCAGTTTTGCGCATTTTCTAAAGGCAAGATGAGCGAAAACCTCAGGGGGCGGCCTTACGATTTATCACCTGATGAAATCATGCGGCGGACTCGAGAGGCCTTTGAACGAGGCGCAACAGAGGTTTGTTTGCAAGGTGGCATTCATCCCGAGTACACGGGCCAGACTTATCTCGATATTTGTCACACGATTAAGCAAGTGGTCCCGCAAATGCACATCCACGCATTTTCGCCGCTTGAGGTTTGGCAGGGTGCCAAAACCCTGGGTAAGTCGTTGACGGAATATCTCGGTGAGCTAAAAGAAGCTGGGCTTGGCACACTACCGGGCACCGCGGCTGAAATTCTCGATGACGAAGTTCGAGCCACGCTCTGCCCCGATAAGATCAATACTGAGCAATGGCTTGAAGTCATGCGCGCCGCGCATTCGGTGGGATTCAATACGACCGCCACGATTATGTATGGTCACATTGAGCAGTATGAACATGTTGCCCGACACTTGCTGCGCATTAGGGATCTACAAGAAGAAACGGGTGGCTTTACTGAATTTGTGATTCTTCCTTTTATTCACATGGAAGCACCGATGTATTTGAAGGGCGGAGCGCGTAAAGGCCCGACTTTCAGAGAGGCTTTGCTGATTCACGCGATCTCAAGATTGGTGCTGAATCCGCTCATCAAGAATATTCAAGCGTCTTGGACAAAGCTGGGTCATGAGGGTGTGAAGGCTTGTCTGAATGCGGGCGTCAATGACTTAGGCGGCACCCTGATGAATGAGACGATCACTCGGGCGGCCGGTGCAAGTCACGGTCAGGAGACGACGCCAGAGGCGATGGAAGCATTGATTCGTGCTGCGGGTCGAACACCGCAGCAGCGAACAACGACCTACCAGCCTGTGGATGATGACCAGCGATCAAAGTCGATGAATGCGCCGGAGTTAACAGAGCCTACCTACACCTCGGCTCGCAGATACGATCGGAAAAAGAGCAGCAAAGCGCAGTTAATCCGGCCCGGATTAATGGAAGAAGAGAGACTGACGGGCAGCGAGATCATTTAAGCGCGCTTCTCGGAGCAGTAGGTGCCAATCGCCCAGTCTGCTGCCTGGCAAATGGAGCGCTGAATGGCCGCCTCGGAGCTGATGCAAGTAAGGGCTCAAATCTCGATTTAGCACAGGAAAATTAATCGAGCGCTTTAGACAAGAGCTTTAACCAAGAGCTTTAGACAAGATCAGTATTAAACGGAAGCCTTGCCTAGACATTGACTAGACATTGCCTAGACAGGGGAGGACTGATCAGGACCCACCGAACAGATGAGGAGGACAAACCATGGCAATTCCGCAAAGAACGGCGCTCACTCTACCGGATCCTCGAGGGGTGGAACCCACGATCGAGATGGCCAAGTGGGCCGAGGGCGAAGGGTATGACGACCTTTGGTTCGCTGACAGCTCCGGTGTCGATGCTTTAACAACGGCTGCTGCGGTGGCAATGAATACCTCACGATGCCGTATCGGCACGGCGATTATCCCAGTGTTTTCAAGAACGCCTGCAGTGCTCGCGTCAACCGCCCATGTCCTTCATCAATTGTCGGGAGGCCGTTTTATTCTTGGACTTGGCTCCTCAAGCCAGACCATGATGGAGAACTGGCACGGTCAGACCTTTGAGAAACCGTTAACTCGCGTCAAGGAGACGGTTCAGCTGGTTAGGTCGATGTTGGCGGGCGAGAAATCGGATTTTGCCGGCCAGACGGTTAGCAGTCGTGGATACCGGCAACTTCCGCTAGAGGCAGGAGCGCAGCCCATTTACATGGCCGCATTGCGGGAGAAAATGCTTGAGGCCGCGGCTGAACATAGCGACGGCGTCATATTGAATTTGTTTCCTCGTGATGCCTTGCCAAAGATGATGGACCACATCCGGATCGGCGCTGAGCGGGCTGGGAAAAAATTAGAGGATGTTGAGGTAGTCTGCCGGCACCAAGTGATTGTCACAGATGATGTCGAAGATGCCAGAAATCGTATCAGGGGCGCATTCGCGCCTTACTACGCGACCCCCGTTTACAACGCGTTCTTAGCATGGTCGGGTTATGAAGATGTGGCTGAAACGATTCGCGAGGGCTGGGCTGCAAAGGATCGCGAGAAAACCACCGGAGCGCTGAGCGATCAGTTGGTCGATGACATTGCCATTATTGGTGATATTGGCGCTTGCCAAGACCGTATCAGGGAATATGCGGAAGGTGGAATCACGACCCACATCATTTCTTGTGTGTCGCCAAAAGACACGCAGGCCACATATGGAGCCTTTACTGGTAACGCGTTTACATTTTAGGAGAAGCTAATGCGAATAGATGGCGGACTAATGGGAGATCTGACCGAGTCAGGTCGCCAGGCCAAGCGATTAGAGGGGTTAGGTTACAACGGTGTCTTAACAGCTGAAACTGCTCACGATCCGTTTTTTCCTCTGCTGCTGGCAGCGCAGGAAACGGAATCCATCGAGTTGATGACCTCGATTGCGGTGGCGTTTTCAAGGACGCCGATGAATCTGGCCAATATTGGGCACGATCTCAATAGCTTCTCAAAAGGTCGGTTTATCTTGGGCCTAGGCTCACAGATTAGGCCACATATCACCAAGCGATTTAGCATGCCGTGGTCAAAGCCTGCGGCAAGGATGAGAGAGTTCATTCTTGCCATGCGAGCGATTTGGCAATCGTGGCACGAGGGCGCCCCACTCAAATTCGAAGGGGAGTTTTATACACACTCGCTGATGACGCCGATGTTTACTCCGACAGACACCGACTATGGCGCTCCGAAGGTCTTTCTTGCAGCCGTCGGTCCGATGATGACCGAGGTTGCCGGCGAGGTAGCAGACGGGGTGATTATTCACGCGTTTACGACAGAGAAATATTTGCGTGAGGTGACATTGCCTGCGGTTGAGCGGGGTCTTGCTAAGGCCGGACGCTCACGGGATGACTTCCAAGTGGTTTACCCGGGTTTTGTTGTAAGTGGTACGGACGAAGCGCAGTTCAACCAAACAAAACAAGCAGTATGTAAGCAAATCGCTTTTTATGGATCCACGCCGGCCTACGCGCCTGTGCTCGGCATAGAGGGCCTTGGCGAACTCCAACCCGAACTCAATCGATTGTCTAAACAGGGCCAGTGGGACGAGATGGGAACGCTCATTACGGATGATGTCCTTGATAAGTTTGCGGTCGTCGGTGAACCAGATGAGGCCGTGGATAAGTTCTTGGGTCGATTCGGAGACGTTGTGGATCGGACCACAGGCAGTTTCCCTAGTCGTGATACCGATCACGCTCGGGCCATACTTGCAAAGTTGTCTGCTTAGATAACCCCTGCATCAGTAGCGGATAAGCGTCAGGTAGCTTTGTGCCGTAAGGTGCCGCGCTTATCTGTAACAGCCTTGAGCTAAAACAGCCTTGAGCTAAAACAGCCCTTGAGCTAAAACAGCCTTGAGCTAAAACAGCCTTGAGCTAAAACAGCCTTGAGCTAAAACAGCCTTGTGAGCTAAAACAGAACAGCCGTTAGTTGAGAGGGAGTTGAGGCAGCCCTATCCAGTGTAAAAACGATTCGGTTTATCCAGTTGCGAAATAGGAAGAACGCTCGCTGAAAAGGAAGGGTCCGACCAGTGTATTGGGCCTCAATGAATCAGTTGCGCGATAGTGCGGCGGCAATAGATACTGGGCTTACCAGACATTGACGAGAACAAAGGGATACCAGATATGAAATTAGGATTATTGGGCGGATACGGCGGCAAAATGATTCAGGTGGATATCGATAGAATCAAGTACGCTGAAAGCCTCGGCTACGACTCGATCTGGACAGCTGAGGCCTATGGTGCCGATGCTGTGACCCCTGCGGCGTGGATTTTGGCACAAACCGATAAGATCAAGGTCGGTACCTCGATTATGCAGATGCCTGCTCGGTCGCCTGCCTGTTCTGCGATGACAGCCATGACGTTGAACCAGCTATCCAATGGCCGTTTCATCGTTGGCCTTGGTGCTTCCGGTCCGCAGGTTGTGGAGGGATGGCATGGCGTGGCTTATGGGCGCCCCATTACTCGAACCAAAGAATACATATCCATTATGAAAAAGGTGTTCGCGCGTGAGGCACCGGTTGAGCATGATGGCTTTCACTACAGTTTGCCGTACAGCGGAGACGACGGAACCGGCCTCGGTAAACCACTCAAGAGCATCTTGCAGGCAGACAAAGATATTCCAATCTACACGGCCTCCATTACGCCAAATGGCCTCGCGGGAAGTGCGGAAGTGGCCGATGGCGTATTTCCTATTTGGATGGATCCAGCCAAGCCCGAGGTTTTGCTCCCTCATATCGAAAAAGGGCTAGCGAAGTCGGAGCGAACGATGATGGACTATGACATCGCTCCTTTCATCACCTGCATCATGGGAGATGACATTAATGCTTGTCGTCAACCGATCAAAGGCAACATGGCGCTGTACATTGGCGGAATGGGAGCCAGAGATAAAAACTTCTATAACGATTACTGTAAAGCCCTAGGGTTTGAAGATGCGGCGGTCAAAATCCAGGATCTCTACCTATCGGGTAGGAAAGATGAGGCTATGGCCGCGGTGCCCGACGAACTGGTCGATGCTTGCCATCTTGTAGGGCCGGCTGAGCATATCCGTGAGCAGTTAGCACGCTGGAAAGAAGCGGGTGCCAACGGGATTGTTGGATCGATGCTGATCGGATCGGGACAATCTGAGGCACTCAAGGTGATCGCTGAGGAAATTCTCTAAGCCTGCACGCTGATCGTCGAGGAACGTTTTTGAGTTACACCATTCATCCTGTGGATGGGATTCAGCAGATCGGGTCCGAATCGTGGACGCGATTTGCTGAGCCGCCTTCCACGCCCGTTGACCCTTTTCTAACATACCCCTTCCTGAAGGCACTCGAGGACAGCGAATCAGTGGGCGCGAGTGCTGGCTGGGTGCCCTATCACCTTCAGGTGAAAGACGCTGAGGGCGCACTGCAGGGCGTCATGCCGCTCTACCTGAAGGGTCACTCACAGGGCGAATATATCTTTGACTACAGCTGGGCCGATGCGTTTGAGCGAGCGGGCGGTAGATATTATCCCAAGCTTCTGAGTGCGATCCCTTTTACTCCAGCGACGGGCCGTCGTCTGCTGACGCTTGATCTTGAAGCCGAGGCTGCGCTCGCTCGGGGCGCTCAGCAGATCGCTGATCATCACGAGATTAGCTCGGTGCACATCAATTTCCTTGACCAAGACGCTTGGTCACGGCTCGGTGATGAGGGATGGCTCAGGAGAACGCACAAGCAGTATCACTGGCAAAATCCCGGGTACGATTCTTTCGACGCTTTTCTGGCAGAGCTCTCTAGTAAGAAGCGAAAAAATATCCGAAGAGAGCGCCGTGATGCGGTGAAGGATGGACTTGAGATTGAGCGGCTAACGGGGGACATGATCACCGAGGCTCATTGGGATCACTTTTATCGGTTTTACATCGATACTGGAAATAGGAAATGGGGGTCGCCTTACCTCACTCGATCTTTTTTTTCCCATATCGGTGAAACGATGTCGGATCGGGTCTTACTCGTGATGTGTCGAGCCGACGGTCGCTATATTGCAGGCGCGATCAACTTTATTGGTGACGAGTGCCTCTTCGGACGAAATTGGGGGTGTATAGAACATCGGCCTTTTTTGCACTTTGAGGTCTGTTATTACCAGGCCATCGAATTCGCTATTGAGCATGGCTTAAAACGGGTTGAAGCGGGGGCCCAGGGAGAGCACAAATTGGCGCGGGGGTATCTGCCGAGCGAGACCTATAGTGCGCATTACATTGCTCACTCAGGATTTAAAGCGGCTGTGGATCGCTTCCTTGGTGAAGAGCGCGCTCACATTGCTGAGGAGATTGATTACTTGGAACAATTCTCTCCGTTTAAAGCCCAGCCCTAAGCGGTAAGGGTTGAATCCCTAGGCTTAGAGGGGTTTGAGGGCCGACCCTTGAAAATATAGGGTGGGCGCATGTGAGATGGTCGCGGTAAATTGGACTCGCGAGCTTCTCGGTATGATGGTTGGGTCAAGCACACGTTCCTATAGTAAAAAAAGGCGCACATAACCCAGCAATGAGTATCAGGATCGAAATGCCCATCGGTGAGTAAGCGTGAGAACACTGTCACTCAAATGGCCAGGATTGAGAACATGAACGAGCAATCTCTATCGCCCACGACAGCACTTGTGACGGGTGCATCAAGGGGCATTGGTGCCGCCATCGCCTTGCAGCTGGCAGAGCGTGGTCTTCGATTGATTCTGGTGGCTCGAGGCCAGGAATCGCTTGATCAGCTCGCTGGGTCACTGCCAGATACCGCGACAGTCGATTCCTTCACAATTGATTTGTCTGAGCCAGACGGCGCATCGAGACTGCTACAGTTGGTCAATGATCGAGAGATCGACATACTGATCAACAATGCAGGCGGTGCGCCAAATCAATCATTCATGGAAGCCGACGCTGACCAAGTTCAGCGCCTTATCCAGCTTAATGTGACGGCCCCTACCCAATTAATGCACGGGCTTATTCCTGCAATGAAAGCCCGAAGGAGAGGTCGAATTCTTAACGTTGCGTCTATGGGCGCATTTCATCCAGTGCCTGGGCTCGCCCAATATGGTGCAGCTAAAGCTTACCTTTTGCTCCTAACCGAAGCGTTAAGCGAAGAGCTCAGAGGGAGCGGGGTCAGCCTGACGGCACTTTGCCCCGGCGTCACCCGAACCGAACTAGTAGCGGAGCTGCCGCTTGAAGACTTACCCGAGCAGTTGGTGAAATCTCCGGATTATGTGGCTCGATGCGGATTGGAAGCGATGTTTAACCAGCAAGTGGTTTGCGTTCCGGGACGATTGAACCAAGCGGCACTTGCTGCGTCGAAAATTCCACCGAGGCCAGTGATGCGTGCACTGGGCGGATTGTTTCAAAAATGGTCCAATCAGCGGTAAGCGCAGGTGCGGAGAGCCATCTCCGCGCACAATGCTCCTAGAGAGTGTCGTTAACCAGAGGTAAGGGTGGGCAAGAGTGAGCAAAATGAGGAAGCGTAAGTAGAGCAAAGGGACCAAAACGCCTTTGCGTGACTTGGCTTGCCCGTTACTGTGGCAACAGAGGATCGAACATGATTGATATTCGCCCCAATCCCGATGAGGTTGATGCTGCATGGTTGACCGAGGTGGTCGCCAAGCGCGGATTTACTGGTGAAGTCACTGACTTCGAGGCAGAGTCTATCGGTACCGGCCAGGTTGGCGAGAATGTTCGCTTTTCACTGATCGGTGAGAATGTTCCGTCGTCAATCGTGGGAAAGTTCCCGTCCATTGACCCAGTGAGTCGACAAACGGGCATAGAACAAAACAACTACACCCGAGAGGTGCTGTTCTACCAATCAATTCAGCCCACCGTGAAGGTTCAAACGCCCAACATCTTTCACACCGATATTGATCTGGCGAGTCATGAGTTTGTATTGATGATGGAGGACTTAGCGCCAGGACAGCAGGGTGATCAGTTGACAGGGTGTTCTGCAGACGAGGCCGCGATGGCGCTTGAGCAACTAGCGCACTTGCAGGGCCCGCGGTGGGCAGACGAAGACTTAAGTCGCGAGCCGCTTTTGGGCGGTGGCACTGATCGCCAAGACACCAGTGCGCTTCATGACTTTTACGCGATGCTGACGCCTGGTTACTTGGAACGGTACCAGTCGCGTCTGTCAGCGGATGAACTCGATGCGACTGGACGTTTGCTCCCTCACCTTCAAAGCTACCAGAAGATTTATGAGGGACAGCCGCTTGCGCTCGTTCATGGTGACTATCGTCTAGACAACATGATGTTCGGCGGACCTTATCCACTCACGGTAGTTGATTGGCAAAGCTATTTTATGGGTTGCCCAATTCAAGATGTGAGCTATTTCATGGGCACCTCGCTCGCGTCGGATGTTCGCCGAAAAGAAGAGCGGGCGCTGATCAAGCATTACCTTGATGTCTTAAACCACTATGGTGCAGACCTGTCATTCGATGATTGCTTTCGGTATTACGTTAACTTTGCGCCCGCGGGGATGATCATGGCCTTGATCGCCTCGATGATCGTTGGCGAAACTGAGAGAGGGAATGACATGTTTATGGTGATGGCAAAAGGCAGCATCGCCCTATGCCTTGACCACGAGCGGCTATAACGGAGCTCGGGCGGGAGGGATCCAGCCCGGATTCAGCAATGAAAATGGGCGTTCGAGTCAAGGTTGTGCCGGCCCAAGACCTCTGGATTAATGTGCCAAGCGGCAAGCATGTGGCGGATAATGGGGCGGTCATCAGGGGACGTGCGGTTATTCCCGATTAAAGTAGCCTGAGTCTTGGGCCAGGAGTAGCGCTCTGGTCACGATGAACAACTGTTAATGGGTAATTTTGTCGCGTCTGTAGCCCTGCGTTCAGGTGCTAAGTGGCTCGCGAGCTGGCTGCGAGCAGATGAAAAACGTTAGCTGATACACGACAGATGAGAAGTGACTAGGTTGTGATCGCCTTACTCTGACAGGGTATATCGATAATCAAATGTCACCCCTTTTGCTAAACAATTTGATGAAAAGTCTGGTCAACCCGCACGGCGTGGTGGCGGCCAAATCATCGAGCATCAGGCCCAAGAGGGCTGTGAGCCGCAATGAAGGCTAGCTAAGCGTAGTAGAGTCGCCGCCTAACAAACGATGATGGAAAGTGAATGTTTCAAGGGAATTTAAGAGAACTTCCGCCCTTTGGCGAAACACTCGGTATGGATTGGATCGAAACCGATTCGAGTGATGTGTGTTTGCGTTTGGGTGTCAGTGACCAAGTAAAATTAACAGCGGAGTCGGATCTTTTTCATCCAGGAGCGATACTGGCCACCTTAGACAACGCTTGCGGTTGGTGTATTCGTCAGCACGCTAGCTATGTTGACGGAACATCAATGGCCACGCTGAACCTTCGGGTCGATTGGTTAGCTCGAGCATCGATGACGGAGTCGCTGCTCGTGACTGCTCGTTGTGAGAGCTACGCTGATGACGTAGCCCACGTTCGAGGCGAAGCTTTTTTTCGCTCGAGTGGGAAGAAAGTCGCGGTCGTTCAAGCGACATTTATGCTTGGGACTCCGAATACTCCTAGGGATGGGGCATCCAATGGGCAGAATAGGGCGGATGACCATGAGTAATCCCTTGCCCGAGCGCATTAAAGCCCTCCTTGAATCAGATCCTTATGCGGGTGTGCTTGGTCTGTCGGTGAGCATCATTGACGGCGCTATTCAGACGAAATCAGAAACAAGTCACTCTCTGGTGGGAAACGTTAATCTGCCAGCATTGCATGGGGGCGTAGTAGGAAGTTTGATGATGCTCACAGCGTCCCTCGAACTGCACCATCAGCTGGATAGCAATCAGTCAGCCATGCTGCTCGACATGGATGTGGACTACCTTCGTAGTGGTAGGGTGATCCCGACGTATGGGCGGGCCGACATCCTGAGGCTGGGCAGAAGGACGGCGACAATGACGGCTACATTGTGGCAAGAGGACAAAAACCGGCCGATTGCTTTCAGTCGAATGTCGTTTCTCGTAAAGCCACAAGGCGATGAGTCACCTGCCCTTGGTTGAACTAATCCGTGACTGCACCTAGCGAGGCCGAGCTAACGAGGCGGGCGTACTTGGCCAAAACACCTCGGTCGGTGTAAGGCTTCGGCTGCTGCCAGTTCTGTCGCCGTCGTTCTAGCGTGTCATCGTCAATCACGACAGAAATGGTTTGGGCTTCAGCATCAATCTCAATCTCGTCACCGTCCTCTAGAAGGGCAATGGGTCCACCTTCAAATGCCTCGGGGGTAATATGACCAATGACAAAACCGTGCGAGCCTCCGGAGAATCGGCCATCTGTAATGAGCGCCACCTCCTGAGATAATCCTCTGCCATTAATCGCCGACGTAGGTGACAGCATCTCACGCATTCCAGGGCCTCCTTTTGGCCCCTCGTAGCGAACGACGACGACGTCACCCGAGACGACCGTGCCGTCGAGAATGGCGGCAAGGGCCGCTTCTTCACCATGGAAGCAGCGGGCGCGGCCTTTAAAGGTCAATCCCTCATGGCCCGTAATTTTAGCGACGCCGCCCTCTGGTGCGAGATTGCCCTTCAGCACAACGAGATGACTATCTTTTTTAATAGGATCAGATAGGGGGCGGATGATCTTTTGATCCGCAGGATAAGGCGCCACAGAGGCTAAGTTGCTTGCCATGGTTTCACCCGTCACGGTTAGGCAATCGCCGTGGAGAAATCCCTCTTCAAGCAGCGTTTTCATGAGCGGTTGAATGCCGCCAATCTCAATCAGCTCGCTCATGGCATATTTGCCGGCTGGGCGCATGTCGGCAAGGACCGGTACTTGTGCGCCGATCCGGGTGAAGTCATCAATGGAAAGTGGGATGCCGGCCGCATGCGCGATCGCGAGCAGGTGGAGCACGGCGTTTGTTGAGCCCTCAAGAGCAATCGTTACTGTAATCGCATTCTCAAAGGCCTCGCGGCTCAAGATATCAGAGGGTTTGATGCCTCGCTCAATCAGCCGAACCACTGCTTCTCCTGCGGCTAGGCAGTCCTTTCGCTTTTGGTCTGATACCGCCTCTTGGGCGGATGAGTTGGGGAGTGATAAGCCAAGGGCTTCGATGGCGGATGCCATGGTGTTTGCGGTGTACATGCCTCCGCAGGAGCCAGGGCCTGGGATAGACGTCGCCTCGATATCCTTAAGCGCAATCTCAGACAAATTCCCAGCAGCGTATTGGCCAACCGCCTCAAAGACGGAGACAACGTCGCGGCGATCTTTACCGGGCTGAATAGTCCCGCCATAAACGAACACGCTGGGGCGATCTAATCTTGCCATCGCCATGGCGCACCCTGGCATGTTCTTATCGCAGCCTCCAATGGCAACAAACCCGTCGAATCCTTGGCCAGCGACGACTGTTTCTATGGAGTCTGCGATGACCTCGCGCGAGACCAGGGAGTAGCGCATGCCGGGCGAACCCATAGAAATGCCGTCACTAATGGTGATGGTGTTGAAGGTGATTGCTTTTGCCGCTGCGTCCTCGGCGCCGATAGCGGCGGCCTCGGCCAGTTCATTGATGTGCACGTTACACGGTGTGAGATTGCTCCAAGTCGAGGCAATGCCCACTTGGGGTTTAGAGAAATCCGCTTCGGTAAATCCGACCGCGTGGAGCATGGCCCTCGCAGCGGCCTTCTCGAGCCCGTCGACAACTTGAGAGGAATAAGGTCGGTTGGACGGTTTGCTCATGGCAGTTCCTTGTTTGCGGTCGGAAAGGTGAGGGGAAAATAGCATAAGTCGATCATCGCATCGACAATGGAGATCCGCAGTGCGTCAAAAGGATTGGTTGCTTTGCGGTTTGTAAGCGGGCGCGCATAATGTCCAGTGGAGGGGAATGATGTCTAATTTTTCCAAGTCGCTATTGTCCAAAGATGTGATCGCGCTCGCGTGCGGTGCCATGATCGGATGGAGCTGGGTGCTCTTAACCGGTGAATGGATTCTTCGTGCGGGTATCGCGGGCGCAGCCTTGGCCTTCATCGCGGGGTCGTTTGTTGTCATGCTGATTGGACTCACGTACGCCGAGCTAGCCTCAATGATGCCAAAGGTCGGCGGTGAGCATCAGTACACGTTACGGGCACTCGGTTATACCCCGTCATTTTTAGCTAGCTGGGCCGTCGTGACGGCCTACGTCACCGTCTGTGTCTTTGAAGCCGCAGCGCTACCAACGGCATTGGAGTATCTCTTCCCGCAATTGCGCACGGGATTGATGTGGACGGTAGGCGATGAAGGGGTTTACCTCGGTTTCGTGTGGATCGGTTGCCTAGCCTCGGTGATCATGACCTGGATCAACTTGCGCGGCATTGCGTTTGCTGCGTTCATCCAAGGGCTGATCACCTTGGGCTTCGTCTCGGTGGGTCTCTGTTTCCTGCTTGGTGCGCCTTGGTCCGTGGCTTTTGACACAACAACCAGCGCCCCGATGGAATGGGCAGGAATGCTTAGCGTCTTGGTGATGGTTCCAGCACTGTTGGTTGGCTTTGATGTCATTCCTCAATCAGCAGAAGAGATTAATTTGCCGGCTCGGCGCATCGGTTTGCTCCTGGTGATTTCGGTTGCCTTAGCCGGGCTTTGGTATGTGGCGATTACTGTTGCCGTTGGAGTTTCCTTGCCAGAGGCGCAACTCGAAAGTTCGCGTATGGCGACCGCTGATGCGATGGCCTCAGTGTGGGGCGCCCCGATTTGGGGGCAGATCATGCTGATCGCAGGGGTGCTCGGTATTCTGAGCAGCTGGAACGCTTTTATTATTGGAGGCAGTCGAGTCATCTACGCGCTCGCCGAATCGGGCATGATCCCAAAGGTCTTCGCTTCGATGCATCCTCGGTACCAAACGCCGCATGTCGCCATACTGAGTATCGGCGTCCTGTGCTTTTTCGCTCCTTTGTTTGGTCGGGAAATTTTAGTTTGGCTCGTGAATGCGGGCAGCTTCGCTATTGTCATTGCTTACCTCTTTGTTGTCGTCTCTTTCATAGCGCTTCGCGTGAAAGCACCCGAACAATCACGACCGTTTCGGGTTCCCTTCGGGATACCACTAGGTATTGTGACGCTGGTGCTGACGCTCGGATTGTTGACGCTTTATCTGCCCGGTAGCCCAGCCGCGCTGCTTTGGCCAGAGGAGTGGGTAATGGTGCTTTTCTCGATCATAGTTGGGGCAGTCCTCTACCGGAGGCAGTCGTCGAAATAAGGTTAAGGCTTGTCGCGCTCGCTGGTTGCTAAGGGACGCGAGCAATCCTATGCTACGAGCGAGTTGCGCCAATCGAGCGGCGTAAATGTTAGGTAGAGCGCCAGTCTGAGCGTAATAAGGGAGAGGGGTATTAAATATGGCGGATGTTTACATTGTTGAGGCTTGCAGGAGTCCCATTGGCAAACGAGGGAAGGGTCTTGCAGGGCTAAAGCCGGCCGATCTGCTAGGGAAAGTTCAGGTTGCAGCGCTTGAGCGTGCGGGTATCGATCCTATGGATGTGGATCAGGTTGTGGGCGGCTGCGTCTCGCAAGTCGGTGAGCAGACCTTCAACATCGCCCGGATCGCGTGGTTGTCTCAAGGACTTCCCCTTGAGGTGGCTTCGACAACGGTTGATGCGCAATGTGGTTCGAGTCAACAAGCCACTTCTATGGCGGCGTCTATGGTTGGTGCTGGCATTGAAGATGTGGTGATGAGCTGTGGTATTGAAATGATGAGCCGCGTGCCACTGGGTTCGGCAATGAAAGATGGCTCCCCAATGGGTGAGAGCTATTCCAATCACTATCAGCCAACCAGCCAGTTCATGGGTGCTGCGATGATTGCCGAGGAGTATCAAATCACCCGGCAAGACACCGATCAGTTTGGTCTGGAGAGTCAACAAAAGGCGATTCGGGCATGGGAAGAGGGTCGATTTGATCGTGAAGTGGTTGCCATTGAGGCACCTATTCTCAACGAAAAATTTGAGCCAACAGGTGAGACTCGAACCGTGACGAAGGATGAAGGGTTAAGGGAAACAACCCTTGAGTCGCTGGGAGGGCTAGAGCCAGTTCCCGGTCAGTCGATCCACACCGCTGGCTCCTCGTCACAGGTCTCTGACGGCGCGGCTGCGGTGATTATGGCGAGTGGTGATGCGTGTGAGCGGCTCGGCTTAAAGCCTAGGGCAAAGATCGTTGCGACAACGCTGGTTGGGGTCGATCCAGTGACGATGCTGAAGGGACCAATCCCTGCATCGAGAAAAGTGCTTGAGCGCTCGGGGTTATCGCTAGAGGATATTGATGTATTTGAAGTCAATGAAGCTTTTGCCTCTGTTGTTATGGCCTGGGAGAAAGATCTCGGGGTTGATCATGAGAAGGTGAATGTGAATGGCGGTGCCATTGCCCTTGGTCACCCCACCGGTAGCACCGGTGCTCGGTTGATTACCACAGCGTTGCATGAATTAGAGCGGCGAGATGGTCGCTACGCGTTAATCGCAATGTGCTGCGGCGGTGGGCTTGGTACAGGCACGATTATCGAGCGACTGACAGACTAAATCGTAGCAAGTTGTGCGATGAAGAAGCCGAGGCATTCGCCTCGGCTTTTTTGTGAGTATCTACCGTGAACCAAGAGGATCCGGAAGGGAGCGCTTTAACGATGAGCGCTGGTCCAGATTCACGAGAGCTGCGCTAGGTCCTCGTGTAGCGGCATTGATCAGCGCCCCGTTAACTAGGCGACCCCGACGCTAGCCTCAACTAGCCGGGCTTCTAACTGCTTGAGTTCTTCATATAAGGCGGCTGGCACTCGGTCACCGAAACTCTTGTAATAGTCTTCAATGAGGGGCAACTCACTTTGCCAACCATCGATATCGACCTTGAGCAGCGTAGCGATGTCCGTGTCCGAAAGTGATAGGCCGTCAAAATTTAGGCCGTCAAGGGTTGGTAACCGCCCGATTGGCGTATCAATGGCATCAGCGGTTCCTTCACAACGCTTGAAGATCCATTCGAGAACTCTGAGAATTCTCTCCGAATCCAGGCCATACAAAACCGCCTTCTTCGTCTTTCCTAAACCAATTGACATAAAAGATCTTGGGCAGCTGTGCGCCCTCTTTAGCGCCGATATCGATCCAGTGTTGCCAATAGTCGGCCATGTTGTAACCACAAAACGGCAACATCGCCATGGGATCGCGACGCAGTTCACCAATAGCGCCTGCTGCCGCGGCTGTTTTTTCAGAGGCAACAATAGAGCCAAAGAAAGTGCCTTGATTCCAGGAGTGCGCCTCATTAACAAGCGGTACTACGCTCGCTCTGCGACCACCAAACAAGATGGCGCTAATGGGTACACCCGCTAAGTCTTCCCATTCATCTGCGATGGCAGGGCACTGGGCCGCTGAGACTGTGAATCGTGCATTGGGGTGGGCGGCATCCGTTCCAGAATCTGGCGTCCAGTCGTTGCCACGCCAATCGATCAAATGGGCTGGCGGCTCGTCTGTCATTCCTTCCCACCAAACGTCGCCTTCGTCCGTTTCCGCGACATTGGTGAAGATGCAGTTCTCTGTGAGAGTCTTGATGGCGTTAGGGTTAGTATCCATACCCGTGCCAGGAGCGACGCCAAAGAAACCAGCTTCAGGATTAATCGCGTAGAGCTGGCCGTCATCACCAAATTTCATCCAACAGATGTCATCACCAACGGTTTCTACAGACCATCCAGGGATGGTTGGGACCAGCATGGCGAGATTGGTCTTACCGCATGCGCTTGGGAAGGCGGCTGCGATATAGCGCTTAGCGCCCTCAGGATTGGTAAGTTTGAGAATGAGCATGTGCTCGGCCATCCAGCCTTCTTGACGAGCCATCGCGGAGGCAATTCGAAGGGCGAAACACTTCTTACCCAGTAGCGCGTTGCCCCCATAGCCCGAGCCAAAACTCCATATCTCGCGCGTCTCAGGGAAGTGGGAAATATGTAAATCATTGGGTGCACATGGCCAGGGAACATCGGCTTGGCCAGGTTCCAGTGGGCAGCCGACTGAGTGCACGCAGGGAACGAAATCGCCATCAGCGCCTAGCTCGTCGAGCACCGCCTGACCGACGCGGGTCATGATATGCATGCTGACCACAACGTAAGGTGAATCAGATACCTCAACGCCAATATGGGCAATCGGCGATCCGACTGGACCCATACTAAATGGGATGACGTACATCGTTCTGCCGCGCATGCATCCTTTGAATAGTCCATTCAATGTCGCGCGCATTTCGTTAGGATCGGCCCAGTGGTTGGTGGGCCCTGCGTCGGCTTCATCTTGGCTGCAAATGAACGTACGGCTTTCCACTCTTGCTACATCGGCAGGATCTGAACGGACTAAAAAGCTGTTAGGTCTGAGCGATGCATTGAGCGGTTTCGCAACACCGGCATCAACCAACTTACCCATCATCTGATCGTATTCACTCTTGCTCCCATCGCAGATAACGACGGCGTCTGGCTCGCAGAGTGTTTTGAGTTCTTCAATCCATTGATTAAGGCGTTGGTGTTGAGTCATGGTCCATCCGATTGTGTCAAATGAGCGCATGGCTAGAGGACAAACCCTCTAAACCGAGCTTGATTGTGATCTTTTGGATCACCGTTCAAAACGATGAGCAACGCTGACTGCCGGGTAGGCTGATTTGCGTTAATTTATGCAAAAATTCATCTGTTTTGGCATAAATCGCGGCACCCATTCCCCGTGTAACTGCGTGCCACAAACATCGTCAAATAAAAGTAACACGGGAAGGTAGCACAGTGCCAAAAAATCAAAAAAAGAATAAAAGTAGAATAATGTATTCTCTAGTGGAATAGATTTTTAGGCCGGGTTAACCGATTTCAGATAGTGTGAGAGAAGGGCATTTGGCCCCTACCAGCGCCGGCTAGCCGAAGATAGAGAACATCAGTTTTCAGCCTCACATTCCCTACTTGCTGATTACTCATCGCGTTAAACAGGTGCCCGAAGTGAACGTATTAAATGAACGCCTTAAGTTCACCTCTCAAATGGAACCAATATTGGCTAGCCGCGTCGACCAATAGAATATCAGCGTGCTGCCACTGCACCGTTCCCAGCATATTAGGGCTCTGCTATGGCATCGCTGACCATCTGATGACCCGATTGGGATCGTCGAGAGGGTGGACTACAATAGCGTCCCTCTCATTGCCTAGGTCAGTCACCGATGACCCCCCAAGCACCTGATTTGTTCGGATATCCGCGGTTTTGGGCCGAGTGCTTTGGCACTGCGCCATTCTTGCCAACGAGCCGAGCTGAGATGGATGCGCTTGGTTGGGATAGCTGTGACGTCATTATCGTTACTGGTGATGCCTATGTGGATCATCCTAGCTTTGGGATGGCAGTGATCGGCCGTCTATTGGAGGCGCAGGGGTTCCGAGTAGGGGTGATTGCGCAACCTGACTGGCGCTCACCTTCCGCGTTTGAGGTTCTTGGGAAACCCAACCTCTACTTTGGTATTGCGGCCGGCAATATGGATTCAATGGTGAATCACTACACGGCTGACCGAAAGCGCAGAAACGATGATGCTTATTCTCCCGACGGGGCCGCAGGTCAAAGGCCAGATCGGTCGGTCATTGTATATTCCCAGCGTTGCCGAGAGGCGTTTCCCGGGGTTCCGCTTGTGGTGGGGTCGATTGAGGCGAGCCTCAGGCGGCTGGCGCATTATGACTATTGGAACGATCAGATCAGGCGGTCTGTCCTGATTGATTCTCAAGCTGATCTGTTGCTCTTTGGTAACGCTGAGCGTGCGATCGTTGAACTGACGCACCGTCTGAGCCTGGGTGAACCGATCGACTCGATTCGGGATCTTCGAGGCACGGCGTTTGTTGTGAGTCGGCTGCCCGAAAACATTGACCTTGTTGATGAGTCGATGTTGCCAGAGGACAGACCCTCGCCAGTGAAGCTGATGGTGAATGCTGCAGCCAGGCCCGAAGGCCGAGAGAATGTTGCTTCAGGTAAGAATGGGGTAAAAACATGGGCCCCTCGCGAAGGTGAAGATCAGCAGACAAGCCATCCTGCCGCCACATCGTCACCAGTGGCTTCGCCGAAACAATTTCTTAATGCGATCCAACTGCCAAGCTTTGAGCAGGTGGTGAGCGATTCCAAGTTATATGCTCAAGCCTCAAGGATCCTGCACCGCGAAACCAATCCCATGAATGCCCGAGCGCTGGTTCAGGCGCACGGTTCGCGATGGATTTGGTTGAACCCACCGCCGCTGCCGTTGACGACGCCCGAGATCGATGGCGTATTTGAACTGCCTTTTCAGCGAGTGCCGCATCCATCGTATGGCGATGCACGAATTCCTGCTTACGAAATGATTCGGTTCTCCGTCAATATCATGCGGGGTTGCTTCGGTGGGTGCAGTTTTTGCTCGATTACCGAGCACGAGGGCCGCCTGATTCAGAGTCGGAGTGAGGAATCCATCCTGAATGAAATCGAACAAATCAGAGATAAGACACCCGGATTCACTGGGGTCATTTCTGATTTAGGCGGACCGACGGCCAACATGTGGCGTCTGGCGTGCAAATCGAAAGAGATCGAGTCGAACTGTAGGCGCCTCTCTTGCGTCTATCCAGGTATCTGTAAAAACCTCAATACCGATCAAACCCCGTTGATTAGTTTATATCGTAAGGCGCGCGCTATACCTGGCGTTAAGAAAGTGCTCATTGCATCGGGTCTGCGGTATGACCTCGCTGTCGAGACACCAGAGTACGTGAATGAATTGGTTAGCCACCATGTGGGTGGCTACTTGAAAATCGCGCCAGAGCATACCGAGACAGGCCCACTATCCAAGATGATGAAGCCGGGCATAGGCACGTATGATCGGTTCAAGGCCATGTTTGACGAGGCGACTGCGAAGAGCGGTAAAGAGCAGTACCTGATTCCTTATTTTATTGCTGGCCACCCTGGGACAACCGATGAGGACATGTTGAATTTGGCACTTTGGCTGAAGGCGAACGGCTTTCGCGCGGACCAAGTTCAGAATTTCTATCCCACACCCATGGCGACTGCTACCGCGATGTACTACTCGGAGAGTGATCCCCTTCACCGTATTGATCGAGACAGTGAGGCAGTATCCATTGTTAGACACGGAAGCCAGCGACGCCTTCACAAAGCGTTCTTGCGATACCACGATCCAGACAATTGGCCGATGTTGCGACGAGCGCTGCGAAGGATGAACCGAACGGATTTGATCGGTAACACCCGCCAACACCTGGTACCGCGCACTCAATTTTCCGGGCCTCCCGGTAAGGGTCGACCATTTTTAACCCAGCATCAGGGATTGCCTAAGGTCCCCGGTCCCGGCAAGCGCAGAAAGCGACGCTGAGCAGCTCCTCGTTGGCGCCATATTCCCGCGCGCTATCGATGTTCTGAGCAAAACTAGGGCGACATAGAACACAGGGTGCACCTGGCTTTCGTGAGTTTGCTTGCAAGTGATGTTCAGCGGTGATTTGATCGGGAGCATCAAGAGGGAGCGATAATGCCGATTTCAAAACGTCTGGCCATGACAGAAGATCGATTGATCGATCTGATGATGAATACCTGGAACATGCGGATCGCAACCATTGGACCGGGTGTGGAGATTAATCTGACGCCCATGTGGTTCGGTTGGGCCGAAGGCAAAATTTTTACGTACGGCCGCGGTCAGAAAGTGGTCAATGTTCGTCGCAACCCGGTGTGTAGCATCATTGTCGATCGCAATGAGCGGTTCCCCGAGCTGCAAGCTGCTATGTTTCAAGGGAGAGCCCGGGTGCTGGAAACTGCGGCAGAAGAAGAGGCCGAGCCAGGCATGGATATCGTCCGCGAGCAAATGGGAGTGAAATATGCAGGGGGGCATGGCGAGCCTAAAACAGCGGTCGCAACTCCGAATCGCGCGACGGCTCGCGGCGAGACCGCTCGTTGGATTGTCTTTACCCCGAATAAGCAGATTACTTGGGATAACTTTAAGTTGCCCAGAGCGGGCGGCTAATCGAGCCCAATGTGAAATCGCTCGAATAGCGATACCAATCTAGCGGATGTCCGCCCAGCTGCCTAACCGCTAACGCAAAGCTGCTAATGCAAAGCTGCCAAAGTTCAATGCCACTAGCGAATCGCTCAAAGATAAGCCTCGGTCAATGCTTTTCACTGAGCAGAGCGAAGCCCGTTGAACCGGTTTACTCGGCATCCGCTGGCGCGAGAATCTCGCGCAATTCGCGTTTCAAAAACTTGCCGTTGGCATTTCTGGGCAGCGGGCTGTCAAGCAACCAGATGTAGCGTGGAATCTTGTGCTTTGCCATCAGTGTCCCAGCAAACGATCTGATCGATTCTGCGGTCTCTGAAGCCCCAGGGTGCAGATAAATAGCCGCTCCGACTTCCTCGCCCAGTCGATCATCAGGGACCCCGAATACGCTGCATTCGGCGATGGCTTCTATCTGGAAAAGCACCGTCTCCACTTCAGAGCAGTACACGTTTCTCCGCCACGTAAAACCATATCTTTCACGCGATCCACGATGTAAATGAAGCCGTCTTCATCGATTTTGGCAACATCCCCCGTATGCAACCATCCGTCGGTGATAGTTTCAGCCGTCGCCTCGGGTCGGTTGAGATAACCTTTGATGACCGGGGCGCCGCGAACCCATAGTTCACCCGTGCCCTCGGTGACCGCCTCGCCATCGGCATTAACGATTTGCGCCTCAAACGAGGGCATCGCGGGACCGCAGCTCTCTGGCCGATCAACAAAAAAGTCACCGCCGATTGAGGTGATAATCCCGCAAGTTTCTGTCATGCCGTAGCCCGTGCCGGGTCTGGCTGTGGCAACCGATGCGTCAATCTTGCCGACTAAATCGGGTTGAAGTTGTGCGCCGCCACCGCCCAATGACATCAGTGAGGACGTGTCTCGAGACGAAAAGTCAGGATGACTGATTAACTCCCGGCTCATCACCGGTACGCCAGACATGCTCGTAATCCGCTCGCGCTCGATGAGTTGAAGCGCATCACCTGCGTCCCATTTATACATGTGGACGAGCTTGCCCCCGTTCATCGTGGTGCCTTGAGCAACACAGTTGTTGGCGGTGACGTGAAAGAGTGGCGTCGTGATGAGCGCTGCGGCTGGGGGAGCGGTCTCTGGGTCAGGTAGCGGAAGCCCATGAACTCGATGATTGGTGTGAGCAAGGCACTGGCCCCAGAAAGCCATGTTCATAATGTTGTGAACGCATCCTCGATGAGTTTGCTGGGCACCTTTGGGTCGACCCGTTGTTCCTGATGTATAGAAAATACACGCATCGTCATCCGGATCAATCGTGACAGGCGAGGGCGTGCCCATCGTTTCTAGTGCTGTTTCAAGCCGCGTGTCTTGAGACTGCCCATCGCAGCGTACGGTGAGTACTTTTAGGTCAGGGAAATCGGCGCGTATCTTTTCGAAGCGATGCAGACGCTCTTCGTCGCAAATTAAAACCTTTGGAGAGGAATCCTTTAGCGCATAGTCCATTTCGTCTTCGACCCACCAAGCGTTCATGCCAACTACGGTGAGGCCGCCCGACGTGGTCGCCCAGTAACAAGGCATATATTCGGGGAAATTCCGCATGGCGATCGCAACTCGATCACCCGGCGCAAGTCCCTCTCTCTCGAACCAGCAGCGAAGTCCACGAACCATGTCGTGCGCGCCTGTATAGGAGATCACCTCATCATTGAAGACAAGATAGGGCCGGTCACCATGAAGGGCGGTGCTCGACCAAATGTCACCTAGGTGATTGGGAGCGGCTTTAAAGGTTCGCATGGGTGCGCCCCTAACCGTGATCTCCTCGATTTCAAAGGCGCCGCCTTCACTGGTTAATTCTTGCCAAACGGCTTTGAGTGAGTCGTACATCGCCTGCATGGTGTCCCCTACCAATTAAAACTGAGGCTAAGATAGGGGTTCTGTTAGGGGGATGCAACGACGATGAAACACATGTTTGAAGACCTGCTGGTGATTGACGCGGCCTCGTTTTTGGCAGGACCAGGTGCAGCGACCATCATGGCGGATTTTGGTGCACGGGTGATTAAAATTGAGCCGCCTCAAGGTGATGGGTATCGGTTACTACACGGTCGTCATCGACACGATTTCAATTGGTCCCTGACGTCTCGCCACAAAGAGGCTGTGGTGCTCGACTTGAATCAGGACCAGGGCCAGCAATTGCTCCACGAACTAGTGGCCCGAGCAGATGTCTTTGTCAGCAATTTTAGAGAGGAGCAAAGTCTCAAGTACGGCGCTGATGAGCAGACACTCCGAGAGATTAATCCAAGACTCATTTATGCGCAGTTCACCGGATTCGGTTCGGTGGGGCCGGATCGAGACAAGCGCGGTTATGACACCACAGCATGGTGGGCGGCGTCGGGGATCTTGGACCTTTTAAAGCCCCGTGAAGAGCTACCGGTATTTCCCGTTGGAGGAGTGGGCGACCATTCCTCGGCGATGGCGCTCTACGCGGGAATCGTAACTGCGCTTTACCAGCGAGAAAAAACGGGAGAAGGCGATCGGGTTGAAACCTCGCTGATCGCGAACGGCGCATTCGCCAATGGCATGCACTTGCAGGGCGCAATCTCTGGATTTGATCTGGGTCAAATACTCGATGACAAGGGCTATCAATCTCCTTTCTCATCGGTCTATCGCACGAGGGACGATCGGTTGATCGTGCTGGTCTCGACAACCCCCGTCAAAGAGTTTCCCAAAATAGCGCGGGCGCTCGGTCATCCGGAGTGGTTGAGTGATCCGCGGTTCGAGACAATGAAGGGTCTGATGTCCGCGCGAGCGGAACTGAGACAGTCGTTTGCTGAGGCGTGCGGGGCGTTGACGAGTGATGAATTGTGTACTCGATTGGAGTCTGAAGCGCTCAGTTTCAGCCTGGTCGAGCGTATCCGCGATGTGGTTCGGGACGCTCAGCTCATTGAGAACGAGATTATCGTGCGAACGGATTCGAGTGATCCAGACTACGAGTGGACGGTGGCCAATCCTATTCAGCTGGGACGGCAATCGAAGCGCGTCCCGAGGGATCCTCCCAAGCTGGGCGAGCACACGCTCGCTATATTAAGGGAGCTCGGACACACCGAGTCCGAAATAGAGGGATGGCTGAAAGACGGCGTTGTGGCATCCAACGATCAATCAAGCTGAGGGTCGTAACCATTCATGGTCACGACCGCTTTGCCCACGACTTTGCGGTCCCGCAGCATGGCCAGTGCGTCAACGCTCTCTGGTAGCGGAAAGTGTGCGCAAACGTAGGGGTCGATTTGCCCATCTTTGAGTAAATCGTAAACCGCCTGCCTGCATCGCTCGCCAAGCGCTGGATCTCGACGCCCAATTTCGCCTGCTCGGACACCAATCACAGAGATTTGTTTGATTAGGATGTGATTGACAGCTGCCTTCGGCCACACGCCGCTGGTAAAGCCGATGGTCAAGATTCGCCCCCCCCAGTTGATGCACCGCATCGACTCATCGAACACGCTGCCGCCTACAGGGTCGTAGATGACGTCAGCGCCGCGTCCGTCTGTGAGTGCTTTAACCGTTTCTCGGAAACCGCCGAGTTCGCCATTCTCAAGGCTGTAATTGATGATGTGATCCGCACCGCGCGCTTGAACACGCGCTAGCTTTTCATCGCTGCCGGCCGTTGCGATCACGGTGGCCCCCATCTGTTTCCCGAGGTCAACAGCCGCCATGCCCACGCCACCGGCCGCGCCGTGAACGAGTAGCGTCTCGCCAGGTTGCAGCTGGCCTCGAACCGCTAACGCGACATAGGCTGTCAAATAAGCAGTGGCGTACCCTGCCGCTTTTGCAAAGGTTACTCCATCAGGAATGGGCCGCACCGACGCGGCGTCAACGTTGATATATTCGGCAAATCCACCAACCCGGTTGCCAATAACTACTCGATCACCAGGCTGAATATCTTCGGCTAACGCTCCTACTTTAGTGACTACGCCTGAAAACTCGCCGCCGGGGGCGAAAGGAAGCTCAGGCTTGAACTGGTAACCGCCTTGAATCATCAGAATATCGGGGAAGTTAACTGCGCAGGCCTTGATCTCTACTTGAACTTCATGAGGCAGAGGGTCTCTCAGTTCGACTTCATCCATCTGAAGGACTTCGATATCATCAGAGAGCGCGTGACAGCGCATGGTCCTATAAAGCATGGCAAGCGGTTCCTTCTGGTTAGGGGGAGATCATATCGAGATGCGCCTGCGCTGACTAATAGGACAAGCGAATGACGCTAGCGGGAGGCGGCGTCAGCAGGTGGATTCATTTCTGGTAGAGGGGAGTAACGAATGGAAGGCATCGATGACAGCAAGGTTGGCGCGTGGCTTGAGGCTAATGTTCCTGGTTTCGAGGCGCCCTATCAGTACGAGTTGATCACAGGAGGTCACTCGAACCTCACGTTCGCTTGTATCGATGATTCCGGAAGACGAGTCGTGCTTCGGCGCCCGCCACTTGGCCATGTGCTTGAAAGCGCCCACGACATGGGGCGAGAGCACAAGATTATATCGGCGCTGGAATCATCGAGTGTTCCGGTACCAAAAACGTATGGGCTCTGCAGTGATCCTGAGGTGAATGGCGCAAGCTTCTATGTGATGGACTTTATCGACGGCGTAGTGTTGAACGATTCAACTGTTAGCGTAGCGATCCAAGACAGCGATCGACCCGCATTAGGCGAACATGTCATCAATATTTTGTGCGACTTGCACGCAGTCGATATCGATGCGGTTGGCCTTGGCGATTTGGGTCGGAAAGAGGCGTATCTTGCTCGCCAGTTGAATCGATGGTCAAAGCAATGGGTGGCCTCAAAAACCCACGAAATTCCGGCGATGGAAGCATGTCAGTCCCTGCTGTCCGAGCGTATGCCGGATCAAATCGGGGCTAGCATTGTCCACGGCGACTTCCGGCTCGGGAATATGATTGTCGATGGTCCTCGTGTGCTCGCTATTTTGGACTGGGAGCTTTGCACATTGGGTGATCCGCTTGCGGATGTGGGATACCTATTAAACAACTGGGTGTCGGCGGATGAGGTAGAAGTACTAGGTGAGGGAGACCAATCCCCCACTGCTGCCGGTGGGTTTGGATCAAGAGAGTCGCTGTGTGATATCTATGCGAATCGTACAGGGCGCGATTTGAGTGACATTAACTATTACCGTGCATTTCAACATTGGCGCTTGGCAGCGATCGGTCAGGGTGTATACAAACGCTACCTAGTAGGCGCCATGGGCGATTCTCGAGAGGTTGACTTAGATCGCCAAAAAGATGGCGTTGCCAGGCGGGCGGAGGCCGCGCTGACGCTTCTCGAAACGGCTTAACTAACTAAAGGCCTGTGCTATACAAATTGGGTTTGGGCTAGTGCAGCGTCGATTTTGAAGCGCCCATTGCGGTGAGCCGTTTAATCGCTGTCTCCTTGAGGGTTGCCTCTGTCGCGGTTTCAATCACCTCTTGGTAGAACTGACTCGCGGCTGCAAGATCGCCTCGCATCTCTCGGACGATGCCTCGTTGCAACAACCAGTCGCGCACCTCCGGGGTTAAGGTGCTTTGTTGGATCAGGCAACGCTCAACGACGGACCAGTCCCGCAGTCGCCAATGGACCTGTTTGAGATTTTCAACGAGCCGCAACAGGAAGGCCCTGGGTGATGCCGCTCTAAGATAGTGATCACTAAACGCCTGCCTTGGCCCGAGATTTTGTTTGAATAGCGTCTTGCAGTCCGACAGGCTGAGGTAACGACCCGAAAAGGGGTCAACGTAAGCCTGATCTAGGCCCTGATAGCCAACGAGGACATGGCCCGGGAAGTTAATGCCCCAGGCTTCAAGGCCAATGCGTTCAGCGAGGCAAAGGTGAACCAGCGCCAGCGAGATGGGAATACCCCGCTTGGATGATAGGACCCGATCGATGTAACTGTTCGCTGGATCGTAATAATCGTCAGTATTGCCTCGGAAACCGGCAACTTCATGAATAAATCTTGTCAGCGTGGCGGGGTCAGCTGGGTTCGGGTGAGTGCCCAGAAATTCTTCAGCAAGCTGGTTGAACGCGTCACTGATGTCTTCTGCTCGAACTTTGCCCTGATGCTCCGCTGAAATGAGCGCTGCCATGCGCTCGAGCGGAAGCGCTGAGTCCGGTAAACGAGCCAGTTCTGCGAGTTCTTCAGCAACAAGAGCCATTCCCCGACTTTACAAGAGTTGCAAAGCGTTGCAACGTGCCTACTGAGAGAGGAGGGCGACTATGCTGACCATTTACCATGCGGCTGGAACCCGATCGATGCGCGTGATCTGGCTCTGTCACGAGCTGGATTTGCCACTGACGATCGAAACTGTGCCATTTACCGCTGAATTTAGGGCCTCGGACGAGTGGCGTGCTAAGAGCCCTTCGGGCAAGGTCCCCGCGATGGAAGATGATGGCTTGGTGATGTTCGAGTCAGGGGCGATGGTCGACTATATCCTCGACCGGTATGGAGAAGGGCGACTTAGGCCATTGCCGGGTAGTCACGAAGACGCCATATACCGGCAGTGGTGCTGGTTCGCCGAGGCAACTCTGGCAAGACCTATCGGGGATGTTGCCCAACATACGCATGTGAGGGCCCCGGAGGATCGCATCCCGGCTGTTGCCGATGACGGGCGAGCGCGAGCGCTTACCTTCATGCGCGTCGTCAATGATCGACTGAGCGAGGGTAACTATCTCTTGCCCAGTGGGTTTTCTGCAGCCGATATTATGATGGGGTACTCATTGATGCTCGCTGAGCGAGTGGGGATCTCTGATCCGTCGCTTGATCGGCTCGGCGAGTATTTCTCAATGCTGAAGGCAAGATCGCACTATCAGACTGCCGCCTCGGCCTAGATCAAGGTTCGGCAGGCGTCGATGAGGGCGCTGATCGTTTTGCCAAGCGGCGTTCTGCATGGGTTGCTTTAGCGCCGTCTCCCAGGTGGTCCTCACCACGCGCTCTCGCCAAATCCATTTGACGTTGGCGTTCCCTGAAACGCGCTTTGTCCGCTGCTGATTTTTCGGCAAAACAGTGATGACAGGACTCCCCGCGGACATAGTGGGGGTGGTTGGTGTCCGCACTTGTGAGTGGGCGTCTGCAAGCGTGGCATTGTATGTAGCCGGCTGGTTCGAGCGTATGATCAACGGCTACGCGCTCATCGAACACGAAGCAATCGCCTTGCCACAGGGAATCCTCAGGCCTGACGTCCTCTAAGTATTGCAGGATGCCGCCTTGAAGGTGGTACACAGATTCGAACCCCTTGGATTTAAGATACGCTGTGGATTTCTCGCAGCGAATACCTCCGGTGCAAAACATCGCGACTTTTTTATGCTGGGCGGGATCGAGGGTTTCTTCAACGAATGCTGGGAAATCCCTGAAGCGAGTCGTGTTGGGATTAATCGCGCCCGTAAAGGTTCCGATGTCAACTTCATAATCGTTACGAGTGTCCACGAGCACCACGTCAGGGTCTGATATGAGTGCATTCCAATCCTCTGGGCTGACATATTCCCCAGGCTGGTTGGGGTCCAGATCAGGCTGCCCCATAGTCACGATTTCTTGTTTGATTTTGACTTTAGATCGAAGGAAAGGGTACTCGTCGCAGTACGACCGTTTTGGGGCTAGATCGCCTAATCCAGGGATGGCCCGAAGCATCCCTAACATTTGCTCGGCACAGGGTGAGGGACCCGCGATGGTGCCATTAATGCCCTCATGGGCGACCAATATGGTCCCCTTCATCTGAAATTGCTGAAGGGCTTTGAGCAGCTCAGCTTTTAGGAGCGGGAGATCATCAAACCGCTGAAATTGATAAAACGCCATGACCGTCATTTTTGGGCTAGGCGTCGGATCAGGGTCGGATCCAGGTGTCGGTTGATTAGCCATCGAGCGGATCGCCCTCCCAGTGGTCGATGCTGGTGAAATCTGAAACGGGCCGTCTTCTTAGCTTCGTGAGTTGCTTGATGGGTTCACCCAAACCGATGACACAGGCAACGGCATGATGCGCGGGAATGCCTAGCATGGACTTTACCTCTTCCTCGTGATTTGCGAGAAAGGTGGTCAAAACGCCGCCAAAGCCCTCATTTCGAGCGGCCAGGATAATGTTCCAGGCGAAAGGGTAGATAGATGCGCCTGGCACCACTGCGACTCGATCCAGCGCTTGATCAAATGCCGTGACCTTAGCGAGGTCAACGGTAATTAAGAGTGCTGCAGGTGCATCCTCGAGTTTGGTTGAAAAGGGCATATCGGGCGGCATGGCCGCAATCTCTTCTGGCGTCACACGGCTTGGATGCACGCTGGAAAAAGGCGTCTCCCCTTTAACTGCTTGCGCTTTATATTGCTGAATTGTCGGCGCCATTAGGTTCGCTAATTGCTTTCGGACCTGGCGATCTTTAAGCACGATGACGTGCCAACCTTGGCGGTTCCCCCCACTTGGCGCGAATCGGGCATGATCAAGGATGCGGTGTAACGTCGCGTCATCCAGCGGCCTGTCCGTATAGTCTCGCGCGGCGAATGTGGTCCGCATGACTTCGAGTGTGTCCATAAGGTCCTCCCTCTCTAATTATCTTATAAAAGCAACTCCCGCGAACAGGCTGTGCCGTGAATAACGGTTAGGGAGTACTCGCTGCCTAAGGTGAACCTGCGCACGAGAGACGCTACACTTGAGGTTTTCCGATGAGGAGCAAAACGTGTTACGGATAGGGGAACGCGCTCCAGAGTTTTCATTAGTGGACGACAACGGTCAGACCTTCACCCTCTCGGAATCGCTATTGTCTGGGCCCCTCGTGCTGTATTTCTATCCTAAAGACGACACACCGGGATGAACTAAACAAGCTTGTGGCATACGTGATATGCACGAGGATTTAGTTGCGGGAGGGGCGAGAGTCGTTGGCATTAGCCCCCAATCAGCAGCGTCACATCGGGCCTTTAGGGAAAAATATGATCTTCCGTTCCCTCTATTGGTCGATGATGAGAAGCGAGTCGCACGCGCTTATAAGGCGCTGCTGCCCCTTGGCGTGGGGTTTCGTCGGATCAGTTACTTAGTAAACAAAGACCAAGTCATTGCGGATGCGATCGAATCGAACCTTGGCATAGACAAGCATCTAGAGTGGCTGAAAGCCTTCAGAGGCAGTAGTCCTTAAAATGGTGTGGTGATGCCAAGCAAGACGATGACATGGGGCCTTATTTTCTGGTTGGGAATAGCGCTATCGCTGCTGCCTACGCCAGCTTATTCTTGGAGCGATACTGGCCATCGGTTGACTTGCGAACTTGCATTTGAACAGCTTCAACCGAGCAGTCAGGCCACCCTTCGTCGACTGATGAAGTCCATGCCTGCTGATCATGCAGAATCTTTCTTGTCTCGTGCTAAACCGACAGTGACTGACCTATGCGTCTGGGCGGACAAAGTACGCAAAGATCGCGCCTTTGATCGCGTAGCCAGCTGGCACTATGTCAATGTCGACCGCAGTCAGTCCGTGGTTAGCCGGGACCGGTGTGTGACCGGATGCATCTTGACTGCAATCGACACCCACCTCGCGCTGATTAGAGATAAGGCGTTGAGTGATTGGGCTAAACTTCAGGCAGTGATGTTCGTCGCGCACTGGATAGGGGACATTCACCAGCCGATGCATGTCAGCTTTGCCGATGATCTAGGCGGCAACCGAACAAGGGTTAAAGGCTATGAGGATTGTAATAATCTTCACGGAGTGTGGGACTACTGTTTGGTGAAAGAAAGCGGGCTCTCCTACCTGGAACTCGTTAACCAACTGCGCGGAAAGGGTGACGTCGATACCCGGCCTATCGCATCGGTAGCCTTTGATCCTTCAGAGGCGTTGGCATGGGCGAACGAGTCCTTAGCCATTGCGCGCCATCCACGCACCCAGTATTGCAAAGTCGATGGCGGGGTTTGCCGGCCATGGGCATCTCGTCAATATCAGTTGGATCCGGATTATCAATCACTGAATTGGCCTATTGCGGCCGAGCGATTGAAGCTCGCCTCCGGGCGCATGGCTCGCTTGCTGGATTGGGCCCTATCGACCGGCCCCGAATGATGATTGATCGCGTCGTCTCTCAAGTCAGGGTTCGCCGCCTTGAGACCGCACTGCAATTTTATGAAGCCGGATTGGGCGGGAACAGGCTGTTTGTTTACGAAGACTTTTATGCGGGTATTGCGCTTGGCCAGTCGGAAATTCATCTCAAATGTATCGAAGACGTGGACCCCGGCATTGCCTATGTACAGCAGTCAGAGCATGTAACGCTGTATTGCTGGACGCCCTCGCTCGCCCGCGCGCTTCGGCAGCTCTTGACCGCAAGCCATCAAGGAAGGGTCGTGAGGGAAGCTCACGATACGCCCTGGGGCACTAGAGAAGCGATCCTTGAAGACCCCGATGGTCATCGCATTTATCTGGCGGAAGCGCTTGACGCGTAAGCTCAGCCAACGCACGTTTGTTACGTGGCCATTGGCGCCAACTCCTGCGTACAAACTTAAGGGAACTATTGGGGGAAGTCTTATATGACAAGTGGTGCGAGGAAAAATCTGATTTCGCTTAGCGGAATTGTGATTGCCATTGCGTTGGGGTACGGGCTGTCGGAGGTCCTGGGCGCGTCTAGTAAAACAACGATCGGCAATTTTAGTCTGACATCGGTCTGCATTCTCGCTGCTTTTATTGTCCAATGGCTGATGTTCATCCCAGCGTTTGTATTCAAAACTGAACGCTACTTTGATTTGACCGGTAGCTTGACCTACATCAGCCTCGTCATTGTTGCATTGGCGCTCGGCCTCGCTGACGCGAGAAGCCTGCTGCTGGGCGCCATGGTCCTGTTATGGGCGGTTCGATTAGGTAGTTTTTTGTTCGCTCGAGTCTCGCAGGCTGGTGAGGATCGACGATTTAGGAAGATGAAGCACCACTTCCTTGAGTTCTTAATGACCTGGACCTTACAGGGCCTCTGGGTCGTTATGACGCTGGCGGCCGCGCTCACCGCGATGACCACGGATCAAGCGGTCCCCTTGGATTTGTTTGCACTCATTGGAGCACTCATTTGGGCGGCTGGTTGGTTGATTGAAGTCATGGCGGACCGCCAAAAAACCGCGTTCCGGGCGATTCCAGAGAATAAGGAAGCGTTCATTACGAGTGGGCTTTGGGCCTGGTCGCGTCATCCCAACTATTTTGGTGAGATTACGCTTTGGTTGGGGATCGCGATCGTCGCTTTTCCAGTATTGAGCGGGTTGCAGTACTGGGCCCTGATATCGCCTGTGTTTGTCTATGTCCTTTTAGTGCACATTAGCGGTGTACGAATGCTTGAGAACAGCGCTGAAAAGCGTTGGGGTGATGACGCTGTATATCAGCAGTACAAAGCGCGAACACCAGTACTCTGGCCGCGTCCACCAGCGTCGTAGTGCATAATCCGTTAAGCCATCATTTGGCCAAACGCTTTACGCAGTTCGGAAACAAAGACTTCGGGTTGTTCTAGGGCAGCGAAGTGCCCGCCGGACGTCAGCTGGTTGTAATACTTGATGTTGGTAAAGCGTTTTGCGGCCCATCGCTCAGAGGCTTTGAAAATCTCCTTGGGGAACATGCTGATTGCGCTCGGCACGTTGACGGGCTGCTCACGCAATGCACTATCGCCGAAACTCTCCCAGTAGATTCTGGCAGACGAGGCAGCGGAATCGGTTAGCCAATACAGCATCACGTTATCCAGGAGCTCATCCATGGACACCACGTTTTCAGGTAGTCCGTTGCAGTCCATCCACTGATAAAACTTCTCGAGAATCCACGCGGCTTGCCCTATGGGCGAGTCGGCAAGACCGTAACCCAACGTTTGAGGGCGAGTGCTTTGCTGCTTGGAGTAGCCTGAGTCGTGGTCTTGGTAAAACTGGTAAGCCTGAAGACAGGCTAGTTCGAATTCAGTCAAGTCGTTCATGGTGTCCGGATCTGGTCCCACTACCGGCATAGTAATGTGGATCCCTTGGCACTGGCCCAAATTCTGTGCGCCGATGGCTGTCGTCACGATCGATCCCCAGTCACCACCCTGGGCTAGATACTCTGAGTAGCCGAGTTGGGCCATTAACTCATTCCAAGCCTCTGCAATTTTGTTGATGCCCCAGCCTGGCGTCTTTGGTTTGCCAGAGAAGGCGAATCCGGGGAGGGAAGGACAGACCACGTGAAAAGCGAGTTCACCCGATGCCCCATGGTTGTCTGGATCGGTTAGCGGGCCTATCACGTTTTGAAATTCAACCACTGAACCCGGCCAGCCATGAGTCATCAAGAGTGGCTTCGCGTCCTCTCTTGGTGAACGAATGTGTAGGAAGTGAATATCCAACCCATCGATCTGCGTGATGAAAGCGGGCCAGCGATTGAGCGCCGCCTCTCTTGAGCGGAAGTCATATTCGTTCAGCCAATAGTCATGAACGCGCTGCATATAGGCCAGCGGAATGCCTTGCGACCAATCGTCAGGAGTTTCTGCGTCAGGCCATCGCGTCATTTCCAGACGGCGGCGCAGGTCGTCTAACACATCATCACTGGTTGCAATCGAGAAAGGGGCAATGGTCATGGTGCTTTACTCCTGGCGGATGATGGTTTTACCAATGGCTTGACGCTCCAGCATAGCGGTCATCGCTTTGCCTGTCTCGTCGAGTGAGTAGTGCTGACCCGTCAAAGGGTTGATGGTGCCGCGATCAATGCGGTCTACGAGTTCATTCACGACCGGTGCTGAGGCTTCAGGGTGGATCGCAATGTGCCCACCCCAATTGACGCCGATGACACTGACTTGCTTGAGCAAGGTGAGGTTCGCTGGGAGTTTGGGTATGGTTCCTGTAGCGAACCCCACTACTAGAAATCGACCACCGGGTGCTAAGGAGCGCAGTCCTGCTTCAGCGAAATCCCCGCCTACGGGGTCGTACACGAGATTCAGCGGCCTGCCATCCATTGCCTTTTTGAGCGTGTCACGCCAGTCACTCTCGCTGTAGTTGATCAAGAGATCAGCGCCCTGGCGACGCGCCATGTCAAGCTTTGCCTCGCTGGATGCGGCGGCGATGACAAAGGCTCCCTCCGATTTCGCAAGATCAATGGCGGCGGTTCCAACCCCGCCGCTTGCCCCCAGAATCAATACAGACTCTCCCGCTTTCACTTGCCCGAGGGTGATGAGTCCATGATAGGCGGTGCAATAATTGACCAAAAAGGCGGCTGCAGCCTCAAAACTCGCCCGGTCAGGGATGGGAATACAGGTATCCGCGCGCACGGCGATTTTCTCGGCGAGCCCACCGCGCGAGGGCATGGCGAGCACGCGATCGCCAACACTGATCTGGCTCACATCAGTCCCTACTTCGCAAATGACGCCTGCTATTTCATTGCCGGGGATGAAGGGCAGCGGCGGTTTGATTTGATAGAGCCCTGCGACCATGAGGGCGTCCACGTAGCCGAGGCCCGTTGCTTTGATATCGATCATGACTTGGTCGGGCCCCAGCGTTGGTTCAGGCACGGTTTGAGTCGATAAATGGATAGGGGGCGCAAAATTCTCGCAAACGATTGCTTTCAAGAGGTAGGCTCACTTCATGGGTTAGGCTCATCGAGAATAACTGAAAAGTTTGATATCGGTCGAGAAGCGGGTGGAGCAGTGGGCCAGATGACTCGGAGTCGCTTTGCGGTGATTGTGACCGCTTCTGGCAGGTGATCGAGCCGCTTTCGGTTTCGAGGCTCGACCGGCGATGCGAGATAGGCTTGTTTTGAGCATTCGGTAATATCGATAGTGAACAGTCTTTGGTTTTGAGGCGCCAATGGGTTTGAACTGGCGATTGGTCTCAAGTAAGCAATTCTTTAATAGAGACCCATTCGTTGGCAGAAAGTGTCTCGCTCAAAAAAACGTTGGTGGTGAAAACGATAGATAAGAAAAACGATTGGCGATAGAAACGACTGGTGTGCCAGGGTTGCCTTATCAGCCTACTTTTGAAGACGCTCGAGTGGATCGCTCGTAGAGAGTATTAGCAGGATCGAAATCGATACCAAGCAAAACCAAGTAAAACTAGGTCAAACTACGCAACCTTAAGAAAAACGAAACTGAGCAACACAAACCGGAATCAAGCGAAACCTGGTTGAAACGTTGAGTGATGAGGGCCTAGCAGAGGCAGCATAGGAGAGATGAATGGCGGTAGGGATTGGTATTGGACTGGGACGATTCCCTTTTGAGACGGGTCGACAATATTTCGATTGGGTTCGCTATTGCGAGGATGCTGGTATTGACTCGATCTGGCAGACCGATCGATTGGTATCGAAGGAGCCCAACCTTGAAACGCTCGCGGCGATGGCAGCCATCGCAGGCGCTACCTCGAAGATTCGATTTGGAATGAACGTCGCGAGTATCGCGCTTCGCGACCCTCTCATTACCGCGAAACAGTGCGCCACCATTGATCGCCTGAGTGATGGTCGTCTCTTGCCAGCGTTTGGCATCGGTAGTGCGCTCAGTCGAGACTATTTGGCGACCGGGAAGCCGACGAAAGCGAGGGGCAAGCGCGCTGATGAAGCGTTGACCCTTGTATCGAGGCTTTGGCGTGAGGATGAGGTGAGCTTTGATGGTGAGTTCTTTTCGTACGACCGAGCGAGTATTTCCCCGAAACCCGCGAATGCCAACATACCCCTTTGGATTGGTGGCGGGTCGAAGGCAGCGATTGAGCGTACCGCTCGAATTGGCACTGGGTGGCTTGCTGGCATTGATACACCGAGCCACACGGCCACGGTCGTCGCAGGTATTCGAGAGGCAACGGCAAGATTAGGGCGCACCATCGATGATGACCACTATGGCGCCACGTTTTCGTACCGTTTCGGTTCAGTGGACGACCCTATTGCTCAGCAATCGATCAAGGGTTACTCCGCGAGACTGGATGGTGACCCGATGGATCTTTTGGCGATCGGTGACGATGCTGTCATCAGCAAAAGGATCGAAGAATTCCTGGCGGCTGGGTGCTCCAAATTCGTGCTGATACCCATTGCAGACGGGGCCGACGATGTGATGGCGCAAACCGAGCAATTAGCCGAAGCGGTGCTGCCCCGCTTCGAGGGGGCTTAGCACTCCGACGCCAAGAAGGCCCGCGTTCTCGCCGCCATATCAGGGTCGGATGACTCGATGGCTGCAGTGAAATCGCTGATGCCGATATCCCTCAATCTAGCCAGCCCAGCGCGCAACTCGGTCTCGTCCCCCACCAAGGCCAGATCGCCAGGGCCATTGAGGCCCTCTCGGTCTAGCATGGCTCGATAAGAGGGTAATTGTCCGTAGATAACAAGACTTTTATCGATCGCTGCTCGAACTGACTCGGCGTCATTCGTGAGCGCAATAGGGAATCCCGCAACCACTTGAGGGGCGGGCCTTCCAGCCTCCTTCGCGGCCTCTGACATCACAGGCAGGATATGTGACTCTAGGGTTTTCGGTCCTGTCATCCAGGTAATGGTGCCATCGGTCATGGCGCCCGCAATAGTTAGCATCACAGGGCCAAGTGCGGCGATCAGTACAGGTAGGTTGGGCTGACCCGGCACAGCGATTTTGACGCCATGGACGCGATACTGCTCACCATCGAAGTGCGCGGTTTCTCCCTTGATGATCGGGTTTAGGACACTTAAGTATTCCCGCATATGACGCGCTGGCTTGTCGTAGGACATGCCGAACATATCTTCAATGACGACTTTGTGTGAAAGCCCAATGCCGAGATTAAATCGCCCCTGGCATGCCGCTGCAGTCGTCAGCGCCTGCTGAGCCAGTGCCGCCGGGTGCCGTGGATAGGTGGGGGTGACCGCGGTGCCAAGACGAAGTGTTTTCGTCTCACGACCTATGATCGCAAGCGTGCTAATGGCGTCAACACCAAAAATGTTGGCCATCCACAAGGAATCAAAGCCCTCCGCTTCAGCTTGCTTTGCGTTGTTGATGACTTCATCAAATGAAGCGTTGGGATCATCGGTGACCGATGCCATAAGACCTATGCGCATATCTCCCCCTAGATAGTTAGCCAAGACGCACATGCTTCTTCAAACAGTGTCGTCTTGTCAATGGAAACGCGATTAAAGCGGTGACATGTAGGTCTGCTCGCTGCGACAGGAAGTCGGCTGCGAGGGTGCGTTTTGCAAGGTCCTTACGAAAGGACCTTTCGTTTTGCTTTGTCGCCACTGTAAAGTCAGCGCGTAGGCAAGATGATTCGACAGTTGACCGAGGCAGCGGCTTGATCAGAAATCAAAAAACAGGGTTTTTTCATGATGCGGCGCAGGGCGATTATGTGTTGCTCTGGAAGGGTGAGATTGTTGAACGGTTCGCCTCGGTCACCGCGTTTGTGGAAACTCATTTGGCGTTGGTGGCGTCCCTTGAAGCGGAACAGGATAAATTACTTGAATCTTCCTACACGCCCTGGCTAGGAAGCGTCTCCGATGATGCGCATTAGCCCCTCTTGCATTGTGGAGGCAATGAGCTTGCCATCGCGGGTGTAAAAGAGCCCTCGGTTCATTCCGCGCGCGCTGTGACTGACAGGCGACTCTTTGTAGTAGAGAAGCCAATCACAAATATCAAAAGGTGCATGAAACCAAAGCGCATGGTCGAGGCTGGCCATTTGTAGCGTATCGCGGGCAATTCGCTGCCGATGAGGAATAGAAGCCGTGCTTACAAGCCCCATGTCTGAAGCGTAGGCGAGTAGCTGCTGATGCGAATGTGACGCCGTGACTGGGGCTAGGAATCGAACCCAAACGGCTTGATGGTCTCGACCGTCTGGGGGTTGGTCGATGGGGTGTACCGAGCGCAGTTCAAAGGGCCGCTCCCGGGTCATCCATATGGCGCGTTCACCCAAATTGGGTATGCGTGCGGCGACCAGACGGTCCTCTTCAAGGGTTTCCGGCGATGGAAAATCCGCCATCGGCAGCTGATGGGAAAGCCCTTCCTCATTGACTTGAAACGAGGCGTCCATGCTAAAAATGGCTTCGCCGTTTTGAACGCCCTTGACGCGGCGCGTCGTAAAACTCTTCCCATCGCGTATTCGATCGACATGGAATATGACGGGCTGATTCACTCTTCCTGGTCGCAAAAAGTACGCATGAAGTGAATGACACACTCGGTCCTCTTCCACTGTCCTCTGAAGGGCCGATAACGCCTGACCAAGTACCAGACCGCCAAAAAGACGGTCGCCAAGTTGCGTATTGGAATGGGCTCGGAAAATATCTAGGTCGAGCTGCTCGAGACTCAGTTCGCCCAGCAGCTGCTCTGCCAACGCTTTGCTCACTCGGGCAGGTCCACTTGAATTAATCGGTCGGTAATCGTGACGGGGTAGGTGGCAATTGGCTCAAACGCGGGTGGTGCGAGCACTGCGCCGTCGCTTAATCGAAATTCTGCGCCATGATAGGGGCAGGTGATGCAGCCCTCATGCAAGTCGCCCCCCTCCAGACCCAATTCATCGTGGGTGCAAAAATAGTCGATCGCGTAGACCGTGCCATCAAGATGGCATAAGAGTAGGGTTAGATCGTCAAGCTCGACGCGTAACTGCCCGCCCTCGGGCAGTTCATCGAGGCTCGCAAGCGTCATGAGGGCCATGTTTCTTTCCTGGCTAATAGCGAGGCTTTTGCCTTTCCGTGGCGTTATAAGCTGGTTTAGCGAAGATCTGGCAATTGATAGCCGTCGGCTTCCAGTTGCCCACGAATCACTTTCTTGTCGATTTTACCGGTTGACGTCAAAGGAATTTCTTCAACGAACACGACATCATCGGGCAACTGCCACTTGGCAAAAATTTCTGAACAGTGCTCGATAATCAGTTCGCGAGTCACGTTTGCTCCCTCAAAAAGAATGACCAGCGCGACTGGGCGCTCGTCCCACTTGGGGTGGGGTTGAGCTACCACGGCAGCTTGCCGAACACCTTCCAAAGCCACGATATGGTTCTCCAAATCAACCGAAGAGATCCATTCGCCACCAGACTTAATCAGGTCTTTAGAGCGATCGGCAATGATCAAGTATTCCTCTGAATCAATCTTGGCAACATCGCCGGTGACCAGCCAGCCATCATGAAACTTCTCAGGTTGTGGATCGTTATAGTATTCAGAGCAGATCCAGGGGCCGCGGATCAGTAGCTCTCCGACCGCCTCACCGTCATGGGGCAGCGGTTGCCAATTTTCGTCGAAAATTTCGATTTCAAGTCCAGGACTGGCGAGTCCAGCTTTAGCGATATTTTCGAACTGCTGGTCTTCGCTTAACTTCAAGTGAGAGCGTTTAGCAACTTTCCTAGACAGGGTTCCTAACGGATTAGTCTCTGTCATCCCCCAGCCTTGAATCATCTCGATCCCGTGCTCCTCCCAGTACCAGCGCATCATGGAAACCGGGGGTGCAGAACCGCCACAGGTCAAGCGAGCAAGGTTAGAGGTATCGTATTTATCGGGCTGCGCTTCTAAGACGGCCTTCACTCCTTGCCAAATGGTCGGTACTCCCGCAGAGATAGTCACCTCTTCTTCGGTCATCAGCTGGATGAGCTTTTCCGGGTCCATAAACCGATGGGGCATGACTTGCTTACAGCCAAGCATGGAAGCGGTAAATGGCACGCCCCAGCCCATGGCATGAAACATGGGCACGATGCCGCACACGGCATCCAGTGCTGACATGGCCATGGCATCAGTCATGGCCTGGCTCATCGTGTGCAGGTAGGTAGACCGATTGGTGTACATCACGCCTTTTGGCTTGCCAGTGGTGCCGCTGGTATAGCAGAGGCCCATGGGAGCGTTTTCGTCGATCTCTGGCCAGTCGTACTCGGTGCCCTGGCCAGAAATGAAGTCCTCATAGTCGTCAGTGCTCGCAAAGCTGGTCTCGCCCCCTTCACCGTGACGACAGATGATGATCCGCTCAACCGTGGGCATTTTGTCCACGAGCGGCTCAAGCAATGGCAATAGGTCCTCGTCGGCCACGATCACTTTATCGGCCGCATGATTAATGATGTATTCAAGGTCAGTTGGGCTGAGTCGGATATTCAGCGTGTGTAGTACAGCTCCCATTGAGGGTACTGCTTGGTAAAGCTCAAGATGTCGGTAGTTGTTCCACATGAAGCTGGCAACACGGTCACCCGGCTTAACGCCTGCTCCCGCAAGCGCATGCGCCAGTTGGTTCGCTCTGTCCCAAGTCGCTTTGAGGGTCTGCCTGTGGGTGCCATCGGCGAGCAAGGTGACGACTTCTTCGTTGGGATCAAGCGCGGCCCCTCTGCCTAGGATGCGCGACAGTAAAAGTGGTGTTCGTTGCATCGTCATATGTTTAGTCTCCCTACGATAGTCATGATCAGCGTCTAAACTCGCTTAGTCTTTGCCTTCGCGCTCTCGGTTGCAAAAGCACGAAAACAGGGCTGCGAAGCATACCCAATTTAGCCAGTGAAATTAACTCCTAGCCCTCGGGTCTCGGCTGCGCTTGAACTCGACGAGACGAGCTGACAAAGTCTGGGGTCTTCAAACGTGGGATCAAGCATTGGCAGCGCAAGAGGGACAATCCAAAGGTCTATCAAATTTTGAGACCGTCGCCTACGCCATCCCGGCGATAGGCGCGGGCTATATGAGTCTGCTGATTGGTCTATTCATTATGAAGTTTTCGACCGACGTGCTGCTTATTGCACCTGCTGTGATGGGTACGATTTTCGGTGTATCGAGAGTCTGGGATGCAATCTCTGACCCGTTAATCGGATATTGGAGCGACAGAACCCGATCGAGGCTGGGGCGTCGCCGGTTTTGGCTGCTGCTGTCATTGCTACCGTTGGCGCTGACTTTCGTCATGGTGTTTTCGCCCCCCATGACGCTCACTGGAAATTTGCTCATCGCCTGGATGGCGATTGGCGTGATCGGCTTTTACTCAGCAGTCACGTTACTCATCGTTCCGCATTTATCGCTCGGTGCAGAGATGACCTCCGATTATCACGAGCGATCTCGGTTGTATGGCTTTCGTCATGCGGCTTATACCGTCGGATCCATTATTGCGCTGGCAAGCATGCAAGTGCTCATCAACGCCGAACAGGAATCGCCCGAGGCTGTCCGAACCACTGCTTTTCACTTGTCCGTCGTTGCGGGCCTCGTGAGTGCCGTGCTTGTTGGCCTCGCTGTGGTGGTCCTCCGCGAGCGAGATGACTATCAGGACCGACCCCCAAGAGCACCTCTTGAGGCGTTTAAGGATGTCTGGGCGAATCCGCACGCGCGGTTGGTCGTGATTGTCACTTTTATTGAAAACATTGGGAGTGCGGTGATTGCGCTGCTTACGCTCTACGTGTGCCAGTATGTGGTGGGTAGACCCAGTTTGGCGCCACTCATCATCCTCACGTACATGGTGCCTTCCTCGTTGTCTGTGCCGCTATGGATTCCGCTCTCTAGGAAAGTTGGGAAAATACGGCTTTGGATGTTCTCGATGATGCTGACGGGGTTATCGTTTGGCGGCATGTTTGCCTTACCGTTTTTGCCCACGGTCGAGATTAAGACGCTGGTCATTTTTGTGCTCGCCTTTTTCGCTGGACTGTCTGCAGGCTGCGGCGGCACGATTGCTCCCTCGGTTCAAGGCGATATCGTCGACTACGATGAAATGGTGACGGGGGAGCGAAAAGAGGGGTCTTATTTCGCTGCTTTTAATTTTGTTCAAAAAAGTGCCACGGGGGTGATGATTCTCATTACAGGCTGGGTGCTTCAAGTGGCGGGCTTTGTGCCCAACGTTGAACAAACCCAGTTGGTTCAAATCAGTATGGTGACGCTCTACGGGCTATCACCGCTTATTTGCTACACCATTGGCACCATCTTGTTTTCTCGATTCTCGCTGGATGCAACAGAGCATCAACGCATTCGCTCGGTGATCAGCGAGCGGCAGGAGGCTTAACGTGGTTATCGCTCCACGGTGTGAGCGCTGCCAGTTGACGTGTGGTCGCCAATAGCTCGCCTGAAGCGGACCAGATGCGTCCGGTTTCCTCAACAAACCCGTCAGTGCTAAACGGCGCTTCGAAAACCATCAGGCAAAAGTCAGTTGAATCGGAATCCGGTACTGCGCCATGGAAGTACACCGTGTGCTCGAGTGTAGGGCAATGAAAAGACAGGTCTAATTGCTTGGTGGTTAGGCTTGGATACCAAGCATCGGAGAGCGTGGTGATTCCAAGCTCGTCTAGCGGTCTTCTATCTTTGAATCGAATCCACCCACCTGACAGTGCCCGGTCCGATTGATGAGGGTGGACCGCTCCTAGCACGGTGCACTGCTCAAATTGCGCCCGAAAGGGGACGTACCATGGATGATCTGGCGACATCCATTGCTCGCTTGGCACTTGATCGGGAGGGGCAACTTCTGGCATCGATTGATCGCGAAAATCGACCGGCATTCTGGCCGTACCAAAATACGCGGACCCAAGCGCAATGGTGACGCCTTCTTGCTCGAGACGGGCCGTGAGTTGGGCAAGGCGCCTCGTCTTTTTCTCGCAGCGAACGGTAAGGGACGCAGCCCCAGGAACAGAGGGATTGAGGAATTGGATCGTTAGGCTACGGGCATAGAGGGTTTGATCAGATTCCGTATGGTCCAGGTGGAGTGTTGTGCTCATGCCTTTTTGGAGGATCGCCGCAATGTACCCGCCATTTGGCCCTACGATCACTCGCCAATCTGGCTTGATCTCGACAGTAAAGGCCCTAATCGCTTCGCTTGAAGGTTGAGTCGCCGCCTGGACGAGTTCGGTGTCTTGGTCCAGTTGATAGGGTCTGTCGTGAGTGCCAGTCACGGCTTGGCTTCCGCTGCCGAGTGCAAGCGTGCTTGAGCGCGCTTAAATTGGTAGAGCGACTCTGCAGTGAAAAGAGCCAACGCAACCCAGACGCAGCTAAAACTCACGAGTTGAATCACGGAGAAAGGTTCGCCAAAGACAAAGATCGCGAGCAGCAGCGACAGCGTGGGGGCGAGGTATTGGAACAGGCCGGCGATGACGAGCGGCAACCGTATGACGGCGGCTGCAAAGCACATCAGTGGCACTGAGGTTATCGCACCGCCTGCAATGAGCAGTACATCGAGGGACACATCAGACTGACCAAAGGATAAGGCACCCGTTTGACTTAGGTACAGGAGGTAGCCGAGTGCAATGGGTAACACGAGAAGCGTTTCTAGCGTTAAGCCTGCGACCGCGGGCAGGTTGACTTGCTTTCTAATCAGACCATAGAACCCAAAACTAAAAGCAAGGGTAAGCGAGATGATGGGCAGTTCACCTAGATCGATGACTTGAATGCTGACCCCTGAAAACGCGATGACCAGCGCGAGCCACTGCACTGGACGGAGCGTTTCTTTGAGGAAGATGAGCCCTAAGAAGACGCTCACAAGTGGGTTAATGAAGTAGCCCAGTGAAGTGGCAATGACTTGCCCTTGGGTGACTGCTGTTACAAAAACCAACCAATTAATCGACAGCAGAATAGCCGTTCCAAAGAGAATGACCAGCTGGCGCCTGCCAACGTTTAAGGATCCCATTTGTCGCGTAACCGCGAGAACGGCAAGCAGCAGGACGACCGACCAGACGACGCGGTGAGCGATGATCTCGAACGGAGGAACTTCGCCCACTGCGCGAAAATAAATGGGTGCCAAGCCCCAGATGGTATAGGCGGTGAGGGCGAAGTAGCCCCCAGCCAGAGCGCGCGGTTCGATACCGGTCAGCATGTCATTGCGTGCGCTTAATCGCTGGCGTGATGCAAGCGCTAAGCGGTTTCATGGAGGAAGATGCTCGACTTGTCACGGAACAATCAAGAGGTCGCCAGACGCTCGAACCGGTCTCGACAGGCGTCGTCTGAGTAATTGTGCAGACTCATTCTCTTCGAGCATCCTCTCAGCCATGGCATTGAAAGGAGGGCGGCAGGGATCGGCAACAATGCACGTGGCACGCCCCAATTTCTTGGCGCGCTTGATCAGACGATAGATGTCCATCGCGAGCTCATCCCAGAAGCAGATGTCAGCACCTAAAATCAGATCGAACTCAGCGAGATCTTTTGCAGAGAGTTGGGCAAAGGTTTTCTTTTGGAACTGCATGGTGGCTTCGTTAATCTCTGCGTGCAGGTGTAGGTAGGGGCCCACAGCAGCGTCTGCGTCGATGCCCGTGACGCGGGCCCCGAACTGTTTGGCACAAAAAATACCAAGCAGACCCCAGCCACAGCCAATTTCAAGGACCTTAACCCCGTTTTTTGGGGGGTGCTTTTTGAGATGTTGCATGATCAGAAAGCTGGAATTCCAAAATTTGTTGCCATGAATAGCTGCATCATGGCCCTCTCGCTTTAGTTTTCGAATCCTAGGGTGGGATGAGTTAAGGATCTTTACGCCTAACGCTTGTCGATAGGTTGGGCCCGCCATAAAAAACACCATGAAAGAGGGTTAAGAGAATCGGTCAGCAGAATAGCGGATGAGGGAGACGATGCAAGCCAATAATGACAAGCTGTTTCGATTTGCCGCTTCGGCAAGCAAGCTGTTTTGATGAGCTGTTTTGATGAGCTGTTTTGATGAGCTGTTTTGATGAGCTTGGCATGGATCCTTTGAGCACAACTGGGAGGCTAACAGGGGTCTCAAATTCGGCGCTCATGTGCAGCGCTTTTCTACGCATCGAGCGATGTGTCATGGCAGCCTAGGCTCTAAACCCCAAAGCCCCAAAGCCCCAAAGCCCCAAAGCCCAGGAGCGCCCACTGACTGTCGAGCCCAGTAATCGGCCCAGCAGAAATGGCTGAGTGAGTGCCAGGAGAGGAATAAGGGCGGGATAGCGCCGTCGTTTGGCGGCGAGTTCGGCTAGCGATTCAGCACGGGTTCAGTCATCTCGGTTAAGCTACAGCTACGTTGTAGATGATCCCAGTGGTTGCAGCTGCTGAGCAGGGAGTTGACACACCCATGGCTGCAGAGGGTGACCCGCATGATTAAAACCGCATTTGAGAGAGAAAGACCATGGTCAATCGAAGCCACTCCTTGATACGCCGGCGCGCATCCTTGCTAATGCTTGCGATCGCCTTCTACTCCATAGGAACCGTTGCTAACGAAAGTGAAACGATCTCCAGCCTGACCCTTTACCATGATGAGGCAAAGCTCGATGTGACGGTGACAGGGGTGTTTGATCAGAGCGGAATGGCAGAAGCGACCGTGATTGAAACCATCCGCCCAGATTCGCTCAGCGTGATAGATCCTTCAGGCCTCGCGTTGGTGCACCGAATCAACCTCTCAGAAGGTGCGGGTGACTCGGTGCTAGGAACGCTAAAAGGGCAGTCTGCCCGGCTCAATCAGCGCTCCAAACTGTTTAGTGAACTGGATGCGGAGGACAATTCGGGCACCATTGTCCAAGACCAACCGATTCTGTTTCAGCGGGGGAACGAGATTTTTCAAGTCGCGTTGGATGAACTGGTGTTTGAAGTAGGTTCACGCGAGCCCGCGGCCAATCTTGAGATCAGCGGTGGGGTCCCAGACGCGCCCTTTAGCTTGGGGCTTCAATATGAATTATCGGGGCTTAGCTGGCGTGCGATTTACAAGCTTTTTTTCGATCCCGTCCATGGCAAAGCTGAACTTCAAACGCGAGCACTGGTCAGCAATCAGACGCCGTCCCCCCTGGTCGTTAGTGAGATGCATCTGGTTGCAGGGGCGCCTAAACGGCTGCGAGCGCATGAACCAATGCCCATGCGGGCTCGCGGCATGCTAATGGCCGAGATGTCGGCAGATGAAGGGCTGAATTCGAACATGGAACAGAGTGAGGCAGCGATGTTTCATCGCTTTACCTACGCGGAAGCCGTCAGCTTAGCGCCCGGTGACAGGCTCAGCTTACCGCTTCAAATCCATCAGAATCTGCCTGCGGTGATGAGTTACCAGTCGGATCATCGACTGAACGTCTACGGAAGGGACGCAACCCGTCAGATTGAGCAACCCTTGAGGAGCGTATTGACCGTCGACTTAACGAATGCCAAGGCATCGAAGAGCAAGCAGGATATCGTGCTCCCAGAGGGCTTGGTGTCTGCTTACGCGACCGATAAGCACGGGACAACGCTGCTTGGCGAGGATCAGATTCAGGCGAGTCGTGCACCCAGTGACGTATCGCTCACCTTGGGGGATGCGTTTGACCTGTCGATTGAGCGGTCGCAAGTCAATTTCAGGCGACTCTCGGACCGCGTCGTTGAGATTGAGATGGCGCTCCGTCTGAGGAATCGCGGTCAGAATCCTGCCGCGATTGAAGTCATCGAGCGTATCCCAGGCGATTGGCGTCTCCTTAACGTGACCAGCGGTGGCGAAAAGCGAGATGCGGGCGACCTAGTGTTTAACCTATCCCTAGATGGGGACGACAGCACGGTGCTCAGCTATCGAGTGAACGTTCGCCTATAGCTGCGGAAACCTTGCTGGCAGCAAACCCCGGATAAGGCATTGATCCAATATAATGGCTAGCGCGTCGCGTGTAGTCATTGACTCAAGAGCGCGCGTTCTGGATTGAGCGTCAGCAAGGAAAGTACTCATGAGTGGACAGGTCTCTTGGCAGGCCCGATTCGAATCTGCCCGATCAAACCGGCTGTTTGAACTCTTTATTATTCTCGTCATTATTGCGTCAGCGTTACTCGTTGGCGTGAAGACCTACCAGTTGCCTAGCTGGGTCAAACCGGTCATCGACGGCCTCGATTTGCTGATCACGCTGATTTTTTTGGTTGAAATCAGCATTCGGTTTCTGGGCGAACCTCAAAAAAGGGCATTTTTCCGCAATGGTTGGAATGTCTTCGATACGCTTATCGTATTGATTAGCCTGATTCCCATCGACGACACAGATTCTGCACTGGTGGCGCGCCTGGTTCGCGTGTTTCGTGTCCTAAGAATGGTTAGCATCATTCCGGAATTGAGAATGCTGCTTAATTCGCTAATCACCGCGCTTCCAAGACTGGGGTACGTGGCCGCGCTCATCTTTATTATCTTCTACATCTACGCGGCTGCAGGCAGCCTATTTTTCGAGCGGATCAATCCTGCGCTTTGGGGCAATATCGCGGTTGCTATGCTAACCCTATTCCGGGTGATGACCTTTGAAGATTGGACTGACGTGATGTACGAGACCATGGCGGTTTACCCCTGGTCTTGGGCCTTCTATCTGACCTTTATATTTCTGACGACCTTTGCTTTCTTGAACATGGTGATTGGCATTGTGGTCAATGTGCTCGAAGAGGAGCAGGCAAAGCTGGACACCGAGGATCCTGATCGTACGTCGCTCGCCAACTTAAAGGACGAGCTAGCCGAGATTAAAACAACGCTGCGCGCCATCGAGGAGCGGCTGGGCGCGGATCCCGGTGATCTTGATCAAAAGGAGAAGCCGCCTACTACCGAAAGTCGTTAAGGGCGACGAAAGTGCCCTCGTGTTCGGCGCAAAGCGCGCGCATCAATATTGAGAATTTGATACCGGTTTCTTGAAACTGAGGGGGGGCAGCAAACTGAACGGGAAATCCAACCCCGTGGATGCGAACCAGTCGCCTGCCATCGTCTCCCTTGCGATTGATTCGATCGACGGTGTCGAGTACCTGTTGAATGGAACGGCCCGTAAATTCGTCCCCAAACACATAGAGTGATATTTTTCTGCCCGGCTGATAGAACGTTGAGATGGCTCTTGTAATGCCCTCTACAGGGCTCGAGTTGGAAAACGCGTTCCAATCTCGGAGCCGAGCTAGGATCGATCGCCGTCTCGCAGGTGTATCAGGGATCCATTCTCCGGCATATTGGGCAAACATGTAATTGCCCATATCGTTCATGACCTGAATACCTTTGAGGTTAGGGTAGACCTCAAGGGTCTCTTGAAGCTTTTGGACGACCAAGGGCCACGCGTAATTAAACATGCTCCCTGACGTGTCGATAATAAAAATGACGTATTCGGAATCCACCGGTATGCCGCCGATGGTTTGGTCGTCCTCGGCACGCTGATAATCCTTAAGCAGTGCTTGCAGTTCGGCGGTCATTTGTTGTTTTGCCTGGGCGAGCTGCTCTCGAATCGCGTTTGCGGTGGCGTCGTCCTTGCTTGCTGATGCAAGCGCGGCCTCGATATCCGCTTGCTCCGATGTGATGCGCGTCAATTGGTCTATTTCTTCTGCCTGCTGATCCTCCCGGCGAATCAACGTTCGATTTAACACTAAGGTCTCGCCTTTAAGCTCGATCAGTTCCTCCTGCAACTTCTCAAGGTAGCCATCAAGGTCAGTGATGCTCGGATCAATCGTGACCGGATCAAAGACTCTCGTTAGTACTAGCAAGAGAATAACCGCGCCGAACCCGCAGCTGATGACGTCAAGGAATGAAAGGCTTACCCCCTCGATATTGCGATCCTTTCTGGGTCTCATGGCCAATCCTCGGGCGGCGATAAGAACGCCCCGCCTGTCATCTGCGCGAGTCGCCAGAATGAGGGACTGGCCATGGGGTCTCCCTCCATTGGCAGCAGAATGACGTTGATTGGAATGGTCAGGGTCAACTTTTCGAGCGCCTCGGCAAAGAGCCGAACGCGACCTTGACCGTCAATGTTGCTGCCACGCGCGGGTCGATCGCCTTGAGTGGGTAATCCATCCGTCAGTAAGAAAATATTGTCTGGCATAGGATCCAACTTGGCGATGGCCTCAAAGGCGCTGGACAGGTTGCTACCACCGCTCGGCACGAGTGCGTTCATCGCGACAATCGAATCGTCCAGCGCAGCTTCGTCGTTCGCCTCAAGCCAGCGCCAATCGCTATCAGTGCCAATGGGGGAGGCTTCTGTATTGAAAGACACGATTCTGAATTTAGAGGAGGGAGGCATATTGGCCGTGATCCATTCCACCGTGCGCAGGCTCCTCTGCCATTTTGGACTCGCTTTTCTTGCCGTCTCGCTCAGGTTCCGAAGCCGAATGACGTTGACGATGGTTTCATCCAGCATGCTGGCAGAGTGATCGAGCAGGATCAGCACGTGGCGCCCACCCATCCGAAGCCCAGTCAAGTATTGGCGGTCGCCTTGCCCCTCGATTTCTCGAAGCGCGATGCCTGCTTCCTCTGAGGCTGCCACGGCGGTTTCAAGATTATCGATCTCTTCTTCCAGCGCTTTGAGCGCCGCCTCAAGCTGTAATCGGTCTGCGGTTTGGTCAGATTCGCGATTAGTCAGGCTATCGAGTTCGGCGCGCAGTGCTTCGATGAGTAGCAAGGTTTCCTCGATGGAGGCTTGGGTTGCGTCCACTTGTTCATCAACGAGCGCGAGCGTATTTCGGAGTTCAACGTGATTGATCTTCTCTGCCTCGATGGCTTGCTCAATACGCTGTGCTTCCGCTTGTTTGGCTGGGTCCCACTTGATCCCTGTCGTTTCGGTGCCGTGGTTGATGACAATGTAAATGAGGATGACGGCGCCAAACCCGCAGGACATGATGTCCAAAAAGGTCAGGCTGAATACATTGGTGGCGCGACGGCGGGCCATGACTACTGCACTACGGTGATGGCAAGCAGAGAGTCGCTGCCAATAGTGATGCGATCGCCGGCGTAAATGACCTGCGGTGATTCAATGGGAGTATCGTTCAGCAGTAGACCATTCGTCGGCTGAATGCTTAGATCGGCGCCTTCTTTTACGAATATAAACCCGTGGTTCGATAGCCGAGGAGAAGTCTTTTCTCCAATCGCGATGGCATGATATCCATCGAGTAAGTGGGTCGCCTTTTCCCTTGTGGGAATGGCCTTAGGTTGGTTCTCCGAATTGACGCGCCTTAGTTGGGTGAATTGCTGCCCGGATTCGTTTGCCTCTAATTGGTCTGCAACCGCTAGGAATTGAGCGCCCAGGGCGGAAGAGGTGCGAACAATCACCTCCTGGCGGCTCGATAAGCGCAATTGATCTGCCAGTCCCGGTATTTGCCCTAGGCGGTGACTAAGGATGGCTGGTGCAGACTCATCTGCTAAATGTCCAATGATGTGTGAGATGGTTCGACCCGTAGCGGCGCGAATCATTGCCTCCGTCACCGGGAGTCGATGCTCGCCATCATCATGACGAATAGTGATGGGGCTGCTTATCGCAGAGTTACCTGCAAAGTACGCGAGCGCGCTATCGAATAGCTGCTGCTCGGTTTCTGCTTTTCGCAGTGGGTCAAATCGCTCTTGCTTGATCAGCGCCTCTGCCGCTTGTGCCATCAATCCCTCGACCATCTGACTAAGACCGCGATCCGAAATGACAAGCGCTTGCCCAGCAGTAACCGAGGCGCCCCCCACATCTTGAGAAAAAGGTTGGGCAGTGACAGAGGAATGGCCGATATCTAAAAGAACATGGTCACCCGGGGAATGTTCGTCGGTGACGGCCGGGAGTAACCCAGGCTCAATGAATCCGGCGATGGGGAGGGCAGCTGTCTCCGAAATGCCAAGTAACAGCGAGCGTTGTTCACGCGAGTAGTGAGTGGGCGGAATCAGGTAAAGATGGGTGTATTCCGTCTCAAATTGCGCATGCAGGGCCTTCAGTTGCAGAAACACGAGATCAGCGTAGTGGCGAACCCCACCCAAGGGTTGAGTTAATGGGTCGGTATTCAGTCGCGCAAAGTATCTGGATTCACTCTCGCGAGGTTTCTTTCGCTGCTGATATTGCGCGGTCTGGCCAAATTGCCATTGACCATCGTACGTGGCAAAGCATGGTTCGCTGTGAACCAGGTGGTCACCGCGGAATAAGGTCAGCGCTAGATCACTGATTTCAAGAACCGCAACTTGAGTCATCGGATTAGGACTCTAAAAACCGCAGGAGTCGCTGATCACAATATTGCTCGGTCTCTTGCGTCGTGCGTTCCTGTGCAAGCTGTAATTGATGCATCAAAAACATAATCAGAATACTGATCAGCAGCGCGACAAACGTAGAATTAAAGGCGACCCCAAGACTTTGCGTGACACCCGCAATATCGCCTTGAGCGGCTTGGTGCGCTTGCCCTAGTGCTTGTCCAATTCCGCGAACAGTCCCTAGGAAGCCGATGGAGGGAATGGCCCACGCGATGTAGCGGATCATGGACATCTCCGAGTCCAGTCGATCTGATTCCGCCTCACACATGGCTCTCACTGTTTGGGCAACATCTTGAACGCTGTGCGTGGACCTAAATCGGTCGAGCGCTACCAATAGCGTCTTGGGGAGTAGGCGCTCGCGCTCGCCTTCCGACAGGGCTTCGATGGATCGAGCATATTCCCTCGTGTCTTGGGGAAGGATGCGCGTTAAGCCATCAATGGGTATCAAATTCTGGCCGAGAAGAGAGCGCTCACGGAACGTTTCCCTGGCTTTAAAGGACATGAGCGCTATCGCCCAGAGCATGAGAACAAAGCATGCCTCTTGTTCTAGGTCTTTCACGACCACGAATAGGTTGCGCTCAGGTACGTAAGCTGGATCCTCATTGATCAAAATAGCTTCCTCGATGAGCGCCTCTGATGCATTGGGCTGGACAACTGTGACGTACACCGCATGGACGAGTAGGACTGCAATGACCAGGGAAAACAACTGGAAAATGAACTCGGAGGAAAGTGCTTTTTTGTTCATGGTCTAGTCTCGGTTAGATATCGATAGGGAAGGGCACTGCGTTATCAGCGCTGATGGCCTCGCTTGGATTAAATTTTTCAAAGGCAGCTCCCAGTCCGCGAGTCTTGAGCTGGGCTGCGTTGGGCGCAGGACGGGGAGTCGTGGCGTCTGATTGAGGTTGTTCCATCTGCGCCGAAGGGGGCGATGGATCGCCCGCGGTCGCTGGTGCAGGCGTAGCGGTGGGCCCTTGCGCAGTACCTTGTTCCGCGGCCTCAACCATCAGCGATGATAGCGGCAGCAAGGAGCACAGCATCAACCAGAGCGCTCGTCTCGATGATGGTTTAGGCGAGGGTAAGATCGCGCCTCCTTGTTTGGCGGCTCGCCGATTGCCAATGCAGAGGGAACAGAAGCTGCGAAATTGGGTTAGTACACTATCCATAGGAATACAGCGTATTGATTCGTTGAAAAGTCTAGCATGGTCCAATGCTTGCCCAGCGCTCGGTCTATGGGTCACGGCGTGCGGATGGCAACTTGTTGATCAGCTTCTTATCCATGAGTAGCCCATTCATGATTCGGTATTGGCCGGCTTTTTTGGAAAGCTGGGTATCAGTTACCTCAAGGGAGTCGCTATCGGTTAGTGACCGGGTACGGTCCTTCCGTCTACTGACCCCGCGCGTCAGTGGGAATCGATCTCGCCAGCCTGAAACCAACGTCCTGCCGTCCTTCTTGGCCGAAGTCGCGAAATGCTGTACGTAACTCACCGAACCGACCCATCAAAAAGCTGGATCCACGAATAACAAAGACGTCTCCGCTGACGGGTCCTATTCGATCCGTTTCGACGGATTTGGACGGTGCCACGCTGTAGCGGTCATTTACCCATTCTGCAGCGTTGCCAGTGAGGTCGTGGAGACCAAGCGAATTGGCTGGGAATCGTCCAACGGGGGCCGGGCCTCGGAATCCGTCATCATATCCTTGAACGATGTACGGCACTGCTCCGGTCGCGGATGCGTCTGCAATGTTGGCGACTTGCTCAGAGGGGGTGAGCGACTCCCCCCAGGGGAAAGTGGGTTTATCGTTTGTTTGGTTCACGGCTGCTAGCGCCAGTACCCATTCGGATTCAGTGGGTAATCGATATCCGTCAGTGAAGGGCTGCGTGAGCTGCCACTCGCCGTCTACTTGCGTATACGCTGGCGTCAGGGAGTCGCGTCGGCTAAGCCAGTTGCAAAACTCGACGGCCCTTGACCAGGAGAGGTTGACCACAGGCCGGTCGCGCTCGTTTAGCAGGATTCGGCCAAGTAAACCCGGTTCATGGCTCGGATCAAACTCCAGGTACTCTCGATTAGTGACCTCAAAACGGCCGATGTAAAAAGGCTCGCTAATCGCCACTTCACGCTCGATTTCGTTACTTCTTCTCCCCCGAGCGCGCCTGGGCGCACCGAGTTGCACGGTGCCTGGCTTAACCAGCTGCAGAGGACTGCCTTGCCCGGTTGAGAGCCGCGCCGGAATGCGAGCAAGCCGCGCGGCTTCAAGCGACAGCAGCTCAAAATTGAGGGTCTGAGTTTGGCCAACGATGGGCGTCACGCGCTCGGTGACTTCCGCATATCCTGTTTTTTTGATGGTGATCACGTACGGCCGGCTGACGAGGTCCATGCCCTGTCTTAGGTCTGGCGCAGGTTTGCCATCCATCAAGATCTCCGCGTCCGCTGGCAGAGTACTGACAGCAAGGCGTCCTTGCTGAGGGGATAGCGACATGGAAAGCTGCTTCTCCTCGTTGGGCGCCAAAAATAGTGTCGCTTCCGATGGCTCGTAGCCTGCTTTATTGGCCGTGATGGCCAATCGCTGCTGAGGGGTTACTGCTAGATTGATGGGGGATTGTCCGCGATATTGCCCGTCCAATTGAATGCTTGCTCCGGAGGGAATCGTCGTGACCATGACTTGAGCATCTGCCGGCTCCAGTGCGAAGGGCGGCAACACCTGCTGGATGCTGCTCACCACTTCGATCATCGTCTTTACGGGTTTGAACCCGGCGAGCGACAGCTGAATGCTTCGCTGTCCTTCAAGGAGTTCTAGTGTTGTTGGCGTTTGGCCAGCCTCCGCGTCGTCCACGATAATGGTGGCTCCCTCGGGCATTGACGAGATAGTCACATCTGCCCAGGCTGGGGAGAGCTCCAGTTCGAGCACTTGCTTTACATTGCGCCCAGTGATCTGCACCTCGGTAGATAGATCCTTGAATCTTGGATGGGTCAGCTGCACCGAGCGAATGCCCGCCTCAATCAGTGCATCGTTAATCGGAGTGTCACCGATTACCTCACCGTCGACGGACACGAGTGCTCCGATTGCGTTGGCTGAAATGCTAAGTAAGCCAGGCAGCGGGTCGAGCACCAACTCAACTTGTTGCGAGGTCGCATTCAGTATCTCAACGCGCTGGCTGAGTGGTCTGTAGCCCTCAGCTATCGCAGTCACTGCGATCTCTCCAGGCCGGATAAGCCATTGTTCACCCAATCGATAGCTGAATCCGTCTGTTACAGCGAGGGTAGCCCCGTCCGGATTGGTCACGAATTTGACTGCGGTGGCTGTGAATAAAAACCAGCCTATTGCTGCGAGCACAATGCCAGCGCCGCCCAGGAAAATAGTGACCTTGCTAAGGCGCCGTTTTTGGGGCGTTTGATCTAGATCGGGTGCCTCAAAAGGAGTGGATTCAATGCGATCTCGATGATCGTTCATGGAATACGTTCCTCGCAGCGTATATCAATCAAAATGGACCCCCCGTCGGGCGGCACTTCAAAATCTGTTCGAACATCAATAAATCCAGCCCGTCTTCCCGTCACCGTGTAACGGCCTGGAATCAGCTGGAGCCTGGTCCTCTCTAAGGATCCTAGGGCGCCATTGTCTCCCGCCCTTAGGAGTTTCACGGTTGTCATACCATCTGAGGTCAGCGTGACGTCATAGCGACTTCGCGCGAGGGATAGTAGCCGACCGAGGGCAATGAGCTGAGTGCTCATCTGGCCCTTAGGCGGGCTGAGACGGCTGACATTAACGACCCACGTTCTAGCGCGCTGCAATTGTTCATCGGACTGAAGTGAGAGGGGATCATCAAGGTAAGCTTGCCCCTCGCTTTCCAGTGCTAGTCGTTCTTCAGCCATGTTCAGCTGAGCCTTCACCGCCACCGACCGAGGCGTTAGCGCGGCGAGTTCGCGAAGGAGGTCAATGGCCGTCTGCCAGGCGCCGTTTTCGAGCGCGATCTCACTGTCTTGCCTCAGCCGATCCACGATCTGATTCGTTTCCCTGCTCGCAATTTGCCGAAGGCCTTCTTCAGCGTCGCCATTGTCAAAGGGTGAAGCCTCTGCCTTTTTAAACAACGCTCGAGCGGACTCAAATTCACCGGCTGCGAGTGCAGCAAACCCCTCGGTCATCGTGGTCTGGAAATCCCGTCGACCGATTGCGGTCTCGATGCGCGATTGGATGGCGAGACTCGCTGGCCAATCGGGCGCGAGAGCGATCGCGTCTTTGAGTCGGTCTCGCGCGTCATCTAGCTTGCCATCACCGATGATTTGATCAACCTCATTCAAGATGAGGGTAACGTCGGGGAGTTGCTCGGCGCGCTTAAGGGAATCGAGATAGGAGGGGTTATCCGGTACGAGCAAACTGAGTGTGCGGTAGACTTCCTGTGCGCGGGTATAGTTTCCCGCGGCCATGACAGCCACGGCCTCTTGCTCGTAGTTTTTTATGACGGAGGGGATGCTAGCTTCGAGCGAGGTCAACTCAACTAGCAATGCCTCGTAGGCACTAAGTGATGTCTCGCCCTCGGTTCTTCTGAAAGCGTCATCGGCAGAGATTGCAGCGTTGTTCAATCGCTCGAGTGCCGGACTGTTCCAAAATCTAAGGCCCTTATCTTCAAGGGCAAGTAATCGACGCAAGAAGTCCTCAGCCAGTGCCTCGGCCTTCTCAAGGTCTAGTTTGTTCTGCGCGGCTGCGAGAGGGGATGCGCGTTCAGCGACCAAGGGAGCAGGAGACTCGGCTTCTTTGGCCACCACTGTCGTGGATTGATCTCTGTTCGATGCAACCCACTCTGGGAGTACAAAGAAAACGAACCCACTGGCCAAGATCAGGACAAGCGCCATCCAGAAATAAGGTTGGCTCGGTCGGCTTTTATCGCTTGATTGCTGTGCTGATTGAATGACAACAGTGGCGGGCTCACTGGTTGAAATAGTCGGGTTATCCTCGCTGGAGGCATCACGCAAGATACGGCTTTGACTGATCGCCTCTGACCAGTCCGAAAAGTCTCTCACGAGGCCGTCTAAGACGGGTTGAACGATGGCATGAATGGCCTTAGCGCTGGACTCAGAGAGTGACCCGTTTGAGTCGATAGGCTGGATGAGCCAGTTTGCGAAATCCTCGACTCGACTGATGGGGGTCGAGCGCTTGGCGTCAAACCATGTGGTTGGCCAACCCATCCGTAGGCTGACCAAGGTGCCCGAGTGAGTGAGCAGCAGCGACGATGTCACTGCAGTGATTGCGAATCCGAGGTTCTCAGCTTGGGCGAGACCATGAATGAGTCGTTCCAGCCTCGCAGGATCGCTAGCAATGTCTTCGGGTGTGGCTATCGCTATCGCTGGCTCATCAATGCGCTCGATAAGTAGTGGCGCTTCGCTTGAACTGCCATCGATAAATGTCTCAAAGGCCGCATGCTGCTTAGGAGATAGGGATTGCCTGAGTGCCGCAATCCGGCTTGCTTCCTCACTGGTCGCGATCGAGGGTGTGAGGCGGTGGACGATGTAACTGGCGCTCGCATCTGGGCCATCTGCGAGCCAAGGCTCGAAGTTAGCGCCTGGAGACAGTGCGCGACGCAAGGTGAAGTCTTGAGCGATTGTCGTCCCGGCTTGCCAGGAAGTATGGGTCATTGGCGGGTTGCCTTATGTCAATGGCCTTCTATGAATGTATGACGGTCAATGCACAACGGTGGATTATTGATTGCCCTGATCAGCGGCGTAAATTTCCTTCAGAATGCGTCGCCATTGCCCATATTGAGCGTCTAAGGTGCCTTCCAATTCAATGGACTGGCCTTCGATTTGGAGCACGTTAGGTTCGATCTCCATGCCTAACGACTGGGTCAGTTCTGCCAGTGCTTGCTCGTGAATCTCTGCTTGCTTGTAGCGATCCATACCGCTTTTCACCGCACCGATTCCACCGACGACCGCGCCAGCTGCAGCGGCGTCACCAGCCCAAGTTTCGCTTTGTGATCCAGCGTAAACCCCGCCTGCAATCAATGCGGCGCCTGCCAGCAAGCGGTTGCGCGCTTGTTTTTGCATTTGGCGCAGTCGAACCGCCTCGTCGTAAGTGGCATACCGCCACTCATCATATGAGGGTTTGACGTTACGATAAAAATTTAAATAGTAGTCATCCATCGTGTCGACAAAGAGATTTTCTTGTTCGCGCAGCCGACCCACTCGCAGCATAACGAGGTCGTTCTCTGCAGGTAGCTGTGTCACCGTTACCCGGCCGCGCCGGTCTGTCTGCAGGTAATTTGAAACGCTCTCCGGTGATAAGTCGGCCGCAAACTTCAAGCGTGCGACGTTTTGAATATTGATGATGCTGGAAGCGTTTCTGGCTTGATGGGCCTTCAATAAATCGTTAGCAACCTGATTGTAGATATCTTGAAATGGGTCCTCTCTTACGCTCTGGTAGGCATATTTGCTCGCTGAATCCGAATATTCTTTGTTGATCCAAACTGAACCGGCCGCGTCGGTTGCCTTGACAAAGAGTCGGAGGTTCTCGCCGTCTGAGGCTAAAATTTTGGCTTGAACGAGAAGCGGCTGAAAATTGGTTGGCGATGGAATGACTCTAACAACGCCCCAGTTACCGGTTTGCTCTAAGGTTTCCTTTAGGTGGTAGGCCTGATATCGGGATTCTGCCCGCCTAACTTCCGCCGATATCGGAATATCGCTCTCGACCGCCTCGATTCTTTCAAGATTAGGGTCGAAGGGAAGAATCATGACGTCCAGCCTCAGTGCATCTTCAATCGGCACTTGAGCAACCATCGCTGGCTCCGAGGTGGTAGTGACGATCTCCGTGGTTGCGCACGAGGTTAATAGGGCCATGAGGCCGAGCAGGAACCAAAGCCCCTTGAGAGACCCTGGTCGTGTCGAGAGCGGCGTGTGATTCAACTTGGCCATGATTCGATCCTATAGGACTGATAGTTGGGTGCTAGAGACCCGCCTTGTAGCGCTTATATTCTTCCCACAGTTTAGCTTTTAGGTCTGGGTCTTGCTCGGCCATAGCGGCTTCCCGCAATTGTTTAGCAACGATATCGTCGCCCTGTGGGCTGGGAATATCCTCGGGAATGGTGCTTTCTTCTGTGGGGGGTGGGCTTTCATAGCGCGCGCCATCTGGTGTTCTGCCCGTCACGACATCGTCGCCATCGCTATTCCCGGCTTCATCCGCATCTGCCGATGGATCATCAGTCTCAATAGCCGGGCCTCCTGCGGGCACGCCAGGTTGTTCATAAGGACCCTCAAAGGGATCCTCTGATCCGTCGCTCGTCTCTCCGGTTTCGATGCTCGATCTCGCGACCGCGGTCATCGTTCGTCCCGTGAGCGCGGCCGCAGCTTGGTCTCGTGCTGATTGCATGTCAGTCTCAAAGACAGCGATGCTAGCCTCCAGTTCGGCATCGAGTTCTGCTATTCGTGCATCTGATCCACTGTGTCCGGAACCTGTGACATCAGCAGTTTGTGCTGAGTCGCTCGCATCGTAGTCGGTGCCGCGACCTTCCATCATCGCGGCCTGGACGGCGCCTGCCAGGGCCTCTGAAGCGCTTTCTATGGAGGCATTAGCCGCATCAATCCATTGACCAGATCGTGGATCTCCATCGTTCGACGCTGCTGCGTTATCTAGCGCTGCACGAGCAAGTATGAGCGCGATTTGTGCCTCACTCATCGACTCGGAACCAAGTGGTTCTCCATTTCCCATTGAAGCCGAATCCTGTTCACTATCATTCATCTCGTCAGCTGCACGAAGGAGGGCCTCCCCAGCCGCAGCAACGGCATCCGCTGCGGCCTCTAATGCGGCTTGCTGGCCAGCAGTCAGGGGTTCATCCTCGTACGAATCGCCCATCCCACCACCTTGGTTTAGCGCTTCCTCAGCTGCTGCGGTAGCCTCTGCACCCGCCGCAGATGAGCTGTCCGATGGGACGACTTCAGTCTCGGTCTCCGTTGCCGCAGAACTGGTGCTCGCTGGGTCAGTTTCAAAAAATGTTTCTTCGTCCGCTGGTTGGGTGGGCTCTGACTCGGGGATGAGCGCATCCTCCGGCTCTCCGCCCGATGCATCGCTCATAGGCTCCGGCAATAAGGGATCGTCAGCCCCTTGCTTGCCACGCGTAAGATCGCTCGCGGCCTCGAGCAAAGCTTCGCCAGCATTGATGAGATCTTCACTTGAAGCTGAATCACCTGGCGCTCCTGGTTGGTCTGTCTCTCCTTGATCGGACGAGGTGGTTTCGTCCCCACTTGTTTGTGGTTCAGGTGAGCCGTTTTCTGCACCAGAACTGGAGGAACTTGGAGGGCTTGGCATGCTGGGCGATGAGGACGGGCTCGAAGGACTTGGCATGCTGGGCGATGAGGACGGGCTCGAGGGACTCGGCATGCTGGGCGATGAGGATGGGCTCGAAGGACTCGGCATGCTAGGCGACGAGGACGGACTTGATGGACTTGGCATGCTGGGCGATGAGGACGGGCTCGAAGGGCTCGGCATGCTAGGCGGGCTGGGCGTTGATGGTGTGGTTTGAGGACTTTGACAGCCAGACAAGAGCACCACTAAGCCAATGGATGCAAAGGTTAATCTATTCATCAAGCGGGCTCGTAACGTTATCATCTCAGTAATATTTCAAATTAAAGCTGAATTGAAGCTGAACTTCGAGTCGTTGTGGTTGAATAAGTTCAATAGCAAGTCTTACGGCTCAACCTGCACCAAAGTTTGACAGTGGTTTGAAAAAGCTGACCGAGTGGAATGAGAGCAACATCTATCAGGGCAGCAAGAGACTGCAATGGTTCAGGTCACGGTAGTCGCGCGGTTTGCTGCGTCAGGAAGTACGCTAATCAAGTTGAGTCGATGAGCCAGATCTAAACATACCCATACCGGCTGGCCCGAATGGCCCTCCGGGGGAACAAAGAGAATGCTCAGGACCTCAGTGAGACTGTGTTGATAACAAGACTGGCCCTTACTAGAGTAAAGAGGTCGTATCCCGTGTAAAACTTGCAGAAGAGCGAAAACACCGACTGACTTGCTGGACCAATGACCAGAGAAAACGATGACCATGAACCAACACACCATCAATAAGAGAAGCCTCTTTTCCAAGGTTCGGTTTGTGGGAGTGATCGCGCTGCTTGGGGTTTTAGCGTCGTGCAGTACGAGTGTTCAGGTCGAGGGAGAAGTGCCGAAGCTGCTCATTCCGGCGATCGATCGCTCGGTCCTTTTTGTTAAGCCTGCATCGCTTGACTACACCCATGATGAAACGTTGCCGCGCGGAGGAGATTGGTCAATTGCCCTTGGTCCAATGAACGACGCATTTTTTCGGGAATTGCTTGATTCTATGTTCGTTTCTGTCGCTCAAACGCGGGTCGAAACCGATGGGTTGGTTGGCGCTGGCGAGCAGGCGCTTTTCCCGGATGTGGATGGCCAGGTACGAATAGATTTAGTGGAGTATGGGTTTTTAACGCCTCAGATATCCGGGTTAAATTTCTTTTCGGCCTCCACGAAGTTTCGGATTGAACTCGGTAGCGCCGATGGCCAAACGCTAGGCGTTTGGCAGGTCGTAGGGTATGGAAAAGCCGAAGCGGGCACTTTTCAAGCAGCTGACGCGGTCAACTCGGCGACCGTGCTTGCAATACGTGATGCTGGGGCAAGAATTGCGATTGAATTACCTAGACAATCCTTTTTCCAGGCCTGGCTAGAGGCCACGCGATGAACGTTCAACTCGGAGCCGAAAAGAGGGAAATGGCCTTGATGTCGCGTATTGGACAAGCCGCGTTGGTGACGATCACTCTCTTCTTGATGCATGGCTGCGCAACCACCCGGGTTGAACAAAATCGGCAGGCAATAACGGGCATAGCAGCGGATGAAGCGATGGTCATCCTCGGGCGAGCGACTTACAACGACCGGCAAACCGAAGAGAGTTTTACTGACTGCCTGGAGGATATTCTAAGCAGTGGCGATCGCCCCATTCGATTGGTCCCCCAGCAGGAATTTATAGACCAGATGTATCCCTGGTTTGAACCACGGACAGCCCCCGGTTCAGCCAGCGACCTTGGTCAATTGTTCATGGTGCCTGGCGTCCAAGAAAAAATTGCTGATTCCAAAGTGCGATATCTCGCTTGGATTGAAGGCGACACGGTGACTATCGATAAGGGCGGATCGATGAGTTGTACCGTTAGCACCTTCGGTGGTGGTTGCTTTGGAATGAGTTATTGGGAGCAGGATGCCTCCTATGAAGCATCGATTTGGGATGTGCAAACATTGGATACAACGGGTCAAATCTCCGCTGACGCTAACGGCACATCTTACTTAGCGGGGCTTGTGGTCCCTGTGCCCATATTGGCACGCCCTGGAAACGCCGCGTGTAAGGGGTTAGCAGAACAGCTTAGAACCTTTATATCCGGGGACTGAAAAAGCGATATGAGGAGGGAAAGGTCAGTCGTTGTCGTCAGTGGCAGAAGGCGGTAGAAAGAGGGCCGTCATCAATCTCTGAGACGACAGTGAAAGGCTGCCTCAGCTGTACAGATTTAGCCACCGGAGCGCCCTCCGCCATGGCAGGACGAAAGCGGGTATAAGACAGGCGTGAGCGTGCCCATCGTGAAAATTTAGCTGATACCGTCCGTTCCGTAATCTTGACTCCCTTGGTGCGACCTCTCTCATTGACCATCATGGTCATATCTGCATAAAGCTCCGCGTCTGGTGGGGCTTTGCTAGGCCGTCTCTCAAGTAGTAATGGCGTGATCTTCTTGGGATTCAGTAAGACTGGCTCCTCGAATTGAGCGAGTGCGTTTGGCGATGAGGAAGCAAGGAGTGACCACGCCATCTGATAAGCCTCGCCAGATTTTGGGTTCCCGCTTAGCACCATGCCATCGCCCAGCTCGAGCCAGGCATTGGCGAGGTCTTCGTCGTCCACGGTTTCTTGGGCCATTAATATATCGAGCACTCGTTGAAGGGGTGCTTCGGTCAGGCGATAGGCAGTCCCTTGCATCTGCCTGATCCGCACCAACGATCGGAGGGGGTCAATCAACTTTATCGAGGTGCTGCCCGCGGTTTGCTCAAGGGTGCCGATGAGGGTTTCGAGAAGCGTAAGACTCTCAGTAAACATGGCCTGCCGAATCGCCCGGGTTGGCTCGTTCTCTAGCGGTGAGATAAGGGCCGCGCGCTGCCCTAGGTATTCGGCAACGTTTTGCTTAATGGAAATAAGCATGGGGTGGTTTTCGTCGTAGTGCGCCTCCGCCACTTTGAGCAGAAAGCGTTGTTGCGTGTCTGCATTGAAGAGTTCTCTTTTCGCTAAATAGACTCGGGTTAGCCAGTTGACCGCCTCAGCCTGCGAAAAGGTGAGCACGCCATCATTCCTGTGCAGGATGTTTTGGCCCCATTGAAAGTCGTCTTTGGCTTGATCGAAGTCGCTGAGCTGAAACGCCGAGATGCCACGGGCCATGACGGCTTTGAACAGCTCGGGCGCAAACGGAGTCCCTTCGGCATCCAGCAGATCGAGTGCCTCCGATAGGAACAGCAGCCCCTGATCGGGGCGACCAGCGTGGACATCGAGCATCGCCGCATTCGCTAACCACTGGCCTGCAGCTTGGTCCTTCGCTGGGCTAGGTTGGCTGCTACGCTCGATCATTAGCGTCTCCGCTTCAGCGTAAGCCAGTTCCGCTTGATCATCAGGGCTCATTTCGCCATTCGTGATGGCGGTGATGGTTTGCTGCTGCTTGTCCTCACTGAATTCGGTATACAAATAGTTAAGTACCGACTGTTGGCCAAAGCTTGCGAGAGGAATGGTCAACCCGGCAAGGAGGATCGTTCTGGCAAGTCGCTCAATCATCCGATGTCGCCTGAGGCTGATCATAGTCGACTTGCTCGGAAGACAAGCTTCCTAATGCATCGGTTTCGGAGGGGGTGGCTTGATCTCCCTGGCGGTTGGCACCCCGAAAGGTCTGCACGAATGAGAAAGGGGATGCAACCGCCATACCTGCTTCAACTTTTGGCATCACCCTCACGCGTTTCATGATGTCTACAAATAGTCGTTTAATTTGACCTGGTGTGCCTTGCTCGAAGGTTAGATCAGTAATTCTGCCGCGGGCGGTAACAGTCATGTTCATAGAGATAGAGAGTTGAGCGAGCTGGTCGTCGCGTTGGTATCGGCCCGGCAAATCTTGTTTGATCTTACGTTTTAAGAAAGCGATTGGTTCGCCAACAAGGTCTGCCGCGAAGGCGGGACCTGTTTTCAAGCCAGTCTGATCTTCAATCATCACCGGCAACATGCCATCAATGGGCACAATAAAAAAGAGAGGCGATTCCTCGAGTTCCCTGTCCTCCTCGAACATCGATTGGTTTCTTGCGTATCGCATGCGGATCTGCTGCTCTAGCATGCGGCTTCGAATACTCTCATCAGAGGGCAGGCTGACTCTGCGCAGTGAGGGGATGAGGTAGGGTTCGCTGTCTGAGAGTTGCGCGGTGAGCTGATCGATGGTGTCACCATCTCGCTTTCTGGACGCGAGCAGCAGCGCCTCCACCGTTTGTCGAGTCACACTGGATGCTACTTTTGGGGTCGGTGAAGCGCCTTGCTCGTCGACGCTCGATTTGTCTTTTCGAACTAATTTCAGCAGCGCTTCGGCGTCACAACATCGGCCGATGAATCGTGCGAGTCGTGCTTCCATGAGGATGATGGACTGCTCGAGTTCATCGTCCATCTCGCTTGCGTCCTCTTTGATATCCTCAATGAGGGTCTTCGCACGGCGATACTGAGCAGTATTGAAATACCAATCCAGCAACGTCTGGTTGGAAGGTAAATCACCTTTGTCGGCTCGCTGCCCAAGGAAATGCTGTAGATGGGCAAGCTTATCGGCCTGCCTGAAGTCATCTTCTTGAACGGCCAAATTCTGTAGTTGCTGGACGATGGGGATTTGATTTTTAGTCGTGACGCCTTCTTCGCGATGGATGAGATAAAGCGCGTTAACCAATGTATCGGCTGCTCCTGGAATATCGCCTTCGCTCGCTAATGCGCGGGCACGGGTTCGAAGCGCATCGACCTCCGCCTGCGACTCTGACATTTCATTTGAGAGTCGTTCTTCATCTACATGAGCCGGTAACGCAGTTTGACTGGCCCTGCTTACCGTCGCTGCATGACTGGGGTGAGGCAGGAGCAACAGTAAGAGCAAGATAAAAGGGGCGCGTTCGATGCGAAGACAAGACAGGAACATTTGGCTCGCGAAAGATTGGTCATTATTGGCCGACTGCTCACCCAAGACACGCTCCAAAAAGCCACGCTCCTCATGGAAGCAAGAAATTTTGGCGGATGGCTGCGTCCCCTTACGAAGGCTCATAGTGTCATCTCTTCGTGTCCAAGATTGCAGAATACTGGTCTGTAAGTACGATAATGTGAATCAGAATGATTTTAAATGGCGTAACACTAATGTGCGTCTTTCAGGGAGTGTTCAGCCTCCTTGGCTAACCTAGTAGGGTGTGGGACGTTGGAGACAAGACCAAACAATTGAACCTGAGTAGAGCCCAGCGTAGCCGCCCAGGATAGCGATACCCCAAAAGGTTTGGTCAGCGCTAGCAGAAGGTCAGGCAGTGGTTGATACGACCATTGATTGTGGCAACTTTGTTTTTTGGACCACAAACAAGTAAGCAATCGTTGAAAGCGCAGTTGAGAATGGAAAGAACGGAACCCGCGAATAGAAACCGCGAAAAAAAGGAAGGACTGAACGAGTGAAGGTCGTTTCAAAGATAGTGATGAGCCAACTGGCGGTGCTGTGTCTTGTGTTCGTCTCGTCCGCGGCCTTGGCTGTTTCAGAAGAAAAAGAAATTGAGCGCGGCGCGAAAGAACATCAGAAAATTGTTTCACAGTTTGGCGTGTATCCAGACGAGCAGCTGAGCACCTACATCGATCGGGTTGGCCAGCGGTTGGCTAAAGAGAGTAGCCGACCCAATCTTAAATACACGTTCACCGTCTTAAACGATGACATGATCAATGCGTTTGCCCTGCCCGGAGGGTTTATCTACATCACGCGCGGTATGTTGATGCATCTGAACTCTGAGTCAGAGCTGGCCGCGGTGCTAGGCCACGAAATTGCGCATGTCACGGAAAAGCATGCGCTGAAACGTGAAACGAGGAGCAAACTTCAAAATATTGCTTCGATTGGCGCTGCGTTCCTCACGGGTCAGCCTGGCGTTGCTGAACTGGGTCAAGTGCTCGGCGGCGTGTTGATAACGGGGTATAGCCGCGAATTTGAATTAGAGGCCGACGAGGTGGGAGCCCAAGTGATGGCGAAGGCCGGTTATGCACCCGATGCGATGTTAAAAACGATCGACATTCTCAAGAACAAAGATAGGGTAGAGATTCAACACGCGAAATTAGAGAAGCGCGAGCCTCGGGTTTACCACGGATTTCTATCCTCCCATCCGGACAATGACACCCGCTATCGTGAGGCCATTAAGGCATCTGACGCCCTGCTGGCCGAGTATAGTGAGTTCATTCGGGTAGACGAATTTCTAGAGCAATTGAATGGCATGGCCTATGGGCCAAGTCGACAAACGGGCGTTCTGAGGCGCCAGTCATTTATGCATCCTCGGCTGGGCTTGAAGTTATCCATCCCAGCCGGTTGGCGTCAGAAGCAGCAGCGGCGAGGTGTGCAATTTGTATCCCAGGATGGCAGCGCGGTCTTTAACCTCAGCACGCTAAAGCTAAAAAGGGGCCTCGACTTAGCCAAGGCGGCAAAGGAACAAATGGGATTCCAGATTAGGGAGGGAAAGGCCCTCACGATCGGTGGTATGCCGGCTTATTTGGGAATCGCTGATCGAGTCGATACGCCCTTTGGCACTCGTCCATCAAGGCTTGTACTCCTCGCAGACCAGCGTAAAGGCATCTTGTACGTCGGGCTCGGTGCCGGCCAATTTGACCTGAAACGCATCGCAGCAGACGGCGATTTCATCAAGATTATTTTTAGCATGGAGCGAATGGCGCGTGACGATTTTCAAGGCGCGAAGCCGCTCAAAGTTCAAGTGGTTCGGGCAGAGTCTGGGACGACCCTCGAGTCGCTCGCAGCTGCCTCAGATTTGCCAAATTACGCCCTCGATCAATTGAGAGTCATTAATGGTCTCTATCCCAAAGGTCAGCCAGAGCCGGGCCAACTCATAAAAATTATTGACTGATCGATGAATTACTAAGCTTTACCGAGCGCTAATAGTGCCCCGTGGGAATCGAGCTGTTCCTCGACCGAGACCCCCGGAATGCGTCCCCTTGCGATCAAATAATTCATGCCCAGGGTCTCTTGATATTCGTTGATTCGATCAATGATAAGGGATTGAGGCCCGACCCAAACGGGCGAGTTGCTTGGTGGCCCATCAGATGCTGCAGGGCTGGCTCTCTCTGTAATCGCTTTGGCCTTTTTGTCGTCATCGGTGATAAAAACCGTCCGCATGATCGGAGTGATCGCGGGCGGTTCAAACCCCAACTCTGCTAGCGCCTCAGTGTAGATTTGTCGATTGGTTTGTAGCTGGTTCAGTGTCTCCATGGGTGATGCGAGGTATGGGCACTGGAATGCCGCTGCTTGCTTCAACGCAAGCGGTCCAAATGCAGCAATCCACAATCTTGGGTGAGGCTTTTGAATAGGTCGCGGCGACAACGTGGCATCCGTCCCCTCGAGTAGCTGCCCCCCCTGCCAAGCATGCATCATGGCCTCCAACGTATGTTTGAAGCGCTTCCGCTTTTCTTTAGGGTCGATGCTGAATACTTCGAAGAGCTGGTCATCGAATCCGCGACCCAGACCCAGAATCAATCTTCCGTTGGCAATGAGGTCCAGTGTTGCTGTTTCTTCTGCGAGAGCGATGGCTTGTCTGATGGGTAGGAGTAGTGATGTCGTCGCAAGGTCGATGGTTTCGGTCGCACTTGCGCAGGCGGCCAGCAGGATGAGCGGTGCAGACAGGGAGGCCCCGCCTTGAAAGTGGTGCTCGGGTAGCCAGAAGCCCTCGAATCCCATCGCTTCTGCCCGTTTCGCTTGCTGAGGCAGGCCGGCGAGGGCTGCCGGTGAACTGAGGTCCCATGCCGTGACTGCAAATTGGCAAGACAAGCTCATGATGTGTACTCCTACCCGACAAATCAGGCGATTGTTGAATGGGGTTTAAATGGCGTTTAGCGCTTGTGAAAACTAGCGAACCCTGTGGCAGAATGCGAGTTTTTCCGCGGAGCCAGATATGAACCCAAATACGCCAGTGATCATTGGAGTCGGCCAAATTCTGCAGCGAGCCGAAGATATCGAATCAGCGCAGGAGCCCATTGGGTTGATGCTGGAAGCGGCCAGACTGGCGGCGGATGATGCTGGGGTAAGCGGTGCGCTGACCTCGCTTGATTCGGTGAGAGTCGTTCGCGGGATATGGCGGTATAAGCAGCCGGCAGGCTACATCGCAGCGCAACTCGGCGCCCCGCAGGCTGAAACCATGGGGACGCCCTTTGGCGGAAACTCGGTGCAAGCGCTTGTGAGCGAAACCGCGCTAAATATTCTCTCCGGAAACAACCAGTTCGTCCTGCTGAGCGGGGCTGAAACCGGTAAGACCCAAGCTCGGTACGCGAAGGCCGGTGAAACCATGCCCTACCTTGATACGGGTACGGAACCCTATGACAGGATGCTGGGCGAGGAAATGGGCATGACTGGTGACGAGGAGCGCCGGCTCGGGATCCAATCGCCGATCCAAATGTACCCGATGTTTGAAAACGCGATTCGGCATCATAAGGGTGAGTCAATCGCTGGCCATCGTGAGCGGATTGCCGCGTTGTGGAGCGGGTTTTCTGAGGTGGCGACGGGAAATCCCAATGCTTGGATTCGAGAGGCCGTCAGCGCAGAAACGATCATGACGCCGTCTGCAAGTAATCGACACGTTAGCTTTCCCTACCCCAAACTCTTGAACTCCAATAATGCCGTGGATATGGGTGCGGGAATTCTCATGTGCAGTGTCAGTGTCGCGAAAAAATTAGGTGTCGATGAGTCCAAGTGGGTGTACCCCTGGTCCGGTGCCAATGCGCATGACACCTATGCCGTCTCGAATCGAGACAACCTTTACTCGTCTCCTGCTATCCGTGAGGCGGGCAACAAGGCACTTGAGCTCGCAGAAGTGGGGGTGAGTGATCTCGCCAGGGTGGATGTCTACAGCTGCTTTCCATCCGCGGTCCAAGTGGCCGTGAATGAACTTGGTCTGGACGATTCAAAACCGCTGACCGTGACAGGGGGGCTTACCTTTGGGGGAGGACCGCTGAACAACTATGTGATGCACAGTATTGCTCGCATGGTTGAACTGTCTCGAGAGGATGTGGATGGCGTGGGTTTAGTGACGGCCAATGGCGGTTACCTCACCAAGCATGCGTTTGGGGTTTACTCGGCGACACCGCCGGCTTTCGATTTTCGCTTTGAGGACGTGCAGCCAGCGGTGGACCAGGCGCCCACTCGCGAATTGGCTCCCGAGTTCTCTGGCTCGGCAAGCGTCGAGTCCTACACAGTGATGTATAAAGGCGATCAGCCGGCAATGGGCCATTTAGCGCTGCGAACGGAAAGCGGCGCTCGAGCCTGGGCGAATGTTCAAGATACAGGGGATCTTGCGGCCATGACGACAGAAGAGTGCTGCGGCCGTGCGGTTTCGGTGAATGCAGATAGCCTTGCGACCTTTGCCTAACGTGAATCCATTCCTCCAATCCATGGGCTTCGGGCCAGAAGATCGAGTGCTGATCTTGCATATTGATGATATGGGGTTTTCTCACGCTGCCAATGTTGCAACCCATGAGTGCTTAACGAGAGGGTCGGCGACCTGCGCCTCGGTGCTCGTGAATGCGCCCTGGTTCCAAGAAGCAGCATCCTTATGTGCTGAGAATCCCGACTTAGATGTGGGGGTCCATCTGACCTTAACGGCCGAGTACCCGACCTATCGATGGCCGGCACTGTCAAGCCGCGATCCAGCGACTGGATTGCTCGACGATCAAGGTTATCTCTGGGCAACTCGCGAGGATGCAATTCGTCATGTCGATGCGGTGGCTGCTCGTGATGAAATGCGCGCACAGATTGAGGGTGCGCTCTCGGCGGGGATAGACATCACGCATATCGATACGCACATGGGATCTGTGGTGCATCCTAAGTTTCTTGCCGATTATCTCGGGCTTGCGCGTGAATACGATGTGCCTGCTTTTTTGCCAAGCATTACCCGTGATCGTTTGAATGCCATCGGTGAGGGAGAGATGGCCGAGGCATTTCTTGAGGTGATTGAGGCGGTCAATAGAGATGCGGTTCCGACGCTGGACGAAATACTCATCGAAACCCTCATCCCATTAGAGGACAAGCGCGCGTTCTATGCAGAACTCATCGAGAACACAAAACCTGGTTTAACCCATTTATTGTTTCACCCGGCCGTTGATGGCGAGGAATTGAGAGCCATCGCGGATACCCACCGATCCCGTCATGCGGATTACCTCGCGTACCGAGACCAAACCATTCGCGATCATGCTAAACAACTTGGCGTTCACCTCGTTGGGTATCGTGAACTGAGAGATCACATGCGCGGACAAGGCGTGAGCTAGCGGTTGACTCAATATAGCGCTCGACAGATCCATGAAAAACCGCAGGCTACTCCATGCGATTCAATCGATATCTGTCTACCCGAGCCGCCTGCCCAGAGCTGTCTCCCCATGACTATCGACTCATGATGAAAAGCCCGGTGTTCCCTTGACGCCTGCTCCACTTCCACTCGGCTGGTCTCCACCGCCTGAGCGCTGGGAGGAGTTAATTCATCGCTTGAAGCAAGTGACACCACGAGTGATGGATAACCCCCATGCCGAGCCAGACGTGCCTGAGTGGCGGCGGCGCAGCGCGCGAAAGGCTGCCGTGGCATTGATCTTCATCGAGGAGGATAGTCCCAAGCTAATCCTAACTAAGCGAAGTGATGCGTTGCCCTTTGCCGGTCAGTGGTGCTTCCCTGGAGGCAAAGAAGAAGCAGAAGACGATGGCTTGCCGTCCACTGCCAAGCGAGAGAGTTATGAAGAAATTGGCCTTGACCCTGACCACATGCTTCATCTCGGCTCGATGGGCCAGTACTACACGCATACTGGCTTTTGCATTTATCCCGAACTCTTCGTCCTGGATCCGAAGGCGGCTTGGCGCACATCTTCCGAAGTGAGCGAGATAGCGCTCGTCCCGTTGGCTGAGCTGGCAAATACTGATCGCTATGAGCTGTTCTGGCGATCAAATGATCGAGCGAATTACCGATTCAAGTATGGAGAGATGATTATTTCAGGGCCGACCATCTCAATGTGTATCCACTTGCTGCATCGGCTTACCGGGTAAGTGCTGGGGAGGGGCAGATAATGTTCAATCTGCCCGCGATGAGTACCGGTTGATTGTTAGCGCGGTGTGGGTGCGCTTAGTGATCGCAGTCGAGGTGTTGGCACCGGTTGAAATTCATGTAGTGAGCGATGACGAGAAGGCATCCAGCTACCACCGTAATGGCTCGCTCTGTCATCAGTGACAAGCTGTCGTGAGGCATAACCGCGAGCGATGTCAGTAACCCAAGCCCAACAAAACCCAAGAGCAAGATCTGCCATTGCCGATGCCGGTGGCAGCCGAGTCCTAAGGCGATCACCGAGGTGGGCAAAATGACGGTGAGCAGGATATCGTGGAACAATTCCTCGCTCAGCCAGCCTAGCTGCGTCATAGGCAGAAGGGTTAGCAACACGGGGATCGCGAGGCAATGTGCTAAACAAACAGCCGATAGACTGATGCCTAATCGGTCGAGCCATCCCGTGATTTGTTTGGTGTGAGTATCGTTCATCGCGGGCTTTATACCACAAAGCTTCTCGGCTTGCCTCGACTTACCGTTAAAATAAGCTTGGCACAAGCGTTCGAAAGTGCTGCCACGGGATTGAATCACCGTGCTTCGCACGTTGGGTTGCCGCCTTTTCTACTCCGGCTGGTTCAGACCAAAACCTAGTTTAGGGTAATCTGGCACCATCACCATCTTTACCTCCTGGGTGGTTACCTTGCCGGCAGGCGCTATTTTGGCGATCGTTTTTTTCTATGTGTTGAAGGCGATATTTACCGTTTAAGGTTACGTTAAGCGATAGCCACCTCAACCGGTATGCCAGTCATGAACGACTGGTTGCTAAACGGATCGTAGCTCCCTGGACCACCGGGTAGTAGCACATTGGCATTCACGCCAGGATGCTTTGAGGCAATGCTCAGACTGCCGCGCTGTCCCCATCCGTGCGTCATCGCTACAACGCCAGGGCGCAATTGATCATCGAAGGCCACTTCCACCTCCAGCTCTCCATATTCATTATGAATTCGGACGCGATCTCCGTCTTGGATTTGCCGTGATTCGGCATCATGGGGATGAATGAATAGCGGATTGCTTTGTTGGGAAGGGCGCTTTAAGGACGCTACGTTATGAAACCAGCTGTTGAGCATATAGTTGGTTCGACGGCTGATCATCTTGAGTTGGGAGGGTGGCTCATTTGCGAGTGCTTCAAACAGCACGGCCATCCGTGCCCGTGAGTCCGCCATTGTGTCTGGGAAACAGTCCACTAACTGATCGTCGGTCTGGATAGTGCGTTCGAAGAATTCCCCAGTCGGACGACGGGGCAAAACGCGCACTGGCATCACGTCCTCTTCGAGGTCCTGGAGATCAATGTCCGATCGCCTCAGCATATGCCGCATTCTGGCGAGTGGATCTTCTGTAATCTCTTGAAAGGGTTCCCCAGCGAGCGCACGCTCAAGCATGCCCATGATCTGCCATTCCGGTCTGCGCTCATCTCTTGGCGAGACGATAGGAGCCGTGTACTGAACAAACGGGTCGTGTTGCAGACCAAGCCCGGCAAGGTTGATGTCTGATCGCTCGAACATATCGGTGGCCGGCAAAATGTAATCTGCGACTTCGCTCGTGGCGTTGGGGTAGATATCGACTAAGACGACGAAATCAAGCGCTTTGAAGGCCGATTGAAGCCTCGCGCTCTGGCCGACGGAAATCAAAGGATTGCCGGATATGACCACCATGGCTCGGATCGGATCTGGGTCATCCAAGATCATATCGGCCATGAGATTGCCGGGCAGGTTGCCTCTGATCTCGCGAACCAGTCCCTGGGCCGTTTCCTCATACCGGGGTGCTTCGCCTCTGGTTGCGCCCGCTTTCGCGGCCGGGTAAAAGCCCTCGCCATATCGATTCCCGCCAGGGCGGTCGAGGTTGCCAGAGACCAGACTTAACATCTGGAGCAGCCAGTAGGCTGCCGCACCCTGTTGCCCCATATTCACCCCGGTGGACATGTAGATTGACGCGCTTGGGGCGGCTGCGAAGTCGCGGGCGAGCTGCTTAATGGCCTCTGAAGACACGCCGACGACCGAAGCGACCCGCTCAGCGCTAAACCCTCTGGTAAATGCTTTGAGTTCCTCGACCCCTCGCCCATGCTGGTTGATCACCGTTTGGTCAACGAGTTCCTCGGTGAATAAGGTGTCAATCATCGCTGCGAGCAGATAGCTATCGGTGTCTGGCTTCACCGCGAGGTGCTCACCCAAGCCGCGGATACTCTCTGTTTCTCGAGGATCGACGAAGACCAGTCTGCCACCGCGTTGAGTAACGGATCGAAGCGCGCCCATCGGATCTGCAATTGAAATGAAGCTCATGTGCGAGATGCGGGGGTTGGCGCCCAGGATCAATAGAAAATCGGTGGCATTGATATCAGGAATAGGGTGGATGGTGCTCGAGCCATAGACCGCTTCAGATGCTGCAAATTTATTGGTGCAGTCTTGCGTACCGGAACCAAAGCGGCGGCGACATCCCAGTGCGCCAATGAAACTGCCGATGGCTGGACCGGCGGTTGAGTTAAACGCGAGAGGATTGCCAGTGTAAGACCCGATTGCCTGATCGCCATGCTTTGCTTTGATGGCGTTGAGACGCTCTGCGATTTCTGTGCAAGCGGTCTCCCAAGAGACCTGCACTAATCCCTCCGGTGTTCTTTTAAGCGGATGACTCAATCGGTCTGGATCTTTGTGAATATCAAGCATGGCTAGGCCTTTGTGACAGGCAAAGCCTTTGGTGACGGGGTGGGATTTGTCGGGTTTGAGCGACGTGATTTCACCCTCTTCAACAGAGGCAATGAGCCCGCAACTTGGCTCACATACTCGGCAGAACGTCTTGATCGTCTCAGTCATGATAGTCCTCGGTCCGTCGCTTGGCTTAGGGCAGTAAAGCCTTTAGCATCGTGGAATTCAAGCAGGATCGAGAGATGAGCCAACCTCAACACGTCATTGTCACTGGAGCTGCCGGCGCCTTAGGGCGAGCGGTGGTCGAACATTTTTTGATTCAAGGTGCACACGTGCATGCACTGGATATCTCAGACGAACTACTCGTTGCTGCGCTGGCGGGCGCTGACCCAGGCCGTGTGCAAGGTTATGCGGTTGATTTAACGAGCCGGTCGGATTGCGTGCGGTGTGTCGGGTCGATCAGAGAGAATGCTGAGCGTATCGACGTACTGTGTAATGTTGCCGGCGGTTTCATGATGGGTGAAGGGGTCGCCGAAACATCAGACGAGACATGGGATTTCCTTTTTAATCTGAATACCAAGAGCGTGATGCACATGGCCGCAGCCGTAGTGCCGCTGATGCGGGAGTCAGGGGCTGGAAAGATCATCAATGTAGGGGCGCTTGCCGCCGGCCAAGGGCTTGGCCAAATGGGTGCGTATATTGCGTCGAAGTCGGCCACAATTCGTCTCACTGAAAGCCTCGCAGCTGAATTAAAGCCGGTTGGAATCAACGTGAACGGCGTATTACCCGATGTGATCGACACGCCGAGAAATCGAGCGGATATGCCCGATGCAGATTATTCGAGCTGGGTCGCGCCGTCTGATCTTGCCGCGGTCATTGGTTTTCTTGCTTCTGATGCTGCCGCGGCGGTACATGGCGCGATGATCCCGGTAACGGGTCGGTGATGAGTAGAGTGCTCTATCGGGGAGTATCACGTGATTGAGAAGTGGAAACGGCTTGGGCAGAAGGTGCTGCTTGATTTGCGGATCATGAAAGTGCTCGAAATTGAGGCGAGCTCGGCAAGAGGGGTTGCTCCCCATCCTTTTTATGTCTTTGACACCGTCGATTGGATCAATGTCTTGCCCATCACGGCGGATGGTCAAGTGGTATTCGTTCGTCAATATCGACATGGAAGCGATGAGATCTCACTTGAGATCCCGGGTGGGATGGTTGATCCAGGCGAGGAGCCTGCGGTGGCTGCGGCCCGCGAGTGTTTGGAGGAAAGTGGCTTTCGGGCAGAAGGGCTGGTGTCGCTCGGCGCACTACGACCAAATCCTGCCGTCTTTTCGAATTATCTGCACACGTTTGTTGCGCACAATGTCACCGAGGTCGGTGAAATACAGAACACAGCGACCGAAGAGACCGAACTCGTCCTATTTGATCTCGAGGCGCTGCCCGAGTTGATGCTGGACGGTACGATCGATCATGCGCTCGTCGTGGCAACCATTTGGCGGTATTTTTATGCCCGTGAAAATGGCTTGCTATCCGCCGGTTGAACTAGTTTGCTTCACAAAATTCTCTTTCTTCCTTTCGGATCGCTCGCTGGTTTGGGATTGAATAGACTCGGGCTTCATACCTTGCAAGGCAAGTGGTCATCCCAACCCAACCGGTAAAAGGCCTGGTCTGACATCTGCTCAGAGAATATGCATAACGGGCCCTGTTCGCCCGAGAGAGCGATGGCGAGAACGATCGAGATTGATGATCGGATGCGAAGATAAAATGCTGTGATGAAGCGGCTATGACGACTGTGAGACGCCCTTTTTAAACCTGCTCTGCAGCCGCGCGTTGCTCGAGGCGGTTGCTTCGAATCATGGCTTGGATTTCCTGCACGTAGGCCTCGCCTCTCACCGAGTAGGCCTTCAATCCCTCTGCCAACTGAGAACCCAGTGACGGTGTATTGAGGCCGCGCAAGGACATACGAATGGCTCGTAAGTCTGCGTAAGCTGAGTTGGTATTGATGTTGTGGATGTAGGCAGTCACGCTGTCATAGATTGAGGCATATCGCTTGACCTCATGGGTTGCGCCTTGGTCGCGCTGCTTTGGCTTGAGGCCACAGCCTTCGACATAGCACCAGACGCCGAAAAAGTTGTTCCCATCGAGTGCGAAGCGCGACGTTCCCCAGCCAGATTCATTCGCTGCTTGAGCGAGCACCAATGATACAGGGAGGGTATCAACCCGTTGCAACAGTTTGTCCCACGTGATGTCCATCGCGTTCATGGCGGATGGCGAGGCTACCTTGTAATGGGCTGAAAGCGCTTTGATTCTGGCAACGACACTCGCGTCGAGGGCTTGTCCCTCTGATAACTGGGTTCTGTGCTTTAACAGAAAGGCTCTGGCTTTAAGAATTTCAGCGTTAGCGTGCCTAATTTTAGGTGCGAGGAAGTCAAAGAATTGTTCTTTTTTCTCTCTGACATTCTCGATCTCAGAGAAGACAGGAGCAGCTGGCCACTCCACACTCGATTGGAAAAAGTGCGTGGCTACGAGATCCCCTTCGCCAGATGCGAAGCCGCTGGACGGAATTAAACAGATCATCAATAAGGCAATGCGTCGCATGATTGCCACCGGTTGACCACAATGAACGCGCCATATTATTCATTTTTTCTCCACTATCAACCATTTTTTTCACTTTTGTTCAGCGTCGATTCAGGATTGAAAAAAGCGCGTTTTTATCAATTTCAACCGCGAGGCCTGCTTGGTGTCCGCAGTAAGTAGATGAAAAATAAACTATTTCTGATTTTATGAGCCGTGTTAGGCTACGAAGTAAGATCGTGTGCATTGAGGCGGCCATTGTCGACTGAGCCAATTGAAGAGAAAACTGAACAGAAGGCCGAACAAAAGACTGAGCACCAGAATAGGCAGCAGGTACTTGTGCTTTATCTGGCGAGCTCGGCGTTGGATAGCCCAGTGAAAGGCTGGAGTTATTACGATGGTTGGTCGGATGATCCCGTGAGTATTGGACACGAGTCTGAACCACCTTACCGCACTGGTCTTGAAGCGCTACGAGATGGCTGGAGGCTGATTCAGGCGAGCCCTTTGATCGATCACGGAGAAGGATCGGAGTTTCGAACGGGTTACTTGAAGTACGAATTCTTCTTTGAGCGTTGGCTAGCGCAACCCGAGAGCCCAATCGACAGTGGGGCGCCTAGATAAATCGAGGATCGGAATGAAATTAACCTCTCTGCAAATGGCAACCTTCGTTGCCAAGGGATATCTACGCTTTGATGGGGTTGTTCCCGAGGATTTAAATCAACGATTGCTAGAACGGTTCAGCGCGATTGATCCCAGTCAAAGTCGCCACTTGGGCGATTATTACCGCAAGGCCATGGCTGAGCGGGTGCTTCCTGTTTGCGATTCGGGTGTCCCGCTAGCGGACCTTTTTCAGCATTCGCCAGACTTTCAGGCACTGCTGGATATCCCTGCTATTTCAGGGGCGATTCAGAGCCTGCTGGGTGAGGGGCCAATATTTGATCATCACTTCTTGCACGTCACGATTCCTCCAAGCGAGCGACGTCGAATGGGCATGCCAGATACGGCGCAACACTATCATCAAGATTCGACCATCGATCCTGCGATGGCATTCGATATTCAGCTGTTTTACTTTCCGCAGGAGGTGACCGAGCCCATGGGTGGGACCCGATTTCTGCCTGGCTCACATCTTAGGGTGGTGAGCGAGGCGGCGATTTCGCGCTATCAGAATATTGTGGGTCAACAGCACGTGGTTTGCCCTGCTGGAACGGTGCTCATATTTCACAAAGGGCTTTGGCACGGGGGAGGCTTGAATCGGAGTGACCAAACTCGCTTTCTTTATAAGATCAGGCTCGCGCCAGGAGGATCACAAGTCAGGCAGTGGAACGCCGATGATTTGACGCCGGCTGACGCGAAGCAGCGTGCAACCTTTTGGCAGGACAATGCAGCAGCCTCAGCGATTCAAGAGACGTTAATGAGGCCTGAGCCTTGGTTTGAGTTCGATACGGGGCGGTTGGAATTGATTAACCGCGTCAGGCTGTGGCGTTACCTGTTAGGGGACGCGAGCGCTGACGTCGATTACTGGTTGACCCGATTAGAACGGCCCCAAATAAGTGAGGTTGGATAGTCACTTTTACTGACTTTCAATTTGACTCGGTACGCTAATTCGTGACTTTGAGTCGTTCCTTTGATTCGTTATTGGGGTCAGCCGAAGCGGCGTTGGATAAAAAGGCCCAGCGCTGTAAAGACCGAGCGCCGTAAAGGAAATACTCAGCGCCAGAGCATGCCATGGCGCTGCGATCTGCTACTAACGTCAGGGCTCTACAACATTGAATCCACTAATGAACGTATCGAGATGAGCGAAGGTCTCGATGACTGCTTGTACCTCGCCCTCGACAGTGATTAATCCGTCGCGAATGACATCTTCGATTCGGCGCTCACCCGACATGACCTCGATCAACAGGGTTCTTGAGAGGCTGACGATCGCATCGGCTGAGGAGGGCGCATCATCTGGCCGGTAGAACAGGGTTCGATTCGACACACCAATCACCCAAGGCTCGTCAACATCGGAAAAGCGTAAGCCAAGCAGGGTAGTAATGCCGCCCAAAGCCTCTGATTGCATGCGAATAGACATGGCATCAAGCACTTGTTCAACCGTCATAGCGCTCAAGATACCCCTTGCCCGTACTGGCTGGCCTGCATTAGGCGGAGGCCCCAGTCTTAGTTCTTGGGCGGCGTTGAGGTAGGCATTTCGGAAGGTTGATGATTCAGCTTGATAGCCTAGTTGCTCCATCGTGTCTGCTTGCAGACAGCGCGCTGCGTCGTTATCTGGATTGGCAAAGATCAAGTGATTAAGCAATTCAACCGCCCATCGGTAGTCCCCCTCATCGAACGCCGCCTGTGCCCGATCGAACAGCGCCTCCTCGCCACCTGCTAGTTCAACGTATCGGGCACCTGCTTCTACCGGTGGCAGCTTGTGAAGATTGGCAGGATTGCCGTCGTACCAGCTGAGATAGCGCTGATAGACCGCTTTGGCGTTATGAACGAGATCGCCGTAGTAGCCTCGCGTGTGATCGTTGGCGAGAAACTCCTCAGGCAGCGACAGCTGCTCCGAGATTTCGGTGGGGACCGCGCCATGGTTCGCAAGCCGCATGGCTTGGTCGTGCATCCATTTATAGAGGTCACGCTGATTCGTTAAAAATGCTGATACCTCTTCCTTACCCCATTGGGGCCAATTGTGGGAGGTAAATAAAATGTCGGTTTGTTCAGCGAAAAGGGCCATCGCCTCGTGAATGTACTTGGACCATTTCAATGCGTTCCGCACTAGCGCGCCCCGAATTGGGATCAGGTTGTGCATCGTGTGACTGCAGTTCTCAGCCATGCACAGCGCGCGAAACTGTGGGAAGTAGAAGTTCATTTCTGCCGGTGCTTCGGTCTCTGGCGTGAGTTGAAAAACCACCTCGATGCCATCGATGGTCATGGTTTCGCCCGTTTTTGTGATGTCGTGCGTGGGCGCAATTAACCCGGGAGCGCCGAGGGGTAGTCCGTTGCCTAACCCGCAGTCGACGTGGCCTTTGGGGTCCGCCGGAAGCAATACGCCAAACTGAAATAAAGCCCGGCGTGCCATTGCCGGGCCGGCGATGACGTTCTCGCCAACCGTTTCTGCAAGAAAGTGCTCCGGCGCGATGATCTTGCATCGACCAGCATCGACATCTTCTTGTGACACAACCCCTAAAACGCCCCCGAAGTGATCGGTATGAGAGTGGGTGTAAATCACCGCATGAACCGGGCGCTCTCCCAGTTGCGCATTGGCAAGCGCGAGCGCATCCCTAGCCGTTTGCTCGGTCGTTAAAGGGTCGACAATGAGCCAACCCGTATCACCGCGAATGAACGTGATATTGGAGAGGTCGTATCCCCGAACCTGCCAAATGCCATCAGTGACCTCAAATAACCCGTGATGGTGATTGAGCTGGGCGTGGCGCCAGAGGCTCGGGTGGACGGTGGCGGGCGCAGGCTCATCGCCCGCCAAGAAATCATAGCGATTGACGTCAACCACGGCCCGTCCAGAAGGGTCAAGGATCACGCCGGTTGGATGGTGCGCAACGAACCCTCGAGAGGCTCGTTCAAAATCTCCCGAGTCTGTCGGGGTCGTCGCCGAGCGGTGCAAATCAACGGTGTGTTGGGTTGCGTCTTTTCTTTCTTTCGATGTCATAGCTCCCCCTTGCTAGCAATGATTGTAAATCGGCTGATCGAGGAGCGAAACAACACATGGACTCATGAATGGGCCGCGCTCGGTCTTCGCCGGCGGGGACCGAGCAGGGGATGAAATGTAAGCGCGACCAAGCGTATGATGGGAAAGAGAGGTCGGTTGGCCAACGCTATGTGGTGGCTCACCCCATTAAGTGATTACCAAGCGGCTCTGCCGAAAGTGATACACGATCTTTAACAACACCATTCACAGGAAACCATAGGAGCCAAACATGGGCGAGGCTTGGATTATCGATGCAGCGAGGACACCTCGCGCCATAGGAAAGCAAGGCAAGGGCGCCTTGTGGGAAATTCACCCGCAAAAGCTACTGTCGACAGTCTTATCAGCTTTGGTTGAAAGGAACGGCCTAGATACCAATGACATCGACGATGTGGTGATGAGCTGCAGCAGTCAGGTAAAAAAACAGGCGCAATGTATCGCCCGTATGGCTGCACTTGATGCGGGCTATTCGACCCGTGCTTCAGGCGTTACGTTGGATCGATTTTGTGGTGGCGGGATTTCCGCGGTGAACATGGGCGCTGCCTCGATCATGAGTGGGATGGAAGACCTGGTCGTAGCCGGTGGCGTGGAAATGATGTCCTATGTTGCGGCCGAGGGTATTCCAACGCCCCTCGATGCGCACAATGTGGATCTGCGCAATGCGCATCCACAGACCCAAGTGGGTATTGCTGCAGACATTATTGCGACCGAAGAAGGCTTCTCAAGAGAGGAACTGGATCGCTTTTCTGCCATGAGCCAGCAACGGGCGGGGGCGGCCATTGAGGCGGGTGCTTTCGATCGTAGCTTGATTCCTGTGCGCCACCCTGATGGCTCGGTAGCATTGGATAAAGAAGAATTCCCCAGACCAAAAACGACGGCCGAGCTTCTTTCGGGCCTCGAGCCTGTCTTTGATAAATACATGGATCTGCCTTTCTTTGATTCAGGACTGACTTTCAGAGATATGGTCGCCAAAAAGTGGCCTGACCTCGACATCAAGCACGTTCATCATGCGGGCAGCTCATCAGGGGTCGTTGATGGGGCTGGAGCCCTGGTGCTTGCTTCTCCCGAGTACGCCAAGGCGAATGGGCTCACGCCTCGCGCCAAAATAAAAGCCATGGCTAACATGGGCCACTCGCCGGAATACATTCTCAATGCTCCAGTGGATGCAGCAAAGAAGGTGCTTGATAAGGCATCGATGACACTGGCAGACATCGACCTCTTTGAGGTCAATGAGGCGTTTGCCGTTGTTCCAGTGAAATTCATGCGAGACCTTGGCGTTGATCACGACAAGCTCAACGTGAATGGCGGGGCGATAGCGCTCGGTCATCCTATCGGCGCAACCGGCGCGATGCTGATTGGTACAGCGCTGGATGAGCTTGAACGACGTGGGCAATCGAATGCGCTGATTACGATGTGCGCCGCCGGTGGGATGGCCCCTGCGATCATTATCGAGCGAGTCTAGGCCAACGGTAAACGCGAGCGGTAACTCTGGCCCGACAGGTTGAGGCAGCCTTTTTATTTGCAAAAAGGTGGTATTTGCAAAAAGCTGGTGGTCGTGAAAAGTTAGTTGCAAAGAGTTAACTGTAAGAGCTAGCTGAAAAAAAATACTGTTGATCGCTAGGGGCTAGGCCTGTCTAAAACAACGTCATGGCTTGGGCTGTTCGGCGTTAACGAGGAGCATGCGCACGGCAGATCTATAAGGATTTGCCCTAGCTGCGCCGCATACTGGGCGACGTGATTGCCGACACTAGCGCAACTTAATTTACGATGGGTGCGGTCTGCGGAGTCCTAAGCTTTTTGTTATAAGCGCTTTGTTCTGAGGCTTCGTTCTGAGCGCTTTGCTCGAAGCGCTTCGCCTAAAGCTGCAGATCTTAAGCTACAACCGCACCCAGCCGGTCTCGACGTTTTCCAACGCGTCGTCATAGCCTGCCTCACCCGGCAGTAATAGCTCTCTTGATTCGTTAGCGACTCTGACCCGCTCAAAGGTTCGGTGTGCTTCGAGATAGGAAAAAACATCAGCGACTGATTCGTGCTGAGACAGATTTTTCAGCATGCGTAAGGTGGGCGTCATGAGATCCATGTCACCTGAGGCGAACGCATCGAGTACCGATTGGGGCGTCATCCAAGCAGAGTCCACGAGCTCTTGATCATCATGGGCGGCTTGGCTGCTATCTGGGCAGGCCGTAATAAAAAAACGAGCGTCGAATCGTCTCGGTGAGCCCAGTGGGGTGACCCATCTGGCGACGAGTTGCATCGCCGTGGCATCAGGGGTCATGGACCAAGTTGCTAGTATTTCATTGAAGGGCAAGGAACCGGCATTGAGTGCAGACCGAGCCTCAACTAATGCATTGCTCGTCGGCCGTGTCGCCAATGCCGAACTCGTCGTCATGAGTACGCCTGATTCCTCGAAACACTCACGGATGGCGGCGGCATAATATGCGCGATCTTCAAACGGGTTGATTGGCTTTTCAGTTCTGCCAGGGATATCGATTTGATCCTGGCCGTGTATCTCTAGTTCAAAGTCGGCTGGGTCCACCGCGCCACCAGGGAATACCCACATTCCTCCGGCGAATACGGTTTTTGCGTGTCTGCGCATCATGAGGACTTCAAGCGCCGGGGTCTCTCGAATGAGCATGACCGTCGCCGCAGGCCTAATTGGAACGGATGCTGGATCGAATTCGTCGGCCATGAGCGCTCAGGTTTCGTGAAGTGGCCTCGGCTGGATGCCAAGGCCTGCTTGCAATAGTGGTTAAGAGGGGTGTCGAGGGGTTAGGCTTTCATCGCGTCCAGAACTTCAGGGACAGCCTTCACGAAGCGTTCAACGTCTGGGAGCAGGCCAGTGCTCACTCGCGACCAGTTGGTGTAATCCTGATAGATACCTCGAATCATGATCTGCCGTTTGGCCATTTCTTGTCTGAAGGTTTCAGCATTCAAATCACCCAGGTCGATAAAGACAAAACTGGTTTGCGAAGGCGCGGGTTTCAGACCGTTGGCGCGAGCCACCTCGTTAATCATTTGCCGCGCTTCGAAGATTCTTGTTTTCGAATAATTAAGAAACTCAAAGTCGTTATAGGAGGCTACAGCGGCTGCTACACCGGCTTGGTTCATGGCGTAGTTGCCAAGACCGAATTTGCTCATCGACTCAATTTTTTCGGGTGCTGCCATCATGTAACCGACGCGCAGGCCTGCCATGCCATAAATCTTGCTGAATGTTTTGGCGACGTAGACGTCGTGACCATCTCGCACTAAGTCGATCATTGAGTTGGCTTCTGGATCATCCGTGATCTCGTTATAGGCTTCATCGACTAAGACGGTACATTTCTTCGAAGCCTTAATGCAGAATTCTCGCAGTGCCTTGGCGTCTGTGAGAATCGCTGTCGGATTGTTTGGATTGCAAATCTGCACCATCGCGACATCAGGCGTAATGGCGTTATACAGTGCATCGAGATCCATGCTTAGGTCGGCGGTTTTGGCAGTACGTTTTAACTCCCCGCTGCCATGTCGGAGCGCAGAGCGGGTCGTCGTGTCCCAGAACAGGTCAGGACCCAAGATCTTTCCTTGTTGGAGTTTTTCAAGGGCTAGATAAGTGAGTACGCCGGAGGAGCCTGAGCTGAGTGCAATATGCTCAGGTGTGATGCCATTGCGCTCGGCGATCATCTCAAGCAGTCGGGTAACGGAGTCATTGACGTAATAGGCTCCTTTTCTGGTGGCGTCCATCATGGCAGTGATGGCCGCGGGACTCGGGCCGTAGGGGTTCTCGTTCGCATTGAGTTTTGCGATACCCGAGGCTGGACCATAATTCAGTATCGAGGTGCTCGCTAACGCGCTAGGTAATGTAAGCAATTGGCCGCCAGCGATGGCACCGGCGCCAATGGTTGAGCGGGCTAGGAAGTTTCGTCGGGATAATACTGATGACATGTGTGGTCCTCTGAGTGCGGTAGGCACTCTGACGAGTGCCGGATGGTTGATGTGCGCTCCTTTAATGTAAAAGGTTTGACGTCCGCTGACCAGTATGATCGTTGCATTAGCTACGAAGAGATGGGCATCGAGCGCCACACACTGCGCTAAGCGTGCTACGGGTCGAGCGTGTCTCTAATTGATACGAACGTTACGCTAATTTGCTCAACATACTGATCGCTACCGCGATGAGGTAGATGCCAAACGCGCGTTTAAGGTGAACCTCGTTGAGTCTTTGCGCAATTTTGGCGCCCCAAGGGCTCGTAAACACCGTCATGAAAGAGATAGCGAGCAGCGCAGGGATGTGGATATAGCCGATTGATCCCCATGGGAGTGCTGCGCTTTGGGTGAGGCCCAGGATCAGAAAGCCTATCGCTCCTGGGATCGCGATGATAAATCCCACTCCGGCGGCAGTGGCGACCGCCTGGTGGACTCTCCGGCCGCAAATTACCATGGTGACAACGAAGGGGGTGCCGCCCCCGATACCCAGGAGCGCTGAAAATCCACCTAAAGCGCTTGCCAATCCAGCAAGGCCGAACCCTTGGGGGAGAGACCAAGGCACTTCTTTCGGTTCGAAGTATTGGGGAAATATAAAGTAGATTGAATACACCAATACGCCCACCGCAAACACCACGATGAGTGCCGTAGCATCCATGTACGACGCCAGTACCACTCCGCCCGCAACGCCAATCAGCAGCCAGGGTGCCCAGGCCTTCAAAACACTGAAATCAACGAGGTCATTTTTGCGATGAGTTTGCACTGCGCGAAAGGACGATACGATGATGCTTGCAAGAGAGGTCCCGATTGCGGTGTGCACTAGTCCGTCATTGTCGCCCGTAAACATGGGCAAGATCGCTAGCAGCGTTGGGACGATAATGAAGCCGCCGCCCACGCCGAAGAGGCCGGTAGTAATGCCAGCAATGGCACCCGCGCCCAGAAGGCTGCAGAGCATCAAGATGATATCGGGGTCGATAGCGGGCATATAGCTCCAATTACCAGTCGCCTGTCGCTGTCCAGATGAGCGTAGAGGCGGGTGAGGCGATCCTTGCCGTGAGAAAAATTAATTCCCAGATAGCGTACGAAGTGAAGTCGCCTCCGGACCAAAGCACGCGTGGACCGCGAGTGGGGGTGGCTCACATACGCTTCAATGGGGTTTGGCCACTAAGGCGAAACGGTGTCTCCTTTTGATACTTGTTGCCGAGCGAGACCGCAAGTTGATGTAGAAAACTACACTGTGAGTCTTTGGCCGAAAAGGCGACTACCGCGATGCCTAATGATAAGCCCGACAAAGATGTCCAGCAACCATGGTCAACGCGTGTGGGTTGGGCTGGGCCGCCCAGGTCGCGGTGAGGCACGCGCTAATTCTCGTCCGACAGAATGATTCGGATTAAGGTTTATAAGGTTAAGTTTCGAAATAAGGCAAAAGATACCGACCGGTTTCCGAACCTTTACTGCGAGACAGTGTCTTGGGCGTGCCCGAAGCGATGACGTGTCCGCCCTCGGGGCCGCCCCCGGGGCCAAGGTCGATAATCCAATCTGATGTGCGGATGACGTCCAGGTTGTGCTCGATCACGATCACCGAATTACCGGCGTCAACGAGTCGATTGAGAACGACCAGCAATTTCTGAACGTCATCAAAGTGGAGCCCTGTGGTGGGTTCGTCGAGGATGTAACAAGTCCGGCCAGTTGCCAGCTTGGACAATTCTCTCGCCAGCTTAATCCGCTGCGCTTCACCCCCCGAGAGGGTGGTTGAAGGCTGCCCCAAGGCTAAGTAGTCGAGACCTACGTCCACTAACAGCTGAAGTTGATTCAAGATTTTGGGATGTTCAGAGAAGTGTTCGACCGACTCTGCAATGGTCATGTTCAGCACGTCTGAGATCGACTTGCCCTTGTACTTAATGTCTAGAGTTGCATCGTTAAATCGTTTTCCCTGACATGCATCGCACTTCACATAGACGTCAGAGAGAAAGTGCATCTCAATTTTGATGACACCATCTCCCTGGCAGGACTCACAGCGCCCTCCTTTGACGTTGAAAGAAAATCGGCCTGGCGAATAGCCTCGTGTCCTAGACTCTGGGAGCATTGAGAAAAATTTGCGTATCTCATCAAAAACCTTGATGTAAGTCGCGGGATTACTCCGGGGAGTCCGTCCGATGGGCTTTTGATCAATGGCCACCACCTTATCGAGATGTTCGAGTCCTTCGATGGAACTGTGCTGGCCCACTCTGTCTTGTGACCCATGGAAGTGACGGGCCAAGACAGGAAATAAAATATCGTTGATAAGGGTAGATTTGCCGGCACCGGACACTCCGGTTACGGCGACGAGCACGCCAAGCGGTATCGAGACGTCAACATCTCGAAGGTTATTTTCCCGGGCGCCATTGATCAGGAGCGCGGCGGTGGATTCCCTCGGTTCATCTCTCATGGTGATTTCGCGCCTACCGGAAAGATAAGCGCCGGTTAACGACGCTTTGCTCCGTTGCAAGGCTTTGGGTGTCCCCTGAAAAATCACCTCTCCGCCTTTGGTGCCAGCGCCAGGACCGAAATCGACCACATGATCCGCTGCACGAATGGTGTCTTCGTCGTGCTCGACGACTATGACTGTGTTGCCGATATCTCGCATTTTTAGGAGCGTATCGAGCAGTCGCTGATTGTCCCGCTGATGCAGGCCAATGCTGGGTTCATCCAAAATATAAATCACACCAGACAATTCGCTGCCGACTTGGCTAGCGAGTCGTATTCGCTGAGATTCGCCGCCGGACAGCGTTGGACCCAGGCGGTTCAGTGACAGGTAGGACAACCCAACAGAGACAAGAAAGCCCAAGCGACCTTGTATCTCCTTCAGCAATTCGGTGGCGATTTCTTTATCCGCCCCTTTAAGCGCAAGGGAATCGAAAAATTTGAAGGCTTCGTCGATGGTCATCGCGGACACGTCGACCATGGTTTGCTTGCCCACCCGCACCGCGGCGCTTTCGGCACGTAAACGGTCGCCGTGACACACGTCGCAAGGGGTATTGGCCAGAAACTGGGAGTACCAGCGCTTCATGCCTTCAGAGCGCGTATTGCGAAATCTGCGCATGAGCCGATTGAGCAGTCCCTCGTAGCGAGAGTTTGTGGTGCCGTAACCCGACCACTTAATGGTGTAGCGTTTGTCGCCTGTTCCGTAGAGAACGGTTTTACGCTGAGCCTCCGTCAACTTCGACCAGGGTTTGTCTAGGGGAATCTTGAGGTGGGCGAACATCTGCCGATGGAAGGTCGCCGTCATTGATTTGCTGCTTGCCTCTATTTTGCCAACGGGTTTAAGGCAACCCTCTTTAAGGGTGAGGCTGGCATCTGGAATCACGAGCTGCGGATCAAAGGCCACCTGCGTTCCCAGCCCGTTGCAGTCTAAGCACATTCCCTGAGGACTGTTGAACGAGAATGACTGCGGCGTTAGTAGCGGAAAGGAGATGCCGCAACCGTCGCACGCGAGGTGCTCTGAAAATATTCGATCTTTGCCATTGATCTCAGCGATCATGACGCCTTGTCCAAGGTTCAAGGCTTGCTCCACGCTCTCCGTAATGCGTTCACGCTGACCCTCTCGTATGACCAATCGATCGATAACGGCTTCAACCGTGTGCTTTTTTCGTTTATCCAGCACCGTCACGTCTTCAATCGCAACCAGTTCTCCGTCGATCCGCAGGCGGGCGAAGCCGGCGCTTCGAGCGGAATCGATCAAATCTTTATGCTCGCCTTTACGATTGACGAGTAAGCTTTGCATTAAGAGGATTCGTGTGCCTTCGGGCTGTCTCATGAGCTCGTGCACAATTTTTTCTGCGGTCTGGCCAGCGACTTCATCACCGCAGCGATGACAATGCTGGCGGCCGATCCGGGCAAAAAGGACCCGGAGGTAGTCCGATATTTCGGTAATCGTCCCCACCGTCGATCGAGGGTTTCTAGACGTGGTTTTTTGCTCGATGGAGATCGTGGGTGATAGCCCACGAATGGTGTCGTACTTGGGTTTCTCCATCTGCCCAAGGAACTGCCTAGCATACGCGGACAGTGACTCAACGTAGCGTCGCTGACCCTCTGCATACAGTGTGTCAAACGCAAGCGACGACTTGCCCGACCCTGAAACGCCGGTGAGGACCACGAGCTTTCGCTTGGGAATGGCGACTTCAACATTCTTTAGGTTGTGCTCTTTGGCCCCTTTGATGAGGATGTGGTCGAGTTCTTCGGCGGCTGGCTTCATAAGTTGAGGGATGCGTGAGATTGCGGGGATGGTACCAGTGATTACGCACGCAGTAACGAATAGATTGCTGTTGGTGAGAGATGTGATTTATGTTTTGCAAAAGCGCCGTTTCGAACTGGGGATCGTTTTTGGATTTCCGTATCCCAAGTGAGGGGTGCCCTTCCTATCGCACTGCAGCGTACAACAGCAGCATACACGGGGAAGTTTGAGCGAGAAGTTTGAGCGTGAAGTTAAGGAGTAATGTGAATGTCAGATGAAGCGGGTCGCGAAGACGTGGTAACAGCATGTCTAATCATCATCGGGAACGAAATACTGTCAGGAAGGACGCAAGACACGAACCTTGCGCACTTAAGTCAAGTGCTCAACGAGCTGGGCGTGCAAATGCGCGAAGCTCGAGTCATCCCCGATGTGGAGTCAGTCATCGTTGACACAGTGAATACCTGCCGAGCGGAGTTCGATTACGTGTTCACCACTGGAGGTATTGGTCCCACCCATGATGACATTACTGCCGACAGCATCGCTCTGGCCTTTGGGGTGGCGCTTGAGTTTCATCCCGACATCGTAGCGCTTATCAAACGAAGAGAAGCGCCTCCTGAAGTCATGGAGTCACGGCTCAGAATGGCAAGAATCCCAGTCGGAGCGTCTTTAATCGACAATCCTTCAGGTGGCCCCCCTGGATTTCAAATCGAGAACGTGTTCGTGATGGCGGGCGTGCCCATGGTGATGCAGGCCATGGCTGGGACCTTGACGAAAGAGCGGTTGCCTGGAGGAAGGCCGGTCCGCTCTTTGACGATTGGCGCGTTTCTTGGCGAAAGTCAGGTGGCACAGGACTTAGAGGAATTACAGAGCCAGCACCCAGCGGTCGATATTGGCTCGTACCCATTTTTCCGCGAAGCCGGTTATGGAACCAACCTTGTGGTCCGTGGCACTGATCCTGAGGAACTCGCATCGATCGGCGAGGCGCTCAAAGTGCTGATTGAGAACCATGGCGCTGAGCCTCACGAGGGCGGTGTTTGAGCCTGGTGCCGGTGGCGTTTTTCGAGGTGAAGTTGGTCCGGTGCAAGCGTAACCAGAATAGACATGCATCGGATTGGGTAAATTTGGCGACCCCATAAAGATATCCAATACATTTTCCCTCGGTCATGTCATTTTCGGTATGGGCTAAGTGAAGCATAAGGATCGATCAGAGCTGGCGAGCTATCGGTAAACCTGAGAGAAGTTTTCAGCCAACCATGCTTGAAGGCGAATGGGTGATGGTCAAGAGACGGACCAGAGCCGATGGCGAATGGCCAATAATGTAGCATCTATTCACAGTTCCTCATGGAGTGACTGCCTATGGCTCCTGCCTTGAGGAGGCGGCAGGATAATGCAGTTCAGTTAATTAAAATTAGGTGAGATTAGGGGGTAGCACGATGGAAGTGATTGCGACTGGATTAGCGTTCCCGGAAGGACCCGTGGTGATGGACGATGGATCTGTGATCCTTGTCGAAATTCAACGTGGCACACTAACGCGCGTCTCACCTTCGGGCGATGTAAATGTTATTGCTGATTTGGGCGGCGGTCCAAACGGGGCTGCGCTAGGCCCAGATGGCCATTGTTATGTGTGCAATAACGGGGGCTTTAAGTGGTACACCGCTCGGGACGGCAGAGTATTTCCTGGTGATCAACCGGACGATTATGTGAGCGGATCGATACAGCGCGTGAATTTGAGCACCGGGGCTTTCGACACAATCTACGACCAGTGCGATGGTGAGCCGCTCAAAGGACCCAATGACCTAGTGTTCGATCGTGATGGAGGCTTTTGGTTTACAGACCACGGCAAGGCGCGTCCCAGAGACCGAGATCGCACAGGGGTTTTCTACGCCAAGCCCGACGGCAGCATGATCAGAGAGGCAATTTTCCCGTTGGAAGGTCCGAATGGCATAGGGCTTTCTCCCGATGAGCGCACGCTCTACGTTGCAGAAACACCGACTGGCAGAGTCTGGGCCTACTCTTTATCTTCGCCAGGCCAGATCGACACGAGTCAGCCGCGGGTCATGCTCGCGCAGCGACCCGATTACCACATGTTTGATTCGTTAGCCGTTGATGCTGAGGGGAACGTGTGCGTTGCAACGCTCATTACGGGGGGTATCAGTATCCATTCGCCCGATGGTCAGAAAGTAGAATTTGTAGAGACGCCGGATGTTCTGACGACCAATATCGCATTTGGTGGCACCGACCTTAAAACCGCGTTCATCACGCTCTCAAGCACAGGGCAGCTCGTCAAGATGGATTGGGCGACCCAAGGTTTAAAGCTCAATTTCGCCTAGTCAACGAAAGTCGGAGATCGACCGAATAGGCTAGGGTTAATTAGTCGAATACTGAGCTAGGTCAATGGATTAGGTGGATTCCCTCGTCGCTTACCCGTTGCCCAACAGTCATTTGCTCGCTGTCATGGGACTGGGCGGGTTAGCTATAAGCCAAGGCGCGTAAGCTGCTCAGTCGGCGCATCGATCTCGCCAAGCGCTGTCCTTAGTGCATCGAGCATGGCTTGCTCGCACTGCGTGCCCACGAGATTGTTATCCTCTGTTGGATCCTCCTCAAGATCGAACAAATAGTGCTCGTCGACAGGCATATTGGTCGTCCAAAAGGGGAGAAGATCCCCTGGCTCAAAGGGTTGCCGTATGACGGGAATACTCGACCCTGGCATGGTGTCCAAGCGAGCCCGCTGATCGGGCACCGGTAATCTTAGACCTGGATATGAAGGGACCGGCATGGTCGACCAGCGATTAGAAAACATGGAAAGCGGAAAGTTGTCGCCTACTGGCCCTCTCGCATATTTGTGCTTTCCATCGTTGATCTGAACCCAATTACCGTAGATCCCGCCCAGCGCATATTCTCGAACCGACGTCTTCTCTCCGGTAATGAGTGGCAGCAAAGATTGGCCGTGAGTGGCGTGCTCGCTGGATACGTCAAAAAAGTCAGCCAAGGTGGCGTGCAAGTCGACATTCGTTGTGAGGGCCTCTATTTCTCCAGGCGAGGCAGAGGGAAATGAGATGAGTAAAGGGGTATGACCAAGGGGCTCATACTGCATCACCCGAGGTTTGCCCCATAGATCTTTCTCGCCAAGGTAGTGACCGTGGTCTGTGCAGAGGATCACCATGGTGTCCTCCCAAAAATTACCCTCGTCCAGCGCGTCGAGCACTCTGCCAAGCCAATGATCTATCATCGAGAGCTTGGCACCGTAATTGTTACGGATGTGTCGCCCTTCTTTCTCGGTGATCTGTCCTGATTCCACGCCGCCCACTGCATAGGGCGGCCAAATCAATCGCTCACCTTCCCACTCGCCGTATCGACTGGCCCAAGGCTCGGGGGTGTCGAACGGTTCGTGAGGGTCGAATTCGTCAACGAACAAAAGGAAAGAAGAATGTTCGGATCCTTGGGTTTTGAGCCAATCCGCAGCGGCGCGCATGGTTTTGGGTCCGGGATAGTCCGCTTCTTCTCTGAAGTAAGTACGCGAGAAGTCGTAGCCAAACCCGTCTGGATTCGCCGCATTCGCGTACTTGGCTTTGGCAGCAAGCGATGGAGCACCCTGCCAGCTAAGATCCGGTCTCGTCTTCCAGGGGTCACTCTCGTGGCCGCGCACATAGTCCCAAGCAAAGAAGTCTGTGTGGTAGTTCTCTCCACCAACTTCAAACAGGTGCGGGTGGTCAGTGATTAATTGAGTGGGGATACCCTTGCGCCTGAGTGAGTAGGTGATGGGTCGTTCCCATAGCTCAATCGACCCCCAAGGTTTCCAGAGAAAGTCGAGTGCGCCGCATAGAATGTCATGCCGGGCCGGCATGCAGGGCAACGACCCTGTGAAGTGGCGGTTAAATTTTTTGCTTCTCGCTGCGAGTCGATCGATGTTAGGCGTTTCAAATTCCTGTCCGCCATAGCAACCGAGCATGTGTCGGTTCAAGCTATCGAGTAGCAGGACAACGGCGCGTTGGGGGCGTGTCATGGTGGCAACTTCCGTGGCTAGCGAAGCTTCCTAGCCTTAAGAATTATCGGAGCGGAATCAAGTCCTAAGGCCATGACATCGCTTGGTCTTGGAGATTGACTCGAGCGAATGGTGAGCCTGTCCCCGTTTCTGATCAGGCAGGTCCTCGCTCAGCCGGCCGTTTAATGGTGAATAGGTTTTCGTTCTCGCCAAAGACGAATCTGCTAGGCGGCCGGAAGGCTGAGGCATTCGTCCACTTTCGATAGGAAAGCGGACTTCGAAAAAGGTTTGGGTAGGAAAGCGGTGTGTTGATGCGCCATGTCCTCGTCAGTGAGCACGCCTTGTTTGTAACCCGAGATAAAAAGGCATGGCACCTCGGGCTGTGTTCGGCGGACCATACGTACCAAATCTGGCCCCGAGTGAATGCCGGGAAGCATGACGTCCGAAACAATGAGACGATAGTTCGTCTCTGGGAGCGCTCGTAGCTCCTCTTCAGACTGGATAGAACTCACGTCTAGCCCAATTGATTCAAGGAAGATGACCACCAAATCTCGCACGCCAGTATCGTCTTCAATCAGTAAGACCTGGTTGGAAGCGGTCTCTCGTGCTGGGTTAATCGCAGATTCGCTTACGTCTGGCAACGTGATGGTGAGCATTAAAGAGGATGCTGTCGCTTGGCAGTCGAGGCTTCCATTCAAAGACTGGACGACATCGCGTAAATCGCACGCGGCGCGCTCTGCAGCATCTTCGGAGTTGGGTCGCCATCTTTGTGGGGGGAGTGAGCGCAGCGCTGAGTCGACGACCATAGGGGTCGGTCCCTCAAGGGATAGCCCGATCTGAGCGAGGCGCCCGGAAGGGCCTTCTTCAGATAGGAAGCTTCCCATGTCATCGGCGATGGTTCGTTTTACCGTGATGACAAGCGTGCTGTCCGCAGCCTGCATGGTTTGCAGCGACCGTAAGACATTGAGCAGCGCACATAACCACAGACCCTGACTCATGCGGACCAATAAATCGTCATCCTCGATGGATAGCGTAACGGGCTCATTGGGCGACCACAGTAGTTGCATCAGCGGGAACGCCCTGCCCAAGCACTCGCCAGGATTGACGACTACCTCAGTCTTATCACCGAAAGTCGCCAGCAGACTCAGCGCATCGTTCAGCTTGGTAGCATGATCGGTTTGATGGCTGATGTGCTCTACCGGTTGGCTTTGAGTTGGATCGAGCCCCTTCTCACTGAGAGCGCGAACCTGCTCGGCAATGTGGTTCAGGGTGCCTCGCAATTCGGTGGCAAGAGTGCTGACCGATTCGTTGATCAGTTCATTGCCTGCTGGCGCCAGGGCAGTGCTGGGTGGCTCAGGCAGCTGATGAACGAGGTAAATCGTGGCTTCGGTGCTTTCAATCGATACCTGGTCTGTTAGGGGCTCCGCGTCAGGTTGATCTCTGTATAGGTTAAGTGGTGGCTCAAGGCTGACTGGCGGCTCAAGGCTGCCGAATTGTTCTCCTTGATAGAGGGCATGGAGGAGCTGACGTCGCTCCTTTTCGAGATCGCACTGAATGCCAAGCGCCTTAGGTATCGAATGAGGTTCAAGTGTTAATAGATCGGCTTCGCGCTGATTTAATTGTCGGAGTAATGCGGGACTGATAAAGCAAAGTCTCACCTCTTCATCGAGCACAACGAAGTATGGCGTTGCCCCAGCCCGAGCCTCCAGGGTTTGCGAGATCGACTCTATGCTAGAGCTAGACCAACTGACTAGTGGTAGGTGATTGAAACGAGCCGACTCACTCCTTTGATGAGGGTCCTCATCAGTTCTAGTGGCAGTGTCGAGGCTTAATTCGAAAGCAGATGCTTCTTCTAAGTGGGTCAGGCGGCAAGGGCACCATCCCTCGGTTCGATGCGTGAATCGAAGACCGACTGAATGTCCCTTCGTGAGCGGATCTGCCAGGTAATCGCTGAGTTTCGGAAGATCAGTCCGATGAACTAACTCAGCGAGCCTGTGGCCAATGAGCTCAGTGGCAGGCCAGCCTAGTAGGTCGTAAAGCCCAGGGTCAGCTGCGATGAGTTGCCCGCTGTCAGAAACCGACAACTTGGCTGATTGCGCGAGTGATTGGGGCGTTATGGCGATGGGTTCGGTCATGGCTGTAGGGTGCTAGAAAGATTCACTTCCTGTATGACATTCCTTATACAAACGTGCCCCCTTATGTGTACCGTCGTGCATCGTCACTCCCTCCATTCTGCCAGCAGCCGAAAAAGAAGCGATTGGCTGAGAATGACGATGCGCCTCCAAGGCTACAGCGTGGGGCAAAAGAAGATTGATCTGCAGCGCAAATCCATCATAACGCTGAAGTCTTGTTCGCCAAAATTTCCTAGCGCGATATCACAGAGCGGCTCAATCGACCCATAAAGAGGGCCAAAACGATATACATGACTGCAGCCACCGCGTAGGGCAGCTCAGGCTTTGATTGATACAACATGCCGCCGACAATGGGACCCACACAGAACCCCAGTGGCCCGCAGCTCGCGATGATGCCAGCAACAGCACCTTGCTCTCGCGCTTCCACTGCAAGCGAAGCCCCCGCGGTAAAGGCCGGTCCTGCCATCCCCATGGCGAACCCCTGGATAATCATGGCCCCAGTGAGCGTCCATCTTGATTCGCTGAACGCCATGACGAGAAAGGCGACGGTTAGTAGGGGGAGCGCCAGTTGTAGCAAACGAAATGGGGGTAGGGTCGTTCTTTGGACCACCACGGATTGAGCGAAGAGCGAGGCTGCGGCTGAACACATCATAGCGACGCCAAGCACTCTGGCTGTCTCCGCGGTAGACAGGGATAGGGCATCTTGAAACCTAAATCCCATGGTCTGCTGGACCAAGGCAAAGCCGGTAAACATCAGCACGCCAACGATGACAAAAGGGCGGATCCGCTCGTCGCTATATCGCACTTTTACTGCACTGGTTGGTGATCCACTCTCAATCTTGGGAGCCTCTGGTAAAAAACGCCAAACCAACACCCCATTGATGAACGCAAGTACGGCCATCAACCAAAGCGGGAACAACAACGAGACGAATGCAAAGATGGTCAGCGCAGGGCCCATGATTGAGCCAAGATTGTTCGCTGCGCCGGCTGCGCCCATGCCTTTTGTTCTGTTGGCGGGGGTTGTGATGTCAGCCATATACGCGGTGGACGCTGGCATGGTCGCTGACATAACCGCCGCATGAGTAATTCGCGCAACAATCAGTAATAAAAACAGCCCGGTGCCTTTGATGATCCCTTCTAGTCCAGCCAATAGCACGGAGTTGAAAAGCGCGGTGCCCGCACTGAATCCAAATAGCCCAATGAGCATGACTCGCTTGCGCCCCAGTCGGTCGCTTAAGCGACCCCACTTGGGTGACGCGATAAACACCGTGATCGAAGAGACGCCGATGATGCTGGTGATCTGGATCTCACTGAGGCCAATCTCGCGACCAATGGGCGCAAGAAGCGGAAACAAAACGGAGAACCCCATGCCCACAATGACGAGACTTGCCAGCAGCACTCGCTTGGCATAAACCTCGTCGAACACTTGGCTCGACTGATCGGGTGGAGACCTCGTGATATTATTCATGGCGTTGAGCTTGAGAGCAGAGCCGCGGAGTATAGACCAGCGCTTAAACCTCGAATAGCGTCGAAACAAACCAGCTGGGAAGGGAAGCCCAAATAGGTAAGAGAAGGAATGACCGTGTCAAAAGAAGAAAAATCCCGTCGAGGCTTTGATCCGCTACGTTATGTGTTCACAGACCAGGTGCCGCCTGAGGGGCGTGTGACAGAGGTGGCCGAGGGCGTCTTTTGGACGCAACTGCCGTTGATGGGTCGGCTCAACCATATCAACGTGTGGCTGCTTCGCGACCGGGATGGATGGACCTTAGTTGATACAGGGATATACAACGAGCGTGTGCAAGCCTGCTGGGAACAATTGATCAGTCATGTGATTGGTAGCGATCCGGTCCACCGCGTCATTGCCACGCATCTGCACACTGACCACACGGGTAACGCAGGATGGTTGGTCGATAAGTTTGATTGTCCGCTTTGGATGAGTCGCAGCGACTTTTATATGTGTAAGGTCATGGCGAGCGATGGACCCAAGGACGTCCCGGAGGACGCGATTCGCTTTTATCATCGAGCAGGCTTTGATGAGGCTCGGTTGACACGCTATCGCGAGCGGTTCGGTCAATTTGGTGCGAGCATTGCGCCGCTGCCGGCTGGGTACCGTCGAATTCAAGATGGTCAGTACCTCGATATCAATGGACGAGAGTGGAGGGCCCTCATTGGCCACGGCCACGCTCCAGAACACGTCTGCCTCTACTGCCCAGAACTGAAGATCATCATCGCGGGTGACCAGATCCTCCCAAAAATCACGCCTAATGTAAGCGTTCAACCTTCTGAGCCCGACGCCAACCCGCTGAGAGAGTGGATTCGAACTTGCGAGCGGTTCAGGGAGGTCCTTCCACCCGACCTGCTGGTCCTGCCAGCTCATGAATCACTCTTTTATGGCGTGCATGAGCGATTGACGGCGCTGGTGGACTGGCACGAAGTAGCGCTCGAAAAGCTCTACGACCTGTGTGCCACCCCAAAGCGTGCGGTGGACGTTTTTCCAGCGCTGTTCAAAAGTGCGATCACTGATTTCAGCTATTTCCCTGCCACGGGAGAGGCACTCGCTCATCTCCATTGTGCGCGCGAAAGAAGAATGCTCGTGGTCGAGGAAGATGAAAGCGGCGTGAATTGGTGGCGACAAGCGTGATCCATCGCGTTCTGTTTGAAGCGCCAGGGCGCAGGCCATCCGAGGGCGTTGCGTCATTGGGTTGTCAGTTGCCGCAGGGCTGCACTGGATTTATGAATCAACCAGGTTCGGGTTAGTCCCACGTGAGCCAAACAACCCAGTTTGACGGTTCACGAGGGCCGGCTCCCAGAAGGGTTCCACTCGCGTTCATTACGGTGGTGATGCTCATATGGGGGGTGCTGCTTGGCTACCCGGTCTGGCGCTTGGTCCATTGGTTGCCTATGCCGTATTGGGCGTCAGGCTTGCTGGGCTTTTTCTTGTTCCTCACGCCACTCATTTGTCGATGGCCACTTCGAGAAGTGCGCACTTCGTTCGCGAGAAAAGTGAAACAAGTCCTGGAGATTCCTCTCGGAATCATTCCAGTTTGGTGGGTCGGCACGCTCGCGCTTGACGTCTCTCAGCGGGTTTGGGGATTGTCGGATAAAGACGTCCTAGTCTGGCTCGGACTTCTCCTCATGCTTGCGGTGGTGGTCGGCCTGTGGTCGATCCGCCCGGCGCTCGTGACTCACCGTCTCAGTTTGGTCAACCTCACTCGTCCACTTCGGATCGTGCAATGGACGGATGTCCATATAGGCTCCCGAGATCCAGCGTTTCTGGATCGTCTCGTTGCGCAGGTCAATGAGATTCGTCCTGACCTCCTCACGATTACCGGAGATTTCATTGATCAAACCGGTATAACACTTGATCAGTTGGGAGGGCTTCAAGCGCTTTCGATGCCCTGTTACTTCGTGACTGGAAATCATGAGCGCTACGAGGACTTGGAGGCGATCATTAGCAGGTTGGAGCGACTTGGCGTGATGGTGCTGCGAGGGCAAGCAGTGTTAGCGCGGGACGATGTGCAGATCATTGGTATTGATGATGCGGATCGAAAAGACCAACTGCAGCGGGAACTGAGCGGCATCCCTCTACAAGAGGAGCGTTGTAATATTTTGCTCTACCACCGCCCCGAAGGTTTAGAGGTGGCCGATGAGTACGATATCCATCTAACGTTGAGTGGGCACACGCATGCCGGTCAGATCGTACCTTTTGGCTACCTTGTCAGGCGAGTCTTTCCAAAGCTCAAAGGGTGGTCCCGTACCGGTAGTTGCAAGCACTATGTGTCAGAGGGAACGGGTAGTTGGGGGCCAGCGTTGCGGCTTGGTACTCGGTCAGAAGTGACGTTGTTTGAGATTAAACCTCTAGACGTTGTTTGAAGTTGAACCATGAATGGGCGCTTGATCGATCGAGGATTGATCATTCAACGCGCAAATGGCGGGTCATAGTCGGGTGATAACAATTGCAAGCTCGATGATGGTTGAGTGATACTGCCTCGGACATTCGACGTTCCCTAGTAAAGGTAGTGGATGTAGTCGATGAGCGACGAGTCAGAGTTCAAGCGAAGTACATGCAGAACGAGTCTTTTGTTTTGCCCGCTTTAATAGAGGGTTGAGCGGCTGTAGTCAGTGATAAGTCAGGAGTTATGAGGGGCCGGTACAGACTGCCTCTGGCTCAGAAGATTGAGGAGAGATCATGAGTGTTGAAGCGTTTCGAGAAGAGGTGCGTTCCTGGTTAGAGGAAAACTGCCCAGTCAGCATGCGCACGCCTATGCCGGCAGATGAGTACCCGGGAGGCGGCCGCCGCGCTGCGTTTAAGAATCCCGAAACAAAACTCTGGATGGACCGTTGCGCTGAAAAGGGCTACACCGCTCCGACTTGGCCCACCGAATACGGCGGTGCGGGGCTTGATGCGGCAGAGGCTCAGGTGTTGCGCCAGGAAATGCAACGAATCAAGGCCCGTACACCACTCGTCGGGATGGGTTTATCCATGATCGGGCCTGCGCTACTCGAATTTGGTACGGATGAGCAGAAAGCTGAGCATCTCCCGCAGATTGCCTCTGGGGCGATCTGGTGGTGCCAGGGATACAGCGAACCCAACTCTGGTTCTGACCTAGCTAGCCTTCAGACCCGAGCGATCCCTGATGGTGACGAATATGTGATCAATGGTCAGAAAATTTGGACGTCCGGTGCTGATAAAGCGGATTGGATTTTCTGCCTCGTGCGAACCGATACCGACGCGCCAAAACACAACGGTATTACCTTCATCCTCTTCGACATGAATCAGCCCGGAGTGTCGGTTAAGCCCATCAAATTGATCAGCGGGTTATCTCCCTTCTGCGAGACATTTTTTGAAGACGCAAGGGCTCTAAAACGCAACGTCGTGGGTAAAGTGAATGAGGGCTGGACGGTTGCGAAGCGGCTGCTTCAATACGAGCGCACGATGATTGGTGGAGGTGATGGCGGTAGCGGCGGTCGACCCCAGGTTGCCAGCATTGCTCAAAATTACATCGGCACCGTGAACGGTCGCATCGGTGACGCCGTGTTGCGAGACGAAATCACGACTCACGCGATGGATGATCGCGCGTTCGGTCTGACCGTTAGAAGGAATCTCGAAGAATCAAAATCAACCAAAGCGCCGAGCTTCGTTTCTTCGATGTTCAAACTCTACGGCACCGAGCAAAACAAGAAGCGATATGAGCTGCTGATGAAATCGATGGGCTCCCAGATGCTAGGTTGGGAAGGGGAGGCCTTTAGCGCCGAGGAGCTCGATACAACGAGAGCGTGGCTGCGAACCAAGGCGAACTCAATTGAGGGCGGTACCAGCGAGGTTCAGCTCAATATTATTGCTAAGCGTGTGCTCGGACTGCCCGACTAGTAAACGACTGCCGTAAGCATTCAGGCAGCGCCGTAAGCATTACGATGTCAACAAGAGCCACTCCCACTTCGCACTCTTACTATAGTCAGGGGCTCCGTCTCCATTATTTGGACTGGGGGAACCCTGACGCGCCACCACTGCTGCTTGTGCATGGCAACCGAGACCACTGTCATAATTGGGACTGGGTTGCGCAGCGACTTCGAGATCGATTTCACATCATCGCGCCCGACTTCCGAGGTCACGGTGATTCCTCCCACGTAGTGGGCGGAGGCTATAGCCACTCAGGTTACTTGTATGATCTCGCGCAGCTGATCCATCAGCAGGGCCTAGCACCGCTCTCAGTGATTGCCCATTCGCTCGGAGGCAGCGTTGCGCTGCGGTATGCCGGTGTTTACCCAGAAAATGTCAAAAAGATGGTAGTGATCGAGGGTACTGGAGGGCCGCAATGGCTATACCACTCAGTCCCTGTTCATGAGCGTCTCAAGCAGTGGATCGATGGCAATCGAACCGCGGCAGGGAGAACCCCAAGGCGCTATGAGAGCCTTGAAGCGGCCTTCGAGCGCATGCAGGCTGAGAACAAGCACCTCAGTGCGGATCAGGCTCGATACTTGACCGTCCATGGGAGCAATCAGAACGAAGATGGCACTTACTCTTGGAAGTTCGATAACTACACTCATGTGATGGCGCCATTTGACTTGAATTTGGAACAGACAAGATCGCTCTGGTCCAGGATCGATGCGCCGCTTTTATTGGTGAGCGGCAGTGAAAGCGAGTTTGCCAAGTTGAGACGTGAAGACCCGGCTCAGTATTTTCAGAACGCCGAGTCGCTCGTGTTCGAAAACGCAGGGCATTGGGTGCACCATGACCAGCTAGACGGCTTTGTCCAAGCGGCAGAACGCTTTCTCATAGATGACTGATACAGTGACCAATGCGAGAAGCCTCGCACTCCTCGCACTAAGGCCTTAGTCTGGCAGTCCATTACGCTGGATGTGGTTGATCAGAACGTCTCGAATCATGGTGCCCGTGTCCTGCAGGGTTACAGCATCACCAAAAGCCATTGCCGCGTGACTGCCAATGAAGCTATTCGTAGCGAGCTGGTAAATCCGTTCGGGATCAATGTTAGCGGCTGCATGGTGAACCTCACGTTCTTGTGACAAGAGGATGAGCAGATCGCTTCCCTTAATCGTTAGGCGCACGAGGCTATTGCCGAAAGGTTCGATATTCCAGATCATGCGAGCGCTCACCGGCCCAGTGGTGATTTCATCCCGTATACCGCCACGGTTATAAAACCCTAAGTCGGCATCGAGAGCAGCACGCAACATTTCTTCCAAAATCGGTTGCAGCTCGTCCTTCGAATAGGCGCGATCACTCACCATAATCGTTTGGTCGACGCGCTCTGCCACTTGCGCTTCGTAGTGATTCACCGTGGCTTCAACCCGAGGGTCTCCAGGCGGCAGCTCATCAGCGCGCACTAGCCCTCCCGTTACATTCTGGACGGAGTAACCGTTGTCCTTTTCCTCGAGTTCAAGGGCGATGAGTCCAACGTGCTTGCCGTAGTGATCGGCCTGAACCACCCAAGTATCACCCACTCTGACGGGGTGAGGCACCATTGTGTGGCTATGGCCACCGACGATGAGGTCTGCGTTTGGGAAAGCCTCCGCGAGCGCAAGGTCTTCTTCATAGCCAAGATGGGTCAAAAAGATGAGCACGTCGACCTTAGGCTCGAGGGTTTGAATGAGGGGTGGCAGCGTGGTCTCGATCGATTGAATCGTGAGGCCCTCATTGCCCTCTGGCGTTGTGATTTTCGGTGTGTCGGGCGTTGTTAAGCCAATAATCCCAACGCTAATGTCGCCAATTTGTTTGATCAAAAACGGCTCATCCGCAATGAGTTCGCCTTCCGGATTGAAGGCATTGGCGGAAATGAGTGGGAAATTGGCGATCTCTAGGAATCGATCGATTTGTTCATAACCATGGTCGAACTCGTGATTGCCAAGCAGGCCCAAGTCGTAGTCCATCAAATTCATAATCTCAAAGATGGGTTCGCCCAAAAAAATACTCGAGACCGGTGTCCCAGAGATGGCGTCGCCCGCATCGAGCGTGAGCAACCAATCCGTCTCAGCCCTGGTGTCTTGGATGAACCGCGCAATGCGCGCGACACCTGCCGTATCCTTTTCCTGAATGAGTCGACCGTGGAGATCGTTGGTATGAATAATGTGCAGGGTTTTAGCAAAGCTAGCAGATGATGTAGCGAGTGCTGCAATCAGCCATGCCAAAACAACAGTGGTCCACCCCGTTGCTAAGTGCGTTCGGCAGAAACCTTGAGAGCTGTTCGTGTCAAAAAAACGCATATCGGTTTATCCCTTCAATCATTCATGGCGCCCCAATGGGTATTTGCCGTTCCTCGAGCGCCGACAGCGCTAAGATCCCTCAATCGCAGTTTGAAACCAGTCGAGCGTTGCGGGTACCCGTGATGCGGCAAAACTATGGCCCAGTCCGGGTTGCTCATCCAGCACGACATTGAGCCCTTTGGCTTTGAGGGCTGCGACGCTCTCATTGGCAAGTTCAAATGGAAACATGGTGTCTCGGTGTCCATGAAGCCAATAGATGTGCTGGGTAGTCGATGGACTCGGTGGTTCCGCCAACAAGGACGGGTCCAGCATGCCCGAGAAGGCTGCGATATTTGGGAATAGATCGGGGCGTTTCAGGCCCAGCTGGAGCGCGTAGGTCGCTCCATCAGACATTCCCGCAAGAAGGATAGCCGATGGCTGAGGGATGGTGGCGGTTAGGTCCTTCAGGTGTTCAAGTATGGCGTGTAGATCAAGTTCTATTTGAAAGAGGGACCAGGTGTCGTCAATTGACGTGGGTGCCATGACGGTCATGTCGTTGGCCCGTGCGCTGGTCAGCCAATGCCAAAGGGTGTCGCGTCCATGACCTGTGCCGCCGTGCAGCGCGATCACAAGAGGCCGTGAATCTTGTTGGGCAGCGTGAGGTACAAATGCACTATAGCCTCCCCGAGTTTCTCGATTGTGCGTTTGATGAATGACCTGGCAATGCTCGAAGCTGGCTCGGTTTGCCTCTGTAAGTGGGCGTTGTGGTCGCTTGTCGGGGTCGAGGAAAAATTCATGAATGGGAGCAAGCAGCGTCGCACAAGGAAACAGCGCCTCTTTTGCGCGGCAGACGGCTCTCGACGCAGCAAGAATCCGCATGGGGTCTAGCGCCGAATGGTCGATATGCTGGATGGCCTTGTCAGCATTCTTTATTGCCTCCATTAGCAGTTCGCCAAAGCGGGCGACATGATCAGGGAAGGCAGCGGTTTCAAGCGTTTGCTGAATCGTATTGAGCTTGGCTTGCTCGGGTTGCAGGATGGCCAGCAACTGCTCGCGCTGGTCGGGGTTGAACCGCTCAAGGATTGCCGTCAATCCGTCGAGGAGTTGGAGTAGCGTTGGAACGCCAAGCGTGATGGCATCAACCAGTGGATCTTGATGGGTGGACATGGTGCAAGCCTTGATGACTCCATTATCTTACCTCAGGTAATGATTCCTCGCCTGCTGGTTGGTAGGCTTTCGCTCAAGAGAGATTGCAGGGTTGGGCTGTGGACGTTCTTTTTGAGGACAACGACATCCTCGTGATTAACAAACCGGCTGGATTACAGAGCACCACCCCGAGGTTTGGCGGCCCCTCCGTCATACTGAAAGCTCGGGAGCGATCGAGCGCCGCGCACCTTGTTCATCGTCTGGATAGGGATACGTCAGGGTTGATGGTCGTGGGCTTAACACCCTTAGCATTGAGTCACTTAAACCGACAGTTTCGAGAACGACGGGTCAAGAAAATTTACCAGGCGCTGGTCGGGCAGGGCGTTTCACCGCTGCCATCCCAAATAGACCTGCCCCTGGCACCCCATAGACTGCAACGCCCGCGGCAAATTCTGGCTTTTGGTCGTGGTAAGCCCAGTCAAACACGACTGGTCGCGGTAGAACAGGTCGACGTGAGCCAGGGGTTTATTCACTCAGCGTTAGACGAGCGTTGCGTGCGGCGGGTCACGATCGAACTGATCACAGGAACGAGGCATCAGATTCGAGCACATCTTGCGATGGTCGGAGCGCCTATTTTGGGTTGCGACCTTTACGCCCCAGAGCCTGTAGAGCGAGCGGTCGATCGGCTAATGCTTCATGCACAGCGGTTGGAGTTTGAGCACCCCGTCTCCAAAAGCCCTCTGGTTTTCGAGGCACTAGCGCCTTTTTAGAGGACGGTAGCCGACTAAGTGTTTGGGCTTCCAATCCCATCGAATTCGCCTGTCAATTTGCGCTGATTTCTCTATAATCGAGCACACCTGAGTGGGGACTAAGGTGTTCGTAATCGCGAGAAAACGCGATGGTATGCACGCGTTATTTGTGGATTTTGAAGGACGCAAATAGCGCGCTTCATCGGCCAAAACAGTTGGACTGGCATTGGATCAATGCAAGGTAAGCGCTTTGAGCGCTAGGTAATCACCAGCTGGACAAGCGATAAATGGAAGCCGACTAGCCATCTCAATTGATGGCGATGGAAGCGAGGCATATTAAACGAACGTGCAACACAACGTTGATTCGGGCGCAAGGAGGCACCCTAATATAGCCGCTTGTATCGATCAAACCAGACGCTGCAACGTGCAGCACAATAGCGATCGCTCCCTCGAGTCGAGCTGTCCGTCATTACTGTGACAAACACAGAAATCTGCGAAATCGGTTTCGCAGGCATTGACCGACAGGTTTGGCGGACGCTGGGCCGCGATCCAAAACGAAAATAGTGGAATTTGTATGACTGACAATCTGAAGATCATTTACACAGAAACGGATGAGGCACCAAGGCTAGCGACCTATTCCTTCCTGCCGATTATCAAGGCCTTCACGGATACGGCCGGTGTCGATGTAGAGATGTGGGACATCTCTCTGGCAGGCAGAATTTTGGCAGCTTTCTCTGATCGTTTGCCAGAAGATCAGAAGGTACCTGACCATCTTGCTGAGCTGGGGCGACTGACCCAAGCGAAGGAAGCCAACATCATCAAATTGCCCAATATTTCGGCTTCAAACCCACAAATGCAGGCAACGATTGAAGAATTAAGAGCGCAGGGGTATGCATTACCGGACTATGTTGACGACCCTCAGACAGATGATGAACGAGAAAATAAGGCGCGGTATGACCGAGTCAAGGGGAGTGCGGTCAATCCAGTGTTAAGAGAGGGCAATTCCGATCGGCGCGCGGCACGAGCTGTGAAAGACTACGCACAAAAGCACCCCCACCGCATGGGCGTTTGGTCGTCTGACTCAAAGTCGAGCGTCCGGCACATGGAATCAGGCGATTTCTATGGATCTGAGCAGTCGGTCACTATGGGTGAGGCCGACTCACTCGACATTGTTTTTACTGACAAAGCAGGGCAAACCACCGTGCTTGCATCCTCGTTATCGGTGGAGGCAGGCGAAGTAGTGGATGCTGCCTTTATGAGTCAGCAGGCGCTAACCACGTTCTTGGATGAGACGCTTGCTGAAGCGAAAACGAGTGGTGTGCTCTGGTCGCTCCACTTAAAGGCGACCATGATGAAGGTTTCGGACCCTATCCTTTTCGGTCATGGGGTAAAGGCCTATTACCGGTCCGCGTTTGAGGCGCATGCGGATACTCTGTCGAAACTAGGGGTTGATCCCAATAATGGCGTTGGTGATGCCTATGACAAAATCGCTCAATTGCCCGACGCAGAGCGCACTGCAATCAAGGCCGCACTGGATGCGTGCCTAGCGAGTGGTCCCGCCCAGGCCATGGTTGATTCAGACCGAGGAATTACTAATCTACACGTGCCGAGTGACATCATTATTGATGCTTCAATGCCCGCGGCGATTCGGGAATCGGGGCAAATGTGGGGCCCAGATGGCGAACTTCACGACATGATGGCGGTCATACCTGATCGGTGCTATGCCCGGGTCTATGCAGAAACGATCAAGGATTGTCAGGCCCATGGTGCTTACGATCCAACCACCATGGGATCAGTGCCTAATGTCGGACTGATGGCACAAAAAGCGGAAGAGTATGGTTCCCACGACACCACCTTCGAGATGGTAGGTGACGGGACAGTAACAGTCCGAAACCGTGCAGGTGACACCTTGCTCAGTCACGACGTTGAAGAAGGCGACGTTTGGAGATTGTGTCGAGTCAAGGATGGCGCGATCAAGGATTGGGTCCGCCTTGCTGTCAACAGAGCCCGAGCAACGGGTTGGCCGATAGTGTTCTGGTTGGATGCAGCGCGAGCGCACGATGCGGAACTGATCAAGAAACTAGAACTGTACCTCCCAGATCATGACTTAACGGGCATTGAGCACCACGTTATGGCGCCTGCGGAGGCCACACGTTTCTCGTTGGTGCGGATAAGGCAGGGTGAGAGCACAATCTCGGTGACTGGGAATGTTCTAAGAGACTACCTGACCGACTTGTTCCCTATCTTGGAGCTTGGCACTAGCGCCAAAATGCTGTCCATCGTACCGCTCATCAATGGCGGCGGTCTGTTTGAAACGGGCGCGGGCGGTTCGGCACCAAAACACGTGCAGCAGTTTGAGAAAGAAGGGCACTTGCGTTGGGATTCGCTCGGTGAGTTCCTTGCGCTCGGCGCGTCTCTTGAGCACTTGGCAACCACGTTCGATAACGAAAAAGCGGATATCTTGGCTGAGACCTTAAACACCGCGATTGCAGAATTCTTGGAGGAGAACAAATCTCCCTCGCGAAAAGTGAATGAGATCGATAATCGAGGCAGTCACTTCTATTTGGCGCTTTACTGGGCCAAAGCGGCAGCTGCGCAAACCAGAGATGCGAAGTTGCAAGAGACGTTCGCAGCGATTGCAGAAGAACTCATCGAAAATGAATCGGTCATTAACGAAGAGTTGCTGGCTGCCCAAGGTGATCCTCAAGACGTGGGAGGTTATTACCAACCCAATCCTGAGTTAGCTGATAAAGCCATGCGACCCTCGTCCACCTTCAATGCAATTCTGGGAAAGGTCAGCGCTGGCTAGATCAGCGCTTTGAGGGCCCGCCGGTGCAATCGAGTGCCGGTGCGAGCCGTGCAAGTGGTCCATCGAACTAGGAGGCGTCTAGGTGCTTATTTCTTTAATTGGGTTTGTAGCGCTGCTAGTCATACTCGTTGGTCTTGCAAGAAAGGGCCTCGCACTCTCAACGAGAGTACTTTTGGCGTTGGTTCTTGGGCTCGCGTTTGGGTCTCTGTTGCAAGCTTTTTACGGTAGTGGTGGAGACGCGCTTGCCACTGTTCTTAGTTGGACCAATCTTGTGGGCTCAGCCTATGTGAGTCTATTAAAAGTGATCATCATGCCGCTTATTTTGGTGGCGATGATTGCGGCGGTACTAAGGTTAGAGGCGTTATCCACGCTGGGCCGCGTTGGCGGCAGCGTTCTGGCCGTCCTGCTTGGCACGACACTGATTGCGGCCATGATTGGCGGCCTGTTGGCGGCTGGCTTCAACTTGTCGGTTGATGGTTTGGTCGAGGGCGAGCGAGAGCTTGCGCGGGCAGCGGTCTTGGTCGAGCGCCAAGATCGGGTGGCAGACCTTTCTGTCCCCGCGCTGCTTGTCAGTTTTTTACCCACGAATATTTTTTCTGATTTAGCAGGATCAAGACCCACCTCAATTATTGCGGTTGTTATCTTCGCTATTTTGATTGGGATTGCGGGGCTAAGGCTGAGGGCGGTTGCGCCTGAAGAAGGTCAAGCGCTTAAGCGCGGAATCGATATTGCCCAGGATTGGGTCATGCATCTTGTGCGTCTCGTCATCGCACTGACTCCCTACGGCGTGCTGGCCTTGATGACCAAGGTGGCCGCTTCGTCTGACAGCCAAGATATCTGGAATCTGCTCGAGTTTATCGCGGTCTCTTATCTGGCGATCTTTTTGATGTTCGGAGTCCACGGTCTCCTTGTATCACTTACGGGCTTGTCCCCCATTGCGTTCTTTAAGAAAGCGTTTCCCGCACTCGTTTTTGCGTTCACATCGCGGTCCTCTGCGGCGACCATTCCGCTCAACATAGAAACTCAAGTGAAGGCGTTAGGAAATCACCCCAGCATTGCCAGCTTGTCGGCCAGTTTTGGTGCAACCATTGGCCAAAATGGCTGCGCTGGGATATACCCGGCGATGCTTGCAGTGATGATTGCTCCTTCAGTGGGCTTGGACCCCCTTGCGCCTGAATTTTTCTTAATGTTGATGCTGGTGGTCACCATCAGTTCATTCGGCATTGCAGGCGTTGGCGGGGGTGCGACCTTCGCTGCGCTAGTGGTGTTACCCACTATGGGGTTACCCGTCACGCTGGTGGCGCTATTGATTTCAATCGAGCCGCTGATCGACATGGCACGAACAGCGTTAAACGTAAGTGGTTCTATGACGGCGGGTACGTTGACCCAACGGTGGCTGAAGCTACAGTCTGACTAGGCATCGACTGAAGAATCCTGAGAGAAGAGTCTTCCTGAGAGAAGAGTCCTTCAACCTTGAGAGAAGAGTCTTCAATCTGAGAGAAGAGTCTTCAACCCGAAAGAAGAGTCGTCAAAAGGAGGGGGGTATGGCTGAACAGGCGCGTCTTAGAATTCTCGTGATCGACGATGATTCGTTCCAGTGTTCTATCGTTTCTAAGCTCCTCGGCACCATGGCGGATTGTGACGTCAGCACGCAAACCGACGCGAGACTCGCGGTTCCCTTGATTGATTCGGGTTGGGATCTGCTGCTCTTAGACTTGAATATGCCAGGCATGGATGGGATCGAGTTTTTATCCGAGATGGCTGCAGCATCGGTCAAGCCACCTGTGGTGTTCTTCAGTGGTGAGGAGGACCGAATCCTTGAAGTGGCGGAGGAACTAGCAAAATCGCTGGCGATTGAGGTACTTGGGTCCATCGCGAAGCCAGTCTCAAAAGAAAAGTTGTCGGCTGTTTTGGATCAAGTGAATCGCGGTCAAGAGGCGCCTAAGTCATCGGCCTATGCTTTCGAACAGCTGTCAGTCGAGGAAATTCGAACTGGGATTGATCGTGGCGCAGTGGAGATGGTCTACCAGCCCAAGGTTGACGCCAACTCTTTACAATTAGTTGGTGTTGAAAGCCTGCTCAGATGGCGGAAGCCTGATGGTTCGCTGATCGGTCCAGGTGCGGTGATACCGACTGCCGAAGCGAATGACCTGATCTATCCCCTCACGCGAGCAGTTTTGCTTCAAAGCATTGCCCAGCAAGGCGAGTGGCGCGCGCGCGATTTTCACATCAAGGTGTCGATCAATCTTTCTGTGGATGACTTGGTGCAACCCTGATCTCGTGGCGTTTCTAGACCAGTTGCTGAATGAACATCGAGTGCCCGCGGATACCATTGTCCTGGAGGTGACTGAGAGCAAACTCGTTGACGATGTGAATACGGTGCTTGCGAGCTTAACTCGCCTTAGGCTCAAAGGATTTGGTTTGTCTATCGATGACTTTGGGACGGGATTCTCGTCCATGGAACAGTTGCGCCGTTTCCCGTTTTCGGAGCTAAAGATTGATCGAGCCTTCGTGAACGGTGCCCACCGGCGTGCATCTGCAAAAGCGATCTTTCAGTCCAGCGTTAACCTCGCTAATGCGCTGAATATGGTGTCGGTTGCCGAGGGCGTTGAAGATGACGCTGATCTCGATTTGGCCGTGGAGTTGGGAACTCATTTAATCCAGGGATATCACATCGCGAAGCCGATGAGCGCGATTGATCTCGAGCGTTGGTTCGAGGGCAGAGGCCACTAATCGACGAGCGCTCTCATCGATTTTCTCACTGATCTTTTCATTGAAGTTCTCGCTGACGCTTTCCCTCACATACTGGGGGAATTGCGAAAGCACACCACCCTGTTTGGAACGCCAGAAGTCCGAGCGATCCGGGCACGCGGATAAAACGAATCAATCAGGCGTAGGTTTTATCTCAGGCTTTGATGACGCCAAGTTCTTGCAGTCGCTCCTGCAGATAGTCTCCCGCTGTGTATCGGTCCGATAGTTTGACCTCGGCCTTAGGATGTAAAAAGAGGGGCATCGACATTCTGCTAACGTTGAGCACGCCATCCCCTGCTGCAACTTGATGCGTGGTTGAGGGGAAGTATCCGCCGGAGGCCTCCTGGAGCATGTCGCCGGTATTGATAATCACAGTCCCAGGTTCGTTGGGCACGTCGATCCATTGACCATCCCGATGTTGAACGAGTAGCCCAGGGCCATTGGCGGCCGGGAGAATCGTGAGCAAATTGATATCCTCGTGGGCGTTGGCACGGGGAGCTTTGCTCTCGCCCTGTTGGGGCGGGTAGTGCAGGATTCTGAGCAGGCTGGCAACGCTCCCATCGATCATAGTCGACAAGGGCTGCGAATATCTGGCTCGTACTTCGGCAGGCGAGTGCTGCTCAACCCAGGCAAGAAGCTGTACCGCGAAGGCTTGGGATTCTGCGTAGTAGGACTGGACATCATCCACAAGGTGAGCTGGACATCGGCCCCACGGGTAATAATGAAAGTATTCTTTGAAATCTTGTTCAATGAACCCCTTCGCGGATTCGGCGTCTTGTAGGCCGAAGTAACCGTCTTGCTCCGCTTCATCGAACGGATAGGCAAACTTCTCTTCGGTCTGAAAGAAGGCCAGCCATTGCTCGTAAATACTGTTTACTCTGCTCATGTCGAGCGGGTGATCGGAAAGCGCAGCAAAACCGAAGTGTCTTAAAGAGTCGGTGAAGGCAGCCGCACAGTCGCTTGAGCGCATGGATATGACAGGAATCGTGTGGTCCATGTGACTACGCCGCCAGAGATAAAAAGAATCCAGCGATCGCTGCACTCATCAAATTGGCGAGGGTAGCAGCGAGCAGTGCACGTAACCCAAGGGTTGAAATGTCATGGCGCCGTGTTGGCGCGAGGGCGCCAAGTCCTCCCAGCAAAATGGCGATTGATGAGAAGTTGGCAAAGCCGCACAAAGCAAAGGTTACGATCGCTTGGGTAATGGGCTGCATGTCATCCATCCTGGCCAAGAAATCAACGTAAGCAACGAATTCGTTGAGTACTAATTTCTGCCCGATGAGGCTGCCGGCGATAGCCGCCTCACTCCAAGGCACGCCAAGAAGAAATGCGAGTGGCTGGAGTAGCCAGCCGAGAAGCGATTGAATGGTTACACCGTCATAGCCGATCAGGCCCGCAGCCCAGCCTAAAAGGCCGTTCAGTGCGGCAATCAGAGAGATAAAAGCAAGGAGCATAGCGCCGACGGCAGCGGCCATTTGCAGCCCGGTCATTGCGCCACTTGCTGCCGCGTCAAAGACGTTGGTGTAGTCCCCTTCCTCGTCTTTCATCGAGGGGTCAAATGGCTTCGGCGTTTCCGTCTCAGGCATCACAATCTTGGCCATCATGAGCCCCCCCGGCGCGGCCATGACGCTGGCAGCCAGTAAGTATTTCACCTCGATGCCGAGCGCGGCGTAGCCGGCCATGACCGAACCGGCGATGGAAGACAGGCCGCCAACCATGACTGCGAATAGTTCTGATCGAGTCATCCCTGCGATATAGGGTCGAACAACGAGGGGTGCTTCTGTTTGGCCAACAAAAATGTTGGCCGCAGCAGCCATAGACTCGGAATGGCTGGTTCGTATGAGTTTTTTAAGGGCGCCCCCGATGACTGCGACAACCCACTGCATAACACCCAAATAGTAGAGCACCGCGATCATCGAGGAGAAAAAGATGATGACAGGTAAGACGTTGAAGGCGAAGACAAAGCCGATGTTGTCGCCTACTACACCGCCAAATAAGAAGTCGATGCCTGCTCGGCTGTAATTGAGTAGCGCGATCACCTTCTGAGCGAGAAAGTCCAGGAGCTCCTTACCAAGCGGGACGTAAAGTACGATCCCGCCTAAGCCGGCCTGTAGTAAAAATGCGCCTAATACTGTTCGCTTGTCGATGAGGCCCCGCTTAGCTGACAGTGCGAAAGCCGCGAGTGCGATGAGTGCAATGCCCAGAAGGCTAATCATGCTGGGTGGCCCTAAAAATATGAGCGATGATAGCAGTGTGGGCAGCTACGTGCGATGGCTTTGACCCGCTCTGTAAGGCGGTGATACGTTGTGAGCGAAACGGAGGGGACATTTCATGTTATCGAAAGGCGACGATTATCCAATTCATCAAACGCCGGAGCCCATTGCTTATGTTGCTGGGCAACGGAACTTTTATGATCGCTATTTCTTCAACGGCTATGATGCGGCCGGTGAAAAGTTTTTTGCCTTCGCACTCGGGGTCTACCCCTATCTTGATGTGATGGACGCGGCATTCTCATTTGTATTCGATGGCGTCCAGCACAACGTTTTAGCGTCAAAAGTGATGGGCTTAGAGCGCCTCGATTTATCTATTGGGCCACTCTCGCTTGAAGTCGTGGAGCCGCTTCAAACCCTTCGTATTGCCTGTGACGACCAAGAAAGCGGCGTCAAAGCGGACCTAACTTTCCATGCGTTTATCCCCGCTCACGAAGAGCCCAGGTTCACCAGACGAGTAGGGTCCCAGTTGATGATGGATGTCACTCGGATGATGCAAAACGGCACCTGGTCAGGGTGGGTAGAGGTCGATGGCGTTCGCCATGAGGTTCAGCCCGGAGCATTTCAGGGCACAAGAGACCGATCGTGGGGCCTGCGCACTGTAGGATTACCCGATGCTCAACCCAACCCGGCGGCCACAGGGTTTCAGTTTTTTTGGATCTGGGCACCGATGAACTTTGAGAACTTCAGCATTCACTATTTCGTCAATCAAGATGAATCCGGCGAAGCTTGGAATGAAAATGGGGTGCTCGTGCCAAAGTATGGCGGCGGTGATGAGGTAACCCTTAAGTCTCTTGAGTATCATCAGGATTACCAACCGGGGACGCGGCACGCTAGCGGAGCGGTTATCAAGATGGCCTCAGAGGACGATGAATTTCGTATTGAGCTGACACCGAAGTGGTCCTTTTACATGAAAGGGTTAGGGTACGGGCACGAGACCTTCCGGCATGGGAGTTACCATGGCGCGCTTGACGTCTTGCGAGAGCGCTTAGTGTTAAGTGATATGGGGCCCGAGAACCTGCATATTCAAGCAATGTGCGACGTTGTCCTTACAACTAAGCGGGGTCAAGAAAAGGGTCAGGGCGTTTTGGAGCAGCTAGTCATTGGACCTCATGCGCCATCTGGCTTTTCTGGCATGATGGATTTCGCTTCCTGATGAGCGATGGCGTCAACGCTGCGTGCCAGTAGGGCGTTGGAGTCGTTAAGAAAGAGGCTGCCGGTCTGCGATTTTGGAGGCCTTCTATAGGCGGCGTATATTGATCTGGATTGATCGCTCAAGCCCTCTAGTGATTCAAACTGGCTTATCCGGCAATCGCTCTCATTCCACTGATACGCTGTACTGGTGGGCATCAGGCACCATTGAGCATTAGGCATCGGCAATGAAGATGCCTCTCACCGGTGCGGGGTAGCCCTCGATGGTTCGCTCCAAATCGTGAGGATCGAGAAAATCATCTAGCGATTCGAACGTCATCCATTCGGTCCGCCGCTGTTCGGCTCGGGTCGTGCTGGTTACGTCGATGACGCGCGGGTTGCTAAAACCCGCTTCCTTAAGCCAACGCAGGGTTTGGGAGAGGGTAGGCACGCACCAAACATTGCGCATCTTTGCATATCGGTCTTCAGGGATAAGGCCCTTCGGGTAGCGGTCCTCGTCTGTGACGATAAGGGTTTCGAGAACGAGCTCGGCTTGAGGGCGCATCACCGCTTTGAGACAGGCGAGGTGCTGAAGCGGTTGGCGCCGGTGATAAATCACCCCCATGGAGAATACGGTATCAAAGAGTTGGACCGGAGGGAGATCTTCGTCCTTGAGCGGTAAGATGGCAGCGCCTACGAGGCCCGTTAGCTGGGCGATCGCCTCAAATTGGTAAAAAAAGAGTCGTGTTGGATCAATACCAAGGGCGAGTGCTGCGCCTTCGTCCACCATCTTCGACAGGTAAAACCCATTACCGCACCCTACGTCGAGAACGGTTCGACCATGAAGTGATTGAATGGCATCGATGAGACGCTCCCACTTCAAGTCGGATCGCCACTCGCTGTCGATCACCAGATCATTAATAACGAAAGGCCCCTTGCGCCATGGATGCAGCGATTGGAGTAGCGATTTCAGCGAAGGCTGGTCAGCTATCGAAGTCGACCCAGAGGATGGTTCTATTTGATTAACGATCGCTTGCCACTCAGCGTCGCGGCCATGGGGCCTCGCACCGAGTCGATGATCGATCGCCGCCGCATAAGCAGCGAGGTGGTCAGTCAAATGGGTATGCTTCGCGAGCGCGAAAAACCGTTCACCGCGTAAACGTGCATCCCATGATGGATCGGTCATTGTCATTCGCCAATGTGGGCTAGGGTTTAACTGCGAGAAATGTACAGAAATTAATCGATTTGGCTAGCAACGTCGCAGTAAATCCAAGGTCCTCCAGGCGAGCGATATGTTGCTCGATCGATTCTGGAATGAGCACGTTGAGCAAAGCCTCCCGCTTTTGCGCGATCTCAAGCTCGCTGTAGCCTTGATCGCGCTTGAAAGCCAGATGCAACGCTTCAAGAATAGGCTGAGTACGTTCGTCGCCGATGACTTTTTCTGATAGCACCAGGGCACCACCATCCACTAGCCCGTCATAGATCCGCTGAAGGAGGGGGCGTCGTGCTTGCTCGCTGATGAACTGTAAGGTGTAGTTCATGGCTACCAGGGAGGCGTTTTCAATCGGGTAGTCCGTGATATCGGCCTCGTGAAGCCTCACCTCCTCTCTCTGGATATGGCCATGTAGCTCAGAGCGCGCAATTTGTAGCATGTCTTCCGACGTGTCCACGCCAATAACGACAGTGTCTGTCGGCTTCCTCCTTAGCATGGCAGCAATAGCCGCGCCCCTCGAGCAGCCTAAATCGTAAAACCGGGTATTCGCTCGACCGAATTGCTGTGCGCACATGGCAATGAGGTCAAGTGATGCCTCGTAGCCGGGGACGGAACGCCGAATCATATTCGGAAAAACGGTGGCAACAGAGCGATCGAAGACAAAGGGAGCGGGCGCGCCCTCTCTATCGGCATAAATCGTGTCGATTGCGTCTGGCATCTCTCTATCGTCACTCTGTTGCATCGGATGATTCACCAATGAAACGGTAAATCCTAATGGTACCCAATCTTTGTTCACCCTCCTACGGATGATGGATTAACCGGCCAAGGCCTAGGCTGTGAGCTCGCTTCCCAATCGAGGGTCAGGTCTTGATTCCTCCGGCTGAAGATCTAAGATGAATTGAAGGTGGGGTTTGACTCAGATCATTGGTCGACGGTGGGTTGAATCGAAAGATTGCTCAACAAAGATTGCCCAAGAAAAGTTTGCCCAAAAGAAAGGGTAGCGCTGGTTATATCTGGGCGGCCCCCGCTGGTCAGCGCTGTTGCCGTAGCCAGCGCCGCTGTCATAGAAGGTTGGTGGTGAGCCCGAGGTATTTGAGGGTAGCGCTGAGACAAGAGGCTGAAACCCGTAACAGAGTGACGAGACTGGGAATTGGAAAGGAGAAGGATCAAAGCGTAAAGCCACTGCGGATGCTGTGCATGAGTAAGCGTCATCGCCCTGTGGCAATTGTTCAGTAGCTATCCGACAACGGCTCAAGCGCCACTCGGGCACTACTCAACAACCACTTAACAATCACTCGATAAAAAGGGAAGCATCCAAGGAGAGGTCAGGCCATTGAGTACCAAAATACTGAGGATCAACACAGCAGGAATTCCAATGGAGTGGATAGGCTGGCAGGAGGCGGTCGTGCTTCACGCTCGCGACCTAGTGAGCTGGTCCTACGGTGAATCGGTCAAAGATGTCTTTGGCGGGTACTCAAAAACCGGCAAACGATCAGTCATCTCGCTGAACAGTGTGCTGGCAAGCCGCGGGAAAGTGGTTAACGCCGACATGAAGACCAGTCTTTCCAATGCGACGCTGTTTCGCCGGGATCAACACACTTGCCTGTATTGCGGTCTTCAATTTCCAGCTACTGATTTGAGCCGCGATCATGTTCACCCAGTTTCAAGGGGTGGGCAGGATGATTGGACGAATGTGGTGACGGCTTGCAAGCGGTGCAACACGCGCAAGGGCAATCGATTGCTGAGCGAGTGCAGCATGGAATTGCTGGCCCTGCCATACCGCCCAAATCGTGCCGAGTATCTGGCGCTGACGCACAGCGGGCGAATCCTGGGGGATCAAATGGCGTTTCTCAGTCGCCAGTTTTCGAGCGGAAGCCGGTTATTAAGCCAGCTCGAACAAGACTTAGGCCCTTTCAGTCTGGCCGGATAACGGGTTTGGCCGCCATAATTGATCGGTAGGGGATTGCAAAGCCCCAACGGCTATCGAGGATTGATTAAGACCCTGAGAGGCTTTTCACAAGGGATCTGGCGACAAGGGATCTAACAGCAATGTATTTGTCGGCAATGCATCTCTAGGCACGGGACCCTCGAATATTATCGATTGCCAACTATCTTAGTCTGAGGAACCCATACAATAAGAGAGCGGTTCGATGTCCGCTTTGTAATAGGAAGGAGAACACATGGAACCAGTGATTTACGAGGTGGATGGTCTCACCGCGATCATTCGAATCAACCGACCCGATAAACTGAATGCGCTGGATGAGTCCGTCATCCAAGGTCTTAGGGCGGCGTTGCGTCGATATGATGCCGGACCAGAACGATGCGCCATTTTGTGTGCAGAAGGGGACAGAGCTTTTTCCGTAGGCGCGGATATTAAAAATGCGCCCAAAGAAATGTGGCAGGGTGTGCCTGGAGTTGGTGTGGTGACCAACAAACCGATCATCGCAGCGGTGCAAGGGTTTTGTGTGGGTGGGGCTTACATCTTGGTGCAAATGTGTGACTTGGTTGTCGCCGCCGATAACACAAGGTTTCGGTACCCTGAGGCGCAAGTAGGCTTTACTGGCGGTTTAATCGCAGGTTGTGCGGCTAAGATTCCGCACAAGGTCGCCATGGAATTCATGTTGCTTGGGCAGGACTTATCGGCAGAGCGTGCCTTTGAAGTGGGGATGGTTAACAAGGTCGTCCCGCTCGGTAGCCAGCTTGAGGCCGCGCTCGAGTACGCTCGAATCTTGGAACGGAGCGCACCACTCGTCGTTTCGACGATCAAACAATTTGTTGCTGAAACAGTGCCGCGAGGTCCTGCCGAGACTGCGGCTCTCACGCGTGATGCGTTGCTCACGGTCCGTGATAGCGAGGACGGGGCCGAAGGAAGAAAGGCATTTGGCGAGAAAAGGACACCTAACTTCATTGGTCGGTAACCATTGCGGGGCTCCTGTAGGCACCAGAGCTAAGGGGATTAGTCGCGTCAAGGGAGCCAACAAACCCTAACGACCTGAGCAAATCATGTGCACACCTGGCTCTCGCAACTGGCTCTGGGGCCTTTATCAGCGGTGCCTATTCGCTGCCTGCAATCACCTGGTTGTTCATTAGCTGCTCGATCTCCTCTTCGTTAAGGCCGATTTCTGATAGGACTTCCAGCGAGTGTTCCCCGAGTTTAGGGGCGCCTTGCCGGGTGCTATATGGTCTCGAAGAAAATTGGGCGGCAGGTCTTGCTTGGCGAATTCGGCCAGCCACGGGATGCTCCGTCTCAAGTAAGACTTTATTGGCTTTGACTTGGGGATGGTTGATCATGGCGCTACGGGTTAGCACAGGCGCACAGGGAACCCCATATTCCTCGAGCCGTTCGAGCCAATACGCTGCCGACTCAGTCTTGAGTGCGGCCTGAGTCATTTCCAGCCGCTCGTTGGCATTCAGGTCTCGCAGGGCCGGTGTCTTAAATCGATCATCCTCTTTCCACTCTGGACGACCAACTGCATCCGCGAGCGATTGCCACTGCTGATTGGTCATGGCTGACACCGAGATGTAGTCGGTGGTCGTCTCGTAGATGAGGTCAATAAAGGTGGCTGCACGAGCTATCTCGACCTCCCGGCCAACAAAGGTTTGGCTGCCCATGTCTGATGACCAAAGAAAGTTAATCACGGCGTCGAGCATGGATAACTTAACGTGTTGTCCCTCGCCGGTACGAAGTTTCTGCACCAGCGCGCTACTAATCGCTTGCGCCGCGACAATGCCGGTGAGCTTGTCCGGCACAATGGTTCGAATGAGTCGGGGGCGCTCAGCGTCGGATCCTGCTTGGACGGTGGTCAGCCCACTGATCGCTTGGATGATCGGATCGTAAACGGGTTTGTGCGACAGGGGGCCTTCGTCGCCAAAGCCGGAGATGGATACGTAAATCAAGCCCGGATACCTCGAGCGAAGCGCATCCTCGCCAATCCCCAGGCGATCGACCACGCCAGGTCTAAAATTTTGAATAACAACATCGGCCGTTGCCGCTAGCTTGAAGAAAACCTCAACCCCTTCTTCGGTTTTTAGATCCAAAGCGAGTGCTCGCTTATTGCGGTTGTTGTTAAGGAATACCGAGGTGACGGACTGATTGGCGTTGCCAGCGCCCCGTGCGTGGTCAGGGCGGTGCATGGATTCAATTTTGATGACGTCGGCCCCTTGATCCGCCAGCAACATCGTGGCTGATGGACCTGAGATGACCGTCGTGAGGTCCAGTATTTTTATGCCTTCAAGGGGGCCGGACATGTCACAATGCTCGCTCAAGTGAGTCAACAATCTAACAGAATTTTCATGGCAGGCGGGTAGGAAGACTTTCTGCAGGGTAAGCGTGGAAAGACCCATCCAACATCCTCGATTGAATGTAAGGAGCCGAATGTGCGGCCTGGAGAGCTAAAGACTCTGGTTCGTCTGATGCTGCCCATGATGGGCACCCAGCTTTGCATCATGGGGATGGGTTTCGTCGATACCGCGATGTCCGGTCACTATAGTTCGGTGGACCTTGCGGGGGTGGCGTTGGGTGGTGTCGTCCTCTGGCCGCTCTTTATGTTGTTTGCTGGTGTGTTGATGGCGGTCACCCCAATTGTTGCCCAACATGATGGAGCGAACGAACCCCATTTGAGTGGCCCGGTTGTCCAGCAAGCGCTGCTATTGGCGGCGATTCTGGGCATTGTACTGGCGTCAGCGGTCACCCAAGCACATCGACTGTTTGGGTTGTTTGAAATCGACCCCGAGGCTGTCGATGTTGCGAGGCGGTACTTGCAAGGCGCTGCCTGGGGGCTTCCCGCTGTTTTGCTCTATGTCACGATTCGCTACACCTTCGAGGGGCTAGGACACACCACGATTCCTTTGGTGATCGCGTCGATTGCGTTAGTAGTAAATGCCATATTGAACTACTTGCTGATTTACGGGGTGGGTGGATTGCCTGAGCTCGGGGGAGAGGGTTGTGGTTGGGCAACCGCCCTGACGATGTGGTTTGAGTTGGCGCTCGTCCTTCCCTTTTTGTCGAGGCCATGGCTGCGACGCATTCGCCTCAGGGAGGGATTTAGGGGCTTTGATCTCAGAGAAACCTACCGAATCATTAGCATTGGATTGCCCATCGGGCTGACGCACCTCCTAGAAATGATGGTGTTCTCAGTGATCAGTTTGCTAGTAGGAGCACTGGGGGTAGTGGCCATCGCCGCGAATAGTGTCGCAGGCAACTTAAATTGGTTTACCTTCGTGTTCCCGATGGCGCTCGGCAGCGCAGCCAGTATCCGAGTAGGCAATTACGTGGGTGCTGGCGACTATGCGGGTGCAAGGGCTGTGGCGAAACTAGCCATTCAACTGGCGCTAGGATACGCCGTGCTCGCCAGTCTGATCTTGCTCATCGGACGAAATCTACTTCCTTTGATTTACACTCAGGATCAGGCGGTCGTGGTGCTAACCGCACAAGTCTTGATCGTTGTTGCCGCTTATCAACTGTTCGATTGCTTGCAAGCGGCGATCATCGGCGCATTAAGGGGATACAAGGACACGCAATTTCCAATGTGGTTGTCGATTTCGGCTTATTGGCTGGTCGCGTTGCCGGTGGGGTATGTGCTGGGACGAGGGATTGTGGGGTTCGACCTCGGCTTGCCTGGATTTTTTGTGGGACTCGGGGCTGGGCTGCTCGTGGTGGCCTTGGTGGCAGCCTGGCGTCTCAACCGAGTGAGCCGGAGCGAAGTCATGATCAAACAGCTTTCGGAGTATTAGTCTATGCGAGGATATTCGAACCTGGTGACCAGTCATCGCGATGCAGATCCTACCGACTGGATCAATGCGATCACCGCGGGCGGCGGTGTTTTCATCGAGGAATTTTTGTCGGATGCGGCGCTCGCTGACATCTCAAAAACGATCAAAGCGCGAGCAAGCGAGCATTTGTCTGGCAGCTCGGATCGATCGTCCTTTTGGCAGGGTTTTCATGGCGATCGGACGACGCGCTTCACGGGGTTGGGTCGGGACACGGAGTATTTCTTTGATCTGCTTGAGGATCCTTTATTTGGCACGGTCGCTGATGCGCTGCTGGAAGACAGTGGCAAAGGATATTGGCTCAATACTTGTCAGGCCATGATTATTGGCCCTGGAGAGCCTGCTCAAATCCTGCATCGAGACGGCGACAATTGGGCCAATGTGCAATCGGCGTTTTGGCCGAATAGCCCTGAACTCACGGTATCTATGATGATCGCGTTAGACGATGTCTGGCCAGCCTTGGGGTCTACACGGATCGTGCCGGGCAGCCATCGCTGGGAGGATTATAGAAGGCGTCCAACTCCTGATGAGGTCGTCGCCGGACACTTCAAGGCCGGCGATGCGCTGCTGTATACCGGATCGATGCTGCACGGCGGCGGCGCAAATGAAACGGTCGATCAACTGCGATGGGCGCTGCACCTGAGTGTCGTGGTGGGTTGGCTGACCCCGGAAGAGGCCATCACGCAGGAGTATCCGGCTGATCTGGTGCGAGGACGCTCAAATCGGGTGAAGCGTCTATTGGGGTACGAGAGCTTTGATGGTGCGCCCAAGTCAGGAGGGCGACTGTGGCTTAGGAACTTTGAACGCTGGCGGTTAGACGAAGCGGATCGTTAACGCGTTAGTGCCAGGATTAACTCCTTATTTCGCGATACGTGGTGCAGCCGCAGGCTAAGTAAGATGGCGGCCGAACCGACGCCCGCCGCCAAACCAATCCAAAACCCATAGACCTCCATGGGTGGGAAAAACCATCCGTAGCCCAGCGCGCAGCCCACAGGTAACCCGATGACCCAGTAGCTCAGTAATGCGATGCGCATGGGTATCTGAGTGTCTTTGTATCCTCGAAGCACCCCCGCGGCAGTGGATTGTGCAGCATCGAAAAGCAGAAAAAATACAACGAATAGCAGTAGTTCGGCTGCCAGAGTCGCGACAGCGGTCTCTGTCGTGTAGAGCGCGACGAGCTGATGATTCAGAACGAAAATCATGGCTGCACCAATCAGCGCAATCAGGAGCGTTCCTCCCATGGCAATAAGCGCGGTTTCTCTCGCATCGAGCAGTTCGCCTTGACCGATTCGGTAGCCAATGCGAATGGTTGCGGCCATCCCGAGTGCCATGGGGGGCATAAACAGCACGCCATTGATGTTCATCGAGATGTTGTGGGCAGCGACGACCTCAGATCCAAACCGGCCGAGTAAGAGCGTTGTGAATGAAAAGAGCCCCATCTCGGCAAATATCGTTGCACCAATGGGCATTCCAATGCGAAGCAGTTTGGATAAACGAGCAGAATCTGGCGCTGACCATCTTGTTCTCCAGCCGGTTGAGTTAAATCGCTTGCGCGTGACGACGATGATGATCAGACCAAGCTGAAACCACATGATGATGGCTTGTGCCATACCAGCGCCGACGCCGCCGTGACCTTCGAAATCACCCACTCCATAGATAAAGAAATAATTTAGCGGAATTTTTAGCAGCAAAGCGGTGACCGCAATGATCATCGCCGGCCGAGTAAAGCTCATTCCGTCGGCTAGGCACCGTAAAGAGAAAAAGATCATCAGCGCTGGAATGCCTAGTGAACTGTAGTCGAGGTAGGCCACTGAAATCGCCGCAGCAGGAGGATCGACATCGAGCAGCGCATAAACGGGGCCGATGCTACGTAATGTGATCATCGCCAAGAGTCCAGCGATCAGGGCAAGCCAGATCCCTTGCCGGACGGTCTCGCCAATCTCTGGATAGTTTTGCTCGCCATTGAGCTGGGAGATGGTGGGTGTGAGCGCTTGAAGGCAACCCATAAACAACATCATGACAGGCCACATTAAGCTGCCAGCAAGGGCGACACCCGCCAGATCAACGGCTCCATAGTGGCCCGCCATGACGGCATCGGTCACCCCCATTCCCATCTGGGCAAGCTGAGCTGTCATGAGCGGACCCGCAAGCAATGCGAGTCGTTTGAACTCCTGATAGCGAGTCAATTCAGCCAATAGGGTGTCTCCAGTGTAAGCAGCCGGGACTAAGCCAACGAGTACCAGATAATGCTTGGTACAGGGTCTGTTGCTAGGCCCCTTGTGGGGGCACTACCGAGTGGTCGTCTGTCCGCCATCAACCGGAATCAGTTGCCCGGTGATAAAGCCAGAATCGTCAGACGCGAAGAACACCATGACGGGCGCCAGATCCTTGGTAGCATCGCCGTAGGTCTGCCCGAGCGCAATGGATTGGTGATTCATCCAAAACGACGCCGTTTCTTCACTCGGGTTCATTCTCGACATGGCCTCGTGGTACATCGGGGTCGCAATGGCGGGCAAGATGGCGTTGACTCTGACGCCATCCTTTCCCCAAGCGCCCGCAGCTGAGCGCGTCCAAGAGTGGACGGCTCCCTTGGCTGCTGAATAGGCCACCGCGCCTGGCTCTGAGCGTTGACCGGATATCGATCCAAAATTGATGATCGAGCCTCCTCCTCCGACTTTCATATGGCGATGCGCGGCTTGGTTCGTCAGCATCGTGCCTCGAACATTGACCGCAAACATTCGATCCCACTCGCTCGCGCTGACAGTCGCCGGATCTGAGGCAGCTTGGATAGCGGCTGGATGGGCGAGGACATGGAGCTCGCCGCCGAGCCATTCAACCGCTTCATCAAAGGCTGAATTAACCGAGTCTGCATCGGCAACGTCGACTGGGATAAAGGTTGCGGCATCCTGAACGAGTGCGCAGGCAGCGTCTGCAGCCTGCTGACCGGTCCCTTGGTCAATATCCATACCCACCACTTTTGCTCCGGCCCTAACGTAGGCAAGAAAGGTTGCTTCCCCCATGCCCCTGCCACAGCCTGTCACAATGATTTTCTTTCCCTCTAACACGCGCGATCTCCTCTCCTGACATTTGGATGATGGCACAGTGTTTCAATACGCACACCTAGTTAAACGCTGCTTGCGATCCAGCGGTGGATCAGCCATCTTGGTCTATCAACGACTAATCAAAAGCAAGGTCAAGGGGTCGCGCATGGATATGCAGGCGTTTAATGAGCAAATTATTGAGGAGTTCCGAGCGAACGGCGGGAAAGTGGCCATGTTCGCAGAGCACCCTATGGTGATTCTTCATACGGTGGGCGCTAAGTCGGGAGCTGTCAGGTTGATTCCACTGGTGCTCACAGAATCGGACGACGAGCGAATCTTGTTTGCATCGTTTGCGGGCGCTAAAAAAGATCCAGCTTGGGTGCACAACCTTCGTGCAACGCCCGAGATAAAGATCGAACTGGCGGACGGCGCGTTTATGGCGAATATCGAAGAGTGTTCCACTGAGGAAGCGGCGAGCAGAGTCGCGCATCAGGTCACAGTGTCCGAACAATTTAAGGCCTATGTTGAATCTGCCCATCCTCGCGCGATTCCCGTTTTCAAAATTCACGTTTTGCAGCCTGCAGGGCATTAGTCCCATGCAAGAAGAATCTAGACTAGCCGAGGCAGCTTCAGACGTGACGCCAGGTTTCACAGTGGTCCTTCTTCCGGTACTCGGGCTCCTGGTCATGATCTTAGGCGGGTTAGTCGTGCCTCCATTGCTCCTTGATCAGAGCCAGATTTCCCTAGAGTTGGTATTCGTGACGTCCGCTGTGTTTGCGATCGTGGTGTTGAGACTCGCTGGCGTGAGTTGGGAGAGAATGCAGCAGTCCGTAATGGCGAGGATGGATGCGGCCATGCCCGCGTTCTTCATACTTCTGTTTATCGGTGTGCTGATTGGGACTTGGATGCTGTCGGGTACGATTCCCATGCTGGTTTACTATGGCTTGACCTTGGTGAATCCCGAGACCTTCTATCTAGTTGCGTTCTTGATTCCTGTTGTGTTTTCCAGTTTGACAGGCACCAGTTATGGGTCAGCAGGAACCATTGGTGTGGTACTCATCAGTATCGCTAGCGCAATGAATGCAGATCTTGGTGTGACCGCAGGTGCGATCATTGGCGGTGCCTATTTCGGGGACAAGCTGTCGCCGCTATCAGACACGACCAATCTAGCGGCCATCGCTTGTGATGTGGATTTATATGGGCATATTCAGTCGATGCTTTACACCACTGTGCCCTCAGCGATGATTGCCGCTTGTGTCTTCACCTATCTTGGAATGGCGACTGAGCTAGCGGCGGTTCCAGAGCAAGTAGAAATTGATCAATTAATGGCAGGGATCTCGGGGTTGTTTGAGTTCAGCTGGCTCTTACTGTTGCCTCCCGTGATCGTTCTGGCTGGAAGTTTAATGCGACAGCCCGCATTGCCCACGTTGCTCGTTTCGATATTCGCAGCTGCTCTGCTTGCCGTGCTGATGCAGCCTTACTCCGTTTTTGAATTGGGTGCAGCGGTTCGTAGTGGCTTTAGTCTCGACGCGATGGCTCCTCAGGTGGAACAGACGGAGGGGCTTGCTGCGCTGATGAATCGGGGCGGGGTATACAGTATGGCCGAACCTATTTTTATCGCCTTTTTTGTCTTCTTTTATGTCGGCGTAGTGGATGCAGTCTCAGCGATTCCCCGCGTGATTAGGGCGCTGCTCACCTGGAGCCGATCGGTGACTAGCACCGCATTGACCGCGCTCTTTGCAACCGGCGCAGTCAATGCACTAACAAGCAATCAATACGCCACGAGCTTCATTGTGGGTGATGCCTTTAGGCGTCAGTTTGATGAGCGTGGCATTGATCGACGAGTTCTGTCGCGCTCCCTTGAGGATTACGGCACCATGCTGGAGAGCCTAGTACCCTGGACGACAACCACACTCTTCATGGTGGCAACCCTAGGGGTTGCTTGGGAAGACTACGTTCGCTGGCAGATCTTGTCTCTTGCCAACCTTGCGGTAGCGCCATTACTGCTCGCGCTTGGCGTTGGAATGTTTAAATCGGCTAAGCGCGGGAACCATTCAGCGTAGTCTGTTAATTCAATACATCGAGCGTGTGAGAGTACTTCACGATCCACTCTTTGCGTTTCTCTCTGAACATGCCCACATCGTCGTCCCGGGTCTCGTTGTACACGAGGTAAAAGCCAGCGTCCGCAGAGGTTAACCAGGCAAACCGGAAATTAGTTGCAAGCACTTCCGTGCTGTCGTTGTATTGCAACAGGGCTTGGAGCGAGATTTTCGGCGAGAACGAGTAAGTCATTCTTAGCGAACCGACGTTAATGGTGAACGCATCGGGTTCGTTCAAGAGTTTCAAGCGGTTGTAGGTCCAGGCGAGCGATGCATTGAAGGTCTCTCCGATTCGATAGCGGACTTTAGGCGAGACCTGAACTCGATCTCCGCCGAAAAGCCCGCCAATCTTCGAGGTCACATTCATCGACAAGGGAGCGCCCTGGTCAGTGATCAAAACCAGTTGTAACTCCTCATCATCGTACTCGCCGTCCTGCACGAATTTTCCGGGGGCTAGCGCAAAAGGTTCTCGTACGCCTTCGTGAAGAAAGTTAACCCCTGTGTGAATTTCGAACCCTGATTTCCACTCCCAATGTTGGTCAACATGTAAAAAACCGGTTTCATAGAAATCGTCGCCGCCCCAGTAGCCTCGATACGCAATGTGAGGTCTCAGCTCGTGCATGCTGTCCCAATCGCTATTGCGGTTCCGATAGAGCGCGAATAGATCCACTTTGGTGAAGTCTCGCCGGCGTAAAAATCCAACCTCTGGATTGAAATTTTTCCCTACCTGGGTCACGCCTCCGCGGAAAGACCAAGCCTCGGAACTATAGTCACCCTGGAGCTGAAATGCGGTGTCATCTCCGTCAAGGTCTGGAGAATCGGTTTTGGCAAGGAAGCCGGAAAGACGGCCATCTGCACCAATGCCTAGCCTTCCATCGATGGCATAGGTCCGGTTGTAGTCATCGGCTCCTGGGTTCATTAGGTCATCGGCTTCTTTGTTGACGACTAGAAAACCCAGGCTCGAGCGGTTGGCGAATTCTTGGTTCACCCGAGCGACAGTGAAATCGGTTTGTCCAGCTGCGCCAGCAACAGCGTCCGCTTGCATATGCAAGAAGCCAACATTGGTTGAGCTACCCACTTTTCCTGATAAACGAGCGCCGGCTTTGATCGGAATTTGGCTGCCGTTTGACGCAATACCAATTCTTCGGCTGAAGAAGAGCTCCACTTCACGAGGGACGCCCACTGCGAACTGACCAGCGTTTTCGAGGAAGAAAGGGCGCTGTTCGGGTAGGAACAAGCTGAAGCGGTCTAAGTTAATTTGAAACTCGTCCACTTCGACTTGAGCGAAATCGGTGTTGTAGGTGACATCGAGCGTCAAGCTAGGTGTGACGCTGTATTTCATATCGAACCCGACCTCTTGATCACTTGACCCATCGATCATATTGCCGCTGCTGCGGCGAGCGAGGGCATAGGGGGTGATTTTGAGGTTTCGTTGCGCGGGCGTTTCGATACTGGTGACGCGCCCTGCATCCGCAATTCGGAAGAGGTCATACTGACGGTCAATTGGGGACCAGAATGCGACCTCGTTGTTTCTTCGGATATTCCTTTGGAAGTTAAATCCCCAGGTCTGCGCGGTCTGGCTGCTGTACCGAAGCGATTTAAAGGGAATTTCAAACTCGGCCGACCACCCAAAATCGCCTGTTTGGGTTTTGACTTGCCAATTGGTGTCCCAATTTAAATTGAAGCCGCCTCCGCCGGAGCCGAATGCGCCGCTGCCTTCCTTGGTGACTTGGCCGTCGTATTCGATGCCGGCAGGATTGGTGCCGAAAACGAAGCCGTTCTGTTGATCGAGATAGCTGTCGATGAGGATCGTAAAGCTGTCAGTGTCCTCAAGGTCAGCATCTCTGCGACTGTCGGAGACAATGATGCCCTCTGGGTTCGTGTCATAACAAATGACGCCGATATATAAGGCACGGTCGGTGTAGCCGATGAATACTTCGGTCTTTTGGCTGGCAGGTGATCCCTCTACCGGGCGTTGTTGCCAGAATTGATTGATGTTGGTGGTTTTCCACGCTGGGTCGTTCAGCACATCGCCGTCAAGGCTCGGGCGGGTTTCGAGTGCCACTGCCTCAGCAGTTGGTGCTGCATTCGAAGGGAGGCTGATCAGGCCGGCAATGAGTGCGCAGAGGCAGGCAAGTGCCTTTGTGTAGGTATGAGCCGTGAGCAAGCGCGATTCCAGACTGTCATTGTTCAACCTACATTCCCCCAATACCCAAACGAACCGGCGGCAAGGATATCAAAGGCGAGCTCGCCTGAATAGCAAACGGAATATCAATATAACCATTTGTGTAGCTTTAGCTTTAGCAAGAGCTAGAGTAGCTTGGCTATCGCTTTCTCGCAGCTAGTCGCCCAGATAGGCCCAGCACTCAAGCTCAACGGCCGCACCTAAGGCTAAACCGTCAGCACCGAAGGCAGATCGAGCGGGTTTGGGACCAGGGAAGTAGGTCACATAGATCTCGTTGAATTTTCCCCACTCGCTGATTTCGTCGACCATGACGGTACACTTCACGATGTCTTCGAGCCCTGCCCCTTGGCCAGCCAGTATATTTTCGATGTTGCGCATGATCTGGTGGGTTTCAGGGACGATGCCACCCTCGACCAGCCCGTTTTCTCCGATCCCAAGTTGGCCGGAGAGAATGAGCATGTCATTGACTTTGACTGCTTGAGAATAGGGAGCTTGCCTGGCCGCTTCGGTGTCGGGATTAATAAAATCAGGGTTGGCGACACTGGCTTCTATCCATAGCGCACAGAAGATAAGTCCAACACCGAATGATCGAAGCAAACTATTCATAGCAATTCCCCGGTTAATGACTGGTACCGCTATCGTCTCATTCCGGTACCGGATAAGGAAGAGCCGTCACGGCGTGGGCAGGGCGAGCAGCTAGGGCCAATCGGGGTTGCGGTTTCAAATTGGGACGCGCTCCTATGAAGCTCCTATGAAAGAGGTAGCCCCTTTTTGAAAAATGTGCGGTTGTCCATCAATCATGATTGAGGGAAAAGACGGTTTCGTGGTGTTGAACTAAATCGTCTACTCAAGCTGAACTAAGATGAGGGTTAAGATGAAGTCTTGTCAGAGTGCTACGTGGGCGCCTTTCAAGAAGTCTTGGGGAAGGGATGTTTAGACAGATTAGGGAAGAGCTGCCCGGAGAGACGCGGCAAGAAGATTAAGGCGGCGCGTCCAGGGCAGTCCTTTAAAGGTTTTCGGTTGGAGTCTTTGGGTTGGAGTGTTGGTATGAAAGCGGTATTGGTTATCGTGTTCGTTGGGTGTGTATCTCTTCATGGCCTTGGCGATGAATTAGTGCCTGACGCCTTTATCGACGTACGAACGATTGCGCCGGATATTCAGTTAGAAATGCGTTATGTGACGGATGACAATTTCGTTGGAGCCCCTGTGGATGGGTATCTGGATCCCATCTGTTATCTAGCGCGTCCAGCGGCCTCCGCCTTGGCGAAAGTGCAGGAAGCCGTTCAGAGTGACGGTTACGGGTTGGTGATGTTCGACTGTTATCGGCCGCAACGGGCGGTAAATCACTTTGTCAGATGGTCTGAGGGTAAGGATGCCGCGACCAAGCAGCAGTACTTCCCCGATCTTGATCAATCTCAGTTGTTCGAATTGGGATACATCGCTAAACGCTCCGGACACAGTCGGGGTGCGACGGTGGATGTCGGACTTCTAAAGCTGAGCAGCAACCATTCGAGTGATGACCTTGGTCGAGAAAGACCTACAAAGTGTCAGCATCGATTTGAGCGCTCGAAGGCCGAGGGGCATGTGGACTTTGGGTCTGATTACGACTGTTTTGATGCGATGAGCCATACGGCCAGTCAGGAGGTCAGCCAGCACGCGATCACAAATCGTCGATACCTAGTCGAAGTGATGGCTCGGTTTGGATTCGAAAACTACGATAAAGAGTGGTGGCACTTCACTTATCGGCCTGAGCCATTTCCTGAGACCTACTTCGATTTTCCTATTATTAATGAGTAGTCTGTGATGCTCAGTTATTCGGGTACCACGGGGAGAACTCCCGTCACGGAAAGTCGTCGGGACAGGTAGTAGAGGTGCGGTGCGAAACCCGCCAGATGCGCCAGTGGCGCGGTATGATAGATAGAGGAAGGTAGCCGAGCACTCGCTTTATGAACGATTACGATGAAATTCTGGTATCCCTCAGGAAAATTACTCGGGCCATCGATTTGCATTCGCGCAGAGTGCTGAAGACAAGTGGGCTTACGACGAGCCAACTCTTGGTGCTGCAAAGCATTGATCGGTTGGGAAACCCCTCTCCCTCGGCGATTGCCCGCGAGGTGGTGCTCTCTCAGGCAACCGTATCCTCTCTTTTGGATCGACTGTCCAACCATGGGTTGATTTTACGCGTGCGTGCGGAGGGCGATCGAAGACAGATGCTGGTTCAGTTGACTGATCTCGGTCGGGAACGGCTCGCGACGTCACCGTCTCCATTGCAAGAGGAGTTTCTGGGTAAATTCCGAAACCTGCCAACCTGGGAACAACACATGTTGATCGCGTCTATGCAAAAGATTGCAGAGATGATGAATGCGGAAAACCTCGATGCGTCGCCAATTTTGGCTGTGGGCGAAATTGGTCAAGGCGCAGTTGATACTGCGAATACAACGTCCAACTCAGGTTAAACATCGTTTCTTAAAATAGTGAACGGGATCACGGCGTAGGCAAGTGCCCCGTCGAATGAGCCTAAAAGATACTCGTTGGCATCCAGAAACATCCAAGGCGGTTGTAGCCGGTAACCCGCTCTTGGGTTGCGGAGCTGCTCATTGGTCACCGCAGCCACTTTGAGTTTCACCCTGCGAAGCGTGTGCAGGGTAAACCCGCCCCAGTAGAAATACTCGATGTCACCACCCCGCATAATGATGCCGACGCTACCCCGCTGATCCTGATCTAGTGTGAGCAGGCGGTGATTGACTCGAACCTGAATACTGTACATATATACAGTATAAATGAATTCCAAGGCGCTGGTAGGAACAACCGAGATTTTCTATACTTCGCTGCCTTAACTAACCGCTCGTAGCTCAGCTGGATAGAGCACCAGGCTTCGAACCTGGGTGTCGGGAGTTCGAATCTCTCCGGGCGGGCCATCTTCAAAAAAAGCCGACTGATTGTCGGCTTTTTTGTGCCTCCAGATTTAGTTTGTCCCCAGTTTTAGTTTGTTCTCAGCTAGCGCCCAGCCTTCAGCGCAAACTCTGTGCTTAGCGTGGTTCTTCGATCAAAGTGTAGCAAAGCGACTTACGGCACCGGCTCGGCCGGCAGCGCTGCTAAGGCGCAAGAAACTGGCATGTCGATCAGCGCTGGGTGACTTCTATGGCAGATCCGAGGCGAGATCTGCTCAAGGCTATTCGGCCTCAGTGTCGGGGATGACCGGCGGTTCTTTTTCACTGGCGTTCCAGACCACTTCGTCGGGAGTTCCTATTACCAGGGGATAGACACCCTCTGGATAGGTCATGTGCGGTCCTTCAGCATCTGCACTGGGTTGAGCCACAGCCCCTCCTTGATCTTTGTAGTCGGCGGGGTGGGTGTACCGTGCGAGTTCGTCTTCTGAAATGCCCGCTAGTGCCACTACTTCAGGGTCAATCCAAGCTCGGTTATCGATGGGCTCATGAGAGTAGGACAGTTCCAGTGACAAATTTTCTGGACCGGCAAAATACATCGACACGCACATTCCGTGATCTGTGGGGCCTAATACAGGCACCCCTTTGGAGCGAAGGCGGTCGCGCATGGCGAGCAATTCATCGTGATTCCTTACCTTTAAGGCCAGGTGCTGCATCGTTCCTCTCGCCGAATTGGCACCCGGATTACCCGCGTGCGTTTCACCCATGCGCACCTCGATCTTGCCAATCTCTGGATTGCAGACAAAAGCGATGCTGCTTTCATCATTGAGGCGTAAAAAGCCATGCCAAGTGTCTTTGACGCCATGCATCCAGTAGAGTGCGACGAGTTCCATGCCGAGCTTGTCGGTAAAGAATTCAATTTGCTCCTTCATATTCGCGGTTGAAATAGCGAGATGATGTAACCCTTCGACTTTATTCATTGAGCAATCCTTTTACTGTTTGACGGCTGTTAGTGCGTTATATCCGTATAGTTTGTCCATGGCTCCGCTTGACGCTTTGCGAGCCGCTCGATTTCTTAGCCAAGCGGCTATGCCGCGCAAGTGGAATACCTTCGCGTTTCGTCGCGAACCGTTTTGAACGAAAGCGGTGCGCGCACGCCTTAAATCTTCGTATCTTTTTAAGGCGACTGGAATGTTGGAATCCTGAGCTATACAGGCTGCGAGCACGGCGCCGTCTTCGATCGCCATGGCCGCTCCTTGCGCCATAAAAGGTAGGGTGGGGTGGCACGCATCGCCAAGCAGGGTCACTCGACCTTGTCCCCAAGATGGCATCGGCGGTCGGTCAAACAGCGCCCACTTGTACAATGAAGTTTGATCGGCGGCCGCAATCAGTGTTTGGATATCTCTGTGCCACCCGCTGAAATCAGCCTTCAGCTCTTCCAAGTCACCGGGTTCGGTCCAAGACTCAACCTCCCAACCCGCTTTCTCGACGACGCAAACACAGTTCACTAAGGTGCCGCCTTTCACGTAGTAGTGAACAAAGTGCTTGCCCGGCCCCCACCAGGCGGTCGACATCGGGCGCACCATGCCTTCTGGCAGAGCCGATGTAGGGACGACTGCTCGCCATGCGATATTACCGGTAAAGGTGGGCTTTTCTTCGCCCCATAGGGTGGCTCTGATCGCTGAGTGGATGCCATCGGCGCCGATGAGTACATCCCCATGATGGGTGCTGCCGTTGACGGTCACGCTAACGTCGTCCTTCGCCTCATGGTAGTCAACGATTCGCGCGTCAGTGTGCAAAGACACTAGGTCGTTCTGATGGGCTGCTTTGATCAGAACAGCTAAGAGATCGCCGCGATGGATATGGTAGTAGGGTGAGCCAAACTTGTCTGAGGCGGCAGCACCTAATGCGGATTCAGCGATGACCTTGCCAGACTTCCAGTCTCTAAATTGGGTGCCCTCTGGCAGAAACCCATGGGACCGCAGATCCTGCGCTAGGCCTAGATGATGAAGTACTCGAGAGCAATTCGGCGAAAGCTGAATACCAGCCCCGGCCTCTGTAAAGGTGGAGGCTTGCTCAAAGACCTGAACTTGAATGCCATGTTCAGCCAGACAAAGCGCAGCGGTTATGCCGCCGATTCCCCCGCCAGCGATCAGGACGTTCATTGGTTCTGTCTCAAGCCCCGAGGGTGGCGATAGTCGGGAAACAAAAAGGGTCTTGCGGAATGCATGCTATCGGCTGCCCATCATCATTCGGGTTCGGATCTGCCGTCATAGGCGATCTTGCCGCCCACCATGGTCATCACTACCTTGGCATTCAGGATATTGTCGGCAGGAACGGTCATTAAGTCTCGGTCGAACACGGTGAAATCCGCGTACTTACCGACCTCGATGGACCCGCGAAGATGATCCTGAAAGGCACCGTAGGCGGGCCATATCGTAAACATCTTAAGGGCTGTTTCCCGAGAGACTGCCAGCTCAGGGTGCCAGCCGTCGCCCGACGTTCCATCCAATCGCTTTCGCGCGATTGCTGCATAGAATTCAATTCGGGGGTCGCCCAGTTCCACAGGTGCATCTGAGCCTCCCAGGATTTTTAATCCCTTAGCGACGAGGTCTCTCCAAGGGTAGGCATATTGCAGCCGTTCAGACCCCAGTCTGGCTGGAGCGAAATTTAGGTCGCCGATCCCGTGGCTAGGTTGCATAGATGGCAGGATCCCCAGTGAGACAAAGCGATCTTGATCACCCGGTTGAATGATCTGCGCATGTTCGAGGCGCCAACGTAAGTCACTGCTTGCCCATTCAGACCGAGGGGTGGCGTTGAAGGCCTCGTCATACCAATCGAGTAGCGAGCGCACAGCGCGATCGCCGATCACGTGCGTTTCGATCTGTACGCCGTCGGTGAGTGCCTGACGAAGAATCGGCATCAGCGTTGATTTTGGTGTCCTACCCATGAAACCGTTGTGGTCGCTATCGGCGTAGTTGTCGATGAGTGCTGCGCCGCGAGAACCGAGTGTGCCATCGATAAATACCTTGATGCCTCTGACATCGAGGAAATCATCATCCGTTTTTTCTCGGCCCCGCTTGAATCGCTCCATGGCTTCTGAAACCGGCACCGCGACGTAAACGCGATGGGTCATATTCCCTTCTTGATGGATGGTCTTCAGGAGGTCTACCAATCGATAGGACATGCCGGCGTCCTGCGTTTGAGTCCACCCCATGGCAGCATTCGCTTTAAGGCCTTGGATTAAATTGTCCTTCAGGTAGTCGTCTGTGTCGTCCGGCAAAATGGCGCGAAACGGTTTCATGGCGTTACCGAGTACATACCCCGTAGGCTCTCCGTCCTCGTTTCGATCGAATCGGCCACCTTCCGGGTCGGGTGTGGCTTTGGTGATCCCAGCAAGTCTCAATGCTGCCGAATTTACTAATGCGGAGACGCCGTCTGCCCGCGGCATGAAGAGCGGCTTTGTCATGGTGAAGGCGTCGACATCCTGTTTGGTGAGAAACCGCTGTTCATCGGTCCATTCCCGCTCGATCCAGCCGCGCCCTAAAATCCACTCATCCTCGGGTATGGCCGTTGCCCATTGCTCAATCGCCTGGACAGTGCCCGAGAGGGTATCGATCCCAAAAAGGCTCAAGGTTTTAGTTCGCCGGCCCACTCCCTCTAAATGTTGGTGCGCGTCGTCGGTGCCCACGAAAGTGATTCGATCACCCAATATCGCTACGGTCTCGGCAGTCGGAGCCTTTGGATTGGCTGTATAGATACGCTGCCCCTTAACCAGTCGGTCTGCCTCGACGCAAAGCGGATCTGCGTCTGCGCCTGCCTCAGTATGCGGCAGCGAGGCGATGAGTAATCCAACGAGGACTAGATACCACTTCGAGGTCAGGAAAAAACAGTCGGCGAAAAAGGGTTTGATCCAGCGATGCATGTCGTCTCCAAATGCGTACCCGTGAATACCTAGACAGGCAGCACATGCTTGTGCATTAAGGTTGGTAGGGGCTTAGCGATCTATTAGACCATGATTCGCTCCCTTAGCGAGCAGCCTAATAGCGCATGCTTTTCGGGCGCGGCGATTTTGAAATCGCAGCCTATGCCGACCCTGAAAATGGCATAGAATGCGGGGGTCGAACATCACTTTCTCTGTCGCTGGTTTTGGAGCACGCTTATGAAACGATCACCCTTTTAGGAGGCGATCGAGATCGCGGACACCAGCTACACCCGAGATGATGCGAGATTTATGAGGGACATGATTCCCCATCATCAGCAAGCGGTGGTGATGGCTGAGTTAGTCGAAGAGAGAACCAACAATGAAGAGGTAAAAGAGATTGCCGGCCGCATCTTGACTGCGCAGGCCGATGAGATCGTGTTCATGACGGGTTGGCTCACAGAGCGTGGCGAGGAGGTTCCTTCCCCTCATGATGCTCATCAGATGCACACTTCTCACGACATGGCGGGGATGGCATCGCCTGAAGACTTAGAGCGACTGCGAGGTTCCGAGGGCGTTGAATTCGATCGCTTGTTTCTCACGTTAATGATTGCCCATCACGAGGGTGCGCTAGAAATGGTTGAAGATTTGCTTGATCAACCCGGCGCCGCCTATGACCCGGTCTTGTTTGAGTTTGTGAATGATGTGGATAAGGATCAGTCTTCTGAAATCGATCAGATGAACAAGATGCTGGTTGTGTTATCGCCAGATCCGCGAGCAAATCTCGCCGCCGGATTTGAAGATGCAGAGCAAGCGATACTCAACATGACGCTCATCGCAGCCCTACCTAAGCCTCCCGGATTTTTTGATCCTAAGAATCCGGCTGGTATGCCGCTTGCCAAGCCGAAAAAAGAGGATGAGGACGCCTCGCCCGATGCGTTGCCCGAGGTTCACGAGGGCCATCATCAGAATCACTCGGAGCATATGGGTGAGATGCCTGCTGATGATGCAGACCCTGCGATGACTCGGGAAACGATGGAGATAAGGGTGAGGCTAGTGAATCGCTGGATGAGCAGAGCAATGATGACAATGAGTGGAGCGACCGTTCACCGCTCCTCAGCTTTTCAAACACTGACATGGCGTTCAGTCGCGACGTTTTGGTTGCGGGCAGCTATCACGGATTTAACGTTTACAAACTCGCGCCAGACGGTTTGCCCGATCTTCTAAGCTCGGTGGTATGCCCAGGTGGGCAAGGGGACGTCTCCATCGTTGGGGATCTGCTGATTATGAGTGTTGAGCAAACGCGTGGCCGGGTGGATTGCGGGCTTCAAGGCGTGAGTGAAGACGTTAGTCCAGAGCGGTTTCGTGGGATTCGCATTTTCGACATCAGCAATCTCGAGCGTCCTGTTCAGGTCGGGCAGGTGCAAACGTGCCGGGGCTCGCACACCCACTCCGTGGTGTCTGGGCCGGATGAAGCGGGTTCCATTATTGTTTACAACTCGGGTACGTCGCGCATCAGAGAGAATGAAGAGCTCGATACCTGCTTTGGCGCTGAGCCCGGGGATGACCGAACGGCACTCTTTCGGATTGACGTGATAGAGATTCCGGTCGCAGACCCGTCAAAGGCGCGCATCATCGATAGCCCGGCGGTATTCGCGGATCCCGAAACAGGGAGGCTAGCGGGCCTATGGCAAGGCGGTGACCACGGTGATGGCACCCAAGAGACGTCTGAGACTGATCAATGTCATGACATCACCGTTTTTCCTGAGGCGAACATTGCCGCGGGGGCGTGCTCCGGGAACGGCATTATTTTTGATATCACAGACCCGAGGAAGCCAGAAAGAATCGACGTCGTGTCTGATAAAGGGTTCGCTTACTGGCATTCGGCAACCTTCAATAATGATGGCACCAAGGTGCTCTTCACTGACGAGTGGGGTGGCGGAAGTCGACCCAGATGCCGCAGTTACGACCCGCTAGATTGGGGCGCTGACGCTATCTATGACATTGTGGATGGCAAACTCGAGTACCGCAGCCACTTCAAAATTCCGGCGCCTCAAGTCGAAGAGGAAAACTGTGTTGCGCATAACGGCTCGGTAGTGCCAGTTCCAGGGAGGGATATCTTCGTTCAGGCTTGGTACCAGGGCGGGCTCTCGGTGATTGATTTCACCGACTCGCGCAACCCCATCGAGATTGCCTATTTTGACCGAGGCCCCATTAATGATGAGCACCTCATCCTAGGCGGCTATTGGTCGACCTACTGGTACAACGGAAAGATTTATGGAACCGAAATCGCGCGTGGGCTCGACGTGCTCTCGCTATTGCCGAGCGAATACCTAACCGATCACGAGATTGCAGCCGCGTCGATGGCCAACCAAGGAGCGGTCTTTAATCCTCAGCAGCAACTCATGGTGACCTGGCCGACGCACCCAAGCGTCGCCCACGCGTATCTGGATCAGCTTGAGCGTGACAGCGCGCTGCCAGAGGAATCGGTGTTGCAGTTACGGTCAGCGCTCGATCGCAGTATGAATCAATGGGAGTCGGGTAAGCGTGATAGACGACTCGCGGAAACACTCGGGACCGTACAACAGGGCTTGATAGCGATAAGCGCAGATGGCTTGGTCGCGAGTCGCGTCAGTGCCCTCACCGAGCAACTGAGCGGTATTTCAGCGCGCTTCCAGTAAGGGAGGGTACAGGGCTGAGTAAGCGCTGGCGCTGATAGGCAGTTCTGGATTCAGCGTTGCCTCGGTGCTCTTGCGGCTCAGCCTCAAAGCCTTGGCGCGACATTAGGCTTTCTAGGAGGTAGGGGCCACGAGATACAGGACAGGAGATACAGGGTGTAGCGACGGACGAGGAGAAGAAGCCTCATCGATGTGTAATGCAAAGCTGTAAATAAAAGCTGTAATTAAAAGCAGTAATTAAAAGCTGTAATTAAAAGCTGTAATTAAAAAAGCCCGGGCAGTCATCCGACTGATACAACCCAAAAAAGAAAAAAGAAAAAATCAGAGTCTCTTTCGTTCTCTCCGGCGCTCAACCTTTTCAGCCATGGAGGGAGCCCGACCGGGCGTGCTCCAAGGGCAAACCGCCAAGCATAACGCGCAGCCATGGTGTTCATTGAAAAACGGCAAGCACTTGTCGAAATCGACATACCATTTCTCCACTCCACGGACTAATTGCTTCTCATCGGTGATGGCTCCAGCGGGGCAGTCGCGTTCACAAATCTGGCAGTTTAGGCAAATGTCGTCGACGTTCAGTGTGTCCTGCCGATCCTCTACTAACGGCATCTCCGTCAGTACCGAAGCCAGGCGAAACGAGGCGCCATAGCGACGATTAATGATGGATCCATGCTTGCCGAGCTCACCAAAGCCGCAGGCCAGCGCGGGCGGAATCAAATTGACCGGCCCCGCCATCGGGCCGCAGTGGCCTTCGGCGTCAAAGCCCTGGGTTCTTATCCAATCCGCTAAATCTCTCGCGATTCGTTCACCGCGGGTGTATTGCTTTACGACCTCGCTTGAGGCCAGCGGCTCTGGCGCCGAACTCAATATCTCATGGTCCATGACGACGCCGAGCATGATGATCCAAGGCTTATCAGTCTTGCAGCCCTCAAAAATCCACAGGGGGTCCATGGGTGCGATTCCGACGAGTTCCGCGCCGAGGGCTGCGGCTTTGTTGTGGACTTTCTTATGCCACTCACCGGGATCTTTCTGAACGGCAGCCTCTGCAATCGCGACTGGCTTACGGCTCTGAATGGCCGTGCGTTCTTCAATCATTTGTTGGCGCCCCGGGGCTGGATTTTTTGCGCTGTGCGCTCCCATCCACTGTTGGAGGTGACCATGGGGCGTCGCATCTGGTGCATGCCAATAAATGGGGCTGGGTGGCCTAACGTCTGTTTCGCCCAAGCCGTTGATGGTGTTGCCTGAAATATCGGGCCAGAGTCGCATTTGATCAGGGTCTGGCTGGAAATGCTGTTTTTGTATAAGGCGACGACGCATTTGGTACTTTTCTGTAGAAGAGAGCAGAAATAAGGTAGTTAAAAGACATAGTCTGATCAAGTGGGACAGAAGGGAAGGTGGCCCTCAGTCGCAGCAAAACGTCCTAGAAGTGTAGCCGCGACCAGCAGCGCTAATTACCGTTCGACTTTCGATCAGACATATTCGACGCGTGCA
>JAYPPR010000009.1:0-6316 GCA_038131595.1 Gammaproteobacteria bacterium
CGCTGCGACTTCCGGGTCGACAATAAAGCCAAAGCAGGTATTGGCCTCATCGGCCGTTAGCATTGCTTGAAGCAGATGGGTGCCGTCGCCTGGCGCACCCCCGCCCGGATTGTCGGAGGTCTCATTGATGACCACGGGACCGGCATGGGATTTATCTAACGCGTCTTGAAGCGCCTCAGAGGCGGACAGCCCCGGCACCCGAAACGACTCCCGCTCTGCCCAGATGGATTCAGCCAGGGATTCACCAATGGCGCCAAGATTGTGCTTGTTTGCCTCCCCCGTCAGCACGAGATGTACACCGACATGCGGGGTATCCGCAAACGGAAAGCCGTGGAACCAACTGATATTAATCAATTGCTCCGATTGCTCTGCGGCTTTGATGCGCTCAATCCATGATTTGCCAATCCCGTGGAAGGTGGTCGTCGTGGGCATCTGCATTGGAATGGATACGACTCGCCGCTCGGTCTTTAGCCCCTCTCTGACCTGAATCAGAAGTTCGATCGCCTCTTTAGCGCGAAGATGGAAATCGATGTGCGGATATTCATGACACACGAATACGCCGTCTAGATGGTCGGCCATTGCCTGTGTCACGTTGCCGTGTAGGTCAAAAGTCGCGACTACTGGAATAGAACCAACCCGCTCACGAATGGCCTTAACAAGATCGCCTTCCAAGTCGCTAATTCCCTCGGCGACGCCAGCCCCATGCAAATCGAGATAAAGACCATCTAACGGCCAAGCTGAGTCGATGGCTTCATGCAGCTCTTGCTTCATTTGATCGTAAGCCGCTGCCTCTATGGTCCCCGATGGTTGGGTCCAGGCGAACATGAGTGGAATCGGCTCAAGGCCCATCTGATGACAGGTGTCGATGGCACCACCGACCCCGGTTTCAGTGCCTGCGCGCTGAAGGAGTCGCTCGCCCGTTAGTCTCGGAAATGCTGACAGCGGTGTGGGCTCCGCGCAGTACGTGTTGGTTTCATGGTTAATGCCGCCGATGCCAATCCGCATAATGATTTCCTCAGACAGAAGGGCCAGTGAAGCGAGAATGATGATTCGCGTCAAGGATGTAAACGATTAGCGGTTGATCTTCGACCTGGTCGCCCCGAGGGCTCCTAGTATTGAGGAGGCAGTATCTGGAGCGAGGGGTGTTCGTTTATGCGCGCGTGACCCAACTCGCTCACACGGTTGAGCCAGCGCACGCAGCCAAAAAGATGATCAGGCGATCTACGCGTGCGCAAGCTCTGGGAGCGTCCGCTCAAGCGTTGCAAGGTACCAGCGGATAAATTCCTGCAGGGTGAATTCAAATTCTGGGTGGTAAGGGCCGGGTTCGAAGAAGCGCGAGTTAACTCCCTCGCTATTGCGCATGATGATGTACTCATCTTCTTGTGTCGTGTGATGCCAGAGCCAAGTCACCCGATCAACATCGAAGTCCTCTCCAGCTTTGGCATCGCCGCGTACAAACCAAACCAGTTCAGCGTCAGTTTCCGTGAGTGACCTCGGCAAAAAGCGATAGAGCACGCAGTGATCAGGATAGTTCAGCATGAACGTGAGCGGTCCCATTTGGTAGTCGCCTGCACCACCGTCGTAGTTTTGAAACTGACCCATCAGTGGGGCAACGGGTTGACCGTCTTCGCTACCGGTGACGTTGCCATCGAACAGGCCATAGCGCATGGTGTGCGCGCAAGCGCCGAAACTTTCTGCGTCTAGATAAATCTTAGTATGTTCCTTTGAAATACCGGGTACCCCCGTTACCTCATCGGCGCGCTCGAGCATGGCATTAACAATCGGCCGTGATTTTTCATCCAAGTCTTTCAGTGTATGAAGCTTTGCGTAGGCTCGATGCGAAGTTGCGCAGTGATAGCATTCAAGGTAATTCTCAAGAACCAGCTTCCAGTTCGCGTTGATTCGGTAGGTTTGTTTGTGGGCAACCTGAGCGGTGTCCAAATCGTAGGCACCCAAAGGCTCAGTCAAAGGCGTGAGTGCCGACACAATGTCACCAGCGTCCTCGTCGCAATTAATAAAAACGAGACCCATGAAGGTTTCGCAGCGAATGCGCTTTAACCCCATGGAGCTATGGTCAAGATTGTCCATCATGTGCGTTTCTCGAGCCGCCTTAAGACTGCCATCCAGGTTATAAACCCAGCCGTGGTAGGGGCAAACAAACGTCTTCCGGTTGCCCGACTTGGCCTCGCAAACCCTTGCGCCGCGATGCCTGCAAATGTTGTGCATTGCAAAGATGTTTCCGTCCTCGCCGCGCACGATAATAATGTTGTCCTCTCCAATCTCCAGAAGTTGGTAGTCGCCAGATTGTGGGATCTCGCTCGCGTGAAGCGCGTAAATCCAGCTTTTGAAAATTAAGTGCTCGAGTTCTTGCTCATGAACGAGATGGGATCGGTAAAAGTAAGGGTCGATGGCGCGATGAGGTTTCCCTTTTTCTTGCTCGAGCTTAGAGCGAAGAAGGGCGAACGTATCATCAACGTGAGTGGCAATGAGCCGCATGAATCAAACTCCTAAGTCCATGCTGATAACGGGTCACGGCGCTTCAATGGAACAAAGCGTCGAGCGTATTCCTACGCCTTTCTAAAAAGGTGGCGCCGGCGTTTGACGTCTACGTTTCGGATTAAAAAGTGGCGCATCGATGACCTTGCAGGGCGCCAGCAACCTCGTCCAATGCAACTCGCGTTGGTAGTAGATTTCCGCAACCAGCTCATCGCCGACAGCACCATGAGGCATTTCAATTTGCGCATAAGCGAGGTTCGATTTGGCGGTGGGGCACCAGGCGGCAGACGTGACTGTTCCCACTTGTTGATCTCCTTTCAGGATAAAGGAGTGATGCGCGGGCTTGTTGCCTTCCACGTCGAGCAGGGCGAAGCGATATCGCGACCCTTTGGCTTTTTCCCGAAGCAGCGCAGAGCGGCCATTGAATAGTGGCTTTTTAAAGTCAACTAACCACTCCAAGCCTAATTCGAGCGGGCTACGCGCTCGCCCAGGCCGAACCACCTCTTCGGCTGGTACGAAGTCTACGTGAGCCTGCAGAAAGCCCGCCTCGATCCTTGCAATATCAAGCGCATAAGAGCCGATGGGCTTGATAAGGTAATCCCGGCCTAGCTCGAATAGTTGGTCCCACAAGGCCTCTGCATGTTCTGGGGCTATCCACACTTCGTAGCCAAGGTCGCCCGTGAAGCCTGTGCGGCTGACCATTAGTGGGGCTCCGTTGAATGTGTAGTACGCGATACCAAAAGGTTTCAGCTGATTGAGGTCTTCAAGGCCAAGCAGTGAAAGAATCGTGCAAGACGTTGGTCCCTGTACTGCGAGCGCCGCGAGATCCTCGGTCTCGTTGCTGATAGTTACGTCAAATCCGAGTTTGCACCACTCAAGCCATTCATCGGCACGTTGGTAGGAGCAGAGCCTGAAATCGTCCTTGCCCAATCTGAATATGGTGCCATCATCCATGACCTCGCCAGCATCATTGCACCAAACGGCATATCCAACGCGATTGACTCGGATCTTGCTAACGTCTCGGGTCACCATGCGATTAAGGTAAGCCTCGGCGTCTGGCCCAGTGATCCGGTATTTATTCATAGGCGACAAATCGAAGACGCCGGTGGTGCTGCGAATGGCAAAGTACTCCAGTTCGACATCAAAGTAGGCGTTCGGCGTGGTGTAACCCATCCAGTTGCCCCAGTCATTGACATCGCACATTGCCTCCACCCTTGAGTGAAAAGGGGTGGTAAGTAGCATGGTGTGTCGCTCGGGTGCATTCATGCTAAGTCTCCTTGCTTAAGCAACTCGTTCGCCGCATTTTTCCCCGGAAGTCCCATAAGACTTCCCCCGGGATGAGCGCCTGCTCCGCACAAGTAAAGTCCTGGCAGTGCCGTTTGGTACTGGGTTGAGCCTGGAAAAGGCCGCATCATGAGGGCCTGATCAATGGCGAGCTCTCCATGGTGCCAATTGCCACCGCTCATGCCATGGCTTGCCTCAAAGTCGGCGGGAGTCAGCAGTTCACTCGTCATAATTTGCTGTCTTAGGCTCGGTGCGTAGCTGCCCAGCTGCTCAATTAATTGATCCAGCACTTTCGGGCGGAGTGCATCCCATCCTTCGTTTGGCGCATAGGGTAGGTAGTGGACGAGCGCTGTTAGCTGGTGTTGACCGTTCGGTGCAAGGGACGGGTCTTCTACCGTGGGTATGCTGATGTCAAAGACTTGGCTTGGGCCGCACTCTGCATATTTCATGGGATTAAATGCAGACTCAATCGCGTCCATGCTCGGCGCGATCACTAAACGTTCGCTGAGATCGTCATCGGCTAGGCCATTGAAAGACGGCAAACCGCTCAAGGTCAAATGGAGTTTGGCGGTCCCGCTACGCGTCCTGAAGTGTTCGACCCTTCTCGCCATACCAGTTTCGATCTGCTGGTAGCCTACAAGATCCCTAAACGTTGTTTTGGGATCTGCGCTCGACAGCACCACCTTTGCGGCGAGTGATTCACCGGTGTCAAGCGTCACGCCAGTCACGCGGTCATCAGTTTTGTTGATGCTGGTTACTGCTGTTCCCAATTGAATGGTTGCGCCGAGGCTTTGCGCGGCTTGGGCAAGCGCCATCCCGAGTTGCCCCATGCCGCCAATGACTTGCTGTGGCCCTTTGATGCCAAACTGCTCACCAATAGCACGATGCAAGTAGCTAAACACCGTGTTAGGAGAGCGGGGGCCCATGTTCGTGCCGGTAATCGCATCGAGCGCCAGTGCGCCCTTCAGACCTTCATGATCAAAGTGCTCATTCATGACGTCATAAATATTGATCATGATGATGCGCATCAGGTCCTGCATGTTGGCCCGCCCCATGAGCTTGAGACCGAGCCCTAGTTTCATGAGCGTGATGCGGTCCGTCCAATTATGGTCCACGAGTTTTGGCGCTCGCGCTTGGTAAGCCTTATTCATGAGCGCTGTAAACGTTTGGATTTGAGATTTGAATGTTCGGAGCGCCGCTTGATCGGTCGACGTGATGCCTGCCCCTGAGACTTGGTCACCCTTAATCATCAAATGATCGCCATCGGCTTGTAGGGCGATGGTCGCTTTCGCTTCACCTAGCGTTAAACCGTGTTGACCGAGTTTTAGATCGCTTACGACCTGTGGATCCAGCTGAGTGATCCACTGAGCACAATCTGAAACGGTGAATCCCTCGCCCATGGTTTTTGATGAAGCACACCCTCCTGGCGATGCTCTGCCATCTAGAACAATGACGGAGTGGCCAGCCTTAGCAAGATAGGATGCAGCGATGAGTCCGTTATGACCCGCACCAATTACAATCGCATCATACTTAGTCATCAGCATAGCCTCCGGGTACCGGGTTGGGTCGATGTAAGTCCCGCAGTATTTCCCGAGCCGCATTTGCGCCGGGTGCTGCCATCACACCGCCTCCCGGATGCGTTCCTGAGCTGCACATGTACATGCCTTTAATGGGCGCTCGGTACTGCGCATAGCCAGGGAAGGGGCGGTTAAAGAGCAATTGATCGAAGGTTAATTCGCCTTGAAAAATATTGCCTTCGGTCAAACCTACTTCTGCCTCGATCTCGCGCGGCGTACGACATTCAACGTGGAGAATCAGATCCCTAAAGTTCGGGCTGTAATTAGAGATCTGGTCGATAACGGATTTTTGGAATCCATCTTTATCTTCATCGGTCCACTCTCTACCGTTAATTTTTGGCGGGGCATACTGCACGAAGACGCTCATCATGTGCTTACCTGGTGGCGCCATCGTCGGGTCGGTCAATGATGGAATCATCATGTCGAGATAGGGATCTTTCGACCAGGTGCCGTTCTTCCAATCATCGTAGGCACGCTCTTGACGCTCGAGGCTGTCACTAAAGTGAAGGTCACCCTGCATAAGACGGTTCTTAGGATCGAGTCCATTAAAAACGGGGAGTCCATCTAGTGCGATATTGAGCTTTCCTGAGGACCCGCGAATTTTGAAATTTTCTGCCTTTTTGATCACGTCTGCTGGCAGGTCTTTGGGGTTAGTGATGTCGAGAAAAGTGCGCTTGGGGTCAAGGTTCGATACCACAATGTCGGCGTAGTACTCATCGCCGTTTTTCAGTGCCACGCCTTTCGCTCGTCCACCTTTGACGATGATTTCATCGACGTTGGCGTCACAAATAATCTCCCCACCAAACGAGCGAAATGCTTTCGATAGGGAATCCGCAATGGCGCCCATGCCGCCTCGAGCAAACCCCCATGAGCCGACGTTGCCATCAACATCGCCCATGTAGTGATGAAGCAGTACGTAGGCGGTGCCTGGTGAATAGACGCCCAGCGCCGTGCCAATA
>JAYPPR010000010.1:0-14550 GCA_038131595.1 Gammaproteobacteria bacterium
GGCGCCAGCACAAACATCTGTGAAACGGACGAAGACCAAGTTTCAGGATTTGGAATCAAGGCTCCAAGAAATGGAAGCGTACGTTACCTCGCGCCGCTTCAAGACAGATAGGGCTTTCAGAGACCTGGAATCATCCTAGAGTACATGGGTTTGCATTTGGTGTTGGCGACACTCGGGCAGCAATGCTAGGTCCTGGTGCAATCCCCCCGACACGGGCACGAGGCTTAGAGTGCGGCTTAGTCTGAACGCGGGCGAAGGGCAGAGGAATTCTCCGGTCTTTCAGGCTAAAACGAGCCCGATCGGTGTCTCGCCGTTCCAAAGATCCCTTTGGGGTGATTATTCGAGGGCCTGGAACCCGCGGTCTGGGTAGTCGCAAAAGATGGCGTCCACTCCCCACCGATTCATACGCTGGATATCGTCTATTTCATTGACTGTGTAGACCGCGACCTTAAGCCCGGCAGTATGCGCCGCACTCACCCAGTCCTCAGTGACGTGTTTAAGCGCCATATTCATGTAGCGGGCATCGAGAGATAGGGCGCGGTCGATGGCGTCGCTCGGCATCTTCCAAAACAGCGCGCCGCGCGCATAACGCGGCGAGGCTAGCGCAAGTTCGCGATGGTTAAATGAACTGAGCAGGAATTGGTTTGGGTCGGCTCCATGTTCGAGGCACCATGCATCGAGCAGCGCCGAGGTTGGCTGAGCGGTGCCGGGCCCCTTGAGCTCAATGTTGATAGTGGCTTGACCATCGACCATCTCGATAACCTCATCGAGATAAGGGACTTTTTCGCCATCTCCGGCGTCGAGCCTACGAATAGCGTCCAGCGAGTGATCGCTGATGAGTCCCTGGCCGCTCGTCGTTCGATCCAGCTGTTCGTCGTGAATGACGATGAGCTTGCCATCCAGTAAATGAACGTCCAGCTCCAGCCACTCGCATCCTTGGCTAAGCGCCAGCTCGAATGCTTTCAGGGTGTTTTCAGGTGCGTAGCCGCTTGCTCCGCGATGACCAATAATTTGCATGAGTTGTCTCGAGCGATAGCGCGGGTTAGGTTATTGGTGCACCGCTGCTAGGGCCTTATTCTTTTTGTTGTCGTTAACGTCTTGGAGTCTCGCCTATTTCGGGGGATAGGCTACAATGCTACGACGTCCGGATGCACGCTATGTCATATCAAGTTTTAGCACGAAAGTATCGCCCCTCGAACTTCAAAGAGCTTGAAGGGCAGACCCACGTGCTGCAAGCGTTGATCAATGCGCTGGACAATGATCGTTTGCATCACGCCTATCTTTTTACCGGCACACGCGGAGTGGGCAAGACCACCATCGCTCGGATCCTGGCGAAATGCCTAAATTGTGAGCAGGGCGTCACTAGTGAGCCTTGCGGAACCTGTCATGCCTGTATGGAAATCGCTCAGGGGCGCAGCGTAGACCTTATTGAGGTCGATGCGGCATCGCGTACCGGTGTCGACGACATGCGGGATTTGCTCGATAACGTGCAGTACATGCCGACAAGCGCTCGTTACAAGGTATATCTGATCGACGAGGTGCACATGCTCTCAAAGAGCAGCTTCAACGCCATGTTGAAAACGCTCGAGGAGCCCCCCGCGCACGTGAAGTTCTTGTTCGCGACCACCGATCCAAAAAAACTGCCTGTCACAGTGTTGTCGCGATGCTTGCAGTTTAATTTGAAGAACATGACGCCCGAGCGAGTCGTTAACCACCTTCGAGAGATTCTGGGCCGTGAAGGCATCGAAGCTGAGGATGCCGCACTATGGCAGCTTGGCCGCGCCGCCGAAGGAAGCATGCGGGATGCGCTCAGTCTGACGGATCAGGCGATCGGTTTTGCGATGGCGCGCTCACTGAACAGTCTGTCGCTGCCATGCTAGGTACGGTGGACAGACAAGATGTCTATCGCTTGCTCGTCGCTCTTGCGGAGTATGATGGCGGCCAGTTACTCCAAATCATCGCCCAAGCAGCAGAATTCTCGACAAACTTTGATGGGCTGCTCGATGAAGTGTTGGCGGTGCTGCATCGAGTCGCCATTGCCCATGCGGTGCCAGACTCCATTGACAATCAGCTCGGCGATGAGGCCGTGCTGCGCTCACTCACGGAGCTTTTTGACCCAGAACATGTGCAGCTGTTGTATCAGATTGGGCTGATTGGCAAACGGGATTTGCCTTTGTCGCCCAGCCTCAAATCGGGTTCGAGATGGTCATGCTGAGGATGCTCGCGTTTCAGCCAGAGGCGGGCCTGACTGACGAACACCGGGAACCGGCAGACAGAGGTGATGCGAGTGACGCGCCTGCAAGTGCCCCAAGCGAGTCGCCGCTCGCGAATTTGAAAGCCTCGCTGGCCTCTGGGACTAAAGGAGCGTCTGCGCCCACTACGGGTCCGTACCCCAAGCGAATCAGATGGGCTCGGCGATGGGTGCTGTAAAAACAGAACCTATTCGGCAGACGCGACAACGCCTGCCAAAGCCGCTGCCACGGCGGTCAAGGTGGCGTCCAAAGAAGGAACGCTGGAATCGCAATCCGTCGATGGATCGCAAAGTCAGCCGTCCATGAGAGGGGCTGGCGAGCGAGAGCCTACGAAGGCGGTTCGCGCCAGCAGCAGGGCACAGCAGAGGCGCTGGCGGATCTGCCGGCTGAAGAGGCTTCGCTGTCACCCAACCCTCATCAAAAGAAGGGGACCTCACAACTGAGGGTTCAGGATCGTCCCGCCAAAACCTGTATGTGGTCGAGGCGGCCGAAGCAGCAAAACCGGCCTAAACCCTGAGACCGAAGAGGGTAGTGGTGGTGTGCCTGGCGCTTCAGGTAACACTCAATTTGGTGACCAAGCCGGTGCGATGCCGGCCTTGACCGAGGGTCACGAGGACGCTGTCCGGAGCGGATCCAAAGCATGGCGATGAGCCCCAGAGATAGAGAGTGATCAAGGAGTTCGCTCAAGGCACACGGCAAGCAGTCATTGATGAGTCCTTTGCTCCTGGCGATGTTGCATGGTTTGAGCGATTCAGTGCCTTAGTGATTGGCGGAGTCGCTGAGGCCCTAGCGAGTCACTTGCACTGGAGAGCGCAAGGACAATTGCATACAATTTTGATGGATCCTGAGTACGCCTCGCTGATGGGTGACCAGCAAGTGGCGCGGCTTGAAGCGGCGCTGTCAACGTTAGAAGGCGAGCCCATAACCATTCAGATTTCTGTCGAGCAACCCACGGGCGCGAGCCCTGCGATGATCGCTGCTGATCGAAAGGCGAGGGCGCTGGCTCGTGCCAGGCCGACATCGAGCGAGACCCAGGCGTTCAAGTGCTAATGACAAGTTTCGGCGCGAAGATCGTAGAAGACACGGTGAAACCCAAGACAGTTGAAGGAGATAAGTAGGTGTTCAAGGGGATGGATGGCTTGATGCAGCAGGCCAAGGAGATGCAAGAAAAGTTTGAGCGAATGCAAAATGACATGCAGAACTCCGAAGTCACCGGTGATGCTGGGGCCGGTATGGTGAAAGTGACGATGACGGGCAGGCATGATGTGCGTCGCGTGGATATTGATCCGTCCGTGCTGTCAGAGGACAAAGCTCTGCTTGAGGATCTGCTGGCAGCCGCTGTGAACGATGCGGTTCGACGAGTGGAGGCTCAGCAGAAGGAAAATGTCTGAATTGACCGGCGGGTTGCAGATGCCTCCCGGCTTCAAGTTTCTTCCAGGCCTAAATCCGTGTCCGAGCGACTACTCGACGAATTGGTTGATGCACTGCGATGTCTTCCAGGCGTTGGCAGAAAGTCAGCGCAGCGGATGGTTTGGCATCTGCTGGAGCGAGATCGGGAGGGCGGTCAGAATTTGGCTGGTGTGCTAAAGCGTGTCATGACTGAAGTCGGCCACTGCCAGCAATGCAGAAACTTCAGCATGCAGCCCATATGCTCTATGTGTTCGGACGAATCCCGAGACGCTTCCATCATTTGCGTCGTCGAGACGCCAGCCGATGTGATGGCGGTTGAGCAGTCGGGTAGTTTTCAGGGCCGGTATTTTTAACCATGTCTAACCTCTCGCCCATTGATGGCATTGGTCCTGACGAGATTGGTGCCGATGCGCTGGTCCGCCTGTGTCAAGGCGGTGTGACTGAAGTCATTTTGGCGCTCGACTCAACCGTCGAGGGCGAGGCCACCAGTCACTTTCTTACCGAGAGCCTGAGTCAGACCGGCGTATCGGTGTCGCGAATCGCGCATGGTGTCCCGATGGGTGGCACGCTTGAATACATTGATGGCGGCACGCTTTTTCACGCGATTTCTGGACGAAAACCAGTTTGAATTACATTTGGGTCAGTAGTCAGGATGAACTAAGCACGGCGATTGAGACTTGCTCACAAAGCGATTGGGTTGTTGTCGACACCGAATTCATGCGGACAGACACCTACTACCCAAAGTAGGACTCCTGCACTGGGGAACCCTCAGGCTAATTTTCTGATTGACCCGCTAGCCATTAGCGATGTGGAGCCCAATTGTCGCACTGCTTGAGGACTCGTCCGTTCTCAAAGTCCTGCACTCTGGTTCCGAAGATTTTGAAGTGTTCCAACGCTGGCTCTCCGTTACGCCGGCTCCTGTGTTTGACACTCAAGGGCCGCTGCCGCCCTGGGTATGGCTATGCGATGGGCTATCAGAAACTGATAGAAACCATGATGAATGAGACGATTCCCAAGGGAGAGACGCGTTCAGATTGGCTGCAGCGACCCCTAACCGCCTCCCAGTGTGCCTATGCAGCGCAGGACGTTCACTATTTAGCGATGGTTTTTCCAAGGATGCTATCGGACCTTGACCAACTAGAGCGTAGGAATTGGGTCCTTCAGGACTCGGTACCACGAGCGACGCTGCTGACCATGGTTCCCGTAGAGGATGCTTACAAGCGCCAAAAAGGTTTGCATTTACTATCGCCTCGAGCGCTTTTGTTGGCGCAACAGTTGTTCGAGTGGCGCGAGCAAGAAGCGCGGAGAAAGATCGGCCAAGAAACTGAATTCTTCATGATGAGCAGATCATGAATTTGGTGAAGGCGCCGGATCGATCGTGGCGAGATCTGAAGCAAGCGGGTTTTCATAACCGGACACGCCAGCGCATTGGCAACGACGTTTTAGCATTGGTGGATCAAACGCTGGCCGCCGCAGAATCCGATCTTCCAGCGCCACTTGATGGGAAGCGCGTACCGGTAGACAAGAAGCAATACAAGCTATTGCAAGCGGCGTTAGGTGAGCTCGCCCAAACGCTGAAGGTCCCCGTGGAATATGCAGCGACTCGGCGGGATCTGAGCACATTGTGCGAGCTCGGTCCCGGAATGAGGTTTCCTGCCCGCAACTTTCTGGGTTGGCGTGAGGTGCACATTGGGCCTGCGCTGCTCAATGCGTGCTAACTGAGCGATTGAAAATTCCAGTAGTGACAATCATTCGATAGCAGTGGCTTAGCCCACAACCCGTTGTGATGGTCAGGGTCAGCCATGCGAGGCAAGGTTGTGAGTAAACCCACTGACGCAAGCTAAAAGTACGCTCTAGCTAATGCTAGGTGCAGTGAATGAACGGCAGTAGAAAGAAGGCGAGTCATGGTTTCGTGTGATGTACAAAAGTGATCGGCGCGAGTTGATGTATCTCTACGTGCTCGAAGGTGAGGGGCTTGAGCGAGTGCCCGCCGCGCTAATGAAAACGTTTGGTAGCCCGACCTTCGTTCTGAATGTTGAATTGACGCCAGATAAAGCACTCGCCAAGGAAGATCCACAGGTGGTGATCGAGCACCTTGAAACGCAGGGCTATCATTTACAAATGCCACCATCGAGGCGCTATGACGTTCTGGAAGACAAAGACGCTGGCCGAGATGAACGCCGAGGAATGGGAATCGCTTTGCGACCGATGCGCCCGCTGTTGTCTGGTCAAATTGGAAGATGAAGATACCGGAGAGATATGCTTCACCGATGTGGTGTGCGATCTGCTGGATGATCAGGCGTGCACCTGTGGTGACTACAAGCATCGAAGCATCAGAGTGCCAACCTGCGTGTCGCTCAATGCCAACAATCTCGATGACATTGGATTTATGCCCGACACCTGTGCGTACCGATTGCTGCACGAGGGGAAGCCGTTGCCGGATTGGCATCCGCTGGTGACTGGCAATAGCGATAGCGTTCATGACGCTGGGATCTCGGTGCGCGGGCGAGTCGTTTCTGAAGCGTCTGTTCATGAGGACGATTTGGAGTGGCGGCTGATCGACTGGGTTAGGTTTAATGGCAAGGCTTGAGACTCAACCGCTCGAGGGTTTTGCGGTATGCCAAAACGTCCACTGGCCTGGTAACGAGTAGGGAAAACGGAGTGATCATTAGAAGCATGCTAGAAACGCTGAGTTGAGCGTTGGCAAGGCATACTAGTGACTACGTTACTGACAAACCCGGCGCAAACGAAAGGGGTTACCCTGAGCACCCGAGTAGGGGCTTTGAGCAGGACCATCAACTAGAGCGGTCTGAAGAGGCTGCCACAGCCTAGAACGAAGGAAGCGTATATGGAATCTTGGCAATATCCGCTGGCTTGGGCCACCTACCTGGTTGCGGGTGCAGGGTTAGGCGGTTGCTCTGGTTGGCATTCGCTCGTTTGTCTTGGGTGGCTCGCTACTGGTTGCTGGGGAGCTATGCCGTTATCGCATTCACGCCGTGGACGCTGGCAGATTATCCAGGTCATATGGCGCCAGCAGTGCTAGTGCTCGCGATGGACCTGCTGCTAAAAGGCGGTGGTAACACGCTGGAAGGAGGTTAGTGCTCGCAATCGCCTATGGGGTGATGCTGCTGTTTGTGATGACCATGGCACTGCGCCGATCAAAGCGCGAGCGTCAATTAAACGCGCTAGACTCTGGTGAATAGTCGTCACTGACCGTCACAGAGACCCCGCGGGGAGCGCCACGGGGCTTGCTTGCCATGCAGATCTAGTGCACTTAAAGTAGGGGCCTCATGGCGATTCACCATCGCTGGCTCATCAATTCGTTCGATTCAGGAAGCCGTTTGTCATATGAAATTTTCGAGTACTAATACCTACATTGCCACCGATGAATTACAAATGGCCGTGAACGCCGCAGTCACGCCAGAGCGACCACTGCTCATTAAGGGTGAGCCAGGCACCGGTAAGACCATGCTTGCCGAGGAAGTGGCCAAGTCGTTGGACATGCCCATCATCGCTTGGAATATCAAATCGACCACGGAAAGCCCAGCAGGGCCTCTACGAATATGACGCGGTATCGCGCTTGCGCGATTCTCAGCTCGGTGACGATCGTGTTCACGATATCCGTAACTACATCGAGAAAGGCAAGCTGTGGGAAGCGTTTGAAGCCGACCAAAAAGTGGTATTGCTGATTGATGAGATCGACAAAGCCGACATTGAGTTCCCCAATGACCTGCTTCAAGAACTCGACAAGATGGAATTCTTTGTCTACGAGACTGGCGAGATGGTCAAAGCGAAGATTCGTCCGATCGTGATCATTACCTCAAATAACGAGAAAGAATTGCCCGATGCCTTTTTGCGTCGCTGCTTCTTCCACTACATTAACTTCCCTGACCGTGAAACCATGCAGGAAATCGTTGATGTGCATTACCCAGCGATCAAGCAAGACCTGGTTAAAGAAGCGCTCGAGATTTTCTTTGATGTTCGAAAGGTGCCCGGCCTCAAGAAGAAGCCGTCTACTTCTGAACTGATCGATTGGCTGAAACTGCTCATGGCAGATGATATCCCTGAGGAAATCTTGACGAATCGTGACACGACCAAAGCCATTCCGCCGCTCTACGGAGCGCTTGTTAAGAACGAGCAGGACGTACAGTTGCTTGAACGATTAGCCTTTATGAATCGTAGACAATCAGGTAACTCTGGTGGTCAGTCTTAAGGTTTAACCGTCAATAGCTCTGTACACCGTGTCACTCGAGAAACAAGGAAGTCAGCATGCTGATTAATTTCTTTTATGAACTGAAGAAGGCGCGCATCCCGGTGTCGATCACCGAGCTGCTTCAGTTGCTCGAAGTTTTAAAAGAAGGCTTGGTCTACGCGGACATTGATGAGTTCTACTACCTGAGCAGGATGGCACTCGTCAAAGATGAGAGGCACTTTGACAAGTTTGACCGCGCGTTTAGCACCTACTTCAAAGGGTTAGATGATTTATCTGGTCTGCTAGCGGCTTTGATTCCGGACGAGTATTTGCGCCGCGAATTTGAAAAATCCTGTCTGAGGAAGAACTCGAGAAAATTCAGGACTTGGGCGGTCTTGAGAAGTTGATTGAGGCGTTTAAGCGCGAGGTTGAAAGCAGCTCGCGGCGAGGGTGACAAAAAGATAAAGAAGGCAAGGGTCGAAACGGCAAAGGCGAAGAGGGCGATGATCGCAAAGGCAAGAAGCGTCGCGGGAAGCGCCAGTGGGATAAGCGCGACTACAAGGCCTATGACGATAACGTCGAACTTGGCACGCGCGGCCTCAAAATCTCCCTTCGTCGGTTAAGAAAGCTCGCGCGGACGGGCGCAGATGATGAATTTGATATCGACAACACGATTCGCAAGACAGCCAAGAACGGCGGCCTGCTCGATATCATTATGCGACCTGAGCGGCGCAACACGGTCAAAGTGCTTCTCTTTTTGGATAACGGGGGATCAATGGATGCCCACGTTCGCGTCTGTGAGGAATTGTTCTCAGCGGCGCGATCCGAGTTCAAGCACTTAGAGACGTATTACTTCCATAACTTTATCTACGACGGTGTTTGGAAAGAACACAAGCGCCGCATGAATGAGCGAATCGATACGTTCGATATCCTCAACCGCTACCAGCATGACTACAAAGTTATTTTCGTAGGTGACGCGACCATGGCGCCCTATGAGATCACGCATTCAGGGGGCAGTGTGGAGCACTGGAACGAGGAAGCGGGCGCCATTTGGATGCAGCGCGTACTCGATACCTTTGACAAGGTGATCTGGATTAACCCAACCCCTCAAGATACCTGGGAGTACTCAACATCGGTCGGTCTCACGAAGAAACTAGTTGACGATCAGATGTTCCCACTCACGATCCGCGGTATCGAAGAAGGAATGAACTACTTATCCAAGTAGACGACGGCGCCCGCTTCCACGGCTAGTTAACCAAGAGGCGTTCGGCGCGAAGCAGAGCTGAGGTAAAGCCGAATGGCTTCTCAATCGCAGCGCCGCCTCAGAAAGTCCGATCTTGAGGCGGCCATGATCCGCCATCGATTCAAGCTAACCAAGCTTGCCTCTGGTCGTGGGCGAGGCGGCTCAGCCGAGCGACTACTCGCTGAATCTCAAGCCATGGTCATGGCGAGGCAAGCTTTGGTGCCTCGCGTCTCTTTCCCGATGCGCTGCCGGTGAGTCAGCACCTAGAAACCATCACCGAGACGATCAAAGCAAACCAGGTGGTCATCATTGCGGGTGAGACTGGGTCTGGAAAAACCACGCAGTTGCCTAAAATGTGCCTCAATCTTGGCCGTGGGATTTACGGCACCATTGGACACACCCAGCCGCGCCGAGTGGCCGCGAGAACAGTGGCCGGGCGACTTGCAGAGGAGTTAGGCGTCCCCTTGGAGATACCGTTGGTTTTGAGGTTCGCTTCGGTGATCAAACCCGCGACACGACGCTTATCAAGGTGATGACCGACGGCATTTTGCTCGCTGAGACCCAGAGTGACCGGTTTCTTGAGCAATACGACACGCTCATCATCGATGAAGCCCATGAGCGAAGTCTGAACATCGACTTTTGCTGGGTTATATCAAGCGGATATTGCCAAAGCGGCCTGACCTGAAGGTCATCATCACGTCCGCCACCATCGATGTTGAGCGTTTTTCAAAGCATTTTGGTAACGCCCCAGTCATTGAAGTGTCTGGACGGACCTACCCCGTTGAAATGCGGTACCGGCCCCTCGCTGAGACATCAAAGCGCGGCGACATGGATGCGCTCCATGCAGGCATCATGGATTGCTTGGATGAAGCACTAAAGCTCGAGAAGGGTCAGCGTGGGCCAGGCGCGGCACTGATCTTTCTCCCGGTGAGCGAGAAATTAGAGAAGTGGCGCAGGCGCTCCGGAGGAAATGGCGCGGTGAAGCCGAAATATTGCCGCTCTATGCGCGGTTGACTAATGCTGAGCAAAATAAAGTGTTCGGTCGACTTCAGCAGTTCCGGGTCATTTTGGCGACCAACGTGGCTGAAACCTCCTTAACGGTTCCGGGTGTTCGCTATGTGATTGATCCTGGCACTGCGCGAATTTCTCGCTATAGCGTTGCATCGAAAGTGCAGCGGCTGCCCATCGAAGCGATTTCGCAAGCCAGCGCCAATCAGCGGGCTGGGAGAAGCGGCCGGGTGGCGGATGGCGTGTGTTTTCGCCTTTATGATGAGCAGGATTTTGATTCGAGGGCCGAGTTTACGACGCCCGAGATCCTTCGAACTCACCTTGCAGCGGTCCTACTTCGGATGTTGTCTTTGAAACTTGGCGATCCCGCGAAGTTCCCTTTTATCGAGCGCCCTGAGCAGCGACAGATCGCGGATGGTTTTCAGCTCTTAAAAGAGCTTGGAGCCATCGATGATCAGCGTCAGCTTACGAAAGTTGGCCGGCAGGTGGCGAGGCTGCCCGTCGACCCGAGACTTGCGCGAATCATGATTGAGGCTGCGAGATTTGGGGCACTGAAAGAAATTGTAGTGATTGTGAGCGGACTCTCTATTCAAGACCCGAGGGAAAGGCCGCAGCAATCTGAGCAGCAAGCTGACGAGCAGCATCGACAGTGGAATCACGAGCGATCCGACTTTAGCGATTACCTGTCGCTTTGGCAGGCGTTTGAGGCGGTGAGGCAGGAACAGACCCAGTCGCAAGTCCGGAAGTTCTGCAAAGCGCGGTTTTTGTCGTATTTGAGGATGCGCGAGTGGCGGGACCTGCACACCCAGTTGATCCATGCGTGCCGAGAGCTGGGGCTTAAGATGAATCGCAACGCGGCGGACGAGCGCGACGTTCACAGAGCACTGCTCGCCGGTTACGTCACACAAGTGGCCGAGCGATCAAGTGAAGGGGACTATCTCGGCGCCCGCAATCGAAGGTACACGATATTTCCAGGATCCTCGCTCGCCAAGCGTAAACCTCGGTGGATCATGGCGGGCTCGCTGGTTGAAACGTCGCGGCTATTCGCGCGTACCGTCGCACAAGTTGAACCGGAATGGATTGAAGAGGCAGCAGCGCATCTCATCAAGCGCCGTTACTTCGACCCTTTTTCGACCCCAAGCGCGGGCAAGTACTGTGCTATGAGGAAGTGACGCTTTATGGCGTGGTGATCGTGAAGCGAAGGCTTCGAGACTATTCCGAGATCAATCCTGTCGAGGCAAGAGAGCATTTCATTCACGGTGGACTAGTGGAGCGGTCGATTGAGGGCCGTTACCCCTTTTGGAGCATAACCAGCGCGAATTGGACGCGGTTGAGGCGCTGGAAGCCAAGGCAAGAAAACGGGATTTGTTGGTTGAGAGTCGCTGGATATTCGACTTCTATCATGAGCGCTTGCCGACACAGGTCCTGACCGAGACTGATCTCAAAACTTACTTGAAGCGAGATAAGCGTTAGACGCGGCATTACGCTTTGATCGCAAAGACATCATGCGCCGAGCGGCATCCGTCTCGGCGGAGGCATTTCCCGACAGTGTTCAGGTTGGCGAGAATGCGCTACCGCTCAATTATGAATTTGACCCAACCGCTGATTCTGATGGTGTCTCGGTCGATATTCCGCTCGCGCTCCTTAATCAGGTTTCCAAGGAACAGTTGGATTGGTTGGTGCCTGGTCTTATTGGTGAAAAATGCCTAGCGCTGATTCGCTCATTACCGAAGTCGTTGAGACGCAACTTTGTTCCTGCGCCGCAGGTGGTTGAAGAGATATTGCCGGCGTTGGATCAGTCCCAAGGAACGTTGAAAGAAGCGCTAGCCAGGCAACTGTTCCGTCGCTCTGCGGTGAAAATCGAAGTCAGTGACTTTCAGGTCGATCATCTCGATAAGCATCTGTCGATGCTGGTGCGGCTCGTTGATGATGAAGGCAAGCTCGTCGCGGCTGGGCGGGATCTTGATGCGCTCTTTGAACAGCATCGCCAGACGAAAACGGGGCAAGGGTATCAACACGACCTTGAGCGTTCGGGTTGTACTGACTGGGAATTTGGCGAGATACCCGAATCGGTCAGCTTCGAGCAAAACGGGATCAAGCTAAGAGGATTCCCTGGCCTCGTAGATGAATCGGTGTCGGTTGGAATGAAGGTGTTTGAGAACGCGCATGAGGCAGCGTTGTCTCACCGCCAAGGCGTCATTCGCTTGTTAAGGCTGCGTCTTAAGGATCAAGACAAGTATCTGGCAAAAAAGCTGACTGACTTATCCATGCTGGGCGTTTACTACAGCTCGCGAGGAGAGGGCGCGTCACTCGTGGACGCGGTTATCCAGGCGACCTTCCGGTTGACGCTGGTCGATGGGCAAGCCGAGGTGCGCGATGCCGCCGCATTCTCTGCGCGCGTTGATCAGCGCGGCCAACTCTTCGACGCCGGGCAGAAAATGGTCGCTACGCTGCTCTCGGCGCTAAAGCGCGCGAACGCGGTTGAAGAAAGAATGGCCAGCATGGCGGCGCCCGCCTTTGAGGAGGCTTTTCAAGACATCCGCGCGCATTTGGCATGGCTCTTCAGGGCAGGGTTTGTAGTGAATACGCCGCCTAAGTGGCTGATGGAATATGACCGGTATCTAGAGGGTATTGGCGTTCGCCTTGATAAGTTGCAGGGTCGGCTTGACAAGGATCGCGCAGCGCAGCTCGAGGTGAAGCGGTTTGAGGCTAAGCTGAATGAGGCTGGCCTTACTAGCGATGCCGTGAGTGAGTTTGAGGGCTGATACAAGAGTATCGGATATCGCTCTTCGCACAGAAGATACGAACGAAAGTACCAGTCTCAACCAAGCGACTGGAGCAGGCATTGGCCCAAGCCATGCGCAACTAGATGCCCCACGTTTGCTGCAGTTAGCGCGCTTTCGAACGCTATTTCAAATAAGAAAATAAGTAAGAAACTATCGAGTAGATGCCGGAGGAATGGGCTTCCTCGCTGGATCGCCCTGTTACGTAAACCTCGCTCTGCTACCTAAAGTGTGGCTTCTGCTCTAGATCGGCGGGGTCACTGCCACCAGTGTGATAAGCGCCGGCGTTGATCGCCTAGTTGGCTCTCGCTTTTGCTCGAGCGTGCAGTACATCCGAGTGGTCGACATTCATTAAGCCCGCGATTCGGCGGATGATGTGATCCTCGTTTGCATCAATGCTCTCATCAGCAAGAGCTACATTCCACAGGTCCATGATTAGCTGCTTCTTCTCGCTGTAGCTGTACCGCGCGTTAATCACTTCCGTAAAGGCATAGAGGTCGTGGGCTTCTTCGCTGGTATCTTTTGCGAGTTCGACCAGGTCGCTAACCGCAGCTTCGTCAAGCTCCAGTCGTTTTCCCAGCTGCTGGAGCATGGCTTCCGCTTCGCTCGCCTCGAATGCTTGATCTGCCCGAGCCACTTCCATCATGAGCGCTGCGGTGGCAAGCGCGAGATCTCCCTCATGGCTCGCTTCGGGCTGATGGTCGGGGCTATTGGACGTAAACCAATCCACAACACGATTAAACATGGGCTTCCCTTATTGATTATCCGGTTAATTGCTCGTCTGTTTGTACGAGTGCACAGGCTTGATCGAACACCTCAATGCCTGCAAGTTCTTCGTACATATGTGTGCTGAGATAGCGCCGGTAGGCCCGCGCGCCTGGCTTTCCTTGGAATAAGGTCAGCAGGTGCCGGGTCATGTGTTTGAGCCGGGTCCCTTTGTCGAGTTCTTCCTCAAGATAGGCGCGATACTGCTCAATGATGCGCGCGCGATCGGAGATCGGATCACCAAAGAGGGCATGGTCAAGTGCATTCAAGGTCCATGGGTTGTCATAGATGGCTCGGCCCAGCATGGCCGCAGGCAAGTGTGACAAGGCTTCCTTGGTCTCCTCAACGGTTTTGAGTCCGCCATTTATTGTAAAACGGGCGTCCGGGAAGGCAGTCGCGATGCGATACACGAAGTCGTATTTCAGTGGCGGGATTTCACGATTTTCCTTGGGCGACAATCCTTTCAGTACGGCTTTTCGAGCGTGAACAATGAAATCCCTGCAGCCCGCGTCATAGAGCGTGCTAATGAATGTGTGAAAGTCGTCATAACTGTCTTGATCATCAATGCCGATGCGAGATTTGATGGTGACAGGGAGTGACGTTACTTCGCTCATCGCTTGGAAGCAGTCTGCGACGAGGTGAGGGGTTGCCATCAAGCAAGCACCGATGCCGCCTTCTTGAACGCGGTCGCTCGGGCACCCCACGTTCATGTTCACTTCTTGGTAACCAAAGGTTTCGGCTAATTTTGCGCAGCGGGCGAGTGCCATGGGCTCATTGCCGCCCAATTGAAGGGCAGCGGGCTCATCGGCCCGATGCTCTAAAAAGCGGTCAGGGTCGTTATTTAAAAGGGCACCGGTGGTCACCATTTCGGTGTAAAGCAGGGCTCTGGGCGAAATT